>CAVYZV010000001.1:0-799206 GCA_963773145.1 uncultured Solirubrobacteraceae bacterium
GACCGCCTCCGCCGCCGCGGCGGTCGGGAACCCGTCGGTGACGCCGCAGCCGCTGGTCGGGTCGTCCGGGCGCTCGGCGCCCACCGGTGAAAGGAAGACGTGGCATCGGTCGTGGAGCGCGCGCCACTCTTCGGGCTCGAGCCAGCCGTGATACGTCGTCCGGTCCGCGGGGAGCGAGGACCGAGCCGGATCGTGTGGGCCGACGACATGGAGATGCACCGGCGCGTCCGCCATCGTCGCGACCGCCGCGAGGGCGACGTCGAGGCCCTTGCGGGGCTCGGCATCTGCGGCGAAGAGCAGATCCAGCGGCCGCGCCGTGAAATCTCGCGGCACTAGTTTGTAGAACGCCGTATCAACCAGCGCCGGCGCGATCGGCTTCACCCCCGGCACGTGGTCAAGGATCACGGCGGTCCACGAGAACACTGTGTCGGCCGCTTCCGTTAGCCGCCGAGCGTCGGCCGAGCCCGGCCTCCGTGAGGACGAAACCTCCTCCCGGATATAGGCCAGCGTGCGTGCGCATGTTCTCTCGCCGGATCACGCCGGAGAGGTCGAGGCCCTCGATTGCCGCCGGTCCGCGGCTATCGTCGCGGTGGAGTCCGAGGATCCCGGCCATGAAGCCAAGGAACACGCCGTAGACATCGGTGACCCCGAGGGTTGGCGCGAGCCGCGGAAACTGTGCGAGCGGCAGGACGGGCGCCGGGAACGGATCGCGCATCTCGTACATCGAGAAGAAGACCGTGTCCGGGCGTGCCTCATGGAGCGCGAGGGCGTCCGCGTAGCGGAAGCCGCTGCGGCGCCACGGGAAGTGGCTGTCGACATAAGCGAGGCGGCGGCCGCGCACCGTGCGCCGGGCCTGCCCGCAAGCGAGCGGACCCGCCCTTCGCCGCGCCTCGACCATTCGAGCGTCGGACGGGGCGCGCCCGGGATCGCGACGGGGACGCGGTATTGCGCGATGAATTCTGCGTGGTTCATCCAGTTCTCGCGCGCAACCTAGCGAGGTCACGTTCGACGCTGCCACGTTTGATCAGTGCGCAGCCGCCTCGAGGGCGAGCAGTGCTCGCTCGTACGCGGTGATCGTCTCGCTGGCGCGCGGGCGGACGACGCGAGCCGGCACGCCCACACAGATCGACCACGGGGGGAGGTCTCGTGTGACCAGCGACTGCGATCCCACGATCGTGCCTTCGCCGATGCGGACGTTCGGGTGTACGACGGCGTTAGCTCCGATCACGGCGTGCCTGCCTATGTGGATTGTGCCGCGCTCGACCGCGCGCCAGCGGTCCGGGATCGTCGGTCCGGTCATCCCTGAGCCATCCATCACATCGCTTCCGCTGACCAGGCGCGTTCCCGTCGCGAGGCCGACGAAGTCCTCCAGCACTACGGTGCCGCCCCCAACGATGCATCCGTAGCTCGCGATGTGGACGTGCGAACCGATGGAGAGCGAGGCTCCGCCGTCCAGGAAGACGAAGTCGTCGATGATCACGTGGGAGCCGACGTCGATCCGCTCCGGATCGAGCACACGCACCCATTCGTAGATCCGCACATCATTCCCGCAACTTCGGAAGCCAAAGCGGCGGCCGTCGAAGTCAGGTGTGTGCCCCATGCAGGCGTAAAAGCTAGCAACGCACCGGGGACGCCACTTCGACCGTCCGGGCCGGAGCCTCGGCGCTCAGGTTACGGTGGGTATAGGCCCTTAGCGATGCCCGCGCGGGCCACGACCGGCTCCCCGGGTCAAGCCCCTCGCGGTCCTGAATAGGGCCGCCGCGGCGCCGAATATCGGCCGGCTGATCTTAGGCCGCGCGCTCAACGCCAGCAGAGCCCGCTGGAGGTCCTGGGGCAGGGCCCCGTTGGGCGGATCAGGGCGAGGCCGAATCCGACCTCGGGATTGCACTCCTCGTACATCGTTTTGGCGTGGTCGCGTTCCTTTGCCAACAACGCGACGAGCGCATCGTGACTTGCCAAGCGGCTCCGCACTCGTGCTCGCGATCGAGCTCGTCGCGGCTCAGGGCGGCGCTCTCGCGGACGGGTGAGATGAGCGCTTCGCCGTAGGCCGCGATCGTCGCCTCGGCGGCCGACTCCCACGTCAGGCGTCGCGCCTGCGCAGCGATGCGCTCCACCTGGCGCGTGCGCGCACCCTCGTCAATCAGCAGCTCGTAGGTGCGATCGGCCGTGGCCTCGACGCTCCAGCGCACCACGTCCGCGAGCTCGGCGGGCAGCACCTCGGCGAGCGAGGACTGGGCTGCGAAGACGCACGGCACACCCGCCAGCGCGGCCTCGAAGGGCACCAGCCCGAAGCCCTCGTATGTCGAGGGGTACAGGACCAGTTGCGCGTTGTCGATCAGCCAGGCCTTTTCTGCCTCGTCCACCGCGCCGAGCACCGCGACGGCGGACCCGAGGTCCGGATGGCCGGCGAGGTAGGCCTCCTCGAGCCCGCGCGAGGAGCCGTGGGGGACGTGCGTGCCCGCCAGCACGAGCCGCCCGCCCCAGCCATGGCGCTCGCGCAGGTCGGCAAGCAGGCGCAGCGCGAACAGGCGGTTCTTGTGCTGGAAGTCCGTCCCCAGGCAGAGCAGGAAGTCCGACTCGGCATCCTCGTCGGGACCGGCCAGCCTGCCCGTGTCGAGCGCGCTCGGGCGCCGCCGCTCGCCGCTGACCGGGTGGTCGAGGCCGGGAGGGATCACGCGGATGCGCTCATCCTCGGCCAGCTCGTCCGAGAGCAGGACTCGCCGCGGGTATGGGCGGAGAACACGATCACGCGGTCGGCCGCGCCGAGCGCCTGTCGCGTCACCCTGCGGTGGCTGTGCCAGGCCGTGGCGTCACGGTGATAGCCGGGGTTGCGATACGCGATCAGGTCCAGCTGGTTGAGCAAGATCCGCTCTCCCAGCCGCAGCGCGAGGCGCATGTCCGGCGGCCCGAAGACCTGCTGTGGCCGGTGGAACACGGGGCTCCGGGGCGTGTCCTCGTCGAGCGACTCGATCGGCAGCAGTTCGACGTGCTCGAGCGAGGCCAGCCCGTCCAGGCTCGAGTGGCCCTCGCGGGAGCTGACGAGGAGTCGCAGCCGTACCGCCTCCGTGGCCGCCAGTGCCGTGATCAGCTCGAAGATGTGGCGCTGGGTTCCCGTCAACGTGCCGCTGAGCGCGCGTGCGTCGAGCGTCACCCACAGCATCTCCGTAGGCCGGCTCGCCGCATGCAAAGCGCGGGGCAGGACCTCCGAGGCGGCGGCCGGCTGTGGCTGGGACAGGTAGGGGTAGCGTCCGCTCAGCAGCGCGGGCGGCAGCGAGCGCTCGGTCGGGCTTTCAGCTGTGAGCGGCGCGACCACGAGGTCGTCAGCCGCCACGTGACAGAGGCCGGCGAGCAGGCAGCGCTGGGCGAAGTCGACCTCGAGCGCCCAGCCCAATTCGAGGCTCTCGTCCAGTGGGCCGACGAGCTCGAGCGCGTCGCGCCGCAGGTACACGCAGGGTCCGACCGCGACCCCGAGCCGCGGGCGCAGGCGCAGGCTGCTGGCCGCGACGCGTTCGGCGAGCTGGTCGAGATCGACGTCCGATTCGCCCGCGCCCAGCCCGAGCTGCCCGCCGGCCGCCGTCAGGGCGCTCGCGCTGGCCGTGTTCGTGTCCTCGTAGGCGGCGCTCGCCATCCGCTCCAGCCAGCCCTTCGGCAGCCGTGCGGGCGCCGTCAGGAGGACCACGTCGGCGGGGGCGAGCATCTGCAGGGCGGCGTTCGTGGCGCTCGTCAGAGGCTCGGCCGTCGGCTCGCTGGGATCGGGCGCCGGCGTCGAGCACCAGTGCAGCTCCCGCGCCGGTGCATTCAGCCCTGCGTGCAGTTCCCGCAGCCCAGCCTCGAGACCGCGATCGGCCAGCGCGACCACGACCGGCACCTCGGCCGCGGTCGTGGCGAGCAGCGAGAGCAGGCACTCACGCAGGGCGGGGTCGGGGCGCTCGGCGGCCACGAGGACCGACGAGCCGCCCCTGGTGAGCTGCGGTCGGCTGTTCGGCGTCAGCTCACTCAGACTCATGCGCCCGGATCCAAGCAGGCTCGCGCCGTCCTTGGGGCTCATATGCTTCCGGCGCCTTGCTCCCCCTGCTGCTCAGCACGGCGGTGGTCTGTCTCGCGTCCCTCAGCCTCGGAGGAGGCGTGCTCGCCCTGTGCGGCGCGCGGGAGTGGTCGTGGCTGGCTCCGCCGGTCGGTCTCGCGGTCGCGATCCTGATCGCCGTGCCGGCGCTGCACGTGCCGGGACGTTCGGCGACGACGGCGGTGGTGGGTGCGCTGGCGACGCTCGCCGGCGTGATCCTGTGGATCAGGGTGCCCGCCCAGCGGCCCCCTTTGCGCGAGCTCGCGGCGGCGCTGCCGGTCGCCCTGCTGGTGCTCGTTCCGTTCGCGGCCTCCGGGCGCGCCGGGACGTTGGGCGTCTCGTTCGACAACGACATGAGCTCGCACCTGCTGCTGGCCGAAGCGTACCGCTCGAGTGCCGTCGCACACGTGACCCCGCTGCTGCCGGATTACCCGCTCGGAGCGCACGCGCTGAGCGCCTCGCTCGCGCAGGGAATGGGCATCCGCGTCGATCTCGCCTTCGCCGGCCTCACGGCCGCCGTGCCGATCCTGCTCGCCTGGACGGCGATCGCGGCCGTGCGAGCCGCCCGCTGGCTGGAGCAGGTGCTCGTGGCCACCGTCGTGGGGATCCCCTTCCTGATCGCGGCCTACTACGGCCAGGGCTCCTTCAAGGAGCTGATGGAGGCCCTGTTCGTGCTCGCCTGTGCACTCGTGCTGGCCGGCTTTCAGCCCTCGCTGGGGCGGTGGCGGTGGATCCCGTTCGCGCTCCTGTGCGCGGGAGCCGTGTCGGTCTACTCGCTGCAGGGGCTGGTGTGGCCCGCCGTGCTGCTGGGGTTGTGGCTCGTGGGACGGGCCGCCGCCACCGGTTGGCTGTCGGGCCTGCGGGCCAGCTGGCGCGAGCTCCAGGGCGAGCTCGTGCCGGCGCTGATCGGGCTCGGCGTGCTGGTGGTGGTGCTCATCCCCCAGCTGCCGCGGATCGAGAAGTTCGTCTCCAAGGGCGCCACCTTCACGATCGGGCAATCCAACCTCGGGAACCTCGTGGGGCCGTTGTCGGGATGGGAGATGTTCGGGGTCTGGAACAACCCCAACTACGAGCTGGGGCCGCTGTCGCCGTTTCGGGCCGGCATGTGGACGGCCTTCGTCCTGGCGCTGGTTGTGGTCGGGAGCTACGTGCTGATACGCAGGGGGCGCTGGATGCTGCCGCTGGCCGCCGGGGCCGCGGTGCTGGTGTGGGTCTACGCGAACCACGCCCAATCTCCCTATGTGGCGGCCAAGGCGCTCGTGATCGCGTCGCCGCTCCTGCTTCTGGTGGCGGCTTTCGCGGTCGTGCAGCGGGGCTCCGGTGGGCGCTCCTCGTGGGGCATCCTGTTCGCGATCCTCGCCGTCGCGCTGGCCGTCCGGGTAGTGGATTCGAGCTGGGAAGCGCTGCGCTTCAGCAAAGTCGGCCCCACCAACCATCGCGCCGAGCTGCGTTCGATCCGGGGTTCGCTCGGTCGCCGGCCGGCGTTGTACCTCGGCAACGACGACTTCATCCAGTGGGAGCTGGCGGGATCACCCGTGACGCCCGCCTACTACGGCGCCGCCGCGGAGGTCCCGCTGCGCCCCGAGAAGGCCTTCGCCTACGGACAGCCGCTGGACTTCGACTCGGTCTCCGCCGCGACCCTGAACGACTTCGACTGGGTGATCACGACCCGGGATGCCGCCGGCAGCCAGGCGCCCGCCGGCATGCGCCTGGCGCGGGTGACCCGTGACTACGAGCTCTGGCGCCGGGTGGGAACGGTCGCGCCCCGTTCGACGCTCGCCGAGGGGCCGAGCGCGGGCGCGACGCTCGTCTGCCCGAGCGCGACCGAGCGCGCGATCCAGCGCCCGGGCGCGGTTGCCGCCGTGCGCACGCCGCCGGTGGAAGTCCCCTTGCCGGTGCTCGCTCCCGGGAGCACGGTCACGCAGACGCTGCCGCTCGCGGCGGGCCGCTGGGCGCTCGAGGCCAGCTACGTCAGCCCGCTCCCTGTGAGCGTGGCGGTCGCGGGTGCGAAGACGACCACGCTGCCGGCCAACCTCGAGCGCCCCGGCCCGAGGTGGCCGATCGGCCGCGTGCTCGTCACGCACCCCGGTGCGGTGCCCGTCAGCTTCCGTCTGCAGGGCGCGTGGCTCACGCCCGAATCGGACGTCGCCACGCTGGGAAGCCTGATCGCGGTGCCGCAGGTGCCCGAGCGCGTCGTGCCGCTGCGCGAGGCGTGTGGAAAGTGGGTCGACTGGTACCGCAGCTAGGCGGTCGGACGCGCGGGCCGCGGTGCTAGCTTTGCCCGCGATGGACATCTGCACGATCGTCGCCAAGAACTACATCGCTCACGCACGCGCACTCGCGCGCTCGTTCGCCGAGTTTCATCCCACCGGGCGCTGCTCGGTACTGATCATCGACGAGCTCGACGGTCACATCGATCCGGAGGCCGAGCCTTTCACTGTAATCACCCCGGCCGAGATCGGGTGCGAGGAGTTCGAGGAGATGGCGCTCCGCTACACGGTGCTCGAGCTCTCCACAGCGGTGAAGCCGTGGCTGCTCGCACACCTGCTGCGCGAGGGCGCTCCCGCGATCACCTATCTCGATCCCGACATCCGTGTCTTCTCCTCCCTGGAGGCGCTCGACCGGCTCGCGGTCTCCCATGGAGTCGTGCTCACTCCACACAACACCGTGCCATTGCCGGACGACGGGGAGCGACCGAACCAGATCGACATTCTGCTGGCGGGCGTCTACAACCTCGGATACGTCTCGCTCGGGGCTTCAGACGAGACGCACGAGCTGCTGGGCTGGTGGCGTAAGCGCCTGCTCACCGACTGCCTCGTCGATCCCCACCGTGGCTACTTCGTCGACCAGCGGTGGTTCGACCTCGCGCCCGGTCTCGTGTCAGACCACGCGATCGTTCGCGACCCGCAGTACAACCTCGCCTACTGGAACCTTCACTCCCGCCGGCTCGAGGAGAGCGGTGACGGTTACAAGGTCGAGGGCGTGCCGCTTGCGTTCTTTCACTTCAGCGGCTTCGACCCCGACAAACCCGGGCAGCTGAGCCGCCACCAGTCCCGCATAGCGCTCGCCGACCATCTGC
The DNA here is from genome assembly GCA_963773145.1 of uncultured Solirubrobacteraceae bacterium. Classification (GTDB taxonomy): domain Bacteria; phylum Actinomycetota; class Thermoleophilia; order Solirubrobacterales; family Solirubrobacteraceae; genus Palsa-744. Next base: position 7,143 of record CAVYZV010000001.1, read on the forward strand.
CGCTGGCGAAGATCTGCGCTGAGTACGCCAATGAACTCATGGCATCCGGTTACCGCGAGGCAAGCGCCTGGCCCTACACGTACGACACGCTCCCGTCCGGCGTCCGCTTCAACGCCACGCTGCGCGGTCTCTACGAGGTGGCCCACGAGCGCGGTGAGGTGAGCGGTTCCCCGTTCAGGGCTGACGGGTGTGCTTCCTTCATGGCCTGGCTGGGCGCTCCGGCGCCGGCGGCTCCCCCCGGGGTGAACCGGCTGCTCGCGCACCTGTACGGGACGCGGGAGGACCTCCAGCAGGCCTTTCCGGACGTGGCCGGCAGCGACCATCAGGCGCTGCTCGGCTGGGCGCGCGGGGACGGTGTACTCGAGGAGCCCGCGCTGGGCGCGCTGCCGCCGCTGGAATCCCCGGCCGGTGGCTCTGTGGCCGATGGACAGGCACCACGCACAGGCGCGAGCACCGGCGCAGGCACGATCGTGGATGCGCCGGTAGCGCCCGAGGCGGTCGAGCTTCAAGCGGCCGCGGTGCCCTGGGGCGTGAACGTCGTCGGCTACTTCCGTTCGGAGTTGGGCGTCGGCGAGGCCGCGCGTCAGATCGTGAGCGCGCTCGACGCCCACAACGTCCCCCTGCTGCCGGTGCACGGTCGCAGGATCCCCCCCAACCGCCAGGGTCATGTGTACACGCACCTCGACCACTCCGACGCCCGCTACCCGGTGAACCTGATCTGCATGAACGCCGACGCGCTCGGCGAGTTCGCCGAACAGGCGGGCCCGGCCTTTTTCGAGAATCGCTACTCGATCGGGGTGTGGTTCTGGGAGGTGGAGAAGTTTCCCCGGCGCTGGCACTCGGCCTTCGAGCACCTCGACGAGCTGTGGATAGCGACCGACCACGTCATCAGCGCGGTCAGCCCGTTCTCCTCGGTGCCGGTCACGAAGGTGACACTGCCCGTCGAGCTGCCGCCGCTGCCGCCGGCAACGCGCTCGGAGCTCCAGCTTCCCGACGGCTTCATGTTCCACTTCAGCTTCGACCACCACAGCGTCTTCGAGCGCAAGAACCCGCTGGCCGTCGTCGAGGCCTACTTGAAAGCGTTTGGCCCGGACGAGGGCGCGGTCCTGGTGGTCAAGTCGATCAACGCCGACAGCGCACGCGAAGACCACGGCAGGCTGCTGGCGGCCGCTGCCGGACGCCCCGATATTCACATCATCGACGAGTACGTCAGTGCCGAGCGCAAGGACCTGACGCTGGCGTCGTGTGACTGCTACGTCTCACTTCACCGAGCCGAGGGCTTCGGCCTGACGATGGCGGAGGCGATGTACCTCGGCAAGCCGGTGATCGCGACCGGCTACTCGGGCAACCTCGACTTCATGACCGAGCGAGAACAGCCTGCTGGTCGACTACGAGCTCGTCCCCATCGGTGAGCACGCGCCGCCATACCCGGCCGACGGGCGATGGGCCGAACCGGACGTCGAGCACGCGAGCTCACTGATGCGTGAGGTGTTCGACCGCCGGCAGGATGCGAGCGAGCGTGGGCGGCGCGCGGCGGACGACATCCGGCGCACGCACTCGGCGGTCGCGGCCGGCAGGGTCATGGCGCAGCGGCTCGAGCTCCTGCGCGAGCGCGAGGGTGCACGCCTGTCTGGCGGCCGGGACCTGCTCACCGAGCAGTCACGGGTCGGCGAGCTCGTGCAGGCCGGCCCGCCCGCGCACGCGAGCTCGCGTCTCGGGCCGGTGGGCAAGCTCGCGCGGCGGGTGCTGCTGCGCCTGATGCGGCCGTTCACGGCCTATCAGCACGGTCTCGACGTCGAGATGGGACGGGCGCTGGCTTCGCTGGCGACGCACGTTCACAACCTCGAGGTGCAGACGACCGAGCGCGACGCGATGGTGCTCGTCGAGCTGCGCCGGCTGCGCGAAAGCCGCGCCCTGTGGGAGCGGATCGCGTCGCTGACGCGGTCGGTGGTGGAGCTCGAGCACGTCGCGGGCGGCCTTCAGCGTGAGCTCGGCCCCGAAGCGGGCCGGCGCCTTGAGGAGCTTGCGGCCGCGGTCGGGCGCCTGCGAGCCGAGAGCGATGCGATCCCCTATATGGCCGGCGCCCCGTTCTCCGAGGTCGAGCTTCCACGGCTGGGTCGGGTCGAGGGCTACTCAGCCGGTTCGGGGGAGTCGGCGGACGTCTACCGATCCTTCGAGGACACGTTCCGCGGCGGGGAGGACTTCATCCGCGATCGCCAGCGCGTGTACCTGCCGATCATCGGGACGCGCGCGCCCGTGCTCGACATCGGTTGCGGGAGGGGCGAGTTCCTCGACCTCCTGGCGGAGGCCGGGATCCCGTACTTCGGCGTCGACCTGGACGCGGGGATGGTGCGCCGCTGTCATGAGAAGGGCCATCACGAGGTGGTGCAGGAGGACGGGCTGGAGTACCTGGCCGCGCTCCCCGACGGATCGCTGGGAGCCGTCTTCTGCGCCCAGGTCATCGAGCATCTCCCTTACGAGTCGCTGGTGCGCCTGCTCGAGCTGGCGCGCGCGAAGCTGATCGCCGACGGCATCCTGATCGCCGAGACGGTCAACCCGCACTGTCCGCCCGCGCTGAAGACGTTCTGGGTCGATCCCACCCATCAGCACCCGATCTTTCCCGAGGTGGCGCTGGCCCTGTGCCGCTCGGCCGGCTTCGCGGCGGGCTTCGTGTTCCACCCCCACGGCAGCGGAGACGTCGAGCGCGATCGGTCGCTGCAGGGCGAGTACGCCGTCGTCGCCGGTCCCGAGGTCGCGCTCGCCGAGCCTGGCGCCCCAGCCGCAGATCGCGGTGGCACACCGCGGCGATTGAAGCGCCGCGTTCGGGGCCGCTACGCTGCGGCGGATGCCGCCAGGGAAGCCTCCCGAGAGCGCCGATGCGACGGCCCAGGGGGACCTGCGCGCGGGCGACGTGGAGGCGGTCTTCAAGGAGTTCCTCGGCCGGCCCGCATCGCCCCGTGACATCGAGATCTGGATGGAGGTCGGCTCGCTGCGGGCTCTGCTCGACGGGGTGATCGGCTCCGAGGAGTACGCGCTACGCGCCAGCGAGCGCTCGCGCGCCCGCGCCGAAGCCCAGCAGGGACCGTTCATCAACTGCTGGTCCGAGAGCGTCGACGGGTTCACCCGGCCGGTGGGCAGCGTGTCAGCCGACGGTGTCGCGATGGTGGGCCGAGACGGGCATCTGTTCCTGTGCGGCGGGACGAACGAGAACCTGGCCAACTACCTCGGCGCGGTCCCGATGGCACCCGACTGGCAGCGCGAGTGGTGCGGAGCTGGTGCGGGAACGGCGTGCCCACGCGCAGGCTGCCCGGCTCACCCTCTGCTGCCTGGTGGTGCCGGACAAGCTCGCCGTCTACGCCGACCTGTTTCCGGATCCCTTGACCGCGGCCGAGCGGCGCCCGATCAGGCGCCTGATCGACGACGAGTCGCTCGCGCTGATGTACCCCAGCGAGCAGCTCCGCCAGGCGCGGGCGGACGGCGACACGTACATGCTGACCGACACTCACCTGACCCCGCGGGGCAACGCCGAGCTCGCTTCGCTGACGCTGGACGCCCTGGGGTGCGGGCGCGAGCTCTCGCTTGAGATCACGAACCGCGTCCGGGCCGTCGTTGCCGGCGATCTCGGCCAGCATTTCTCACCACCGGTTCTCGAAATCAGGGAGAACCTCGCGATCACCTCCCGCGCCGAGACCGTCTTTGACAACCACGCGGCGGTGTCGGGGGCGGGCGGTCACATCGGCACGACGCGTGTCTTCCGGCGGCCGGATGCACCCGATCCCCGCACGCTGGTCGTGTTCGGTGACTCCTACGCGTTCGGCGACGACGCCTACCGCGGGCTCTCCTGGTTCTTGGCCCAGGTGTTCGGTGAGGTGCATTTCGTGTGGGTTCCCTTCGGCTGGGACCCCGACTACCTCGACAGCGTCGGCGCCGAGCTGGTCGTCTGCCAGACCGCCGAGCGCTTCATCACGCGTGTCCCCCGCCGGCGCGTGGACACGCGCCAGTTCGCGCAGGACGCCGCCGGTCACGGCGATGTGCTCGGCCTGGAGCGCATCTTCGGCGACGTCCGCTAGGCAGTGCGTCCGCCATCGGGCGTCCCAGTCAAGCTGCGCCGCCGCGGTGCCGCTAGAGCGTGTGTGAGGGACCGATGCGCCGTCTGAGAGCTGTCTCCGACGATGGCCGCCGTGCTGGCGCGGCCGGCGCTGTCTGCCGGCCGCCGCGAGCGCCGCGGTCACGACGATCGGGCAGCCCGCTGTCGGGCCCGGCGACGTACAACACCACCGAAAACCTCAACTACCGCGGTACCGACACCTCGCTGCCGCCGGGGCCCGAACTTCCCCTGGGCGGGTCGATCCACACCTACCACTTCGGCGCCGACACGGCGATCTGGAACACGGCACTCGAGCAGCGGCATGCCGGCGGCGCCCAGCCGAAGGCCAGGCCCTCCAGGTCAAGCTCGAGGGATGCGCCGAACCGGCGCCGGCGGCCCGGCGCCGCTGACGCAGATCCACCTGCAGGACATCACGCCGCTTCCGGACGGGAGCGCGAAGGTGGACCTCACCTCACAGCCGTTCGACGTCCCGGTCTGCGGGCAGAACGGCGCCAGCGGCTCGACGGTCACGCACCTACAACCCGGTCAACCTGTGCATGGAGCAGGGCGACTACATCGACTTCAACGACGAGGGCGGGTTCGTCGAAAAGTACTACCGCAGCGGCGTCGCCTACCGCGTGCTCGGCCCGGCGCCGGGATCCTCGACGAACTCCTTCATCAAGGGCGGTGGCACGAACAACGGCGACACCATGTCGAGCGGCGAACGCTCGGCCATGGAAGGCTTTGCCACCGAGCAGAACACCGAACTGATGCTCCAGGTCGAGTTCGCGACGGGCCCGACGAGACCCACATCTGCGGTGGCGGCACCAAGGGGCTGCCGCCTCCGCTGCCCGCGATGCGGATCAGCGCCCAGAAGGACGGCGTCAACCACTCGCGGATCACGCGGGTGGCGATCTTCTGCAGGCAGAAGCCCCAGTGCAAGGGCACCGCGACGCTCACCTACAAGGGCAAGACGGTCGGCACGAGCGGCTTCGCGCTGAACGCGAACACCACCTCGCACGTGCCGATCCGGCTGAGCTCGCAGCCTGGTGAAGCGGTTACGCAAGCACCACAGCGCCCAGCTGCGTCCTGACGGCCGTCAACGAAGGCACGACGTTCACCCAGACGATCACCGTCGGCATCTTCTGAGCCGCACTCCGTGGCGGCGGGCGCCAACGCCAGAGACTCAGCCCCAGCGGCGCGGCGTCGAGGGCGAGGGCGGCGGTCGCCAGCCGGCGCCGCGAGCGGCAAGCTCGAGCGTCCAGCACGCTCGCGCCCTGCGACGCCTCGGCGGCGAGCAGGCCGGTACCTGCGCACTTCAGCTCGGCCTCGTGGCGCGTCCACATGCGCAGGAAGGCCGGCGTCCCGCTGCGTGCCTGGGGAGGCTCGCCAGCTCGCGGGCGTGCTCGGCACCGAATGCCCGCCGCGCGAGCGAGAGCGCACGCGGCACCTGGCGGAGCAGCTCGAGGTCCACGCCCACCCGGCGGCCTCGGGCGATCGCCAGGAGCGCGCATGCCGCGCGAGTGGGAGAGGCTGAAGTCCGATGACCGCGCCTCGGACCGCGGACGGAGCGGCTCGGGCCCGGTCCCTCCTGCGATCGGCCCCGGCGGCGAGTGCGGCTTGCCGTGCGGTCCGGCTCGCGAGCTCGACGCGTCCGGGCTCGAGGCCCGAGATAGCGGGCGAGGAGGACGCGCAGCAGCATTCGGGAGGCCATCCAACGCCGGCGCCGCGCTGGGGGCCAGGATCTGCTCGGCGCGATCCCGCTCCGCGCGGGCTCAGCACCGCAGTGGCGCGGCTGGCCGGCTCACGTCGTCCAGCTGGGCCCACCACACGTGGACCTCTCCCTTCTCGAGGACCGGCTGCTGGGGCCCGGGCCTCCAGCAGCTCCCACTCGGCGCTCACGGGCCGCCAAATCGTAGCCGTCCAGCGCAGCCGCCGCGGCCCGCCGGTCGCAGCTAGGCTCCCGCGTCCGATGCAGATCCAGCCCACCGCCATGCCCGGCCTCGTCGCGATCGAGCCCGACCGGCCACGCCGACGAGCGGGGCTTCTTCGTGGAGACCTACCGCCGCAGCTGGCACGAGCAGGCTGGGGATCCCGCCCGCCGAGTCGTTCGTCCAGGACAACCACTCCCGCTCGGAGCGCGGGGTGCTGCGGGGCCTGCACCTGCAGCTCGGCGACGGCGTCGCCAAGCTGGTGCGCTGTGCGCGGGGACGGATCTTCGACGTCGGGGTGGACCTGCGGCGGGGCTCGCCCACGTACGGGCAGTGGGCCGGCGTGGAGCTCGACGACGAGGGCCTGCGCGAGCTGTACGTGCCGGTCGGCTTCGCCCACGGCTTCTGCGTCCTCAGCGAGGTCGCCGACGTGGTCTACAAGCAGAGCGCCTACTACGACCCCGAGCTCGAGCGGGCGATCGCCTGGAACGATCCCGAGATCGCGATCGAGCTGGCCCCTGCCGGCGCAGGAGCTGATCGTCTCCGCCCGCGACCAGGCCGCCCCGCGCCTGGCCGAGGTGGCCGGAGAACTGCCGTTCAGCTGGCATCCTTAGGGCGCGATGCACAAGCTCATCGAGCGGGCGCGGGTGCGCACCGATGGCTTCACCGTCACGCCCTCCCAGTACCTGACGATCGCCTACGTGGCGCTCGCAGCGCTCACCCTGATCGTCTGGACCGGGGCCGCCGTGAGGCTCTCGGGCTCGGGCCTGGGCTGTCCCACCTGGCCGAAGTGCTACGGCAGCTACTACCCGCCGCTCAACTCCCACGCGGTGATCGAGTTCTCCAACCGCATGATCACCGTCCCGGTCGTGATCGCCGCCGGCCTGGCGTGGGTGGGAGCGCTGCGCCGCCGTCCCTACCGGCGGGACCTGGTGTGGCTCGCGGGGCTGCTGCCGCTGGGCGTGATCGGGCAGGCGGTGCTGGGGGGGTTCACCGTCAAAGGGGCCCTCGACTACGGCTGGGTGATGGGTCATTTCGCGCTCTCGATGCTGATCCTGGTGGCGGCCGTGCTGCTGGTCTTCAGGGCCTCACGCGAGACGCGAGTCGACGGCCGACGCGCAGAGCGATCGCACGCTCGTGCGCTCTCTCCGCGGGCTGGTGGCGCTCGGGGCGCTGGCGATCTTCGCGGGCACCGCGGCCACCGCCTCCGGCCCCCACGCGGGTGGCTCACCGGGGCAGAAGATCAACCGTCTGAGCATCGACGGCCACGGGACGATGGATTTCGTGATCCACCGCCACGCCGAGATCGCGCTGCTGTTCAGCCTGGCGGCCGTCGGCGTGTGGTGGCTCGCCCGCCGGCGCGCGGCAGGCGCGGCCGTCCAGCGCCCGCTGACCGTGCTGTGCGTGCTCCTGGCCGTCCAGGGAGCGGTCGGGCTCGACCAGTACGAGACCCACCTCCCGACCGAGCTCGTGTGGGTGCACGTTGCGCTCGCCTCCTGCGCCTGGATCGCCGCGATCTGGTCTGCCGCGGCCGCCGGGGCGCTGCTGCCGCGGAGGGCCCCCGAGCCGGCCCAGCGGCCCCTCGAACGGCCCCTGGTGCCCGCCGAGCCGTTGCGTTTCCCCGGAAATTAGGGCCCTTCCGGGCACCTGTCTGGCCGCGCGACGGGCGGAATGTCCTGGCGAGCGGTTAGCCTGCACCGCAGCAATGACACGCAAGAAGGGAGTCGCATGACCAAGAACGATCTCGCCGACGTGGTCGCCGAGCGCGCCGGACTCTCCGGCAGCCAGGCCCGCCAGGTTGTCGAGGCAACGATCGACGCGGTCTCCGACGAGCTCGCCCGAGGGGGAGAGGTCTCGCTGGCCGGGTTCGGGAAGTTCAGCGTCAGCCAGCGTGCTGCAAGGGAGGGTCGTAACCCTGCCACCGGCGCGACGATCAAAATCGCCGCATCGAAAGCCGCCAAATTCTCGGCTGCCTCGGCGCTGAAGAAGCGACTGAACCCCTGATCGCTCCCGGCTGACCGCCGGGACAGACAAACGATGATCGACTAAGGACGGGCGCCAGGATGGCGCTCTAGGCCGTCGTCGTCCGGTATCGGCTCCCAGGTCGCCGCCGAGGCAACGAACTGCCGGAACTGGGGTCGGATCCCGGGATCGCCGTCGAGTGTGCCCAAGCGCACGGCGACCTCGGGGTCGCTCAGCGGTTCTCCGCTGAAGAGCGCCGACCCGCAGACCGTGCAGAACAGCTTCGGGACGCCGGTCGGGGGTTTGTACGGACGCAGCTGCTCCTGGCCGCTCAGGAGCCGGAACCCCGCCTGCGGGACGCGGCCGTTGGCCGAGGAGCCGGTGCCCGTGCGTCGCTGGCAGTGGGTGCAGTGGCAATAGCCGGCCGAGAGGAACGGCGCGGTGATCTCATAGCGGACCGCCCCGCACAGGCACCCGCCCTGGAGGGGCTCCTCGGGGGACGGTGCTGATGGGCGAGTGGTTCATGTCCGGGCCAGCTTAGGCCGGACACCGTCCATGGCGGGAGCCGGTGGCGATGGCAGTCCCCGCGGCGTCAAGCCGCCACCCGCCGGCGGACCATGTTCTCCGAAAAGGCATGCCAGCCGAACCTTCCGGTTGTGTGAACCAGACCTACGCCGGACGCACTAGGTCGTCCGAGCCGCCGCGCCTTTCCACCAAATTCCGCATCTTGACGGTCTTTTCACGCTCTGGTAGCGTCGCGCCAACATGAGTTGGGGGCCGCCAAGGGGGGCTGGCGCGAAATCTGCGCGAGCGCTTGTGACGAGCCATTCCGGTGTTCGGCCGTCAGGCCGTCGCCTACACGCCTCGTAGCGTCGCCTGGCTCGAATCCAAATGGCAAGGAGAGTCCATATGATCGACCCAGCAACGCGCGTGTCGCGCAGCTCTCGCTCGGGCGCCGGACTTGCTCGCACCGCCCGCAACTCGCTCGCAGGCGGTCTGCTGATCGCGCTCTTCCTGATGCTGATCGGGGCCGCAACCGCGTCCGCGACGCCGGTCTGTATCAAGGAAGGCAAGCCCTTCAAATCCCCGAAAAGCGGGGTCTGCCCGACCGGTTACACCAAAACCGAAGTCGGGGAAGGCAAAGAAGGGCCCACCGGTAAAACGGGCGCCACCGGAGCCACGGGTGCTGCCGGCGCCACCGGAGCCAAAGGCGAAACCGGAGCCAAAGGCGAAACCGGAGCCACCGGCGCTGCCGGCGAAACCGGCGCCACCGGCGAAAAAGGCGAACAGGGCACCCAGGGCGTCAAAGGCGAAACCGGTGCCGCGGGCGAAAAAGGCGAAAAAGGCGAAACCGGTGAAAAAGGCGAACAGGGCCTGAAAGGCGAAACCGGAGCCGCGGGCGAAAAAGGCGCCACCGGAGCCGCGGGCGAAAAAGGCGAAACCGGGCCCACTGGGCCGACCGGTGACACCGGTGCCCAGGGCGAAAAAGGCGAAAAAGGCGAAACCGGCACAGCCGGGGCCACCGGAGCCACCGGCGAAAAAGGCGAACAGGGCGCCCAGGGCGTGAAAGGCGAATCCGGTGCAACCGGTGCAACCGGTCCTGCCGGTGAAAACGGCACCAACGGCACCAACGGTGCCACCGGGCCGACTGGACCCGCCGGTGAAAAAGGCGAAACCGGCCTCAAAGGCGAAAAAGGCGAAAAAGGCGCGACGGGCGCGACCGGGGAAACCGGGCCCGAAGGAGCCTCGAAAACGACGTCGAGGTATCTGGCTCGGCGACCGCGAAAGTGACCATCCAGTGCCCGGCCGGGTATCGTCGCCGATGGCGGCGGCGGGAGACCTCCTCGGCCAACTCCTTCAAAGCAAGCGCAGCCGATCATCAAAAGCGGCGCAGTCGTCGAAAAACAACGGCGAAGAACCGACCGGCTGGCAGTTCGAAAGCACGGCGGCATCCACCATCACGCGTCGTACGTCGTCTGCTCGAAATAGCAGCGCGGCGGTAGTTCGGAGAATCGGTAGCACCAGGGGGAGGCCCAATGGGCCTCCCCCTCTTTTTGCCCGTCAGGTCAGCTGGGCGGACGCCACCTCGCCCCGTTGGAGCTCCTGGCTGCGCCACTCCAGGTAGCCGGGGCCGGTGTTCAGCAGGTAGGCCGGCATCACGGGGGTGGCGGCCCGCAGCGTGCCGGCAAGGGCTTTCAGCTCGAGCTCACGGCCGCGGCCCCAGCGAATACCGAAGCGCCCTCGCAGGGCAGCGGGCAGCAGCCCGGCGGTGGTCAGGGCGATGACGTGGCCGAGCTGTCTGGAGGTGAACGACCACAGCGGGCGGTACGCACGCGAGAGCTCCGGCGGCGCCGGATGGGCGAGCGCGTCCAGTACTTCCTCGACGGCCGCGGTGCGCATGAGCGTGTGCTCGACGGTGTCGTCGAAGTAGGAGCTGAACTCCCGCCACGTGGGCGGCAGGTCGCGCGGGCGGATCCCGAGCAGGCGTCCCACCGAGCGCCACTCTCCCCACAGCTGCTCCCGGTCCGCCTCCGACAGCCGCAGGCCGAAGCGCTCGTGGGCCCGCACGATCCCGGCCGCCAGGGTCGCGTGGACCCACGCGTAGGCCTCCGGCTCGAGCGCGTTGTAGGACACGCCGTCGGGCCTCACGCCCCGGATCTGCTTGTGGAACCCGCGGATCCGCCGTCCCATCTCCCCGGCCTGCTCGGGCCCCGCGTAGACCATCGTGGTGGAGTAGTCGAGCGTTCGCAGCAGCCGCCCCCAGGGGTCGGTGCGAAAGCGGGAGTGCTCGCTCACACCCGCTCCCACGGTCGGGTGGGAGACCTGCAGCAGCAGCGCGTAGCCGGCCGCCAGCAGGACGCGCGCGTCACCGGCGCGACGCCACGTGACGGTAGCGCTGCCCGGCACCAGCGAGGGCCACTCATTCGACGGGGGCATCAGCTGCTCGGCCATGCGATGAACATTAGGTGGACGGCCACGGACGATTAGCATCTGGGCCGGTGGAGGGACAGGATCAGCCGGGGGTGCGCTGCGGCGAGCGCTCCAGCAGCTACGAGGAGCTGTTCTCGGGCGCGCTGCGCATGACCACCGCGCTCGCCGCCCGGGGTGTGGGCGCCGGCGACAGGGTGGCGCTGCTGCTGCGCAACTCGATCGAGTTCCTGCAGGCCTCCGTGGCCACCGTGCCATTGGGTGCGAGCGCTGTGCCGATCAACTGGCACTGGCGGGGGGAGGAGGTCTCCCACGTGCTGAGCGACAGCCGCGCGAAGGTGCTGATCGTGCACGAGGATCTCTGGCCGGCGGTCGCTGACGCCGTGCCGGCCCAGGTGGCGGTGGTGCTGGTGCCGTCACGGGCGGGGGGTTCGCGTCCGGCGCCCGAGTCGCTCGGCGCCGAGCGGCAGTGGTCGAGCTGGCCGGAGCTGCTCGCCGAGCACGAGCCCTACGCGCAGGCTCCCGAGAGTGGCCCCATGAGCATCATCTACACCTCCGGCACGACCGGGCGGCCGAAGGGCGTGGTGCGCTCGCCGGTCAGCGAGGAGCAGCGGGCGAGCGTCTCGGAGCTGATCGCGGAGATCTTCCAGCTCGCCGACGGCGAGCGCACGCTGATCCCGGCGCCGATGTACCACACGGCCCCCAACGTGTACGCCCTCGCCAGCGCCGTGCGGGGGCTCGACCTGACGATCATGACCGGCTTCGACCCGGAGGAGTTCCTGCGCCTGGTCGAGGCGCACCGGGTGTCCGTGGTGCAGATGGTGCCGACGATGTTCGTGCGGCTGCTCGCGCTGCCCGAGGACGTCCGCGACCGCTACGACGTGTCCTCGCTGCGCTGGATCGTGCACGCCGCGGCTCCCTGTCCGGTGGACGTCAAGCGGGCGATGATCGAGTGGATGGGACCGATCGTGGCCGAGTACTACGGCGGCACCGAGACCGGCCCGGTCACGTTCGCCACCAGCGAGGAGTGGCTCGCGCACCCGGGCAGCGTGGGGCACCCGCTCCCCGGGGCGGTGGTGAAGATCTTCGGCGAGGACGGCGAGGAGCTCCCCCCGGGAACCTCGGGGGAGGTGTACGTATGGCATACCGCGTGGCCGGACTTCACCTACGAAGGCGACGACGAGAAGCGACGCTCGGTCGAACGCGAGGGCCTCGTCAGCTGCGGAGACATCGGCTACCTCGACGAGGACGGCTACCTGTACCTCAACGACCGCGCCAGCGACATGGTGATCAGCGGCGGCGTCAACATCTACCCGGCAGAGATCGAGGCCTGCCTGCTGTCGCTCCCGGGGGTGCGGGACTGTGCCGTGTTCGGGATCCCCGACGAGGAGTTCGGGGAGGCGCTGGCGGCGCACGTGGAACCGCAGCAGGGCACGCGGCTGAGCGAGGAGGAGGTCCGCGCCCACGTGCGCGAGCACCTGGCCTCCTACAAGACTCCCCGCGTGGTCGAGTTCAGCGGCTCGCTTCCGCGCGAGGACTCGGGCAAGATCTTCAAGCGACGCCTGCGCGAGCCCTATTGGGAGGGGCGCGAGCGGGCGATCTGAGCCGCCCTCGCCCGGCCCGGCCGGCTGGCCTGGACGGGTGGGCCGCGGCGGAGGTGTGGTCGGGTCGCGGTCGGGTCGCCGTGGCGGCGATGGCGTATCTTTGGCTGAAGAGCCGATCCGGGAGGCGCCAGATGACCCAGACCATCAACCGCCAGTGCACGCTCTGCGAGGCCCACTGCGGCATCCAAGTGGAGGTCGAGGGCGCTCGCGTGGTGCGCATCACCGGCGACCCGGACGACGTCCTCTCGCACGGCTACATCTGCCCGAAGGCCGCCGCCCTGGCCGACCTCCAGAGCGACCCCGATCGCCTGCGCCGGCCGGTCAAGAAGGTGGGGGGGCGCTTCGTGGAGATCGGCTGGGAGGAGGCCCTGTCACTGGCCGCCGACGGGCTGCTGGGCGTGCGCCGGCGCCACGGCGCCGACGCGGTCGCCAACTACCTCGGCAATCCCGGAGCCCACTCCTCGGGGATCTTCATGGGCGTGCTCGTGCGCAAGCTGCTGGGGTCGCGCAACAACTACTCGGCGACGTCCGTCGACCAGCTGCCCCAGTACATGAGCTCGCAGGAGATGTTCGGGCACTACGCCGTGCTGCCGATCGCAGACGTCGAACGCACGAGCCACCTGCTCGTGATCGGTGCCAACCCGGCCGTCTCGAACGGCTCCATCATGACCGCGCCGGCGATGCGCGAGAAGATCAAGGCGATCCGCGCGCGGGGCGGGACGGTGGTCGTCGTCGATCCTCGCCGCACCGAGACCGCCAGACACGCCTCCGAGCACGTCTCGGTGCGTCCCGGCGGCGATCCCTACCTGCTGCTGGGGATGCTGAACGTGATCTTCGCCGAGGGCCGGGTGCGCCTCGGACATCTCAGCGGACGCTGTGACGGCCTCGAGCAGCTGCGCGCCCTCGCCGAGCAGTGGCCTGTGGAGCGCTGCGCCCCCCACGCGGGCGTCGAGGCGGCCGAGATCGAGCGGCTCGCGAGGGAGTTCGCATCCGCGCCGAGCGCCGTGGCATACGGGCGGGTGGGCGTCTGCCACCAGCAGACGGGCTCGCTCACCCACTGGCTCATCAACGCGCTCAATCTCCTCACGGGCAACATGGACACGGTCGGCGGGGCGATGTTCCCGAGGCCGCCCGTGGACCTCGCGGCGCTGTCCGAGGCGCTGGTCGGCAAAGCCGGCTGGGGGGCGCACCGTCAGCGCGTCAGCGGCCTGCCCGAGTTCGCCGGCGAGCTGCCGGTGGCGGGGCTCGCCGACGAGATCCTCACGCCGGGGCCCGGCCAGGTGCGGGGAATGTTGGTCTACGCCGGCAACCCCGTGCTCTCGACGCCGGGCGGTGCACGCCTGGACGAGGCCATGGAGCAGCTCGAGTGGTGCGTGGCGGTGGACATGTACGTCACCGAGACGACCCGCCACGCCGACGTGATCCTGCCGCCCGTGGCCCAGCTCGAGCGCTCCGACGTCGACCTGGTGTTCCCGTCCTTCTCGGTCCGCAACCAGATCCGCTACAACCCCGCCGCGCTACCCAAGCCGGCCGGCGGCAAGGACGACTGGGAGATCCTGCGGGGGCTGGCGGCGCACCTCGGCCGCGGCCGAGCCGGGGCGATCTCGAACGCGGTGCTGCGTCTGCTCGGCCCCTTCTGGACGCCCGAGCGCTTCGCCGACCTGGCGATGCGGCTGGGACCCTACGGCCGTCTGCGCTCCTCCCGCGCCCTCGACATCGGCAAGGTCAAACGGGCTCCCCACGGGATCGACCTCGGCCCGCTGAGGCCGAACCTCGTGAGCCGGCTGAGGACGAAGGGAAAGCGCGTGAAGCTCGCCCCGCGGGTGATGCTGGACGAGGCCGCGCGTCTCGAGGATCTCGCCGCCGAACGCGAGGCCGCGCGCAGTCAGGGGTTTGACCTCACGCTGATCGGGCGCCGCTCGTTGCGGTCGAACAACTCGTGGATGCACAACAGCGCTCGTCTGATGAAGGGCGCCGACCGCTGCACGGCGATGCTCCATCCCGACGACGCCGCCGCGCGGGGCCTGAGCGACGGCCAGCGCGTGACGGTGGCCTCGGCCATCGGCGCGATCGAGGTGCCACTGGAGCTCAGCGACCAGATGCGCCCGGGCGTGGTCTCGGTCCCGCACGGGTTCGGCCACAACCGCGCCGGGGTCGGCTGGAAGCTGGCGGCGGCCCACGCCGGGGCCAGCGTCAACGACATCACCGACCCCGCGATCGTGGACCGGCTGACGGGCAACGCCGCCGTCAACGACGTGCCCGTGAAGGTGGAGGCGGTCGTGGCCGAGGCGCAGGCCGAGCAGGCCGCGCCCCTGGCCGTCGGCGTCTAGCCGCGCCTCGCCGCGCCGGGCAACGGTTCTGGTCCCGGCGCGTTCACGCGCCGCAGCCGCGCTACCTGAATACGACGGTGGTGTAGGCCGTGGAGGTCGCGGCGCCCTTCTTCTTGGGGAGGAAGCCCGACACGCACCTTGACCTTCAACGGGCGGCCCTTCGTGCTTCCGTGAGGGGACAGCGGGACCTTCAGGCTGGTGCCGCTCTCGGCGCCGTTGAAGTGGCGGTGGACGGTGGAGAGGTTCGAGCCGCTGCCGCTGACTCGGCCCGCTTCGAAGGTCTTGACCGTGAGCTGGGCGGTGTTCCCGGTCACCTTCTGGCCGGTGATCTGCACACCGCAACCCTTGGGGGCGATCTTCGTGGTCTGCTTGACCTGCAGGCCGTTCTGGCCGGTGATCGTCGTCGGCATGTTGAGCGCGCTCGTGCAGAGGTTGCCGAAGGCAGACAGCGCCGAGTGCGGGACCCGTCGGGAGGTTGATGGTGATGCTCGAGACCGGCACGTCGGGCGTCGCGGCGAAGTTCGTCGTCGTGATGCCGTTCTTGATCTCGGTGTCGCCTTTGAGGATCACGCGCACGCCGTTGGCTTCGAGCACGAGGTCGAGATCGGGGAACGCGGCTCCGCCGTGCGAGACGAGGTAGGCCGGCCCGGTCAGTTTCGTGGGAAGCGTCGGGGTGTTCGCCCGCGCGCCTCCGACCCGCGAGCCTTCCGGACAGCTGAACGGGTTCGCCGCGAACGTCGCTTCGGCAGACACGCTTTCTGCAGCGTCGTGAGGCGCGAGGGCAGCTGCTTGGGCAGCGTGACGAGCACCGACTTGATGTTGGCCTGCCCGGACGGCTGGTTGATCGTCGTTTCGAGGCTGGCGCCGTTCTGTCTGCTCGGTTTCCCGCCGGTGCTCGCCGAGAAGCTCGGCTTGAACGCGAGCGTGCTGCAGCCTTCCGCCTGGAAGGGCGTGGAGAGAGCGGCGGTCGCCGTCGCGCCCCCGGGCGTGAAGCCGCCCACGGTCGATTCCGTAGCGAGCACGCCGCAGTTGGTCGGGTTGCGCTCGAAGCCCTGCCGGTTGATCGAGACGCTGACGGAGCGCATCCTGATCGGGATGCCGGCCACGATCGTCGGCACGCTTGGCGGTCGTGACGACCACCTGCGCCGTGTCGGATTTGACGTCGATCCTCGGCCCGCGCGATGCACGTTGGGCAGGACGAACGGGCCCGCCACCGCCGGCACGACGATCGACAGGCCGAAGGGCGCGCCTTCATACGGGCCGGTCAGGTAGACCTTGCCGTGGAAGACGAACGGTTCGCCGGATCCGGCGGCCACCGCGACCGTGCCGATCTGACTGGCCGAGGTACACGTCCCGAGGTTCGCCTGCGGTTCGCCGCACTGCGGTGACCGTGGGAATGAGCGCGACCAGCCCTGGGGGCAGGACGGTTCTGAACGAGTTGACGTACTGCTGGCCTTCGGGCCGTTCGAGGTTGAGCGTGAAGGTGGTTCGCCCGCGCCGCCCTGGCCCGGTTCGCTGGCGGCGTGCTGCGTGGGCGAGAACGGGGGTGCGAGCGGGACACGTTCCCCCGCTGCCGTTGCTGTCGACGACGAATTCGTTGACCAGCGGGACCGAGGCGTTGCCCGAATAGGGGATGAAGGTCGATTTCGTCGCAGCCGTGCCGCAGTCGATCGGGTTGGCGAGGTTCGCGAAGAGACCGCTGTCGAACGTGAGCTTGATGTTCCTGAAACGGGCCCTGCGGCTGGTCGGCGAACGTCGCCGTCAGCTGTCCCGTGGTGAGATCGGGCTGGACGCTGCCTTCAAGGCGCACGAGCTGGCCGTAGCGAGCCGATTCCACGGCGAGGTAGACCTTGTACGGCGGGCCCGGTGATCGGACCGGGCGCCTGCTCGCCCAGGAAGATCCTGCCCTTGAGCGATTCGGGAGGCAGTCCGGGCACGCTCAACACGACGGTGCCGATCGCCGAGTGCGACGGGCACGACACCGACGTGGCTTCGGTGCCGACCCCGAACTGTTCGGGCGTGCATGCTTCCAGGCCATGGGCCGCCGCCGGATTGATGGTCATACCGGCGGGCAGCGTCACTTCGGAGGTCCTCAGGTGCGAATTTTCGATTTCGGAGGACGATTTGTTCAGCGGAAAGCCGAGTTCGGCCGTGATCCCGTCGGGGGCGTCGGAGCGGGTGGACGATGGGGTCAGCGAGAATTTCGGTTCGAACTGCCAGGACTTTGCAGTTTTCTTCGGCGGCCGTCGGCGTCGACGTGTAGGAGGCGGTGGCGGCTGGGCCCACATACGGTTCGACGCGCAGGTGGGTGGTCTGGGGGCCCGGGCACGTCGTCGGGGTGGTGTTCAGCCCGATGCCGGCCTTGCCGTTGAACACGAGGCGCGAGCGCGCGATCGGCAGCTTCGCCTTCGGAGATGCTCTTCGGGCGATGCTGATCTTGAAGTACTCGTGGTAGTCGCCCGACGGGATTCCCTCTTCGGTGGCTTCTGCTTCCTTGTGCCAGCTGACGCCTCCTTCCAGGAGGGAGTGGAGGTGGATCCGAGGAAGGGGACCGGGATGTCGATGCCGAACTCGAGCGGCAGGCCGAAGGCCGGTTCGAGGTTGTAGACCGTTCCCGTCAGCGTCACCAACTTGGGACCGGGCAGGGCGATCGTGATTTCCTGTACGCCCGCTTCTGAGCTTTTCGGGCAGTGGCTCGCTTCGGGGGTGCCGAGGTTGGCTTCGAAGTCCTGTCATCGAGCACAGCGGCAGCGCCTGTGGGTTGGTGCTGAAGCCGACGGGGAGGTCGGTGCGTATCGTCTTGACCCCGTTGCCCGCGGTGCCGAATTCGTTGAAGGTGAAGTCGGTGACCCCGAAGTTCGGATGTCCGCCGGCCTGCGTGAAGAGCTGGGCAGGGGTGCCGGCGTTGCATTCGCCCGGTTTTCCCTCCGGCGCGTTTTCCGTGCAGCTCAGCGGACTCGAATTTCGATACGCCGAACGCCGCCTGTGCCGCGGGCGCCGAGATCCCCGCGACCGCGGCCACGAGCAGCGCCAACGGCCATATCCGAGCGTTTCGCCTCATCGGACCTCCCTCTGGAACGGCAGCTTCTGCACGCCGGCGCGAGCAACCCCTCGCGCTCGTCAGGCAATCCGCGGCGCGACCGACTCGGCTCCTCGGGGGACGCGGTTCCTCAGGCGAAGATCACTGCCATCAAGATTTTGTAGCGCGGCGGGCCTCACGACATCCGTAGACCACCGCACTCCTAGGGACGGCCCACCGAAGCCTCTGCCGGCAGCTCCTGGCTGCCGGCCTACCTCCTCCTACCCGCAGCCGGTGTTGTTGCCGCAGCTCGAGCACGTGTAGCAGGAGCCGGTGCGCTGCATCATCCCGCCGCACTGGTTGCAGGCGGGGCCGAGGTCCAGGCCCTGGAGCCTGGCCGGGACGACGGGCGGCGTTTCCGTGAACGACGCCGCTGCCGGTGCGCCGCCATGACCGCCGTTGCCACCGTTCCCGCCGTTCCCCTGCGGCTTCTCCTCGGCACGGGACTCGCCCTCGGCCCGAGGCTCGGCCTCGGCCTGCGTCTCGCTGGAGGGACCCGCGGTGTCGGCTGCGGAGACGGCCAGGGCGGCGTCCTGGGCGGCTTTGCGGGCCCGCACGGCGGGGGTGAGGATGCCGAGCTCCTCCTGGGCGTCAACGTCGAGGAAGCGGGAGGCCAGCCAGCGCATGATGTAGTCGGGCATCGACTTGGCGAACGGGATCTCCGGGTTGCCGGTGATCCCCTCCGGCTCGAAGCGCATGTAGCTGAACTTGCGCACCAGCGTCTCCAGCGGCACGCCGTACTGCAGCGCGATCGAGATCGCGGTGGCGAAGGAGTTCATCATCCCCCGCAGCGTCGAGCCCTCCTTGCCGATGTCGGTGAGGAAGATCTCCCCGACGGAGCCGTCCTCGTACATGCCCGCGGTGATGTAGCCCTCGTGGCCGGCGATCGAGAACTTGTGGGTGATCGACTGGCGCTCGCGGGGCATCCGCTTGCGCTGTGGCCCAACTTCGGCGAGCGCCTTGGCGACCGCCTGCTCGACGATCGCGTCCACGTCGGCCGGCTCCGCCTTCTCCTTCTGGGCGTCGGTGCGCAGGGCCTGGGCGGTCTTCGACCCGTCGCGGTAGATCGCGAGCGCCTTGATCCCGAGCTTCCAGGCCTCGATGAAGGCCTCGGCGATGTCTTCGACGCTCGCCTGCTCGGGGAGGTTCACGGTCTTCGAGATCGCGCCCGAGATGAACGGCTGCACGGCTCCCATCATCTTGATGTGGCCCATGTGCGAGATCGCCCGCTCGCCGACCGCGACGTCGAAGACGGCGAGGTGCTCATCGGCCAGTCCCGGGGCTCCCACGACCGTGCCGTGCTCGGCCAGGTGGGCCTCGATCTGCTCGATCTGCTGCTCTGAGTAGCCGAGGTTCGCCAGCGCCAGCGGCACGGTGCGGTTGACGATCGTCATCTGCCCGCCGCCGACGAGCTCCTTGAACTTCACGAGCGAGAAGTCGGGCTCCACGCCGGTGGTGTCGCAGTCCATCAGGAAGGAGATCGTTCCCGTGGGTGCAAGGACCGTGGCCTGCGCGTTGCGGTAGCCGTGGCGCTCTCCCAGCTCGACCGCCTCATCCCACGAGCGGCGCGCGGCTGACAGCAGCTCGTGGTCCTCGCAGGTCTCGTCGGCGATTGCGTAGGAGGCGTCCCGGTGCATCCGCATCACGCGGTTGTGGGGCTCGCGGTTCTCCGCGTAGCGCTCGTAGGGTCCGATCGCCGCGGCGACCTCGGCCGAGCGGCGGTAGGCGCGGCCGGTCATCAGCGCGGTGATCGCGGCGGCCGTCCCGCGGCCGGAGTCGGAGTCGTAGGGGACGCCGTCGGCCATCAGGTAGGCGCCGAGGTTGGCGTACCCGAGCCCGAGCTGGCGGAACGCGCGGGCGTTGCGGCCGATCTCATCGGTCGGGTAGCTGGAGGGACCGACGACGATCTCCTGGGCCAGCAACATCACGTCGACGGCGTGCTCGAAGGACTCGACGTCGAGCGTCCCGTCGGAGCGGCGGAACCGCATCAGGTTCAGCGAGGCGAGGTTGCAGGCGGAGTCGTCGACGTGCATGTACTCCGAGCACGGGTTCGAGGCGTTGATGCGCCCGCTGTTGGGCGCCGTGTGCCAGCGGTTGATGGTCGTGTCGTACTGCACGCCCGGGTCGGCGCAGCGCCACGCCGCTTCGGCGACCTCCTGCATCAGCTCCCGCGCCGGGATCGGATCGCCGATCGGCTGTCCGGTGGCACGGGCGACGAGGTGCCAGTCCTCGTCCTTTTCGACCGCGCGCATGAAGTCGTCGGTGAGACGGACCGAGTTGTTGGCGTTCTGGTACTGGATCGACTTGAACCCGTCGCCGTCGATCGACATGTCGAAGCCGGCGTCCCTCAGTGCTTCGGCCTTCTCCTCCTCCTTGGCCTTGCACCAGATGAACTCACGGATGTCGGGATGGTCGACGTCGAGCACCACCATCTTCGCCGCCCGCCGGGTCTTGCCCCCGGACTTGATCGTGCCCGCCCAGGAGTCCGCACCGCGCATGAAGGACACCGGCCCGGAGGCGGTGCCGCCCTTCGCCAGCGGCTCCATCGAGCCGCGGATGTTCGACAGGTTGATCCCCGACCCGGAGCCGCCACGGAAGATCATGCCCTCCTTGGTGTTCCAGTCGAGGATCGACTCCATCGTGTCCTGAACGCTGAGGATGAAGCAGTTGTGGACGGCGACGTTGTTGGTCAGGAACTCGCCCGACTCGGTCTGGATGTCGTACACGTCCATCGTCCCGGTGGGCTCGATCGAGACGATCTCCTCCTCGCGCAGGTCGCCGCAGTGCTTGGGGTGCCGCAGGCACAGCGAGCTCAGCAGCTTGCGCTGCTTCTCATGGGAGACGAAGCCGACGAGCTCGGCGAAGCGGGCCCGCTCGGAGCCGATCGCGAGCCACACCTCGAACAGCTCGTTGCGGCCGTCCCGCTTCTCGCGCCTGCGGGTGCGCCGCGAGTAGATCCCGAGCGTGCCCAGCAGCAGCTGCACGTCCTCGCTCCAGCGGCCGCTGATCGTGGCGACGCCCACGCGCGCGCTTTCGTAGCCGCCGGAGTGGCGCAGCGAGACATAGCCGCCGGCCTGGAAGACGCTGCGCAGGTAGGCGGAGATCTCCTCGTGGGAGGCCGTGTAGAGGCGGTCCGGCACCCGCGCCTCGGTGCCGTAGGCGAGCAGGCCCCAGCGCTCGGCATAGCCACGAAGGGCGCGCCCATGGAGGCTGATCCGCCGTACCTGGGTGCTTTCGATGCTCGCCTCCGCGACCTTGCGGGAGATGTGCGGGAAGGCCACGTCGAGGTGGGCGCTGACCCACGCGAACTCCTCCGCTCCGGCCACCTCGAATTCGAGTGCCAGCGTGGGACCCTGGGCGCTCTGGCGCTCGCCGACGAAGCCATCCGCCTGCAGCCATCCCGCCAGCGCCGCCTCTGCCACGGCGGTGCGGTCGGTCTCGTCGATCAGCTCGAGCGCCGACTCGCCCCCGGGGCCACCGACCGTGACGCGCACGGGGTCGGCCACCTTCGCCTTGTGGGGGTGCAGGTGCATGCGCATGCCGGGCTGCAGCTGATCAACCCGCAGCCACGCAGGCCTGCCCTTACGCTCGGCGCTCGCCTTGACGACGTGGTCGGCGGTGGCCTCGACGAAGCTGCCGTTGCGCAGGCCCACACGCCATACCGGCCGGCGACCGTTGTGCTTGACCGCCAACACGCGTGTGGAGCCGCTCGAGTCGTAGACCTCGGTGCCGACCATTTCGCCCTCCACGAGCTCGCCGATCGGGACCATCCCGGCGGGTGTCGAGACGAGCGCGTGGCCGGGCAGGCAGGCGGAGCACTGCGGCTGCTCCTCGAAGCCCACGTTGAACCACACCGGCGAGTTGAAGGCCGCCATCTGGTGGAGCAGGATGTGGGTGAGCTCGTGCTCGAAGGTCTCGGCGTCCTGCTCGGCGTCGAAGTAGCCGCCCTCGCGGCCCCAGCGGGTGATGGTGCCGGCCACACGCCCGATCATCTGCCGCACCGAGTGCTCGCGCTCGGGCGATCCGAGCTGGCCGCGGAAGTACTTCTGGGAGACGATGTTGGTCGCGTTCTGGGACCAGCTCGCGGGGAACTCCACGCCCTGCTGTTCGAAGGCCACGCGCTCGCCGTGGCCGATGCGCGCGTCGCGCACCTCCCACTCGACGGCGTCGAACGGATGGGTCTCGCCATCGGTGAAGAAGCGGGCGACCTTCAGCGCCTGGCCACGGGTTGAATCCTGCGGAGCGATGGGGTTCATGGGCGGGTTCATCGGGCCTTCCTCCTCTGCTGCGCCGGCGCCGTGACGCAATGGAAATGAGCTCTTCTCGGGCCGGTTATCCTCGCGCGTCGACCGGATAGAAAAGTGGTCAGGAATGCGCTCGATGACACCTTCAATTTTAGGTGCCCGAGGCCGCTTTTTCAGGGCTTTTTCAAGTCCGGAAGACCAGCGCGATGTGCTAGCGCCCGAGCCGCGCCCAGTCCTCGAATTCGCGCCAGGTGGCCGACGCCCGGAAGCCGGCCTCGGCAATGGCGTGACGTAGCGCGAGCAGCCACTTCGGCTCCCACGCTCGTGCCTGCGCGAAGCCCCACACTGCGCACGCCACCAGCAGCAGGCCGGCGAGCACGATCAGCACGATGGCGGCCGCCGGGAGCCCGCCCCCGGAGGCGCTGTGGCCGGTTACCGGGGCGGCTGCGAGGAGGGTCCTCATCGGTCCCAATGCTAGGCCCCCGGCCACGGGCCGGAGCTAGGCCGCCCGGCCCGCGTCCGCGAGCAGCTCGGTGACAGCCACCAGGGCCTCGGCGAGCACCTCCTCGGGCGAGCTGCCGGCGTCGATCACCCGCACCCGCTCGGGCTCCGCCGCCGCTATCTGCTCGTATGCCTCGGCCACGCGCGCAAAGAAGTCCTCGTTTTCGCGCTCGAGCCTGTCCGGGTCTCCGCTGCGGCCCTGTTGGCGCGCGCGCCCGACCCGCGGATCCACCCGCAGCAGCAGGGTGAGGTCCGGCCGCAGGCCCCCGGTGGCGAAGGCGTTGATCTCCGCCACCCGCTCCACACCGAGGCCGCGGGCGCCGCCCTGGTAGGCCAGCGAGGAGTCCACGAAGCGGTCCAGCAGCACGACCACGCCGCGCTGCAGCAGCGGCCTCAGCAGCTCCTCCACGAGCTGGGCCCGGGCGGCCGCGTACAACAGCGCCTCCGCCCGCGGAAGGACCTCAAGCCGGGGGTCCTGGACCAGCTCGCGGATGCGCTCGGAGGCCTCCACGCCGCCGGGCTCGCGCAACAGCTCCACCTCGATGCCACGGGCGCCCAGTTCGCGGGCCAGGCCCTGGGCGAGCGTCGACTTGCCCGACCCGTCGAGCCCCTCGATCGTGATCAGAGCAGCGGCCACGACCGGCCACCGTACACGCGCGGGACCCCTCCCGCAGCTGTCTCGGGCTCGACAGCGGCCGCGGGCGGAGGGCTTGCGCGATACTCAGCCTCGATGCCGCAGACCCCCGCAGAGCTCGACGACGTCCTGCGGGCCCAGCCCCACGCGCGCGCCGTGCTGGGGCCGCTGGAGGAGCACCCCGCGGCCGCCTCCCACGCCTACCTCCTGCACGGACCGCCGGGCACGGGCAAGCGGGCGGCCGCCCGCGCGCTCGCGGCGAGCCTGCTGCGCAGCGGGGCCCGCAGCCCGGAGACCGTGGCCGAACGGGTTGCCCGCGACGCGCATCCGGACCTCACCTGGGTGTCCCCCTCGGGCGCCTCGGAAATGCTCGTGGCGGACATCGAGGAGCCGGTGGTGGCGGCCGCGGCTCGGACCCCCTTCGAGTCCTCCCGGCGGGTGTTCGTGATCGAGTCGGTGGAGGCGATGAACGACCAGTCGGCCAACCGCATGCTCAAGACGCTCGAGGAGCCGCACGACTTCGTCCACCTGCTGCTGCTCAGCGATCGCCTCGACGACGTGCTGCCCACGATCGTTTCACGCTGTCAGCTGGTGCGCTTCGACCCGCTCGGGGCCGATCGCATCGCCGCCGGCCTGACGGGCGTCGAGGAGCAGCGCGCCCGTGCCTGTGCGCGGCTGGCATTGGGAGACGCGGGTCTCGCCGCGTGGCTGGCGGGCGACGAGGGCGAGGGGCTCCGGCGGGCCGCCGAGGGCTTCGTGCGCGGTGCGATCTCGGGCGACAGCGCCTCGCGGGCGTGGCTCGCGCTCATCGAGCGGGCGGGAGCGGCGGGG
This sequence comes from uncultured Solirubrobacteraceae bacterium, assembly GCA_963773145.1. Classification (GTDB taxonomy): domain Bacteria; phylum Actinomycetota; class Thermoleophilia; order Solirubrobacterales; family Solirubrobacteraceae; genus Palsa-744. The sequence goes on from CAVYZV010000001.1 coordinate 31,274, forward strand.
GCCGGTGCCTCCGAGGCCGTCGCGGCGGCGGCCGAGCAGGACCTCGAGTTGCTCCCCACGCGCGAGCGCAAACGCGCCGAACGCGAGCTGCTGGACTCCCGGCGGCGCAGCGAGCGCCGCGCCAGGACCCGCATGCTCGACCTCTCGCTGCGGCTGGCGGAGCTGTGGCTGCGGGACCTGCTGTGCGTGCGCGAAGGAGCCCCCGAGCTGATCCACGCGGTCGATCGCCGTGAGCAGCTCGAGGCGGACGCGGAGGGTCTCGACGGACACCGGCTGCGGGAGGCCCTCGAGCTGGTCGCCCAGACCCGCCTGAGCCTGTCGGTGAACGTCTCCGAGGAGCTGGCCTATCGAGGCTCTCGGCTACCGGCTCGAGGAGACGCTCGCTGCGGGCTGACCCTGGCGGGCTCTCGGCCGGCCGAGCGGGCGTCGGGACGCCCCGGACACGCCGACGGCCCCCGCGTTCACGGGGGCCGTCAGGGTCCGTCAGGAGGCCGGCCGGGCTAGCGGGCTGACACCTTGGCGGCGCTCACCTTGGTCGCTTCCTGCTTCAGGCGCACCTGGGTGAAGGACTCCAGGCGCAGGTGCCCCAGGATGGTCGTGAACTGCCCTTTGATCGTGGGCGGCACGGTGCGGGACGGGGCGGCGACGGTGCAGCCCCATTCGAAGGCGGCGAGGTCCGCGGCGTGGACGGCCGCTTCGGCGTCTTCGACCTGTTCCTGAGCTTCCTTCGGGGTCATTTCCGGGTGCACCTTGTCGGGCAGTTCTTTCTGGTTCTGGAGGGCTTCCAGCAGCCCTTCGTAGGCCTTGCCGTAGTTCGAGCCGATCCGGGCGCAGGGACTTTCGCCGCCGATCGTGTAATTCGTGTGAGTGATGCAGTGCCCGCCGATGCAGATGGTGTGCCACTGGGCCTGTGCGGCAGTGGGCACCAGGGCCGCACCGGCAAAGCTCAGCGCTGCGGCGAGTGAGACGGCGATGGTGGTGATCTTGTTGCGTAGCATTTCGGTTGCCTCCTGATGGGCGAGTTGGTTTGTAAGACCATCCTCGCCCCGGTCAGGGCCGCCGGAAAGGCACCCTGGGGTGCGACATCCGTTACCCACCTCGACACCTGATGGACGGACCTTGGCCCGTCCCAGTCGCTGCGATCAGCCAGAAGCCCCGATGGGACCGAGGTCCGGCTCGAGTCCGTAGGTGTCAAATGCCAGGAAGCTGTGGAACTGGCGGTTCTCGGGCCCGTGGAAGTCAGCCGAGCCCGTCTTCAGCAGCCCGAGCTCCGAGCAGCGGCGGGCGAGCAGCTCGGTCTGCTCGCGGGTGTGGGTGATGTAGAAGACCTCGACGCCGTCCATCCCCAGCGCCTTGAAGCGCTCGATGCTGTCCAGGACTTCGTCCGGGTCGGAGATGTCCCAGAAGGGGTGTGCCCATATCGCCACGCCGTCCGCTTCGTGGATCGCCTCGACCGCCTCGGCGACGGTCGGGGTCTGGCGCATGCGGAAGGCCGGCTTGCCCTCGATCAGGTAGCCGCGGATCAGGGCGCCGATGTCGCCGATCTCCTCCGCCTGCAGGCGGGTGGCGTTGGCCGGCGCCGACAGGACCGCCTGCGCCAGATGGGGGCGGCCGATCGGCTGCCCGGCGGCGATCCGTTCCTCGAGCTCGGTTTCGTCGAGCTCGAAGCCCGCGTCCTTCAGTGCCGCTGCCATGCGCAGGGTGCGCTGCTCGCGGTCGCCCAGGAACTCGGCCAGCCGCTCGGCCAGCTCCGGACGGGTGTGGTCGATGTTGTAACCGAGGATGTGCAGTTCCCGCGGCGTGGAGGCACCGTCGTCGACGGCCGAGATCTCGACGGCCGTGACCACCCGCACACCGAGGCGCTCACCGGCGGCGAGGGCCTCGGGGACGCCGCTGATCGTGTCGTGGTCGGACAGCGCGAGCAGCTCCACCCCGGCCTCCGCCGCCCGCGCCACCACCTCCGCGGCCGGGAGGGCGCCGTCGGAGTGGGTGGAGTGCGACTGCAGATCGAATCGTGGCGCCATCGGCGCCGGAGCCTAAGCGATGGGCTCAGAGACCGGCGCGCTCGCGTGCCGAAGGAGGGGAGCCGAGGTGGGTGATGCGCCGCACCCGCTTCTCCACCGAGGCCCTCAGCCGGCGCACGGCGGCGTTGTAGCGGCGTGCCCGCTCGGAGAGCGCCGGCGAGTGGGAGCCGGCCGTGCCGAGCGCCTCCAGGGCCGCATCGGTCTCGGACGCCCGCCGGCGGGCGTCCACCCACAGCACCTCCAGATAGGCGAGCGCCGCTCCCAGCTGCTCCTCGGGGATCTGGTCGGGGGACTCGAGCTCGCGCACCACCGGCAGCAGCTCGCTGGTGATCCAGCGTTGCTCGGCGTAGGCCCGCAGCAGCAGGCACATGTCGGAGGGGTGGGAGAGGCTCGGGGGGTGGTCCATCGGCGCGGAGCGGTGCGGGGGAGAACCGCTCACGGCTTTGGCTTCGGCGGGCCCCCGGGCGTGCTTTAGACGCTCCCGCCCCGGCTCCACGGTTGGCCAGTCAAGACGTGGAAGGTTTTGCCAGCACCCTCAAGGAAAGGCTCCCTTTGCGCCGATGCGGTACCCACCAGACCAAGGACCGCCCGATGCATAGAGAAGCGAAGGATCCGATACGACGCACTCCCGGACAGTACGCGCGTGCGACAGTCCGGCGGTTGCGCATGCGCACGCTGGTGTGGCTCGGCGCCCTGGCCGTGGCCACCGCGGCGCTGGGGCGGACCTTCGGCCTGCACGACTGGCGTTTCCTGGCCTCGGAGATGGTGCTCCTCGCGAGCATGTTCGTGATCTCCCACTACGTGCTGCCGCTCCTGGCCCGCCGCGACCGGGGGGCCAGCGGGGAGGAGCACGTGGGGGGCCTGCTGGACTGCTTCTGCGAGCACCGCTGGCTCGTGATCCACGACGGCACCGTGGGCCGCGGGAACATCGACCACATCGTGATCGGCCCGGCTGGGGTCTTCACGGTCGAGACCAAGAGTCACCCAGGACCCGTGCGGGTGTCGCGCGTGCACGGCGCCACGATCGAACAGGCACGTGCCCAGCGACGGGCGGTCGAACGCATCACGGGAATCGAGGTGGAGCCGCTGATCGTCTACAGCCGCGCCTGGGTGGACCGGCCGCTCGCGCGGCGCAAGGGCGTGCGCCTGCTGCCGGCGAGGATGCTCCTCGGGTACCTCGCCAAGTGCCCGAAGAGGCTCTCGGGGGAGGAGATCGACGCCGCCTACGAGCAGCTCACCCAAGCCCTCATGGAGGAGCACGAGCACAGCCTCGTGCGGGAGCTCTGGCACGTCGCCAACGAACCCGCGCTCACTGTGCTGGCGGAGGTCGCGCGGCGTCCGGTCACGCTGCCGGGCTCCTCGCCGCGGCGCTCGGAGTCACGCGCGGCCCGCTCGGGGTAGCGTTCAGGGTGTGGCGACCGCTGCGCAGCTGAACGGACGCGAGCTCGGATCGACGCCTCGGCCGGCCCCCGGCGCGAGTCCTGCCCTCCCTGCCGGGCCCTCCCTGCCGCCGCTCGCCCAGACGCTCCTCTGGACACTGGCTCCGACCTGGATGATGGATCAGTGCGCCCGCAGGCTCGGGTCGGCCTTCACGATCACCTTCGCCCCCAGCGGCCGCCAGCTCGTGTACCTGAGCGACCCGGAGGCCATCAAGGACGTGATGACCGCCCCTGGGGACGTGGCCCCCTCGGCCGCCGGCCAGTCGCCGGTCGTGCCGATCATGGGCCACAACTCGGTGATCGTGCTGACGGGGCCCGAGCACATGCGCCAGAGAAAGCTCCTGCTGCCGCCCTTCCACGGCGAGCGCATGCGCGAGTACGCCTCGACGATCGCCGCCGCCACCCGCCAGGAGATGGCGGGGTGGACGCTCGGGCGCCCGATGCGCCTGCACCCGGCCACGCGCCGGATCACGCTGGAGGTGATCCTGAGCGCGATCTTCGGCGTCGACGCCGAGCGCATGGATCCGCTGCGCCGGGCGATCGGGAACCTGCTGAACCCCGGACAGACGCTGATGCTGCTCAAGGTCGCGCTCACGAGCCCCAACTTCGACCGTCCGCCCCGCGCCCTGGCCGCCACCCTGGAGCAGCTCGACCGGCTCGTATATGCCGAGATCGCCCTGCGTCGGGAGCAGCCCGACCTGGACGAGCGCACGGACATCCTCTCGCTGCTGCTGCAGGCCCGTGACGAGGACGGGGAGCCGATGAGCGACGAGGAGCTGCGGGACGAGCTCGTGACGCTGCTGCTGGCGGGCCACGAGACCACGGCCACGTCCGTGGCGTGGGCGATCGAGCGCCTGGTGCGCCACCCCGACAAGCTCGAGCGGCTGATGCAGGAGATAGACGAGGGCGGTGAGGAGTACCTCGAGGCGACCGTGAACGAGACCCTGCGGGTGAGGCCGGTGGTGCCGATCGTGGTGCGGGTGCTGCAGCAGGATCTGGAGGTGGGGGACATGTTGCTGCCCGCCGGCACGAGGGTGGCGCCGTGCATTTATCTCACCAACCGCAACCCCGAGGTCTATGAGGAGCCGGAGGCGTTTCGTCCGGAGCGTTTCCTGGGCAGGAGCCCGGACACCTTCGCCTGGATCCCCTTCGGGGGCGGAATCCGCCGCTGCATCGGGGCCTCCTTTGCGCAACTGGAGATGAAGGTGATGCTTCGCACGATGCTGGGCGAGCTGCGCCCTCGCCGGGCCGGGACGTTGTGGCGAAACGGCGAGTGGACGAGACGGCGCGCGATCACGTTCGTGCCCGCGGCGGGCGCGCGGGTGACCTGGGAGCAAAGGGGCGACGGCCGCAGCGGGGGATAGCTTCCCGCCGGCGATGACGAGCCGATCAGCCGCGGCGCCGGAGCTGTCCATGGTCGGCGCCCCAGACCCGGAGGCGCTGCTGGAGCGCTTCGGCCTGTCCTCGTTCCGGCCCGGCCAGCGGGAGGCCGTGGTGGCGGCGCTCGAGGGCAGGGACAGCCTCGTCGTGATGCCGACGGGGGGCGGGAAGTCGCTCTGCTACCAGCTACCGGCGCTCGCCGGCGAAGGGCTGGTGCTGGTCGTCAGCCCCCTGATCGCGCTGATGGCCGACCAGCTCAGGCGTCTGCAGGAAGCCGGCGTCCCCGCCTGCATGCTCGCCTCCGGGATGGGCGAGGGTCACAACGAGCGCAGCCTCGCCGACATCCGCGCGGGCCAGGTGCGGCTCGCGCTGGTCGCGCCGGAGCGCTTCTCCTCGGCGGCCTTCCGCGCTGCGCTGGCGGACACGAGGGTCGGGCTGTTCGTGGTCGACGAGGCCCACTGCGTGACGGAGTGGGGCCACGACTTCCGCCCCGACTACCTGCGCCTGCACGACGCCATCGGGGCCCTCGGCCGCCCGCCCGTGATGGCCCTCACGGCCACCGCCACGCCACGGGTGGCGGAGGAGATCCAACGACGGCTCGGGCTGAGCCGGCCCGTCTCGGTGCGCTCCGGCTTCGACCGCCCCAACATCGCCTTCGACGTCGTCGGGATGGAGGGCAAGGGCGCGGTGGCCCGCAAGCGCGCCGCCCTGATGCACGTCCTCCGCGGCGAGGGATGCCGGCCCGCGATCGTGTACTGCGGCACCCGCAAGGACACCGAATCCGTGGCCGAGCTGATCAGGGCGGGCGGGATCACCGCCGGCGCCTACCACGCCGGCATGTCCCCACAGCAGCGGGAGAACAGCCAGCAGGCCTTCATGGAAGGCCGCAACGAGGTGATCGTGGCCACCAACGCGTTCGGGATGGGCGTGGACAAGGCCGACGTGCGCGCCGTCGTGCACTGGGCGCTGCCGACGAGCCTCGAGGCCTACTACCAGGAGGCCGGAAGGGGAGGGCGAGACGGGCAGGCCGCCCGGGCGGTGTTGCTGGCGGCCCGCGTCGACCTCGGCCGCCTGATCCGATTCATCAAGGAGCGGGAGACGAGCGTCGAGGACGTGAAGCGGTTCGTGGGCTCGCTGCGGGCCGGGTCCGACGACGGCACCGTGCTGCTCGCGCACGGGGAGCTGGACGAACGCTCACGGGTGCTGCTGTCGATCGCCGAGCGCGCCGGGGCCGCCGAGCTGGCCCCGGGGACGCGCGGGGGGCTGCTGGTGACGCTGACCGGGAAGGGAAGCACCCGCGAGGCTCAGGTGGCGATCCAGGTCGCCCGCAACCGCGTGTGGGAGGCCTACCACTCGATCGAGCGCTACAGCTCGGGCACCGGCATCTGCCGCCGGCGGCAGATCCTCGAGCACTTCGGGGATCCCGAGGGCCCCTCTCCGCTGGGTCGCTGCTGCGATGTCTGCGACCCCGATCCCGCCCTCGCCGGGGCGCTGGAGCAGGACCCCCTGCCGCGGCGCGGCTCGCGCGCCTCCCGGGCGCGGGGATCCGCGCAGCTCGCTGCCGCGGTGGAGGACGAGGAGCCCGTGAACGAGGCACAGTTCGACGAGCTCCGCGCCTGGCGCCTGGAGCGGGCCGAGGGCAAGCCCGCCTACACGGTCGCAACCGACTCCGCCCTGCGCGGGGTCCTGAGACGCCGCCCGCAGGCGCTCCCGGAGGTGATCGAGGTCAGGGGCCTCGGGGCGGCCTTCTGCGAAAAGCACGGGGAGTCCCTGCTTCAGCAGCTGGCGGGCATGAAGCTAGGATGACGTTCTCGCGCCGACGTAGCTCAGCTGGTAGAGCACTTCACTCGTAATGAAGGGGTCCCCGGTTCGAGTCCGGGCGTCGGCTTCTAGAAGCCCCTGCTAACGCGCCGAAGTGGTCGGGCGGGAACGCCCGCGAGCCCGCGGCCACCTATGTGTCGCCTTCGGACTCGAAGACGCTGGCCATGACAGCCAGTGCAAACCGCGCGTGAGTCGTAGCGGGACCGCCGCCCATCTCGATGGCAACCCCCACAGCTTCCAGCACCTCCTGCTCTGTGGCACCTGGGAGGGTGATTCGGCGATGGGCGGCTGCTGGCGAGGGCGATTGCAGGCACCTCAACAGCCTTGATCAACTGACACGGAAGGCGGCAATCGAGCTCGTTGGCCGTTTCACGGGAGCACGGGGTTGGGTCGATGCGGCAGCCCGCGAGGGACGCGGCATTATTATCGATGTCAGGTCCGGGCGGGATGTAATGACTGGCCGTCGTCTCCTCACAATCCTCTGTGGCTGGACGGCACGGTAGTTCATCTGCAACCGAGCGAGGGCGAGCAGCTGCGCCTGGATGCGTGCGGCCTCGTCGCGGCCGTCGAGCTGCCAGGGCTGGACTCGTGGGCTCGCTTACGATCAGTTCTTCCTGTACCTAGGCGTCAGCGCCCATCGCTTGCGTGGGGCGGATGGAGGCACGGCGTTCGTCGTGGCGCTCACCCGAGACGGCCTGGAGGAGACCGAGCGCTGGATCCTCCCGAGCCGGGAGGTTTAGCTTGTCATCCGACGCGGGAAACGTCGAAGGCAGGGCAAGCGCAGGCAAGCGCCGGATAGGGCTCGTAACAAAGGGGTCCCCGGTTCGAGTCCGGGCGTCGGCTCTGAGAGGACAGTCGTGCCGGTCGCGGCTGCTGAAGGGCACCCGAACCTACCTACCGCCGACGTGCTTTCGCCACGCGGCTTGCTTGTCGATGTACCCACTTGGGAGCACACCGTCAATGCGTTCGACGACCATCAGCCAGCTCAGTGCTGAGCTGAAATCGCCCCCGCGGGCGTCAGCCTCAGCGAACGTCAGTGCGAGTTGGCGTGTCTCGTCATGCGCGTCGCGCAACGCGTCCGCGTCAAGACTCGACGGGGCTTGATCAGTGAGGGTCCCGCGCTCACCGAAGGCAACGCGGGACAGGAACGGCGACAGGTGACGTCCGGCGATCTTCGTGGAAGGCGACCACAGTGCGCTCCCAGCAATTTCAAGCTCGCTGGCCTCGATGTCCCTGCGGCCCACCCGAGCTCGGAGATATATGGGGGCGATCCCGGTCAGCAGCATCGCCCTGAGCACCGGCTCGAAGGGCGTGAGTGGGACAGGGGCCCCGAGCTGGGCGGCGATTGCCTGGGCGGCGATGTCCGCCTGCTGCGCCGCGAGGCCGCCCTGCTTAATCGGGAAGGTCGTACCATCGCCTGCGGCGTACAGCCCGTCAAAGCCGGGCACTCCGCAGTAGTCGTCGATCGGAATGAATCCTTCGCTGTCGTGTGGGAGGCCTCGCAAGCGCGGACCCTCCAGGCGCGGCAGTGCAACGATCTCGTCGACGGCGAGCGTGTGACCGGAGCCGAATACGAGGCCGCCCGAGCTGATCTCCACCGCGACGTCGGTGCGTAGGCGAATCCCGCGGTCGGCGAGCAACTCGCGCACCATCTGGATGGCCCCCGGACCGAAGATCCCGAGCGGCTCCCGCTCGGGCGTGACGACGGTCAGCTCAACTCCTGCAGCGCCTCGCTCGGCAAGGTGCGAGGCCGTCATCAGTGCGAGCTCATACAGCGGCAGTGTCCAGCTCATGCCTGGGGGGCAGACGATCGCAAGGCTCGAGCTGGGACCGTCCTCGAGCCGCTCGAGGACACTTCCGAACGATTCACCGTCCTCGTCGGTAGCGAAGGGACAGGCGCCCGCCAGCCACTCGACGCGCTGGGCGCCGACGGCGATCAACGCGGCATCGTAGGACAGACGGCTGCTGTCGGCCAAAACCAGTTCGCGGTGATCGTGCTCGACGCCGGCGATACATCCGACGTGTAAATGAGCACCCAGCGCTTGCGCGACGTCCGCCATCTCGAACAGCCGTGTACGCGCCAAACCGAACGGCTCGGCAACCGCGAGCGGTCTGTATACGAAGCGACCGTTCGGAGCGACCAAATCGATATGCGCAGGGATCGCGAGAAGGTCACGCAACGCGAGCATGGCCTCCAGTGCGGCGACCCCTCCCCCGCAGATTACGACACGCGCAGCGGAGCGCATATGGCTCACGCCCTCCAACCACGCAACGGCGCGAGGCGGCCCTCTGGCGTCGACCGGACAACCGGCCCGCGTAGAACCCCCGTCGTGCTCGAGGACGCAGGTGCAACCAACGGTTGGCAGCCGTCAGCGAAGGCCCAGATCGGGCAGGCCATTCCCCGTGATCCTCGTCGTGCGACAACAGGCCAGTCTTCGGTCATCCTCCCCTCCTCATGGAGAGCGCCGCCGCGCCATCCCGCTGCGCCATCGGTGCGTCTCCTCGAGTGCTCGCGAGGTCGCCCGGCTCACGAGCACCTCCCCGCCGCTCACCTCGGTGCGGCTCAGCTCGAACTCGCCGAGGTTCTCACGTACATAGTCAGCAGCGAGCTCATTCGACTGCTCCGCGGACGCCTGGTCGTGAAAGATGCTGACGGTCTCCAGCGTGCCCGCGCCGGTGTCGAGCATGAAGTACGCCACGAAGCCCGCCTCCTGGCTGATTGCGGGCGCGAACTCGTTATCGACGCGGTGCACGAGGGCATCTAGCGAACCCTTACCCATCGCGTATTGACGCACGCTCGCGTACACCGATAGCTCCTCTCTGCTCTCTCGGTCACACCTTCTCTACTCTCATATGCGACTCAAGTGATCCGATCAAACTACGGGTTGCGGCCGTGGGATCGCCGCAACCCTTACTAGGTCCCAGCCGTGCATCTGTGCTGCTGCGCTGAGGAACAGATCCCGTGGGCTAGGGGCGATCGCGTCTCGCTCGCGCGTGTCGCATCCAGCCGCACGGGCGGTGGAGGCACCGCGCTCGACGTGCCGCGCGAGTTGGCTGCGCGACGGGTGTCGCTGATGACCCGAGACGCGCCTCAGGAGGGATCTGGGTCGGTGCGGCGATCTGCCCCGACCTCGCTGAGCTTTCAGAGCCGCACGTCAGTCTCGATCATCACACGGTTGACATGGCTCATCACGGCTACGGCGGCGAGGAGTGAATCGCGCGCCTCCTCCTCGGACACATCCCTCCCAGCGCCAGGGCCGCGACGAACCGGGCGACTGGATCGCCCCCATCGCCAGCCATGATTGTCGCGATGACAGCGCTCGTGAGAACTTTTATACATATGGTCTCAACGGTGTGGTACGTTCGCCCGACAGCGAGGTCGAGTCGTGCTGGGCCACCGTCGAGGCGGGGTGAGTGCTGCGGTGCGCTGCGATCCCGAGGCCGTCGGGCGATCGGTAAGGGGACGAGCGATGGACGCAATGTTTGGCTGTCAGCCGGTTACGCGCGCACGGTTGCTGGTGCATATGGCCACTGGGCTTGGTGCGATCGTCAGTCGCGACCTCGCCCCGGGGGGAGAAGAGGTTTCGTCATGAGGACGCTGTTGGCATCGAAGACACAGCGGCGGTTGCTGCCGTTGCTCGCAACCGTCGTGACGGCTCTGATTGTGGTTCCGTCGGCGGCGGGGACCACCGTGTATCACACGAGAGCGGTCGATCAGACAGACGCGGAAATCAACGTGCCGACCGACGCGCTTCCTGCTGTCGACGTGGAACAGGTCTATACCGGTTCCTTCGGCTCGCGCTCGAACTCCTGGGTGTCGCTGATGAGCCCTATTCCCGACTTGTACCCGGTCCCGCTTGTGATTTTCACGAACTTCGACCTCGAATGTAATCCCGAGGAACCGCAGTTCTGGGAAACGTATAACTTCCAGAACGAATGCTGGTCAGCCGGACTCAGTTTCTACGCGGAACGGGGAGAGTGGGGCGAGCTCCTGCGGCTGACGGCGACTGCGGCGGACGGCGTCACGCCCGTGGTGTTCGATCACTGGAACGTGACGAACGCTGCGCCGATGAAACCGATGTTCGTCGGTCAGGTCCCGGGCGGGCAAGGCGTTCCTGGGTATTGCACGACCGGTGAACGCGGAGTCAGAACGACGCCTTTGGGGTCCTTTACGGGGGCCGCCTACCAGAGCTACATGGAGCGGACGGCAAGCACAGAAATTGGCTTGGACGTCGAATACCAGGGGGTCTATGTCCCGGCGAGCCCCGACACGACCGCGCCGCTCGTGACCATCGCGCCGCTGCTTGACTGCTCGGCGTTCGTGCAGAACTCGACGCAGACGGCTTCGTACAGTTGTATCGATCCCGGCTACCCCGCACTGACCGGGCCGACCGATGTCGCGTCGTGTGACGGCAAGGTCGACGGGGTTGGGGTCGCGAACGGCGATCACCTGCCGACCGCGACGCTCGGCCCTCACACGCTGACCGTTACAGGGATCGACGGCAAAGGGAACACGCGTACCCAGACTGCGACCTACACCGTCGTGCCGCCACCTTCGATCTCGAGCAAGAGTAGTGCGTTCTTCACCCAAGGTACGGCTGGCAGCTTCACGGTGACGACAAGTGGGTTCGCGGGGAAGCCCGTTCCGGTACTGGCAGAGAGCGGGGCGTTGCCGTCAGGCGTGAAATTCGTCGACAACGTCGACGGGACCGCGACGTTGTCCGGCACACCGACGGACGGGCCGGGCAGCTACCCGGTCACGATCACCGCGGCGAGCTCGATCAGCCCCTCGGCCAGCCCCGACAACACAAACGGCTATCTCCCCGACGCCACCCAGAGCTTGACCATCAGCGTCGTGAGCGGGCCGCCACTTGTGTCGATCACGAGGCCCACCTCGGGAGCCGTCTATGTGCAGGGCGAAGCGCAGGAGGCGGAATTCGAATGCACAGAACCCGCAGGAGGCGCCGGGACCGTGCCGGAATGCGAAGCGACGCTGAACGGGGTTGCGATCATGAACGGGGAATCGCTCACCCAGCACGTGGGGCACATGACGCTACAAGTGACGGCGCGCAGCGAAGACGGGCTCGAAACCACAGGAAAAGTCGAATACCAGGTCAAAGAAGCAATGACGACAGGAACCTGCTCGCAGATCCGAGGTTCCGGGCACATCTCGCCGGCTGGGAAAGCCGGAGAGAATCTCCGCGACCATCTCAACACGGGTCTGTCGGGCCGCGAGTACTTCAGTACCACCCCGCCCCACAACGATCCCGGGTTCCTACGCCTGATCAAACTTGACGCAGCGACGTGCACAAAAACCCCCACTGAAGCGCTGTTCAGTGGGAACGGGTCGGCGGCGATGAAGGGGAAGAAGGGGCTGCTGATGAGCTTCGCCTTCCGCCAAGCCGGTGGGCACACCTACCTCACGCTCGACGTGCTCGAAGGAGCCAAATCGATATACATCGTCAAAGAAGCACAGTTCTCGCCGGCCTCCAAAGAGACGATCCGCTAGCTGAGGCCCCTCTGAAATCTCTCACCGCCGGCTTATGTCTCACGTTCCGCACCCTGGCTAGGCTCCCGACCCGAGCACACCGCGAGAGAGCGCCCGCCGGTGGCTGAACGGAAAGGTCAGCCGAGTGGCTTGTCGCGATCGCTACCTCGCCCGCCACAGCTCGCTGAGACGTAGGCCGGACGGCCCCGGCGTCACCGCGCTGCGGCCGACGATCAGCTTCGGAGCGCGACCGTGGAGCGCCTTCGCGAGGGTCTGCCTGGACGATCGCGGCCGGATTTCGACGTTCAGGCCGGTCGCGGTCGCCTTACAACGCACGCGCAGGGCGGAATGCACGCTGCGCTTGCCGCCGACGAGCAGGCTGCACGCGCGTGCGGCGGCCTTTGCCCGTCCGCTTTTTGCCTTTTCGCGTTGGAGTTCGTCGTTGCGCGCGAGCACACGCGCCACGGCGTCGACGCAGGTGGCGAAACTGGGGCCGCCGGCACCGAACACCTTTGCCACGCGTCGTGTTCCGCAGGGTGCTCGGCCCTCCGATGATGAACAGGTAGCAGATGATGCCCGGCTCGTTCGGCCTGCGCTTCGACGGACGCCACGTCCGGGCCTTCCACGGGTTCGCCTTGGTTGTCGACGAAGCCGATCCGGCCTTCGAGGGCGTGGGTCTTCTTCGCGACCTTCGGCATCGGGTAGCTTGCGTCAGCTCCCGGAGCTGGTGCTTCATAGAGCGTCGTCTGTCCGAGCGGCGGAGGTGTGCTGGTGGGCATGACGAGGGTGGCCCCGGGCGGCGGTGGTGCGCCATTTCCGAGGCAGGCGCCTGCGACGCATTTGCCGTCGAACGGCCCTTCGATCGACCCACCCGTTTCCTTGTTCTTGCCCGTGTAGCTGCCGCTGAATGTCCTGCCGGCGAGCGTCAGCGTGAAGGTCCCTTCGTAGTGGGTCTCGGTGAAGCCGGCGGTCAGCGTCGCCCCGGACACCTTGCCTTCCACGACTCTGCCGGTGGCGTCGTTCCAGTCGTAGGTGCCGCTCACCGTCGCACCGCTCTGGGTCAGGAACATGTGCTTGCCTGGAAGCTCGGTCCGTTCCCACGTGCCTTCCCAGGTGTCGCCCGAAGCTGCGGCGGCCCCAACGCCGCACGAGAGGCCGAGCACCAGCACGCCGATGAGGCACGCGACGGGGAGTCGGCGCGTGCTCCGCTGCTTGCCGCCGACGCCCGTCTCGGTTACAGCCCGCCTCACGCGGAGGCGAGTGTAATGCGCACGTCACACGAGCCGCCGGGGCGATGATGGCTGAGGCCCCTCCCACAGCAGAAAGCCCCCGCTATGACGGGGGCCTCTGCTGCTCCGGTTTGGGGTGAGGTCGGACTATGCCGCCCAGCCACATCCCGCCTCGTACGCTTCCTGGTAGCGGTCGTTGGCCGCTTCGCGGAAGGTTTCGATGCCGAGCTTGTTCTTCGTTTCGTGGGCCGCGGCGAGTTCCCTGATGTCGGCGTTGTAGATGTTGGCGATGCTGTCGCACTCGTCGGTCACCGGCGCCTTGTTCAGCTGCTGTTTCGCGTAGGCGTTGCGGTAGGGGTCGCTTTTCGCGGCCTGCGAGACAGCCGGCGCCAACGTGGCGGAGGCCACGCTGAGCGATGCGACGAGGGCGAGAGTCACGGTGCGGATCTTGGTGCTGGGCATTTCGTTGGCCTCCTCAGTGGCGGGTTCAGTTGATGGAGACCATCCTCAGCCCGCCGGGCGCGCCCGGGTAGGGACCCTAGGGGGAGGACCCACTTACCCCGAGTGCCCTGGCAGCCGCCGTGCCGGCCCTCCGGCGCGCGAGCCCGCCGCCCGCGCAGCCGGAGGAATCGACGCTTGCCGCGGCGGGCGTGCGGGCGTAAGGTACGACCATCGAAGGCATACGCGCGGCCCTACTCGCGCGGCTGGGCATCCAGGGGCCGGCAACAGGTCCGAACCGGCCTGATCTCGGGCGCCAACCGCGGTGTAGGAGGTGCGAGGGAGAAAGGGGTTGGCCGTGTCACGAGAGAATGTCGACGTCGTCCGGCGCGGACAGGAGGCCCGTTCGGCGGGCAGGGTCGATGAGTGGATCCACACGCTCGATCCGGAGATCGAGTGGGACATCTCCGGGTATCCCCTGCCCGACTTCCCCGAACGCGGGACCGGCCGCGGCGCGTTCGTCGCGCACGTGACCAGGTACTGGTCGCGCTGGAACGACTACGCCCAGACCGTGGAGAGGACGATCGAGGTCGGAGACGACGTGGTCGTGATCCTTCGGGAGCAGGCGCGGAGGCGAAACGGCGACGTGCCCGTGGACCGCGAAGTCGCGACGATCTGGACCGTCCGCGATGGCGTGCGCGTCCGCTTTCGCGCCTTCGAGCGTCCGGGGGACGCGCTGAAAGCCGCGGGCATCGAGGAGTAGCGCTGTCGCGCCGGGTAGCCGGCGGCGCCTGCTTCCCGCCCGGGTGCTCTGGGCGCAGGAGGCTGTGGGTTGTGCCTGCAAATCGCGGGCTTTCGCGAAAAGGGGGCCGCGCGAGCCGCAGATGAGCGCTGAGCCAGGTGCCCGCGCGGCGGGCCGGCGGCGGGGACGCTAGATGACCAAGTCGCTCAGCGGCCGCAAAAAATCGGGGAGCCGTCTGGCGTTGGGTTGGTCTAAGGACGTTCCAGCGGCAGGCAACAGGAGGAAATGCGGCCCAGGACAAGATGGAGGCTCAGATGGGCAGCATTGGCGATGCTGCTTGCTCTTGCCTGCCTCGGGCTTGGGACGAGCCTGCAGATCGCCAGCGGAGGCACCTCGCCCGCGTTCGTCCAGAGCACCGGCGCCCACGCGCTGTCGAAGACCTCCCTCGCCCTGACGCCGTCCTCGAACATCGTTGCCGGCAACCGCCTGATCGTGGAGGTCGGCGTGTGGAGCGGCTCCGGCGCAACCGCCGCCAGCGTCACCGACTCGGTCGGCAACGCCTACACCGAGTTACTGCACTTCACCGCCTCGGACAAAACCGAGATGAGCGTCTGGACGGCGCCGATCACGACGGGCTCCCAGACGCCGCCCACGATCACGGTCAAACCAACGGCCAAGGCCGATGTCGGGGCAGTCGCTCTCGAATACGCCGGCCTCTCCTCGGTGGCGGGCGCGAGCGTCGTGGACCGCTCGGCGTCCGCGTCCGGAAAAACCGGATCCGCCGCGACGTCGGTGTCATCCGGAGCGACCGCCGCGAGCACCGCCGCCAACGAGCTGGCGCTCGGCTTCTACCTCGACTCCGGCTTCGGCGACACCCTCAGTGGTGGCTCGGGCTACACCACCCGGGCGAACGTCTCGCCCGAGAGCGACATCGAGCTGCTCGCGGAGGACGCCGTGGTCGCCGAAGGCGCTACTCCCAACCCCACCTTCGTCACCGGCGCCTCGACCTGGTGGCTGGCCTCCACGGTCATACTCAAGACCAGCGGCGAAGCGCCGGCGCCCACGGTTCCGAGTGCTCCCGCACAGGTGAAAGCCACGGCCGGCAACTCGAGCGCCGCAGTCACGTGGGCGGCTCCGTTCAACGGCAACAGTCCGATCACCTCCTACACCGTGACGCCGTATCGAGAATCCACGGCGCTCACGCCCACGACGGTGACCGGCACCCCGCCCCTCACGACGCGCCACCATCAGCGGGCTCACAAACGGCAGTACCTACACGTTCAGGGTCAGCGCCACGAACGGGATCGGCACCGGTCCGACGTCCGAACCCTCCAACGCGATCACGCCGGCGGAATCACCCGAAGGTGAATGGTCGGCGCTCATGAGCTGGCCGTTCGAGGCGATCCACGTGTTCCAGCTCGCCAACGGCAACGTGCTGGCGATGGACGGGTGGGAAAGCCCTCAGTCGAGCTACGTGTGGAACCCGACCACCAATACCTTCACCTCGACCAATGCGCCGGCGGCGATCTTCTGCTCGGGACTCGCGCAGTTGCCCAACGGAGAAGTGATGACCGTCGGCGGTTGGGGGGCGCCGACCACCGGCCAGATCGGCCTCAACGCGACCGCGATCTTCAACCCTCAGACGGGGACCTGGAGGTCGGCCGCGAACCTGCACACACCACGCTGGTACCCCAGCTGTGACCGAGCTCGCCAACGGCGAATATGTCGCCCTCAGCGGCAACTCGACCAGCGACTCCAAATGGGCGGACACTCCCGAAATCTACAACCCTACGGCGAACACCTGGACCGCCCTGAGCAAAGTGTCAACGCCGCAGATCCACGAGGAAGAGTACCCCTTCTCGTTCCTTGATCCGAACGGGGAAGTGTTCGCGATCGGGCCCTCCGAGGACGTCTCCTACCTGCTCAACGTGGGGAAAGAAAGCTGGACCTCGGTCGGCTCGAGCGGCATCGTCAACGGGTCCTCGGTGATGTACCGGCCGGGCAAGATCCTCTACACCGGCGGCGCCCCGAGCATCCTCAAAACGACCAGCGCGACGTCGGGCGCAGCGACGATCAATCTGACCGAAGCGAGCCCCAAATGGAAACAGACCGCGCCGATGCACCTGGCCCGCATCTACCACACCCTCACCACCCTCGCCGATGGGACCGTGCTGGCGATCGGCGGTGAGACGAGCAGCGATCAGAGCATCGTCACCAGCGGTGTCCTGCCGACCGAAATCTGGAACCCGGCGACCGAAACGTGGACGTCGGCGGCCCCGATCCAGGCGGCGCGCAACTACCACTCGACCGCGATCCTGATGCCCGACGGGCGCGTGCTCTCGGCGGGGGGCGGCCACAGCACGGGACTCAGCGGGCCGGGACAGTACAACGCCCAGATCTACTCCCCGGCGTACCTCTCGAACGGGCCCCGCCCCACGATCACCTCCGCGCCGTCGGCTTCGACGTACAACAAGAGCATCACGGTGAGCACGCCCGACGCCTCCTCGATCCGTGCGGTCAACCTCGTCTCGGTCGGGGCCGACACGCATCAGTCGAACATGTCGCAGGAGTTCGTTCCCCTGAGCTTCACCGCGGGACAGGGGTCGCTCACGGTGCAGACGCCGTCGAGTGCCGCCACCGCCCCGTATGGGAACTACATGCTCTTCATCCTCAACGAAAAGGGAGTGCCGTCGGTGTCTGCACCGCTCAACCTGAGCGCCGCACCCGAAGCGCCGGGCGCACCATCGAACGTGACTGCGACCGCCTCGGGGACCACCGCAACGGTTACCTGGGGCGTCCCGGCCCAGGGGACGAGTGCGATCACCAGCTACACGGTCACACCCTACGTGGGCGAAACGGCCCAGCAGCCGACCGTCGTCAACGGGACCCCGCCGGCGGCCAGCGCGACGATCACGGGCCTCAAAGGCGGTGTCACCTACACCTTCAAGGTGACCGCCACGAACGCGGTCGGCACCGGACCGTCCTCGGCGCCGTCGAGCCCGATCACGATCTCCAGCCCCACCGCGCCGGGCGCGCCCACGGGGGTCTCGGCCACCTCTGGCAACGCCAGCGCGAGCGTGAGCTGGACGGCACCCAACTCCAACGGCAGCCAGATCACCACCTACACGATCACCCCCTACGTGGGCATGACCGCGCAGACACCTACGACTGTCACCGGTACTCCACCCGCCACCACCGCGACGGTGAACAACCTCACCAACGGTACGACATACACATTCACCGTTACGGCCACGAACGGGATCGGCAGCGGGCCGGCCTCGGCCGCCTCCAACGCCGTCACGCCCACGGCCACGGCCGCACCCGCCTTCGTCCAACAGGCCGCCACGCACGGTCACGGCTCGAGCATGTCGGTGATCCCGGCCGCGAACCTCGGTGCCGGGAACCGCCTGATCGTCGAGGTGGGCGTGTGGAACAGCGCCCACGCGACCACCTCCAAAGTAGAAGACTCGGCGGGCGACACGTTTACCGAGCTGCTCCACTTCGCGGCGAGCGACGGAACCGAGATGAGCGTCTGGAGCGCTCCCATCACCAGCGGTGGGGGCACACGCCCGACGATCACCGCGAAGCCCGCCTCGTCGGCCGACGTCGGGATCGCCGCGTTGGAGTACTCGGGGCTATCGACCGCCGCCGGAACCGCCGTCCTCGACCAGAGCGCTCAGGCGTCGGGCAAAACGACGACCGCGGGGGTCGTCTCGACCTCTCCGACGGGTCCCACGACCGCACCCAACGAGCTCGTGATGGGCTTCTACGCGGACTCCGGCTTCGGTGACACCTTGATGGCGGCGATGGGCTACAACGAACGAGTCAACGTGTCTCCCGACGGTGACATGGAGTTCGTCGTGGAGGACGCCCTCAGCGGCGCGACCGGGTCCACTCCGTCATCGGGGGTGCGGACGGGGGCGTCGACCTTCTGGCTGACGTCGACGATCGCCTTCAAGTCGGCGGCCATGAGCGCCCAGGCGATCTCGGCTCCGCTGAGCGCACCGGCGAACGTGCTCGCGTTCCCGGGCAGCGGCAGCGCGACCGTGACCTGGTCCTCCGCCCGCAACGGGGGGAGCCAGATCACGAAGTACCGCATCACCCCCTACCTGCGCGGCAAAGCCCTGCCCTCGACCTACGCCTCGGGCAACTCGGCTCTGGTCCAGGGCCTGCGCAACGGCGCCCGCTACCGCTTCCGCGTGGAAGCCATCAACGCGCTGGGAAGCGGACCGAAGTCAAGACTCTCGAGGGCTGCCGTTCCGGAGAGCTGGCTGATCTCGATCGGCTGGTGCAGTCCGTTGCTCTCGCCCTACGTCTGAAAGCGCTCCTGAGCGGTTCGGGCTCCTAGCCGGACGCGAGGGGCGCGGTGCTGGGGCCGGCCGGAGGAACCTCGTCGGGCAGGTCGGCCGGCGGGAGCGCCTGCCACGGGAAGCCACGGCGGCCGTGTCGCAGGGCGTAGAACAGCGCCCCGGTCGTGTTCATCCAGTGCCACGCGAATTTGGTCATCGCCGACATGTCAGGGATCCAGAAGCGATCCCGGATCTCCTCGGCGGGCGCCGGCGCCACGAGCAGGTCGACGTCGGCGGCGACGTGGCCCTCGCCCTGCTCGAGCGTGAGACGGGCCAGGACCGAGCCGTCGCGGTCGCAGATCTGTGACTCGCCGAGCATCACCGTCGGCCACGCCACCCCGGGCATGAGTGGCGTTTCGCCGGTGATCGGCCCGACGTGAGAGGCGTGTGCCACGGGTACCCCCGTGAGGCGGGCCACCTGTCCCGGCAGGGCGGCTGCCTGCTCGCGCCAGCGGGCATGCTCGGTGCGGTTCAGCCGGCCCGCCGGCCCCGGCCAGTCGGTCGGCACCGAAGGCCAGCACATACCGCCGATGACGACTTGCGCACCCGCCTTCCTCACCCGGGCGCTGGTGCGGTAGCGCGCCCACTCCCATCCCGACATCAGGCCCACGGTGCAGCCCAGCGCGCCGCAGCGGACCGTTCCGGGGTCATCGCCGCCGCGGTAGAAGTACTGCTCCCAGGCCGTCGGTATGTCCTTGTCGTGCAGGTGCAGCGAGCCATCCGGCTCCGCCAGCACGTAGGTCCCGAACGTGTGCCGGCCGCGGACCGCCACGAAGCCGCCCGCGAGCACGCAGTCGAGCTCTCGCGCCAAGCGCGTGAGCAGTTGCAGGGGCTGGCCGTCGATCGGCCCCGGGGTGGACCGCAGCAGCTTCGCGAACACGTTCGGGCTGGCCATCGCCTCGGGCAGCACGATCACCTCGGCGCCGTGCTCGCGGTGGGCGTCGCGGACCAGGTCCTCGACGCGGGCGAGATTGCCCTGCACATCTCCCAGCGCCAGTGCCGGCTGGACCACCGCTACACGGGTCATACCCGCATCGTCTCACGCGCGGGCTCGCAGAAGGGCGCCGCCGTGGGCGGGGCCGGCCAGTCCACGCCGGGGTGCTCGGATCCGCGCACCAGCCTCGAGGAGCGGAACCGTCTCGCGCGTAGCTCCGCTCGCACCCGCAGCTCCGTCGCGAGGTCGCCGAGGCCGTCGCTGAGCGTCTCCGTCCGGCGACCGTCGCCGCTCGCCACGGCGCGTATGAAGGCGTGCCCCACCCGTGGCAGCGAGGCGATCTGCTGTGGCGTACGCGCGCGCCCGAAGAGGTCGCCGATGTCGGGCTCTTCGGTGCGTCCGGCCTCGCGCAGGAGCTCGCGCAGGGCGGAGGGCTGGCGGCGCACGCGCGTGTCGGAGTTGGCGAAGTGATAGGCGGGCAGGCACTCGAGGTCACGCTCGAACTCCCAGATGCGCGTGGCGCGGTCGAGCGCGCCCGGATCGTCGAGCTGCGCCAGCACCGCTTCGCCGAGCGTGCGGCCGGCGAACATCGCGTCGCGCATCCCCTGGCCGGTGACCGGGTCCTTGAAGTGGCCCGCGTCGCCGGCGAGCGCCCAGCCGGGACCCGAGGAGGCCCGGAAGAAGGCGGGCGTCTCGCCGGTCGAGCGCAGCTTGCCCACGTCGGTGGCCCCGGCCGTGCGCCGGCGCAGGTCCGGATGCTGCTCGAGCTTGCGTTGCCAGTAGGCCTCGGGGTCGCTGCGCGCCTCGCTGACCTCGCTGCGGTCGCCCATCAGCAGGATCAGCAGCCGGCCTTCGGGCGTGGTGGGGAAGGCGAACGCCATCGACTCGCCCTCTCGCCACTGGATGTACGTCGCCGCCTCATCGCCGCCCGCGAGCGGGTCATCCATGTAGCGGAAGACGAGGCCTCGGCCGTTGCGCGAGCTGCGATACGGCCGCCACGCCCCGACCAGGGCGGAGACGGTCGAGCGGCGCCCGTCGGCGCCCACCACGAGCCGGCTGGTGACCTCGTGCGCCTCGCCGTCGCCGTCCCGGTAGCTCACGCCGCAGACGCGGCCGCCGCGCCACGAGAGCCCCTCCACCGAACATCGCTCACGCACGTCGGCCCCCAGCTCACGGACGCTCGCGACGAGCTCTACGTCGAGCAGGTCTCGCGGCACGCAGACGCCGTAGTCGAGCCCGCGATCTGGACGCAGGCGCTCGCGACAGACCGCCCCGTCGATCTCGACCTGGACATGGCGCACGCGCGACGGGCGCAGCGCCAGGACCCGCTCCAGCGCGCCCATCGCGGCCAGCTCGGCCGTTCCCGCGGGCAGCAGCACGTGGGTCGAGAGCTGGTCGGAGGGGAATGCCATGCGGTCGAGCAGCAGCACCCGCCTGCCGCTTTTCAGCAGCGGGGCGGCCGTCGCACACCCGGCCATCCTTGCTCCCACCACCACCACGTCGAAGCGCTCCACGCCACGGACTCTATGACGAGCCGGGCGCGCCCGCGAGTGCCGCTGCTAGGAGGTTTCCACCAGGAACGAGTCGCCTTTGTGGGTCGTCGTCGTCGCCTGCGTCATCGGCAGGCGTTTGTGGACGGCGCCCGTGTATTCCGCCTGCAGCGTGACCGGAGCCCCGGCAGCCGGTGCCGGGCCGACGAGGACCTGGCATTCCGGTTCGGATTTTGCACCGGCGGGGTATGGCGCTTCACCGTTCTCGCACGATTCCAGCGCGTAGTCGTATTCGAGCCCTTCCTTGCCCTGGGCTTCGGAGAACGCTTCTTCTTCGTACATCGGGCTCTGCAGCTTGAGGGCGCCCACTTCGGCAGTGACGGACGTCTTCTTGGCGGCCGAGTTCAGGTCGCCCGTGAGTTCGGCCAGGTATTCGCCGTACACGGCCACGTGCAGGTTCGCCGCGGGGCATTCGTATTTCACCACCAGGCCGCCGGGCCCGAGGCCTTTGACGCGCAGGCCCAGGCGGGTGTGTGCCGTGTTCAGGTACACGAGCGTGCCTTCGAGTTCTTCGGTGACGACGACGGCCTTCCTGGTGCCGTTCTTGCACTTCCAAGACTGCTGCTGGGCCGAGCATTCCTTGTAGGTTTCCCGCCACACGACGGTTTTCGGGCCCGTCATTTCGCCGAAGCCGCGTGAGCCTTCGCTCGGGCCGAGGCGGGTTTCGAAGCACTTCGGTTCGAGCACCGGTTCGGCCGCTTCCGAGGGGCCGCCGCCTTTGCCCAGCGGGTTCACCACCGTCCAGCGGGCAATGCCGTGGCCCGCCACGATGAAGCCCAGCTTGTGCGCTTTGGTCCAGGGGAACCCTTCGCGTTCGTACTTCTGACCGCCGCCCGGCACGAAGCTCGCTTCCGCGCAGGTGTTGGCGCTGTATTTGCCGCTCTTGGCGGGCACCGCCTTGGTGCAGAGCTTGAATTCGGGCGTGCCGGCGCTGGCGACGGGCGCTGTCAGGGCAGCGAAACCCAACGTCGCCACGAGGCACAGCCCGGCTGCCCTCGTCCGTCGCCCCACTGCGCTACTGGCCGATTGCAAGCGTCCCATCTCCCTCCACCCACAACGCGTCTGGACACGATGCCATGGGTCATCAGAACTACCACCCCGACACTACCACCCGGGGGCGTCTCGCGCCACCACAGGACACAGATCGTCGGCCCCGACTCCTCGCGGCCTCCCTTACCTCGCGCGGCTCGCCGAACGGAGCGGCAACCAACCAGTTCTGGCCTTTCGGCTGTCCAGGGATGGGTGGTCGGGCGCGCTCAACGACGCGAGGGTTGTGGCAAGCCGTGACAAACGATGAAAGGGGCACAGCCATGACCTCGTATTGGAGTCGCAGATCTGCCGTCCTCCCGCTGGCGTTCGCGTTCCTCGCCGTGATCGCGGCGTCGGCCCAGGCGTGCCTGACGCTGCCGGCCTCGAGCACCTGGGAAGGCCGCTCGCGGGACCAGTTCAACTACCAGGCGACCTGGCGGGCGACGGTCACGACGACAGAAACGAGTCCGGGCGTGTGGAGCAGCGAAGGCAACGGCGAAATCATCCTCCCGTTCTACGGCGCGGCTCCCGGGCACCTCGAAGGAACGCTCACCTGCACGGGCCCGACGACCGACTCCGTGGGCGGGCGCTGGACGGACAACTTCGGCGACAACGTGACCACGGTCGGTTCGCTCACGATCGGCTCGAATCTCGCCGTGGAGAGCGGTACCTGGCAGGGCGCTACGATTCGCGAGCCACCTCGGACCACGGTGAATGGGAAGGCGAATTTCACCCGACCGACCAGTCGGGCGGATCGGTCCCGGGGACGGTGGAAGTCGAAAGCTCCGCAGGCACGCTGATCACCTCGCTGCAGACCGTGGTCGCCACCGAACTGCCGCTCCTTCCGAGCGGCGAAGACGTCGCTCCGGTCGGCGGCGTGTCGTTCGCGGCCAACCTCCCGGTCGGAGCGACGATCAAAGTGAAACTCGATCCTTCCGCCGGGCAGCCACCCGACGAGCCTGCTGAAGCTCGAGAGCGGTGTCTACGTCGAAGTGCCCGCCACGATCTCCGGAGAAACGATCGAATACGAAATCACCGACGGCGGCGCGCTCGACGAAGACGGCGTCGCGAACGGGGAAGTGGTCGACCCGGTGGTCCCCGTGAGCCGTGGTCTGCAGGTGCGCACCGGCGAACTGAGCCAGGCGACCCCGGGAACGCCATACGCGCTTGCGCTCGCAGCCTCCGGCGGCACCGGCACCTACAAGTGGAAGAAGGTGGGCAAGCTGCCGAAAGGGCTGAAGCTGACGAAAGCCGGGGTCATCGAAGGGACGCCCGGCAAGAAGCTGGCTGCGGGCTCCTACCCCGTCGAAGTCGCGGTCAGCGACTCCGCCAAGCCCAAGCACACGGCGCTCGCGCACTTCACGCTGACCGTCACCTGAGCAGCGTCGACGGACACAGCAGCATCGCTCGGCCGAGAGCGGGGCCCGACCACGGCCCCGCTCTCGCGTGCCGCGCGAGCCTCGAGAGCCGGGAGCACGATCGGGGTTAGAAGGAACGCGTTGCGGGGTATTGCTTCGTCGCTCCCGCGTGCCCTCGCCGCGGTTTCCCCCGTCCCTGGAGAGTGGATATGTCAAGGCAACTACGGCTGTTGTGTGCCGCCTGCTGTGCGGTCGTTACCACCCTGCTCGCCACCTCTGGCGGAGCGTTGGCTTTCGGCGGCGCAGCACCCGTGCTCAGCAAGGGCTCAACGGCACTCGGCCCTGCCCAGGGCGAACGGTCGGTGCTTCTGACACTCACCCCCCGCCGTGGCGCCGCGCTGCGCTCGCTGGCGGGCGGCGGCGGAGCCGGACCGCTGAGCGGTGAAAAGTTCCTGGGCACGTACGCGCCCACGGCGGGCACCGTCAGCGCGATCTCGAAATGGGCCGCGAAGAGCGGGCTGAGCGTCTCCTCCGTATCGCCCGACCGCCTCCTGGTGCGGCTCAGCGGGCCGGCCTCGACCCTCGGGGCGGCTCTCGGAACGAGCTTCGAGCGTTACCGCACGGCCGCAGGCGGCGAATACGTCGCGGCCGCCACGACCGCGGCTCTGCCGGCGTCGATCGCTTCTAACGTGACGGCGCTCACCGGCCTGTCCAGCCTCGAGCGCGTCCAGGGCTCGCTCGCCCGTCCGGCCGCGACAGAAGCGCCGGGGGCGATCGAATACCCGAGCAGCTACGACCCCCAGCAGCTGTGGAGCCTCTACCACGCGCCGAGCGGCCAGACGGGCGCGGGCCAGCAGGTGTCGGTGATCACCGCCGGGAACATCTCCGGTGTGGAATCGGACCTGCGCACGTTCGAGCACGCCTTCGGCCTGCCCGAAGTGCCGTGGCGGCAGATCAACGTCGGCGCGCCGGGCAGTGAAACCGAAGGCGACGACGAGTGGGATCTCGACACCCAGTACTCAACGGGGATGGCACCGGCCGTCAGCGGGCTCAACGTGTACGTCGGCAGCTCGATGGAAGACGGCGCGATCGTGGAAACGATCGATCGCTGGGTCACCGAAGGCGCCAGCTCGCAGGCCAGCTTCTCCGCCGGCGAGTGCGAGCTGCTGGCCGACGCGGCAGGCTTCACCAGCTCTCTGGACACGGTGCTCGCGGAGGCCGCCGCGGAGGGTAAGACGCTCTTCACCTCGGGCGGGGACACCGGCTCGCAGTGCCCGGTGCTGATCGCTGAGAACGGCCTGCCGCTGGGGGTGCCGGGCGCCAACTACCCGGCGTCCAGCCCATACGCGATCGGCGTCGGCGGCACGAGCGTGCTCGGCGGCGAAGACGAAATCGGCTGGTACGCGGGCGGCGGAGGTACCAGCGTCGTCGAGCCGGCACCGGCCTGGCAGGCATCGGCCGGCGGGAGCTTACCTCGGCCAGTTCCGCGGCGTGCCCGACGTGGCCTTCGACGCCGACCCGAACAGCGGCGTGGTGGTCGTCATCGGCGGCAAACAGGAAACGATCGGCGGCACCAGCGTCGGCGCCCCGGCCTGGCAGGGCGTGTGGGCCCGCGTCGAGGGCGGGAACGCGGGCGCGGTCGGGTTCGCCGGCCCGGTCATCTACGGCGAGCCCGCGGGCGCGTTCAAAGACATCGTCATCGGCACCAACACGATCTACCCGTGCACGCCCGGCTGGGACTACGTCACCGGCAGGGGAACGCCCGAGATCGAAGCCCTGATAGCGGGCGCATAGGTGAAGCCGCCTCGCGCGGCCCCGGCCTCGGCCGTCGCGCGAGGAGCCTCCCTATGATCGCCGCTGTGGCAGGTCCCATCGCGCTGTCGTCGTCCCGCTAGGCAGTCGTGCTGCTGTACGACTCGCGGGTCTCGGGCAACTGCTACAAGGTCAGGCTGCTGCTCGCCCACCTCGGCGCCGAATACGAGCGCCGCGAGGTGGACGTCGTCGACCGCTCGGGCCGGCTCGAGCTGCTGGGCGACCTCAACCCCGGCCTACGGGTGCCCACACTCGTGCTCGACGACGGTCGCTCGCTGGGGGAGTCCAACGCGATCCTCTGGTACCTGGCCCAGGGCACGAAGTACCTCCCCCAAGATCCGTTCGAGCTCGCGCAGGTGCTGCAGTGGATGTTCTTCGAGCAGTACAGCCACGAGCCCAACATCGCGGTCGTGCGCTTCTGGGTCGCGATCGCGCAGGCGCCCCCGCCGGAGACCGAGGTGGAGGCCCGGCGCAAGGCCGGCTACCGCGCCCTCGACGCGATGGAGCGTGAGCTCGCGAGGAGTGACTTCTTGGTCTCGGCCCGCTACACGATCGCCGACATCGCCCTCTACGCCTACACCCACGTCGCGGGCGAGGGAGGGTTCGATCTCGCCGGCTATCCGGCGATCCTCAGGTGGCTCGAGCGTGTGGACGCGGAGCCGGGCCACGTCTCGATCGACGCGTGAGCGCCCCGCGTGGCCTGCGGGTGCGATCGGGCGCGGGGGGCGTCAATCTGCGGGCAGCGGCACCGCGCGCCCGGAGGCGTCGGTGCTTTCCCTTACGACCCAACGCCGCTCGAGGATGTCCCGCCGGTATTCACCGTCGGGTCCGATCCAGCGGCGTACGCATTCTTCCTCGCCAGGGTTGGTGACGACGAATGAGCCGTCGTCCGCGGTGACTTCGACCCCCGTCTTGAGGGCCAGGGTCAACATCCGCACCAGCTCGTTCGTCACCTGGGAAGGATCGGTGTCCTCAAACTCGATAGCCATCTTCATGGGTCCTATTTCGGCACCCATCCGGCGAGTCTTGAGGATGCGGATTGCACGCCTACAACGCTCCCCGCGGGCCGATTCATGCCGGTGCGGGGCGTGTGGCTCCTGCCCGACCCCGAAGCGCATCCGGGAAGCCGCCCGGCGGCGAGGTGAATGCTGCGATTATCGCCCCCGTCCCCGAGTCCCAGCGAGCATTGGAGGTCGCATCGTGAGCACCGGCACCAGCACCCGCACGGCGGTCATTACGGGAGCGTCCTCGGGCATCGGCGCGGCCACCGCCCGGGCCCTGAGAGCGGACGGTCACCGCGTTGCCCTGCTGGCGCGCCGGGTGGGGCGCATCGAGGCCCTCGCCGGCGAGCTGGGCGACGGCGCGCTCGCGATCGAGGCCGACGTGACCGATCGTGCATCGCTGCTGGCGGCGGCGGAGCGCGTCCAGGGCGAGCTCGGCGGGGCCGACATCCTGATCAACAACGCGGGAGTGATGCTGCTCGCGCCGTTCTCCTCCGAGCAACGCGCCGAGATGCAGCAGATGCTCGAAGTCAACCTCCAGGGCGCCATCACGGCGACCGAGGTGTTCCTCGACCAGCTCCGGGACGGGGGCGGAGATCTCGTGAACATCTCGTCCGTTGCGGGCCGCACGGCGCGGGCCGGGAACGCCGTCTACGCCGCCACCAAGTGGGGCATGAACGGCTGGTCGGAGGGGCTGCGCCAGGAGCTGCTGCCCGACGTTCGCGTGATCGTGATCGAGCCGGGCGCCGTTGCCACCGAGCTGACGGACCACATCACCGACGAGGAGACCAAGCGCCTCACCAAGCAGTTCGTGGAGGGACTCGCGATCACCGCCGAGGACATCGCGGAGGTGATCGCCTTCGCGGTCTCGCGCCCCCGGAGGATGACGCTGAACGAGATCCTCGTGCGCCCCACCGCGCAGCGCGCCTAGCAAGTGAACGCAAACGGCGCGGCCGGCGCGGAGGCGGTCCGGGCGCTCGCGAGCGAGCGCTTCGGGTTCTCCCAGCTCCGCCCCGGTCAGCTGGGAGCGGTCGAATCGATACTGGCGGGACGCGACGTGCTGGCGGTGCTGCCGACCGGAGCCGGCAAGTCCGCGATCTACGAGCTTGCGGGGCTGCTTACAAACGGACCGACCGTGGTCGTGACGCCGCTGATCGCGCTGGAGAGCGACCAGCGTGCGCACCTCCTCGCCGCCGGCCTGCCCGCGACGGTCCTGAACTCGAGCCTCTCCAGGAAGGCGTGGTCGGCGGCGCTCGAGGCCGCGCAGCGCCCCGACGGGTTTGTGTTCGTGTCGCCCGAGGAGCTGTCCAACCTCGAGGTGGGAGAGGCTCTGCGTGAGGCCCGGCCCGGGCTGTTCGTGGTGGACGAGGCGCATCTGGTCAGCCAGTGGGGTCAGGACTTTCGCCCCGACTACCTGCGGCTCGGTGCCCAGGCGGAGGCGCTCGGTGGGCCCGTGCGCCTGGCGCTGACGGCCACCGCCGCCCCGCCCGTGCGGGCCGAGATCTCGCGGCGGCTGGGTTTGCGCGAGCCCGACGTGGTGGTGGGCGACTTCGATCGCCCGCGCATCGAGCTGTCCGTGCAGCACCTGGCCTCGCCCGCCGACAAGGTCCGGGAGCTCGAGGCTGCCGCCGCCGAGCTCGATGGGGCCGGGATCGTGTACTCGGCCACCCGTGCCGGAGCCGAGCACGCGCGGGACGCCCTGCTCGCGGCGGCACACAGCGCCACCCTCTACCACGCAGGGCTCTCCACCTCCGAGCGCGCCCGCGCGATGGAGGCCTTTCTCGGCGGCTCGGCACGGATCGTGTGCGCCACCGTCGCCTTCGGGATGGGCATCGACAAGCCGGACGTGCGCTGGGTCCTGCACGTCGACGTCCCCAGCTCGCTGGACGCCTACTACCAGGAGTTCGGGCGCGCCGGACGCGACGGCGAGCCCGCCCATGCGCGGCTGCTGTACCGCGCCGCCGACCTCGCCCAGGCCCGCCACCTGACGGCTAGGCCCGTCCCCGAGAAGGCGCTCACGGCCCTCGCCCGGCGGCTCGAGCACACCACGGGCGAGACCGACCCCGCCGCGCTGTCCGCCGCGCTGGGGCTCAGCTCACGCTCGGTGACCCTGGCGCTCGCACGCCTGGTCGATCTGGGCGGTGCCTGCTGGAGCGCGGACGGGAAGGTTCGCTGGACCGCGGCGTACGGCCTCCAGGAGCTCATCGATTCCTCGCGCGAGGAGAACGAGCGTGGCCAGGAGGTGGAGCGCTCGCGGTTGGAGATGATGCGCCGCTACGCCGAGGGGACGGGCTGCCGGCGCTCGTTCCTGCTCACCTACTTCGGCCAGGAATTCCAGGGGCCGTGCGGGGCGTGCGACAACGACCTGCTGCGTCCGGGGCCGCCGCCCGCGGCGGAACCGTTCGGGCTCGGCGAGCGGGTGAGGAGCGAGCGCTGGGGTGAGGGCACGGTGCAGCGCTACGACGGTGACCAGCTGACGGTCCTGTTCGACGACCACGGCTACCGAGACCTGTTCGTCCCCCTGGTGGTCGAACGGGAGCTGTTGCGTCGGCTCCGCTAGCTTCTGGGGGCTGATGGCCCCCGTTTCGCGTGGCTTCTCCGGCCGCCGGCGCTCGAGCGCCGATTCCTCACGCCTGCCGCCCGGCCAGTACCTGACGACGGACTTCCCCGTGCTGTCGGCCGGACCCACGCCGCACACGCCGCTGGAGCAGTGGAGCTTCACCGTCGAAGGGGAGGTGCGAGAGCCCGTCGGCCTGGACCTGGCAGGAGTTCCTCACCCTGCCCGCCCAGGACGTGACGACGGACATCCACTGCGTCACCAAGTGGTCCAAGTTCGACACCCGCTGGCGGGGCGTGTCGCTGGACACGGTGCTGGCTCACGTGGACACCTCGGCCCGCTACCTGACCGCCTGGTGCGACGGCGGCTACACCACCAATCTCGCCGTCGAGGACGTCACCGGCGGCCGTGCCTGGGTTGCCTATGAGTTCGACGGCCGGCCGCTCGAACCCGAGCATGGCGGGCCCGCCCGGCTGTTGGTGCCGCGCCTGTATTTCTGGAAGAGCGCCAAGTGGCTGCGCGGACTGCGGCTCACACGCGAGGACCAGCCCGGGTTCTGGGAGACCTACGGCTACCACGACCACGGTGACCCATGGCTCGAGCAGCGCTACCAGGGAGACTGAGCTGGCAGCTCGGGACGGTCGTGGAGCTCGTCCGGGAGACCGAGCGGGTGTGCAGCATCGCGCTGCGGATGCCCGACTGGCCGGGCCACCTTGCGGGCCAGCACGTGGACGTGCGCCTCACCGCTGAGGACGGCTACCAGGCCCAGCGCAGCTACTCGATCGCGTCGGCCCCTGAGGACGAGCACCTGGTGCTCACGGTCGAGCGACTCGACGACGGTGAGGTCTCGGGCTACCTCGCCGACGAGCTCCGTGCCGGAGACGAACTCGAGCTGCGAGGGCCGATCGGCGGCTACTTCGTGTGGGAGGCGTCGCAGCCCGGGCCCGTGCTGCTGGTGGCGGGGGGCTCGGGGATCGTTCCCTTTCGCTCGGTGCTCCGCCATCGCGAGGCCAGTAACAGCGCCGCTCCGGTGCGGCTGCTGTACTCCGCGCGCTCGCACGAGGAAATCATCTACTCCGAGGAGCTGACCGCCTTCGCCGGCCAGGAGGGCGTGGACATCCGCTACACGCTCACGCGTCGCTCGCCGCCGGGATGGGAGGGCTACACCGGGCGCATCGATCGGCGCCTGATGGAGGAACTCTCGTGGCCGGCGAGCGAGAATCCCCTGAACCTCGTGTGCGGCCCAAACGGCTTCGTCGAGACGGCTGCCGGGGCGCTGGCCCAGATCGGCCACGCACAGGAGCGGGTTCGCACCGAGCGCTTCGGCCCGACCGGGTGAAAGCGCCGGGCGCGCATTCCTGAGTATTCCGTGCGGCCGGCCGCCGAGCCACCAGTCCGCCGCGTCGGGCTGTCCGAAGTCGCTCGCCAGTGGACCCGGATCGGGGTCATCGGCTTCGGGGGACCCCCGGCCCACATCGCCCTGCTGCGCCGGCTGGCGGTGGAGCGCCGCGGGTGGCTCGACGCGCACGAATTCGAGGACGCCAACGCCGCCTGCGGGCTGCTGCCGGGTCCCGCCTCCACCCAGCTGGCGATCTACTGCGCCTACCGCGTCGCCGGTCGCGCCGGGGCGCTCATCGGGGGGCTCGGGTTCGTGCTCCCCGCCGTGCTCGCCGTGCTCGCCGTGTCGCCGCTGTTCCTCGGCGGCTCGCCGCCGGCCTGGGTCCGTGGCGCCGGCGCGGGGGCCGGGGCCGCGCTGCCGGTCGTGGCCGCTCATGCGGCGCGGATGCTGATCGGCCCGAGCCTGGCGCGAGTCCGCGGCGCCCGCCCGCGGGTTGCCCGCTGGGCTCTGTACGTAACGGTCGGCGCGGCCGCGGCCGTGTTTGCGGGCTCCTACCTCGTGCTCGCGCTGGCTGCCTGCGGGGTGCTGGAGCTGCTGGTGCGTCGCCCTCGGTCAGCGGCCGGCGACCGTGACCGGCGGCTCGGGATGGCGCTGGCCCCCGTCGCGACGTCGACGGGCGGGATGGGGGCCCTGGCGTGGACCGCCTTGAAGGTCGGCGCGCTCTCCTTCGGGGGCGGCTTCGTGATCGTCCCGCTGATGCAGAGCGACGCGGTCCACGTTTACCACTGGATGAGCAACCAGCAGTTCCTGACGGCGGTGGCGCTCGGACAGGTGACGCCGGGGCCGGTGGTGGCCACCGTGGCCGCCGTCGGCTATGCGGCCCACGGTCTCGCCGGTGGGGCCCTCGCCGCCGTCGTCGCCTTCGCCCCTTCCTTCCTGTTCGTGCTGGTGGGCGCCGGTGCCTTTGGCCGGCTGCGCACCGATCCCACTGCCCGGGCGTTTCTCGACGGCGCCGGGCCGGCCGCGATCGGGGCGATCCTGGGGGCGGCGATCACGCTCGCCGCGGCGCTTCAGCAGGGCTGGCAGTTCGCCCTGATGGCGCTCGCCGCCGTCGCGATACTGCTTCTCGGGCGCAGCTTTCTCGCCACGCTGCTCGCCTCGGCGGGCGTCGGGATCATGCTCGCGCTCGCCGGCGCCCCGCTGCCCTGAGCAGCCCGACGCAGGCCTAGCCGCCCGACAGGTGTGCGGCGCCGGCCACGCCGCAACCGCTCCACCCCGCCCGCACCCGAGCGGGACTCGGGGGATCGTCGTG
The DNA here is from genome assembly GCA_963773145.1 of uncultured Solirubrobacteraceae bacterium. Classification (GTDB taxonomy): domain Bacteria; phylum Actinomycetota; class Thermoleophilia; order Solirubrobacterales; family Solirubrobacteraceae; genus Palsa-744. Next base: position 63,076 of record CAVYZV010000001.1, read on the forward strand.
CAGCAGCTGCGGGACGCTCACCGCGTGCAGGTGGCGGCGCTGCAGGGCGGCGAAGATCGCGAGCATCGCCCTGATCGTCTGACCGTGGTTCTCGTGCATGAGGATGATCGCCCCGGGCTTCATGCCCGCGATCACGTTGCGGGCGATCTGCGCGTAGCCGGCGCCGAGCGAGTCTTGGCTGTCCACCGTCCACAGGATCTCGAGTAGGCCGTGGCGCCTGGCGATGCGGTCGACGGCCCCGTTGTGGGCGCCGTAGGGAGGGCGGAACAGGAACACGGGCCCGCCCGAGGCTCGTTCCAAGGCCCTCTGGGTGCGCACGATCTGCGCTTCGGCGGCGGCCGGCGCGAGCCCTGTCAGCAGCGGGTGGGTGAAGGTGTGGTCCCCCACCGCGCCGATCCTTCGCTCCGCCCGGATCGCGCCCGGGAGGAGGGGGATGTTCCTGCCGACGACGAAGAAGGTCGCCTGCAGGTGGTGCTTGCGCAGCTTGGCGAGCATCAGGTGCGTGTACGGCCCGGGCCCGTCGTCGAAGGTGAGCGCCACCTCATCTCCGCGGCGACCCCCGCAGTAGATCGGCCGGCCGCCGGCGATCAGCCGCTCGACCGCGGCCGGCGCCCCGCTCACCGCCGCCTTCCGCGGCCCTTTCCCGCCAGGCGCCCGCGCGGGCGCCGGAACCACGGGGGAGCGCGGTGGCCGCCCGGGCGCGTCGACGTGCGAGTGCGCCTGCCCGTGCCGGCGCGCACCGGAACCGTCCTCGAACACGGCCAGGCCGATCCCCAGCGCCGCGAGCGCCAGCACGGCGAGGAGCACCCGCCGGCGGCGAGCCACCACACGCCGGCGCTGCTCGGCGGCGACGTGCGAGGGTCCCCGAGGGGGTCGACCGCGCCGGTCTTCTGGCACCGGTCAAAGACGCTAGCGAACCGCAGCTGTGCTAGCTTGCGGCCGCTCCTCGGCGCACCTGCAGCAGCTGGGCTCGCCGGCGGATACTCGGCACAGGGACAACGGATTTGCAGGCTCACGGAAGGATGGCCAGCAACGGACCCCGGAGGGCGTCCCGGCGGACCGCCCGCCGACGCCGCACGCCGTCCTCGCCCCGGCCGCTCCTCGCCACCGTGCTGCTGGCCGGCGCCCTGATCGCCGGCGGGGGAGGGGGCGTCGCGAGCGGCGCGAGCGCGCCGTCTTCGGGGGTGGGCGCGCCGTGTGTGTTCTGGGGTGAAGCTCATGCCTGCCAGAGCACCGACCCCATCGTGACCCTGGAAGTGATCAACGAGCACGAAACCTCCCAGTGCGAGTTCCACGAAAGCTGGGCCTGGGGGGACGGCACCCCCAGCGGCGAAGCCACCCTGAGGGGGAGCATCGAAGGCAGCACGCAGCTGCTGGGAACCCATACCTACACCCAGCCCGGCACCTACCGGATCAGCGTCAGCGGCAATGTCGTCTCCGAAGAACCGGGCCTCGACTTCGTCTGCGAAGTGCCGCCCGTCGAATACGCCTTCACGCTGTTGCCCGCCGCGCCGGGGTCAGGGGGCGTGCTGGGCTCCAAAGAAACCCGCGAAGCGTCGGCCCCGCCGATCGTCAGCGGCTTCACCCAGAGCCACCCGTCCTGGCGAGCCGGTGCCGCGCTCGCCCGCCTTGCGGGCTCCGGGGGACATCCCGTGATCCCGGTGGGAACGATCTTCTCCTTCAACCTCAACCAGAAGGCGGCCGTCAAGCTGTCGTTCGTCCGCGAAACGCCCGGGCGCCGCGTCGCCGGCCACTGCGCGCCCGCGACCCACAGCAACCGCGCGCGGGCGCACTGCCGGCTGTCGCGGCCCGTCGGGGCGCTGTCCTTCACCGCCCATCCAGGCCAGAACCGGGCCTTCTTCGACGGGCGCATCTCTCTCTCCCAGGCGCTGGTGCCGGCCAGCTACGCCCTCACGCTCACGGCCACGAACGCCGCCGGCCAGCGCTCGACGCCGAGGTCGCTGCACTTCACCGTCCTCAGGTAGGCCGCGGCGCCGCCGGGCGCCGGCGCATGCGGCCCGAGGCGCGGGCCGGCGCAGGGCCGCGAAGCACCGTGGGCCACGCCGCCCGGCAGGCGCCGGGAGCTAGTGTTCTGTGGGCAGGAACCCAGGGAATGGAGTCATGAACAGGATCCGCGGCGCCGCTGTTCTCGGGCTGATGGCAGGGCTGGCTCTGCGGCCGTTGCTGCGCCGGGTCCTGATGGTTCGTCTGGGCCGGGATGTGGGGCGCATCAACGAGGGCGACTACCGCCCGTTCCTGAACGCCTACGCCGAGGACGCGGTGCTGCACTTCAACGACGGCCCTCACCGCTGGGCCGGCGATCATCGCGGCAAGCAGGCGATCGAGGGCTTCCTGCGCGACTTCGTGGCGGCCGGGCTGAAGGTCGAGCTGAAGGACCTCTGGCTCAGCGGGCCGCCCTGGAACATGACCGTGATCGGCCGCGTTGACGACGAGGCGAGGGCCCCCGACGGCCGGCTCCTGTACTCCAACCGCGTGGTGCTCGTGCTGCAGACGCGCTGGGGCAAGATCGTCCGCCACGACGACTTCTATGAGGACACCGCCCAGATGGCGGCCTTCGATGCCGCCCTGCGCGATCTCGGCATCGATCCGGTGGCCAAGGCGGGGCAGCTGTGAACGGCGTGTTTCTGCTGTAGCCGGGGCCTCGACGCTGGGGTACACTGACGCTCCCAAATACGGACGACGGGAGTGGGAGGGGTTTGATGCGAGGGGTCTTGGAGGCAGTTGGCGTGCGCGCACACGGGCGCATGCGGATCAGGCGCAGCGCGAGCCCGCGCTGGATGCTGTTGGGTGCGGCTCTGCTGTCGCTGGCCCTCGGCCTCGCCGTCAGAGAGCTCGCAGGTCCGGGCTCTGCCACCAGCCCACCCGCGCCGGGCACGCAGGTGCTTCCGCACAGCGGTATGGCGACCCTTCCGACCGCGCTCCGCGGTCCGGTGTCCGCGGCCATGGGGGCCGACGACCCGAGCTATCACGTCACGACCGGGAGCGCCGGCGGCCTCACCGCCCGCACGCCCGCCGCGCGTCTGAGCACCAGCTTCGGGGCAGCCGGGGTCACGGTTGCCTCTGCCCGGCAGCACCTGTCCCTCGGACTGCGCGCGGTCGGCTTCGGCACCGCGCTGGCGCCGGTGGCGCCGGTGGCCCCGCGCGGGCAGGCCAACCGCGTCGTGTTCTCGCACCCCGGCCTCAGCGAGTGGTACCTGAACGGCCCGCTCGGACTCGAGCAGGGCTTCACGATCGCGCACGCTCCCGCCGGCACCCAGGGCGGACCGCTGACGCTCGCGCTGAACCTTTCGACCAGCGCGCCCGCGACGCTCGCGGCCGGCCACAAGGGCTTCACGGTCGGCGGTTCCGGCCCGGGCTCGATCGCGTACACCGGCCTCAGCGCCGTGGACGCGGCCGGACGCGTGCTGCCCAGCCGCCTGCAGATCAGCGGCGGCCAGCTGCTGATCAGCGTCGACGCCGGCGGAGCGAGCTACCCCGTCAAGGTCGACCCGTTCCTCGAGCAGGCCGCCCTCACGGGCACCGGCGCGAGCGGCAACGCCCGCTTCGGCGCGAGCGTGGCCCTTTCGGCCGACGGCAACACCGCCCTCGTCGGCGGCTGGCGCGACAACACCGAAGAAGGCGCCGCCTGGGTCTTCACCCGCTCCGGCGAAACCTGGACCCAGCAGGGCGCAAAGCTGACCGGCTCCGGGGAGACCGGCCCCAAAGGGCGGTTCGGCGCCAGCGTGGCCCTCTCCGACGACGGCAACACCGCCCTGATCGGCGGCTACGGCGACACCACCAGCACGGGCGCCGCCTGGGTCTTCACCCGCTCCGGCGGGAGCTGGAGCCAGCAGGGCGCGAAGCTGACCGGCTCCGGCGAGACCGGCGCCGGACGCTTCGGCATGAGCGTGGCGCTTTCGGACGACGGCAACACGGCCCTGATCGGGGGCAACCGCGACAACGTCGACGCCGGCGCCGCCTGGGTCTTCACCCGTTCCGTGGGAACCTGGACCCAGCAGGGAGAAAAGCTGACGGGCAGCGGTGAGGTCGGCGAAGGCGGCTTCGGCACCAGCGTCGCGCTCTCGGGCGAAGGCGACACGGCAGTTATCGGTGCCCCCGCCGACAACCAGGTCGGCGCGGCCTTCGCGTTCGTGCTCTCAGGAGGAGTCTGGAGCCAGCAGGGCTCGAAGCTGACCGGCAGCGGCGGCGTCAAATTCCCCGAACTCGGCGCCAGCGTGGCCCTCTCCGACGACGGCAACACGGCCCTCGTCGGCGCTCCCAACGACAACGGCGGGGTCGGGGCCGCGTGGGCGTTCACGCGCTCCGGGGAAACGTGGGCCCAGCAGGGCGCCAAGCTGCTGGCCTCCGACGAGGCCGCCGGCGGAGGCCTGTTCGGCGAAAGCGTCGCCCTCTCCAGCAACGGCAACACCGCGATCATCGGCGGCAGCGGCGATCACGGCGCAAGCGGAGCCATCTGGGCGTTTGCGCGCTCCGGCGAAAGCTGGGTGCAGGCGGGCCCCAAGGTGCTCGGGGGCGAAGGCGCTGAAGAAGAAGTCGGCGACAGCGTCGCCGTCTCCGCCAACGGCACCACGGCCCTGGCCGGAGCGCGCTTCGCACACTCCGGCGCGGGCACGGCCTACGTGTACCAGACCGGTCCCCACGCGCCCACCGTGGTCACGGGCTTCGCCTCCTCGGTCGGCCCCACGTCGGGGACCCTCGAAGCCACGGTCAACCCGAACGCCCAGGAAGTGACCGAATGCGAGTTCGAATACGGGCCTACGATCGCCTACGAAAAAAGCATTCCCTGCAGCACCTCGCCGGGGGCCGGCGAAGCGCCGGTTGAAGTCTCCGCGACCATTTCGGGCCTGACCACCGGGCAGCCCGTCCACTTCAGGATCTCGGCGACCAACGCCACGGGCACGGCCACCGGCGCCGACCATTTGTTCACGCCGGAAGCCGGTGTCGTGCCGACGGTCACGAAGCTCTCGGCCAAGAAGGGCCCCGCCTCGGGCGGCACCTCGGTGACGATCACAGGCACCGGCTTCGTCGCCCCCTTCACGGTCACCTTCGGCACCGTTCAGGCCACGACGACGAAACTGAACTCGCCGACCTCGATCACGGTCCTGGCACCGCCGAACACCTCCGGCACGGTCCCCGTGACGGTGTCCACGTTCAGCGGCGGCCCGAGCGCACCGAACTCGAAGGCCGTGTTCAAGTACGAAAATCCCACCGTCACCAGCGTGAGCCCGGCCAAAGGCCCGCTCGCCGGCGGCACGTCTGTGACGGTCAAAGGCAGCGGCTTCGCCCTCGGCAGCGGAACGACTCTGCTGTTCAAGAAGACGGCGGGGACGTCGGTGAGCTGCTCCTCGACGAGTGAATGCACGGTCACCTCGCCCGCGGCTACGAAGGCCGGCACCATCGACGTGGTCGCCGCCATCGGCAAAGCCAAGAGCAAGAAGATCAAACCCGCGGACACGTTCACCTACGAATGAGCTAGTGGCCCACGGGCCCCCTCCCGGGGCAGCCCCGAGGGGGCCCGCCGAGCCGCGCTCGACAGGGGGTCACCGCGGCCGCGTAGGGGGCACGCGACCGGCGAGCACGGCGCCGCGGATGGTGGTAGCTTCCGGTCGTTCGGACCCTCGCGCCAAGGGAACGGCTCGGGGGGATGTTCTGGGCGCCACTGCGGAGCAGGGGCGCCCGACCAAGACCGCTGTAGCGGTCAGCCAACCGAGATAGCCAGCTGGAGGAACTCATGGTGCGTGTTATGGAACGACGCAATCTTCTGGCAGTACTCGCGGTCTTCGCCCTCAGCCTGTTCCTGCTGAGCGCGACCGCGTTCGCCCACACCACCCGGCACAAGCGGGCCACCACGCCGCAGAGCGAGGTCGGTCAAACAGCCTCGCCCGAAACGTGCGTGATCCACACGTTGCCCAACTCCTTCATGGACCAGGGCGAGTTCGGAACCGCCTCGAGCGTCGCCGACGTGATCGAAGTCGAGTGCGAACCCGTCTACGCGGAGAAGTTCGTCAGGATCAGCGCCAACGAGCTCTACAGCCGTTGCGACGGCAAGCTCTACTGGACGATCCCGACCAAGCCGTTCGACCTCTTGAGCGCGAAAAGCAGTCCGAGCTTCTCGGTCGAACTCGACAACGACGGCAACGCAACGGCCGTGGTGCTCGGCGGACCGTCGTGTGCGGCCGGCGAAAGCCTCGTGGCCGCGCACCTCGAAGTCGCGCCCTTCACGACCGTGACGACCGGGTTCACGGTGCTGCCGCCGCGGCCCACGGAAACCGCCGTGCTGGCGACCCCGGCGAGCAAGGTCGAGGGCGAGACGTTCAGCGACGTGGCCACGATCGTTCAGGTCGAGTTCCCGCCCGTGTTCGCGGAGGAACCGGTCAACATCAACGCCGCGCAGCTCTACGCCCGCTGCAAAGAGGACTACCGCCTGGATTGGATCGTGATGGGTCCCGACGGGCCGAAGGCGTTGGCCTCGCACGCCGAAGAAGCGACCGTGTGGCTGGACAACGACGGCAACGCATTCGCGGTGCTGTTCGGCAACTACTCGTGTGCGGCGGGGACGAGCCTGGTCGAAGCCAGCCTCGAAAACGCGCCCTACACGACCGTGACGACCACCTTCACGGTGGAACCGCCGCAGCCCACGTTCCCCGAAGCCCCACCGGAAGACTAAGGCTCATCCGTCAGAGGCCCGGGGGCGACCCCGGGCCTCCTCCGTGTCAGAGGCCCGGGGCGACCCGGGCCTCTCCCGTCTCGAGGGCCGGAGCGCATCAGACAATGTGCCCAGGGTGGCCTCGAACGTCAGCCGTAAGCACTATCCTCGCCCCGCCACGCCAGTCGGCGGGCCCACCCAACTAGGAGGTAGAGACCCGTGATCGCAACCAGCTATCCGCTCCTCGAAGTGTTCTGGACGATGTTGATCTTCTTCGCGTTCTTCATCTGGATCTGGCTGCTGATCACCGTCTTCATGGACATCTTCCGCCGCACTGACATCGGCGGATGGGGCAAGACGGGGTGGATCATCTTCGTGATCATCCTGCCGTATCTAGGGGTGTTCGTGTACCTGATCGCCGAGCACAAGGGGATGACCGAACGGGCCGTCCAGGGCCAGCAGGAAGCCAAGTCCCAGATGGACGACTACGTCCGCTCGGTGGCCGGCCAGAGCGACCCCGCCTCCCAGATCGCCAGCGCCAAGGACCTCCTCGACAAGGGCGCGATCACGCAGTCCGAGTTCGACGCGATCAAGCAGAAGGCGCTCGCCGGCGCCTAGCGGAAAGCCGGCGCGTGGCGACAGCCCGCGCCCGGCGAGAGGCCCGCGCCCGGCGGAACGCCCCCGCCGCCGACCATTCCCCCGCCGCCGCCGAGACGGTGGCGCCGCGGGGGACGCGGGCCGTCCCGAACCCCCGTCGCCGGCCCCGCTGCCGGCCCTGCCGCGGGCTCCGTCGTGAGCCGCTCGTCGCGCCCCGGCGCCCGCGCGGATGCAGGAGGTCGATGCCGGGGGCCTTCGGCGGCTGGCCCGGACGTCCCGTATCGGCCAACATTGCGGGGCGCGTTGCGTTATAAGACTGTCTGGCAACACTGGAGGGAGGGGGACACACAGCCGTGCGGGGGTTGGTTGCAGGGTGCTTGGCGGCGCTCGCGTTGTCGATGTGGGTCGCGCCGGCCGCTTCGGCGGCTGAAGAACACTGCCCCGGGCTGCACGGCGGCACGGCGGCGCTGGACTGGGGCTTCAACGCCTCCGAACAGATCGGCGCGGGCTTCGCCAGCAACTACGAGAACTCGCCCCAGACGGTCTCGGGCCTGACCGGCGTCACCCAGGTCGAGGCCGGCTTCAAGTTCGGGCTCGCGCTGCTGTCCAACTGCACCGTGGAGTCGTGGGGGACGGGCAACAAGGGCCAGCTCGGCAACGGCGGCCAGCTCATCGAGAGTCACCCGGTGCCCGTGCTGGAACTGACCGAAGTCAAGGAAATCGCCGTCGGCAACGCCCACGCGATGGCGCTGCGCTACGACGGCACCGTGTGGACCTGGGGGGCCTCCGAATTCGGCGAGAGGGGCAACGGGGAAAAGGGCTACGAACGCGTCGCCCGCCAGACCGAAGCGGAGTTCAAGGCGCGCGACAAGCCGACCAAGATCCCCGGACTGACCGGCGTCAAGCAGATCGCGGCCGGCGGCAAACGAGACTACGCCCTGCTCTCCGACGGCGAGGTGATGGCCTGGGGTGAAGACCGCAACGGCGATCTGGGCGTCGAAGAGAAGGGCGCCGAAGAAGAATTCTGCCTCGGCGAAGCCCACGCGATCACGCCGGCGCAGTGCAGCACGATCCCGCGGCCGGTGAAGATCAAGAACCTCGGCAAGCTCTCCGGCGTGGAACGAATCGGGGCCGGCGAAGAAACCGCCTACGCGATCGGCTCCGCGGGCAAAAAGGTCGCCGCCTGGGGCTCGGGCGGGAAAGGACAGCTCGGCGACGGCGAAACCGAAGACGCCTCCTCGCCGGTGCGCACGCTGCTGGAACCGGCCTCGCCCGTGGTCGAAATCGTGGGCGGCGGCACGCACGCGCTCGCCCGGCTCGCGAACGGCGAACTGTACGCCTGGGGCTCCGACGGCTCGGGACAGCTCGGTTACGAAACCGGGCCGGAAGCGGACGAACAGTGCGGCCACGACCCGTGCAGCATGGTGCCCGAACCCGTCCCCTCGCTCGAGCACGTGGTGGCGCTCGCCGCCGGCGAAGGGACCAGCTTCGTGGTCGAGGAAGAAGAAAACGCGAGCAAGGTGCTCTACACCTTCGGCGGCAATGGACCCTACGAACTGCTCGGCCTCGGCAACGTCAACCTCACGACCACGGTGACGCCCACGCCGATCCTGGGCCTGGGGCCGATCCACTCGGTCGCGGCCAGCACCACCAGCGCCGTGGCGATCCTCGAAAGCGGCTCCGGAAAAGTGCCGCCGATCACCCTCACGTCGTTCGAAGAAGCGCTCACGCCCGAATGGAACGTGGGCGTCGAACCCTACAAACTCCGCGACCGCCCCGTGGGGACGAGGGAATTCGCCAAAACCCTGGAAGGGAACTGCAAAAGCCCCTGCAGCCTGCCGCTCGCCGGCCTCAAAGCCCAGCCCTACGAAGTCACCCTCAAGAGCCCCGAAGGCAAAGAAGGCAAAGAAAAGATCCGCAAAATCATCGGCACGCCGAAGTCCGGGAAAGGGTGGCCCTCGAATACCGCGGCGCCGACCATCAGCGGCAGTCCCAGCATCGAAACCGGCAAACTCCGCCTCGGCCAGACGCTCACCGTCACGCAGGGCTCGTGGACCAACAGCCCCAACCAGTTCGCCTATCAGTGGCTGCGCTGTGAAGGCTACGGCGAAGCCGGCGCGTCCGAAGAACTCGGGACCGAATGCGAACCGATCACCGTCGGCAAAGAACTGGCCACGCACCAGACCTATTCAGTGCAATCCCAGGACGTGGCCCACACGATCATCGCGACCGTAGAAGCAAAAAACGCCTCCGGCGCCAGCATCGCGGTCAGCACCCCCGAAGTGATCCTCGCCAGCGGCGAAGAAAACGAACCGCCCTACCCGACCTTCGTCCAGCGGCCCACGATCACCGGAGCAGCGGTGCAGGGCGACACGCTCACGGTCCACCAGGGCTCGTGGGAAAACTCACCCACGAGCTTCCAGGACAAGTGGTTCCGCTGCCATGGCCGCACCGAAGAAGGGATCGGCGCCACCTGCGGAGCCATCATCGTCAAAAACGGGATGGGTGAAAACGAACCCTATACCGGCGAAACCTACGTTCCGACCGCCGAAGACGTCGGCTTCTGGATCGAGGTGCAGGAGCGGGCCACCAACCCGGGCGGGTATGAAATCGTGCCCTCGCTGGCCGAGCAGATCGCCACCCCCGCACCGCCCGGCAACATCTCACCGCCGACGATCGCCGGGTCCGTCGAACAGGGACAGACGCTGACGGCCGACGAAGGGTCCTGGTCGAACGCCCCCTCCAACCCCCACTGGCAGTGGATGCGCTGCTCGCCGTCGGGCACGGAATGCGTCTCGATGTCGAAAGCGACCAAGCAGACCCTCAACATCACCCCCAAGGACGTGGGCCACACGCTGATCGTCTCGGAATCGGTTGAAAACGGCTTCGCGCGCAGCGCGGCGGTCAACTCCGCGGTGAGCGTCGTGGTCCCCGTCCCGCCGCCGGAACCGCCCTCCACCAAAAGCCCTCCGACGATCACCGGGGCCGACGAACAGAGCCGCATCCTCACCGGCCACGCCGCCCCCTGGACAGGCGAACCGAAGAGCTTCGAATACCAGTGGCGCCGGTGCGAAAGCGGGGGCCTGAACTGTCACCCGATCAACGGCGCCAACAACAGCAAATACACGCTCGTCGGAAATGACGTCGGCAAGGTTCTCGAGCTCCGCGAAACGGCCACCAACGCGACCGGGTCGGGGGTGTCGTTCTCCGCCGCCACCGCCATCATCGCGCCCGCGTTGGCGACCAACCAGAAACCGCCCGCCATCAGCGGGGCACCGGAGCAGGGCCACGGCCTGCGCGAGTTCCACGGCGAATGGAGCAACGAACCGACCGATTTCTCCTATCAGTGGGAGCGTTGCGACGGGGGTGGCAACAACTGCGAAGCGATCAGCGGCGCCAACTCCCGCAACTACGCGCCCAAGAGCACCGACGTGGGGAAAACGCTCAGGGTCCAGGAGCAGGCCATCAACGCCGCGGGGACCTCGGCGGCGGCAACCTCCGCGGCAACGGGCCAGGTCGAGCTCACGCCTCCGCTGAACGTGAAACCGCCGACCGTGACCGGGAACCCGCAGAAAGGCGAAACGCTGACCGCCCACGAAGGAACGTGGAAACCCACGCCCACTCACCACACCGACCAGTGGCTGCGCTGCGAACTCACCGAATGCAGCCCGATCGAAGGCGCCACCAAAGCCAACTACGTCGTCACGCTCGCCGACGTCGGCTTCTCGATCGTGTTCAGGGAAACCGCCTCCAACAGCAGCGGATGGGAACCGGCGCTCTCGGAAGCTCTTGCCGTCGGCGGCAACCCGACGCCCTTCATCACCTCCCTGGAACCCGCCACCGGGTCGATGAGCGGAGGCACCTCGGTGATCATTCACGGCGGGAACTTCGGCGAAACCAGCGCCGTCACGTTCGGCGCCGTCAACGCGAGCTCCTTCGAAGTGCTCTCCGCGAGCGAGATCAAAGCCGTCGCGCCGGAACACGCGAGCGGCACCGTGACGGTCACGGTCACGACCCCGAAAGGCACCAGCGCCGCCCGCGCGGCATCGCAGTTCACCTACGGCACTCCGCCGTCGCTCACCTCGATCGAACCCCACGAAGGGCCCGAACAGGGAGGCACCGTCGTCACGATCACGGGCACCCAGCTCGAACAGGCCAGCGAAGTCAAATTCGGGGCGGTCCCGGCCGAAAGCTTCGGCGTGCAGTCGTCCAACACGATCATCGCCGTCGCCCCGCCGGGGGTCGGCACGGTCGCGATCACGGTCAAGACGCCCTTCGGCCTGACCAGCCCCGGCGGCGCGAGCCAGTTCACGTACGTCAAAACGGGCCTCCCGCCGGAAGTCAAGAAGCTGTCGGTCAAGAAGGGCCCGGCCAGCGGGGGCACCGAACTGACGATCACCGGCGCCTTCTTCACCTACGCGACCTCCGTCAGCTTCGGGCAGGTGCCCGCCGCCAGCTTCAAAGTCATCTCGCAGACGGAAATCTCGGCCGTGTCGCCGCCGAACGCAGCGGGGCTGATGGACGTGACGGTGACGAGCCCGTATGGGACGAGCGCGCTCTCGGGCAAGGACCGCTTCCGCTATGAAAACCCGATCATCACGTCCGTCTCCCCCGAATCCGGGCCCCTCGCGGGAGGCACGCAGGTTACGATCACCGGTAGCGGGTTCGCTCCGGGAGAAGGCAATACGGCGTTCAAGTTCAAGAGGGAACCGGCGGCCTTCGTGGAATGTGCCTCGACCACCGAATGCACGATGATCGCTCCACCCGACACCAAAGAACAGACGGTCAAAATCAAAGCGACCGCCAACGGGCGCAACAGCTCCGCCAAAGACCCGGGCGACGAATACACCTACGACGAATAGGCGCGCAGGCCCGGGCCAGGGCCGCACGCTCGGCGGCCGCCGGCGTCCTCGCTGCGACGGCCTTCGCGGGGACGGCCCTCTCGCACCCGGCCCCAGGCGCTGCGGCCGGGCCGCTGCACGTGCACGTGTCGGTGTCCGTCGAAGGCCTGCCCGGGGCGCTGAACCGCATCACGGCCAGGGTCACCTCGGCGCCCGGGGCGCGCTGCGGGCTGCGCGTCAGCGAAGCCGGGCACAGGCGTTCGCTCGCCAGCTCGCGCCGGGGCTCGGTGGCGTGGCGGTGGACGAGCTCGATCGCCGGCGACAGAGGGCCGTGGCTCTTCCGGGCTATCTGCCGTGAGGGCTCTCGCTGGGCCGGGTGGCGGTATCGCACCGAACCGGGCCTGCCGCGCATCGGGGGAGCCTTCGTGAGCGCCCCGGGTATCGCCGGCGCGCAGCCCTCCAACCCGATTCCGCCCGGGGCGGGAACATGCGACGTGCAGGGGATCTGCTTCGCCGCCGACCCGCACCCGGTCGGACAGTGCACCTGGTACGCCCTGGGCCGCCGCCCCGATCTAGATGGGATCGTGAGGGGGAACGCATCGCAGTGGCTCCAAGCGGCGGCCGGCAAGGCCCTCGAGGGCACCCGTCCGGCAGTCGGCGCGCTCGCCGTGTGGGCGCCGCACACCGGTCCGGTGGGAGCGGACGGCCATGTCGCCTACGTCGCCGCCGTGCAAGGCGCACGACTGCTGATCGACGACTCCAACTGGACGCCCACCCCGCAGAGCCCCGAGCTGCAGGTGCACGAACACTGGGTGCCGGCGGCCCCGGTGGAGGGCTACATATACCCGCCCCCGACGCCGGGGTAGCCGGGAGTCGGCTCCGTCATACGCTAGAGGCCGAGGGTCAGAACAGGCCGCTCACGCCGTGCACGACGGCGCTGCCCAGCACGATCTCGAGCACCACTCCGGCGGCTCCCACCACGACACCGGCGATCGCCACGAGCGCGTCTTCGAGGATCACCCCGAGCGACAGCAGCACCACGCCGAGCGACGGGCAGCGTGTCCAGGCCGGTGAAGGGCGGCGCCAGGAAGGCGCCGAGCGTGCCCGCGAGCACGAGCAGGCCGAACACGACGTTGCTGGGCCGCCCGTGGAACAGGAACCGCAGGCGCGGCCGGGAAAGCCGCTCGAGGCGGCGAATCAGCCGCATCAGCCGCTCGATGAAGCGCTGCTGGCGCTCGCCGGCGAGCTCTCTGCGGCGGAAGCGCTCCGGCAGCCACACTTCCTGGCGGCCGACCACGAGCTGCAATGCCAGCAGCATCGCGATCACCTCGAACACGTGTGTCGCCCCGCCGGTCGGCAGCGGCAGGGCCGGGACCGCCAGCAGCAGCACGAAGGCGACGGCGAACGCGCCGCGCCCGAAACAGTCGTTCAGGCTGCCGAGCGTTTTGGCCCCCTCGGCGGCGAACCACCGTTCCAGCAGCTCGCTGGCCCTCGGGGGTGTATCGGAGGCGTCGCCCATCGGCTGGACGTCGCACTGTAGTCGTCGCCGCGGGCTGCGGCCGGCCTTCCCGCACTAGTGCAGGAGGTTGATCTCCAGCTTTTCCTTGCTCGTCAGTTCGAACGTGAAGATCATCCCGGCCTGTTCGGCGGGCGCTGCCCCGATCTGGGCCGAGAGCACGAACTTCGGTTCGTTTTCGAACGATTCGATGTTCTGGCGGCCTTTGTCCTCGAACAGTTTGAGCTTCGACTTCTTGATCATCCGGTCGGTGAGTTTGAACGGCAGGATCGCTCCTCCCCGGAAGATGTAGGGCGTGCCTTCGTTGCATTCGAATTCCATGAAGACCCCGTTGCCGGGGACGCCGACGGCGAGGCCGACCTGGTCTTCTTCGGGTTTGGGTTCGACTTTGACGATCCCGAGCGTGGCGGTGAGCGGCTTGCTGGTGATCGCGCCGGCCGTTTTCTGGCCCGGGGTTTTGCACTTGTTGCCGACGCCGATGGTGCAGCCGCTGAACTTGATGACGATGTTCGAGATCACCTTCGCGTTGATGACGTTGCCTTCCAGCTTGGCGCCGTTCGGGCATTCGACCTCTTTGCCGGCCAGGGTTTCGAACTTGATCTGTTCGCCCTTGACGCCCTTGCCCTTGACCTGCGGTTTGATACCGGGGCCGGGGAGCCATTCGAACTTGCCTTTTTCTTCCGGTTCCGACACCACGCAGGCGTTGTCGGCGAACTTGCCCGCGAGCGCCCCGTGTTTGGGGGCTTTCGCGCAGCGCCCGATCTCGGGCGGCGAGGGGCTGTAGGTGAACTGGTCGGCCGCGGTCTTCAGGCTGGTGCCGCCGGGGCCGACGAGTGTCACGTCGACGGTGCCCACGCCCGCGGGCGAGAGGACCGTGACTTCGGTGGGCGATTCGACTTTGACGTTGGAGGCCGGCGTTGTGCCGAAGTTGACCGCCGTCACGCCTTCGAAGTTGGTGCCGTGGATGGTGACTTTTGTGCCGCCTTCCTGGGAGCCGGCCGCGGGGCTCAGGCCGGTGACGATCGGGACGTAGCTGAAGTCGCTCGCGGGATCACCGGCGCTCGTGCCGCCGGGGATGGTGACCGTGACGGGCACAACGCCGCTGCCCGCCGGGCTCACGGCGTGGATCGTGGTTCCCGATTCGACGGTGAATTCGGTGGCGGGGTTGGCGCCGAAGTGGACCGCGCTGACGCCGCTGAAGCCGGTTCCCGTGATCGTCACGTGGGTGCCGCCGGCGGGCGTTCCTTCGATCGGCGTCACGCCGGTCACGGTGGGCAGCTGGGGGCCGGCCACGATCACGTGGGACCCGCCTGCGTCCACCTGGTTGACGAGGTGGATGTCGGTCACCTGCACGGGGGTGAGGTTGCGTACCGGTTCGGTGCTGCCGGTTCCCGACTGGCCTTCGCCGTTGGCGCCCCAGGTCCACACGTTGCCGCTCGTCTGCAGCGCGACGCTGATCTTCTGCGCCGCCGAGACGGAGGAGACTTCGGTGAGGCCGCTCACCTGCACCGGGATGTTGCTGTGCGTTCTGCGTGCCGTTGCCGAGCTCGCCGGCCGCGTTGGAGCCCCAGGCGAACACTTCGCCGCCGTTCATGGCCGCCAGGCTCTGGGTTTCGCCGGCCGCGATCGCGTGCACGCCGATCAGGCCCTGGACGGCCACGGGGGTGCTGACGATTTCAGAGTTGGCGCCGTTCCCGAGCTGGCCCTGCTTGCCGGCGCCCCACGCCTCGACGGTGCCGTTGGAGAGCAGCGCCAGGCTGTGGAAGCCGCCGCCGGCGATGGCGGTCACGCCACCGAGTTCTTTGACTTCGACGGGCGTCTCCTCGCCGTTGTTGGTTCGCCGTTGCCGAGCTGCCCTTTCTTGTTCGAGCCCCAGGCCTCGACGCGCCCGCTGCTCAGCAGCGCGAGGGCGTGTTTGCTGCCGGCGGCGATGGCCGTCACTTCGCTGAGCCCGGTGACTTCGACGGGCACGTTGGAGTTGTTGATGTTGCCGTTGCCGAGTTTGCCTTCTTCGCCCTGGCCCCAGGCCATCACGTGGCCGTTGCTGAGCAGCGCGAGGCTGAATTCGCCGCCGGCGGCGATCGCCGTCACGTTGCTGAGGCCGCTGACGGCCACGGGCACGCTGCTGGAGGTGTTGTTGCCGTCGCCGAGCTGGCCGGCGGCGTTGGCGCCCCAGGCCATCGACGGTGCCGTTGGAGAGCAGCGCCAGCGAGTGGTTGGTGCCGGCGGCCACCGACAGCACTTCGGTGAGGCCGTTGACGGGGATCGGCGCGAAGCTGGCTTCGGTCGTGCCGTCGCCCAGCTGCCCGGCGCTGTTCTGACCCCATCCGGAGGCGCCCGGAGAGGCGGCCCAGGCGCCCGTGGCGCCGGCAAAGGCGGCTCCCAGCAGGCAGAGGAGGCAGAGACCAAAGATCCTCATACGTCGCATGCTTGCTACCCCTCCTCCGCTTCCGGCCCTAATCCCTTCGGTCGCGCAACGATAACGCCCCCCCGGCACCATCGCAAACACGAACGAGATCGACCACACGCTACGCCCGGCGAGCCTCCTGAGAGGCGGTTCGCGGGCGTCAATGGCCCTCCACCGTCAGATGCTAGCGGCTATCCGGTCCCGCGTGCGAAGCTTCCGGTCGCGCCCCGCTCCAGCCAGCGCCGCAGTCCCGCCGCGCTGGGGCGTGCCAGCGCCACGAACATGTAGTCCTCCACCGCCCGATCCGGCAGGCGCTCGCGCAGGTAGGACTCGAGCGCCGTCATGAATGCCTCCTCGCCCTCGGCCGCCCAGCGCTCGTGACGCGCCAGCGCCTCGCTCATCGCGGCGACGTGCTCGGTGGGGCGCTCGACGAGCCCGTAGTGGGCGAGCGCGAGCGCGCTCGGGCGCCACTGCTGCAGCCGCTCGAGGGAGCTCCGCCAGGCGTCGAGGTCGATCTCCGGCGGGGGCGTGGGGGGAACGATGACGTCCCCTTCCAGGCGCACGCCCGCCACGTCGCCGCAGAACGCCAGCCCGCTGTCGGGCTCCAGGAAGGCGACGTGGTGGGAGGCGTGCCCTGGGGTCCAGGCGCAGCGCAGCCCCTCGATCTCATCGCCGTCCTCGATCGTGCGCAGGTTCGCCTCGGGGACGGGCAGGATGTCCCCGAGCAGCTCATGCAGGCGCTCGCCGAACACGCGCCCCGCGCTGGCGACGAGCCGGCTGGGGTCGGCCAGGTGTGGGGCCCCGCGGGGATGGATGTACACCTGCAGCTGCGGCCAGCGCTCCACCAGGGCGCCCGCGGCACCGGCGTGGTCGAGGTGCACGTGGGTCAGCAGCAGCGCCCGCGGCGGGCGATCGCCGAGGCCCTCGAGCAACCACGGCAGCCCGGCCCCCGGGCCGCAGTCGATCAGCACGTCGCCGCACAGCCACGCCCCCACCGTCCGCGGGCGGCCGTCGTAGCGCAGGTCGATGATGCGCGCGTCCATCTGCTCACGGCCGCGGTCGCGGCCGGCCCACCCTACCCCTGGCCCAGCGACCGGCGTTTGGCAGCGGCCCGGGGAGCTATCGTGACGGCCGCTCCGTCGAGCCCCTGCCGCCGAGCATGACTCCCCGCCGACAGATTCCCGCCCTGGTGCTCGCCTGCGCGAGCGCTGCGGCCCTGCTCGGGGCCTGCGGAAGCAGCTCCTCGCCGGCGACCGGTCTGCTCGTGAACGCGACCGGGCGCGAGGCGGCGAGCAACCCCGTGGCGGTCTCGCCCCAGCCCGGAACCCCCGACGCCTCACCGTCGGGCCAGATCAGCTTCCTGGGGACCGCGGGGACGACGGTCGCGAACGTGCGCGTGGTGGGCTCGAGCACGGGTGCCCACACGGGGGCGTTGAGGGCCTACTCGACGGGCACCGGAGAGAGCTTTCTGCCGAGCCGGCCCTTCCGCGCAGGGGAGCACGTCAGCGTCAGCGCGCAGGTCACCACCGGCGGGCACACCAGCACGGCCGCCACGAGCTTCACCGTGGCCCACCAGGCGAGCGTCCCCCAGAGCCAGTTCCCGACCAACCCGGGCGATCCGCGGGCGATCCAGCACTACGCCTCCGCGCCCTCGCTGACCCCCTCCACCGTCAACATCACCACCCCGGCCCGTCCGGGGGCGGCAACGGGCGACCTGTTCCTGGCGCCCTACCAGGGCCACGGCACGCCGGGGCCGATGATCGCCGACCAGCAGGGGAGGCTGGTGTGGTTCCACCGTCTTGGAGCCGGGGACGCCGCCACCAACTTCCAGGTCCAGCAGTACCAGGGGCAGCAGGTGCTGACCTGGTGGCAGGGGCGGATCCTGCGCGTCGGCTTCGGCCAGGGGGAAGACGAGATCTTCAACGGCTCCTATCAGCACGTGGCCACCGTGCGGGCGGGCAACGGCTATCACGCCGACCTGCACGAGATCCGCCTGACCCCGGAAGGGACGGCCTGGATCGACGACTTCGACCCGATCCAGATGAACCTCTCGCGAGTGCACGGCGTCGCCAACGGCGTGCTGACCGACTCGGTCGTGCAGGAGATCGACATCAAGACCGGTCTGGTGATGTGGGAGTGGCACGCCCTCGGTCACGTACCGATCAGCGACTCGTTCAACGCCGTCCCCAAGAACGCCTACCCGTGGGACTACATCCACATCAACTCGGTCGACCCCGGCAGCTCCGGCGACGTGCTGCTGTCGGCCCGCAACATGTGGACGCTGTACGACGTGGACCTCCAGAGCGGGCTGATCCGCTGGCGCCTGGGAGGGCCCCACAGCAGCTTCAAGCTCGGCCCGGGCGTCCCCTTCTACTGGCAGCACGACGCCGAGTTCCAGCCCGGGGGCAGGATCTCGGTGTTCGACAACGGCTCCACCCCACCGAAGGAGAAGCAGTCCCGGGGGCTGCTGCTGAGCGTCAACGAATCCGCCCACGCGGTGAGTCTCGTGAAGGCTTTCACCAACCCCTCGAAAACGCTGCTCGCCTCCAGCCAGGGCAACACCCTCAGCCTGCCCGCCGGCGACTGGCTGATGGGCTACGGGGGGCTGCCGAACTTCACCGAGTACGACGCCGCCGGCCACGTGCTGCTCGACGGGACGCTGGGGCGCAACGTCCAGGACTTCAGGACCTACCTGGCTCCCTGGAGCGCCCACGGCGAAGGCTCCCCGGCCGTGGCCGCGCGCGCGGGCTCGGCGGGCACGCTGTCGGTGTCGGCCAGCTGGAACGGCGCCACCAACGTGGCCACATGGCGCGTGCTCGCGGGCGCCACCGCCGCCTCGCTGTCGGCCGCCGCGACGGCGCCGAGCAGCGGCTTCGAGACCACGATCGCGATCCCCGCCGCCGCGGGCCCGTATGTCGCCGTGCAGGCGCTCGACTCCGCGGGGACGTTGATCGGCACCTCGGCGCCGGTCAAGGGCTGAGAGCGGGGGAGCCGGGTCGATGCCACGGCTGGGCCGGGCGTGGGTCGCGGCACGCGGGGGCCTGCTTGCTGCCCTGATCCTGCTCACCTGCGGGATCGCGGAGGTCCCCGGTGCCGGCACTCCCGCCGCCGCTGTTGCCTCGGGCGCCGGCGTCGTGTCCTGCGTGCCCCCCAAGCTGAATGTCTCCTCCGCGCTCGCGGGCGGGCGCCTGACGGTCTCTCCAGCACCAGAAAGCCGCGACGCCTCCGCGACCGCCCAGATCAGCCTGCTCGGGCTGCCCGCGGCAGGCGTCACCCAGCTCGTGGTGCGCGGCTCGCACACAGGTGTCCACGCGGGCAGGCTGGCGCCCTTCTCACAGGGTGACGGCGCCAGCTTCCTGCCCTCGCGAGCGTTCGCCGAAGGCGAGACCGTCAGCGTCTCGGCCCGCCTGCTGTCCGGCCAGGGCGCAAGCCCTGTGCCGGTCACGTGGAGCTTCACCGTCGCCGTCAGGGACGTCCCGGGCGCCGGCGCGGGGAGCACCTTCCCGGCCCGCGGGCTCGGGGTGCACCAGAGCTTCGTCTCGCGACCGGACCTACGCCCGCCGACGGTGACGGTCACGCGGGGCGCGAGCCAGGCAAGCGGGGACCTGTTCCTCGCGCCCTACTCGGGACAGGGCCAGTACGGCCCGATGATCCTCGACGAACACGGCGGGCTGATCTGGTTCGACCCGTTGGCAGCAGGAGCGCGGGCCGGCGATTTGCGCGCGCAGAGCTACCGCGGCCAGCCGGTGCTCACCTGGTGGCAGGATCCGCTGGTGGCCGGCGGCAGCCGCTCGGCCGGAGGTGTGATCGCGGACAGCTCCTACAGGCAGATCGCCGTGGTTCGGGCCGGCAACGGCTATCAGGCCGACCTGCACGAATTCCAGCTGACGCCGAGCAGCACCGCCCTGGTCACGGTCTATGACGCGATCCGCTGCGACCTGAGCGCGTTCGGCGGTCCGCGCGAAGCGGCCGTCGCGGACACCCTGTTCCAGGAAATCGACCTCGCCACCGGCCTGGTCCGCCGCGAGTGGCACCTCCTCGACCATGTGCCGCTGTCGGGCTCCTACTACTCCGCGCGGGGGGCCACCCTGGACAGTCCCTTCGACCCCTTCCACATCAACTCCGTGGAGGTGGCCCGCGACGGCAGCTTCCTGGTCGACGCACGCAACACCTGGGCCGCCTACGACGTCGATGCGCACAGCGGCCAGGTCCGCTGGCAGCTCGGGGGCAAGCACAGCACCTTCAAGCTCGGCGCCGGCGCCGGCCCCGCCTGGCAGCACGACGCCCGCGAACAGCCCAACGGTGCCATCACCTTCTTCGACAACGGCGCCTCGCCCCAGGTTCACCCGGCGTCGCGGGCGATCGAAGTCGCGCTCGACCCCGCCCACGGCACGGCCACGCTGGTGCGCTCCTATCTGCATCCCAAACCCCTGGTGGCCCCCAGCCAGGGCAACGTGCAGGCGCTCGCAAACGGGAACTGGATGATCGGCTGGGGGGAGGCGGGCTACCTCTCGGAGGTCGGGCCCTCCGGCAAGCTGCTGTTCGACGCCCATCTGCCCTCCGGGTGGGAGAGCTATCGCGCCTACGCGCTGCCCTGGAGCGCGCGCCCGCCGGTGGCGCCGAGCCTGGCCCTGCGACACGGGCGCTTCGGCGGCGTCGTCGCCTACGCGAGCTGGAACGGGGCCACGGGGGTGGCCTCCTGGCGGGTGCTCGGCGGGGCCTCCCCGCGTGCGCTGAAGCCTCTGGCGAGCGTACCCCGGACGGGCTTCGAGACCAGCATCGCGCTGCCGCTGACGGCCTCCCGTGTGCACTACGTGGAGGTCCAGGCCGTGGACGGCGAAGGTGGCGTGCTGGCGAGCTCGAGGGCCGTGAAGGCGCCCGGGACGTAACGGTCCGGCGGCCCGGATACCACGCCGGCGACGGCCGTGCGACCGGCGCGCGAAGGCCCGGCCGCTAGCGGTCCGTGAGCGGCGGGCGCTTGAGGCTGGCGATCCCGATCAGCCCCGCTTCGGCCCGCCGCTGGCGGCGTTCCACGGCCACCGTGGCGGCGTGGCGGGCGGTCAGGAAGTAATCCGCGAAGCCCCCGGCGTGGGCCGGCTGCAGGCGCCCCGGGAGGGGCTCGCGCAGCTCGTGCCTGAAGGCGTGCTCGTACTGGGCCCGCAGGCGATCTTCGATGTCGCTGCGTTCCGCGCTGTTCTCGATCTCCAGGCGCCCGTTCTGGGTGCGGTAGTCGTACAGCTCTGCTTCCTGGCCCTGCTCGCTGGGGGCGATCCCGTCCTGGGGCCAGTTCGAGTAGGTCGCGTACTTGGCTTCGGGGGTGCGGATCGCGATCACGTGCAGGGGCGCGCTGGCGGCGTAGGTCTCCACGGCGTACTCGGTCACCATCTCGTCGGTTGCGTGCAGGACGTATTCCCGCCCGGGGGCGCCGGGGTCCTTCAGCAGCTGGGTCAGGTCGAGCCGCTTGGCCAGGTGGGAGTAGTGCTTCTCCTGGCGCCAGGCCGAGGAGCCGCTGGCGATCGTCAGCAACATCGGCGCCACGTCCACGCTGGAGGTCAGCTGGGTGCGGACCTGGGCGGGCGCCGCGGTCAGCTGTTCGCGCGGATCCCTGACGATCAGGGGCACCCGCAGGGCCTCCTCGTAGGCGCTCGCGCCCTTGCCCCGGAGCCCGTGAGAGGCGCCGTACTCGCCGTGATCGGAGGTGAACACGATCACCGTGTTGGCCTCCACCTCCGGGCGGCTGGCGAGCGTATGCAGCACGCGCCCGATGTGGCGGTCGACCTCCCTCTGGAGCTTGGTGTAGAGGTCCAGGAATTCCAGCCATTTGGCGGGCGCTTCCGGGTCCCGTGAAGGGGACCGCGCCGAAGGACGCGGCCGACGTTTCCTGGAAGGAGCGCTGTAGCCGCGGCTTGCGGCGCTCGTGCAGCAGCTCGGGGGTCTCGTAGTTGGGCGGCAGGCGCCTGGTGAGGGGCTTGGAGGCCGCCTCGGCGGGCACGCGGTCGCTCCACAGGTACCACCACGCGATGTCGTGGGGGTTGACGAACGAGACCGTCGTGCACCAGGGCTCGAGGTGGTTGGCGCTCTTGAACCATTCCGCGAACACTTCGGCGATGTGGGGGTCGCGCTTCCAGCCCTGGCCGGGGGCGCCGTCCGGGGACGGGTACACGCCCCCGGCGAAGCCGTATTCCTCCAGCGCCACGCTGCCGGTCAACGGGGTCCAGCGGTTGTCACGGTGGGTCAGGTGCCACTTGCCGAACCAGTGGGTGTGGTAGCCGTGCTCGCGGAGCATCGTGCCCCAGGTGGGAAACTGGGGGTCGAGCGTGCTGCCGCCCGTGATCATGCAGCCTGTCTGGTGGGTGTAGAGGCCCGTCAGCAGCGTCGCGCGCGAGGGGCTGCAGTCGTTGGAGGCCGTGTAGTGGTGGGCGAAGCTGACGCCCCCTTCGCGCAGCTTCTGCAGGTTCGGCGTGAAGCCGAGTCCGAAGGAGCCCGGCGAGACCCACTGCGGATAGCGCAGCTGGTCGACCACGATCACGAGGATGTTGGGACGCCCCGAGGGCCGTGCGGGGGTGTGCCTCCCGATCGTCACCCCCCGCGGCTTGGCTTGGGGCACCGTGGCCGGGGAGTCGCTGCTGGCGTCCGCTATCGCCCGGATCGCAACCCCTGCGCCGGCGACCGCGCCGCCCGCGATCAGCCCGCGTCTCAGAAACGTCCGGCGGTCGACGCGCTTGCCTTGTTTCTCGTCGTTGCTCGCCATTGGCCCGGTGGCTGTGCGCTGCTCGACCCGGCCGCGGCCGGGCGCGGTCCGAGCTTAGCGACCACGTCGGTAGATCAGCATGATGTGCTTCATGGCGCCTAAAGCCGTACGGATTCACCGCCCGGGGGCGGGCCGGAGTTTCCGGATCCGGCGGGCAGCGTCCGCCCTGGCGGCGGCGCTCGTTGCGCTTGTCACGATCGTGGCCGGCGCGTCCGCACCGGCCGCCACGGCCCAGCCGACCGGGGCCAGCGTCTCCGCCGGCTACGAATTCCTGGCCGAGATGATGGACCGCTACGCGTCGGGCCCGGAACTGCGGCTGGTGCAGAGCTACAGCGGCGGCACGCTCGAACGTGAGGGCGTGGACGACTCCTTCACCTACGACGACGCGCTGATCGTCGACGCGCTGCTGGCGCGGGGGGAACCCGAAGACCTCGCCCACGCGCAGATCCTGGGCCAGTCGCTGCTGTACGTGCAGGAACACGACCCCGCCGCAGATGGGCGCGTGAGGGCCGCCTACGCCCCCACGCCGCTCGCCTCGCCTGCCGGCGTCAGCGCCACCGACCCCGCCAGCGACGTCGGCAACATGGCATGGGTGGGCCAGGCGCTGGTCCACCTCTACGAACGCACCGGGACCCCGGCCTTCCTCACCGGCGCCCGCGAGCTGGCGCAGTGGATCCAGACCGAGGCCTACGACGAACGGGGCGCCGGCGGGTACACGGGCGGCGAGCAAGCCGACGGCGCCCGCATCGACTGGAAGTCCACCGAGCACAACATCGACCTGTACGCCTTCTTCAGCCTGCTTGCCGCCGCCGGTGGGGAAGTCGCCTGGAGCCAGGCCGCGGCCCACGCCAGGGAGTTCGTCCAAGCCATGTGGGTGCCGCCGAAGGGCAGGCACCACACGGACGGGATGTTCTGGGTGGGCACGGGCGAGGACGGCGTGACGCCCAACCGGCGGCTGCAGGTCGAGGACGTCAACAGCTGGTCATACCTGGCCCTGCGGGACCCCGCCTTCGCCTCCTCGCTGGACTGGGTCGTGAAGTACCTGGCGGTAAGCAAGAAGGGCTTCAGCGGCGTGAGCTTCTGCCGGCGGGGCCGCAAGGGGGTGTGGTTCGAGGGCACGGCGCAGATCGCGGACGCGCTGGCGGCGCGGGGCGCAGCGGGCGACCAGGAAGCCGCCGAGCGCTACCTGGCGGACATCGAACACGCCCAGCTGGCGGGGCTGAACAGCGACGGGAAGGGCATCGTCGCGGCCTCCCGGGACGGCGTCAGCGACTGCGAAGGGGAAGCCTATTTCGCATCCCTGCACACCGGCGCCACGGCCTGGTATCTGCTCGCGGCCGAGGGCGTGGACCCCTTCGATGCGCTCCCGGGCCCCTAGGCGCGGCTCTCCGGCCCCTAGGCCCATCGGCTGACATCGGCGCCGCGTGGCTCACGCGCCCGCCTGAAGGGCCGATAAGGCCCATAAACAAATGGTCGGGAACCTCAACATCGAGGAGCAGGAGTCCCTCGCGGACACGTTTCGGCGCGCCGGAACGGAGTTCACGCTGCGCGAACGGCTGATCGAGGTGCCCGTGGCGCTCGGGTTCTTCGCCGCCGTGGCGGTGATCTGGGCCACCCGACCCCCCCACAACTTCGAGCCGCTCCCCTGCCTGCTCTGCCTGCTCGTGATGGCGGTCGCCTCGGTCGTGCGCTTCGACACGCCCCTGGGCTTCACCGCCGCCACCCAGCTGGCGTTCGTTCCCCTGCTGTTCGCGATGCCGGTGGCGGTCGTGCCGCTGGCGGTCCTGGTGGCTCTGCTGCTGGGCGGCGGCTTCGAGGTATGGAGGGGCAACCTGAAGCCCCTGCGGCTGTTGCTGACCCCCGGCAACTCCTGGTTCGCGATCGGTCCCGTGGCGGTGTTCGCGGTCGCCCACACCGAACCCCGCTATGCGGGCGCCGGCCTGCTTCTGATAGCGCTCGCGGCCCAGTTCGCGGTCGACTTCAGCATCTCCACGCTGCGATTCGCCGAGGCACGTGGAGCCGGACTGGTGGCCCAGCTGCGCGAATCCTGGGTCTACCTGATCGACATCGCCCTCACGGGCGTGGGGCTGGTCGTGGCCGTGCAGATCCAAGAACACCCCTGGGTCGCGCTCGCCCCGCTGCCCCTGCTCGGGCTGCTGGCGTGGTTCGCGCGGTGAGCGCCGCCAGCGGCTGGTGAGCCTGCTCGAGCTGAACAGCGCCTACCGCGGCACGGCGCTCGTGCTGGGCGACGTGGTCGAGGCCGACGACGGCTACACCGGCGAGCACTGCCGGGGCGTGCGTCGGCGCTCGCCCTCGACGGTCGCCGAGGAGCTGGGGCTGAACGCCGAGCAGCGGCGGAACCTCGAGTTCGGGGCCCTGCTGCACGACGTCGGCAAGATCGCGATCCCCAAGGAGATCGTCAACAAGCCGGGCAAGCTCGACCCGGACGAGTGGCAGCTGATCAAGACCCACACCGTCGAGGGCCAGAAGATGCTCGACCGCATCGGGGGCTTCATGCACGACGTCGGCCTGATCGTGCGCTCCCACCACGAGCGCTGGGACGGCGGCGGCTACCCCGACGGCCTGGCCGGCGAGGAGATCCCGCTCGAGGCCCGGATCGTCGACCTGCTGCGACTCCTGGAACGCGATGCGCACCGACCGTGCCTACCGCAAGGCGTTGACGCCAGAGGTGGCGCTCGGGGAGCTGAGGGCCAACGCCGGCCGCCAGTTCGACCCCCACATCGTCGAGGTGCTGACGGCGATCGTGGCCGAGACGGCCCAGACCGCCCAGCCGGCGTCGGCCGCCGCGGCGATCCCCCACCCGAGCCCCAGCCTCGTCGCCGGCTGAGATCCTGGCGCCCCGTCGGGCGAGTGGTCCGCGCGGCCCGGGGCCGCACGGTTACCTGCAGTAGCGGCCCCGGAGTAGCTCTATCCTGACCCGAGAGGGTAGAGACGAGCTTTTGTGAGGGACGAGTTGCGGCGAGGATGGATGCACGGACGCGGGCCGAGGCTGGGCATGGGAGCGCTGACGCTGCTCGCGCTGCTAATGATCCTCCCGTGGGCCACAACAGCGCTGGGCGACAGCGGCGCTAACCCTCCCGCTGTCACCGGTGAGCAGGCGCCGGAAGTCACGAAAACCACCGCCAAGGTGACCGCGATGGTCAACCCGAAAGGCGCGAGCGTGACCGGCTGCGAAGTGCTCTACGGAACGGCCGAAGGCGCGCTGACGTCCAGCACATCGTGCCCCTCAATTCTCGGGGCGGTCAGCGAAGTTGAAGCGTCCGCCACGCTCGAAGGGCTCAAACCGAACACCACCTACTTCTTCAAGATCGTTGCCTCGACCGGGGAAGGAACAGGCGAAGGCACCGCGGCCTCGTTCAAGACGGAAATCGCCAACGCACCCGTGGCCACGACCGGGAAAGCGGGCGAAGTGAGGCTGTCGAGCGCGGTGGTGGAAGGCACGGTGGAACCCGAAGGCGCACCCGCCACGTGCGAATTCAAGTGGGGGACCAGCCCCGGGTCGCTCGCGAAAACCGCGCCGTGCTCTCCGCAGCCTGGGCTCGGTGACCGGGTCCGTACCCGTCACCGCGGAACTGCCGGGGCTGGCTCCGCACACGACCTACTACTTCCAGCTGGTTGCAGAAGGGGAAGGCGGCAAAACGGAAGGCGCCGTGGAAGAACTCGAAACCCTGGCCGACGAACTCGCGGTCGTGACCGGCGAAGCCTCGGCCGTGTCCAAGATCGGCGCGACGCTGAACGGAACGGTGAATCCCGGCGGCCGCCCCGTCACCAACTGCCACTTCGAATACGGGACCACGAAAGGCGCGCCGAACAAGACGGCTCCGTGCTCGACTGTGCCCGGGGCGGGCTTCACCCCTGAAGCGGTGTCCGCGGAAGTGACCGGCCTGGCGCCGAACACCACCTACTACTTCACGCTCGTGGCCGAAAACGAAGCCGGCCCGTCGCCCTCGCCCGGCGCCGAAGCGCACTTCACCACGCAGCGCAACCCGCCCGCGGTGACCACCGGGGAAGCCTCCGGCGTGGGTCAGACCTCCGCCACGCTGCCGGGCACGGTCAACCCCGAAGGCGAAGAAATCACCGCTTGCGCGGTCGAATACGGCACCACGGCGTCGCTGGGCACAAGCGCGTCCTGCGCGTCGCTCCCGGCGAGCGGGACCAGCCCCGTCGAAGTGTCCGTCCAGGTGACGGGCCTCTCGCCTGGGACCACCTATGACTACCGAGTGGTGGCGAAGAGCGCGGGCGGTGAAGAAGTCGGCAGCGTCCGCACCTTCACGACCCTGGCGACGCCGGCCCCGCCGCCTCCTCCACCGCCGCCACCGGGGAACGGGCCGAGCACTCCCAAAGGCCCCGAACCGGCGCGGCCCCCGGTCATCAGCTCGTTGAGCGAGAGCAACCCGGTGTTCCGGGTCGGGCGCTCCTCCACCGCCCCGGGGGGACGGATCAGCCGCGTGTCCCCGATCGGGACGGTGTTCTCGTTCGTGCTCGACCAGCCGGCCGTCGTGTCGATGGCATTCGTCAGGGAAGAAAGCGGCCACCTCATCGGCAAGAGCTGCGTGGTTGGCCGCCGCGGCGCCGGCAAGCCGGCGTGTGTTCGCTCCCACGTCGCGATGACGCTCGGCCGTCGCGCGCGCAACGGGCTCAACCGGCTGCTGTTCACGGGCCGTGTGAGGGGCAAGGCGCTACGCCCCGGCGCCTACCGCGCGACCTTCATCGCCGAAAGCCTCGCCGGCACCTCCACGGCGAGCACCATTTCCTTCCGGGTCGTCCCTCACTGAGGCGGCTAGCGGTGCCCCGCGGGGGGCGGGAGCCCGGACGCGGGACCGTCGTTCGCCGCCGCCGCGGAATCCGCCGCTGCGGAGGCGGCTTGAGCGCCCGGCCGCCGTTGGCGCATGCGCACCCCCAGGATCGGGAAGGCCAGGGGTCGAGAGCACGGCTGCTCCCACGAGCGCGGCGGCGGTTGAGGGGCGCATGTGACCGCTGCTCGTGGCGAGCGTCGTGATCGCCAGCACCAGCGGGGCCTGTGCGCGACAGTCTGCGCGACGGCCGCGTCAGGGTGCTGGAATTGCCAGCAGGGCGGTGCTTGTTGGCCCGATCAGTCGGACAGCTCCTATGCCGACTTCTTTGGGCAGGGGGACTTATAGGTTGCAATGACCGTCTCCGGCACGGTCGGGTCTGCCCCGTTTTCGTCGAAGATCAGTTCGGTCTTGAGGGGGAAGCCACCCTTGGGGCACTTGGTTGGGACCGTGCCGTAGTAGACGGCCTTGCCTCCCGACTTGCGAGCAGATCCGACGATCACGTTGATCGACTCGATCGACACCAGCGGAGCGCCCGGGACAGTCGAAACCAGCGGCACCGGCGAGATGAGCTCGGGTCCAAAGGCGCCGTGGCCCGCGAGGTTCGCGTAGTGGCCGCTCCAGAGGATTTCAAGCGACACGGGATTGTGGCCCTGGGCGAGGAACTCGAGTTCGCCGCGCGAGCCGAAGAACGAGTGGAGCTCCGTTTGCTCTTCCACTCGTTCGTTGCCGAAGGTCACGATGCCGAGCGCGCTACCGACCGGTCCCGCTTCCGAGCTCTTGGAGCATCCGGAGGCCCCGGTCCTCTGGAGTACGGTCTTGGCACACGTGGCGAAGCCCGACGTGTGCAGCTTCGTGCCGCTCGGCAGGTAGACGTTGATGCCGATCAGCGGCGGTGGGAACCCGCCGTATTCGGTGCCGGATATCTCATATTCGGCGTGGAGCGCCGCGCCCGCCCCGAGGATGTTGCCGGTGTGGGGGTAGCCCTTGATAGGCACGGAGTTCGCTTTGAACTTCACCGTCGGCAACGCGGAGGAAGCCTCCGGCAGCGCGAGAAGTGCAACAGCCAGGACGACGGGGATGGCAAATGCGCGGCGCATCATTCTTTCTCCTCTTCAGTGGAAACGGACGTTGAAGTTGGTCGAGGACGTTGGCCCGCCGGTGGGGCTGAACCGCACCTGCACCTTCACCTTCAGTCGCTTGTGGTGACGCAGAGCGGCTGCGGCCCTGGTGCTCAGCGAGAGCTTGAGGGCGTAGCTCCCCGGCTTGACTACTGACCTGGTGAGCGTCTTCAGGCCCGGGCCGCTTACGCGGAGCGTTCCCGGGCCGGGAGCCTTCAAGAGCACGGTCAGCGCTGTGCCCCGGGTCGAGTAGCGGGTGACCGTGACGGCACCGGCTGCGTAGCCTTCGACGCCCTTCTGCTGTGCCGGCGCGGGAAGCGGGTTGCCTTCGGCGATTTCGGATTCGCTGGCGCGGGGGCCGCCGAGAGGCTCTGTGCCTTCCCCCGGCTGGCAGGGCAGGCCGTTCTCTTCGCAGCCCGGTGCGGGGGGGACGTAGAGTTTGCCGCCGCCCGCGCGGACGTCGTAGAGGTCGCGCGAGCCGTCCGTGTCTTCGGGTGCCAGCTGTGCGGCGGAGGAGATGTAGACGTGTTCTCCGTCTTCGCTGGCGCCCACGAAGTAGGTGTCGAATTTCCCAACCGGTGCGTCGAGGATGCTCACGCAGCCGCCCTGCTGGACGCACGCTTCAAGCCCTGGCGGGACCCAGACGTACGCGTTGACCGATTCCTTCTCGGCGGTACCCGTCAGGGGAGTGGCGCTGTCGAAGAAGACCCGCCCGTCCGCGAGCAGGTTGCGGGGAATCGAGGTCGTATGGACTTCGATGTACGGACCGCGGTCGCTGAACGGGCTCTGACCACTTGGCTGGTCGGGGGGCTGGCCGGCGGGATCGCAGGAGACACACAAGAGCGTTCCGGTGCTCTGCCGGTACTCGAACAGCTCCGGGTCGGGCTTGCCCGTTTTCGCGTCGACGTTGTCGTAGCCCGTGAGGGCGCGGTCGGTTGCCAGCAGGAGGTATTCGCCGTTCGCCGAGACGCGCGCCACCAGGTACTGCAGCCCGTGCCCGCCGGAGGGGACGATTGCATCCAGCGCTTCGGTCGGGGCTCCGGCGCCGGCCTCGGCACGGCGGATGCTCGCCAGGTACCGCGGTTCGCCCGCGTCGTGCGTTACGTACACGTTGACTTCGTCGAGCCGGAGTTCTTCCTCTTGGTGTGGGTAGGGCGTTTCGTTGTTCACCTGGGAGTTGCCCTTCCCGGGTACCAGCTGCCCGGAGGAGGAGAAGTAGACAGACGTGCCGTCGTCGGAGATGCCGACGACGCCCCTGACGTCGGCACCCTTCGTGTCGCCGCTTTGGGCTTCCACGTCGGGTGAGAGGTCGGTGAGCGTCCCGCTCGCGGTGCGGTATTCGTAGAGGTCGCAGCCTTCGCCGTATTTCCCTCCCGTCGCCGACAGGTTGCACCGGGTCGGCGCCTGGCTGCCGGCGCTGGAGGCAGAGGCCAGGCCGTAGTTGGCCACGAAGAACACACGGCTGCCGTCGCTGGAGGCGCCCTCGAACAGGGCGCCCCGGTCAGGCGTTGAGCACGGTGGTGTGGGACCGCAGGTCTGCGAGGCGGAGATCGTCACGGTCGTCGCTCCGTTCACGCGCATGTACACCTGCGTGGTGCCCGATTCAACGCCTTCCTCGGCGGGCCCTTCAGCATTGGCGGTGAAGAACACGCGCGTTCCGTCGCTCGAGAGCTGGTGGAGGGGTGCCGAGCCGTAGGCGCTCAGTGCCCCCGACACGAACACCTCGCCGGCAGGTTTTCCGTCCGGCAGGATCGATGCCACGCGGGGACCTTCCGAGCCTCTGGTCCATTCGTAGAGCGAGCTCCGGGGCGCGTACTGCGCGCTCACAGGCGTCACCGGCAGGGCATAGCCGCGGTCGAGGTTCTGGAAGATGATGTGCGCGCAGTCCTCCGTCGCGCCCGCGATCACGTAGGAGCCGTGGCTGAGGGCCGGTTCCTGTGGCCGTACGGTCGTGACGAGAGTGTTTGTTTCGCCGTCGAAGTCCTTGACGTACACGTTCTGCACCTGTTCGTCGGGCGTCTCGTTCGCCGGCAGCTCGGGCGCTTCCCCAGGTACGCCGGGGTGTTCGGGCTGGGCCAGTTCGGTGGCGTAGGCGCCGCAGGTGAGGGGTGGGTTCAGGTAGCCGAACGGCCCACCGT
The DNA here is from genome assembly GCA_963773145.1 of uncultured Solirubrobacteraceae bacterium. Classification (GTDB taxonomy): domain Bacteria; phylum Actinomycetota; class Thermoleophilia; order Solirubrobacterales; family Solirubrobacteraceae; genus Palsa-744. The sequence goes on from CAVYZV010000001.1 coordinate 93,928, forward strand.
TGCGCTGTGCCCCGGTCCGGTAGGCGGAGAACTCGGTCGAAGGTGCCTGCGGAAAGGCCTGCCACGGTTCCGCGGAGGACTGCAGGCGCGATAGCACGGGTGGGTACAGCGCGCCCGAGCGGCTGCCCGGGACGCCGCCCTCCATCGTGTAGAACGCGGCCGGGCCTTGGCTTGCCGCCTGGTAGCTGATTTCGTCCGTGACGAGGCTGTTGATGGGGCCGAGTTCCTGCCCGTTCTTGGCGGCGGGGGAGACGCGCTCGAAGGCCCGGCATTCCGGCAGGTACGCAGTGACGTGCTGCTGTTCGCGGAGGGCTTCGTTCGAACAGCCGCCGGCAGCCGCTGCGGTGCCGGCTGCTGTCAGCGAGCCGGCCGCCACCGCGCAGCCGGCAAGCGCCACGAGCGCCGACAGTGCCGGCCGCCGAATGTTCCGGGTCAGCGGTCGCGAAATCATGTCTTCACCGTCGCCGAGCGCATCCCCGTCTGGCCGCCGGCCGTGAGCGTCGCCAGCAGCCGGATCTTGCGGTGCTTGTGCCGGGCTGCCCGTCCGGCCTTCGACAGTCCCACCTTCACCGTTTGGACTCCGGCCGGCAGCGTTCTCGTCGTGGTCCGCACACCGGCGCCCGAGATCCTCACCCGGCCGGCCTGTCCCAGCTTTAGCGTCACCAGCAGCGAGTTGCCGCTGACCCGGGTGCGCGTGACGGCGAGCGACGGGGGGCAGCCGGCGACTTCGATCCTCGTCGTCGTCTGCAGTCGCGCATCGTTCTGAGCGAGGAGTGTTGTCGGCGCGAGAAGTTCGCCTTCGCAAAGGTTTCCGTAGCCGGTGAGGATCGAGTGGGGCCCTGCCGGGAGGTTCGCTTCGAAGCTGTCGATCGGAGCGTCAGGAACGGATTGGAACCTCGAGAAGGTGACCTCCCTGGCGGTGCCGTCGGCGCCGGTCACCTTTTTGATGTCGGTGTTGCCGACGAGTTCCAGGTGGATGCCTTCGCCCTGCAGCAGGAACACGAGGTCAGGGAAGGCGGCGCCCCCGTGCGAGACCAGGTAGGCCGGTCCGGTCAGCGGCGTGGACAGCAGCGGCGTCCTGGCGCTGGCGCTGCCCACCACCGATGCTTCCGGGCAGCCGGCGGGGTTCGCCCCGAACTGCTTTTCGGTGCACGCTTTCTGGAGCGTGTCCAACCGCGTGGGGAGTGCCTCGGGCAGCTCGAGTTCGAAGCGGCGGACGTTGGCCTGGCCGCGGGACGCGGTGAGCTTGACCTGCAGGTTCGCTCCGCCTTCTTTGCTCCAATGCGCCTGGGTGCTCATCGACACCTTCGGGTCGAAGCCGAGGGCGGCGCACCCGCTGGCGCTGAAAGGAGCGCGCGCCCCCGCGGTGAAGGCGGGTTCGCCCGCCGTTACAGGCATGCCCGTGAGGGTCGCGTCGATCTGGCTGGATACGCAGCTGGTCGGGTTCAGCATGAATTCAGGGCGGTCGAGCTTCACGTCCAGCGCTTTGAGTCGCAGCGGCACGCCTGCCACGCTCTGGGGCAGGGGGTCACTCGTCACCGTCAGCGCGAGGGTCCGTGGGTCGATCCCGACCGAGGCCCGGACCACGACCGTGCCGAGATCGAGCGGTCCTGCCTTTGCCGGGACGGCGATCGAGAGGCCGAAGGGAGCCCCGTTGTAGGAGTCCGTCAGGTAGACGGGCCCCCGGGAGACGAACGGCTGGCTGCCGCTCCCCGCCAGCGCCGTGGCTGTCCCGATCCGCGAGGATTCGGGGCACTGGCCCGCGCCTGCCGCCGGTTCGGTGCAGCGGGCGATCCCGGCGATCTTGCCGATCAGCCCTGAAGGCAGGTGCAGGTCGACTTTGGCGAGGTCCTGTTCGCGGTCGTCGGTGCGTCTCAGCAGCGTCTCGAACGGGCTGTAGGAGCCCGCGGTGGCGCTTTCGGTCCCCGCCGAGAGGGTCGGCGCGAACGGCAGCGCGTCCGGGCAGGCGCCGCCGGCGCCGTCCCAGTCGACGGTCAGGGGCGTAGCGAGCACGAGCGCAGCGCTGCCGCCCAGGACTTCCTCGCCGGAGGGGAGCGTGCCGGCGAGGCTCCACGGTGTCAGAAGCGCTTCGGCGGCGTAGCTGCCGCACGTCTTGGGGTTGGCCAGGGACGCGCCGGGACCCCCCTTGAGAGTGAGGGTGAGCCGCTTGAGCGGCGTCTGCGGGTTGTAAGGGAACGTCGTGTTCAGCCGCCCGGTGGCCGCGTCGAGCGTTGCCTGGCCCACGAGCTTTATGCGCACTCCCGAGCCTTCCGCTTCTATGAAGAGCTTCAACATCCGGCCGCCTTCCGCATCGGCCGCGTCACACGGTTCGCATTCGGGCCTGCCCAGGTACAGGCGGCCTGAGAGCTCTTCCGCCAGCAGCGGCGTCGCGATCCGCACCCGGCCCACCTGTGAGGCTTGCGGACAGCTTCCTCGTGTGCCCGATTCGGGTTCCAGCTGCGATTCATCGCAAGCCACGAGCCCGTTGGCGACGGAGGGCGAGAGGACCACGCCGGCCGGCAACGAGACCGTCGTGCTCTTCAGCTGCGGTGTGGCCCTGCCGCCCGGTGATTCGTCCTGCGGGATTTCGAGCACCAGTTCATAGCCCGAGGGTGCGGCCGCACGACGCGTCCCCGACAGCGCTCCTTCGCCCGTTTCCGTGCGTTGCGCGAAGGAGGCTTTGGGTTCGAAGCGCAGTTCCTGACAGCCGGTCACGGCGGGGGCGGCGGCGCTCGCCTGCAGCCACCGGGGGTCGCTGAGCGTGCCTTCCGCGTCCCCTTCGGCGACCGGGTTCTCCCACTGGTCGTAGCGGATGATCGTCGCAGGCTGCTGGGCGGCCTCGGCCAGGCAGTCGGTTGGGGTCGAGAGGAACGGCCCGAGCGCTTCACCTCCGGGTGCTCCGCGTTTGGTGTGGTCCTCCTTCTGGCTACGTTCGGGATAGTGGGATTCATCCGCCGGTGCGCCCCACAGCGTCAGCCAGATCCCGTTGAAGTTGAGCGCCTGGTTTATGTCGGGACTCAGGATCGTCAGCTGATAGACACCGTGCACCCGCACGAGGTGCGCGTCGAGCCTGAGCGGGACGATGTTCTCGAAGCTGAGCCCGAGCTCGGCCGGCACGCCCGGCGGCGGGGCGAGGTTGTAGACGGGCTGGCGCACGGGAGGGCTCCCGTAGCTGCCGAGATACAGCAGCGCCACCCCCACCTGCGTCTCCGGCCGGCACCCGCCCACCGAGGGGTTGGAGCCGCCTCTGAGACCTTCGGTGAATTCGATCTGGGTGCACCTCGGCAGTGCCTGCGGGTTGGCGATGAATCCTTCCGGCAGCTGGACGTTCACATCCTTGGGGTTGCCGTGGGTGAAGATTTCGGTCTCGCCGATCGAGCGGTTGAAGCGACTCTCGGTGTTGAGGAAGAAGCTCGTGCTCGCCGCGTAGGGATGCCCGCCGGCGAGCGTGTACGTCTCGCCGGCGTTGCCGGTCGACCGCGCTCTGGGAGTGTGGATCCCGAACGGTGCGGGTGTCTCGCTGACGGGCGCTTCGTCGGTGACTGTCACCGACTGGGCTCCGCCGCCTTCGAGCACCACCCGGTTGATCAGCGGTGTTCCCGTTTGCTCGTCTTCGCGCGCCTTGCCCGGATCGACCGCCGCGACGATCGTGATCGCGTTGGCGGTGTTGGAGCCGGTGGCGGGCGCATCGGGGTTGACGGGCTGGGTCGTGGTGCACTGCACGCTCTGAGCGCCTACCGCCGCTTCGCCTTCCGGCGTGCATTTCCAGTCTTCTGCGGGGGTTTCGACCTCGTTGTAAGGGCGGACTTCGTCAACCGTCACGCCGTCGGGGAGCACGTCCTTCACGGTGATCGGCTGTCCGCTTACCGTCGGGGCGCCGCCGACGTTGATCGGGGTCAGGATGTAGGTGATCGTGTCGTGTTCGGCTTCGTGCGCTTCTTCGCTTTCGTAAGACGCTGCTTCCGGTTCCTGACCCGCCGTGATGAGGGCCTTTTCTTCTCGCGCCCTGGGTTCGATTTCTTCAGCTTCGAGTTCTACGTTTTCTCCGAGCAGCGCCCCGTCGATCGCGATCGCGTAGGACCAGACGTTTTCACCTTTTCCAAGCGGGCCGCCGCTGACCGTGACGTTGCCCCGGCCGATGCGTCTGTTGGCTTCGAGCGCCTGCTGTACTTCCGCTGCGGTGGCGTCGAAGCGGATTGGCTTCGTCTTGATTTCCCGTTCGTGTAGTTCGAGCAGGAGCCGAAACCGTCCCTCGTTGGGTGTGCGCCCATTCACGCCGGAGACTTCGACCCGCCATTCCTGCGGCACCGGCGTGGTCACCGGTACGTTCGTGGGGCCGTGCTCGGCGATCAGTTCCCACGCTGGCGAGCTGCTCGCCTCGGCGGAGGCCGCGGGAGCCAGCGCGAGCATCGCCATGAGTGCCAGCGGTAGAGCGAGGCTCGTTGCCATCCGCTGGCACGTGCCCCGCGCAAGACCGCCGCGTAGGTCCCGGTGGTCAGTGGTTGAGTCGACGGTTTCCTGGCCCATCTGCAATCCCCTCGGTGAGCGTTTCCTATGGCGGGAGGCCGACCGGCTTCGAGCCGGCCGGCCCCATCGCCATCCCGCTAGCGTGCGTCGGCGAGATCCCGCGCATTCGCGCTGAGCGGGTGCCCGACCGTCGTGGTCGTCCTGTCTAGATGTTGTCCAGTATCCCTTCGACCGGTTTCCCTCCGGCGGTCATGTTGAATTCGCCGCTCAGTTCGCCCTTCTTGGGGCAAAGAGGGACGCCGCCTTTAGGCGCTTTGAACTTCGCTTTCGTGACGGTCAGTTTGACTTCTTTGGTGGGAACTTCTTCGCTTTTGGGAGCGTTCCACGTGAACTTCACCTTTGTGGCTTCGAACGTGCATGCGACCGGGTAACCCGCGGAACCTGGGAGCCATTTCGCGGTGAACTTGACCTTGGGGGTCCCCTTGATTTCGCCCTTGCCGTTTTTCAACAGCGCGACCGACCACGGATAGCCCCCAGCCGTCACTGTGGCGGCGCCGAGGCTCGTTTTGCACGCCCCCGGTTTGCCTTCGAAGTTGCCCGACTCGAGGTCCGTTGCGTTGGCGCCCAGGACCTTCGGCAGGGAGTTGGCCGTCAGTTCCCAGGTGATCGTGCTTTCTTCACATTCGAGGTTGCCGGCTTCAGAGGTGGTGATCAGGTTCGAGCTGAAGTCTTCGATGATCGTCCCGTTCGGAAGCGCATCTTCTTCCTGGGCAAGGATCACGACCTTTTTCGCCGAGGCGCTCGCGACGCTCATTGCCGAGAACGCAACGACGGAGGCTAGCGCGATGACTAGGATTCCAATACGTCTCATCTTGTTGCTCCTCTTCCCTGGTAAGTGTTGATTCAGCCCAAGCCGGGATTTCTCCGGAATCGGCACCGGACTGACTAAATACTTGATTTGGCCTAAGCCGGGATCCTCCGGAATCGGCACCGGACTGACCGGATTGGCCCCCTGCGCGGTCCGTCGCTCTGGTATCGGGTCTTAGACGCTACTTTCGCCACGCTGCCCGTAATGCGCTGAAAGCCACACCGCGGCTGCAGGAAACCCACATCGGTGCATCAGGAGCGGTAGGCCGGCGGAGGGCGATAGGCCCGCCTGACGCGTATTGCCGCATGGGGGTCATCTACGGACGACTACGGACGACGGCGGCCGTGTGCCGGCCTATGGTCAAGGCCGAGGCCGAGGCCGAGGCGCCGGCTCGAGAGCCGAGCTGGGCGGTGTCGTTAAGCGGCTTTCGGTGGATGCAGCGATAACGAGACGCACGAACTGCGAAGGAGGCAAGACCCACGATGCCCGAGACCAAAGCCAAGCGCAGCACGGCGCGCAAGGCGCCCAAACGCAGCACGTCGGCAGGAAAAGCATCCGCGCGCAGCGCGTCGGTACGCAAAGCACCGGCCACTCGAGCGAAGGCCTCGGCGGCCACGACGAGCATGCGGCCAAGCGCGGTTGACAGGACCGCCGAGCTCTCCGACGACGTGCTGAAGTCGCTCGAGTCAGGGCAGCGGGCCGCGATCGAGGCGGTCGGCCAGTTCGTCGACACCGTCGACAAGAGGCTGCCGTCGCTCGGCAAGCAGGATCCGTCCAGGCGCCAGGAGGTCATCGACGCGGCGCTGGAGATGGCCGACCGGCTTGTCAAGACGCAATACGAGTTCATCCGCAAGGTCGTGGACAGCGCAGGCAAGGCCCTGAGCAACCCGAACGAGAGGAAATAGGGCTCCTCTCGCGGCCGTCATGTGGTCCGGCTGCGCACGACACGCGCCGGCCGGTCCACGTGCCGCGTGCGGTGCCCCACCGTAGGAACTCGCGTTGCCGAACGCCTTCTGCTCTTGTATCGAACGTAACAAAGTGATAGTACGGACGTATCTGGGGTCGAGGCTCAGCCTCGGTCTTCTCCCATCGGCGGCCGACAACTGGATCGGAGGCAGGAATGCCAAGCGTGGACACTGCAACTGCGGGCCTGGATTCGGCCAGCGCCGGCGGGGGCGCCCTAGGTCTCAGCGGTCGAACGAGGTGAGGGCGCTCAACGCCCTGGCCTTTGACGAGCTGCGCAGGTTTCCCGGGGCGATCCGCGACATGCACCTGGGGATCGCCGAGCGCGCATTCCGGGGCGTGGGGCCGGCGGCCCTGCCGGCGAAGCTCATCCACGACGCGCTCTCGAGCCGCGCCTACGGCGCGATCGGGGCGGGAGCCTCGGGGCTCGGAAAGGTCGTCGACGCGGCGATGGAGCAGCGCGGAGTGGGCGAGCAGATTTCGCTGTCCACGAGCCAGAGGGGCAGTTTCGGGTTGGCGGTGCTCAACGGCCTGATCGGGGATCGGTTGGAGCGCGAAGGCAGCGCGCTTGCCCAGCCCACCTCCGTGCGGATTGACGGAGAGCCGATCAACCTGGACGACCTCTCGCTGCGTGATGCGTTCCCGCAGGCCACTCCTCGTCTGGCGGTCTTCATTCATGGACTGACCGGAGACGAGTTCTGTTGGTCCTGGGGTGCCGAAGACGCGTATGGCGAACGGCTGGCCACGGACCTCGGCTACACAGCTGTCTACCTGCGCTACAACAGCGGCCTTCACATCTCCCAGAACGGCCGCACGGTCGCAGCCTTGCTCGAGGCGCTTGTTGAGGCGTGGCCGGTCGAGGTGCAGCGGATCGCGCTGGTGGGCCACTCGATGGGGGGCTTGGTCGCGCGCAGCGCCGCCCATCAGGCCGACGAGCAAGACCAGATGTGGGTCACGCACGTCCGGCATGTCGTTTCGCTCGGGACGCCCCACATGGGTGCGCCCCTGGAGCAGGGGGCACACCGGGCTGCGGTGGCGCTCGACAAGCTGCCCGAGACGCGGATGCTGGGCAGCTTTCTGAAAAAGCGCAGCGCCGGCATTCGCGACCTGCGCCACGGATCGCTGGTCGATGAGGACTGGCGGGGCCGTGACCCCGAGGCGCTGCGCGCGGTCGCGTGCAAGGAGGTGCCGCTGCTGCCGTGGGCAACCCACTGCTTCGTCTCGGCAACCATTACCCGCGACCCAAGGCACCCGCTCGGGCGCCTGCTCGGCGACATCCTCGTCCTGAAGCCCAGCGCCAGTGGCCAGAGCAAGACTCGGCGGATCCCATTCCGCGACGAGCACGGACACCACATCGGCGGTACCCACCACCTCGCGCTGCTCAACCACCCAGAGGTATATGGCCGGCTGCACGCCTGGCTGACAGCCGCGGTCGCCACACGCGCAGCTCCCGCCTGACCCCTACCCGAAAACGCTCGCGTCCGAGTTCTCTCGAGCACACTCGGTGGAGCTGCCTCTGGGCGGAGCTGTTTGCGTGCTACGGGCGATTGCGCCCGTAGAGGTCGTGGGCCTGTACCCACTCCTCGGCGACGATCGCCCAGCCCAGCGAGAGCTCGCCGCAGAGCACCGTCGCGGCGATGATCTCGGCCAGCTTCCGGACCCTCCCTGCTCCGTAGCAGCCGAGCAGCTGCAGGCACTCGCGCTGCGTGGCGAGCCCGGTACCGCCACCGTAGGTGGCGACGATCAGCGAAGGGATCGTGATCGAGACGTAGTAGTCGCCGTTGGGGAGCAGATCGCTGAATCCGAGGGCCGCTGAGGACTCGGCGACGTTGGCCGCATCCTGGCCGGTGGCGATGAACAGGGCAGCGATCCCGTTGGCCGAGTGCAGACCGTTGTTGTTGACCCCCGACATGAAGCCGCCGAGGTTTGACACCTGCCGGGCCCGAAAGAGCGTCTCTCCGCTCGTGTGCATGTGCCGCTCGATGAGCGCGGCTGGAAGCGTCGCCTCGGCTACGACCCGCTTGCCGCGAGTGCGCAGGACGTTGACCTGTGAGCTCTTCTTGTCGGTCGCGAAGTTCGACTCCAGGTAGAAGTGGGTGATGCCCTGGTAGTTGGACGTGATCCACGCGCATGCGGCGGCTGTGGCCTTGCCCGTGAGGTTCTGGCCCGCAGCGTCGCCGGTCGTGTAGTCAAAGCGCGTGAACAGGATCCGGCTGGCCGAGTACTGCTCGATCCCTCGCAGCCGACCGATCCGCGTCGTGCTCTCCGCCGCCTGCTTGATCTCAGCGAAGTGCTCGGTCAGCCATTCCCCGAACGCGCGCGCCTCGCGGGCGCTCTCGAACACGAAGGCAGGCGCGCGTTGCATGGCGTCATCGAGGATCGTGGTCTTCACGCCGCCGACCTCCCAGAGCATCTTCATGCCGCGGTTGTAGCTCGCAACCAGAGTGCCCTCGGTGGTCGCAAGCGGCACGTAGAACTCGCCCTGCGCATGCTCACCGTCAACCAAGAGGGGCCCCGCGATGCCGATCGGCACCTGCGCCACCCCGCTGAAGTGCTCGACGTTCCCGGGGAGAACCGATGGGTCGAATGAATAGTGGGCGAGGTGCTCCAGGGCGACGCCGGACTGCTCCCGCAGGAACGCGCGCCGCGCAGCCGCAGCGGCTGGCGTGTAGTCGTCGCCGGGATCGCGTGGAATCTTCTTGCGGGGCGCCTCAGGTACCGCCTTGTGCTCCATGCCGGTGGGGATGGGCTTCTGCGACATCGCTTACAAGTATCTCGTTGACGGTCAGCGCGTGTGGCCCGGCTGCGAGCGACACGGGGCCGGCCTCTTCGCAGAGTCTGTTGCGGCTCTGATGGGTAGCGTGGTAGGTGCATGGACGGCTCGGGGCGGCCCAGGATCGGTTTGGTATTGGGTGCCGGTGGCGTGCTCGGTGGCGCGTGGCTCACGGGGGCGCTGCACGCGATCGCGAATGAGACGGGCTGGGATCCTGGGAGCGCCGACTACATCGTCGGCACGTCCGCGGGCTCAATGATGGGCGCGCTGCTGGCGTGTGGCGTGCCCCCGTGGTTCATGGTCGCGCACTCTGCCGGCGAGACGTTCGGAGGACTGCACGATGCCCGAGGCGAGCCGACTTCGACGGCCGATCGCTCTGCCGGCGCGAGCTTCCGTCTTCATCGCGGAGCCCCGGCGTTCGGCCCCGGCTCGTGGAGGTTGGCGGTCTCCTCGCTCGCGCGCCCCTACAGGTACTCCCCGGCCGCGATCCTGGCCGGTTGGCTGCCACTCGGCCTCATATCGACCGAGCCGCTCAAGGACACCATTCGCCGGGCCTGCGACGGGCCATGGGCACCCCACCCGAATTACTGGGCGATGGCGGTCGACTACCAGACCGGGCAGCGTGTTGCGCTCGGTCGCGCAGGCGCCCCACGTGCAGAACTGCCCGACGCAGTGGCGGCCTCCTGCGCGATACCGGGCTTCTTCAGAGCAGTGGAGATCGACGGGCGCCGATACGTCGACGGAGGCCTGAGCTCGGCGTCCAATCTCGATGTTCTCGAGGACGAATGCCTCGATCTCGTGGTCGCTCTAAACCCGATGTCCTCGCTACACGTCGATGCTCCGGCAACGCTCGGCGAGCGGATCGCATTCGCGATCCGTCAGGCATCGGGACGGCGGCTCGGAAGCGAGGCCAAGCGCCTGCGCGCGGCCGGCACCGAGGTCGTGCTCTTGCAGCCCACGGTTCACGATCTCGACGCGATGGGGACGAATCTCATGAGCCGCAGCCGGCGCCACGAAGTGATCGAGACAGCCGTTGAGAGCATGACCGGCCATCTGCGTGACTCGCCCGCGGGCGAGCGGCTCGCGGAGTTGCCACCCGGACTCCCGGCGCTCGTGAAACGACCCGATGGCGAGCTCTCGGCACAGCCGGTTTTCTCGGCGCTCGCTCGCGCTCGCCGTCGATCCATGGCTCGCAAGTAGCAGGACACGCGCTGACGCACTACCGCGTGTGCCTGCACGGAGGCGCGTTGTCGCTGCGGCTTCTCGTGACACGGTGTGCAAATGCGACCGGCGCCGCCCTGTCTGATCGGCCAAAGCCCGTGCAAGCCCACGATGTCGTAGAGGAGGCGGTTCTCGTCATCGCCGCCCGGGCAGCGCCGCCAGTGCGAGCAGCGCGCCCGCGAGTACGACGATGGCGGCAACGCCGAGCCCCAGATTCATGCCGCTGATGAAGGCCGCGTGGGCGGCGTGCACGAGCGCTTCGCCTGTGAGGCCGCCGATCCTGTGGGCGACTTCGAGTGCGCCGCCGAGCGAGCCGCGGATCGTTTCGGCGATAGCGGACGGGGCATGGTACGGAGCGATGGCAGTGTCGATGCGGTGCTCGTAGCGCGTAGACAACAGGCTGCCGACGACCGCGACGCCGAGCGCGCCGCCAACCTGCATGAACGAGCCGTTGGTGGCGGCGCCGACGCCCGTGTGCGCGCTCGGGAGCGACCCCATCACTGCGCCGGTCGCAGAGGGCAGCGCCAGTCCGGCGCCGACGCCTATCAGGACCATGCCTGGCACGATCTCGCCATAGGTGGTGGTCACGCTCGCATCCGAGACAATCCATAGTCCCGCGGCCGTCGTGAGGAGCCCTGCGCCGACGGCAAGCCTCGTTCCCACGGCCCTCACGAGCAGGCTCGACAGGGGCGCGGCCAGGGCGATCGCGCCCGCCGCCGGAAGCACGCGCACGCCGGCCTGGAGCGGCGTGTAGCCCAGCTGGAACTGCAGCATCTGGGTGAGCACGAAGAGAGAGCCGAACAGCCCGAAGGCGAGCAGGCCGTTGCTGAGCACCCCAGCTGAGAAGCGCCGCTCGGCGAAGTAGTGAAGGTTGAGCATCGGGTGCGTGCTGCGCCGCTCCCAGATGACGAATGCGGCCAGCAGAACCAGAGCGCAGGCCCCGGCGCCGATCACGAGTGCGGACGACCAGCCGCGCACGGGGGCCTCGATGATCGCCCACAACAGCACGCCGACGCCGACGATCGAGAGCAGCGAACCGGTGAAGTCCGTGCGCTCGACCGCGGGGTCGCGCGAGTCGGGGACGATCGGCAGCGCGACGAGGGCACCCAGCAGCGCGATCGGTACGTTCACTAGGAACACCGAGCCCCACCAGAAGTGGGCGAGTAGCAGGCCCCCGACGATCGGCCCGAGCGCGATGCCGGCGCCGCTGGTGGCCGACCAGAAGCCGAGTGCCCGCTGGCGCTCGGCCGCGTCCGGGAACGTGTTGGTGATAACGGCAAGCGTGGACGGCATGATCAGCGCCGCGCCCACGCCCATTCCCGCACGCGCTGCAATCAGCATCTGGACGCTGCCTGAGGCGGCAGCCCAGCCAGAGCCCGCGGCGAAGACGAGCAGGCCGGCGATGAACGTGTGTCTGCGCCCAACGCGGTCAGCGAGGCTGCCCGCGACGAGCATCAGCCCGCCGAACACGAGCGCGTACGCGTCAACAATCCACTGCAGCTGGTCGGTGGTCGCGTGCAGCTTGTGCACGAGCGTCGGCAGCGCGACGTTGAGAACTGTGTTGTCGAGTGAGATGACAAGCAGCGGCACGCACAGCACCGCGAGCACCCACCAGCGGCGCGGTCCAGCGGCCGAAGACGGCCGAGCGCCCGACTGTGTCGCCTGCAGCGGCGGTGTGGCGCCGGCGCTTGTGACGCGGTCGCCCATGGGCGGGGATCGGTGGCGCGCGCGGGCCACGCCTCGAAACGCCCGCTCAGCCGATCAGCGGCAGCGCGCGCGCCTCGTCGAGCACGCGCAGTGCGTCCTGCATCCGGCCCGTGACGAGCTCGTAGCCCTCGTCGGGATCGCCGCGGGCGCCGCCGAGTTCCTCGCCCAGGTCGATCGGCGGGAGCACCTCGATCGAGATCTTTGCGGGCAGGGGAACGCGTCCTGGGAGGTCGAGCACCGTGACGCCCCACGGCGGCGCGATCTGGACCGGCGCCACGTCGATTCGCAGCAGCCGGTGGAGGTGCAGCAGTCGCGCGACGTGCTCGCCCTGGCCGAGGAACAGCGCCGTCTCCTGCCCGCCGATCGAAACGACCGGGACGATTGGCACGCCGTGCTTTAACGCGAGCGCCACGAAGCCGGTTCGGTGGGCGAAGTCGATCTCGGCGGAGTGCCAACTGGCCCGATAGGTCTCGTGGTCGCCGCCCGGATATACGAGCAGCGCGGCACCGCGTGCCAGCGCGCGGCCCATGTTCTCAGGCGACGCCGGCACCGTCCCGTACGGCGTGAGCATGGCCCGGATGCCAGGCACCTTGAACACAAGGTCGTGCGCGAGCTGGAAGAACTCGCGATCGGGGCCGAAGTGGTCGTAGAACGCCTGCGCGAAGATGAACGTGTCGGCGATGAGCGTGCCGCCCGAGTGGTTGCCGACGAGCAGGACCGGCCCGTGCGGCGGGATGTTCTCCAGCCCACGCACATCGGCGCGGAACCAGACGTCCGCCACGACGCGCAGCGCGGGGAGCGTGCGCGCTATGTACTCGGGGTCACGCAACTTGAAAGGGTCGGCGGCCGGCGGCCTGCGCGAGAGATGGCGCGGGTCGGCGGCGTGAGCGACGTCGACCGATGCGGCGCTGAGCATCCGCGCGTCCGCGGAGACAGCGTCGAGCAACCGTCGCATCCCGCTGCTAGGGCGATCGCGCACGACCATGGGAGGTACGCGAAGCTGCGCGGGCCGGTCCTTGGTCTGTGGCATGAAACACCTCCTCGGTCGCCGCCGACTTTACGGCTGGGGTCGGCGCTGCACATCGGTACCGAGTACTGAACGCGCGTCAGTAAGTGGCGATCGCTCCTGCCGCGAGCGCTCGGGATCTGGCTCTGTAAAGCGGAAGGGCCGGGATTCGAACCCGGGAGACCGCTCACGCGGCCTAACGGTTTTCAAGACTGACGATGATCGAGCCGAATCGCCCGTGCTTGTTGGGGTTTTCGGGCCACCGGGGCGGGTGCGCGACAGTCCGTGCGACAGTTGTGCGTGGCCGGATCGGAAATCCACCGCACTCGGCCTGGGGGGCACGTGGCCCTGATCCGTGGAGGAACCGGTCAAGCTGGGTTCGAACGCGCCCTTGCGCGCTGGCACATGGTGTCGTGGAGGTGTGCCCACTGCTCGACACGCAGCAGCGAGCTCATCGGTCCCGACGAACATTGAGATCATGCGCTGGTCGATAGTTGTCCACTCGAATGGCGACAGTTAGGATGCGGCGGCCCGATACGCCGACAACAGACAGAACGGAGCGATCCCCGCCGTGAGTCATCCAGGCCTCATCTTGCGCATGATCGTCTTGGCCGCTGGGTTCACGCTGTCCGCGGCCTCCTCGGCCGGCGCCGCGCCCGCGCCCAACCCGTGCGGGATCCTGACACCCCACACGCTCGCCGCGTCGTTCCACGGTGCCGTCCCGGCGTCGCATTTGACGAGCAGGCACGAACGAGGCAAGACGTTCAAGACGTGCACGTGGCGCCAGGGGAAAGCCAGCCTATCCGTGACAACGGGGCCCTCCTACGTTCTTGGCGGCTTTGGAGGTCCTCCGGGCATGATCGTCACCAAACCCGTGCACGGCCTCGGCCCGCACAGCATTTACTCTCACGACGACAACCCCCAGTTTCAGTTCGCTGACGTCCTGTTCATGCGCAGCCCCTTCTCCGGCGACGTCCACACGAACGGCAATCTCCCGTTCGTCGACATCCTCGCGCTCGCGCGAGACGTCTATCGCGCCGAGTAACCCCGGATGTTGGGCGGCCGCCGCTCGGACTGCTCTGGCGCGAGCAGCCGAAGCTCCCTGCAAACCGGCAGTTGGCTCTCCAAGCGGAAGGGCCGGGATTCGAACCCGGGAGACCGCTCACGCGGCCTAACGGTTTTCAAGACCGCCGCATTCAACCGCTCTGCCACCCTTCCACGGGTGCCGTCGGCGGGGCGGCCCAGGCTTCCGCGTCTCACCCGTAGCCACGCCGAGGGTCGGCCCATGGTAGATGAGCCGCCGGGAGCCGCCCCGACCCGGCTCGGGCGTTCCCGCCCACGGCATTCGCCGCGCCCCGGCCACGCTCTAGACTCATGCCTCTGGCTCGGGAGAGGTGGCCGAGTGGCTGAAGGCACTCGCCTGCTAAGCGAGTATGGGGTTGAACACTCCATCGCGGGTTCGAATCCCGCCCTCTCCGTAGGAATCCCTGGGCGCCGGGGCTGGGGAGTCGCGAGTGGGAGCTTGGTGGAATCCCGAGCGCCCCCGCTGGCGGAGTCCCTCACGTCCGCACTGTGTGGGTCAGGCGCTGAAGTGCCTGACCTCCCCTCGGCATGTCAGGCACGCGCTGCGCATCGAACATAGCCGCCCAAGAACCGCGACCCACGCGATCCGGATGCAACCGGCTTGCATGCCGTGACGTCTCCTCTGATCGCCGGTACCATCTGCAGCGTGCTGAACGGATGCAGCATGCAGGTCCTCACGCCATGGACGGGCACAGCTTCCCGGCCGGCCCGTGCGCTGCTCGCGGCGCTGGCGGCGGTGCTGCTGGCGTGCACATGCTCGTCGGCAGCGTGGGGGCGCGGGAGCGGCGGCCGCGGGGGCGCAGCGACCGCCGCGGGCAGCCGTGCTGGAAGCGCGGCATCTGCTGAACGTGCTCGGCTACCCGCTCGGGGAACCGGCGGCGCGAGGTCTCGGCGTCCGCACCCGGGGAGCGATCTCCTATTTCCAGCGCAAGTACGCGCTGCGCGTCACCGGCTACCCCGACCGCACCACGCTCGCTTCGATGCGACGTGTCGCAGCCTCGCTGCGTCCGGCGCACGCGCGCCAGCAGGCTCCTCCACGTGATCTCGTCGAACGCACGCTCGGCGAGGGCACGCCGATCCTGACGATCGCCTTGGCACTCGCGCTTGTGCTGGGGCTGCTGGCGCTGAGCGCGGGGCGTCGCCGCGCTCAGGACTCGCCGAGCGCGGACGAGAGGGTCTCGCCGGCACCCGCCGATCGCTGAGGCTGCGAGTACGGTGCCGAGGAGTACGGCGCCGGCGAGGCCGGCGCCAGCTGTGCCGCCAGCTCCGGTGCGGGCAGAGCACCCGCGACGACCCCTGGCTCGCGGCCGCCCATCCGTTCCGCCGCGCCGCCGCGCGCGCGCAGGCGCGGCAGTCCAAGTTCCGCGCCGTGCCAGCTCAGTTTGATGAAGCTGAGCAGGAGCAGGCTGTACAGGCATGCCCAGTAGGCGGAGCCGATGTCGAAGCTGTTGAGCAGGCCCCGATGCGCCAGCGACCACGCCATCGAGCCGATCAGCAGCGTCAGCACCGCCACGTGCGGGACGATCAGGCGCCAGTGCCAGCCATGGCGGTTGTGCTTGCGCGTCACCACGTAGCGTGGCTTGCGTGTGCGTCCGCCGCCGACGGCGAGGAGGCATGCGCGGGCATACACGAAGCACAGGCCCGCCCACACGAGGCGTGCGCGCCATAGCTGCTCGAGGGACATGGGCCGGTGCACGAGCACCAGATACAGCTCAAGGGCCACCACGAACGGCCAGAAATGCAGCACGAATGCGTTCGTCGTGGTGACCACGGGATACAAGTGGAACACGAAGCCGAGCACCGGTGCCAGCAGGAACACGAGCGTGGCGGGCCCCTGCAGGTAGAAGATGGCGAGCTCGTAGAACTGCAGGCGCTGGCGCATCGTCAGACCGCGCTTCGGCGCCCACAGCGCGAGCCTCACGGTGTCGAGTGCCCAGGTGCCGCGCTGCTTGACGAAGTTCGGCAGATCCTCGGGGGAATGCTGCGCATAGGCGCCCACGATGGGCAGGTAGCAGCCTTCCCAGCCGCGACGCAGTGCCTCGAGGCCGGAGTGGAGGTCCTCCACCAGGTTCCACGTCGGGAAGTCACCGATTTCATGCAGCGCCTTGCGCCGCCACAGCATTCCCGAGCCGCACGGGAACACGGCGTTGGCGGCGTAGCGCGAGAGCATCGCGCACTGGAAGAAGTGCGGCTGGTGGTTGTCGAACGGGTCGTGCTCGGCGACCTGGCCGGCCTTGCGCGTCTGTACGAAGGCGACGCTGTCAGCGGCGAGCAGCTGGCCAACGCTCTCGCGCAGGAAGCAGCGGTCGCCGACGAGGTCATCAGCGTCGCGTGTCTCGACGAACCCGATGCCGCCCGGAACGCATGCGAGTGCCGAATTGAGGTTGCCGGCCTTCGCCTCTCCGCGGCGGCACGGGTCACCCGGTCGTGGCGGGCGGTGGTAACGCAGGGTCGCCCCGCGATGGGCCAGGGCGAGCCTGCTCACCAGCGCCTGCACTCGCTCGTCATGGCCGTCGTCGCTCACGACGATCCAGAGGCGCTCTTCCGGCCAGTCCTGTTCGAGCACGGAGCGCACTGTCGCCTCGAGCAGCTCGAGCGGCTCGCCGAGGGTTGGGATGATCACGGCCACAGAGGGCTCCTGGCCTGCGGGCACGGGGCTGCGCACCGGCACGGCACGCTGCCAGCGGTTGACCACCGACAAGAGCGCTGCCGCCACAACCGTCAGCGTCGCCGCGAGGAAGGGCACGCTCACCCACGGCTTCGAGGTGTCGGTGTGTGCGAACAGCCACGGCAGAAACCACGCCGCCGTGAGCACCAGGGCTATGCCGGCGCAGTGCGCGCGGCGATCGCGTTCAATGATCTTGTTCAACGTGACCTCCCATCCGTGGTCTTGACCGGGTGCGTCAGTGGCGCTCGCGCTGCCCCACCGCGACGGCGCTCCCAGATTTCGATCGGGGCGCGATATGTGACGAAGCGAAGGTTTGAGCCGAGCCCCGTCAGCGTGGCGCTCGATTCGTAGACCTTCCGGAAGCCGCACCGCTGGACGGCCCGACGGATCGCGGGCGGCCATGGTTCCCCGCCCGGGACTTCTATGAACCAATCGAATTCGCAGACGTTGAAGGGCTTCCCGAGGTGCTGGACCCGGTAGACGTCGTAGACGTCGTTCGGAGACGCGATCCTGCCCCTGTCGTAGAGGTACGCAGCCTCCACCCATGAGGAGCTGACGAGCAGTTTCTCCCCGGGGCGAACGTCGCGCGTGAGGACTTCGACCGAGCCGCGCAGGTCCCCCCAGCCCTCGTCGATCCGCGTCGCCTGCACCAGACCGAACATCCCGAGCGCGACCAACACCGGCACCGCGACGGCCGACCGCCAGCGGTACAGGGCGTGGCTGATCGTCACACCGATCAGCGGGAGGATGAACAGCAGTCCGAAGACGACGTGCTTCTGGTCGCCCGAGGGATTGCCGGTGATCAGGTGGTACACGGGGGCCCCGATCAGCCCGGTGAGCAGCGCCAACGCCAGGCGGCGGTTTTCGATCACCGCTGTGCCGACGAGCGCCAGCAGCAGCGGGACGGCCGTGAAGTAGATCTGCGAGTAGACGATCTGGTTGCGCCCCACATGGAAGTTCGGGTTGTTCTGCGTGCGGAACGCCTCGAACGCCGCGAGCTGCGCGCGGTCCGAGAGGAAGTACACGAGCAGCACGGCGCACACGATGAACGCCGCCAGGCCGAGGTCCAGCCGAGCTCGCCGCCCGCGCTCTACCACCACGAGTGCGGCCAGAGGAGGACCGGCGAACATCAGCGCGGGGTACTTTGCGAGCCCGGCGAGCGCGTACAGGAGCGCTGCCGCGGCCAGCCAGCCCCGGTGATCCCTGCGCAGGAACTCGGTCATCGCCCAGAAGGCTCCGCCCACGAAGGCCACAGCGAGCGCGTCATAGACCGCGAGATGGGCGAGCGCGATCACAGGGCCGCTGATCACCGCTGCCAGCGCCGTGGCGGCCCTAACGCGCATGCCGAGCAGGTTGCCCGTGGCCTTGAGCATCCCGGCCAGGCCCGCCGTCACGCAGATCGCCGCCGCGGCGCGCGCGCCCGCCAGTCCGAGCAGCTTCCAACCAAACGCGGCGATCACCGGCCACATCAGCGAACCCGAGAACCAGGTCAGGTAACCGTCGCCGATTCCGTGGCCCTGCAGCGTGCGCAGCCCCGCGGCGAGGTAGATCCCCTCGTCCAGGAACGGCCCGTTGAGCTGCATCGCGCACACTGCCAGCTCGGCGGCGAGGAACACCGCCAGCAGCAACCAGGGGGCGAGCGCGAGCGCGCGCGAACGCACGCTGGACCGGTCGGCCAGTATCAGCCGCTCATGCCCGACGGCCGCGGCGGGAGCTGTGACCGCCGCGCTCATGCCCGCTCGCCTGCAACGGCGACTGCGTGGGTTTCGACCCGCGTCATCGGCCTAGGGGGCGCCCTGCGATCCCACGTGAACCCACTGGGCCACCGAGGGAACGCCGTTCGAGTCGACGAGGAACACCATGTAGTAGCCGGGCGGGGCGAGGTTGGGGTTGGGCGTGAGTTCGACGTTCACCTGGTCGCCTTCTGCGTGTGTGATGGGGAGTGCGACCTCGCGCTGGTTGGGGTCCGAGGAGTGCGTGACGGCCCCGGGACGTATGAGGACGGCGGAGGTGATCGGGCTGGAGGAGCTGTAGCTCAACGTGTGCGATGTCCCGTATTCCCACTGCTCGGTCCGGTTGAAGCTGCCTTCGAGGTGGTTGGCTTCACCGTCGATGCCGGTGAGGACAGGGCGCGGGCCCTTGAAGAGGTACGGAGGTTCGTAGATCGAGAGCCGGGTCTCGAAGGATTCTTCGCCCGTCACGGGATTCGCCGGGTTGGACCCGAGCGCGAGCACGCGCCCGTCCGGCAGCAGCAGCGCCTCGGAGTGGTAGTTGCGGCCGACCGGATCCGGGGCGACGGGGGTGAACGAGTTCGTGCTCGGATCGAAGATCGAGGCCTCGTGCACGTTGTCGGTGCGCGGGTACAGCGAGCCGCCCGTCTCCAGCACCGTCCCGTCGGGCAGCGCGACAGCGGACACGTACATCTTTCCCTGCCCCATCGACTCCATCCCGGTATCCGTCATGCCGGCGGGGAGGTCGGGCCCGTTCATCCATCTGGGGCTCGGTTCTGAGAGGTCTATCTCCTGCGTGCTCGACGTGGCGGGCGTATTGGTTTCATAGGTGTTGCCGCCGCCCATGATCATCACCCTCTGGGACTGCGCGGGTGGCAGCAGCAGCGCGGCGGACTGGTCGCGCTGGTCGACGTGAGCCAGGCCCGGCGTGTCCTGCACGCGCGGGAATTCACCGTTCGGGCCCTTCACCAGGACATCGGGGTTCGTTTGCGCACGTTCCCGTTCTTCGGCTTCGGCGGATTTGCCGGGCGTGCACCAGAAGTCGTAGATCGAGGAGCCGCTGGGCGCCTGCGCTGATCCCTCGATGCCGTTGCCGAAAACGTGGCTGCCGTCGTAGAACAGGCGCCCGTCCGCTGTCAGGATCATCGAGGGATACAGCCCCCAGAACCAGCTGAAGGTCTGTTGGATTTCGCTCTCCCAGCCGACCCAACGGCCGGGCTTGTCGCCCTTTGCTTCGTGGTTGTAGGGCCCGATGAAGTAGTTGGTCGCCGTCGCGCCTTCACCGGTCTTTTCGTTCAGGCCGCCGAACGAGATCACGTCCCCGTTGCCGAGCTCGGTGGCGCTCGGATACCAGGTGCCGTTGAGCAGCGGCCCGGGTTCGGAGGGCTGGTTGGGATGGAGCTTGTCCCAGGGGACTTCTTCGTATTCCTCGGTGGCGATGTTGAAGATCCAGCTCTTGTTCTCGCCCTTGTATTTCGTGCTCGGCAGTTCCCCCGCTTTCGGTGCGGCCGGGTATTCGCTCGTGCCGCCGAGGATCAGGACGTTGCCGTCGGCGAGCTGGACGTGTCCCGAGCAGAACACGTCCCTGGGTGTGACCAGTTCCTTCCAGCTGTCGGCGATCGGGTCGAACAGGAACGACCTGAATTTCCCCGCTTCGAATTCCATCCGGCTGTTGCCCGAGCCCGCCATCAGCAGCAGCTTCCCGTTCTGCAGCTGCACCGCGTGCACGGTGCGCGCATGCTCGACGTCTTCGAGGATGTGCCAGGAGCCGACGGAAGCCGGGTCCGCGGGGGGCGGCAAGGCGGGAGTGGAAGGCGTGGGCGGCGGCACGGGGGCGACCGCGCCACCGGCGGGCGCGTGATGGGCTCGCGTGTGTTCACCTGCGTCCACGAGCGAGAGCCCCTTCGCCTGCACGTTCCCGGGCGCCCGCACGAGCAGTCCGAGCGCCACCCGGTCCACCCGGCCCTGGACGGGGCGCAGGAGTGCCGAGAGCGCGGCGAACCTGTTCGTCCTGTGCAGGCGCGCGGACGACGCGTACCACTGGCGCCAAGCTCCCGCCCGGTGCACGAGCAACACGAGGGTGACCGCCGAGGTGCTGGATCGGTAGTGAAGCGAGGCGCGATACTGGTGACCCACCTTTACGGCGCTGGCGCAGCCGGGTGTCTGCGCGAGCAGCACCGGGTGCACGTATCGGCGGATGGTCAGCGATACCGTGCCGCCGGCTTTCTGCGGCACGTCGCTGAAGCGAAGCTGCTTGCCGGCCGCCGCCACGCGCGCGTAACAGCCCGCGCGGGCAGCGCTCGAGCTGTCGACCCAAGCCGCAACCGCCAGCGCGGTGGAGGCGAGCACCGCGAGCGGGACAAGCCATCGAAAGTGGCGTCCTTTGCGTAGCGTTACCTCCATATACGTCGTCCGGCAACCAACGCTTGGCCCTCTCTGCAACTTCCGCGGCGCTCGCCCTGGGGCGCTACGGTTACCCGTCGCCGTGCTCCGTTGCGTTTACTTAAGGGCGCCATGACCGCCGACGCCCGGCTCGACCACCGATGACGCGCCCGCTGGGGGCCCGCGGCATCCGCCGCGCCCGCCGGCTCGGTTCACCTGCCGCCGGGCAGGCCCCCCGCGGCTGCGGCGTCGCGTCGCTCTGCGCCATCTGGCTGATGCTGACGCCCATCGCCGCTCACGCCAGGACGCTCTCCCGCGACCATGCGGCGCCGGCGCGCTCGGGCCATCGGGCCATCCCGCGCAAGAAGCCGGCCACGCGCAGGGAACCCCTGCGCCTGTTTGCCCGGACGAGCGTCTTCAACGCAAGGCTTCCCGCGTCGGCGCCGCTCGGGCCGGACTCCGCCCGGCTGGTGAGTGCCTTCACCAGCCAGGTATCCCGCAATCAGGGACACGTCGTGATCAACACGAGCGAATGGAGCAGCCCCGTGTACGTGGCGGCAGCGGACGCGCCGACGATCGCGCTCGCGGGCGAAAGCTCGATCTGCCCGCGCCCGGAAGGCGTGTTCTCGGGCTTTCAGGCACAGATCGAAGCGGTGCCGCTGCCGCCGAACGCCATCCCCGCAGCTGGGGGCGACAAAGAGGTGATCGTGTGGCAGCCCTCCACCGGACGCCTGTGGGAGCTGTGGCGCGTGCTACAGGAAGCCGGCCGCTGGACGGCCTGCTGGGGCGGGGAGATCCAGAACGCCCACACGAGCCACGGCGTGATGGCCGCCCCCTTCGGCGCCAGCGCCTCCGGCCTGTCGCTGCTCGGTGGTCAGATCCACCTCGAAGATCTCGAACGGGGCTCCATCCACCACGCCCTCGAAGTGCTGATCCCGGACACCGCCAGCGGGACCTTCGTGTGGCCCGCCACCCGCACCGACGGAACCTCCAGCGCCGCCGATGCGATCCCCGAGGGCACCCGCTTCCGGCTGAACCCGAAGCTCGACCTCGCCGCGCTTCACCTCAGCCGGCCCGCGCTGGCGATCGCCACTGCGATCCAGCGCTACGGCATCATCGTGGGCGACACGGCGGGCTCCGTTGCGCTCTCCGCGCAGGACCCGACGCCCCTGATCGCCGAAGGCAAGCCCAATCCCTACAACACGCTGCTGCCGAAACCGTACGACACGCTGAACGGCATCCCCTGGAGCCAGCTGCAGGCCGTCAGCCCCGCATACAAGCGTTGAGCGGCGCGGCGAAGCCGCCGGCGCATCGGCCCGGCCCGGGCTGTCAGCGGCCTTCCTCGGGTGCGGCGACCGCGAAGATGATGTGGCAGCGGGCGAGGCTCATGTACGCGTGCAGCTCCACGGGGCCGCCCTCGAGCGGTTCGACGGTCACGTCGGTGAGCGTGATGAAGTCCCGCTCGGACGCGTTCAGAACGTCCGAGACACGGCTGCGGTAGCCGTCCCGGGCCAGCGTCAGGAGGCCCTCGATGCGGTGGCGCTCGGTCTCCAGGCGCACGCGCTCGCGCCGGTGGTTGATCCCGGGTAGGTCCTCCTCGGCAAAAAGCTCCTCGCTGGCCACCAGGCCATTATCGGCGTTTCTGGGCGCGTCCGGTGCCACTGCAACTAGCGGGTCAGGTGGTAGGTCCGGCTCAGCACCGTGCGCCTGCCGGTGGGACCCGCCGCGACGACCTTCACCGTCGCCGTCAGGCGCCGGCGGCCGCCGAGCTCCTGGCGCAGGCGCCGCAGCGTGTGGGGCCCGATGCGCAGTTGCACCCTCACCGTCTGGGCGGCCGACACGGCTCTCGCCACCGCCACCGCGGGCAGGGCGCGGCGGCCCGGTGCTCCCACCCTGGCGCTCACGAGGATCTTGCAGGCCCGCTCACAGCCCAGCGCCAGCGGCAGGGCCCGCCGCGAGAGAACCCCCCTCGCGCGGGCGAGGCTGAGGTGCAGGACGGGGGCCACGTCGAGCGGCGGCGGCCAGGCGCTCGCGGACACGCACCCCCCGGCGGCCGGCGGACAGCGGGACGAAGCTCTGGACACGGTTGTTGTGGGTGTCGGCGACGTACACGGCCCCGGAGCAGCCGACCGCGAGCGCCGTCGGCTGGGCGAATTCGCCGGGGCCGACGCCGCGCCCACCCCACTTGGCGAGGTAGGTCCCCGTGGAGGAGAACTCCTGGATGCGGTTGTTTTCGCGATCGGCCACGAACACGCGGCCGGCGCCGTCCACGGCGATGCCGTCGGGGATGCGGAAGTGCCCGTTGGCCATCCCCCGCTCGCCCCAGGTTGCCTGCACGCCACCGGCGGGGGAGAGGGCGACCACGCGGTCGTTCCCGGTGTCGGCCACGAACACCTCACCGCCGGGCCCGACCGCGACCGCCGCGGGTGCGAGGAACTGCCTCGGGCCGCTGCCGGCGGCGCCGTCGCCTTCGCCGGCTCCCCACCTCGCGGCCAGCGAGCCGTCGGGCGCTGTACAGGAGCACCCGGTTGTGGAGCGTGTCGGCGACATAGATGTTGCCCGTGGCAGGATCGACCGCCACCGACCCGGGCGAGGACAGCTGTGCGCCGCCCACTTGCAGCGGCCCGCCCAGTTCGCCGAGGAAGGTCCCGTCGCCCCAGATACGGGCCACGCGTCCGTTGCCGCGGTCGGCCACGTACACCGTTCCCCGCGGGTCCACGGCGATCCCCGCCGGGGCGTTGAAGGAGTTGAAGTGACCGCCCGCGCCGCCCCACTGGCCGGTGTAGGCGCCGGCTGCGGAGAAGCGCTCGAGGCGGTTGTCCACGGTGTCGGACACGAACAGCGACCCGGTGGGATCGACGGCCAGGCCTTCGGGGGCCACGAGCGCGCCCGGGCCGCGTCCTGAGCTCCCGATCGTCCTCAGGAGGTTGCCCTGGGGGTCGAACACCTCGATCCGCCCGTTGGCGGTGTCGGTCACGTAGGTGTCCCCGGCGGGGTCGGCCGCGATCGCCCGCGGGAAGGCGAGCTGGCCGGGTTTCGAGCCGGGGCCGCCCCACGCGCCGAGGAAGGCGAGGCCGGGGGAGAGCTTGACCACACGGGCGTTGATGTTGTCGGCCACGAACACGTCCCCGGCCGCGTCCAGGGCCACGCCGTAGGGGAAGCTGAACTGGCCCGGCCCGCGGCCGGGTTCGCCGGCTTCTCCCTGCCAGGCGCCTTCGGGCGTGAACCTCTGGATGCGGTGGTTGTCGTCGTCGGCCACGACCACCTCGCTTTCGTTGGCCGCCAGCCCGCGGGGGTCGGCGAACAGGCCCGGGGCGTTGCCGCGGCTGCCCCACTGCGCGGCTTCGCCGCCTTCTAGGTTGAAGCGCTCGATGCGGTTGTTCAGCGTGTCGGCCACGAACACGTGGCTGCCGTTCACCGCGATTCCGCCGCCCGGAGGCTCGGTCGGGTTCTGGGAGGAGCCGAAGTGGAATTCCCCGAGTCCGCTGCCGCGGTGGCCCCAGGCCGCGATGAGGGCCCCGCTGGGAGCGAACTTCTCGATCCGGTCGTGGCTGGAGTCGACGACGTACACGTTGCCGGCCCCGTCCACGGCGAGCGCTCCGACCGGCCCGAACTGGCCCGGCCCGCCCCCGTAGGAGCCCCACTCACCCAGGAAGCTGCCGGCGGGGCTGAACTTCTGCACCACGTAGCTGAGCTGATCGGCCACGTAGACGTTGCCTTCGCCGTCTACCGCGACGGCCTCGGGGAAGCGCAGGACCCCCTCCGCGCGCTGGCCGATCACGGCCACCGAGCTGTACGGGCAGGCTCCCGGAGCCGCTCCCGGGCATCCGGCCGCTCCCGCGGAACCTGCCACCCCGCACCACACGGCGCCGAGGCAGAGGAGGGCGAGCAGCAGGCCCCTGAGGCGGGCCCGCCGGCGGCAACGAAAGCCGGGGTCCATGTGCGAGCCGGAACACGCTCCCGCGGCCGGTGGAGCGGTGGATCGTCCGATTGGGCCGGCGGACAGGCTCAGCCACCGCCCGGCTTGCGTAGGGGTGACGCCGGTTCGAGTCCCGCTCGGCCGCGGCCCCGGCGGGCGCAGCCGCGGCGGTTCAGCCGATCGGCTCGCGGGTGCGGGCCGGCAGCCCGGCGCGGACGCCTTCGGTGGTGCGGATGCGGGAGGCCCCGGACGGGCGGTTGAGCTCCTCGCGCACGATGTACAGGGGGCGGTGCTTGACCTCGTCGTAGATCCGGCCGACGTACTCGCCGATCAGCCCCAGCGCGATCAGCTGGATCCCTCCCAGCAGCAGGATCGCGATCGTGAGCGACCCGAACCCGGGCAGGTAGGAGCCCGCCACCTTCAGGATCACCACGACCGGAATCGCGATGAAGGCCACCCCCGCCGAGATGATCCCCGCGTAGGTCGCCAGCTGCAGGGGCAGGTGCGAGAAGGAGGTGATCGCGTCGAGCGAGAAGCGCAGCATGCGCCGCACCGTGTACTTGGTCTCGCCCGCGGCCCGCGCGTCGCGCTCGTAGGAGACCGCGGTTTGGTTGAAGCCGACCCAGACGGTCATCCCGCGCAGGAAGCGGGAGCGCTCGGTCATCGTCAGCAGCGCGTCCAGGGCACTGCGGTCGAGCAGCCGGAAGTCGCCGCTGTTGGGCTCGAGGTCGACCTGGGCGAGCTTGTCGAAGAGCTTGTAGAACCACTTCGCGGTGGCGAGCTTGAAGGCGGTCTCGCCCTCGCGCTGCTGGCGTACGGCGTACACCACGTCGGCCCCCTGACTCCACTGGGCGACCATGTCGGGGATCAGCTCCGGGGGGTCCTGGAGGTCGGCGTCGATCATCGCCACGGCGTCCCCGGCGGCGTGCTCGAGCCCGGCCGTGAGTGCGGCCTGGTGGCCGAAGTTGCGCGACAGGTGGATCACCCGTACGCGGGGGTCCCCGTGGGCCATGCGGTCGAGGATCTCGGCGCTCCCGTCGGAGCTGCCGTCGTTGACGAGCACCAGCTCGTACTCGAAGTCGGCGACGGCCGCACGGGTGCGGTTCACGAACTCCTCGACGAGCTCCTGCTCGTTGTAGATGGGGGCCACCACGCTTAGCAACGTGGGGGTCCGAAGTGGTCGGTTGGACATCTCGGGCTGGGGCGAAGGGCTGCCTGTAGAACGGACCTTATGACGATTCTCGGTCAAAACCCTAAGCCGAGGCTCAATCTATCGTTCATCCTGTAAGCGATGTCCTCCAGTCACACCGATCAACGGCCCGACGGCATGGCCAGAAGGCTCCTCCAGTCTCGCTACCCGTTGTTCGTCCAGTTCATGAAGTTCGCGCTCGTCGGTGTGTCCAACACGCTGCTCACGCTGCTGGTCTACACCTTCCTGCTGAAGGTCGTCGGCATGTGGTACCTGGCGGCGTCGGCGATCGGCTTCATCGTCGGGGCCACCAACGGCTTCCTGCTGAACCGCCGCTGGACCTTCCGCGAGCACGTCGGCGACGCCCTCACGCCGGTCCGCTGGGCGATCGTGCAGGGCTGCGGCCTGGCCGTCAACGAGGGGATGCTGTTCGTGCTCGTCCACGACGCCCACCTCGAGAAGATCCTGGCCCAGGTGGCGGCCACCGTGATCGTGACGATCACGACCTTCCTCGTCAACCGCGCGTGGACCTTCCGTGTCCACTCCCCCGTCGCCGTGGCCGGCAGCTCCTCGAGCGCCGGCGACGTCTAGAACCGGCTCAGCGGAACACGGCCAGCAGCGAGAGCCCCGCGGGGATGCTGCCGCCGCGGGCGATCACGGCCGCCTCGATCGACAGGGGCCGCTCCAGCAGCCAGTTGAAGGGCCCGGGGGGAACCCATAGATCGAGGCTCGACTCGGTGGCCTTGCGGTTGAAGCGGTCCAGCACCCGCAGCAGGATCGCGACCGGAAGCAGCAGCGAGTTGAAGTAGGTGGCGCGCACCTGCCGCCAGCCCGCCGCCTCGGCAACCCGCTTGAGCGAACGGCGGGTATAGCGCCGGCGGTGGTGGTTGAGCTCGTCGTGGCCGCTCCAGAGCCACCCGTACGCGGGTACCGTGACCAGCAGGGCGCCACCGGGAGCCACCACGCGGCGCAGCTCCTGCAGGGCCGAGAGGTCGTCGTCGAGGTGCTCGATCACGTCGAGGCTGACGGCCAGGTCGAAGCTGTCCTCGGTGAAGGGCATCTCCAGCACCGAGCAGGTGAGGACCTCGCCCGCGTCCCGCTCGCGGGCGAGCGCGGCGCTGGTCGGCGAGAGCTCCACTCCGGTCACGTCTCCGTGCTCGCGCAGCTCGAGCATGTTGCGCCCGCTGCCGCAGCCCGCGTCGAGGATCCGCGCGCGGGGTGGCAGCGACACGCCGCACAGGACGCGATCGATCACCGTCCTGCGCCCGCGGTACCACCAGTGGCGGTCCTCGGCCTTGTGGGTCTGCAGCTCGTAGTCGCGGTCCACCGAGGGGATCCTTTCCTAAGACGCACCCGCCCCGCCTGCGGCAGCGCCCCCGCCCACGGTCCCCGAAGGGCCCGGCAGGGTCGCCGGCCGGCGGGACAGCCTCAGCCGCCCAGCGCCTCGCGGAGGAAGCTCAGCGTCCGCTCCCACGCCAGTTCGGCCGCCTCGGCGTCGTAGGTGCCGAGGCGGTTGGTGTCGTTGAAGAAGGCGTGGCCGGCGTTCTCGTAGAACTGGAAGCTGGCGCGCACACCCGCCCCCCGGAGCTCGTCTTCGAGTGCCTTGGCTTCATCCACCGAGACGAATTCGTCGCCGGTCCCGAAGTGGCCGAGCAGAGGGCCGGAGATGTTCGAGAAGTCGGGCTTGCCGTGAGGCATCACGTAGTAGAAGGTGACCGCCGCGCCGATGTTCGGGCAGGTCGCGGCCGCCCACACCGACAGGCCTCCTCCGAGGCAGAAGCCGACCGCCCCCACCTGCGGGCCCTGCACGCCCGGCAGGGCGGCCAGGTACTCGGCGGCGCCGCACATGTCCCGCTCGGCGTCCTCCATCGACAGGGCCATCATCTTCTGCTGGGCCTCGTCGGGGGCCTCCGTCGTCTCACCGCGGTAGAGGTCGGGCGCTAGGGCGAAGAAGCCGGCAGCGGCGAAGCGGTCGCAGATCGATCGGATGTGCGAGTCGAGCCCCCACCACTCCTGCAGGACGATCGTGGCCGGACCCTGCTCGCCGGCCGGCGAGGCGAGGTAGCCGGGCGTGGAGCCGTGGCTGGTCGGGAACTCGATGTCTGGCATGTGGCGCTCCTTGTGGTTCGGCACTGCCCGCGGGCCCGGGCGTGAGGCGACATCCTCTCACGGCGCCGAGCGGCGCGCCGCCGGGCCGAGACGGGGAGGCCGGCCCGACGGTTCCGCAGCGCGCTCAGGTGGTGGGCAACGAGACCGACACGTTGCTCAGCTGGACCGTGAAGGGGACGTTGCCGGCCCGGTAGTAGGGCTCGTCCCGGCCCAGCAGTTCGAGCTTCACGGTGTCTCCGGCAGCGAACAGGTAGCCGTTGCCGTGCAGCTGGAAGGTCAGCGGACCGCTCTGGTTTTCGCCGAGGCGGTAGACACCGCGGCTGATCAGGCGCTCCTGGCCGCTGGGCAGGACATCCCACAGCCGCGCGTCGATCTGCCCGTAGGGGCCTGTGGCCGAGACCGTGGCGGTGACCGTCGGCAGCCCCAGCAGCGTGAAGCCCGGGCTGGTGGCCGTGTAGGTGGCCGTGTCAGGTTCCATCGCGGCCGTGGTTTCCTTGCAGACGTTGCCGCCGCCTTCGGTCTCGCTCTCGGCGATCGGGTCGAATTCGGCGCCGATCGTGGGGCTCGCCCCGACCGAGGTGAAGGTCTGCGCCGGGGCGCCCCCGAAGGTGACGGTGTGGGGGGCGAGGCTGCTCCAGCGCTTGGACGCGAAGGGACCTTCCGCCGGGGCGCTCTTGGGGCAGGTCTGGGTGTAGGCGCTGACGCTCCCGTTCTTGGGCGGCTTGCCGTGGTGCTGGAGCTTGGCGGCGAAGAAGGCGGCGCCCTCTTCGTTGAAGGCGCGGTCGCTGTTCTGCTTGTTGGAGGCCGGCCCGTGGCCGAGGTCGCCAACCATCAGCGCCGCGTAGCCACCCGCGTGACGGACCTGGTTGTAGGCCCGCAGTGACTGTTCGACCGGGAACAGGTCGTCCGTCCAGCCGCTCTCGAGCAGCATCGGGGCGGGCTTGCCGGAGGGAGCGATCCCGTAGCCCTGGTGGTAGGTGTAGATCTGGTGGGCGATTTCTTCGTCTTCCGGGGTCACCGGTTCGCCCGCGTTGACCGCCGCGAACCATTTCGTGAGGTCCGCTTCGGGGTCCTTGCCGGGCGGCGCGTAGTAGCCCTTGGAGGCCAGGCCGTCGGCGTAGAGACCGGTCTCGTAGCTCTGGATCTCGACCCCGATCGGTTCGTAGCTCTGGCCCACCGGTGCCACTTCGGTGTCGAGGAAGCGGCCGTTGGGCTCGAGCGCGTCGACGAGGTCCGACCACGGCCAGCGGGGGTAGGCCGCCTTGATTTCCATGCTTGTGCCGCCGGGGCTCTTCCAGGGGGCGTATTCGCCGTTCGGCAGGCGGACGCGGTTCTTCAGGTACGCGAGCTCGATGCTCTGTCCGCCCCCGTAGGAGATTCCGGTGACGCCGATCCCCCGCGGCTTGACCAGCCCTTCGTCGGCCAGCTGGCCGAGCAGGTACTGCGTGTCGTGGGCCTCGTAGCGCTGGTCGGCGAGGCGGATGAACCCTTCTTCGCAGGCGGGGGCTTCCTTGCGCGATTCTTCATTGCCGCAGGAGTTGGCCCATCCGCGGGCGCTGTAGTTGACCACGGCGAACCCGCGTTCGGCGTAGAAGACGTTGTTGTAGTCGAAGGTTTCGTTGCCGTTGCCTTCGGCCGAGGCCGCCTCGAAGGAGGACTTGCTGCCGCCCCACCCGTGCAGCATCACGATCACCGGGAACCGGCCGTTGCCGCCGGCGGGCAGCGTCACGTCCACGTCGAGGGGCACGCCGTCGAAGGAGGGAACGCGCTGGGAGAGGGCTTCGGTGGGGCAGAAGCGCACACCGTCCTGGGCTTTGCAGGCGTGACCGAAGGGCGCCGGTTCGCCGCCCTTGTGCCTGGCCGCCGCACCGGTGGGCGCCAACAGGCCGCACAGCGACAGCGCCGCCAGCGCCAGGCCCGAGGCGGCGATCCGCCTGCCGCCGGCCGTTGTGACGTGCCGGGCGGCTCGCCCGTGCCCGCGGCTGCTCATCCCCATTCCCCTTGACTCCCCTTGCACATCGACTCCCGGCGGTTACCCGCGGAGGCCCACGGCCAAACGAGTCTGCCCGCTGTGTGAGACTGGCCCTCGGTGCAGGCAGGAGCTCCCCGCATGGCCGTCGTCGGTCACGTCGAGTGGGTCCAGTTCGCCCGCGTGGAGCACGTCCCGAGCGCGGGGGAGGTGGTGCACGCGAGCGACCCCTTCGAGGAGCCGGCCGGGGGAGGGGCGGTGGCGGCGGTCCAGCTCGCCCGCCTGGCGGGGGAGGCGACGCTCGTCACCGCCTTCGGCGACGACCTCCCCGGCCGGCATTCTCGCGAGCGCCTGGCCGAGCTCGGCGTGGAGGTCCACGCCGCCACCGTGGAGCTCCCCACCCGCCGCGCGGTGACGCTGCTCGACCAGCAGGGGGAGCGCACGATCATGACGCTCGGGGAGCGGCTGGACCCGCCCGCCGAGCTGCTGGAGGAAGTGCTGGCCGGGGGCCGGGGCTTCGACGGGATCTACTTCACCGCCGGCGGGCCCGAGGCGCTGCGCCGATCGCGCAAGGCCTCGGGGGTGCTCACCGCCAGCCCGCGGGCCGTGCACGCGCTCGGGCACGGCGTGGAGCTCGACGCGCTGATCCTCAGCAACCGTGATTCCTACGAGGTCGAGGTGGCCGCCGGCGTGGAGCACGAGGCCGACACGGTGGTGCGCACCGAAGGGTCCACGGGGGGCAGCTATCAGCGCCGCGGCGAGGACCCCCGGCACTGGCAGGGGAGCCCCCCGCCGGGGCCGGTCGTGGACGGCTACGGCTGCGGGGACTCGTTCGCCGCCGGGCTCACCTTCGGGCTCGCTCGCGGCCTGGACCTCGAGGCCGCGCTCGCGCTCGCCGCCCGCTGCGGGGCCGTGTGCGCCACCGGACACGGCCCCTACGAGCGGCAGTTGCGAGCCCAAGACCTCTAGGCTGCCGACCCATGAGCTTCGAGCAGATCATCTACGACGTCGATGGGGGCGTCCTCACCATCACCCTCAACCGGCCCGACCGCCTGAATGCCTGGACCGGGCAGATGGGGCTGGAGCTGAGGGAGGCGTTCGACCGCGCCGACGCGGACGACGAGGTTCGCGCGGTGATCGTCACGGGCGCCGGCCGGGGCTTCTGCGCGGGTGCCGACCTGGGTGGCGGGGGCGAGACCTTCGACTACCGCAAGCGCGGCGAGTCGGACCCGGTTCCCCGCGACAACGGCGGCGAAATGACGTTGCGGGTCTTCAACTGCACCAAGCCCGTGATCGCGGCCATCAACGGTCCGGCGGTCGGCGTGGGCGCGACGATGACGCTCCCGATGGACGTGCGGTTGGCCTCCGAGGAGGCGCGCATGGGCTTCGTGTTCGCCCGCCGGGGGATCATCCCGGAGGCCTGCTCGAGCTGGTTCCTGCCGCGTGTGGTGGGCATCAGCCAGGCGATGGAATGGGTTGCCACCGGGCGCGTGTTCTCCGCCCAGGAGGCGCTCGAGGGCGGGCTCGTGCGCAGCATCCACCCGCCCGGGGAGCTGCTCGGCGCCGCCCGCGCGCTGGCGCAGGAGATCGCCGAGAACGCCGCGCCCGTGTCGGTGGCGCTGGCCCGCCGGCTGATGTGGAGGATGCTCGGGGCCGAGCACCCGATGATCGCCCACCGGGCCGACTCCCGCGGCATGCTCGCCCGCGGGCAGTCGGCGGACGCGGTGGAGGGCGTCACGGCGTTTCTGGAGAAGCGCCCCGCGAGCTTCCCCGACCGGGTCAGCGCCGGGCTCCCCGACGTCATGCCCTGGTGGCAGGAGCCCGACTTCTCCTGAGCACTAGGCGGCCGGCAGCTCCTGCACGAGCGAGAGCACGCCCGCGAACAGGTCGCCGAGCCGTCCGATCCGCTCCAGCACCTGCTCGGGCGTGAACGACAGCCGCGCAGGATCGCGGCTGTCGAGTGCAGCTGAGACCTCGTCCCACTCCAGCGGGGTCGAGACGGAGGGACGCTCGACGGCTCGCAGCGAGTACACGCACACGGTCGTCTTGCGGGCGTCGTTCTGGCTCCAGTCGATCAACACCTTGCCGGCGCGGCGGGACTTGGTCATGCGCGCCACCACCAGCTCCGGCTCGCTCTGCTCGAGCAGCTCCGCGACCGTGCGGGCGAACTTCTTCGTCTGCTCGTAGCCGGCCTCGGGCCGGTTCAGCGGCACGTACACCTGCAGGCCCTTGGAGCCGGAGGTCTTGGCGAAGCTCTGCAGGCCGAGCCGCTCGAAGGTCCCCTGCAGCGTCAGTGCCACCCGGCAGCACTCGATCACCGTGGCGGGGGCGCCGGGGTCGAGGTCGAAGACCATGCACGTGGGCCGCCCCATCTCCGGCGCCCGCGCCAGCGGCGTGTGCAGCTCGACGGCCGCGAGGTTGGCGAGCCACACCAGCGTGGCCAGGTCGTCGGCCAGCACGTAGTCGATCTGCTTGCGCTCGGTGGGGACCCTCGCCGTCGCCACCCACTGCGGCCGGTGGGCCGGCGCCTGCTTCTGGAAGAACGACTTGCCCTGCACCCCGTCCGGCCAGCGGGTCACCGTCAGGGGGCGCCCCGCGAGATGGGGCAGCAGCACCGCCGCCGCGGCCACGTAGTAGTCGATCAGACCTCCCTTCGTGAGCCCGCTCTCGGGGTACAGGACCTTGTCGAGGTTCGAGAGCTTCAGCTCGCGGCCTTCGACGTGGGCGACGGGCGCGCCGGAGCGTGTGGGCTGGATGTCCAGCCCTGCGGGCACCGGGAGCTCAGCTGTCGCCGCGTCCCGGGCGGCCCCGGACGGCTCGCTCACGCGCGCGTTGTTCTGCGCCGCGGCGCGCTTCGCCGCTGCCGGTCCCGGGGCGTCCTGCGCCGCTGCCCGCACCGGGGCGTCCTCGCGCACGACCTCCCGTGCCGGCTTGTCCTCGCGCAGGCCGAGGTAGACGGGGTGGCGCAGGCGCCCGTCCGGGGTCCACTCGCTGAACGACACCTCGGCCACCAGCCGCGGCTCGCAGAAGGCCGACTCGCGCGGGGGACCGGTGCCCGCGAACGGGGAGCTGTCGCGTGCCAGGGGCTCCAGCAGGGCGCCGAGACGGTCCAGCTCACGCTGGCTGAAGCCGCTCCCGGCGCGCCCGACGTAGCGCAGCGAGCCGTCGCTCTCGTACACCCCGAGCAGCAGCGCGCCGATGCGGCGGCTGCGGCTGCCCTTGCCCGGGAGCCATCCTCCGACGACGAACTCCTGACGGCCGGGGCGCTTGATCTTGAGCCAGTCGCCGGTGCGTCTTCCGGGCTGGTAGCGGGACTCCAGGCGCTTGGCGAGGACGCCCTCGAGTCCCTGTTCGGTGGCGGCCTGCAACAGCTCGGAGCCGTGGCCGACGAGGTACTCGGGCACCTGCAGGCTCGAGCCGGTCAGCTGCAGGCCTTCCAGCCGCTCGCGCCTGACCTGGTAGGGCTCCTCCATCAGCGAGTGGCCTTCCAGCCACAGCAGGTCGAAGATCACATAGGTCACCGGCGTGGCCTTCATCCTGCGGCGCGCCTGGGCCGGGCTGGAGATCTGCATGCGCTGCTGAAGAGCAGAGAAGCTCGGCCGGCCCTCGGAGTCGAAGGCCACGATCTCCCCGTCGAGGATCGCGCTGCGCGACCCGAGCGCCCGCGAGAGCTCGGCCAGCTCCGGGTACTTGTCGGTGATCTCGATCAGGTTGCGGCTCTCCAGGCGCAGCCGGCCCGGCTGGCAGTAGGCCAGCGCCCGCACCCCGTCCCACTTGATCTCATACGCCCATCCCCGGTCCTCGCGCGGGAGCTCGCCGGCGCGGGCGAGCATCGGCACGATCGCCTCGGGCATCGGCTCGCGCGCCGGATCCGATGGCGGATCCATGCGGTGGATCAGCCAGTCCTTGGGTGAGTCGCCCTGCTCGATCGGGAACAACGCGTAGCGGCCCTCCACGCGGCCGCCGTGGAGCGCGACCTCGACCTTGCGCGGCTCCCACTTCAGGCACTCGTACGTGCCGCTGTCCCACACGATCATCCGCCCCGCCCCGTACTGCCCGCGCGGGATCTCGCCCTCGAACTCGAGGTACTCGATCGGATGGTCCTCGGTGGCGGCCGCGAAACGGTTGTCGCCGGGCGCCTCGGGGAGGCCCTTGGGGAGCGCCCAGCTGGCGAGCACGCCGTCACGCTCCAGACGCAGGTCCCAGTGCAGGCGCCGGGCGTGATGCTCCTGGATCACGAAGCGGGTGGCCGGCTGCCGGGTCGCCTGCGTCGATCCACCGGGCTGTGGCTCGGGCGTGGCGGCGAAGTCCCGTTTCGCGGAGTAGGTGCCCAGCGGCTTCTTGCCCGCCGCCGTTTTGCCGGTCCCTGCCTTGCCCGCAGCCTTCTGACCCGCTGGCGCCTTCTTGCCCGCGGCCTTCTTATCGGCCGCGGCCTTCCCGCGCGCGTGCCCTCCAGGCACGCCTGACCCCGCCGGCTAGCGCCGGGACGGCGCTGCTTTTTTGGCGCGTGGTTTGGCGGCGGCTTTTTTCGGGGCCGCTTTGCGCGCCGGTTTGCGGGGGGCCTTCGCCCCGTCCTCGCCGTCCTCGACGTCCTCGTCATCGCGGGCCCGGACCGCGTCGAGGCTCGCCTTGAGGGCGCTCATCAGGTCGGGCGCCGGCGCAGCGACCTCTTCGGGCGCCGGCTGGACGGCGATCTCCTCGCCCTGGGCCTTGCGCTCGATCAGGTCGAGGACTTCCTTGCGATATGTGTCGTGGTACTTCTGCGGTTCGAACTTGGCGGCCAGCGAGTCGACCAGCTGGATCGCGATGTCGAGCTCGCGTTTGGTGGTCTTCACCTCCGTGGTCTCGGAGACCTCCTCGAGCCGGTCCGGCGAGGTGACTTCGTCCGCGAAGATCATCGTCGCCATGCCGAGCGCCTCGCCGATCGGCCGGATCGCGACGAGCGACTCCTTCGAGCGGATGACCACCCGGGCGATCGCCACTTTGCCGGCCTCCCGCATCGCCTCGTGCAGCAGCCGGTAGGGCTTGGCCCCGCCGGGGCCGGGTGCGAGGTAGTAGCGGGTGGTCGTAGTAGACGGGGTCGATCTCGCCCAGCTCGACGAACTCCTCGATCTCGATCGTGCGCGACTTCTGGGGCGCGAGCGCGTCCAGCTCGGCGGGCTCGATCACGACATAGCGCTCGGGGGTGATCTCGAAGCCCTTGACGATGTCCTCGTACGGGACCTCCTCACCGGACTGGGGATCGACCCGCTTCTGGGAGATGCGCACGCCGCTCTTGCTGGACAGCTGATGGAAGCGCACGGTCTTGCGATCGAGGGCGCTGTAGAGCTTGACGGGGACGCTCACCAGGCCGAAGCTGATCGCGCCGGTCCACATCGCACGGGGCATAGACGCAAGTAGTACCACGGCGGGCCAAACAGCCCTGCAAATCGGACCCCCTGCAAGCCGGCCTGCCGGCTGCGAGCCGGCCGCTCAGGCGATCGCGGGCGTCTGCGGCAGCCCGGCCAGCGCGTCGGCCATTTCCTGCTCGGAGAACTCCGGGTCCTCGAGCTCGCCCGCCAGGAAGGCGTCATAGGCGGAGAGGTCGAAATGGCCGTGGCCGCAGAGCCCGAACAGGATCACGCGGGGCTCGCCGGCCTCGCGGGCCGCGTCGGCCTCCTCGAACACCGCCCTGATCGCGTGGGCCGGCTCCGGCGCCGGGATGATGCCCTCGCAGCGGGCGAAGCGGACGGCGGCCGCGAAGGTGTCGTTCTGGCGGTAGGCCCGCGGCTCCACGACCCCCGCCCGCACCAGCGCGGAGACCACGGGCGAGTCGCCGTGGTAGCGCAGGCCTCCGGCGTGCACCGGGGGCGGCACGAAATCGTGCCCGAGCGTGTACATCGGCATCAGCGGCGTGAGCCCGGCGGTGTCGCCGAAGTCGTAGCGGTATGAGCCGCGGGTGAGCGTGGGGCAGGCGCTCGGCTCGGCCGCCACGAAGCGCGTCTTGGCGGCGCCCCGCAAGACGTCGCGCATGAACGGGAAGGCGAGGCCGCCGAAGTTGGAGCCGCCGCCCACGCAGGCGATCACGACGTCGGGCTGCTCGCCGGCGAGTTCCATCTGCGCCTGGGCCTCCTGGCCGATCACGGTCTGGTGGAGCAGCACGTGGTTGAGGACCGACCCGAGCGCGTAGTTGGTGTCGTCGCGTGAGGCAGCGATCTCGACCGCCTCGGAGATGGCTATCCCGAGCGATCCGGTGGGGTGCTGCTGTTGGGCGGATCCCGACTGGGTGAGGGTGCTCGGCGAGCGGTGCACGGTCGCCCCCCACGTCTGCATCATCGAGCGCCGGTAGGGCTTCTGGTCGTATGAGGAGCCGACCATGAAGACCTCGCACTCGAGGCCGAACAGCGAGCACGCGAACGCCAGCGAGGAGCCCCACTGGCCGGCTCCCGTCTCGGTGCTCAGGCGCTTGACGCCCGCCTGGGCGTTCTCATACGCCTGGGCGACGGCCGTGTTGGGCTTGTGGGAGCCCGATGGCGATGTGCCCTCGTACTTGTAGTAGATGTGGGCCGGCGTATCGAGCTCGCGCTCCAGGCGCCGGGCCCGGTACAGCGGGGTGGGGCGCCACAGCCGGTAGGCGTCGAGCACCGCCTCGGGGATCGGCACCTCCGCCTCCGTGGAGACCTCCTGCTC
Organism: uncultured Solirubrobacteraceae bacterium; assembly: GCA_963773145.1. Taxonomy (GTDB): domain Bacteria; phylum Actinomycetota; class Thermoleophilia; order Solirubrobacterales; family Solirubrobacteraceae; genus Palsa-744. The sequence continues at coordinate 130,651 of CAVYZV010000001.1, forward strand.
GATCAGCCCCATCGGGAAGATCGGGGTCAGGTCTGGAGGACCCGCGGGCTCCATCGTCTGCGGGTTCAGGGGCGGCAGGGGGTCGCCCGGGAGGTCGACGAGCAGGTTGATCCACTGCCTCGGCAGCTCACGCTCGCTCAACAGGAACTTGACCGGCGCCTCACTCATCGGCGGGCTCCTTTCCGGGGTCTCGGGCGGAGGCCCACCCTAGCGCCGGCGCATTCCGCGCGCACCTGCCGCGAACCCGTGGGTCAAAACTGGCCGGGCGGCCAGTACCCTGTCTGCAGGCAGGCCATGTGGCGACGAACTACGGAGGTGCCGGGCTGATGGCAACCGTTGGACGGGACATCAAGGACGTCGAACTCACCGAGAAAGAGCTGTGGGAGGACGGTCCGCCCCACGAGGCTTTCGCGCAGATGCGCGAGAAATGTCCCATCCACTGGACCGAGAGCTTCGAAATGTTCCCCGAGGAGGCCGGCTTCTGGTCGGTGACCACCTGGGACGACATCCACGCGGTGAGCCGCGACTGGCAGACCTACTCCTCCGAAGAGGGCGGCGTGATCCTGGCCGCGGGAGGCTTCCCGATCGAGCTCGCCCGAGCGATGTTCATCGGCATGGACCCGCCCAAGCACGACCGCCTGAAGGCCCTCTTCCAGGCCGGCTTCACGCCCCGGCGGATCGCCGACCACGAGGAGCGAATCCGTCAGATCACGCTCGAGGTGCTCGGTCGCCTGGAGGGTCGTGAACACGCCGACCTCGTCACCGACGTCGCCCAGCCGGTGGTGGCGCGGGTGATCGGCAGCTTCATGGGGATCTCCGAGGAGGAAGACGAGATCTGGGCGAAACTCATGAACTCGGTGCTCGGCGCGATGGACCCCGACCTCAACCCGGGTGGAGTCGAGGGCGCGGTCGAGAAGGACGTTCCCGAGATCTTCGAGCGCTGCCAGAGCCTGATCGCGGAGCGTCGTGAGCGGCCCACGGACGACCTCACGAGCGTGCTGGTGAACGCGGAAGTCGACGGCAGCCGCCTCGAGGAGCACGAGATCGTGATGGGCTTCTTCCTCCTGATGGCGGCCGGCAACGACTCCACCAAGGCCACCTACTGCAGCGGGATGCGGGCGCTGATGGAAGACCGCGAGCAGATGCAGCTGCTGATCGACGACCCATCACAGGTCCCGGCCGCCGTCGAGGAGTCGCTGCGGATGTTCCCGGCGTTTGCCCATTTTCGCCGCACGGCGACGTGTGACACGGAGCTCCACGGGCAGAAGATCAAGGCCGGGGACAAGGTCGTGATGTGGTACGTCTCCTCCAACCGGGACGGCTCCCGGTATGAGGATCCCGACCGCTTCGACCTGCGCCGCAACCCCGAGCACCAGGCGTTCGGAGCCGGTGGAAGGCACTTCTGTCTGGGCACCGCGTTGGCGCGGCTGGAGCTGAGGATCCTGCTGGAGGAGACCGTGCGCCGCTACCCCAAGATCAGGCTGGACGGCGACCCCGTGTACGTCGAAAGCCTGTTCATCAACCAGCTCAAGACGCTGCCGGTCGCCCTCGGCGGCTGACGGTCGCGCACGGCCGCGCCCTCGGGCGGCGCCCTGTGTCCAGAAGCGGTCGCAGCGGCAGTCAGATGTGGATGGAAGCCGGCCTGCTGCGGCTGTAGAAACCACCTACAGCGTGATTCGCCGACGGGCCGCCTCAGCCGATCGACTTCCGTCTCTGTAGATCGGTCGGGGCGGGCATACGAGGGCGGTCACGCCGTCGCCCGGGGGACCCGCAAGGGGGTTGCGGAGGTGCGTGGAGGCAGGGAGCTCCCACGCACCTCCGTCGATGGCGGCCCGGCCGGGGGAGCGGTCAACCGCCCGGAAGAGGCCCCGGCCCGGCCGGGTCTCACCGCAGCATCGCGGTCAGGGTGCGGTCCGGCTGGACCACCTCCGCCACCGTGAACTCCTCGATCTCGGGCAGATCGGACATCGAGCCCGTCGGCAGCGCCCGCGAGGCGGCGAACCGCTCGAAGGCGTCGTGTGACTCCCATACGTCGAAGATCGCCCATCCCCCCTCCACCGGGCCGGAGGCGTGGAGGATGAGGCCCTCCGGCGGATCGCGTGCGGACATTGAGATGGGCGTCGAGGGACTCGTGCTGGCGTGGCGTCCCGCCGTCGAACCGGAGTCTCGTGCAGACTGCCATTGCATACCTCCCATCGAGGGTCTGGGATGTGTGCTCCCAGTGTGCCACGTCTGAAGCCGCGGGCGACGGGTGTGCGAGCGCCCCGCGGGCGGCTGCCAGGCGGGCCGGCCGAGCGGCTGGCCTACGCCTTCGCTGCCCGCCCCAGCGTCCCCGGTCGACCGCGGCGCCTGCCCGCCCTGCCGGAGACGGTCTAGTCCGTTCGGGGGGTGTCCTTTACATTCCCTTGACATCCGGCGATGGCTGCGCGTAGCGTCTCGGCCACTGGCAGGTGGTGCGCTCAATGGCAGGGGGGCGTGGGGCTAGGCGTGACGCCTGCCCAATCGAGAGGCAAGGGAGGACGTATGAAGAGGCTTGTAGTCGGGCTCGCTCCGCTGGTGGTCGTCGCCGCGTTGGCGGTGGTCCCGGTGGCCGCCAAGCAGTGACCTCACCGCACTGGTACGTCAACAGCGTCAAACTGATCAAACCAAAGACCGTCAAGACGGAAGCCGGCCTCACGATCGGCCCGTTCTTGTTGATCCCGGGAACTCCGCCGGTCACCGTCAGCTGCAAGTTCCGGGACGCCGAGAGACTGGAAAACCCGGCCTCCGGTGCGGCGGGCGTAGATGAAATGAAAGTGTTCACGGCCACCGAATGCGGGCCCAACCCGTGTCCCGTGAACTCCGCCGGCGTGCAGCCAAAATTCAAAGTAAAAGCGCTCGGCCTCCCATGGAAAACCGAACTGGTGGAAGTGCCCCCGATCGCGGATGAAATCCAGGGAGTCAAACTGGAATTCTCCTGCAAAAAAGTGGGCTCGGTCGTGCTTTCGGGAACGCTGATGCCGTGGGTGATCGTGAATCAGCTCGAATTCACGTCCCTCACGGGCACCCTCAGCGGGGCGGAAGTTGTCGGCTTCGACAACTTCCTGCCGCCGAACGTGGTGGAAGCGATAAACCCATAGTGGCGCGAGCGGCACGGGCATAGGCACCGGCCGCCGTCAGCCGGTGATCCGGGTGGGCCGTCACAGCGATGTGGCGGCCCCGTCCGGCTCGCTGTCCCCTCGGTCCGCCCCTGCTCCGGGGCCGGCTCAGCTGCGGCCGGGAGCTGCGCTCACGGGGGCGTTCCGTGCACGAACAGCGTGCCGCGTTGCCGGCCGCTGAGGCCGAGCTCGTGGACCGCCTCGCGCACGCCCGGGAACTCCGGGTGGGTGAAGTCGTCGAGCACCACCAGCGCGCCCGGGGCGAGGCTCGGCTGCCAGGCGTGGAGCTCCTCGACCGTGTCCCGGCGTCCGTGGGCGCTGTCGACGTAGAGCAGGTCGACCGCGTGCCCGTCCAGTGGCCCGCTCGAGCCGGGAGCCTCGACAAAGATGACCCGCTCGCGCACCGGCCGGTCCACCAGCGCCAGATAGCGCTCGCGCTCGGGCCGGTACACGGGGTCGTAGGTGATGACCTCCCGCTGGGGATCCTGGAGTGCGAGCGCCAGGGCGGTCCAGCCCGTGCCCGTTCCGAGCTCCACCACGCGGCGGCGGCCGCGGGCAAGCCCGAGCAGCACCGCGAGATCCGCAGCGCGGGTGGCGGACACCAGGCTGAACTCGTCGCCGATCCGCGACGCCAGCCGGTGGGCGCGCCAATCGAACAGCGCCACGCGGCGGGGGAGCACTCGCAGGTCGAACAGATAACGCAGCTCCTGTCTCACGGGTGACCCACCCCTGGAAGTCGCCGAACGGGCCGCCATCTGTAACGGGCATCGTATGCCAAGCCCAGGGGAGTTGACCGGGCATGGGTTCGCCCGCACGACGTAACTTGGGGCTAAGGGATATTCACCGGATCTCTCGAGCCGGCTTCTCGCAGCGCATGGAGAGGTTGGCGTCACCGCGGATCGCGTGCCTCCACCAGAAGCGGGCAACGCGGTAGTGGCGCAGCGCTGCGCGCCCGCTCCGGGACCGTCTCAGCAGCCCACCCAGCTTCCCGCGAGCCGATCGTGGATCGGGTGCGCCTCTAGGCTCGAGGAGCAGCGCGGGCGTCGGTGAGCCCGGTCAGCTCGACCTCGAAACCGGCCTTGCGGACGGCACGCCGGTACTGGCCGAGGAAGTAGACGTGCTCGTTGCCCTCGAAGTCCGACACCTCGCTGGCGTGCCGGCGCTTGGGCCGCAGCGGGAAGCGCAGGGGCTCGTTGAGGACGAGCAACGCGCCGCCGGGGCGCAGCACGCGGTGGATCTCGGCCAACGCACGTTCCAAGCCCAGGCGATCGTTGTGGTGGAGGACCTCGCAGCAGAAGACCCAGTCGAGCGTCCCGCTCGCGATCGGCAGCTCGAGCATCGAGCCGAGCACCCGCTCGAAGTAGACATCGTCGCCGATGAAGTGCTCGGCGGTGCGCAGGCCCTGCAGCTCGGTCGCGGTGATGTCGAGCGCGATCACGTCGAGGCCGCGCGAGGCGAATATGTTGCTCGCCCAGCAGGTGTTGCTGCCGACGTCCAGCAGCCGCTGCCCGGCTCGGAAGTCGGTCCTCGCCAGCAGCCGGCGCATGCTGTTCGCCTGCCCGATCCAGTACGGGAGCTCGATGTCCGGGAGTTCACGAATGCGCTCCCCGTCCCAGCCGTCCCGTCGCATCACCTCGGCGAACCGCTCGAGGCCCGCCGCCTCGCGCAGGACCACGGGCGACGGCTCGTAGAGGAGATCCACGATCCCCTCACTCACCTCCCGGCCCAGTCCGCAGCGCGCGCAGGCGAGCGTGCCCTCACGCAACTCCCTCGCGTCGCGCGCGCCCACCTCCACCGCGAAGCTTCCCTCCGCGTGGCAGCCCGGGCACCGCAGCAGTGGCACTAACGCCTCTTGCACTCCCAGTGGGCGCGGCGGGTTTCGAACCTGCGACCTCTCGCGTGTGAAGCGAGCGCTCTCCCACTGAGCTACGCGCCCTGGACGGCGGATTCTATTCGACGTGCGGGGCTCCGCCGCCCGGCTCAGCGCGGCGGCTGCGGCCCCTGCGCACGCTTCATGCCGGCGCCACCACGTACACCCGCACCTGCGGGGTCGCCGGCCACGAGAACACCCAGCGACGCTGTCCGCCGATCCGGACGCTGCCTTCCGGAGGGAGGTTGGGTGGCGGACTGCCGCCGGCGATGGAGTGCTTGCCGGAGAGCACGAACACCGACGCGCCGCCGGTGGCCCTCACGACCCGGACGAGTTCGTCGAAGGTGGCCGCGTGCAGGGCCAGACGGGCCGCGATGCGCATCGCCACCGATCCCCAGGTGTCGGCGCGCAGCTGCCCGCAACTCAGCGCGGCGAGCGCCCGTGTGGGTTGGGGCACCAGGAGGGCGACGTTGAGCGTCCCGGACGGGAAGCTGCCGGCGGCGAAGACCCGCGCCAGGTAGGTGCCGTGGGCTCCCGTGACGGTGGCTTCCGTCGCCGGCAGCGGCGGCGGCAGTGGCTTCAGGGTGCCCATCAGGGGAGAGCGACCGCGGTAGAGCTCGATCGGAACGCCGATCAGGCGGCTGACGAGCTTCACGTAGCCGGTGTCGTCCTGGACCGACATCACATACGTCCCCAGCGTGCGGCCATGGAGCGCGAGCGTCGCCGGTCACCGGGGCGATCACGTAGGGACCGCCGACGTCGGCGAGCACCCGGCTGCCCCGCAGCACCCGTAGCCGCACGATGTGCCAATGGGGCGTGTAGACGATCGCCGCGACTGCCGCACGGATCGCGGCTGCGTTCCCGGAGGCGAGGGCGCTCAGCAGCGCTCCGGAGTGGCGCACGTGAGCCACGTCGGCGAGCGTCTCGCGCCCCGAGAGCTCGTCGGTGTAGATGCGCTTGGCCACCTGCTCCTGGACGTCGGCCACCGTGGCGGCGCTCTGGATCCCGCAGGCGTGTGCCTTGGCGGCCGCCCCTGCCTGGCTGGCCGCCGCCGGCGAGAGCGCACCGGGGTTGGCGGGCGGTGAAAGGGCAGCGGCGTGCACCGCGGCGGGTGGATCGTCGTCGTCCGCGTCGGCCACACCGGTGAGCACCACGGCCCCTGCGACCAGCACGAGCGCAACGATTGCGCCGGTCGCTCGCCGGACTCGCCGGCTCCACGGCAATCCCATACCGGAAGTATCAGCTTGGCTGCTAAGTGCTGCTTCAGCAGCCGGTGAGAGCGCTCACATCAGCCGGCGCTCAGGGATATATCTGCTCGCCCGACTGATCGTCGATCAACGAGATTGCTCCTGCCGGACAGGCCTCTGCCACCCGCAGCAGCGTCTCAGCAGGAGCGGTGCCGATCACCACGGCGGTGTCCTCGACACGGAACACGGAGGGGATCATCTCCTCACAGTCGCCGTGTGCAAGACAGGCGCCCTCGTCGATCACCGGTACACATGCCATCTCGATCACCTCTCGGTTGGGTTGCTTGCGACTCGCGCCCTCATGCGGCCATCGCGCTGGTCCCGGGGGACTGCGACTGTTCGATCCGCTGGCGCGCGGGACCGATCGCCGCGGGGCTGTCGACGAGCAGGGCGGCACAGACTCCCCCACGGTCGTACATCCAGGCCGTGAACGGCGCACACGCGACGGTCTCGTCCGTCAGCTCGATGAAGCAGTCGTCAGAAGCGTGGCCGAGGAACTGAATCCGGTGTCCGTGCTGGTCGCTCCAGAACATCGAAGGTTTGGGGCGCTCCGGCGGGAGACCGACGATCGTGCGAGCGACAGCCGCTCCCTGGCGTGCGGCGGCTTCCCAGTGCTGGCAAGCCACCGACCTCCCGAGTCGCGGGTCCATCCATGACGAGGCATCGCCGGCGGCGAAGATGCGCGGAACTGCGGTTCGCCCCCGGTGGTCCACCGTCACGGCTCCGTCCCCCAGCCCGCTGGAGGCGAGCCAGGCCGTGGCAGGTTCGATCCCGGCGCCGAGCAGCACGGTGCTCGCGTGCAGGCGGCTGCCGTCGCTCAGCTCGAGCGTCGTCTCACCGGCGCGAGAACGGGCTCGGCGAACAGTTGTGGACAGACGCACGTCTACCCCGTGCGCGCGGTGAAAGCGGGTGATCCACCGTCCCAGCGCGGGCGGGAGCGCCCGCTTGAGGGGCCTCTCGGCGGCCTCGATCATCGTCACCTCGCGGCCGAGAGAGCGCGCACTCGAGGCAACCTCCATGCCGATCAGCCCGGCGCCGATGATCGCGGTCGGCCCCTCCCGCTCGCGCAAGGCCAAGCGCAGGCGAAGGGCGTCTTCGTAGGTACGCAGCTCGTGTATCCCGCGGCCCGGCGTGATGCCCTCGAGCTGCCGGGGCCTGCTGCCGGTTGCGATCACAAGGCGCTCGAAGCGAAGCGTGCCGGTGCGTCCCCGCCGTTCAGCCACGGAGACCCTGCTCCCGCGGGTGTCGAGCTCGCACGCGCGCACGCCGAGCAGCAGCTCGACCTCGTTCTGGTCGTACCACTCGTCGCAGCGAAGCTGGCTCGGACGCGGCTCCTCGACGGCGGCGAGGATCGCCTTCGACAGCGGTGGACGGTCGTACGGGCGCAGGGGCTCCTCGCAGATGACCCCGACGCTGCCGGAGAATCCCTGCCGGCGCAGCGTCTCGCAGCAGCGCTGCGCGGCGAGGCCGCCCCCGGCGATCAGCACATCGAAATGCCCCGTCCTCACGTGCTCGGCTCCTCCGCGAGCGTGCGCGCCCGCAGAGCCGGTGCCGGGGGAGTCGCGCCCGGGCCGCCCGACGGTGCGCCCGCCCGAGCGCCGGCGATCGGGCGGGGGCGTCCGCGCGCTCCGGTCTCGCCCCGCTTGCGGCGAGGACCGGCCAACGTGCGACGGACCATCAGGTAGGTGATCGGCACGGCCGGAGCGAGTACGAACGCGCGCAGCCACACGGTCGTGGCGTCGCTGCCGGCGCCGAGGGTGTGGACGACCCCCAGGAGCCACACGAGCACGATGGCTCGGTGCATACGTCGCCACAGCTTCACGCCGATGCGCCGGCGAGCGTAGAAGCTCAGGCCGAGCAGCGCGGCGAGATAGCCGGCGATGATCCCGAGCCCGGTGAAGACCGGCCGGTAGCCCATCGCGAACGGGATCGCCAACCCCTGAAGCCCCGGGTGCAGCCAGCGGTCGCCGAGCAGCGCCAAGCCGTGCACGGCGATCGCGCCCATGGCCACGAGGGCGACGTGCTCGTGCAGCCGCATGAGCGTACGTCCGATCCCGGGGCGGCGCAGCAGCTTGGAGGACATCGTCAGGCCGAGCAGCACCGCGAACGTGACGAGTCCGAGTCCCACGATGCCGGATGCGCGGCTGATCAGCCAGGGCAGATACGGGGTCGGGTCCCTGACGGTCGCTCACGCGGCGCTCCTCGAGTCCCGCGACCGGCCGGGGTGAGCATGCCGGCGCGGCCCGTCGAGTGGCCCGACCTCCTCGACGTCGCCGTCGTCATGGACGATCACCCCTCCGTGGGATGCGAGTACGCGTCTGGCACCCAATGGCCCGGAAAGGAGGGCCATCTTGGACAGCGTCTCGGCCTCGAGCGCGCTCGAGGCGAGCGCCGTGACTCCGACCAGCCCCGTCCAGGCAGGCCGGCCGGTGGCGGGGTCGAGCAGGTGGTGCGCGTACCCTCCTTGCCCGTCGCGCCAGACGCGTACGTTGAGACCCGAGGTGGCGATCCCGCCGCTCGCCCAGGCGGACGCTGCGGATCGTCTCGCCGGTGAGCGGATGCTCGACCTGCACCTCGTAGGGCTCCAGCTGGGCGCCGATTCCCCCGATCGCGATGTCGCCGCCGCAGTCCACGACGAAGCGCGTGTAGCGGCGAAGGCGCTGCGCGACGGCATCGGCGCAGAGCCCCTTGCCACTGCCGCCGGTGTCGATTTCCACGCCGTGCGGCCGGCAGACCGCGCCGGCGTGGTCGTCGACGGAGATCTTCCTCCAGAGCCGCGCGGGATTCGCCCGCGCCGGGCGTCGAGGGGGTGCCGTCCGGAGCGCCTCCCCGAGCGGGGCCGGAACACTGCCGTCGTGGGAGCTCTCATAGCCGGCCCGCCGCAGCGCGTTCAGGAGCGTCGGATCGACCAGGCCGTCGCTGCGCTCGGCCGCCCACAGGCCGGCGCGCACGGCTGCCCGGAGCAGCGGCGAGGCAGGCACGAACGTGCGCGGGTCCCGGTTGAGCGCGCTCAGCTCGCTGTCGGCGCGAAAGCGCGACAGCCGTGCCGCGAAGCTCTCGACGTAGGCGCGCTCGCGCTCGGCCGCCACCCCGGGCGGCGGGTCGCTGGAGAGCAGTGGCCGACCGATCAGCAGGCGCACGTCGCTGCCCATCGAGCGGAAGGTGATCTCGTGTTCGAAGCTCATGAGACGCGCGTCACCGGGGCAGCCGCCGCGGGTTCCACGACCGGTGCCGGGGAGCTGGACTGGGTGACCGAGGTGCCGCCCGCCGGCCCGCTGCCCGCTGGGAGGACCTTTTCGAGGACGGTCGTGCGGTAGATCTTGCGGACCACGACCGGACGATGGCGGGCCGGTGCGCTGCCCGCGCTCGTGAGCTGGCTGCCGAGCAGCGCCAGCACGAGCAGGAACGCGGCCAGCGCGAGAAAGCCGATCGTGACGCCGTCGGGGCTCCGCCGGCGGCGGTTTCCCGACACGGCTCCGGCGAGCGCCGTCGGAGCTTCCCTATCGGCGGGCCGTGGCTCAGTCATCGTTCTCCCCACCGAGCCGAGTGCCGCTCGAGCGGGTGACCAGGGCCCCCGCGGGGGAGCTGCTCGCTGCCGCGGTCCCGGCCCCTTCGCCGGGGGACCCCCCGATCACGCGGCCGCTGGCGGTCGTGCGGACACTGGCGTGGCCGCCGCGGGAGACCTGTACGACGCTCGCGGTGCTCGCACCGAGGGCCGGATCGTGGCCCGTGCTGACCCGGGCGGTGAGCAGCGCCAGCACGGCCAGGAAGATCGCCAGCGCGGTGGTGGCGACCGCCAGCGGGCTCCGCGTCGTGGCGCTGCGCCTCGCCTGTGGCGATGTGGAGGGGTATGCGTTCTTGTCAGTCATCGTGGCCACCGCCTCCGTCACCCCGCTCGCCACCGCCGCTGGTGCGCGTTCGCACCGCACCCGACGGCGATGAGGCGGTGCCGTGACCGCCACTGGTGCGGGTCCGCGGTGGGCTGCTCGAGCCGCCGGTCGTCCCTTTTGCCGAGCCGGTGGAGCCGCTGGTGTGAGTGCGAACGGGCGAGGAGCTCACGGGCGCTGCGCCGGCCGGCCCGCTGCCTGCGGGGCTCGTGCGGGTGCGGGGTGGCGAGCTCGGCGATGCGGTCGCTCGGGCGCCGCTTGTGGCGGTGCGTGGGCCTGCGGAGGTGCCGCCTGGGGCGCTCCCCCCGCTGTGCGCCGCTGCGGATCCGGAACTCGAGCCCTTGCCGCTACGCGGCGGTTTTTCGTGGCGTACGACGTGGATCGTGCGCCTGATCACCTGCGTCCGAACCTCGGCGGCGGGCTGCTGGAGCTGAGCCCTCGGGGACGGGGAGGCTCCACGCAGCGTGTACGCCGCGAGGGCGCCGGCTGCGAGAGCGGCCGCGAAGGCCGGAATTCGTGGTTGTGATCTTGCCGCGCATCATGGGCTTCCTGCTGGGGTGTTGCATTCCCACTCTGCCCCCTGCACGGCAACGGGAGCTCTAGCTCACGGCAAAGCTTTGGCAAAGCTTTCAGTCGTCGCGTTCGCGCCCGGCGCGGCCTTCGACATGGGAGCCGTCGTCGCCACTGCCTTCCCGGTGAGGCGATCGCGGCGCGGTGGTTGTCGTCGGGCGTGCTGCGGGCTGAGATCCGGCCGAGCCTTCGCTGCCGGCCACCGACGTCTGTTCGGCGGGTGCCGGTGACGGGGTCGACGGAGCGCTGCCGGTAACGGCGGGAACTGCGGGTTCAGCAATGGGCTTGGCCGGGGCGGGTGAGCGTTTGCGTGTCGTGCCCGTGTGCGTCGTTGTGGCCGGAGAGGTTTCTGTCCGGCGCGGCGCGAGGCCGCGAGCGGCCGACACCGGTTCGGAGGAAAGGCCGATGTGCTGGCTCGTGAGTTGGCTGGTGGCCCAGGTGATGCCTGCCGCGAGCGTGATCCCGGCCAGTCCCGCAAGGATCCACAGGGCGCTCTGGCGGCTCACCTGGCCCACGCTAGCGCTCGGCCGGTTAAGACTTGGCAAGGGGTCTCTCGCTGCGTCTGCGTGTCGCTCACGGCTTCTCGCTCGGGAGCGCGAGCGTCGCCACCGCACCGCCCCCGTCGCGGTTCTCGAGCGTTACCTCGCCGCCCCACTCGCGGGCCAGCTCGCGAGCGATCGACAGGCCGAGGCCGCTGCCGGCCGGTCCACGGCGACCGGCGCTGCCGCGGTGAAAGCGCTCGAAGATCGCGTCGCCCTCGTCGCCTCCGATCCCGGGACCGTGATCGCTGCACCTGGATGCGCCCGGGCGCGCTCGTGACCGTTACGGTCGAACCCTCGGGCCCGTAGTGCAGTGCGTTCTCGATCAGTACGTCGAGGGCGCGGTCCGCGTCCGCTCTCGCGCACCACACGCTTGCGCCCGAGGGCGACCCCGCCTCGAGCGTGATGCCGCGCTTTGCCGCCGCCGCGCTCCAGCGCCGCAGCGCGAGCTGGACGGTCGTGTCCAGATCCAGGCGATCTCCGGGCAGCTCCCGCTCGCCGGCACGGCTCAGGACGATCAGCTCATCGACGATCTGGGCGAGCCTGTCGACCTCGGCCACGCCGGCATCGAGCTCGGCGCCGCGCGGCCGGTGAGACGCCCGCGGCGCGGGCCTCCTCGATCCTCAGGCGCAGGCCCGTCAGCGGTGTGCGCAGCTGGTGCGAGGCGTCGGCCACGAACGCCCGTTGAGAGCCCAGCAGTCGCTGCACCCGGTCGGTCATCTCGTTGAAGGAGGCTCCCAGGGAGCGCTGCTCGCGGCTCCCCTCGATCTTCGCGCGGGCACCGAGATCGCCGCCGGCGACGCGGCGCGCGACGCGCTCCAGCCGACCCAGAGGTTGCGCCACGCGCTCGGCGATCACGGCTCCGACGACGAGCCCCAGTGCCAGCACGATCGCGCCGACGAGCGCCAGACCGAGCTCGACCCGCCTGACCGCCGAGCTCACCGCCGCGACACTTTGGGTGACACGTACCGCTCCCACGGTCGCCCCGTTGCGGATCACGGGCACGGCGGTCGCGAGGATCTGCTCCCCGAGGGTGCTGCTCGGGCGCTGCACCTGGACCTGCCGGCCGCGCAGTGCGCTGGCGATCTCGGGCCTGCCTCCATAGTTGGAGCCGAGCTCCGGCGGAACGGCGCTGTCGGCCAGCACGCTGCCGCCGCGATCGACGACGAGCACGCGACCGCGGACCTCGTCAGCGGAGGTCTGCGCGAGCACCTCGAGTTCGCGCCGGCGCTTCGCCGTCAGGAGGTCGGCGGCTGTTGCCGCGACGAGGCCGGCCTGTCCGGCCGCCTGCGAGCGCACCTCGTCGTTGACGCGTGCGCGCAGGCTGAGGCCGAGCGGCACACCCAGGGCGACGATCGCCAGGAGCAGTACGTAGGCGAACGCGGCCATCAGCCCCGTCCTGAGGCGGAGCGCTCTTCCTACGGCGCCGGCTCCTCGCTGGCCACGCAGCGGAAACCGACGCCCCGCACGGTCTCGATGTAGCGCGGGCTGGCCGGGTTGTCGCCGAGCTTGCGCCTCAGCGTCGCCATGTGGACGTCGAGCGTCTTCGTCGAGCCGAACCAGTTCTCGTCCCAGACCTCGGATATGAGCGTCTCGCGCGAGACCACGCGGCCGGCGTCGCGAGCGAGCCGCGAGAGCAGATCGAACTCCTTGCGCGAGAGCTCGAGCTCGCGATCTCCCTGCCGCACGCGACGGGCGCCCAGGTCGATCCTCAGATCGCGTACGGCCAGGTGGTCCTGGGACCGTCCGGATGCCTGGCTGCGACGCAGCACAGCCCGGATGCGCGAGATCACCTCCCCGGTCGCGAACGGCTTTACGACATAGTCATCGGCGCCGAGCTCGAGTCCCACGATCCGGTCGGTCACGGTTCCGCGGGCCGTCAGCATGATGATCGGGACCGTGCAAGAGCGGCGCAGCTCCCGGCAAACGTCACGACCGTCGCCGTCGGGAAGCGTGAGATCGAGCAGCACGACGTCAGGGTCGGTCGTCTTCGCGAGCTGGAGCGCCTCGCCGGCCGTGGGCGCGATCGTGGTTTCGAAGCCGCTGCGGCCCAAGGCCTGCGCGAACGGCTCCGCGATCGAAAGCTCGTCCTCCACCAGCAGGACTCTTCCGGTCGCCCCGGCTTGAACGGACATCGCCTGTCCACAATAGGCCCGCCAGGGGCGGCATCCACGCGTATGTTTCACGGATCAGGGCTCGGGGCTTGGCCGCATGCCCGGAGGATGCTTCGCCCATACGCTGGTGCCATGAAGGCTGAGAGCGCCCCTCGCGCGGTCGCCGCCACGGCTGGCGGCGACGCGGCGACGCCGGCCCCCGACCTCCCTACCCGCTCGCGCCGGATCCGGCCCCTTCGCGATCTGGCCGAGCACCGTAACCAGCTGCTGGCCCTGCTGGCCATAGGCGCGCTCGCGGCCGGCGGGCTGTTGGCGCTGGCGGGCGAGTCCGCCTCGGGCGAAGCGGTGTGGGGCGCCGCCGTCGTCGTGCTTTCGCTCGACCTCGCGATCGAGGTCCTCCGGACGGTCGTCGTCAGACATCACATGGGAGTCGACACGATCGCGCTCGTGGCGATGGTGGGATCCCTCGCCCTCGGCGAAGAGCTGGCGGGGCTGATCGTGGGGATCATGTTCACGGGGGGCGCCACGATCGAGGACCGCGCCTCGGCGCGCGCGCGGCGCGAGCTCACGAAGCTGATTCAGCGGGCGCCGACTGTGGCGCAGAGAAGGCGGCGGGACGGTGCCATGGAGGAGGTCCCCGTGGGGGCCATCGAGCGCGGGGAGACGGTCGTGGTCAGGGCGGGCGAGGTGGTCGCTGTCGACGGCACGGTGATCAGCGAAGAGGCGGTGATCGACACCAGCTCGCTCAGCGGCGAGCCCCTGCCCGTGACGGTGTCGCGGGGGGGTTCGGTGATGAGCGGCACCACCAATGCCGGAGGCCCGTTCGAGCTGCGAGCGGACCGTCCCGCCGCGGAGAGTGCCTACGCGGCACTGGTGCGGCTGGTCGAGCAGGCGCAGACGCAGCGTGCGCCGTTCGTGCGCATGGCCGACCGCTACGCCGGCTTCTTCCTGCCGGCCACACTGCTCATCGCCGGTGCGGCATGGGCGGCCAGCGGAGAACCCGTGCGCGCGTTGGCGGTGGTGGTCGTGGCCACTCCGTGCCCGCTGATTCTGGCCGCTCCGATCGCGCTCGTTTCGGGTGTCTCGCGAGCCGCCAAAGCGGGCGTGATCGTGAAGGGGGCCGGTGTGATCGAGACGCTCGGCGAAGCCCGGACGGTGCTGTTCGACAAGACCGGCACCCTGACCGTCGGAACACCCGCGGTCAGGGAAGTCCTGCCCGGCGCGGTGCGCGAGCGGGCAGAGCTGCTGCGCCTCGCGGCCTCGCTCGACCGGATGTCGGCCCACGTTCTCGGCGAGGCGCTCGTGCTCCAAGCCGAAGCCGCCGGGCTTGCGCTCGTGGAAGCGGTCGCCGTCGAGGAGGAGCCCGGCCAGGGCATCCGCGGCCAGGTCGCCGGCCACACCGTGGCGCTCGGAAGCCGAGCCTACGTACAACGGAGTGGCATTTCCGCCGCGCAGCTCGATGCTGCCTCGCGCGCGGGCGGGTTCGGCTCGGGCGAGGCGCGCGTATTCGTCGCGGTCGACGGCAGCCTCGGCGGGGTGATCGTGATGGCGGACGAGCTGCGCCCCGACGCGGAGACGATCGTGGAGGAGCTCAGGAACGAGGGCGTGCAGCACGTCGCCCTGGTCTCAGGGGACCGGCGCTCGGTTGCCGAGCGGATCGGCAGCGAGCTCGGCGTCGATCGCGTCTACGCCGAACAGTCACCGGAGCAGAAGCTCGCAATCGTCCGAACCCTGGCGCGGGAGCCGGCGCTGTCACCCGTCGTGATGGTCGGGGACGGCGTCAACGACGCGCCGGCACTTGCGCTGGCGGACGTCGGGATCGCGATGGGGACGGCAGGCGCGACCGTCGCCTCCGAGACGGCTGACGCGGTCATCGCGGTGGACCGGATCGACCGTGTCGCAGACGCCATCCACGCCGGAAGGCGCGCCCTCCACATAGCGCGCCAGAGCGTGCTCGCCGGCATGGGCCTGAGCATCGCTGCGATGGTCGTCGCGGCCGCCGGCTATCTGCCGCCCGTCGCGGGGGCGCTTCTCCAGGAGGGCATTGACCTGGCGGTCATTCTCAACGCCCTGAGGGCGCTCCGTGGGTGACTCGCCCGGCCCGGTCCAAGCCCGCGTTGTGGCATCGGGACCGGCGTCAGATCGCGGCCAGCTGCACGGCCAGCAGCGCGGCGATCGAGCCGAAGCAGAACAGGTGCTGGCGGCAGATCGCACGGGCCAGCTCGCTCTGACGAGCGGGCGGATCGGCCCGTGTCCCGAGGCGCACGGCGCTGGGGACGGTACGGCTCCCGGCCACCCCGATCGGCGCCGCGGCGAGCGCCAGCGACAGCCACGCGGCCCACGCGGGGCCCTGACCGGCGGCGATCTGGGCGATGATCGCCGCCAGCGTCAGCAGCATCACACCGGCCACCAGGCGGTTCATCGGTGCCGCCGTCGTGGTCACGCGGCGGTAGTAGCCGGCGATCGAGGCCAGCACCGCCTCCTCGCCCTCGCCGGCCGGCCGGCGCAGGACCTGGACGTCGAACATCAGGTCGAACCACAGCACTGCGAGCAGGAAGCCCGCGCCGGCGCACACGAACGGCCTCACGACCCGAGCTTCACCTGCTCCTTCGGGGAGAGCTCGTTGCGTTCCTTGGAGTACCTGTCGGCGAGCTGCTGGATCTGCGACGCCGTCAAGGAGCCGCCGAAGGTTCTCTCGCCGTTGAGCTTCTTGTAGGCCGCGAGCAGCTGCTTGCCGGTTTCCGAGAGCGTGAAGTGGGCGTCGTAGATGCTCTCTATGTAGAGGGGCAGGTTGCGGCGGGCGAAGTCCGCCTGCGAGCGCGAGCCGTGTTCGATCTGCTCCAGCGAGCTTTCGAGCAGTTGCCAGCTGCGGGATCCGAGCGTCTGAAAGGAGCGAAAGCGGGACGCCAGTGGAGAGGCCGGGCCGGTCAGCTGGGCCGAGCCTTCTTCGCTCAGCAGGGACGGCAGCCGCAGCTGGGCGGCACGCTGCGCCGCGAGCGCGACCTTCGCCCGCGTGCTCGCCGTCGGGCGTCCCTTGACGCCGCCGAGGATCGCGGGCCAGGCGGCCTTCGCCGCGGCCACCTCGGCTTCGACCTGCGGGGCCACCGCGGTGAGCGCGGCGGTCACGGCGAGCAGGTCTTCGTTCTCGAGCTTGGCCTCCGCGGGAGTCGCCACCTTGTGCGTGCCGCAGCCCGCCATCGCCACGCTCACGCCGAGCCCGAGCAGCAACGCGCACAACGGCGCGCGAAACCTCGGTCTGGCGGATTGGACGGGCGGCGGCGAGCCGCCGTGGCCGTGAGTACTCGTGGTGCTAGGTGCCCAGCAGATCCACGACGAACACGAGCGTTTCGTTCGGCGGGATGCTCCCCGAGCCGGTCGCGCCGTACCCGAGCGCAGGCGGGATCACCAGTTCGCGGCGGCCGCCGACCTTCATTCCCGGGATGCCTTTTTCCCACCCGGCGATCACCTTTTTCTGGCCGAGCGTGAACGTGAAGGGTTCGTTCCTCTTCCACGAGGAGTCGAATTCCTTGCCGCTCTTGTAGTTGACGCCGACGTAGTTCATGGTGACCGTCTGGCCCGTTTTGGCTTCGGCGCCCGTGCCCACGATCAGGTCTTTGATGACCTCTTTCTTGGGCGGGGGCCCGCTCGGCGGCGTTACCACCGGCTTTTTCGACAGTGGCCCGGTGGTCGGCGTCTTCGGCACGTTCGTGCTGGTTTCGCTCGGTTCGTTCTTCGTCGTGGACTTCAGCAGCGCGTTGTCGGACTTGCTCTCGTTGCCGACGGTGATCGTCGAGGAGCCCCCTGAGCCGCAGCCCGCGAGCACGGCAGCCGTGAGCAGGCCCACCAGGAGCAGGGCGATCGGGAACCGACGGGGCTTGTTGGAGAGCGTCTTGAGCTTGATCACGGTGGGGCAGCCTAGCGGAAGCGCAGGCGTCGGTGCGCTCGTTGTTAGGATCGACGCGGACCGTGCTAGGCGGGGAGGTAGCGGTGCCCTGTAACCCGCAATCCGCTCTAGCGGGGCTGAAGTCCCTTTCGAGGGGCACCGGCCCCGGTCGCTCCCTCGTCAGGGGCGTTGATGGTCCGGGTCCCGCGCGTTGTCGGCTCGCGAACCAGGTCAGGTCCGGAAGGAAGCAGCCTTAAGCGATCACCGCCAGGCGCAGCGGGAGCTCCCGGGTCGGAGTTCGTGGCGAAGGTAGGCGCCGGGATTCGGGCGTCCCAGAGGAGGGTGCACGGTCCATCAACGCCGGCAGCGCTCCAGCACCCGCCAGGACGGGCCGGCGCGGACCTCGACGAAGCCCGCGGGAGGGTGTCCCGCGGCGTGCGGGTCGTGGGGGTCCAGGACGTAGTCGCGCAGCGCCCGGGGGCTCGCCTCCAGGTACACGCCGCGGCTGATCTGGCCGGCCTCGGGGCTGACGATCCTCGCTGGGCTGGTCTTCATGTACAACGCCAACAGCGGGATCGGCGCGTGGTTGGGCACCCCCACCGGGCCACACAAGAGCGTCACCGCGTTGTGTTTCACGAGCGCCACCAGTTCGTCTTCGATGCCGTGCTGGTCGGCCAGTTCGCCGAGCTGCCGGTGCGCCGATTTGACCGTCGCGGGGGTGTAGGCCACCAGCGCAACCGCAATCACAGCGGCCGCGATCTGCCAGATGCGCCGGTGCGGATCCCCGCGCTCGAGCAGCTCCCAGCCGAACACACCCGCCCCGCAGAAGATGCACAGGATCGCTCCCGCGAGGAAGCCGTAGCGGGTGTTGATCGGCAGCCCGATCGTGGCCAGGGCCGCGAACACGAGCACCGCGATCACCCCCGCCGTGGCCGCCAGGGCCGCCCGCCGGCGCAGCCACAGCAGCGCAAGCACTCCTCCCACCGCGGCCCCCAGCAGCACCGGCGGGCGCAGCACTTCGCCGATCCTCCTCGGGATGTACTCGGGGACGTTCGCGATCCCGGTGACCCGCTGCAGCGTGGTGGCGGTGTGACGGGTGTTGGTCAGCGACCACAGCGGGTTGCCCGTGACGGCGAGGTCGCCTAACAGCCACACCAGCGGCGCGCTCAACGCCAGCGCCACGAGCCCGGTCAGCTCGCTGCGGCCCCGGCGTGGGCGCGCCGGAGTGGGGGAGCGTTCGGCGGCCACCAGGTAGATCACGTACAGCCCCGAGAAGGCCCACGCCTCCGGGCGCAGGAGCCCGGCCACGGCCAGCAGTGCCAGCACCGGCGCGCCGGCGCGCCGGCGGCGGGTCTCCACCAGCAGCGCCCCCAGCACGGCCAGCAGGTAGGGGATGTCGACGTAGGCGCGCACGCCGTAGGAGATCACCGGCACGCGGGTGAGGAAGATCAGCGCCGCGAGGGCGCCGGCCGCGCGCGTGAACCATTCCCGCCCCAGCTGGTAGATCACCCACCCGCACGCCGACAGCGCGAGGAAGCCCAGCGCCACCGTGACGCCCTCCACGGCGTGTGGCCCGAGCGGGTAGAGGACGAGGCCCACGAGCTCCACCAGCGGGTGCGGGGTGGGGGCGATCGGGACCCCGTAGGCGGGGGTTTCGCCCCGCGCCAGCTGGCCACCCCACGCCAGCGCGTAGAGCGTGTCGTAGTTGGCGAAGGCGACGCCGTAGATCACCCTCAACGCCAGCGCCCCGGCGATGATCGCCCCCGCGGGGGCCGCCACGCGCGCGGCCGTACGCTTCGTCGCGGCCCACATGGGCGCGGACGCTACCCCCTCGCGCAGCACTCCCGCGCAGCGCTTCCGGGCTGCCCATCGGCGTGGGTAGACTCACGCCAGGGTGTCGCCAGAGGACCTCTCACTGCCCGGACAGTCGCTTTATCGCAGGCACCGGCCCCGTACGTTCGCGGAGGTCGTGGGTCAGGAGCCGGTCACGAGGACGCTCCGCCACGCGGTCGAGCGCGACAAGGTCCACCACGCGTACCTGCTCGTCGGCAGCCGCGGAACCGGCAAGACCTCGATGGCGAAGATCCTCGCCGCCAGCCTGAACTGCGCCGAGGGCCCCACGATCGAGCCCTGCGGGCGTTGCGAGTCGTGCGTCTCGATCGCCCGCGCGAGCTCGCTCGACGTGCTCGAGATGGACGCGGCCTCCAACAACTCCGTCGAGGACATCCGTGAGCTGCGCGAGAGCGTGGCGTACGCGCCCGTCAGCGGGCGGCGCAAGATCTACATCCTCGACGAGGCCCACATGCTCTCGACGGCGGCCTGGAACGCCTTCCTGAAGACCCTCGAGGAGCCTCCGCCGAACACCGTCTTCGTGCTCGCCACCACGGAGGCGGGCAAGGTGCCTCCGACGGTCGTGGACCGCTGTCACCGCTTCGACTTCCAGCGTCCCACGGTCGAGCAGATCGGCATTGTGCTGCGCCGGGTGGCCGACGCGGAGTCGATCCAGATTCCCCCGGAGGCACTCGCCGCGATCGCCCGCTCGGCCACCGGCAGCTTTCGCAACGCGCTCGGGACGCTCGAGCAGCTCGTCACCTACAGCGGCAGCGAGATCGCACTCGAGGACGCGCTGGCGGTGCTCGGCGTGGCCGACGCCGGCTTCCTGCTCGAGACCATCGACGCCGTTGCCCGCGGTGACGCGCCGGCGGCATTGCGGGCGCTCGAGTACCGCGCCCAGCAGGGCAACGACCCTGCCTCGCTGGCCCGCGACCTCGAGGCCCGTGCCCGCGAGCTGCTGCTCGTGCAGGCGCTCGAGGAAATCCCGCCCGAGCTCTCCCTCACCGCCGAGGCCGATCAGGCGCTGCGTGAGCAGGCCGCCCGCGTCGGTCACGACCAGGTGCTGCGCCTGCTGGAGCTGCTGGGCGAAGCGATGGAGGGCATCCGTGCCGGGGCCGACGCCCGTACGCGGCTGGAGCTGGCACTCGTGAAGGCAGCCCGACCCGAGCTCGACGGCTCGCTGAAGGCGCTCCTGTCCCGTATCGAGCGGCTGGAGGCGGGTGGCTCACCGGCGCCCGCTCCGGCCCCCGCCAAGGCGAGCTGCGCGCCCGCGGACGCGGCAGCTCCCCCCGAGGTTGCCCCCGCGCCGCGCGTGATCGAGCCCGCGGAGGACTCCCCACGGGCACAGGAGCGCTCGCCGGCGGCCACCGACCCCTCCTTGCAGCCCGGGTCACCGGTGCCGTCCGGCCCCTCGGCGGATGTCGAGCCGTCGGTGCAGGCCGCCCCGTCGTCGCCGGTCCCGCCGGCCGCCCCACCCGCACCGGCGGTCGCTGCCGCGGGCACCGCGGGCGAGAGCGGGAACCCGGACGCCGCGCCGTTCTCCGGCGATCTCGACGCGCTGCTGGAGATCTGGCCGGCCGTGGTGGAGCTCGTGCGGGGCGAGCACGCGATGCTGGGGGCGGTGGTCAAGGACGCCCGCCCGGTGGCCCTGGACGGCTTCGATCTCACGCTCGCCTTCTCCTCCACTGCTCAGTTCCTGCGCAAGAAGGCCGAGGACCCCGCCAACCGGGCGATCGTCGGCGAGGCGCTGCGCTCGCTCGCGCCCGGCCGCTGGCGGCTGTCCTACGAGCTGCGCGACGTCCCCGGGGGCGAGGGCGACGAGGGCGCCGAAGAGCTCTCTGAGGACGAGCTCGTGCGCCGCTTTATCGAGGAATTCGACGCCGAGGAGGTTCCCTCCGACTGGCTCCCGGACGGGCAGGCCGCCCAGCAGAACCCCGACGCGCTCGCCGCGGGCGAGCTGGGGGCGTGATGGCCAAGCAGCCGCGCAAGGGCAACATGCAGCAGATGATGGCCCAGGTCCAGAAGATGCAGCGGGACATGGAGCAGGCCCAGGAGGAACTGAGCCAGGAGCTCGTCGAGGCGACCGCCGGCGGCGGGGCGGTGCTCGTGAAGATGAGCGGTGACCTGCAGGTGAAGGAGGTGCGGATCGACCCCGCCGCGCTCGATCCCGAGGACGCGGAGATCCTCAGCGAGATGGTGCTGACGGCGATGAACGACGCCCTGCGCAAGGCCCAGGAGCTGGCTGAGCGCAAGATGGGCGGTGCCACCGCGGGGCTCGATCTGGGCGCCCTCGGTGGGCTGGGCTTGCCGGGTCTGTGAGCGACGCCTCCTACGCGCCGCCCGTGCGGCGGCTGATGACGGAGCTCGCCAGGCTCCCCGGAGTCGGGCACCGGACCGCGCAGCGGCTGGCCTTCCACATCCTGCGCGCCCCTCCCGAGGAGGCGGCCGGGCTGGCCGAGGCGATCATCGAGGTCAAGCAGAAGATCACCCTCTGCGAGCGGTGCTTCAACCTCACCGACGAACCCCGCTGCCGGATCTGCGCCGACGCGCGCCGTGACCAGGGTCTGGTCTGCGTCGTGGAGCAGCCCAGCGACGTGATCCCGATGGAGCGCACGCACGAGTACCACGGCGTCTACCACGTGCTCGGCGGCGCCCTCTCGCCGATCGACGGCGTCGATCCCGAGGATCTGAAGATCGCCGAGCTGCTCGACCGCGTCGCCGCGGCGGGCGCGGAGGGCGCGCCGGTGAGGGAAGTGGTGCTCGCCACCAACCCCACCACCACGGGCGAGGCCACGGCGCTCTACATCGCCGAGGAGCTGCGCTCGCGGGCGCCCCAGGTGAGCGTCACCCGCCTTGCCAGCGGCCTGCCGGTGGGTTCGGACCTCGAGTACGCCGACGAGGTCACGCTCGGCAAGGCGTTTGCGGGCAGGAGGGCGCTGTGAGCGAGCCGTTGGTGGTGATGAAGTTCGGCGGCACCTCGGTGGCGGACGCCGGGCGGATCAAGCGGGCCGCGGGCAGGATCGTGGCCACGCGCGAACGCGGTCACCCCGTGGTCGCGGTCCTGTCCGCACGCGGCAAGACCACCGACGAGCTGATCGCGATGGCCGAGGAGGTCTCGGCGGCGCCCGATCCCCGCGAGATGGACATGCTGCTGTCCTCGGGCGAGCGCATCTCCTGCGCCCTCTGCGCGATGGCGATCCACGACCTCGGGCACCAGGCGATCTCGCTGACGGGCTCCCAGGCCGGCATCGTCACCGACGAGTCCCACACCAAGGCGATGATCCTCGACGTCCGCGCCGATCGCATCCAGGCGGCGCTGGAAGAGGACAACATCGTGCTCGTGGCCGGCTTCCAGGGCGTGTCGGTCGACGCCCGCAACGTCACCACGCTGGGTCGCGGCGGGTCCGATACCAGCGCCGTGGCCCTCGCGGCCGCGCTCGGCGCCGAGGTGTGCGAAATCTACACCGACGTGCCCGGCGTCTTCTCGGCCGACCCGCGCATCGTCCCCGACGCCCGCAAGCTTCCGGTCGTGTCCTTCGAGGAGGTGCTCGAGATGGCGGCCTCGGGCGCCGGCGTGCTGCAGCTGCGCTCGCTCGAGTACGCCCGCAACCACGGCGTGAGCATCCACTGCCGCTCGTCCTTCGACGAACAGCCAGGTACCTTTGTGGTCGCCGAAGGAGAAGCCATGGAGCAACCCCTCATCACCGCCGTCACCCACACCACCAGCGAGGCTCGCGTCACGCTCACCGGCGTGCCCGACGCGCCGGGGGCGGCGGCCCGCATCTTCGGCGCGCTCGCCGAGGCGAACGTGAACGTGGACATGATCGTGCAGAACGAGCCGGCCTCCGCGGCAGGGGCGGCCGAGATCTCCTTTACCGTCCCGCGTGAGGACCTGCGCACGGCCGTCGCCGCCCTGCAGCCGCTCAGCGGCGAGGCCTTCGAGGCGCTCAAAACCTACGAGGAGATGGGCAAGGTCTCGATCGTGGGAGCCGGGATGCGCTCCCATCCGGGAGTGGCGGCGAAGGTCTTCAGCGTGCTCGCCGAGGAGGGCGTGAACATCGACATGATCTCCACGTCGCCGATCAAGATCTCGTGCGTGATCGACCGCGACCGGGTCGAGCTCGCGGTGAGCGCCCTGCACAGCGCCTTCGAGCTGGCGGGCGAGGGCACCGTGGGCGTCGAGCAGCCGTTCGGGTAGTCGCCGCTGCCGGCGCTGCGGGCGCTGTAGCCGCCGCCGCGCCGTGGGGCCCGAGGCGTAGGGCGCCGCTCACAACTCCAGGATCGCGCTCACGCAGCGCTCGGCGGCGTGGCCGTCGCCATACAGCGGCGGGCGCTCGGCTGGGGGCCGGCGCTCCAGCGCGGACAGGGCCGCGTCCGCGTCGAGGTCCACGAGCGTGTTCCAGCCGCTGCTCACGGTCTCCACCCACTCGGTGTTGGCACGCAGCGTCACGCACGGCACCCCGGCCAGGTAGGCCTCCTTCTGGACGCCCCCCGAGTCCGTGAGCATCGCGCGCGCATGGACCAGCAGGGAGGCGAACTCCAGGTAGCCGAGCGGCTCGGTCAGCGTGAGGCCGTCCTTGGCGCGAAGCCGCTCGATCAGGCCGCTCGCCTGCAGCCGCTCGCGGGTGCGCGGGTGGACGGGGAACAGCACCCTGCCGGGCAGCGCCTCCACCAGCTCGACGAGGCGCTCCAGCCGCTCGGGAGGGTCGACGTTGCCGGCCCGGTGGGCGGTCAGGAGCAGGTAGTCCCCGGGCTGCAGGCCATGCGCGTCCAGCGCCGCCCGTTCGGCCCGGGCGTGCTCCTGCCAGTGCAGCGACACGTCCACCATCACGTCGCCCACCACCGCGACCCGTCCCGCGACCGACTCGGCGCGCAGGTTCTCCGCCGCCGTGTCGCTCGGGCACAGCAGCAGCTCGGCGAGGTGATCGCTGAGGACGCGGTTGAGCTCCTCCGGCATGGAGCGGTCGAACGAGCGCATGCCCGCCTCCACGTGCACGACCGTGACCCCGGCCTGGGCGCCCGCCAGCGCCCCTGCGAGCGTCGAGTTCGTGTCGCCGTAGACGAGCACCGCGTCCGGTTGCTCCTCGGTTACCAGCGGCTCCAGCGCGGCGAGCATCCGCGACAGCTGCGAGGTGTTGCTGGCGCCGGAGATGCCCAGCTCACGGTCGGGCTGCGCCAGCCCCAGCTCGCGGAAGAAGGTCCCCGAGAGGGCGTCCTCATAGTGCTGGCCGGTGTGGACCAGCAGCTCCTGGGCGCGGGCGCGCAGCGGCGCGGATACGGCGGCCGCCTTGATGAACTGGGGGCGGTTCCCGACTACGGTGAGGACGCGCACCGCGGCAGGCTACGCTCGCCCGGCGGGCATCGCCCCGGCCCGATCGATCAGGCGGCCGCGGCGACGACCGCGGCGGACCAGTCGATCACGGAGCTGGGGCGCACGACGTGGCGGGCCATGCCGAGCTCGCTGCGGCTGGAGCCCCAGCGCCAGGCCCACGAGCTGGGGCAGGTGCAGCACCGGCATGCGCAGCTCCCGGCCCACGGCGCGTTCGGCCAGCGGCTGCTGCAGGTCGAGGTTCAGGTGGCAGAGCGGGCACGGCGTCACGAGGCAGTCGGCGTCCGCGTCGGCGGCGTCGCCGAGGTGGCGTCCCGCCTGCTTGAGCGAGGCGTCCTTGTTCATCGTGATGATCGGAAAGCCGCAGCACTTGCGCATCCCGGCGTACTTGATGACCGTCCCGCCGAGCGCCTCGATCAGCATCTCGAGGTAGTGGTCGCGGGGGTGCTCCTCGTCGATCCCCAGCCGCTTGCGGGGCCGGACGATGTAGCAGCCGTAGAAGGGGCCCACCTTGAGGTTCGTGAGCGGCCGCTTGACGCGCTCGCGCAGGCGCTCCAGGCCGATCTCCTCCACCAGCAGCCAGAGGAAGTTCTTGTTCGTCAGCCCCTTCTCGTAGCTGAGGCCCTCGCCGGCGAGCGTCGAGTTGACCTGTGCGCGGTACTCGGCGTTGGCGTCGAGCCGCTCCTGGCACTCGCTCTGTGCGCCCTGGCAGGTGGAGCAGATGTTCATCATCATCTCCGCGCCGTCGACCTGCTGGGCCAGCGCGAAGGTACGCGCGTTGAGTGTGTCGGCGAGCTCCTGGTTGTGCTCGGCGATGACGCCGGCTCCGCAGCACGCGCCGCGGTCGAGCTCGACCAGCTCGATGTCCAGCAGCGGCGCCACCTTTGCCATCGAGCCGTGCAGCTCCGGGGTGAAGCCGCGGCTTACGCAGCCGGGCCAGTAGGCGACCTTCATCGGCTCGCCCCCATCTCGGGGCCCGCTGCTGCGTCCGCGCCGTCGTCCTCCGCCGCTTCGGCCACGACGACGTCCGCCACGGGCTCTTCGTCCTCGCCGACGATGTACAGGTTCAGCTCGACGCGTTCTTCACGGCCCTCGACGGTGTCGTAGATCGCGCGCACCGCCTTGCGGTCGGCGGGCGGGATGCGATGCGGTTTCAGCGCCGCCTGCAGGGTCACCTTGCGCCGCAGCAGGGCCCTGATGATGGCCGGCAGCGAGCTCAGCAGCTCTTTGCCGGCCGCCGGGGCGAATTTGCCCAACCACGAGTTGCCGCCGTATGAGCGCGGCAGCAGTTCGGCCTCCCACAGCAGGCCGTTGTCGCGCACCAGCGTGGTGAAGGCCGCCTCGTGGCGCTTGCCGTTGTTGGGGTCCTTGATGTGGAAATCGCCCGTCGCGATCCGGCGCTGGCGCATGATCTGGCCCATCGGGTTGACGTCCTTCGGGCACGCCTCGACGCACTTGAAGCAGTGCGTGCAGTCGAAGATCCCCAGGGGGTCCTGAGCGAGGTCGTTGAGGCGCTCGCGGTGCTCGTCGTCGCGGGGGTCGCCGACGAAGCGGTAGCTCTTGGCGAGCGCGGCGGGGCCGATGAAGCCGGGGTCCACTTCCATCGACAGGCAGTCGGAGACGCACGCGCCGCACTGGATGCAGGCCATCGTCTGGGTCACATCGACCATCGCGTCGCGGGGCACGAGGTACTCGCGCTCGGGCACCGGCTGCTTGGGCAGCAGCCAGGGGGTGACACGGCGGATCTTCTTCCAGTGGACCGCGTCCATGTCCACGATCAGGTCCTTCAGCACGGGCATGTTGCCCATCGGTTCGACCTCGATCACGCCGCCCCGGCGCCGAGCTCTTGGCCGCGTCGAGGTGGGTGTGGCAGGCGAGCGCCGGTTCGCCGTTGATGCGCACCCCGCAGGAGCCGCAGATCGCCTGCCGGCAGGAGCAGCGGATCCCGATCGAGCCGTCGAAGCGGTCGCGCGCCTGCAGGATCGCCTCCAGCACCGAGCGGTGGGGCTCGAGCTCGACCGTGTGCTCGTCCCAGTACGGGGCCTCGCCGGAGGCGGGGTCGTAGCGGCGCAGGCGCAGCGTGAAGGGCTCGGGGGGCGCTCCCGGATCTCCGCCATCAGCGCTGCTCCCGGCGCGCCCATGAGCGCCCGCGCGTGTGCCGTGCCTGCCCGTACATCAGTATTTGCGCTCCTCTGGTTGCCATTGGGTGATCGTGACAGGCGAGTAGCTGACCTCCGGTGCTCCGTCGCTGAGCGTGAGGTCGATGTGCTTGAGCCACTGCTCGTCGTTGCGCTCGGGGAAGTCGGTCCTGAACTGCGCTCCGCGGGACTCCTTGCGCTCGATCGCGGCAACCACCGTGGTTTCGGCGCAGTCGACCATGAAGCCGAGCTCGATCGCGCCCAGCACGTCCTGGTTGAAGACCGTGCCGCGGTCGTCGATCCAGGCCTTCTCGGTCTCCTCGCGCAGCCTCCGGACCGTCTCGAGCGCCGTCTGCAGGCCCTGTTCGTCGCGGAACACGGCGGCGTGGCGGTTCATCAGCTCGCCGAGCTCGTTCTTGATCTCCGACACGCGCCGGCCCTCGCGGGGGCGGGCGATGATCTCAGCGATGCGGTCGGAGTCCTCGCGCAGGTGGGCCTTGCCGTTGGCCTCGGGCATGCCCATACGGGAGGCGCGGTCGGCGGCGTGTTCGCCGGCCCGACGTCCGAAGATGAGCGTGTCCAGCAGTGAGTTGGCGCCGAGGCGGTTGCCGCCGTGCACCGACACGCAGGCCACCTCTCCCGCCGCGTACAGGCCCTCGATCGGCGTGCGCCCGTCGACGTCGGTCTTGACGCCGCCCATGATGTAGTGCTGGCCGGGGCGGATCATGATCGGTTCGCGGGTGATGTCCACGCCGGCGAAGTCGCGGCCGAGGTTGACGATCTCGCGCAGCGCCTCGAGCGTACGCCGCCGCGGGACGACGGTCACGTCGAGGTAGATGCCGGCCCCGTTGGGGCCCACCCCGCGGCCGTCGTTGATCTCGATCTGCTCGGCCCGCGAGACCACGTCGCGGGAGGCCAGCTCCATCTTGTTGGGGGCGGATTTCTCCATGAAGCGTTCGCCCTGGGCGTTGAGCAGGTGGGCGCCCTCGCCGCGGGCACCCTCGGTGATCAGGATGCCGGTCTCCACCAGACAGGTCGGGTGGTACTGGACCATCTCCATGTCCATCAGCGGGGCCCCGGCGCGGTAGGCCAGCGCGATCCCGTCGCCGGTCACGATCAGCCCGTTGGTGGTGGGCTTGTAGGCCTGCCCGGCGCCGCCGCAGGCGAGGATCACGTTCTTGGCCGTGAAGGCTTCCATGTGCCCGCTGCGGATCTCGCGGGCGATCACGCCGCAGCAGCGGCCCTCGGCGTCGGTCATCAGCGAGGTCGTGAACCACTCCTCGAGGCGCTCGACGGTCTCGTGGTGCTTCATCAGCTGCTCGTAGAGCACGTGCAGCAGGGCCTGGCCGGTGATGTCGGCCACGTAGGCGGTCCGCTTCAGCGACGCGCCCCCGAAGGCCCGCAGGTCCATTTCGCCCTCGTCGTTGCGGTGGAAGGGGACACCGATGTGCTCGAGGTGCATGACCTCATGCGGAGCTTCCGAGCACATGATTTCGATCGCGTCCTGGTCGCCGAGGAAGTCCGAGCCCTTGACGGTGTCGTAGGCGTGCGAGCGCCAGTCGTCGTCCACGCTGATGGCGGCGTTGATGCCACCGGCGGCGGCCACCGAATGCGAGCGCACCGGGTGGACCTTGCTCATGATCGCCACGCTGGCCCCGCGCTCGGCGGCTGCCAGGGCGGCCCGCTGGCCGGCCAGGCCCGCGCCGATGATCAGTACGTCGTGTGAGGGCACCGCGCGAGGGCTCTCCGCTGGTCGTTCCAGGCCATTGCGGCGGAGAGTCTATTACGCGCCGTCGGCCCCGCGGCCGCCCCGATCCCGCGGGACGGCGGCCCTGACCGCTCGCGCGGGGGCTCGGTCACCGGGCTGGCGGTGGGCCTTTCTCAGCCCGCCGGATGGGCGGGCCGCAGCGCCTGGCGAACGTGGGCGAGCGTGACGACGCCCTGCAGAACACCCTCGCTGTCGACCGCCACCATCGCTCCCAGCTGGCCCATCCCCTCGGACGCCGAGCAGCGATTCCAGGGGCGCCTGGGGGCCGATCTGCACGGGCATGTCGGACTCCAGGACGTCCGCCACCGCCAGCGCCGGGCGGCCGGCGGCGATCTCCGCCGAGACCCGCTGCTCGCGCACGACGCCGAGGAAATGGCGTCCCGCGTCCACGACCGCGAACCACGGCCAGCGGTAGCGCAGGAAGAACTGCTTCCTGGGCGTCCAGCAGCGTTGCCTCGGCGGGGATCGTGACGGGCTCGCGGTCCATGATGTCGCCGACCGTGATGTGCTCGATCCGCTTGGCGAGCTCGCCCTGCACGACGGCCTGGGCGGCGGCCTGGTGCAGGAAGAACGCGAGCAGCAGCGTCAACACCCCGAGGAACGGTTCTTTGCTGAACAGGCCGAGCAGGCCGAGCAGGCCGAGCAGCAGCGCAAAGGCCTGGCCCGCGCGGCCGGTGACGAGCGTGGCGCGGTTGCGGTCGCCGGTGCGCCACCACACGATCGCCCGCGCGATGCGCCCGCCGTCGAGCGGGAAGGCGGGCACGAGGTTGAACACCAGCAGGGCGCCGTTGATGAACGCCAGCCAGCCCACCAGGGCCAGCGCCGGGGTCGTGGTGGCGCCTTCGCGGATCAGGACCGCGTCGCTGAAGCGCGACCCGCTGGCGAACACCACCCCGAGCGCGATGCTGAAGACGAACAGCGCGAGCGTGACCAGCGGCCCGGCGACGGCCACCGTGAACTCCTCGGAGGCGCTCTGGGGCTGGCGGCGCATGTGCAGCATCCCGCCGAAGAACCACAGGTCTATGCCCACGACCGGGATCCCGGCCCGGCGGGCGGCGAGCGCGTGGCCGAGCTCGTGCAGGACCAGCGAGAGGAAGTACCCGAGCGCGCCCGCGACGGCGATCGCGTAGGCCGTGGTCTCCGATCCACCGATGATTTCGTGGAAGCGGCCGGAGAGCCAGTAGATGAGAAAGAACAGGACGAACAGCCAGCTTGCGCCGGCCCCCACGCGAATCCCGAAGATGCGCGCAAGCTGCAGGTTCCCTCGCCCCGGCATCAGCTGAATGGTAGGCCGGAAGGCCGGGCGCCCGCGGCGGCTATGCGGCCGCGCGGTTGCGCTCGATGATGGTCTGGAAGTCGGTGTCCGCGGGAAGCGTCCCGTACTCCAGGCCACCGTCGCCGGCCAGGCGCGAGGCACAGAAGGCGTCGGCCACGGCCGGCGGGCCGTTGCGCACCAGCAGTGAGCCCTCGAGGCAGAGGGCCATCGATTCGACCACCCGCCGGGCGCGCGACTCAAGCGTGGCGGGATCGTCGAACTGCTTCTTCAGGTCGTCGACGCGGGCGTCCAGGCGCCGGTCCGCGCCGCGGGCCAGTTCGACCTCGCCGAAGTACACCTCCAGCGAGCGCGGCGAGCGCGTCAGGGCCCGCAGCACGTCGAGGCTGATGACGTTGCCCGAGCCCTCCCAGATCGAGGCCAGCGGAGCCTCGCGGTACATGCGGGGCATGCCCGACTCCTCCACGTAGCCGGCCCCGCCGTGGCACTCCAGCGCCTCGAAGCAGTGGTTGGGGGCCCGCTTGCACGCCCAGTACTTGCCGACCGCCGTGGCGAGGCGCTTGAACAGCTGGGCGTCGCTGTCGTTGTCGCCGGCCTCGGCGTCGGCGTGGGCTTCGTCGTAGGCCCGCGCCAGCCGCATCGCCAGCGCCGTGCTGGCCTCGGACTCCACACACAGGTCCGCCAGCACGTTGCGCATCAGCGGCTGGTCGATCAAGAGCTTCCCGAACGCCTGACGGTGAGCCGTGTGGTGGGTGGCGTTGACGACCGCCGCGCGCATCCCGGCCGCGGCCCCGATCACGCAGTCCAGGCGCGTGTGGCCGACCATCTCGATGATCGTCGGTACGCCGCGGCCCGGCTCGCCCACCATCTGCGCCCAGGCGCCGTGCAGCTCGATCTCCGAGGAGGCGTTGGAGTGGTTGCCGAGCTTGTCCTTCAGGCGCTGGATGTGGAACTCGTTGCGGCTCCCGTCGGGCAGGATCCGGGGCAGCAGGAAGCACGAGAGCGCCGGCGGGTCGCAGTCGGTGGCCTGGGCCAGGACCAGGAAGAAGTCCGACATCGGCGCCGAGCAGAACCACTTGTGGCCGATCAGTTCGTACTCGCCCCCGCCCCCGCCGGCCCCGAGGGGAACCGCCCGGGTGGTGTTCGCGCGCACGTCCGAGCCGCCCTGCTTCTCGGTCATCGCCATGCCCGCAATCGCCGCGCCCTTCTCGGCCGCGGGCAGCGATCGCGGGTCGTAGGTGGTGGCCGTGACCAGCGGCTCCCACTCGGCCGCCAGCTCGGGCTGGGCGCGCAGCGCCGGCACCACGGCGTAGGTCATGGTGATCGGGCAGCAGTAGCCCGCCTCGGCCTGCATCGCGGTCATGTACAGGGCGGCCCTCGCCGTGTGCGTGAAGGGACGATCGCTGTTCCACGGCAGGGAATGCAGTTCGTGCTCCACCCCCATCTTCATCAGCTGGTGCCAGGCGGGGTGAAACTCGACCTCGTCGATGCGGTGGCCGTAACGGTCGTGGGTGCGCAGCACCGGCTTGTTCTCGTTGGCCAGGCGGCCCCACAGCTGCTGTGGCTCGCCGCCGACGAACTCGCCGAGCTCCGAGGCCCGCTCCAGCACCCACTCCGCGCCCTCGCGCTGGGTGGCCTCCACCAGCGGGAGGTTGCTGGCGAAGACGTTCACGTCCACCAGCGGGGGCACCTGGTTGGCAACCGTGTGCGTCTTGAACGGCGCCTGTCCCCCGAATTGCTGCGTCACCGTGCTGGCCATCGCTACCCCAGGAAGTGAAGCAGAGTTTGCCGCCGGCGCGGCGCCCGCGCGCCCAGGAGCGGCGCCGCGGCGTTCAAGAAGCTCGCCGGGAGGACCGATTAGAAGCGATGGATGCCGACAGGCGATCCGGGTAGGGGGCGGCGGCGGAAGCACCCCACGGGGACGCTTCCGCCCCGCCCCGGCATCCGTCCTCGAGGACCCGCGCCGCGCTGCCGCGGCGATAGCATCGGCGGCTCCCGGCGCCAGGCGCGCGCTCCGGGGCCGCTCCCCATCGGCCCGTTCGGCGCGTGGAAGGATGGTCACCGGGCGACACCCACGTGCGGGAACCGAGCCCCTGCGGCGCCCCTCGCCGCCCGGCCACGAGGAAGGACAGATGACAAAGATCAAGGTGAAGACCCCGGTCGTGGAGCTCGACGGCGACGAGATGACGAGGATCATCTGGTCGTTCATCAAGCAGGAGCTGATCCTCCCCTACCTCGACATCGATCTGAAGTACTACGACCTCGGGATCGAGAGCCGGGACGCGAGCGGGGACGGGGTCACGGTCGAGGCGGCCGAGGCGATCCTGCGCTACGGCGTGGGGGTGAAGTGCGCCACGATCACCCCCGACGAGGCAAGGGTGGCCGAGTTCGGCCTGAAGGAGATGTACCGCTCGCCCAACGGCACGATCCGCAACATCCTCGGCGGGGTCATCTTCCGCGAGCCGATCGTGATCTCCAACATCCCGCGGCTCGTACCCGGCTGGACCAAGCCGATCGTGATCGGCCGTCACGCCTTCGGCGACCAGTACCGGGCGACCGATCTCGTGGTCCCCGGCGAGGGGACCCTGACGCTCACCTTCACGCCCACCGGCGGCGGCGACCCGGTCGAGCTCGAGGTGTACGACTTCCCCGGTCCGGGCATCGCTCTGGCGATGTACAACCTCGACGCCTCGATCCGAGACTTCGCCCGAGCCTCGCTGCGCTACGGGCTGGATCGCGGGATGCCCGTGTACCTGTCGACCAAGAACACGATCCTCAAGCGCTACGACGGGCGCTTCAAGGACATCTTCGCCGAGGTCTTCGAGGACGAGTTCGCGGCCGACTTCGCCAGCGCCGGGCTGACCTACGAACACCGGCTGATCGACGACATGGTGGCCGCTGCCCTGAAGTGGGAGGGGGGCTACCTGTGGGCCTGCAAGAACTACGACGGCGACGTGCAGTCGGACACCATCGCCCAGGGCTTCGGCTCGCTCGGGCTGATGACCAGCGTGCTGATGAGCGCCGACGGCAAGACGGTCGAGGCCGAGGCGGCCCACGGGACGGTCACCCGCCACTACCGCATGCATCAGCAGGGTAAGCCGACCTCGACCAACCCGATCGCCTCGATCTTCGCCTGGACGAGGGGGCTGTCGGCGCGGGCGCGGATGGACGGCACACCTGAGCTTTCAGAATTTGCCGAGACGCTCGAGCGCGTGTGCGTCGAGACGGTCGAGAGCGGCAAGATGACAAAAGATCTCGCCCTGCTGGTTGGGCCGGATGAGCCGTGGCAGACCACCGAGGAGTTCCTCGGCTCGGTCGAGAAGAACCTCCGCGCCGCCCGTGCCTGAGGACGGCCGGGAAAGCGTCAAACCGAACATCACCGAGGAGAAGAGCTCGTGAGCAACCCCGTACGTGTCACCGTCACCGGAGCGGCAGGCCAGATCGGTTACAGCATCGTGTTCCGCATCGCCGCCGGCGAGCTGCTCGGTCCGGACCAGCCGATCGACCTGCGCCTGCTCGAGATTCCCCAGGCCATGGGGGCGCTCGAGGGGGTGGCGATGGAGTTGGTGGACTGCGCCTTCCCGCTGCTGACGGGACTCGACCTCCACGACCGGCCCGCCGATGCCTTCGACGGCACCAACGTCGCCCTTCTGGTGGGCTCCCGCCCGCGCACCAAGGGCATGGAGCGGGCCGAGCTGCTGAGCGCCAACGGCGAGATCTTCACGGTTCAGGGCAAGGCGCTGAACTCCGTCGCGGCCGCGGACGTAAAGATCCTCGTGGTGGGCAACCCGGCCAATACCAACTGCCTGATCGCGATGAACAACGCACCCGACATCCCCCGCGAGCGTTTCACCTCGATGATGCGACTCGACCACAACCGGGCGATGGCCCAGCTCTCGGCAAAGCTCGCGGTGGCCGTCGACGAGGTCACCCAGATGGGGGTCTGGGGGAACCACTCGCCGACCATGTACCCGGACCTCTACAACGCGCTCGTGAACGGGACCCCGGCGGTCGAGGTCGTCGACGACGACGCATGGATCGAGAACGACTTCCTTCCCAACGTCGGTAAACGTGGTGCCGCGGTGATCGAGGCGCGGGGAGCCTCCTCGGCGGCCTCTGCCGCCAACGCCGCAATCGAACACGCTCGCGACTGGGTCGCGGGCACGAGCGGTGAATGGGTCTCGATGGGTGTTCCCTCCGACGGCTCCTACGGGATCCCGGAGGGTCTCATCTGTGGCTTCCCCTGTACCTGTGCGGGAGGCGAGTACAGGATCGTGGAGGGTCTCGAGGTCAACGAGTTCTCACGCTCCCGGATCGATGCCTCCGTCGCCGAGTTGACCGGCGAGCGCGACACCGTCGCCGGCGCCGGGATGATCTGAGCTTCATAAAAAAGGGGGCCCTCCCGACGGAGGTGCCCCCTTTTGAATCAGTCGGGTGCGAGCCGGCGGCGCCGGGCGCACTGGACGCTGGGTGCGTCAGCCCCTCGGGTACCAGCCGCGGTCTTTCTTCTCCACCTTTTTTTCGGACTCCAGCCCTGGGAGCACGCGGTACAGGTAGTTCTGCTTGATGCCCATCTTGGCGGCCAGCTCGGGGATCGTGATGCCCGGCTGACCCTGCACGAAGGACAGCGCCTCGGCCGCGCGTGTGCCGCTGCCTTTGCGGCGTCCGGCGCGGCGTTTGGCGGGCCGGCCCGGTTTGCGGCGCGGTCGCGGTCGCTTTCGGTTTGGCGGCTGCTCTTTTGGCTTTCCTGCGGGTTTTCGTGGTGCGTGTGGCGCTGGCGGTGGCGGTCGTCCGGGTGGTCGCTTTTTTGCGCCGGCCGGTGCCCCGCGGGCGGCCGGGTCCGCGCCGCCCCGTGATCGCGGCCCCGGCGCCGGAGGCTGCCGTTCCGACCACGCCAGCGAGGGCGGACGCGGCCTCCTCGAGACGGTTGAACTCGTCCACGAATGGCTTGAGCTCTTTCAGCCTCTCGGAGATTTCTCGGCGCCTGTCGTCAAGAAAATCGTTCACTGGTATTTCCTCTTCGCTCGTGGTGTCGCGAATCTTCGCTGGATGATGCCGCGAATTAACGCATGGCAAAACGGCACGCTGACCTTACACTAATCCTTCACGCGTGCCCGCTGGAAGTGAGCGGACAGCTTATCCAGCGTGCGACGTGCCTCACGCTCGGGCATGCCCCCGACCAGTGCACGGCTGACGAGTGTCCCGATCGGGCCAAGTGGAGGACGGAACTCGTTCCTATAGTCGAATCGGGTCCCTCCGTCCTCGGCTGAGAGCAGGTACTCGGTGCGGGCCCGCGAGCGCGCGGGGCCCCGTCCCTCCCACACGGCAAGCTCACAGGGGCGACACTCGACCAGACGCCAGTGAACCTCCAGGTGCACACCTCGCATGTGCAGCTGTTGGTCCATCGTGAAGCCGACTCTCGGCGGGCCGTCGTCCGCGCGCACGAGCCGACGGTGAATGGTGACCCACTCCGACAGGCGGTTGGGATCCATCACCGTCTTCCAGACCTGTGAGGGCGGTGCATCGATCCGGATTGAGGCGGTGACGAGGCTCATCTGATCAGGCGCGCGTGCGGGTCGCGCCGGCCACACCGTAGCCGCCCTGCCCGGGCACGGCGGCCGGCGACGCCTAGCGCGCCGCCAGCGGTTCGCGACGCTCCCACTCCCTCAGCGCGTGCTCGACGGCGGCGTCGAAGGAGTGCAGGCGCACGCCCAGCAGCTCGGGGGCGTGATCCTCTCGCGCGATCAGGTCGCCCTGCAGGCCGGCCATCAGCGCGCCAACCAGCTCCGGGTCCTCGCCGGCGATCGCCGCCGCGACGCGCGATGTGAAACCCGTCAGGTTCACACCCAGCCCCAGGGACGGCCGTCCGACGAGCATCAGCTCCGCGATCCGGGAGAGCATCTCGCCGTAGGTGAGAAGCTCGGGCCCTCCCACCTCGAGCGTCTGTCCGGAGAGCTCTGCCCCCGCGCACGCGGCCAGCATCTCGATCACGTCGCGCTCGTCGATCGGCTGGGTCCGGTACCTCTTCCAGGCCGGCAGGGTCAGCACCGGCATACGCTCCACCAGCCGCACCAGCAGCCTGAAGGAGCGCGAGCGCGCACCGATCACGATCGAGGCCCGCAGCGCCACCGAGTCCGGGACCGCGGACATCAGCACCCGCTCGACCTGCTCGCGGCTGGCCAGGTGCCGGGAGGCCGCACCCCGGCCACCGCGCCCGCGCTGATCCCACCGCGGGACGAGCCCGCCGAGGTACACGATCCGCCCGACCCCCTCCTGGGCGGCGGCGCGGGCGAAGTTCTGGGCTGCCCACAGCTCGCGCACCTCGAACCCGGGCGTGCCTCGCGGCACCCTCTCCATCGAGTGGATCAGGTAGTAGGCCACGTCGATCCCCTCGAGCGCCTCACGCAGACCGGATCCGCCGACCGCGTCGCCGGTCGCGAGCTCCACCGCCCCGGCCTCGGCACCCATGGTCAGCTCGAGCGCCGCCTGCAGGCGGGAACGGTCGCGTCCGAGGGCGCGCAGCGAGTGCCCGTCCAGTGACAGCCGCGCCGCGAGCTCCGAGCCGACGAAGCCGCTGGCGCCGGTGAGGAGGATCTGCACCCGGGGATGATTGCGCGGAGAGGGCCCGATACCCGGGAAGGCCCGCAAAATGCTCGCTGAAATCCGAGATCGTCACACGGAAGTGACGCGTTGGCGGCTATTTCCGGCTAGCCATCGGTTTTCGCTGCGATTTGCGCCATGGCGCTTGAGCGGCGCCCCGGCGGGCGCTTATGATCGCTGCCGTCGCAAGCCAGTAACAACCTCTAACCCACGAGCGGGGGGAAGCAGTGCAGGTGGCCGACAGGCAAAGCGAGCGTGCGCCCAAACGCGCCGCCAGGAAGGTGAGCTGTGAGGATTGCTTCTTTCGGGCCAACCTCCTGTGCGCACTCGCCCTCGAGGAGCCGTGCGCGACCTTCCGCCCGAAGGACGCGCAGCTGAAACCGCCGCGCCAGCTGCGTCTCGTCTTCCGCCAGGAGCGTCGCACCCGCGCCGCCTGGTCGTTCCCCTCCGCCCAG
Source organism: uncultured Solirubrobacteraceae bacterium (assembly GCA_963773145.1). Lineage (GTDB taxonomy): Bacteria > Actinomycetota > Thermoleophilia > Solirubrobacterales > Solirubrobacteraceae > Palsa-744. The sequence goes on from CAVYZV010000001.1 coordinate 167,294, forward strand.
GAACAGGCCGCGCTGCACGTATAGCCCCGCCCGGCCGGCCACATCGACCGGGCGTCCACGAGCCGGTGGGGCGCGAGCGTCGCGGGACGCGCTGTGGGTATATTGGTCGCCGGACAGCAACCTTTCGGAGGGCGGTGCCAGATGTCAGCGAAGGGCAGGTTGAGCAGGGCCGAGGAAGCCGCACGGGCGGCTCGCAGCAATCAGTACCTGCAGCGGCTCATCGAAGACGAGCAGCTGCGTTCGAACTTGATGTCGGCCTACGGGTCGGCGCGGAGCGCCTACGGGCGCATGAGCAACGGCAAGCCCGCGGGGCGCGCTCTGCTCGAGGACCGGAAGCTCCAGCGGGAGCTCTCCGATGCGGTTACGTCGCTCCGCGACGTCTCCTCCTCGTTGCGCGAACCGCCGCGCCGCCGTCGCCGCCGGCGGGGAATGGTGAGGATGCTCACCGTGCTCGCCATCGGCGGCCTGCTCGCGGTGGTCCTCAGCGAGGGCCTGCGCTCCAAGGTTCTGGACATGATGTTCGGGGCCGAGGAGGAATTCGACTACAGCTCCACCACCGCCCCGGCAACGCCGGCACCGGCGCCGGTGAGCTAACCGCAGCTGCGCCGGGAGGGGCCGTTAGTGAGCGCCCCAGACGGCGCGGCCGCGGGGGTCGCGCAGGAGCAGAACGGATCGGGCGCCGCCGGATCGGGAACCACCCGTTCCGGGGGTCGCTCACTGGAAGGGGAGAAGGCGCAGCGCATCATCGACGCGATGCGCTCGAGCGTCGCACGGCGGGGCAGCGCGGGATCGACCTTCGATCACGTCTCCCGCGAGGCGGGTGTCTCGCGCGGATTGCTGCACTACTACTTCGGCACCAAGGAGCAGCTGCTGGCGGAGACCGTCCGGCGCGACTGCGAGCTGCGTCTCGAGCGCCTCGAGCACCAGCTCGCCACGGCCAGGACCTCCGACGACTTCATCAGCCTGATGGCCCAGACGCTGCACGAGACGATCTCCGAGGACGCGGAGTTCATCACCCTCATCTTCGAGCTGTTCACACTTTCGCGGCGCAACCCGGAGATCGCCGCCGAGTACGAGGACCTCATCCGGCGGACCCGCGAGCACGTCACACGGATGCTCGCGGCGGCCGAGCGTGACGGCGTGCTGAGATTGCACGAGGAGGCCGAAGCGGTGGCCGAGATCCTGTTCTCACTCGGGGACGGGATCGCCCTGCGGATGCTCAGCGAGCCGGGGCGCGACTACACCGCCACGATGCGGGCCGCCGTCACCTGTGCGCGTGCGCTGCTGAGCGATTAACCCCCGCTGAGCCCGTTCGGCGCCCCCCTATAATCGGCGGCCGATGCCGATCTATGAGTACAGGCGACCCGATGGGACCACCTTCGAGCTACAGCAGTCCTTCAGCGACGCGGCGCTGACGGTCGACCCCGACACGGGCGTGCCGGTCGAACGCGTGCTGCACGCTCCGGCCGTTCACTTCAAGGGCAAGGGCTTCTACAACACCGACTACGGCAAGCGCAAGCGCGGTCGCCCCAGCAGCGATGGCGACTCCGGTGACAGTGGCGGCGACAGCTCCTCATCGTCATCGTCCTCCTCCTCCGCGCCTCGGACGGCGCCTCCAAGGACGGCAAGACCTCCACGGACGGCAAGACCTCCAAGGACGCCAAGGGCGGCTCCTCCTCCGGCAAAGATCAGAAAACGGTCGCCGCCGGCAGCTCCGGCAGCTAGGCGGACCGGCGCAGCGGGCGCCTCAGCCGGCGAGGAAGCGGGCCACCGCCGCGTGACGGGCCCCCGCGGAGACCGTGAGGCCGTCTCCGCCGGAGGGCAGCGTGACCGCTCCTGTGGGGTACAGGACCCTGGTGGGAGGCGTCCCGCCGATCGACAGCGCGGCGAACAGGCCGAGCAGTTCGGTGCCGCTCATGTCGGAGATGATCGCCGGGGGGGCGTTCCAGGCGATCAGCGGCAGGCGCAGGAAGCTCGAGGGGGACATCAGCTGCGACTTCATGTCGTTGAACAGCGCCTGCTGGTGCTGCTCGCGCTGGATGTCGGTCTCGTTCGGCTCGCACAGGTTCTCCCGCGTGCGCGCCAGCGCGAGTGCCTGCTTGCCGTTGAGGTGGTGGGTACCGGCGTGCAGCCGCAGCGTGTAGCCGCCGTTGCGGGAGCCTCCGTCGAGCCTCGAGACGATGCATCCGCCCGAGTAGGTGATGCCCCCCATCGCGTCGATCAGCTCGGGGAAGTTTTCGAAGTTGACTTCCACCAGGTGGTTGATCGGAATACCCAGCCAGTGCTCGATCACCGAGATCGACAGGGCCGGGCCGCCGAACTCGTGGGCCGCGTTGATCTTCTGCAGGCCGTGTCCGGGGATTTCGACGACCGTGTCGCGAGGGATCGACAGCCGCGCGGAGTGGCCCGCCCCGGTGCGGATCAGCATGATCGAGTCCGATCGCCCCGGGCCGGTCGTTTCCGCTCCCGGTTCCTTGCTGTCCTTCTGTCGCCGGTCGGATCCGAGCACGAGGATGTTGCTGGCGGAGGTGAGCGGGAAGCCCGACGGGGTCAGCACCGCGTCGACGTCCGACGGCGGGGACGTGCGCTCGAAGTGGGAGCTGAGCAGGAACAGGACCAGCGACAGCAGCAGCCATCCCAGGACCAGCCCGCCCAGCACCAGCAGGATCCGTTTCGGCGTCGTCCAGCGGCGCCAGCCCTCGCGGTCGGCGCCCGCCGGCGGGCGGCCGCGGCCGGGAGGAGCTCCCAGGACGCGGGCGTCCCCGGGCGCCGGCTGCGCCCCTCGTTCCGGGATGAGCCTGCGGCGGCTGCGGTAGCGCGTGTACCGCGGGGGTTCTTCGTGGGGCTCTTCAGGCATCCTGGGGGCGAACGGCCGCAGCCTATATTTGCGCGATGACCCAACCCGGGGCGCCAGTTGGGCGGCTGGTCGTGTGTCCCACTCCGATCGGCAACCTCGACGACGTCACGATCCGGGTCCTGGCGGCGCTCGCCGGGGCGGACCTGGTGGCGTGCGAGGACACCCGCCGTACGGGACGGCTGCTCGAGCGTCACGGGATCCGCCGTCCGCTGGTCAGCTACCACGAGCACAACGAAGCCTCCCGCGCGAGTGAGCTGGTCGGGCGCATCGCCGAAGGGCAGGTGGTGGCGCTCGTCAGCGACGCGGGTATGCCGCTGATCGCCGACCCCGGCCACGTGCTCGTGCAGGCGTGCATCCGCGAGGGCCTGACGCTGGAGGTCCTGCCGGGCGCGAGCGCCGTGGTCACCGCGCTGGTGGCCTCCGGGCTGCCCTCCGCCGGCTGGCGCTTCGTCGGCTTCCTGCCGCGGCGGCGGGCCGAGCGCGAGCGGCTGCTGGCGGGATCGCAGGAGACGATCGTCGCCTTCGAGTCCGCGCAGCGGCTGTCCTCCACGCTCGAGCTGCTCGCGGAGCGCGAACCGCAGCGGGCGTTGGCGGTCTGCCGCGAGCTCACCAAGCTGCACGAGGAAGTCAGCCGTGGCAGCGCCGCCGAGCTGGCGGAGCGCTTCGGCGGCGAGGCCCCCCGCGGTGAGATCGTGCTCGTCTGTGGGCCGGCCGAGCAGCCCGCCGGCGTCGAGCACGGGGCCGCGGTGCAGGCGCTGAAGGAGCTGATCGAGGCGGGCGCCCGTCCGCGGGCGGCGGCGGGGGCGCTCGCGCGCGTGACCGGGGTGCCGGCGAACGAGCTCTACCGCTCGCTCACCCGTGAGGGCGGTGACGGGGGATAGCCTGCATCCCAGCCGCGATGTCCTTCTACGTCACGACCCCGATCTACTACGTCAACGCCGAGCCCCATCTCGGTCACGCCTACACCACGATCGCGGCCGACGTGATGGCGCGTCACCACCGCCAGCGGGGCGAGGAGGTCTTCTTCCTGACGGGCACCGACGAGCACGGTGAGCCGGTCGCCGACGCGGCCCACGCGCTCGGGGTGAGCCCCCAGGAGCTGGCCGATCGCAACGCCGAGCGCTTCCGCGCGCTGGCGCCGCGGCTGTCGGCGAGCAACGACTTCTTCATCCGCACGACCGACCCCCAGCACGAAGCCAAGGTCCAGGAGATCCTCAGCCGGGTGCGCGACAACGGCTTCGTCTACGAGGGCACCTACGAGGGCTGGTACTGCCCGCGCTGCGCGGACTTCAAGGTCGACAACGACATCGATCCCGGCAACCTCTGCCCGATCCACCACATCGAGCTCACCCGCGAGCGCGAGGACAACTACTTCTTCAAGCTGTCCGCCTTCCAGGAGCGCCTCGAACGCCTCTACGCCGAGCACGACTCCTTCGTGTCGCCCGTGACGCGCCGCAACGAGGCCGTCTCGTTCATCCGCTCGGGACTCCGCGACGTCCCCCTGACACGCAAGCGCCTGCGCTGGGGCGTCGAGGTTCCGTGGGACCACGACCACGTCTTCTACGTGTGGTTCGACGCGCTGCTCAACTACGTCTCGGCGTTGAGCTATGCACGCGAGGGCGAAGACCTGTTCGAGCGCCTGTGGCCGGCCAGCTACCACCTGATCGCCAAGGACATCCTGCGCTTTCACACGGTGTACTGGCCTGCGCTGCTGATGGCCGCCGAGATCGAGCTCCCCGAACACGTCTTCGTCCACGGCTATCTGCTGATGGACGGGGAGAAGATGAGCAAGTCGCTGGGCAACGTGCTGGACCCGTTCGCGGTGATCGACCGCTTCGGCGCCGACGCGCTGCGCTTCTACCTCCTGCGGGAGGTCCCCTTCGGACAGGACGGGTCGGTCTCCACGGCCTCCTTCGAGGTGCGCTACGAGACCGAGCTGGCCAATGAGCTCGGCAACCTCGCCTCGCGCACGGTGGGAATGCTGTGGCGCTACCGCGACGGGGAGGTGTCCGACGGCGAGCTCGATCCCGTGCTGGCCCGCGACTTCGACGGCCTCGTCGAGCAGGTGTGCGCCCAGCTCGATCGCGCCGAGCTGACCGCCGCGCTCGACCTCGTGTGGCAGCGCGTCAGGCGGCTCAACCGCTACGTCGAGGAGCGCGCGCCCTGGACGCTGGCAAAGGACCCCGACCAGGCGCAGGAGCTCGATTGCGTGCTGCGCACGCTGATCGAGGGACTGCGCACGGTGACGGTGCTGCTGTGGCCGTTCATCCCCAACAGCGCCGAGCGTCTGCTGGCGGCGCTCGAGGCTCCGGAGCGGGCGCTGTCGCAGGCGGCCCTGGGCGCCGGCCACGTGCGCCGCGTGCAGGAGATCGGACCGCTGTTCCCCAAGGACGTGCAGCCCGCCCAGGCCTGAGCGCCCGGCCGGCGCCGGCGCAGCGATGATCGACTCACACACCCACCTCGACCTCTGCGAGCCTCCCAACGCCGAGCTCGTGGCGGCGGCCGAGCAGGCAGGCGTGAAGCGCATCCTCACGGTCGGCATCGACGGCGCCTCCTGCCGGGCGGCGCTGGCGGCGGCCGAGGACTTCCCCCAGGTCTACGCCGCGATCGGCCGGCACCCCAACTCGGCGCGGGGCTTCGACGACGCCGACCTCGCCGAGCTGCGGGCGCTGGCGGCCCACGGCCGTTGCCTGGCGATCGGCGAGACCGGTCTGGACTTCTACCGCGACTACGCCCCCCACAGCGACCAGCAGCGAGCCTTCGCCGCTCACATCGGGCTGGCCGCGGAGCTCGGCAAGCCGCTGGTCATCCACACCCGCGAGGCGGCCCGCGAGACGCTCGCGCAGCTGGCCGCCGAAGCCGACGGGGTCGAGGTGGTGATGCACTGCTTCTCGATGCCCGAGCAGCTCGATGAGTGCCTGGCGCGCGGCTACTGGATCTCGTTCGCCGGCAACGTCACCTACCCGAGCGCCCGCGAGCTCGCGGCTGCCGCGGCGCGCGTGCCACTGGAGCGGATGCTGGTCGAGACCGACGCCCCGTATCTGACCCCCCAGGTCGTCCGCAAGCACCGCAACCAGCCCGCCTTCGTGGCCCACACGGTCAGCTTCCTGGCGCAGCTGCGGGGCGTGGAGGAGGCGCTGCTCGGTGAGGCCCTGGAGCAGAACGCCGCCCGCCTGTTCGGCTGGGCATGAGCCCGTCCGGGGCCGCGCCCGCCCAGCCGAGCCTGCGGCGACTGCGACGTTTCGGAGTTCGCCCCGACAGGGAGCTGGGCCAGAACTTCCTGATCGACTCGAACATCCTCGGGGTGATCGGGCGGGAGGCCGCGCTTGCCCCGTCGGACGTGGTGCTCGAGGTGGGCGGGGGCCTCGGCGTGCTCAGCGAGTACCTCGCCGAGCGCGTGGCCCACGTACACGTGGTCGAGGTCGACGAGCGGCTGCGGGAGGCGCTGGGAGACGCCGTCGGCGGGCGCGAGAACGTGTCGCTGTGGTGGGCTGACGCGATGAGGCTCGACCTGGGGGCGCTGCAGCCGGCGCCCGTCAAGGTCGTGGCCAATCTCCCCTACGGGATCGCAGCCGGTTTCGTGCTGCGCGCGCTGCAGGAGCTCCCGTCGCGTGGCGCTGGTGGTGGTGATGGTCCAGCGCGAGGTGGGTGAGCGGCTGGCCGCCCGGCCGGGAACCGGCGCCTACGGGCTGCCCTCCGTGCTGGCCCAGCTCGCCTGCGAGGTGCGCGTCGTGCGTGCGATTCCCCGCACCGTCTTCTACCCGGTGCCGAACGTCGACTCGGTGCTGTTGGAGCTGACCCGCCGCCCCGCGGGCGGCGGGGAGCAGGGCGAGCTCCCGGATCCGCGTGCGCTGCGCGCGCTCGTGGCCGCGAGCTTCGCCCACCGGCGCAAGACACTGGCCGGCTCGCTGCGCCTGGCGGAGGGCGGCGAGGGCTCGCCGGGGTGGGAGCGCGAGCGCGTGCGGGAGGCGCTCGGCTCGCTCGGGCTGGCGCCCGACGTGCGCGCCGAGCGCCTCTCGCCGGAGCAGTTCCTGCAGCTGGCCAGGAAGCTCGAGCGGTGAGCCCGCTGAGCGGGGACCGCGACGGCGCCCGTTTGCGCACGCTGGCGCCGGCGAAGGTGAACCTGGGGCTGTTCGTGGGGCCCGTTCGCAGCAGCGACGGCCGCCACGAGCTGGTCAGCGTGATGCAGTCGCTGTCGCTCGCCGACGAGCTCAGCCTGGAGCCCGCACCGGGCCCCGGCGACGCCGGCGACGAGGTCATCTGCCCGGGGGTGCCCGGGCCGGCCGAGGACAATCTCGCGGCCCGCGCGCTCGCCGCCTTCCGCGAGGCCAGCGGCTGGCGGGGCCCGCCGGTTCGCCTGCGCGTCGACAAGCGCATCCCGCTGGCCGCGGGGCTGGCGGGGGGCTCGGCCGACGCGGCGGCGGCGCTGAGGCTGGCGGCGCAGGCCTCCGGTTTCGAGGACCCCGGCCTGATGCTCGAGCTGGCAGCGGCCCTCGGGGCCGACGTGAGCGCCCAGCTGCGCCCGGGACGGTGGCTCGCCACCGGCGCTGGGGAGCTGCTGCAGGAGCTGCCTGCGCCGGCGGGCGAGCTGGCGCTGCTGCTGGTGCCCTTCGCGGAGGGCCTCGCGACCGGTCGCGTCTACCAGGAGGCGGACCGGCTCGGTGCGCCGCGGACGCCGGCCGAGCTCGAGCAGCTACGGCGGGCACTGAGCGACCAGCTCGGGTGGGGCGCGGCGCTGCCGAGCGAGGAGCGGCTGCTCGGCAACGACCTCCAGGCGGCCGCGGTCTCGCTGTGTCCGGCGATCGAGCGCGCGCTGGCCGAGGTCCGTGAGGCCGGCGCACAGCACTCCTTCGTCAGCGGTTCGGGGCCCACCGTGGTCGGGCTGTTCGCCGGAACCGGCGCTCAGCCGGCGGTCGAGCGGGCCGCGCGGTCGCTGGGCTCCCGGCGCCCGCAGGTGATCGCCTGCGCGCCCGTCGACGAGCGGGCGGGCGCGGTGCTCGAGAGCGGCTGAGGAACCACCGGTGCTGATCGGCGGGGGGACGACCGCCCCTCGGCGCGACGGCCGCGTGCGCAACAATCTGGCGCGGAAGGCCGCATGAGTAGATCGATCATCAACGACGTAGTTCTGGGCGCCGCCGGGTTTCTCGGGTTCTGCCTGTACCTCGCGTACATCCTGGTCCCCGCCTGGACGTCCTACTCGCGCGTGTGGGAGCGCCTGGCCGCCACAGTGCTGTCCCTGTACGTGCTCGGGGTGCTGATCGGCGTGGGCGCCGGCGCAGCACTGGCGGCCGTCTATTTCTGGGACTGACCCAGCCGCCGTGTCAGACCTCGCGGCGCTCGAGGCGATCACCGAGGCGGTCGAGTCGGGAGCGGGCCTCCCGGAGGTGGTGCGGGCGGCCGCACGTGCCCTCGATGCCAGCCTGGCGGTGACGGACGCCACCGGGGCGACCCTGGCCGTCGCGGCCCGCTCTCCCGCCGAGGAGCGCACCCTGCTGTCCCAGGGGGACGGTGTCGAGAGCGCCCCCCTGCGGGTCGCCGACAGCGTCGTGGGCACCCTCCACATGCGCGCCAAGAGCGAGCCCAGCGCCCCGATGCGCCGGCTGCTGCTGACGATGATCGCCTCGGAGGTCGAGCGCGTGCGGGCCCCGGAGCGGGTCTCCGAAACGGCCTCGGCGGACTTCCTGCGGGCCGTGCTCGCGAGGGGGCTGAGCGCCGAGGAGATAACGGGCCGGGCCGGTGAGCTCTCGCTGTCGATCGAGGAGGGGGCGATCATGATCGTCGCCCGCGCCCACCCCCAGGCCCCCACCGAGGAGGGCTGGCGCGGACGCGTGCGGGCGGTCGCCGAGCGTGGCGCGCGGGCGGTCGCGAGCCACTCGATCGCGGCCCTCTCCGAACGCGACGGGGTGGCCGGTGCCGAGGTCCTGCTGTTGGTCCCCGGCGGCGAGGACGCGCTCGCGGAGCGGGCCGCGGACGCCGTCCTGCGCGAGCTGCAGGCGACGCTGCCCGGCTATACCTTCGCGCTCGGGCGTAGCCGCATCACCCGCGAGGGGGGCGAGCTGTCCCGCGCGGCCAGCGAAGCGCTGCTCGCCGCCAACGTCGCGCAGGGATCCCGCGAGGACGATGCCCTGGCCTTCGAGCAGACCGGGGCCTACCGGCTGCTGCTCTCGACCATGAGCGAGAACCCCGCCGAGCTGCAGCGCTTCTACGAAGAGACCGTCGAGCCGCTCGTCTCCTACGACGAGCAGTACGAGACGGATCTCGTGCTGACGCTCGAGACGTTCCTCGAGGCCGACGGCAACGTGGCCGGCACCGCCCAGCGCCTGTTCACCCACCGCCACACGATCTACTACCGCCTCGAGCGGGTCCGCGAGCTGTGTGGGCTTGACGTGAGCTCCAGCGACGGGCGCGAGAAGCTGAGCCTGGGGCTGAAGGCGATGCGCGTGCTCGGAATCGCCTCCGCCGGCGGCCCGGCCTCCGAGGCCGGCGCCGAAGGTGGTCGCGTCCCCCGTCGCCAGGGCCGGCGCCCGTAGCGGTCGCCACCGGGCCGGCGCCCGTGGCCGTCGCGGCCGGGCCGGCGCCCGTGGCCGTCGCGGCCGGGCCGGCGCTCGTGGCCGTCGCGGCCGGGCCGGCGCCCGGAGCCGCCATGCGGCGCCCCCAGCCGGGCGCCCGCGGCCGTCCCTGCGAGGATGTGCGGCGGCGCTTGGGGAGTGGGGTAATGGCAGCCCGGGAGACTTTGGCTCTTCAAGTCCTGGTTCGAGTCCAGGCTCCCCAGTAGCGTCCACGCGCCGTCCAGCTTCTGCGGGGTGCTCCAATACCATCGTCCGGACCGTGGCCGCCCCCACCGTCCTGATCCTCGCCGCCGGCCAGGGCACGCGCATGCACTCGCGCACGCCGAAGGTCCTGCACGAGCTGTGTGGCATCCCGATGCTGTTGTGGCCGGTGCGGGCCGCCCGCGAGGCCGGCGCCGAGCGCGTGATCGTTGTCGACTCTCCGAACAGGGCGCTCGAGCCCCTGCTCCCCGACGGCGTCGAGCTGGCGATCCAGCCGACCGCGAACGGAACCGGGGGGGCGGTCAGCGCCGCGATGGAGAACCTCGACGGCTTCCAGGACGATCAGGACGGGGCCGTCGTGATCCTCTCCGGGGACGTGCCGCTGGTGAGCGCGGATGCGATCGGCGAGCTGGTGCGCGCCCACGGAGCCTCCGGGGCCGCCGCCACGATGGCGAGCACGGTGCTCGAGGATCCCGCCGGCTACGGCCGCGTGGTACGCGCCGCCGACGGCACCGTGGAGCGGGTCGTCGAGACCAAGCGCCCCGGCGACGCCACCGAGGCCGAGCTCCAGATCCAGGAGGTCAACACCGGCATCTTCGCCTTCTCCGCGCAGGCCCTGCTCAAGACGCTGCCGCGGCTGACGGCCGACAACGCGCAGGGCGAGCTGTACCTGCCCCAGGTGCTGACCCTGCTCAGAGAGGACGGCGAGCGGGTGGAGGCGAGCATCGTCGACGACGAGCGCCTCGTGCTGGGCGTCAACGACCGTGTGGGCCTGGCGCAGGTGCGCAAGCTCGCCCAGGCGGCGATCCACGAGCGCCACATGCTCGCCGGGGTCTCGATCGTCGACCCGGACTGCACGGTCATCGACGTCGACGTGGAGATCGGCCAGGACACCGTGATCGAGCCGTTCACGACGATCCGGGGGTCCACCCGCATCGGCCGCGAGTGCACGATCCGGCACTCCTACCTGATCGACTGCACGCTTGAGGACGGCGTCAACGTGGGGCCGTTCGGATACCTGCGGCCCGGCGCGATCCTGCGCCGGGGATCGAAGGCGGGGACGTTCGTCGAGATCAAGAACTCCGACATCGGCGAGGGCGCCAAAATCCCACACCTCTCCTACATCGGGGACGCCGACGTGGGGGAGCGCTCGAACCTCGGGGCGGCGACGATCACGGCCAACTACGACGGCCACGCCAAGCACCGCACGAGCATCGGCGCCGAGGTGCGCACCGGCGTGGACACGACGCTCGTTGCCCCCGTCGAGGTCGCCGACGGGGCCTACACCGGCGCCGGCTCGGTGATCACCGAGGACGTCCCTCCGGGCGCCCTCGGCATCGCGCGCGAGCGCCAGCGCAACGTGGAGGGATACGCCGAGCGCCGCCGGGACTCCTGAGGCCCGCGGCCGGGCGCAGGAGAACATGGGGAGAGGGCTTTACACTCCGTCCTGAGATGAGCGCGATGGACACGCGGGCCCAGTCGTCGCGAGCGAGCCTCCCTATCGATTACAACAAGCGCCTGATGCTGTTCAGCGGGCGCGCGAACCCGCAGCTCGCGGTCGCGATCGCCGACAGGCTGGGGGTGGAGCTCGGGCCCGTCACGCTCAAGACCTTCTCCAACGGGGAGGCCTACTGCCGCTACGAGGACTCGATCCGTGGGGCCGACGTCTTCATCGTGCAGTCGACCTGCGGCAACCCGGAGACGGGCGTCACCGCCAATGACTCCCTGATGGAGCTGATGCTGATGATCGACGCCGCCGTGGGCGCGTCGGCACACCGCGTGATCGCGGTCACGCCCTGGTTCGGGTACTCCCGCCAGGACAAGAAGTCCTCGCCCCGGGAGCCGATCTCGGCCCGTCTGGTGGCGCGCATGCTCGAGGCGGCCGGGGTCGACCGGGTGCTGACGATGGACCTCCACGCCGGCCAGATCCAGGGCTTCTTCCAGAAGCCGGTGGACCACATGACCGCGCTGTTCATGCTGACCCAGTACTTCCTCGACCTCGGCCTGCCGGACCTCGTGGTGGTGGCGCCGGACGCCGGCCGGGTCAAGCTGAACAAGAACTTCGCCTCCAAGGTGGGCGCCGAGCTGGCGATCCTGGACAAGGAGCGCCCCGCCCAGCAGGTCGCCGAGATCGGTTACGTGATCGGCGACGTGCGCGGCAAGACGGCCGTGATCGTGGACGACATGATCGACACCGGTGGGACGCTCGCGGCAGCCGCCAAAACGGTCAAGGAGGAGGGCGCGACGCGGGTCTACGCGGCGGCCACCCACGGTGTCTTCTCGGGTGACGCGTTCGCGAACCTGCACTCATCGGAGCTCGAGGAGATCGTCGTCACCGACACGATTCCCGTGGGCCCGGACCGCCCCGACAACGTGCGCGTGCTGCCCTGCGCCGAGCTGCTCACCGACTCGATCCGCCGCATCTTCGTGGACGACTCCGTCAGCGAGGTCTTCGGCGGCGAGAACCAGCTGTTCTAGTCGCCGGCCGGCGACGACCCGGCCGCTAGCCGGATGTGTCGTCGGTGCGCGGCACGACGCCGTCGACGACCTCCTGGAGTTTCCGCTTGACGTCGTCCATGTCGGCGTCTTGGGTGATCTCCAGGCGGATGTGGGAGTGGCTCAGCTTCGCGTCTTCGATCGGGCCGCCCACCACCTCGATCGTGATCAGCGCGGACGCGAGCCGGGTTCGGGTGCCCTCCTCGAGCTGCTCGGGAAACGGCACGTTCATCTGGCGCGTGCGGTCGTCCACGGGGTGGAACGAGGCGCGGTTCCAGTCGAGCGTCAGCGACACGGGGGTGTGGTGGTCAGGGTGTGCACGCGGGCAGAGGCTAACGCGTTCGCGCCGAGGGGCGCCTGACCGCGGCTGGAACCAGCTAGGGCTTCAGCGCGGCAAAGCCGATCAGCACGTGCGCCGGCATCAGCTCAGGGGTCGTGCCGCTCTCGATCAGCTCGGCCACGCGCGAGAGCGTGGCGGCCCGTTCCGGTTCCTCGAGCGCCGCGATCCAGCTCATCGAGCCCACGTGGGCGACCATACGCTCCGGGGTGGCCTCTCGCCACCACGTGATCCGCAGCTCGCGCGGCTCCTCGAAACGGCCGCTTTCGCGCACCCCCTGTTGCCACGGGGGCCCCTCGAAATGCGGGTGCGCGGGACGCAGCTCGGCGAGCAGGCCGCCCACCTCCTCGGCCCAGGAGGCGCCGCTCCAGTCGGGGATCGTCGTCAGCACGGCGAGGCTCCCGCCGTCCGCCAGCACGCGCGCGATCTCCGTCAGGGCGGGGGCGTGGTCGAACCAGTGGATCGCGTCGGCCACCGTCACCGCCGCGGCCGAGCCGTCGGCGAGCGGTATCGCCTCCGCCAGGCCGTCGTGGACCCGCTCCTGGCCCACGCTCGCCGCGAGCCGTTCGCGCAGCGCCTGCTGCGGCTCCACCGCCACCACGTCGAGGCCGGCGGCGAGCAGCGCGCGGCTCAGCTTGCCTGTTCCGGCGGCCAGGTCGAGCACCGTGGCGCCGGCCTGAAGGCCGAGCTCGCCCGCCAGCGCCCCCGCCACGCCGGCGGGGTACTCCGGGCGCCCGAGCTCGTACTCGTCGGCCACGGAGGCGAATCGGTCGGCGAGCGGATGGAGCGCCATCTCGCCGCAGTGTAGGTCTGCGAGGCCGCCCGGGGCCTATCGTCTGGGCGGTGACCGAGGCCTCCACACCGCAGCCGGCGAGCCACGCGCCCGGCTCCAACGGCGCGCCGCCCGGCGCTCCGCGATGGCCGCCGAGCCCCGACGTGCCCCCGCGCGCCAAGAGCCGCTGGCTGACCCCCAAACGCGCGCTGCTGATCGTGGCCGGCGTGGTCGTCTTCCTGGCGATCAGCGCCGTGCTCGCCCGCTGGCTGTCGGTCGAGAACCTCGAACGCGACCAGGACCTGCGCGTGATCCAGGCGGAGGCCCGTGGCGACCCGGCCGGGATGGCCGCCCTGCTGAGCGGCTGCAAGGGGAGCCCCGCCTGCGTGGCGCGGATGCGGCAGATCGACGCCAGCCCGCGCGTGCGGCGGCCCGGGAGCGTGAAGATCCTCGACCTCGAATCGACCACGTCCTACTCGCTCGGCGCCTCCACCGGTCCCAGCCGGGTCGCCTGGACTGTGATCGGGACGCTGCCCGTGATCCAATGCGTGCAGGTCAAGCGCACCGGTAACTTCCTCACCGGGATCAAACTGCAGCTGCTGGCGATCGGTCCGCCGATCCAAAACGAAGCCGATTGCTAGAGTCGATCTTCTTCGCCGATGGCCTCATCCACGACCAAACTCAACGTCACCAGCCGCGCCGCCGAGGGCTCCCGGGCCGCTCGCCGGCTGCGCCGCTCCGGGCGGGTGCCCGGGATCGTCTACGGCGGCGGGGCCGAGCCGATCGGAATCGAGGTCGACGAGCGCGAGCTGCGCCATGCGTTGGCCGGCGCTGGCGCAGTGCTCGATCTCAGTGTCGACGGTGGCAAAGCCACGCCCGTGGTGCTGAAGGACGCCCAGCGCAATCCGGTGCGCGGCGAGACCACCCACGTGGATCTGATCAGGGTCCGCCTCGACGAGAAGATCCGCTCGGTCGTGCCGATCGAGCTGTCCGGCGTCGATGACTCCCCCGGCGTCAAGCAGGGGGGTGTTCTCGAGCAGATCACCCGCGAGCTGGAAGTGGAAGCCCTCCCTACCGCGATCCCCGAGTCGATCGTGCACGAGGTCGGCGAGATGGACATCGGCGACACGATCACGCTGTCCGCACTGGCGGCGCCCGAGGGCGTCACGCTGCTCGGCGACCTCGAGGAGACCGTGCTGGCGACCCTGTCCCCGCCCAAACTGCAGACCGAAGTGGAAGAGGAAATCGAGTCCGAGACAGAGCTCGTGGGCGAGGGCGAGGGCGGCGAGGCGGCCGAGGAGGGTGCCTCGGAGGCCTCCTCCGGCGAGGAGTAGCGGCCGCTGCGTCGCCCCTTCGGTGGTGGCGGGACCGTCGACTGGCTGATCGTCGGGCTCGGCAACCCCGGTCGCGAGCACGCCGGGACCCGGCACAACGTGGGCTTCCTGGTGGCGGATGAGCTCGCCGCACGCTGGCAGCTCCCGGCCGGCAAGGAACGTTTTCGCGGACGCCTGCGACAGGGGCGCCCGCCGGGACCGCTGGCCGACGGCGGCCGCCCTCCGGCGGTCGCGATCCTCTCCCCGCAGACCTACATGAACGACGCGGGCCGTTCGGTCGGCCCCGCCCGGGGTGCGCTGAAGGTTCCCCTCGAGCGCGTGCTGGTGATCCACGACGAGATCGACCTGCCCTTCGGGCAGTTGCAGACCCGTATCGGCGGTGGCCTGGCGGGCCACAATGGCCTGAAGTCCCTCAAGCGCGAGCTCGGCAGCGCCGAGTTCGGGCGCCTGCGGGTCGGTGTCGGACGCCCGCAGTCCACCGATCCGGAGGTCGTCTCCTCGTGGGTGCTGGGCCGCTTCGGCGAGAGCCAGGCGGACGTGGACGCGCTCGTGCGCGCGGCGGCGGACGAGGCCGAACGGACGGTGCTCGCCCCCGGCGGCGAGCGGGTGGGCGCCTGATGGCCGGCGCCAGGGGCTCGCTGCGCTCCCTGTTGGCGCTCGCCGCCCAGGACGAGCAGGTGGCCGCGCTCGCGCGCGACGGCGGCCACGCCTTCGTCTCCTCGGCGCTGCGGCCCTACGCCGTAGCCGCGCTGGTGGACGTCGACGAGCACGCCCGCTCGCGCCCCACGCTGGTGGTGGTGGGGGACGATCGCGCGGCCCGCGACCTCGCGGCGGACCTCCGCTCCTGGCTGGCCCCGCGGCGGGTTCGCGTGTACCCCTCGCGCGGGGTCGCCTACGAGTCCCACCTCGCGCCGCCGCCGCACCTCGTCGGCCTGCGCGTGGCGGCGCTCGACGCCCTGCTCGGGATCGGCTCCGCGCCGCAGGCGCCCGAGGACGGGCAGCCTGTGGTCGTGATCAGCGCCGTTGCGCTGTCCGAGAAGGTCCCCGACCCGGAACTGCGGCCCCACTCCTTCACCCTGCGCGTGGGCGAGCTGATCGATCTGGACGAGTGCGCCTCGGCGCTCGTCGACGCCGGCTACGAGCGCGTGGAGCAGGTCGAGGAGCGGGGGCAGTTCGCGCTCCGCGGGGGGATCCTCGACATCTTCGGAGCGACCGAGGAGCGGGCCGTGCGGGTCGACACCTTCGACGTCGAGATCGAGTCGCTGCGCTGGTTCTCGACCTTCACCCAGCGCTCGCTCGGGGAGGCCGCCGAGGTCGAGGTCGCGCCCGCCGCCGAGCTCGCCATGGAGCACCGCGAGCTGGCCGAGATCGCCGCCGCCACGGGTGCCTTCCCGGGCGGCCAGGCGGGCGAGTCCGACCGCGTGGACATCGCCGAGCTGCTGCCGCTGGAGCGCTTCGGCGCCCTGCTGGACCTGCTCGGCGAGCGGGCAGAGGTGATGCTGGCCGCCGAGGAGGAGCTCGAGCCGGCGCTCGGCGACCACTGGAGCGACGTCTGTGCCGCCTTCGGCGAGGAGGATGCCGAGCACCTGTACGTACCCCCGGAGCGCATCCGCGAGGCCCTCTCGGAGCGCACGCGCATCTGGCTCTCGGCGCTGTCCAGCGGCCAGCAGATCGAGCTGCGCGCGCAGGCCGCCGACTCGGCCGCCCGCTCGCTGGCCGAGGCCGAGCCGGAGCTCGAGCGCCTGGTGCGCTCCGGCTACAGCACCGTGGTGGCGTTCCCCCGGCGCGGCGAGGGGGAGCGCGCCGCCTACAACCTCGCTCGCCTGAAAGCGGACTGGGTCGAGGACCGGCCGGCATCGAACGGCTCGGCCGCGGCGGCAGCGCCCCGGGGCGAGCTGAGCTTCGCCGCGGCGTCCCTGCGGGAGGGGTTCATCGCGCCCACGCTGAAGCTGGCGGTGTATCCCGAGCAGCGGCTGTTGCGCCGCCGCCGCGCCGAGCGTCCCGCCACCGGCGGCCGCTCCAGGCGCGGCGCCCTGCGCTCCTTCACGGAGCTGCGCACCGGCGACATCGTGGTCCACGAGGATCACGGCGTCGCGCGCTTCGCCGGCTTCGAGACACGCACCGTGGCGGCCGTCACGCGCGACTACCTGTATCTCGAATACGAGGGCGACGACCGCGTCTTCGTCCCCACCGACCAGCTCGCCAAGATCTCTCGCTACGTCGGCGCCGGCGGCGCCCATCCGCCGCTGAGCAAACTCGGCGGAAGCCGCTGGGACACGCTCAAGGCCCGGGCCCGCCGGGCGGCCCAGGAGCTGGCCGGCGAGCTGCTCGAGCTGTTCGCCCAGCGCCGCCTGCGCAGCGGCCACGCCTTCGGGCCCGACGGCGACTGGCAGCGCGAGTTCGAGGAGCGCTTCCCCTTCACCGAGACGCCCGACCAGCGCGAGGCGATCGAGCTCGTGAAGGGCGACATGGAGTCCGACCGCCCGATGGACCGGCTGGTCTGCGGCGACGTCGGCTACGGCAAGACCGAGGTCGCGCTGCGGGCCGCCTTCAAGGCCGCCGCCGAGGGCAAGCAGGTGCTGATGCTGGTCCCCACCACGATCCTCGCCCAGCAGCACTACGGGACCTTCAAGGAGCGCCTGGCCGACTACCCGTTCACGCTCGATCACGTCTCCCGCTTCCGCAGCCAGGCCGAGCAGAAAGAGGCCGTGCGCGGCTTCGCCGAGGGCCGCGTCGACATCCTGATCGGCACCCACCGGGTGCTCTCGCGGGACGTGCGCGCAAAGGATCTCGGCCTGCTCGTGATCGACGAGGAGCAGCGCTTCGGCGTCAAGCAGAAGGAGCTGCTGCGCCAGCTGAAGCTGAAGGTGGACGTGGTCTCGATGTCCGCCACCCCGATCCCGAGGACGTTGCAGATGTCGCTGGCGGGTCTGCGCGACATCTCCGTGATCGAGACACCCCCGGAGGGCCGCCGTCCGGTGAGGACGTTCGTGGGCGAGTACGAGGAGGAGCTGGTCAGACACGCGATCGAGCGCGAGCACGGCCGCGGCGGTCAGGCCTTCTTCCTGCACAACCGGGTCGACTCGATCGAGCAGACGGCCGAGCGCCTGCGCGCGCTGTGTCCCGGCGTCCGCTTCGCGGTGGCCCACGGGCAGATGGGCGAGGGCGAGCTCGAGGAGGTGATGATGGACTACCTGCGCGGCGGCGCGGACGTGCTCGTGTGTACCTCGATCATCGAGTCGGGGATCGACATCCCGCAGGCCAACACCCTGATCGTCGAGCACGCCGACGCCTTCGGGCTGGCGCAGCTCTACCAGATACGTGGTCGCGTGGGGCGCAGCCGCGAGCGGGCCTACGCCTACCTGCTGTACGACTCGGCGGCCGCGCTGCTGCCCGAGGCGGCCCAGCGCCTGTCCGCGCTGTCGGACTACACCGAGCTCGGCGCCGGCTTCAAGATCGCGATGCGCGACCTCGAGATCCGGGGCGCGGGGAACCTGCTCGGCGACGAGCAGTCCGGGCACCTGGCGGCACTCGGATTCGAGCTGTACATGCAGATGATCGACGAGGCGGTCCGCGCCGCCGAGCCCGAGCTCGAGGGCGAGGAGCCACCCGAGCCCGTGCGCCTGGATGTCAACGTCGATGCCTACATCCCGGCCGACTACGTCCCCTACGAGCAGGCCAAGATCGAGATCCACCGCCGCATCGCCGGAGCCGTCGAGATCGCCGAGCTCGAAGAGCTGCGCGAGGAGCTCGCCGATCGCTTCGGTGAGCCGCCCGCGCCGGTCGAGAACCTGCTCGCGCTGCAGCGCGCCCGCATCAAGTTCGGCCAGGCCGGAGCCCAGACCGTGAGCTTCAGGGGAGAGCGCCTGGCGGTGGTCCCGATCGAGCTCGATTCCCGTCGCGCGCGGCGCCTGCGCGAGGAGCTGCCCGGGGCCTCCTATGAATCGGGGCGCTCACAGGTGTCCGTGCGCGTGCCGCGCGAGGGCGATGAGCGCTTTCCGATGGTGGTCCGGGCAGCCGATGCGCTGCTTGCGATCATGCGCGAGGCCGCCTAGCCGGGTCCGGGCCTGCCGGCCGGCGAGAAATCCCTTTGCCCGCGCCATACGCGGCGGGGCCCACCGTCCGGGCCCGCAGCGCTTATCAACTCTTAAGCGGTTCTTTGCTGAAACCGTATTCTCCATACGCTACAGTCCCCGCGTCGTGCACAAAGTTTTCCGTCCCATCGCGGCGCTCGGCGCCGTTTTGTTTGTGGTCGTAGGCGTGTCCGCCTGCGGCGGCATCCCCAGCAACGCCGTGGTTCAGGTCGGCGGCACGCCGATCACCAACGAAACCTTCAAGCACTGGCTCGGCGTCGCGGCCGCGTCTTCACGCGTCGGCGGTACGGGCACTCCGGTGCTCCCCGAACCGCCCCACTACACGGCCTGCATCAAACACCTCGAAGAAGAAGAAGCGAAAGCCGCCACCAAAGGCAAGAAACGCACGGCGGCCGAACTGAAGACTCAGTGCGAACAGCAGTTCAAGACACTGAAGACCGAGGTGCTGGGATTCCTGATCTCCTCCAACTGGGTGATCAAGGAAGGCGAATCGCTCGGGGTGAAACTCTCCGACGCCGAAGTCAAGAAGCAGTTCAACAAAATCAAGACCCAGCAGTTCCCGAAGGCGGCGGAATTCGAAAAATTCCTCGCCACCTCAGGCCAGTCGGTCTCCGACCTTCTGCTGCGCGTGAAGCTCAACATGCTCTCCCAGAAAATCCAGGCGAAGATCGCCAAGGAGAAGCCGAACGTCAGCAAAGCCGACATCGAAAAGTACTACAAAGAAAACAGCTCTCGGTTCGGCACTCCGGAAAAGCGCGACGTTCGGATCGTGCTCGCCAAAGACCAGGCCACGGCTGAACAGGCCAAAAAGGAAATCGAATCCGGGAAGAGCTTCGCCAGCGTCGCAAAGGCCCGCTCTACGGACCCCGCCAGCAAGGCCAACGGCGGTCTGCTGAAAGGCGTCATCAAGGGTGAGGAGGAGAAGGCGCTCGACGAAGCCATCTTCGCCGCCAAGCCGCACCAGCTCGGCGGCCCGGTGAAAACACCCTTCGGCTACTACGTCTACCAGGTGGAAGGCACGACCCCCGGCAACCAGACGCCTTTGAAGTCCGTCGAAGCGTCGGTCAAGCAGCAGCTGATCGCCACGCAGCGCCAGAAAGCGCTGACGGAATTCATCAAAAAGTTCAAAACCAAGTGGCAGGGCCAAACCGAATGTCGCGGGGAATACGTGGTGCCGGACTGCAAGGAGTACAAAGCTCCGAAGGACGCAGCACCGGGACGACGGGCGCGACGCCGTAGCGAGAGCACGGTTGGCCGGCGGCACGTGAGCGCGATCGAGCGCGTCCGGGCGCGCCAGATACTCGACAGTCGCGGCAATCCCACCGTCGAGGTGGAGATCGGGCTGCGTTCCGGGGCACACGGCCGGGCGGCGGTCCCCTCAGGGGCCTCCACGGGCGAGTTCGAGGCGACCGAGCTACGCGACGGCGGCACGGCCTGGGGGGGAAAGGGCGTCACCCGCGCGGTGGCCAACGTCAACGGTGAGATCGCCGACGCGCTGGCGGGTTTCGAGGCCGGCGACCAGGAGGGACTGGACCGCAGGCTGATCGAGCTCGACGGCACGCCCAACAAGAGCCGGCTCGGCGCCAACGCGATCCTCGGAGCGTCGCTCGCGGCCGCCCAGGCCCAGGCCGCCGAGCAGGGCCTGCCGCTGTGGCGGCATCTCGGCGGCGAGACCGCCCGCACGCTGCCGGTGCCGATGATGAACGTGCTCAACGGCGGGGCCCACGCCGACAACCGGGTCGACTTCCAGGAGTTCATGGTCGTGCCGCTGGGCGCCGACAGCTTCTCCCGCTGCCTGCAGATGGGCGCCGAGGTGTTCCACGCCCTGAAAGGCACCCTGCACGCCCGTGGGCTGGCCACCGCCATGGGCGACGAGGGTGGCTTCGCGCCGGACCTCGACTCCAACGAGGCGGCCCTGGAGATGCTGATGGAGGGCATCGCCGCGGCCGGCTATGAGGCGGGCGTGGATCTCGCGATCGCGCTCGACCCCGCCACCAGCGAGCTCTACTCCGACGGCGCCTACCGCCTCGAGCACGAGGGCCGCACGCTGAGCGCCGCCGAGCTGGCCGGCTACTGGGCCGAGCTCGCCTCCCGCTACCCGATCGTCTCGATCGAGGACGGCATGGACGAGGAGGACTGGGACGGCTGGAAGCAGCTCACCGAGCAGCTCGGGGGCAGCGTCCAGCTGGTGGGGGACGACCTGTTCGTGACCAACACCGAGCGCCTGGGCAGGGGGATCGAGGCGGGCGTGGCCAACTCGATCCTGATCAAGGTCAATCAGATCGGGACCCTCACGGAGACGCTCGCGGCGATCGAGCTGGCCCACCGCAACGGCTACACCGCCGTCATCAGCCACCGCTCCGGCGAGACCGAGGACGTCACCATCGCCGACCTCGCGGTTGCCACCGGCAGCGGCCAGATCAAGACCGGCGCCCCCTCCCGGACCGACCGCGTGGCGAAGTACAACCAGCTGCTGCGCATCGAGGAACAGCTCGGCGACACGGCCGTGTTCCCGGGCCGCAGCGCCTTCCGCGCGCTGTAGGGCGCCCACCGCCGCCGGCAGGAACTTCCCCGGCGGGGACGAATGCCGGGCTTATGCCCTCTGTGGCCTCTCCTCGCGTCGGCCGGCGCGCTGCCCCGCGCCCGTCCCCGCGAGCGGCCTCGGGGCCGCGAACGGGCGCCCGCTCGGCGGGCGTCGCGCCGTTCTCGGGCGCCGTCTCGAGGGTGCGCTGGGAGCAGCTCGGGCGGATGGCGATGCTGGCCGTGATCGTGGCCCTGGCGTACCTGTACCTGAGCGCCGGCGTGCACATGTTCTCCACCTGGCGCCAGGCCCGCCACGACCGCGCGACGGTGCACGTGATGGAAGCCGAACACCGCCACCTGGTGGCCCAGCACGAGCTGCTGTCGAACCCCGAAACCGTCGAAGGTGAGGCACGCCGGCAGGGGTTGGCCAGACCCGGCGAGCGCCAGTATGTGGTCGGTGCGCTGCCGCGCAACTAGCCCACGGGCGATGCTAGCCTCGGCGCGTGAGCTTCGAGACCGCCCTGTACCAGTGGCAGCAGGGCGAGCGGCGACTGAACGCGGCTCCGCCGGCGCACTCGCGGACGCTCGAGCGGGTCGTCGATGCGCTCGTGTCCGAGCTCAGGCGCCGCCTCGGTGGGCGCTTCACCACACACGAACTGGTCGAGCTCTACGAGGCCGGCACCAGCTGGTGCCAGCAGGTTGCGATGAGGGTCGCGCCGGACGATCCGTGGGCGTGGGATGCCGCCGTGGTCGTGGACGCGGCCTTTGCGCGCTATCTGCGCCAGGCGGCGGACTTCGCCGGTGGCCGGCGCGAGGTGGGCGAAGTCGCCTAGTCGTCCTCGTCGACGACCCGGCGGATCACGATCCGGTCCTCCTCCACGGCGACCTCCACGGGCCGGTGCCCGGCCCAGTGCTCGGCGTAGATGGGGTTGTCCTGGATCGCGGGGTCGAGCCACAGCCCGTACCCCTCCTCACCGTGGTCGAAGGTGCCCTCGAGCGGGGGTGCGCTGCGCGTGGTGCGCCGCCGCCCGCCGCGCCGGCTGCGCCGCGCGCGGGCCGGGGTCTCTCGTCGTCGGAGTCCTCCTCGCCGGCCGCGTCCGCCTCTTCGCGGATCCGCTGCGCTTCAGCTTCGGCCGCTTCGAGCTCGGCCGCGATCAGGGCGTCGTCCTCGGCCCTGAGGTCGATCTCCTCGGGGTAGTCGCCGGCGCCCGAACCCTCGCCCTGCTCCTCCTCGCCGAGGAGGTCGTTCTGGCGCTTGAACTGTTCGATCTCCTTGACGCTCACCTCGAGTTGGTGGGCGACCCAAGCGTCGGTCCGGCCCTGGCGCACCCAGGTGCGGATCTGATTGAGGTGCGGACGCAGGGATTTCCGGGCCATCGACGGCTCGTGAGACTACCGCAAAGGCACCCGCGCCCCGGCGGGCGCCTCACGCGAGGCCCCCGGGCGATCACCAGACCCCCAACGTGGGAGCCAAATCGCCGAGTGGGATGGCTTTCCACCGCCCCTCAGTCTATGCTTGCGCGATCCGGCGGATGGGGCTCGCGCCGGGCGGCAGGTAGCCAGAGAGGAAGGTACACCCAATGCTGGTTCTGACGCGAAAGTCCAACCAGAGCATCATGATCGGGGACGAGATCGAGGTCTCGGTGCTCTCGGTGATGGGCGAGAAGGTCCGGATCGGCATCCAGGCGCCGCAGTCCATACCTGTCTTTCGCAAGGAGATCTACCTCGAGATCCATCGCGAAGCGGCCGCCGCGGCCGCCGAAGGCGACGGCGAGCGGTGACGGTCAGCGTGTCACGAGCGTCGAGACGGCGCTCAGCGAACGCCGCCCGCGCAGGAAATAGGCACCGCCGGCGTTCAGCCGAGCAGCAGATACAGGGTGCGGAACATGATCACCGTCACGATCACGGCGGTCAGGATCAGCGTGAACACCAGCGCCAAGAAGCGCAGCGAACCCTGTTTCTGGCGCTTGTAGGCCTCGCGCTTGGCTTCGCGCCGTTCGGCCGTCCGGCGCAGCGAGTCACGCCGGTAGCGGTCCAGCGAGATCTCTTTGACAAAGGCCCGCTCCCACTCGGCGAGGCTTTGGCGCATCCGCATCGGCCGTGACGCCCCTCGCCGGCTAAACCGGAGCCTTGGCGCGCTCGTACACGGACACGAAGCGCAGGTAGTTCTCCGCGATCCGTCGCGCCCCGGCCGCACGCTCGATCTTGCCCTCGACGTAGGCTTTGAGCGGGTCCCACCAGATCGAACGCCCGATCGCGAAGCCGATGAAACCGTCCACCGGAGCGGCCTCCGTGAGCCAGTGGTCGACCTTCGCGTCGTCCGCGCCGCGGCCGAGGACCACGCAGGAGACCTCGTCACGGCCACCCGTACGGGTCTGGTCCACGAGCATGCTGCAGTCCGAGCGCTCGTCCACGCCCTCGATCTTCCAGATGTCAGCCTCCACGCCCCCGTCCTGCAGCTCCGCGATCGCGCGGCGCATCAGCTCGGGTCGAAGCTCGGCGTCATAGCGGTCGCTGTCGCCGCCGACCTCCTGCAGCTGGGCGTCCTCGGCCGGCACGAGCAGCTCGAACAGGAAGCGCCGGTCGTGCTCGTGCAGCCAGTCGCTCAGGCGCCTGAGCTTCTCGCGCTGGTCGCGGTTGGCCTCGCCGTCGCCGTCCGGGTTGTAGCGGACCAGCACCTTCGTGAAGTCGGGGTCGAAGCGTTCGATGTGCGCGGGGAAGTCATCGCCGTACTGGAAGTCGAAGTAGGGCTGCCCGGAGCGCTCCGCCGGCATCGCCACCTTGAGACCCGCCGCGCGCGCCTCCTCCGGTACCGTCGAGCCGAACTGCTCGTCCACCAGCACGCCCGTGACGGCCGGGTCGGCGCCTGCGCTGACGGCCTGCAGGAGCCCCTCGAAGATCAGGTGCTTGGCGTCGGCAATGATCGCCGTCTGCTCGGCGTCGGGATCCCCCTCGATACCGAAGAAGCGCTTCTGGAAGGATCCGCGATGGTCGAAGGCGAGAATGTAGAGGGTTCCCTCGTAGCCCAGGTTCATGCCCGCCAGTATTACCAGAGAGGGCATGGGACGTGGATCGGCAGGTCCTTAGAATGGGGACGGAGATGAGCTCGGGCGCAGACCTCTTCGTCGTCTGCAAACAGTGCGGGTCGGAGGTGAGTCCGTACATCACGGAGTGCCCCTACTGCGGCAGCCGCCTGCGCCGACGCGCCCCGAAGCTGCCGCGGGCGGGCGCTCCCAAGCGCCCTCGGCGGAGCTCGAGGCTGACGGCGCTGCTGCGGCGCCCGGCGGCGGCGGCGCGGCGGCGACCGCAGGCGGAAGCCGCCAGGCGTCCACAGCGACCGCTGGGCGCTCACGCGCCCGTACGCGACGATCTCGCTGGTGGTGCTCAGCGGCGCGGCCTTCATCCTGGTCCACGCCGAACCGCTCGCCTTCGGGAAAATGGCGATCGCCGGGCCGATCAACGGCGACTGGTGGAGGCTCGTCAGCAGCGCCTTCGCCTATGCGCCCCGCGCGATCCCGGCGTTCCTGATCATCACCACGGTCGCCATCTTCGGCTGGCTGCTCGAGCGCCGGCACGGGCCCTTCATCGTGCTGGTGGTGTTCTTCGGGGCCACCGTGACGGGGGCGCTGGCGGCCCTGGCGGTGTACGAATTCCCCGTCGTCACGACCGCCAACGCCGGCGCCCTGGCGCTGCTCGCCGCGTGGGCGCTGCCGGACCTGGCGGCGGCCCGCTCGCGCTCCTACTACGAGGGCGATCTGATCGGCGCGGCGGTCATCGCCGTCTTGCTGCTCGTGCTCCCGTTCGCCTACACCTTCTCGCTGATCAGCTGGCTGGCCGGCGTCGTCGGCCTCGCGTTCGGGCTGCTGGTGGGCCTCGCCCTGCAGCTGCGCGAGCCGGCGTGCCCTAGCGGCTGACGGCTAGGGACGCCCCGGGGGCTGGTCTGGGATCCGGTCGAGCTCCGGCCCGTCGGTACGGAAGGCGAGGTTCAGCAAGCCCGCCAGAATCCCCCCGGCGAGCGGGGCCACGATGTAGATCCACTGGTTCGTCCAGGTGCCGTCGACGATCGCGGGGCCGAGCGAGCGCGCGGGGTTGAACGAGCCGCCGCTGATCGGGCCCGCCGTGCTGGCGGCGGTGAAGATGAACAGGCCGATCCCGAAGGGCGCGAAGACGCCGTTCCAGGGCGCCCGCCCGTCGGCCGCCACGGTCGCGATCACGAGCAGGAACAGGCCCGTGAAGATCGCCTCCAGCCAGAACGCCTGGCCGGTGCTGATGCCGTGGCCCGGCATCGTCAGGGTCGCGTGCAGGACGGTCGAGTTGAAGATCGCGCGGATCGCGCCCGCGGCGGCGATCCCGCCGACGATCTGCGCCGCCCAGTAGGCCGGCACCTCGGCCATCGGAAAGCGTTTGGCGGCTGCCAGCCCGGCGCTCACGGCCGGGTTGTAGTGGCCCCCGGAGATGTGCCCGAAGGCGAAGATCATGGCCGCCAGCCCGAATCCGAAGCCGGCCGCCACGCCCACGGCTTCGATCGCGCTGGAGCCCTCGGTGGTGAGCGCGGCGATACCGGTGAAGCCGATGAAGAAGAAACCGAAGCGAGCCGACGAGCTCGGCGAGCAGACGGCGTGGCAGATCGACCGGCATCGAGCAAACACCTCCCCGGAGGGCTTGGGAGCACTTGGCGGGGCGAAGATACGGTCCCCGCCGGACGGCCACGGCCGCTCGTGGCGACCCAGCCTCCGCGAACGGAGCCCACCTGGGCTATAAATCGGTTGCATGACGCACGCCGTCGTGCTGATCGAGGCCGAGCGCGACGCGCTGTCGACCCTCGGCGGCGAGCTGGCGGACATCGAGGGCGTGGCGGAGGCCTATTCCGTGACCGGCGAGTGGGACTTCGTGGCGATCGTGCGGGTGCCCCGCCACGAGCAGCTCGCAGACGTGGTGACGGGCAAGATCGGGGGCCTGCCGGGCGTCGTGCGCACACAGACGATGGTCGCCTTCACCGCCTACTCCCGCCACGATCTCGAGGCCATGTTCTCGCTCGGCGAGTAGCTCCCGGCCGTGCCCAGCATTTCCATCAAGTCCCGGTACGGGCCGACCCTGCCGAGCCTACTCGCGCCCTCGTGGCGGCGGGCCTCACGCGCGGTGCGCGCCGCGGTCGTGACGGGCGGTGTCCTCGTCATGGTGATCCTCGCCGGCGCCGTCCTGGCGCTGCTGAACTCGAGCTACGGCCACGGCGGGGCCCAGCCGTTCCACTTCAGCTACCGGGGCCTGTACCGCACCGCGCCGGAACCCGGTGGCTTCATCAGGGTCCAGTCACACAGCTCCTCCGGCCGGCTGGAGTACTCGTTCGCGGTCAACCCGCTCGAGCTGCCGCCCTACCACGGTGCGGAGCTGGCCGAGGTGCCCATCTACGCCGCCGCCTACATCCGGGAGCTGTCCCGGCGCTACCCGGACTTCGTGCTGCGTGGGGAGGGCAAGACGCGCCTGAACAGCAAACTCGGCGGCTACCAGGTCCTCTACACCACCACCGTCGCCGGCCACCGCATGCTGGGCCGCAACGTGCTCCTGCTGCACGAACGCCCCGGTCAGCGCAGCGGCGTGGAACTCGTGATGCTCACCGCCCCGGGAGCCAACCCGCAGATCACCGAACCTGCGGAAGTGGGCTCCACCGGGGTCCTGCTGAAACCTCTGAAGACGTTCGCATTGGAATAGCGCCCGGCAGATCGATCGCCGGGAGTCGCCAATCGCGGCCGGGCTATGCCCGGCGCGTGGGCGGCTCCTCTACAGGTCGCCGTTGCGGCTGGAGGGGATCGCGGGGCCGGTAGAGCCGGTGGAGCCGGTGGCTCCCGTGGAGCCGGTGGCGCCCACTGCGACGCTCGTCCCGACGGGGGCGCCCGTTCCGCCCGTTTCGATCACGGGCGGCGCGGCGGCGGCAGCTTCGCCTGTCGGCGGGGCGGCCGGGGTTTCGCTCGGCGCCGGCGTGGCGATCGGCGCTGCGGGCGGTGTGGCGGGGGTACTCGGGACGGCCGTGGCCGCGGCCGGCAGCTGGGTGCTCTCGGTGGTCACCTCGGTGACTTCCCCGCTGGCGGGCGCGACTGCTGCGCCGGGCACCGGGGAGGGCGGAGCGGTGCTCGCCACCGGGGTCGGAGTGGGGGCCTTGGTTGCCGCAGCGGCAGCGGCGGCGGCGCGCCGGGCGCGTGCCTGCATAGCCATCAGGGCGCGGTGCTGGTGACCGCCCGGGCCGGAAGGCTGGGCGTGCTGGTGGAGGACGATCGTGTCGGCCACGTGGGTCGTGGCGGGGGCGGCGGCGTAGTGGGTGTGGCCGGCGCGCCGCGAGGTCGCGCCGGGGTCGACGGCCACGGCCCCGGCCGTGACGATCGCGGCGGCGGCGAGTCCGGCAACCGCCTTGGTGGCGATCGCACCGGCCCCAGCCGTCATCACGCTGCCGGCCAGGCCGGCGCCGCCGCCGGCTGCGGCTCCCGCGCCGGATGCGGCACCGAGACCCGCGCCGGCGCCGCCGGCGACGTGGGCGCCGCCGGCCGAGGCGGTGGTGCCGAGCTTGGCGAGCACAAGTTTCTTGAGCAGGAACAGCGGCGCCACCGGCAGGATCGCGGCCAGCGCCTTGTTGTTGTCCTTGAGCTGCTTGCGGAAGCCACGGCAGCGTTCGCACCCGCGCACGTGGCGGCGGGCGGGCGTGCTGACCTTCGTCAGGCCCTCGGCGGCCTCGCCCAGCTCCAGGCGCACTTCCTCACAGCTCAGCTTGCGCGACTCGGCGGCCTCGGCGAGGGAGATCCTGGCCCGCACCAGCAGCGACTTGACCGACGGAACCGTCGTCTCCATCGCCTGCGCGATCTGTTCGTATGAAAGGGCGTCGATCTCGCGCAGCAGCAGCGCCGTGCGCTGCGTCTCGGGGAGCTCGTGGACGTCGGCGATCAGCTCGCGGAAGTTCTCGCGGCGCATGACCTTGTCGGTCGTCGAGAGGCCGCCCTCGGCGAAGTGGACGTCCATCGTGTCGACGCCGATCGAGGTGGTCCGGCGCAGGTGGTTCAGGGAGCGGTTGCGGGCGATCCGGTAGAGCCACGGACGCACGTTGATCTCGCGCTCGTCGGCCAGCACCGCGTTGAAGGCGGCCGCGTAGACCTCCTGCAGCACGTCCTCGGCGTCCTCCTTGGAGTTGAGCATGTGCCGGCAGAAGGCCAGCAGGCGGGACTGGTAGCGCGTGCAGAGAACCTCGAAGGCGGCGTGGTTGCCGCTGCGGGTGAGCGCGATCAGGCGCTCGTCGGCCTGCAGGCGCAGCAGCGCGGAGGGCCCGCGCAGGCCCGGCATGCTGCTCGTATGTGTTAGGGCGGAAGCCTCCACTTGAACCCGAAAACGTCCTTCCTCTCAGGGAATACGTACACGGTAGCGGCGCCCGAGTTGCGCTTTCTAAAGGTTTGTTTTGGGCTTTCTAAAGATGTCGGCCGGCCCCGCAGCGGCGGTAGGATCGCTCGTGCCCGGGTGGACAAACTGGCAAAGTCAGCGGACTTAAAATCTGCCGCCCGCAAGGGCATACGGGTTCGAATCCCGTCCCGGGCACCTCGCTTGGTCCTGGTGGCGAGCGGGCAGCGCGGCGGATAGAGTCGGCCGGGCAGTGGCCAGCGAGACCGCCCAGGACACCGACACCCGCACCTTCCACGGCGGCCGGCTCGTGGCCAGACGCCTGAAGGCCCACGGCGTGAGCAAGCTGTTCACGCTCTCGGGCGGGCACCTGTTCTCGATCTATGACGGCTGCCGCGAGGAGGGCATCGCGATCGTGGACGTCCGCCACGAGTCGACCGCCGCGTTCGCCGCCGAGGGCTGGGCGAAGGTGACCCGCGAGCCGGGGGTGTGCGCGCTCACGGCGGGACCCGGCGTCACCAACGGCATGAGCGCGATGGCCTCCGCCCAGGCCAACCACTCACCGATCGTCGTGCTCGGGGGACGGGCCCCGGCGATGCGCTGGGGCCAGGGCTCGCTGCAGGAGATCGACCACGTCCCGTTCGTGCGGCCCCTGACCAAGCTCGCCGCCACCGCCACCGCCACCGACGAGATCCCGGGCTTGATCGACGACGCCTTCGCGGCCGCCCTCAGCCCCCACTTCGGGCCGGTGTTCGTGGACTTCCCGCTCGACCACGTGTTCATGGAGGCGGCCGAGCCCGACCTCGGAGCGCCGCGGCTGCCCGAGCCCAAAGCGGCCGCCGAGGACGCGATCGCGCGCGCCGCCGAGCTGCTGTCCGGCGCCGAGCGGCCGGTGATCATGGCCGGGACCGACCTCTACTGGGGCCGCGGCGAGGGGCCGATGGCCGAACTGGCGGAGGGGCTGCGGATCCCCACCTTCCTCAACGGGCTGGCGCGCGGATGCCTGCCCGCCGACCACGAGCTGTTCTTCTCCCGGGCCCGCTCGAAGGGCCTGAAGGAGGCCGACGTGGCGCTCGTGATCGGCGTCCCGATGGACTTCCGGCTCGGCTTCGGGGCGGCCTTCGGGGAGGACACCGAGATCGTGGTCGTGGACGGCGCCGAACCCGAGCGAAGCCATCCCCGGCCGGTGGCCGCGGAGTGCTACGGCGCGGTCGGGGCGACGCTCGCGGCGATCGCGGCCGCCGCCGGCGAGCGGCCCGCCGAGGACGGCTCCTGGATCTCGGGGTTGCGCGAGGAGGAGACCGCGAGGCGGGCCTCCGAGCAGGACGAGCTGCACGACGAACGCGCCCCGCTGCACCCGATGCGGATCTACGCCGAGCTCGCCGAGGTGCTCGACCGCGACGCGATCGTGATCGGGGACGGCGGCGACTTCGTCTCCTACGCCGGCCGGCTCGTGGACAGCTACCAACCCGGGTGCTGGCTCGACCCGGGGCCCTTCGGCTGTCTGGGGACGGGGCCGGGATACGCCCTGGCGGCCAAGCTCGCCCGCCCCGAGCGCCAGGTCGTGTTGCTGCTCGGCGACGGCGCCTTCGGCTTCGCGGGCATGGAGTTCGACACCCTCGCCCGCCACGGCGTGAACGTCGTGGGGGTCGTCGGCAACAACGGCATCTGGGCGCTGGAGAAGCACCCGATGGAGTTCCTCTACGGCTACTCGGTGGCGGCCGACCTGCGGCCCGGCACCCGCTACGACGAGGTGGTGGAGGCGCTCGGCTGCCAGGGCGAGCTGGTCGAGCGGCCGCAGGATCTGCGCGGCGCCTTGGAGCGCGCGCTGACCGCCAACGGGCCGGCGCTCGTGAACGTGCTGACGGACCCCTCGATCGCCTACCCGCGGCGCTCGAACCTCGCCTAGCTAGGCGACCCCCGCGGCCTGCAGCGCGGCGCCGTAGAGGATGTCGTGCTCGGAGACCTCAACCAGCTCGAGGCCGAACATCCTCATGGCCTCGCCGAGGATGATCATCCCCGCCACGATCGTCGGCGCCCGGTCCGGGTGCAGGCCCACCACCTCCCGTCGCTGGTGTTCGTCCATCGTCGCCAGCCTCCCCCGCAGCTCCTCGACCGTCGCCAGCGGCAGGGGATAGCCGCTGACCCGCTCGGGGTCGTAGGGATCGAGCTGCTGGTCCATCGAAGCGGCCGAGGTGGCGGTGCCGGCGACCCCGATGCCGGCGGTGACCCCGCGGCGCACGTCCTCCGGCAGGCCCCCGGCGAAGATCGCGCGGACGTCCTCGGCCAGCTCCTCGAGCTCCCCGCCGGCGGGCGGATCGGAGTGGATGTGGCGCTCGCTCATACGCACCACGCCGGCGTTGAGAGAGACGTGGAAGCGGACGCTGTGGTCTTCGCCCACGACGAACTCGGTGGACCCTCCGCCGACGTCGATCACGACCGTCGCCCCCGGTGTCCGCTCCCGTCCCGACATCGCCCCCAGGAACGTGAGCTGGGCCTCCTGATCGCCGGCGAGAACCCTCGCGTCGAGCCCGTAGTCGTCCCGGACGCGGGCGGCGAACTCCTGCCCGTTGGAGGCGTCGCGGACCGCCGAGGTGAGCACCGCGATGTTGCGCTCACATTCGTGGCGGTCGATCTCGGCGCGGTATTCCGACAGCGTCGCGAAGGTCCGCTCCATCGCCTCCGGTGAGAGCCGTCCCGAGGCGTCCACGCCGGCTCCGAGTCGCGTCACCTGCGAGCGCCGCAGGAGCTCCTGCGGCAGGTCCGCTCCGTCGGGGTCGACCTCGGCGATCAGCAGCCGGGTCGAGTTCGTGCCGATGTCGACCGAGGCGACGCGCATCGCGCCGATCCTAGTCCTGCCACGCCAGTGCGCACTGCGCGCGGTTTTGGGGGCGCTCAAAGGGGGTACCTCGGCGCGAGGTGAGAGCGGGACCACGCTCCGCCGTTCGAAGGGGACATTCGGAAGGAGACAAGTTGCGCACTCGTATCGTCAGGGCGGCGATCATCGTCGCCGCCGCGGGCACCCTCGCCCTTGCATCGGTTGCGTCGGCGAGCAAGTCGGCTCCGCCTCCAGAACCACCTGCCGAATACCCCGAACCGCCGGCGGAATTCAATCCCCTGGTGGAGGCACAGAACTTCTCGATCACCGAGCAGCGTCAGAGTGTCTACGACACCCCCGAATACCAGTCGCAGCTGACCGAACAGAGCCTTCTGAACCTGGCGGAAGCGGGCCAGGAACAGGGGGCCGATCCCGAACGCAACTTCGCCGACGACCTCTGTTGGAACGGCGGTAACGGGTGCGCAGGCGACGTGCGGCTCTACAACTGGGAAAGGAACGGCGACGGCATCGTGCGCCGCGTGCTGTTCACGGCGCGCGGCGGCGCGACCCTGGCCGGGCGCATCTGGGCGACCGTCAAGGGGCCGGCGAAACGGCCGGGCGTGCTCATCACCAACGGATCCGTCCAGGCCGACGAACAGATGTACTGGTACGCCGCCCAGGCGCTCGCCAAGGACGGCTACATCGTGATGACCTTCGACCCTCAGGGACAGGGGCGCAGCGACACCCTCGGTCAGGCTCCCGACGAAGGCGAAGGCGTGCCCGCGCAAACCGACGGCCGTCCGTTCTACGACGGCACCGAGGACGCGCTGAACTTCTTCCTGTCGAGTGCCAAGCACCCGTATGTGCCGGTGCCCAGCTGTGAAACGGGGACCAGTCACGCGGCCAAGCAGAACGAACGCGTCGCGAAGGGGCTGGACGCGGCCTACAACCCGCTCTGGAAGTCGCTCAACGACAAGGAGATCGGTTTGGCCGGGCATTCCTACGGCGCCCTCGGCGTCTCCTACATCGCGCAGTGGGACCCGCGCGTAAAGGCGGTCGTCGCCTGGGACAACCTCGGGCCGGCGTCTCCCGAAGGCGGCGAAGTACCGGGCGGAGCAGGGGGCTCGACGACGCTCGGGGAGAAGAGCTGCCCGGCGGACCCCGCCGAGCGCACGACCGCGCCGGTGACCAAGCCGGGGCTCGGGATGTCCGCCGACTACGGGCTCCCCCCGACGCCCAACACCTCGCTGCCGAATCCGCTCGGCAAGTCCCAGCAGTCGCTCGCCTACAGCAAGGCGGGCGTCGACAGCGGCGAGATCATCATCCGCGGCGGCTCTCATCTGGACTTCAGCTTCATTCCCAACCAGGCATTCGGAGCTTCGCTGCGGGGCCCCGACATGATCGACTGGTACACGACCGCGTGGTTCGACAAGTACGTCAAGCACGAGCGTTCCGCCGACGCGCGGCTGTCGACCAACCGCTGGCGCGAAGAACCGCTGGAGGCCGAAGTCGACCCCAACCACGACGGCAACGCGTTCTCCTTCTACTACCTCTCACGGCTCGACATCCATCGCTTCAACGGCGCCACATGGGACTGCGAGAACCTCCGCAAAGGCTGTGCCGGCATGGTCGATGAGGACGGCTACAACGGCCCCTACTCCTATGCCGTCCTCGACACCACCCCTGAAGCGCAGGAAGCGCCCTCCCGAGGACGTCGCTGAAGGCGATCTTTGCTAGAACGTAAGTACCGCCGCGGGGTGGAGCAGTCTGGTAGCTCGTCGGGCTCATAACCCGAAGGTCGCGGGTTCGAATCCCGCCCCCGCTATCCCGGCCGACCAGGGCGGAGGACTTGAAGGAGCCCTGCAAACCGGCCGACCGAGACCTCGAGGGCCGTCCCCATCCGGACGGCCTTCGTCGTTCGCTAAGGCACCAGGGTGCGAACGGAAGTGCAAACAGCGGGGCCGGGAACGCTGGCTATCGCACGTCACGGCGAAGCGGCCCGACCGGTCTCGCCGGAAGCCGCCGACGACTCCTGCGGCGGAACACGGATGCCGTGGGCGTCGTGCGTGCGACACGCTAGGCGGGTGCGACGTATCCCATTGACGATTGTCACGATCCTTGCGGCATCGCAGGCGGTCCCAGCAAGGGCCACCTGGTCGCCTTCCGCACAGATGGCTCGCGCGAGAGATCCGCGCCCTGTCGCCGTGGCCGCGGATGCACGCGGCGACGCAGCCGTGGCCTGGGCCGTCAGCAAAGGCTCTCGCCCGGAAGTGACGGAGCTCTGGGTGGCAGTCCGTCGCGGCCGCATGGGGGCCTGGTCCGCGCGCCGGTTGCGCCGCGCTCCGGGCCTGAAGATCGGCGCAGTAGGTTTCGGGGGCGTCGCGCTGGTGCTGGCCCCGAGCGGCGAGCCGACGGTCGCATGGGTCGAGCAGGCCGGCCACGGCCACCGCGAGGTCCGGGCGGCGTACCGCACGCCGAGCGGACGCTGGTCGACGGTGCAGGCGGTGGGCGACGCCACCCCGCTCGCCTACGCCTACCCCCGCTTGGCGGTCGCCGCCAACGGAACGGTCGCGCTCGTCTACAACGCCGGCGTCCGTGCGACTCCCGGGATGGCCGTGGCCTGGCGGCGGCCGGGCCGACCCTTTGGCCGGATCGCAGCCGTGCCCGGCGGTCGGCTCTCCGAGCCGACGCTCGCGTTCGACCGTACGGGCACGGCGTTTCTGGCCGGCACGGCCTCATGCGACAACGAGTCACAGAGCCACGGCGTCGTGCTAACGGCGTCCGCCTCCAGCCATCGGTTTGGCCGCCCACGAACGATCACACCGCGGCCGGCGACCGAGCTGCGCTTCGTGGTGACCGGAGCTGGGCGCGGCCTCGCATCGTGGATCGGCGCAGGCTGTAGCACCACCGAGCTGCTCCCGGGCTCGATCAACGTCAGGCCTGTTGGACTGAGCAGCGCTGGATTCGTCCGCATGCTGGCGCCCGCGTATGCGAACGACCTGCAGATGGTCGCGGCTCCGGGGGGTGCGGACCTGACGTGGACCGGCGTCAATTCCTTCGCGCTGCTGGTCGCGCACGTGAGCTCCGCCGGCGTGTCAAGCACGCCGGGCACCCCAGCGGACGGTTGGGTGCCGATCGGCGCCGACGCCGCTGGCGACCAGGTTCTGCAGAGCGCCGTGGCACAGAACGTCGGCCAGCCACGCGCCACCGCGGCGCGCGCCGCCGGCTCGACGACCGCGGCCCTCTCGCCGATCGCCGGCCCCGCCTGGTGGATAGCCGGCGGCTCGACGACGGGCCACGCCCTGATCGTTGCAACGACCATCACGGGAGCGCTTCGGGTTGCAACATGGACGCCCTGACAGCCGAGCCCGATCTGGTCCTAGCGTGGTATTCCGCAGCTCCGCCAAGACGCCTGATCCCGAGCGGCCCCCGAGGCCTTTGCCCGGGCGGCTTCAGCTGGAGAGCCG
Organism: uncultured Solirubrobacteraceae bacterium; assembly: GCA_963773145.1. Taxonomy (GTDB): domain Bacteria; phylum Actinomycetota; class Thermoleophilia; order Solirubrobacterales; family Solirubrobacteraceae; genus Palsa-744. Next base: position 202,136 of record CAVYZV010000001.1, read on the forward strand.
CTGGATGGAGCGGCACACGGCGTCGCGCAGTGCTTTCTCCCGCGGATCGTCAAACATGTAGAAGTCCATGTTGTTCATCACGTAGGCGAAGCCGTGCCGCGCGTCGGGATCGCCAAAACCGAACGAGCCGCCAGCGCCGACTTGAGCCCCAATCGAGCTGCGGCGTGACGGTAGCACGAGCTTGAGTTAGCAGTCTTAGCCCTTAGGCCGCGTCGCCTCCGCGGACTGCTCCGCGGTTCGCACCCTGTTAGCACCCGGCGCGAAAACGGCTTTGCGATGCGCGATCTAAGCCGGGGGTCGGGTCTGGAACCCGAAGGTCGCGGGTTCGAATCCCGCCCCCGCTATGAAGGAAAAGCCCCGCTCAGGCGGGGCTTTTTCGTGGGCGGGTGCGGCCCCGACGAACGAGACGGGTACCACTGCCGGGATGACCATGACCACCCGTGGAGCGACGCCTTCGCGCCTGGGCCAAACCGTCTCGTTGCTCGTTCAGACGCAGATCTCCACGATGACCCCGGCGCTCTCGATTCGCAGTCACAGGCCTGCGTGCTGACTGTTGCGCTGTCGAAGCCGACAGGAGCACAATCGGCGCAGACCTCGCCGGCCCATGCCTCGCGGCCCTCCTTTACGGCCAGGGCTGCGATCCCCAGGCCGATCACGGGGTCAAGCCACCACCAGCCGAGGATCGCGTTGGCGAGCAGCCCGACGAGCACGCCCGCCGCCATGTACGCGCAAAGCATGTTCTGGGCGCCCTCTCCCGCCGTCGCTGAGGACCCGAGCTGCGCTCCCAGGCTCGCCTTCGCTCGACCGAGGAGGGGCATGAGGACGATGCTCCCAAGCGCCAGTGCCACGCCGACCCAGCTCGTCATCGCGTGAGACCTGCTGCTCAGGGTAAGGATCGCGTCCACCGCGATGTAGGGGGCGAGCAGGAAGAAGCTCGCGCCGACGAGCCTCTGCGCGCGACGCTCGGCCGCCTCTGAGGACTCGCGCCCGCCGGTGAAGCGCCAGATCACGATGACGCTGGCGGCGCCCTCGATCACGGAGTCCAGCCCGAACCCGGTCAGCGCGACGCTGCCTGCCACGAGGCCGGCCGTCACACCGACGGCGCCCTCCATCGTCATCCACGCCAGGCTCAGCCAGGACAGCAGCTTGGCTCGGCGGACCAGCTTTGAGCGTGTCCCGCCACCGGCCTGGATTACGGACAGCGACGGTGCTTGGGAGCTCACGCTCTCACCGAGCCAGCGAGGAGCACATCCAGCAGCGCATGGCCGCGGTCGGTCAGCGCATACATGACCATCTTGCCGTCGCGGCGTGAGCGCACGAGGCCAGCGGCGCGCAATGCTCGAACATGATGTGAGACCAGGTTCTCTGAGCGCTCGACAACCCAGCTCAGATCACAGACGCATAGCTCTCCGCCGTCGCGCACGGCGACCGCCAGCGTCAGGCGGGTCGGGTCGCCGAGCGCTTTTGCCCCCGCGGCCAGGCCGTCCGCGACCTGCCGGTCGAGGCGGGACTGGCGCAGTTCCTCCGCGCGGGGCAGGTCCAAACAGAGCAAGTCGCAGCGGTCATTTGGCACCGCTTCATCCTAACGCCCGTTCCTATGTGTGGTTGACCGTTCGACGGGGAACCCGGCTCAGCCCGGTACGCCTGCGGGTGGCGCGGGTGGACCAGGGCCCGGCGGCGCGCTCGGATCGAGCTTCTTGCGTAGCTCGTCGTATTGGTCGGTGGTTATCTCCCCGCCGACCAGGCGATGGTCGAGGGCCTCTCGCGCGGACATGCCGGGCGGGAGCGGACCTTGGTTTGGCCTGCGCTGTTGGGAGACGATCCACGTCACCAGCACCACAACGAGCACGATGAGGACAAGCATGCCGAGCGCCATGAAGATCCAGCCTCCCGTGGTCATGTGTTCGCCCCGGTCGCCCCAGTCCATCATTGGTGCTCACCTCCTGCATCTCGCTTGGTTACCGCTCGTACTCTGGGCAGGCTAGATCGAGGATCGCCGAGGCCAATCCGGGTAGCTCCGCCTTCGGGCTGCGTATTTGACACGGACGGTTAGTCCTCTCACCCCCGATCCGACTCTCGCCGAACGTCACGGCCCGTCGTCGTCTGTGAGAGTGGCTGTGCCTGGGTGGCCCCACGACACCGGACGTGGGCTGGGTGGGGTCAGGCGAGCCCGTGCCCGCGAGCGAGCGCCATGGCGAGATCGACCACGGCGGCGACGAGGCGCTCCTCGTCGAGGTCGTCGGGCGCGCGCCCGAACGTTTCGCGCATGAAGCGATATGAGGACATCGGCTCGATCAGGACGAGCGCCAGGGCGTACAGGTCCGGCGGCTCCACGCCGGCTGTGGCGAAGCGCTGGCGCAGAAGCCGACGATCAGCTCGTAGGGCCGATCGACGAGTCGCCCGTACAGCTTGTCCAGCACGTCCGGATGCAGACGATGTGCCTCGCGACGGACGAGCGCGCTCAGCACAGCCCGGCGCTCGAGCGAGCCGAGGTTCCAGCGGGCGAGCAGCGTCAGCTCGGCGCGCAGTTCCCCGAGCGGAAGCATCTCGATCACTCCGGCGAGCTCGTCGACGGCCTGGAGCTCGCGGTCGATAGCGGCTGCCATCACGTCGTCCTTGCCCTTGAAGTGCTGATAGAGCGCGCTCGAGCGAGGCGCGAGGCCCGCCTTCGCCTCGATCGCGCCGACGGTGGTGGCGTCGTAACCGCGCTCGGCGACGAGCTGCAGGACCGCGTCCATAAGACGGTCTTTCGTCGGCGCAGCGCTGGCAGCGACAGGGGAGGCAGCAGTCGGGGGACTCAATACGCTTGTTATGATAACACCTAACATTGGTAGTGACTACTCGCAGCCAAACCAACGGAGGCCGCAATGAACCCCCTCGAGAACTCTCGTCTCGAAGCTCACCGCTCGGTTGCCCTGGCGCCGCGCCTGCCCCATGCCCAAGCGCCCGCCGCAGAGCTCAGTGAGCACCGCTGGGCAGGTCAGCCATCCGCTGTGCGCACGGCTGTACGTCAAGCAAGCAGACGGTGCGGAGTCCAAGGGCATGGCAGACCAGCGGCGGCGCATGCTCGACGGACTCGCCGGGAGTGTTGTCGAGATCGGAGCGGGCAACGGGCTGAACTTCGGCCACTACCCGCCCGCTGTGAGCACTGTCTACGCGTTCGAGCCGGACCCCTACCTGCGTTCACTCGCGACGAAGGCCGCCGCCGCAGCCGCTGTGCCGATCTCGGTCGGCGAGGCCGTTGCCGAGGAGCTTCCGCTGGACGACGCCAGCGTCGACGCCGCGGTCGCATCCCTGGTGCTCTGCTCCGTGGCAGACCTCGAGCTAGCCGTCGGCGAGCTGTACCGCGTTGTGAGGCCCGGCGGCGAGCTTCGTTTCAACGAGCACGTCGTCTCCGAACATCCTGTGTGGGGGGCGCTGCAGCGCGGGGCCGACTCCACGGTTTGGCCGCTCGTCTCCGGAGGCTGCCACCTCGGACGTGACACGCGCGCCGCCATCGAAGACGGCGGCTTTGAGATCGAGGGCATCGAGCGCTTTGGCTTTCGCGTATCCGCGCTTGATCCGCCCAAGAGCCACATCATCGGAACAGCGCGAAGGTCCAGCTAGGCGCGATCAGAACGTCGAGTGTGCTCTCGGCCCAGAGCGTCCATTCGGTGAGCTCTTCCAGCGTTGAGCGCCGAGCCCCCTCGATCAGCTGCTCCTCCTTGAGCCCGCGTGCGTCCATGCAGGTGCCGCAGCAGCCGACCTCCCCCTTGCGGACTAGGGGCTTCAGCATACGATCGAGGTGGTAGTGGCCGTCGGGCAGCTGTTGTTCTGCGACGGCACACGCCACGGCATCGCCCAGAAGGAACACCCGCAGATCGACATCCTCGTGCTTCGCCAGCGAGCCCGCGAGACGCAACGCGTTGTAAGGGCGCTCGCTGCCGTACGGCTGGTCGTTGACGATCACAAGGATGTGCACCCTTCGAATTGTGGGGCCGCAGGTTCGACGCCTCGTCGGTAGGAACCGCCCGACCGCATCCGCGAACCACCGCATGGGTGTGGCTCGTGCGAACGGGATGACCGGCGGTCCGTCGCAGACCGCCGGTCATCGCGAACTGCGGCTAGGCTCGGAGCGATGGAGAGGACGACCGAGGACTCGCGGCCGGACGATTGGCTCCAAGCGGTGACCGAGCGCCAAGGAGTAGCCCGGCTTGCTCTTGAGGAGGTCTGCTCGAATGCGGACCCCGCCGCTGCCGTCGGCGTCTACAGCAGCAACTTCCTCGACCATGTCGATGCGCGCGACTACCACGGCCACGCTGGCGTAAGGGAGTCGCTCGCCCTCTACCAGCTGTTGTTCGCAGACGGTGACCTTTGCATTCGCGTAGCCGATCAGGTCGCTGAGGGCGACCGCGTCGTCTCACGGTGGGTCGCCGAAGGCCACAATCGCGGCCGGCCGCTGCGGCTATGGGGCATCACGATCAGCCATTTCGCCGAACAGGAGATTGTCGAGGACTGGTCCGCGTCTGACAACCTCGACGTCCTGCGCAGCTCGGCCTCCGGCGGACGCTCCTGCTCGGTCTCGACTGGCTGCGGGCGCGGCGCGGCGGCTCCTCCTAGGAGGCTCAAACGACTAGCGAAAGTCGGGACGCTGCTCGCGACGGGCGACGCAGAGCGATGGTCGCGCCTCAGTTTGATTTCAGAAGCAAATAGCTAGCCGGGCGGCCACGCACGCACCGGATTTATTTCCCGGCAGCCACGCGAAACAAGGGGGTCGCTTGCGCGGCTGCCGGGGTCATTCCACGGGCCTTCGTGCCCCTCTGATCATCCGTGTCATGGCCTGCCCACCCCTCCGGGCAGGAGCCGAGCCTAACGCCGTGAGAGCCTGCTGTAAACCGCTTTCACGGGCTCCGGGGCGTACATCAGCACGCTGTAGCGGGACCCGCTCGATCCGCCGGACGCGGAGCGGTGCGAGCGCAGCGAACTCACGCTCGACGCACCGCGCCGCTTGTGGAAGCCACGCCAGCTGTCGCCGACCCGCTAGGGAGGGGGCGCGTGCCTTGCCCCTCCTGAGTCGAAGCGACGCCCGGACGGCCAGTGCCTCTATCGCTTGGCATGTCGCGCAGCACCCACAGGCCCGAGGCGGCCGTCAAGGCTGCCACGATCACGATCGCTCCGCCGTAGCCGAGCGCGTCGGCGGCGCCGCCGGCGATCACTGCGCCGAGCGCGTAACCCATGTCGCGCCAGAAGCGGTAGACGCCCACGACCGGGGCGCGTGAGACCGGTGTGACAGCGTCGGAGATTGCTGCGATCAGCGTCGGGTAAACGAGCGCAGTGCCCAGGCCCAGCAGCGCGGCGGTCCCCGTCGCGGTCGCCACGTCGCCGTTGCTGAGCGCGAGCAGCGCGAGCGCGACGGCCTGCAGCAGCATGCCGGCGACGATGAGCGGCTTGCGTCCCGACCGTGTCGGACCAGTGGCCGGTCGCGATCTGCGCCGTCGCCCACACGCGCCGGGTACACCGCGGCGACCAGTCCGACCTGTGCGACGCTGGCGCCGTGGGCGGCGAGGTACAGCGGCACGAGCCCCCACGCCGAAGCCGTCATTGAGGTTGTTGACGAGACCCGGCCTGCGAGCAGGAGCGCAGCGCAGGCACGCGGTAGCGTCGCCCGCGCGAACGCCTCGCGCAGGCGCGGCGACGTGCCATCGGCGTCGGGGTGGTGCAGTGACTGCTCGAGAGCTACATGCGCGGCCGTGTCGCGGACGAACAGGAAGGAGAGAGGAACCGTCGAGTGCGATCGCGGCGCCGGCGACGACGAGGACGTCCGCGCGCCGCGAACTGGGAGGCGAGCAGACCGCTCAGCCCAGCGGCGAGCGCGACGCCACCGTAGCCGGCGGCCTCGTTGAGACCTAGCGCCAGGCCACGCCGGCGCGGGCCGACGAGGTCGATCTTCATGACCACCGTCATCGACCACGCGAGGCCCTGGTTGATCCCGAGCAGCACGTTGGCAGCCACGACCCACGCCCAGCTCGGCGCGGCCGCGATCAGCAGCGGGTACGGGCAGCGCAACGGCCCACCCGGCGATCAGCAGCCGCCGGCGCCCGACGCGCTGCGCGAGTGCCCGGCGCCGAAGTTCGTGAACGCCTTTGAGAGCCCGAAGGCGACGATGAACGACAGCACCGCGGCGTTCGAGGCGAGGTGGAAGTCTGTCGCGTCCGACTAGCGGAGCGTGGAGCGCTCGAGGCCGACCATCGCGCCGACGAACGCATTGATCGCGACGAGCAGCGCGAACTGCGCACGGTTCTCGCGCAGCCCGAGGCGGACCGTCGGCGCGGTCACACGACCTCGGCGAGCGGCCGGCCGCTGCGGTTCGCGGCGACGATCGCGGCCTGGCTCCTCAGGTGCAGGCGGGATGTCGCGCAGCAGCGCCTGGACGAACTGCTCCTCGGAGTCGAAGGCGCAGCGCAGTGTTGTGGCGGCGCTCGAACCCGATCGGTCGAGATCGGGTTCGCCGAGAGGCCGCGCCCGCAAACCGATCCTGAGTAGTGGGATGGGTAGAGCACGAGGTGGTCGGGGAGCGTCAGTAGCCGCTCGGTGAGCGAGCGGTACAGCGTACGAGCATCTCCTCGGAGGTGTGCTCGCCGTGCGCGTGAAGGTCCGGGCGGCCTGCGTCGCCAACGAGCAAGCGCGTCTCCTGTCAGCACGAACCAGGGCTCCTCGCATCGAGTGTGGTCGGTACAGGTAGGCGTGATGGGCGAGGGCGTGCCCTGGAGTCGCGATCGCCTGCGATCTCGGTGTTGCCGAGCTTCACGAGTTCTCCGTCATCGAGCAGCGTGGTGCTCGAAATCGACGCCGCGTTCGCGGGCAGGTAGGCCTCGCGCCCGTGCGAGCAACGAGGTCGGGCAGCCCAGAGACGTGGTCGAGCGTGCACGTGCGTGTCGAACACTGCGACGATCGAGCTGCCCTGGGCCTCTGCGAGCGCGACGTAGTCGCTCGACGAGGTCGACGTGCGGGTCGACGACCGCGAACTGCGCTGTGGGTCTTGCACCCGAGCAGGTAGGAGGCGCACGCCGTCTCATCGTTCAGCGAGCTGGCGGAAGTACATCGCTCCTCCCGGAGTCGTTCGAGAACAAGTTCTTGACAAATTATCAAGTGATCTATTGAATAGCAACGAGATGAGCTGAGCGCCCGAAAGGACGCGCTCTTCGAAGCATCGCCGTGATGGGCAAGGCGTTCGCGAGTCCGGTGCGTCTCGAGCTGCTCGACCTGCTCGCACAGGCGCCACGCTCGTCGATGAGCTCGCGTCGCGCGACCGAGCCAGTCCACGGCAACACCTCACAGCATCTGCAGGCGCTGCACGCGCAGGATGGTCAATCGCGACGCGTGAGGGCACGAGCGTCGCTACGCGATCGCCGGAGAAGAGGCGCTGGAGTGTGGCTCGCGCTGCGCGAAGCGTCCGCAGCGCGCTAGCCGAGGTCGAGCGCGCCGCCGCGACTACCTCGGCGATGACGTCGAGACGATCGGTCGCAGCTGAGCTTATTGGACGACTGCGCGCGGAGACGTCGTTCTGATCGATGTGCGCCGCGCAGCAGGAGTTCGAGGCCGGGCACATCGAAGGCGCCCGCTCGATTCCGCTGAGGAGCTTGAGCAGCGTCTCGACGAGCTACCATAAGACAAGAGATCGTCGCCTATTGCCGCGGCCCGTTCTGCGCGTTCGCGCATGACGCCGTACGCCGCCTACGACAGCGGCAGAGATGCCGGCGACTAGACTAGGCTGGCCGAATGGAATAGAGAGTGGGTGATTTTTATTCGGCCTCAACACGGTGATCTCAGCACGGAGGCCGCATCCACATATCGCTGGGCGAGGTCGACAGGCCCTACCTGCACGGTGGAGCGTCGGTCGGAGCTGCTCGCGCTCAAGTACTGTCAACACGCACTCGGCGGTTGAGCAACGAACATGAAGATTCGCAGCGTTCGGAGCGCCGTCGAGGGTCGTGTAGTGGACCACTCAAGTCTGTGACGCGCGGTGCGATTAGAACTGAAGTAGATGGGATAGTATAAATGTCTGGGTACGGAGCAGATGAGTTGTATTAGATAGGCACAGGAACGTGATGAGACAAATAGAGAGGCTTACTGCGCAGTGTGCGAGAGGAGTAGTGGGAGGATTACATATTAGAAAGGTGATAGAGAAGTTGAATGAGAATTAGGGCAAGTAGTGCAGTAGTAGATGGCTAGTATAAGGGGAGCAGAAGTATGTTATTATTGAAAGGATATTCGCTCCTCCTCAGGCGGAGCGTGAAGTAAAGTGCGCACGGATCCCGAGCGTGGTGATCGGCGCTAGCACGTCACCGACGTTGCGAGCTCGAGCGCGAGCATGAAATGCGATATCGCACGACAGACGGTCTACAACGAGCGCCGGCGAGCTCGGCGCCGCAGAGATGGGCCCTCACTCGACCTGATTGACGCGGTCATCCCACGAGGCCGTCGAGGACAGCTCGCCAGTTCATGGCGGTGCCCGTGCACGCCGGCCAGCGGATGCTCTGAGATCAGAGCGTCACTCCAGGGCGACGAAAGCGGTTTGCCCGCCCGCTATGAAGGAAAAGCCCCGCTCAGGCGGGGCTTTTTCGTGGGCGCGCGGCCCAAGGAAATCGCGTCGCTGCTGCCCACGACGCAGCCGAAGCCGCCGAAGCCGGGCTCCGTGCCCAAGCTGCCCCAGACGATCTTCAACCTCGAGAAGCGCGGCGGATCGGGCAACCGCTCGGGTAACGGAGGATTCAGGCGGACCACGGGGCGCCCACGTCAAGGACGCAGCTAGCGCACTGTTCCTAACTGGCTTGCTCTTGAGCTCTTCTGCTTCCCGTCGTGGGCTAGGGCGCGGAGCAGGTGATCGGCGATCGCTTCGGGCGTTGGCGGACAGCCCGGAATGCGGATGTCGACCGGGAGCAGTTCTTCGAGGGCGCCGGCGATCTGAGCGGTCTCGCCGAGAATGTTGCACCCGAGTGCACAGTCGCCGAGCGCCGCGACGAGGCGCGGTTCGGGCATCGCCTGGTAGGCGGTTTGCAGCGGGCCGGCCATTCTCGTGGTAACCGGCCCTGTGACGAGCAGGATGTCGGCGTGCCGTGGGGAGGCGACGATGTCGAGTCCGTGGCGCTGGAGGTCGTGGAAGGGGTTTGTCACGGACCCGAGCTCGTGCTCGCAGCCGTTGCACGAGCCGGCGTCGACGTGGCGCATTGCCAGCGACCGCGCACGACCGCGCTCGAGGTGTGCTTCGCGACGGATCGCGGCTAGCTGTCGCAGCAGGATGAACATCAGCGATCGACGCAGGCGTAGCAGAGCTCGAAGCTCTTGTTGATCAGGGGGAAGTCGGGCAGCAGGTTGCCGACGGCGGCGTGGGCGAGCGCGGGCCAGTTGGCGAAGGATCCCGTGCGCAGATGCAGACGGGTCACGCAGGGACCGTCCAGCTCGACGGCGCAGATCGTGGCGCCGCGCGGGCTCTCGACGCGCCCTATGCCCAGCGGCGAGGTTGCACCGGTATGGTGGCTTGCGCCGCTCGCGAGCGCTCCTGCCAGCAGGTCTTCGAGCATCTCGTAGGTGGTCTCGAGCTCGATCGCTCGGAGCCTCAGTCGCGCGCCCACGTCGCCGGTCGGTTCGTGCAGCGTGGCTGGCGTGAACTCGTCGTAGGCGAGGCGCGGACTGTCGGTGCGCACGTCCTGGCGGATGCCTGCTGCGCGTGCCGCAGGACCGACAGCGCCGAGTCGGCGCGCGTCGTCGGGGCCCAGTGTGCCGATGCCGTCTAGTCGTGCCTGTAGCGACGTGGTGAACTCGAGCTCGCGCCATGCCGCGGTGGTGTCTGTGTGCAGCTCGCGTATTGCCGCTCTCGCCGTCTCGCTCCCGGCCGAGTCGAGGGCGAGCGCTCCACGTCCGATCTGCAGGGTCCCGAAGAGGAAGCGGTGTCCGAACGCTGCCGCGTTGATCTGTTGTGCTCGATCCTTCAGTGCGGCGAACGCGAGCGTTCCGGGCGTGAACCCCACTCCGGCGCAGATGGCTCCTATGTCGTGCAGATGGTTGTAGAGGCGCTCGAGCTCGAGGAGCACGGTGCGGTTGATGCGCAGCTCACGGTCGGGCTGCAGTCCGCTGGCGTCCTCGACCGCGTGCACGAACGCGACGCTGTTGGCGACTGCACAGGCGGCGCAGGCGCGTTGGGCGTACGGGAGCGCTGCGGCGGCCTGCTGGCCCTCGGCGGCCCGCTCGAGCCCGCGGTGCTTATAGAACAGCCGTGGGTCCATTGCGAGGATGCGCTCGCCCACCACGTGAAAGCGGAAGTGCCCGGACTCGATGACCCCGGCGTGGATGGGGCCGACAGCGACCTGGTGGACGCCGTCGCCGGACACGGGTGTCATCCACAGCTCGGGGTCCTCGGGATGTGCTGCGAGCGCGCGCAGCGGCGAGTGTCCCGCGAACTTCAGGCCGTAGAGGTCGTGGGCCTCGCGCTCATCCCATCCGGCGGCCTCCACGAGATCGACCGCCGTTTCGACCTCGCCGGCTGTCGCTGCGCATGTGATCACGCGGTGTTCGTGCGGTGAGACGAACAGCGACGTGCCAAGCGAGGGGCCCACTGTGCACACTGGCCCAGGCGCCCCCGAACTGCTCCCCTGCGGCTAGCGCATCTTCGATCGCCGCTCGCCATGCGCCTGGCTCGATTCGGCTGATGGTCGTCAGAGCACACCTCGCGTGAGGGTCTCTACGAACCCTGAGCCGGGCAGCAACAGGCCGGCGAATCCGCACGCCAGCATGCCGGCGCTGAGGACCACGGTCAGGGCGAGGATCGGTCGCTCCTCTCGCGATCGGCGGCGTCGGTGGCGTCGGCCCTGCTCGCCTATGACCCCGTCTATGAGTGCGTGCAGCAGTCCCAGGAAGCCGAGGGCCAGGGCGATGACGGCGATTGCGCTGACGAGCAGATCGCCGTCGGCGACGCCGCCGAGAACGATCAGTAGCTCCGAGAGGAACAGCGGCGAGGGTGGCATGCCTGAGAGCGCGACCAGGCTCACGCCCATCGCTGTCGCCGTGGCGGGGCTCTCGCCGAGCACGTTTGCGGGGGCCTTGTTGGCGGCCTTGGGATCGATGCGTAGCAGGGGCAGGGCGGCGTAGAAGCCGAGCGCCTTAGCGAGCGCGTGGCCGGCGACGTGAAGAACAACGCCCGCTATCGCGAGGGGGGTCCCGAAGCCGATGCCGATGCCGATGATGCCCATGTGCTCGAGGCTCGAGTAGGCGAGCAGGCGCTTCCACGGGAGCGATCGCCACAGGAACGGCACGGCGATGAGCATCGAGGCCAAGCCGAAGGCGATGAACACGTCACGCGTCGTGGCCGCGCCCACCGACGGTTCGAGCGTCTCCTTCACACGCCAGGCGACGAGCACGACGCTCGGCAGCAGCGCGGCGGAGAGCAGGGCGCTTATCGGTGCGGGTGCCTCGCTGTGCGCATCGGGCAGCCAGTTGTGCACAGGTGCCCAGCCAATCTTCGTCGCGAGGCCCGCTAGCAGCAGCACGAACGCGGTCAGCGTCGGGGTCTTCGGAAGCGCATGCGCGGCCCCTTGCAGGGCGTGCCAGTCGAGCGCCTGCAGGCCGTGGTGCCCGGCGTTGGCCTGCCCGATCGCCAGGATGATGATCCCGAGGAGCGCGACCGAGAGCCCGAGCGTCGTGAGCAGCAGGTACTTCCAACCGGCCTCCAGTGCGTCGCGCCGGCCACTGAATGCCACGAGCAACGCCGATGCGGCGGTCGTCGCCTCGACGATCAGCCACACGGCCGCGAGGTTGCCGACGATCGGCACGGCGAGCAAGGCCGCCCAGAACAGGAACAGGGCGGCGTAGTAGAGGCTTCGCGAACGCGTAGCCGTCGTAAAGCTGCGACCGCTGGTTCGCAGGAAGCTGGGAGAGATCAGGGCGCTGCAGAGCCCCACGACGGAGATGACGGCGAGCAGAACTCCGCTGGCCCCGTCCACGAGGTACCACTGGCCACGCAGCGGACTGTCCCCTCCACGGGCGAGCACCGTCGCCGCGAGCGCCATCGACGCGGCCGCGGTCAGGATCGCCGCGCAGACCGCCAGCCGGTCGGCCTGGCGCGGCGTGCGCGCGAGCAGGACCGCGACCATGCCCGCGCACGGGAGCGCGGGCACGAGCAGAACCAGGTTCCCCACCAGATCAGTCACGCAGTCTCCGCAGCAGTTCGGTGTCTCCTGTTCCCGTGTCGCTGTGGATCTCGCGGACGAACGCCGCGGCGACGGTCACGATCAGCGCGAGGTCAAAGAGCGCGCCGAACTCGATCAGGTAGGAGAGGCCTCCGGGGACCGAGACCGACAGCAGCGACAGGCCGTTCTCCGCCACGACGAGTCCGAGCAGCTGGAAGAAGATCGGGCGCCTGAGGACGACGATCGCCATCCCGACGAGCACGAGCGCGACCGAGACGTGTTCGACGTGGGGGTCGCCGAGGCCGAGCGGCGGCACGAAGAGCACAGCGCACAGCGCGACCGCGCCGGCGCATGCAAAGCGCACGAACGGGCCCGCGGCCGCGGCGACCGGGCCGGCCTCGGGCGTTCGCCGGATCAGCACGTAGAGGAGCACGGGCAGCGCGAGCGCCTTCGTCGCGATCAGAAATGCCCCGACGAGCGGGTCCGCTGAGGAGCCGCCGCCGATGCCCGCGGCGATCATGCCGAGGGCGACGGCCTGTGTTGCCACGAGCACGATTGCGACCGTGCGTCTGCGCACGACGACGACTGCGAGGCCGAGCACGAGCATGGTCGTCACGAGCGCGTTGCTCATGCGCCCACACCGCCGATCCACATGGCGGCTCCCGCGAGCGCGACCGCACAGCCGATGCCCAGCAGCGCCGGCACACGCAGGATGCGCATCTTTGCCTCGGCGGTCTCGACGAGTGCGAGGCCCGCGCACAGACCGGCTACGAGCACGACGGCGAGGCCGAGGCCGACGGCGAAGCCGCGCGGATGCGGCAGGAACAGCTGCGCGCCGAGGATCAGGAGGATCCAGTGCCGCGCTGCGACGGCCCACAGCAGATACGCGAGGTCGCGACCTGCGTACTCCAGGAGCGGCCCCTCGTGGATCATCGTCAGCTCGAGGTGCGTGTCGGGGTTGTCGATCGGCTGGCGCCCGGTCTCGACGAGGATCACGAGCGCGAAAGCCAGTGCGCCGCACCAGTGCGCGGGCGTGCTCCAGATGTGTCCGCCCGCAGCCGCGCTGCTCATGGCCAGCAGATCGGTGCTGTGCGCGGCCAGCGCCGAGACGAGCAGCGCGAGCACCAGCAGCGCCTCGCCGAACACCGAGATCATCAGATCGCGCGCCGAGGCCATCAGCGCAAACCCGTTGCCGGTGTCCCATGCCGCGGCGGCGAGGGCAAAGCGGGCAAGCGCCAGCAGCGCCACGAGCACGAGCGCGTCGTTGCCCAGACCGAAGCTCCCCGAACGACCGGCGACGGGGACGATCGCGATCGCTGCGAGCAGGCATGCCGCGACGAGCGGGGGAGCGAGCCGGTAGATGACCCCGGTTCCCTCCGGGTCGACTGCGCTCTTGCCCCACAGGCGCTTGAGCGTCCGGTACGGCTGCAGCGGCGAGGGTCCGCGCCGGCCCTGCAGGCGGGCCTTGAGCGTCTGGATTGAGCCCGGGAGCAGGGGCGCCAGCGCAACGCCGGCGATCTGCACGAGCGCTGCCGGCACGCTCATCCGAGCACGCCCGCGTACGTCAGCACGATCAGGCCGATGACCAGTCCCAACAGATATGCGGCGTAGGTGCGCACGTTGCCCGACTGCAGGCGCCTGGCAACGGCGGCAGCGCGCAGACCTGTTCGAACCGTCGGCTCATACAGCGTCGTGTCGAGCAGCGATGGGACGTGGCCCGTATAGGTCACGCTCTGGACCATCCCGCCGGCGCGGGTGACCTCGATCTCCCGGTGCGGTCGAAGCACGGCCTCGAGTACGAGCCGCAGCGGCTTCGTAAATCCCGCCGAGGTCCATGCGCAGCGCGCCGACGACCGGCTGCCCGCAGGCCCAGCTCGGCGTCGGGGCCGCCGCACGCTTCCCGCGCGCTGCCACCAGCACCGTTGTGATGACGGCCAGCGCCAGGGCGAGTGCCAGCGGAAGGTAGGAGCCGGTACCGGGTATCACCAGGCCCGCATGTCGCGTCAGAGCGGGAACGTGCGCTCCGGGCGAAAGCGCGGCAAGCGTTGGCAGTACCAGTCCAGGAACGAGGCCGAGCGCAACGCACAGCACGGCGAGCACCGCCATTCCCGCTCGCATGCCCACGGGCGGGTCGACCGCCGCGGCGCACTCGGCTCGTCGCGGCTGACCGAGCAGGACCAAGCCGATGACCTTCGCGAAGCACAGCAGCGCAAGGGCCGCCGTGGCTGCCAGGCCGGCCAGCGCGGTCGCGCCGGCGAGGGCAACGCCAAGCCGGTGGTAGAACGCCACGTGCAGCAGCGACTGCAGGACGAGCCACTCCGATGCAAAGCCGTTCAGCGGCGGCAGCCCGGCGATCGCCATCGAGCCGATCAGGAACGCACCCCCGGCCCAAGGCATCCGCCGCAGGAGTCCGCCGAGATTATCGAGATCGAGGCTGCCTACGGCGCGCTCGAACGCCCCGGCGCCAAGGAACAGCAGGGACTTGAAGATCGCGTGGTTGGCCACGTGCAGAAGCGCGGCGCCGAACGCGATCTGCAGCCCACATCGGGCTGCCGCCATCGGCGAACAACACCGATGCGCCCAGAGCCAAAGCGATGATGCCGACGTTCTCGATCGAGTGGTAGGCCAGAAGCCGCTTGAGATCGTGCTGCACGAGCGCCCACAAGACGCCACCGAGTGACGACACGAGGCCGATCGCGAGCAACGTGAGACCCAGCCACTGAGGTGTCGCGCCGAGCCACTGGAACTCGACTCGGATCAGCCCGTACAGAGCGACCTTGATCATCACCCCCGACATCAGCGCAGACAACGGCGCGGGAGCAACCGGGTGCGCGCGAGGCAGCCAAGAGTGCAGAGGGACGAAGCCCGCCTTTGTGCCGAACCCGATCAGCGCCGCGACGGCCACCAGCGTCTGGGCGTCGCCCCCCGCGCTGACGAGGGCCGTCGGGTCACCGATCGCGCCGTAGTGCACCAAGACAACCAGCGCTATCCAGACTCCCGCCCCACCGAGATGCGTGATCGCGAGGTACGCGTAGGTCGCAGAACGCACGGTCGCATCGCGTCTCGCGACGAGCATCGCCGCGGCCGGCACCAGCGTCATCAACTCCCAGAACGCCAGGAAACCAGTCACCGAACGCGCGGCCAGCACGCCGACGAGCGTCAGCAGGAACGCCGACATCAACGCTCCGATTGCCCGTGCGCCGGGGCTCTCGGGCAGGTAGTCACGCGCGAACACCAGCGTCGGAACCGCGGTCAGGGCAAGAACCGCAAGGAAGAAGCCGCTAAGTGGATCAAGCCCAAAGGCCAAGCCGATCGTGTTGCGAAACGGTGCGCCAAGCACCTCACCGTCGATGAGCACCGCCACGCCCACGACGCCGAGCAGTGCCATCCCGGCCACCTGAACTGCCAGGCCGCTGCGCAACCGACGTTTCATCGATGCGAGCAGCCCGCCCGACGCGAGCGTCGTGACGCCCGCGAGCGCGACCCAGTTGAGTAGTTCCACAGCTAGCCGAGACCCGGCCGTGGGCCGAAGTCCTCGACCGATAGGTCATCCAGAAGCGCACGGTTCTCTTCCAGCGACGCAGAGATGATCCTCTTCGCGAGTTCGAGCAACTCCAGCGTGCGGGGATCTTTGACCCGGTAGTAGACGCTCGTGCCTTCCCTACGGCCTACCACGAGGCCCTGCGCGCGCAATGCCGCCAGATGCTGGGACGTCCCGCTCGAGTCGAGCTCGAGCTCCTCCTGTAGAGCCCCGACCGAGCGCTCACCATCGCGCAGAAGCTGCAGCAACCGCACCCGAGCCGGATGGCCCAGGACCCTGAAGAAGTCGGCCTTCAAGGCGTAGATCGGAGATTGGCCGAGGCGAGAGGACCACATAATCCCCGAATCTTACAAGCTTATGAGATTAGGAAGTCGTCAGCGCGCCGCTCCCATCGGGACGCCAGCCGCACATACAGTGCTGGCGCGCTTCTCCTTAGCCGGCGAAGGGCGTCACATCCAGTGCGTGCGCTACGCGTGCGTGTCCGTCCACCTCGTAGCGGATGTCGATCGTGTCGTCCTGTCGGTAGGTACCCACGCCCCAGGCGCCGAGGAACCACCGCCAGCCCGAGATCCGGTCCTTGCGCAGCGGCCGGTTGAAGACCAGTACCCGGCCGTCGACGTCGAAGTCGCTGCCCTCGCGTTGGAGGACGCCGTTGACGTACACCTCGTAGGTATCGCGGGTGCCGTCAAGGTCGCTTGGGAGCTTGGTCGCTGATCGGGTTGTCACGGGGTCCACGGGACTCGTTCCGGGGCAGTCTGGGTGCTCTGAGCCGAAATCTATCGTCTTAGAAGATGATAGATTGCAGAACCATGGCGGGCCGGGAAGCGAGGTCGCTCAACGAGGCTCCAGACGGAGTCACCTCTCCACGCGTTCAGCCTCCCGATTTCAGCCGGTGGGCAGCCGGGAGGGGCAGGAACACCCGACTGGTTGAGCCGGTTCGGCCAGCTGTGGAGCCGCGTCGGCGCGGGAGATCTGATCGGGCGCGAGGTCGATCGTGATCGGGCGGCGGCTTGCGCCAGGCGCGATCTCGATGTCGTGGAGACCGATCTGCTCGCACTGTGGGCGGGCTGGCGGGCGAGTCCTCTGTCGGTGTTGCGTTGCGCGGTCGTGCCGCTCGAGTGCAGCGCCCGGGTGTGGGAGGCATTCGGGCCGGCGGCGGGTCCACGCGAGGCGCATCTGCTCTCGCGGCTGCACGACACGCTCGTCGAGGCAGGCCGCGATATACGTGCGGCTGAGCTGGCGCTGCATGTCAATCGCTCGAGCGTGTCGCTCGCGGCCTGCGCAGCCCGTGCGGCCGTTGCCGACGTGTTAGATCCTTCGGTTGACCCGGCGGACGCGCTCGCTGCCCTCGAGGACGCGTCGGTCGATCTGGCGGCCCTGGCCGTGCGCCTCGCCCTGAACCTCGACCACACAGGTGCCACGGGCCGCGCGCGCTCCGAACAGCCCTTCGGACTCGCGCGCCAGATGCGCGCGCTCGTCTGCGAGGTGGAGCGCGCGGCAGCGCGACGCCGCGCCGATGTGGGCGAGATCCTCGACGGAGAGGTTGGTAGATGGCTGAGCGACACGCTGGACATCGTCGCGCCGACTGAGCCGATCAGGCTCGGGCCATTGCGCCACGGCGACCCGTGCGAGCGCGCGGATGCGCGCTTGTCGCTGCGTGCCCGGTGGGTCGAGTTGGCGGTGGGCCTGTGGCTGATCATGCAGTCGCTGGATGATCTCCTTGCGATCGGGACGTTCGGTGAGCAGGAGCGGGTGGGGGCCGTCGTAGGTTCGCGCGCCGGCAGAGCGCTGGCCGGCTGTGGCTTGAGCCAGTACCCGGGGCCTTTGACCACGAGCGGGCATGGAGGCGCCAGCATGAAGCAATGGTCGAGCTCGTCGGCGAGATCTGCCGGGCGCTCGAGTCGCGCGGGCTGGACGCCGTTCTGCGTAGCCAGCAACTTGCGATGCGCCGTTTGACGCGGGCGCTGACCGCGATCTGGGCGCTCGACGCCCAGCTGCGCTCCCGGGTTCAGCCGGGCCGAGGGCACCCATGACGCCAGCCAGCGACGTAGGAGTCGTCTCCGAAGTCTACGAGGCTCGTCTGGCGCGGAGGATCCTTGACGGCGGGCCGGACAGCGCCTCCGCGGCGAGGTTGCTGTTGGAGCACGTTGAGCCCGCCACGCTCGCTGTTGCGTTTGCTCTCGTCGGCGAGCAGGGACCCCTAAACGAGGTCGCCCTGGACTGCATCGCCGATGCGTGGGAGACCTACCGCCTTGTCATGTACCAGGGTTGGGACTAGACCCGTGACCCCTCACCCGAGCAGTCAGTTCTCGCCCTGCGATCGCCGCCGGCGGATACGCAGTTACATCCTGGACCGCGGGGATTTCAACGCCATGCGACTGCGCTTGCCGCGCGCGGTACGCCGCGACGTTTACCCCGCGCCAGAGGGCTCGGTAGGCCTCGTCGCACAGGCGATCGCCGGTGAGGAGGACGCACTGCCACTGGCAGTCCTCTACGACAACGCACCCGCGTCTGTGGCGAGCGACGCGGTACGCAGGCTCGAGCAACGTCTCATCGAGATGCTCGAATGAGCGCCGCACGGCTGGGCCACCGGGCCGCCGCGAGGCCCACGGCGCGCCGCTCACTGCGTCGCGAGCTGCGCTTCGTACATCAGCACGCGGTGGCACTCGCGCTTGCAGCGCTGCTGGCATTGGTTGCGCTCCCGCTCGCGCTGGTGCCGCCGGTCGGCGATCTGGAGCTGATCGCGGCCGCGGCCCTGACGCTTCCCGCGTGCGTGCTCATCGCTTTGATCTGCCGCGGGAGGCCGCGACGGTGAGCGCCGACGCGCCGGATGTCAAGCCGCTGGCGACGCCGGCAGGCGAGACGGCTCGGCCGGATTTAGCCCGGCGCCTTGCCTTGTACGCTAAGCCGATGAGCAAGGCGATGCCCAGTTGCGCGTTCGTCAATGAAGCCGAGCGCGCCTCGGAAACGCCGACGCGGGTCGACCCACCCCCGGCGCATGGTCGCCCGCATTCGCCCGGCGCTCATGATGGCCCCTGCGAGTCTTTGAGCGCACCCCGCCGCCAAGGCGTCTCGGCATGAGCCCGCGCTCGCGGAGCGCCGGCGCGGTCGAGGCCGTTCAGCACCGGGCCGTCTACCAGGTCAAGGCCGAATTCTTTCGCATCCTGGGCCACCCTGTTCGCGTCCGCACCCTCGAGCTTCTCAAAGACGGCGAGCGGACCGTCAGTGAACTCCAAGGCGAGCTCCAGATGGATTCAGGCGGGACGTCCCAGCACCTGGGCGTACTTCGAAAACACGGCATCCTGGATGCCCGCCGCGATGGCACCAATGTCTACTACAGCGTCCACGACCCGCGCATCTTTCAGCTCTTGGAGGTCTCGCGTCAAATGCTGACGGCCAGCCTCGCAGAGTCCCAAGAAGTCCTCGGCGAGCTGACAGAGCGCGGCTAAGACGACGCTGCCGAGTGAGGCGAGAGCGTTAAGTCCACCCGGACGGCCACGGAGCGGATCTCAGCGCGCCGCCGACGGTGTTCGACACCTCACCAAGGCGGCGGCGCTGGGCAGACCTCCGAAACCACGGTGACCGGGGGCACACGCTCTACCCGTAATCCTCACCGATCCAGTCGGGTACCAGTCCGGTACCAATTTGAGCAAATCTGGCGGAATCGGTTGGACCGGATCTGGCTCTAGAGAGCCAAATATGCCTGACCGCACCCCTATCCAGCCTGCTCATAACCCGAAGGTCGCGGGTTCGAATCCCGCCCCCGCTATCCCGGCCGACCAGGGCGGAGGACTTGCATGAGCCCTGCAAACCGGCCGACCGAGACCTCGAGGGCCGTCCCCATCCGGGCGGCCTTCGTCGTTGTGGGGGACATGTGGTTGTCAATGCCGCGGTGTGGGCGATTTGGGCAATGACCGGCAGCGGCTATCCGTGGCCAGCTTGGCTCACCGGAGCCTGGGCGATCGGGCTGCTGTTCAATGCCTGGGACGTCCATGCCAGGCGGCCGATCCCCGACGCCGACGTGCAGCACGAGATCGAACGGCTGCACGCCGGGCGCTGAGAGCCGTCGCGCACCGGTCCGGACGCACGCCGGACTTCAATCGCCGCTATCGGGGTGACGAGGGCTCTGGACTCTCGGCACGCTGCTTGATGCCGCGCAGCATCTTCTGCTCCATCACCAGCGAGGCGGGCTCCATCGGCAGCATTCCCAGACGTGCGATTGCGCTTCGGAGGCGAAAGCGGTTGCGGCTAATCAGCCGCGTTCCACCCCCGTGACTCTCGAGTACGAAGGTCCATACCCAGTTTCCATCCTGCGAGCGCCACGCGAGAACATGATCGGGCTCAACACGCTCAAGCCGCATCTGGTTTGAGCCGAAGCCGATCGTCTCACCGACCTCGGGATGCTGGAACTGCTCAAGGATGTGGTTGGCGCTATGCATGTTGAGGCCGAGCAGGTTCTCGATCCAGTCGTAGGTGTAGGCGCCCCCGCGCGGAGACGGCCCAAGCTGCGCGAGCCACGGCCAGACCGCGCTTACTGGTGCGTTGATGCTGATCGCACGCGTTGAGATCCCATCCGCATTCTCGAGCAGCTCATCACCCGGCAGACGCGAGCGCGCCTCCGAGTCGGTCGCGCCCCAGTTGAGGATGCGCCGGCGCAGCACACCGACATACGTCGCAGCGAGGATGACCGCCAGCGCGAGGGCGACGAGTCCGTCTCGACATGTCCGCAGTCTGTCAGAGGGCCAGAAACGTGCGGGTCGGCTCGACCGCCGTGTCGTCCGAGTCATCCGGCGCCGAGCATCAACCCGGTCGCCCCGAGGTCTCGGCGTGCTGCGCGCCGCTGGGCTGTGCCCGCAGCGGCCCGCTCAGCCGGCGCGCTCGGCCGAGGCGAGCCCGCGCCGGGCGAACACCGCCATCAGCGCCACGGCGCCCGCGAGCAGGGCGAAGGACAGCGCGACCTTCACCGGTGAGCCGGCGAGCAGCCCGCGCCCGGCCTCGATCACGGCGGTGACCGGGTTGACGCTGGAGACGGCGTGCACCCAGCCGGTCAGCAGCGACAGCGGCACGTACACCGGCGCGAGGAACAGCGCGACGAACACCGGCATCTGGATCAGCGGGCCCGCCTGCTCGGTGCGCAGGAACATCGCGATCGCCGATCGCCCACAGCGCGGCGGTGAAGTTCATGCCGAGGCCGAGCCCGAAGAGCCCGAACAGCTCGCTGCCGTTGCCGTCGACGTTCATCCCGGCGATCAGCGCCGGCGACCGTCACGACCGTCCCGACGATCAGCCAGCGCACGAGGGCGCCGACGGCGTAGCCGGCGATGATGCCGCTGCGGCGCGGCGCGCCGAGCAGCAGCCGCCGCGCGAAGCCCGACTCGAAGTCGCGCGCGACGGCAAAGCCCGTGAAGACGCCGCCGAAGGCGGCCGACTGCAGGAACACGAACACGAACTGGAACGACGTGTAGCCGGGCTTGTAGTGGAAGTTCGGCACATCGCTGATCCGCGAGAGCCCGCCCGGCGAAGGCGACCAGGAAGAACAGCGGGAAGATGATCGAGGGGACGAGGATCGCCGGGTTGACGACCGTGTTGTGGATCGAGCGCCAGGCGACCCCGCGGGTGACGTAGAGGAAGCGCCTCATGTGCGCGCCAGCCTCGATCTCATCGCGGGCCGCGACGAGCGCGAGCGAGATCAGCGGCCAGCGCGATCGCGAAGCCGAACGCGAGCTCGAGCGCCTGTGCGTTCCAGCCCTTGATGATCAGGCTGCGCATGCCCTCGATCAGGTAGGAGACCGGGTTGTAGGTGGCGACTTCGCGGAACCAGTTCGTCTTGATCAGGTTGCGCGGCAGGCTCGAGGAGCTGAGGAAGAGCGTCACGAACAGCAGCGGGAAGATGCCCTGGACGCTTCGCCGCTGCCGAGGCGCAGCGCGAGCAGCCCGCCGAGGCTGGCGAAGGCGAACGCGATCAGCGAGCGACAGGGCGAGCAGCACGAGCACGCCGCCGACGCCGCTCGCGAAGCCGACGCCGGTCGCGAGCCCGACGAGCAGGTAGACGACCGACTGCACGCAGGCGACCACGAACGCTCCGCCGAGCTGCCCGAGCAGCATCGCCTCGACTGCGCAGCGGCGTCAGCGCGAGGCGGTTGAGGAAGCCGCGTTTCGATGTCGCGCGCGAGGCTCGTGCCGGCGTTGATCGAGACGAACATCGCGCCCTGGACGAACGGGCATGGCGAGCAGGAAGGCGCGGTAGCTGTGGGTCGGGAAGCCCGGAATCTCGGTCGAGCTGCTGAGCGCGCTGCCGTTGATCGCGAACAGGATCAGCGGGAACAGCATCGGGAAGAACAGCAGCGCGCGCTGGCGGTAGACGCGCCGGTCGCCGAGCGCCGGGCGATCGCGCCGACCTGCTCGAGCAGCGAGCGAGCTCGCGCTCACTGCTCGCCGGCGCCCTCGAGCTTGCGCCCGGTCTTGGCCAGGAACACGTCGTCCAGCGACGGCTGGTGGAGCTGCAGCGACTCGACCCGCAGGTTGTGGCTGTCGAGCAGCCGCACGATCTCCGCGAGCTCGCGTCTCGCCGCCCGGCAGCTGCACGGTGACGCTGCCGCGCCCGTTGCGTTTGGGCGCGCCGAAGCGGCTGAGGAGCTCGGCGAGCGCTCGCCGGCGCTCGGGTCCGATCGGGCGCGACCTCGACGCTCGGGCTGCCGATCTCGGCCTTCAGCTGCGCGGGCGTGCCCTCGGCGACGATCTTGCCGCGGTCGATGATGCCGATCCGATCGGCCAGCGCGTCGGCCTCCTCGAGGTACTGCGTGGTGAGGAAGACGGTCATGCCCTCGTCGCGGGCGAGGCGCGCGACCTCCTCCCAGAGCGCGGCGCGGCTCTGCGGATCGAGGCCGGTCGTCGGCTCGTCGAGGAACAGGATCCGCGGTTCGTGCACGAGCGCGAGCGCGAGGTCGAGGCGCCGCTTCATGCCGCCCGAGTAGCCGCCGACGCGGCGGTCGGCCGCCTCGGTGAGTCCGACGCGCTCGAGCAGCGCCGTCCGTGCGCGCCTTGCGCTGCGTCGGACGGGATGCCCTGGAGCGTGGCCTGGAGCTGCAGGTGCTCGCGGCCGGTGAGGATCGCGTCGAGCGCGGCCTCCTGGAGCGCGGCGCCGATCGACGCGCGCACCTGCGCGCCTTCGCGCACGATGTCGAAGCCGCCGACGGTCGCGCGGCCGCTCGTCGGCGGCAGCAGCGTCGTGAGCATCAGCACGGTCGTCGACTTGCCGGCGCCGTTGGGCCCGAGGAAGCCGTAGATCTCGCCCGTCTGCACGGCGAGGTCGATGCCGTCGACCGCGCGCGGACCCTTGCGGAACTCTCGTACGAGCTCGCTGTACCTCGATCGCGGCCCCCTGGTCGTCCACGCGCCCTAGCCTAGAAGCGCTACGGCTGGGACCCGGGATGCGCGGGGTCGCGGCCGGATCGGTGGGTTCGTGGCTTCTGCAACGAACGTTGCCGGAGGCGCGCTCGGGCGAGAACGGGGCGTAGCGATGCCGCGGGCGGGTAATCCATATGACATGGAGCTGCGCACACCGGTCATCAAGAGGCGCATACGCAACGCGGGAGCAGTCGCCGTCGGCGGCGTCAGCGCCGGTGCGGTGATGCTCGCGCTGGTCCTGATCACGGCGACGGTGATGGTCGCGCTCGTGCTCGCGCTGGCGATCCTGCTGGCGGACGTGAAAGCCAATGCCGCCAACGCGATCGTCAAGGGCATCCACGAGAGCGCCAACTTCTTGGCCGGCTCGTTCAGCGGCCTGATCCACATCCCGGGCCACCCCAAGCGGGCGATCAGCGTCAACTGGGGGGTCGCGGCGGTCGTGTACCTGCTGGCCGGAGCGCTGGCGGCACGGGTGATCTTCGGTGTCGGCCGCGGCGGCCTTCGCTTCGAGCAGCGATACCGCGCCTCGGCCGTCAACTCCTGAGGGGCTTGCCCTTGTGTCGGGAGGGAACCCGGATATGAACGGCGCGGAGGCGCACGACGTGAGCGCCGCGGCGGCGCTCCTGAGGGCGTCGCGGCGCTTCGTGCCACGGGCAGCGGTGGCGGTGCTGCTCGCGGGCGCGGCCTTGGCGCTCCTGCCCGCCGGGTCGGCCCTGGCCGCGCTCACCGTTTCGAAGTGGGAAGCGGGCACCTGCAAGGAAGTCAACTGCGAAGACTCGGGCCCGACGTCGCGCTTCTACACCCAGGCCGCAGGCCATCCGGACTTCGGCATCACCGACTTCCGCTTCGCCACCACCAAAGTGGGTGCCGGCCACGAAGCGCCGACGGGGAAAGTCAAGGACGCCAGGGTCGATCTGCCGCCCGGGCTGGCGGTCAACCCGGAAGCCACCGAACAGTGCACCGAAGCGCAGCTCCAGCAGTTCAAATGCCCGGCCGGCAGCCAGGTCGGCGAAGACGAAGCCGTCGGCACGGCGACCGTGCTGGAACTGCTGCACCTCGGTCTCACCGTGACCGAACACTTTCCCGTCTACAACATGCAGCGCCTGCCGGGTGAGCCCGCCCGCTTCGGCGTCGAAGTCAACAGCCCGACGCTGGAATTGCTGGCCACGCTCGGCCACGACCTGCGCGGCCAGATCTACCTGGAAGGCGGCCTCAGCTGGCAGCACGAAGCGGAAACCAGCGAAAGCAGCGGCGTTCCCACGGGCGACTACCACGAGTTCTTCAGAATCCAGAACCTGCCCCAGGAACCGGAAGTGATCGAGTCCAGGCTGATCTTCTGGGGCATCCCGCAGCAGCACACCCACGTCGGCGCCGCCACCGCCTTCATCACGCTGCCGAGCACCTGCACGAGCAAGCCGGTGACCTACCTGCACGTCGACTCCTACGAAGCTCCCGGCGCGTTCCTCCCCGCCGCCAACGAAACGCCCGTGGCGGCAACCGGCTGCAACCAACTTGCCTTCAACCCTTCGCTGTCGCTGGCCGCCGAAGACCCCGGCTCCGACCAGCCGGACGGGGTCACGGCGGACCTGCACGTGCCGCAGTTCACCCACGAACCATCGAAGCCCAACTCTCCCGACGTGCAGGGCGCCCAGGTGACGCTCCCTGAAGGCCTGACGCTCGATCCCTCGGCCGCGAACGGGCTGGTCGCGTGCAGCGATGCCCAGTACGCGGCAGGAAGCTGTCCCGACGCCTCCAACGTGGGCTCGGTGCTCGTCAACGCTCCCGGGATACCCGACGGCTCGCTGACCGGGGGCGTGTACGTGGGCGCTCCGCAAGCGGGCGCGGGACCGGAATCGGGCGGCGAGTACCGCATGTTCCTGATCGCCACGGCGCCCCAGTACGGGGTCGGGCTACGCCTCGAAGGCCGCGTCAGCGCCAACGCCCAGACCGGCCGCCTGATCGCCAGCTTCTCCGGTGCTCCGCAGGTCCCGTTCGAAGACTTCGTGATCCACCTGCGCGGCGGCGCTCGCGCGCCGCTGGCCAACCCGCTCACGTGCGGTCCCGCGAGCCCCGGCGCGGAAATCCTGCCCTACACCGGCCAGCCCGCCACCGCGGCCGCCGCGAGCGGCTTCACGGTCAGCGGGTGCCCGCCCTCGCTGCCGTTCTCGCTGGCACAGTCGCTGGTTCCCGAAAACCCGCGCGCGGGCGCGTTCAGCCCGTTCACGTTCGGCCTCGCACGGGCGGACGCCCAGCAATACCTCTCACGCGTCACCGTCACGCTGCCGCCGGGTCTCGTCGGCGCGATCCCCACGGTGCCGTTGTGTGGCGACGCGCAGGCCAACACGGGGACGTGTCCAGCCGCGAGCCAGATCGGCACCGTGGCGGTGGCCGCCGGTGCGGGCGGCGAACCGTACGCGCTGGGCGGCCAGGTCTACCTCACGGGTCCCTACGCGGGCGCCCCCTATGGGCTCTCGGTGGTCGTGCCCGCGATCGCCGGCCCCTACGACCTCGGCCAGGTGGTGACGCGTGCGGCGATCTCGGTCGGCCTCTACAACGGCCGCGTCACGACCACGACCACCCTGCCGAGCGTCTTCGGCGGCGTGCCGCTGCGCCTGAAGCACATCAGCGTCAACGTCAATCGCCCGCGCTTCGCGTCGAATCCCACGAGCTGTGCTCCGCTGTCCAGCGAATCGCTGCTGCTCTCCACCTTCGGCGCCCAGGACGCCCTCTCGAGCCCCTTCCAGGCGAACGACTGCGGCGCTCTGGCCTTCAAGCCGCAACTGCGCGCGAGCAGCGCCGCCAAGACCTCGAAAGCCGGCGGCGCCGCCCTCACGGTGACCGTTACGCAGCCGGCCGCCGAGGCGAACATCCGCGAGCTCCAGCTGCAACTGCCGAGCCGGCTCGTGGCGCGCGGCTCGACGCTCCAGAAAGCGTGCCTGGCCGCGAGCTTCGAAAGCGGGTTGCCGCCCGGAAGCTGCCAGTCGACCGCGCGCGTCGGCACGGTCACCGTGAAGACGCCGGTGCTGCCGGGCGCGCTCACCGGAACCGCCTGGCTGGTCTCACACGGCAGCGCCCAGTTCCCCGACCTCGACCTCGTGCTCAAGGGCGACAACCTCGAGGTGGTGCTCGTCGGCCACACCCACATCGCCCGCTCGAGCATCACCACCTCGACCTTCGAAAACCTGCCCGACGTGCCCATCACGAGCGTCAGCGTGAGCCTGCCCATGGGTCCCAACTCGGCGCTCGCGCCCAACGGCAGTCTGTGCGGCACCCGCTTGCTGGCGCCCACCACGATCATCGCCCAGAACGGCGCGAAGCTGACACCGGGCACGAAGGTGGCGGTCAGCGGCTGCCCGCTGCTGCTGCTGTCGCACAAGCGCAAGGGAAGGCATCTGATCCTGCGCATCTGGGCCCCCCGGGCCGGACGCGTGAGCATCAACGTCCCGGGCGCGCCCGCGGTCCGAAAGCGCGTTCGCGGCGAAGGCAGCATGACGGTCACGGTGCCCTTCAACGGCGCCGGCGCCAAGCACAAGGTGACGGCGCACCTGACCTTCCAGCCCGCCGCCGGACACCGCTCGGTGCTGAAGTTCGCAGTCCGCGGCTAGGGGACGAGCGTGCGCCGGCGCCGCTCGACGACCTGGATCTCGGGGATGCCCGACGGGCGCGCCGGGGTGGGGTTGAGCAGGGCCGTGATGTCCTCCGGCGAGCTCGGGCGGCCGAGGAAGAAGCCCTGACCCATCTCGCAGCCCATCGCTCCCAGCCGCGAGAGCTGGTTCTCCTCCTCGATGCCCTCGGCGACGACCGACAGCGAGAGGGCCTGGCTGACGCCGAGGATCGCATGCAGCAGCTCACTCGCACGCAGCAGCTCGCGGCTCCAGCCGCCGTTGTCGAGGGCGGCGATGAAGCTCCTGTCGATCTTGAGGATGTCGACCGGCAGCCGTCGCAGCTGTGACAGCGACGCGTACCCGGTGCCGAAGTCGTCGATCGCGATGCGCACGCCGAGCGCCTTGATCAGGTTCAGGTTGTCCCTCGTGGCCTCGAGGTCGTTCATCAGCATCGTCTCGGTGATCTCGAGCGTCAGCAGCGACGGTTCGACGCCCGATTCCACGAGCGCGCGGCGGACGTCGTCCACGAACTCCCGGCGCCCGAGCTGGTAGGCGGACACGTTGACCGCGATACCGACCCTGCGGCCTTCGGCGTGCCAACTCGCTGCCTGTCGGCAGGCCTCCTCCAGCACCCAGCGCCCGATCGGCACGATCAGCCCCGTGTCCTCGGCGAGCGGGATGAATTTGTCCGGGGCCACGATCCGGAGCTCTGGGTGGTGCCAGCGGATGAGGGCCTCGACGCCCACCACCTTGGCGGTCTTGAGCTCGTAGATCGGCTGGTAGAGGAGTTTGAACTGCTCCCGTGGGTTCTGGACCGCGGTTCGCAGGTCCGCTTCGAGTTGGGGCCGGTTCTCCGCGCCCGCGCTCATGCTCGCGTCGTAGAGCACGAAGCGGTCCTTGCCGGCGGCCTTGGCGGCGTAGAGGGCGAGGTCGGCGTCACGCAGCAGCGCGTCCGGGTCCGTGTAGGAGCCGATCGCGACCCCGATGCTCACCGTTCGTGAGGAGATCTTGCGGCCGTCCTCGAGCTCGACGGGCTCGCGCAGGACCTCGGTGAGGCGGTCGGCGAGGAGCTTCAGCGTGGCCTCGCCGTCTCCCAGTTCGCTGAGTACGACGAACTCGTCGCCGCCGAGCCGGCCGACCGTGTCCTGCTGTCGGACCGATCGCCGCAGCCGCTCCCCGACGGTCCTCAGCAGCTGGTCCCCGGCGGCGTGGCCGTAGTTGTCGTTGACGTGCTTGAAGCCGTCGACGTCGATGAACAGGGCCCCGGCGACGGTCCCCCGCTGGGACGCGATGCGCTCGATCAGCTGTTCGGCGCGGTCGAGCACCAGCGCACGGTTGGGAAGTCCGGTGAGCGGGTCGTGCAGGGCCTGGTGGTGGAGCTCGCGGTTCTTCTCGGACAGCTCGTGGGTCTTCTCGCTCACGAGCGACAGCGCGCGCCGGCGTCCTGTTGCCAGCACGAGCACGAGCAGGCCGATGACGAGGCTCAGGAGGATCCCGCCGAGCAGCATCGTGAGCGCGTTCGAGTGCGCGAAGACGCTGGCCGAGGGCGCCGGCGCGAACGTCTGCACCGACCAGCCGTTGTGGAGGTCGATCATCGTGCTCTGCGGATGCGGCGGCCGGTAGCCGCTGCTGAAGGCGATCTTGGAGCCCGCCTGGTTGTAGTGGAAGGTCACGGCCAGGTTCGGGTGGGTCTGCAGCGCCCGCGCCAGCACCACGTTGGGTTCGAGCAGCTCGCCGAGCCAGCCGACGAACGCGTGGCGGCGGGCTGCAACGGTCGCGGGCAGGCCGCCACCCGCATACACCGGGGTCTGCACACCGAGCTCGTTCTTGTTGCCGTCGAGGACCGGCGCGTACGTGGCCCGGCCCGAGTCCCGCGCGGCGATCAGTTCCGGCGCCAGGGCGCAGAAGTCGACGCCGTCGGGAAGGTAGGTCGCGAGCGTGCGTTCCAGGCCCGCGGTGGCAAAGCAGTAGTACGGCCGTGTTCCTGCGGGCAGGATCTGGAAGCGTTCTTTCGGTCCCAGCGAGTTGGGGCCCAGGGGCCTGATCGGGTTGGCGGCCAGGTGGGCTTCGAAGGCCTTCAGGTGCGAAGCCGGCACCAGCGCGACGATCCCGATGTCCTGCAGCTCCGGGTAGCGGTGCATCGCACCCGCGGCTTCGGCCCAGCGGTCGAACCCGGCCGGAGACACGTCGGGGTGCCCGGCCACGAACGCGCTCGTATCGGCGACCAGGTCCTGCTCGTGCTGGAGGGCCAGCTCCAGCGTCGAGGCCACCTCGCCCGAGCCCATGCGGAACGCCTCTCGTGCGTGACCCGCGTCGGAGTGGGCAACGGCGCGCGCGCCCAGCACCGCGGCGATCATGCCGGCGAGCGCCAGCGTCGCGGCGAGCGCACCCCACACGGCCTTGCGGCCGGAGCCGAGGGACTTCAGGCGGCTGAGCATCGGGCGGCTAGGTTCCGCGACGAAGGGGGTTGGGCGGTATGGGGCAATCGACCATCGCGAGTGGCGCAATCGAGTTCATCTGGTGCCCTGTCGCGTGACGCCGGGCTTTGTCCTTGCCGTCCTTTTCGGGCAGTCGCGGCCCGGATACGCAATCAATGGCCGAAAAGCGGACGTTTGCCCGATGGTTGCGGGTGGTACGCGGGCGGAAACGGACGATCCCGGCCGCTCAGGTATACAGGCGGGGATGAGCGTCACGGTGGCGAGCACCCCGGCGGCCGACGGCTTTCGGATGCCCGCCGAGTTCCTGGCGCACGCGGGCTGCTGGATGGCCTGGCCGGAGCGGGGGGACTTCTGGAGGCTCCAGGCGGGGCCGGCCCAGGAGGCGTTCGCGGCGGTGGCGACCGCGATCAGCGCCAGCGAGCCCGTCACGATGGGCGTCTCCGACCATCTGTTCGAGAGCTGCCGCGCGCTGTTGGAGCCGTCGATCCGGGTGCTCGAGCTCTCCACCGACGACGCATGGCTGCGCGACGCGGGACCGACCTTCGTGGTCGACGAGCGCGGGGTGCGCCGGGGCGTGGACTGGCACTTCAACGCCTGGGGGGGCCTGCAGGGCGGCCTCTACAGCCCCTGGGACCGCGACGAACGCGTCGCCGCCAAGGTGCTCGAGGTCGAGCGGGCCGACCGCTACCGGGCCCCGCTGGTGCTCGAGGGAGGCTCGATCCACAGCGACGGCCAGGGCACCGTGCTGACGACCGAACAATGCCTGCTCAACCCGAACCGCAACCCGGAGCTGGGCCGGGAGCAGATCGAGCGGCTGCTGCTCGAGTACCTCGGAGCGGAGCGGGTCGTGTGGCTGGGGCGAGGGCTGCCCGACGACGAGACCGACGGCCACGTGGACAACCTCGCGTGCTTCGTCGCGCCGGGCCGTGTGTTGCTGAGCTGGGCCGAGGACCCCGAGGATCCGATGACCGAGGTCTCACGCGACGCACAGGCGCGGCTGGAAGCGGCCACCGACGCCCGCGGGCGGACGTTCGAGATCGTCCACATCCCGTCGCCCGGGCCGCTGTACCTGGAGCGGGAGGAGGCGGTGAGCCTGCAGCGCAGCCCCGGTGTGCGCCCCCGCGGCCCGGGCGAGCGCCTGGCGGCCTCCTACGTCAACTTCTACCCCGCCGGCAGCCGCGTCGTGTACCCGCTGCTGGACGAGCGCTACGACGAGCAGGCGGGCGAGATCCTGGGCGCATGCTTCCCCGGCCGCGAGGTGGTCGGGATCCCCTCACGGGAGATCCTGCTCGGGGGCGGCAACATCCACTGCATCACCCAGCACGTCCCGGCGGGCGCAGACCGCGGCCCCGCCAGCGTGGTGGGCACGGACAGCGGAGCGGGTGGGGCCGGCGAGCGCTAGAGCAGCGTCCGGCAGCGCCTGACGCGGGTCACCCAGCGCAGCTCCGCCTCGCGGCGCCCGGCGAGTTCAGGGTGACGCTGCCACAGCTCGTCCACCCGCCCGAGGGCGAGCTCCCTTGCGCCCGCATCCATGATCGCCAGCGAGCTGCGCGACAGCGCGAGGTCACGCAGACGGCTGCGGTCGATCGCCTGGGCGTGCGGGAAGCGGCGGTCCTCGACCTCGGCGAAGAGCTCTTGCAGCACCTCGACCGGCGGCCAGTGGCCCGGTTTCTCGATCGCCGGAGGCCCGAGGACCTGGCGCAGGTCCGCGGCCCACGGCAGCGAGGTGTCGAAGGAGTTGCCCAGCAGCCCGAGGATCCCCGGCGCTGCTCAGCACCCGCCCGATCTCCGCCAGGGCCGGCCCCTGCTCGAACCAGTGGAAGGCGGCGCCGACGACAACGGCGTCCACGCTGCCGGCCGGCAGCGGCAGGTGCTCGGCCCGCCCGTCGAGCGTCTGCACCTGCGGCAGCGTTTCGCGCAGGACCTCGCGCATCTCCGCCAGCGGCTCGACCGCGATCACGGCGTGCCCGCGGGCGAGCACGGCGGTGCTCAGCTTCCCTGTTCCCGCTCCCAGGTCGAGGACCGTGAGGGGCCGCTCGCCGAGCACCCAGTCGATCGCGGCGCCGGGGTAGGAGGGCCGCCCGCGCTCGTACTCCAGCACGACCGATCCGAACGAGCGGGCGCGCCGCTCGCGCTCGGGCGCGGGCAGGTATTCGCGGCGCTCGACCACCGGCAAAGCTCTAGCAGCCGCCGTTGCGCTAGAGCTGGATCGCCCGGATCGCGTGCTCGTCGGGGAGCTTGCCGAGGATCGAGTGCAGGACCTGGCGCTCGTCGTTCTGGCCCCGCTGGAGGTCGTCCAGCAGCAGATGCACGGCGGTGTGAGTGATCTTCAGCTGCCCCGGAGTGAGCGCCACCGACAGGATGCCGAACTCGTCCGGCTCGGCCTCGAGCTCGCCCAGGACGTCGCGTGCCAGGCCCCGTATCTCCGGCTGGTGGGCCTCGTCGGCGATCAGCAGGCGCAGCGCGCTGGCCGTCACGGGCACCTCGGCGGGGTCCAGCAGCAGGTGGTATGCCGCTTCCGGCGGCGTGGTGGCGTCGTTCATGGGCGCCGAAGCCTAGCGTCCAGACATCTCGCGCCGCGGCCGGGGAGAATACGGCCATGGCCGTCTCCGCACCCGAGCTGCGTCGCGTCAACAAGGACGATGTGCCCGCGCTGGCCACCGTCCTCGCCCGCGCCTTCCTCGACGACCCGGTCGCAAGCTGGGCGTTTCGGGTCGACAAGCTGCGACTGAAGGCGCTCGAACGCTTCCAGGGGACCCGCATCTACCAGCTGCTGGGCGAACAGGAGGTGTGGACCGACAGCGAACGGCGCTGCGCCGCGCTGTGGGCGCCCCCCGGGCGCTGGAAGATGTCGCTGCGGGAAGTCACCGCGATGGTTCCCGCCTTCATGCATCCGCGGCTGATCACCCAGATGCCGATCGCGGCGATCGGCTGGGAGAAACTCGAGCAGCGCCACCCCCACGATCCGCCCCATTGGTATCTGGCCGTGCTCGGCACCGATCCGGGCGCCCAGGGTCAGGGGCTGGGATCGGCCGTCATGGCACCGGTGCTCGAACGCTGCGACGCCGACGGCGTGGGCGCCTACCTGGAGTCCTCGAAGGAGAGCAACATCGCCTTCTACTCGCGTCACGGCTTCCAGGTCACCGAGGAGATCAAGCTGCTGGCCGGGCCGCCGATGTGGAAGATGTGGCGAGACCCGCGCTAGCGGGTGATCCCGCAGGGCGTCTGCAGCGTAAGAATTGACGTGATGTTCAAGTCGCTGCGCCCCGCGGGCGGCGGATCCGCGGCCGAGCCCCTCGGGGTGCTGGCCGACGAGGAGCTGATGCAGCTCGTCTACAAAGGCGCGGCCCACGCCTTCGAGGTGATCTACGACCGCCACTCCGAGGCCGCGTTCTCGCTGGCGTTGAGGATCTGCGGGCAGCGAGCGATGGCCGAAGACGTCACCCAGGAAGCCTTCCTCTCGCTGTGGCGCTCGCGCGCCCGCTACGACCGTGGCCGGGGCAGCGTGCGCAACTGGGTCCTGGGCATCGTCCACAACCGCGCCATCGACGCGATCCGCCGCCGCGGCGTACGCGACCGCGGCGTGATCCACGACGAGGGCATCGAGGAGCAGCTGCCGGCCCCCGAGCGCACCGACCTGGAGGTGGCCCGCCGCGAGGAGGCCCGCGAAGTGCGAGACGCGCTCGAGCAGCTGCCGAAGGAGCAGAGCCGCGTAATCGAGCTGGCGTATTTCGGCGGGCTGACCCACGTCGAGATCGCCTCGCTGCTGAATACGCCCGTCGGCACGGTCAAGGGCCGCATGCGCCTCGGCTTGACGAAGATGCGCTCGACGCTCGCACAACCGGCGGAGGCACTGCGATGAGCTCGGTCACTCACAGCGGCGGGCACGACGCCTTCTACGACGATGCGGCCGCGTATGTGTTGGGCGCTCTCACCGAGCAGGAGCTCGAGCGCTTCACGGCCCACCTCGCGGACTGCGCCGCCTGTCGCGAGGAGGTGGCACGCCTGCAGGTCGCGGCCGAGGCGCTGCCGCTGGCGGCCCTCCAGCTGCCCGCCCCACCGCAGCTCAAGGAGCGGGTCATGGGTGCGGTCGGCGCTGACGGCGCCGAGCGCGACCAGGGTGAGGCTCGCGAGGCGCGGTTTGCGCCGGCGGACGGGGCCGAGCCTCGCGTACGGCGCCTGCGGGGAGCACGGCCCGCGCCGCGGCGTTCTCCGCGGCGCTGGACGGTGGGCGCCGCCGGTGCGCTGGCGGCGGCCGCGATCGTGCTGGCGGTGGTCGCGCTCGCGGGCTCGAACGGGGGCGGCAGCGCGCGGGTGGTGCGCGCGCAGGTGCTCGCGCACGGCGCGACGGCCTCATTGCGGGTCACTGGCGGCAGGGCCGAGCTGCGGGTCAACGGCATGCCCCAGGTGCCGGCGCGGCGGACCTACCAGGTGTGGGTACAGCGGGCCGGCGCCCCGCAGCCGACCGACGCGCTGTTCAGCGTCAGCAGCTCGGGCGGCGCGACGGTCGCGGTTCCGGGCGGGGTCGCGGGCGTCAAGGCGGTGCTGGTGACGGCCGAGCCGCTGGGCGGCAGCCGCACGCCCACGCTGCCTGTGCTCATCGTCGCGCGCCTGGGCTAGCGCCTCAGGTCGCGCGCGCCCCGTTGCTGCTGTGTTCGGCCTCCTGGGTGGCGGTGCGGGGCACGAACACGCTTGCCTGTCCGCCCCCGAGCACCCGCCGCACGAGCGCCGGTGCCAGCACGCGCAGGGCGGCCGCGATCGCGTACGGCCGCGGCACATAGACCTCCGCCCGCCGTCCGGGTCCCGCCCGCACGATCGCCTCCGCGACCTTCTCGGGAGTGGACACGACCCAGCGCGTGGCTGCGCGCCCGGTCAGCTCGGCCTGGGGGAAGCCCTCGGTGACGATGAAGCCCGGCAGGACCAGGCCGACGTGCACGCCGTGCTGGCGCTCCTCGGCCCAGAGCGGAGTCCGACCAGCCCGCGAGGGCGAACTTCGAGGCGCTGTAGGCGCCGGTCCCGGGCCGGGCCACGCGCGCGGCGGTCGAGGCGACGTTCACGATCGCGCTCGGCGCGCGCGGCGCGCAGCAGGGGCAGCAGCGCCTCGGTGAGGCGCACCGCTGCGTCGAAGTTGAGCGCCATCGTGCGGCTGACGTTCTCGTAGCCACCGTCGGCGAAGTGCGCGCGCCACGCGGCTCCGGCGTTGTTGACGAGCAGCTCGAGGCGGCCGTGGCGTTCGAGCACGTGGTCGCGCACCCGCTCCGGGGCGTCGTCCTCGAGCAGGTCGACCGCCACGTGGCTGACACGCTCGGGGCCGAGCTCCTCGGCGAGACGCTGGAGTCGGTCCTCACGGCGGGCGACCAGCACCAGCTCGGCTCCGGGCTCACGGGCGAGGCGGCGAGCTGCCGCCTCGCCGATGCCGCTGGAGGCGCCGGTGATGAGCATCACGCGGGATGTTGTCGTCGGTCCGTCCGCCACGAGCGAGGGCGGTTAGCCTTTCAGAAATCGCCGAGCCCAACAGCCCACATGCGGCGTCCGCCGGGATCGCGGGCGGCCCGGACGCGTCGCCGTCGCCCCGCAAGCTCGAGGCGCTGGAGCTGTTCGACGGGCTCGAGCGTCGCTACGACGCGCTGTCGGCGGCGTTCAGCTTCTGGCAGGACCCGCGCTGGCGCTCGGCGATGGTCGACGCGCTCGGCCTGCGCGGCGGCGAGCGGGTCCTCGACGTGGCCACGGGCACCGGCCTGGTGGCGGCCGAGCTGCGCAAGCGTGTGCGACTGCTCGATCGTGGCGGTCGACCAGAGCCCCGCGATGCTGGCCGGCGCCCGCGCCCGCTTCGCCGCCGTGCCGGGGTCGCACGTCGAGCTCGTGCAGGCCGAGGCCGAGCGGCTGCCGTTCCCGGACGAGAGCTTCGACGCGGTGAGCTTCACCTACCTGTTGCGCTACGTCGATGACCCGCCCGCGACGATGCGCGAGCTGGCCCGCGTGCTGCGCCCCGGCGGGGCCATCGGCTCGGTCGAGTTCGGCGTCCCCCGCTTCGCCCCGGCGCGGGCCGCGTGGCGGTTGTACACCGACATCGGCCTGCCCGTACTCGGGCGGGCGTTCTCCCGCGAGTGGGAGCAGGTGGGCCGCTTCCTCGGACCCAGCATCCGCGGCTTCTACGAGCACCACCCGCAGGAGCGGGTCGATCGGCTACTGGCGCGAGGCGGGCCTGGAGCAGGTCGCCCGTGCGCAGGATGAGCTTCGGCGCGGGCGTCGTGATGAGCGCACGGAAGGCGCCCCGGCCGGCCGGGGCCGGCTGAGGCAGGTGGCGCGCCCGGTGCCGCGGCAGTTGGCGGCGGAGGCACGGCGTCCGGCTTTCTACGCGCGCGGGCGCGGGCGCATGGGTGACGTCGTGGCGCTGCTGCATCCGCCGTACACCGTGTGGCATCTCAGCTACTTCGCGATCGGCGCGGCGCTCGCTCCGACGGTCCACGTCTCGCGCCTGCTGTGGGGCCTGGCCGCCTTCGCGCTGGCGGTGGGCGTGGCGGCGCACGCGCTCGACGAGCTCCACGACCGGCCGCTGCGGACGTCCTTCAGCGATCGCTCCCTGCGCTGGGCCGCCGTCCTCAGCCTGCTTGCGGCCGCTCGCGATCGGCGTCGCGGGCATCCTCACGGTCTCCCCCTGGCTGATCCCGTTCGTGCTCGCGGGTGGGCTGTTCCTGCCTGCGTACAACCTCGAGCTCGCCGGGGGACGCTTCCACAGCGACCTCTGGTTCGCGATCGGCTGGGGCGCCTTCCCGGCGCTTCACCGGCTTCTTCGTCAACTCCCTGCGCCTCGAATGCCGCGGGCGTGCTGATCGCGCTCGGCCTGCCTGGCGATCAGCCTGGCGCAGCGCCGGCTGTCGGCCCCGGCGCGGGAGCTGCGCCGGCGCACGACGTCGGTCACCGGTGCGCGCGAACGCAGCGACGGGACCAGCGAGCCGCTGTCGGTGCGAGAGCCTGCTCGAGCCGCTCGACGGCGCGCTGATGGCGCATGTCGCTGGCGATGCCGCTGCTGGCCGCGGCGCTGCTCTGCGCGCGGCTGTAGCGGCGCCGCGGCCGGCGCCCCGGTCAGGCGGGTGGGGGGGCCGGCTCGAGCACGCGTGCGCCCGCGCTCGGGCGCACCTCGCAGGGCCTCCGCCGGGCGGCTGCGACGCCGGGTGCGAACAGCCCGAGGACGCTGCCGCCGAAACCGCCGCCGATCATGCCGCGCGCCGGCGGCGCCCGACGTCGCGCAGGCGCGTCGGCGGCCGCGTCGACCGCGGGCGTGGAGACCTCATACAGGTCCCGCAGGCTCTCGTGGGAGGCGTCGAGCAGCCGCTCCGAGCGCTCGGAGCTCGCCCGCGCGCAGTGCGCTCGACGGCCGCGCGCACGCGGGCGTTCTCGCCGAGCACGTGGCGGGCACGGTTCCGCAGCGGCTCGGGCAGCTCGCCGAGCTCGCGCTCGTCGGCTTCGCTGAGGTAGCTCGATGCCCAGCAGCTCGCACGCGCGGGCGCATTCCGCGCGCCGGTGTTGTAGCCCGAGCTCGCATGCTCGTGGCGCTCGCCGGAGTCCAGGACCGCGAGCCGCCAGTCGCCCAGCGGCAGCGGGACGAGCTCGCACCGTCGAGCGTGCGGAAGTCGATCAGCACGCGCCTGCTCGGCCTCGCCGCACAGGCTCGCGAGCTGGTCCAGCAGGCCGGTCCTCGCTCCCACCCAGTCGTTCTCCACGCGGGCGCACAGCCGCGCGAGCTCAAGCGCGGTGGGACGGGCGCGGACGCGGCTCGCGCGGCGAGCTCGATGCAGCGCCAGGCACAGCGCCACCTCGAGCGCCGCCGAGGAGGACAGCCCGGCGCCACGCGGCAGGTCGCCGCCGATCTCGAGGCTGCGCCGCGAGCGGGAAGCTCCAGCCGCCCGCTGCCGAGCTCGCCGACGACGCCGCGCACGAACGCCCGCCAGCCGCCGTGCGGGAGCGCGTTCCCCGAGCGGCGAACTCGTCGTGCTCGCCGAGGTCGCCGGCGGTCGCCTCGATCCGCGCCGCGTCGCCGGTGGCGATCGGCGCGGGTCGGCGCCGGTGTCGCGGCGCGGACCGTGACCCCCTGCGGCGATCGCGAACGGGAGCGCGAGGCCGCCGTTGTAGTCGGTGTGCTCGCCGATCAGGTTCACGCGCCCGGGGGCGAAGGCGCGGCGCGCGCTCAACGCGGCACGCGGCGATCGCCTCACGCAGATGCGCCGCGGACTCCTCGGGCAGGACGTCGGAGATGAACGTGCCCGCGCCCTGCTCGGAGCCGGCCGGGTACTTGAGCTTCTCGGCGGTGCGCAGCGGCGGGTAGAACTCGACGTGCAGGTGCCCGCCGAGCCGCTGCGCCGGCAGCGCGGTCGGCTCCTGGTGGACGGCCATCACGTACGGGAACGGCCGCGCGAACAGCGCGTCGAAGCCCCGCACCAGCGCGCTGGAGCGCCCCCGCCAGCGCGTCCAGCTCCGCGCGGCTCGCACTCGGACAGGCTGGGACGGTGCTCGCGCATGCAGACGTGGACTTCGTAGGGCCAGCGGGCGGCGCGGGGGACGTACACGACGACGCGCTCGTCCTCGTGGATCACGCGCCGTCCGTCGCGCGAGCTCGGCTTCGTTGAGCCGGCACACGGCGCAGCCGTCCAGGCGCGCGTCGGCGGCCAGCTCGAGCGCCGGCACGGGCGGCAGGAACGGGTAGCCGTAGATCTGCCCGTGGGGGTGGTGGAGCGTGACGCCCACCTCCACGCCGCGGTTTTCGAAGATGTACACGTAGTCGATCTCCTCGCGCGCCCCGAGCTCCTCGTAGCGCTGGCGCCAGACCCACATCAGCGCCTCCGCCCGGGCTCGGCCGGCAGGCTGCCCAGCGAGAGGTCGTGGTCGTCGGTGTAGACCACCACCTCGGCCGTCCCGTTGCGGCTCCTCGAAGGCCGGGAAGCGATTCTCGAAGACGACGATCTCGAAGCTCTCGAACGGGATCTCGGTCGCCGGCCCGCCGGGTCGGGTGGGGCACAGCGGGCAGTGCTCGCGGGTCGGCAGGAAGGTGCGCTCCTGGCGGTGGATCGCGTAGTCGACCTGCTCGCCGCGGAGCTCGTTGAAGCGCAGCTCGCTCACGTGGACGGCTCGCTGGAGCGCGGTGCGAGGCTGAACAGGATCAGCGCTCGGCCGTCCTCTTTGGTGCGGCGGGCGAGCAGCAACGGGCCGTAGCGCTGCTCCCCCTCCGAACGTCCATCCGCCGGCGCCGGCCGACCGCGGGCGTGCTACTTCGGACGGTGATGCCAGCGGCCGTTCACGTCCGTCGGCCATGTTGCGAGGGTATACCGCGCGCGCCAGCCGAGCGGGTCGGGGCGGTGCCAACCGCAGCGGCGCTCGCGCCGGCTCGCCGGCTTGCGTGCGGCGCTGCGGCATTTTCCGCAGCAGATCTGCGGTATTCCCGCTCTCGCGGAGCTTGACGACGCGTTCGGGGAAGCGAGAAGGTAGTGTCCAACGGCGCATTGCGGTGCTCGGCACGCACCGAAATCAGTCCGAGAGGAGGACGACGAGATGTCTGATGCGGACCACGCTCACGAAGCGGTAGAGCGTTTGGACTACGACGACCAGAAGGCCGATCGGCCGGGATTCGACCGGCGCACGTTCCTGCGCCGCACGGCCCTGACCGGGGTGGCCGCCGGCTCGGTCGGCAGCCTTGCTGAGCGCCTGCGGCTCGAGCGCGACTCGAGCAGCGGGGCGAGCTCGAATCTTCGGCACGCACCGAAAGCTACAAATTCACGTTCGTCAACCACGTGACGACGAACCCGTTCTTCGTCCCGACCCAGTACGGCATCCAGGACGCCTGCAAACTGCTCGGCTGCACGTACGCGTGGACCGGCTCGGAAACGAGCAACGTCAGCCAGATGGTCAACGCCGTCAACAGCGCGGTCAGCGCCAAAGTCGACGGCATCGCCGTCTCGCTGGTCGACCTGACGGCGTTCAACGCGCCGGTCAAGAACGCGCTGAGCGCGGGGATCCCGGTGGTCTCCTACAACGCCGACGTCGAACCCCCGGCCAACCAACGCCTGGCCTACATCGGCCAGAACCTCGAAGTGTCGGGCGAAGTGATGGGCGAGCACATCGCCGAACTCGTTCCCTCGGGCGACGTCGCGCTGTTCATCGCCACGCCGGGCTCGCTGAACATCCAGCCGCGCATCAACGGCGCGCTGAAGACGCTGAAAAAATTCCCCTCGATCACGACGCACGTGATCGCCACCGGCGCCGCGGTCCCGCAGGAGCTCACGGTGATCGAATCGTATCTGGCGGGCCATCCCGAAACCAAGGGCATGTTCGCGGTCGACGCCGGCTCGACCGAAGGCGTCGCCAAGACCATCCAGAAGAAAGGCGTCAAGGGGAAGGTCAAGGGCGGCGGCTATGACCTGCTCGAAAACACCGAGAAGCTGCTCTCCGAAGGCTACATCCAGTTCACGATCGACCAGCAGCCCTACCTTCAGGGTTTCCTGCCGGTCCTCGAGCTGTACCTCTACCAGGTGTCGAAGACACTGACGGGCCCGGCCGACGTGAACACCGGCCTGAAGTTCCTCACCGAAGAAACGGTCAAGCCGTACGTGACCACCAAGAGTCGCTTCGAGGGAACCTCCTCGACGCCGGGCGTCCAGAACGCGTAGCTCCGCCGTGGCTGTCGCATCGGGAGGCGAGGCCTCGGCGCAAGCTCCGACCGGGGGTCCGGCTTCCCGCCGGACCCCCGGTGCGAGCGCGGCGAAGCTGCTGCGGGGCTTCCTGACGCTGCGCGAGGGCAGCATCATCGTCGTCACGATCGCGACGTTCGTCTACTTCCTGCGATCACCGCCGAAGGCTTCGCGACCGGGCGCAACTTCAAGACGCTGCTGCCGTACTTCGCGCCGATCGCGATCCTCGCGCGCGGGCGAGGTGTTCATCATGATCAACGGCGAGATCGACCTGTCGATCGGCGCCGTCTACCTGATCACGCCGTTCTTCTTCTACAAACTCGCCAACGCCGGCCTGCCGCTCGTGCCGGCGGTGATCGTCGCGCTGCTCGGCAGCGGCACTGATCGGCCTCGTCAACGGCTTCTTCATCGCGGTCGTCGGCATCTCCTCGTTCGTCGCGACGTTCGGGATGCTGTTCACGCTCGACGGCCTGACGCTCGTGATCTCACACTCGGCGCCCGTCGCGACGCCCGGCACCTCCTCGCTGCACGTCGAACACGTTCGCGCAGGTGTTCGGCGGCGGCACCTACTCGGAGCTGATCTGGGCGCTGGGCATCGTCATCGTGCTGCAGCTCGTGCTGACGTTCACGCGCTGGGGCATCTACACGGTCGGGGTGGGCGGCAACCGCCTCGGCTCGGCCGAGGCCGGCGTGCGCGTCCGGCTGGTGCTGATCCGCAACTTCATCCTGTGCGCGACGCTGCGCCGGCTTCGTCGGGATCCTCGAGTCGGTGCGCACCGTGACCGCGACGCCGGACCCGTCGGGCTCGAACGAAATCCTCTTCCAGGCGATCGCCGCGGCGGTGATCGGCGGCACGCTGCTGCGCGGCGGCTCGGGAACGGTCGTCGGCGCGCTGATCGGAGCCCTGTTCCTCGGCGTGCTGCACGACGGCCTGATCATCAAGGGGGTGAGCGCCGACTACCTCGACCTCTACCTCGGCCTCGCGATCATCCTCGTGATGTCGATCAACGTGTTCGTCCAGCGCGTGCGCACGGGGTCCGGACTTGCCTGAGCAGCCCCCGAGCGACGCGCCCCGCCCGGCGAGTGGCCCTGCCCGCGAGGCGGCCCCACGAGGGAGGCGGTCCCGTCCGGCGAGGCGCCCGCCCGGAGCGAGGGTCGCGGCGAGCGAGGTGCTCCGCGTCGAGCACATCTCCAAGAGCTTCGGCCCCACGACGGCGCTGCGCGACGTCAACCTGCACCTGCGCAAGGGCGAGATCCTGGGCCTGCTCGGCGACAACGGCTCGGGCAAGTCCACGCTGATCAAGATCATCTGCGGCTTCCAGAAGCAGGACGGCGGACAGATGTTCCTGCACGGCAAGCCGTACGAGCCGAAAAGCGTCGACGACGCGCGCGCACAGGGGATCGACACCGTCTACCAGGACCTCGCCTTGGTGGACGAGCTGTCCGTCTACCACAACATGTTCCTGAGGCGCGAGCGCGTGCACGCGCCGCTGCCGTTCCTCTCCAACGCCGAGATGCGAAGCGAGGCGCGCAAGGCGCTCGACGACATCGGCATCAACATTCCGCGGCTCGACGTACCCGTCGCGCGCCTGTCCGGCGGTCAGCGCCAGGCGATCGCGGTCGCGCGCACCGTCTACGGCGAGGCCGACATCCTGCTGCTCGACGAGCCGCTCGCCGCGATGGGGGCGAAGGAGGGCGGGATGATCCTCGAGCTGCTCGACCGCCTCAGGGATGAGGGCAACGTCTCGGTGATGATCATCCTGCACAACTACGCCCACGTGTTCGCGACGTGCGACCGCGTGAACCTCCTCCAGGACGGCGTGATCGCGCTGGACAAGCCGGTGGCGGAGACGTCCGTCGAGGAGCTGAACGAGATCGTCGTCGAGGAGTACCGCCGCGCGCGCCAGGCCGCGCGCGAGGCGGCGATCGCGGAGGACGCCGCCGCGCGGGGCGCCGCCGCACGGGCCGCCCCGACAACTCCCTCGCAGTGACCGACGGGGCATACGCGCTCGGCGTCGACTTCGGCACGGAGTCGGGGCGCGCCGTGCTGCTCGAGCTGGACAGCGGCCAGGAGCTCGCCGTCAGCGAGGTCCGATACCCGCACGGAGTGCTCGACCGCGAGCTTCCCGACAGCGGTGAGCAGCTGCCGCCCGACTGGGCTCTCCAGCACTCCGACGACTGGCTGGCGGTGCTCGACACGGCGATCCCGGCGGTGCTCGAGCAGGTGCCCGCCGCGCGCGAGGCGGTCGTGGGGCTCGGGAGTGGACTTCACCTCCTGCACGGTCCTGCCGGTGGCCGCGGACGGGGAGCCGCTGTTCAAGCAGCAACGCTGGAGGACCCGCCGCCACGCGTGGCCGAAGCTGTGGAAGCACCATGCGGCCCAGCCGGTCGCCGACCGTCTCAACGAGGTCGCCGCGGCGCGGGGCGAGAGCTTCCTCGGCCGCTACGGCGGGCGCATCTCCTCGGAGTGGTACTTCCCGAAGCTGATCGAGCTATGGCTCGAGGACCGCGAGCTGTACGACGCCTGCCACGCCTTCATCGAGGCGACCGACTGGATCGTGTGGCAGCTGACCGGCAACGAGTGCCGTCAGAGCTGCACCGCCGGCTACAAGGCGATGTGGTCCCAGGAGGAAGGGCTGCCGCCGGTCGCGTACTTCGAGGCCGCCTACCCCGGGTTCAACGACCCGGCGGCGAAGCTGGGAACCGAGTTCGCGCCGCTCGGCACCCGCGCCGGAACCCTGCGGGCAGAGCTCGCCGAGCGTTTCGGCCTGCGCGACACGGTGGCGGTGGCGGTCGGGAACGTCGACTCCTTCGTCTCGGTCCCTGGGGCCGGCGTCGACTCGCCCGGAACGTTCGTGATGGTCGTCGGGACCTCGATCTGCGACCTCGTCGTCGATCCGGTGGAGGTGCGCCTGCCGGGAATCACGGGCGTCGTCCGCGACGGCATCCTGCCCGGGTCCTACGGCTATGAGGCCGGTCAGGCCGCGGTGGGGGACATGCTCGCGTGGTTCGTGGAGACGCTCGCCCCGCCCGGTTGCGAGCACGCGGAGCTCGAGCGGGCGGCGGCCGCGATCGGTCCCGGGGAGAGCGGGCTCGTGGCGCTCGACTGGTGGAACGGCAACCGCACGATCCTCGCCGACGCCGACCTCAGCGGCGTGCTCGCGGGGCTGACATTGCAGACCACCCGCGAGCAGATCTACCGTGCGCTGCTCGAGTCGATCGCGTTCGGCAACCGGCGGATCATCGAGAACTTCGAGGAACACGGGATGAAGCTCGGCGAGATCGTCGCCTGCGGCGGCATCGCCGAAAAGAGCCCGCTGACGATGCAGCTGCTGGCCGACACCAGCGGGCTGCGCGTGAGCGTCCCCGACTCCGCGCAGGTGCCGGCCCGGGGCGCGGCGCTGTTCGGAGCCCTCGCCGCCGGCCACTTCCCCGACATCGCCGCTGCGATCGCCGCGACACGGCCCCCGCTCGCGCACACCTACGTGCCGGACGCGAAGGCGCGCGAGGTCTACGATCGCGTCTACCGTGTCTATCGGGAGCTGTACGAGCGGCTGGGACGCTCGCACGCGGAGCTGTTGCACGCGCTGAAGTACATCCACGCAGAGAGGAAGGCCTCGTGAAGCCGCGGATCGGACTGCTCGGGATCATGCAGGAGCTCTATGACGCGATGCTGCCCGGGATCACCGAGCGGCAGGCCGCCTACGCGGAATCGGTCGCAGAGCGCCTCGCGGACGTCGCGGACGTGCAGTTCATCCGGCCCGCCCGCAACCGCGAGGACGTCGAGGAGATCGTCAAGGAGTACGGGGCCCGAGGGCTCGACGGGATCGCGATCGTGATGCTGACCTACGGCCCCGCGATGCGCACGGTGCGGGCGCTGGCGGAGACACCGCTGCCGCTGCTGCTCGCGAACATCCAGCCCGAGCGCGCGGTCACGGCCGCCTGGGACATGGCCGACCTCACCTACAACCAGGGCATCCACGGCGCCCAGGACCAGGCGAACGCGCTCGTGCGCGGGGCACGCCCGTTCTCCGTCATCACCGGCGAATGGGACTCGGACGGGTTCGCGGCCGACTTCGCCGATTGGGCGCACGCCGCGGCCACCGTGACCGCGCTTCGCTCCACCCGGATCGCTCTGTTCGGCTACCCGATGAACGGCATGGGGGACATCCTGTATGACCCGCCCGCGATGCTGCGGCGGCTGGGGCCGGTGGTCATCGCCGAGGACCTCGGCGGCCTGTACCGACGCATCGAGGGCGTCAGCGACGACCGCATCGGGGAGCTCGTCTCAGAGCACAGCGGCCGGTTCGAGATCGACTCCGCGCTGCCACACGCCGCGCACGTCTACGCCGTTCGCTTCGAGCTCGCCCTGCGTGATCTGCTCGAGGAAAAGGGCTACGACGGGTTCTCGGC
Source organism: uncultured Solirubrobacteraceae bacterium (assembly GCA_963773145.1). Taxonomy (GTDB): domain Bacteria; phylum Actinomycetota; class Thermoleophilia; order Solirubrobacterales; family Solirubrobacteraceae; genus Palsa-744. The sequence continues at coordinate 246,383 of CAVYZV010000001.1, forward strand.
CCACTTCGACTCGATCGGAGGCGACGGCCGCTTCGAGCAGCTGCCGCTGCTGGCTGCGTCCGACCTGATGGCCGACGGCTACGGGTATGCGGCGGAGGGCGATACCAACACGGCGAGCCTGATGTGCGCCGCCCAGACCCTGATCGGGGACGCCCACTTCAGCGAGCTCTACGCGATGGACTTCGAGCTCGACTCGGTGCTGGTGAGCCACATGGGCGAGGGCAACTGGAAGGTCGCTCGAGACGACCGCCCGGTGCGGCTGATCGACCGTGAGCTGGGGATCGGCGGCCTCGGCAACCCGCCCACGACGGTGTTCTCGGCACAGCCGGGGCCGGCGACGACGGCCGCGCTCGTGCCCCTGGAAGGCGAACGCTACCGGCTGCTGATCGGACGAGGAGACGTGCTCGACACGCCCGAGCTGCCGAACGTCGAGATGCCCTACTTCCACTTCCGCCCACACGCGGGAGTGAGGGACTTCATGGATGGCTGGCTCAGGCTCGGCGGCCCGCATCACTTCGTCACCAACCTCGGCGAGCACGCCGGGCGCTGGCGGCGCGTCGGCGAGCTACTCGACCTGGAAGTGCAGGAGCTGTGACTCGCGAGGAGGTGCTCGCGGCGAACATGGCGCTGCCCGCGCACGGGCTGGTGACGCTCACGTGGGGCAACGTCAGCGGCATCGATCGCGACCGCGGCCTCGTCGCGATCAAGCCGAGCGGCGTTCCGTACGACTCGATGACGCTCGCCGACATCGTGGTCCTGGACCTCGACGGAAGCGTCGTCGAGGGTGATCGACGACCGTCCACGGACACCCCCACCCACCTCGAGCTCTACCGGGCCTACGACTGGATCGGGGGGATCGTGCACACGCACTCGACATGGGCGACCGCGTGGGCGCAGGCCGAGCGTGAGATCCCGCTGCTCGGGACCACCCACGCCGACCTCAGCGACCGGCCGATCCCACTGACGCGCGCGCTGACGGCCGAGGAGGTGGGCGACGACTACGAGGGCGCGACGGGTCGTCTGATCGTGGAGGCGACCACCGAGCACGACTGTTGCGCGCTCGTGCGGGGTCACGGTCCGTTCGCGTGGGGGAGCTCACCGGCCGCGGCGGTCGACGCCGCCGTCACGCTCGAGCAGGTTGCCCGGCTCGCGCTGCTGACGACGGTACTCGCGCCGGACGCGCCGCCGCTCGCCGAGGCGATCCGCCACAAGCACTTCGAGCGCAAGCACGGACCGCACGCCTACTACGGGCAGTGATACTCGTCGCACGGGGAGCGCTCGGCCAGCTCCCGGCGCACGTGGCGAGACCGGCACTGGTGGTGATGGATGCCAACACCGAGGCTGTGGCGGGTGCGCGCGTGGCGCGGGAGCTCGGCGCCGACGTGCTGCGCCTGCCGGCCGACACGCACGCCACCGAGGAGGCGGCCGCAGAGGTGCGCACGCGACTGCGTAGCGGCCTCGTGGCGGTCGGCTCGGGCACGCTGACGGACATCGTCCGCCAAGCCGCACACGGCGCGGGTTGCGAGTTCGTCAGCGTCCCCACGGCGGCGTCGATGGACGGCTACGCCTCGAGCGTGGCGGCGCTCGAGCGCGACGGCGTCAAGTTCACGGTGCCGGCGCGGGCGCCCGCGGCGATCTTCGCCGACCCCGAGATAGCGGCCGCAGCACCGAGGGAGATGACGCGCGCCGGCATCGGCGATCTGCTCGGGAAGGCCACCGCGCGGGTGGACTGGCTGGCGGCGCACCTGCTCTACGGCGAGGTCTGGCGTGAGCTGCCGCCGCCCCCCGAGCTCGACATCGAGGCGCTGCTCGGCGGAGACGTCGAGGCGACGACCCGGCTGTTGGGCGCGTTGATCGCATCCGGGGAGGCGATGGCGACGGTCGGCAGCTCGCGTCCGGCCAGCGGCTGCGAGCACCACGCCTCCCACTTCTGGGACCTGCTCGCGCTTCGGGGCGCACGCCCCCGGGCCCTGCACGGCCTGCAGGTCGGCTACGCGACCGCCTTAGCCATGCGCTTGCAGCAGTTCGCGTTCGGGGGCGGCGTGGCGTTGCCACGTCGGCCGGAGCCGGTCGCCGAGCCGCTCGACGCGTGTGCCCGGTCGTGGCTCGGCGAGCCCCCGCCGGCGGTGCTGGCGGCGGTCGCGGAGAAGCAGCACCTGATCGCGGCGGTGCCCGACTCCTGGCCCGACGATCCGCAACGGTGGGCCGCCGTGCGTGCCCGCCTGGAGCCGTCCCTGGCGCGGTTCGACGGGGTCGCCGAGGCGCTGCGCCGGGCCGGCATCCCGGCCCGCGAGCCGGGATACCTGGGGATCGACGCGGCGATGCTGCGCGCCGGGCTGCGCTACGGGGGCCGGCTGCGTGCGCGCTACACGGTCGTCGACTTCCTCGAGGGCCAAGGCGTGCTCGAGGAAGCGCTCGACTGGGCCCTGCGCGTCTAGGCGCCCCTCACCAGTGTGTGTGTACGTGCTCGCGAAGGAGGCGGTCGTACACGGCGGTGACGCCTTCGAGCTGGTCCTCCCGCAGCGGCGCCAGCCCGGCTGCGGCGGCGTTCTGGCGCACCTGCTCGCTGTTGCGGGCGCCGGGGATCACGGTGCTGACGCCCGGCTGGTCGATCACCCAGCGCAACGCGAATTGCGCGAGCGTCATCCCGGGATCCAGCAGCTTGGCCAGCTCGCGGGTGGCCGCCACCCCGGTCTCGTAGGGCACTCCTGAGAAGGTCTCGCCGACGTCGAAGGCCTCGCCGTGGCGGTTGTAGCTGCGATGGTCGTCCGACGAGAAGGCGGTGTGCTCGTCGTAGCGCCCCGACAGCAGACCCGAGGCGAGCGGCACGCGCGCGATTATCCCGACGCCTGCTTCCCGCGCTGCGGGGAGCACCTCCTCGAGGGGCTTCAGGCGGAAGCAGTTGAGGATGATCTGCACGGTCGCCACGTGGGGACGATCGATCGCCCGGAGCGCTTGGGCGCAGGTCTCGACCGAAACGCCGTAGGCGGCGATGTGGCCTTCGCGGACCAGCTCATCGAGCGCGTCGAAGACGGCGTCGTCGCCGTAGACCTCGTCGGGAGGGCAGTGCAGCTGCACGAGGTCGACGCGCTCGACCCCGAGGTTCTCGCGGGAGCGGGCATTCCACGCGCCGAACGCTGCGCGGTTGTAGTTCTCGGGAAGCTGCTCGACGCGCCGCCCCATCTTCGTGGCGACGAGCACCTCCGGGTGGCGTCCATGGAGCTCCCCGCAGAAGCGCTCGCTGCGCCCGTCCCCGTAGACGTCGGCCGTGTCGAAGAAGGTGATGCCGGCGTCGACGGCCGCGTCCAGCACGGCGTGGGCGTCCTGCGGGCTGACGCTCCCCCAGTCGGCGCCCAGCTGCCAGGTGCCCAGGCCGACGACGCTGACGTCGCGACCCAATCGCTCGATCCGTCGCTGCTCCATCTGGGAGGCCATGCTCGCAGGTGGGAGTCCGGATCACCGACCGGCTGCCGGGGACGGCGCACGGATCGTGGGACCGAGGCGCTCTACGCGAGCAGCGTGAGGAGCTCTGCGGGCTGGTCGATGACGATCTCGGCGCCACTCAGCTCGTCGCGGTCGCCGATGCCCCAGGTGACGCCGATGGTCCGCAGGCCGCATGCCTGCGCGGCCTCGACGTCGAAGTGGCGGTCGCCGACCATGACGGCATCGGGTGCGCCGAGCGCCCGCTGTGCGCGCGCGACGGTTTCCGTCTTCGGCTCTGCGAGCACGGGGGCGCTGACAACCGCGAACTGGAGTCCGAAGTGCTCGAGCAGCGGCGCGACGAACTCGCGCGCCTTCGAGGTCGCGAGCGCCAGCGGGAGCGGGAGGGCGGCGAGGACCTCGGGGACCCCGTCGATGAGTCGCGTCTGCTCGAGGTACACGCGCCGGTAGAGGTCGTGGTAGGTGGCTACGCAGGCCGCGACGGTTGCGGACTGCTGGGCAGCGCCCGTGAGCTCGGCGAACACGCTCAACACCGGTGGGCCGATGAAGCGCTCGAGCTCGGCGGCGCTGCGCGGCGTGAAGCCGTGTGCTACGAGCGCGCCGTTGGTGGCCGTCGTGACCGGCGGCAGCGAGTCGATGATCACGCCGTCGAAGTCGAAGATCGCAGCGTCGGCTCTCGGCGTCAGCGGCATGCTCGCAGCGCCGGGTAGAGGGCTCGAAAGCGCTCACGCGCGACGCGGTAGGGCTCGACCCACTCCGGCTGGGGCTCGATGGTCTCCTGCGGGCGCACGGTGGCCGCAACCGCGGTGTGGACGTCCGGCCACGCGCCGCAGGCGACGCCCCCGAGCAGCGCGGCGCCGAAGGCCGCCGCCTCGTCCACCACCACGCGCTGCAGCGGCAGCTCGAGCACGGTGGCGAGGATCCGCAGCCATTCGTCGCTGCGGGCGCCGCCGCCCGACACGCGCCCGAGGGGCGGGGAGCTGCCGAGCTCGCAGATCAGATCCAGCGAGTCGCGCAGGGCGAAGGCGACGCCCTCCAGCAGCGCCCGCACGAGCGCGCCGCGGTCGTGCCTGAGGTTGAGCCCCACGTAGGCGCCGCGCGCGTCGGGGTCGGCGTGGGGTGTGCGCTCGCCAGCCAGGTAGGGCAGGAACAGCAGTCCCTCTGTCGCCGGGGGCCAGCGGCTCGCTTCGGCCGTGAGCAGCTCGTAGTCGCCGTCCACGATCGCCTGCAGCCAGCGCAGGGAGCCCGCGGCCGAGAGCACCACCCCCATCGCGTGCCAGGTGTCCCGCACCGCGTGACAGAAGCTGTGCACGCGCGCCTGTGGGTCGGCGGCGAAGCGGTCGAGCGCCGCGAACACGACGCCCGAGGTCCCCAGCACGACCGACACCGGCCCCGGATGCACCACGCCGACACCGAGCGCACCCGCGGCCTGGTCACCTGCGCCGGCGGCAACCGGTATGCCCTCGGGAGTCCTGCCGCTCACCTGGTCGCTCTCGAGCAGCTCCGGCAGCCAGCTGCGCTCGAGCTCGAGCGCCTCGAGCATCTCGCCGCTCCAGCGGCGCCGAGCGACGTCCAGAAGCAGCGTGCCGGAGGCGTCCGCGACGTCGGTGGCGTGCTCGCCGCACAGACGCAGGCGAACATAGTCCTTGGGCAGCACGATCCGTGCGATCCGCCCGAACACGTCGGGCTCGTTGTGGCGCAGCCACAGTAGTTTCGGCGCCGTGAACCCCGGTAGGGCGCGGTTGCCGGTGAGGCCGATGAGACGCTCGAGCCCGAGCGTGCCCTCGATCTCGGCGCACTCGCTGCCCGTGCGCTGGTCGTTCCAGAGGATCGCCGGGCGCAGCACGCGACCGCCGGCGTCGAGCACGACCAGGCCGTGCATCTGCCCGGAGAGCCCGATCCCGAGCGGGGAGCCGGCCACCGCCCGCAGCTGGTCCAGCACGCTCGCGGTTGCGCGCCACCAGTCCTCGGGATCCTGCTCGGCCCAACCGGGTCTGGGCGTGGAGAGCTCGTATCCGGCCTCCGCGCTCGCGACCACGCGCCCGTCGCCGTCGAGGGCGAGTCCCTTGACGGCGCTGGTGCCGATGTCCAGCCCGACGACGCTCACGTCTGCCTGCGGGATCCGCTGCGCGGTCAGGCGCCCAGTGCCGCGTACACGAGCTCGTAGGCGGTCACCGCATCCTTGCGCACCTGTGCCTCCCTGAGGGCGTCGTCGTCGATCCGTGCGGCCACCGAGTCGATGAAGTTCCACTGGATCACCGACCGCCTCACCGCGCCGATCTGATCCTCCGTGTAGGGGTAGAGGTCCAGGCCGAGGCGTTCGCCGTTGCTGCCATAGCCACAGCGGCGCAGCTCGAGCGCCAACTCGACGGTCTCCATGAACGCCGTCGTGCCGAGCATGTTGTCGTCGTCGAACGTCCCCCATCCGGAGTTGCCGTGCTGGTGGCCGAGGAGTCCCTCCGAGTGCAGGAGGGCGGCGTACTCGGGCAGGTGCTCGCCGTTCATCAAGAGGTGCTGCCAGTCCATGTTGATCTGGACGTTGTCGAGCCCCTCGGCGCGCAGCTTGTTGGCGACGAACAGGGTCATGCCCATGTTGCGCATCAGGATCTTCATCGCCGGCTCGGAGTTCTTGTGCTCCAGCAAGAGCTTGACGCCGTGCCGTTTGCAGATGCCGGCCGCCTCGCCCACACCCTCGATCAGCCAGCGCCAGGAATCCACGTAGGGGGTCTGGAACGGGTAGTTGTAGCCCTCGATCCCGGGCCAGATGATCATGTGCGCCCCGAGCGAACCGGCGAACTCGGCGCCCTCGCACACGAGCCTCCGAGCCTCCGCGCGGAGGTGGGGATCTGGGTTCACGAGGCCACCGCGGCCGAACCGCGGGTCGAGGTGCAGGCCGCCGGCGATGCAGTAGATGTCGTGCTCGCCGAGCGCTTCGCGAACGTCGCTGAGGTTCTCGTGTGAGAGCTCCTGGGGGTAGTGGAACTCGTACCCGTCGATCAGGTCGCCGAGGCCCTCGACCGCACGATGCACCTTCGCGGCCACGGGTTCGGCGTCGTAGGCATGCGCCGGCTGGTAGCCGCCGGGAACGAAGCGCGTGATCATCGGCCCGAAGGCCCAGATACCGAGGCTGGTCTTCATGGTTGGACCTCCCTGGGTCGGTTGGCTTCCGCGCTCTCATACAGCGCGGCGATCGTGCGCGTCTGCCCGAGCACATCCTCGCGTCCGAAGCGCGGCGGGCGCTCGCCGGCCACGGCGGCTGCGAAATCCTCGAGCTCGCACGCGTAAGGGTTCGAGGGCTCGACCGCGACGCGCTCGACTGAGCCTTCACGGCGCAGCTCGATCGCGGGCGTTCGGGCATGCCACGGGTCATCGAGCCACAGCGCCCCGCGCGTACCCGTCACCTCGAGCTCGTCGCGCGCCGCCATGTCCAGGCCGCAGTCGATCGTCGCCAGCACATCGCCGCCAAAGCGCAGCCAGGCGACCAGGCGCACGTCGACGCCATCCCCGCCCCGGACCAGCTGGGCGTCCACCGCCAGCGGCTCGCCCGCGATCAGCCTGGCGGCACTGACGCAATAGCAGCCCACATCCATCAAGGCCCCGCCGTCGAGTGCCGCCTGCAGGCGCACGTCGTCCGGGCGCTCGAGCAGGAACGAGAACGAGGCGCGGATCAGGCGCAGGTCGCCGATCTCCCCGAGCAGTTCGAGCAGCCGGCGTGCCTGGGGGTGATGGCGCCACATGAACGCCTCGGCGAGCACGAGGCCCGCGCCATCTGCCACGTCGAACGCGCGCGTGACGTCTGGCGGTCGCCGAGAGAAGGGCTTCTCGCAGAGCACGTGGCGCCCGGCTTGCAGGGCGCGCACCGACCACTCCGCGTGAAGCGAGTTCGGCAGCGCGATGTAGACCGCCTGCACCTCGGGGTCCGCGAGCAGCGCCTCATAGGAGCCGTGCGCACGTGGGATGCCGAGCTCCCGCGCCTGCGCCTCGGCCCGCGCAGGCTCGCGCGAGCCGATCGCGACCACCTCGACACCGGAGGTGAGTCGCGCCCCCGCCACGAGCAGCTCGTTGATCCGGGCGGTAGAGAGCAATCCGAGCTTCATCGGGGCCATCTTATGGTTGTCAGCCCGTGGCGAAGAGATGCGCGCCGGGACCCACGCGAAGTCCCGGGCGGGCTGTACGCGGGCGCAACCGGGTTCGGCCGCCGAATGTCCGTCGGGTGCCGCCGGGCGGCGTGGCGGATCGGCGCTAGACCGTTGCCCGGCGGCCGAGGCTTTCCACGTAGGGCCCCAGCAGCCGGGCGACCGACGCCGCGCTCATGCTGGCTGGTCCTTTCGGCAGGGCCGCGTAGCTGATCGCCAGGCGCACGAGGCACTCGCTGAGCAGCTCGGTGTCGGCGTCGCTCATCGACGGCCAGCCGGCGTGGAGCAGACGCTTGAGGCGCTCGGAGGAGCGCTCCAGGAGCGGTTCGCCGTGGGTGGTCAGGAGCGTGAGCAGCTCGGCCGCTCCATCGGCGCTGACCACTGCTCGCAGCAACGGGTTCTCGGCGGCGGCGGTCAGGTAGACGTCGAAGGCGGCCGCCAGGGCCTCGGCGGGCTCCTCGCGGTTGTCGTGCATGGCCTGCTCGACCGCGTCGAGCAGGCTGTCGGCTTCGCGCAGCACGAGCGCCTGGGCGAACTCCTCGCGGGAGCCGAACTCCTTGTAGAGCGTCTGGCGGCTGACCCCGGCCGCGGCCGCCACGTCGGCCATCGTGACGTCTACCCAGCGGCGCTGGCGGAGCTCCTCGCGGGCGGCGTCCAGGAGGCTCGTTCGCAGCAGCTCGCGGGCGGCGACGGGGTAGGGCTGTCGTCGTGGCAACGGGGCCACCGGCGCGGTCCCCACCGGGTGCTCAGGACCCTGGGGGCGCCTTGCGGGAGGCCATGTACTCCCGGTTCTGGGCCCGCTCGCCCCGGATCTGTACGGCGATGTAGATGATGATCACGGTTACGACCACCTGGATCCCGAGGAAGGTGGCGGCGAGGCCAAAGGTCTTCGTGAACGCTTCGCTGGTGGCGAGGACCATCGCTGGGAGCCTAGCAATCGCCTCCCGCGGGCGGGTGTCGTAGCCTTCGAGTCCCGCGCCGGCGATGTCAGCCGGGCGACGGCGCACTGGAGAGGTGCCGGAGCGGTTGAACGGGCGCGACTGGAAATCGCGTAACGGGGGTTAACCTCGTTCGAGGGTTCGAATCCCTCCCTCTCCGCCAGTGCCGAACGCGTGATGTCTACCTGCAGAACCGGTGCTGAGCGAAGTGGTCGACGGCGTCTGGGTCCGGCTAGAGCTCGTGGGTCTGGACGAACACGATCGGCGGTCCTCAGTGTGCGGGACGCCGCCGCGCCGGTGCGTGCAGGTTCGTGGTCGCCATCAGCGTGCATCTGCCCTGTACGGGCGCGCAGCCGCGCAGCTGTCCGAACACGCTGCCTCCGCACGCCGCGAACCCGGAGGTGCAGGTGGCTTCCAGTTCGTGTTCCTGCACGCGCTTGACCTCTTCGCAGGACGAGGTGCCGGGTTCCTGGCAGTGGTATTCGGGCGGAAGCTGATCACGGATCCAGTACGCGGTACCGCGGTCCCAGGCCAGGGCGACCGCTACCCCGTAACCCGGCGCCGGGGCCTGTTTTTCAACGTGTTCTTCCAGGAACCACACGAAGCGGTTGGAGATTTCCTCGTCCGCGGCCCGTTCGCATTCGAACAGGTTGCGCTGGTACAGCACATGTTCGCCCGCGAGGCTCGGGGATCCCACGAGGTAGCCCCCGCAGGTGCCCCGGAAAAACGTGTTGGAGACGACTTTCGAGAGTCCGCTCTGCACCCCGTCGCGAAGGGGGTCCAGGCGGATCTCCGGTTCGGCGAGCAGCCCCGACACCGAGTTCGTCGCCTGGGCGATCCATTCGTAGCTGGCTGCCTGCGCATCGAGGTCGATCGAGTTGACCCACGCCGCGCTGACCCGGCCTCCCTGGGAGCACACCTTTCCCGCTGGGCACGAGCGCGGCCCCCCTCCGAGAAGGGTGGTCGAGCGGTCCCCGTGATGCCAGATGTACAGGCGCGTGGAGCGGGGTGCGCTGCGGTGGCGGGCGAAGGCCACGTTTCCGTTCCAGATCGCGGGCGTGGTGTCGGAGTAGCCCGGCGGGGTCCGAATCCCCCTGATCGGCACGGCGAGGCCGTGCGGGAGCATGAGGCGATAGACCCGGCAGCCGATCGCCCGCCACCATTCGGTGGCCTGCTGTTCGTGGACCTGGCCGGCACGATAGGACGGGTCGAGGGCGCATTTGGAGAACACCACCTCCGGGTTGCCGTTCGTGGCGGGACCGACCTGGGCATCGAAGGGAAGCCTGCGGGCCGGCGCGTTCAGCCGCGTGATGACGCCGTGATGCCAGCTCATCAGCCGCCAGTGGCCCGGCTTTTCGGCCTGGCTGAAGATCACGTAGCCGTGGTAGGCAACGAGCTTCTCGGCGGCGCCGGGGAGTTCCGCGAGCTGGCGGCTCACGATCGCGGCGCCGTTCGCCGGGCTCGGCACGGCGACGCACAGGCAGACGAGTGCCGACGAGAACAGGCTTACCTGACGGCTCACACGTTTCATCGATGCCCCGTTTGTTCGACGTAGCGCTCAAAATGCCCTGCGCGGTCCCATACGATGGAGTCGTGTCGGCTGTGCTTTGCACATGAGTACTCCTCCCGGGGAGCATCGCGGCGTGCTCCGGAACCACGACCTCCCCGCGACCTGCCAGGCCGGCCCACAGCACGCGCTTACGAACCCGCACCTGACCTGGTTGAGCCCGCGACGCCGGGGCGGGCCGATGAAGGCTTTCTCACCCCTCGCTAACTACGCGCTTAGGGGTGTCGGCAACCGTTTGGGTCGTGCCGGCGCGAGCGCGCAAGCCCGGTGGCGGGGAACGGGCTGAAAGACATGTCTGACGACGTCGGCGCAAGCACTCCTGGCGGCGTGAGCGCGCCTCCCGGCGTTGAAGGTGCACCGGAGGCGGTACCCAGCGCCGATTCGCTCGCCGGTCTCGAGGCCAGCCGCGAGCGTAGGCGAGAAGCCGTCGCCAAGCGGAAGCGGCGCAGGCGCCGCCTGCTGATCGCGGCACCCTTCCTCGGCCTGTTCTGCTGGGCCGCGATCTCGTACGCGGCCTGGATGCTCAAACCGACGAGCGAGAGGTTCACGGCGCGCAGCGTGGAGTGGATCAGGGCCAAGGTGCCGTTCGGCAACTCGCTCGTCGACGAAGTCGAGCACGTCTACTTCACCGCCAACGCACCGAAGAAGAACGGACGTGCGCCGAAGAGCTTGCCGGCGGTCGGGCTGAGCGTGCCGCGGCACAGCAAGGTGGTCGCCCTGCCGCCGCCGATCAAGACGGTTTTCGCGCACCCGCTCCCGGGCGAAGGAGTCTGGGAGGCGACGGGGCCGGCCGTCGAAGGCGGCCCGCCGGTGCTCGTCGCGACCTACCGCCCGGAAGTCGAATATCCGGAGCTGCTCGCCTACGTGGCGTGGTTCGACCACACTCGTACTGCGATCGGCTACTACCCGGGGCGCTACGAGCCGCCCCATGCTTCCAGCCGTGGGCCGATGATGGTGCCCTACAGCCAGCGCTGGCGCCTGCTCTCCACCTTCAACGGCGGCTTCACCTACGAAGACGGCGAAAACGGCTCCACCATCAACGGCCACGTCAACGAGCCGCTCAAGGACGGCAAGGCCACCGTGGTCGGATACCGCGACGGTCGCGTCGACATCGTCAACTGGAGCGGCGGGCCGAACGCGGGGCCGGATGTCGCGTGGGCCCGTCAGAGCCTCGCTCCGATCGTATGGGACGGACACCTCAACCCCGAGCTGAACGAAGATCCGAACAGCAAAGCATGGGGGTACACACTCGGCGGCGTCACGCGGGTGTGGCGCACCGGCCTGGGCATCGACCGCCGCGGCAATCTCATCTTCGTCGCCGCCGACGGCCAGACGGTCATCAGCATCGCGAAGATCCTCAAGCACGTTGGCGCCGTGCGGGCGATGGAGCTCGACATCAACCCCGACTGGCACACGCTGATCACCTACACGCACCACGGCCACTTCATGCCGAGGCTGGTCGAGCCCCAGCCGAACCAGTCGTCCAGCCGCTACCTGTCTCCCGACGACCGCGACTTCTTCGCCGTCTACAAGCGTCTGCCCGGTCCGGTCACGGATCCCCTCAGGTAGACGCTACGCCGCTGCGCTCAGAGGCCGGAGTCGGCTGGAGCCGTGACCTCGACCCGGTCCTCGTCGGGCCGGGGGCGGCCAACTACACTTCGGAACCCTGCGCCCGTAGCTCAGCTGGATAGAGCGTCGGTCTACGGAACCGAAGGTCAGAGGTTCGAATCCTCTCGGGCGCGTCCTTAGTCCTTCGACGGAATTGCCGTGGAGCTGGGGACAGGACGACGCTCTTGACGGCGAGGTCCTCGCGTCGCCGTCTCGTCACCAGCGGCTGTAGCCAGTCCGTCGCGGACCCGTGCTGCTTTCCACAAAGGCCTTACGAGTGGTGGCGGTGCGATGTGAACCACGCAGCCGCAAACGCCAGCATAAGGCCGATGAGGGAAATGAACACGACCGCAAAGACCCAAGACATTTCGGTTATCGCTGTTCCAATCATGATCCGAAGGTATGGCTTGGCGTGCGTGCGGATAACCGGGAAACACGGCAGGGTCGAGGCGGCTAACTACGCATCGCGAGTGCTGGTCGCTACGCGGGCGGCTCGGCCAGGCCTCATTGCAGCCGTGTGGCCATTTGGACTGAACCCGGACGGTCCACCTGGTGCCCCTGCCGCTTGTCGCTGAAACGGCTACCCGGCACGTAGGGCGAGAAGCACGCAAGGGAGGCGCCCTCCGCTCGACACGAAGTGCTTCGCGTGTGGAGCCGAGGACGCCGTGCGGGGGAGGGGAACCCCATAGCTCGTCCGAACCGGGGAAGTTCTTCACGAGCGTGCGTGCACAACCTACGCGCGTGCTGCTCAATGGTGATCCGCTGCCTACCGCAGGGAGTGTGCCGGGAAACTACGGTGCTACGGCGAACGGCTGGTTGTCCCTTGGCCGCGGGAAGGCAGCTCCAGAGCGAATCCAGAAAGCACCACTCTCGTGCAAATGCGGGATTTTCCCGCTTGACGGTGCCGCGAAGTGGTTTCTACACTGCTCCGGCTCGCAGTGATGCGGCACGGACTGATAGAGGGTGCAAGGAAGCCAGGTTGCCGGCGCCCCTGGGGAATGAGGCCTCTTACAACCGGCCCAAGGCAGCGGCGATGAGGGGTGTGCGCCGCTGCCTAACCTTGCCCGGCAGGCAGCGCCAGCGGGATCAGCGCCCGCTCTTGGCCGATCGGGTTCTCCTGGGGTCTCCAGCCCCTCCCCGGCCCATACACTGCGGCCCGATGCCGTGGAGTCCCGAGCTGTTCTCCGCGCCGGCGCGGGAGCGGCTGGAGGAGAGGCTTCGGGATCTGCCTACGAGGGTGCCCTACTTCTCGGGACTGGTGTCGGGCGAGCTCGACGCCCTGATCGGCTCGTTTGCCGGCGAGCCCCAGCTTCACGATCCCCTGCGTGGGCGCGTGCGGGGCGCGGATGCATTTGCCGCCTTCGTGTCCGAGACGAGCGCGTGGCTGCGCGAGCGGGGCTTCACCGCCGCGGTGCTCGAACACGTGATCGCGGGAGCGCACGGGTTCGAAGAGTTCGTCCTGCGCCTCGAGACCCCTCGGCGGCCGATCGAGCTCCCGTTCGCGGTCGTCTCCGACCTCGCGCCGGACGGGCGCATGGTGGAGGTGAGGATCTACTTCAGCAGCTGGGCCCTGTCCGGCCGCCATCTCAACCGACCCCCGCTGCTGCAGGCTGACCCGAAGCTGCAGCCGGCCGACGTCGTGGGCGAGTACCAGCGGGCCCTGGCGGCGGGCGACGCCGAGGCGATCCTCGACACCTTCGAAGCCGACGGCTACGCCCGCGAGCCGGCCGGCGATCCGCACGTGCACCGCGGCCGCGATGGCCTGCGTGACTTCTACGAGCTGCTGTTCTCAAACGGCGGCGGCATCCCGCTCGAGCACTGCACGGTGATCGACGACGGGCGCTGCTGTGCGCTGGAGTACAACGTCGTGCGCTGGGGCACGACCGAGCTGAGCCCCCAGGCCGGGGTGGCGGTGTACGAGCGGGGCGCCGATGGCAGGCTCGCCGCCGCCCGCATCTACGACGACGCCGATCCTCCCCTGCCGCAGGGTCGCTAGCGCCGCAGCCCGTTCGGATCATCTCCGCGGAACATCTCAGGGGATCTGGGAAGATTTCCGCAGGTTTCGGCGTCACGGCGTGCAGGGGCCAGATACCGCCGCAGGGGGAACGGATGGCGGCCCACACAGCCGGCGAACAGGAGGGGCGGGATTCATGAGAAGTACGTCGCACACTGCTCACAGCCTCGGTGGTGGCAGCGCTTGGTTGCGGTGCGGCCGCGAGCGCAGCCTCGGGCGCCACCGTCGAACTCCACTCGACGGGCGGCCTGTACGGCTACACGTTCCTGGTCGATTCGGGCGGCTACACGCTCTACACCTTCAGCAAAGACAAGGGGTCTGTGACGAAGAAATCACGGGACCGCTGCCAGCGCATCAAAGGCTGTACGGAAGGCTGGCCTCCGCTCGTCGTGACCGAAGCGCCCACCGCCGGGCCGGGCGTGAATCCGATGCTGCTCTCGACGCTGACCCTGCGCAACGGCTCCAAACAGGTCACCTACGCCGGACGGCCGTTGTACACGAACGCGGGTGACGGCCCCTTCGAAATCTATTACTTCGGCTTCAGGGAGTTCAGAGGCTACTGGCACGGGCTAACGGCCGTGGGAGGCCAGCATCTAGACGGCCCAGCCCGCGCTGGCCGGGGCCGGCGGCGCCTGCTCAGGATCGCGCGCCGCGGCGCCTAGCCCGTCATCGGCGGCCCGGTCGGAGCCGCCTTGGACATCGCGGCGATGTTGAGGCGGAGCTTCTTCAGCGTCGCCACGAACACCTCCGAGAAGGTGGGAAACGGCTGGATCGTGTCCGTCAGGACCTCGAGCGGGAGTGTGCGCGCGGATCGCGAGCGTCGCCTGCTGGAGCCACTCACCGGCCTCGGGGCCGAGCGCGTAGGCGCCGGTCAGTCGCTGGCCGTCGCTGAGCAGCGCCAGGAATCCGTGCTGCTGTGCGTAATCGCGCGTGTAGGCAGCCGTCTTGGAGACTTCCGAAAGCGGGACCATGGCACTGAAGCATCCCGGCCGAGGCGCCCACGGCGGCGGCCTGGGGATCGGTGTAGACGACCCGCGGAACGGCCTCGTAGTTGGCCCGCCGCGGCTCGCCGAGGATGTTCGCCGCCACCACCTCGCCCTGGTACTTGCCGACGTGGGTCAGCGGCCACAGACCGTTCACGTCGCCGATCGCCCACAGGCCCTCGGCCGCCTTCAGGTGGGCGTCCACCGGCACCCCGTGGGCATCGGGCTCCACGCCGACGGTCTCGAGACCGATCCCCTTCACCCGTGGGCGCCGGCCGGTGGCCACGAGCAGCTTCTCGCCACGCACCTCACTGCCGTCGTCGAGCTCCAGCACGCACTCCTCGCCATCGCGCCTGGCGCCGGTCGCGTTGGCCGACAGCATCAGCTCGACGCCATCGCGGGTGAGGGCCTCCCCGAGGGCCTCCCCGAGCGGCGCCGGCTCACGTGAGAGCAGGTGCTCCGACATCTCGATCACGACGGACTCGCCGCCGAGGCGGCGCACCACCTGGGCCATCTCCACCCCCACCGGCCCCCCGCCGAGGATCAGCAGGCGCCGTGGGACGGCCTTCATCGAGGTCGCCTCGCGGCTCGTCCAGAGGCCGTCGAGCTCGCGCAACCCCGGTACCGGCGGCACCACCGGATCGGCGCCGTTGGCGAGCACCACGTGCTCGGCCGTGTGCTGGACGCCGTCGACCTCCACGATCCCCGGGACCGGCCAGCCTGCCGCTGCCGCGGATCAGGTCGATCCCGTTGTCGGCCAGCCATCGCTCCTGGCCGGCGTCGGAGTAGTCGGAGACCATGAAGTCGCGCCAGGCGAACACGGCCTCCACGTCGACGTCGGCGCTGGCCGCGGCCTCGCGTGCCCCGTGCACCGCTTCACCGGGCCGCAACAGGGTCTTCGAGGGGATGCACGCCCAGTAGGAGCACTCCCCGCCCACCAGTTCCCGCTCGACGATCGCCACCCGCAGACCCCCCTCGGCGAGGGCTCCGGCGCAATGCTCACCCGGCGAGCCGCCGCCGAGGATGATCACGTCGTAGTCGTTCTTCACCTGCACCTCCTCAGCCGGCGAGCATCGGCGAAGGTGGGATCTCGGTGTGGCCGCGGATCTCGGGGATCAGCATCCCCACTTCGTCGACGAAGCACCAGTTCCAGTCCTCGCCCGGCTCGAGCGAGCGGATCAGGGGATGTTCGCTCCCCCGAGCGTGTGCGCTCGCGTGTTTGCGCGGCGAGTCGTCACAGCAGCCGACGTGCCCGCACTCGAGGCAGATGCGCAGGTGCAGCCACTGCGTCCCTTCGCGCAGGCAGTCCTCGCAGCCCGCCACCCGCTCGGGCAGCTCCCACACGGTGATCGTGTCGAGGTGCGTGCAGGTGGTCATATGTGGGCTCCGGGAGGTGCCAAGAGCACGAGCCCAACGTTACCTCTCAGCGCCCGCGGTCAGCCACCCGAGGTGACCACCACTGCCGGCGCGGCCCGCTGCACTTCCGTGCGGACCCGCGCTTCCAGCGCCTGCAGCAGCGCTGCTTCGTGGCGCAGGGTCGCTTCGGAGGTTTCGTCGGCGCCGTGCACGAGTTCGTTGATGCGCACCGCCATCACCGCTGCGATCAGCCCCTTGGCGGACTTGCCCGAGGTCCCATCCGCCAGCTGCGAGAGCGTGTGACCGCCGTGCAGCTTGGCACGCAGCGCCGTGGGGGAGAGGCCGAGGTACTGACCCGCGATCGCGACCGTGGGCTTGTATGTCGTGGAGCGTGCCAGCCGCGCCTGCACCCGTGTGCGGATGCGCTCGATGCGTCGCTGCGCTTCGGCCTTGGGTAGGCGTTTGGCAGCCACCTGAGCTTCGATGCGTCTCACCCGAGGGCGCATGATCGCTTCCACCAGGCCGAGCACCGAATGCCCCGGAGTGGCGGCCGCCACCGCCGCCAGCGAGCGGCCCGACTTGAGCTCCTTGCGCAGCTTCGCCCTGCTGACACCGACGTAGGCCGAGGCTGCCGAGAGGTCGCCCCGCGGTTCGCCTGCCACGCTTCCCCCCGCCGCGGCGCCACCGCCGACGCCACCGGCGCTCTTCGAGCGGCTCGAGCCGCCGCCGCGCGCACCGGCGACTGTGGTCCCGTTGCCACCGCGCCCCTTTTTGTGGCCCGAGCCCCCGCTCGCTGCCAGCACGATCCCGATCACCACAGCCGCCACCGCGACCGCTGCCATCACGACCCTTGTCCGCTTGCCGCCCATCGCCGGGATACCTGCCGAGGCACACTACAGCGCCCCCCTCCGGACCCTCGCCGGTTCGGATGCCTCCGGCCGGCGGCGACGATCGTGGCAGGATGCCCCGTCATGGAGGACCACTCGCTCGTCGTCCTGCCGCCGGAGCTGACCCACGACGCCCCCCGCGCGGCGGGCCGCTTCCTGCTCGGCATCGACGGCGGAGCCACGAAGACCCTGGCAGCGGTCCTCGACCTCGACACGCAGACCGTCCACCTCGGTCACGCGGGGCCCAGCAACGAGGATGCGATCGGCCCCGCGGCCGCCGTCCGCGCGCTGCTGAGCGCCGCCGACGAGGCCCTGGACGGCGCCGGCATCGCCGACGGGGACCTCGGCGGGGCCGTGCTCGCGGTGGCGGGGACCGACACCCCGGCCGTCGCCGAGCAACTGCGACGGACCCGCTCGGAGTCCTGGACGGTCGTCAACGACGTGGTGGGGGCCTGGGCCGTGGCCACCGGGGGCGGCAACGGCGTGGCGGTGATCGCCGGCACGGGCTCGAACGTCTTCGGGGTCGGCCCGAAGGGCTCGTGGCGCGCCGGCGGTTGGGGGCACCTGCTCGGCGACGAGGGCGGTGCGTATTGGCTCGGCGTGCAGTCGATCAAGGCCGGCCTGCGTCACCGCGAGGGCTCCGGGCCCACCACGGCGCTGACGGCGGAGCTGATCGACTTCTTCGGGGTACCGAGCGTCGAGGCGTTGGCCAGCCTGGTGTACTCGAAGCCGCTGACAAAGTCGGAAATTGCGGCCTTTGCGGTGCGCAGCGGCAAGGTCGCCGACGCCGGCGACGAGGTCGCACGCGAGATCTACGAGCGTGGGGCACATGAACTCTCCCAGCAGATCGCGGCCGTCGTCGGCCGCACCGGCCTGGCAGGTGAGGAGTTTCCGCTCGGCCTGATCGGCAGCGTGTTCCACTCCGGCGAGGTGGTCACCGCGCCGCTGCGCCGCGAGCTGGCGAAGGTCGCACCCGGGGCCCGCATGGCCGGCGCCGCCGCCCCCCCTGTGACCGGCAGCCTGCTGCTGGCGGCGCGTGTGGCCGGTCGCCAGGACCAGGTCGAGCTCGGCCGGATCGAACAGCTGTTGACGGCGGCGAGCGCCCCGCCTCCCCAGCGCAGCTAGGAGCCCCCGCCGGCGTCTCGCCGAGCTAGCCGCTCGCCAGCCGCCGCTCGATCGCCGCCCGGTCGCCGATCGCGCCGGGTCCCTTGCCGTCGAGCCTGACCGCCGCAGCCGCAGCCGCGAACGCAGCCGCCCGGGCACCTGGCACGCCGCCGTGGAGCTCGGCGAACATGGCGGCTGCGAACACGTCGCCGGCGCCGAGGTCGTCGGCCGGATCGGACACCCGCGGGCCGCCGATTGCCAGCTCCTGCCCGTCGGGTAGCAGCAGTTCCCCACCCGCTGACCCCGCCGTGACCGCCACCACGGCGCCGGCCCCGAGGCCGGTGGCGATCAGCTTCGCGCAGCGCTCGCGCTCCTCCGCGCTGAGCACGATCGCGGCGCAGCGGGCGCCGAGGGCGTCCTGCTCAGGGCTCGCGGGCCCCAGCTCGACCTCCGATCCCGGCCCCTGCCAACGTCGCACGAGGCCCTGCGGGGTCAGCCCCACGAAGCCGTCGGCGCGCCAGCCTCCCGGTGGGATCTCCCGCGCCACCGGGGCCAGATGCAGGATCGCGGCCGCCGGCACGAGCTCGGGCTCCATCATCCCCGCCCAACCCACCACGCGCTGGCGGCGGGTGGGGCCCACGCCGGCCGTCTCGAGCGTCGTGGTCTGGTCTGCCCGGCCCACCCTCAGCTCGAGCTCGCCCTGGTAGGGAGCCAGGAGCTCCTCGATCTGGCCCGGGATCCCGCGCGTCACCACGACCACGCTGAGCCCGAGCCTCGCGGCCTGGATGGCGCTGTACAGGGCCGTGCCACCGACCCGGCGCTCGCCCCCGGGCAGGATGTCCACCGTCACGTGGCCGACGGCCGCGTAGTCAAAGCCCACGGCGTCCGCTCAGCTTCCCGGCTGCCAGAGCGTGTGGGTGCGTTCGCTCAGAAGGGATCCCGTGCCCGGGAGGGAAGGGACCAAATCGAATGCTGTCGCCGGTTGTTTGGGCTTGTCGATGACACCCACCCGCGTCTGGCGCCCCCTCATCGCGGCCCTGATCGGGTCGGTCGGGCTCGTGGCGGTGGCCACCCCGGCGACGCCCGCCGGTGCCACACCCGCCGCCGCGCGGCCGGCGACCGCGGCGCGTTCGCCATACCCGGCCGGGGCAACCCGGCCCGCGACGGCCCCCGCTGCGGGCGTGCCCGCGCGCGCACACGCTGCCGCCGGTGCGGCCAAGAAGGCGCCCAAGCCGGTCCTCCACGGCAACCCGGCCCGCGCGCTGGTGAGCTTCCAGGCGATGCAGAAGGCTTACTACATAAGGGGCTCCGGGCTGTACGCGGGCGAACCCTTCTCCTTCCTGTGGCCCTTCTCGCAGGCTCTCGCGGCCACCGTCAGCATGGCCTTCATCCCTCACCTGGGGGTGAACCTGTCGCCGGAACTGCACTCCCGTCTGCAGGGGCTGAACAACTACCTCGACACGGACAACTCCAGCGCCCCGGAAGGGACCTTTACGAGCACCCTGCCGGCCTTCGACGGGACCGTCGCCCCGCCCGCCGGTCCCGGCGGCGCCAAGTACTACGACGACAACGACTGGATCGGCCTGGAGCTGGTGCGCCTGTATGAGCTGACCCGTTCGAAGGCCCTGCTGGGCAGCGCCGAAGGGATCATGGCCTTCGAGATGGCGGGCTGGCAGGAAGCCCCGAACCTCGGCTGTCCGGGCGGCATCCCGTTCTCCAACCTGGCCGAAAACGGCGAACGCAACACCGTCACGACGGCTCCGGCGGCGGAGCTCGCCACGCAGCTGTACCGGCTCACCCACAACCTCGAATACCTGCGCTTCGCCGAGAAGGCGTACACGTGGGTGAGGACCTGTCTGCTCACCCCGGCGGGGCTCTACGCGGACCACGTCGGCCGCCGCGGCGTCGTCGAACCGAGGCTATGGAGCTACAACCAGGGCAGCATGATCGGGGCAGGGACGCTGCTCTACCAGGCGACCAACAACGGCGCCTACCTGTACCAGGCCCGCCAGACCGCCAAGGCCGCGCTGAGCCACTTCACGCCCCAGCTGCTGGGCGAAGAAATCCCCTTCTTCGCCTCCGTCTACTTCCGCAACCTGCTGTACCTCGACTCGGTCACCCACGACCCGCCGGGACCCCGCATCGCCCAGGCCTACGTCGACTACGCGTGGACCCACCTGCGCCTGCAGAACAACACCTTCGTGGCCGGCTCCCCGGCGAGCGCCCAGCTGCTCGTGCAGAGCGCCATCGTGCAGATCTATGCGCTGCTGTCATCCCCGCCGAGCACCTATTTCTGATCTGCCGCGGCGCCCCCCGAGCCACTGCGACTGAGCGCGTGCGGTTAGGCTGGGGTGCGTGACCGAGTCCGCCAACCTCACCACGGCCGCGGGCCTGGAGGCCCTGCACGCCGAACTGGCGGAGCTCGAGGGTGACGGCCGCCGCGAGATCGCCGCTCGCATCAAGACCGCCCGCGAATGGGGCGATCTGAAGGAGAACAGCGAGTACCACGACGCCAAGAACGAGCAGGCCCACCTCGAGACCCGCATTCAGCGGTTGAGGGAGAAGATCGCCAACGCGGTGGTGGTCGAGGACGCGGCCCCCACCGGCGGCGTGGTCGGCTTCGGCTCCACGGTCGTGGTCCGCGACGACGAGGGAGCCGAGAAGACCTGGCAGATCGTCAGCTCCCGTGATGCCGCACCCGGCGAGGGCCGGGTGTCGGCCGAATCGCCGATGGCGTCAGCCCTGATGGGACGCGCCAGCGGGGATCAGGTCGCGGTCTCGCTCCCCAGGGGGACGCGGTCGCTGACGATCCTGTCCGTCAGCTGAGCGACTTCTGGCTGCGCCGGCGCGCCCTGCGCCGCGCGCGCATGTAGAGATCGCCGTTCCGGCGTACGAACTTCTTCGTCGGGGCCGCGTACAGCCGCCCGCCCCGCTTGAGCGCGCGGCGCTGCAGCCTGCGGCGGCGCTTGGCGATCGCCTTCAGCAGCGCCCGGCGCGTCTTCGGGCCGAGCCGGGGCTCGAGCGCCCGCTTGCCGTGCGAGCGCCGTACGCGCGCGGCGAGAACCGCGAGATCGTGCTCCTCACCCAGCATTTCCCCCAGCCCGTCGGCCTGGCGGGCGAGCTTGCGCAGCGGGTCGGAGGCTCGCTCGGGACGCCCCTTGCGCTTCGCCGGGGCTCCTGGCAGGGCGCTCGCCAGCCCAGGAGGGGAGGGCCGGCGTTGCAGCATTTCGCCGACGTAGCGCAGATCCTTGACGCTTTTTCGCCACTCGTGCATCGCAACCGCGCGCTCGCGCTTGGCGCCCCTGGCCCGCTTGTAACGGCGGCGCCCCTCGCCGTACAGGCGCTTCAGGCCCGGCTCCAGCAGCTCGCGCTCGCGACGCTTCGGTTGCTGCCAGGTCTGCACCCGCAGCCGGGATGCGCTCAGGTCGGCGATCACCAACGCCATCCGGACGGGGTCACCGAGCGTCTGCGCCCGTGCCGTTTCCCGCTCCTCGGCCAGGCGGGCCCGCAGGCGTCGCACCCCGCGCCGGTCGAGCTTGCGCGGGTGGCGCTCGACGAGCGACTCGAGCGTCTCCAGCATCACCTCGGCGTCGCGTGCCGCCGACAGCTGGGCCGCAGCCTCTTTCAGGGCGGCGGTCTCCTGGGCGACGGCCTGCTCGCCGTGCGCCGCTTCGAGCATCCTCACCATCGTGCGCAGCCGCTTGAGTGCCTTGCGGGTTTCGTGGATCGCCTCTTCCGGGGGCCCGGCGCCGTTGCCGGCCGAGAGCTCTTCGATCGCCAGATCCAGTTGCTCTGTGGCCATCCGCTTGAGAGCGTCGGACAGGGGCTCGTCGGCGAACACGCCCAGACGGCGGCTGCGTTCACGCGCACGCGCCTCGCGCCGTTCGCGGCCGGCCCGCGCCAGCGTCAAGCCGAGGCCGATCGCCGCTCCGGCCGCCAGGGTCGCTGTCAGCGGCGCCACAATTGGCATGTGCAACGGCTTCCGGCGGCGCCATGGTGGACCGTGCGACCCGCGGGGAATCGCAAGCCCGCGACCTATCGCTGTCCGTTCTGTTCCCAGCATCTTCCCGCTCTAACCGAGCATATGCTGATTGCGCCCGAAGGTGACACCCGACGGCGCCGGCACGCGCACACTCGATGCGTGATGCGGGCGCGCGAGCGCGGTGAGCTTCCGCTGCGGGAGGAGTGGCTCGCCACCCAGCCGCGCCCCGCCCCGCTGTGGCGGCGTCTGCTCGGACGGGTCTAACGCGTCTACAGCCTGCTCGAGGCGCTGGAGGAGTGGACCGGCGGAATCGTGCCGACCGGCACGAGCATGCCGTTGTTGAGCTGGAAGTGAACGACGGCCTGCCCGCCGGAGGGCGAGCTCAGGGGATCGCCCGGGCGGTACAGCCGGTATGCGACGACCGCTTCGGTGTCGTTCTGTGAGACCACCTTCAGCGACGCACTCGGTTCCTTCGTGTCGGTTCCGATGAAACGGCCGTCGACGAAGAAGAAGACCTGCTGGCCGTAGCCGTCCGCCGAGCCGCTGCGCGTGCCCACGAGGGCCCTGAGGGTCTGGCTGGGGTGGTATTCGGAGAGGTTGTTCGGCGTATAGCCGTGGGCCCGCACGACCGTCGCGGCCTGCTGGGCTTCCTGGGGAGCGCCCTGGCTCTGGTCGAACTGGGGCTCGGTGGCCGTGCGCGTCTGACTCGGGCTCTGCCCCCCTGTGCCGGCGCCGCTCTGGCCGCCCGTGCCGCCGTTCGAGGGCGCGGTGGTGGTCGTCTTGGTCGTGCTCGTGCTGGTCGAGGGCGGCGGCTGTTCGGCGCTGCTCTGGCTGCCGGCGGTGACGGTCGTGGTTGACCCGCCGCAGGCGGCGAGCGCCGCCCCGATCAGCGCCGCCAGTGCGAGCGCCCCGATCAAGCGTGCCTTCATCGCGACGATGGTATTGCGGTCGGCGGGCGCCTCATGCAGCTGAAACTGCACTGACGCGCCGCGGGTACCATCATGCCGGGATGGCCGGAACCACCGGACAGCCGAGCCCCACCGCGAAGCCGGACAAGCAGTCCAAGCGTCGCGACCGGGGAGAGCTCTCGCGCACGATCGCGATCCTCGTGCTCGCCCTCGCGGTGATCCTGTTCGCGGTCAAAAACCTCGATCAGGTCAAGGTCAACTGGGTTGTCGGCTCGGGCAGGGCGCCGCTGATCATCGTGATCCTGATCACGCTGCTGGTGGGGATCGTGATCAGCCACCTGGCGGGACGCCTCTCGCGCCGCAAACGGCAGAAGAAGGAGAGCTAGCGAACCAGGACCGGCAGGCTGGTGGCCGACACGTGGGCGCCGTCGGAGACCTTCACGAGCGCCTGGTAGAGGCCCTTGTGGACCTTCACCACGCGGCTGAACACCGACCTGGAGGTGGACTGCGCCTTCACGACCGTGCCACCGACGTTCTTGGTGCGGTGACCCGGGATCACGCGCTGGTAGCCGATCAGGGCGCCGGCCTGGGCCGGTTCCACGGTCCCGTACAGCCGCGCAAAGCCGCGCCGGTGGGTGCTGTGGGCGTGCATCGTCACCCGCACCGCCACCTGCTCGGTGATCGCGGGACTGACGACGGGGGTCGCCGCGGTCGTGGAGACTCGCAGCTCCGTGTTCTCCGTGGCGGTCAGCACGGGGAACACGAATCCACCCGTCGGGCCCGTCACGAGCGTGTTGCCGAAGGGGGCGAAGCCGGCCATGTACGGGAACGGGTTGTACTGCAGCACCACGTTGCGGTTGCCGCCGCCGGTCCCGGAGAGCGTGCCCTCGACGGTGAAGGGCGATCCGTAGGTGACGGGGTTGGGCACCGCCACGATCGCCACCGAGAGGGGGATCTTCGGGGTGGTGAAGGCCACGGTGTTGGCGGCCGCGGCTCCCGTCACGACCAGGCGGTAGTGGTAGGTGGTGAAGGCCTGCAGACCGGTGATCGCCTGGCTGATGTGCACCTTGGAGGTCGACGGGGCGAGCGGCTGGACCGGGGTGGTCAAGCCGAATTTGCTGGTCGTGCCGTACTGGAAGAAGTAGGCGCCGCCCTGCCCGTCGTTGCTCACCGAGCCGTTCAGGATCGCGGATGAGTAGCCCACGCTGGAAGCGGCCTCTGTGTGCGCCGTGGGGGCTGCCGCCACGCCTACCTGGGGTGCCACGAGGAACGCCAGCAGGAGCAGGCCGAGGAGGAGTGCTGTTGCTCGGGAGCGGACCATCGGGCCGAGAGTACCCCAAGAACGTGCGCTTCACGCCACCTCCCCGCCGGCGGCCCGCGGGGGCGCCCGCCCGGTAGCCTGCCGGTCACGATGACCGGGGGAGCCCAAACCGGCGGTGTGAGGCTGCGGCAGGCGGTTCTGGCGGCTGGAGATCTCGAGGCCGTGGCGGGGCAGCTGCGCGAGACGCTGGGCCTCGGGGAGCCCTTCCGCGATCCGGGGGTCGGCCTGTTCGGGCTTGCCAACACCGTGTTCGCGTTCGGTGACTGCTTTCTCGAGGTGGTCTCTCCTACCCAGCCCGATACGGCCGCCGGGCGCTACCTGCAGCGGCACGGCGGCGACTCCGGCTACATGGTGATGTTCGACCTCGAGGAGCTCGACGGCGCGCGCGCCCGGGCCGCCGAGATGGGTGTCCGCACCGTCTGGGAGATGGACCTGCCGGACATCTCGGGCACGCACCTGCACCCGGCCGACATGAGCGGGGCGATCGTCTCGATCGACAGCTCCCGGCCCTACGGAACCTGGCGCTGGGGGGGCCCGGAGTGGACCGGGAAGACCGGGAATGGTGCCCCGGGCCGGCTCGCAGGGGTCACGCTGGCCGTCAGCGACCCCGACGCGACCGCCGCGCGCTGGGCGGGCGTGCTGGGCGTTCCCCTCGACACGGACGGCGGCACGCGGCTGCGCCTGGGTGCCTCGCAGGTCGTCTTCGAGCGCTCCGCCGACGCCGGCTCTGAAGGTCTCAGCGAGATTGCCGTCGAGCTGCCGGGAGGCCTGCCCGGGGGCGCCTCCGAGGTCGAGATCGGCGGCGTGCGGCTGCGAGACGCCGCTTCGTGAGCGACGCGGCGGGGGCCGGGGCCGCGGGCCCGCCCGCCGACGGCGAGGAGCTCATCAGCCGCCTGCGGGTCCTCGATCCGCTGGCCGACCTTTCCGAGGGCGGTCACGCCGGGGTCCGACGGCTGCCCTACTTCGTGCTCGACGTCTTCACGGACACGCCGTTGGAGGGGAACCAGCTCGCCGTCCTCACCGACGCCCGCCAGCTGAACGGCACGGAGATGCAGCGCATGGCGCGCGAGCTGGCGCTCAGCGAGACGGTCTTCGTGCTGCCGGCGCAGGAGGGCGGGGACGCCCGCATCCGCATCTTCACGCCCGCGGTTGAGCTCCCCTTCGCCGGCCATCCCACGCTCGGAGCGGCCGTGCTGGTCGCCCTCGCCCTGGAACTGGAGGCGGTGAACCTCGAGACGGGGATGGGGCCGGTGCGGGCCCGCGTGCAGCCGCGCGAGCGGGGGACCTTGCGCGGGACGGTGGAGCAGCCGATCCCCTCCTGGAGCGCGTTTGCCGAGTCGGCGCCGTTGCTGGGCGCTCTCGGCGTGGAGCGCTCGCAGCTGCCGGTGGAGTGCTACGAGAACGGCCCCCGGCACGTGCTCGTGGCGCTGGCAGCGCCTGAGGAGGTCGCCCGCCTGAGCCCGGACATGGGCGCCCTCGCCGCGCTTGGGAAGCTCAACGTCAGCTGCTTCGCCCCCGCGGGGGAGCGCTGGAAGACGCGCATGTTCGCCCCCGCGCTCGGGGTTCCGGAGGACCCCGCCACGGGCTCCGCCGCGGGCCCGCTGGCCGTCCACCTCGCCCGCCATGGCCGCATCGCCTTCGGTCAGCGCATCGAGATCGAACAGGGGGCAGAGATCGGGCGCCCGTCGCTGCTGCAGGCGTGCGCCACGGGAGACGAGGACGCTCTCCAGGCGGTCGAGGTAGGCGGTGCGGTGGTGGTTCTCGCGCGCGGGGAATTCGCCCTGCCCGCCACGGCCGATCCCTAGGAGTCGTGGCCCCGCAGGAGCTTTGCCGCCGCCGCTTGGCGGCGGTTTTGTGACAGGCTGGTGCGCGCATGCGCGAGGCGGTCATCTGTGAACCCCTGAGGACCGCCGTGGGAGGCTTCGGCGGGGTCTACCGGGACGTTCCCGTGAGCGTGCTCGGTGCGCGTGTGATCGAGGAGCTGCTGGCGCGCACCTCACTGCCCGGCGAGGCCGTCGACGACGTCGTCTTCGGTCAGGGCTACCCGAACGGCGAGACGCCCGCGATCGGGCGCGTGGCGGCACTCGACGCCGGCCTGCCGGTGGAGGTCCCCGGGCTGCAGATCGACCGCCGCTGCGGAGCCGGCCTGCAGGCGCTGACGCTCGCGTGCATGGAGGTCCAGACGGGCGTGGCGGACGTCGTGCTCGCCGGCGGGGCGGAGAGCATGAGCCAGGCCGAGTTCTACGCCACGGGCATGCGCTGGGGCGTGAAGGGCGGCCGCGTGGCGCTCGATGACCGCCTTGCGCGCCCGCGGGTCACGGCCGGGGGCATCCACCATGAAGTTCCCGGCGGGATGATCGAAACGGCCGAGAACCTGCGCCGCCAGTACGGCATCTCCCGCTCCGAGCAGGACGAGTTCGCGCTGCGCTCCCACAGCCGCGCGGTGGCGGCCCAGCAGGAGGGGATCTTCGCCGAGGAGATCGTTCCGGTGGAGGTGCCGTCCCGGGAGGGGCCACGCGTGGTCGACACCGACGAGCACCCGCGCGCGGACACCTCGCTCGAGAAGCTCGCGCGGCTGAAACCGCTGATGTCCTCGAGCGACCCCGACGCGACCGTCACGGCGGGGAACTCCAGCGGCCAGAACGACGGCGGCGCCGTGTGCCTCGTGACCCACCCCGACCGTGCCCGTGAGCTCGGCCTGCAGCCGTTCGCGCGGCTGGTGTCCTGGGCCGTGGCCGGCGTGCCGCCGGAGACGATGGGGATCGGGCCGGTGCCGGCGACCGCGAAGGCGCTGGCGCGGGCGGAGCTGAAGATGGACGACATCGACCTGATCGAGCTCAACGAGGCCTTTGCCGCCCAGGCGCTGGCGGTGTTGCGCGAGTGGCAGCTACCCGACGGCTTCGAGCGCCTCAATGTCCACGGCTCCGGGATCTCACTCGGGCACCCGATCGGGGCCACGGGCGGGCGCATCCTCTGCACCCTGCTGCGCGAGATGCGCCGTCGCGGCGCCCGCTACGGCCTCGAGACGATGTGCATCGGCGGCGGACAGGGGATGAGCGCGATCTTCGAGAACGTCACGGTCTGATGGCCGCCGAGCTCGACGTGGTGGTGTTCGGCGCCGGCGGCGTGACCGGCCGCAACGTCGCCGCCTACCTCGCGCAACGATCCGCGGAGGGCTCGCTGAGGTGGGCCGCGGCCGGACGCGATCCGCAGAAGGTGCAGCGCGTGCTCGAGGAGCTCGGGGTCACCGCGCCGGAGATCCTCAGCGCCGACGTGTCCGACCCGCAGAGCCTCGCGGCGATGGCCTCGCGCACCCAGGTCGTGCTCGACCTGGTCGGCCCCTACACCCGCTACGGCCGTCCGGTGATAGACGCCTGCGTCGCCGGGGACGCCCACTACGCCGATCTGACAGGCGAGCTGCCGTTCGTGCGCGGCATCATCGACGCCCACCAGGAGCGGGCCGCACAGGCCGGGGTCAAGCTCGTGCAGGTGTGCGGGTTCGAGGCCCTCCCGGCAGACCTGCTCGTGGCCGAGCTGGCCGAGCTTGCCGCCGCCGAGCAGGGCGACGGCCTGCGCAGCGTCGACCTCGAGGTCCAGATGACCGCCCCACCCGGCAGGCCCCACGCCTCCGACATGGTCTCGGGCGGCACCTTCCAGAGCATGGCCATCCTCACCGGCGAGGAGAACGCCGCGCTCGCCCTCGATCCCGCGGTGCTGATCCCCGACGAGGCCGCGGCCGCCTCGGTTCGCGCCCGCAGCCCGATCGGGCTTGCGCCGCGGCGGGGGAGTGACGGCTCGGTGATCGCCCCGATGGCACCCGCGCCCTTCATCAACCCCGGCGTCATCCACCGCAGCGCCCTGTTGCGCGCCCAGGCGCGGGCGGAGACCTTCGAGCCGTTCCGCTACCGCGAGGGCATCGCCATGGGCGGCCGTCCCCTGACGTTCCCCGCCCGCTGGCTCGCCGGGGCGGCGATGGGCGCCACGATGGCGGGCATGCGCACGCTGGCGCGCTCGAGTGGGTCCGTCCGCCGGCCGGTCGCGGGCGCGATGGCGAAGCTCGGCCCGAGCTCGGGCTTCGGCCCCACCGGCGCTCGCCTGGAGCGCTGGCACTGGCGCATGACCGCCGCCGGGGTCACCCGCGCGGGCCGGGAGCTGCACGCGGTCCTCGACGCCGACGGCCACCCCGGCTATCTCGCCACGGCCCGCCTGCTGGGTGAGGCCGGGATCCTGCTCGCCGAGGACGGCGCCACCCCGACCCTCGGCGGCTGCCTGACGCCGGCGGCCGCGCTCGGGACGCAGTGCCTGCCACGCTTCGCCCGCGCCGGGCTGCGCTTCTCCAGCGGCCTCGGCGCTCCGGCCTAGGGCGCCCGGCCCGGGCGCCCGCTCAGGCGGGGGAGGCGGGCTGGTCGGCCTGGGCGAGCATCGGCCAGCCGTCACTGTCGAACGTCGTCCAGCCGTAGCCGGCCTGGCCCTGGATGCGCACGCAGCGCAGCTCCCAGTCGGTGCTCGGGGCGCTGATCGAAGCCGCCACGATCGGCTCGGTGCGGATCTCGAACGGCAGGCTGACCGGCCGGGTTGTCCGCGTGCCCCTCAGGCAGGCGGTCCACAGCTCCGGATAGCGCACGTGCAGCAGCTCGGCGACCCCGATCGTCTCGTCCTCGAACAGCACTTCCGGATGCTGACCCTCGCGCGCCCAGCCGCTCTCGGGAGCCGCGTACACGAGGTAGCCGCTGAGCGAGTCGTGCAGCGCCGTGAAGAGCGCCAGCTTGAGCGCGTCCCACAGCGATTCATAGAGCTTCTCGACCCCGCAGAGCTGCGTTTCGAAGCACACCTCGGTGTCCTCGTCGGGCCGGGCGAGGACGTCCACCCGCCCGAGCCATCCAGCCCAGCAGTCCTTCACGCCCTCCGGAAGGGCCCCTTCGATGATCGCGACCGAGCCGAGCTGCGACTGCAGGGCGTTGCACACGGCCCGCTGCAGGTCCCCGGCGCGCACGCCGGAGGTACCCTCGGCCAGCGCCCATCCGGGCACCGAGGACATGGTCTGCTGAAGCTCCCCGGCCACCGCCGGGAGCGCCCGCCTGATCGTCGCGTCCATCTCGGCAGAGCTCATCTCGACCCCGATGCGACGCCATCCTAGTCGCGTTCGCGGCGCCGTGGCCCGTGCCCCGGTGGCAGCCGGGCCAGGGTCGGGCGAGGGGCGGGCGGGGTCCGGTCGGCCGGGGGCCCGGCGGGCGGGGTCCGGTCGGCCGGGGTCGCGTGCAGGCGGCGCGGGCCGGACGCGGCAAGCCGATAATGGGGCGCGCATGCAAGCGCCCCACACGAAGGCCCCGCGGTCCCCCCGCCGCCGGGTGCTGCTGCTCGGGCTCGCCCCGTTGCTCGCGCTCGCCGTGTGCGCCGGGCCCGCCGCTGCGGCCAAGCACAAAAAGCCGCCCCATCGCAAGCCGGGGCCGCCGCTGACGAACGTCTCGATCGAACGCTCGTTTCCGGGTCCCGCGGTGCCGAGTGGCTTCCTCGGGCTGTCCTTCGAGGTCGGCAGCCTCGCGCAGCTGGCCGGTTACGCCGAACAGCGGGGATCTCGTCACGCTGCTGCGCTCGCTCGGTCCGGGGGTGCTGCGCTTCGGCGGCGTGACGGCCGACAAAAACGTGGCCTGGGTCGACGCCGAGACGCCTCGGCCCTCGTGGGCCACGGCGGTGATCGACGAAGCCGACCTCCGCGGCCTGGGTGTGCTCGCCGCCCGCAGCGGCTGGCGGGTGCTGCTGACGGTCAACTTCGGTCACTACGCACCGCAGGCCGCCGCGCGCGAGGCAGCCGCGGCCAGGGCGGCCCTGGGGGCATCGCTCGAGGGGGTCGAGATCGGCAACGAGGCCAACTCCTACGGGCATCAGGGCCTGCGCGAAGAACCGTGGACGTTCCTGCAGTTCGAGGCCCAGGTGGCGGCCTACCGGGGGGCGATCGAAGCCGCCGCCCCCGGCGTCCCGATCGTCGGCCCGGACGTGTCGGGCTCGAGCGCCTTCGAAACATGGGGCCTGGGCGAGGTCGTCAACCAGCCGCCGGCGCTACTGACCGGGCACCACTACCCGCTCAGCTGCCAGGGGCCGCCGCCGCCCACGATCGAACGCCTGCTGAGCCCCCGGATCCGGGTGCTCGAGGTGGCCTCGCTGCAGCGCTACCTGTCGATCGCCCAGGCGGGCGAAATCCCCTTCCGGCTCGACGAGGCGAACACGGTCTCCTGCGGGGGGGTGGCCGGGATCAGCAACACCTTCGCCGGGGCCCTGTGGGCGGCGGCGTACGTGACCCAGGCCATGAGCATGGGGGTACAGGGCATCAACCTCCACGGCAGCCCGACCAACTGCTTCGGCTACACCCCGCTGTGCGCGCCCACCCAGCAGGCGATCGAAAGCGGGCAGCTGGTCCCGCAGCCCGAGTGGTACGCGCTGCTGATGCTGCGGGGGCTGATCGGGGACCGCCCGCTGCCCACGACCGTGAGCGAGCTGCACGGGCACAACCTCCAGGTCAACACGTTCCTGGCCCCAGACGGGTCGCTGCGGGCGGTGATCGTCGACGACGATCCCCCCGGGACACGTCGTGCCAACCTGCGCCTGCAGGTGGGGAGCGCCTTCCGCTACGCGCGGGTGTTGCCCCTCACCGCACCCGCGCAGACCTCGCTCTCGGGGGTGCGTCTGGCCGGTACTGCGGTGGCGCCCGACGGCAGCTGGACGCAGCCCGCTGAACCTCCCGGGTGTGCGCGCCAAGCGCGGCGCGATCACGCTCGCCGTGAGCCCGAGCCGCGTGCTGCTGCTGACGATCGAGCGTTAGCCGGGCGGGCGCGGGGTGCGGACGGACTGCCAACCCCGATTCAATCCTCGCCATCGGCGCTCCGGCGCTCTACAGTAGGCGTGAGGGCAGTCGAGGGAGGGTAGGACCCAGCTCGTGAGACATCCGGCCCGAACCGGGCTTTCGTTGCTTCTTTGCGGTCTTCTCGGGCTCGCCGTGTGGGCGAGTGCCGCGAGCGCTGCATCGCGCCATGCCGGGGCCGAAAAGCCCCAGACCCGCTACGCCAAGGTGCGCAGGCTGTGCCGCGCGCCGCGTCCCGGCCACGCCGGTTGCCTGGCGCTCAAGCTGAAGGCGGCCAGCCCCGGCTCCCCCGGCGCGCTCCCGTACTTGCTCGCGGCCGGGGCACGCTCGAAGGGCCCCGCGGGCGGGCTCACCCCGGCCGATCTGGCCAGCGCCTACTCCGTCTCTCCCACCGCCACCGGCAGCGGCCAGACGGTCGCGATCGTCGACGCCTTCGACGACCCGAAGATCGAAAAAGACCTCGCCACGTTCGACTCCAACTACGGCCTTGCCGCGTGCACGGCCGGCAACGGCTGCTTCACCAAGGTCGGACAGACCGGCAGCACGAGCGCGCTCCCGCCGGCCGACACCTCCGGTTGGTCGGTCGAGATCAGCCTCGACGTGGAGACCGTTCACAGCGTCTGCGAGACCTGCAAGATCCTGCTGGTCGAGGCCAATTCCGAAAGCGACTCGGACCTGGCGGCGGCGGTCAACGAGGCGGTGGCACTGGGCGCCACCGAGGTCTCCAACTCCTACGGCTCCTTCGAAGGCGAAGAAGAAGAAAGCGCCCCGGACATCGCGGCCTACGACCATCCCGGCGTCGTGATCGTGGCCTCCTCGGGTGACTCGGGCTACTTCGACTGGGACGAAATCGAGGAACTGGAACCCGCGCCCGAACACCCCGACGCCCCGGCCGTCTACCCGACGGTCGTGTCCGCCGGGGGAACCTCGCTGAAGCTCAACGGCCGCGGCGCGCGCAAGAGCGAGTCGGTCTGGAACGACAGCGGCCAGCCCAGCTCGAACGGCATCTTCAAACACGTCAAACAGTTCTCCGGCACCGGTGGCGGCTGCAGCTCGCTGTTCACGGCCCCGGCCTGGCAGCAGGAAGCGGCCGGATGGGCGGCCAGCGGCTGTGGCACGCACAGGCTCTCGGCCGACGTCTCGGCGGTGGCCGACCCCTACACGGGCTTCGACATCTACAGCAGCTACAAATACGAAGTCGTTCGCCGAAACCGGCTGGATGACGATCGGCGGCACCTCGCTGTCCTCGCCGCTGATCAGCGCGATCTACGCGCTCGCCGGAGGCAGCCACGGCGTCGAGCTACCCCGCGCAGACGCCTGTACGAGCACCTCGGCAACTCGAGTGCCCTGTTCGATGTCACCCAGGGTGGCAACGGCTACTGCGACGCCGAGGCGGCTGCCCAGTGCGGCGAGCCCGCCGTCAACGAACGTACGGGACGGTCGACTGCCTCGGGACCACCGCCTGCGACGCCGCCCCCGGCTTCGACGGCCCTTCGGGCGTGGGCGCCCCGATCGGGCTGAGCGCCTTCGGGGGTCCCGGCATCGTCAAGCCGCCGGCCGCGGTCACCGGGCACGCGACCGAAATCGAAGGCGGGACGGCGCTTCTCAACGGGACGGTCAACCCGGGCGGCACGGAAGTGAGCAGCTGCGTGTTCGAATACGGCACCGGCGCGACGCTCACCCAGAGCGCTCCATGCTCGACCTCGCCGGGCGCCGGCAACGAAGCCGTAGCGGTCACCGCCCACCTCACGGGCCTGACGCCCAAAACCGCCTACCACTTCCGCCTCAGCGCCACCACCACGGCCGGCACCAGCACCGGCAAGACGAAGAAATTCAAGGCCCACTGAGGGCGGCCGCAGTGCGACTCCCACGCCTGCACAGGCGCGCATCTCGGGAACCGCAGGTGGCCATCGCCGACCCGCGCTTCGAGGATTGGGAGACGGTCAACACCTTCGAGGACCGCGAGACGGCGCTGGCCTGGCGGGATCAGCTGCGCAGTCTCGACGTCGAGGCGGCCTGCGTGGCCGACCATCCGCTCGACTCCTATGGCCGCGGCGACATCTACCTGGTCGTGGCGCCGGGCCAGTGGTCACGTGCCAACGAGATCGTCGAACAGCTCGACTGAGCCCGCGCTGCCGGGGGCTCTCGGGCGCCCTGGCAGGCGGGTGTCCCGCGGCGGTGGCGGGTGTCCCGCGGCGCGCCGTGGCGACTCAGGCGACGACCGTCTCGCCGCTAGCGAGCCGTGCGGCCGAGTCTGGGTCATGCGAGGGCAGGAAGATCGTGGGGTGACGCCGGCAGTGCTCGAGGATCAGCTCCAACGTCGCCCGGTGCACGCTCGGATCCGGACCGATCGCGTCCGCCCGGCGGGAGTGCAGCTGCTCGAGCGTGTCCGTCACATCGCCCGCCAGCATCACGTGGCGTTCGTGGTCGTCGACGCAGATGACCGAGAGGTGTCCCGGCGTGTGCCCCGGTGTGGGCACCGCCACGATGCGTCCGTCGGCGCTCAGCCGGCGGCTGGCGGCGAAGGCCCCGAAGGGCCCGTCGCCGAACGTCAGGGGAGTGGGCTGGAAGCCCGCCGGCAGCGGCTGGCGAAGGACGCGCCGCATCAGGCGCGAAAAGGACTGATTGGTGAAGGCCAGCTCCGCCTCGCCGATCGACACCGGAGCGTGGACGTGGACGAGCCCGTCCACGTGGTCGCCGTGGTGGTGGGTGAGAACGACCTCGGAGATCGCCGCGGGCTCGATCCCCGCGCCGGCCAGCGCTGCGGGCAGCTCCTGCTCGGGGGTCAGCTGGAAGCGGGCGAAGGGGACGTTCCGGACACGGGCGGTCTCGCCGGTGTCCACGAGCAGCAGCCTTCCCTCGTGCTCCACGGCCCAGCAGTGGATCGGCAGCGGCTCCGACCACTCTCCCGGCAGGAACAGGTCGAGCTGCCTGCGCACGCCCGTGCTCGGGAACAGGAACGCGTGCTTGACCCTGACGCTCCCTGTGCTCAGTGGGTGGATCATCATCGGCGGGCCGAGGCTAGCGGTTCGGCTGGCGTGGTGAAATGGGCGGGTCGCTGATGGCAACCCGGGACGCAACACGCCAGCAGCGGGCGCCGCGCTACCTGCAGGTGCTCGCGGGCCGCTACGACGCCGGCATCTTCGAACCCGAGGAAAGGCGCGCGCGGGTGCGCCTGGAAGTGGAGGGGGTGGGGGAGTGGGACGCCGTGCTCGAGGAAGGCATCGCCCGCATCAGCTCGGGCAGGGGCGCCGCGGGCGCGGTGATCCGCGCGCGGCCCGCGACCTGGGAGCTGATCGGCGACGATCCGCGCCACGGCCTCGCTGAGTTTCGCGCCGGGCGGCTGTCGGTGAGGCGCAACATGCACCTCGGCATCGGTTTCCTGGCCGCCACCGGTGGCCGCACCGGGAGCTCGAGGCTTCACTTCGAGATGGTCCGCACCCGCGGTCCGCGCATCTCCACGATCCAGGCGGGCAGCGGCGAGCCCGTGATCGCGATCCACGGCCTCGGCGGCACGAAGGGCTCGTTTCTGCCGACCGTCGCCGAACTGGCACCGCACTTCCGCGTGATCGCCGCCGATCTCCCCGGCTTCGGGGATTCGGCCAAGCCGCTGGGCGCCTCGTATGACCCCGCGTACTTCGCGCGCTCGATCATCGCCCTGATGGACGCGCTCGGGCTCGAGCGCGCGCACCTGGTCGGCAACAGCCTGGGGGGCCGTGTGGCGCTCGAGCTGGGTATGAGCCACCCCGAGCGGGTCGGGCGGCTGGTGCTGCTGTGTCCGGCGCTGGCGTGGCGACGGGAGCGGCCCCTGGTTCCGCTGCTGCGGCTCACCCGACCCGAGCTGGGACTCGTCCAGATCGCCCCCCGGCCGCTGGTGGAGGCGATCGTGAGACGGGTCATCCCCGGCGCGGAGGACGGTTGGACGGCGGCCGGCGTGGACGAGTTCCTGCGCGCCTACCTGACGCCGGCCGGCCGCGCCGCCTTCTACGCCGCCGCCCGCCACATCTACCTCGACCAGCCCGACGGGCCGCGGGGGTTCTGGCCACGGCTGGCCGAGCTGCAACAAGAGTCGCTGTTCGTCTGGGGCCAGCGCGACCGGCTCGTGCCGATCGCCTTCGCGCGCCACGTCGAGGAGCGCCTGCCGCGGGCCCGTCACCTCGAGCTCGACTGCGGCCACGTGCCGCAGATCGAGCGCCCGCGCCGGACCCACCGGGCGATCCGGGAGTTCCTGCAGGCGCCCGCGGCCGAGCGCATCGACGAGTAGGCGCCGTCCGCCGGGTCTCCTACGCTGGAGTCGTGGGGTACCCGGTCGAGTTCTCGGTCGACTACACGGACAGCCGTTCGCGGCTGAGCACGTTCTTCCGCCTGATCCTCGCGATCCCGCTCGTGATCTGGGGCTACGTGTACGGGCTGCTGGCGACGGTCGTGGTGATCATCGCGTGGTTCGCGATCCTCTTCACCGGCCGCTACCCGAAGGGGCTGTACGAGTTCGAGGCCGGCTGGGTGCGCTTTCTCGCGCGCGTGACGGCCTACATCGCGCTGCTGTGCGACGGCTACCCCTCCTTCTGGGGCTCCGAGGACCCCTCCTACCCGGTGCGGATGCGCTTCCAGGAGCTGGAGCGCTACAGCCGCGTGAAGACCGGGTTCAGGATCATCCTCGCGATCCCGATCCTGGTGGTGCGCTACGTGATGCAGCTGATGCTCGAGATAGGAGCGATCGGGGCCTGGTTCGTGATCGTCTTCACCGGCGGCATGCCGCGGGGACTTTTCGACCTGATGGTGCTCGCCAACTCCTACATCGCCCGCTCTGACGCCTACCTGCTGCTGTTGACCGAGACCTACCCGCCCTTCCAGGACGAGCAGACACGCTCGGCGGGTGAACCGGGCCCGCCCGCCCCGCCCGCCCCGCCCGCCCCGCCCGCCCCCGGGCCGTCCTAGACGCCGCGCCCGCCGGGCGGCCGGCTAGTGGTAGGCGTAGAGGGCGGCGGGTTCTTTGCCGGTGCCCTTGTTGGTACCGACGACCCCCTTCACCTTCACCGTCTGGACTTTCGCGTCGCTCGGGGTCAACAGCGTGCATTCGGTCGTGGAGGCGCATTCCACGTCTGTGGCGAGGCCTTTGCCGAACAGGAAGCCGGTCGTGCCTTCGCCGGGGGCGTAGCCGCTGCCGGTGACGGTCACGAGTGTTCCTCCCGCTTTCGGTCCGCCCGAGGGGCTGAGCAGGGAGATCGTCGGTTTGCCGTACTTGAATTTGTCGCCGCTCACCGGGGCGCTCGGCCCGAACTGGTTGACGACCGTGACTTCGGCCGTGCCGCTCACGCCCGGCGGCGAGAGCACGGAGATCGACGTGTCGGACTGGACTTCGAATTCGCTCGCCGGCGTCTGGCCGAAGAGCACTTCGGTGGCGCCGGTGAAGGTCGAGCCCGTGATCGTCAGCAGCGTGCCCCCGGCCGCCGGCCCTTTTTTCGCCGAGAGCTTTTTCACCACCGGCACGACGCCCGTGTGGATGTAGCTGAACTGCTCTTTGGTCCCGGCCGTGGTGGTGCCGTAGGGGGTGCTGACGGTCACGCCCACGGTCCCCGTGCCGGGCGGGGAGACCGCCGTGACCGAGGTGGAGGACTGCACGCCGAAGCTCTGCGCGGAGGAGGCGCCGAACCTGACCCCGGTGGCTTCGCCGAGGTTCGAGCCGGTGATCGTGACGCTGGTGCCGCCGCCCTGCGAGCCTTCCTTCGGTTCTATATGGGTGACCTGGGGAGGCGCGCCGTAGGTGAAGCGTGAGTGGGAGCTGACCGCGCTCGTGCCTTCGGGGGTGGTGACCGTCACGTCCACCGTGCCGGCGCTGCCGGCGGGTGCCGTGGCGGTGATCGTGTTGGGTCCTTCGATCGTGAACTGGGTGGCGGCCGCGAAGCCGAAGGCCACCGCCGTGGCGCCGGCGAAGTTACCCCCGGTGATCGTGACCACGGTGCCGCCTTCGGTGGGCCCGCTGGACGGTTCGAGCGCGCTGACGAATGGCACCGGGGCACCGCCGACGGGATCCTGTTCGGAGACCGCGGCCCCGAAGCCGCCCGCGTTTTTGGCGGTTTCCCTGACCGCGACCGACAGGTTCGTGTCGGCCGAGCTGAGCGTGTATTTGGAGCTCGTGGCACCGGGGATCGGTACGCATTCGTCGCTTTCGCAGCGCAGCCACTGGAGCGCGTGTCCGGTGGGGGAGTTGGTCCATTCGCCGGGGTTCGCGGTCAGCGTTTCGCCCTGCTGGGGCGTGCCCGTGATCGTGGGCGGCGATTTCACCACCGGCGCTTCCGGCAGCACCTGGGCGGTGGCCGCGGAGCTCGCGGGCGTGCCCGCGCCGGTGGCGTTGTGGGCGATCTCTTCGACCCGCAGCCGGTGCCCGACGTCGGAGCTTGTGGGGACGTAGCTTTTGCTGGTCGCGCCCCCGATCGCCACGCAGCTTTCACCGGCGCTGTTGCACCGGGTCCAGCGGTATTCGTAGCCGGTCGGTTCCTCGCTCCAGGTGCCCCGGAAGGCGCGCAGCAGCTGGCCGGGCTGGGCGATGCCCTTGACCGTGGGGGCCGTGAGCGAGGAGGGCACGACGCCGGTGACCACGCCGGTGGCGGTCGAGTTGGTGATGCTCGAGCCGGCCGCGTTGGTTGCCGTTTCCTTGAACTCGATGCGGTGTCCGACGTCCACTCCGCGCAGCGCGTAGGTCGTTTCGGTGGCTCCCGAGATCGGGTTGCAGTTCAGTCCTTTGTTGTCGCAGCGCTTCCACTGGTAGGCGAAGCGCTTGACTTCGCCCGACCAGGTCGCAGCGTGGGAAGTGAGCGTGGCGCCCTGTTCGAGCGTGCCGGTGATCGTCGGCGTGTTCTGGGCTTCCGGGGGCGTCGGCGGCGGGTTGGGCACGACTTCGGTGGCGCTCGAGCTGGCCGCCTGGCTGGCGCCGACGTCGTTGTAGGCCGTTTCGCTGACCTCCAGTGTGTGGCCCACGTCTTCGGGGGCGATCGTGTAGCTCGTTTTTTCGGCCCCCGAGATCGGGTTGCAGTTGTGTCCGCTGCTGTCGCAGCGCAGCCACTGCCGGGTGCGTTTGTTGGCGGCGTTCGTCCAGGTGCCTTCCACGGCCGTCAGCGTCTGGCCCTGTTCGACGGTGCCGGTGACCGTGGGCGGGGTGATGTTCGCCGGCGGGGCCGGCGGCGCGATCTGCACCGCGTGGGAGGTGGAGACTTCATAGCCACCGGGGTTTTCACCGTGCTCCTGCACCTCGATCCACTTGCCGACGTCTTCTTTTTCGGTCACGTAGGTCCCGCCGGTCACGACTTCTTTTTCGCCTTTGGCGTTTTTCACGGTGATGGCCCCGCAGGTTGCGCCGATGCCTTCTTTGGTCGCCCCTTTGCAGCGGAACCACCTGTCTTCGATTCCCGTCGGCGAGTTTTCCCAGGAGGCCTGGTGCACGGTCAGAGTCTGCCCTTCGACGGCCGTGCCGCTCAGCGTCGGCGGTTCGATCGGCGTGGGGAAGGGGGGTTCGGATTCTTCGGTTTCCGCCAGGACCAGTTCCGGTTCGGACACCGCCACGCTCGATCCGGAGGCGTTTTTGGCTTCTACTTTGACCGCGATCGTGCGTGAGACGTCCTGTGCCTGGACTTCGTAGGTTTCACCGGTCGCGGGGCCTTTGCCGGTCGTGATGGGTTCGCATTCGCTGCCGAATTCTTCGCTGGCGCCGGCTTCGCCGTTGCCCTCGCAGCGCAGCCACTGGTAGGTGAAGGTGGGTTCGTTCGACCATTCGCCGTGCGCGGCGGTGAGCGTCTGGCCGAGGCGCAGTTTCTTCGTTTCCGTCGCCGGTTTGCCGCTGATGGTGGGCGGAGAGAGGTTGGCCGGCCAGAATTTCGGCGCCACCGGGGTGCCGATGATGCGCCGCGTCTTTTCGTGCCCTTCTTTGCCTTCGGGGCTTTTCAGGATCACCTGGTAGGGCTCCGGTTTCAGCCCCGTGAACTGCACGCTGCATTCGCCTTTGCAGCTGCTTTCCTGGCTTTTGCTGAATTCGCGCGTGCCCACCGGCACGTAGCGCAGTTTGTACGGTTCGGTCGGCACCTTCCAGGTGACCGTGAGCGACCCTTCGGAGGAGCTCAGCGAGAGGCGCGGGGAGGTCGCGGTGCCACTCTGCAGGAGCGCGACGGCGGTGGTGCCGCTGGCGGACATTCCCCGCACCGAGGAGATGCCTTCGATCGGGGTCGGGGTGGAGGTGCTCGTGAACGGCTGGTTGCCGAGGCCCAGCAGTTCGAAGAAGCCGTTGGCCCCGAACGAGTAGATCACCTTGCTGGCGTTTTCTTCTTCTTTGAGCGCGAAGCTGACGCCTTCACCGCCGGCCGCGACCGCCACCACGTGGTTGAGTTCGCCCACGGGCTGGGGGACCATGCTGCATTTCTGACGGCCGCAGCTTTCGGTGGCTTCGCTGCCCGTTTCGAATCCCAGCTGGCCGAGGCCGTCCGCGCCCCACGCGTAGACCTGGCCGTTGGCCAGCAGCGCCAGCACGTGCTGTGAGCCGCCGGCGATTTCGGTCACAGGCGCGGGCGGTTCGAAGCTCGCTTTGACGGGGGATGCGCTTTCGCCGTCTTCGCCGTTGCCGAGCTGGCCCTTGCTGCCTCCGCCCCAGGCCAGCACTTCGTGCCCCGAGGCACGCACGGCGTAGGCGGCTTCTTCGCCGGCGCCGATGCGTTCCACGCCGGTCAGCACGCCCAGGCCGGCGACCTTCACCGGGCGGGGCACGGTGCTGCACTGGATCGGCGTGATGGCGTGGGTTTCGCCGTAGCACTGTTCTTCTTCGGAGGGGCTCTCTTCGACGCCGAGCTGGCCTTTCTGGTCATCGCCCCAGGCCATCACCGTGCCGTTTTCGAGCAGCGCGTAGTCACGGGTGCCGCCGGCCGCGATCTGCTTGACGTTTTTCAGGCCGGGCACTTCGGTGGGGCGGTCGCGGGCGACGAACACCGACGGTTCGGTCTGGCGGGCGGTCCGTTCCCAGCCCTTTTCTTTGGTGCCGCGCTCGCCGAATTCCGAGGCGCCCCAGGTCGAGACGGTGCCGTCGTAGCGCAGCGCCAGGGCGTGCGCGTTGGCGACCGCGACTTCCTTGATGTCTTTGAGGCCGGTGACGACCACGGGGTGGGTCTCGGTCTGCTGCAGGCTGTTGCCGAGCTGGCCCTTGTTGCCCGTGCCCCAGGAGCGGACGGTGCAGTCGCCGAGCACCGCCAGGCCGAACTTGAAGCCGGCCTTGATCTGCGTGGCTCCCGCCAGCCCGTCGACCGGCTGGGCGGAGTTCTCGAGGCCGCTGGAGAAGCCTGCGCCGAGCTGTTCGGAGGCGTTCATGCCCCAGTCCAGCGCCGCCGGGCCGCCGTGCGTTTTGGGGCAGCCTTCGCCGGCCGCCGCCGCGGGTGCGGGAAGCCACGCCGCCAGCATCGCCAGCACCGCCGCGCATCCCGCTATGCCCCACCTCAGCACGAAGCCAGCCTCCTCGGTTGCGTGCAGTTCGTGTTCTACAACAACAACGCCACGCGTGAGAGAAGGTTGGTGGGAGACGCGATAAGGTTCGGCCTACGCATGGGCGACGCCGCCGGCCCGGGAGGGGAGCGGTGGCGAGGAGGGGGAACGACGATGGCAGGCTGGGGACGTGGTGGCATCCGTTGGACCGGGGCCGCGCTGCTCGCGGCGGCGGTGCTCGTATTCGTGCTCGTGGTCCTGATGGCCCCGGCGGCACAGGCCAGGCCGCTCCGTGCCGGCGGTGGCGCGGTGCGCAGCTTCTCGCTGGCGCCCGTGAACACCGAAGGCGGCTGCGAGTTCATCGCCGACCCGGGGACCGGCGTCTGCATGCTCCCGTTCCCGGACGACTACTACACGGTCGCAGACCCCACCAGCCACACCGGCCGGCGCGTGCATTTCAGCGACGAAATGATGCCCGCCAACGCCGAAGGGCATCCACATCGAATCCGCCCCCTACGACGCCGCCGACGGCTTCAGCCCGGGCTCGGTGATCCTCGCGCGGGTGCCGGGCCTCGAATCGGTCGAAGACGTGGCGGCGAGCAAGGCGGTGCCGATCAACCACATCGGCCAGTACAGCCGGGCCAACGCCCCGGTGGTCGTGATCGACGCCCAGACCGGCAAGCGCTGGCCGATCTGGGTCGAGATCAGCTCGATCTTCGCCAACCCCGCCTACCGTCTGCTGCAGATCCATCCGGCGGTCAACTTCACCTCCGGGCACCGCTACATCGTGGCCCTGCGCTCCTCAAGAACGCCGCCCACGAATCCCTCGAAGCGCCCACGGGCTTCCGCTACTACCGCGACAACGTCGCCAGCGAACAGGAAGCCGTCAACGCCCGCCGGCCGCACTTCGAAGAACTGTTCACGAAGCTCGAAGCAGCGGGCATCCAGCGCTCGAGCCTGTATCTGACGTGGGACTTCACGGTCGCCAGCGACGCCAACAACAGCGAACGCGAGCTGGACATGCGCAACGACGCCTTCGCCCAGCTCGGCGACACCAACCTCGCGGACCGTATCCCCCAGGGGGTCTCGCCCGGCTTCCACGTCACGGAAGTCGAAAACGAACCCAACCCCGGGGAAATCGCCAGGCGCGTCAAGGGCACCTTCGAAGTCCCCTGTTTCCTGTTCCCGTCCTGCGGAACGGGCGGGCGGATGGTGCTCGACAGCGAAGGCGCCCCGGTCCAGAACGGCACCTGGACGGCCAACTTCGACTGCATCATCCCGTTGTCGGTGACGACCGGAGCGCCCGAACAGGGACGTCCGACGCTGTACGGGCACGGGCTGCTCGGAAGCGCCGACGAGGTCGCATCGGGCCCCCAGCGGAGCCTCTCGGAGAACTACAAGATCGTGCACTGCGCGACCGACGAGATCGGGATGGCCGAATCGGACGTGCCGACCGTGATCGCCGCGCTCGAGAACGTGTCGGCCTTCCCGGCGATCCCCGACCGCCTCCAGCAGGGCCTGCTCGACGAGCTCTTCCTCGGGCGCGCGCTCATCACCCCGAGCGGCTTCACGACCGACCCCGCCTTCCACCAGGACGGCACGCTGGCCAGCGGCTCGGTGCTGAACAGGAGCCACCTGTACTACAACGGCAACAGCCAGGGCGGGATCATGGGAGGCGCCCTCACCGCCGTCTCGCCCGACTTCACCCGCGCCGAGCTCGGGGTTCCGTCGATGAACTACTCGGTGCTGCTCCCGCGCTCGGTGGACTTCCTGCCGTTCTCGGGCGCGTTCCAGTCCTCCTATCCCAACGAAGCCTCCCAGCCGCTCGTGCTCGACCTGATGCAGATGCTGTGGGACCGGGGCGAGCCCGATGGCTACGCCGAGCGCATGACCTC
Organism: uncultured Solirubrobacteraceae bacterium; assembly: GCA_963773145.1. Lineage (GTDB taxonomy): Bacteria > Actinomycetota > Thermoleophilia > Solirubrobacterales > Solirubrobacteraceae > Palsa-744. Next base: position 288,835 of record CAVYZV010000001.1, read on the forward strand.
CGACCCGCTGCCCGACACGCCGGCCCACCAGGTGCTCATGAACGTGGCGCTCGGCGATCACCAGGTGAGCAACTTCGAGTCCGACGTCGAGGCTCGCACGATCGGCGCTGCGGCGCACAAGCCGGTCCTGTATTCCGGGCGCTGGCCGAAAACCTCGGTGCTTTGGGGCGTCAAGAAAATGCACCCGCTGCCGTACCCGGGCTCTGCCATCTACTACTACGACATCGGCCCGATACGCGAAAGCCCGGTCGGCTCCGGAAAATCGATCGGGACCGAACCGCCGCCCTACGTGAATATCCCCAACTTCGCCGGCGAGGACCCGCACGGGGCCCCGCGGGGTGAGCCGGGGACGGAGGAGAAGACCGTCTCGGACTTCTTCGAAGGGGCGATCAAGGCGGGCGACGACTGCGAAGCAAAAGCCTGCTTCGCCGGCGGCTTCACCGGGCCTTAGGGCCGGCCGCGGAGGCCGTCATCGGGCCGTACCCCGCGCGCGGATGGCGGACATCCGCCGCCGGTGTCTGCCCGCGCGCGTGATCTGGGCCTCCTCGGCCTAGAATCCCCGGCGCGGACGGGCAGTCGGCGACCCCCGGCGGCCCCACCACGACGGATCACCCAAACCGAGAAGGAAGGGCCACATGTCGCTCGCCACCAGCTATCCGCTGCTCGAAGTCTTCTGGACGATCCTGATCTTCTTCGGCTTCGTCGTCTGGATCTGGCTCCTGTTCATCATGTTCGCCGACGTCTTCCGTCGCGAGGACATCGGCGGATGGACCAAGACGGCGTGGATCATCTTCGTGGTCATCTTCCCGTTCCTGGGCGTGTTCGTGTACCTGATCGCCCAGCACAAGGGCATCAGCGAACGCTCGATCCGCCAGCAGGAAACCGGCAAGCGGGAAATGGATCAGTACGTGCGCTCGGTGGCCGGCAAGAGCGACCCGACGCAGCAGATCGCCAAGGGCGAGGAGCTGCTCAAATCCGGCGCCATCACGCAGGCCGAGTTCGACCAGATCAAGAAGCAGGCGTTGGCGGCGTAGGGGGTCACGGCGCCCGCGCGTGACGCCGCGGGCTCGCCGCTCACGCCGTCTGGCGCCTCAGCGTCAGCGCCCCCAGCCCGAGTGCCGCCAGCGTAAAGCCGGCGACCGCGAGTACCTCGGCCGCCATCGCGGCGCCGAGCGCCGCCGGGGCCGTGGCGCGGGCGAGGGCTTCATAGGCGTAGGTCAGCGGCATCAGCCACGAGATCGCGTGCAGCCACCCGGCCATCTGGTCGCGAGACACGAACAGGCCGCACAGCAGCAATTGGGGAAAGATCAGCGCCGGCATGAACTGGACGGCTTGGAACTCCGTTCGCGCGAATGCGCTGGCGAACAATCCGAGCGCCATCCCCAGCAGGGCGTTGGCGACCGCCAGCAGCCCCACCAGCCAGGCGCCGTGAGCGGCGTGCAAACCCAGGATCGCGAACCCGACCGTGCACACGATCACGGCCTGCAGGGCCGCGAGCAACCCGAAGGCGATGCCGTATCCGAGCAGGATGTCCCCCTTCGCGAGGGGCAGCGTCATGAGTCGCTCGAGCGTCCCGGAGGTGCGCTCCCGCAGCATCGCGATCGAGGTGACAAGGAACATCACGATGAACGGGAACAGGCCGCAGAGCGGGGCTCCGATTCGCTGGAAGGTGTGCGGCTGGCCTTCGAAGAGGAAGTACAGGAGCACCAGCAGGGCGGTCGGCACCACGAGCAGCAGCGCGATCGTGCGCGGGTCGTGGCGGATCTGCCAGAGCACCCGCCGGGCGGTGGCCAGGGTTGCTCGAGCGCTCACGCGTCGCGCACGTGCCGCGTCCCGTCGGGTTGGCTTTGGCGGATGACCGACAGGAACGCCTGCGACAGGTCGCTCTCGCCGGTGCTCCGCCGCAGCTCCTCGGGGGTGTTCTGCGCGAGCAGCACACCGTCTCGCATCAGCAGCAGCCGGTCGCACCGGCTCGCCTCGTCCATCACGTGACTGGAGATGAGCAGCGTGGTCCCGCTCCGGGCGAGCTCATGGAAGGCTCCCCACAGCTCGCCCCGCAGGACAGGATCCAGGCCCACCGTCGGCTCGTCGAGCACGAGCAGTTCGGGCTCGCCCAACAGCGCGGTGGCCAGCGACACACGGGAGCGCTCCCCACCCGAGAGTGAGCCAACGAGTTGGCGCTCGTGTCCGCGGAGGCCGACCGTCGCGATGGTCTGCGCGATCCGTTCGCGGTCGGCCCCTACGATCGAGGCGAAGTAGCGCAGGTTCTCGCCGACGGTTATGTCCGCGTATACGGACGGTGCCTGCGTCACGTATCCCACGTGCCGGCGCAGCTCGCTGGCGCCGGCGGGATGGCCCAGCACGGTCACGGTACCGCCGGCGACGATCTGGACGCCGACGATCGCCCTCATCAGCGTCGACTTGCCGCAGCCGCTCGGCCCCAGCAGCCCTGTCACCGAGCCGTGACTCACCTCGAGGGAGAGCCCGTGGAGGACCTCGCGGCCTCCCCGCTGAACACGCAGGTTCTCGACGGTCAGCGCCGCGGCCTCGGCCACCGCACGCAGCCTATCCGAGGACCGTCTAACCCTCCAGGCGGGCGGCGTCCGCTTCGAGCGTCTCCAGCGAGGCGGGCTGGGCGAGCACCTCGGCCGCCGAGGGCAGCTCGCTGCGGGAGCGGTCGACGAACAGCGGTGCTGCGGGGGCGTCGCCGAGCGGCCCGGGCTCGGGAGGGTTCCCCGCCAGGGACCTCTTGACGACCTCGACGAACTCCTGCGGCTGATCGCTCTGCAGGTAGTGGTTGGCCCTCGGCAGCAGCCAGAACTCGTTCGCTCCCGGCTTTTCCACCAGGAACGTGTTCCAGACGTGGGCGGCCACGCGCAGGGGAGCGACGGTGTCGTACAAACCCCACACCAGCGTCGTCGGCAGCTCCGAGGCAGCGAGCGCGTCGAGCCAACCGCGCTCGTTCTGCGAGCGCTCCACCAGGTACTGAATCGTCTCGTGCAGCACGGCGATCCCGTCGTTGTGGGCGAACGTCTCCGCCAGCGCGACGACCTCCGGGTCCTGCGGCGAGCGCGCCGGGGTGTAGGTGCTCTGGCCCATTCCGGCGGCGAGCATCTCGGCGGTCAGGGCCTCGAGCACCGCGGGCGCGGTGGCGGAATCGAGGATCAGGCGCTGGAACTGGGTCAGGCTGGAGAGCGGCAGGAACATGTTGCCGTTGCTCAACACGAGGTGGCGCAGCTCGAAGGCGGCCTCGCCCGAGCCGCACCGCTGAGCGAAGGTGAGCGCCACGCTGTCGCCGCGGTCGTGGGCGATGGCGGTGCCGGAGTCGGCCCCGAGGATCTCGTGGACGTAGTGCTCGATCAGCCGGCAGTCGCGCAGCAGCGAGTAGCCGCCGTCACGTGGCTTGTCCGAGAAGCCGAAGCCCGGGAAGTCGAGCATGCACACGCGGTGCTCGCTCGCGAGCGGCCCGGCCACGTCGTACCAGTCGATGCTGCTGGTGGGAAAGCCGTGCAGCAGCAGCATCGTGGGGGCGTCGGCGTCGCCGAACTCGGTGTGGAAGATCTGCAGCTCCTCGCGCGCGCCCTCCGGAGGCGTCCACCGGAAGAAGGCCCCGCCCTGCAGCCACTCCGACGCCCGCCCCGCCATCGCTAGCGCGGCCCACCGGGCGGCGCGAGCGCGCGGGCGGCGAGCATTCGCTCGGGCACGGACAGGCGCCCGTCCGCGCCTGCATACGGTGCGGCGGCGTCGCGGATCAGCTGCTCCACCGCGGTGCGGGTGGGCTCGTCGAGGCTCGCCCACAGCGTGCGCAGGGGACCGGCCAGCCGTCGCGTCATCTCGATCCAGTGATCGGCGGAGTCGAATTCGGTGCTGCCGTCCAGTGCCGCGATCTCGACGGACGCGAAGCCGGCACCCTCGAGCATCGCGCGCAGCCGCCCTTCGTCGGACAGGCTCCACAGCCCGGGGGCGTCGGGTGGGGGAGTGGGCAGGGACAGGTGGGCCGCGATTTCGCGCATCGGCACGGCGGCCCACGGGTTGGAGGCGGCGTCGCCCCACACTGCGAGCGCGAGCCTGCCGCCGCCCTTCAGGACGCGCGCCGTCTCGCGCATCGCCACGGCAGGTTCGGCCATCAGCATGTAGCCCATGCGGCAGGCGACGGCGTCGACCGAGTCCTCGGGGAGGTCGATCGCTTCGGCGTCGATGCGGCGGCAGTCGACCCACGTGAGCCCCTCGGCGCTGAGCCGCTCGCGAGCGGCGTCGACCATCGGCTCGGCGAAGTCGCTGTGGAGCACATGGCCCGACGGCCCCACCGCGCGCGCGGCCATCATGCTCAGCGTGCCGGGACCGCCGGCCAGCTCGAGCACGCTCTCGCCCGGTTGCAGAGCCAGCGCCTCGATGATCCAGTCGGCGGCCGGGCCCAGCTGGCGGTCGATCCTGTCGGTCAGCTGCGCCCAGTCGGGCGCCACCGTCGACCAGGCGTTCAGTGAGGCGGAGCGGTAGTCGTCCACGAGCGGCGATGCTAGTGGCTCACGTAGTCTGCCGTGGTGCCCCGCGCCCCCTTCACCCACCCGCTCCGGGTCCGATATGCCGAGTGCGACCCGCAGCAGATCGTCTTCAACGCCAACTATTTCGCGTACTTCGACATCGCGATGACCGAGCTCTGGCGGGCCGCCGCCGGCAGCTACGGGGAGATGCTCGAGCGTGGCATCGACATGGTCGTGGCCGAAGCCTCCGCGCGCTTCTTGGGGGCGGCCCGATTCGACGACGAGCTGGTGCTCGAGGTCGTGATCTCCGGCCTGGGCAACACCTCCTGCGTGACCCGCCACCGCGTTCTTCGCGCCGAGGAGACGCTCGTGGAGGGAGACATGCGACACGTGTTCGTGGATCGCGTGTCGCTGCAGAAGACGCCCATCCCGCCGTGGCTGCGGGAGGCGCTCACGCCCTGGACGCTGCAGGAGGCGGCCGGCGGCTGAGGCTCGCCCCGGTGAGTGCCCGCCCGCTTCTAAGCTGGCGGCCGTGACCGTGTTGGACGTCGGCGAAGCGGATTTCGAGCGTGAGGTGATCGAGCGCTCGCGCAGCGTTCCGGTGGTGGTGGACTTCTGGGCCGAGTGGTGCGGCCCCTGCCGGCAGCTGGGGCCGCTGCTCGAGCAGGCCGCCGCGGAGCGCGAGGGCAAGGTGGTGCTCGCCAAGCTCGACACCGACGCCAACCAGGCCCTGGCACAGGCCTTTCAGATCCGCGGGATCCCGGCCGTGAAGGCCTTCAAGGACGCGCGGATGGTGGATGAGTTCGTCGGCGCACAGGGCCGGGAGGCGGTGCAGCAGTTCTTCGACGGCCTGCTTCCCTCACCGGCCGACGAGCTCGTGGAGGGCGGCGGCGAGGAGGATCTCCGCCGCGCTCTGGAGCTGCAGCCGGGCCGTCCGGACGCGGCTCTCGCGCTGGCCGCGATGCTGATCGACCGCGGTGAGCCGGACGCGGCGCTGGAGCTGCTGGAGACCGTCGAGGGGAGCCTGCGGGCGGACGGCCTGGCGGCGCGCCTGCGCCTGCAGGGCCAGGGGCTGTTCGAGGAGGCATTCACGGCCCTCGAGCGGGGCGAGCTCGAGCGGGGCCTGCAGCTGCTGCTCGAGGCGCTGCCCTCGGCACCGGCCCAGCGCGAGGAGATCCGCCGCTTGATCCTCGGTGAGCTCGACGTGCTCGATCCCCAGGATCCGCTCGCGAGCACCACCCGCCGGCAGCTGGCGGCTGCCCTCTACTGAGGGCTGGCGCAGGGTCCCGACAGCGCCGGAAGGCCGCCGGGGGCGGGCCCGCCCTGTGCTGCGCTCCGGCTCGTGGGTGCGGCATCGGCTCGGGAGCCGTCTAGTAGGGTTCTGGCTTGCCGTTGCGGCATCTCAGGGGGAGATGGCCGCCGGAAGAGTTCTCGAGTCGGGGAGGGGTCATGCGGAGGATCGTCGTGCTGGGCGTGCTCCTGGCGGTTGCCTGTGGCTGGTGCGCGGTGTTCGCGAGCGGCGCGATGGCGGAAACCGAAAGCCAGGAAATCGAACGGGGCGAGGAAATCGGCGCCAAGGCTTACCTCTACGGCCAGCCCCTGCTGGACATGGAACGGATCTTCCACACCTCCACGAGCGTGACGGTGGCGACCGAAAACGGTTACGCGCCGGTGAACCAGTTCTCCCACTTCAAGCATCTCGTGACCACCAACGAGAGCGTGGTGGTGGCGCCCAACGACGACACCCTCTACGCGACCGGCTGGCTGGAACTGAAGAGGCAGCCGATGGTGATGCACGTCCCCGCAGCGAACCGCTTCGACGTCGTCGAGATGGTCTCCCCCTGGACGGAAAACTTCACCAACGTCGGAACCGAGGCCTCCGGCCTGCTTCCGCCGGGCGACTACCTGGTCGCGGGACCGGGCGTCGACGAAGGGATGGAAGAAGTCGATGGGCTGAAGGTGATCCATTCTCCCTATGACCGTGTGTGGCTGATCGGGCGCGTCGTGGTCGAAGGCCCGACCGACACCGAAGCGCTGCCGCTGGAGGAACAGATGAAGATCGTTCCTCTCAGGAACTGGTTGAAGGAAGGCCTCAACTACAAACCGAAGGCTCCGCGCAAGGAAGTCACGGAAGCGACCGTGGCACACATTCCCGGTACGGGCGAACACGAAAAGCCGTTGCTCTACTGGAAGGCGCTGGGGAAGGCGCTGACGCGGTTCACTCCGCCCGAAGCCGACAAAGCGATCCTCGAAGAACTCGCCAGCGTCAACATCGGGCCCGGCAAAAAGCCGACCAAGGCAAACGACGGCAAGGGCGTGCTCGTGGGGCTGGAAGACGCCGTCCTCGCGGGTCCCATCGCCATCCAGCTGGCGGTCAAAGAAGCGCTCACGAACGGCTTCGCCCAGCACAACGGCTGGCTCGTGGTGGGCGCCGGCAAATATGGCACCAACTACCTGCTGCGCGCCGAGGTCGACAGGCTGGGCGTCGGTGCCCTCGCGCCGAACGTGTCGATCTACCCGATCGCGCTCACCGACGACACGGTGACCAGACTCAACGGTGGGAACAAACGCTACGTGGTGCACTTCCCGGCGAGCGACTTCCCGTTCCCGGTGAAAGCGTTCTGGTCGCTGACGATGTACGAAAACAACGGCTTCTTCGTCAGCAACCCGCTCGAACGCTATGCGCTCGGGAACCGCTCACAGGTGCACTACAACGAAGACGGCTCGCTGGACGTCTACATGCAGAGCGCCGAACCCACGGGCGAACAGCAGAAGCAGAACTGGTTACCGGCTCCCGCCGGCGAATTCCACGTCGTCATCCGTCTGTACGCGACCGAACCGCAAGACATCGAACCGATCCTGGAAGGGACCGGCAGCTGGCAGACGCCGAAGATCGAACCGTGCCTGGCAAGCGGCTTCACCGCCGGTGGGCAGGAATGCCCGAGCTGAGAACGCCCGCCGCTCAGTAGCCGAGACGGGGCCCGATCGGGCCCCGTGGCTGCGCGCCGGTTCGCACGAGCCGCCTGCCCCCGGCTGATCCGACCGGCCTCGGACATACGTCCTGGGCCGTGGTGTAAGGGAGCGGAAGCCGGGTACTTCCGCCGAAGCCCGGCCCGACTCCGGGGCGCCCGGGGTTCCCAAGTGGGGCCTCTGGACGTCCGGGGGTGGTCCGCGGAGACCGTGTAAAGCTCGCCGGACCAGGTGCCGAACAGGTAGGGGTCCGGCGGGCAGTACTCCCAAGCCGTTTAGGAGGTTCTCGATGTTGATTCGACCCCGAGTGATGGCCCTGTTCGTGGCGGTGTGCGTGCTGGCCCCGATGACCCTCGCGAGCGTGGCCCAGGCACACCGAGGCAGCGAGCACTTCCGTCGCCACAACGTTTTCGGTACCAAGCAGGTGGGCAACGTGTGCGCCCAGGTGGGCGTCGCCGTGAGCGCTCATGTGCACGCCTTCAACCATCGCGGGTTGGTCGAGAATCCCGCCGTGAGCGGGCTCAGCGAAACCCAGACCAAAGAACTGGTGGCCGCCTGCGAAAAGCTGGCCGCGGCCTTCGCCGTCAAGCGCACCGCGGTCGAAGCCGCTTCGAAGACGTTCTGGGAAGCCCTGAAGGCCGACCGCGCGAAGCTCGACGAAGCCTGCCCCGCGCTGGCCGAACACCACGAACACGGCTTCTGGGAGCACAACGAACTCAGCCCGGCCTGCCAGGAAGCCCTGAAGGCCTTCTGGACGTCGGCCCATGAAGCCGGAAAGACCTACCGCACCGCGGTACAGGAAGCGTGCACGACCTTCCGCGTCGCCCTGAGCGAATTCGAAGAATCCACCAAGCCGATCCTGGCGGCTCTCGAAGCGGCGGAGATGGAACACCACAATTTCCACTCCGAGCCGGGCTTCGGCGGCCCCGGGCACGGCGGGCCGGACTTCAACGGCCCCGGGCACGGCGGGCCCGACTCCGGCGGGTCCGGGCACCACGGTTACGGCCACGACTGACCTCAGCCGAGCACGGCGCCGTTGCCCACATCCGGGCGCGGCGCCGTTTGCTCGTGTCGGGCACGATGCAGTTGCTCACCGGTGCACTAGCGCTCGCGGGTGGTCGAATACAGGAGGGCGCCGCCGAAGCCGAGCATCCCCAGGCCGGCGACGGCGTCCGCCAGCCGCGTTGCTCGCACACCCAGGCCGCGGCGGGCGATCGCGACGGCGCTGGCCAGCGTGCTGACCCACGCCAGGCTTCCGAGTGCCACGCCCGCGATCAGCAGGACGGCTGCAGCGCTCGTGGCCGCGTTCCCTGTCGTGCTCGCGGCGGCGAAGATCGCCGCCCAGGAGGCGATCGTGGCCGGGTTGGAGGCGGTTCCGGCCACGGAGGCAAGGAACGCTCGCCTGGGGTCCGCCATCTCGTAGACGGTCTCGAGGCCGAGCCTCACCCGGAAGGCCTGATGCAGTGTCCGCAGACCGATCGCGATCAACAGCACCCCACCTGCGATCCCGAGCAGCACGCGAACCGGCTCGACGTCGAGCAGCGGTGCCGCGCCGGCCGCGCCGCAGGCAGCGTAGGCCCCGTCGACGAGCGCGATGCCGGCCCCGATCGCGAGGCCCACGCGCCAGCCCGCGCGCAGCGTCGAGCGGATCAGGAACAGCGACATGGGCCCAAGCTGGAGCGCCACCAGGAACCCCAGGCCGAACCCCACGAGGGCCGGGTGCATGGCTCGATTATCGCTCGGCGGTGAGAGCCGGCGCCTACCGACGGCCCATCCGCCAGCGGGGCACGTCCGTGAACTTCAGCAGTTGCGCGACCACCCCGAGCTGCAGGGCGATGGCTTCGAGGGAGATCATCAGCTCGGCGTTGGGCGCGGTGGTGCTCCGGGACAGCAGCTCGAGCATCGCGATCGTGTCACTGCCGTCGTTGATCGGCACCAGCAGCGCCGAGCCCATGCCGTCCGCCGCCGCGGCCCTCAGCAGCGCGTCCTCCGCCGAGCGCAGCTCGAGCACGCAGGTCGTCGCCATGCGGTTGCGGGCGCGACCGAACTCGCCCGTCGAGGCGTCCTTGCGGTGGTGCCAGGTCCGGTTCTCGAAGGCGACCAGGTCCTGCGGCTCACGCATCCAGATCGCACCGCATCTCATCGACCAGCGCGGTTCGTCGCGGCACCAGGCCACGGTGGCGTCCCATCCGCCCTCTGCACCGAGCGTGTGGGCCGCGTGCTCTAGCACCGAGCGCCACTCTGTGAGGCCACCGAGCGCGGCCGACAGGGCGCGTTGGGAGGACGAGCTCCAGTGGACGTCGTCGTTGTTCGGGATGGATGCGCGGGCCTGGAGTTCCTGTGCCTCCTGGGCGCGCTCCTCGAGTGCGGCGCGGGCGGCCGTGAGCTCGGCCTCGAGCTCACCCACGCGGCCTTCGGCGCCGATCAGGGAGCGCTCGAGCTCGTAGGCCCGCGCCTGCTCGGCCGCCACCGTTCCGTCGAGCTCCTCGGCGCGGCGGGCGGCCCGCTCGGACTCGGCGCGAAGCGCACCCAGCTGCTCGTGCTCCTTCACCAGCTCGGCCTCCAGGCGGGCTGTCGTCGCCAGCGCCTGGTCTCGCTCGAGGAGGACCGCGGCGACGCGGTCGTCGCGGTCCAGCGGCGGGCCCGAGCTTCCGTCGGCGAGCGTGAGTCCCCACTCGTCGAGCAGTTCCTGGCGGATCGCGAGTGCGTCGAGCCGGCGCCAGCGGTCGATCCGCATCAGCCGCTCGCACTCCGAGCGGGCCAGCGAGGCCTCCGCGAGCGGGGCCGCGACGCCGCAGATCGCGGTCGGGTCTCCGTGGCCGTCGCGCAGCGCAAAGCGCAGGGCTGCGAACGCCGGCCGCTCTTCGAAGGCACCGATCATGTACTCGAGCTCCATCGGCTCCTGACCGGCGGTGTCCTTTTCCTCCAGTCGCAGGCCTTCGATCGATGCGGTGGCGGTGAGTTCGGCGTCGGTGTGGCCACAGACGAGCTCGGCATCGGTCCCGAGCTGCTCGATGTAGCGGCTGTTCACGTGCAGGTAGCGCCCGTCGAGGTCCTTCAGCCACACGATCGCGGGGCTCTCATCGACCGGCTCCTCGAGCATCTGGGCCGAGGGTTCGAGGTCCCCGACCTCGCGCGCGATCGGGATCGTCAGCACGGCGGTGCGCCGGCCGTGGACGTCGACCACTGCGACCACGTCGCCCTCGACACCATCGAGCACCACGCTCGCGTGGTCGCTCTCGCCCGTCGCGATCAGCCCGACCTCGTCAGGGCATCCGGTCAAGGACCCGTCGCGGACCTCGAACCGCTCCACGAAGGCGCTCGTGGCGCGCTCGACCGATCCGCTCTCGCCCAGCACCGCGACCGCGGCGGGGACGCCCTCGCACACCGCGACGTCGCCACTGTCCGTCGGAATCCGATCCGAAACGCCCACCGAGAACGGATCGGCGCAGGAGAGCACGAGCCTCGGGTGCTCGGCCCCGAAGTGGACGAACGGTCAGATCGTCAGCCTCTCGACCCTCGGAGCGCGCCGGATAGGCTCGGCGCCCATGGATCGCGACCCTCCTGTGCCCGGCGCGACGGGCGAGCGCTCGTGCCTCGTCTGTGGCGCGCGGATCCGGGCTCGGGTCGAGGAGTGGTCGGCCCAGTGCCCGGTGTGCGGGACCTGGCGCTCGACGCTGGTGCCTGAGATCAACTCGGCGGAACTCCACGATCCCATCGACCGCTCGGATCGCATCGCCGGCTTCAAGCTGCTGCGCGACGAAAACAACTCCCAGATCCTCGATGACCTGGCATCACAGATGTCGCTCGAGGACAAGCGGCTCTTCGATGTCGGAAGCGCGCACGGCTGGTTCATCGAAGCCGCGAGGAGCCGCGGTATGCGTGCCGAAGGGATCGAGCCCGAGTCGGAGATGGTCGATCACGCCCGCTCGCGCGGGCTCGCGGTCCGGTCCGGCTACTTTCCGGCGGCCCTCGGTGAAGGTGAGCAGGCCGATGTCATCACCTTCAACGACGTTCTCGAGCACATCCCCGACGTCGACGCCGCGCTGGCCGCGTGCGCGGATCACCTTCCCCCGGGGGGGCTGCTCAGCGTGAACATCCCGAGTGCATCGGGCCTCGCGTATCGCATCGCGACCGCGCTGGCACGCATGGGTTTTCGCGGCCCCTATCTGCGCCTGTGGCAGTACGGCCTGCCGAGCCCCCACGTCCATTACTTCACCCCCGACGGACTCCAACGCGTGGTCGAGCGGCACGGATTCGTCGTGGTCCGGCGGCGGCCGCTCAGCTCCATTCGCAGGCAAGGGCTGTGGGCGCGCGTCCACACCGTCTCCAAACCCACGCTCGGCTCGGTGATCACGTTCCTCGCACTGTGGGTGGGAGCTCCGATCTTCGAGCGCCCGCGAAACGCGGATGTGTTCCTGTTGTTGGCCCGCCGCGGTGCAGATCCCGCGGCCTAAGCTTTCGGTGATGCGCGCGGACATCGACGCCCGAGCCCTTGCGTCGCGATCGCCGGCGGTGACCCCATGAGGCTGATGGGTCCCGGCGACCAGGCGATGATCGCCGGCGCGGTCGCGCAGGCACGCGCCGCCGGTGTCCCCGAGGAGATGATCCAGGGCCTGATCGAGCGGGAGGGGGCAGCCCGCGGTGGCGCCGTCGTGCCGTCGGTCCTCGCCGGGCGCCTCTACGCGCTCGCCCGCCAGTACCAGGGCGCGCAACCCGCGACCGATCAGTAGCGGCTTCTCGCCTCCCCGCGACCGCTCGTATCGAGCTGGACGCAAGACCACCATCGGCCCGGGGCGGATGACCTGTCCCTACCAGGGAGTCCGCTCGGTGCCCGAGGCGCATGATGATGCTCCCCGGCCCAGCCGCCCGTGCCGGGAGGGCAGGGCACGGCTGCGAAGGGCCCACAACCGGGGAGCAAGGGACATTTTGCTCCACAAACTCGGCGACTGACGTCGAGGGCGTCAGCCCGGCTTCCGGTCGACTTAGTGAATGGGCCCGAGCGTCACGCGGGGAAGCTTTCGCGGCTTTCAGTGTCCCCGGGCAGGTGGCGAGCCTCGTTCTCGGCTTCTTGATCACGAGCCTCGGCGTCTGAGGTCCGTCGGCGCGCCTCATTTTCGGCGGCCTGGGTCCGACCTTCGGCGTCCGAGGCCTGCCGGCGCGCCTCGTTCTCGGCGGCCTGGCTGCGCGCCGCCCGCTCGGATGCCTTCTCACGGGCATCGTTCTCGGCGGCTTGGCGAGAATTGCTCGTTAGCCGAGCATCCTCCTTCGCGTCGTCGCCGGGGGTTGGTGAGCTGCGTTGAAGATGCCTAAAGATGCTCGACATGGTGCAACCAACAATAGATCCGATCGGCGGTCCAGACCGCTCCCCACCGGCGCCCTGCCCGTGCTGGCGCTAGTGCCAGCCCACCAAGCTCAGACCGGATTTCACGACATCCGCTCGGTCCCGGGCCTACCACCCTAGCATGGAGGCCCCGGCGTCGCTGAGCGTAGATGAGCGTCGCTGACTCGGCTCTGGCCGGGCAGTTCGGCACGCTTTGGAGTTCAGCTCGCTCAGCGCGCTGAGACGAGGATCGCCGCGCTGTGCGGTGGGAGCGTGACCGAAGAGACTGGAATGAGCGAGAGGGTGCCGTCCCCGCCGAGTGCGGGCACGTCGCCCCCAGCGGGAAGTGCCAGCGAGTAGCGCTTGTTGAGCTGGATCGCCGGGGCGCTGCTGTCACCAGGGTTGACGAGCACGAGCCCGCGGCTGAAGGTGCGCGCGTAGACCTGCCCGCCGAGAAGCTGAAGCTCAGAAAGCGAGCCCACCTGCCCTTTCGGCTTTCCGAGCTTGAGTTCCCACTCGGGGAGGTAGGTGAGCTCGTCGCATTCCGGGCTGTAGTAGAAGGTGGTGTTTGAACGGCTTATCAGCAGGTAGGACGCCAGCGCGTAGATCCGAGCCTGCACGTCGTCGACTTTTCCATAGGAGATGACCGCGAGGAGCTTGTTCGACGGTGCGGCGAGGACGTCGGTGAGTAGCCTGCTCCAGAGTTCTCCGCTCGCGTATCCCTGGCCGAAGTGGTCGTTGTACACCCAGCCCTCCTGTACCGCGCCCGACACGTACGGCTCGTATTCCAGACCGGTGCTCTGCGCGAGCGGGTTGATGCCGTTGTAGATAAGGGACTTGCGGCCGATCGCCGAGTGCACTTCTTTGAGCAGCTGGCTCATGCCCTGCTGGTAGCTCGATTTGCTGTACCACGAAGGAACGCTCGTGTAGGGCGGCCCGACCACGGGCATCAGCGGGGGAAGCAGCGGGTCGGCGAGGTCTCCCCGGACTTCGTCGAGGTGCATCCCGTCGAACCCTTTGGCGATCGCTGCCCGGGCACGCGAGACGGCCGTTGCGCGCCACGCGGGGCTCGACACGTCCATCGCGTACAAGGGCCATCGTTTGCCGCTGGGTTCCAGGCGGCTCATCCGTTCGGGGTCGATCAGGTATTCGTCTTCCCGGTAGCCGGTTTCGTCCTGCCCCGTGAAGAGCGCGTCGAAGTACTTCAACACACGCACTCGGCGGTTGAGCGCGTGAAGTCGCGCCGGAGCGCCGTCGTCGCCGGTGACCACCCACTTGAAGCGCGGTGCGATGAACTGCTCTTCCTCGGGCGAGAGCGTGAAGTAGGCACACATCCCGAGCGTGGTGATCGGTGCTGCACGCACCGCCGGTGCGAGCTCGAGCGCGAGCATGAACACCGCACAGAGTGCGACTACAACGCGCCGGTGATCCGGCGCACGCAAAGGCGAGCCCCCACTCATAGCTCTCGGGATCATCCCATGAGGAGCAACCCAACCTGGTGTCCACCTGCATGGATCCCGAGGCCGTCGGCGCCAGCGCTACCCCAGCGAAGTCGGTGCTCCGCGTGCGGTCCCTGCGTCAGGGGATGCCGGCGGCGTGCATCGCCTGCTCGAGGAGGAGCGCGACGTGTTCATGTCCGAGCGCGTTGGGATGCAGGCTGACGCCGTCGGCGGGGGCGTTCAGTGGTTCGATCCAGCGCGTACCGAGGGGCTCGCAGGGGCCGTGCCCGATGCTGGCCGAGTACGTGTCGACGTATCTGTAGCCGTCGGCGTGCGCCGCGTGTTTGAGCATGGCGTCGAGTTTTTGGTTGACCGTGCTCACCCAGTGGTCATCGCCGGACGTCCACGGCAGCGCCGCGTAGCAGGAGCCGGTGCGCGGGAAGAAGTCGGGGTAGCCGACGACGAACACCTTCGCGTTCGGCGCCAGCAGCCGGATCTGCGCGAGCGCTTCGGTGTACGGGGCGGCGTCCCCCGTTAGCGCGGCTTTGACGGCGACCGCGGCCTGTTTCTTGCAGAAGGCGGTCCGCACGCCGGCGTGCCCAGCGTCGGCCTGGGTGCACGTCGAGACGAGCGCCGCGTACAGGTTGTTGTCGTTCCCGCCCATGCTCACGGAGACGACTTCGGTTAGCGCGCTCAACGCCTGGAACTGCGGGGGCTGGTCGTCGTACTGGCTGCCCGTGAAATTGAGCCTGCTCGCGCCGCTGCAGGTCGCGTCGTCGAGCGAGAGTCCGAGCGCCGCCGCCACCAGGTACGGGTAGCTTCCGATGCCGACGCCGCACTCGGGCGCCGTTCCAGGCGCCTGTGCGCCGGTGCCCGGTCCGGCCGGAAACGAATCCCCCATCGCCACGTAGGAGACGGGGCTCGCGAGCGCGCCGGGGGGAAGGGCGAACAGCGCAAGCGCGAGCATCCCGCCCGCGCAGAGTCCCAGCACAATGCCCCTCCTCGACGTCCCCCGCATCGCGCGACATGTTAGGGGCTTGTGTCGTGCCCAGCTGCGCCGCCATCGACAGCCGCCTCGTCCAAGCCCAGCATCGGACTCGAACCGATGACCCCTTCCTTACCATGAGACGCGCCGAACCCGACGGAAAGCCCGGAATCGCAGTGTTCATCGGTCATTCTCGGTGCTGAGCCGCAGTGCGGGTGCGGCGCGATGCGGCACGATTTGGCGTTGTTTGGGCAGCAGAATTGGGCTGCTGCCCAAACGGATCAACCAGCGCGAGCGCCGGTCAGCTCTGCGCTGTCGCCGGCGTTTCGAGGAGCGCGCCGCGCCGGCACATGACGGCGATAGGCTGCGAGAGGCAAACTCAACTCACGAACACTGGGGGAAGGGATGGCTGACTACACCGTCAAGCGGTTCGATGAGATGGAGCCGATCTTGGGCGGGTTCTTCTTGCGCGCCCGCGCGGCGCTCGGGGCTAGTTCGTTCGGGATGCAGATCCTGCAGATGCCCCCAAATGGCGGCGACTTCTACCCGAACCACGATCACGCCGACACTGGCACCGAGGAGGTCTACGTGGTGCTCGGCGGCGAGGCAGACTTCGAGATCGAGGGCGAGCGTGTACACGTCGGGCCGGAGACTGCGATCCGGGTCGGGGCCAGCACGCATCGCAAGATCCTGCCTGGACCCGAGGGCGTCAGGATTCTCGCGATCGGCGGCGTGCCGGGCGCGGCCTACTCGCCTCCCGCGTTCACCGATCTCGGCGGCCCCGATCCCGTGCCGGATCCCGCGCGTATCGCCTGACCGGTTATTACGACCGCCACGTCCGGCCGCGCCCGGTCGCCCCGTTGGAGACTTCAATTGGCAGTCGTCCCGGTGGGGAAACACCCTGGCGCGACCACGCGTCTCGACCCCGAGTTCCGCGCAACACCTCACCGCCAGGATCTCCGACGTTCTCAACATCCGTCCTGTCGGCCCTAAGGGGCAGCAGTTTGCTGCCGATGATGCCCGTGAAGGACTACGTCAAGACTGACAAGGGCAAACTCGCCGCGAGGCGAGGACGCAAAGCCAGAGGTCTCAACGAGATAGCTCGGCTGCCAGTGGAACTTCGCGGAGGACAACATGCTTCCAGCGTCTGGCCACACGGCAAGAGAAATCAAGCGGCACCTCCGCCGCACAGCGTGCATCTGCCTCACGCTGGCGGCAGGCATGGGCGTTTGCGATCTAGCTGTCCCAGCGAGCTCCCACGCCTGGGCATGGGATGCAACCTTGCAACCGACGATCACGGGCATCGCGCAGCAGGGCCAGACGCTCACCGCCACCCCGGGGTCTTGGGCCCATTCGCCGAGTGCCTACAGCTATCAATGGCTCCGTTGTGCGGCCTCGGGCGAGAGCTGCGTGCCGATCGCGGGGGCTACCGCGCAGACGTATGTGCCCGTCGCCGAAGACGTGGGCCGTGAGCTCCGGGTGCAGCAGGCCAGCGAGGAGTTCATGGGCCACTTCCGCAGCGCATGGTCCGCGGCCACCGCGGTGGTCCTTCCGGTGGCGCCCTCGAACACGGCGGCAACCGTCGCGCCCCGGGCAACACCCGTCGTGGTAGCGAGCAGGCCGGTGACCGTCACCCAGCGGGGCGAAGCGCAAATCGCGCTCAGCTGCCCGGCGCAGGCCCGCGAAGGCTGCAGGGGCACGGTCACGATCCGGCTCGCCGAACCCGCCGCCCGGCGGGCCGTCGCCGCACGCTGCGCGCGCGGCTGTCGTCCGCTCGGTAGTGCCAACTACGAAGCTCGCGCCGGGAAGAAGATCCGCGTTCGTGTCCACATCGCCTCGGTCGGGCGTCACCTACTGGCACGACGCAAGGCCCTGCGCGTGAGGGTGGTCACCACAAGCGTCTCCGGCGCCGACACTTCGACCACGGTTCTCACGACGACGCTCAGGGCGGCGGTTCGAGTCGCCTGAGGAGCGGCGCGCGACGCGGCTTGAAGCCTCAGCGAGTGATCGACGCGACCGGATGCCTCGTGGACCGCACCCGAGTGCGATGAGCTGGTCGGCGCGAAACGGAGGCTTTCACAGCCAAGCCCAGCATCGGACTCGAACCGATGACCCCTTCCTTACCATGGAAGTGCTCTACCAACTGAGCTAGCTGGGCAGGTAGCGACCGATCGTAGCGCGGGCGCGGCCCGGGGGTGGAGGGCCGCTTGCAGGGCTCGCGGGCACGCGATCGCCCGGACCGCAATGGGCTCGCGGGTGTGCGGGGTCCGGTCCTACTCGTCCGCGGGCGTGACCGTCTGTACGGGCAGTCCCATCCCCGAGACCTTGCTCGGCAGGTCGAGCTTCAGCCAGCGGGAGACGCGGTGGGGGAGGGTGGAGATGATGATCTCGTCGAAGCCCCTCAGGTTGATCGCGTCTTGGACCGCTGCCACCGGATCGGGGTCGCCGATGATGCCCTCGACCTGGCTCCCGGCCGACGCGCTCAGCTTCGGCAACGCCTCGTCCAGGACGCCTCGGGCCTCGTCCGGGCCCTGGTCCTGGGCGTCCACAACCTTGTGCAGGCCGTGGGCGGGATTGGGGACGAGCAGCGTGAAGGTGCTCGGCCCCCGTTGGGCTCGCTCCCTGACCGCGTCCAGCAGGGGCTGGGTGGCAGCGGTCTGATGGGCCACGACGAGGACCCTCGTGGGCTGTGAAGACTCCATGGGCGCTCCCTTCGGCTGCGTGTCGCCCGCCGGCGCCTGAGACTCGGGTGCCAGGGGCCTGCGTTCGAGTTCTACCCGCAACGCCCGGCCCGTGCAATCACGGGCCGGGAAGAGGCGTCAGCGGCGGTCATCCGCGCGGCACCACGTGCGCTTTCTTGACGTCCTTGGTGTCGGTCTCCTGGAGCGATGATCCGGACAACACCGCCGTGCTCGCGCCCGCCGCGGCGGGCAGGCCGACCTGCAGATCGACGACCTCGTCGAGCAACGGGCTCAGCAGTGATCCTCCGCACCCGCTCACACCGGGCGCCGTGAAGGTGTTGTCGACCAGGGAGGCGCCGCTGATCGTGACGATCGTGAGCGGCGGGTTCAGGCTCACGGTCCCCGGGTTGCCGGTGATCGGCTGGGTTCCCGAGGGCGGTTTCGTGGCCCCCGTCGTCAGCTGCAGGAGGATCGGTTCGGTGTCCGAGCCCACGTAGCATTCTTCGCCCAGGATCGGATTTTCGAGCTTCACCTTGACGGGGAGCTTCACGGCCGGTCCGCGTCCGTCGGAGAGGTTTTCCTCGAACAGTTCAACCGGCCCCGCGAGTTCGGTGTTGGCGATCACTTCGCCGCCCAGGGGCAGTCCTTCGATCCCGGTGAGGCCTCCCGGGACGGTCAGGGGGGTGTGCGAGAGCGTCTGCCCGTTCGCGGCCGGGACGAGCACGTGGGAGCTTTCGATGATGCCGCCCTGCAGGACGATCGGCTTGGTGATCGGGACGGTCTTGTTGCCCAGCTTGAACTCCCCGCTGGTGGTCGTGGCGACGACGCAGTGGGCCACGTGCTTGACGTATACCGGGCAATTGGCGAAGGGCAGATATTCGGGGTTCGGCACCGGTTTCGCCTGCGCAGCCGGCGCGAGGGCCATCGCCAGCGCGAGCAGCCCGCCCACGCATGCCGACGCCGGCACGGTTCTCCGGGCTCCGCTCGAAGCCGAGCTGCCCAGCAGTCCTCTGATCCCGATCATGATTCCCCTCTCGTCGTTGCCGAACTTCCCGACCACCACCACGCCGACACGACGACCGGGCCGTGCGCGTGGCCGGTCTGGAACTCCTACCCCGCTGCGGGCGCCTCAAACCGATCGGCCCGCGGCGGAGGTTCCGGCCGGGGCGCTGGGAGGCGCAGAGATCTATGGCGGGGGCAGGATTCGAACCTGCGAAGGCAGAGCCAACGCGTTTACAGCGCGTCCCCTTTGACCGCTCGGGAACCCCGCCGGGGCCCATGAGTGTAGGACCCGGAGTGCCGGAACCGCATCGCGGTTCTCCGGGTGTCGGCCGGGGGCTAGGAAGCCTCGCGCAGCTGCTGCGCTTCCGGCAGCGACTGCAGCTTCTTCAGCGTGCGGTTCTCGATCTGGCGGACCCGCTCACGGGTGATGTTGAACGCCCGTCCGACTTCCTCGAGCGTGCGCGGCCGGCCTCCGACGATGCCGTAGCGCAGCTCGATCACCTCGCGCTCGCGCGCGGGTAGCGAGGCGAGCACGCGGCTGACGTTCTCCTTGCGCAGGGCCTCGGAGGCGATCTCGAACGGCGACTCGGCGGAGTCGTCCTCGATGAAGTCCGCCGAGCGCCGAGTCGTCCTCGTCGCCGACCGGCTTCTCGAGCGAAACCGGCTGCTGGGTGATCCGCATCACGTCCCTCACCTCGGGCACCGTGCACTCGAGCTCGGCCGCCAGCTCGGCCGCGCTGGGGTCACGACCCAGCTGCTGCACCAGCCGCCGTTCGGCGTGGATCAGCTTGTTGAGCCGCTCGACCATGTGCACGGGGATGCGGATCGTGCGGGCCTTGTCGGCGAGCGAGCGGGTGACCGCCTGGCGGATCCACCAGGTGGCGTAGGTCGAGAACTTGTACCCGCGGCGGTAGTCGAACTTCTCCACTGCCCTGATCAGCCCGAGGGACCCCTCCTGGATCAGATCGAGCAGCGTCAGGCCGCGCCCCACATAGCCCTTCGCGATCGACACCACCAGGCGCAGGTTGGCCTCGACCATGTGCTGCTTGGCGGTCATGTCCCCGCGCTCGATCTGCTTGGCCAGCGCGACCTCCTCGTCGGCGCTCAGCAGCGGAACGCGGCCGATCGCCCGCAGGTACAGACGCAGCGAGTCGAGGCTCGGCTCGATCGTGAGGTCCACGTCCCGCCGGCGCAGCTCCTGCAGTCGCAGCTGCACCGCCGTCGCCTGCTCGGGGTGCTCGCGCTCGCCGTCGCGCTCGCCCATCTCCGGCTCGCTCTCCACAGCGTCCGTCGCCGGCCGCCCGTTCGGGGCGGGGCTGTGCTCGTCGTCGTCCGAGCCGAGGTCCACCGCGCGTCGCCGGGGCCCAGCACTTCGATGCCGTGCTCCTCGAGGTAGCTCATCAGCTCGCGGGTCTGCTGCAGCGACAGCTCGGCCTCGTCGACCGCCGCGCTGACCGCGCCCGCTGCCACCGTCCCCCGATCGTGGGCCTCCGCGATCAGGCTCTGAAGCTCCTCGATTTCAACCGTCGCCCCCAACGGCGGGTCCACCACGACATCCAGCTTGTCGGTCATCGCACCCACGACCCATCCTCTCCCCTCGCCCGGCCACTCCCCGCGGCGTGTGCGGCCGCCTACGGTAGCTGACGGTTCAGATTCCCGCTGTGCGCCCGAACGTCGGCCCCGCGCGGATGCGCGGAGCGAGCCCCGCTAGGCTGGGCTCGTATGCACGCGGGTGTAACGCATACGGCGCAGTTCCCCACGCTCGGGACCGGAGGGGACGTGCAGGCTCGCACCCCCGCGGTCGCCATCGGCCTCTCCCGCGTCGGGGTCACCGGGGTCGAGAAGGTCGTGCGCATTCGCGAAGAGCTCTTCCTCGCACGCTTCGACTGCTACGTCGACCTCAGCGCGGTGCAGAAGGGCGCCCACATGTCGCGCTTCGAAGAGGTCGTCAACGCGGCCATCGGCGAGGTCGTCCTCAGCGAGGCCCCGTTCCGCGCGGAGACGCTCGCCGAGGACATCGCCGAGCTCGTCCGCGAGCGCCAAGGCGCCGCGCGCGCGGAAGTGACCGTCGCGGCTCGCTACCCCGAGTACAAGCCGGCGCCCGTGTCCGGGGTCCAGACCCAGGAGATCTACACCCTCCACGGACGCGCGGTCGCCTTCGCCCACGGCACCCGGCGCCTGGTCGGCATCTCGGCCACCGGCATGACCGCCTGTCCGTGCGCCCAGGAGCTCGTCGCCGCGCGCGCCCGTGAGCGCCTCGCGGAGGAGCTCACCCCCGAGCAGATCGACGTCGTGCTCGAAACCGTGCCGGTCGCCACCCACAACCAGCGTGGCATCGCCACGCTCCACATCGGCTGCCTGGAGGACTGCACCGCCGAGATCGAAGCCTCCACGCTGTTGGAGATCGCCGAGTCGAGCATGTCCTCGGAGATCTACGAGCTGATGAAGCGCTCCGACGAGGTCGAGGTGGTGGAAAAGGCCCACCGCCGGCCCCGCTTCGTCGAGGACTGCGTGCGCGAGATGGTCGCCGGTGTGGTCGCCCATTTCGGCGAGCTCGACGACTCCAGCTTCGTGGTCGCCCGCCAGGAGAACCTCGAGACGATCCATCAGCACAGCGTCGTGGCCGAGCGCCGCGGTCTGCTCGGCGAGCTGCGCGGTGAGATCGCCACCGGCTCACCGGCGCCCCGTCAGACCAGCCTCGAGGAGTGGCTGGACGGGGGCTCCGCCGCTCAGCCGCCGGTCTGAGCCTCCGCCTGCTGCATCCGCCGGCGTAGGCCGAAGAAGTAGTCGAGGCCGGAGAGCACCGTCACCAGCACGGTGGTGTACAGCAGCGCACCCACCCACAGTGGTTTGCCCTGCACCGCGATGATCACCAGGATCGTCACGATCTGAAGGCAGGTCTTGACCTTCCCGAACATGCTCGCTTCGATCACCACGCCGGCCTGGCTCGCGCCCATCCGCAGCACGGTCACCGCCAGCTCCCGCGTGATGATCACCATCGCCACCCACGCCGCCAGGCGGTGCAGCGACACGAGCGAGATCAGCGCAGCCACCACCAGCAGCTTGTCTGCGAGCGGGTCCATCAGCTTGCCGAAGGTGGTCACCGAGTTGCGCGACCGCGCGAGGTAGCCGTCGACGAAGTCGGTGGCGGACGCGGCCGCGAACACGATCGCCGCGAGCACGTCTCCCTCGGGGGTGTTGCCCAACAGGGCCACCACCAGCACCGGCACGAGCATGATCCTCAGCACCGTCAGCAGGTTGGGGAGGTTGAGCGGGAACAAGGAGCGCCTCGAAGTCCATTATGGGGCGCGCTGCGGTTACGCGTCCCGTGCTCGCCCGCCGACCGCTGCCGCGGCCGGGATCTGGCGCCGACCGGCGCTGATCTGGCAGCTCGGTGAAGGTGCTATACCCGTCGCCCCTGGCGAAGGCGACCCTGGAGGAGAGCCATGAAGCAACGGAACCTCGGACCCGACGGACCCCAGGTCTCGGCCATCGGCCTCGGCTGCATGGGTATGTCGGCCTTCTACGGAAGCACCGACGAAGCCGAGTCCCTACGCGCGATCGACCGCGCTCTGGAGCTCGGGTGCAACTTCCTGGACACCTCGGACCTGTACGGACCCCACACCAACGAGGAACTCCTCAGCCGCGCCATGTCGGGCCGCCGCGACGAGTTCTTCCTGGCGAGCAAGTTCGGGATCAAGCTGGAGACCGATCCGCCTCGGCGCAGCATCGACGGCAGCCCCGAGTACGTGCGCGCCGCCTGCGAGGCGTCCCTGGGGCGCCTCGAGTGCGACCACATCGACCTCTACTACCAGCACCGCGTCGACCCCCGCACGCCGATCGAGGAGACCGTCGGCGCGATGGCCGAGCTCGTCCAGGAGGGCAAGGTTCGCTACCTCGGCCTCTCGGAGGCCTCGGCCGAGACGATCCGCCGCGCCCATGCCGTCCACCCGATCACCGCCGTACAGAGCGAGTACTCGCTGTGGACCCGCGACATCGAGCAGGACGTGATGCCAACGCTGGCGGAGCTGGGGATCGGCCTGGTGGCCTACTCGCCGCTCGGCCGCGGATTTCTGTCGGGGCGCTTCAGCTCGCCCGAGGATCTCGACGAGGGCGACTTCCGCCGCTACGGGCCCCGCTTCAACGGCGACAACCTGCGCCAGAACCTGAAGCTGGCCGAGCGCGTCAAGGAGATCGCCGACGAGCTGCAGATCACGCCGGGCCAGCTGGCCCTCGCGTGGGTGCTCGCCCGCGGTGAGAACGTCGTGCCGATCCCCGGGACCAAGCGTGTGAGCTACCTCGAGGAGAACGTGGCCGCCGCCGAGGTCTCCCTCGATCCGGAGAAGGTGCAAGAGATCTCCGACGCGCTGCCGCCGGCGGCCGGCGACCGCTACGACCCGGAAGGCATGCGCACGGTCAACATCTGAGGCCGTCGGCGACGCCGATGGACCGGCGCCGCCTGAGAACGTCGGGACCGCTAGTAGGGTGGGGCCATGCCGCTGATCCCGATGGTCATCGAGCGTACGGCCCGTGGCGAACGCGAGTTCGACATCTACTCGCGCCTGCTCGACGAGCGCATCATCTTCCTGGGCACCCCGATCGACGACCAGGTCGCCAACCTCGTCGTGGCCCAGCTGCTGCACCTGGAGAGCGACGACCCCGAAAAGGACATCTCGCTCTACATCAACTCACCGGGCGGGAGCATCTACTCGGGCCTGGCGATCTACGACACGATGAAATTCGTCAAGCCCGACGTGCAGACGATGTGCGTGGGGGTGGCGATGTCGATGGGTTCCTTGCTGCTGGCGGCCGGTGCCCACGGCAAGCGCGCCGCCCTACCCAACTCGCGCATCCTCATCCACCAGCCGTCTGCGGGCTTCGAAGGCCAGTCCACCGACATCGAGATACACGCGCGCGAGATCCTCAACCTCCGGGTCAGGATCGACGAAATCTACGCCCAGCACACCGGCCGCACCACGGAGGAGGTCCGCGCCGACATGGAGCGGGACCGCTTCTTCACCGCCCAGCAGGCGCTCGAGTACGGCCTCGTCGACCGCGTCCTGAAAAGCCACTGAGCTGCCCTCCGGGCGCGCCGGTGGGCCACTGCCGTCTTCGCGTTCGAGCTCCCGGCACGCCTTGCAGGCGGGTCGTCCACACGGCCCCGCGGGCACGCTAGACTTGATCGTGACCTCGCGCCTGGGCGGGGTTTTTCTTCGCCCTGGGCCACAACACCGACCACGCAGGATGTCTGAACTATGGCTCGTGGAGACGTGCGAATCGCTGTCACCCTCGCCTGCGAGGATTGCAAGCATCGCAACTACCAGACGAACAAGAGCAAGCGCAACAACCCGGACCGGATGACCTTGCGCAAGTACTGCCGCTTCTGCCGCAAGCACACCAGTCACCGGGAGACCCGCTAACCCGGGACCGCCCCCATGGCCCGTGACCGCAAACGCGCCAAGCAGCGCCGTGAGCGCCGTGGCGCAGCCGCGCTGGCCCGGCGTGAGGCCGCCGACGGCCCACCCAAGTCGCCGCCCGGCCAGACGGTCCGCAGCGACCTGCCCGGCTCCCTCGACCACGCCGGTGCGGAGGTCGACGAGTTCGACGCCGCCCTGGTCGCGGGTGCAGGCGGGGTGCCGCTCGCGCCGAGCGAGCAGGAGCAGCTCGAGGAGCAGGCCCTGGGCGAGAACGGCGACCTGGATGGCGCCGAGCCCTCAGGCGGAGGGGCCCCGCCCCCCGGACCACCTTCCGAGCCCCCTCGCAAACCGCCGGGTGGCGGCGGACGCGGAGATGGCGAAGGCCCGGTCGGCGGTGGCGGCGGCGAGCTCGCCCCTCAGCGCGGCGGGAGCGCGATCGCGCACTCGGGCGGCCGCGCGATAGGGTTCCTCCGGGCCAGCTGGGCCGAGCTCCAGCGCGTACAGTGGCCGGACCGCCGCCAGGTCTCGCAGGCGACGGCGGTCGTCATAGGGTTCGTCGCCATCGCAGGTCTCTACCTTGGGCTCGCCGACTTGGTGGCCAAGGAAATCGTCGAATTCATTCTCTGAGGAAGTCCTAGATGTTTCGCTGGTACGTCGTCAACACATACTCCGGGCACGAGAACAAGGTCAAGCACAACCTCGAGCACCGGCTCATCTCGCTCGGGCAGCAGAACGCCGTCCGCAGCGTGGTTGTCCCAACCGAAGCCGTGTCCGAGATGAAGGACAACCAGAAGGTGACCGTTGAAAAGCGCACCATGCCCGGCTACGTGCTCGTGAACATGGAGCTCAACGAGGACTCCTGGGGAGTCGTCAAGGGCACCCCTGGGGTCACCGGTTTCGTCGGCGCCTCCCAGGAGCCGGTGCCGCTGACCCAGCCCGAGGTCGACCGCCTGCTTCACAAGGAGGTCGCGACCGCCACCCGTACCCGTGCCCAGTTCGCCATCGGCGAGTCGGTCAAGGTCGTCTCCGGGCCGCTGTCGGACTTCTCCGGCGAGATCTCCGAGATCAACGACGACGCCGCCCGCCTCAAGGTGCTGGTATCTATCTTCGGCCGGGAGACTCCCGTCGAGGTCGGTTTCGACCAGGTGAAAAAGCTCTAGACGATGGCGAAGAAGGTCCTCACGACGATCAAGCTGCAGGCCAACGCCGGGCAGGCGAGCCCCGCCCCGCCCGTCGGCCCTGCCCTGGGCCAGCACGGGATCAACATCATGGAGTTCTGCAAGGCCTTCAACGCCCAGACCCAGAGCGAAACCGGCACGATCATCCCGGTCGTCATCACGGTCTACGAGGACCGCTCGTTCACGTTCGTGACGAAGACCCCGCCGGCCGCGGTGCTGATCCGTCAGGCGATCAAAATCAACAAGGGCTCCGCCGAGCCCAACCGCACGAAGGTCGGCATCATCACCCAGCAGCAGCTGCGTGACATCGCCGAGCGCAAGCTCCAGGACCTCAACGCCCACGACGTCGAGCAGGCCGCCAAGATCATCGCCGGCACGGCCCGTTCGATGGGAGTGGACGTCGCCTCATGAGCCACGGACGCCGCTACTCCGATCAGCTCGGGAAGGTCGACCGCGACCGCGAGTACGAGCCCGCCCAGGCGATGTCGCTCGTGTCTCAGCTCGCCAGCGCGAAGTTCGACGAGACGGTCGAGGTGCACGTCCGCACCGGCCTCAACGTCCGCCACGCCGACGAGCAGCTGCGGGGAACCATCGCCCTGCCCAACGGCATCGGCAAAGACGTCAAGATCGCCGTCTTCGCCCAGGGCGACTCGGCCCGCGAAGCCGAGGAGGCCGGCGCCGACCACGTGGGCGGCGAGGACCTCGCCAAGCGCATCCGCGAGGGCTTCGACGACTTCGACATGACGATCGCCACGCCCGACATGATGTCGATCGTCGGCCAGCTCGGGCGCATCCTCGGACCCGCCGGGAAGATGCCCAACCCGAAAGTCGGGACCGTCACGACCGATGTCGCCAAAGCCGTCGAGGAATCGAAGTCGGGGAAGATCGAATACCGCACCGATCGCAGCGCCATCGTCCACCTCGTGATCGGCAAGGCGAGCTTCGACGAGCACAAGCTGCTGGAGAACTACGCGGCCGTGATCGAAGAGCTGATCCGGGCCAAGCCGGCGGCCGCCAAAGGCCGCTATCTGCGTTCGATCACGCTGGCCACCACGATGGGTCCCGGGGTCAAGGTCGACCCGAGCCGCACCAGGGACATCGTCGAGGCCGCTCCCGCCGCCGCTTAGCGACCCGCTCGCCCCGCTCCTGCCCACCGCCGCCGCGGCCCGAACCGCGGAGCCTCTACAATCCAGCGCGAACTGCAAGCGTTCGCCGCGCCCGAGACCCCCGGCACCGAGCAGGAGAAGACCGGGGCAGGCATAGGTGAGGAGCACGCGGCCGTTGGTCGCTGTCACTCGTCCGCCTGAGCTGGTCCCGGGCCGACGAACTTCCCCCGACAGCGAACGAGACCCGTGAACAGAGATCAGAAGGCGACCGCGATCGCCGACATCGCGGAGCACATCGGTGACAGCCAGGCGATCTTCGCCGTGGACTACAGAGGCATCACCGTCGCCCAGATAGCCGAGCTGCGCAGCAACCTACGCGCGGCCGACGCCACCTTCACGGTGGTCAAGAACTCCCTCACCGAGCGGGCCGCCGACCAGGTCGGCGCGGATGCCCTGAAGGACTTCCTCGCCGGTCCCACCGCCCTCACGTTCGTCCGCGGCGACGCAGCGGTCGCCGCCAAGGCGATCGCCGACTATGCCCGCACGATCCAGCTGCTGCCGTTCAAGGGCGGCATCATGGACGGCTCGCCCCTGGACGTGGAGCAGATCCGGGCGCTCTCGAAACTGCCCTCCCGCGAAGTCCTCTACGGACAGCTGGTGGGGATCGTCGCCTCGCCCGTGAGCGGCCTCGTGAGAACCCTCTCGGCGCTCGTGGGCGGCCTCGCCGTGGCCCTGGGCCAGGTCCAGCAGAAGAAGGAGTCGGGCGAGATCCCGGCCGGCGAGGCTCCCGCGGCCGCGGAGGCCGAGGCGCCGGCCGCGCCAGAAGCCGAGGCCACGGAGGCGGAGGCACCCGCGGCGGCAGAGGGCGAGGCCGCAGCGGCGGAGGCGCCCGAGGCAGAGCCCGAAGCGCCCGCGGAGGAGCAGGCACCCGCCGCCGAGGCAGCCGAGCAGGAGAGCCCCGCCGCGGAGGAGAGCCCCGCCGCGGAGGAGACCCCCGCCGCTGAGGCGGAGGCGCCCGCGGCCGAGGCAGAGCCCGAGGCGCCCGCGGACACACAAGCTGAGCCGGCCGACGAGCCGGAGCAAAAAGACGACAACGACGTGGACGCGGCGGCCGAGTCCGGCCCGGAGGACGCCGCCGCGGACGACACCAAGGAGGACTGACAGCCGATGGCTACAAGCACACAGGAGTGGATCGACGAGCTGAAGGGCATCTCCGTGCTCGAGCTCGCCGAGCGGATCAAGGCGCTGGAGGAGGAGTTCGGGGTCTCGGCCGCCGCGGTGGCGGCTCCGGCCGCAGCACCCGCCGGCGGGGCCGGCGGCGGCGACGGTGGGGCTGACGCCGAAGAATCGACCACCGTGGACGTCCTGCTCGCAGGCGCCGGCGACAAGAAGATCCAGGTCATCAAGGTCGTCCGCGCGGCCACCGGCCTGGGCCTGAAAGAGGCCAAGGCGCTCGTCGACGAGGCTCCCAAGCCGGTCAAGGAGGGAATCGAGCGCGAGGAGGCCGACAAGCTCAAGCAGGAACTCGAGGAGGCAGGAGCCACCGTCGAGCTGAAGTAGCCCGCCCGCCCCGTGGCGAGGCTCGAGACGTTCCCGGCGCCGGCCCCGAGGGTCGGCGCCACGCGTTTTGGGGCGTCCGGGAGATTTGTCCCGCCCCGCCCAATTGCCCGCGCTTTCCGGTAAAGTCCAGCGTGCTGGCCAATAGCCGCAGCCGCCCGTAAGGGACGTCGCGCCACATACGCGAACGTCCGGGTGGGGTCCGTGAGCGCTGGTGGCCCTTCGGGGCGCGGATAGCCTGTGCTATCTTCGTTAGTCGCGCTTCGGCGCCCTCCTCTGCCCGTGTATCGCCCTCCGAAGGAGTCATTTCTTGGCTGCTGCAGACGCTCTCCGTACGCGCCGTAGCTTCGCGCGTCTCGACAAGACAGTTGACGTCCCGAACCTGATCGACATCCAGCGTCGGTCGTTCGCCTGGCTGACGGATCCCCAGGCCGGCGGCCTGCGGGAGACGATCGACGACATCTCCCCGATCGAGGACTACACCGGCAACCTCGCCGTGCAGTTCGGGGAGTTCACCTTCGACGAACCCGTCGCATCGCTGGAGCAGTGCCGGGAGAAGGACATGACCTTCGCGCGACCGCTCACCGTGACGGTCGCCTTCATCAACCGTGAGACGGGCGAGATTCGCGAGCAGTCGGTGTTCATGGGCGACTTCCCGTGGATGACAGAGCGGGGCACCTTTGTGATCAACGGCACCGAGCGCGTCGTGGTGACGCAGCTGGTGCGTTCCCCGGGCGCGTACCTGATGGAACCCAAGGACCGCGAGAAGCAGGTCTTCATCGCGAACCTGATGCCGGCCCGCGGCTCCTGGCTGGAGCTCGAGATCGACAAGAAGGGCAAGGTCTTCGTGCGCATCGACCGCAAGCGCAAGCTGCCGGTGACGGTGCTGCTGCGGGCGATGGGCTACGCCAGCGACGAGGAGATCCTGCGGCTGTTCGACAACTCGCTGTACATCCGTAACACGATCGACTCCGACACCGAGGTCACCCGCACCGAAGAGGGCGCCCTGATCGAGCTGTTCAAGAAGCAGCGTCCAGGGGAGCCGCCGAGCGTGGACAACGCCAGGGCGCTGCTGAACCAGCTGTTCTTCGACCCCAAGCGCTACGACCTCACCCGGGTGGGCCGCTACAAGCTCAACTCCCGCCTCGGGCTGGACGTCGACATCGACACCCGCACCCTCACCCAGGACGACATCCTGGCGCTCGTGCGCGAGCTCGTCTCGCTGCCCAAGCGCCTCGGCCTGCCCGAGGACGGGGAGATCGAGATCAAGGACTACGCGGCCGAGGCGGTCAGCATGCCCCGCGAGCCGGTGGCCGACCGTCTGGACGAGTACGAGCACTTCGGCAACCGCCGCCTGCGCACCGTCGGCGAGCTGATCCAGGAGGCCTTCCGCATCGGCCTCTACCGCATGGAGAGGGTGGTCCGCGAGCGCCTCACGACCGAGGACGCCGACACCATCACGCCCCAGACGATCATCAACATCCGCCCCGTCGTGGCGGCCCTGAAGGAGTTCTTCGGGTCCTCCCAGCTGAGCCAGTTCATGGACCAGACCAACTCGCTGGCGGGGCTCACACACCGCCGCCGCCTGTCGGCTCTGGGCGCGGGCGGACTGACCCGTGAGCGGGCCCCGATCGAGGTCCGCGACGTGCACCCCACCCACTACGGGCGCATGTGCCCGATCGAGACTCCCGAGGGACCGAACATCGGTCTGATCGGCTCGCTGTCCTCGTTCGCGGAGGTGTCCGAGTACGGCTTCGTCACCACCCCCTACCGGGTCGTCAAGGACGGCGTCGTGACGAGCGAGGTGCGCCACCTCGACGCCACTCAGGAAGAGGAGCTGCTGATCGCCCAGGCGAACACGCCGGTGGACGCCAAGACCGGCCGCCTGAAGGGCACCGAGATCCTCTGCCGCACCCAGGCCGGCCAGTACGTCACCGTCGGTCCCAAGGACGTCGACCTCGTGGACGTGTCCCCCGAACAGATCTGGTCGGTGGCCACGGCCATGATCCCGTTCCTCGAGCACGACGACGCCAACCGCGCGCTGATGGGCTCGAACATGCAGCGCCAGGCGGTTCCGCTGCTGACCTCCGACGCCCCGCTGGTGGGCACCGGGATGGAGCGCCGCGCCGCGCTCGACACCGGCGACGTGCTGCTCGCCACCAGCGCCGGCACGGTCGACTACATCGACGCCGACCAGGTGGTGCGTGCAGACCACCGACGGCAAGAAGGAGGAGTACGAGCTGCAGAAGTTCATGCGCTCGAACCAGGGCACCCTGATCCACCACAAGCCGCTCGTCACCACCGGCCAGAAGGTCAAGGCCGGGGACGTGCTCGCCGACGGCTCCTCCACCGACAAGGGCGAGATGGCGCTGGGCAAGAACCTGATGGTCGCCTTCATGTCCTGGGAGGGCTACAACTTCGAGGACGCCATCATCCTGTCCCGCCGCCTGGTCAAGGACGACGAGCTCACCTCGATCCACATCGAGGAGTACGAGATCGACGCCCGCACGACCAAGCTCGGCGAGGAGGAGATCACCCGCGACATCCCCAACCGCTCCGAGGAGTCGCTGCGCAACCTCGACGACCGCGGCATCGTCCGCATCGGCGCCGAGGTCCAGTCCGGGGACCTGCTGGTGGGCAAGGTCACGCCGAAGGGCGAGACCGAGCTGACGGCCGAGGAGAAGCTGATCCGGGCGATCTTCAAGGAGAAGGCCCGCGAGGTCCGCGACACCTCCCTGAAGGTGCCCCACGGCGAGGGTGGCGTGGTCATCGACGTGAAGACCTTCCGCCGCGACGACGGCGACGACCTGCCGCCCGGGGTCAACGACCTCGTGCGCGTGTTCGTCGCCAAGAAGCGCAAGATCTCCGAGGGCGACAAGCTCGCGGGCCGCCACGGCAACAAGGGTGTGATCTCGAAGATCGTCGAGGAGCAGGACATGCCGTTCCTCGAGGACGGGACCCCCGTGGACGTGATCCTCAACCCGCTCGGCGTGCCTTCCCGCATGAACGTCGGCCAGATCCTCGAGACACACCTCGGGTGGGCCGCCGCGCAGGGCTGGTACGACGACGGCACCGAGGCCTACAAGGGCGCCCACGCCGGTGGCGGGAACGGGCGCGTGTACGTGTCCACCCCCGTGTTCGACGGCGCCACCGTCCAAGACGTGGACACCGCCCTGGTCAAGTGGCAGGACGCCCACCAGGGGCGCATCCGCATGGACGTCGACAAGTCCCGCCGCGAGGGCGAGCGGGCGTCCGGGAAGATGACCCTCTTCAACGGCCGCAGCGGGGAGCCCTTCGAGGAACAGGTGACCGTCGGTTACATGTACATCCTGAAGCTCCTGCACCTCGTGGATGACAAGATCCACGCCCGCTCCACGGGGCCCTACTCGCTGGTCACCCAGCAGCCGCTCGGCGGCAAGGCCCAGTTCGGCGGCCAGCGCTTCGGCGAGATGGAGGTCTGGGCACTGGAGGCCTTCGGTGCCGCCTACACCCTGCAGGAGATGCTCACGATCAAGTCCGACGACACCGTCGGGCGCGTGAAGGCCTACGAGGCGATCGTCAAGGGCGAGAACATCGCCGAGCCGTCGATCCCCGAGTCCTTCAAGGTGCTCCTGAAGGAGATGCAGTCGCTGGCGCTCGACGTCAACGTCGTCTCCGAGGAGGGTCAGCGGGCCGAAATGCGCGACGAGGACGACGACCTGCTGCGGGCCGCGGAGGAGCTCGGGATCGACCTCTCGGGCGTCCGCGCGCTGGCCAACGACGCCAGCGACGAGGAGCTCGCCGGCGAGGACAACACCGACGCAACCGGCGAGGCCAAGGACGGCGACGGGTCCGACGCCGGGGAGGAGACCGCGGAGATCAGCGACGAGGCGCTGGTCGACATGGACGGCGACGTGGACCTCGAGAGCCTGGCCACCGAGGAGCCCGCCGAGGAGCCGGCCGAGTAGGCGCAGTCCCCCCAACCACCGCCATCTGAACACCTTTCAACACACGCGAGGAAAGCCACACACATGATCGACATCAACAACTTCGACGCCATCGAGATCAGCCTCGCCTCCTCCAAGCAGATCCGCAGCTGGTCCTCGGGCGAGGTCACCAAGCCCGAGACGATCAACTACCGGACCCTGAAGCCGGAGAAGGACGGGCTCTTCTGCGAGCGCATCTTCGGCCCCACCAAGGACTGGGAGTGCTACTGCGGCAAGTACAAGCGTGTGCGCTACAAGGGCATCGTGTGCGAGCGCTGCGGGGTCGAGGTGACCCGCTCGAAGGTTCGCCGTGAGCGCATGGGCCACGTCGACCTGGCCGCCCCCGTCAGCCACATCTGGTTCTTCAAGGGCGTTCCCAGCCGCATCGGCTACCTGCTCGACATGGCTCCCAAGGAACTCGAGAAGGTCCTCTACTTCGCCGCGTCGATCGTCACCTGGGTCGACGACGAGGCGCGCGAGAAGGACCTCGACAGCCTCGAGAAGGAGGTCAACAAGGTCCTCGACGCATACGCCGCCGAGCGCGAGGAGCGGGTGCTCGAACTGCGCGAGTCCCTGGCCCGCCGCGAGAAGTACCTGACCAACGGCAAACAGACCAACTTCAACGACGAAGACCACATGTGGGCCGACGCGCTCGACATCAACGTCGCCAAGCTGTCCGACGAGGACCGCCAGAAACACCTCAAGGACCTGAACAAGGCCTTCGAGGCCGACATCGCCGACACCGAGGCCTACATCGAGGACGCCGCCGAACGGATGCGGATCGTGTGGGAGCTCTTCAAGACGATGGAGCCCAAGCAGATCGAGCACGACGAGACGACCTTCCGTGAGCTGAAGGAGCGCTTCGGCTCCCCCTACGGCTTCGGCGAGTACTTCCGCGGTGGGATGGGCGCAGAAGCGATCCGCGACCTGCTCCAGCAGGTCGACCTGGATGACGAACGCGAAAAACTCGAGGACGAAGTCAAGACCGGCAAAGGCCAGAAGCAGGCCCGCGCGGTCAAGCGCCTGAAGGTCGTCTCGGCCTTCATCCAGTCGGGCAACAAACCGGAGATGATGGTCCTCGACGCGGTGCCGGTGATCCCGCCGGAGCTGCGCCCGATGGTCCAGCTCGACGGCGGCCGCTTCGCCACCTCGGACCTCAACGACCTCTACCGCAGGGTGATCAACCGCAACAACCGGCTCAAGCGGCTGCTCGACCTCGGCGCGCCGGAGATCATCGTCAACAACGAGAAGCGCATGCTCCAGGAGGCCGTCGACGCGCTGTTCGACAACGGCCGCCGCGGGCGCCCGGTGACGGGTCCCGGCAACCGGCCCCTGAAGTCCCTCTCGGACATGCTCAAGGGCAAGCAGGGGCGCTTCCGCCAGAACCTGCTCGGCAAGCGCGTGGACTACTCCGGGCGCTCGGTGATCGTGGCCGGCCCCTACCTCAAGCTCCACCAGTGCGGGCTGCCGAAGATCATGGCCCTGGAGCTCTTCAAGCCGTTCATCATGGCCCGCCTGGTCGAGCGCAAGTCGGCCCAGAACATCAAGGCGGCCAAGAAGATGGTCGACTCGATGATCGCCGAGGTCTGGGACGTGCTCGAGGAGGTCATCCACGAGCACCCGGTGCTGCTCAACCGCGCCCCCACCCTGCACCGCCTGGGCATCCAGGCGTTCGAGCCGCTGCTCGTCGAGGGCAAGGCGATCCAGGTCCACCCGCTCGTTTGTCACGCCTTCAACGCGGACTTCGACGGCGACCAGATGGCCGTCCACCTGCCGCTGTCGGCGGAGGCCCAGGCCGAGGCCCGGATCCTGATGCTGTCCTCGAACAACATCCTCAGCCCGGCCCACGGCTCGCCGCTGGCGACGCCGACCCAGGACATGATCCTGGGGGCCTACTACCTCACCTACGGGCTCGAGGCGGACGAGCTGTCGAAGATCGACCGCGCCACCTACGAGCCGCGCCCGCACGTGTTCCGCA
Source organism: uncultured Solirubrobacteraceae bacterium (assembly GCA_963773145.1). Classification (GTDB taxonomy): domain Bacteria; phylum Actinomycetota; class Thermoleophilia; order Solirubrobacterales; family Solirubrobacteraceae; genus Palsa-744. The sequence continues at coordinate 322,917 of CAVYZV010000001.1, forward strand.
CCGCCCAGGAGGCCGAGCTCTCCTACGAGGGCGGCGTGGTGAAGCTGCACGACATCGCCGAGTTCCGCCCCTATGGGCGTGAGGGCGGCCACGTGCTCACCACGATCGGGCGGATCATCTACAACGACCGCATCGAGCGGGCCCTCGCGGAGGCCCTCGGGGACGAGTTCGACCCCTCCAAGTACACCTTCGTGAACCAGTCGATGAAGAAGCGTGACACCACGCGTCTGATCGACCTGCTGGTGCAGAACTACGGCGCGACCACGATCTCGCTGGTGCTCGACGCCTTCAAGGACCTGGGCTTCAAGTACGCCACCCAGGCGGGCATCACGATCTCCAAGAACGACGTCGTGGTCCCGCCCGAGAAGCAGCAGATCCTCGACAAGTACGACCACCTGGTGGGCGAGATCACCGGTCAGTACGACGAAGGGCTGATCACCCAGGAGGAGCGCCACGAGGCCGTCGTGGAGCAGTGGAACGCAGCCACCGATGAGGTCGCCGACGCGATGATCGCCAACCTCGACACGCTCAACCCGATCTTCATGATGGCCAACTCGGGTGCCCGCGGCTCGTTCAAGCAGATCCGCCAGCTCGCCGGGATGCGCGGCCTGATGGCCAACCCGAAGGGTGAAATCATCGAGCGCCCGATCAAGGCCAACTTCATGGAGGGCCTGTCGGTGCTGGAGTACTTCATCTCCACCCACGGCGCCCGAAAGGGCCTCGCGGACACGGCCCTCAGGACCGCCGACTCGGGCTACCTGACGCGCCGCCTGGTCGACGTCGCCCAGGACGTGATCATCCGCGAGACCGACTGCGGCACCGAGGAGCACATCGAGATGTCGGTGTTCAAGGCCGACGGCGAGCCCAACGATGGGCTCGTCGGGCGCATCGCCGCCCAGCCGATCACGACCAAGCGCAACCGCATGCTCACCGAGCAGGGCGCCGAAATCGGGCGCGCGGAGCTGGCCGACATCGTGGCGGCCTTCGCCGAGGAGAAGGAGAAGGGCAACGAGGTGCGCGTGCCCGTGCGCTCGGTGCTGAAGTGCGAGGCTCCCAGCGGGGTCTGCCAGGCCTGCTACGGGCGCGCCATGGCGACCGGCGCGCTCGCCCAGATCGGCGACGCGGTCGGCATCGTGGCGGCCCAGTCGATCGGCGAGCCCGGTACCCAGCTGACGATGCGTACGTTCCACACCGGGGGCGTCGCCGGAGCCGACATCACCCACGGCCTGCCCCGCGTGGTCGAGCTCTTCGAGGCCCGCCGCCCCAAGGGGCTGGCCAAGATCGCCGAGCAGGACGGGGTCGTCTCGATCGAGGAGACCGACAAGGCCCTGACCGTCGTGATCACCGACGACGCCGGCGAGGAGCACCGCCACGCGTTTCCCCGCCGCACCCGCCTGTTCGTGGGCGCGGGGGAGAAGATCGGCGCCGGCACCCAGCTCAACGAGGGGTCGGTCTACCCCCACGAGCTGCTGGCGATCCGTGGGCGCACCGAGACCGAGCAGTACCTCGTGCGCGAGGTCCAGGAGGTCTACAAGTCCCAGGGCGTCGACATCGACGACAAGCACATCGAGCTGATCGTCCGCCAGATGCTCAAAAAGGTGCGGGTCGACCAGAAGGGCGACACCGAGTACCTGCCCGGCCAGTTCGTGGACCGCTTCGAGTTCGCCAAGGCGAACGACGCAGTGATCGACGGGGGCGGCGAAACGGCCCAGTTCGAGGACATCATCCTCGGGATCACCAAGGCCTCCCTGAACACCGACTCGTTCCTCTCGGCGGCCTCCTTCCAGGAGACCACGAAGGTGCTCACCGACGCGGCCCTCGAGGGCAAGATCGACCGCCTCAACGGGCTCAAGGAGAACGTCATCATCGGCAAGCTGATCCCGGCCGCCACCGGCCTCAAGCGCTACCGGCGGATCGAGATCGAACCGTCCGAGCCGCTGCCGCGGGTGATCGACGACGTCGGGCTGCTCGACCAGGACGAGATCGCGGCCGAGCTGGGCCTGTCGGTCGGCGACGAGCTCGACGGTGGCTACGGCCAGGAGTTCGACGCGGACCTGGCCTCGCTGGAGAAGATCGGCGCCGGCGGCACCGACCCCGGCTTCGCGGAGGAACTGGCGGAGCTGGAAATCCCCGAAGACCTCAGCGGCAAACAGGAGTAAGAGACAGCTCACACCGGCGCGGCGCGACCTTTTGCGCCCGCCGGTGTCTATAGCTGGCGATGGGTGATCGCGGGCTGACGCGCAGGAGCCTGCTGGGAGCCGCCGGTGGCTCCCTCGCGGCGCTGGCCCGTGCCCCGCGCGCGCTCGGCGCCGCCACCCGCCCCGGATCCCCGGGGAATCCGGGTGACCCACCCGGGCTCGGGCCCGGCGTGCTGCGCGAGCAGGCCCTCGGGCTGCTCGGCCCGCAGGTGCGCACCGTCACGCTGGACGGGTCGGCCGACCTGCTGGCGCTCGGCTGGCGCGAGCCTCCCATGGCCCGCCCGGAGCTTCGCTTCCGGACCTCCGACGGGACCTGGAGCCGCTGGGTCTGCGCCGCCCCGGCTGGCCACGAGGACTCGACCGGCGACGGCCCCGCGGGCGGCGAGGCCTCGCCCGCTGCCGGCGCCGCCCGCGGGTTCCCGCGCCGGCGCCCCCGGGCCGCGCCTGGTCGGAGAGCCGCTGTGGACCGGGGGGACGAACCTGATCCAGCTGCGCAGCGCCCACACCGTGCGCGGGGCGCGTCTGTACACGGTCGACGTCAGCGGGGGGGCCGGGGCGGCGCGGCTGGCCGCACGCGCGCCGCGGGCCGCCGACCGCCGCCACGGCGCCATTGGCCGCGCCCCAGCTCGCCGCCGGGCCGGGGCAGCCTCCCATCATCGCCCGCCAGTTCTGGGCCCAGGGCCACTGCCCGCCGAGCCAGGCCCCGGCCTACGCGAGCGTGGAACTCGGCTTCGTGCACCACACCGACAGCCCCAACGGCTACTCCCGCGGCGAGGTGCCGGCGATGCTGCGGGCGATCTACGTCTTCCACCGCCGCGTCCGCGGCTGGAACGACATCGGCTACAACTTCGCGCTCGACCGCTTCGGGCGCATCTTCGAGGCCCGTGCCGGCGGCATCGACGAGGCGGTCGTCGGCGCCCACGCGGGCGGCTACAACACCTGCTCCACCGGCGTGGCGGTGCTCGGCACCTACGCCAGCCGCCCGATCTCCCTCGCCGCCCGCTCCTGGCTGGAGCAGCTGCTGGCGTGGAAGCTCTCGCTGCACGGCGTCGGCGCCCTCGGCCGCGTGGTGGTCACCGTCGACCCGGCCGGCGCCGTCTACAGCCGCTACCCGGCGGGCAGCGAAGTCTCGCTGCCCCGCATCGCCGGGCACCGCGACGCCGACTCCACCGACTGCCCCGGGGACGCCCTCTACGCCGAGCTGCCGGCGATCCGCGCCCGCGCCCACGTTCTCGCCGGCACCCCCGTGCAGGCGACGATCACGACCTGGGCGGGCGGCCTGCTGGGCACCCTCACGCTGCTCGACGGCACTCCACTGGCGGGCCAGCCGCTCACGCTCCAGGCGCGCTCGCTGAGCCACCGCGGCGAACTGGTGGCCGAGAACCCGCTGGCCCAGGTGGTGACCAACTCCGAAGGGCAGTGGACGCTGGCGGCCGGGCCCCCGACCGCGCCCGCTCTGCGGATACGGGCGCTGTTCGCCGGCGCCGGCCCCTACGGGGCGGCGGTCTCCGAAGCGATCTCGGTTCGCCTGGCCCCGGCGGCCCCGGTGGCCCCGGCAGCCCCGGCGGCCCCCGCGGTCCCGCCGGCGGGCTGAGCGTCGCCGCCGGTGCTCTCTGCGCCGCCCTCCGCGGGCGTGCTCGCGCGCTCCATCGCCCACTCGCGCAGCAGCCGGCACTCGCGCTCGGTCAGCCCGTCCCGGGGCTCGGTCGCCACCAGCAGCGTGGGGCTCGTCCTGGCGGCGGCCCAGCGGTGGCAGGCGTCGTTGAAGCAGTCATCCAGCCACGCCAGCGCCCGCCCCTCGGCGAAGCGCTCGATCGCCTCGAGCTTCCAGTGCGCGCCGGAGCTCCCGGGCTCGCGGCCGAAGCTCAGATGCGGCAGCCCGGCCGGCAGCCCGAGCAGCCGCGGCAGGTGTTCATCGGCCCGCTCCTCCCAGCCGCTGGCCCAAACGAGCTCGTACAGGTGCGAGAGCTCAAGCAGGTGTGTGGCCGCCGTGGCCGAAAGGAAATGGACCGTGCCGTCGACTGCGTGCAGGCTCCCCCGCGGCGTGTCGCCCGTGTCGTCCTCAAAGGGCACCCCGAACAGCGAGATGACCCCGTCGATGTCGACCATCAAGAACGGCCGCTCGCAGCTGGGCAGTTTCTGCGCCGGAGCCGTCTCACCGACAGAAATCCCTGCAATTCCGCACTTTTCGCCGGTTTTAGATTGCACAGAGGTTGCGTGGGGTACGCTACCCCCCGAGGTTGATCCGCTGAGGCCGCTATCGGGCAGTAAAGCAGCGGGCGGGCCGGGCCGATGGGTCAACCAAGCCTTTCCCCCCGCCTCCTCAAGGCCTCCCCTATGACTCTAGATCTCGGCATCCTCCTTGCACTCGCCTGCGCCTTCGTGGCGAATCTCGGGTTCTTCTACAAGTACCGCGGCGCCAACTCGGTGCCCAAGGTGCGGGTCATGCACCCGCTGCGCTCGGCCCGGCAGCTGTACTCCTCCAAGTGGTTCGCGATCGGCATGCTGATCGCGGTCGCCAGCTGGGGCCTGCACGTGGCCGCGCTGTCGCTGGCGCCGATGTCCGTGGTCCAGGTCGCCCTCGCCGCCGGGATGGTCTTCATCGCCGTGATGGCGGAGCGGATGTTCGGCTTCAAGGTCGGCCGCCGCCAGTGGCTCGGCCTGTTCGCCATGGCTGGCGGCCTGATCCTGCTCGGGGTCACCCTGCCGGCCATGCACGGCTCCCACTCCCAGTTTTCGCAGCTCGCCATGATCATCTTTGAGGCCGGCCTGTTCGCGATCGGCGGGCTGCTGATCATGGGCCCCCGCATGGGCGGCGCCGTGGAGCACCACGGGGTCATGCTGGGAGCCGCCTCCGGGGTGCTGTTCGGGGTCTCCGACACGGCCATCAAGGCCCTCACCGGTATCACCGGCGCCCACGGTTTCCTCGGCCTCGCCACCAGCCCGTGGCTGGCCGTCGCGGTGCTGGCCTCGATCGTGGCCTTCTACAGCTCCGCCAGGGCCCTGCAGGAGGGCGAGGCGGTGCCCGTGATCGCCGTCACCGGCACGGCCGCCAACATCGCCGGGATCGCCGGCGGAATCGCCGTCTTCGGCGACCCGATCGCCGCCAGCCCCTCCGGTGTGGTGCTGCAGGCGCTGGCCTTCCTGCTCGTGGTGGTGGCCTCGGCGCTGATGCCGGCCCCCCTGCGGGTGGCCGCCGCCGAGACCGCCTAGCAGCGATGCGCCGCCGCCCGTAGGGCGTGGCGTTGATAGCATCGCTCCCAATGCCCACGACCTCGCAGCTCGTCCGCAACGGACGGGTAGCCCCCAAGAAGAAGCTCGCCACGCCCGGACTGAAGTCCGGCAAGGGCCGCAAGCGCAAGGTCGCTGCGCCGCAGCGCCGGGGCGTGTGCACGCGCGTGTACACGACCACCCCGAAGAAGCCCAACTCCGCCCTGCGCAAGGTCGCCCGTGTGCGTATCTCGGGCTCGATCGAGGTCACCGCCTACATTCCGGGCGAGGGCCACAACCTTCAGGAGCACTCCGTCGTGCTCGTCCGTGGGGGCCGCGTCAAGGACCTCCCCGGGGTGCGCTACAAGGTCGTCCGCGGCACGCTGGACGCGGCCGGGGTGAGCGACCGCAAAAAGGCGCGCTCGCAGTACGGCGTCAAGAAAAAGTAGATGCCCCGCCGCGCAGCCGCCCAGGTCCGCCCGGTAGAGGCCGACTCGATCCACCGCTCCAAACTGGTCCAGCAGGTCATCAACAAGGTGATGCTCGACGGCAAGAAGTCGGTCGCCGAGCGGATCGTCTATGACGCCCTCGCGCTGATCGCGGAGCGCAGCGAGAAAGACCCGATCGAGACCCTCGAGGCCTCCATCAAGTCACTCACGCCCACGCTCGAGGTCCGCTCCCGCCGCGTCGGCGGGGCCACCTACCAGGTCCCGGTCGAGGTCCCACCCCGCCGTGCCCGCACGCTGGCGGTGCGCTGGCTGGTCGAGTTCGCCCGTCAGCGCCGTGAGAAGACGATGGCCCAGCGGCTCGCCAACGAGCTGCTCGACGCTCTCTCCCAGCAGGGCTCCGCGTACAAGCGCAAGGACGACATCTACCGCATGGCCCAGGCGAACAAGGCGTTCGCCCACTACCGCTGGTAGCCGCTCTCCGCGGTCACGCGCGCCGTGCCCGCCTCGGATAACCGCCCGCACGATTCCCGGCCGGCGCCCGCTCGCGGCCACCTCGAGCTGCTGCGCTCCTCGATGGACGCGACCAACGGCGGCGACTTCGACGCCGGGCTGAGCGTGTTCGCCGCCGACGCCACCTTCGACGTCTCGAGCGCGGGACTGGGCGTGTTCCGCGGCGCACCCGCGATCCGCGCCTACCTCGAAGACTGGGTCGGCGCCTACGAGCAGCAGAGCTTCAGCGAGTGGGAGGGAGAGGAGCTCGGCGGCGGTGTGGTGCTGGCCGTGGCCACGTTCGAAGCCCGCCTGCCGGGCAGTCACGCAAGCGTGCGCGAACGATGGGCCTTCACGTGTCGCTTCAGCGATGGATGCATCACGAGCGTGAAGGCCGACGGCGACCTTGCCCGCGCCCGTGCCGACGCTGCGCGGCTGGCCGCCGAGGCGAGCGCGGGCGTCTCCTAGAAGCCCCGCACACGCCCGGGACTTCAGGAAGTTGACCCCGGCGACTAACGTCGCCAGGGTGAGCGTGGCGAGCCAGCCGGACGCGCCCGTCGCCAACGAGCGGGCGGCGATCGAGCCATACGTGTGGAAGATCGCCGGCGTGGTGATCCTCGGCATGGTCATGTCGATCCTCGACACGACGATCGTCAACGTCGCGTTGGACACCCTCGGGCGCGATCTGCACAGCTCGATCTCCGAAATCCAGTGGGTGATCACCGGCTATCTGCTGTCGCTGGCCGCGGTGATCCCGGTCACCGGCTGGGCGGCACGGCGCTTCGGCGCCAAGCAGGTGTACCTGAGCTCGCTCGTGCTCTTCACCGCCGGCTCGGCGCTGTGCGCGACGGCCACGACGACGACCGCGCTGGTGCTGTTCCGCATCCTGCAGGGCGCGGGCGGGGGCATGATCATGCCCCTGGCGATGCTGATCATGGCCCAGGTCGCCGGCCCTCAGCGGGTCGGGCGGGTGATGCCGATCGTCTCGATGCCCGCCATGCTGGCTCCGATCCTCGGCCCGGTGGTGGGGGGCCTGATCCTGCAGAACCTGCACTGGTCGTGGATCTTCCTCGTCAACGTGCCGATCGGCGTGGTCGCCTTCATCGCCGGCTGGCGCATCATCCCCCACACCGAATCCGGTCCCGCCGGGCAAGCTCGACGTGCTCGGCCTCGTGCTCCTGCCCGCCGGCTCGGCGGCGACCGTTTACGGCTTGAGCGAGCTCGGCAGCGGGGCGGGCCTGGGCTCGCCCGAAGTGCTCGTCCCGATCCTCGTCGGGATCGTGCTGTCGGTGGCCTTCTGCCTGCACGCGCTGCGCGTCGAGCGCCCGCTGCTGGACGTACGCCTGTACCGCAACAGGATCTTCGCGGCCGCCTCCTCGACCACCTTCTGGCTCGGCGCGGCGCTCTTCGGGGCCATGATCCTGGTGCCGCTCTACTACCAGCAGGTACGCCACGAGAGCGTGCTCGTGACCGGCCTGCTGGTCGGCCCCCAGGGGCTCGGGATGCTGCTGGTGATGCCGGTGACCGGGCGCCTGACCGAACGCTTCGGCGGCGGCCGTCTGGCGCTCGCGGGCGTGAGCGTGCTGTGCATCTCGACGATCCCGCTGTGCTTCATCGGCACCACCACCTCGATCCTCGGGATCTCGATCGTGCTGGTGGTGCGCGGCGTCGGCATCGGCCTGGCCTTCGTGCCGGCGATGTCGGTCGCGTTCGCGGCCATGCGCCCCGACCAGCTCTCCGACGCCACACCGCAGCTGAATGTCGTGCAGCGGCTCGGCGGGGCGATCGGCACGGCCGTGCTCGCGGTCGTGCTGCAGCGCTCCAGCGGCGCCATTCACACGCCGGCGAAAGTCGCCGGCGCGTTCGGAACCGCATACACGTGGTCGCTGGCACTGTCGGCGCTGGCGCTGATCCCGTGCGTGATGCTGATGCGCGCCGAGCGCCCGGGCATGCGCGCGCGGGAGGTCGCCGCCGAGCGGGCCGCGGCAAGTGGCGAGACCGGCGTCGAGCCGCTGGGCGCCTAGCGCCCTGGAACGCTCGCGGCGGACACGACCGCCGGGGCTGCAGACGGCGGCTGCCCGGTCGCTCGGGCGGTCCTCCACACCACATCGCGAGCGCTCCTCCGGACACCTGTTAAAGGCCTGCGAAAGCGGGCCCTGCAAGCGCCGGGGGCGCCAACCCCCTCTGCTATATTCGTGCTGCGACGCGGGGACGCCCGAAGCTGGTGCTGAACCCGCAGTTCGCGCCGCTCAAGAAATGGAGACCTCGAGACGATAACGACGCGGAGCGAGTCCAGGCAGACGTTCTGCGCGTGTGGGCCCGAGGGGCCTCTTTTTTTGCCCGCTCACCCGACACCGAATCCCCCGAGCGAAAGTTCACCCCCACTTCTCAGATGGCACGACAGTTCTCACTAGAAAACACCCGCAACATCGGGATCATGGCTCACATCGACGCCGGTAAGACGACGACGACCGAGCGCATCCTCTACTACACCGGCCGCACGTACAAGATCGGCGAGGTTCACGAGGGCGCTGCCGTGATGGACTGGATGGAGCAGGAGCAGGAGCGGGGCATCACGATCACCTCGGCCGCCACCACCGCACAGTGGAAGGGCCACCGGATCAACATCATCGACACCCCCGGCCACGTCGACTTCACCGTCGAGGTGGAGCGCTCGCTGCGCGTGCTCGACGGCGCCATCGCGCTGTTCGACTCGGTCGCCGGCGTTGAGCCCCAGTCCGAGACCGTCTGGCGCCAGGCCGACAAGTACCACGTCCCGCGCATCGCCTACATCAACAAGATGGACCGCATCGGGGCCAACTTCGAGCAGGGCGTGCAGACGATGATCGACCGCCTGGGAGCACACCCGGTGCCGGTCCAGCTGCCGATCGGCTCGGAGGCCGACTTCCTCGGCGTCATCGACCTGGTCGCGATGAAGGCGATCGTCTACAAGGACGATCTCGGCAAGGAACAGGAAGAGCTCGAGATTCCCGAGCACCTCGCCGAAGCGGCGGCGGCGGGTCGCGAACACCTGCTGGAGGAGGTCTCCCACTACGACGACGCGCTGCTCGAGCTGCTGCTCGAGGAAGCGGAGGTCCCCGAGGAGACGCTCAAGGCCGCCATCCGCAAGGCCACGCTGTCGACCAAACTGACCCCCGTGCTGTGCGGCTCCTCCTTCAAGAACAAGGGCGTGCAGCCGCTGCTCGACGCGGTCATCGACTACCTGCCCTCGCCGCTGGACGTGCCGCCGGTCGTGGGCACCGAACTGATCAAGGGCGAGGAGCAGGAGCGCGAGGTCGTCCGCAAGGCCGACGACTCCGAGCCCTTCTCCGCGCTCGCGTTCAAGATCGCCGCCGACCCATACGTCGGCAAGCTCACCTACTTCCGGGTCTACTCGGGACGGCTGGCGTCGGGCTCGCGCGTGCTCAACGTCGGCACCGGACGCACCGAGCGCGTCGGGCGCATCCTGATGATGCACGCCAACGACCGCGAGGAGGTCGAGGAGGTCCACGCGGGCGACATCGCCGCCGCCGTGGGCATCAAGCAGGTCATGACCGGCGACACGCTCGCCGCCCCCGACGCGCCGATCCACCTCGAGAACATCATCTTCCCCGAGCCCGTGATCAAGGTCGCGGTCGAGCCCAAGACGAAGGTCGACCAGGAGAAGATGTCCGTCGCCCTCGGCCGCTTGGCCGAGGAGGATCCCACCTTCCAGGTCCGCAGCAACGAGGAGACCGGCCAGACCGAGATCTCCGGCATGGGCGAGCTGCACCTCGAGGTGCTCGTCGACCGCATGAAGCGCGAGTTCGGGGTCGAGGCCAACGTGGGGCGCCCGCAGGTCTCCTACCGCGAGACCGTGCGCGGCCACGTACAGAAGATCGAAGGCAGGTTCGTCCGCCAGACCGGCGGCTCGGGACAGTTCGGGGTCGTCTTCATCGACCTCGAGCCGGCGCCCGGGGAGGGCTTCGAATTCGTCAACAAGATCAAGGGCGGCGCCGTGCCCTCCGAGTACATCCCCGCCGTCAAGAAGGGCATCGAGGAGGCACTGGAGAACGGCGTCAAGGCCGGCTACCCGATGGTGGACGTGCGCGCGACGCTCGTCGACGGCAAGTACCACGACGTGGACTCGTCGGAGATCGCCTTCAAAGTGGCGGGCTCCTACGCCTTCAAGGAGGCGGCCAAACGCGCCAAACCGGTGCTGCTGGAGCCGATCTTCAGCGTCGAGGTGGTCACCCCGGAGGATTTCCTCGGCCACGTGATCGGCGACCTCAGTCGCCGCCGCGGGCGCGTCGAGGGCCAGGAGCGTCGCGGCAACGCGCTCGTGGTGAACGCGCGGGTGCCGCTGAGCGAGATGTTCGGCTACGCCACCGACCTGCGCTCCGAAACGCAGGGCCGGGCCACCTACACGATGCAGTTCGAGGCCTACGAAGAGGTCCCACCCAACATCGCCGAAAAGATCGTCGAGCAGCGCACCGGCGAGCCGGTCCCGGCATAGAGGCCGCGGCCGCGGACGGCCCCCGGCGGTAGGGGCGTCCAGCGAGCATTCAAGGCAGGGCAGGATTTAGATAGATTTCCGTGGTTCGTCCTCTCGGGGCGGACCTACAAGTCGATACAGGAGCGAGACAGAAAGTGGCTAAGGAGAAGTTCGAGCGCGACAAGCCTCACGTCAACGTCGGCACGATCGGTCACATCGATCACGGCAAGACGACCCTGACGGCTGCCATCACGACGGTCCTGGCCGAGAAGGGTGGCGCCGAAGCCCGCAGCTTCGAGGAGATCGACAACGCCCCCGAGGAGAAGGAACGCGGGATCACGATCGCCACCTCCCACGTCGAGTACCAGACCGAGAACCGCCACTACGCCCACGTCGACTGCCCCGGGCACGCCGACTACGTCAAGAACATGATCACCGGCGCCGCCCAGATGGACGGCGCGATCCTGGTCGTCTCGGCCGCCGACGGTCCGATGCCCCAGACGCGCGAGCACATCCTGCTGGCCCGCCAGGTGGGCGTCCCCTACATCGTCGTGTTCCTCAACAAGGCCGACATGGTCGACGACGAGGAGCTGCTCGAGCTGGTCGAGGTCGAGGTCCGCGAGCTGCTCAGCGAATACGACTTCCCCGGCGACGACATCCCCTTCATCACCGGCTCGGCGCTGAAGGCGCTCGAAGGCGACGACAGCGCCAAGGAGAAGATCCTCGAGCTCGCCGCCGCGCTGGACACCTACATCCCCGAGCCCGTCAGGGAGCTCGACAAGCCGTTCCTGATGCCGATCGAGGACGTCTTCTCGATCACCGGCCGTGGCACCGTCGCCACCGGCCGTATCGAGCAGGGTGTCGTCAACACCGGCGACACGGTCGAAATCGTGGGTATCCACGAGTCGACCAGCACGGTCGTCACGGGCGTGGAGATGTTCCGCAAGATCCTGGACGAGGGCCAGGCCGGCGACAACGTCGGCTGCCTGCTGCGTGGGACCAAGCGCGAGGAGATCGAGCGCGGCCAGGTCCTCTGCAAGCCCGGATCCATCACCCCCCACACCACCTACAAGGCCGAGGTGTACGTGCTGAAGAAGGAGGAGGGTGGACGCCACACCCCGTTCTTCACCGGCTACCGGCCGCAGTTCTACTTCCGTACCACCGACGTGACCGGCCTCGCCAAGCTCCCCGACGGAGTCGAGATGGTGATGCCGGGAGACAACGTGCAGATGGAGATCGAGCTGATCCAGCCGATCGCCATGGACCAGGGCCTCCGGTTCGCGATCAGGGAGGGCGGTCGCACGGTTGGCTCCGGCGTGGTCACCGAGATCATCAAGTAGCACCCCGCGCGCAGGGCGGAAAGTCGGTCTGCGCGCATACTGAGAGTCCGATACGACAGTTCGCGAAAGCCCGCCGGGTGCGGTGCGGCCGCGACGCCGCCCTTTAGGGCCCCGGCGCCGAGCAGGCGCCGGTGGCCATTTGCCCAGCGGGTGGGCGGCGCTCGGCCAGAGCCTCCCCGGGCAGCGCAAGCAGAACACAGCAACACAACTTCAAAACAACCCACACAAACGAGAAACCCAGACAGACAGTGGCCGCAGCTACCCAAAACAAGATCCGCATCCGCCTGAAGGCGTACGACACCTCCGCGATCGAGTCCGCCGCGAAGGAGATCGTCGAGACGGCGACCCGCACCGGAGCGAGCGTCTCCGGGCCGGTGCCCCTGCCCACGGAGAAGAACGTCTACTGCGTGATCCGCTCCCCGTTCAAGGACAAGGACTCGCGCGAGCACTTCGAGATCCGCACCCACAAGCGCCTGATCGACATCCACCAGCCGACCCCCAAGACGGTGGACTCGCTCCAGCGCCTGGATCACCTCCCGGCGGGCGTGGACATCGAGATCCGTCTGGCCACCTGAAGCCCTCTCGGACCGCCAGCCCTCGAACGCCATGCCCTCGATCCTCGCCAGAAAGCTCGGAATGACCCAGGTCTTCGGCGAGGACGGCAACGTCGCCCGCGTGACCGTGCTCGAGGCCGGCCCCTGCCCGGTGACCGCCCTGCGCACCACCGAGCGCGATGGCTACACCGCGATCCAGCTCGCCTTCGGCGCGACCAAGGAGAAGCACCTCACGAAAGCCCGCCTCGGGCACCTGCGCAAGGCCGATGCGCCGCCGATGAGGGCGCTCGCGGAGTTCCGCCTGCGCGAGGGCGAGGAGGCCCCCGCCGAGCTCGGCGGAACCGTCACGGTCGAGGCCTTCAGCGCCGGCGAACGGGTGAAGATCCGCGGCACCTCCAAGGGCAAGGGCTTCCAGGGCACGATCAAGCGCCACAACTTCCGCAGCGGACCCAAGAGCCACGGCTCCCACAACGTCCGCGCGCCGGGCTCGATCGGCGCCTCGGCCACCCCCTCGCGCGTGCTCAAAGGCATCCGCGGCCCCGGCCAGATGGGCAACAAGCGCGTCACCCAGAAGGGCCTCGAAATCGTGCGCGTGGACGCCGGCGAAAACCTGCTGCTCGTCCGCGGCTCCGTTCCCGGACCCAGGGGCTCGGTCGTGGAGGTCCGCTCCGATGGCTGATGCACCCGTGATCGGCGGCAGCGCCTCCGCCAAGGCAGACCTTCCCGACGCCGCCTTCGGCGAGGGCTTCTCCCGCGGGCTGGTGCACCAGAGCGTGCGCGCCGAGCAGGCCGCCCGCCGCCGGGGCACCGCCTCCACCAAGAACCGCGCCCAGGTCTCCGGCGGTGGCGCCAAGCCGTGGCGCCAGAAGGGCACCGGCCGCGCCCGCGCGGGCTCGAGCCGCTCGCCGATTTGGACCGGGGGAGGCACCACCTTCGGCCCCCAGCCGCGCTCCTACACCTTCAAGGTCAACCGCAAGGAGCAGCGCCGGGCGCTGCGCAGCGCCCTGTCCCTGCACGCCGAGCGAGGCTCGCTGGCGATCCTCGCCGAGGGCGCCTTCAGCGCGCCCCGCACGGCCCGCGCGGCCGAGCTGCTGGCAGGACTGGGAGCCGTCCACCGGCCGCAGCCTTCCCGCCCTCGTCGTGCTCACCGAGCAGGAGGGCGACGCCGCCCTGTCGTTTCGCAACCTCGCGCGGGTGGCCGTGCTGACGCCCCAGGCCGTCGGCGTCAGCGACCTCCTCCGCGCGGCCGCCGTGATCGTCTCCAAGCCGGCGATCGAGGGTCTGGTCGCCCGCACCGGAGCCACCCGTCGCGGCGCAGGAGCGAAGGAGGACTGATGGACGCCACCCAGGTCATCATCCGCCCCGTCGTCTCGGAGAAGAGCTACGTGCTCGCGGCGCTCGATCGCTACACCTTCCGGGTCCACGCCGACGCCCACAAGACCCACATCCGCCAGGCCATCGAGAGCCTCTTCGACGTCCACGTGGTAGACGTGCGCACGATGAGCGTCAAGGGCAAGCCCAAGCGCCGGGGCACCACCCCCCGCGGCAGCACCCGTCGCTGGAAGAAGGCGATCGTGCAGATCCGCGCCGGCGAGAACATCCCCGTATTCCAGGGCCTGGCGGCCCTCGAGGAGTAGGAGCCCGCCGATGCCGATCAGGAAGCCCAAGCCGACCAGCCCGGGGATGCGGTTCGTGTCCTATCCGGACTTTGCCGAGGTCACCCGCTCCAAGCCCGAGAAGAGCCTCACCGAAGGGCTCCACAAGAGCGGCGGGCGCAACGCCCACGGGCGCAAGACCTCCCGGCACCGCGGCGGGGGCGCCAAGCGCGCCTACCGCAGGATCGACTTCAAGCGCCGCAAGGACGGCGTCGAGGCGAACGTCGCCGCGATCGAGTACGACCCCAACCGCTCCGCCTACATCGCCCTGCTGCACTACGTCGACGGCGAGAAGCGCTACATCCTCGCCCCCCAACGGCTGGTCGTGGGGATGAAGGTCAGCTCCGGCGACGAGGCCGAAATCGCCGTCGGCAACTGCATGGCGCTGACCCGCATGCCGGTCGGCACGGTCGTCCACAACATCGAGCTGCAGCCCGGGCGCGGGGGCCAGATGGCCCGCTCCGCCGGGGCCTCGGCCCAGCTGATGGCCAAGGATGCCGGCATGGCCACCCTGCGTCTTCCCTCCGGGGAGATGCGCATGGTCCGCGCCGAGTGCCGTGCCACCGTCGGCACGCTCGGCAACCCCGAGCACCAGAACGTGAAGGTCGGCAAGGCCGGTCGCAAGCGCCACATGGGCGTCCGCCCGCAGACACGTGGGGTGGCCATGAATCCGGTCGACCATCCCCACGGCGGAGGCGAGGGATCGACCACGGCGGGCCGGCACCCGGTGACGCCCTGGGGTGTGCCCACGCTCGGCTACCGCACCCGCAAGCGCAACAAGTCCTCCAACCGCTACATCGTCCGTGGCCGCCGCCGCGGGAAGGGTAAGGGACGATGAGCCACCAGCCTGTGAGGGGTTGCCGATGAGCCGTTCGAGCAAGAAGGGGCCGTGGGTCGAAGAGCGGCTGATGCGCCGCATCGAGGCCCTCAACGCCGAGAACAACAAAAAAATGCTGCGCACCTGGTCGCGCGCGTCGACCATCTTCCCGGAGATGGTGGGCCACACGATCGCCGTCCACGACGGCAAGCGCCACGTTCCCGTCTTCATCAGCGAGGCGATGGTGGGCCACAAGCTCGGGGAGTTCGCTCCCACGCGCGTGTTCCGCGGCCACGCCGGCTCCGGAAGAGTGAGATGAGCCCTGCCGACGAGCAGCCCGACGAGCCCCGCAACGAGGACGCGCCGCCCGAGGCGTCCCAGGCTGCCGAGGAGGCCGCCGCCGAGACCCCCGAGCAGCCCGCCGCCGAGGAGCAGGTGGATGCCGAGGGTTCCGTGGCCGATGAGCAGCCCGCCGCCGCCAAGGACGAGCCGGCCGGCGAGGAGGAGCCGCGCAAACGCGTGCGCCGCCCGCGCCGCAAACAGGCGGACACGGAGGACTCCAGCGAGGAGCAGCCGGCCAAACGCGCTCGTGGCAAAGCCGCCGCCGAGAAAGCTCCGGCCGAGAAAGCCGCCAAAGCGAAAGCCCCGGCCGCCGCTCCGCGCCGCAAACCCGGCACGGCCCCCCGCCGGCGCGTGGTCCGCGCCCACGCCCGCTACGTGCGGACCTCCGCCCGCAAGGCGCGCATGGTGTGCGGGCACCTGCGCGGCAAGAGCGTCACGGAGGCTCGCGCTATCCTCGCCTTCACCCCGCGCGAGGCCGCCCGCGATTGGAGCAAGCTGCTGGAGTCGGCCGTGGCCAACGCCGAAAGCAACCACGAGTTGCTGGAGGAAGACCTGATCGTGCGGGAGGCCTACGCCGACGAAGGGCCCACGATCAAGCGCTTCCGGCCACGGGCCATGGGCCGGGCGACGCCGATCGCCAAGCGCACGAGCCACCTCACGATCGCGCTGGCGATCAGAGCGGAGCCGGTCGCGGCCAACTCGAGAAAACGAAAGAAAGACTGAGACTGCAGATGGGACAGAAGGTTCATCCAGAGGCGATGCGCGTGGGTTACATCCACGACTGGAAGTCGAACTGGTTCAACGAGCGCCACTTCGCCGAGTTCCTCGCCGAGGACGTCCGTGTCCGTGAGCACATCGTCAACAAGCTGGCCCACGCCGGGCTCTCGGAAATCACGATCCGCAAGGACGCCAACGAACTCGAGGTCAACATCCACACGGCCCGCCCCGGGATCGTGATCGGCAAGTCGGGCACCGAAGTCGACGCTCTGCGCCGCGATCTGCACCGCATGACCAAAAAGCAGATCAAGGTCAACATCCTCGAGATCAAGCGTCCCGAGCTCGACGCCAAGCTCGTGGCCCAGTCGATCGCCGAGCAGCTCCAGAACCGCGTCGCCTTCCGCCGCGCGATGAAGCGGGCGCTCACCAGCGCCATGCGCTCCGGTGCCAAGGGCGTGAAGATCCAGGTCGCCGGCCGCCTCGGCGGCGCCGAGATGGCGCGCACCGAAAGCTACTCCGACGGACGCGTCCCTCTGCACACGATGCGCGCCGACATCGACTACGGCTTCTACGAGGCCCGCACCACCTTCGGCCGCATCGGGGTCAAGTGCTGGGTCAACAAGGGCGAGATCATGCCCGAGGGCTACACCGGCGCCGACCTCACCGACATGTCCGCGCCCGCACCCCCGAGCTCCGAGCGCGACGGTCGCGGCCGCGGCGGCGACGGTCGTGGCCGGGGCGACGGCCGTGGCCGGGGCGGCGGCGCACGCGGCGGACCCGGCGGCGGCACCCGCGGCGGACCCGGCGGCGGCACGCGTGGCGGCCCAGGTGGCGGCTCGCGCGGCGGTGGCGGTGGCGGCACGCGTGGCGGCCCAGGTGGCGGCTCGCGCGGCGGTGGCGGTGGCGGCGGTGGACGCGGTCGTCCCGGTGGTCCCGGCGGACCCGGCGGAGGTGGCCGCTGATGCTGTCCCCCAAGCGCGTCAAGCACCGCAAGCAGCACCGTGGTCGCAGGGCCGGCACCTCGCGTGGTCAGCTGCACGTGCAGTTCGGCGAGTACGGGCTCAAGGCGCTCGAGGGCGGATGGCTGACCAACCGCCAGATCGAGGCCGCCCGCGTGGCCATGACGCGCAAGATCAAGCGTGGCGGGAAGGTCTGGATCAACGTCTTCCCCGACAAGCCGGTGACCAAGAAGCCGGCCGAGACGCGCATGGGTTCGGGCAAGGGCTCCCCCGAAGGCTGGGTGGCGGTCGTCAAGCCCGGACGCGTGATGTTCGAGCTCGCCGGCGTGTCCGAGCCGCTGGCCCGGGAAGCCATCCGCCTGGCGGCCCACAAGCTTCCGGTCAAGACCAAGTTCGTTCTGCGCGAGGACTAGGAGCCGGTGGCGATGAAGGCGAGCGAGCTGCGCGATCTCGACGACAACGAACTTCGCAAGCGGGTGACAGAGCTCTCAAAAGAGATCTTCGGCCTGCGCTTCGCGAACGCGACCGGGGAACTCGACGACACCGCCGGCCTGGCCCGCGCCAAGCGCGACCTGGCTCGCGCCCTGACCGTAACCCGCGAGCGCGAGCTCGACGCGGCCGCCCCACGATAAAAGCCCGATAGGAAACCCAGATCACCATGGCTGACGAACCAGATACCCCAGACGAGCAGGACACCCCCGAGCCCGAGCAGCCCGCGGACGCCGCCGCCGACGCCCCCCAGGCCGAGGAGGCACCGCAGGACACCGCCGACGCTGCCGCGGCCGGCGACGACGCGGCTGCCGGCGAGGACGCAGAGGGCGCCGAGCCCGCCCCCGCGGCCGACGCCGGGGAGCCCGCCGCGCCCGTGGAGCAGCTGTCTTCCAAGGAGCGCCGCCGGCGCTCGCGCTCGCAGCACAGCGGGGCCGCCAAGTCCCCTCGCAGCCCCGAGGAGCGCCACGCCGAGCGCCTGGAGGAGCGCCGCCGCAAGGCCGCCCGCCGGCGTACCCGGCGCATCCAGGAACGCGCCAAAGCCGCCGAGCGCCGCAAGGGCGCCCCGGCCCCCGAGGAGCTCCCTCCCGTGCACGCCCCGTCGGGCGGCACCCGTCGCATGCGTCAGGGGATCGTCGTCTCCGACAAGGCCGAGAAGACGATCACCGTCCGCATCGACATCGCCCGCCGCCACCGCCGCTACGAGAAGATCGTCCGCAGCTCGAGCACCGTCCACGCCCACGACGAGAACAACGACGCCCACGAGGGCGACGTTGTGAGGGTGGTTGAGAGCAGGCCCCTGTCCCGGACCAAGCGCTGGGCACTGGTCGACGTGCTGGAGCGAGCGCGATGATCCAGAACGAGACCCGCCTGCGCGTGGCCGACAACTCGGGCGCCCGCGAAATCCTCTGCATCCGCGTGAAGGGCGGCTCCCAGCGCCGCTACGCCTTCGTCGGCGACGTGATCACCGCGACCGTGAAGCAGGCCAACCCCCAGGGGACGGTCAAAAAGGGCGACGTCGTGACAGCCGTCGTGGTGCGCACGAAGAAGCCGATCGGACGCGAGGACGGCACCTACATCGCCTTCGACGAGAACGCCGCCGTGATCATCGACGAGCAGAACAACCCGCGCGGAACCCGCGTCTTCGGACCGGTCGCCCGCGAACTGCGCGAGCGCAACTTCATGAAGATCGTCTCCCTCGCCCCGGAGGTCCTGTGAGCGCCGCCGCCAAGCACAAGGGCGTCCGCCGCCCGATGAAGATCCGCAGCGGTGACCAGGTGAAGGTGATCAGCGGCAAGGATCGCGGCAAGACCGGCCGCGTGCTCCGTGTCGAGCCCCGCAGGAACCGGCTGTTCGTCGAGGGCCTGAACATGATCAAGCGCCACACCAAACCCCACCAGGTGGCCGGCGCCCACACCGAGCAGCGCATGGGCGGCGTGATCGAGCGCGAGGGGCCGATCCACGTCTCCAACGTGATGCTGCTGGACACGAAGGGGAACCCCACGAGGGTGGGCATCGAGCGTGTGGAGGGTAACCGCGTGCGCGTCGCCAAGGCCACCGGGGCACGGCTGGAGTAGACAGCGGATGGCAGCCACCCCAACAGCACCCCCCGCGCGTCTGAAGACCCGCTACCTGGAGGAGATCCGCCCGGCGCTGATCGATCGCTTCGGCTACTCCTCGGTGATGCAGGCGCCCAAGCTCCAGAAGATCACGGTCAACATGGGCGTCGGCCTGGCCAAGACCGACTCGAAAGTGCTGCGCGCCGCCACCGAGCAGCTGGCGACCATCGCCGGCCAGCAGCCGAGCGTCCGCCGCGCCCGCAAGTCGATCGCCGCCTTCAAACTGCGCGAGGGCAACCCCGTCGGGGTGGCCGTCACGCTGCGTGGTGACCGCGGCTACGAGTTCCTCGACCGCCTGGTCTCGATCGCGATCCCCCGCATCAGGGACTTCCGCGGGCTGAACCCGCGCTCCTTCGACGGCCGCGGCAACTACTCGCTCGGCGTCAAGGAGCAGATCATCTTCCCCGAGATCGACTACGACGCGATCGACGCGGTCCGCGGCATGGACATCACGATCACGACCTCTGCCGCCTCCGACGCCGAGGCCTTCGCCCTGCTGCACGGCTTCGGGATGCCGTTCTCCGCCGACCGCCGCCCCCGCGGGTTCGAGACCCTTGACGTCTCCGGCACGGTCGAGGGCGGCCCGACCCGCCCGGCACCGGCTGCCAAGGAGGCGCCGGCCGCCGAGGACACCGCGGCCGCCGAGGAGACTCCCGCTGCCGAGGCAGCAGCGGCTGCCGAGGAGGCGCCCGCCGCCGAGGAGACCGCGGCCGCCGAGGAGACCGCGGCCGACGCTCCCCAGGACGAGGCTTCGGAGACGCAGACCGAGGACACCGAGCAGCAGCAGGCGGGCGACGCCGATGCCCCAGAGGCGGAGGCGACCGAAACCGACGCGCCCGAGGCTGAGACCCAGGCCGAGGCGCCCCAGGCCGAGGCGGACGACCAGGATGAGCCGAAGGAGCCCGAGGCCGAGGACGGGCAGACAACACAAGAGGAGAGCGGCGACTGATGGCAAAGACCTCCCAGCGCGTCAAACAGATGCGCCCCCCCAAGTACAAAACCCAGGCCTATACTCGCTGCACCCGTTGCGGGCGACCGCGCGCGGTCTACAAGAAGTTCGGGGTTTGCCGCATCTGCCTGCGTGAGCTGGCCCACGACGGCCAGATCCCCGGGATGACGAAGTCCTCGTGGTAGCCCCGATCAGTTAGAGAGCCTTCAAGCAGCCATGTCCATGACCGATCCGATAGCCGACTTCCTCACGCGTGTGCGCAACGCGATCCGCGCCGCGCACGAGACCGTCGAGGTCCCGGCCTCGAAACTCAAGAGCGAGCTCGCGAGGATCCTCGACGAGCAGGGCTACATCGACTCCTGGGCGCTGATCCCCGCCCCCGACGACGGCGCGGGGCAGCTGATCCAGATCCGTCTGAAGTACACCGACGACCGCCGCTCGGCGATCTCGGGGCTGAGGCGGGTCTCGCGGCCCGGTCGCCGGACCTACGTGGACGCGCGTCATATCCCGAAGGTCCTCGGCGGCATGGGCACCTCGATCATCTCCACCTCCAGTGGCGTGATGACCGGCCACGACGCCCGCGCGGCAGGCGTCGGCGGCGAGGTTCTGGCGCAGGTCTGGTAGCCGGCGAGCGATGTCGAGAATCGGAAGACAGCCGATCCCGGTGCCCGCGGGCGTGACGGTTTCGATCGAGCCCGAGAGCGTGCGTGTGAACGGGCCCAAAGGCGAACTCAGCGAGCGCGTCAACCGCGACATCGAGGTCGTCCAGGAGGGCGAGCAGGTGATCGTGCGCCGGCCCACCGACCGTGGCGAGCACCGTGCCCTGCACGGCCTCACCAGGACGCTGGTCGCGAACATGGTCCAGGGCGTAACCGCGGGCTATGAGAAGCGGCTCGAGATCCAGGGCGTGGGCTACAGGGCGGCGATGAAGGGCAAGAACCTGGAGCTCGCCGTGGGCTACTCGCACGCGGTGCCGATCCCGGCTCCCGAGGGCATCGAATTCGAGGTTCCCCAGCCGACCCGCATCGTCGTCAAAGGGATCTCCAAGCAGCTCGTCGGCGAGACCGCCGCGATCATCCGCAAGCAGCGCCCGCCGGAGCCCTACAAGGGCAAGGGGATCCGCTACGAGGGCGAGTACGTGCCCCGCAAGGTGGGCAAGCGGGCATGACCGTCAAAACCAAGGAGAACCGCCGCCTCTCGCGCCGCAGGCGGGTGCGGGCGAAGATCTCCGGCACCACCGAGCGGCCCCGCATCTCCGTCTTCCGCTCCAACCGCGGCATCTGCGCCCAGCTCGTCGACGACGTCGCCGGGAACACACTGGCGGCCGTCAACTGGTACGAGCCCGAGCTGCGCAAGCTGGGCAAAGCCGAGGGTGCCGCCCGCGCCGGGGCCCTGCTGGCCGAGCGCGCCAAGGCGGCGGGCGTCTCGCGCGCCGTGTTCGACCGCGGCGGGTACCAGTACCACGGCCACGTGGCCGCCTTTGCCGACGCGATCCGAGAGGCCGGGATCGAGGTCTAGGCGTTTCGCCTGGCCACGGACGCTACCCTCCCCCTTCTGCCATGCCCCCTTCCGTAGACAGAACCGTCGACCAGGCCGGCCTCGACCTCCAGGAGCGCGTGGTCGAGATCAACCGCGTCGCCAAGGTCGTCAAGGGCGGCCGGCGCTTCTCCTTCACCGCGCTGGTCGTGGTGGGCGACGAACGCGACGTCGTCGGCGTCGGCTACGGCAAGGCCAACGAGGTGCCGCTCGCGATCCAGAAGGGCGTCGAGCGGGCCAAGAAGGACCTTTTCCGCGTGCCCCGCCACGGCTCCACGATCACCCACCAGACGACCGGCATATTCGGTTCCGGCAGGGTCCTGCTGAAGCCGGCCGCGCCCGGCACCGGCGTGATCGCCGGCGGTGGCGTGCGCGCCGTGCTCGAGCTCGCCGGGATCCACGACATCCTCTCCAAGAGCCTCGGCACGCAGAACCCGATCAACCTCGTCAAGGCCACGGTGGCCGGCCTGCGCGGCCTGCGCACGCCCGAGGAGGTCGGCGCCCTGCGAGGGCTGACCATCAACCAGGTCCTCGGCCTCGGAGGCGGCGCTACCGCCGCGGAGGGCGCTGTCGGTGGCGACGCCGCAGACGTACAGGCGGCGGAGGCCGGCGCGGCCGCCGTCAACGGCGCGGGCGAGCAGGCGCCGGAGGCGCAGCCCGAGAGCACCCCGGGGGCGTAGTGGCCTCCCTCACCGTCACCCAGCGGCGCTCCCGCAACGGCGCCAACGCGAAACAGCTGGACACCCTGCGCTCGCTCGGCCTACGCCGAATCGGCCACACCGTGCAGGTCAACGACACGCCCCAGGCGCGCGGCATGCTGCACGCCGTCCGCCACCTCGTCGAGGTCAAGGAGCCGTCATGAGCCCCGCCGCCGAGGACAAGAACGAGGAGAAGAACGAGCAGATCGGGCTGCACAACCTCGCCCCCACGCCCGGCAGCCGCCGCCCGCGCAAGCGCATCGGCCGCGGTGAAGGGTCCGGGAAAGGCAAGACCTCCGGGCGCGGGCAGAAGGGCGCCGGCTCCCGTTCGGGCAGCAAGAGCCGGGCGAACTTCGAGGGCGGCCAGATGCCGATCCACATGCGGATGCGAAAGCTGCGCGGCCCGCACATGAAGAAGTCGATGCCGTTCGAGCCCTTCCGCACCCACACCCAGCCGGTCAACGTGTCCTCGCTGGAGGACCGTTTCGACGCCGGCACCGAGGTCACCCTGGAGCTCCTGCGCAGCCATGGTCTGGCCACCCGCAAAGGAGTGCCCGTGAAGATTCTCGCCAAGGGCGAGCTCACGAAGGCGCTCAACGTGCAGGCCCACGGCTTCAGCGCCGGCGCCCGGCAGGCCATCGAGGCCGCCGGCGGCACCTGCACGGTCGTCGAGTAGTCCCTCCGGGGCTACCGGCCCATCCTCTAGAATCGGGCACTCCGCGCGGAAGATCCAAGCCGCACGTCCAAACACGGCCATGCTCGCCACCATCCTCAACGCCTTCCAGGTCGCCGACATCCGGAAGAAGATCGCGTTCACGGCCGGGATGCTGCTGATCTACCGCTTCGGCTCCCACGTGCCGGTGCCGGGCGTCAACCTCAGCGCCGTCAACAACATCCAGAAGGAGTTCGGCGGCTCCAACATCCTCGGCCTGCTCAACCTCTTCTCAGGCGGCGGGCTCTCGAAACTGGCGATCTTCGCGCTGGGCATCATGCCCTACATCACCGCCTCGATCATCCTGCAGCTGCTGCAGGTGGCGGTGCCCTCGCTGGAAAAGCTCTCCAAGGAAGGCGAGGTCGGCCAGGCCCGGATCACGCAGTACACCCGCTACCTGACCGTCGGCCTGGCCTTCGCCCAGTCGATCGGCTACGTGTTCCTGTTCCACACGCTGCAGGCCAAAGCGGGCGAATCGGTCGTCCGCACCTTCGACGCCCCCCACATCCTGCTGATCGTGATCTGCCTGACGGCCGGCTGCGTGCTGCTGATGTGGATCGGCGAGCTCATCACCCAGCGGGGGATCGGCAACGGCATCTCGCTGCTGATCTTCGCCTCGATCGTCGCCCGCCTGCCGAGCGGCATCCAGGCCTGGTGGACGACCAACAACCAGGTCTTCAAGGTGATGATGCCGTTCCTCGTGCTGGCGGTCGTGGCCGGAATCGTGTTCGTCCAGGAAGGCCAGCGCCGCATCCCGGTCCAGTACGCCAAGCGCGTGATCGGGCGGCGGATGTCCGAGGGCGGACAGACCTACCTGCCCCTGCGCGTGAACATGGCCGGCGTGATCCCGGTCATCTTCGCCGCCAGCCTGATGGCCTTCCCGCCCACCGTCGGGCAGCTCGTGAAAACCCGCTGGGGCCAGCACGTGTCGGACTTCTTCACCCCCAACGGCTGGCACTACGTGCTCGGCGAGTCGATCCTGATCATCATCTTCACCTACTTCTACACGGCGGTCACCTTCAACCCCGTGGACCAGGCCGAGAACCTGAAGAAGTACGGCGGCTTCATCCCCGGCGTGCGGCCCGGGCGCCCGACGGCCGAATTCCTGGACCGCATCCTCGCCCGCCTCACCTTCCCGGGGGCCCTGTTCCTGGCCTCCGTCGCGGCCCTGCCGGCGATCCTGATCGCCCGCACCCACCAGAACTTCTACTTCGGCGGGACCTCGATCCTGATCGTCATCGGCGTGGCGCTGGAAACGATGAAGCAGCTCGAGGCCCAGCTCATGATGCGAAGTTACGAGGGCTTCCTGAAGTAGCCCCGCGCGCGGCGGGGGCCGTGCGCCCCTGCCCGCATCCGCCGTTGCAGCCGCCCTCAGCAGGACGGCCCCGCCGGCACCAGGGGGGTACTCTCCCTTGCTCGTGGCGGACCTGAACCTCATCCTCCTCGGTCCTCCCGGTGCCGGCAAGGGCACCCAGGCCGAGCGGCTGGTGGAAGACTTCGGCCTGCCCCACATCTCCACCGGCGACATGCTCCGAGCCCAGGTTGCGGCGGGCAGCGAGCTCGGAACGCGGGCCAAGGGCTACATGGACGCCGGCGACCTGGTCCCCGACGAGGTGATCATCGGCATGATCCTCGAGCGGATCGGCGAGCAGGACGCCGCCGACGGCTTCCTGCTCGACGGCTTCCCCCGCAACACGCAGCAGGCGGAGGCGCTCGACGCGGCCCTCGCGCGGCTGGAGCGCCAGCTGACGGCCGCGCTGCTGGTCGAGGTGCCCGACGAGGAGGTCGTGCGCCGCCTCGCGGGACGGCGGGTGTGCGTGAAGAACCCGACCCACATCTACCACGTCGAGTTCGACCCCCCAAAGCACGAGGGCGTCTGCGACCAGGACGGCTCGCGGCTGATCCAGCGCGACGACGACCGCGAGGAGACGATCCGCCGGCGCCTGGAGGTCTACCACTCCCAAACCGAGCCTCTGATCGGCTTCTACGACCGCGCCGGGCTGCTCCGTCGCATCGACGGCCGGCGCAGCGCGGACGAGGTCCACGCCCACATGCGCGCCACGGTCGCCACGCTGCGACTGGAGGAGCAGCTCTGATCAGCTACTAAGCTCGATCCGGTGATCATCCGGAAGTCCCCAGCCGAGATCGAGAAGATGGCCCGCGCCGGGCTGGTGCTGGTGGCCACCCTCGACCTGCTCGAGGCCTCCATCCGCGCCGGCGTGAGCACCGCCGAGCTGGACGAGATCGCCGAGCGCTTCATCCGCTCCCACGGGGCCATCCCCACCTTCAAGGGCTACCGCGGCTTTCCCGCCTCGATCTGCGCCTCCCCGAACGCGATGATCGTGCACGGCATCCCCGGGCCCTACCGCCTGGAGGGCGGGGACATCATCTCCGTCGACGTTGGCGTGACCCTCGACGGCTGGGTGGCCGACGCCGCCCGGACCTTCCCGGTGGGCCAGATCGACGCCGGCGCCCAGAGCCTGCTCGAGGCGACCGCCCGCTCACTGCACGCCGGCGCGGCCCAATGCGTCCCCGGCCGGCGCGTGGGCGACGTCTCCCACGCGATCCAGGAGGTGGTCGAGGCCGCCGGCCTGTCCGTGGTGCGCTCGCTCGTGGGCCACGGCGTGGGACGCAGCATGCACGAGGACCCCCAGGTCCCCAACTACGGCAAGGCCGGCAGGGGGCCGCTGCTGGAGGAGGGGATGGTGCTGGCGGTCGAGCCGATGACCACGGCCGGGCGTCCGGGGGTGCGGATCGCCTCCGACAACTGGGCGATCCACACCGAAGACGGCTCGCTGGCCGCCCACTTCGAGTTCACCGTGGCGGTCACCGCCGAGGGTCCGCGGGTGCTCACGCCGTGGCACCTGCCACCGCAGCAGCGCTCGGGCGAGCCGCAGGCCGAAGAGCTCGCCAGCGCGGGCTGAGGAAGACCCCGGCCGCGCGGCCCGGTTGCTACCATCTTGGGTCGTGCCCGAGTCCGAGGCGTGGGCCTCGGAGAAGGGCGCATCCTCGGTTCGGTAGCGGCTGCCGCAACGGCAGCCAGAGCCGTGCCGCCGGAACTCAAGCGCCGAAAGGGATCATGAAGGTCAGACCGTCGGTCAAGCCGATGTGCGAGAAATGCAAGATCATCCGCCGCCATGGGGTGGTGCTGGTGATCTGCCAGAACAAGCGTCACAAGCAGCGTCAGGGCTAGGAGGGCGAGATGGCACGTATTGCTGGCGTCAACCTGCCGCTTAACAAGCGCTCGGAGATCGGCCTCACCTACATCTACGGGATCGGGCGTCCGACCGCCAACAAGGTCCTCTCCGAGGTCGGGGTCAGCCCCGACACCTACGTCCGTGACCTCACCGAGGAGGAGGTCGCGAAACTGCGCGACCTCATCGACGACCAGCTGACCGTCGAGGGTGACCTGCGCCGCGAGCGCTCCCAGGACATCAAACGTCTGCAGGACATCGGCTCCTACCGGGGCCTGCGCCACCGCCGCGGCCTGCCCGTGCGGGGCCAGAAGACCAAGACCAACGCGCGCACCCGCAAGGGTCCCAAGCGGATGCAGGTGGCCGGCAAGAAGAAGGCCGGCAAGAAGTAATGCCGGCGGCCCCGAAACGCGCGCGCGGAAGGCGCAAGCCGAAAAAGAACATCCCGGTCGGACAGGCCCATATCAAGACGTCCTTCAACAACACGATCGTGTCCCTGACCGACACCTCGGGCAACGTGATCGCGTGGGAGTCGGCCGGCGGCGCCGGCTTCAAGGGCTCGCGCAAGTCCACCCCCTTCGCCGCTCAGGTGACCGCCGACGCGGCCGCCCGCAAGGGCCTCGAGCAGGGGCTCCAGAAAGTCGAGGTCTACGTCAAGGGCCCCGGCTCCGGGCGCGAGACCGCGATCCGCTCCCTGCAGGCCGCCGGACTCGAGGTGACAGGCGTCAAGGACGTCACCCCCCAGGCCCACAACGGCTGCCGCCCCCGCAAGCGGCGGAGGGTCTAGAGCGTGGCCCGCGACACCAGCCCCCAGTGCAAGCAGTGCCGCCGCGAGGGCCAGAAGCTGTTCCTGAAGGGCGAGCGCTGCCTGACCGACAAGTGTGGCGTGGAGCGCCGCTCCTACCCGCCCGGGGAGCACGGACGTGGACGGCTCAAACAGAGCGAGTACCGCGTCCAGCTGCGCGAGAAGCAGAAGGCCCGCCGCTACTACGGCGTGCTCGAGAAGCAGTTCCACGGCTACTACGTGAAGGCCTCTCGCCAGCCCGGCATCACGGGCGAGAACCTGCTCGCGCTGCTCGAGTGCCGGCTGGACAACGTGCTCGTGCGTCTCGGCTTCGCGGCTTCCCGCCGTCAGGCGCGCCAGCTCGTTCGCCACGGCCACTGGACCGTCAACGGCAGGAGGGTGGACATCCCCAGCTATCAGGTCCGCCCGGGCGACGTGATCGCGATCAAGGCGGACACGCCGGCCACCCAGGTGATCCGGGACGCAACCGAGCTCACCGGGCAGATACCGGCGTGGCTCCAGGCCGACCACGAGTCACTGTCGGCCAAGGTGCTTCGCAAGCCGGAGCGGCGTGAGGTTGCCGCCCCGGTGCAGGAGCAGCTCATCGTCGAGCTGTACTCGAAGTAGCAGTACCACGGCTCGCGGCCCGAGGGACGCGGGCCCACGCAACAGCGGCCGGCAGCGTGCCACAGAAGGCCGGCAGACGACCAAAACGACGTTAGGACTCTCATGCTCGACTTCCAAATCCCCCGGATCACAAGCGAGTCGGTGGAGCAAAACCGCGGCACGTTCACGATCGAGCCGCTCGACCGCGGCTTCGGCTACACGTTCGGCAACTCCCTGAGGCGCGTGCTGCTGTCCTCGCTCGCCGGCGCGGCAGTTACCAGCGTGCGGATCGAGGGCGTGGCCCACGAGTTCTCGACCATCCCCGGCGTCAAGGAGGACGTGACCGACATCGTCCTGAACCTGAAGGGCGTCGTCTGTCGCATGCACTCCGACGCCAGCGAGGTGGAGGCACCCCTGGTCGTCACCGGACCCGGTGAGATCACCGCCAAGGACATCGATCTGCCGGCGGGCGTGGAGATCCTCAACCCCGACCTGCACATCGCCACGCTCGAGAAAAAAACCAAGCTCGAGCTGTACATGACGATCGGCCGTGGCCGCGGCTACCGTCCGGCCGAGGAGAACAAGTCGGCCGACCAGCCGATCGGCGTGATCCCGATCGACTCGATCTTCTCACCGGTGCGCCGCGTGGCCTACGCCGTCGAGCAGGCCCGTGTCGGGCAGAAGACCGACTTCGACAAGCTCACCCTCGACATCGAGACCGACGGCTCGATCGACCCCCAGGCCGCGCTGCGCGAGGCGGCCGAGCTGCTGATCAGCCAGCTGGCGATCTTCACCGACGCCGACCGCATCCAGGAGCTGCGCGCGGCTCCCGGCGGCCAGCTCGACGGTCACGGCCTGACGGTCGGTCCGGGTGGCGCCGCGCCGGCCCTGCAGGGCGAGGAGTACGGGATCCTGATCGAGGAGCTCGAGCTCGGTGTGCGTTCCTACAACTGCCTCAAGCGGGCCGGCATCCAGACCGTCGGTGACCTGATCTCGAAGTCCGAGGCGGAGCTCAACGCGATCCCCAACTTCGGTAAAAAGTCGATCGACGAGGTCATCGAAACGCTGCACTCGCGCGGCCTCAACCTGCGCCAGGACTAGACCGCCCGCCACACCGAACCCAGCCACCCGCCGATGCGCCACCAGAAGACACGCAACAAGCTCAGCCGCGACTCCGCCCACCGCAAGGCGCTGCTGATGAACCTGTCCAAGGAGCTGATCGATCACGAGCGGATCGAAACCACCCAGGCGAAGGCGAAGGCGGTCCGCCCGGAGGTCGAGAAACTCATCACGCTCGCCAAGCGGGGTGACCTGCACGCCCGCCGCCAGGCCCTCTCGACGCTCTCCCAGGACAAGTTCGCGGTCCACAAGCTGTTCGCGGAGCTCGGCCCCCGCTACGCCGAGCGCCCGGGCGGATACACCCGCATCCTCAAGCTCGGCCCGCGCCGCAGCGACGCGACCGAGATGGTCTTCATAGAGCTGGTGTAGCGCCACCGGGCGCCGCCGTGGGCGTCTTTGGATGGTCACCAAGCTGACGATCGAGTACGACGGCGCCGGCTTCTGCGGCTGGGCCCGCCAGCCCGGCGAGCGCACGGTGCAGGAGGAGCTCGAGCGGGCGTTGCAGACGATCCTGGGCGAGCACGACGGCGAGGGCCGGCCGCTGCGCCTGACGGTCGCCGGGCGCACCGACCGGGGCGTCCACGCCTGGGCCCAGGTCGCCAGCTACCCCCACGAGGCCGTCGACCCGCTGCGCCTGAACGGCCTCTTGCCCCACGACGTCGCGGTGCTCGCCAGTGAGCCCGCCCCGCCCGGCTTCGACGCCCGCCGCCACGCCCGCAGCCGCACCTACTGCTACCGCGTGCTGGCCCGGCGCACCCGCAGCGTGTTCGAGCGCGGCCGCGCGTACTGGTGGTTCGGCGCGGTCGACCGGGGGGCGCTGGCGGAATGCGCCGCCGCCCTCGTGGGCCGCCACGACTTCACCGCCTTCACCCCCACCGACAGCGAGCACATGCGCTTCGTGCGCGACGTGGTGCGGGCCGAATGGGTGGGGGAGGGCGAGCTGCTGGAGTTCTGGATCGAGGCCAACAGCTTCATGCGCCACATGAACCGGGTGCTCGTCGGCACGATGCTCGAGGTGGCCGCCGGCAGGCGCTCCTTCGAGCAGTTCGCGAGCCTCCTGGACGGCGCCCCCCGCAGCGCCGCGGGGCGCACGGCCCCCGCCCACGGGCTGGCGCTGGCGAGCGTCTCCTACGGACCCTGACGGGGCTCCGGGGCGGGCGGGCGAGCTCCCCGGACGGGGCCCGGCCGCACCCTCGGCCGCGCCCCCAACCGCCGCGCGGCCGGGCCCACGGCTTCACCGGCTCTTCAACAGCGGGGCCGGGGCGGCGCCTATGCTGGGGAGAGCATGTTGAACGTGCTGCTGACCAACGACGACGGCATCGAGGCCGACGGCCTGCAGGCCCTGCGCCGGGCCCTGGTCGGCCTCGACGGTGTACGCCTGGCGGTGATCGCCCCCGACGGCAACCGCTCGGCGATGGCCCGCTCGATCACCACCCGGCGGCCGCTGTGGGTCGCGGAGGTCCCGTTCGCGGACGGCAGCAGCGGCTACGCCACCGACGGCACCCCGGTGGACTGCGTGCGCCTGTCGAGCCTCGGGCTGGTCGAGGGCTTCGCCGCCGACCTCGTGATCGCGGGCATCAACCACGGCGCCAACCTCGGCGACGACATCACCTACTCGGGCACCGTGGCGGCGGCGCTGGAGGGGGTCGTGCTCGGCCTGCCCGCGATCGCCGTCTCCCAGCAGTCGCGGGCCGGGGCGCTGGACTACCGCTTCGACGGTGGCTTCGGCTTCGAGGTGGCCGCCGCCTTCGTGGCGCGGCTGGTGGAGCGCATCGAGGACGTCCCGCTGCCGAGCAAGAACCTGCTCAACATCAACGTCCCGGCTGCCCCTCCGGTGGGGGTCGAGGTGACGAGCCTCGGCAACCGCATCTACCGCGACGAGCTCAAGCTCGAGAGCGAGGAGGAGCACGGCCGCCGCTATTGGATCTACGGCTCGGACCCGGGCTTCCACGACGTCCCGGGCACCGACCTGGCGGCCGTGGCGGCGGGGCGCATCGCCATCACCCCGATCCACTTCGATCTCACCGACCGCCCCAGCATCGAGGCGCTCGCCGGCTTTGACCTGCAGGCCCTGCTCGACCCGGCGGTGCGGGAAGCGATGCCGTGAGGCTGCCGTGAGCGTCGCCCCGAGCGCCGCCAGGGACAAGGCCAAGCCGCCACGGGAGGTCAGCGACCGCGCCCGCGAGCTGCGCGAGCAGCTCGAATTCCACTCCCACCGCTACTACGTCCTCGACGACCCCGAGATCGGCGACGACCGCTACGACCTGCTGCTCGACGAGCTGCGGGGGATCGAGGCGCGCTTCCCCGCCCTGGCGACGCTCGACTCGCCCACCCAGCGTGTCGGCGGGGAGCCGGTGGGGCGCCTGGAGAAGGTCCGCCACCTGGAGCCGATGCTGTCGCTCGCCAACGCGCGCTCGGAGGAGGAGCTGCGCGCGTGGGTGGAGCGGATGCGGAACCACCTCGCCCGCGAGGGAATCGACCAGCAGGATTTCGAGTACGTGGTCGAGCCCAAGATCGACGGCCTGGCGATCAGCCTGCTGTACCGCGACGGCGTGCTCGAGCGTGGGGCCACCCGCGGCAACGGCGAGATCGGCGAGGACGTCACCCACAACCTGCGCACGATCGGGGCGGTCCCGCTGCGCGTCCGCGACGCTCCCAGCCTGCTGGAGGTGCGGGGCGAGGTCTACATGTCGCTGAAGGACTTCACGGCGCTCAACGAGCGCCGCGCCGAAGCCGGCGAGTCGACCTTCATGAACCCCCGCAACTCGGCCGCCGGGACGATCCGCCAACTCGATCCCCACGATGCCGCCAAGCGTCCCCTGTCGATCTGGTGCTACCAGGTCGGGGTCACCGAGGGCCTGTCCTTCGAGCGCCACTCACAGGCGCTGCAGTGGCTGTCCGAGCACGGCTTTCGCGTCAACCCGGGCATCCGCACGCTCGACACCGAGGAGCAGGTGATCGCCCAATGCCGCGAATGGGAGAGCCGCCGCGGGGAGCTCGACTTCGAGATCGACGGCGCGGTGGTGAAGGTCGACGAGCTCGCCCTGCACCGGCGGCTGGGCACGGTCGGGCGCGAGCCGCGGTGGGCGATCGCGTGGAAGTTCCCGCCCACGACCGCCGTGACCACGCTCGAGAAGGTGATGTGGAACGTGGGCAAGTTCGGCGACCTGCGCCCCTACGCGGTGCTGGCCCCGGTCACCGTCGGCGGCGTCACGATCAAGCTCGCCACCCTGCACAACGAGGAGGACCTCGTGCGCAAGGACCTGCGCGAGGGCGAGGAGGTGATCGTGGTGCGCGCCGGGGACGTGATCCCGCAGGTCGTCTCCCCGGCCCCCCACGTGGTCGACCACTCCGAGCGTCCGCCCCTTCCCCGGCCTCCGGCCCGCTGCCCTTACTGCGACACCCCCACCGTCAAGCCCGCGGAGGGGGTCTTCACCTACTGCCCCAACCCCGTCTGCCCGGGACGCCAGTGGCAGCTGCTCAAGCACTTCGTCTCCCGCGGGGCGATGGACATCGAGGGGCTCGGCGAGAAGCACGTGGCGCTGCTCCAGGAGCGGGGCCTGCTGCACACGGCCGCCGACTTCTACCGCCTCACCGAGGCTCAGCTGCTCGAGCTCGATGGCTTCGCCGAGATCTCCGCCCGCAAGGAGCTGGCGGCGATCGAGGCCTCCAAGCAGCGCCCGTTCGCGAGGGTGCTGTTCGCGCTCGGGATCGAGGAGGTGGGGGAGGTCACCGCCCGCAACCTCGTGCAGCGCATGCGCGACATCGACGCGCTCATGGCCGCCACCCCCGAGCAGATCGCCGAGACCCCGGGGGTGGGGGAGAAGATGGCCGTCTCGATCCACACCCAGCTGCAGGACGAGCGCATGCGCAAGCTGATCTCCGAGCTGCGCGAGCTCGGGCTGAGCTTCGCCGAGAGCGGCCCGGCGCCCTCGGAGGGCCCGCTGGCGGACAAGACGCTGGTGCTGACCGGAACGCTGCCGGTGCTCTCCCGCGAGCAGGCCACCGAGCGGATCACGGCCGCCGGCGGGCGCGTGACGGGCTCGGTGTCGGGCAAGACCGACTTCCTGGTGGCCGGCGAGAGCCCCGGCTCGAAGCTCGAGAAGGCCCAGCGCCTGGGCGTGGCCGTGCTCGACGAAGCCGGCCTGGAGAAGCTGCTCGGGGGAGGCTAGGGGGCCGAGCCCGCCAGGGTGATCGCGATGTGGTCCTGGAAGATGTGGGCGGCTGCGGTTGCGATCCCGTCGGTGAAGACCGCGAAGGCCAGCATGTGGCCGTTGCTGGAGGGGCAGTATCCGACCAGGTTGGAGACCCCGGTGAGGGTCCCGGTCTTGCCCACGCAACGGCCCGCCGCGGCTGTTTTGCGCATCCGCTTTTCCAGCGTGCCGGTGCGGCCCGCGACCGCCATCCGCCCCCGCAGCAGCGCCCCCGCGGGGGTCGGGTACAGCGCCACCAGCAGGTCTCCCACCTGGTAGGGGGAGGTGCGGTCGGCTTCCGAGAGCCCGGAGCCGTCATAGATCAGCGGGTGGATCCCCAGCAGCTGGGCGATCGTGGAGGACACCACCTGCACCCCCGCCGGGGTCGTCCCCGCCCCTGCCAGGCGGGACCCCATCGCCTTCACCAGCATCTCGGCGAAGAAGTTGTCCGAGGGCGGCAGCATCAGCCCGACCAGCTGGGCGATCGTGGGGGAGGGCAGGGTGGCCAGCTGGACCGCGCCCGCCGGCACCCCGGTGACGGCCCCGCCCGAGCCGCTGACACGGATTCCGTCGCTGCGCAGCGCCGCCCGCAGCTGGCGGGCCGCATAGGCGGCCGGGGCATGGGAGCCGTGTTCGCTGCCGGTTTCGCCGCGGTTGAAGGCCAGCGCGCTGAGGGACCCTTCCAGGAAGGGATCTGGGGCGTAGTCGCTGGAGGGCTCCCCACGGAGGCCGTCGAAGGCCGATTCGTCGCCCATCACCCGGCCGCTGACACGGCGGATGCCGGCCGCCCGTAGCTGCCCGGCGAGGGTCGAGACGGGGCTGCCGATGCCGCCGTAATGGCGGGCGATGAAGCCGCTGGAGCCGAAGGTGGGGTCGCCGCCGCCGTGCAGGTAGAGGTTGCCTTCCCAGAGCCCTCCGGGGGCCGCGTGGCCGGTCCCGTAGACGGTGGTGGCGAGCCGGTATTCCGCGCCCAGCCGCTCCAGCGCGGCGGTGGCCGTGTAGAGCTTCTCCACCGAGGCCGGCGGGCGCATCGAGGTGGCCCGCTGGGAGAACAGCACCTGGTGGGTGCTGAGGTCGTAGACGTAGGCCCCGTCGTGGGGCCCGGCCGCCTGGAGCTGGCCCCCGATATCGCGCTGAAGGGTCGCCAGATCGTCCGCGGCGGAGGCCGCGACGGCCGATCCGAGCAACAAGATCACCGCAAAACAGGGCAACGACGTGAGCTTTACCGCCCAGGAAAGTTGCACGCGCACGTAGAATGTCCATGCATGGGGAAGGTTGTCAAGCTGGAACCGACAGCCAAGCGCCGACCCTCAAGGGCAGGGAAGCCGCTGGCAGCACGTGGGGTTGGTCGCCCCGCGTCGACCGAGCGCCGCCGTCGCCGGCGCCGCGACAAGACCGCCCTGGTCCTCGGTGGGGGCGGCTTCACGGGCGGCGTTTACGAGATCGGGGCCCTCAGAGCCCTGGATTTGCTGGCCGTAAACAGCACCGTCAACAACTTCGACGTCTACGTCGGGACCTCCGCCGGCTCCTTCATCGCCGCCCTCTGTGCCAATGGCGTGACCCCCGAGGAGATGATGCAGGTGGTCACCCGCCAGGGCACGCTCCCCTTCAAGGACATCAGCCTCGGAGACCTCCTGCGGCCCAACTTCATGGACTACCTCCGCAAGGGGGTCACGATGCCCATCCGTGCAATCGAGATTGCACGCTCGATGCTCTCCCAGCCCGGCGGCGTATCGCTGATGGACGTCGTCATGGGGCTGGCCGACGGGCTGCCCTCGGGGATCTACAACGGGTCCGGGATCGAGAACTACCTGCACAACGTCCTTACCGAGCCCGGCCGTACCGACTCGTTCGGCGACCTCGACTGCGAGCTCTACCTGACGGCCACCGATCTGGACACCTGCGAGCGGGTCGTGTTCGGGGTCAAGGGCGTCGAGGACTCCGCGGACGTGCCGATCTCCACGGCCGTGAGGGCCTCGGGGGCGCTGCCGATGGTCTACGCGCCCGTGAAGGTGCACGACCGCGAGCTCATCGACGGCGGCATCGTGTCGACCACCAACCTCGACCTGGCGATCCAGGCCGGGGCCAAGCTGGTCGTCGTGATCAACCCGATCGTCCCGTTCGTGAACGACTTCACGGGGCGGGTGCGGACGATGAAGGGGATGCGCCCGCGGCGGATCTCCGACATGGGCTTCGCCCAGATCGGCTACCAGGTCTTCAAGCTCGTCGCCCACCAGCGCCTGCACGAACTGGCCAAGGGCTGGGAGCAGCGCTATCCGGGTGTGGACATCGTCCTGATCGAGCCCGAACCCGACGACGAACTGATGTTCCAGACCTCGATGATGAGCTTCACCTCGCGCGTGGAGATCGCGCGCCACGGCTTCGAGTCGGTGACCAAGCAGCTGGCGGGCGAATACGACCGCTACCAGGAGATCGCCGAGCGCCATGGCTTCGAGATCTCACCCAAGCGCCTTCGCCAGGTGGTCGAGCACTTCGACGATGAGGACGAGGAGGTCCGCTCCTGGCGCAAGATCCTCGAAGGCACCACTTCGGCGCTGCTGCGCCAGTCCGGCTCCGCCGCCGGCTGATCCGCCGGCCGGGCTCGGCGCCGGCCTAGTCGTTCTCGACGGCTTCCTCGAGCGCGTCGACCAGCCGTCCCACGGCGCTGACCACCGGCAGCGTGATGCGCACGTGGCCGGGCTCGCCGAGGGCGTCGCCGGCCGCGACCACGATCCCGCGGATCCCCAGTCGCGATGCCAGCTCGCCGCCGGAGATCCCCGGACGGGAGACCCACACGAAGTTGGCCTGGCTGTCGGCGACCTCGAAGCCGCGGCTGCGCAGGGCGCGCGTCAGCTCCTCGCGGCGCTCGCAGACAGCGCGGGTGCGGGCTTCGATCAGCGCGGTGGTGGAGCGGATCGCCTCCAGCGCGCCCGCCTGGGAGACCTCCGAGACGCCGAGGTCGGGGTCGAGCTCGGACAACAGCTCCTCCGCGCCGGGTCCCCCGATCGCGTAGCCGATACGCAGACCCGCCAGGCCCCAGGCCTTGGAGAAGCTGCGGAACACGAGCAGCTGGGGAAACTCCTCCAGCAACGCCAGCGAGGAGTCCCGGGGCTGGGCGTCGGCGAACTCCACCAGGGCCTCGTCGAGCAGCACGCCGACGCCCGGGGGAATGCCTTCCAGAAGCCGGCGCAGCTCGGCGGTCGCCAGCAGCTCGCCCGTGGGGTCGTTGGGGCTCGCCAGCGCGATCACCCGCACGTCGCCCTCGTGGGAGGCCGCGAGCAGCTCGTCGACCCCGCCGGAGACGCGCTCGGGGCGCCCGTGGGCGCGGCGGGCCATGAGCGGGAACAGCGGGTAGGAGGGCCACGGCGTGAGCAGTCGCTGGCCGGGCTCGATCAGCGCACGGGTGGCTGCGCTCAGCAGCTCGGCGGCGCCGTTTCCGAGGATCAGGCGGCCCGGCTGCACCCCGTGGCGCTCGGCCAGCTCCCCCCGCAGCTCCGTGCCGGTGAGGTGGGGATAGCGGTACAGGCCACGGCGGGCGATGTAGGTGATGGCGCCCACGACCCGTGGGTGGGGAAGCTCGGGCCAGGTGGTTTGGGAGAGGTCGAGGGTCTGGATCTTCGCGAGCGCGTTTCGCTTGCGCTCGGCGGCCTGCTCGCGCAAGCCGGCGTTGACCTCCTCCTCGGACATCCCTTCGAACTGGCGGTAGTAGTCGAGTAACCCCACGACATGGCCTTTCTAGCAGCGCTCCGGGCAGGCGCCCGGGGCTTTCCGGAGGCGATCACAGCCCGCGGGGGCTTCCCCCGCCGGGCTCAGCCCCCGCGGTTGTTGAGGTTGCCCGGCCCGTGGATGACCAGGAACCAGGCCAGGAACGCGAGCGCGCAGACGACGGCGGTGATGGCGAAGATTCTCCCCAGTACTCCCGTGCGCTGGTCGTGACCGGCGGCGCGCCGCACCAGCACCCACGCCGTGTCCATCCGGCGCAGCAGCACGAGCACACCGAACAGGAGCGCGAACAGCAGCACGAACGCCATCAGAATGCCGAGGCTCACGCTGCCGGTGATGTACTGGGTCTCCGAGCCGAGCCACAGGCACGCGAGTGGGATCGGGCCCCAGCACAGCAGGCACAGGACCGTCATCGCGGCGACCATCGCGTTGGCCAGCGAACCGTCGATCCGCTGGCGTGCCTCGCTGCCGCGCTCGGGCAGCGAACGGAAGCGCACGGGCGCGGTCCCGGGCCGGCGCCCGACGAACAGGCCGCCGTTGTCGGTTGGATCGGTGCGCACCCTGCCCTGGATTCTCGCAGCTGACGGGCGCGGGCCCGTCAGCTGGTGTACAGCGAGTCGAAGATCTCCGCGTACTTGTCGTTGACGACGTTGCGCTTGACCTTCAGCGTGGGGGTGAGCTCGCCGGTGGGCTGGGAGAGGTCGTGGTCGAGGATGGCGAACTTCTTGACCTGCTCGACCTGGGCATATTTGGCGTTGACCTTGTCGACTTCCCCTTGGATCAGCTCGTGCACCTCGGGAGCGCGCGACAGGGAGGGGATGTCCTCGGGCAGGCCGTGCTCGCGCGCCCAGGCCGGCATCTCTTCCTCGTCGAGGGTGATCAGGATCACCGGATACGGGCGCTGGTCGCCGTGCATCACGGCCTGGGAGATCCAGCGCGACTGCTTGAGCTCGTTCTCGATGTTCGCGGGGGTCAGGTTCTTGCCCCCGGCGGTGATGATGATGTCCTTCTTGCGCCCGGTGATCGACAGGTAGCCGTCCTCGTCGAGCGACCCGAGGTCGCCGGTGTGCAGCCACCCGTCCTCGACCGCCCCGAATCCCGAGTCGCCACGGTTGTGGTAGCCGTGGAAGATGTTGGCCCCTTTGATCAGGATCTCGCCGTCGTCGGCGATCTTGATTTCCACGCCCGGGAGCGCCCGCCCGACGGTGCCGAACCTGTGGTTGGCGGGCGTGGAGAAGGTGGCCGCGGTGGAGGTCTCGGTCATGCCGTAGCCCTCGAGCACGGGGACCCCGCAGGCGAAGAAGAACTCGAGGATCTCGCGCGCGATCGGGGCCGCTCCGCTGGTGGCCTGGCGCACGTTGCCGCCGAAGATCGCACGCACGTTTTTGAACAGCTCCTCGTCGGCCGCTTCGAAGGCCTTCATCTCGGGCTCGGGCACCTCTTCGCCGCGGAGCATCATCATGCGGACCTTCATGCCGAGCTTGATCGCCTGCTCGGCCTGTTCGCGCTCCGCCGGCGGTTTGGCTTCGATCGCGCCATGGGCGAGCGTGTAGATCTTCTCGAACACGCGCGGCACCGATGGCAGGTAGCTCGGTTTGACCTCCAGCAGCTCGGGGACGATCTGTTTGGTGTCCCCGCCGAAGTACGCCAGGGTGCCGCCGAGGTCGAAGGTCAGCAGCTGGATCAGCAGCGCGTAGGAGTGGGCGAGGGGGAGGTACAGGTAGCAGACCTCATCGGACTGGACACCGCCGCCTTCCTCGACCGATTTGATCATCGCGCGGTAGTTGCCGTGCGTGAGCACGCACCCCTTCGGCGGGCCGGTGGTACCGGAGGTGTAGATGAAGGTGAAGGGATCGTCGGGCTTGACGGCGGCGCGACGGGCTTCGAGCTCCTCCACGGGACGTCCGCGGCCGCGCTCGCGCAGCTGCTCCAGCGTGATCGCGTCGAGCGGCAGCGCCTGCCCGGCGGCCCCGTTGGTGCTCCCCTGGGCGGGCGGGTCGAAGATGATCACCGAGCGGATGTTGGGGATCCGGTCACGGATCTCCACGAGCTTGTCCAGCTGCTGCTCGTCCTCCACGAAGATCGCGCAGGCTTCGGAGTCGGAGATCACCCACAGGCACTCCTCCGGCGAGTTGGTCTGGTAGATCGGCACCACGGTCGCGCCCGTGCCGGTGGCGCCCATGTCGGCGTAGGACCAGTCCGGCCTGGTGTTGGAGAGGATGCAGACGCGGTCGCCCGGCTGGATCCCGAGGTCGATCAGCCCGAGGCCCACCTCGTTGGCGATCTCCGCCAGCTGCGTGTAGCTCACGTCGTGCCAGTCGCCGTCGCGCTTGTAGCGGACAGCCACGCGCTCGCCGTGCCGGGCAGCCGCGCTGGGGATCAGATCGGCGATCGTCAGCGACGCGGTCGCGGACTCGGTGGCCGTGGCCTCCATTGGGACTCCTCTCCTCTCGAAAAAACAAGCAGAACTGCTTGTTTCGGATGTTAGAGGCTGGTGGCCCCCACGGCCTTTCCGCTACAGCGGATTGGGCACGTCGATGAACACGTGCTCGAGCGAGAAGCGCTCCGCGAGGTGCTCCCCGAGGGCGCGGACGCCGAACGTCTCGGTTGCGTAGTGGCCGGCGGCGAACAGGTGGATCCCGGCCTCGCGGGCATCGGCCATCGAACGCTCGGGGGCTTCCCCGGTCAGCAGGCCGTCGGCGCCCGCCGCCGCTGCGTCCGCGATGAAGTCCCCGCCGGCGCCCGACACGATCGCCAGGCGCTCGATCCGTTGCGGGCCGAAGTCGAACCACAGCGGCTCACGGTCGGTGAGATAGCGAAGTCGTGCCGCGAGCTCGTCTCCGACGGGGCCGCCGTCGGGGAACCTCGCGAGGTATCCGATGCTCGCCCCGC
Organism: uncultured Solirubrobacteraceae bacterium; assembly: GCA_963773145.1. GTDB lineage: Bacteria > Actinomycetota > Thermoleophilia > Solirubrobacterales > Solirubrobacteraceae > Palsa-744. The sequence goes on from CAVYZV010000001.1 coordinate 362,635, forward strand.
GGTGGCGCGCGAACGGCTCGAGCTCGACCGCGCCCAGGCGCCGGCCCAGCAGGGCGTTGTTGCCGAGCTCGGCGTGGGCGTCCAGTGGCAGGTGGTAGGCGGCCAGGGCGATGCCCGCCGTCGAAGAGGATCTGCAGGCGTCGCTTCAGCGACTCGTCCACGGCCCGCACCCCGGGGCCCCAGAAGAGGCCGTGGTGGACGAGCACCAACTCGGCCTGCGCGGCGGCCGCCCGCTCGAACATCTCCGCGTGGGCCGACACCCCACTGACGATCGTGGTCACGCTGTCCGGGCCCGGGACCTGGAGGCCGTTGACGCAGTAGTCCTCGAAACGCTCCGGCTCGAGGATCCGGTCGGCCTCGGCGATCAGCTCGGCGATGGCGGCTGGCACCGGGCGACCATATCCGTCGGGGCAGGGCCGCGCGGGCATTCGGGGCCCCACGGTGGGGTCCGGGCGCGCAGGTGTAGCTCCCGCGCGCCGTCCTCCCACTGCCCGGCCCGTCGGCCCATGGCCCCGTTCGGGCCGGACCCCGTGTGTGATACTGGGGGCTCTTCGGGGCGTGGCGCAGCCTGGTAGCGCGCACCGTTCGGGTCGGTGAGGTCCCGAGTTCGAATCTCGGCGCCCCGATTGAGAAGTGCCTGCAAACCAGCGAGTCGTCGACCCCTCAATCGGTCGACGACTCCTCGCGGGCTGAGGTCGTCGGAGTGCTTTGTGCCTTTTCTGCGCTGCTAGGTCCGGTACCCGTTGGCATGCAGCGCGGCTTTCGCCGCAGATCGCCTGGCGCGCGCAAGACCGCCCCGCCGCACCCGTGACCCGCGCCCACTGCTCGGGCCGTTACCGGCCAGCGTGTCGTATTGCCGGCTGAGCTGTGGCGGTGCCCGCACATCGCTGCGGTTTTTCCCGGAATCTTTGCGAGTGCGGGACAAATATGGTGGCTTTGTGAGGTCGTTCGTGGCTGGGCTTGCCGTGATGCTGTTTATGTGCTCGAGCGCTGCCATGGTCGGCTGGTGGGCGTCGCGTATGCCTTCGGTTGCGCGCCTGCGAGCTCGGCGATGCTGGAGCTGTCGGTCGGGCGCCCGTGAGCGGCGGTCACATGGCGCCGGTCCCGCACGCCCGTGACCAGGCGCGAACGGTTCTGGCTGTGAACGAGCGCCACAACGACTTCACTCTGCGCAACTTCATCAGCGCCCTGCGCCAGCTCAACCAGCAGCCGCGACTGGTGGCGCCGGCGCGACGAGCTCGAGAGTGGGTGATGCGCGAGCAGCGGACCGCTGAGCGCCTCCTCGGCGTGCTCGGTCGTCCAGCCGCGCTCGCGGCCCACGAGCTCGCGGCGCTCGAGAGTGAGTCACGGGGCCTGCTGGGCGAGCTCGGACTGATGGGCCGGCATGCCTGGCAGAGGCTCGCCGAATCTCGGGGTCGCGGCCGTGGACTCCTCGACGTCGCGGTGCTGTTCACGGACCTCGTCGGCTTTTCGGACTGGGCTCTTGGGTCCGGAGATGAGCTCGCCGTCAAGTTGGTGCTGGACGTCAGCGAGGCGGTCGAGCCGCCGATTGCCGAACGGGGCGGAGAGGTTGTCAAGCGACTCGGCGACGGGCTGATGGCCGTCTTTCCGGATGCTCAGAGCGCGGTCGAGGCGGCCTTTGAGGCGCACGAGCGTGTTGCTGCGACGATCGAGATGACGGGCTCGCAGGCGGTGCTGAAAACCGGAGTGCACCTTGGCCGCCCCCGCAGGATAGGGCACGACTACCTGGGCATCGACGTCAACATCGCCGCGCGTCTCCTGGAAGCGGCCAAGCCGGGCGAGATCCTGGTCTCCGACCGCACCCTGCTCGCTCTCGACGCCGCTACGGTGACAGCCAGGGAACGTCGCTTCAGCGCAGCGGGCGTGCCAAGGGACCTTCACGCCTACGTCGTCGAGCGAGCCCGGCCACCGCGGCCGCCACGGGCGACTGCCCCGAGTGCCGTGCTCGGGAGCAACAGGTGAGTGCCACGAGCTCCACTTCGCAGCCTGTGGGTCCGGTGGCAGGGCGCGTAACCGGCGCGACCGCGCTGGGGCGCAGGGTGCTCTCAGCGCAGGAGCGAGGAACGGACATCGCCCTGCGCGTGCCCACGCCGCGGGGCGAGAGCACGATCACCTACGGAGAGCTGGGTGAGCGAAGCCGCGAGCTGGCACGCGGTCTGATCGCCCTCGGCATCGAGGCGGGCGAGGTCGTGTCGATCCTGTGCTCGACCAGGGCCGAGTGGACTCTTTGCGAGCTGGGCGCCGTGTGCGCCGGCGCGGTGGTCGCGCCGATCTATCACACGAGCTCGCCTGAGGAGTGCCGGCACGTGCTCGCCGACTCCCAGGCAAGGCTCGTGTTCTGCGAGAACGCCGAACAGATCGCGAAGATCGCGCGGGTCAAGCACGAACTGCCCGACTTGCAGTATGTGATCGGCGTCGATGGCAACGCAGATGGGGTGCTGCCGATCGAAGCGGTGAGGGCGCGTGCGCGTGAGGTCGACACACGGGCGGTGGACGAGCGCGTGGGGGCGGTTGCCCCCGAGGACGTAGCGACGCTCGTCTACACCTCGGGCACTACCGGCCCGCCCCGGGGTTGCATGCTGACGCACGCCAACTTCCTATCTGCGACCGCGATGTACAGGGGCCAGCCGCGGCAGTTTTTGGCGGCGAACTCTGTAACGCTGGTGGGCGTTGTCGTGGTGGCGGTTAGGAAGTCGTCGACGTGGAGGCTTCCCGCTACGGCGGGATGATCCACGACTTCATGATGCTCGACGGTACCCCGTGATACCCGCGGTGCGCGAGCAGCCACGACGGAGACGATCACTTTCCCCAGTCCGCCGTCGGTCTCCGGTGGCGACCACACAACCGAAGAGAGCTCGCCGCTCCGGATTATTCGCGGCGCTCCGGACTATTTGCGGCGCTTCTTGTGGATGATGAGCACGCCATCGGCGGGATACACGAGCGACTCGTGCTGCTCGTCCCAGTGCACCCTGTAGTGCTCATGCCCGGGCTCGCCCAGGATCTCCTCGATCCGGCCCCGACGGCCGGGCTCACCGTGGATACCGCGAGCCTCAATCCAGTCACCGACGTGCGCTGTAGCTGGTGTGTGTTCTGCGTTCATATGAACGATTGAACCACCGCGCACGGTAGACGGCATCCGCGACTTTCCACCCCGTGCATGCGGCGATACACCCACCTGCGCGGAGGCGCCAGAGAGAGCGCAACCGCGAGCGCCACCCCGGACGAGGGGGTGGCGCTCTGCTCCGGTCATCAACACCATGCCACGGCGGCTTGTGTCACTGCCGCGGGATTTCGCTCACGCCCCAGTGGGAGACGGAGTCGCGCCGGGCTGGCTTACCTGCTCAGCACGCGGACGCTTGAACCTGAGCACGGAGTCGGGGTTGCGCAGGGCTCCGCCGATCGACAGAATCGCGAACCCCAGGCCGCTCAGCAGCAGCGCGATACCGACGACGATCCCGAATAGTGAGACCTGGCTCGCCATGTAGCTCGTGTTCAGGCCGGTCGCCAGGGCGGTCTCCTGAATCCACACTTCTCGCGCCGGGTTATCCACCGGGGTGCCCTTGGGGCTCTTCAGTGCCTTGGCTTCGTCGTTCGTGCCTTCGCCGTTCGCTGTCGCGTAACGCGGCATCTGCGAGTAGTAGAGCCCGCCAGTCGCCTCCAACGCGTGGATCGTCATGTACTGGGCGAAGCAACGTGCGGTCGAACCGCTGTTCACGGCCTTTCCGGCCACCGAGCAGCTGGGAATCGCGATCTTGCTTGTATCGAGGCCAGCCTTCTTGGCCTCCGCTGTGATCGCGGTCGGTGTCATGTCGGGGGTCCCGACAATTTTCTGTTCAGCGAGATTGCTATTGACGGTGTTACCTCCGCTTGCACCCATCGCGATCGAGGCGATCCCGAACCCGACGAGTACCACTGCCGCGAGGATGCCGCCTATCTCAAACGCCTTTCGCAAAATGTCTCCTTAGGTAGTGATGACCTTCTCATGCAGCGTGCCAGGCGGTCGCTGTCACGACATCACGAGAAACGCGCTCACCTGCTACGTGGTTCTGGCCGCAGCGGCCGCAGCCGCCGGCGTCGGTGCAGCCTCCGAGGGGTACTCCCCGGGCGGGCGAGTCTCGACGAACGGATAACTCAGGACGCGTTGCCGGCCTGAGCGCGGCGATCCGGCTTCGGTGGCGCCGTGGGGCGCGGCACCGCATGAGGGCCGACGGCCGTGACAGGAACAGGGGAGCGACCTATCAGTTCACTGGTGACGGTGCCGACGGCTTTGTGCAAAGGCGAATGCTGCTCGCAGCCGACGACGATCATCCGGGCGCCGTGGCGTGTCGCTGCGTCGATCAGTGCGGTCACAGGATCGTGGTCTGAGATCTCGGCCTCCACATCGAGGTCGAACAACGAGTCCTCGCCCTCGAGCACCAGCTCGTCGATCAAGGCGCGCCCCAGCTCGCGGCGCTCCCCGCTGCTCGACAACGGCGAGGGTGGGGTATGCAGCCCGCGAGAGGAGTGGACCAGCACCAGCTTCCCGGCGCCTGAGAGCTCGGCCGCGGCCCATACGACCGCGCCGCGCGCCGTCTCCGTGCGGTCGTACCCAACGACCAGGCAACGCACCGCGCCGTCTGTTTCGCGAGCGCCGGTCATCGGGCCGGCACGCTGTCGCGGTCAAGTTGATCCAGGTACGGCGCGAGATACTTCGCGGCGATCTTCTGTCCCGTGGGCCAGGTCGGAGTGTCCGAGATCTCGGAGCTGAATCCGCGTCCGCCGGTGATCTTCGCCGTCAGGTACATCGGCTCGGCGTCCGTCAGCAGCATCCCGTGGATCACGGGGTTGAACGGCTCGGGCACGACGTTCGCTCCGGCGAGCGCTGCGATCGACTGCGCCGCCACGTCGGCCTGCTGGGAGCCGAGCCCGCCGTGCTTGATCGGGAAGTCGATCGCGTCGCCGGCCGCGTAGACGCCCTCCACGTCTCGTACCCGGCCGTGTGGATCGACGCGGATGAAGCCGTGCTCGCCCAGCGGAATGCCGCGGACGGAGGGGCCGTAGAGCTCGGGTAGCGCGATCACGCGCTTGACGTGCAGATGACGGTCTCCGGGGTGGATCACGATCTCGCCGGGGCTCGGGACCTGGACGTAGGCGGAGTTGATCGTCTTGACGTGCGCTCGCTCGAGCCGCTCCGCGAGCGCTTCGCTCGCCGTGGTGCCGAAGATCGCCAACGGGCTGTCCTCGGGGGTGATGATCGTGGTGGACAGATCGACGTTCATGTCATACGCACGCCCGGCGGTCATGAGCGCGAGCTCGTATAGCGGCAGCTGCCAGGCCATGCGGGCCGGCGAGACGAACGCAAGGCTGTCCACGTAACCGCCCTCGATGTCCTGGATCAGCCCGTGCAGAGTCTCGTCCATGCGCCGGTCGTCGATCGTGATCGCGTGCTTGTAGAGCGGAACCGCGCGGGCCCCGAGCGCCAAGACGAGTGCGTCGTACTCGAGCGCCTCGCCGGCCTTCGTGTGCAGGACGCGCTTGTCGTGCTCGACCCAGCTCAGCTCGCCGGCGAGCAGATCGGCGCCCGCGTCGCGGACGATCTGAGCGAGCGGGTAGCGGCGGGCACTTGAGTATGCGAACGGCTCACGCACCGTCATCGGGCGGTAGAAGAACTGATCGTTGGGCGCGATCACCGTGGTCGCGGTCTGCTCGGGGGCGAGCTCCCTGAGGGCAAGCACGGTCTCCAAGGCGGCGACTCCTCCGCCCGCGATCACGACGCGAAGTTTGGGATGGGGGCCACGTGGTGTCATGGTTTGAAACTAGCCCTCGCTGTGGGGGGCGCCAGCCGAAGAAATCCGCCATCGTGTACGGAAAACTACGGAGCCGATCGGGTCGCGCGATCGGGGTCCAAGGTCAGCCGACGAGCGGCTGATCCCCATGGAGACCTTCATAGCAGGCGCGGTGGTAGTGCTCGCCGCCGCGATCAGCGCAGGCGCGGCTCGCGCGCCCGAGAGCTCTCGTAGGCACGCCCGTCGAGGAGCCTGACCAGCGGCTCGTAGACGCCGATCACATCGCCGCAATGGTCGCAGCGCAGCGACTGGCTCATTCGCGGAGGATCGCGCACGGCTCGATGGATGCTCGAAAGTTGGGGTCGGAAATGCTGATCACGTGCCAGGGAGAAGGTAGCCCGCGCGTGGTGCGCGGAAATCGGGGATCGGCCGCGAGATCGGGGTGCTAACTACCGATCGAGGCGCAGCGCGATCAGCCGACCCACTCGCGCGGCGTCAGGGGTTTCCACCCAGTCGTCTACGACGCCACGTCATCGGGACTAAGCTCCTGAGAGATGGACAGCGTCGCGGACGAGCTCTGGATCCGCCGACTCCTTGATGTCGGGCGCGAGCTCGTGAGCGAGCTCGATCTGGGCAAGGTTCTCGGGACGGTGCTGCAGACCGCCCGGGAGATCACCGGCGCGCGCTACGCGGCGCTCGGGATCCTCAACGAGCAGCGCACCGAACTCGCGCAGTTCCTGACCTCCGGGCTCGACGAGCGACACAAGGCGCGCAATCGGCGACCTGCCACGCGGGCGCGGCGTGCTCGGCGCGCTGATCGAACACCCGCAGCCGCTGCGCCTCGCGGACGTGGGACAGCACCCCGTCGAGCTACGGGTTCCCGGCCGGGCATCCGGTGATGCGCAGCTTCCTCGGCGTGCCCGTCCTGCGTCCGCGGGGAGGCGTGGGGCAACCTGTACCTGACCGAGAAGGAGGACGGCGAGTTCACCGAGCGCGACGAGGAGGCCGCGGTGATCCTCGCCGACTGGGCCGCGGTCGCGATCGACAACGCGCGCCTCTACGAGAGCAGCGAGCGCCGTCGCCAAGAGGCTCGAGAAGGCGATTCGAGGGCTCGAGGCCACCCGCGACGTGGCGGTCGCGATCGGCGGAGAGATCGCGCTCGAGCATGTGCTCGAGCTGATCGTCAAGCGCGGACGGGCGCTCGTGGGCGCGCGCAGCCTCGTGATCATGCTGCGCGATGGCCACGAGCTGGTCGTGCAGGCGAGCGCCGGTCACGTCGAGGCGATGCGCGGCATGCGGCTGCCGATCGCCGAGTCGACCTCCGGACAGGTGCTCGAACGCCGACGCGCAGAGCGGATCAGCCGACGTCCCCGCCCGCCTGCGGATCGCGCCGGCAGAGTTCGGCGTGGCCGACGCGCAGACCGCGCTGCTGGTGCCGATGCTCTACCGCGGCGAAGGGGTGGGCATCCTGGCGGCATTCGACCGTGGCGAGCAGGGAACGGTCTTCAGCGAGGAAGACGAGCAGATGCTGCGCACGTTCGCGGCCAGCGCCGCGACCGCCGTGGCGCTCGCGCAGAGCGTGCAGAGCGACCGCCTGCGCAGCTCGCTGGCCGCCGCCGATGCCGAGCGACGACGGTGGGCGCGGGAGCTTCACGACGAGACCCTGCAGGGCCTCGGGGGCCTGCGCCTGCTGCTCTCCTCCGCACGGCGCAGGCGATGATCTCGGGCGGGCTCGCGACGCGATGCGCGAGGCCGTCGAGCACATCGAGCGGGAGATCGCGAACCTGCGCTCGATCATCACCGAGCTGCGCCCCGCCGCCCTCGACGAGCTGGGGCTCCGCACGGCGATCGAGGCGCTGCTCGACCGCCATCGCGAGCAGAGCGCATTTGAGATCGAACGCGAGCTTTCGCTGGCCGGCTCTCCCAAGGAGTCGCGACTCGATGACGATCTCGAGACCGCCGTCTACCGGCTCGTGCAGGAGGCGCTCACCAACGTCGCCAAGCACGCACGCGCGAGCGTGGTGCGCGTGGCGGTCACGGAATCCGACGGTGAGCTGCTGATCGAGGTACAGGACGACGGCGCGGGCTTCGACACCGATCGTCGCATACGACGGCTTCGGCCTCGCGGGGATGCGCGAGCGGGTGAGTCTCGCCGGCGGGACGCTGAGCATCGACTCCGGCGGACAGGGCACGCTGCTGAGCGCGCGTCTGCCAACGCTCCGCGGAACGCAGGAAGGCCGCTCAGGGGCCGAGCAGGCCGCGTCGTAGCGAGTAGCGGACCAGTTCGGCCCGGGTCGCGAGCCCCAGCTTGCGGTGGATGTGCGCACGGTGTGTCTCGACGGTGCGAGGCGACAGATGCAGCTTGCGGGCGATTTCGACGCTCGTGTGCCCGAGCGCGATCAGACGCAGAACTTCCACCTCGCGTGGCGAAAGAGCGTCCCCGGTCAGGGAGCGTTGCAGGGCATCCAGCCGGACAGCGGTTCGGGGGCTGACGAACTCCTCGCCTCGTGCGGCCGCGCGCATGGCTTGCGGAAGCTCTTCGTCGGCCAGATCCTTGGCTACGAAACCGACTGCCCCGGCGGCGAACGCGCGCTGGGCGAATACCGGGTTCTCGTCCATCGTCATCACGACGATCTGGGTGTCGGGAGCCTGCTCACGCAAGCGGCCGATCGCCTCGATGCTGGACCCGTCCGGCATGCTCAGGTCAAGGACGAGCACGTGTGGCTCGTCGGTCTGGACATGGCGAGTGACAGCCGCCAGGTCGTTTGCTTCGGCGATCACTTCCATCCCATCCTCGTCGTCGAGAAGCAGCCGCAGGCGGTGGCGCATCAGCTCGTGATCGTCGGCCAGCAACACGCGGATATGCCCATCTTCCGCCGTGGTGGCGGGATCCTCGGGGCTACGGGCCAGGTGCAGGTGTGAGGACATAACGTCAAGCTAGTCCTGACGTGCGGTGTAAACCACCGGGATAAACACTCCGATCGTCCACGGCAAATCACGGATCGGCGTCACCTACGAGGGGATTTCAGGCGGCCGCTTGGCTCGCGGTCATTCCACGTGAGCCTGCGGGAAAAACCCTGATGGCCCAGGCGTGCGATCCTCCGATCCTGCTCCTATGGCAGAGCCACAGCCACGCCTGCTTGCAGGGTCTCGCTCCGAGGACGATCCCGCAGAACGGGCGATCCACACCGCCGGGCTGTGCAAGAGCTACGGCGACACGGTGGCACTGGACGGTCTGAACCTCACCGTCAACGACGGGGAGGTCTACGGCTATCTCGGACCCAACGGCGCCGGCAAGACCACCACCATCCGCCTGCTGCTGGGGTTGCACCGTCCGAGCGCAGGCCATGCCGAGCTGTTCGGCCTTGACGCGTGGAGCGAACCGGTCAACGCCCACAGACGGGTTGCGTACGTCGCCGGGGAGCCGTTCCTGTGGCCCTCGCTGACGAGCGCCGAGACCTTCGAGTTCCTTGCTCGCCTGCGCGGCGGGACCGACGTCGCGTACCGCGAGCTGCTGATCGAGCGCTTCCAGCTGGACGTCGACAAGAAGGTCAGGGCGCTATCCAAGGGCAACCGTCAGAAGGTGCAGCTGATCGCCGCGTTCGCGTGCCGCGCCGATCTGCTGCTCCTGGACGAGCCCACGGCGGGACTCGACCCGCTGATGGAGGTCGCCTTCCGCGAGACGGTGACGGAAGCCAAGCAGCGCGGCCAGGCGATCTTCCTCTCCTCCCACATCCTCAGCGAGGTGGAGGCGCTCTGTGACCGCGTGGGGATCCTCAGAGACGGGAAACTCGTCGACGAGGGAACGCTCGCAGAGCTGCGACACCTCGCGGCGCAGACGGTGATGTTCCTTGGCATCGCGGCGCTCGCCTATGCGATCCTCCCCCGGGCAAGTACCGGGCTTTCTTACGGCCTCGTCACGATCGCCTTTCTGTGGTACCTGTTCGGCTCCCTGCTGAGCGTCCCGAAATGGCTCGTGCAGGCGACACCGTTCGCGCACATCGGGCTCGTGCCGGCGCAACCGTTTCGCGCCGCCGCCGCGCTCGTCATGCTGGGGATTGCGGCGAGCTGCGCCCTCGCGGCGATCTGGGTCTTCCAGCGGCGCGACCTGATCGGACAGTAAGGAGCGCGAACCTGTGTTGCAGAAGGTGACGGTCGGGCGCGCGTCACTTGCCTCCTATCGCGGGATCGTGCCCGAGCACATCCTCGAGGAGCTCTACGAGCACGCCCGCGCGCTGTGCGGCGCGCGCATCTTGCAGGTCAATGCGACCGCCTACGGCGGCGGCGTCTCAGAGCTGTTGCGCTCCGCCGTGCCGCTGCTGCGCGACCTTGGCCTGGATGTCGACTGGGAGGTGATCTCCGGGAGCCCAGAGTTCTTCGGCGCTACCAAGGCGCTGCACAACGGTTTACAGGGAGCGAACACGTCGCTGAGCGGGCCCGACCGAGCGACCTACCTGGACTGCTCACGCGAGAACGCCGCCGCGCTCGACGACGGATACGACTTCGTGATCGTCCACGACCCGCAGCCCGCCGCCCTGCTCAGCATGCACGGCAAAGGCAACGCGCGCTGGGTGTGGCGCTGTCACATCGACACGTCCGAGCCAAACCCCGAGACGTGGACGTTCCTGCGGCCCTATCTCGCCGACTTCGACGCCGCGGTGTTCACAATGCCACAGTTCGTGCCGCCCGATTTTCCAGTGCAGCGGGTCGCGGCGATAGCGCCCGCGATCGACCCGCTGAGCCCGAAGAATCTCGAGCTCGACCTCGACACGGCGCGCCAGATCCTCGACTGGATCGGAGTGGAGCTGCCCGGGCGCCTGGTTACGCAGGTCTCGCGCTTTGACGCTTGGAAGGACCCACTGGGAGTGCTTGCCGCCTATCGCCTCGTGCGTGAGGAGATCGGCGAGCTGCAGCTCGCGCTGGTCGGCTCGATGGCGCTCGATGACCCGGAGGGCTGGGAGGTCTACGGCCAGGTCGCCGAGCATGCCGCTGATGACCCGCTGATCCATCTCTACACCAACCTCACAGGTGTCGGCAACGTCGAGGTCAACGCCTTTCAGCGGCTCTCCGAGCTGGTCGTGCAGAAGTCCATCCGTGAGGGCTTCGGGCTCGTTGTCTCGGAGGCGCTGTGGAAGGGCACGCCCGTCGTCGCCGGACGCGCCGGCGGCATCCCGCTACAGATGCCAGATGGCGTCGGCGGTGTAATGGTCGACTCCGTCGAGGAGTGCGCCAAGGCCATGCTCAGCCTGCTGGGAGACCCGTCCGCGGCCGAGCAGCTGGGTCGCCGTGGTCGCGAGCATGTGCGCGAGCACTTCCTGCTGCCGCGACTCTTGATGGAGGAGCTGAGGTTGCTGGCGACGCTCGCCTGACGGCTAGCGATCCTCGACTGAGACCGCGAGCAGGTGCACACCCTCGGTGCTCTCCAGCGAGAAGCCCATCGCCGGGCCGTTGGAGAGGCCGATCCGCAGCGCGGGGCTCTGCCAGCGCTCGTCCTGATCGCGGTCGACGTACACGGGGGTGCTGCCCACGACACCCAGCAGGACGTCGTCGGGGCCGGCCGGCAGCTCATCGGCCGGCAGGCAGATCGGCGAGCTCCCGTCACAGCAGCCGCCGGACTGGTGGATCACCAGCGGGCCGTAGCGCGCCGCCAGGCGCTCGAGCAGCTCGAGCACCGGCGGCGTCGCGCTTACCCGCCCCTCACCGTGGGCTTCGGGCATCCCTAGAAGAACCCGAGCGGCTCGGGGTCATAGCTGACCAGCAGGCACTTGGTCTGCGTGTAGTGGTCGAGCATCATGCGATGGTTCTCGCGCCCGACCCCCGAGGACTTGTAGCCGCCGAACGCCGCTCCCGCCGGGTAGAGGTGGTAGCAGTTCGTCCACACGCGCCCGGCCTTGATCGCGCGGCCCATGCGGAAGGCGCGGCTGCCGTCACGCGTCCAGACGCCGGCGCCGAGGCCGTACATGGTGTCGTTGGCGATCGCCAACGCCTCGGCCTCGTCCTTGAACGTGGTCACCGCCAGCACCGGGCCGAAGATCTCCTCCTGAAAGACCCGCATCGAGTTCTCGCCCTTCAGCACGGTCGGCTCGAAGTAGTAGCCGCCCTGCAGCTCGCCCTCCATCTCCGCGGGGTGCCCGCCGATCAAAAGCTCGGCGCCCTCGTCGAGGCCGATCTTCACATAGCTTTCGATCTTCTCGAGCTGGGCCTTGGAGACCTGCGGGCCGATCTGCGTGGACGGGTCCAGCGGATTGCCCTGGCGGATCGCGCGGATGCGCTCCAGGCAGCGCCCCATGAACTCCTCATAGATCGACTCCTGGATCAGAGCCCGCGAGGGGCAGGTGCAGACCTCGCCCTTGTTGAAGGCGTACAGCACGAGCCCCTCGATTGCCTTGTCCAGCAGCGCATCGTCGGCGTCGAGGATGTCCTCGAAGAAGATGTTCGGCGACTTGCCGCCCAGCTCGGTCGTCGAGGGGATCAGGTTCTGGGCGGCGTAGCCCATGATCAGCCGCCCCGTGACCGTCTCGCCGGTGAAGGCGATCTTCGCGATCCGCTTGCTGGAGCCCAGGGCCCGGCCGACCTCGGCGCCGGAGCCGTTGACGATGTTGATCACGCCCGCCGGGACGACGTCTTCGATCACCTCGGCGAGCTTCAGCAGCGACCACGGCGTCGGGCTCGCGGGCTTGATGACCGAGCAGTTCCCGCCCGCGAGCGCCGGGGCCAGCTTCCAGGCGGCCATCAGCAGCGGGAAGTTGAACGGGATGATCTGCCCGACCACGCCGAGCGGCTCGCGGAAGTGGTAGGCGTAGGTCTTCTCGTCGATCTCCGAGATCGAGCCCTCCTCGGCGCGCACGGCGCCGGCGAAGTAGCGGAAGTGATCGATCGCCAGTGGCAGATCCGCTGCGAGCGTCTCGCGCACCGGCTTGCCGTTCTCCCAGCTCTCGGCGATCGCCAGCATCTCGAGGTTCTCCTGCATCGCGTCGGCGATCGCATCGAGCACCGCTGCGCGTTCCGCGGGGGACTGACGGCCCCAGGCGTCCTTGGCTGCGTGCGCGGCGTCGAGGGCGAGCTCGACGTCCTCGGGACCGGAGTCGGCCACCTCGCAAAATGACTCGGCCGTCGCGGGCGTGAGGTTCTCGCGATATCTGCCGCCGCTCGGCGGCACCCACTCACCGCCGATGAAGTTCTCATAGCGGCGCTTCAGCTCGACGAGGCTGCCGTCCTGGCCGGGTGCCGCGAAGATTGTTGGTGCTTGGACTGCAACTGCCATGAGAATCCTCCTGGGATCGTGGCTCTTGAGAGTCTTGAGATTTGTGGGGTCGGGGTCCGGGTCCGGCTTCAGGCGGGTGCGGCTACGCGTGCGGTGCGGGTCGCGCCAGTCGGCACATCGGGCATGCGGAACACCATCCGCGGAGCTGGCGCGCTGCCGTCCAGCACCTGGCCGATCGCGTCGTTTACGTCGTCGAGCTCGCGCTCGACGCGCTCGACCTGCGTGCGGCCACGGCGGTGCAGCTCGAAGACCTCCTCGAGGGAGAGTGGCTGGTCGAAGCTGTGGACGATCGCGGCCTTCATCGTGAACTCCTCGGGTATGGGAGTCCAACATCACATGCCCGAGACGGCTGGCCATCCGCAATTGCAGCGTGTGGCGGTCAGTAGTCATCACGGAGCCGACGCGGGGCCGGGGTTTTCTACCCACTGCGCGCGCGGCTGACGCCCGATGGCGCTCGCGCGGCGCGCGGCTTAACGTGCGTGAGATGGCGTTGACCGCCGAGCAAGACCAGGCGCCGTTGAGTCCCGACGACACCTCGGCGATCGAGCCGACCGAGCAGGTCGAGCTGCTGATGCGCGACCTGCGCAGCTCGCCGCAGGGGCTCTCCGGTCCCGAGGCCAAGCGTCGGCTGCTGCAATACGGGCCCAACGAGCTGCACCGGCGCGGCGGACTGAAATGGCCGGCCGAGCTGGGACACCAACTGACGCATCCGCTCGCGCTGCTGCTGTGGCTCGCCGCCGCCCTGTCATTCGCCGTCGGTAGCAAGACCGTGGCGATCGCGGTGCTGCTGGTGATCGCCCTCAACGCCGTGTTCGCCCTGATCCAGGAGATGCAGGCCGAGCGGGCAGTCGAGGCCCTGGCGCAGTTCCTGCCTCAGAAGGTGCGCGTGCTACGCGACGGCACTCCACAGGAGATCGTGGCGGTCGAGCTGGTTCCCGGAGACATCGTCCTCGTCGAGGAGGGCGACCGTATCGCCGCCGACATGCGCATGATCTCCGGTGCCGTCGAGGTCGATCTGTCAACGCTCAACGGCGAGTCCGCGTCGGCGCTGCGCTCGGCCGAGCTGATCGACCCGAGCGTTGCGCGGATCGCCGCGCAGGACCTGTTGTTCAGTGGCACCAGCGCGACCGGCGGAGAGGCACGCGGGGTCGTGTTCGCGACCGGCATGCGCACCGAGCTCGGTCGCATCGCCGCGCTCTCCGAGCGGGTCAAGGAGGAGCCGAGCCCGCTTGAAGCACAGGTGCGCAAAGTCGCCTGGCTGATCGCCGCGATCGCGATCGCGATGGCCGTCGCCTTCGTCCCGCTCGCGATCTTCGGTGCCGGACTGTCGCTGACAGGACAGCATCGTCTTCGCCGTCGGCCTGCTCGCCGGCAACGTGCCCGAGGGCCTGCTGCCGGTCATCACGCTCGCGCTTGCCGTCGCCGTCAGCCTGCTCGCACGACGCGGCGCTCTGGTCAAGCGCCTCAGCGCCGTCGAGACGCTCGGCTCGACCGACGTGATCTGCACCGACAAGACCGGCACGCTGACCGAGAACCGCATGAGCCCGATCGCGGTGTGGACGCTCGAAGGAGAAGTCCCCCTCGGTGCCGAGCACCGCGACGGCCGACCACGACGCGCTTGCTCCTCTCGCCCAAGTCGCGTGGGCGTGCAACAACGCCCGTCTGCAGCCGGACGGGCAGAACACGGGCGACCCGACAGAGGTCGCACTTCTGCAGACGGCCGAAGCCCTCGGCGTCCGACGTCGACGCCGCAGCTCGCGAGCGCGCGCGCCGCCATCAGTACAACTTCGACCCGCAACGCAAGCTGATGTCAACGCTCGACGCCTGTGAAGGCCATGACCTCCTGGCCACCAAGGGCGCACCCGAGGCGGTGCTGCCTCGCTGCAGCACGGCAATGCTCGCAGGCGGCGAGGAAGGCCCGTTCGCGCAGCCGGAGCGCGAACGCGTGACCGCGGCAGTGTGAGGGGTTCGCCAGGCAGGGGCTGCGTGTGCTCGCGCTGGCGCGCAAGCTGACAGCCTCCGCCGCGCAGGCTCCCGAGCGCGACGAGGCAGAGTCAGGGCTCTGCTTTCTCGGGCTGGTCACGATGCAGGACCCGCCCCGCCCCGCGGTCGCCGACGCCGTCGCCCGCTGCCACGCCGCCGGCATTCGCGTCATCGTCATCACCGGCGATCATCCGCTCACCGCGGCGGCGATCGCCGCGCAGGTCGGCATCGGCGGGAAGGATCCCCTGATCGTCAACGCACAGGCGTTCGACCACCGTCACGAGCAGGAGGTGCGCGACATCCTCGCGACGGGCCGCGAGGTGATCTTCGCCCGTGCGTCACCCGAGACGAAGCTGCAGATAGCCGAGGCGTTACGCGGCGAAGGGCACGTCGTCGCGATGACCGGGGACGGCGTCAACGACGCACCCGCACTGCGGACCGCCGACATCGGCGTCGCAATGGGCCGCTCGGGAACCGACGTCGCCAGGGAGGCATCGACGATGGTGCTGACCGACGACAACTTCGCGACGATCGTGGTCGCGATCGAGGCGGGGCGTCAGGTCTACGACAACGTGCGCAAGTTCATCCAGTACATCTTCGCTCACGCCACACCGGAGGTCATACCGTTTCTGCTCTTCGCGCTCAGTGGCGGCGCGATCCCGCTCCCGCTGACCGTGATGCTGATCCTCGCCTTCGACGTTGGAACCGAGACCCTGCCCTCGCTTGCGCTCGGACGCGACCCGATCGAGCCGGGCAGCATGGATCGTCCGCCCCGCCCCCGCTCGGAGGGCGTGATCCAGGGCCCGATGCTGGTGCGCGCGTGGCTGTTCCTCGGCGTGATGGTCTCGGCGCTCTCGCTTGCCGGCTTCTTCTACGTCCTGAACCGGGCCGGCTGGCAGGCCGGGGATCCAGTCGGCGCCGGCGACCCCCTACACCACGCCTACCTCGAGGCCACGACGATGACGTTCGCCGGAATGATCGCCGGGCAGATCGGCACCGCGTTCGCGGTCAGAACCAGACGCGCGTCGCTGCGATCGATCGGTGTCTTCAGCAACCGCTACCTGCTGCTCGGGATCGCAGCAGAGCTGGCGCTCGCGGCGGTGTTCATCTACGCACCTCCGCTGCAGTCGCTACTCGGAACTGCGGCGCTGCCGCTTGGCGACCTGGCGTTGCTGCTGCCCTTCCCGTTCATCGTCTGGGGCGCGGATGAGCTGCGTCGCTGGCTGATACGTCGCCGATCGCCGATCGCGCCGATCGTCGCGCCCGCCTGACGGCGATCGCGGCGCCGTCAGGCGGCTGCCGCCGCTCACGCGGCTGACGCGACCAGCCCGGCTTGGGCGGATGACGAGCTGCCGTTGCTGCCCTCGAGCACGACCTTCAGCGCACCGGAGTTCGCCGCATCGTGCACGTTTCTACGGATCTCGGCGATCCGGCTCGGCCGCCGCTGTCGGCGGACTCGGACCGCCCAGCCCGCGGCGATCCACCGTGCGGGCGATCTCGGCGATCTGCGCGTCCAAGACCTGTGCCGCGTCGAGCCTCAGAGCCGTGCCCTCGGAGAGCTCGTCGAAATCTTCGAAGCTCCCGAACTGCTCTTCCGCGATCTGCGGGGTGGCGTCGGACACCCGCTGCGGGTCGTCCAGGCGCCGCGCGGCACGCTCCAGGGACAGCTCGAGCGGGACCTCGCAGCGCACGATCAGAAGCGGTACCCCGTCGCCTCGCAATCCGTCGAGCAGCACTGCGCGATCCGCGCGCGAGCGGCAGGTGGCATCCACTATCACGCCGTCTCGACGCTGGAGCGCGAGAAGCGCCTCTTGAGTGAGCTGCTCGTAGGTAGCGCGGGTGAAGCTGGCGCTGTAGTGCTCCTGACGCGCAGGTTGTGACGGCGCGAGGTGCGCCAGGCGCTTGCGCACGGCGTCGGAGGAAACCACCGGCATCTGCGAGCGTCGCGAGAGCTCGCCGGCCAGCACCGACTTGCCGCTCGCAGCGGGTCCGCAGACCACGATCGCGAGGGGCGCTCGTGCACGCCAGCAGAGCCGCTCACCGAGCAGCCACAGCTGCTGGGCACACCGCAGTTGCTCGACACGGGTGGGCCCGTCGTGCTCGGCTGCGGCGATCAGCGTCACCTTTGCACGCACGAGCGCCCAGTGGGCGGCGTAGAACGAGCGCAGCGTCTCAGTGCCGGAATCCATGCCGGCGTCGCGGTACGCGCTGATCAACTCGCGGGCGGCCCACGGCTCGCCGCTGGCCTCGAGATCCATCGCCAGGAACGCAAGGTCGCACGCGATGTCGCCCCTGCGCAGCTCGGGGTCGAACTCGATCCGGTCGACGACGCGGACGGGGGGCCCGGCCAGCACGTGCTCACAACGCAGGTCCCCATGACCGTCGCGGGCGAGGCCGTGCTGCGCCCGGCGGCGAAACTCGGGCGCGTGCGCGCTCACAAAGGCCTCGCCGAAACCGGCGGCCACATCCAGGTGCCACGCCGCCGGAGGTCCGACATGCTGCAACTCCTCGACGTTCCGTCGCCACAGGGCGAGCACCCGCTCCGCGTTCCAATCCGCCACCACGTCCGCGGAGCGGTGGAAAGCTGCCAGCAGGCGAGCCGCCGCTGTGACGTGCGCCCGGGTGAGAGCCCCCGCTGCGATCAGCCCGGCGAAGGTGTCCGCCTCGTTGAAGCGGCGCATCTCAACGACGTACTCCACAGCGTCGGACGCCCCCTCATCGACCATCTGAAATCCGTCGTCGCTCCTGACGACCGCCCGCACCCCCAGGTAGAGCCCCGGAGCGAGCGCCTCGTTGACCCGCACCTCCTCGCGACAGGCGCTGTGACGAAGCGCCAGCGTGCTGTAGTCGAGGAAGCCGAGCGCCAGCGGCTTCTTGACCTTGTAGGCGTGCTCGCCGGCCACGAACACCCATGACGCGTGGGTCTCGTGCACGGTGACCCTCGGAGCACCTGGATACATCGCGGGCATGGCGAGGGCCTGCAGCATGGCTGGATCGCCGCACTGCTCCCGGGAGGGGCCGATTTGAGCCGCTGATGACGTGGGCATCGCTCACCTTCGGTGCAGGAGCATCTACTCGGTACATAGTGCTCACCGGAGCACAAACGGTCGTCCGTGAAACCCCGCACCCTCGATTGGGGCGCTACGGATGTTGTGCCGCGCGGCTCCCATCGCCCGGAGGAATGTGGGAAACCCACAGCGCGGTCAGGTCGAACTGCGGATGCCGATCCCGGCCGTCGGCGCGAGGGTGCCTCCCAAGACAGAGATCATGGGACGGGAGAAGGGAACGCAAGTGTCATCTCAAGTCGACAGAGCGAGCGCGCGCGACGATGTGTTTGACCGGCTACAGAATCTCCGAACGATCTTGCCCGTCTTCGCCCAGGAGCTCGCAAGCGCTCGCCGTGAGGCCGCTCGACTTCGACTCCAGAACGCCAGCCTCACAGAGCGGGTGCGTGAGCTACAGCGCCAAGGCAGTCCGATCACTCACCGCCCGGAGGGCCGCTCGCGCGACACGGCGGCTCCTCGCACACGCTTGATCGGGTAGTCCGCTGCCTCGTCGGCAGGCGTCATGACGCACTGTTGGGCCCGCGAACGAGGAACGCGCCGGTGGCGGGCGCGGCGCCTATCGGGTGCGGTTGCGCTGCCGCTGATCGGCGCGCTTGCGCTCGTCGCGGCACGCCGGCGCCTCCATGGTCGGCTGGTCGCCGCGGTGACGTCTCGGCCGCACACGAAATGATCAGCAACGTCGGGCTCGCTCCGGTCCCAGCGGGGACATGGTCTTCTGGCGCTTCTACGATCTGGCGTCCTGAGACCGATCAGTGCGAAGTGGCGCGAGCGGACTCGTGCGCAAACGGGCGCACATCGTGGTAAGACCTCGGACCTCGGTGGGGGACTACCGATCGACTCGGACTAGAGCCCCGCAGGGGATCTGCCCAGCTCCCTGACTGCGATGTGGTGGCTGAGCTGCTCGATCTGCTCGCGCGTCCCGGTGCCCAGCCCACGTCTGGTGGCGTTCAAGGCGCCGGCGGCCATCGCCATGCGCAGGGCGACATCGAGCTCTTGTCCGTCTGCGATGCTTGCGCCGAGCGCGGCGAACATCGAGTCGCCGGTGCCGCGGGGCTCCAGAGCCTCGACGCGGGGGCCGGTTAGCTCCAGATAGCGCCCGCGCCGGCCATCGAGCACGAGCGCCGGCTCCGCCGCCCGCGAGATGAGCACCGTCTCGGCACCGTCATCATGGAGATTCTCAAGCGCCCTCACCAGCTCTGCGAGCTCGCCGCTGTGTGCCATGTCCTCGGCGAGCAGCTCCTCCTCGCTGATCTTCAACACGTCGACGCCTCCAGCGAGCGCGGCCCTCAACGGGGCGCTGGCGAGATCAGCGATCACCTCGATGTCGTTGCTGCGCAGGTCGCCTGCCAATCGACGATAGATATCGCCGTCGACCACGCTCGGCGGGTCCACCCCGGTCAGCAGCGCCACACCCGCGTCGAGCGCGGCGCCGAGCGCAACCCCGTATAGCTCATCCGTCTCATGACGGGACAATTTCCCCGACTCGGTACGCGCGACCTGCTCGCGTACGCCACCGGCTCGGCGAGCGTGGATGTACACGCCGTTGGGTGCGTCGCACTCCACAGCGAGCAGATCGACGTTCTCCCGCGCGATCAGCCCGCGCAGGACCGCACCCGACTCGCCGCCCAGGGCGCAGCAGAGGGACACCTCGGCGCCGAGTAGCGACGCCATGCGAGCCACCCAGAACCCCTGGCCACCCGCGTGCAGGTGAATCTCCTGTGCCGGCGTGTCTGCGGCCTCGACCGTGATCGTCAGCAGCGGCGACGGCGAGAACACGACGAGCGACGGGTTCATCGCTGCACCGGCAACAGGGCGAGCAGAAGGTTCTTCAGCCCCGGTGCGGAGGCAAGCGTGAAGCGAGAGTCAACTCCGTGCTCGGAACCATCGAAATCATAGGTCAGCCCTCCCGCCTCGCGGGCCAAGAGTACCCCCGCGCTCACATCCCAGGCGCGGTTGGAGAGCATCATCGAAGCGCCCAGCCTGCCGGCCGCCAACCACGCAAGGTCGAGCGCCGCGGATCCGTGGGTCCGCACCGCGAGCGCCTGCGGCGCGAGCTGAGCAAGGAGGGAAACATGCAGCGGGTTCTCAACCAGCCGGTCATCGGCAACCGCGAAATCGGTGATCCCAACGACCGCGTCAGCTAGGCGCTGCACATCAGGAATGCTCAGACGGGCGCCGTTGAGGTAAGCGCCGCCACCGGCGCGCGCCACATAACGCTCGCCCAGCAGGGGAAGATCGACGATCCCGAAGATCGGCTGACCTTCGCCGAGCAGCGCCAAGGAGATGGCGCACAGAGGGCTGCCCTTGATGAAGTTCGTGGTGCCGTCCACCGGATCGAGCACCCACAGCAGCGGCGCACGCAAATGACCTCCCCGCTCCTCGCCCAGAAACGGTATGTCCGGCGCGGCCGCCAGCGCCTCCCTGACGAAGTCCTCGATCTGGAAATCCACTCGGCTTGCATAGTCGCGGTCACCCTTGGCGACCAGCGCGCCGAGATGCGAGCGACCCTGAAGCAGCAACCGGGCGGCGCTGTCAACCGCTCCGCCGGCGATCAGCAGCAGCTCGTTGGCGTCGCTCTCAGAAAGGCCGCCGTGAGAACCGGCCGGTGGATCTGGACTGAGCGGGCCGGTCATCGTGAACTCCATCGTGCGCTCCTCGCGCTCTGCGGGCATCCGCGCTTGTCACGGGCAGATCTCCGCGGTTCCCCGCGGCCCGAGCCACTCCCAGCTCGTCCCCGCTCCCAGCGCACGCGGGCCGCACAGCGCATAGGAGCAAGCGTGTCACGCCCGCGGGGATCCCTGCAGAACGGGCCTGTGAGGCAAAGCCGCGATCAGCAGCACACACCATGCGAACGTGCCTGCCCCTGAGATTGCTTGGGAATCGGACTCTCGGCCGGTGTGAGAGTTGCGGGATTTCCGCTGCCCGCGACGGAAAGCTGCGGATGACCCAACGGGAGCGACGTGTTAGCTTGCACCCATGACCAAGACCCAGACAACCGACCACCTGAGAGCGTCGAGACAGGAAGACTCCGCCGCCGCGGGCTCGATGGGCGTCTTCACGAACATTCTCTGCGCAGTCGACGGCACGCGGACGAGCACGACCGCCGTCGAGATGGCCGCCTCGCTGGCGGCCCCCGGCGGCCACCTGACACTGTTGGCCGTGACCGCCGTATCGGGCTCTAGCGTCCACGCCACGGCAGCGATCAGTCCCGACCGGGCGGACCTCGTGCTGAAAAACGCCAAGCGCATCGCCGACGGCGCCGGCGTCCGGTCGAGCACCCTGGTGGATCCGGGCGGCCCTCCGAGCGAGACCATTCTCGCACGAGCCTCCGAACACGACCTGCTCGCGATCGGGGCACCGGTCACCTCATGGCTGGGTGGCATGCTCGTGGGAAGCATGGCCACGACCTCGCTGAGCCGGTTCACCACCCCCATCCTCTTTGCTCGCCGGTCGCTCACCGGCTCGCTGCGAGGGCACCAGATCCTGGTCGCCAGCGACGCCGAGGAGGGCTCAGATCACATCGTGGACATCGCCGGGCGACTCGGACAGAGCCAGGGCGCACGGGTCACCCTCGTGAACGCTCCCGGCGCCGAGTCGAAATCCAAGCCACGGGCCATCGAAGCACAGGCGCGCGCCCTGCGACTCGCGGTTCCAGATGCCGGCGAGCCGTACATTGAGCCCGGCAAGGCCTGGGACGTGATCCTCGAAGCTGCCGAGCACACCGAGGCCGCCCTGGTGGTGATGGGCAGCCGTCGGCTGACCGGGCTGCACGCGTTCGGAAGTGTCAGCCGGCGCGTGGTACATGACGCACCCTGCTCGGTGCTCGTCATCCCACCTGGCCAATAGGAGCGGCTCGGCTTGCGCAGCAAATCAACGCCGGCCAGCAAGGCCCGCTCCGTAAAAACCCGCAACTCGTGCCGTGGCGCTCACGGATGCTGAGCGCAGGCCTCGCGACCTAGTCTGCTCTCGACCCGCAAAGGAGACCGATTTTGTTCAAGAACGTAGTTGTGGGAGTCGACGGCAGGGAGGGCGGCCGCGATGCGATCGCACTCGCCCGCCGTCTCAGCGACCCCGGCGCAAAGCTGACCCTCGTGTTCGTGCGCAGCACTGAGATCGCAGAGGACGTCGCGGAGTCCGAGGAGCTGCTCGAGCGGGAACGCAGCGCGGCCGGCCTCGAGGCAGAGCTGCTGAGCGTCATCTCACTGAACCCCGGCCGGGGCCTTCACGAACAAGCCGAGCGGCACAGCGCAGATCTACTCGTGGTCGGCTCCTGCCGCCACGGCACCTTCGGTCGAGCGATGCTGAGTAACGACACCCGCGCGGCGCTCAACGGCGCCCCCTGCGCAGTCGCCGTGGCTTCGCGCGGCTACGCAGAGCACCACAAGGCGATCTCCGATCTCGGTGTCGCCTACAACGGCTCGCCGGAGAGCGCCGCGGCGCTCGCTGCGGCCCGGAAGCTCGCGGCGCCGACCGGGGCGACGGTTCACGCGCTGGAAGTCGTCTCGCTCCCGCCCGCAATCTATGGCGGCCTGGTTGCCCCCGCGGTCGGGGATTACATCGCCGACGTCGTCAAGGAAGGGGGCGAGCGCATGAAACGGCTCGCCGGTGTCGAGGGTCGAGCCGTGTATGGCATCGCGGGCGAGGAGCTGGCCGCGTTCGGCGACGAACTGGACCTTCTCGTGGTCGGCTCGCGCGGCTACGGCCCGCTGCGGCGTCTCGTCAGCGGCAGTACCTCCAACTACCTGGAGCACCACGCGCGCTGCTCGCTGCTCGTGCTGCCGCGCACGGATGCCGCCCCTGCCGCCGACCCCGCGAGCGCCGGCGAGCACCTGGACCTCGCCCCCCACACCTAGGCCGGGGGCCAGTCGATACCGTCATGGCGATGAGCGATCAAGACGCAGCCCCGACCGACCACCCCGGCGGCGACGAGAGTGCTTCCGCTGAGACGATCCGCATAGTCCTCGCCGACGATCACGCCGTCGTGCGCAGCGGCTTGCGGATGCTGCTCGACAGCGAAGGCGACTTCGAGGTGGTCGCCGAGGCCAGCGACATCGAAAGCGCCCGGCGCTACGTGCGTGGCCATCACCCTGGCGTGCTCGTGCTCGACCTGAACATGCCCGGCGGCTCGAGCCTCGAGGCGATCCCGCTGATCCGCGAGGAGTCGCCCGGCACCCAGATCGTCGTGCTGACCATGCAGCAGGAGCCCGCGTTCGCACGCGAGGCGCTCGGTGCCGGCGCCCTCGGTTACGTTCTCAAGGAGGCCGCCGACGACGAGCTCGTCGAAGCCGTGCGGCGGGCCGCCGTGGGGGAGAGCTACCTCAACCCGCGGCTCGGCGCGCGCATCGCATCCGAGCCGCCGCCCGGACCACCGGATGACCTCTCGAGTCGCGAGGTCGATGTGCTGAGGCTGATCGCGCTCGGACACACCAACGCCGAGATCGCCGAACAGCTCTACCTGTCGGTGCGCACGGTCGAGACACACCGCTCGCACATCCAACAGAAGCTCAGGCTCTCCTCCCGCGCGGAGCTCGTCGGCTACGCGCTGGAGCGCGGGCTCATCAGCACCGGCACGGAGACCGGTGGTTGATCGACGTGTCTCAAACGGGCCCGGCGATCGTCTCGATCGCTGCGCACGCGTTGTCAGGGCAAACGACCTAGCAGCTGCACTTGGTATCTGTGGCGAGGGCCACAGGACCCAAGGGGGTGACGCGGCCGCACGTGCTGGCTGCTTGGCGTGGTTGTCGGTGGAAGACCGTGAAGGCCGAGCGTACTAACCGCGGATGTGCGCGACTGGCAGGCGGATGTAGCGTCACGAGTGGAATCGCACATCGGGTCCCGGCAGCCAACCGGGCGAGGCGGGGAGTTTCATGAGCGAGCACCTCACACCAGTCGACGCCACCTTCCTCGAGCTCGAAGAGGTCGACGACAGCGCGCACATGCACATCGGCGCGATCATGGTCTTCGACCCTGCCCCCGACGGAAGTGTGCCGACCCGTGAGCAGCTCGGCCGCCACTTGGCGCACCGCCTCGGGCAGCTGCCCCGTTATGGGCAACGCCTGTCGGCGCCGCACACCGGCGGCCTCAGCTGGCCGGCGTGGGAAGACGATCCCGACTTCGACCTCAAGCGCCACGTCGCCCACGCTGCGTTGCCGGCGCCGGGAGGCGAGCGGGAGCTGTCCGAGTGGTCTTCGCAGTTCTTCTCCCAGCGCCTGGACCGCCACCGTCCGCTGTGGGAGATGACCCTGCTCGAGGGTCTTGCCGGTGGCCGCTGGGCGCTCGCCACCAAGACGCACCACTGCATGGTCGACGGGGTCGGCTCTGTCGATGTCGGACACGTGCTGCTCGACGTCGCCCCCGAACGCCTACCGGGCCTGGCGAGACCGACGGGGAGCCCTCCGCCGCACCGAGCCGTCGGTGGCCGCCGAGCAGGTCAAGGGCACGGCGCCGGCGACACCCGCGCCTCAGCCGCAGCACAACGCTTTGCCTCGCGCGCTCGACACGCCGGGAGGGGCGTGGAGGGCTTCGCGCCGCTGACAGCCGCGGGGCATGCCACGCAGGCTGGCGTACACGGTGCGCTACACCCCCGGGAGGCGCTTTCGAACGCCCGCGCGACGGTCGAGCTGCTGGTGCAGGAGGAGCTTCACGCGGCGCCGAGGACGAGCCTGAACGAGCCCATCGGGACCCGGCGGCGCTTCGAGGTCGTGCGGGTACCGCTGGATGACATGCGGGCGATCAAGGACTCTCTGGGCGGCACCATCAACGACGTCGCGCTGACGATCACCGCCAGCGGATTGAGAGCGGTGCTGCTCGGGCGTGGCGAGCCGCTACCCGCGCAGGGCCTTCGCGCGATGGTGCCGATGAACGTCCGCACGGCCGGCGAGCAGCTCGCGCTCGGCAACAAGATCACCTCGCTGTTCCTCGACCTGCCCGTCGCCGAGCCCAGCACACTCGAGCGCTACTTCGAAATCGTCGCGCGCTCCGGCGCGCTCAAGTCCAAGGGGGAGCAGGCCGCCGGCACCGCGGGCGTGATGGAGATCTCCGGGCTCGCGCCCCCCATCGTCCATTCCGCGATCGCGCGAGCCCTGTATGCGACACGGCTGTTCAACGTGACGATCACGAACGTGCCCGGTCCGCAACAGACGCTGTACGCGTTCGGCGCGCCGCTGCGGGAGGTCCACCCGCTCGTGCCGCTCGCTGCCGAGCACGCCGTCGGCGTGGCGATCGTCAGCTACGACGGCGATGCCTTCTTCGGCGTCGTCGCAGACCGCGACGCCGTTGGGGACCTCGACGTGATGCTCGAGGCGATGCGCTCCTGCGCCGACGAGCTGCTGGCCGCCGCGCGTCCCCCGAAGCGCGGACGGGTGAAGGCGTCGAAAAGGCGCTCGTCCACAACGCGCGCGGCGCATCAGTAGGCCGCACCGGATGCAGCGGCTCAGCGCGCTTGACGCCACCTTCCTCGAAGTCGAGGACGCGGTCAGCCACATGCACATCGCCTCGATCGCGTTGTTCGAGGGCCCACCCCTTGAGCCGCAGGAGCTGCACGAGATGGTGCTCGCCAAGCTGCCGCTCGTGCCGCGCTACCGCCAGGTGGTGCGCTTCGTCCCGTTCAGCGCAGGGCGCCCCGTGTGGGTCGACGACCCCCACTTCAATCTCGAGTACCACCTGCGCCACAGCGCCCTGCCCACGCCGGGCAGCGAGGAGCAGCTGCACATGACTGATCGGGCGCGTGATGTCCCAGCAGCTCGACCGCACCAAGCCGCTGTGGGAGATGTGGGTGGTGGAGGAGCTGGAGCTTCCCGACGAGCCGCATGCGTGGGCGCTGATCTCGAAGATCCACCACTGCATGGTCGACGGCGTCGCCGGCGCACCGACCTGCTGACCGTCATGCTCGACCGCTGCACCCGAACGCCACGCTCCTTGCCGCCACGCTGGACGGCGTCCCCGACCCCGAGGCGAGCGACGCGAGCTGCTCGCCCGCGCTCTCGCTGCGGCTCGCCGATGCGGCCGCTCGCAGGCGCTATGCGGCCTGCTGCGCGCCGCGGGCGCTCGCCGAGCGCGGCACAGACGCCGCTCGGGCCTGCTGCGGATGCGCGAGGCGTCCTCGCCCGCACGCCGGCTCGCTCGCTGAACGGACCCATCGGCGCCACACCGGCGCTGGTGCTGGGCGCAGGCGCGAGCTCTCCGACGTCAAGGCAGGTCAAAGCGGACGCTCGGCGGCACCGTCAACGACATCGTGCTGGCCTGCATCACCGGCGGCTTCCGTGAGCTGCTGGACGCCCGCGACGAGTCGCTGCCGGCACGCGGTTCGCACGATGGTGCCGGTGTCGGTCCGCACTCCCGCCGAGCGTGGCCACTACGACAACCGCGTGTCCGCGATGTTCGCCGAGCTGCCGGTCGGCGATCGCCGACCCGGTCGCACGGCTCGACAGCGATCCGCGCGCAGATGGCCGACCTGAAGGCATCCACGAGGCTGTCGCCGGCGAGGTGCTGACCTCGCTCGCCGGCTTCGCCCCGCCGCTGCTGCTGGCGCTCGGCGAGCGGCTCGCCACGCACGTCCCGCAGCACAACGTCAACACCGTGACGACCAACGTGCCCGGACCGCAGCAGCCGCTGTACGCCGCCGGGAGGCGGATGCTCGAGGCGTTCGGGTACGTGCCACTCGGCGGACACTCGCGAGTCGGTGTGGCGATCTTCTCCTACAACGGACATCTCGGCTTCGGCGTGACCGGCGACTACGACAGCCGCACCCGACATCGACGTGCTCTCGGCCGGCATCGAAGCTGCGCTCGCGGAGCTGCTCGCCGCGTGTGGGTCACGCAGACCCGCGCGCGCGGGGCGGGGCGGACCGGCTCCGGAGGGCGCCGGCGATGAGCGACGTCGACGTCTCGGTCCAAGGGCCCGCCAGCTCTCCGAGCGGCATGTTCGCCAGCGCGCTCTGTGCCGTCGATGGCACAGATCAGAGCATCGCCGCGATCGAGCACGCCGGCGCGCTCGTCGGCCCGAGCGGGCATCTCACGCTGCTCCTGTGCACCGCCTTCCGTCATGAGTCGGGGCTGCGTGGCCCCGAGATCGTGGCGGCGCAGGCGAGCGAGATCGTTCGCGGGCAGAGGCTGCTGCCGCAGCCGCCGGCGTGAGCGCAAGCGTCGAGGTCGATCCCGGCGGTCCGCCGACCGAGCTGATCTTGCGGCGTACATCCGGGCACGGGCTGCTCGCGCTGGGTGCGCCAGCCACGGCGACCTGGCTCGGTGCGATGTTCCGCGAGAGCATCACCGCCGCCGCCGAGGAGAGCTTGGCCGCGCCTGTTCTCGTGTCGAGGCCGAGCACCTCATGGAGCGGGGGCTCGCCGCGAAGCGTCCTCGTCGCCAGCGACGGGCTGGATAGCTCTGACGGGCTCGTGCAGCTGGCTGCCCTGCTGGCGCGGGCGCACCGCGCCGAAACCGCGCTGGTACACGCGCTGGGCGCCGAGTCGCGCATGCACCCCCACCGAATCCAGCACCAGGCCGAGCAGCTTGGCAGCTTGACGGGTACACGCAGCGAGCTGGTCGTGGAGTCGGGAACCCCGCGCGAGGTCATCGTCACGGCCGCGCAAGAGCTCGACGCAGGCTTGATCGTGATGAGCAGCCGCCGGCTCGCCGGCCTGCGGACCGTTGGCAGCGTCAGTAGACCCGTGGTCGCCCATGCGCACTGCTCGGTGCTCCTCGTCCCGCCGGACATGCTGGCCGCGCCGCGAACCGGCCTAGCCGCGTGATACACGCCGAACCGAGCTGACCGCGCGAGACGATATGGAGCTCGCCCAGGTCACGGTCCCGACGCTGGACCCCGAGCGATTCCGAACGCTCCTTACACCCGAGGCACTCGCCGGCTTTGAACACACGCTCACGCGGGGACGGGAGCTGCTGCGCGAGAGAACGTTCTGGAACGTCAACTCGACGGGGCGCGGAGGCGGGGTCGCGGAGATGTTACGTTCGCTGATCGGCTACGCGCGTGGGGGCGGGATCGATGCACGCTGGCTGGTGATCGACGGCGATCCCGAGTTCTTCCGCATCACCAAGCGCCTCCACAACCGGCTTCACGGACACGATGGCGACGGTGGTCCGCTGGGCGACGCCGAGCGGTCGGCATACGAGCGTAACTGCACAGCAAACGCCGAGCTCCTCGCTGCGGCGGTTCGTCCCTCGGATGTGGTGCTCCTGCATGACCCGCAGACCGCGGGCATGATTCCGCGTCTGCTCGCGACTGGAGCGCCGATCATCTGGCGCTCGCACGTCGGAGTCGACCCGCCCAACGACCGCGCGCGCGAAGCTTGGCGGTTCCTGCTCCCATACGTCCAGCAGGCAGAGGCGTACGTGTTCTCCCAGAGTGCCTACATCTGGGAGGGCCTCGACCCATCAAAGCTGACCGTGATCGCCCCCTCGATCGACGCGTTCTCGCCCAAGAACCATCTGATGGGGTTCACCACCGTCACTGCCGTGCTGCGGGCGGCGGCGCTGGCAGGCGATCACGACCAGCACCCGCGAGCCGTGTTCGAGCGGCTCGACGGGAGCGTCGGGCTGGTCTCGCGCCAGGCCCAGATGGTCGAGGAGCAGCAGCTGCGCCTCGACGTCCCCGTGCTGGCGCAGATCTCGCGCTGGGACCGGCTCAAGGATCCGCTCGGGGTGCTGGCCGCGTTCGCGGAGCACGTGACGCTGGCCGAGGCGGCTCACCTCGTGTTGGCGGGCCCCGACGTGACCGCCGTGGCGGACGACCCGGAGGGCGCCGAGGTCTTCGGAGAAGTCCATACCGCCTGGTCGGAGCTCCCGCGGCGGCTTCGCCGGCGCGTGCATCTGGCGCTGCTGCCGATGGACGATCCCGATGAGAACGCCGTGATCGTCAACGCCCTGCAGCGGCGCTCAGACGTCGTCGCGCAGAAGAGCCTGGCGGAGGGCTTCGGCCTCACCGTTGCGGAGGCGATGTGGAAGGGGCGCCCGGTGGTCGCCTCCGGGATCGGTGGCATCCGCGACCAGATCGAGGACGGGCGCACGGGCTATCTGGTCGAGCCCCGCGACCTTCGCGCGTTTGGTGAGCGCGTCAGCGGGCTGCTCCGGGATCCCTACGCCGCCGAGCGCATGGGCGAGGCTGCACAGACGCGCGTGCGCGACCAGTTCCTGGGGCCGCGTCACCTCGGGCAGTACGTCGAGTTGCTCGAGGTGGTGTTGAGGGCTCGAGAGAGCTCGGCGTCGGCCCCGGGTTAGGGCCGTCCGGTCGGGCTCGCAGCGGCACGCTCAGATCCACGCTCAGCAGCACCCGCTCGCCCGTGACATCGAGACCCCCGAGGGTGCCAGGCGGGTCATCTGTCTCAGGAGGACTCGGGGATCATTTCGATCGCTCCGCACGGGCACTCTTCGACACAGATGCCGCAGCCCTTGCAGTAGTCGAGGTCGAAGGCGTAGCCGTCGCCCTCGTCGACCTTCAGCACCGCGTTGTCGGGGCACACGCCGTAGCAGTTGTCGCAGCCGAAACAGTTGCCGCAGGAGAGGCACCTGCGCGCCTCGAACAGCGCGTTGCCCTCGTCCAGGCCCTGGGTGACCTCGTCGAAGCTCGACTGCCGGCGGATCGCGTCGAGGTGCGGCGCGACGGTCTTCGGCGCGTCGGTGTAGTACCAGACGTTGAGCTTCTCGAAGCTCGCGAGCTCCGGCTCGGCGGGATGGACGAACTCGGTCCCGCGCAGCCAGGCATCGATGTTGCGTGCGGCCTGCTTGCCGTGGCCGACGCCGACGGTGACGGTGCGCTCGGCGGGCACCATGTCGCCGCCCGCGAAGATGCCCTCGTGGCCGGTCATCATGCGCTCGTCGACCTTCACCACGCCGTCCTCGATCTCCAGACCGGGCACCCCGTCGAGCAGTGACAGGTCGGCTTCCTGGCCGAGCGCGAGAACCAGCGAGTCGGCCTCCAGCTCCTCCGTCTCGCCGGTCGGCTGGGGGAAGCCGTCCTGGTCGAGCTCCATCTTCTCCAGCACGAGCTTGCCCTCGTCGGCGTGCTTGATCGTGGACAGCCACTTCATCATCACGCCCTCCTCGAGCGCCTCCTCGACCTCGAAGTCGTGCGCGGGCATGCGCTCGCGCGTGCGGCGGTAGACGACGATCGCCTCGTTCGCGCCGAGGCGCTTGGCGGTGCGCGCCGCATCCATCGCCGTGTTGCCGCCGCCGTAGACGACGACGCGACGGCCTAGCAGGGGGAGCTCCTCGCCCTCCATGCTGCGCAGCATGGTGACGGCGTCGAGGATGTGTGCGGCCTCCCCGGCGGGGATGTACGCGCGCTTGCCGATATGGGCACCGACGGCCAGGAAAGCGGCGTCGAAGCTGCCCTCGTGCATCGCGTCGAGGATGTTCGTGACCTTCGTGTTCAGCTCGAGCGTCACGCCGAGATCGAGGATCCGCTGAACCTCGGCGTCCAGCACATCACGGGGGAGGCGGTACTTCGGGATACCGAAGCGCATCATGCCGCCGCTCATCGGGCCGGCCTCGCGGATCGTCACGTCGTGGCCGCGAAGGGCCAGCTGATGGGCGGCGGAGAGACCCGAGGGACCCGCGCCGACGATCAGCACCCGCTTCCCGGTCGGCTCCGCCTCGACGCTGAGCTTCCAGCCACGCTTGACCGCCTCGTCCCCGAGGAAGCGCTCGACGCCGTGGATCCCGACGGCGTCATCGACCTGTGCGCGGTTACAGACCGTCTCACAGGGGTGGTAACAGACGCGTCCCATCACGGCCGGCAGCGGGTTGTCCTTGACGAGCTCGCGCCAGGCCGCCTCGTAGTCACCGGACTCCGCGTGGTAGAGCCACTGCTGGATGTTCTCGCCGGCCGGACAGCCGTGATTGCACGGCGGCATGCGGTGCACGTAGACGGGTCGCTCCTGCCGCCAGGAGCCCGTCTTGTTGGCCAGGCTCGAGCCGACGTCCAGGGTGATCGCGAAGGGCTTGTCCATCAGCCTTGCCCCGTCTCCGTCCTCGCGGCGGAGAGGACTGCTGCGGGGCCGGCGTCGCCGAGCAGCCCGAAGCGGCGGATGTTGCGCTCGGCGCCCGCCTGGATGCGGGCGATGACATCGGGGCGGGGCACGGGCTTGAACAGGTGTGAAAAACGCGCCTGCAGGCGCAGGTAGTCCTCGACGGGTACCTGGCGGCGGATCTTCGAGACGCCCGTGACCTCGCCGTCGCGCGCCTCGAACACGGGGAAGATGCCCGACTCCTTCGCCAGCCGTGCCACCCGAATCGTGTCCTTGGAGGCGCTGCCCCAGCCGAGCGGGCAGGGGACGAAGACGTGCAGGTAGCGCGCGCCGCGGATCTCCATCGCGGTCTGCACCTTGGCCTCGAGGTCGCGCAGCTCGGCGACGGTTGCGGTCGCGACATACGGAATCTCGTGCGCCATCGCGATCAGGGGCGCGCTCTTGCCCTGCCCGAACACGTTCCCGGGTTCCGGGCCGACCGCCTGCGTAGTGGCCGTGCGCGCGGCGGGCGGGGTGGAGCCCGAGCGCTGCACGCCGGTGTTCATGTACGCCTCGTTGTCGTAACAGATGTAGAGCACGTCGTCGTTGCGCTCGAACATCCCCGACAAGGACGCCATCCCGATATCCACGGTGCCGCCGTCACCGCCCTGCCCGACGACGCGCACATCCTCGCGGCCTTTCGCGCGCAGCGCCGCGGCGATGCCGGTGGACACCGACGGCGCGTTGGCGAACAGCGAGTGGATCCACGGGATCCGCCACGAGCTCTCCGGATACGGGGTCGAGAACACCTCCAGGCAGCCGGTCGCGTTGGCCGCGATCATCTGCCCGTTGGTGGCTCGCATCGCTGCATCCAGGGCGTAGCGCGCGCCGAGCGCCTCCCCGCAGCCCTGACAGGCGCGATGCCCGCAGGTGATCGAGTTCGTGCGCTGCTCGCCGGCCTGCACGGAGCGCTGCTCGGGGTCGAGCAGGCGGTTGCCGACCGCGAAGCTGCCCGTCTGGTAGAAGCGGATCGCCGGCGCCTTCATGCTGGAGTGCTCCTACACCGGGCCCGCCGCCACGGGCCCGACGTCGCGCAGGATGTTCTCGGCGTGGGGGCCGGAGGAGCGCGAGGAGCGCATGCGCTGAAGCTCGCGGTTCACGACGTCCCAGTCCATGTCGAGGAACGTCAGTGGCTCGAGCTTCTCGGCGGCGGCGTCCACGAACAGCCCGCGCAGCGACGCCTTCGTGATCGGTCGCCCGCCGAGACCCGCGATCGCCGTGTAGCCGTGCAGCTGGATGCCCGCGAGCGCCATGCGCACGTTCGCGGAGACGATCCCGCCGATGCCGACGGCCAGCGCCTTCTCGAGGACGAGCACCCGCTGCGCGTGTCCGAGCGCGGCGCGCACCGCCTCCAGTGGGAACGGGCGGAACGATGTGATCCCGACGACGCCGATCTTGACGCCCTCGTCGCGCAGCTCATCGACGGTGTCCTTGATCGTGCCGAGCACCGAGCCGAGCGCCACGACGATCGTCTCGGCGTCCTCGGCGCGGTAGCTGCGCAGCAGCCCACCGGAGTCTCGGCCGAAGGCGCGCCCGAAGTCGCCGGCGATCTCGGGGATCAGCTCGAGAGCCTGCATCTGCTTGGCGTGTGCGAGGTACTTGACCTCCATGAAGGCCTCGGGGCCGACCATCGCGCCGATCGTGATCGGCTCGTCGGGGTCGAGCAGCTGGCGCGGCTGGAACGCCGGCAGAAACGCGTCCACCTCCTGCTGCGTGGGCATCTCGACGCGCTCGACGGCGTGGGTGAGGATGAAGCCGTCCATACACACCATCACCGGCGTGGAGAGCTCCTCGGCCAGGCGGAAGGCCTGGATGTGCAGGTCGAGCGCCTCCTGGTTGGTCTCGGCGTACAGCTGGATCCAGCCCGAGTCGCGCTGGGACATCGAGTCGGAGTGGTCGTTCCAGATGTTGATGGGCGCACCGATCGCGCGGTTGGCGACCGTCATCACGATCGGCAGGCCCAGCCCGGAGGCGTTGTAGAGCGCCTCGGTCATGTACAAGAGGCCCTGACTGGCGGTGGCGGTGTAGGCGCGGGCGCCGGTGGCGGATGCGCCGATCGACGCCGACATCGCGGCGAACTCGGACTCGACGTTGACGAACTCACACGGCGAGAGCTCGCCGTCCTTGACCAGCTGCGAGAGGTTCTCGACGATGTGCGTCTGCGGCGAGATGGGGTACGCACAGATGACCTCCGGGCGGCAGAGCGCGACCGCCTCGGCGACCGCCCGTGAGCCCTCAAGCTGGCGTGGCACCGCTCAGCTCCCGTAGCTCGTCCGCGACCCAGGTATGTGCGGCCGTCGCGGCCGCGACGTTGCCCTCTGCCACCGCGCCGGCGAAGCGCTCGCGGATCGCGCGCGACACGGCGTCGAGTGAGATCAACCCGGTGAGCGCCGCGAAGCCGCCGAGCAGCGCGGCGTTCGCGACGGCGCGCCCGGTGTGCTCGCGCGCGAGCTCGGAGGCCGGCACGGTCAACAGCCGCCCGCGCTGAAAGTCCCCGACGAAGCCTCCAAGCCCGAGCCCGTCGAGGCTCTTTGTCGTGTTGATGAGGATGAAGCCGTCCTGCTTGCAGCCACCGAAGACGTCCACCTGATGGAGCAGCGTGGCGTCCTGGATGATCAGCGCGTCGGGCTCCATGACCGGCTCCCGTGTGCGGATCTCGTGATCGTCGATACGGCAGAACGCCACCACCGGGGCGCCCATGCGCTCGGAGCCGAAGCTCGGGAACGCCTGCGCGTAGCGGCCCTCATCGAACGCGGCCAGCGAGAGCATCTCCGCGGCCGTGACCACGCCCTGGCCACCGCGACCATGTATGCGCACCTCGAACATCGCTCTACGCCGTCGGTTCGCGCGGCGTCCAACAGCAGGCGCTGCTCGGCGGCGCCCACGAGCCTGCGGGTGCGCTCCACGGCATCGACGCTGACCGAGATCGCGTCGATGCCGGCGCGCACGAGCAGCTCGGCGTACTCGGGGTGCACCGAGGGGGCCTGGCCGCAGATCGAGGTGTGCAGCCCGAGCCGGCGTGCGCGGGGGATCAGCTCGCGCAGGTAGGCGATGACCGCCGGATCGCGCTCGTCGAAGGTCTCGGCCAGCACCTCGTTGTCGCGGTCTGCGCCCAGCAGCAACTGCGTGAGGTCGTTGGAGCCGACCGAGATGCCGGTGACGCCGAGCGCGGCGTACTCCTCGAGGTTGAACAGCACCGAAGGCACCTCGGCCATCACCCACAGCTCGAAGCCGGGACGATCGAACAGACCCGACTCGGCGATCAGCTCGCGGCAACGGCGCAGCTCGCGGGTGCTGCGCACGAACGGCAGCATCACGTGCAGGTTGTGCAGGCCCGCATCCCAGACCTGGCGCAGTGCGGCCAGCTCGAGCGCGAAGACGTCGGGCTCGCGCGTGTAGCGCAGCGCTCCTCGGTAGCCGATCATCGGGTTGGCCTCGTGCGGCTCGAAGCGCTCGCCGCCGCGCAGCCCGGAGAACTCGTTGGTGCGGAAGTCGATCGTGCGGTAGGTCACCGGCCGCGGCGCGAAGCCCGCCGCGAACGTGCTCAGACCCTCGGCCATGCGCGCAACGAACTCATCGCCGCGTCCCTCCTCGAGCAGGGTGCGCGGATGATCGCCCGCCAGCGCCTCGAGCACCATCATCTCTGCACGCAGCAGCCCGACGCCGTCGACCTGCAGGTCCTTGACTCGCGCCACCTGCGAGGGCTCAGAGAGGTTTACGAGGATCTGCGTGGCGGTCACCGGAGCGACTGCTGAGATGGCGCCCACGCTTGCGCCAGCGGACCGCTCGCCCGGGGCACCTGGCCCGGGCTCGCCGGCGCCGACGGGTCGGCGAGCACCCTCCAAGACGACTCCGCGCGTGGCATCGACGGTCACGATCTCGCCGTCGCGCAGCTTGCTGGTGGCCTCACCGGTCCCGACCACGCAGGGAATGCCCAGCTCGCGCGAGACGATCGCGGCATGACACGTCATGCCCCCGGAGTCGGTCACGATCGCCCCCGCGCGGCGTAACAGCGGCAGCCAGTCCGGGGAGGTCATGTGCGTCACCAGCACGTCGCCGTCGTTCAGGCTCGCCGCGTCCGCGAGCGACACGAGCACGCGCGCGGCGCCGCTGGCGCTACCCGGCGCTCCGCCCAGGCCATGCAGCAACACCGCCTCGGGCTCCGTCTGTCCATCCGCGAGGCATCTGCAGCTGGCCGATCGTGGAGAGTGGTGATCGGGCGGCTCTGCAGCATCCACAGCGTGCCGTCGGGGTCGAAGGCCCACTCGGTGTCCTGCGGGAAGCCGTAGTGCTCCTCGATCCGCCGGCCGAGCTCGGCGACCGCAACGACCTCCTGGTCGCTCAGCACCGGGCGCAGCGCCTCCTCCTCGGAGAGAGCGCGCTGGCTGGTGCCGCCGTCGGCGGCGTACTCGATGATGAGCTCCTTGTGGTGGACCTCGCGGCGACGGATCGCCAGCGTCGGTCTTCTCCACGACGTAGCGGTCGGGGGAGACCGAGCCCGAGACGACCGCCTCGCCGAGGCCGAAGGAGCCCTCGATGACGAGCTCGTCTCGCTGCCCGGTGGCGGGGTTGACGGTGAACATCACGCCGGCGCGCGTCGAGTTGACCTGGCGCTGCACGACCACGGCGATGTCCATGTCGGCCTGTGCGAAGCCGTTGACGGCCCCGGTAGTAGATGGTGCGAGCGCCGAACAGCGAGCGCCAGCAGCGGCGCACGGCGTCGATCACCGGCGTCGGCGCCGCGGATGTTCAGGAACGTCTCGTTCATCCCCGCGAAGGAGGTCGCGGCGGTGTCCTCGGCGGTGGCGGAGGAGCGCACGGCGACCGGCGTCTGGGGATCGTCGTGGGCCAGCTGCTCGTAGGCGAGGCTGATCTCGCGTGCGAGCGGCTCGGGCACGGGCGTCTCGGAGACCAGCTCTCGTGCGGCTGCACTGGCGGCCTGCAGCGCCGCGGTGTCCTCGACATCAACGACGTCGAGCAGTTGCGCCAAGCGCTCGCGCAGCCCGGTCTGCACGAGGAACGCTGCGTACGCTGGAGCGCCGACGACGAAGCCGTCGGGAACCGGCAGGCCCGCGGAAGTCAGCTCACCGAGATTCGCACCCTTACCGCCGGCGTAGTCGACGTCCTCGCGGCGCAGCTCGGCAAACGGGCGCACCGCCTCGTCGGTCACTGGGGACGCCTCTGCGTGGGTGACAGTCATCTGCTCATCGCTCCTCGGGTCGCCTGCGGTCGTGAAGACCAGTCAAGCGCTCGGGAGCGTCCACAACCACCGGGCTGCCCACTAGACGTGATCCGTAGTTTTCACCCGCTCGGCAGAGGGCTCCTCCCTCATGACACGGCTCCTGATCGCGCCTAGCGTGACCGTCAGGTCGCGAGGTCAGGCAAACCGCCACCTACAACCACGAGCCGAGGAGACAGAGATGCCCACCCGAGTTGCGATCAACGGCTTTGGCCGCGTGGGACGCAGCGTGCTGCGCATCGCCCACGAGCAGGGCTCAGACCTCGAGATCGTGGCCATCAACGATCTCGCCGACGCCGGCACGCTCGCCCATCTGCTGCGCCAGGACTCCGTGTACGGGGCCTTTCCCGGGACCGTGGAGTCGATCGGGGGTGAGCTGGTCGTGGCCGGCAAGCCGATCCGCGCGCTCGCCGAGCCATCGCTGTCGAACCTGCCGTGGCGAGAGCTGGAGGTGGACGTCGTGATCGAGTCCACCGGCCGTTACCGCACTCGTTCGGCAGCCGCCGAGCATCTCACGGCGGGCGCCCGCAAGGTGATCATCTCCGCTCCCGGCAAGGGCTCGGAGCCGCTGGACGCGACCGTGGTGATCGGCGTGAACTTCGAGCAGGTCTATGACCCCGAGCGCCATCACATCATCAGCAATGCCTCCTGCACCACCAACTGTCTGGCGCCCGTCGCGAAGGTCCTGCACGAGACGGTCGGCATCCGCCACGGCCAGATGAGCACGATCCATGCCTACACCGCCGACCAGAATCTCCTCGACGGACCTCACAAGGACCTGCGCCGAGCGCGCGCCGCCGCCCTGAACCTCGTTCCGACGTCCACAGGTGCGGCAAAGGCACTCGGTCTCGTGATCCCGGAGCTCGATGGCCGGCTGGGCGGGATCGCGGTCCGCGTCCCGACCCCCACCGGCTCGATCGTGGACCTCACGCTCGAGGCAGAACGCGCGACCAGCGCAGAGGAGGTCAACGACGCGTTTCGAGTTGCCGCCGAGCACGGCCCGCTGCACGGGATCCTCTCCTACAGCGAGGAACCGCTGGTTTCGAGTGACATCGTCGGCTCGCCCTTCTCCTCGATCTTCGACTCGCAGCTGACCAGCGTGATGGACTCAACCCAGGTGAAGGTCGTGGCCTGGTACGACAACGAGTGGGGCTACTCCAGCCGGCTGGTGGATCTCGCCGCTCGCGTGATGGCACCGGTTCCCGCAACGGCCTAGAGCGATGCGCGTCGTCTCTGAAGCGGAGCTCGAGCAGGCTCTCCGTGCCCTGCCGGGCCCCGAGCCGCGGGTCGTGGCCAGCGGCAATCACGCCACCCCGCGCACGCTGCTCGATTCGCTGGAGGCCGCGGTGGAGCGCTATCGCCTGTTCATGCTCGCCGCCCAGGCGCCCCTGCCCGAGCGCGAGGGCGTGATCCTCGAGACCCCGTTCGTAGGACCCGGCATGCGCGACGCCGGTGAG
This sequence comes from uncultured Solirubrobacteraceae bacterium, assembly GCA_963773145.1. Classification (GTDB taxonomy): domain Bacteria; phylum Actinomycetota; class Thermoleophilia; order Solirubrobacterales; family Solirubrobacteraceae; genus Palsa-744. Next base: position 400,447 of record CAVYZV010000001.1, read on the forward strand.
CGGCTGGATTACCTGCCGATGCGCCTATCGCTCGTCCCGCGGCTGTTCGCGACGATCCGTCCCCCGGACGTCGTGCTGCTGCACACCTCGACACCGCGCGAGGGAAAGGTCTCGCTCGGGATCGAGGTCAACGTCCTCCCGGCGGCGATCGAAGCGGTGCGGGCACGCGGCGGCCTGGTGATCGCCCAGATGAACCCGCGGATGCCCTACACGCTCGGTGACAGCGAGCTGGCCGAGGATCTGATCGACCTGGCCATCGAGGTGGAGGAAGATCTCGCCTCACCGGCCGTGGGTGCCTCCCACGAGCACGCCGAGCAGATCGCCGAGTCCGTGGCCAGCCTCGTCGACGACGGCTCGACGCTGCAGCTCGGCATCGGCCAGGTCCCCGACGCGACCCTGCGCGCCCTTTCGGGCAGGCGGGATCTCGCGATCTGGTCGGAGATGATCAGCGACGGCGTGATGGCGCTCGATCACGACGGCGCGCTGGACCGCCAGCGTCCGATCGTGTGCTCCTTCCTATTCGGCTCGCCAGAGCTCTACCGCTGGGTCGATCAGAACCCCAGGCTGAGGATGACGCGCACCGAGATCACGAACGACCCCTCGCGTATCGCCGCACACGCGGCAATGGTGTCCGTGAACACGGCGCTGCAGGTCGACCTCTCAGACCAGGCCGGAGCCAGCCACATAAACGGCCGCCTCTACTCGGGCTTCGGCGGTCAGCCCGACTTCGTCACCGGCGCCCTTCACTCGGCGGGCGGTCACGCGGTGATCGCGCTTCGCTCATGGCACGAGCGCAGCGAGAGCTCGACGATCGTCCCACGCCTCACGGACCCTGTGACGTCCTTCCAACACTCCGCCGTCGTGACCGAGCACGGCTGCGCGCACGTGTTCGGGCGCAGCCAGCGCGCCCAGGCACGCCTGATCATCGACCATGCCGCCCACCCCGACGCACGCGATGGGCTGCGCGATTCGCTCGCCGCACGCCGCCCGGATACGTCCAGCGTCGTCGTCGAGCGCTGAGGCCGGCTGACACGTGGGTGATCAACCCACGGTGCTCGCGCTGCTCGGCCTCGAGCAGCCGACCGCCATGACCGGGCGTTCACCGCTCACCACACCGTCGATGGCGTAAGCCGCTCAGGCGGTGTCGGAGTCGAACCGCTCGTGCGCCAGACGCCAGCCCGAGGTCAGGAACTCGACGCGCTCCTGGGGTCCCTGATGGCGTACCACCCGCGCGTCGAAGCCCTCGCGGAACACGTCCAGCATGGCCCGGTTTTCACACAGCACCTCAGCTACGAAACGCGTGATCCCGCGCTGCTCGGCGATGGCCGCCAGGCGCTCGATGAGGATCGTGCCCAGGCCGCGACCGTGCAGGTGATCGGCGACCTCGACCGCCACTTCCGCGCGCGCAGGTGCCAGAACCGTGTAGACGGCGTGGCCGACGATCATCCCGGTCTCGTCGTGGGCCACGAGCCCACAGCGGTCGGCGCCGGTCTCCGCGGCCCAGTGCGCGGCCCTGTCCGTGTCCACCGCGCCGCTGAAGAACCGCAGGCGACGGGCCTCCTCGCACAGGCCGCCCAGGAACACCCGCAGCGGCCCCTCGTCCTCAACGCGCACAGGCCGGATCGTCACCTGGGAGCCGTCCCGCAAACGGACGAGCTCCGGCTGTGGTGCCCCCTCGATGGACCTCGCCAGAGGCGGTTCGCACAGTGTCGGAGATGTGCCGCTGCTCACGATGCCCCAACATTCGCGCACCGAGCACGGCGCGGCATCCGAGGTTGGCCGCCAGCCCGGCGCGGAAAACTACGCTAGGTCGCTCACAGCGGCCAGTGGTGCCCGACGTGGGCGGCGGCGCGAGAGGTCAAGAGGGCCTCGGGCGCCGATGATCGTGGCGGCTCATCGCCGCCGAGGGCCGCCAGCGTCGCGCAGACCGACTCCGCGAGCGCCGCCGGTTCGTAGCCCCCCTCGAGAACCGCGCCGAGCGGGGCGTTGGCGCGCTCGGCGAAGTCGCGCACGTGCCGGGCCATCTCCGCGAAGGAGCTCGTCTCCAGCCGGCAGCTCGCCAGTGGGTCCAGGCGGTGGGCATCGAAGCCCGCAGAGATCAGCACGAGCTCCGGCTCGAACGCCACCGCGGCCGGCAGGACCACGTGCTCGAGCAGTGAGAGCCACAGGTCCTCCTCCGAGCCGGCGGGGACGGGCAGGTTGATCGTGTAGCCCTCCCCGGGACCCGAGCCCGAGTCTCCGAGCGCACCGGTGCCGGGATAGATCCCGCCCTGGTGGATGCTCGCAAACAGGACATCGGGACGCCGGCGGAACGTCTCGGCTGTCCCGTTGCCGTGGTGGACGTCCCAATCGAGGATGAAGACGCGCGTTATGCCCAGCTCGCGGATCGCGTACTCGGCGGCGATCGCGACGTTGTTGAAGAGACAGAAGCCCATCGCCCGGGCCGGTTCGGCGTGGTGCCCCGACGGACGGACACCACAGAACGCGACTTCGGCCTCGTCCTTCACCAGTGCCCCCGTCATCTCGCACGCGCCGCCGGCGGCGTGGAGCGCAGCCCGGTATGAGGGCTCCCCGACGAACGTGTCCGCGTCGACCGCGCCGCCCCCCGCGAGCGCCATCTCCTTCAGTCCCTCGATCAACCTACGGTCGTGGACGAGCTCCAGCTGGGACTCGCGTGCGGGTGGCGCGGCACGTCGCTCCCAACCAAGCCAGCCCTGCGCCGTCAGCTCCTGCTCGATCGCAACAAGGCGCTCCGGCGTGTCGGGGTGCTCGGGCATGTACGACCGCGGGTCGTGCTCCAAGCACGCGGGGTGACTGAAATACAGTCCCGGACGCCGGAGAGGTGGGCTGGTACCACTCACCGGGGTCGCGTGCCCGTTCCGCCGGAGAGGGGAACTCGCCTCAATGCCTCGACCCTCAGGTTGCGGTGATGAAGCCGCTCATGTAGCCGGCGTGCTGCATTGCCCAGCCGTTGGCTGTGTCGTCGCAGGGGATCACGCAGAACCAAGAGAAGCGACCCTTTTCTTTGACCACGACCTCGTACGTGTGGACGCCCGATTTGACGATGATGTTCACGCCGATCTCGGGTGAGGTGATGCTGTGTTCGCCCTCGTCGGTGTTGTCGATGCGGAGATCCAGTCTCTGTCCGACCTTGACGGCGAATTCCGTCTTGGTGAAGTAGTCGTGCTTGATCTTGTCCGGCCCCAACTTGCCGCCCGCCACGACCTTCAGGCTGATCGTCTTGGTAGGCAGGTTGGCGGTAGGACTGGCCGCTGTCGAGCTCGTGGCGGCCGGAGCGACGCCGCTCGTGACTGTGACCGTGTTGTGTTGGCTGCTCTGGCTGATGGCGATGATGGACAGCAACAGCGCCGCGACGACGCCGAATCCGGCGAGCCACTCGAGTACGACCTTGCCGTCTCGAGCCACTGCCTTGTCGAAGTCCGCCTGGTCGCGGGTTTCTGTCTCTTTGTCGGGCTCTGGGTGATGCATCTCGTCACCTACCTCCGGGTCGCCGCGTTGGTCGTATCCACGGCTACGAGTCAACTCGGTTGCGCTCACACCTTCATCCGCGCGCGTCCGTTGGGCCAGTAGGGGTTTATCCGCAGTCCCGGATAGGCCCGCGAGAGTGCGCGTAGTGTCGGCGGCCCCGTAGGGCCTCGGTCTCGGCCAGCGAGTGGAGGTAGGTCTGCGCGGGCGCTATGGTCGTGCGCGGACTCACCGAGGAGATGACATGAAGGCCGTGCGATTCGACGAATACGGTGGGGTCGATGTACTTCAGGTGCGCGAGGTCGAGGATCCCGTCGCTGGTCCGGCGCAGGTGCTGGTGGCCGTCAGGGCGGCCGGGATCAACCCCGGTGAGGTGGCGATCCGGGAGGGGCGCCTGCATGAGCGCTGGCCCGCGACGTTCCCGTCAGGGGAGGGAACCGACCTCGCCGGCGTGGTCCAGGCGCTCGGCGCGGGCACGACCGCGTTCGCCGTCGGAGACGAGGTCCTGGGCTGGACCGAGCAGCGCGCAAGCCACGCCGAGCTCGTCGCGGTCCCGGCCGACCAGCTGACGGCCAAGCCGGCATCGGTTCCCTGGGAGGTGGCGGGCTCGTTGTTCGTCGTCGGACTCGCCGCCTCTGCGTCGGTTCAGGCCGTCGCCCCTCAGGCCGGCGAGACGGTCGTCGTGTCAGCCGCCGCGGGCGGGGTGGGCTCGGTCGCCGTGCAGCTCGCGCGGCGCACCGGAGCGACGGTGATCGGCCTGGCCGGCGAGCAGAACCACGACTGGCTGCGCCGCCACGACATCGTGCCTGTGACCTACGGCGACGGGCAGGCCGAGCGGATCCGCGAGGCGGCCGGCGGCGCCGTCGACGCGTTCATCGACACCTTCGGCGGCGGCTACGTCGACCTCGCGATCGGCCTCGGTGTCGATCCACAGCGGATCAACACGATCGCGGATTTCGAGGCGGTGCAGCGACTCGGCGTCCAAGGGCAGGGCACCCACGCGATCGCTACGGCCGCGCTGCTCGCGGAGCTCGTGGGAATGCTGGCGGACGGAAGCCTCGAGCTACCGATTGCGCGTACCTTCCCGCTGGAGCAGGTTCGCGACGCCTACCGCGAGCTCGAAAGACGCCATAGTCACGGCAAGATCGTGCTGTTGCCCTGAGCGAGATGGAGACTCGCAGCGAGCCGACATGACGCGGTGGTCCTTAGGAGGAGGGGGGCCAGAGGTTGATGGCACTCTCCTGGGCATAGCGGTCGATCTCCGTCGAGCACATCTGCATCGAAGTCGAGGCGTTCCAGCGCGGAGACGTTCTGTTCGAGCTGCTCGACGCGGCTCGCACCGAGGAGGACCGAGGTCACTCGAGGGTCGCGTAACGCCCAGGCGATCGCCAGCTGCGCGAGTGTCTGTCCACGTCGCAGAGCGATCTCGTTCAGCGCGCGCACGCGCTCGAGGTTCTGCGGGGTGACGAACTCCTCGGAGAAGTAGTGTCCGCGGCGCACACGGGAGTCCTCCTCGATTCCCCCCAGATAGCGGTCGGTCAGCAGGCCCTGGGCGAGCGGCGAGAAGACGATCGCGCCGATCCCATCACGGGCAAGCACGTCGAGCAGCGCCTGCTCGATCCACCGGTTGAGCATCGAGTAGGACGGCTGGTGGATCAGCAACGGTGTGCCGAGCGTGCGGAGGATGTCGGCTGCACGTGCAGTCATCTCGGGCCCGTAGGAAGAGACACCGACGTAGCGGGCCTTTCCCGAGCGAACGGCGGTGTCGAGCGCGCCCATTGTCTCCTCGAGCGGCGTCTCGGGATCGAACCTGTGGGAGTAGAAGATGTCGACGTGATCGAGCCGCAGCCGGCGCAGGCTCTGGTCGAGGCTGGAGAGGAGGTACTTGCGTGAACCGAACTCGCCATAGGGTCCGGGCCACATGTCGTATCCCGCCTTGGTCGAGATGACGAGCTCGTCCCGGTAGGGTCGGAGATCCTCGTCGAGGATGCGCCCGAAGTTGGTCTCCGCGCTGCCGTACGGCGGTCCGTAGTTGTTGGCGAGGTCGAAGTGGGTGATCCCCAGGTCGAACGCCCGACGCAGCATCCGGCGGCTGTTCTCGAGCGGGCGATCGTCGCCGAAGTTCTGCCAGAGGCCCAGCGAGATCGCCGGGAGCTTCAGGCCGCTCCGGCCGCAGCGGCGGTAGGGGATCTGCTCGTAGCGGTCACCTGCCGCCACGTATCTGGTGGGACCAAGCTCGGCGTTGTAGGGCACCTAGTCTTCTCGTTTCACCCAACCCGCGGGGTAGGTACCCGGCGGTAGGCCACCTCGGTAGGCGGGGAAGTGGCGTACCGCGATCGTCTCGGCGGCGGTGTCATCCAGCAGCGGCTTCAGGTCCGCGATCGGGAGCAGGACGCGAATGGTCGCGCCGATCTGCAGGTCGGCCGCGTTCGGGGTCTGGCCGCCGATCACACCGGTTTGCGCCAGGAACTCGATGTGGTCGAGCTTCGCCGGCAGGCCGGCGAGATCGTCCGCGAGGCGCTCGGCCGTGATGCGGTGATAACTCCAGGCGGCGTGTATGTAGCGGATCGCGTAGTCGGTGCCCGGCCCATCAAGCGGCTCGCCGCCAGCGATCGCGGCCAGCAGCTCGGGCCGGAAATGCAGCGCTCCCCACGGCAGGCGCCGGCCGAGGTCCTGAAGCTGCTCGTCGCCCCACCGCTCGGCCTCGCGAACCTCCTCGGATGGAAACAGGACCGGCTCGGGCGCGATCTCCTCCAGCCGCTCGAGGATCGCCCGCGAGCCGTGCACGGGATCTCCGTCGACAAGCAGCCCTGGCACGGTGGAGTGGCCCGCACCGTAGATCTCCTGCATGCGTGCGGGGTGTTCACCGTTCATCGGCAGGTCGATCCGCTCATACGGAAGGCCCTTCAGGCGGATGGCGGTCTCGACCGTCATACACGGATGTGACGGAGGCAACGCGTGTAGGACGAGCGTGGGGGCCATCGACTCAGGACCCCAACGGGCGAGGCGCAGGCAGAGCGCCACGAGGGAGGCTGCTCTCCATCGCTGGAACGCTACTGGAAGCGCGGAGCATCGAAGCGGCGCGGCGCTCAGGCACGCACAACGACGGCCCTCGGGGTACGTTGCAGACTGCTTCGTGTTTTCGTCCTTGCCTGAGCTGTCGGCGGCCGGGGGCCTAACCAAGAGGGAGGTCGACATGTCCACCACGGACTCCACCAAAGGCGCTCTGTCGGCGCTTGATGCCGCGAGCGTGTGGCTCAACTCCGAGCCGCTCACTTCAGATGGGCTGCGCGGGCGGGTTGTGCTCGTCGACTTCTGGACGTACTCCTGCGTCAACTGGCTCCGTACCCTGCCCTACCTCAGGGCCTGGGACGAGAGGTATCGCGACCGAGGGTTGGTGCTCGTCGGCGCGCACGCCCCGGAGTTCGGCTTCGAGCACGACCTCGAGAACCTGCGACGCGCCACGCACGAGCTCGGCGTCGGCTACCCGGTCGTCGTCGACAACGAGTTCGCGATCTGGCGGTCGTTCGAGAACCACTACTGGCCGGCGGTGTACCTCGTCGATCGCGACGGGGAGGTTCGCTTCCACCATTTCGGGGAGGGCGCCTACGAGGAGACCGAGCGTGCGATCCAGCTACTGCTGGGCATCAAGGAGGACGCCGTGCGCGGTCGCTGCCGGCGGCCTCGCGGAGGCTGCCGACCTGGACACGATCGGATCCCCGGAGACATATCTGGGGTCCGCCCGCGGCGAACGCCGCAGCCTGTCGCACAGCGATGGCCCCGAGCTCAATCACTGGGCGCTTGACGGTGCCTGGTCGGTGGGAGCCGAGGCGGCCGTGCTCGACTCTGCCCCCGGCTCGCTCAGCTATCGGTTCCAGGCCCGCGACGTCAATCTTGTCCTCGCGCCGCCGGCCGCGGGAGCTCCGGTGCGCTTCTCCGTGCGCCTCGACGGGCAGCCACCCGGCGACGCCCATGGCATCGATGTCGACGATGCGGGCGACGGCACGATCGTCGAGCCGCGGATGTACCAGCTCCTGCGCCAGCGAAAAGGAGTTGCCGAGCGCGACTTCGAGATCACATTCCTCGACGCAGGCGTGCGCGCCTACGTGTTCACCTTCGGGTGAGCGTGATGCGTGTGTCCACGATCGCCTGATCGGGTCGCCGGGGCCCTGGGTCAAGTCCGGGCGTCCCGACAGGGAGCGGCTGACTTGCGGTGACTTCGGCTCCCTGACCGCGGATGCTCGCCTTGGGGTCGGGCAGCGCGGGTCACGCGAGACGGCGTCGGCTCCGATCGGGGTTGGCGCGCGCCGATGCGGCGCCCCGTGAGCTCACGCACCCGCTCGTCCGCGAGTGCGCGTGCGCTGTGGCTGCTGAGTGTGATCATGCCGACAGCGTCGCCCAGCTTCGGCGCCAGGCAAAGAGATTTAGCCAGAGCTGTGGCTTCGGCAGAGCCCGCTGCGGGGCGTCACGCCGCCGGCTGTTCGAGCGCGTCGGCGCTGGAGGTCACCTGGACCAGCGTGTCTCCGCCGGAGGTGCGTAGGTACAGAACATGGCGTCTGACGCGCTGGCGCGCGACGAGCCCGGCCTGGGCCAGGACGGATAGCTGCTGGGAGACTCCTCCGCCGGTGACCCCGAGCAGGCCCGCGAGCTCGCTGGTCGAACGCGGCGAGTCGAGCGCAAGCAGTACCGCGGCGCGGTTGCGTCCGAGCAGCTTGGCGAGCGCGTCCGGCGGAACGACGGCGTCCTGGTCCCAGAGCATGCCCACGCCGCGGGCGGGGTAGATCACGGTCGGTTGCCACGGTTCTGCGCTGACGAGCATCACCTTCGGCCACGTGAACACGCTGGGAATCAGGAGCAGTCCGCGCTGGTCCAGCTCGAGCACAGTCGTCGCGCATGAGGACACCACGCCGTCCCCATCGGGCTGGTTTGAGAGGCGCAGGACGCCATCGGACCAGCTCACCTGGGGGTCGAGGTCTGCGAACAACGCCTCCAGGCCGCCGTCGGCCATCTGGCGCGAGCGGTAGCGGATGTCGTGCTCGAGCAACGCGCGCACCCGCTCCCAGTACGGCGCGAGCGCACGCTCCCAGTACATGCGCATGAGAGCGCCGAGCCTGTCGACGGCCACGCGCGGTTCCTCGAGGAACCCGTCGAGCACACGTGGCACGCGCTCGCCGGGGTAGGCCTCCAACACCTCGGCCCGGATCTGCTGCGGGGGCGTGGCGAGCATCGTTGCCAGATCGTCCTCGATGCTCGTGAACGGTCCGGCGGGCAGTGGGTGGATGAAGTCCGGGTTGTACATCTCCGACCCCTGCAGCGCGCGGATGACCGACAGGTCGAGTGGTCCAACGGCCGCGGCGGCCCGAACAGCCCACGGCATGTGCACCGCCTGGCGCCCCGGATTCCCGAGCACGCCGACGCTTCTGACCATCTCGATCGTCGGCGAGATCGCGAAGCGCACCCTCGTCAGCGCAGCCGTATCGAAGACGATCTCCGCCATGTCCTCTCAGTATCGCCCACACGGCGGGTATCCCGGGAGTCCTTTAGCTCGAGCTAAATCGCCCCGTGCGGGTCGTCGTGACCCACGCTGCCGGGGCGCTGGCGTCTCTTGGCGTGTTGTAACCGGATCGTTGCTCGGGCCGTCGTTCGAGCACGGGCCGTTAGAGAACTCTCACCGCCTGCTTAGTTCGAAGGGCGCTGAGCGCTGCTAGGTATGACGCCATCCGACTACTGGGTGGATCACGACGCGCCGAGAACCGGGACACCCGCGTGGGTCATGTCGAGCGGATGGCCGGCAGTCGGGGTCCCCTTGCTCTGTGTAAGAAGATTCTCGAACTCGCGCGCCTGGCTTCGCACGACCGCCGCTTGATTCCCCTATTCGGCCGGCCCACGCCCGCGATGCGCTCGACGCTCGTGACAACCTCGTCAGGCTTTCAGGCGTGAAAGGCGGCCCCGCCGCCGCGACGCCTCGACCGCACGCGAAGGTCCCACTCTAAAGAGGCGAGCCAGTGTCTTCCCAAGCACTCGACCATGAAGCCAGACTCGCGCGTCGCGCCGCGGCACGTCAGGCGCGGCGACGCCGTCGCCTGAGGATCGGAGGAGCCGTGGCGGCGATGGCTGCGATCGGCGTCCTGGTCGCCGTGCTGGCGTCGCTCGGCTCAGACGATCGGTCTCGCGTGAACACCAGGCGTCGAGCGGTTTCGGCACGCGTCCTGGACGGCGGGCCGCTTGCGCCGGCGTCGGTCGGCGGACTCGCCGCGTTGTGGGCGCCCGAGAACGTCGTCGGGTCGCAGCCGGGAACCGCCGCGGGTTACTCGGCGGCATCGCGCCGCACCGGGCTCCCGGGCGACCTGATGATCGCCGATCGCGGCAACAACAGGATCCTCGTGGTCGACCCCCGCGGTCACATCGTGTTCCGATATCCCCAGCCGGGCGATCGCGGGCACTTGTTCTTCGATGACGACACGTTCATCGAGCCCGGTGGCCACTGGATCATTTCCAACGAGGAGGACGATGACGCGATCGTCCACATCAACCTGAAGAGCTCGCTCGCAGCAGCTCCTTTTCGGCCACCCCGGAGAACCCGGCTCGGATTCGACGCACACCAACTCGCCCGACGACGCCTACATGCTTCCCGACGGCACGTTCACGGTGGCGGATGCGGCGAACTGCCGCATCCTGTTCATCCGCGGTCACAGGATCGTGCGTCATTACGGGTCGTCGGGAGTGTGCCGCCACAACCCGCCGCACCAGTTCGCCTCGGTCAACGGCGATACGCCGCTGCCGAACGGAGGCGTGCTTGTGAGCGAGATCGAAGGCAACTGGATCGACGCGATTGGCCCCGAAGGGCGGCTGCTCTGGGCCCACAAAGCGCCGGTCGCCTATCCCTCCGATCCACAGCCGCTCCCCGGCGGGCGGATCCTGCTCGCCGACTACTCGAACCCGGGTCACATCCTGATCATCGACCGCCACGGCAGGGTCCTGTGGCGCTACGGGCCCTCGAGCGGCTACGGGCGCCTCAATCACCCCTCCCTTGCGATGGCGCTGCCCAACGGCAACATCGCGGTCAACGACGACTATCGCGACCGCGTAGTGGTCATCGACCCCCGCACGAACAGGATCGTGTGGAAATACGGTGCAACGGAACATCCGGGGACTGCCTACGGCCACCTGGACGTCCCGGACGGGATGGACTTCATCCCGCTCGCTCCCAACGGCACGCCGGACTACGCGGCCGTCGTTCATCCCTAGAGTGGATCGTCCTGCAAATGAGCATGCGGCGAGGACCGTGCGCCGGCGGCGTGCCGTTGCTCTGCTCGTCCTCGCCGCGTGCGTGGGCGTTGTCATCGCGGCGGTCAGCGCGGGGTCGAGCCGTCGGCACGGTGAACACCGGCGCGTTGCGAAGGCCGGTGCCACCGCCGCAGGGCGGCGCGGTCCGTTACGGGTCACGGTTGCCAGGGAGGGTGAACTGCCGAGTCCCCGCCAGGATGCTGCGATTGCTCCCGACGGTGGCGGTGGCGGTGCGCTGCTCATCGGGGGGCTCGACTCCGAAGAAGCGTCGCTCTCCCAGGTCCTTCGGATCTCGGGGGAAAGGGTGACGGAAGGGGGCTCGCTCCCGACACCCACACACGACGCCTGCGCGGGTGAGGTCGGCGGTGTCGTGTATCTGTTCGGTGGCGGGGAGCAGAGTTCGTTCTCGTCCATCCTGCGCGTCAGCACGAGCGGCACAGCCGAACAGGTGGGTTCGCTTCCCACGCCCGCTTCGGATGTGACCTGCGTGACGGCCGGGGCGACCGTGTACGTGATCGGTGGCAACACGGGAACGCAACCGCTGCGGACGATCCTCGCTTGGCAGCCGGCCCGTGGGACGCGTATCGTCGGAGAATTGCCGAAGCCGTTGCGGTACGCGGCCGCGGCGGAGATCGGAGGGCGGCTGCTGATTGCGGGCGGGACGAGCGGCGGGGAAGCGAGCCGCGAGGTGTACTCGTTCGATCCCGGGAGCGGGAGAGTCCTCGGTATCGGGCAGCTTCCCTACGGTGTGACCCATGCGGCGGGAGTCGCGCTCGGCCGGTCGCTGCTCATCATCGGCGGGCGGGGGGAACGTGAAGGAACGCAGCATTCGAGCATCCTCGCGGTTTCGCCCTCCGGGACGGTGACGGTTGCCGGAAGACTCTCGGAGGGACTCTCGGATTTGGCCGCGGTGGCGCTCGGCGGTCCCGTGATCATCGCGGGCGGCGTCGACCGGCAGGGACGGCTGCACTCGGGGGTCCTGCGAGTCACGGTCGCCGGCTGAGGCGCCATTGGGCACAGCTCGGCAGGATCGCGAGCCTGTGACCCGGCCGGGTTGCCGGCCTCACCGCGTGGCCCGGTACCTCACTGGGACAGCTCGCGATAACGGAAACAGGTCGTCACGTGGTCGTTCACCAGGCCGGCTGCCTGCATGAACGAGTAGCAGACCGTCGACCCGATGAAGCGAAAGCCTCTGCGCTTGAGCTCGCGGCTCATCGCCTTTGACTCTTCGGTCTCCGACGGCAGATCACGCAGGCGGCGCCTGCGAGCAACGAGCGGAACGCCATCGACGAACTGCCAGATGTAGGTGTCGAAGGTCCCGAACTCGTTCTGCACCTCGAGGATCCGGCGAGCGTTGTTCACCGTCGATTCGACCTTGAGCCGGTTCCGCACGATCGCCGGATCGCCCAACAGGGCCTCGATCTTGCGCGCGTTGAAGCGGGCCACGCGCGCTGGATCGAAGCGCTGGAACGCAGACCGGTAGCCCTCTCGCTTGTGCAGGATGGTCTTCCACGAGAGCCCGGCCTGGGCTCCCTCCAGCGTCAGGAGTTCGAAGAGGTGGTGATCGTCGTGTGACGGTGCCCCCCACTCTTCGTCGTGGTAGGCCGTCATCGAGGGGTCGTCGCCGTCTGCCCATTCACAACGACGTGGCATCTGACCCAAGCCTATGCGGTCCGCCGACTCGGCTGCCGGGGCTCAGCTCGCCGGAGGCACTCGCCGCTCGCGAGCTACTCCCGTCCTTGTGAGCGGAGTCGGCGGTCAGATCTCGCGCAGCGCGATCTCGAGCTCGAACCGTCGCTCGGGATCTTCGAGCGCAGGCCCGAAGAGGTCGCGCAGGCGACGCAGCCGGTAACGCACGGTCTGTGGATGCACCGCGAGCTCGGACGCGATCGCCCGCTGTGAGCCGCGGTGTCGCAGCCAGGCTCGCAGGGTCGCTTCGAGCCGTGCCCGGCTTCGCTCGCTCTCGAGCGCCAAGGGTGCGAGCGATCGCTCTCGCAGTGCGGCGACCACGTCGCTCGCCCCACGCAAGGCGATGTCGGCAAGTCGCTGCTCTGCAACGACCGTTCCCTCCCCGTGGCCCAGCTCGTGGGCCAGGCGGGCCCACCTCAGCGAGATGCGCGCGTCTGCAACCGTCACCTGGGGACCCAGGCCGATACGCAGGTGCAGGCGTTGAGCGGCAGCTGCGAGCTCTTGTTCGAGTGTGGTCGGGTCGGGCACGATCAGGTGGATGGCGTCGGCCTCCTGGTTGCTGAGGAAGTCCCCGCTGACACGGCGCCCGGCGCGGGCTGCCTGTTCGCCGCTCAGGGCCACGCAGGCGAGCGTGCGCGGCACCCTCCAGTTCGCCAGCTCGGCGGCGGCGAGCAACGTCGCCGTGTCGGGTGGGGGCTCGGCGGTCAGCGTCGCGAACAGCGTTGCGCGCCGGCGCTCGATGTCGCTCGCGTCTGCGAGTTGAGCTTCTGCGTAGCCCTCGATCGACTCGGCGGCGAGTTGATCGATGTACGCGAACATCGCCTCCGCGAGGGTCCGCTGCGCCTCCGCGCTCGCTCCGGCAGCGGCCGCGGCCTGACTCATGCGCCGCCAAGCGACCCGCGCGCCGATCCGAAAGGCGGACTGCAGCGAATCAAGGCTGCGCCCGGCGTGATGCTCGCCATATCCGAGGCTTCGGTAGACGGCGCGCGACTCCTCGGCTTCCTCGCCGATGAAGCGGCGCAGGGCTAGTTCCGTGCCGGCGCGAACCCCGCGTCCGAACTCGCCGCTGAGTGGGCGCGAGTAGGTGGGAATCTCGCGCTGGATCGCCTGCACGACTTCCTCGGCGAGCGCGGGGAGATCGGCGCGAATCGCGGCGACGGCCTGCGGTTGAAGCCAGGAATCTGTGCTGGAAGCATAAGAACGCCAGGGCAGATTGCTGTTCATAGGGGGCAGAAGCTACCTCGCTTGTGAATTACGCTCAGCCCCGGTGTACACGGTTCCGCTAGACGCTGCCTCCCGCCCGGACCCGGGAGTCGTGACGGCGGACGGTTCCGGGGCGCAGGCGGGACCCGGCGTAGCGTTCCCCCAGGTCAACGCCCGCCGCTCCACCACGGCCACCGGGTCCGCGATCCTCGCGGATGCCGCTGCTGCCGTGGATCGAGATCTGGAGGGTCGGATCCGCGCCGGAGGGAGCTGGCGCACCGACTATCTAGGAGTCCTGCGCGAGCTGACGATCGCATCCGCAGAGCGCACCTCGTCGCTTGCGATCGCTCGCGCGGGACTCACCTCTATGCGCACGCACCTGGAGTTCGAGCGCGACGCGCGCGCGGTGAGCCTCGACGATGCGCTGGAGGCCTTCGCGCCCTCGCTGACGCTGGGCACCGGCGAGGTTCGCGGCGCGGCGCCGGCCGTCGAGGGACTTCGCGTTCCCTATCAAGGTCGCCAGCTCGAGGGGAGCGCGCTCGCGCGCCAACTCGCGCGATGGACCGACGCCGGCGTGATCGAGTCGTCATTCGCCGAGGCCGTCGGCCGCGTTGCCGAGCACCCCGAGTGGTTGTCGCTGCCCGACCGTGAGGTGGTGCTGGTGGGAGCCGGCGCGGCGATCGGCCCGCTCGGACCCCTGTGCTCGTGGGGCGCCGACGTGATCGCGATCGACCTTCCTCGCCCCAAGGTCTGGGAGCACATCGGCAAGCTCGCGCGAGAGGGTGCCGGCACCGTGCGCATGCCCCTGGCGGCCGACGGATCGCCGGGAGTCGACCTGCTGTCCATGCTTCCGGAGACACGGGCGTGGCTGGAACACGTGGCGCGGGACGAGGAGTTGGTCCTGGGCATGCACGCGTACGCCGACGGCGGCGACCACGTGCGCGCCACGGGGGCGTTCGACGCACTCGCCACGGACCTGCTTCAGCGCCGACCCTCCGCGGCGCTGGCCTTCCTGGCGACTCCCACCGACGCATTCGTCGTGCCGGAGCAGGTGGTCGCGCGATCTCACGCCGCCTACGGCGAGCGGCGGGTGCGCAGGATCCTCCAGGCTCCAGCGAAGGGCCTCTCGGGCAACCGTCTGTTCGCGCCGGCCTACGGCGACGGGGTTCCCGTGGCCGACGCGCTGGTGAAACAGCAGGGGCCGAACTACGCGATCGCCAAGCGTCTACAACGCTGGCGCGGCACCGTCACGAACTCCGACGGCGGTCGGGTCTCCTTCAACGTCGCGCCCCCGACATGGACCCGATCGGTCACCAAAAACCGTCTCCTCGCGGCGGCATATGCGGGCGCCCGCCACTTCGGCGTGGAGATCTTCGAACCGTCCACAACCCGTGTGTTGATGGCCGCCATGCTGGTGCACGACCTCCACCAGCCGCCCTCGCCGCGCGAGGACCCGGAGTCGCTTTTCAGCGAAGCGGCCGCGCACGGCGGTCTCTGGAACGCCGCGTACGACCCGCGCTCGGTGCTCGGCATCGCGGCCCTGGCCGGCCTGCCGCGGACGATGTTCGGCGGCGCGCAGGCACCGGCCTGATCAGAGCGGGGGCGCCGGCTCGCGATCGCAAGCTCGCCCGCGCCGCGTGGGGCGGGCGCCTATGCCGGTCACGGACCCTGTCGCAACGCGTACTTGAGGTGGGCAACGCCGGGAGCGTCGACGGCTCGGACCTGCTCGAGCTGCGGGGGCGAGTCCCCCAGGTTGTCGAACAGGCGCTCGCCGTCGCCGAGCAGCACCGGTACCACGTGTAGCTCGAGCTCGTCCAGCAGCCCCGCCGCCATGTATTGCTGAATCGCGTGGGCGCCCCCCCAGAGCCGCACGTCGCGGCCGTTCGCAGACTCCCGCGCCAGCTCGAGCGCGCGTTCGAACCCGTCGGTGACGAAGTGGAACGTGGTGCCGCCGTCCATCTTCAGGGGATCGCGCGGGTAATGGGTGAGGACGAAGACGTCGTTGTGGTAGGGCGGGTCGTCCCCCCACCAGCCCTTCCACCGCCCGTCTCCCCAATCGCCGCCGCCCACGGGTCCGAACATGTTGCGGCCCATCACGCCTGCGCCGACGTTCTCTTGGGACTCTTCGATGATCCGCGTGCTCTCATTCACCTCGCCGCCCGGCCGACCGTGCGGTTCGCGCCACGCGCGCAGCGGGAAGACCCACTCGTGCAGACTCATCCCGTGCTCGCCGAGCGGGTTCTCCTCGCTCTGGTTCGGGCCGGCGGCGAACCCGTCCAGCGATATCGAGATGTGACACCTGAGCTTGCTCATCGCGTCTCCTGTTCAGTCGCCCGGCTCGTACTTCAAAGACCGAATTGCTCCCTGTAGGACTCGGGTACCAGCGCCTCGAACTCGCGATGGCGTTCGATGAACGCTTTCACGAATGGACAGAACGGCAGTACCGCGAGACCTTGCGCGCGGGCGTCCTCGAGCGCGAACCGGATTACCCGGTCACCGAGGCCGCGACCCTGCATGCGCTCGTCGACCTCGGTGTGGAGGAACGCGATCAGGCCCGGCCGCGCGCGGTATGCCGTGAAGCCGACCACCTCGCCGTCGACGGACAGCTCGTAGCGCTCACGATCGGGTGCATCGGCGACATCGATGCGCTCCGTCACGGCCATGGCGCAAGCTTAGAGCGCAGCCGAAATCGGCTCTCGGCAACAGAGCTCCCGGCACAGGACTGCCACGGGCGCGAGGCCTTCCGCACGGCGCCGGGGCGGTGCTGGCAGATGGAAGCCTGACGCCCGACCCGGATCAGCCACACCAACTACGCGCTTGACGGCCGGTCGTATTTGCGTCCGCCGGGGCCCGGCAGCTCGTGGCAGGTGGCTACCTTGCCAGCGGTGGAGGGAGTCCCGGTTGGCAGAGGGAAAGCGATCGCCTTTGCAGCCGGGGGACTCGCTGTGGCCGTCGTCGGCATGTGTATGGCGCTTGCGCTCGCTGGCGCCTCGCGCGCGGCGGCGGCGTCCTTGTCGCTCGGGCCTGCCCACCTCGGGGTGGCACTTTCCGCCCCCACCGCGCCCACGCTGGGGGAACCCGACGAAGTGACGTACGCGTGGCGGCGCTGCGCGTTCTACACCACGCTCGTCTCCGCCGACGGCGGGTCGCACATGTGGCGGCTCGACGACGGCTCCTCGAGTACGGTCGCCGCCGACGTCCTCGGCTCCGCGTCAGGGAACTACGTGGGGGCACACGCGGCCGCCACGAATGGCCCGCTGGTCGGTCAGGGAGGGGCGGGCGCGGCCTTCGACGGCGCCACCTCCGCGGTGACCGTGCCCGGTGTGGCCGCCGAGCCCGGGACCGACGCCTACACGTTCGAGCTGTGGGCGCGCCCGGAACGGGTTGACGGCGCGTACCGCTTCCTCATCTCGCGCGAGGAAACGGTCGCCGGCACGCGAACGGGCACCGGCGTCTGGCTTTCCAAATCCGGCCTTGGCTTCGAGCGCTGGAGCGGCGGGCAGAGCTCGAGCATCGACTACGCGCCCGGCCTGCCGCTGGGGAAATGGAGCTATGTCGTCGCGAGCTACGACGGCGCCACGATGCACCTGTATGTGAACGGCGCGCAGGTCGGCTCCAAGGCTACGGCAGCTCCGCTGAGTGCAGTCTCGGGGCCGACCGTGGTGGGCGCCGGAGCGGGCGCGAACGGGGGATTCTTCGCGGGCGACCTCGCCGACGTGGCGGTATATCCGCTCGCGCTTGCGCGGGCGCATGTGGCCGCCCACTACGCCGATGCCACCCAGGCTCCCTGCACCGTGATCACCGGAGCGGCTGGCTCCAGCTACACCCCCGTGCTGGCCGACCTCGGCGACACGCTCTCGGCTGCCGTCACAGCGACCGGAGCTGCGCACAGCGCCGGCTCCGAAGGCCGCAGTGACGGCCCGGCCGACGACGGGCACGGGAACCTCGCGCTCGCCACCATCGAAGGCTTGAGCGAAGGTCAAGCGGCGAGCGGCACACTCACGGTGAACGCCACCCCGCATGGTCTCCCGGCCGACCGCATCGAGTTCGACGTGGACGCGCAGTACCGCTACGCCAAGGTGGCGGAGTCGCCCTACCAGTACACCTGGTACACGCGCGCCGAGGCCGACGGGCCGCACACGCTGAGCGTGAAGCTGTGGGGACCTGGAGCTTCGACCCCGGTGGTCACGCAGGTGACGGTAAACGTGCACAACGCCACCGTCTATCCCACCCCGCTGTCGTTCGGCGAGGAGAGCATGTACGCCGAACTGAACGAGGGCGAAGAAGCCACGGCGCAGGACCTGCTGGGGAACGTGTGGCCGGCACGCGGGTTCCCGCTGCCCTACCTGTCCTGGCCGCTCACATGGCAGGAGGACCCCTACCACGAAGCCTATTGGGAGTTCTACTTCTACGGGCTGCGGCCGGAGGCGACGCTTCTGTACGAGTGGGAGACGACCGGTCAGGCCGCATATCGGGAAAAGCTGATCGCGATCCTGCGCTCCTATGTCGCCTACGACGCCACCCGTGCCGAAAGCACCGTCACCTTCGACAACAATCACACCTCCGCCTACCGCACGATGGAGCTGGTGAATTTCTACGTGAAGCTCAAGGTCGCGCACGCGCTGCCATCCGACCTCGAAGCCGGCTTGGCCCGCTCGCTCGCGAAGCTGGGGGCGTTCCTCGCCGAACCGCGGCACTTCGAGGCCGACTTCAACCACGGCTTCAACGAGGCCGCCGCCCTGCTGCTGCTGGCCGACAACTTCCCGCACATGCCGGGCGCGAGCGGATGGCGGACGCTGGCGCTGGAACGGTTGAAACAGATGCTGGCCAACACGATCGACGCAGACGGCGTGGAGGTCGAGAACTCGCCCTTCTACCAGGTGTACGTGCTCGGGCTCGTCTACCAGATCGCGCAGTGGGCCAAGCGCTACGAGCCGGCCCTGGCAACTCCCTACAAGGAAGCGGCGAGCAAGATGCTGCGCTACACGGCCGACGTGACGATGCCCAACGGCTACCTGCCGATGCTGGGCGCCACCGCCACCACCTACATGCCGAGCCAGGACCCCACCGTCTACGGGCCGATGGCCGCCGCCGACCCCGAATTCGACTTCGCCTACACACGCGGCGCCCACGGCACGCCACCGCCCGACGGCACGGTGCTTTTCCCCGTGTCCGGCCTCTTCCTGATGCGCTCGCCGCTGGGCGCCGTCACGAATCTCCCCAACCAGACGTTCGTCACCTTCAACGCCGGCACCTATCGCACGAGCCACTCCGACCTCGACGCGCTGGGGATCACGATGTACTCGAACGGCGCCGAGGTGCTACCGACCTCGGGGCTCTACACCTACACCGAAGAACCGGGCCTCGAGTACTTCCACGGCACCCGCTCACACAACACCGTCGTGGTCGACGGAAAGGACCAGGCGCAGGGCTCCGCCGAAGCCGGCAGCCACGGTTCCAAAGAAGGGACCACGTGGGCGAGCGGCGTGAGCAGGCTGTATGCCGGCGTCACCCATCACCGTGCCGTCGTGATCCTGCGCCAGGGGCTGGTGCTGGTGCACGACGAATTGTCAAGCGGGAGCTCACATGAATACAGCCAGACGTGGCACCTGGCGCCGAACGCCACCCCCGCCGGGACGGCGGCCACCCTCACCGCCACCGTGAGCGGCAAACCGCAGCTGAGGATCACCCAGGCCGAACCGGAAGCGATGTCCCTGCAGAGCTTCGACGGTGCCACCGGCCCGTTGCAGGGCTGGTACTCATCCAGTTACGGCTCAAAACGACCCAGCTGGGCGCTGCAATACACCCGCCACGGCACCACCGCCGCCTTCGGCACCCTGCTCGCCGCCGGCCCCTACGCGAGCCAGAGCGCCACGCTCACCGAACACACCGGGACTGAAGCGGACACGCTAGAAGCGTGCGTCGGCGGCACCACCGGCTATGTGGTGAGCATCCCCCACGACAACGCCCTGGCCCCGGTGGTCTCCTCCGGCGGTTGTCCGGGGTAGCGGCCACCCGTGGACTGAACCGCCTGCGTTGCTTCGCGGCGTGACCGAGCTAGCCGCTGGCCACCGGCTTGGGCTGTACCGAGCCGCGACCGATGATCTCGATCTCCTCGCCGGGCAGGCAGCTCGAGATCGCGAGCGTCTCGCGGGCAATGGAGCGCCGCAGGAGCGCGAAGGCGATGGCGCCGAGTGCCATCGGTACGGCGAGCGCGATCGCACGGTAGGCGAGCACGGCCGCGGTTGCCGAGGTCAGCGATACCCCATAGAGGGCATACGTGCCGATGAGGCCGAGGTCCACGCCGCCGACGCCGCCGGGCACGGGGATCAATCCGCCCAGCTCGCCGATCAGGTATCCCATCCAGATGATCGCCAGCGGCGGTGCCAGAGCCGAAGGCGTGGAAGGTCGCCCACATCACCATCACGTCGAAGAACAGGTAGCCGATCAGTCCGAGGTAGAGCCACGGATCTCGGGTTCGCAGCAGGGCAAGCGCCTCCTCGACCCCGTCGGCGAGCGTCCGTAGCACTCGTGCCAGGCGTGAGTCCTCTCCGCGGTTCGCTGCTCGGCGCTCGCCTGCTCGCCCGGCCAGGCGTGCGCCGCCGATCGTCGCCGCGATCGCGGCCGCCGCGACGACGGCAGGTAGCGCCGTCAGCCAAAGACTCGCCGTGCTGGCGATCAAGCCCACGGCCATGGCGGCTCCGATGATGAACACGCCGAGCACGTTGGGGAGGCTCGTGAGGAAGAAGAAGGCGACGCTCCGCCGTGCGATCCGGTCCGTTGGCATTCCGCCGCGGTGAAGCGCCCACGCGCCGAGGGCCAGGCCGCCCAACCCGCCGGTGGGCAGGACGGCGTTTGCGCCTAGCTCCGAGAAGCCGATCTCGGCGCTGACGGAAAAACGCATCGCCCGGCAGAACACGCTGCGGAAGACGAACACGTACGCGACGCCGGAGAGGATCTTGAGCACGACGCCCGCGCCGATCCAGACCGGATCGCCATGGGCCAGGCGGGAGCGCAGGCTCGCGAGACCGGGCACCACGGTGATCAACACGACGACGATGACCGCCAGCGTGAGGAGGTAGAGCAGGCGCCGGCGCAGACGCGAGCTGGGGACCTCGGGCGGCGGTGCGAGGTCCTCGAGAGCGGTGGCTGTCGCAGCTTCGCCGGTCATCGTGAGGGCTGACGCGAGGGTAGCTGGCTGCTCGCACACGCCCGCGTCAGGCGCCCCGGCGTCTCAACCAAGCGAAACGGAGCCGACTCGGCGTCGCGAGCCCGGCTGCCGGCGGTCGTCTATTCGATCGGAATCGACGTGCCCGAGTCGATCGAGGCGGACCTGCGGCGCGACGGGATCGCCATCTGGCGAGAGGACGGGTGGGAGAGGGAGTTCTACGCGGGCTACCACACCACCTTTCACCGACACGACTACCTCCGCGAGCACTGGTCGCGGTGTGGGGTGGAGGTCGTGGCGATCCACGAGGCGGCCGCGCTGCCGACTCAGGACATCGCGGTGCTGCGCTCGCACTGAACCGTTTGCTGAGTTGGCTGAGACCGTCGGTGGGCGCTGCTGCCGGACGGTCCCTACGGCGTCCAGTTGTCCAGCGCCGGCGTGACCTGGAGTTCGTGGGTCATCGCCCGCGGGCTCTGACCGGCCAGGTAGACGACCGCGTCGGCGAGGCTCGGCTGGTCGGCGGAGCGGGCGTCGCCCTGCCCGCTGCGGTCGATACCGGCGTCGACGACCAGGAGCGCGACGTGGATTTCCTGCTCGCGAAGCTCCAGGGCTGCCGCCTGCGTGAGCGCGCGCACGCCGAAGGCGCCCGCCGCCCATAAGCCTCGTCCGGGCATCGCCCGTCGGGAGGAGCCGCCGGTGATCTGGACCACGGTGGCCGGGCCGCCCTGTGCGGTCAGGAACCGAGCCGATGCGCTGAGGGCGCCGTATGCGCCACGGGCCGGCGAGGTCGCCCAGCGCTCGAAGCTGTCCGGATCACTGTCGGCCAGCTTCCCGCCCCCGAACGGACCACCGCCGCCGCCGGCGTAGGGGGAGGCGGCATTGACGACCAGGTCGACCCTGCCGAAGCGAGCGCCGACCTCCTCCAGGGCAGCGAGAACCGACGCCTGGTCGGTGACGTCGATCTCGAGGGCGTCCGCTCCGGCGCCGCGAATCCGCTCGAGCGTCTCGGCCGAGACTGCGCCGCCGGCCACGTCCCAGCCGTCTGCGAGCAGTCGCTCGATGATCGCCATGCCCAGGTTGCGCGCGCCGATCACCAGAGCGGCAGGCATCAGGCGCTCGTCGCTCGTGTCGTAGCCTCAGCGCTCATCGGGACCCGATCCTAGCTTGAGTGCCGCCGCTCAGCCGCGCCGCATCAGCCGCCCGACGGCGGCCATCAGCTCGGCGGTGCGCTCGTCCTGGATCTCGCTCGCGGCGCCGACGACGCAGGTTCGAGCGTGCCCGTCGAGCAGCCCGAGTGCCACCTTGTCCAAGGCCGCCTGGATCGCGGCGATCTGCGTGAGGACGTCGATGCAGTAGCGGTCCTCGTCGACCATCTTCTGGATACCCCGCACCTGTCCCTCGATGCGACGCAGCCGTGTCTGTAGCTGGTCCTTGCTGGTGGTGTAGCCGCGTACCGGTGTCTGCTCCTGTGTGCTCATGTCGCGAGTATAACTAAACCCCCAGGGGGTATGCTACGGTCGGTTCATGGTCGACGTCCTGGAAGTCGTCTGGAACGGCCTGAAGGACTCGTTCCTGATGGCGTGGGAGGTTTGGTGGGCGCTCGTGCTCGGCTTCGCCATCTCGGGCATCGTGCAGGCCTGGGTGCCGCGGGCGCGGATCGAGCGAGCGCTGTCGGGCTCGGGACCGAAGCCCGTCGGGCTCGCGACCGGGCTCGGAGCGGCGTCCTCCTCGTGCTCCTACGCGGCCATCGCGATCGCCAAGAGCCTGTTCCAGAAGGGAGCCTCGGCCGCCACCGCACTCACGTTCCAGCTCGCCTCCACGAACCTCGTCTGGGAGCTGGGCCTGGTGCTGTGGGTGTTGATCGGCTGGCAGTTTACGCTCGGCGAGTATCTCGGCGGGATCGTGATGATCGTGCTGATGACGCTGATGCTGCGCGTGTTCGTTTCACCGCGCCTGGAGCGTGAAGCACGCGAGCACGCCCAGGAGGCGGACACCGGACACCAGCACCACACGGCCGGCGAACAGCTGAGCTGGCGCCAACGCCTCACGTCCGTGTCGGCGTGGTCGGACGTGGCGCACAACTTCCGCGGCGACTGGCAGATGCTCTACAAGGAGATCGCGCTCGGGTTCCTGCTCGCCGGGTTCATCGCCCAGCTCGGCAACGGCTTCTTCAACGGCCTGTTCCTCGAGAGCAGCGGCGGTGTGCTGGCGGCCATCGAGAACGTGATCGTCGGCCCGATCATCGCCGTGCTGAGCTTCGTGTGCTCGGTCGGCAACGTCCCGCTCGCCGCCGTGCTGTGGTCGGGCGGGATCAGCTTCGCCGGCGTGCTCTCCTTTCTGTACGCCGACCTGATCGTGCTGCCGATCATCCTGATCTACCGCAAGTACTACGGCACCCGCTTCACCGTTCGGATCGTTGCGCTGATGTTCGTCACGATGGTCCTCGCCGCTCTTGCCGTCGATGGCCTCTTCAGCGCGGCCGGGCTGGTCCCGACCGGGCCGCGCCCTTCGCGTGCCGACGTGTTCGGCACCGTCTCGGTCAACTACACGCTCGCGCTCAACGTGCTCGGCATCGTCATCTTCGCCGCCCTGTTCTGGCTCACGATCCGTCGCGGCGCCACCGACCCGGTGTGCGGGATGAAGGTGGATCGGGCGAAGGCCGTGCGCAAGGACCTCGCAGGCGAGAGCTTCTACTTCTGCTCAGAGCACTGCCTGCACGCGTTTGAGGCCGACCCGCAAAGCTTCGCCGCCGGCGGCGGTCTCGACCGGACGCGGGCCGGCTCGCACGCGTAGCTGCTCGCCGGCCACCGTGGGGGCCGAAAGCTTACGAGGACTGGGTTGGCGTGCTGACGTGGTGCCGGTGCTGCCCGTAGCGTGCCCGTGCTCCCCGTGCTGCCGGTGCTCCCCGACGGGCCTGTCGTGGGGTGTTTGAAGCAGGATTTCGCGTGTCCGCCCTTGCTGGCGCCGCAGCCGAGTCCGCCTTCGCCCTTTTCGACCTCGCTGACGAGCACCGTGCTCGGGTTGTGGGGAAAGCTGTTGTCCGGGCCGTAGCCGATCACGATGCTGTCCTCGCGGTGCAGCACCAGTGCGGCGGGATTGCTGAGCGGCTTGCCGTTGAGATAGAAGTGCAGGTGGTCGCCGCCGAGTCCCTTCAGACCGCCCACCTGGGCGGGACCGAGCTTGACGCCCCAAACGGCGAAGAAGTCCCCGAGCGTGTACTTGTAGGGCTTCGGCGCCTCCATGTGGACGATCCCAGTGCCGTCGTGTGTGTGCATGCTCGACTCGATCCCCTTGGCCTCGTCGAGCCCGATCTCGGCCGGTAACGGCGCCAGCAGACCGTTGATGTAGATGCGCACCATCGCGTGGATGTGGAACTTTTCCTGCCCGCCGGGGGGAATCCCGATCTGCTTCAGGCGCTGGGCCAGATGCGCGTATTCCGGCTTCCAGGGGGGCTGATTCACGCCCTGGGCGGGCGCGCTCGTCTGCAGGCCCGGACCGGCGATGACGAGGCCGGGGGGCGAGTCGCTGCTCGAGCCGCAGCCGACGAGAGCGAACGCGAGCAGTCCGGCGAGTAGTGCCAACGGGAGCGATGTACAGATGGCTCTGGGGGACACGGTCGGCGCATCGTAGTCGCGCCCATGTGACCTGGCAACCGGGAGCAGGCGTCACCATCCTCCAAGAGCCCCCGCCGCCCGCACAGGACGGGTGGGCACGCTCGTCGAGGCGATCACTCTCGCGCGGTCCCGGTGTAGTCTCCG
This sequence comes from uncultured Solirubrobacteraceae bacterium, assembly GCA_963773145.1. GTDB lineage: Bacteria > Actinomycetota > Thermoleophilia > Solirubrobacterales > Solirubrobacteraceae > Palsa-744. Next base: position 425,038 of record CAVYZV010000001.1, read on the forward strand.
GCGCGATGGGGGAGACAGCGGTCGATCGGGTACGGGTGGAGCGGCGACCGGGGCTCACGCACGACGCCGAGACCTTCTGCGAGGCCTTTCAGCGCACGGCAGAGCACTACGCCGAGCGGGTCGCCCTGCGCGCACACGGCGGCGGCCCGGAGCTCACGTGGGCGCAATATGCGGCGCGCGTCGAGGCGCTCGCAGGCGGCCTTGCCGGCGCCGGCGTGGGCAGCGGCGCGACCGTCGCGATGATGCTCAGCAACCGCCCCGAGGCCGTGCTCGTAGACACCGCTGCCATGCACCTCGGCGCGATCCCGTTCTCGATCTACAACACCTCCTCACCTGAGCAGGTCGAGTACCTCCTCGGGCACGCCGAATGCCGCGTCGCCGTCACCGAGGCCGCCCTGGCGGAGCGCATCCTCGGTGTCGCCGAGCGCCTGCCGCTGCTGGAGCGGGTCTACGTCGTGGACGGTCCCGTCGCGGGCGCACGTGAGCTCGGCGAGCTCGAACAGGAGCCGGCCCCGGACGGCTTCGACTTCGAGGCCGGCTGGCGGGCGGTGGCAGCCGATGACGTCGCGACGCTGATCTACACCTCGGGCACCACGGGCCCGCCGAAGGCGGTCGAGCTGACACACCGCAGCCTGCTCGAGGAGGCACGCCTGGTGGACGTGGTGACGCCGATGCAGCCCGGTGGTCGCGTCATCTCCTACCTGCCGATGGCGCACCTCGCCGACCGCTTCGTCCACTACGGATGCCTCGTGTCGGGTGCCAGCGTGACCTTCGTCGCCGACCTGACCCAGGTACTGGCAGCCGTGATCGAGGTGCGCCCGACCTCCTGGGGGGCGGTACCGCGGGTGTGGGAGAAGCTCAAGGCCGCGCTCGAGGCCGGTTTCGCCGCCGAGCCCGACGCACAGCGGCGCGCAGCGTTCGCCCAGGCACTTGATGCTGCGGTGCAGGTGGTGCGCGCTCGCCAGGCCGGCGAGCATGTGGACGCCACGCTGGCCGAGGCCCATGCCCGGGCCGATCGCGAGCTGTTCGCCCCGATCCGCGCGCAGCTCGGCCTGGATCAGGTCGCGTACCTGGTGTCCGGGGCGGCGCCGATCGCTCCCGAGGTGCTCGAGTTCTTCAGCGCCATCGGCCTGCCCATCTGCGAGGTCTGGGGCATGAGCGAGCTGTCGCTGATCGCCACCATCAACCCGCCCGACGCGATCCGGATCGGCACCGTGGGACTGCCGCTGCCCGGGATCGAGCTCGCGCTCGCCGCCGACGGCGAGCTGCTCGTGCGCGGGCCGATCGTGATGCGCGGCTACCGCGGCGCACCCGAGCGTGACGGCCGAGACCGATCGACGCGGATGGCTGGCTGCACACCGGCGACATCGCCGAGATCGACGCCGACGGTTACGTCACGCATCGTCGACCGCAAGAAGGAGCTGATCATCAACGCCGGCGGCAAGAACATGTCGCCCGCGAACATCGAGAACAAGATCAAGGCGGCCTGCCCGATCGTCGGCAGCGTGGTGGCGATCGGCGATCGGCGCCCCTACAACACCGCCCTGATCGTCCTCGATCCCGTCGCTGCGGCCAGCTTCGCCGCCGCCAACGGGCTTTCAGACGCCGCCACGCCGGCGGAGCTCGCACGCGCAGACGCCGTGCTGGCGGAGGTGGCCGCGGGTGTTGCCCGCGCGAACGAGAGCCTCAGTCGGGTCGAGCAGATCAAGCGCCACGCGGTGCTGCCCGAAGAGTGGCAACCGGGCGGCGACGAGCTCACGCCGACGATGAAGCTCAAGCGCAAGCCGATCGCCGAGAAGTACGCGGCCCAGATCGAGGCCATGTACGCGGGCGACGCCGTCAGGACCACCTAGCCGCCCGCGGCGCGAACGCGGAGCCGAGGCCGCGCCGGCCGCTCCGCTCAAGCGACGGCGTCGATGAACCTTGCGAGCTCGCCCGGGATGTCCGGGCCTGCCGGCTGGTAGGCGACTTCGGTGACGCCCTCGGCGGCGAGCTCTTCGACCCGGCCCCGCAGGTCGGCGGATCGTCCGCTCAGGGTCATCATCGGCAGCAGCCCGGCCCCCTCCATCACGGCCGGCTGGTCCCGCTCGGAGACGGCGACCAGGTGCTCTTCATGGATCGCAAGGTGGCGGCTCTCCTCGGGGACGGTCTCGATCGCCTCGCGCCAGCGCTGCCCTCCGGGAACCTCGTCGACTGCCGCGGCGCCCCCGCGCTCGTACAAGGCGTGAAAGACGACCGCGAGGCCATGGCCGGCGGCGTCGATCACGCGCTCGTCGGTCGGGTCCTCGCCGTCGTCGAGCACCGTCCCGAACGCGAGCATCGCCCGCCACGGCGGTAGCCCCTCGCCGGTCGGGGGCGCCGCCGCCCCGATCACGCCGTCACCCAGCTCGCGGGCAACGGCGTAACCCTTCGGGCCGTCCGCCCCGATCAGGAGCGGTACGTCCGCGATCGGGCGGTCCGACACGAACCCTTGCGGGTGGATCATCTTGATCCTCGCCCCTTCCCAGGTGGCTTCCTCGCCGCGCAGCAGCGCTCGCAGCACCCGCACGTACTCGGCCACATCCGACCAGCGCATCGCCCGCTGGCCGAGGGTGTAGCGCCCGGTGAAGCCGGCTCCGATCGCCACCGCCACCCGGCCCGGCGCGAGCGCCGCGAGGGTGCCGATCGCCGCGGCGTTGACCATCGGATGGCGCAGCGAGGGCACCAACACCCCCGGACCGAGGCCGATGCTCGATGTCTGCCCGGCCGCCAGCGCCAGGGTCATCCACACGTCCGGATACAGCGCCGGTGAGTCGTAACACCAGGCCCGGCGATAGCCCAGGGTCTCGGCGGCCGCTATGTGCCCCGGGGTGTGCGGCGAGGTCGCGAACGCGCACGAGATGTCCACGGGCCGAATATAGACCCGGGGGGCTCAGCCGGGAGATGCCGCGGCGGTCCTGAGGATGTCGAACACGTCCGACCAGCGCTCGGGATCGGCTTCCTCGGGCACCGGCAGGGTGATGCGTGTGGCGGCGTCGCCGTAGCGCCGCTGCACCTCGCGGGCCGCCTCCTCGGGGGACCCGACGACGGCGAAGGTATGCAGCACCTCGTCGTCCACCACGCTTGCGAGCTCGTCCCATGCGCCCCGTTTGGTGAGCCCGTTGAGCGTCTCCTGCAGCTCGCCCCAGCCGTGCACGTCGAGCACCGGACGGTACGCCGGGGTCGAGCCGTAGAAGCCGATCTGCATACGCGCGAACTCGACGCCGGCGGCGATCTCCTCCTCGCCGTCGCGAGCCACCACGAACCCGGGTGCGGTGATCTCAAAGCCCTCGAGGCTCCTGCCGGAGCGCTCGGCGCCGCGCGCCAGCGCGGGCAGCGTGACCTCGCGCAGGTAGCGCTCGGTGCAGAACCCGTGACAGAAGATCCCATCGGCGACCTCGCCCGCCACCTCGGTCATCTTCGGGCCCACCGCGGCGAGCACGATCTTGGGATTGCCGTGCGGATTGGGCCCCGGGCTGAAGGCGGGCGTCATCAGCGTGTGGGAGTAGAAGTCGCCGCTGAAGTCGAGCTTCTCGTCGGTCTCCCAGGCCCTCCAGATGGCGCGTATCGCGAGGATGAACTCGCGCATCCGCGGAGCCGGGTGTGACCATGGCATCGAGAAGCGCCGTTCGATATGCGGCTTGATCTGCGAGCCGAGCCCGAGCACGAAGCGCCCGCCGGAGAGCACCTGTAGGTCGTTGGCCTGGATCGCCACGGTCATCGGGTTGCGCGCGAAAGCGACGGCGATGCCGGTGCCGATCCCGACCGACGACGTGTGCTGCGCCGCGACCGCGCACGAGAGGAAAGCGTCGGCTTCCGTCTCCGGTCCCCACCAGTGGTCATAGCCGAAGCGCTCAGCCGCCGCGGCGAGCTCGCCGCCCCGCGTGACGGTCGAGAGGTATCCCATCGAGTCGATCTTCATCGCCGCGCGCAAGCCTACGCCCTGCGGTGCGCCGGCGGTTGCCGCGCCGGCGACGGCGCTACGCGGCGGCGAGCTCGCCCCGCTACGCCGTCGCGGCCGGCTGAGGCGTGCCGGCCGTGACGACGCGGGCTTCCGCCAGGTGGACTAGTTGACGGTCAGCGTTCCTTCCATGCCGGCCATGCGGTGGCCCGGTACCGAGCAGAAGAACTTGTACGTGCCGGGCTTCAGGTTCAGCGACACGGTCTTCGATCCGCCCTTGAAGGTGGGCGTCCCGCCGACGGGTTCACCGGAGGCGGATTCGATCGTCACGTTGTGTTCCACCGGCGCCGAGTTGGTGAACGCGATCGAGACCTTGCCGGCCTTCGCGGTCAGCGAGGTCTTGTTGTATTTGAGCTGGCCTTCGGGGTTGGCTTCGAGGCTGATGGTTTCCGCCGCCCCGCTGCTCGATCCCGTCGCCGGCGCGGCCTGGCTGGGGCGCAGCACCTGCACCGTGTTTTCGCCGTCGTCGACGTAGTAGATGGTCTTGCCGTTGGGGCTGATCGCGAGGCCGAACAGAGAGCCGGCGCCCGTCTTCTTGTCCGCCGTCTGGACCGCCACCTGCTGGCCCGCAGGCGTGGTTTCCACCATGTTGCCGTCGCCGCCGTTGGTCGTGACGATGTTGCCGTTGGGTGCCAGCACCAGCCCGAGCGGTTCCTTGAGGTGGCCACCTTCGGTGAGGACCGTGCCCCCCTTGACGGCCGTCGTGCGGGTCGCTGCTTCCGGGATCGAGAGGATCCTGTTGTCCTGCGTGGAGGCCACGTAGAGCGTGCCGTTGGAGGCCAGCGCGACCCCCGTGGGGCCGAGCACGAGCGCTTCCGCCGAGTTCACCCAGGGGATGCCTTCGGCGACAATCTGTTCGCCGGTGACCTTGGGCGCCTGGTTGGTCCCGGATTCAAGGTCGATGCGCAGCACGGTCGAGTTGTTGATCGGTTTCTTGCCCTTGGCGGCGCCGCCGTTCAGTGCGTTGCTCACGAACAGCGTGGTCTTCGCCCCTTCGCTCTTGGCGGTCGAGTCCCACGGGCCCTGGATGTTGTTGTTGGCGATCGTGCTGACGGGCTTGCCTTCGCTGTTGAGCACGATCATGCAGCCGTACTTGGCGGTCGCCGTCGTGCCGTTGGTCGTCGGCAGGCTGCCCACGATCACGTAGCCGCCGGGCAGGATGTTCAGCGCCGTGGTCAGGCCGACGCCGCCCGGACACGGCCCTGGCAGCGTCTTGGCGTCGATGGTCGCAAACGGTGTGACCTTGCCGGCGGTCGAAACCTGCACGATCGTCGTGCCCGTGCCCTGGCCGGTCTGCTTGGCGCTTTCCTTGGCGTTGAAGTTGCTGACCAGCATCTGGCCGGCCTGCAGCTTGCCCACGCGTGGTCGGGACGAACGCGATGCCGTAGGGGTTGACGTCCCCGTTGGCGGGCACCGTCGAGGCCACGGTCGAGAAGCTGCCGAGGGGCGCAATGAAGGCCGCATTCGATGTCGGGGGCGTGGTGGTCGCCGCGGCGGTGGTCGAGCTCGAGCTCGAGCTGGAGCTTCCGCAGCCGCTGAGGGCAACGACTGTGAGCGCTACGCCCGCGAGGGCGATGATCGGGGTTCTGAGCACGGTGGGTTGGTCTCCTGTCGGGGTCTGCGGGATGGCCGGCGAGTGGCCAAGTTCGCCACCCACCGGTTATCGGTATTGCTAAAGACGCCGCAAACGGCCAGACCTTCCGCCGCCGAGATGTTCGCTAGCGGAGGATCTCGACCAGCAGGACCCAGGCGTTGATGGCGGCCGCGAGGATCGCGGCCGGCCTCCTGAGCCCGCCGTGGCATAGCGTGTAGCGACGATGTCCGGCGCCGATGTCACACCGTTCCGGATCGCGGTCGAGGAGGAGCAGCTCAGCGACCTGCGCGAGCGTCTGGCCCGTACGCGCTGGCCCGAGCGGGAGCCCGTCTCGGACTGGTCGCAGGGCATCCCGCTGGCCTACCTGCAGGAGCTCTGCGAGCACTGGCGTGAGCGCTACGACTGGCGCACCACCGAGGCGGCGCTGAACCGCTACGAGCAGTTCACGACCGAGCTCGACGGCCTGCCGATCCACTTCCTGCAGGTGCGCTCTCCGCAGGACGACGCGTTGCCGCTGGTGATGACCCATGGCTGGCCCGGCTCGATCATCGAGTTCTCCAAGGTGATCGGACCGTTGACGGACCCGGCCGCCCACGGGGGCGACCCCGCGGACGCGTTCCACCTCGTGTGCCCCTCGCTGCCGGGATACGGCTTCAGCGGCAAGCCCAGCGCCCCGGGATGGAACGTGGAGCGGATCGCCTCCGCGTGGGCCCAATTGATGGCGCGCCTCGGCTACTCCCGCTACGGCGCCCAGGGCGGGGACTGGGGCGCGGCGGTGACGATGGCGCTCGCCGGCGTCGACGCTGAGCATCTCGCGGGTATCCACGTGAACATGGCGCTGGCCGACCCGCGGGCGCTGGGCGGGCTCGGTGAGCTGACCGAGGGCGAGCAGGCAGCGCTCGCGTCCTTCGCCCACTACACCGAATGGGACTCCGGCTACTCCACCCAGCAGTCCACCCGGCCCCAGACCGTGGGCTACGGGCTGGTCGACTCCCCGGCCGCGCTGTGCGGTTGGATCGTGGAGAAGTTCTGGTCCTGGATGGACTGCGACGGGCACCCCGAGAACGTGCTCACCCGTGACGAGCTGCTGGACAACGTGATGCTCTACTGGCTGCCCGCCGCCGGCGCGTCCTCCGCACGCCTGTACTGGGAAAGCTTCCGCCAGCGGGACTTCAACGCGATCGACGTGCCGGCGGGGATCTCGGTGTTCCCGAAGGAGATCTTCCGTATCTCCCGTCGTTGGGCCGAGACCCGTTTCAGCGATCTGCGCCACTTCGGCGAACCTGACCGTGGCGGGCACTTCGCCGCCATGGAACAGCCGCAGGCGCTGGTGGAGGAGGTCCGCGCCTCCTTCAGAAGCGTCCGCTAGCGGTGGCCGGAGGATCGTCGAGCTGGCGCTCGGCGGCCGCGAGCTGGCGCCCGGTCTGGTCGCTGCCCGCGGCGCTGCGGGCCGTTCGCGCAGCGATCGTCGTGCCGGGCCTGTTCGCGTTCGCCGACCAGGTGCTCGACAACCTTCAGATCGCCACGTTCGCGGCCTTCGGCGGTTTTGCCACGCTGGTGCTCGTGTCCTTCGGGGGCACGCGTCGCGAGAAGCTGATGGCGCACCTCGCCCTCGCCCTCGCCGGCAGCGCGCTGATCGCGATCGGCACGGCGGTCAGCTCCACGACGGTGCTCGCCGCGCTCGTCAGCTTGCCCGTCGCGTTCGCGGTCTTCTTCCAGGGCGTCTGCGGGCCGAACGCGGCCGCGGGCGTCAACGGCGCGTTGCTCGCCTACGTGCTGCCGGCGGCCTCGGCGGGAACGACGAGCATGATCCCGGAACGCCTCGCGGGGTGGTGGCTGGCGTCGCTGGCGGGCACCGCCGCGGTGATCTTCCTGTCACCCCCGGCGGGTGGCGATCGGCTGAGACCGGCCGCGGCCGAGGTCGCCGATTCGCTCGCCGCGGTGATCGACCGCGCGCTGAACGGCGCCGCGGTCGAGGAGGCCCTCGGGGGAGCGATCGAGGCCAAGCACGCGCTGCTGGCGGCCTTCACCGCCACCCCGTACCGGCCCACCGGTGCCAGCGCCCCCGACGAGGCGTTGGCCAATGCCATCGACCTGCTCGAGTGGTGCACCGACCTGGTCGCGGACATGGTCCGCGAGCGGCCCGACCTGAGCGATGCCGGCGCCACCGAGCGCGACCTCCTGCGGTCGGCCGCGGAGACCCTGTCCAGCGTCGCCGCGCTGCTGCGCCAGCGCCGTGCCGAGCTGGACCTGGGCCCGCTCGCCGAAGCCCGGCGCAGCGCCGACGCGCGACTGCGGGAGCTGTCCCCGGACAGCCCGGGCTACCCGGTGGAGGCTCGCGTGCTGTTCCACGCGGACATGATCGCGCTGGCGACGCTGGCGATCGGCGCCGACACGCGGGTCGCTGCGCGCCTTCAGACGCCCGCGTGGCTCGAGCGCGGTCGCGAGCGGGCGTTCATGGCCGCCGGTGAGGCGGCGGGGCGCGCGGGGCGGCGCGTGGCTGCCATCGGCCGCGTCGCGCTGAGCCACGCGAGCGTCCGCTCGGTGTGGACGATCAACAGCCTCCGCGGGGCCGTCGCGATCGCCGCGGCCGTGGCCGTGGCCGACCTCACCAGCGTCCAGCACGGCTTCTGGGTGGTGCTCGGCACGCTGTCGGTGCTGCGCACGAACGCCGTCGCGACCGGTGCGACCGCGCTGCGGGCGCTGGTCGGGACGGCGATCGGGTTCGTGATCGGGGGCGCGCTGCTGGTCGCCATCGGCGCCTCCTCGGCCGGTCTCTGGATCGTCCTGCCGATCGCCGTCTTCGTCGCCGCCTACGCGCCCGGCACGGCGCCCTTCGCCGTCGGTCAGGCCGCCTTCACGATCACGGTCGCGGTGCTCTTCAACCTGCTCGTGCCGGCCGGCTGGAAGGTCGGCGTGGTGCGGATCGAGGACGTTGCCCTCGGCTGCGCCGTGAGCGTGGCCGTGGGCCTGCTGTTCTGGCCACGCGGGCTCGCGTCGGTCGTGGGGGACGATCTCGCCGACGCCTACCGGACGGGCGCCCGCTACCTCGAACAGGCCGTCGGCTGGGTCGCCGGCGAGCAGGAGGAGATCGCCGACGGCGCCGCCGCCACGGCTACGGCTGCGACCCGCCTGGACGAAGCCCTGCGGGGATTCCTCGCGGAGCAGGGCACCAAGCGGATCGAGCTCCAGGAGCTGTGGCGGCTGGTGGGCGCGGGACTGCGCCTGCGCCTGACCGCCTACTCGGTCGCGCGCCTGGCGCCCGACAAAACCCTGGTGGGGCCCGCGCGCGAGGCTCTCCTCAAACGCACATCGACGCTCGGCGGCTGGTTCGACCGCCTGGCCCTGGTGGTCGGCCGTGCGGGCGCGGACGCTCCCACGACCCTCGAGGCGCCCGCCTTCGGGTCCGACGAAGTCGTCTCAGAAGCCTCGGGCTCCTACTACGGCGTGTGGCTGTGTGAGCACCTCGACCACCTCGCCGACCACCTCGCCGAACTGGTCGTGCCCGCGGCCCACGTGGCCGAGGCCAGGCGCCGCCCCTGGTGGCGCTGAGGCGGGACGCCCGCCCCGCCGGCGCCGAGGCCGGACCCGCCCCTCGTGACACCGGGGCGAGGGCCGTCGCTCACGCCGCCCGCCACCAGAGCGCCCGCTCGGCGCGTGAGCCTGAGCAGCGGTCCCGGTGGCGGGTCCTCGCGATACTGCGGATAGCGCCCGCGAAGCGCGTCCAACACAGGTCCCTCGGGAGGGCCGTCGATGACGCTCACCGTGCCGATCAGCTGGACCCAGCACAGGCGCGACCAGTCGTCCTCGTAGCGGTCGACGGTCAGAGCCGCACTCGGGCGCTCGCGCAGCCAGCGAACACGGGCCGGCAGGCGGTCGGAGGCCTTGGGCTTGTTGTCGATCGCCGTCCACACCGCGTGCTCGTGGATCGCGTATGTGACCGGCAACACGCGGGGCCGGGCGTCGTCGTCGAGCAGCCCGAGGTGTCCGACGCGGCCTTCCTCGAGCAGCGCGCCGGCCCACGGCGGCAGGGTTCCTAGAGTCGCATGCGTCACGGGTCAACACTACGAGCCGAGCAAGGAGATGCGATGAACGTCGGAATCGGGCTTCCCAACGCAGTACGCGGCGTCGACCGGAGGGGCATCGTGGATTGGGCGCGGCGCGCCGAGGAGGCCGGCTTCGCCAGCCTCGGCACGATCGACCGGATCGTGTATCCGAACTACGAGTCGCTGATCGCGCTCGCGGCCGCGGCCGCCGTGACCGAGCGCATCGAGCTCGTGACCGACATCCTGATCGCCCCGCTGCGCTCCAACGTCGCCCTGTTCGCCAAGCAGGCCGCCACGATCGACTCGCTGTCGGGCGGCCGCCTCACGCTCGGGCTCGGCGTCGGGGGACGCGCCGACGACTTCGAGGCCAGCGGCGTCGATTTCGCCCGGCGCGGGCGCATCGCCGAGCAGCAGCTCGATGACATGACCGCCGTGTGGCGGGGCGAGCGGGGCGTGGGACCGTCGCCCGCGCGAGCGGGCGGGCGCCCGGGCCTGTTGATCGGCGGCGGCGCCGACGTCGTGTACGAGCGCGCCGCCAGGTACGCCGACGGCTGGACGATGGGCGGCGGCACCCCCGACAGCTTCCGCGAGGGCCGCGAGAAGGCGCAGGCGGCGTGGGCCGCCGCCGGTCGCGACGGCAGCCCGCGCACGATGGCCCTCTTCTACTTCGGCCTCGGAGACGACGCCGAGCGGGTGGCAGCCGAGAGCCTCGGCGACTACTACGGCTTCCTCGGGGACTACGCCCAGCGGGTCGCCGCCGGGGCGGCGAAGGATGCCGACACGGTGAAGAGGTACCTCTCCGCCTACGAGGACGCGGGTGCGGATGACGTCATCTGCTTCCCCACCTCCACCGATCCCGACGAAGTCGAGCGGCTGGCGGCGGCTGCGCTCTAGGCCGAGCGGTCGGCCGGGCGCCTTAGCCCCGCGAGCGAGCCCAAGCGGCCTAGTGGGAGCCCGCCTGCGCCGGCGGCGGAAGCTTTGAGCTGCCCGGCGCGCGCAGGCCGTCGATGACGATCTCCACCAGCCGCGGCCAGCGGCCCATCGCGGGGCCGACCTGCTGGCGGGTGGCGCTGCCGAGCCCGCAGCTGACCATCGGGATGTCCTCCCACGTGAGGTCCCGGCGCAGGCTGCCGTCGCGCTGAGCACGCTTCACCAGCTGATCGAGCAGCTCGGGCATGCCGGCCGCTTCGGCGGCCGCACCCGTCAGATCGGGGCGCAGTCCGGTGATGTCGCACAGGCAGCGGTCGCCCGCCTGGATGTCGGCCGAGAAACGGATGAACTCCGAGATGCCGGCCCAGGGGTCCTCCAGCTCCAGGCACTCGCGCGCCTTCTGGGCCAGACGCTCGAAGCCTTCGCCCACCAGCGCAGCGATCAGATCGTCCTTGGTGGGGAAGTGGCGATACACGGTGCCCACGCCGACGCCGGCCAGTTTCGCCACGTCGGGCATCTGCGCGTCTGCGCCCTCGTCGGCGAACAGCCGGCTGGCCGCGGCCAGCACGGCCTCGCGGTTGCGGCGGGCGTCCGCCCGCTGTGGCCTGGTCGCGTCGGTTGTGGCCATCTCAGAAGTCTCCCCGAGCGTGATGTCGAACACGCACTTGAAACGGAATCATCATTCACTATAGTAGCTGAAACCGGAATCCGACTTCCGAATTGCACCGGAATACGGAGGGTGTCCTCCCTCGATCCCACCGCCCACGGGCGCGCCGCAGACATCGCCGAGAGTCCCAGCAAGTGAAGGAGCCAGCCACATGAAGAGCTCAAGCGAATACCTCGAACGCCGGTGGACAGCGCTGATCCTGCTGTGCGTGGCCCAGTTCATCGTCGTCCTCGACGCCTCGATCGTGAACGTGGCCCTGCCCAGCATCGGCAAGGGCCTGCACTTCTCCGAGCAGAACCTGCCGTGGGTCGTGAACGCCTACCTGATCGCGTTCGGGGGCTTCCTGCTGCTCGGCGGGCGGGCTGCCGACCTGCTCGGTCGCCGCCGTGTGTTCATGGCCGGGCTGGCGCTGGTGGCGATCTCCTCGCTGGCGGCCGGCTTCGCCTCCACCCAGGGGCAGCTCATCGCCGCCCGCGCGGCCCAGGGCCTGGGCGCGGCGATCGTCTCCCCGGCCGCGCTGTCGATCGTGACGACGCTGTTCAGAGACGGGGCCGAGCGCAACAAGGCGCTCGGTGCGTGGGGCGCGGTGGCGGGCTCGGCAGGCGCCGTCGGCGTGCTGCTGGGCGGCATCCTCACCGAAGGGCTCGGCTGGGAATGGGTGCTGTGGGTGAACGTTCCCGTGGCGCTGATCGCGCTCGCCCTTACCCCGGGGCTGATCCCGGAGAGCCGCTCGGAGACGACCGTCCGCCACTTCGACGCCGCCGGCGCGGTGACGATCACGGCCGGCCTGTCGCTGCTGGCCTACTCGCTGCTGGACGCCGCCAGCGCCGGTTGGGGCTCGACCAAGATCATCACCCTGCTCTTCGTCTCGGCCGGCCTGCTGGCTGCGTTCGTGGCGATCGAGCTGCGCTCGAAGGCCCCGCTGGTCCCGTTCCGGATCTTCCGCACCAGGACCGTCCTGGGTGCCAACGTCGTGGGACTGCTGCTCGGGGCGTCGCTGTTCTCGATGTTCTTCTTCGTGACCCTGTACATGCAGCAGGTGCTCCACTACAGCCCGATCCACGCCGGCCTCTCCTACCTGCCGCTGTCGGCCGCGATCATCGTCTCGGCCGGACTCGGCGGACAGCTCGTGACACGCTTCGGCTTCAAGCCCATCCTCGCGGTCGGGATGCTCTCGGTGGCGGTCGGGCTGCTGTGGTTCAGCGGCGTCTCAGCCGGAGGCAGCTTCGTGGGCGACATCCTCGGCCCCTCGCTGCTGGCGGCGGTCGGCCTGGGGCTCGGCTTCGTGACCTCGACGATCGCGGCCGTGGCGGGCGTACGGGAGCGCGAGCAGGGTCTCGCCAGCGGGCTGATCAACACCTCCCAGCAGTTCGGCGGCGCGATCGGGCTTGCGGTGCTGTCGGCGATCGCGACCTCCCGAACCCACCACGTGCTGGCCTCCGGCGGCTCGAGCCTCGCGAAGGCCCTCGACGAGGGCTTCCAGGCGGCGTTCCTGGCCGGCGCCGGCATCGCCGCGCTGGGCGTGCTCGCGACGCTGCTGCTGATTCGCACGCGCGACAGCCGCGCGCACGTGGACCTGGCGGCCACCGGGACCGCCGGCGCGGGAGCCTAGGGCCCAGAGCGCTCCCCGTCGCCGGCCCGCGCCCGCATGCCTGCGGCGCCCCCGTCAGCGGGCGGTTCCCTCACCGGCGCCCGCCTGCGGGTTGTGGGCCAGCACGTAGCGCGCGTACACGAAGGCCGCCAGCAGGACCGCGACCGACGCGTAGGGGAAGGCGCTGTAGGGGAAAGGCTGTCCGGGCTGGAAGAGCTCGACGAACGGCACCGCCAGCGTGAGCACGCCCAGCAGCGGCATCACGACGTGGCGGGCGGGGGAGAAGGCGTGACCGCGGCGGCGGATGAAGAACGGCAGTGAGACGGCCGTCAGGACGTACACGAACAGGATCAGGATCGTGCCCATGGTCGAGCACTCGGCGTACAGGTTGACCGGGTCGCTGGAGCCGCCGAGCAGACCGGTCGCGTGGCACAGCCACCAGACCACGACGATGCCCAGGCCGAATGCGGTCATCACCAGCAGCGCCGTGACCGGGGTCTCACCGGGAGGCCGAGAGGTCCCGAGCCTCGCCGGCAGCAGGCCCGAGCGGCCACCGTCGAACAGCACCCGGGCCTGCGAGTTGGCCGCCGCGACGAGCGTGGACAGCACCGAGAAGATGCCCGCCAGCCAGGCCAGGATCGCCGCCGAGCCCATGTAGCGGTCGGCGATTTCCAGGAACGGAACCGACGCGCGCCCGATCGAGGAGGTGTCGTAGTGGAAGCCGACGATCGTCGTGTAGGCGAACAGCACGAACAGGGCTGTGGCTGCAGCGATCGAGATGTACAGAGCCCGCGGGATCGTGCGCTTCGGTTCGCGCGTTTCCTCCGCCAGCGCCGCGCCGTTTTCCCAACCGATGAACATGAACATCGCGAGCGGGAACCCCGCCGCCAGGCCGGCCAGTCCTCCGTTCACGCTCGACCAGTCAAACGGCGCGGTCGTCAGGTGGGCGCCCTCCGTGACCAGTACCACGACGCAGGTCGCGACCATCGTCGCGACCTGGAAGAGGAGGGCGCCCCCGACGAGCGCGGTCGAGGGGCTCGCTCCGCGCATCGCAACGGCGATGGCGCCGCCGGACATCACCAGCGCGATCGGCAACCAGCTCGGGTGCCAGGCGGTGTAGTGGTCCAGGGTGAGCGAGATCATCCCGCCCGACATCGCGAACACGCCCGCGATCGCGACCGTGAACCCCACCGCGATCAGCAACGAGGTGGCCGCGCCGGCCCGCGCCCCGAGGGATGTCTCCACGTAGGTGATGAAGCTGCCCGCGGAGGGCTCCATGCGCGTGAACTCCGCGACCACGAAGGCCAGGAAGCAGACGGCGAGGCCCGCGCTGAGGATCGTCAGCGGGGCGCCCACGCCGGCCGTGACCGCGATCACGCCAAAGGCGAAGTAGAAGTCGACCCCGGGGCCGATGTTGGCCACGGTGGAGGCGGTCACGTCGCCGAGCCCCAGTTCGCCCGTCTGGGCTCCCCGCCCGGACCCGTCTCGCGAGCTCACCCCGGGCATCGTAGGGCCCGCCGCTGCGCGATCCTAAGCGCCGAGAACTGATGTCCGCCGCCGCCACCAGCGCCGCAGAGCCCGTCGCCCGCCCTCGCACGAGGGTGATCTTCAGCGGGCTGATGCTGGTGGTGCTGCTGGCGGCGCTGGACCAGACGATCGTGGCGACGGCGCTGCCCACGATCGTCGGCGACCTTGGCGGCCTCGACCGGCTGGCGTGGGTGACGAGCGCCTTCCTGCTGGCCCAGACCGCGGCCACGCCGATCTACGGGAAGCTCGGCGACCTGTACGGGCGCAAGCGCGTACTGCAGAGCGCGATCGTGCTGTTCCTGGTCGGCTCGGCGCTGTGCGGGCAGTCGGCCAACATGACCGAGCTGATCGCCTTCCGCGCGGTCCAGGGCCTCGGTGCGGGCGGGCTGATCGTGCTCGCCCAGGCGGTGATCGGCGACGTCGTCAGCCCCCGCGAACGGGGCCGCTACCAGGGCCTGTTCGGGGCCGTTTTCGGCGTCGCCAGCATCGCCGGGCCGCTGCTGGGCGGCGTGATCGTGACCGCGGTCTCGTGGCGGTGGATCTTCTACATCAACCTGCCGGTGGGACTCGCCGCGCTGGCGGTGCTGGGGGCGACACTGCCGGCGCAGGGCCCGCGCGGGCGCCCGAAGATCGACTACCTCGGCGCCGGGCTGCTGGCGTCGGGGCTGAGCGCGATCGTGCTCGTGACGAGCCTCGGCGGCACGACCTGGGCGTGGGGCTCGGCGCAGGTGGTCATGGTCGGGGCGCTGGGGGTGGCGCTGATCGCCCTGTTCCTGTTCGTCGAGAGCCGGGCTGCCGAGCCGATCCTGCCGCTATCGCTGATCCGCGACCCCGTCTTCGCGGTCGCGGGGTCGCTGTCGCTGATCGTCGGTTTCGCCCTCTTCGGAGCGGTGGTGTTCCTGCCGCTGTACTTCCAGACCGTCGATCTGGCCTCGCCCACCGAAGCGGGGCTGCGCCTGGTGCCGATGATCGTCGGGCTGCTCACGACGTCGATCCTCTCGGGGCAGCTGATCTCGCGCACCGGCCGCTACCGCGTGTTCCCGATCGTCGGGACCCTGCTGATGAGCGCCGGTCTGCTGCTGCTGACGCGCCTTGACGTGGGCACCTCCACAGCCACCGCGGCGGTCTACCTGTTCGTGCTCGGCCTCGGCCTCGGGTCGACCATGCAGGTGCTCGTGCTCGCCGTCCAAAACGCCGTCGACTACAAGCTGCTCGGCGCAGCCACCTCGGGCGTCACGATGATGCGGGGAATCGGCGGGGCGATCGGAACGGCCGTGCTCGGGGCGATCTTCACCTCGCGGCTCACGGGCCAGCTGAAATCGACGCTGCACGGGCCGCTCGGCGCCCAGGTGGCCAAAGGCGCCCGCCTCACCGGCGTTCAGGTCGCGCACCTGCCGTCGGGGCCACGGTCGATCTACCAGCACGCCTACGTCCACTCCCTGCGCCCCGCCTTCATCGTGGCCGCGGCGGCCGCCGCGCTCGGCTTCGTGCTCAGCCTGTTCCTCCAGGAGCGCAAGCTGCGCGGGGCCCCGGCCACGAGCACGGGTCTCGAGGACGGCCTCGCGGCCCCCCGCTCGCCGGACTCGCTGGCCGAGATCGAGCGCTCCCTGACACGGGTGACGACGCCCGAGGAGCGGATGCGTTTCCGCGAACGTGTGGCCGAGCGCGCCGGCCTGCAGCTGTCGCCGGCCGCCACCTGGGCGCTCGTGCGCATCCAGGAGCACGGGCCGGAACGGGCCCGCGCGCTGGCCACCGCGGACGGCGTTCCGCCTGAGCGGATCGCGCAGGTGACCCACGAGCTGCGAGGGCTCGGGCTGCTCGCGGGCGCCCCCGCCGCGCTCGAAAGCAACGGCGGGGGGCAGGCGGCACCCGATTCGCGCCGGGGTGGGCAGGCGGCACCCGATTCGCGCCCGGGTGGCCCGGCGGCACCCGATTCGAGCACCGATGATCAGGCGGCGCCCGCTTCCGACGGCGGCGGCCAGGCCGCGCTCACGCCGACGGGCCACGACCACGCGGAGCGCCTGCTGAGCGCCCGGCGGGAGCTGCTCGTAGAGGCGCTGGCAGACGACGGCGCCGAGCGCGATCCGCAGGTGCTCGCGCTGCTGCGGCGCCTGGCGGTCGAGCTCTGCGGCGAGCCTCCGGGTGTGCCGCGCGCGGCCACGGCCGGCTGACGCCGCCGCCCTGCCCCCGGAGCGGGTGCGGCGGTAGTGTGGGCCGGGCGTTGGATCTTCTGATCGACAAGGACGACCTGCACAGCTGCCGGCTGGTCGAGGCCGACCCGCCGGCCCCGTCCGACGGGGAGGCGCTGCTCAGCGTCGAGCACTTCGGGCTGACCGCCAACAACATCACCTACGCCCAGTTCGGGCGCGCGATGTCCTACTGGGACTTCTTCCCCGCCGAGGAGGGGTGGGGGCGGATGCCCGTGTGGGGCTTCGCGGAGGTAGCGGAGAGCCGGGTCGCGGGCCTGCAGGAGGGAACGCGCCTGTACGGCTACCTGCCGCCCTCGACCGAGCTGCTGGTCCGCCCGGCACACGTCAGCGAGCGCGGCTTCGTCGACGCCTCGCCCCACCGCGCAGGGCTGCCCGGCGCCTACAACGGCTACACGGCGACCGCCTCCGACCCCGTCTACGAGGCCGGCCAGGAGGACCGCCAGATGCTCCTGCGCCCACTCTTCTTCACCTCCTGGCTGCTCGACGACTTCCTCGGCGAGGCGGACATCTTCGGCGCCGGGTTGGTTGTGATCTCGAGCGCCTCCAGCCGCACGGCCAGCGCGCTCGCCCATCTGCTCTCCCTGCGCGAGGGGGTGGAGGTCCTCGGCCTCACCTCCCAGCGCAGCGTGTCCTTCACCGAGGGCCTCGGGGCATACGACACGGTGCTCTCCTACGAGCAGCTCGAGGATCTCCCACAGGAGCAGGCGGTGTACGTCGACATCAGCGGCGACGCCGAGGTTCGCAGCGCGGTCCACCGGCGCTACGCCGAGCGCCTGCAGCATTCCTCGGTCGTCGGTGCGACGCACCACGATCAGTTGGGCGAGGTCCCCGACGACCTGCCGGGCCCCCGGCCCACGTTCTTCTTCGCCCCCGACCGCGTCGCCTCGCGCTCGGCCGAGTGGGGCAGGGAGGGACTGGAAGGCCGGATCGCCGACTCGTGGCACCCATACGTGAGCTGGACCGAGGGCTGGCTGCGGGTGCAGCACGAGCGCGGCGGGCCGGCGCTGCGCTCCACCTATCTCGATCTCCTGGACGGGAAGATCGACCCATCGTGCGCCCACGTCCTGAGCCTGCAGGACGACGTCGCAGCGCCCACATCCTGACCGGGACGATCGCGCGGCACGCCCGCGCCGTGGACGCTCGCTAGCCGTCTTCGGGGGGGATCGTGCGCAGGTGCTCGGCGACCCCGGTCACGGTCAGCAGCCGCTCCACCTGCTGGGAGCTGTGCGTAACGGCGAGCTCCTGGTTGCGCTCGGTGCACAGCTTGCGGGCCGCGAGGATCACCCGCAGCCCGGTGGAGTCGATGAACTGCAGGTCGTGCAGATCGAGCACGACCATCCCGTTGTCCTGCAGGTCGGCGCCCTCGATCGCCTTCTGCAGCAGCGGGGCACTGGCCATGTCGAGTTCGCCCTCGAGGGCGATGACGACCCGGTCGGGCTCCCGGCGCACGTCGATCCGGAGCTGTTCGATCGCACCCATCCCGCGAGAAAAGTCTACTCGAGCCCCGGAGGCCGGCTAAAAAGTGGCATGAACGTGTTTAGGACTCGTGAGGATGGGTATCAATCGACAACCACCAGCTGTCGCCCCCTTCAGCAGCGTCGTGAGCCCCCCGCGATCGCCGCCATTGAAAGGGGGGTGGCTATGCGGTATGCCGGCGCGGCTCGCCATGGTCGCCCGGCATACCGTTATTTTTTTCCTTCTCGGGGCCCGGCCGCGGTTCGCGCAGGCGCAGGGCGAGCACTTCGACCGACCCGGTGCGCGAGACGCGGTGACACTCGGTCAGCTGCTCCAGCCCCGGCGGTAGCTCTCCCAGCGAAGCTCTCGCGGGCAGGGACACGATCCGCAGGTCGAGCTGGCGTGGGGCGACGGTCGCGGCCAGCGCCATGTGCCAGATCTCGTCCTCGTTCGAAAGGTGGTCCACGAGCTGCTCGGCCAGCGGGCGGGTCGTCGCGATGCGCTCGGTGGACAGGTGCGCGCGAGCCGCGATCGCCGCCAGCACCCGGGCCAGCACGGCGCTCGCCAGCGCCGGCGGGCCGACCGCCAGATAGACGCCGTCCTGGTCGCCGTCGGCTCCGATCAGGACCTCCTCGGCGCCGTCGTGGCTGGACGCCCCGCCGGCCAGCTGCTCGGCCTTCGGGGTCGAGAAGCGCATCCGCACGTCGGTCCCCTCGCCGTCGGCGCCCGCGAACTCGACGCTGTCGGCGAGCGCCAGCATCACCGGGATGCCGATCCCGCCGATCTCGCTGGGTTCCGAGGCGTGGGGCTTCAGGCCGCATCCCTGGTCGCGGATGAGCAGTTCCAGGCCATCGGCTGACCCCTGCATCTCGACGTCCATCGGCCCGGTCGCGCCGGGATAGGCGTGGGCGACGACGTTGTTGCAGGCCTCACTGAGGGCGGTGCTGATGTCGTTCAGCTCGATCGCGTCGAGGCCGATGATGTCCGCGAGCCCGCGCAGCGCCTGGCGTACGAGCAGCACGTTCTCCGGTCTGCTCGAGAGGCTCAGGCGGACGTTCGGGATCCCCGCCACCGTCTCAGGAGGATCCGGATGTGATGCATCTGAACGGGGTGGTGCAGACGCGTGTCGCGGCGTCCCCCCTGCCTTCTGATGCCGTGCCGGCCTGCCTAGCCGGCCGCCGCGGGCGCATGGGTCAGGCTCCGCAGCTGCTCGAGAGACCTGCGCAGCAGGCGCGAAACCTGCATCTGGGAGATACCCACACGCTCAGCGATCTCGGTCTGGGTGAGATCCTCGACGTAGCGCATCTTCAGGATCAGACGCTCACGCTCGGGAATGTGTCCCAGCACGGCCGCGAGGGTCGCGTCGAGCTCCACGAGCTCGTAGCGCTCGTCGTCGCTGCCGATCGAGTCCCCGTAAGCGGTTGTCGAGTCGTCCGCGCCGGGCCTCGGGGCGTCGAGTGAGACCGTCTCGTAGGCCTGGATCGCCTGCAGCGCGTCGAGCACGTCCTCGGTGTCGATCTCGAGGTACTGGGCGAGCTCGTTGACGGTCGGCGCCCGTCCCTGTCTCGTTGGCGAGGCGCTCGCGTGCGTCGCGCACCTTCAGCGCGCGCTCCTGGGCGCCCCGGGGGACGTGGATGGCCCAGCCGGAGTCGCGGAAGTAGCGGCGCATCTCACCGAGGATGGTGGGCACGGCGAAGGACTGGAACGGGTGGCCGCGCTCGACGTCGTAGCGGTCGATGGCCTTCAGGAGCCCGAGCGAGGCGACCTGCAGGAGGTCCTCGAACGGCTCCGAGGAGCGCCCGTAGCGGCGCGTGAGGCTGCGTGCGAGCGGCATGTAGCGCTGCACCAGCGCTTCGCGGGCGACCGGGTCGCCGTGACGCTGCCAGCGGATGAACAGCCGGCGCGGGTCAGCACTCGCTGAGGTGGGCCCCGTGTGTGTTGCTGAAATCGCCTGTGAAGTCATTTCCCCTCCTCCCAGCCGAACTTGGACTACATGTCCAGGTCAATCAATAATACCCACTTGCGAGGGTTCTAAACATGCAATCGGAGGAATCGACCGAATTCTAAACCCCGGGTGCAGGCTAGGCTCACGGGAGTGGACGAACGGAGCATTCCCAGCGTCGCGGAGCTGTTGGCATCGCGCAGGGGCGAGGAGCTCGAGCTGGGCGATCGCTTCCTCAATCCCCAGATGGGCCGGATCCTGCGCACGCTCGGCTTCGACCGCGTGTGGACCGGCGGGGAAGGGGCCCACCTGATCGATGAGGCGGGCGAGCGCTACCTCGACCTGATCGGCGGCTACGGCGTGTTCGCGATCGGGCGCAACCACCCCGAAGCGATCGCCGCGCTCGAGCAGGTGTTGGCCGCCAACACGGCCAACCTGCCCCAGCTCGGGGGCCTCGCTGCTCCCCGGGGTGCTGGCCGAGGAGCTGATCGCACGCTCGCCCGCGAGCGTCTCCGCGGTGATCCCGGCGAACTCCGGCACCGAGGCCGTGGAGGCGGCCATCAAGGTTTCCCGGGCGGCCACCGCCAGGAGCCGGGTGCTGTATGTCGAGCACGCCTTCCACGGCCTCACGATGGGCGCGCTCTCGCTCAACGGCAACGAGGAGTTCCGCGGCGGTTTCGGCCCCCTCCTGGAGGACTGCGAAGCGGTCGAGTTCGGCGATCTCGCGGCGCTCGAGCGGGCATTGCAGGGCGCAGACGTGGCCGCCTTCGTGGTCGAGCCCGTGCAGGGCAAGGGCGTGAACCTGCCGCCCGACGGCTACCTCCAGGGCGCCCAGCGGCTCTGCCGCGAGGCGGGCGCGCTGTTCGTGTGCGACGAGGTACAGACGGGCATCGGCCGCACCGGTCGTTTTCTGGCGTGCGAGCACTGGGACCTGGAACCGGACCTGATCTGCGTCGCCAAGGCCCTCTCGGCGGGCTTCGTCCCGATCGGCGCGGTGCTCGCGTCCCGGCAGGCCTTCGAGAAGGTCTTCGACGGCATGGAGCGGGCCGTGCGCCACGGATCGACGTTCGGCGGCAACGACCTCGCCGCCGCGGCCGGCCTCGCCACCCTGCGGGTGCTCGACCAGGAGGGGCTCGTCGAGCGAGCCCGCAAGATGGGGGAGCTGCTGATGGAGCTCACGCTGCCGCTGGTGGAGCGCTTCGAGGTCGTGCGCGAGGTACGCGGTCTGGGGCTGATGTGGGCGATCGAGTTCGGCCCGCCGCCGGGATCGGCCGCCCGGCGCCTGTGGGAGCGCGTGGAGGCGCGCCAGCCGGGCCTGTTCGCACAGCTCGTGATCGCGCCCCTGTTCCACAAGCACCGCATCCTCTGCCAGGTGGCGGGCCACCGCATGAACGTGATCAAGGCGCTCCCGGCGCTGACGGTCGAGGAGTCCGAGCTGCGGCGCTTCGCGGCCGCCCTCGAGGAGACGATCGCGGCTGCCCAGCGCTATCCGTCCGCGCTCGCCCGCTTCGGGCTGCAGACAGGCCTCAGATCCGCCGGCGTGCATCGCTAGCCTTGCCCGACAGATGCTGAAGGACCGCGAGGACATCCGCAACGTGGCGATCGTCGCCCACGTCGACCACGGCAAGACCACGCTCGTGGACGCCATGCTGTGGCAATCCGGCGCCTTCCGCGTCGGACAGGAGGTGGCCACGAGGGTGCTCGACTCGATGGACCTCGAGCGCGAGAAGGGCATCACGATCCTGGCCAAGAACACCTCCCTGCGCTACAAGGACGTGAAGCTCAACATCATCGACACGCCGGGGCACGCCGACTTCGGTGGCGAGGTCGAGCGGGGGCTGACGATGGTCGACGGCGTGCTGCTGCTCGTGGACGCCTCCGAGGGGCCGCTGCCCCAGACCCGCTTCGTGCTGCGCAAGGCCCTCGAGGCGAAACTCCCGGTGATCCTCGTGGTCAACAAGGTGGATCGCAGCGACGCGCGTGTCGCGGAGGTCGTGGACGAGGTCTACGAGCTCTTCCTGGACCTCGATGCGGACGAGCACCAGATCGAGTTCCCGATCGTCTACTGCAACGCCAAGGCCGGGATCGCCTCGCTCGAGTACGAGGCCGGCCAGCCGCTGGCGGGTAGCACGCTGGAGCCGCTGCTGGACCTGCTGCTCGAGCGGATCCCGGCGCCCAAATACGACCCCGAGCACCCGTTGCAGGCGCTGGTGACCAACCTCGACGCCTCCCCGTATGTGGGCCGCCTGGCGATCTGCCGGGTGTGGAACGGGACGATCCGCAAGGGCCAGCAGATCGCGTGGTGCCGCGCCAACGGCGCGGTCGAGCGGGCGCAGGTCGCCGAGCTCTACGTGACCGACGCGCTCGACCGTGTCGACGCCGCCGAGGCCGGCCCCGGCGAGGTGATCGCCGTCGCCGGGATCGACGAGGTGACGATCGGGGAGACGCTCGCCGACCTCGAGGACCCGCGCCCGCTGCCGGTGATCACCGTGGACGAGCCCGCGATGTCGATCACGATCGGGGTCAACAGCTCGCCGCTGGCGGGCAAAGACGGAGACAAGATCACGGCCCGGCAGATCAGGGCGCGCCTGGACCAGGAGCTGGTCGGCAACGTCTCCCTGCGCGTGGAGCCCACCGATCGCCCGGACACATACGAGGTCCAGGGCCGCGGCGAGTTGCAGCTGGCGGTGCTGGTGGAGCTGATGCGCCGCGAGGGCTTCGAGCTGACGGTCGGCCAGCCGCACGTGGTCGAGCGCTACATCGAAGCCGAACGCCACGAGCCCGTGGAGCGACTCTCGGTGGACGTTCCCGAGGAGCACGTCGGCACGATCACCCAGCTGCTCGCGGTCCGAAAAGGGCGCATGGAACACATGACCAACCACGGCACAGGCTGGGTGCGGATGGAGTACCTGGTGCCGGCGCGGGCGCTGATCGGCTTCCGCACGGAGTTCCTGACCGAGACGCGAGGGACGGGGATCATGCACCACGTGTTCGAGCGCTGGGAGCCGTGGGCGGGGGAGCTGCTGACGCGCACGACCGGGGCGCTCGTGGCCGACCGGCCCGGTACCACGGTGAGCTACTCGCTGATGACCCTGCAGGAGCGCGGCATGCTGTTCGTGGGGCCGGGCGAGGAGGTCTACGAGGGCATGGTCATCGGCGAAAACGCCCGCGCCGGCGACCTCGACGTCAACCCCGTCAAGGAGAAGCACCTCACCAACATGCGCTCCTCGACCGCCGACGTGCTCGTGCGGCTCGACACCCACCGCAAGCTGACCCTCGACCAGGCGCTCGAGTGGGTGCGCGACGACGAGGCCATCGAGGTGACCCCGGAGACCGTGCGGGTGCGCAAGGCCGTGCTCTCCATGGTCGACCGCCGCAAGGCAGTTCGCGCCGCCAAGCGCTGACTTCCGCCGTACTCCGGCGCCCCCGCGCGGTTGTGCGACGCACGCCTGCGACGGGAATGTAAGGTACCGCGCGATGACCAGCCGGCTCAGGGTGCAAAAGCTCCTTCTGGCCGCGCTCCTGACGCTGCTGGCCGTGTTCGCCGGAAGCGTCGCGGCGCGGGCGGAAACCACCCCCACCTACACCAAAGAGGACCTGTCCCAGTACGAAGCCCAGCTGAAGGGCGGGCAGATCCAGTCGGTGATCGTCAACAAGCGACTGCGCTCGCTGCGGATCACGCTGAAGGACGGCAGCCACGTCTACGTGAAGTACGCGAAGAAAACAGGGCCCACGTACTACAAGCAGATCACGGCGAAGGGCATCCCGCTCAGCTTCCTGTCTGCCGATGCCGCCAAGAAAGAACAGGAAAAAGGCTCCAAGCACCACAAAATCCGCTACATCGTGGGCGGCGCGCTGATCCTCATCTTGGTGATCGTGGCCGTGATCCTGCTGATGCGCAGGAGGCGCCCGGACGAGGACTAGGCGACGGGCGCCCGTGCGGGTGCGCGGCGCAGCGGCGTTCGCACCGGCTCCTCGACGGGTGGTCGCACGGGCCGCGGGCGGCCCCACAGGTAGCTGAGCACGCACCCGCCGGTGAACACCGCCGTGACGAGCAGCAGCGGGCCCGAGTCCTCGACCAGCGAACCGACCACGCCGGCCGTGAGCGAGCCGTACAGGGCCGCCCTCCAAGCCGGATCCTCGCCGACGGGCGCGAGCACGCGTGAGCGCAGCCGCAGCGCGGCCGCCCCGGCGGCGAGCGCGAGCAGCGTCGCCAGCGGCATCGCTCCGTGGCGCAGCTCATGCCAGGCGGCTTCGTAGCGCCGCGCGATCAGGTCACGCAGCTCGCCGGCGGAGTGCGCGTGCAGGACGCTGCCGGAGTAGTGCCCGCTGCCGTGGGCGGTCACGAGGTCGACGGCCGCCAGCGCGATCAGGCCGGCAACCGGGGCCAGGACCACGATCAGGGCGCGCCGCCGCGTCCGTGCCCCCGGCAGCAGTGTCGCGACGGCGAGGGCGAAGGAGACACACACGATGACCAGACCGCCGACGCCCGCCCCGAGGCGGGTCGCGCCCTCCAGGCAGGCGAGCGCGGCGCCGGCCAGCGCCATCGTCGTCCACGCCCGCCGTCCCCTGGCGGACGGGTACAGCCCGGCGGCCACGGCGGCCAGCACGAGTACCGCCAGGGCCGACTTGAGGTCGTTGCCGATGCCGTGGAAGCGGGTTCCCAGCGCGGGATCCGGACCGAGCAGCGAGCGCATCAGCAGTTGGCTGCCGGCGAGCGCGTCGGCGGCGATCAGCGCCGTGCAGGCGACGGCCGGCGCGAGCAGTGCGCGGGGCCAGGCCGCCAGGCGGTCGCTGAGGGCTCCGAGCGTCCCGCACCCGAGCACGAGCAGGCCGTACTCGACCGCCGCCGCGGGCGCCAGCGCCGCCGTCAGCAGCGCCACCGGGGGCGCCCACAGCACGCCCAGCGCGCCGATCCGCAGCGCACGACGGCGCCCGGCCGGGGTGCGCGCGCAGGCCAGCAACAGCAGCGCCCAGGCGGCCAGCAGCAGCCGCCAGCGCGGGCAGGCGCCGGCCCCCGATCACGCCCAGCCGCGACATCGTGCTCCGCAGCCCGGGCCCGTCGAGGCGGCCTTCGCTTCGAAGCGGGCGCCCCTGGACGGAGGCGGGGATCGCGACACGCTCGTGGGCGAGGATCGTCGGCGCGATGTCGGTGCTGGAGATCAGCCCCAGCTGTGCGGTGTCGCTGGAGGTGAGCTCCCCGGGCTCGCCGCCGCCGAGGCCCGCGGCTGCCGCCCACAGCAGCGCGGAGGGGCGCGCGGCGGGATCGCTCTGCACCACGATCATCAGCTCGTTCGGCGCTCGGGCTGCGGCCAGCTGCTGCAGGGCGACGCGGCCCCGGCGGCCGGCCGGGATCGTCGCCACGACCAGCGGCAGGCGCGCCAGCAGCCGATCCACGCGAGCGACGAGCCTGCCCGGGCTGGTTTCTGCGATGGCCGCCACGCGCCCGGCCTCGTCGGCGGCCACCGACGCGTCGGGAGCGCCCGGAGCCGCCGCCAGGTACGCGCCGCCTCCGAGCAGCGAGGCGAGCAGACCGGGCCGCAGTTCGCCGGCTGCACCGCGGGCCCGCTCGAGCGCGCGGGTCCACCCCGCGATCCGTCCGCCCGGCCCCTGCGGCTGCAGCTGCAGGGGAGCCGGCCGGGAGCCGTAGGAGCCCGAGGGGAGGCGCGCCCCCTGGGTGATGTCGAGTCGCAGCTGCGACGCCGAGGGGCCACCCTCGGCCGCCGACAGGATGCCCACCGACATCCCCTTCAGGCTCGCCAGCGAGCGCTCGTCCAGCGGTGCGAACACGAGCAGGGTCGTGCGTCCGCCCACGCTCCGCACAGCCGCGCCGGAGGCCGCAGCCGCGCCGGAGGCCGCAGCCGCGCCGGAGGCCGCGGGGGGCTCAGCGACGGCGTGGGACGCCGGGGACGCGACCGCCGGCGCCGCTGCCGGCGCGCACAGCAGGCCTGCGATCACGCATGCCGCGAGGGCGCCCCTCGCGGCCCGGCGAGCGGCCACTGCTCTCAGTTGACGCTGGGGTCCAGGGGCATGCGGGCGACCAGAGCGTAGCTGCCGCCCATGTCCTCGAGCACGGTTCTCCACAGCTCCGAGGGCAGCTCCGAGAAGATGTGCTCAGGGCGGGCATCGTGGGCGATCCAGTCGCCGTCCTCGATCTCCGCCTCCAGCTGCTGTGCCGACCAGCCGGCGTAGCCGGCGAACACGCGCCCGCGGACGGTCGTGCCCGCGAGGCCGTCGAGGTCGGCGTCGGAGGCAGGGAAGCCGATCGAGTCGAGCACCAGCAGCCCCGCGTTGGAGGTGTCGAGGAACTCGGCCAGCACCACGATCGAGGATTGATGCACGGGACCCCCGACATACACGGGCTCGTCCTCGCCGACCGCCTCGCCCAGCGCCGGGACGGCCTCGGCCACCGTCACCGCCGAGGGGCGGTTCAGCACCACCCCCATCGCCCCGTCCTCGCTGTGCGCTCCGACCAGGACGACGCTGCGCGCGAAGTTCGGATCGCGCAGGGTGGGCGAGGCGAGCAGCAGGTGCCCCTTCAGCGAATCGTCCATCTCAACCTTCGAGGCTAGCGGCGCTCCGGGGGCGGGCATGTTTGGATGTGTCCATGGAGCCCACAGAGCTGGAAGAGCGCATCGCGGCCTTTCCCCGGTGGCACTACCGTTTCCAGTTCGACGGGGGCATCGAGACGCCCGTCGCGAGGATCGGACAGATAAACCGCCACGAGCAGCGCCGGCGTTACTTCTTCGCTGCCCTGCAGGAGATCGCCGGCGGCACGCTCGACGGCCTGCGGGTGCTCGACCTCGGATGCAACGCCGGGCTCTGGTCGCTGAGCTCATTGGAGTCGGGCGCCCGGTTCGTGCTCGGGATCGACCACCATCGGCCATACGTCGAACAGGCGGAGCTGGTGTTCGAGGCGAAGGCGATCGATCGCAGCCGCTATCGCTTCGAGACCGGGGATATCTTCCGCCACGAGCTCGATGAGAGCTTCGATGTGGTCCTGTGCCTGGGGATCATGGAAGTCACCGCCGAGCCGCTGCAGCTGTTCGAGCTGTTCGACTCGGCCGGGGCCGAGATCGTGGTGATCGACACGGTCGTCGCGCCGTCGTCCTCTGCCACGTTCGAGCTCTCACGGGTCGACGATCCCGACAATCGCGCCGAGCAGCTGCGGGTGCTCGTGCCGAGCCCTCGCGCGGTGCTGGAGCTGGCCCGGGACCACGGCTACGGGGCTGTCGCGCTGGCGCACAACATGACCGACTACTCGGGGCTCGACGACTACCGCGAACGGCGGCGGATGGCCTTCATCTGCGCCCGTGGGTCGCGGGCCGCCGGCCTGCGGGCGCTCGCCGCCAGGCGTGGGATCGAGGAGCGGTGGCTGAGCTCGTCGACGCTCCAGCGGGCCCGCGAACGGCTCACGCGCTAGGAGGAGGGACGCGACTCGCGCCGAGTCGCGAGGCCACCCTAGGAGGAGGGACCCGACTCGCGCTCTAGCCGCGCGAACAGGCGTGACCACGGCCACTGCAGCAGCCAGGTGAGCAGCGAACGTTGCGGCGGGCGCCCCTTCCCACCGCCGGCCAAGGCTACTTCCTCGCTCCCGATCAGGCGGTTGGCGTGGATCGCCAGGCCCGTGCGCAGGTGGGCGAGGTCGGGGATCTCCGCATCGGACCCGGCGCGGTCGAGGATCGCCCGCAGCACCGCCTCGGGGCGCTCGACGAAATCCTCGTAGCGCACGAACACGCGCCGCGCGGGCGGCTGGGCGGTGAAGGCCGCCAGCGAGAGCCCGTATGTGAGCCACAGGTCGGCGTTGATCTTGAGATCCATCAGCGTGCGCCGGGCGCTCGAGCGGCCGCTTGCGAGCCGCCCGATCGAGCTCACCACCGCCTGGGGGTCGCGTACCAGGAAGACCAGGCACAGCTCGAGCTCGGGCGCGCGTTGCAGTTCGCGTGCGCGCAGCGGGAAGTGGGAGGTGTCGACCACGTTGTCGGCCTCGGCGGTGGCCGCGATCGCCCCGAACAGCCTGCCCGCGAGGCGCCGGTAGGGCCCCTGAAGGGCACGACGGCGGCGCAGCGAGCCAACCCGCAGCACCGCCGAGGAGCGCTCCAGCAGACGGTGGGCGGCGTTGCCATACAGCTCCTGGACGTCCGGCAGGGCGGCCCGCACGGCGGCCCAGAAGCGGCTGCGCTCGAGCCCGCCCAGGACCGGTGTCCCAGCGCGCGCGAGAAACCGCTCGAGCTCGCCCGCGAAGAAGACCCCGCGGCAGTTGCCGAGCGCAACGCCGAGGATCGTCGAGCCGCTGTGGCCCGAGCCCATGATGTAGATCACCCCGGTGCGGTGCGGCGTACGGTGCTCCTCGGCCGGCGCCGGCATCGCTCCTTCCTCGGGTGTGCTCATGCGTTGGCGCGCTCGGCGGGGGCGGGCTTGGGCCCCGGCTCTGCCGCCAGCGCGTGCGTGGCCGCGTCAAGGCGCCCGAACACGAGCCGCCATGGGAGCTGCAGAGCACGGGTCAAGAGCGAACGGGGAGGGGGCGGGGGAGCGGTCTGCTGCAACGTCACGGTCGGCGAGCGGACCAGGCGGTTGCCCTGGAACGGGATGCCGGTGGCGAGCTGCTCCCGGTCGAGCGTGGCGGTCGAGCCGGTGGCCAGCAGGATCCGGCGCACGACCTTGGCGGGTTCGGCGAGGAACTCCTCGTGGCGGACGAACAGCCTGCGCCGGCGGGGGTGGCGAAGGAAGACCCGGCAGGCGAGCAGGTAGGTCAGCCACAGGTAGGCGTTGGCGGCGAGCACGCCGTAGCGGCGCTCGGGCACGTCCTCGCGTCCGAGCGAGGCGACCACGCTCTCGGGGTCGCGCACGAGGAACAGCAGATACAGCTCGATGCCCCCGACGCGCTGCAGCTCGCGGGCCCGCATCGGGTAGTGGGAGCTGTCGACCAGGCGCTCGGTCCTGGAAGCCTCGGCGATGGCACCGAACAGGCGCTCGGCGACGTCCAGATAGCGCGGTCGCAGGGCTCTGCGGGTGCGCAGCCGGCGGGGGTCGAAGAGCTCCGAAGAGCGCTCCAGGGCGCGCACACCCCCGCCGCCGATCCCCTCCGTGTCCACCTGCGAGCGGACCTCCTCCCAGAAGCGCTCACGCTCCTCCCCTCCGAGCGGGCTGCGCCCCGATCTGGGCAGCCACTTGTCGAGCTCACCGGCATAGAAGACGCCGTCGCAGTTGCCGAGCGCGACGCCGAGGATCGTGCTTCCGCTGCGCCCCGCTCCCAACACGTAGAGCACCTTCGGCGCCGGGGTCGCGGAAGGGGAATCTGGGGTCTCGGGAGAGGCGCCGGAGGGAGACTGGCTCATGGGCCCGGGCAGTCTCGCAGAGCCGGGACGCCTGCTCGGCGCGTTCCGGCGTCAGCGAATAGGATCCGTCCGTGGCCAAGCATCCCGCCGTGGGCGAGCAGGCCCCCGACTTCGAGCTCGAGGGCACCGACGGGCGCTTCCGGCTCGCCGACCACCGTGGCGAGCGGGTCGTGCTGCTGTTCTATCCGGGTGACAACACGCCCGTATGCACCAAACAGTTCTGTTCCTACCGGGACCGTGCCGATGACTTCGGGGCGCTCGACGCGACCGTCGTCGGCATCTCGGCGCAGGGCGTCGACTCTCATCGTGACTTCACCGAGAAGAACCACCTCAACGTCCCGCTGCTCGCGGACGAGGATGGCGCCGTGGCGAGCTCCTACGGCGCCCACGGCCGCCTCGGCACCAAGCGCGCGGTCGTGATCGTGGACGAGCAGGGCATCGTGCGCCACCGCCACGACCACCTCTTGGGCCTGGACTTCCAGTCCGTCGACGAGCTCAAGACGGCGCTCGACGCGCTGCCGAGCCCGGCCGCGACCTAGCCGCCCACCGCCGTCACGCCGTCACGCAGCTCGGAGGCGCGCTCGCCGGCGGCGCGGGCCGCGTGCAGCTCTGCGAGCTCGAGCTGCATGTTGCGTGGCTCCTCACCGGGGGCCGGGGAGCGTCGGTGCCAGACGCCCTCTCCGTCCAGTTCCCACGCGCTCTGGTTGTCGGCGAAGGCGCGTTCCAGCGTGTCGAGCAGCTCGCCGCGCAGTTCCTCGGACTGCACGGGCACCGCCAGCTCGACGCGGTGGTCGAGGTTGCGGGGCATCAGATCGGCCGAGGCGATGTAGATCGTGTCCTCGCCGCCGCGCTGGAAGGCGTAGACGCGTGAGTGCTCGAGCAGCCGTCCCACGATCGACACGACGCGGATGTTCTCCGAGACGCCCGGCAGGCCCGGGCGCAGGCAGCAGATCCCGCGCACGTTCAGATCGACTTTCACACCTGCCTGGGAGGCCTTGTACAGCGCCCGGATGCAGCGGCCGTCGACGAGCGCGTTCATCTTCATCGCGATCCTCGCCGGGGAGGAGGGCGAGTGGGAGGCGATCGTGCGGTCGATCTGCTCGATGATCCCGTCGCGCAGGTAGTCGGGGGCGATCAGCACTTTGCGGTAGTTCAACGGCCGGCCGTAGCCGGTCAGGTAGTTGAAGATGTCGGTGACGTCGGCGCCGATTTCCTCGTCGGTCGTGAAGAGCCCGAAGTCGGTGTAGAGGCGGGCGGTGGCGGAGTGGTAATTGCCCGTGCCGATGTGCATGTAGTTGCGCACGCCGTCGCCCTCGCGGCGGACCACGAGCACGCACTTGGCGTGGGTCTTCAGCGCCGGGTGCCCGTACACGACGTGCACACCCGCTTCCTCCAGGGCCTTGGCCCACTGGATGTTGGTGCGCTCGTCGAAGCGGGCCTGGAGCTCGACCAGCGCGACAGCCTGCTTGCCGCGCTCGGTTGCGTCGATCAGCGCCGGCACCATCGGCGAGTCGTCGCTGGTGCGGTACACGGTCTGCTTGATCGCCAGCACGTTGGGGTCGGCCACCGCCTGCTCGACGAAGCGCTCCACGGAGGTGGCGAAGGAGACGTAGGGGTGGTGGACGAGGAAGTCGCCTTCGCGCATCGCGCCCATCACGTCGGGACGCTCTCCCTCGTGGCGCATGAGGCGCGGGTGGGTGATGCTCGCCAATGGCTCATAGCGCAGCTCGGCGTGTCCCGGCAGGCGCACGATCTGCCACAGGGAGCCCATGTCGAGCAGCCCGGGGACCGCGTACACCTCGTCGTCGCGGACGCCGAGCAGGCCCGTGAGCTCCGCCCGCAGCTGCTCTGAGCAGGCCGCCCCGACCTCGACCCGCACGATCTCGCCGAAGCGGCGGCGGCGCAGCTCGTCCTCGACCGCCTGCAGCAGATCGGCGGCGTCGTCGGAGACCTCGAGGTCGGCATCGCGGGTGACCCGGAAGACGTCGAAGTCGACGATCTCCATGCCCGGGAAGAGCGCGTCCAGATGATGGGCGATGAGATCCTCGAGCGGCACCAGCAGCGCTCCGGAGCCGTCCGGGGCCTCGACCGAGACGAAGCGGGGCAGGATCTCGGTGGGGACCTTCACGCGCGCGAACACGGTCGGAGCGCCCTCTCCGCCCGCCGGGTCGCGGACCAGCACGGCGAGGCTGAGGGACAAGTTGGAGATGTAGGGGAAGGGGCGCCCGGGGGCCACCGCCAGCGGGGTCAGCGCGGGGAAGATCGCGCGCTGGAAGTGCCGCGCCAGCTGCTCGCGCTGGCGCTCGTCGAGATCCGCCACGCTGACGATGCGGATGCCGTGGGCGGCCAGCTCGGGGCGCAGGTGGCCTTCGAAGCAGTCGGCCAGGCGCAGGCTCTGGCGCAGCGCCTGCTCGCGGATCAGGGCGATCGTCTGCGAGGGGATCAGCCCGTCCTGGGTGGGGTTCTCCACGCCGGCGTCGATCTGGTCGTGCAGGCCGGCGACCCTGACCATGTAGTACTCGTCGAGGTTGGTCGTGTAGATGGCACAGAACTTGACCCGCTCGAGCAGCGGCACGCGCTCGTCCTCGGCCAGCTGCAGGACGCGGTCGTTGAAGTCCAGCCACGAGACCTCGCGGTTGATGTACAGGGAGGGGTCGCTGACGTCCTCGCCGCTCCTGGCTGCGTCCTGGGCCGGGCTCGTGGCCTCGACCGTGCGCGCCGGCGGCTGCCCGAGGGGGCTCTCGGCGTCGACCACGCGCGCCTGGGCCCGCTCCGGATCTCCCGCCGCGGCCTCGACGACGCGTCCTCCTGCCGTCAGGCGCGTGGCCTCGCTGCTGGAGCTGTCGTCCATCGCCTTGACGCTACTACTCTGACAGCGTCGCGAGGGCTCCTGGCAGCGACGCCGGTGGTCGCGCTCGCGCTACTGTGATCGCCCATGGCCCGCCAGCTCTGGCTACTTCGTCACGCGGAGGCGGAGCCGCACGGAAGCCGCGAGGACTCCGCGCGCCGATTGACGGCGCGGGGCGAAGCGCAGGCGCGCGCGGCCGGCGTGGCGCTGGTCGCGCTCGAAGTGAGCTTCCAGGAGATCCTCTACAGCCCCAAGGCGCGTGCCCACGAGACGGCCGAGCTGGCGCTCGAGGCGTACGAGCCCGACGCACGCGACGGAGCGCGCGCCCACGAGCCGTTGGCCGGTGGCTTCGACGCCGCCGCTGCACTCGAGCTGGCGGGGGAGCTCGAGCCCGACGGGCGTCTGCTGCTGGTGGGGCACGAGCCCGACCTCTCGACCGTCGTGGCGCAGATCACGGGCGCCCGCATCGACCTCAAGAAGGGCGGTCTGGCGGTCGTGCGTCTGGAGGGCGGCGGCGGCGAGCTGGCGCTGCTGCTACGACCGCGCGAGCTTGCCCTGATCGCGCAGGGCGGTGCCGTCGCGTCCGGCGACGCCACTCGCGCCCTCGGCTGACCACTCGCGCGGCAGCTGGGAGGGCACGTCCTCGGATCTGACGACCTCCAGCGATTCGGCCGCGAAGCGGTATCCGATCCCGAAGTGCGTGTGGATGTAGCGCCACTCCGGCGAGGCCTTCTCGAGCTTCTGGCGCAGCTTGCGCACGAACACGTCGACCGAACGGTCGCCCCGGACCATCGTGTATCCCCACAGCCGCGAGTAGATCTCCTCGCGCTCGAGCACCCTGCCTTCAGCCGAGGCCAGCAGCTCGATCAGCTCGAACTCGCGGCGGGTGAGGTCGATGCTGTCCTCGCCCACGAAGGCCTGGAAGCGGTCGGCGCGGATCTCCACCTCGCCCGCCATCACCGGCGGCGTCTGCTCGCGCCCGGCACTGCGCCTGCGCCTGCGCACGACGCTCTGGACACGTGCGATGACCTCCTCGGGGTGGCAGGGCTTGGTGACCCAGTCGTCGGCCCCGAGGCGCAGTCCACGCACCCGCTGGGCGACCGTGGAGGGCCCGGTGCAGACGACGATGCCGAGCTCCGGAAGCGCCTCGCAGAGACGCTCGAGCCAGGTCCACGCCTGCGGTCCGAGCACGGCCAGGTCCACGACCAGGGCGCTCAGGCGCATCGACACGACGGCCTCGCGGGGGACCGGGCCCTCGAGCACGCGGTGCTCCCAGCCGAGGCGGTCCATGCGCTTACAGAGGACCTGGATGAAGCCGCTGTCGCGGTCGAGTACGGCGATCCGCAGGGCCGCCGCAGAGGCCGCGCTCTCGGGGGGTGATGAGGCGCCCCCCTCGGCGTCGGCGCGAGCGCTTGCCGTCATCGCGCCGAGTGTAGGCGATACCACGGCGCGGGAGTAAGCCCGCAAGGCCACCGTAACAGGATCTTTACACCACGCCAAACGCCCGCGCCCGCAATTTGCGCCCCGGGGCCGGG
The DNA here is from genome assembly GCA_963773145.1 of uncultured Solirubrobacteraceae bacterium. Lineage (GTDB taxonomy): Bacteria > Actinomycetota > Thermoleophilia > Solirubrobacterales > Solirubrobacteraceae > Palsa-744. The sequence goes on from CAVYZV010000001.1 coordinate 458,700, forward strand.
CCAGCCCGCTTTCAGCGGCCCGGCATGCGCGACGAGGAGTCCGAGAACTCCCGGAACAGCCCGCTGACGACGAACGCAACCTGCTCGCCGATGTCGACGGCGTTGTCCCCGATGCGCTCCAGCGCGCGGGCCACGAGCGTCATGTAGAGGGCCCATTCGCGCGTATCCGGGTCGTCGCCTATTTCGATCGCCAGGCGGAAGATCTCCCGGTTCAGGCGGTTGATCTCGCGGTCCTGGCGCACGAGGTCCTCGGCCAGGCTGACGTCGCGGGCGGCGAAGGCGGCGCGCGACTGGATCACCTCCGAGCGGGCGAAGGCGCCCATCCGCGCGAGCGTGCTGAGCACGTCGCGGTGCACGGGCGGCTCGTGGCCGGACAGCGGGATCAGCTTGGCGATGTTCACGCACTGGTCGCCCATGCGCTCGATGTGCTTGATCAGGTGCAGCAGGGCGGCCACGAGGCGCAGGTCTCCCGCCACCGGAGCCTGCAGTGCGAGCAGGGACAGGATCCCCTGGTGGACCTCGAGGTAGCGCCCGTCGACGCGGTCGTCGTCGGCGATCACCATCTGTGCCAGCTCGACGTCCTGGTGGTCGAGCGCCTCGAGCACCCGGTCCAGTTGCTCCACGACGATGTCGATGCCGCCGAGGGCGTGCTGTTCGAGCGTCGTCAGTTGTTCCTGGAAGTGGACTCGCCCGGGCGGCCCGTCGCCGTGGGCGGGCGGCGCCTGGGCCGCGGTCGCGCCGGTCCCCGTGCCGGGAGGCTCGTCCCCGCTAGCCGAACTTGCCGGTGACATATTCCTCGGTGCGGGGGTCGTTGGGTTTCGTGAAGATGGTCTGCGTCGGGCCGACCTCGACGAGCTCACCCGAGAGCATGAAGGCCGTGCGGTCGGCCACGCGCGCGGCCTGCTGCATGTTGTGGGTCACGATCACGATCGTCACGCGCTCCTTGAGCTCGCCGATCAGCTCCTCGATCTTCAGCGTTGCGATCGGGTCCAGCGCCGAGCACGGCTCGTCCATCAGGATCACCTCGGGGTTCACGGCCAGCGAGCGGGCGATGCACAACCGCTGCTGCTGGCCGCCGGAGAGGCCGATGCCGGGCTCGCCGAGCCTGTCCTTGACCTCCTCCCACAGGCCCGCGGCGTGCAGCGCGCGCTCGACCTTCTCGTCCAGCTTGTCCCGCCGCCGCGAGGTCAGGCGCAGGCCGGCGGCGACGTTGTCGAAGACCGACATGGTGGGGAAGGGGTTGGGCTTCTGGAAGACCATCCCGATCGCCCGCCGCACGGCCACCACGTCGACGGAGGGGTCATACACGTCGGCACCCTCGAGCAGCACGCGGCCCTCCGCGCGGGCACCCGGTATCTCCTCGTGCATGCGGTTGATGCAGCGGATCAGCGTCGACTTCCCGCAGCCGGAAGGGCCGATGATCGCCGTCACCTCGTTGGCCCGGAACTCGAGGTCGATGCCCTTCAGCTGCATGCTGTCGCCGTAGAAGGCGCGCAGGCCCTCCAGCTGCACGGCGGGCGCGCTCACCTGCGCCTGCTCTGGCTCGGGATCGACCGCGCGGGTCCCTGTAGGCACGATGATCGGCTGGCGCAGCCCCCCGGCCGGCGCCTCCGCGGGCGCGGCCTCGGAGCGGTGTACCTCCGGACGGCCATCGGTGTCCATGTCGGCCACCTTAGAGCCTGATTGCGAGTGCGTCACGCCAGCCGGTTCCTTCGCGACAGCAGGCGGGCGACCATGTTCAGAATCAGAATCAGGAGCACCAGCGTGAGCGCCGCCCCCCAGGCGCGTTCGACGACCGCTTCGGTGGGGCTGGTGACGTCGCTGTAGATCTGCACGGGCAGCGAGTTCATGAAGCCGCCGAGGCTCAACGTCGTCGCGTGGGCGGCGGCGGCGGTGAACAGCAGCGGCGCCGTCTCACCGGCGGCCCGCGCGACCGCCAGCAGCATGCCGGTGAGCATGCCAGGCAGCGCCGTCGGCAGCACCACGCTGCCGATCACCTTCCAGCGCGGCGCCCCCAGGGCGAGCGCCGATTCGCGCAGCGAGTTGGGCACCAGCAGCAAGACCACCTCGCCCGAGCGGATCACGATCGGCAGCATCAGCAGGGCCAGCGCGATCGAGCCCTTGTAGCCCGCGTAGGTGCTGCCGGTGCCGACGATCAGGGCGATGTAGACGAACAGCCCGAACACGATCGAGGGCACGCCCGTCATCACGTCGGTGAAGAAGCGCACCGTCGAGGCGAACCAGCTGTTGCGCCCGTACTCGACCAGCCAGACCGCCACCCCGACCCCGATCGGGATCGCGATCAGGGCCGCCAGGCCGACCATCTCGATCGTGCCCAGGATCGCGCTCTTGATGCCCCCGATCTTGGAGGCGCCGAAGAAGGTGTTGCCGGTGGGGTCGGAGGTGAAGAAGCTCGGGCTCCAGGCCCCGAGGCCCTTGCTCACCAGGTAGTAGAGGATCAGGGCCAGCGGGATCAGGGCGAGGATCGTGGCCGCCATCACGACCCGCCGCGCGAGCAGGTCGCGCCGTCGCCGTGCCGCGCTGGGCGCGAACCGGGCCAGGGTCGTGGCGGGTTGTGCGGAGGCGCTCATACGCCCGCCGCCGCGTCCACGAGCACCACGCCGCCGCCCTCTGCGCGGGTGTCCGCCATGGGCCCGCGGTAGTTCCTGTTGGCGCTGCGGTTGACGATCACGCGGGCGATGATGTTCACGACCAGCGTCAGCACGAACAGCACCAGGCCGGCCGCGAACAGCGCCGCCCGGTGGGTGCCCTCGGCCTCGCCGAACTCGTTCGCGATCACCGCCGCCAGGCTGTATCCCTGGTTGAAGAGGTGGTGCCCGAGGGTGGTGGAGTCACCGATCAGGATCGTGATCGCGATCGTCTCGCCGATCGCCCGACCGAGGCCCAGCATCGCCCCGCCGACGATGCCCGTACGGCAGTAGGGCAGCACCGCGATGCGGATCATCTCCCAGCGCGTGGCTCCGAGCCCGAGCGCGGCCTCCTTCTGGTCGGCGGGCACCGTTGCCATCACCTCCCGGCTGATCGCGCTGACGATCGGCAGGATCATGATCGCGAGCACGAGCCCGGTGATGAAGTAGTTGGGGATCGTGACGGCGCCGCCACCGATAAAGGGGATGAACGACAGGCGGTCGGCGACCCACTGCTCGGGCCCTTTCAGTTTCGGGGCCAGGAAGAAGATCCCCCACAGCCCGTAGACCACCGACGGGACCGCCGCCAGCAGCTCGACCAGCACCGTCAGCGGGTTGCGCAGCCTCGCCGGGCACAACTCGGTGGTGAAGAGGGCGGTGGCGACCGCCACCGGGACGCCCATCAGCAGCGCCAGCGCCGAGGTGATGAGCGTGCCCACCACCAGCGGCAGCGCCCCGAAGTGGTCGGCCCCGGGGTTCCAGTCGTTGCTGAAGATGAAGCCGAATACGCCTTCTTTGGCGAACGCCGGCCGCGCCTGGCCGACCAGGCGGATGAAGAAGTAGACGATCAGCGCCAGGATCGCCGCGGCCAGCGCCGTCAGTCCCCAGCGCAGTGCCCGGTCGGGCAGGCGCGACAGCGGCGAGCGGGTCAACAGACCGCGCTCGCCGCTTGCTACAGAGGCCGCCTCCACGCAGCGCCTACCGGTGGGTGCGGACCGTGTTCATCAGCCGCCGCTGCCGAGGGCCGTGCCGTTGCATTGCAGCGCTCCGGCGGCCGTCTTGGACTTGCTGAGGATTTCGGCGGGCAGCGCCGCGTAGTCGGCCTTCGAGAGGATCGCCTGACCCTGGCCGAGGCCGTAGTTGAGGAACCTGGCCACGCCCTTGGCGGCCGCTTCGCCGCCGGGGATCCCGGCCTTGCAGAGGTCTTTGTTGACGACGATGAACGTCTGCGAGGTGATCGGGTAGGCGTTCGTTCCCGACGGGTTGGAGATTTTGATCCCCAGGTTCGCCGGGTACCTCGAGCCCTTCGCCGGCCGCGCTGGTGGATTCCAGCGTGGGCGCCACGAAGTTGCCGGCCTTGTTCTTCACGGATGCGACGGTGAAGTTGTGCTGCAGGGCATACGCCTGCTCAACGTAACCGACTGCGCCCGCGGTCTGCTGTACGGCTCCCGCGACGCCGGCGTTGCCCTTCGCGCCGGTGCCCGTGGGCCATTGCACGGTCTTGCCTTCGCCGACCTTCGAAGCCCATTCGGGATCGACCTTCGTCAGGTAGCCGGTGAAGCCGGCCGTGGTCCCGGAGGAGTCCGAGCGGTGAATGACCGTGATCGCGGTGCTCGGCAGGGTGATCCCTGGGTTGAGCTTGGCGATCTGCGGGGCGTTCCAGGTCTTGATCTTGCCGAGGAAGATTTCGGAGATCGTCGACGCTTCCAGCTTCAGCCCCGTCTGCAGACCCGAGACGTTGTAGGAGATCGTGATCGCCCCGAGGAACATCGGGATCTGGATCGCGGGGCTGCCGTTCTTGGCGATGGCCGCCTGGTCGGCCGGCTTCAGCGGCGGATCACTGGCGCCGAAGTCGACCGTCTTGGACGCCAGCGAGGTGATGCCCGCGCCGGAGCCGACGGCCTGGTAGTTGACGGTCAGGCCCGAGCTCTTCAGTTCGGAGGCCCACTGTTCGTAGACCGGAGCGGCGAACGTCGAGCCGGCACCGGAGATCGTGGCTGATGGTCCGCTTGAGGTGGTGCCCGAGCTTGAGTTGCTCGAGCTTCCGCACGCGGCGAGCACGGCTGCGAGCACCACGCTGGCCGCGATGGCGGCCATCTTCGAGTTGATCACTGAGTCTCCTCTGGATGGATTGTCGCTGGACTGCGCAGCCCGGCGGCCAGCCTCGCCGGCCGTTCCGGGTTGTGCGCCTCTACCCGACGCCGATGCTTTCGTACCGGAGCGCCGAGAGTGTCGTCAGTGGGCGGGCACGCCCATGTGAACATCTTGTGAAGGCTGGGGTTGGAAGCGGTAGCCGAAGCCGGGATGGGTGTGGATGAACTGGCGGTCCGGAAGCGCCGCCTCGAGCTTGTTGCGGAGCTTGCTCACGTACACGTCCACCGAGCGGTCGCGGGCTCTCAGCTCCGCGCCCCATACGCTTCGATACAGGTCCTCTCGCTTGACGATGGCCCCCTGGCGACGCGCCATCGCCACCAGCAGCTCGAACTCACGCACCGACAGCGTCAGCGCCCGCCCGCGGGCGAGCGCCAGGCCCTCGTCGGGGCGAATCTCGAGCTCGCCCGCGTGGAGCGTGTCCACGGGTGTGTCGCTGGCAGGTGTAGCCGCCACGGAGCGCAGCGTGACATGGCGCGCTACGCGCATCCCGTTGCAAACTCGTGATCTAGTCGTGAACAACCGGTAAACAGCGTGTCGTCGCAAAGAGCCGGACGCGGCGCGGTGCATATTCTTGGCAGATGAGCTTCGTAGCCCGCCGTCAGGACGGCACGTTGATGGAGCTCGTGGAGGAGGCGGGCCGCAACGTGCAGCGCTGTGGGCTGCTGCTCAACGACCTGCTCAAGGAGTACCCCGAGCGCGCGCCACTGGCGCAGGACGTGAAGGTCTGCGAGCAGGAAGGCGACCGCATCACCCACGACATCATCCACCGGCTCGCCGGCCGCGGGCGGGTGCGGGCGCCCTTCGACGCGGGTGACGGCTACGCCCTGGCGACCGCTCTCGACGACATCGTCGACCACAGCGAGCACGTCGCCGCCCTGCTGAGCCTGTACGGGGTGGAGGCTCCGATGGAGCAGGCGGTGGAGTTCACCGACGTGCTGGTGGGCGCCGGCGAGCAGATCGCCCAGGCGCTGCGCTCGCTGCGAACGGGAACGGAGCTGGGACCTCACCTGGTCGAGATCCACAGGCTCGAGAACGAGGGCGACAGGCTCCAGCGGGATGCCGTCGCGTCGCTGTTCGCGGGCGGGATCGATCCGATGGTGGTGATCCGCTGGAAGGACATCTTCGAGTCGCTGGAGGCCGCGGTGGACGCCTGCGAGACGGTCGCCCACGTGCTCGAGGGCATCACGCTGAAGCAGCGCCGCCGCCGCCGGCGGCGCTAGCCGGTGGGCGGCATTGTCGGCGGGGCGCTAGCTCGTCGGCGGGGCGCTGAGCTGGAGGCTCGCGCCGGAGGGGTTGCCGATCAGGAACAGCTGGAAGTGCTCGGTCGATCCTGCGGACACACTGCGGGAGCACCGCGCGACCGGCCGCGACGATCGTGCCCGCCACGCGTTGCGACGGCGTCCACCACGACTTCCTGTCTGGGGCACGCCCGGAGTGGTTGGTGACGGTGCCTTCGACGGTCCCGCCGCTGGCGTTCGATTCGCTCACCGAACCGGTGACGGAGAGCATGCGCCGGCGTGCCGCTGGCCGGTGGTCCCGTCGCCGACCTTGGCCGTGACCGCAGCCGGCGTGCCCGCGGCCTGGAGCTGGTCGTCGATCCAGGTCAGGGTTCCGTGAGCCGGCAGCAGGGCGACGCCCGTGAGCGCATGCGAGAGCCCGGGGGCGTTGTTGGTGTAGAGCGTGTGCCCGCCTGCGTCCTTGACCGTGATCAGGACCGGGACTTCGTGCAGGTCCTCGGCGGCTCGTGTTGTGGAGCACGACGACCGCGGCCGTCCCTTCGCTGCTGTGCACGAGCGTCGCTCGAGTGCACCGAACGTGGGTGCCGGCGTGGCCGGCGGCGAGCGCCTGAAGGGCGCGTGGTCAGGGCTTGCGACATTGACGGCGTGTCGCTTGGCCGCGCGTTCCAGGCGGGCGCTCTTTTCGGCCGTCGTCTCGCAGCCGGCCAGCACGAGGGCGGCCAGCGCGAGCGCGAGCAGCCTCACCCGAAGGCTCCGCTGACGTAATCGCGCGTCCGTTGCTGGGCCGGGCGGTCGAAGACCTCCTCGCTGGTGCCGTACTCGACGAGCTCGCCCAGGTGCATGAAGGCGACGTTGTCGGCCACGCGGAAGGCCTGCTGCAGGTTGTGGGTGACGATCACGATCGCGACGCTCTCGCGCAGCTGCACGATCAGCTCCTCGATCGTGGCGGTGGAGATCGGGTCGAGGGCCGAGCAGGGCTCGTCGAGCAGCAGCACCTCGGGGTCGGCTGCGAGCGCCCGCGCGATGCACAGCCGCTGCTGCTGACCGCCGGAGAGCGCCATCGCCGAGCGGTCGAGGTCATCTGCCGACCTCCTCGTAGAGGCCCGCTCGGCGCAGCGCGTCCGCCACTGCGTCGCGGAGCTCGCTCGAGCGCCGGCGGGGCCGGAAGCCGTGGCGGCGGCCTCCCTCCACGATCGCGTAGGCGACGTTGTCGAAGATGCTCATCGGGAACGGGTTGGGCTGCTGGAAGACCATCGTCACCCGCCGGCGCAGATCGTTGACCTCGAGGTCGTGGATGTCCTGCTCCGTCGAGCGTGATCCGGCCGCTGCGTGCCGCCCCCGCGGTGACCTCGGTGAGCCGGTTCAACGAGCGCAGAAGCGTGGTCTTGCCCGAGCCCGAGGCGCCGATCAGCGCCAGCACCTCGCCCTGGCGCACCGAGATGCTGACGTCGCGCACGACCCAGTTGCTGCCGTATGCGAGCCACAGCGATTCGGTCGCGCATGCGCTCCCGGACGTGCGCGGCCGGCGCACGGCGGACGCGCGCGCTTGGCGGCCGCCGTCGGCGGTCGCTGCGGGTCCCGGACGGCCGCCGTTGCCGCTGCTCCGGTGGGACCACGCGCGGGGCTCTCGTCGACGGCGATCCGTCGCACGGGGGGCGGCATCAGCGGGTCCATCGCGACGCCTCCCGATCGGGTCACCATTCGAGCCTCCGCGCCACCCACGAGGGCAGGAACCGGCGTCTCCCGTCGTCGGCCCGCTTCCGCTCGATCGAGGCGGAGTCGCCCCGCGCGATCCGCGTCACGAGGGCGTTCAGCGCCAGCACGATCGCCAGCAGCACGACGGCTGCCGCGTAGGCCTTTTCGCGGCGAGTTGCCCTCGCCGGCCGGGGAGTTGGAGTAGACGTAGCTCGTGAGCGTCGAGCCGGAGCCTCTGCAGGAGGCCGAGCACCGGGCCGCCGCTGCCCGGTTCGGTTCTGCAAGCGACGCGCCCAGCAGGATCGTGATCACGGCGGTGTCGCCGATGATCCTGCCCATCCCCAGCACCGTCGCCGCTGGCTATCTCCGGGCCTCGCGGCCGGCAGCAGCACGTTGCGGATCGTCGTCGCCCGCGTCTTGCCCAGCGCGTAGGAGGCCTCGCGCATTCGCGCCGGGGATCTGCGACAGCGACTCGCGCGTGGCGGCGACGACCATCGGCAGGGCCAGCAGGCTCATGACCAGTCCCGCCGTGATGAACGACTCGCCGGTGACGCTCCCGTTTTCGGCCTGCTGGGAGAGGAAGCCGAGGAAGCCGCGTGCGAACAGGATCAGCGCCGAAGATCGCGAGCACGACGCTCGGGAGCGCCGGCGATCATTTCCAGCGCCGACTCGGTCGCGCGGGCCATCCACGCGCGGGCGGCGGTACTCCGAGATCCACACCGCCGAGCGCGACCCCGAGCGGGGCGGCGACGGCGTGCCGATCGCGGTCACGATCAGCGTGCCCTCGATCGGGTCCAGAAAGCCCGCCGGACTGGCTCTGGCGGGGCGACGCCGCCGGTGAGGTCACGAGCAGGCCCGGGCGCAGGTAGGAGATGCCCTTGACGAACATGTACAGGACGATCGCGACCGCGACCACGCACATCCCGATCCCCGACTCCCCAGCACAGCCAGTAGCACAGGCGGTCGGCGATCGGCCACGAGGAGGTGCGCTCGCGCGGGCCGCTGCCTGACGGTCGGCGCGCTCGGGCGGGGGTCGATGCGCCGAGGCCGCCATCACGCTCCGATCCCGTAGCGCTTGAGCGGCTGCTTGGCGGCCCAGCCGGCGAACGACAGCAGCGCCGCCGACACCAGCAGCACGGCGGCGATCGCATAGATCGTGCTCGCGATCGGACCCGAAGCCTGGCCGCCGAAGTTCTGGATGATCGTCGGCGCCAGCGGCTGGACGGGCTCGAACAGGAACGTGATCCCGTCGAGCGGGTTGGCGTCGAAGGGCCGGTTCCGCCGGAGACCATCGCGAGCATGATCGCCTCGCCGAGGGCGCGCGCGGTCGCGAGCACGAGCGCGGCCGCGATCGCCGGCCTCGCGGTTCGCACCGAGACGCGCCAGATCGTCCGCCAGCGGTTGACGCCCAGCGCCGTCGAGCCCTCCCGCCAGGAGGTCGGCACCGATTCGAGCGCCGTGGCCGTGATCGCCACCATGATCGGCAGGATCATCACCGTGAGGATCAGCGACGGCGGTCATCAGGTCGGCGCCGTTGAGCTGCACGACGTAGGTCACCGACTGCTTGCGAGCGTTGCTGATCAGGTGGTTGTTGATCCACGGTGCCACCGCCAGGATCCCGATCAGCCCGTAGATCACCGACGGGACCCCCGCGAGCAGCCGCACGACCGGATCGAGCACGCGGCGCACGCGCTGCGGCGCGAATTCGGTCAGGAAGATCGCCGCCAGCGTCGAGGAGACCAGCGCGAGCAGCGCCGCCATGCCCGTCGTCAGGACGCGTGCCCCAGAGCAGGGGCCAGGCGCGGAAGTACAGCAGCTTGTGGCCCGGCAGCGGGATCCCTTCGTGCATCGCCCGGAACTGCGTGTCGCGACGTCCCCGCCCGAGCCGAACCAGGCCGGGCCGTTGGCCGAGAAGGACGGCCACGCGTTGCGCAGCGACCGGTGAACGACCATCAGCGCGATCAGTGCCAGCAGCGCCGACCGCGAGCCCGGCGAGCACGAGCTCGACGCGACGATCGTTGGCCGCTGCCGACCGGGCGCGCCTCACGCGCGGCGAGCGCACCCGGTCGTCCTAGGCGTGCGGCGGGATATCTACGGGAGTGCTCTGGCTCGGGCACGCCCGCGGTCTCTCGCTAGTGAATCGCGATCCAGTTGGAGTTGATGATCGATTTCGTCGGTCTTGTTGCCGCTCGTGACCCATGCGAGGAACTTCAGCGCTCCGCCTTTCGGGGCCCCTTTGGTGACCATCCAGAAGTTACGCACGCCCAGGTACTGGCCGGACTTGGCGTTGCGCAGGTTGCACGCGATGCCCTCGTAGCCGACCGGGTTGACGCCGCGCGATGAAGTCGAACGAGACGAAGCCGACCCCCTGCTTGTCGCGCGATCACGGCGTTCTGCTCGAGGCCGTTGGAGGTCTCCTGCGTGGCGCTCGGAGAGATCCTCAGCGCTTCGCCCAGGAAGATGTGCTGGAAGGCGTCCTGCGTACCGGACGCGCTGTCGCGGTCGAACAGGTCGATCGGTCCCGTGATCTGGTGGCCCGGCACTTCGCTCCAGTCGCGGACCCGCCCGGTGAAGATGTTTTCGACGCTTTCCTGGGAGAGGTTGCCGATCGGGTTCGCTTTGTTTGTGATGATGCACACGCCGTCACGCGCGATCTTCGTGAACACGAGTCCCTTGGGATCGGTCGGGAGCGGGTCGCGGGAGGAGTCGCCGATGTCGAAGCGGCCCTTCTTCGCTTCCGCGATGCCGATGTCCGACTGCCCGCCCTTGACCAGCGGGGCGGGGATCGAGGGGTAGGCCTTGTGGTAGGCAGAGGCGAGTTTCTGCGCGAGGGGGAGCACTGACGTCGACCCGCCGATGATCAGCCGCTTGGCGGCGAATGCCGGGGCGGCCAGCCGCCAGGACGAGCACGAGCGAGGCGATGAGGACACGGTGCGAGCGCACTATCTGCTCCTTTGATCGAGAAGTTCTGAGAGGCGTCAACTGACGAGGTCTGGGAACAACTCCAAAGGCCGATCGTTGCGCTCGGCCGGGTTGCGGCTCACCCGCGGAGTGCGGAGAGACTGTCGTCCCCCTCGGTCACCGTTGTTTCGTTCTTGTGAACGCCGCGGTGAAGCACACATGTTTTCTGTTTGTGAACGACGCGTGTTGGCAGCCAGCTGATGTGTCGTTTTTGTGAACGGCGTTGCTTTCGGTCGCCGGCCGTGTGAGGGTGGCAGTGGTCTGCCGGACGGCGAGCGATCCGTGTCCCCGGGCATGCCTCGTCGGCCCGTGGCGGGGGCTCACCGTCTCGGCCCACGGCCGCTTCTCGATGACAGTCCAAGCACCTAGATGAACGACGATCACAAGCCTCCCGAGCCGGGCCAGAGCACCGGCTCGAGCAACGGCAGTGGCAACCCTGCGGCCCGCCGTGCCGCCGTGCGCAGCGGTCTTGCGCACCGGCGCAGTCCCGCCCTGGTCGCGCTGGGCAACTTCGCGGGCGCGACACAGCGGTTCCTGTTCAAAGACACGCTCGCCCTGTTCCTGATGATCGCCTCGATCGGGCTCGCGCTGGCATTCGCGCTGCTGCTGAGCTCGGTGCAGCCCAGCAGCTCCGGCACGCAGGTGCCGATCAGCACGGTGCAGAAGCTGGCCAAGAAACACCAGATCTCCGCGGCGCTGCTGCTGGACCACGACGATCGTGTCGAGGTCAAGACCACGAGCGCCACGCCGGTGCTGCTCGCGAACGGAACGCTTCCTCCCGAACCCGCGAAAACCACCAAGAAAACGAGCCACAAGACCGCGCCCACCGCCCACCAGGGCACCGCGACGACCCAGGGTGCGACGACCACGACCCAAGGCGGCACGCCAGCCGGCGGCGGCAGCGAAACGGCCCTCACAACGACCGCCGCCGCGAAAGCCACCAAGGAAGCCGCCCAGCAGGGCAAACAAGCTGTCGAAAAAGCACACACGGGCAAGCAGAAGGAAGCCGCGGTCGCCGCACTGCCGGTGGCCCAGCAGGCGCTCTGGGCTTCCTATCCCGCCTCCGGGGCACAGACCCAGCAGCTGACCAACGAACTCGTGGCGAGTGGCGCGGTGTTGGCCGTGGATCAGCAGTCGTGGAAGGCGACGCGCACGATCGTGGTCCAGTTCCTGATCCCGATCCTGCTGCTGGTGTGCCTGTTCTCGCTGTTCATGAGAGTCGGGGCCGAAGGCGCCGGGGGCGGGATCGCGTCGTTTTCGGCGTTCACGGGGAAGGGCCGCAAGAAGGGGAAGGGCAGGACCGAACAGATCACGTTCGCTGACGTCGCGGGGGCGGGGGAGGCGGTGGCCGAGCTCAGGGAGATCCGGGACTATCTGGCTGACCCGAGCAAGTATCTGGACGTCGGCGCAGCCGCACCCAAGGGTGTGTTGCTCGTAGGTCCCCCGGGGACGGGGAAGACGCTGTTGGCCAAGGCGGTCGCAGGCGAGGCCGATGCCTCGTTCTTCAGCCTGTCGGGCTCGGATTTCGTGGAGTCGCTGGTGGGCGTCGGCGCGGCGCGCGTGCGTGATCTGTTCCGTAAGGCGCGCAAGGCGGCGCCGGCGATCATCTTCATCGACGAGTTCGATGCCGCGGGGCGCAAGCGTGGCGCGGGGATCGGTCAGGGCAACGACGAGCGCGAGCAGACGCTGAACCAGATCCTCGTCGAGATGGACGGCTTCTCCGGGGACGGGGGGTTGGTCGTGATGGGCGCCACCAACCGGCCGGACATCCTCGATCCGGCGCTGCTGCGGCCGGGCCGGTTCGACCGCCAGGTGGTGATCGACACACCCGACGTCCATGGACGCCTCGAGATCCTGCGCCTGCACGGCGGCAAGCGGCCACTGGCACCCGACGCCTCGCTCGAGGAGGTGGCGCGCGAGACGCCCGGCTTCAGCGGGGCGGAGCTCGCGAACGTGATCAACGAGGCGGCGCTGCTGAGTGTCCGCGACGGCCGCGCGCAGATCGACCAGGCGACGCTGGAGGAGGCGATCGACCGCGTCGTTGCGGGTCCTGCCAAGCACCACATCCTCACCGAACACGAGCGCTGGCTGATCGCGATCCACGAGGCCTCCCACGCTGTCGTCACCGAGGCGCTCGGTCACGCGACCTCCACGCGCAAGCTCTCGATCGTCGCGCGCGGTCGCCAGCTCGGGACGGCCGCCCACATGCTGTCCGACCGAGACCAGCTGATCATGAGCCAGCCCGACCTCGAGAGCCAGCTGGTCGTGATCACCGCCGGCCTCGCAGGCGAGCGGATCGCCTTCGGTCACGGCTCCACCAGCGTCAACGACGATCTGCACGCGGCGACCGCGCTCGCCCGCAGCATGGTCACCTCGTTCGGCATGTCCGAGGCCGTGGGTCTCGTGACGATCGGCGAGAAGGGCGGCGAGGTGTTCCTCGGGGCTTCGCTGCAGGACCTCGGTTCCGTCGGGCCGGAGACGCTGAACCTGATCGACCACGAGATCCAGCGCCTGGTCGGTGAGGCCGAGGCACGCTCGGCGGCGATCCTCGAGCGCAATTGGAGCAGCGTCGAGGAGACGGCGAGCGCGCTGCTGGAGCAGGAGACCCTCTCCGGCGTGGCGCTGGATGCGGTCCTCTCGACGGTCCACGAGGTCTCGCTCGATGAGCTGCGGGGTCTGCCCCGCCTGAACGGCAGGCGCGACCCCGAGCAGACGTCGTGAGACGCCTCCGGCCCTCGCCGGCGCTGGTGGTGGCCCTGGTCGCGCTGGTGTTCTCGACCACCGGGCTCGCCGACGCCGCCCGCCACGCCGTCGTCAGCGCGATCGGGGGTCACCCGGTGAGCAGCAAGCCGCACGCCGGCGCCATCCTCGTGCTCGGCAAGAACGGCAAGTTCCCCGCCGCCGCGATCCCGACCGTGAAGAACGCCAGCAAGGTGGGGGGCAAAACCGCCACCGAACTCGCCGGCACGTGCCCTCCGGCGACCGTCGACATCGGCACCTGGTGCATCTCCACGGCTCCGTATTCGGTGACCAAGGCCGACCTCGGCAAGAACAACTACATCTGGGCGAGCAAAGCCTGTGAGGCCGAAGGCGGCTGGTTGCCCTCGGCTTCTCAGCTGCTGGGCGCGGCCGAACGGATCAAGCTCGAGTCGGTCATCCACGACTCGCCGCTCACCGCGACGATCAACCTCGACCCGAGCCGCGGACTCAAAGACGAACGCGAGATGAGCTCGACGCTGATCACCACCGAAGCCGGCTCGGCCGCCGCCGGCTTCGGAGGGCGTGAGCGAAGGCGCGACCGGCAATCCGCGCCAGGGCCAGGCCAATCCGGTTCCGCTGCCGGCCAATCCCGCTCCCCGAATCGCTGCAGTACGTGACCGTCTACGACAACCCGAGCAAGGGCGGCTTCGCGGGCTCCGAGCCGGTGCTCAGCGCCGAGAACTTCCGCTGCGCCTTCAACCACACGCCCGGGCGCGATCAACAACGCCGAATCCTGAGCAGCTCAGCAGTGACTCGCGCGCCGCTCCGATCTCAACCACGCTCGCGCTCGCCGTCGCGGGCGCTACGTTCGTCGCTGCTGGCCTCGCGCGCCCGGAGCGGCCCGTGGCGTGATCCTTCCCGCCACCACGATCGACGGTCCCAGCCAGGAGATCGTCGGCTTCGGCGGGGTCGCGATGGCCGAAGACGGGACCGGCGGGGTCGTCTACCTGAAGCGCGTCGACGGCGTCGCGCACGTGTTCGTCTCGCGCTATCATCGACGGACACTGGCTGGCCCCGATGCGAGTCGACGCCGAACAGCCCTTCGCGGCCAGCTGGCCGCGTATCGGCGCCGCCGACGACGGCGAGCTGATCGTCGTGTGGGCGACGCCCTATGCGACCGAAGACGAACAACCGGTCGACGAGCTTCTCGGCGCCGAGCTCGGACCCGGCGTCGTCGTCGTTTGGGCCGGCGATCATCGATCGACCCGAACATCCAGGACGCGACTGGGACCAGCCCGGACCTCGCGGTCAGCTCGACCGGACAGGCCGACGTCGTCTACCGGGTCGTTCAGCCGCGTCGCGACGGAAATCCCGCTTCTGCGTCCCGGCGACGTGATCGAGCAGGTTCGCGTCGCCCACTTCGACGGCGAGCGCTGGACCGGCCTCGGCGCGATCAACCGCGAACCGGTGCTCTCGATGCGGCCACCCACGCAGACCAACGCGCCGCAGCATCGCGATCGGGCCGACCGGCAACGGCGGTCGTCGTCTGGCAGGAGCCGGAAATCGAGCGGCGTCGCGCGCGATCTGGGCGCGGCGCCTGTTCGGGAGCCACGCTCGACTACGTCCTCCCGGTCAGTGCGGCGAAGCTTCAACGGCCGTCCGTTCGCAGCGACGCCGACGCACCGAGCGTCGCCGTCTCGACGCTCGGGCAGGCGGTCGTCGCCTACCGCCAGAATGTCGGCGCCGGGCTCGCCGCTCGCCGGGCCGCGCATCTTCCTGAACACGCTTCCCGACGGCGAATCCGCGAGCGGCGGCCGCAGTTCCTCGGTGCCCGCGTGGCGGACTCCGCGACCGGCGGGTGGCGCCGCCGGCACGATCGGGCCGCCGAGCATCGACATCGACGAAAGCAGGAAACGCGCCTGCTGTACGACGCCAACGGGTCCCCGCGGATCGTCGAAGGCAACGACCAGGGCGTCCTGCTCGAGCGCCGTCTCGCTCGGGCCCGGCTTCGCCGGCTCCGAACAGGCGGCGGCCAGCGTGATGAACCCCGAAGGAGGCGGCATCTCTGCGTGGCCGAGCGCGGATGCGCGCGGGCCACCCCGCTGTCGCGGTGCGCGAGGACTTCTCCGAGCGGCGCGGTCCAGACGGCGCTCGTCGGCGGCGGCGCGGGCGGTGAAGTCGGGGAACTATCGGTCGGTCGCTCAGGGCTCGGCGACGGGCTCGTCGCCTTCCGCCAGGGGCCGTTCGGAAACGCCGCGATCGTCGCCGCGCGGGCGAGCGCGCCACCTGCCCAGTTTCAGTTCAGCGTCCCCAAAGGCTGGATCCCGCCCAGTCGTGCGCGCGTCTCCTGGAACCCGGCGGCGAGTGCGAACGGTCCGCTCACGTACAAGGTCGATCCTCGACGGCCAGCCCCTGAGCACGCCTGCACGGACACGGGTGCTCAAGCTCGACCCCCGCCGGCTCGGTGACGGCAAGCACTCCGTCCAGGTCCTCGCCACGGACCTTGACGGCCAGGCGACGCTCTCCGCTCCGACCGAACTGAGGATCGCCGGCCAGCCCCCCAGTGTGACCGTGAAGAGCGTCGAAGCCGGACACGGCGTCAGCGTCCGTGTGACGGATCCGTATTCGGGCGTGGTCGCCAAGGCGGTCCGTGTCAGCTTCGGCGACGGGCACAGCGCCCGCGGCAGCGCTCGCCTGCGTCACCGCTACGCCCGTGCCGGTGTCTACCAGATCGTGGCGCACGTTCGCAACAGGCTCGGCTTCAAGTCGACGGTGCGAGAACTGGTGAGCATCAGGTGAAGGCGCTGCGCTTTCAGTGCGCCGGCACGCTCGCCTTCCTGGTGGCCGCCGTGCTGTTCTGCTGTCCGTTCGCCCGCGCCGACGTGTTCGGCCCGATCACGCTGGTCTCCAGTGGGAACCTGACGGGCTCCGAATACCTCCAGCAGGCGGAACTCGCCGGCGATGCGGTCATCTCGCAAGACGGGCGGTACGTCGCCTTCGACGGTTCCTTCGGCGGGCGCAGCGGCATCTTCCGGCGCGACCGGGGCAGCGATGAAGTCGCCATGGTGGCAGAAGGCGACGCGACGCTGCCCTCGATCAGCCAGGACGGGCGCTATGTGAGCTTCACCACGACGACCCGCCTGGACGAACAGAACGACACCAACAAGGCTCCTGACGTCTACGTCCGCGACATGAGCGTCCCCCTCTCCGGCCGCTGCCCCGTGGGCTGGGAAGAAGCGGGGGAACGGTGCCCGTACGCGATCGCCTCTGCCGTGGACGGCTCGGCGCGCGGGCTCACCTACGAATACCCGCGGGCGCTCTACGCCTCCGAACTCCCCTTCAACGAAACCCACTTCGGGTCGTTTGCCAGCGGCCGCTCCGCGCTCAGCGCAGACGGCCGCGAGGTGGCGTTCATCACCACCGCCGTCTCCGATCTCGCGGGCGTCGAAGCTCCTCCGCTGCCGAGGCTGCAGGTTCTGGTTCGCCACCTCGACTCCCGTCACACCGAACTGCTCAGCACCACATACCGTGAAGGGGTCCAGACCAGTGAACCGGTCGCGGGCGAAGCGGGCGCGGTGTTCGCTGGCAGCACCCGCGATCCGCTGCCTTTCCCAGAACACTTCGGGGGTGCCTCGATCAGCGCCGACGGCTCGACGGTCGCCTGGATGGGCGCCGCGCTTGGCGCCCAAGCACCGTTCCTTGAGGGTGAAGGCGTCGGCGAAGGCTACACCGAGCCGCTGTGGCGGAAGGTCGGCGACCCAGGCGCACGCACGCGCAGGATCACCGGGGGTTCGGACCCGCTCGCTCCCGCGTGCGCGAGCAGCGGCGAGCGGACGCCCACGGAACCCCCGACGCTGTCGGACCCATGTCAAGGCCCCTTCGAAACGACGGGGGGCAAGGCAGGCGTGGCGGGCCTGTGGACGGCGGGCACCGAATGGAACTACGTACCCCAGCTCAGTGCCGATGGCGAGACCGTCGCGTTCCTGGCCACCGCCCGCTATATCGCAAGCGGCTCGGAATTAAGGTCGGCCGAATTCTCTGATGACCTCTACGTGGCCGACATGCGTGAAGGCCGCACACGCGTGCAGGCGCTGAGCCGGATCACGGAACTCGCAGGGGGCGGCGCCAACGATCCGGCGCGAACCGGCCCGATCATGGATCTCGGGATCTCTCCCGACGGACGCCAGATCGCCTTCGCGAGCGGGCGCAGCATCTTCCCCCTCGGCTCGCCGGCTTTCGTGAGCCCGCTGGCCGCCGGAGGCGGGTTCCCCCAGCTATACGACGCAGATCTCGCCAGCGACACGCTCACGCGCGTCACGGTCGGCTATGAAGGCCGGCGCCCAGAAGGCGCGGGACGCGGCTCGACGGGATCCCCGAGCTTTTCCTTCGACGGATCCACGCTCGCCTTCGCCTCCATCGACAGCAACCTCATATACGGCGACGGCAACGGCGCGCTGGATGCCTTCATCGTTCCGAGGCTGAGCTTTCCGAGCCTGCCGACGCCTCAGGAGACCTCGCTGGCGCCTGCCAATCCCTCTCCGAGCCCGCGTTGGACGCTCAGCGCGACGACCATCAGTCGCCGAAACGGCACCGTCTTGGTGTATGTGCAGGTACCTGCCGCCGGCTCCCTGCAGGCGGTCGCCTCGGGCAACGTCCCCGTTTCCGGCACAGGCTCCTCGGCACGTTCAGGTCGTGCCCCGCACCGGCGGGCGAAGCGGACGCTGAAGTCGACGAACGTCTCCGCGCGAAGTGCGAAGGCAGGCGCCGCCGGGCTGCTGATCGTCCCGCTCACGCTCCACGGGCCATATGCATACCTCGCCGGAGTACCCCATGGTCTGTACGCGAACGTCCGCCTCGCGTTCTCCGCGCCGGGCCGCGCCGCGCTGCGCGCCAGCCTGAACGTCGTCTTCCAGAAGCTCCCCGGCCACCACGCACGACGGCTTTCGCGCAAGCGGGGTGTTCCCCGATGAGGCGAGCCACCGTGGCTGCGCTCAGCTTCCTCACCGTGACCGTCCTCGCCGCGGCAAGCCCACTCGTTCAGGGCGCCCCGGCCCAGAAGACGGGCGGCGAAGCGAGCTGGCGCCTGGAACAGCCGCTGCCGCCGCCGCTCCCGGATGGCCGCCAACCGACGATCCCGATCGGGCTGGGAAGGATCGGCGACATCGAGTTCTGGGCGCCGAACCGCGGACTGCTCATCACCGCGGGCAACCCGCCGACGATCCCAGCCTGGCGTGTGGGCCTACGACGGCGTCAGCTGGCATGAGCTCGCGAACCAGTGCGGCGCGACCGATGGGCGCATCGCGTGGGCGGGCGCCGATGAGTTCTGGACGGTCTCCGACGGTCGTCCCGGACAGAACGCGGCAGAAGGGATTCCGCCGCTCGAAGACAACACCCTCTGTCACTTCTCGGGCGGGCAGATCGTCGGCTCCTACGCGTCGCTCGCGTTCCTGCCGAGCTCCTATCAGGCGATGCACGGGGCCGCGTGCCTGAGCCCGGAAGACTGCTGGTTCGGCGGGGAGCCGCTGCCGAATGGGCGCACCGGAGCATTTCACCTGCACTGGAATGGTCGCTCGATGACCGCCGAAGCCGGGCCGCAGGGGCACGCGGTGCACTCGATCCGCCGCTTCGGCAACCGCATCTACGAGGGCGTACAGATCGGGCCCGAAGACCTTCTCAGCGAACGCGAACCCCCGACTGAACCATCGCTCGCGCATGAGATCGAGCCCACGGGTGTGCTGCCGACGTTCAACTCTCTGTTCCCGATCGACCCGCTCCTGCCAAACGAACCGCGGCTTCCCATCTACTCCTCAGGCGAGTCGCCGCAAGCACTCGACTACCCGCGCCTCAGTGCCGACGAACTCGCCCTGTGGGCAGCGATCGACCCCACGCCCGAACCGTCCGAATCAGCATTGGGCGAGGTCACGATCCTGCGGTTCAGCGGCGAAACGTGGCGGCAGCTGCTCGGCCCGAACACGGATCCCGACGCGGAAAACCCCTTCACCAAAGAACACGGGAAGTCCTCGAAAAACGAACTCGTACAGTCGATCGCGGCGGAGCCGCCGACTGCAGAGGAACTCGAAGAAGAAACCGAACACGCGTGGCTGGCGCTGGCGTCAGCCGAACAGGAAAAAGCCGGCAACCGCTCGGCGGCCACGGTCGCGCGCCTCTCCAGCGCCAGCGTAGTGAGTCGGCGCGAAACGCTGCCCACCAGCGAAGAAGCCGCACGGGGCGTCGGTCCGAAGGGTTATGCGACGAAGATCGCGTGCGCTGCGACCAACGACTGCTGGCTGGCCACGAGCGGCGGCTGGCTCTTCCACCTGGCCCCGGAAACCGAAAGGCAGCACCCGCAGGACACCGATCCGGCTTTCGCGGGGCTGATCAGCTTCCGTCCCGAAGACCAGGGCGTGCCCCAGACGCTGCCCGACGCGCTCCCGGAAGACACCTCTGGCCTGCAGGAAGCGCCCCCGCCACAGGTCAAGTTCCAAGAAGAAAAAGCGACTGAAGAATCGCGCATCACGGTACCCCTCCTCTCGCACGTGCGCACCAAGCTGCTCGCGGGAACGACCCTGGAACTGCGCTTCCACCTCGCCGCCAAGGCACGCGTGCGGCTGCTCGCCGAACGCCGCAGGCGGGTGGTGGCGCGCACCGCGGTGGCGAACGTTCGCGCCCGGATCCCGGCGGCTCGTGCTGCGTCTGGACCGTAACCGCTGGCCGACGAAGCTCAACATGAAGACCGAACTGCTCGGCAAGCTGCCGACCACCTCCCTGCGGGGTCCGGGTAACAACACTGTCAGCACCGGTCTCTTTACGCTCCCGGATCTTCCCTCCCACGCCGGGCTCGGGAGCATCCCGTGAGCGATGCAGGTCGACATGCCAGCCGCGGGAGGCGCCGCCGCCGCGCCGCCGCTGCCCTGCTGCTCGCAACGATCATCGCGGGCCTCGCGCTGCTCGGCGTCCTGCCGGGCTTCGGGGACTCGCAGCGTGCGGGCGCGGCCAGCGCCGAAGAAGTGCAGGTGCAGACCGACGCCTCGCCCCCGGCGCGCGACATCACGCTGATCGGCGCCTCGCCCGCAGAGGCTTCGGGAGAGACCTGGGGCGTCGGCGAACTCGGGCCGGTGAACTCGGAAGACTTCGTGATTCTCAAGTACACCGGGCAGGGCGCGTGGAGGCTTGCCTCCCAGCCGCTGACTGCGACCGGCACGCCGCTGAGCGAATTCCGTCCGCTCCCGACCCCGCTGACGGGTGCGATGACCCCAGCCGGAGACGGACTCCTCCTCGGCCGGGCCGAGAAGAGCAGGCGCGAAGTCCTGCTGCTGCGCAACCCGGGGGGAGCGTTCACCGAAGTGAGCCTGCCCAACCACGGTGAAGGGGCGCTCATCCACGCGCACGAAACGCTGTTCGCAAAAGAAGGCCTCCGCACCCCCGTCGCGACTCCGCTGGACGAAGGAGGCCATGCGGGGCTGCTGCTCGTACCCGCCAACGCAGGCGGCTCCGAAGAACGGGTGCTGCACTTCGACGGCGCCCACTGGAGCGCGGAGCCCATCGAAGTGCCTGCCCAGAGCGTCGCGGAAGGGGGCTTTCACGTGCTGGCACTCGCCGCCAGCTCCCCCACCAACGCCTGGCTGATCGCTCAGCTCTCGCCGAGCAGTCGCGACGTCGCCCTCTTTCACCGGCACAACGGCGGCTGGCGCGAGGTGACCCCCGCGCCGCTAACCGACGAGGGCCAACCCTTCGCAGTCATCGGGACGAGCGCGGGGGGTGACCCCCAGGGATCCGCCCAGATTCTCACCGCCACCGACCACGGGCTGTGGATCGACGGTGAACGTTCCGATGTCTCCTCGCCCGTGACGATGTACTTCAAGGCATCCGGTGAAGGGGGAGAAGTCTCCGGTGGACAAGTGCTGCGCGCCTGGTGCGATCCCGGCGAAGCCTTCGAAGGATGCAACGGAGAACTCCCCCAGACGCTGCCCCTCGGCAGCTCGCGCAGCTTTGCTTGGGCGAGCTCATCCGGCGAAAGTCCATACGGTGAAAGGGTCATCAGCGGGTTCGGGGAAGGCATCACGCTGCGCCTGGAAGGCACCTCGTTCAAGCGGGTCCTCTCGCTCGGCGGCTCGCCCCCGCCCAACGACGTCGGAGGCACGTTCGGCGCCGCGTTCTCCTCGGCGCGGGAGGGCTGGCTCGGCAACGACGACCTACCGGTGCACCTGACGCTCAGCCCGGCCCCGGACCGGCTGTCCTACTACCCGGTGCCGTTCCGCTACGCGCTCAGCGCGGTCGCGCCCCAGCCGGGAGCGCCCGCCGGCTCGCTTTCAAGCGAAGCGCTCGCAGTGGGCGACCACGGCGAGGTCGCCCGTTACCACCAGGGCCAGGGGTGGGCGCCGGAGACGCTCTTCGGCGCCGGCGAAAGACGTGAAGTGCCCGACCTGCGGGCGGTCGCATGGCCGACCTTGAACCGCGCATATGCGGTGGGGATCCCCGAACGGGCAGAAGGACGGCTCAACCAGATGTGGCTGTGGCGGGGAGAGACCGGCCGCTGGGAACCCGATCCCGCCCGGCCCCTGAACTTCAACGGGAACCTGCTTGGGATCGCCTTCGACCCCAACGACCCCAGCCGCGGCTACGCGGTCGGCGAGCAGGGCGTTCTGCTCCGCTTTGGCAAGACATGGGCACAGGAAGACGAATCGGCGATCCCCGTCGAGGCGCGGGGGGCGAGCTTCACCGCCGTCGCCTTCTCGGGCTCGGAGGCGCTCGTTGCCTTCCGCAAGAACCACCCGTTGGACGGAGGCGAACCGCAGCACTACACCGGAGGGCTGCTGGTCAACGACGGTACGGGGTGGCGGATCGACGGCCAGGCGGGTGAAGCGCTCGCGGGCGCCATCCCATGGACCGTCGCCGGCCTGCCCGACGGCGGTGCCGCGCTCGCAGCGACCGTGGGCGGCCTCCCGGGAACCGCCAGCATCGCCGAGCGCCAGAGCGGCGGTGGGCCGTGGCAGACGACCGCTCCCTACCCGGGCCAGGCGCCGGGATCGCTGGCCTTGTTCCGTGAAGCGGGCGCGGTGCGCGTGGTTGGGTCCGGCGGGCTGCCGAACACCCTGCAGATCGAAGACCAGCGCGAACTTCCCCTCGGACAGCCGCCGGAACTCGTCGGTCCGTATCCACTCGTAGGCGGATACGTGGTGCGCCAGACGGGCGACGGCTGGAGCGATGAGGAACACGTACGCAACCCCGCCCAAGACCCGCTGGGCGAATACAGGACCTACGACATGGTCTACCAGCCGGACCCCACCTCGGCCGTCCTGATCAGCGAAGACGGCAGCGCCGGGTGGGCGGTCGGTGGCGTCCCGGGGAAGGGCAGCTCCGCCCTCGACACCGCCGACGTGGCGCGCTACCCGGCCGAAGCCGGTACGCCACCCGGGGTGGAAAGCGCGCCTGTGCAGCCGAACGCGACCGAAGCGAAACTCAACAACACCCAGGCGACCTTCGCGGTCGGCGGCGGCGCGCAGTGCGAAGCCGCCTGTGCCGACCGCGCGCGGGCGGGGCTCGGCCCGGACGTGTGGCTCACCCGGGCACTGGCCCAGGCGCGGGAAGTCGGGGGGCTGCGCGCGTTCCTGTACACCGGGCCGCGAGTCACCACCGGGGTCGGCCACGGCGGCTTCCCGGTGCCCTACCGTCGCGAGTTCGCGCGCTACGCGGAAGTGCTCGGCTCCGCCGGGGGAGCGCCGCCGGTGTATCCCGCCCCCTCCTCACGCGAGCGCGGGGCGGGCAGCGAGTGCGAATTTCAGCTCGCCTTCGGCGGCTTCGCCGAACCCCTGGGCGCTGGCGTCCCGCAAGCGGGTGTGACGCCTCTGACGCCTCGTGAAGTCGAACGGGAACGCTCAAGCGGCGGCTGCTCCACCTACTACGCGTGGAGCTCGACGTCTTTGGCTGGCACGGGAGCCGTGCGGGTGATCGTGCTCGACACAACAGCCGAAGGCGAAGAATGGACCACCGAGCGCGGCTGGCTCGCCGGCGAGCTCGCCGCGGCGGCCACGCGAGAAGAACCCGCGGTCGTTGCAGGCAGCGACGACCTGAACGCCCGTATCGCCGAAGGTTCGCAGCGCGCCGCCGAAGCCGCCGAAACGATCGTCGAAGGACACGCCTCGGCTTACTTCTACGACGCCCCGGAAGCCAACATCGAAATGCCGCTGGCCAACAGCGCCACTCCCGCGTTTGGGTCGGGCACGCTCGGCTACGGCTCCGCCGTCAACGCGCGCAGGCGGGAGTTCCTCGGGGCCAGCGGCTTCCTGCTCGTCCACGTCGACGTCGGCGCCCGCAGAGCCGACAACCGGGCGCCGGTGTCCGCGCGCCTGATCCCGAACGTCGGCGAACTGGCGCTCGAAGGCGAACAGGGAACGCTCCTGCGGCGCAGCCAGGTGGCGAGCTTCGGCGGGCTTGCACGCCGGCCTCGCGCCGGAGGACGCTCATCGCGTGGGATCAACGTCAACGAAGCAAACCTCTACATCCCCATCCCCGAGAACTGTGTGGGGAGCCTGTGCGCGCACCGGATCGCGCCCGAATACACGTTCAGCTCGTCCGCGCCTGACATCGGGGACTTCGTCACCCCCAACACCGCCTCCAGCGAACCCCGAGCGGTCCTGCTCAGCTCCAAGCAGGAACCGACCCCGGACGGCGAATCCGGGCTCTTCTGCGCCTTCAACGCCGGGCAGACGCGCGTCACCCTCAGCGCCGGAGGTCTGAGCGCGAGCCTGCTCGTCACGGTTCAGGCGGGGAGCGTCCGTCGCCCGTGCGGCACAGTTCCGATCAAAAACGTGGCCCACCAGACGCCCGTGACCGCTCCGCCGCCGCCTGCGCCGGCGCCCGCGCCGGCCAACGCCCTGCCCGCCTCCTCGGCACCTCCGCCGGTCCCGGTTCCGCCGGTGCCTCCCGCGACCCCGGCGCCGGCGCCGGCGCAGGCTCCCCCATCGCCCTTCACGCTGCAGCCCGCGCTGGGCACGCCGCTGATCCCGTTCGTGCCCCCGCCGGTGCCCACGCCGGCGCGTCCTACCCCGCCGAGTGGCACCTCGGCCGTGACCTCGCCCGTGGAGATCGCCGAACACGAAGAAGAGACCGAGGAGGCCCCAGAGTCGGTCTCCAACCAGGCCGTGGCTTACCGCAGCTCAGAACACGAGCCCAATCCCGCCTACATCCTGGGAATAATCCTGCTGGCGGCGTTCGCGGGCGCCTCGGGACGGCGGCGCGTCCGCCGTGGACCGCGCACGGTGCGCATGGCCCAGGCGCGCGCTTCTTCAGAGCACGAGCAGCGCTGGGGGCGTGGCCGCTAGACGGCACGCCCGAGTTCCGCCCGGGCGGTGGACGAAAGGGGCTCTTCACATCATGGCAACAGATGGGCAGCGGCCATCGGGCAAAGTGTGGCGTGTGGGTCGCGAGAGGGGCACGATGCCGCGGTCGCAAGCGGCCACCCGGCCCGCGCATGCGTCAGCCAACAGAAACGGAGTTAGATGACCCCCGCGCAGAGCTTCCGCGCGACGGTGCTGGCACTGCCAGTGACATGCGCCGTGGCGATCCTGTTCCTTCTCGCCTTCGTTCCGGGTGCGGGAGCCGCTGAAGTCGCCGGCTACGGAGAACTCACGCGTTTCGGCGAAGTCTCAGCGGGCGGGCGTGAAGCGGTAACGGAAAAAGGCCATCTGAGCGAAGCTCGCACGCTCGCGCTGGGGGTTGACCCCAAGGAAGAAAACAGCGTCTTCGTGCTCGAAGAAAGCAAGCGCGAAGAAGTCGTCGGCGCGACGACGAAGCGCTTCTTCCGTCTGAAAAAGTTCAAGGTCGGCGCCAAAGGCAAATACGCCGAATCGGCCTCCGTCGACTTCCAGCAGACCTCGCCCCACCTGACCGGAGAAGCTCCGGGGCAGCGCGAATCCCTCAAAC
Source organism: uncultured Solirubrobacteraceae bacterium (assembly GCA_963773145.1). Classification (GTDB taxonomy): domain Bacteria; phylum Actinomycetota; class Thermoleophilia; order Solirubrobacterales; family Solirubrobacteraceae; genus Palsa-744. Next base: position 484,018 of record CAVYZV010000001.1, read on the forward strand.
ACCAGAAGCCAGGTGTTCAGGGCCTCGTCGTGGACGCGGAAAAAGACCTCGTGTATCTGCTCGCGACCGACCTGCGAGCGGAGTCGGCCACCGTCGATCGGACCAAAGAAGAAGGCAAAGAAGGTGTTCTCGCCGCATCCACGCTGTATGCGTTCAGCACCAAAGAACAGGGGGAAGCGCTCGTAGCCGCCCCGGGGACCAGCCAGGGTGTCCTGGCCGGGGAAGCCGTCTTCGCTCCCCAGTCCAACACCCCCGGCAAGGCACTGCTCGAACCTCAGGGGATGACCCTCGACCCGGCAACCCACGAGCTGATCCTGCTCGCCCACGTCGATCAGCAGGGAGTTGCCGAAGACGACATCGCCGCCGCAAACGATCACTACGTCCTGCAGCGCGTCAACGCCAAAGGGGAACTCGGGGGCCGGTACACGGACTCGACGAACAAGTTCAAAGAAAAGTTCGAGAGTTTCGAACACACGCCGACCTCGCCCGTGGTGGTGCCGGGGCCCGGCGGCAAAGAAGGCGAAGAGCACGTGTACGTCAACTTCGACGGCCTCGCCGAAGTGCCGCGTGACTTCACCTCCAGCGAACCTCCCCGGCTCCTGCCACTCTCGAAAGCCCTCAACGGGGGCACGTTCGAACAGATCGAGCGTGGCTTGCACGGCCCAGCCACGCCGAAAACCGAACTGGAATATCGTGAAGCGCGCGCACCCCAGGGTGGCAGGCTCACGGTCTCTCCGGAAGGAACGATCTTCGGCGCCGTCGAAATCGACCTCGAATCCGCGGGCAAAGAAGGGCACGAAGGGGTGCTGGCCCTCTCCGGAAGCAACGGCGAACCGATCGGCTGGACGGGCGGCAATGTCTCGCAGGGCAACGGCACGCCGAAGAACGAATGCGTGGTGCAGCCTATTGCCCTCGGGCTGGGTGCGCTGGTGGCCGCCGGCTCGGGAGGGACCGTGTTCGTGCTGGCACCCGAATTCCTGCGCCAGCAGGAAGAAGAATCCAACATCGAAGAAATCGAAAATGAAGAAGGCGAAATCGAAGAAATCGAACTCGAACCGACCTTTCTTCCCCTCCCGATCGCGGTGAAGAAAACGCCGGCCATCATCGAGTTCGGCCCAGGCGGCCAGGGTTGCGCAGGTGCAAGCGCGGAAGGCCCCGAAGACGAAGTCAACGGGACCAAGAAAGTAGAAGAAGTCTCCGCCGGCACCGAAGTCAAGTTCACCTCCTCGCTCAAACAAGCCGACGCCATCAAGGTGGAATGGGCCTTCGAAGTGGAAGGCAAGCCCGCAACCAGGGAAACGATCGTCCAGAGCGCCGCCGAACAGCGAGGAGGCGAAAAACCGCCGCAGCCATACCGCGAGCCGAGCCTACGCCACAAGTTCACAGCCAACGGCGCATACACGGTCACGGAGACGATCTACAGCGACGACCTCGCGAGTGCCGAACCCGTGTACGTCGAAGGTCACCTGAAGACGCCCAAGATCACGCTCACCCTCAAACACCCGCTGAAGGTCACTCCGGGATCGCCCCTGGGCGCGTTCACCTTCACCCCTGGCGAACCGAAGGCGGGTGAAAGCGTCAAATTCGAAGCCAAAGCGACCGATCCCAACGGACCGGCCGGTCAGCCGCTGGAATACATCTGGAAGTTCGGCGACGGGACCACCACAACCGGCACCGCCGGCACGGTCGCTCACACGTTCCCGGCAGCGACCGAAACCAAGACCTACAACACGGTCCTCGAAGTCAAAAACAAACTCGGTAAGACCACGACCGTCGAACACTCGATCACGGTCAAGCCGAGCGAACCGGCCAAAGAAAAAGAAAAAGAACAACCGAAAGAACAACCGAAAGAAACACCGAAAGAAACACCGAAAGAAACACCGAAAGAACAACCGAAAGAAGCACCGAAAGGCGAAGTCCTGTCCGCAACCGCCGCTGTGGCGGGCGGCACGCTGCAGGTGGCTGGTTCGGGATCGTTTTCCCTGAAGGTCAGTTGCATCGGCAAGGGAACGTGCGCCGGTGTGGTCACGCTCAAGACTGCGGGCGCCGTGGCCGCCTCGAAGAAGAAGGTCCTCACGCTCGCCACCGGGTCGTTCACAGTCGTCGCCGGCCAGACAAAGGTATTGACGTTGCATCTCTCCTCGAAGGCCCGAGCCCTTCTGAAGCGCCTGCACGCGCTGAAGGCAAAGGGGACGGTGGTGGCGCGGGACGGCTCCGGGCAGACTCACACGACCGCGTCGACACTCACGTTGAAGTTGTCGAAGAAGCACTGACGTCAACGCCACGTTTCGGACGTGTGAAGCGCTTGTGAACGGGCGGGCACCAGAATAGTAACTTTCGGCCCGCGCGCGGATGGCATTGTCCGCTTGTGGGGGGCCGAGGTCCTCTAAGCAATGGCAACGGAACCTGCTACCAGGAGGTAGTCTCACAATGAAGTCGTTCTCGGCACGACGGTTGATACCGGCGTGCGCACTCACCGCAGCGTGCGTCGCAGCCGCCGCGGGTCCGAGCGTGGCAAGCGCCGCGACGACCTGCAAGGAAGGGGCCGACGTGCATGGCAAAGGCGCCTCGTTCCAGAAAAGCATTCAGCTGAAAATCTGGAACCCGGGGTTCAACACGTCGGCTGATTCCGCGGCGTGCAGTGGGACGCAGGGTGAAAAAGGCAAACCGAAAGTGACCTACACCTCGACCGGCAGCGGACCGGGATTGGAATCGTGGGGCGTCCAGACGAAACCGGGCGGCGAAATCTGGTTCGGCAAGAACAACGCGTACGTCGAGAGCGACGACCCGCCGAGCAAAAAACAGGGCGAAGAAATCGAGTCGCACACCGAAGGCGCAAAACTTCTCACGATCCCTGTGGTACAGGGGGCGATCGCGATCGTCGTTCACCTGCCGAAAGGGTGCCTGGGCGTTGAAGGCGGCCCCACGCCAGGGGTCATCGCCATCAAACAGAAGACGCTCGAGCAGGTGTTCGAAGGCAAGAAGACCAAGTGGAGTCAGATCCTGAACAAAGCAAAGATGAAGGAAGCGACGAAGAAATCGTGCGAAAAGACAGGCGCGATCAAACGCGTCGTGCGCAAAGAAGGCTCCGGCACGACCGCCGGCTTCAAGAAGTGGCTCGGCGTGGTCAACAAACAAAAGCCCGTGATGGAAAGCGGCAAGACCTGGACGCAGGAGGCCCAGGAAGCGAACAACATCGAATGGCCGAAACAGAAAGAAGACCCGACCATTCCCGGTGAAGGCGGCGGCGGCATCGCGACGGTAGTCGCGACAACCGAAGGCACGATCGGCTACACGGACCTCGCGTCCGCTCGCGGGAAAGCGGCTTTCATCCCGTCGACAGAAGAAAACCCGGCGAAAGAAAAAGGAACGGGCGGCCCCGGTAGCCCCACGTTCTGGCTCAACGTCGAAAACGAAAAAGGCAGCTACGCCAACCCCGCCAGCAACCTGGAGGTCGGGCCGGCCGGGCATGCCAACTGTGAAGGAACCGTGTACACCAACGGCGGTGGGAAAGTAGTATTCCCGCCCCCGGGCACGGAAGAATTCTGGAGCGAAGTCACGGAGTCCCTCACGCAGAAACACTACGAGCCGTGCATCCTGACCTACGGCCTTGCGCTCACGAAATTCAAAGGCGCGAGCAAAGGCGTGGTCCCGAGCAAAGAAGAGGAAGAAAAAGGCGAACCGGCGGAACCGTCCGAAGAATCGGTCAACACCGTGATCGACTACTTCCAGTACATGCTCAGCCCGGGAGGACAGACAGAAGCCACCGCTGGCGACTACCTGGCGCTCCCGACCAACGCCGACCCTGCCAAAAACGTGCTGAAAATCGCACAGGAAGGCGTCGCCAAAATCGCCTACTAGCCGATAGCTAGCGCGACCGCTCCGCGGGGAGCCCGCGGAGGGCAAGGAAGCTAAGCAGGATGACCGGCCGGGTGGGCTACGGATAGCCGCCCGGCCGGTCGCGTTCTGCGTGAGGGACGATTATCTCGGCGGCGTCCTCGGGGGTCACGTCCGGATAGAGCACCATCACCGTGAGCACGGCGAGGCATCCGCCGATGAGCTGCGCGACTATGAAGCTGGGCACCGACGCCGGGGCGATACCCGCGAACGTGTTCGAGAACATACGCCCGATCGTGATGGCGGGGTTCGCGAAGCTCGCCGAGCTGGTGAAGAAGTAGGCGGCCCCGATGTACGCGCCAACGGCTGCGGGGGCGATGTGAAGACGGTGCGTCCGGGCGAGCGAGAAGATCACCAGCACCAGGCCAGCGGTGGCGATGATCTCCGAGCCGAAGTGCGCGGGCGAGGCGCGGTGGTGGGTGCTGATGCTAACGCCAGCGAGTTCGAACATCAGGTTGGCGACCACCGCGCCCGCGATGCAGCCGGCGATCTGCGCCGGCGCATAGGCCCCCGCGTCGCCGCCAGCTGATCCCGCGGAAGCTCGCGTCGGCGAGTGAGACCACGGGGTTGAAATGGCCGCCGGAAACTGGGCCGAACATTAGGATGATCGCGAACAGGCCCGCAGCCGTCGCCGCCGCGTTCTCGAACAGCTGCAGTCCGACGTCAGAGGGAGACAGGGTCTGCGCCGCGATCCCCGAGCCGATCACGAGCGCGGCGAGGAACGCCGACCCCAGGAACTCGGCGAGTAGGCGGCGGCGCAGTGGTGGTGCGGTCACCGGCCGGCGAGCGCGTCGCAGTGATCCCGCGTGAGGCATTCGCGAGTTTGGCGAACGGCGAGCGTAACGACGTGAGTGCGCACACTGGCATCGTCGAAGCGGGCGAGGACCGCGTCCGCGCACTCGCGGATCTCCGCGTCGGAGCGCCTGCCCTCGAACTCACGTGCCAGCGGTGGCAACACCTGGGCCAGGCGCGACTCGTGCGCTGTGCGGTCGGCCCGGATCTGCTCCGCCCTGTCGGTGACCAGCTCTTCGACGCGCCGCTCGATCTCATCGCGGATCTCGTGCACCTCCTCGATCGGCCTTCCCGCAGGGTCCGGAAGGTCCCAGTCCTCCACCACGGTCGGGACGAACGGGCAGGCGTCTCCGCAGCCCATCGTCACGGCCCAGTCGGCATGCAGCTGCATCTCCCTCGTGAGCTTCTTCGGCTTGGCTGCGGTGAGGTCGATTCCCACCTCGCGCATCGCCTCGACGACCTCGGGCCACACGGTCTGCGCGGGTTCGGCACCGGCTGACTCGGCGCGGAAGTCCTCCGGCGCCAGCCGCTCGAAGAACGCCTGCGCCATCTGCGAGCGCCCCGCGTTGTGGTTGCAGACGAACAACACGTACCTCATCAGTTCTCCTCCTCAGCCGACGGGCATCACCTTGCGCGGAACATATCCATTGACAAACATCATTTCAATCGATATACGTAGATCGATGAGCGTCGATCTGGAGCTGGCCCCGAAGCAGAAGCGCGCCGCCGGCGAACGGTGCTGCGAGCCCGTCGTCTACCCGGACGTCGAGCGCGAGCAGGCACGCCGGATGGCCGAGGTGGGGAAGGCCCTCGGAGACCCGATCCGCCTGCAGCTGGTGGACGTGCTGCGCAAGCACGCAGGCAAGGTCTGCGTGTGCGAGCTGGTGCCCCTGTTCGACATCTCCCAGCCCACCCTCTCCCATCACCTGAAAAAGCTCCGCGACGCCGGGATCGTCGACTCCGAGCGCCGTGGGCTGTGGGCCTACTACTACGTGATCCCCGACGCGCTGAAGGAGCTGTCCGCATGGCTGAGCTGAGCACCACCGACCCCTCAACGGCATCGCCCGCGGACATCCGCGCGACGGTGCGCGAGCGTTACGCAGCGGCGGCGCGTGCGATGAGCGCGCCGAGCTCCGAAGGCGGCTCCGGATGCCGTACCGGCGCGCCAGCCGACACACAGCCGGACGCCGAGAGCGGATCGGGATGCTGCGGTCCCGCGGCAACCATCACCGCCCCGCAGGGCGGGAGGTCTTCGGCGCCGTGTTGTACGAGGCTGACGGCGTTGAGGACGCGCCCGCGGCTGCCGTCGCTGCTTCGCTCGGGTGCGGCGTGCCCACCACGGTCGCGCAGCTGAGCGAGGGCGAGACGGTGCTCGACCTCGGCTCGGGCGCCGGCGCGGATGTGCTCATCTCCGCCCGGCGCGTGGGGCCGACCGGCAGGGCGATCGGCCTCGACATGACCGACGAGATGCTCGAGCTCGCGCGGAGCAACGCCCGCGACGCGGGAGTGGAGAACGTCGAGTTCCACAAGGGCTACATCGAGGAGATCCCGCTCGCAGATCAGAGTGTCGACGTTGTGATCTCCAACTGTGTTCTCAACCTTTCAGGCGACAAGCCGCGCGTCATCCGCGAGGCCGCCAGGGTCCTGCGCCACGGCGGGCGGTTGGCGATCTCCGACGTCGTCGCTGACGAGGACATGGATGAGGCGACACGCGCAGACATGCGCCAATGGACCGGCTGCATCGCCGGCGCGCTCACCCGCCGCGAGTTCGAGCTGGCGCTCGCCGGGGCGGGTCTCGTCGACATCGAGATCCGCGAGACCCATCGCGTCCACGAGCACGCAGCCTCGGCCATCATCCGCGCACGCAAGCCTCTGTAGGCCAGGCGGCGACGGACACCGAAATCCAGCTCAACAAGCCGCGGACTCTCTAGGAGCGCTGGGAGGAGTCCCAGCGGTCACAGTTCAGCGCGAAGGCCTCGGCGCTAGTCGTCCTGCGGGCGAGCGGGCGTCTCCGCGATCGCGAGCTCTTCGAGCACCACGTCGGGACCCTGCTCGGCGGCCAGCTGGGCGGACGCTCCGAGCGTCTCCCACGGGCGCTTGACCGCCAGCCACAGGCCGCCCACGCCCAGCAGGGTCGCGCACAGAACCCAGCCGAGGGCTTCGGTGTCGAGGCCCACGTACTTCAGGCCCGAGGCGAAGATCACGAAGGTGATCACGGGCCTCACGTAGCGGTCCGGGGCGGTCGAGGAGAACAGCGAGCCCACGAGCACGGCCGGAACGCTGCCGATGATCAGCGACAGGGTCACGCCGATTTCGATGTGCCCGAACGCCAGCGCGCCGAGCGCGGCGGCGGCCGTCAGCGGGACCGCCTGGGTGAGGTCGGTGCCGACGAGCTGGTTGGCCCCGATCGTGGGGTACAGGAACAGCATCAGGATGATCATCAGCGAGCCCGAGCCGACCGAGGTCAGGCCCACCACGATGCCCCCGATCATGCCGATCAGGATCGTCCGGACAGGGCGCGGGACGATGTCCTGGATGAAGGCGTAGCGCCCCTCGCCGGAGCGTAGGTCGAGCGTGTAGCGCAGCACCATCGCCGCCGCTCCCACCAGCAGCGCTGCCCCGAGCACCGTCTCCACGTTCGTCTGGGCCGACTTGGAGTTGCCCATGATGTGCAGCAGGTAGGCCCCGAAGAAGGCCATCGGCACCGATCCCAGCACCAGCCAGCTCACCAGCTTGAGGTTGACGGTCCCTTTGCGCAGGTGGACGGTGGCTCCCACGGGCCGCATCACGACGGCCGCCACCAGGTCGCTGGAGATCGCATGCGAGGGCGTGACGCCGAACAGCAGGATCAGCATCGGCGTCATCAGCGCGCCGCCGCCGGCCCCGGTCATGCCGACCAGGAAGCCCACCACGGCGCTCCCGAGCACGATGTAGGGATCTATATGCATGACTAGTCCTCGAGCCGGGTACATCCGAGTCGCATGTGTGACTCGTCATCCACCCGCGCTGCCTCCCGTCTCCCGAGCGGGCGAATATAGCGCGAGATCTTCACAATGTCGAGGGGAATGGTCTTGGGTGCGGAGATACAGCGGATTGACCGGCCGGCGTCGGCGGCGCGGGGGCGGCTCCGGACGACCCCTCGCGGCCCTCGGGCGGCACGGGTGCGGCGGCCCCCCGGGGAGGCTGCCGGCTGCCTTTGGGCGCCGCCGGCGCCCAGCTTCAGGGGCTGGCCGGGCGGCCAGGGTTCCGGAAGATGCAGGGACCGCGCGGGACGCGTCGGAACGTCGGCATGCGACGCGGGGGAGGGCCGATACCTGGGCGCGAACGTACCGGGGTTGCGCTGGCTCCCGGCGGTGATTATGATGCGCGACGCGCGACGAGATTTGACGAATCTCGACATTTCTTGGGGTAATCCGGACGAGGGGCAGCATTAGGGTCCGGGAGAGGCAAGGAGGCGGGGAGTAGATGAGTGTCGAGGCGGGGAGTGGGACCGACAAGGGATTCCTGAGTCCGCCGGTAGCGATCCCACGCGGGGGGCTACTGCGCCGCCGGCGCCTGACGCTGGCACCGGGAATCTCGGAGGCGCGCGGGCCGAGCGCCTGCCTGCGCCGGGACGCGCTCTTCCGCCGCATGCTCGCTGATCGCCGACCTGCTCGCGGTCGTCGGCGCCTTCGTGCTGACGGTCGAGTTCGCCCACCGCTCGGTGGCGCTGACCTGGTACGCGCTGGCCGCGCTGCCGATCGTGGTCGTGTGCGCCAAGCTCATCGGCCTCTACGACCGCGACGAGACGCTGATCCGCAAGACGACGCTGGACGAGGCCCCGAAGCTGTTCGAGCTGGCCACGCTGGTGGCGCTGGTCGCGTGGCTCGCGGGCGGGCTGTTCGTCTCCGGGCACCTCGACCGCCACGAGGCGCTGTTCCTGTGGCTCTCGCTTGCCGTTCCTGCTGGTCGTCATGCGCGCCGGTGCCAGGCAGCTGGCGCTGCGCATCGCGCCGATCGAGCGCTGCCTGTTCATCGGGGACGAGCTCTCGGCCGAGACGATCCGCTCGCGCCTGACCGGCCACGGCGGCGTCCGCGCCGACGTGGTCGCCCACCTGGACCTCGACAAGGTCGCCCCGTGGTCCACCGACAGCTTCTCCGAAGCCCGCCTGGCCGAGATCCGCGACCTCGCCCAGACGCTGGACGTGCACCGGGCGATCATCGCCCCGCGCAGCGTCGACGCGGGCGAGATGCTCAACCTCGTCCGGACGCTGAAGGCGGTCGGCGTGCGCGTCAGCGTGCTGCCCCGCCTGCTCGAGGTCGTCGGCTCCTCGGTCGAGTTCGACGACCTCCACGGCGTCACCGTGATGGGGGTCCGGCGCTTCGACCTGACCCGCTCCTCGGCGCCGCTTCAAACGCGTCTTCGACCTCTTCGGCGCCTCGCTCGGGCTGCGTCGCCATCTCGCCGCTGCTGATCGTGATCGCGATCGCCATCAAGCTCGACAGCCGCGGCCCGGTGTTCTTCCGCCAGCTGCGCGTCGGGCGCCACGGCAAGCGCTTCTACATGCTCAAGTTCCGCACGATGGTCGACGAACGCCGAGGAGCTGAAGGATGGCCTGCGCGACCGCAACGAGGCCAAGGACGGGCTCTTCAAGATCGCCGAGGACCCGCGCGTCACGCGGGTCGGGCGCCTGCTGCGCCGCAGCGCGCTGGACGAGCTGCCCCAGCTGTTGAACATCGTGCGCGGCGAGATGAGCCTCGTCGGCCCGCGCCCGCTGGTGGTCGACGAGGACCAGCGCGTCGAGGGCTGGCACCGCCGCCGCCTGGAGCTGATGCCGGGCATGACCGGGCCCTGGCAGATCCTCGGGCCGGCCCGCGTGCCGCTACGGGAGATGGTCGCGATCGACTATCTGTACGTCGCCAACTGGACCCTGTGGAGCGACGTCAAGATCCTGCTGCGCACCGTCCCCCACGTGCTCTGTCGTCGCGGTCTCTGACCGGGACCGCGGTCAGCCGCCGTTCGCGACGCTCGCAGGGGGCTTGGGAGCCCTCGGGCGCCCAGTCGTCGTACTGACTCCGGCCCGCGCGGCGCTGCTCATACATGGCTGCGTCGCCGCGGGCTGCACCGCGGCACAGGAGCACGACCATGGCCGCCGTCGTGATCCACACGCTCGGGATGATCAGCAGCAGCGTTGACATCTGGTCCTCCGGCCTCCGCGGGTTCGATCTCTCCCTCGGCATCGGCGCTGCCGGGCCGCCGGCTTGAATGCTGCGCTCAGCGGCGGCCGGAAGGTCCAGCGAGGTCCAGCAGCGCGCGCTCGATGCGGTCGCACACGAGCGTCTCGGAGAACAGCCGCTCGGCCTCCGCCCGGGCGCGCCGGCGGGTGGCGCCGGGGTCGCCCGCAGGGTGGCGAGCGTGCGTTCGATCGCCCCCGCCATCCCCTCCACGTCGCCCGGCGCGAGCACCGCGCAGACCTCCGGGGAGACGCCCTCGCTGGCTCCCACCTCGCTCGTGGCCACCACCGGCACGCCGGCGGCCAGGGCCTCGGAGACGGTCAGCCCGAAGGGCTCGTAGCGGCTCGCCTGCAGCAGCACGTCGCTGCTGTTGAGCTCGCCGGGGATGCGGTCCGGGCGGCATCGGGCCGATGTAGGCGGCGTTCCGGCGGGAGGTCCTCGAGCAGGCCGGTGTAGTCCGACCACAGGCTCGTGCGCCCGATCACCCGGATCTCGGCGGCCACCCCGGCGCTCGTACAGGCGCCGGGCGATCGCGACCACGCTCTCGACGCCCTTGCGCACCGCCACCCGCCCGAGCACCAGGACCACCGGAGGGTCGCTGCGGTACCGCGCTGCAGGTCCACGTCGGCGAAGCGGCTCAGGCGCACCGGGTTGGGGACCACGACGGTGTTCTCCGCGGGGAAGCGGAAGTCGCTGACCAGGTGGTCGCGGAAGACCGCGCTGATGCACACCAGCAGGCTCGCCCTGCGCACCAGCACGCGCTGCACCAGCGACCGCACCGACATCACCGCGATCGCCATCGCGAGCGTGTAGGCGCGCTGCGTGCGCAGCGCCAGCCGGCGCTCGGAGATCAGGAAGCGCAGCTCACCCTGGGCGTGGGTCTCAGGATGGATCACGAGCGGTACCCGGCGCCTGACGCTCGCCGGCAGCGACAGCGTCTCGATGTTCGAGAACTGGTAGACGACGTCGAAGGGGTCCTGGCGGTGCAGGCGGGCGACCTCGCGGCGCAGGCGCAGCGAGGCGAAGCCCCGCGCCAGCAGCCCGCTCACGAAGGCCCCGATCTTGGTGCGCGTGTACCAGCCGCTCCAGCGCCAGCCGAGCCCGCTCCAGGCGATCGAGAGGTTCTCCAGCCCCTCCAGACGCTCCGGGAGCTCGTGCGGCTCGCCCGCGAAGATGCACTCCACCCGGTGCCCCCGCGTGGCGAGCCCGTGCAGCAGGTCGGTGGCCACGCCGGGCACCCCGCCGGTTTCCTTGGCCCGCGGCCCGGCGCCCAGCCAGGCGATGTGCAGGCGCCGCTGCGCCGGCTCGCTGCCACGTCCATCACCGGCCCGCCACCGCCCCTTAGGGCGCGCTCGCGAGCTCGGCGGCCTGCGCTCGCGGGCCCTGCTCGAGCGCCTTCTCGAGCTCCGCCTGCAGCGCCCGGCGAAACGCGTCGACCGAGAAGCGCTCGGCGTTCTCGACCGCGTCCGCCGGGTCGAAGGAGCCTTGTCGAGGCCTTCGATCGCCCGCCGGAAGTCCTCGACGTCGTCCAGCCCGGCGAGCAGCCCGGTGCGGCCCTCGACCACGGTCTCCAGCGCGCCCCCGGCCCGCGCGGCGATCACCGGCCGGCCGGCGGCCTGTGCCTCGACGGCGGTGATCCCGAACTCCTCCATCCCCGGGACCAGCACCGCCCGCGCGCCCGCGTACAGCCCGGCGAGCTCCTGGTCGTCCACGCGCCCGAGGAAGCGGGCCTCCGGGTAGGCGCCGGCGAGGGCCTCGTGGTCGGGGCCGGAGCCCGCCACCGCGATCGGCGCGCCCGCCCGACGGGCGGCCTCGAGCGCGACGTCGACGCGCTTGTGGGCGACGATCTCCGACACCAGCAGCAGCTCGTCCCCGGGCACACCGGGGGCGAAGCGGGTCGTCTCCACCGGCGGGTGCACGACCGCCGCCTCGCGGCCGTAGAAGCTCCTGATCCGCTCGCGGGTCAGCAGCGAGTTGGCCACGTAGCGGTCGACCCGCTCGGCTGGCCGCGAGGTCCCAGCGGCGGATCATCGCGAGCACTCCCCGCATCGGTCCCCGCAGCACGGCCGGCGTCTCGCGAGGGCCCGCTCGTGCTCGTGCCAGACGTAGCGGAAGGGGCTGTGGCAGTAGCAGACGTGGACGGCCCCGGCCGGGGCCCGGATGCCGTGGGCGAAGGCGCTGCTGCTGCTGAGCAGGGCGTCGCACGGGGGCACCGGCAGGCGGCTCGCGGCCGCGGGGTAGAGGGGCAGCAGGCGCCGGAAGTTGCGCTGGTCGGCGCCGAGGCGCTGCAGCGGCGAGGTGGTCACCGAGCGCCCCTGAAAGCGCGCCCCGAGCGCCTCCTCGTCGTACAGCAGGGTGAGGATCGGGGCCTCCGCGAACATGTCGCTGATCGCCGCGAACATGCGCTCGGCGCCGCGCATCACGAGCAGGTAGTCGTGGGCCAGCACCACGCGAGCCGGCGGGGCCGGATCCGCGGCCGCGCCGCCGGCCTGGCCGGGTTTCACCGCTGTCGCCCCGCCCGGGGCCCCGGAGCCCCGCGCGGGGAGATCGCTCATGCCGCGCAGGCTAGCTGCCCCACGTGGGTCCCGGGCGCCGGATGTCCCGGGGCGGGGCGCCGATATGTTCAGGGCCATGTCCGACCTGATGCTGCGGGTGCTCGGCTGGCGCTCCCTGCTGATCCACGGCGACCCGTGCGTGCTCGACCGCTGGCTGTGGCTGCGTTCGCACCTGCGCGCGGGACCTGCCCGCACGCTCGACGCCGGCTGCGGCAACGGAGCCTTCAGCATCTACGCCGCCCGCGAGGGAAACGAGGTCCTGGCCACCTCGTTCTCCGAGCGCGAGCTCGACGACGCCCGCCGCCGGACCGAGCTGCTCGGGCTCACGGGCGTGGAGTTCGAGGTGCTCGACCTGCGCGAGATCGAGCAGCGCAGGGCCGAGCTCGGGAGCTTCGACCAGATCATCTGCCTGGAGACGATCGAGCACCTCAGCGACGACGCCGCCCTGATGGCCTCGCTGGCCGGACTGTTGCGTCCCGGCGGACGGCTGCTGCTGACCACGCCGTACGACGGGCACCGGCCCCTGTACAGCGAGGAGCGTCATCCGAGCCCGGTCGAGGACGGCTCGCACGTGCGCTTCGGCTACTCGCCCGAGCGCCTGGCCGAGTTGGCCCTCGCGGCCGGTCTGCAGCCGCAGCATCCGGGCTTCGTCAGCGGTGTGCTCTCGCAACGGCTGACGAACCTGATGCGGCGCCTGACCCTGCGCCTCGGGCGCATGCCCGCGTGGGCTCTGATGCTGCCGCTGCGCCCGCTGGTCGTGCTCGACCGGCCGCTCACGCGGCTGCTGCGCTACCCCTACCTGTCGGTCGCGCTGGTGGCCACCCGCGGCGAGGGGTAGCCGGTCCGGCTCTGCGTGAGGGGGCCGGCGCGCCGGCGGCGGCCGGTCCTCGCCGCGAGGGCTAGCGCCCCGCGAGGTGGGCGAAGTTGGGCCACAACGACACGTCGAGCTCGGGGAAGTCCCGCATCAGGCGGAGCACGTCCCCGCTGTAGGCCTCGACGTAGGCCGACCGCGTCGCGGGATCGAGCTGCGGCTTTTCGTCGCGGCGGCGGGGGTGGGCCTCCAGGCCGCTGACCGGTGCGTCCGCGGCCACCCCCAGGAAGGCGAATGTGCGCCGCAGCTCGGCCTCGGGCTCGGCCGCACAGCGCTCGTACTGGAGCACCAGCAGGCGGGAGCGCTCGAAGTGGCGGCCGAGCACGGACAGCTCGGCGTGGTAGAGGCCGCGCACGAACGCCTCCAGCGGTGCGTGGCGGCTCAGCGCCATCCCCCTGCGCTCGGCCACCGCGGCGTCGAGCGCCAGGCCTGAGATCAGCCGCTCGACGGGGTCTCTGAGGATCATCAGGAGCCGCGCTTGCGGGCGCCGCCCGCGCGAGCAGCGGCGGGATCCAGGGGGCGCTCGCGTACAGGGGCGTCCACTCGCCGACCTTCTGGCCCTGCGGGCGCGGGAAGTACTCGCGGTAGGCGGCGAGGTCGTCCTCACCGAAGCCGCCGGAGTGGAAGCGGTCGAAGAAGTGGAGCTCCTTCATCGCCACCGGGCGGGCGACTTCCGGGTGAGCCGCGATCAGGTTGTACCAGCGCGTCGTGCCGCAGCGCTGAAAGCCCACGCCGACGAAGTCGGGTGGGCCGGTGCTCCATCCGGGCGGCGCCTGTGGCGGCGGGGGAGGCATGTCGACGCCGCCGTTCGTCTCGGCCGTGCCGGCGGTCGCCGGAGCGCTTTCGCCTCCGCGCAGCATCTCGGACAGGCGTGCTCCGCGCCGACTGCCAGCGGCTCGCTCGTGGTCTGGGCGCTGGTGCTGGCATGCTCACTCGGTCTCGGCCCTCGGGCCGTCGGCATCACCCGGTCTCGGCCCTGCGGCCGTCGGCATCCTAACGGGCGCGCCCCGGCGCTTTGGGTAGGCTCGATCCGTGTCCGGCCGGCCGCTGCGGCTCCTCTTCACGCTGCCGTGGGCGACCCGCTCGGGCGGCGCCGAGGAGATGCTCCAGGCGTTGGTGCAGGGAGGGCCGGCCCACGGCTACGAATCCGAGCTGGTGTTCCTCCAGGACGGCCCGTGGCCCGAGCAGCTGCGCGCCGAAGGCGTGCCCGTGCACGTGCTCGGCGGCCGGACGCGTGCGCGAGCTGCACAAGGGCGGCCGGGCGGTGGTTGCGGCTGGCCCGCATCCTGCGCCGCCGCCGCCCCGACGTGATCCTCAACTGGGTCGCCAAGACCCAGCTCTACGGCGCTCCCGCGGCGGTGCTCGCCGGAGCCGCCGGCCGGGTGGTGTGGTGGCAGCACGCGATTCCGAGCGACCACTGGCTGGATCGCGCAGCCACCGCGCTGCCGGCCGTGGCGATCGGGTGCACCTCGCAGGCCGCGGCCGAGGCCCAACGGGGGATCCGTCCCGCGAGGCCGATGTTCGTGGTGGCGGCCGGAACGCGGGATCCCCGGGGCCACGACGGCGCTCACGCGGCCGCGCGGCCGGACTGTGGCCGCGCCCGCGGCCCGTTGTCGCGCCCGCGGGACCAGTGGCCTCCCCGGCGGGACCTGTACAGCTGCCTCCGGGCACCCTGGTCGTCGGCCTGGTCGCGCGGCTGCAGCCCTGGAAGGGGCAGGATCGTCTCGTGCGGGCCGCGGCGCTGCTGCGCGAGCGCGGCCACGCGGTGCACGTGCTGCTCGTCGGCGGCGACTCGTGGGCGCTGGCGCCCGAGTACGCGGACGCTCTACCGCGGCTGATCGCCGAGCTGGGGATGGGCGAGCACGTCACGATGACGGGCGAGGTGGCCGACGCGGGGCCGTACATTGACCGCATGGACGTGCTCGTCAACGCCTCCGACCCGGAGCCCTTCGGGATCGTCCTGCTCGAGGCCATGGCCCGCGGGGTCGCCGTCGTGGCGGTCGACCGCGGGGGACCGCGGGAGATCGTCCAGGACGGTGCAACCGGCGTGCTCGCGCGCTCGGGCGAGCCCTCCGCGCTGGCCGACGCGATCGAGCCGCTGCTCGCGTCCGCAGAGCTGCGGGCCCGGCTGGCGGCCGCGGGGCGTGAGCGCTTCCTGGCCGAGTTCACCGAGGAGGCGATGTGCCGGCGCTTCGCCGAGCGGATGCGCTCGCTGGTGGCCGCCCGCGGGCCCACAGGGGGCGGGTAGGGCCATGGCCGTCGTGTCCGGCCCCGGGCAGGCCGCGGCGGGCGGCGCGCGCTCCGAGCGAGGGGCCCTGCGAGGTCACGATCGTCGCCCACGACATCGGGCCGGTGGGAGGGATGGAGCGGGTGCTCTCGGAGCTGATCCTCGGCCTGCGCGAGCGCGGCGTGCAGGTGACCGTGATCGCCCGCACCTGCGAGCTGCCGGCGGGCTCCGGGGTGCGCTTCCACCGCGTGCGTGGGCCCGGGCGCCCGTTCCTGCTCGCCTACCCGTGGTTCCTGCTGGCGGCCTCGCTCGTGGTCGCCCGCCGTGCCCGCGGCGTGCTGCAGGTGACCGGCGGCGATCGTGCTCAACCGCGCCGACGTGGTCTCGGTCCACTACTGCCACCAGGTCGGACCCGCCAACCCGAGCCGCGCGAGCCTCCTCTACCGGGCCAACATCCGCTTCGTGCGGGTCGCCAAGCGCCTGTCCGAGCGGGCGGCCTTCAACCGCAACCGCGAGGCGGTGTTCGCGTGCGTCTCGGAGGGCGTCGCCGAGGAGGTCCGCGAGCACTACCCGCGCCTGGCGCCGCGGGTGATCGCGATCCACAACGGCGTCGACCTGGACCGCTTCGAGCCGGGGCGCCGGCGCGAGCAGGCCGCGGAGCTGCGCGCGCGAGCTGGGGATCGGCGAGCAGCAGCTGCTCGCGCTGTTCGTGGGCGGCGAGTGGGAGCGCAAGGGCCTGCGGGCGGCGATCGAGGCGCTCGCGGACGCCCCCGAGTGGATGCTCGCTGTCGCCGGCCCCGGCGACCGCGCCCACTTCGAGCAGCTGGCCCGCGACGCTCGGGCGTGCACGAACGCGTCCGCTGGCTCGGGGTTCAGCGAGAGGTCGCGCCCCTGTTTGCGATGGCCGACGCGTTCGTGCTGCCGACCAGCTACGAGACGTTCTCGCTGGTCACCTTCGAGGCCGCCGCCAGCGGCCTACCGCTGCTGGCCACGCCCGTCAACGGGATCTCGCGAGCTGCTCGAGCCGGGCGT
The DNA here is from genome assembly GCA_963773145.1 of uncultured Solirubrobacteraceae bacterium. Lineage (GTDB taxonomy): Bacteria > Actinomycetota > Thermoleophilia > Solirubrobacterales > Solirubrobacteraceae > Palsa-744. The sequence goes on from CAVYZV010000001.1 coordinate 500,606, forward strand.
CAACGGTCTCTTCGTCGAGCGCCTGCCGGAGAGCGTCGCGAGCGCCCTGGGGCAGCTCTCGCGCGACCGCCCGCGGATGCTCGAGATGGGCCGCCAGGCGCGCCGGGCCTCGCTTCGCTTCAGCTGGGAGAACACCGTGGAGCGCCACCTGGAGCTCTACCGGAGCCTCGCGGGGGGGCGCCGCGGTACCCTCGCCTGAGAGGGCTGTTCGGCGGCCGCCCGCGGGTGTCGCCAGGTGCGGGATTGCCGCACCGCTACTTGCGGATATACGGGGTCGGCCCGATACTCTTTAGACATCGGTTACGTCTGCCCGTACGATGGCCTTGCGCGCCTAAAAATGGACGCTGTTCATGAACGAAACCCCAAGTGCCACCGCGATTCTCGCGCCCATCTGGCGGCGCAAGTGGCTGATTTTGATAGTGGGGATAGTGGTCGCCGGTGGCGCCTATCTCTACTACAAGCACAAGCCGCTCACATTCCAGTCTGAAACCCAGCTCTACCTGAGCGCCGGCAGCGAATACGTCGGCGAAAAAGGGGTGGGAGGGAAGGGCGCGTCGCAGACCGCCTCGGCGCAGCCGACGATCATCAACTCGATCGTCACCGAAGAAGCCCGCCGCCAGCTCAAGGCGCAGCACAACCACACCGCGAAAGTCGCCGCCAAGGGCAAGATCAAGGCCAAGGCGAACGAAAAGAGCCAGTTCGTCAACGTCACCACCACGGCCCGCACGCCGCGGGCGTCGGCGCTGCTGGCCAACACGATCGCCGCCGTCTACATCCGCCGCCAGCACACCCAGTACGAGCGCGGGATCCTCAACCAGCTGCGGATCGCCCACCGGCAGCTCGACCGCATCGAAACCCCGGTGGTCGCCACCAAGGGCTCCAAAGTGACCGATACGGCCACCTCGCAGGGGAACGTGATCCGCGAGGCCCAGCTGCAGAGCCGCATCAACCAGCTCGAAGCCCAGCTGCAGATCAAAGGCGTCGAACAGCTCAAACCCGCCAAGCCGCGCGCCTCCCAGCTGCTCGGGCCGGCGCCGAAAAAGAACGCCGAGTTCGGCTTCGTGATCGGGCTGCTGCTCGCCTCCATCGCCGCCTTCGCGCTCGGGCGCCTGGATCGTCGCCTGCGGATGCTGGGAGACATCGAAGCCGTGTTCCCCACGCAGATGCTGACGGTGCTGCCCACGGTTCGCCGTCCGGTCGTGGACCGGGGCGGGTATCCGTCTCCGTCCCGCCTGCTGCTGGAGCCGATGCGCCGGCTGCAGGCGACGCTGCTGCTCGCCGATGGAGCGCCGAAAACCAACGGCTCCTCGCACCCGGCCACGGTGGCGCCGCCGAGCGCGGGCGGGGAGCTCCCGCCCCGCCGGGTGCCGCGCACGGTGCTGTTCCTCAGCTCGGAGGCCGGTGACGGGCGCTCGACGGTGATCGCCGACCTCGCGCTGGTGCAGCGCGAAGCCGGTGAACGCGTCGCGATCGTCGAGGCCGACTTCCGCCGCCCGAGCCAGGCGCGGGTGCTCGGCGTGCCGGGCACCGCCGGGCTCCCGGAGGTGCTGGCCGGAGCCCTGTCGCTCGGTGAAGCGCTGCAGGGTGTCCCCGCACCCCAGCCGGAACCGCTGGCCGCTCAGCCGCGGGGTGGCGTGGAGACCGCCACGATGCTCGCCGCCCGCGAGCACGGCGCCGTCGCGCTGCTGCCGAGCCGCGCGGCCGCCGTGAACCCACCGGCGCTTCTCGCCAGCGCAGAGATGACCCAGGTCCTGCACACGCTCGCCCAGGAGTACGACCGCGTGCTCATCGACGTCCCCTCGCCGCTCGAAGTCAGCGACGCGATGCCGCTGCTGGCAGCCGTCGACGCGATCGTGCTGGTGGCCCGCGCCGGGCACACCCACGAGCGCTCCGCCCGGCGCCTGTGGCAGCTGCTCTCACACACCCCCTCCGCCCCGATCCTCGGCGTGGTCGCCAACGGGATCGCACCGCGCGAGATGCAGAAGTACGGGATCTCAGCCGGAGCCGGCGAGCGGCGGGGCTGGAAAGCCCGCCTGTTGGGCCGATGAACTCGCCGCAGATGCGGCTGCCCGGCGGGGCGGCCGACTGGCATCCCGCCGTCCGGGGCCGCCGGATCAGCGAGGGCGTCGCGGTGGCGCTCGCCGGACTTGCCTGTGTCGGTATCGCGCTGGGTATCGCGCTGGCGATGCCCAAGCCCAACTACCCGCTCGTGGTGGGCGGGATCATCGGGCTGGTCGCGATCACGGCGCTCGTCACCAGCCCGCGGCTGGAGCTCACGGTCGGCGGCCTGGTGTTCTTCCTCGGATGCCTCAACGGCCCGCTGAAGCTGCTCAGCTCGACCGGGCGCGTGGGCTCGGCGATCCAGGACGTGCTGATCGTCGCGATCGTCGCCGGGATGGCGATCCGGCACCTGTACAGCGGCCAGCCGTGGAAACTGCCGCCGTTGGCGGGCCTCGCGATCGCGTTCGTGGCGGTCGTGGTGCTCGAGGCCTTCAACCCGAAAACGCTCAACCTGCTGAAGGTGGGGGCCGGCTTCCGCGAGCAGATCCAGTTCGTACCCTTCTTCATCTTCGGCTGGCTGCTCGTGCGCACGAAGCCGCGGCTGCGCAGGATGCTGATCCTGCTCGGGGTGATCGCGCTCGCCAACGGCGTGGTCGCCACCTACCAGACTCGTCTCAGTCCCAAGCAGGCGGCCGCCTGGGGCGAAGGCTACGCCAACAAATACGAAGGTAAGGCCTCGCGCGTGTACAAGGCCGAAGGCGTCGGGCGGGTGCGACCCACGGGGCTGGGGGATGAAAGTGGCGCCGGCGGCGGCACCGGGCTGATCGCGATCGCGGGGGTCTTCGCGCTGCTGGCCACGACCAGGCGAAAACGCTGGATCCTGGTGCTGCTGGCGTTCGGGGCGATGGCCGCGATCGCGACCGGGCTGGGGCGAATCGAGCTGGTCGGCGGCGTGCTGGCGGTGATCGGCTATCTGCTGCTCACCAGCGGCGGTGGTCGGGCCCTCAGAAGGCCGCTACGCTTGCTGGTCGTGACGCTGGCGGTGGCAATTCCATTCGGGATCGTGTTCGTCTCGGTGCTTGGAGAAGGGGTCTTCTCGCGCTACTCGAGCCTGATCAACGGCGGCAGCTCGAGTGCCAGCTACAAGGAAGGCGAGATCCTGCAGATCCCCAAGCTGGTCGCGGCCGCGCCGTTCGGGTTCGGCCTCGGCACGGCGGGCCCCGCCGCCAGCTTCGGCGGGCGCAGCACCGAACTCTACGAAGGGCACAACGTCGACTCCGAGACGACCTACAACTTCATCGACAAGGAAGTCGGGCTGCCGGGGCTGATCGTCTGGCCCGCCACCATCCTGACGATGCTGTTCCTCGCCTTCACCCGCATCCGAGGTATCGCCGATCCGGAGCTGCAGATGTACCTGGCGGCCATCTTCGCGCCCATCTTCGCGATGTTCTTCATGTCCTTCCAGGGGCCCCTCTCGCAGAGTCAGGTGCTGGCCCCATTCTTCTGGTTCGCCCTCGGCGTCGCCGCCTACTGGCTGGCCGGACCGGGGTGGCAGGCGTCGCGACGAAAGGTCAAAATCGGATCGGGCGTCAATGCCGTAGCGGCGGGGCCCTAGGGGAAGTGGGGGGAGGGGAACGGTGAAGACGATGGACTTTCGCCCCGGCCGGGGCCGCGGAGGGAAAGCCTCGCTGATGGCACAGCTCGAGCTGCTGATCGGCGACCGGCGCCGGGACGTCACCGCGCTCGCCAGCCTCTCGCTGCTGTCCGGCTTCAGCGAAGGCCTGTTCCTCGCGGTCGTCGCCCAGGTCGCCTACAAGATCGTCAACGGCAAGAGCGGCGACGCCCGCGCCGGAATCCTGCACATCGGCGCCTCGGTCACGACGCTGCTGTGGCTGGCGCTCGGGCTGGCGCTGTTCCGGCTGGTGCTGCAGTGGCCGATTTCGGTCCTGCCGGCGAAGATCGCCGCCGGCGTCCAGCTGCGCCTGCGCAAGCGCATCTTCCGGGCCTTCAGCAACGCCTCCTGGGACGTGCAGTCGCGCGACCGCGAGGGCACGCTGCAGGAGATCATGACCAACCAGACCAGCCAGGCAACCGGGGGCGCGCTGCAGGCGACGAGCCTCGTCAGCTCCACGCTGGTGTTCGTGATCCTGATGGGCTTCGCGATCGCGCTCAGCCCGACTGCGGCGGGCGCGATCTTCGTGATCGCGCTCGGCCTGTTCGCACTCATGCGCCCGATGCGCATGCTCGGCGCCAAGCGCAGCCGCGAACTGTCCCGGGCACAGGTGCACTATGCGGGCGCGATCGCCGAGGCCAACCGCCTGGCGGAGGAGTCGCAGGTGTTCGGGGTCACCGACGCTCAGTACACGCGGATGCTCGGCTTCGTGGGGACCTGCCGCAACCTCTTCTTCCGCACGCAGGTGATCGCCAAAGCCGTCCCCAACGTCTATCAGAGCCTGATCTTCGTGCTGCTCGTGGTGGGGCTGATGGCGCTCAACGCCACCGGGGCCCACCACGAGGGCAGGCTGCTGGCGATCGTGCTGCTGCTGTTCCGGGCGGCGCAGAACGCGCAGTCGATGCAGGGCGCCTACCAGTCGCTGCAGCAGTCGATCCCGTTCATCGACCGCCTGCGCCGGGCCGAGGCCCGCTACGAGGCCAGCGCGCCAGTGCGCGGCGAGAAGCCTCTGCCGGAGATCGCCACGCTCGCCTTCGAGCAGGTCTCCTTCGCCTACACCCCGGGGCGCCCCGTCCTCAGCGAGCTGTCCTTCTCGGTCGAGTCCGGCGAAGCCATCGGCATTGTCGGTCCCTCCGGGGCCGGCAAGTCGACGCTCGTGCAGATCCTGCTTCAGCTGCGGGAACCGCTCGCCGGGCGCTACCTGGTCAACGGCACGGAGGTACGCGAGTTCGCGCGCGAGGACTGGCACCGGGTGGTGGCCTATGTGCCCCAGGAACCACGGCTGCTGCACGCCTCGGTGGCGGACAACATCCGCTTCTTCCGCGACGTCGACGACGAGGCCGTCGAGCGCGCTGCGCGCCTGGCCCGCATCCACGACGACATCACCGGCTGGGCGAAGGGCTACGACACGATCGTCGGCCCCCGCGCGGACGCCGTCTCGGGCGGCCAGCAGCAGCGCATCTGCCTCGCGCGGGCGCTCGCTGCGCGCCCGCAGGTGCTCGTGCTGGACGAGCCCACCAGCGCGCTGGACCCGCACTCCGAGGCGCTGATCCAGGAGTCGCTGACGGCGCTGAAGAGCGAGCTGACGTTGTTCACGATCGCCCACCGCATGTCGACGCTGGACATGTGCGACCGCGTGATGGTGATCCTCGACGGGCGCCTGGCCGCCTTCGACACCCGCCCGGCCCTGCAGGAGCACAACCACTACTACCGCACCGCCTCGCTGATCGCGACGAGCTCGGCGGGCGGCGCCCTGCCTTGACGGAGGGTCAGGCCGCGGGCGGCGGCATCGGCGAGGAGGCTCTCGCTCAGCGCGAGCACAGGCCCATCGGCGGCGGGGACTCCGCCGTGGGGCGGCTGCCGGACTTCTTCATCGTCGGCCAGCCCAAGAGCGGGACCACGGCGCTGTTCCACATGCTGCGTCGGCACCCGCAGATCTTCATGCCGGAGAACAAGGAGCCGTGGTTCTTCGCCACCGAGCTGCACGAGCGCACCCCGCCGCGGCCCGCCGGCACTCCCACCACGCTCGAGGAGTACGCGGCGCTGTTCGCGGATGCCGGCCAGGGGCAGCGGGTGGGCGAGGCCACGATCCTGTACCTGTGGTCGCACACCGCCGCCGACGCGATCGCCGAGGTCGTCCCCGACGCCCGCATCGTGGCGATCCTGCGCGAGCCCGCGAACCTGCTGCGCTCCCTGCACCTGCAGTTCCTGGAAACCTACATCGAGACCGAGCCCGACCTGCGCACGGCGCTGGAGCTCGAGCCCGCCCGGCTGCAGGGGCGCAACGTGCCACGCCACACCTACTGGCCCGCCGCGCTGGCCTACTCGGGGCACGTCCGCTACGTCGAGCAGCTGCGCCGCTACGAGCGGCACTTCGGCTCCGAGCGCATGCTGGTGCTGATCTACGACGACTACCGCCGCGACAACGCCGCTGCCGCCCGCTCGGTGCTGCGCTTCCTGGAGGTCGACGAGACCGTCCCGCTGCAGCCGGCCGAGGTCAACCCGACGGTGGGCGTGCGCTCGCAGAGGATGCACGAGCTCGTCCACGCCCTGACGGTGGGGCGGGGGCCCGTCACGCGCACCGCCAAGGCGGCGCTCAAGCGGGTGGTCCCGCGACGGCTGCGCCGCGACGCCGTGCGCGCGGCCAAGCACCGCTTCCTGTATGCCGAGCCGCAGCCGCCCGACGAGGCCTTGATGACCGAGCTGCGGGTGCGCTACAAGCCTGAGGTGGTGGCGCTGAGCGAGTACCTGGGGCGGGACCTCGTGCACGAGTGGGGCTATGACGAGCTCGGCTGACGGGGGTTCGGAGGACGGCGGGCGGCTGCCGGACTTCTTCATCGTCGGTCACGCCAAGAGCGGGACCAGCGCGCTGTACCAGATGCTGCGCCGGCACCCGCAGATCTTCATGCCCGCCTACAAGGAGCCGTGGTTCTTCGCCAGCGACATGCGCCCGCGGTTTCAGCCCAAGCAGGCCGGGCGGGCTCCGCAGACGCTCGAGGAATACCGCGCGCTGTTCGCCGGCGCGGGCGCCGACCAGCGCGTGGGGGAGGCCTCCACCTCTTACCTGTGGTCCCGGACCGCCGCGGAGGCGATCGCCGAGGTCCAGCCCGAGGCCCGCATCGTGGCGATCCTGCGCGACCCCGCGACCTTCCTGCGCTCGCTGCACCTGCAGTTGCTGCAGACCCACGTGGAGAGCGTCCAGGACTTCCGCACCGCGATCTCGCTCGAGGGCGAGCGCCGTCAGGGCCGGCGCATCCCGCGCCGCTCCCACCGGCCGCAGCTGCTGCAGTACAGCGAGCACGTCCGCTACGTGGAACAGCTGCGCCGCTACCACGAGGTGTTCTCCTCCGAACAGGTGCTGGTGCTGATCTACGACGACTTCCGCGCCGACAACTACGCGACCGCGCGGCGCGTGCTGGAGCTGCTGCAGGTCTCAGACGCCGAGCCGCTGGAGGCGATCGAGGCCAATCCCAGCGTGCGGATGCGCTCGCAGACGCTCGACGAAATCGTGCACGCGGTGTCGGTCGGGCGCGGTCCGGCTGGACGGGCCGTGCGTGGCGCGGTGAAGGCCCTCACCCCCCAACGCCTGCGGCGCATAGCGCTGCGCACGACCCAGCAGCGGGTGGTCCACGCCCCGCCCCCCGCGGCCGACGAGGCGTTCATGAACGAGCTGCGCCGGCGCTTCAAGGGAGAGGTCGTGGCCCTCAGCGATTACCTCGGTCGCGACCTGGTAAGCCTGTGGGGCTATGACCGCATCGACTGACGCGCCCTCTCCGGCGCCGGCCCGCGGTCAGATCGTTCCCGACTTCTTCATCGTCGGCCACCACAAGAGCGGCACCACGGCGCTGTACCAGATGCTGCGCCGGCACCCTCAGATCTTCATGCCCGACGTCAAGGAGCCGCGCTACCTGGCGAGCGATCTGCGCGCGCTGGTGCCCTCGGCGCCGCGACAGCCCGAGACCCTGCAGGAGTACCTCGCGCTGTTCGCCGAGGCTCCCCCGGACCGGCTCGTGGGCGAGGCCTCCCCGTCGTATCTGCGCAGCCGCGAGGCCGCCGCCGCGATCGCCGAGCTGCAGCCGAACGCCCGCATCATCGCCCTCTTCAGGGAGCCGGCCAGCTTCGTCCGCTCGATGCACCTGCACCTGCTCGAGGAAGGCGTCGAGCACGAGCCCGACCTGGCCACCGCCGTGCGCCAGGAGCAGCTGCAGCGGGCCGGGCAGACGGTGCTGCGCTACTCCGACCACGTCCACTACACCGAGCAGCTGCGCCGCTACCGCGAGGCGTTCCCGCCCGAGCAGGTGCTGGCGCTCGTCTACGAGGAGTTCAGAGCCGACAACCGCGGCACGCTGCGCACGGTGCTGCGCTTCCTGGGGGTCGACGACGACTTCGAGCTGCCGATGATCGAGGCCAACCCTTCCTACGCCGTGCGCTCGCCACGTCTGAACGGCGCCCTGCGCTCGCTCGGTGGCGAGGCCACTGCTGCGCGGGCGGCTCGGCGCACGCTGGTGGCGCTGGTGCCCCGCCGCCTACGTCACGGCGCGCTCGGGCTGATGCGCAGGCGCGTTCTGTACGGCCCTCCTCCGGAGCCAGACGCGCGGGTGATGGCCGAGCTGCGGGAGCGCTACCGGCCCGAGGTCGAGACCTTCGGCGAGTACCTCGGCCGGGACCTGCTGACGCTGTGGGGCTATCGGGACGGCTAGGTCCCGGGCTTTTCGAAGATCAGCGCCACGGAGTCGAAGCCGTGACGCTCGGGGTTGAGGTTGAAGTGCACGTGCCAGCGTTCCATGCCGGCGGCGGCGAGCAGTCGCCCGAGCCGGTCCAGGGAATACGAGCGGCGCATCATGTAGGCGTAGGAGAAGTCCACGACGCCCACCACGTTGGTCGGATTCAGGCGGTGCGCCCGGCGCCGGGGCTTCCACGCGTGGGAGGGCCGGAAGGTCCACCGCGCGACCTTCAGCAGCGGCCGCGAGGGTCGCAGCACGACGTTGACGAAGCCGACGCCGCCCGGGCGCAGGCCGTTGACCAGCTGCGCGAAGATCCGCTCGCCGTCGCTGGTGCGGATGTGCTGCAGGACGTTGAGCGACACCAGCAGGTCATAGTGGCCGGCGAGCTCTTCCAGGCGCGGGACCTGGACCGTCTCGAGGTTGTGGACGTTCATGCGCTCGGCGTTGGCCCGCGTCTCGGCCAGGATCGAGGCCGAAAGGTCCATGCCGTACACGCGCTCGCAGCGCTCCGCCAGCGGGACCGCGATGCGTCCCACGCCGCAGCCGTAGTCGAGCGCCGTCCTGCCCTCGAGGGTCGCCCCCGTGGCCTGCTCGATCGACTCGGCGATCGACTCCACGCGCTTGTAGCCGCGCCGCAGCACGTCATCGTGCGTCGTGTAGCGCTCCCTCCCCCACTCGGTGTCGGTCCGGTAGACCACGGCGAGGAAACTGTAGCCGCCGCCGCGCCGCGCGCAAGCAGGTGCCGGGCCGGCCGCGGCGGCGCCGGGCCGCCGGCGGCGCCCGGCGCTATGTCGAGCTGGGGGTGGCCAGCCAGTTGACGACGCCGTCGGCCTGGCTGAAGGCGGTTCTAGTGAAGGGCCCCTCGCCGGTGACGGCGAAGACGGCGTAGCCGAGCTCCGACAGCAGATCCCACAGCGCGGTCGAGGCGGAGTCGTAGATCCTGGCCGCCTCGGCGACGTGCTCGAAGATCAGCACCGGGCGCGAGCCCGACAGCAGCCCCCGGCCACCTTCGAGGACCTGCAGCTCCGCTCCCTCCACGTCCACCTTGATCACCGACGGCCCGAGGGCGGGGAGCTGCTCGTCGAGCGTCGAGACGCTCACCTCGATGTACTCGGGCGCGCCCCGCTCGTCGCTGATCTCGGGGTTGCGCCGCAGTCCGCTCCAGCCGTCGAGCTTCGTGAAATGGCAGAAGCGGGCAGTCCCGGAGCTCGCCCCGAGCGCCAGCGCGCGGCAGTCCACGGTCGGCAGCTCGCGCTCGATCTCGGCCGCCAGCGCCGGGATCGGCTCGAACGCCACGTGCCGGGCTCCCGGGGCGATGCGCACGGCCTCCCGCAGCACCTGTCCGCGGTTGCTGCCGACGTCGACGTAGGTGCTCCCGGTGCGCAGGCTGGCGGCCAGGATGGCGCTGATCGCGAGCGCGTCCTGTTCGGCGCGGCGCGCGCCGGGATACAGCGCGCCCACCAGCTCCGGGCGCCCGATGCGCCGCGCGAAGGCGCCCACGCAGCGGCGGGTGAAAGCACGCGCGCTCACCGGAGCAGTTGGCCCCCGCTCGGCTCGGAGATCGAGGCGCAGAGCGGGGTTAGAGGCTGTTCGGGGCTCCAGATCGCTCGGTTATCATAGCCCGCCCATGTCATTCGGAGACTCAGTGCTAATGGTGATCCCGCGCTGGGTGAGGGACGGTGGCGTGGCGGCCCACATCGGCGCCAGCGCACAGGCTCTGGCGGCGCGGGGCACGCGCGTGGCGATCCTCGCCGCGAGGGTCGAATCCGAGTTCGTCCCACCCGGCGCGAGGATCTTCCACAGCCCCCGGCTGTTCGACCGCGACGCTCCGATCGAGGAGCGGATCGGCGACGCGCTCTCCTGCGAGCCGTCGATCGTGCACCTCAACCAGCTCGGTGACCCGGCAGTGGTCGAGCACCTGCGCCGCAGTGCGCCGGTCGTGATCTCGGCCCACGGCTTCGTCGCCTGCACGTCCGGCGTGCACTACTTCCGGCCCGGGCGCGAATGCCTGCGGGCGCACGGCCCGGGATGCATCGCCAACCTGCCCCGCTGCGCGCATACGCGCCACCCGCTGTCGCTGCGCGGGGCCTATGGTCTCGCCGGGCGTGAGCTCGGCGCCCTGCAGCTGGCCGACATGGCCGTGTCCTACTCCTCCGCGGTCGATCGGCACCTGGAGATCAACGGGATCGCACACCGGCGCCTGGTCCCCTACTTCCCCACGGTCGTCCCCGCGCAGCCGTCCGAGCGCGCGAGCTCGCCGCGGGTCGTGTTCGCCGGCCGGGTCGTGGCTCCCAAGGGGGTCGCGACGCTGGTGCGCTCGGCGCGCGAGGTGGACGCCCACTTCGTCATCTGCGGCGACGGCTGGCAGCTGCCGGCGATGCAGAGGCTGGCCCGCCGTCTCGGCGTGGAGCAGCGGGTCGAGTTCGCCGGCTGGCTCGCCCCCGAGGGCCTGGCCCAGGAGTTCGCCGACGCCTCGCTCGTCGCCGTGCCCTCGCTGTGGCCCGAGCCGTTCGGGATCGTCGGCATCGAGGGCTTCGCCGCCGGGCGCCCGGCTGTGGCCAGCAGGACGGGGGGAATCGGCGACTGGCTCGACGACGGCGTCTCGGGACTGATGGTTCCGGCCGGCGACTGGCGGGCACTGGCCGGGGCCCTGAACGAGCTCCTCGCGGACCCCGAGCGGCGCGATCGGATGGGGGCGGCCGGCAGGGCGGCGTCGGAGTCCAGGTTCACGCTCGAGCACCACCTCGCCGCGATCACCGAGGCGTACACGGCGGCGCGCGAGGCGTGGTCGGGCGACGGCCACCATCCCGGCGTCGTGGCGAACGTCGGCTGAATGCTCTCCGGCAGCAGCCGCTTCTCGAGATCTAGCCGGCGTCGAGCTGGGCGACCAGCCCGCTCACCAGCCGTGCCGTGACGGTGGCGGCCATGCGCTGGTCGTGAAAGGAGCGCCCACGCAAGCCCAGAGCATCGCGCTCCGAGGGGTTCCCCAGCAGCCGCGCGAGCTCGGCGGCGAGCGCTCCGGCGTCGGCGGACACGACCCTGGCGGCGTCCTGCTCGCGCAGCTCGCCCCAGGTGAGATGGCCGTCTATCGCCACCACCGGCCTGCCCGAGGCCAGCGACCCGGCGAGCGTCCCCTTGCGCGAGGTCGGTCCGGGCGAGGCGGCGCACAGCAGCACCGCGCAGCGTGCCAGCTCGTCTGAGAGCTGCTGGGCCGGGAGCCGGCCGCTGAAGGCGATCGCCTCGCGCACGCCCCGCGCCTGCGCCTCCCGCAGCCAGGCCTCGGCCGTGGCAGTCCCGGGCCCGGGCGCCCCGAGCAGCTCCAGCCGCAGGTCCAGGTCGCTGCGCAGCCGCGCGAGGGCGTCGAGCACGAGTCCCCCGTTGGCGCCCTCGTAGGCATACCCGAACAGCCCCAGCCGCAGCCCGTCGACGTCCACCTCGGGGCTCGGAGGGGGGAGATTCGAGTACACGGGGGCGAAGGCCACCGGCCGGGAGGGCAGCCAGCGGCGCGAGTGCAGCCACTCCACCCGCTGTTCGGTGGTCACGACGGCGGCCGAGCTGGCGCGCATCAGCGCCAGCAGCGCGGCTCGCTGGGTGCCCGCCCACACGTACCCGCGGGGGCCGCCGCGGAGGGGATAGGCGAGCTCGTGCATGAGCGCGATCAACGGCGCCCCGCAGCGGCGCGCGGCGCGCAGCGCCGGGGCCAGGAACAGCGGTATCCCGCGGTGGGCGTAGGCGAAGCTGGCGTAGTGCATCACCAGCGCGCTGGGCTGCTCGTCGCGCAGGGCGGCTTCCAGCTCCCGGGTCCAGGCCGTCACCTCCCTGCGGGCCGCCGGCAGCCCTCGCTGCTCTCGCCCCAGCCAGTGCAGCGAGCACTCCACCCCCTCGCCCGGCAGGGCCTCCGCCAGCAGGCGCGCGTGGTCGCGCATGCCCGAGGTCGGCCCCAGCGACATCCCGAAGCTGGCGACGCGAACCATCGCGCCGCCGCCGCCCGGCGCAGGCGGCTCAGCCACGCAGCAGCTCCCCCCGGTAGGCGGCGTCGATGCTGTCCGCGAGCACCGCGAGCTCGCCGGTCGGCACCACGACCCCGCTCCTGCCGGGGGTTGATCAGCTCCTTCATCCCGGTGTCCTCGCTGACGATCAGCGGCACCCCGCAGGCGAGGGCCTCGGCGGGGGCGTAGCCGAAGCCGTCCTCGTAGGCCGGGTGGACGCAGAGACTGGCCCGTTGCAGGGCCTCGAGTGGGTCCCCCGGGGCCACGCTGATGCGGGAGTCCGCGGCGAGGGCGCGTTCGAGGTGGCGCCGCATCGCGCGCGTGCTCCAGCCGCCGATCAGCACCAGGCGCATGTCCCTCTGCGGCAGACGGCTGAACGCGTCCAGCAGCAGCGGCACCCCCTTGTGCACGAGCAGGCTCCCGACGTACACGACGTCGAACGTGGAGGAGGCGGCCGGCCGGTCCGCGGGCCGGAAGCGGGGGTGGGGGAGGAGAGGGAAGAGCGACAACGTGCGCTCGTCGTGGCCTTCGCGCAGGAACGACTCGCGGATGTACTCCGAGGAGACGTAGATGCGCTCCGCGAGCTCGTACTCGCGCAGGTTGCGCCGCAGCAGGTGGGTGACCCAGGGCCGTTCGACCGGGTACTGCGCGTGGGCCTGACGGTGGCGGGCGATCACCTGGCGGAAGTGGGAGTTGGCGGACACCAGCGCTCGCGAGGGCCACCGCTCGCGGGCGACCCGCCGCAGCTGCGCGCCGGCCGAGCCGTTGAAGGCGATCAGGTGCTCCGCGGCCGGCAGCCGCCCCGCGGCCGCGGCGTCGAAGTCGACGCTCATGGCCCACATCCGCCAGGCGCGCGAGCTGCGCGCCAGTGGGCTCGCCAGCGCGGCGCGCCATCCGCTCGCCAGCTCCACGTCGGTGTCGCGCCCGGGCTCGGGCGCGGACCGCGACGTCCCGCCGCACCGCCGCGTTCGAGCGCCCGCCACGCTCGAGCGCGTCGAGGATCTCGCGCAGATGGCGTCCCAGGCCGCCGCTGTCGAGCGGAGCCGGACAGGACACCACCACCCGTCCCTCCGGCATCGCGTCCACCTGGCGTCGGCGGGCCTGCTCGCGCCAGCCGTCCTCGAGCGGGGCCGGCGCGTCCGAGGCGGCGCCCAGCTCACTCGAGGGCGTCATAGCCCCAGAGCGTAACCAGGTCCCGGTGCAGGTATTCGCCGAGCCGGATCACCTCTGGCGCGAAGCGTTCACGCAGCTCGAGCATCACACGCTCGTCGGGCGCGGGGGGCGTGCTGTAGAGCGCCCGCCGGCGCCCAGCGTCCCAGCAGCCGGCGCGTCCTCAGGGTGGCCGAGGAGGCCGGGCCGCGGGCCTCCGCGGGAGCGTTCGCGCCGCCGCCGAGCCGGTGCCGCAGCCCGTCCAGCCGCAGCGAGCGGACCGCCACGCTGGGATTGGCCTGCACGGCCGGGAGCTCGACGTGCTCGTCCACCCCCAGGAAGCGCAGCACCGAGCGCACGGTGGCGGCGTTGTCGTCGCGGAAGTCGTCGTAGATCAGCACCAGCACCTGCTCCGGCGCGAAGGCGTCGTGGTAGCGGCGCAGCTGCTCCACGTAGCGCACCCGCTCGGAGTAGAACAGCGCCTGCGGCCGGTAGCAGCCGGCGGGGATGTGCCGGCCCTCGCGCCGCTGCGGCTCGAGCGCGATCGCTCGCGCGAGATCCTTCTCGTCCTCGAGCCGGTTCTGCAGCAGCTGCAGGTGCAGGGAGTGCAGGAAGCTCGCCGGCTCGCGCAGGATCGCGATGATGCGCGCGTCCGGTGCCACGCGCGGCGATCGCCGAGGCGGCCGCGCTGGAGTACAGGTACAGCGAGGAGGCCTCCCCCCGCAGCTGGCCCGGGGCCGCGCCGTCGAACAGGCGCAGGTACTCATCGAGCGTCTCCGGCTCGGGCACGCGCTGCCTCACCCGGGGGCGCAGATCGGCCGCGAAGTAGCTCGGCTCCTTGAAGTCCGGCAGGTAGAGCTGGGGGTGGCGCTTGAGCATCTCGTACAGCGCCGTGGTGCCGCTCTTGGAGTGCCCGACGATGAAGAAGCCGGGCAGACGCGCGCTCGTGTCGGTGGCGCGCGGCTCAGTCGAGGTCGTCATATCCCCACAGCGCGACGAGGTCGCGCTGCAGGTACTCGCTCAGCGCCACGACCTCGGGCTTGAATCGGCGCCGCAGCTCCTGCATGAACTCCACGTCCTCCTCGGGCGGGCGGCCGAAGACCGCGCGCGGGACGAGCGAGTAGAAGTAGCGTTCGCGCATCCCCCTGGTGGTGAGCGCCTTGCCGGTGTTGCGCACGGCCCGCCACAGCGGATCCTGCCCGCGCCTGAGTTTGCGCCGCCAGGTCTCGACGCGCGCGCGGGTGGCGATCGTGGGGTTGGCCTGCAGCGGCTCGATCGGCACCTCCTCGACCTCCAGGAAGCGCTCCACGCGCTCCAGCGTGCCGGCGTTGTCGTCGCGGAAGTCGTCGTAGATCAGCACCAGCGTCTGCTCGGGCGCGAACGCCTCGTGGTAGCGGCGCAGCTGCTCGACGTAGCGCACGCGGTCGGAGTAGATCAGCGCGCCGGGCCAGTAGGAGCGGCTGGGGATATGCCTGCCTTCGCGCCGGGCCTGGTCGAGTTCGACGGCCTCGCGGAAGTCGTAGACCGACTCGTGGCGGTTCTGCAGCAGCTGCAGGTGCAGCGAGCGCAGGAAGCTCGCCGGCTCGCGGATGATCGCGATGTTGCGCGCGTCCGGGCGCACCGCGGCGATGCGCTTGGCGGCCGACCGCGACCACAGGTAGGAGGAGGAGGCCTCGCCGCGCAGCTGCCCCGCGCGGGCGCCCTCGAACAGCGACAGGTAGTCGTCCTCGCTCATCGCGATCCGCCCCGTGAAGCTGATGTCGCGCTCACCCGAGCGCTGCGGGTGCGGGTTGTCGCGCGAGAAGTACCACGGCTCCTTGCCGGCCCCGCCTTTGTACTCCGGCATGAACACCTGGGGGTGGCGCCGCAGCATCTCGTAGAGCGCCGTGGTGCCGCACTTGGCGTGCCCGACGATGAAGAAATCGGGCATCCGCGGGTCGATCGCGGGGGGCGTCGAGGATCGCATCGCGGAGGCACTCATAGCGAGCTGAGTGTAACCGGCGTCGTGGGCCCGCCGGTCAGCCTGCGGCGGGTGTCCCCGCCTGCAGATCCCACATCACCTCGGCCGTGTGAAAGGCCCCTGCGGCGAGCGCCTCCCGCGCCGCCAGACCGAGGCTCAGCCGATAGCAGCCGATCGCGCGCAGCTTCAGTGCGGCGGCCTCGGCGTCGAGCTGCGCCACGTGCGCCTGGTGCAGTGCCGGCATCTCGGGGACGCCGGTCAGGAAGGTCTCCCAGTAGGCGTCCACGTCGCCCCAGGCCTGCGGGCCCTGCGCCGCCACCCAGGCCGGCCACCCGTGGGTGACGCAGTAGGGCAGCTCCGCGTACAGGGTCACGGGCATGCCCCGCTCCAGCAGCCGCAGTGCGCAGCGCCGCGTCAGCACGTGGTCCACGTGGCCCCCGATGCCCGCCGGCGCGTAAACCCGTGAGGCCCGCGGGACCGCCCGCGCCAGCTCCCGCAGCAGCGCCGGCAGGCCGACGGCGTCGGGCCCCTCGCGCTGCTGGATCTCCGGCAGCTCGAGGTTGTGCGCACGGCGTCCGGCGAGTGCCAGCGCGCCGGCGTCCTCCTCGAGCCGCGCCCGGGCACGCTCACGCGAGTCGGCCAGGCCGGCGAGCGCCTCCCACGGGCCCCTGCGCCCTGCCGGCGGAAGGGCGGCGAAGACGTTCACCACGCTCAGCTCGTCGCTCGCGCTCAACAAGCTCCAGCAGCTCAGCACGGCGTCATCCCAGTGCGGTGAGAGCACCAGCGCGGGGGCCTGCGGATCGAGTTCGACATCGGCCCCGTCGCTCCCCGGGGCCGTCCGCTCGAGAAGTGTTCGCGAGCGCCGCAGAAGCGAGCTGGGCGCGCTGCGCAAACGGCGTTTCGGAGGGGTCGTCATGCGCGGCTGGGCGGCAGTATATGTGCGTTTTTGGCGCACCCCCGTTGGTAGACTCGGCCGCTGCGATGCACACGGCTGAGGACTTCTCTTCGGATCCATCCGCCGTGCGGGGAAGGGTGCCGGACTTCTTCATCGTCGGTCATCACAAGAGCGGCACCACGGCTCTGTATGAGATGTTGAGCCAGCACCCGGAGGTCTTCATGTCCGACATCAAGGAGCCCCGTTTCCTTGCCGGCGACATGCGTCCCCGCTTCACCCCGCCGCGCGGCCGGCGCCTGCCGGAAACGCTTGAGGAGTACCTGTCACTGTTTTCCGGCGCCGCGCCCTCGCAGCGCGTCGGAGAGGCCTCGCCCTCGTACCTGTTCTCGCATACCGCAGCGGCCGAAATCGCGCGGCTGCAGCCGGCCGCGCGCATCATCGCGATCTTCCGCGAGCCGGCCAGCTTCCTGTACTCGCTTCACCTGCAGCTGCTGCGCAGCCACGTGGAGTCCGAGAAGGACCTCCTGAAGGCGATCGCGCTGGAGGGCCCTCGCAGCCAGGGCAGGGACATTCCGCGCCGCTCCCACCTGCCCCAGCTGCTGCAGTACTCCGATCACGTCCGCTACGCGGACCAGCTGCGCCGCTACCACGACCATTTTCCCCCGGAGCAGGTGCTGGTGCTCATCTACGAGGACTTCCGCGAAGACAACGAGGGCACGCTGCGCGAGGTGATGCGCTTCCTGGAGATCGACGAGCAGCAGCCGCTGGAGAGCGTGAACGTCAAACAGACGACCACCACGATGCGCTCCCAGCAGCTCGACGACCTCGTGCTGTCGTTGACGCTGGGGAGCTCGCCCCGCTCACGCCGGGCCCGCGCGGCGCTGAAGGCGCTCGCACCCCGCCGCGTGCGGCGTGAGGCGCTGCGGCTGCTCCGCCGCCGGGCGGTCCTGGGCCAGGCGGAGCCGCCGGGGCAGGAGGCGATGGAGGAGCTCAGGCTCCGCTACCAGCCGGAGGTGGCCCGGCTGGGTGAGTACCTCGGACGGGACATGCTCGCCCGGTGGGGCTACTGAAGGCTCGCCCCCGCGCGCGTGACGGGCGAGGCCGAGCGCGGCGAGGACGACCCCGCGCCTCGTCGCCGCGCAGGCGCTCGACCCTCGCCGCGGCGTGATGGAAACCGTCGTCTTCCACCGCCACTTCGAGCGCTTCCAGGGCGGTCACCTGAAGGTCTTTCACTACTTCGAGCACGTCCGCAGCTCGCCCTCCCATCGCGCGCTGATCCGCTTCTCCAGTGACTCGCTGTGGGGTCCGGAGAACCCGTGGTGGCCGTTCGCGGACGCGGTCCTCGCACCCGATGACCCCACGCTCGGCGACATCCGCTTCCTGGCCGGAGTGGACTGGCGCGCGGTGCCACCGGAGCAGCGCGAAGACCCGCCGGTGCCGGTCATCAACCTGATCCAGGGCTTCCGCCACATGCGCCCGCAGAACCCCGCCTACGAGTTTCTGGGCCACCGCGCAATCCGCCTCTGCGTGAGCCCCGAGCTCGAGCAGGCGCTGAACGAGCTCGACATCGTCGAGGGGCCGGTGATGACGATCCCGATCGGGCTCGACCTCGAGCGCCTGCCCGAGCCGCGCCCGCTCGACCAGCGCGAGCTCGACTGCCTCGTGCTCGCCGTCAAGGCGCCGCGCATGGGCGCGACCGTGGCGGAGGGTCTGCGCCGGCGCGGTCATCGGGTGACGCTCGTCGATCGCCTCCTGCCACGAGAGCAGCTGATCGAGGGGCTCGCCGGCGCGCGCGTCAGCGTCCACCTGCCGGCGCTCGTCGAGGGGGCCTATCTGCCGGCGCTCGAGAGCATGGCCCTCGACACGCTCGTGGTCTGCCCCGACTGCGTCGGCAACCGCTCCTTCTGCCGCGATGGCGAGACGTGTCTCGTGCCCGAGCGCACCGAGGCCGCCCTCCTGCAGGCCGCCGAAGAGCTGCTCGCCGCCGATCCGGGCGAGCCCCGGGTGCTGCTCGAGGGCGGTCGCCGCGAGGTCCAGCGCCACACGCTGGATCAGGAGCGCCGCACGTTCCTGGAGATCCTGGGCCGCGTGGGGGAGCTGTGGCTAGCATGAGCTTCCAGCCCCCGACGGCGGGCATCACGGGATAGGCGGCGAACGCGAAAGTGCTCTACATCGTCACGGTGCACTACCGCTCGCCGCGGTGGATCGAGATCCAGCACCGCTACCTGCGCCGGCACATCCAGGTGCCGTTTCAGGTGTGGACCTCGCTGGAGGGCATCGACGCGTCCTACGGTCGCTACTTCGACCGTGTCCTGGAGCAGCAGGGCACCCACGCCGCCAAGCTCAACCACCTCGCCATGGAGGTCACCCACGTGGCCGGGAAGGACGACCTGCTGATGTTCCTCGACGGCGACGCCTTCACGATCGCGGACCCCATGCCGTTGATCGAGGAGAGCCTGCAGCGGGCTCCGCTGCTGGCCGTGCGCCGCGCGGAGAACGTCGAGGAGCCGCAGCCGCACCCGTGTTTCTGCGTCACGACCGTGGGCACCTGGCGCTCGCTTCCCGGCGACTGGACCGCGGGTCCCACCTGGACGGGCGCCCACGGGCGACCGACGAGCGACGTCGGGGGCAACCTGCTGCGCAAGCTCGAGCTCTCCCAGACGCCGTGGGTGCAGGTGCTGCGCTCAAACCGGGTCAACCTCGACCCCCTGCACTTCGCCGTCTACGGAGGCGTCGTCTACCACCACGGCGCGGGATTCCGCGCCGGCGAGCTCAGCCCCGCGCACCGTGACCACGCGCCGGCAGCCCCGCCCCAGCCCCGGCTCGCGCCGGCAAGGCCGCTCGCGCGCCTGTACGGCGGCCTGCGCTGGCGCCGCTGGGAACGATCGACGAGCGCCCGCCTGGCGCGGGAATCAGAGCGCGTCTATGAGGAGATCGCGGCCGGCGGGGAGGGCTGGCTGGACGAGCTCGCCTGACGGCGGGAAGCGATCTGGTAGCTCAGCGGTTCGGAGACGGTGGCATGCACGCCCCGTGTCCGCACCACCACCCGCAGCGTCGCCGGGCCGGCGACCGAGAACGCGTGCAGCAGCGTGTAGGTGCCGTCGGGCTGCACGAGCCCGTGGGCGATCGGGCGCCATACGTCTGCCCGGCGGCGGCTCTGGCGCTGGAGGATCACCCGCGCGCCGGGCATCGCCGGCGCGACGGTGCCGTGGAAGGCCAGCTCGGTGGCCGTGCCGGCGAGGCGCGCACGGCGAGTCGTGAGCGGCAGCTGTGAGCCTGCGGGGGCCGGCCCGCTGAGCGTCACGGCGGCGGCGGACACCACCACGCGCGTGCGGGAACTGCGGGCGCCGAGTGCTTCGGCCCAGAAGCTGCTCACCCGTTCGAGCCCGGAGGCGGTCGTGAAGCTGAAGTCGCCGGCTTCGTCGGTGGTCGTGCTGCCGGCGAGCGTGACACCGGGGGTGCCGGCCACGTGCTGCTCGATCGTCACGGCCTCAGACGCCGGCGCGGCGGATCCGGTGCACGAGAGCGTCCCGCTGAGCGTTGCGGCTTCACCGGCGTGCAGCGACGGGGAGGCGGGGACGAGCGTGATCGAGCACCCTTCCGGTGCCTGCACTTCGCCCGCGGCGGGCGCCGGCGGCCCGGCTTCGGTGCGGCGGCGATGCGCGGCCTGGGCGCTGGCGGCGCCGGTCACCACGAGCACGAGCGCGAGCACCGCGGGGCGGCGTGCGTGGCGAACCTCCACACGAATGCATCGGCAGCCCTCCGCAGGGCCTTGAACCGGTGCCGCGGGCGTCTAGCCGCGCGCGCCGGTGAGGGCCCGCTCGTAGACCTCTTCGAGGCGGCGGGCGATGACGTCGGGGTGGTAGGCCGAGATCGCCTCCCGGGCCGCCCCCGACAGGCGCTCGCGGGCGCCGGGGTCCTGTCCCAGCTCGCGCATCGCCGCCGCCAGCCGCTGCTGGTCGCCCATCCGGAACAGGCGCCCGGTGCGGTCGTCCTCGATCACGGTGGCGGGCCCGCCCTGGTCGGGCGCCAGGACCGTCAGCCCGGCGGCCATGCCCTCGAGCACGACCGTGCCGAACGGCTCCGGGATAGTCGAGGCGTGGACGAGCACGTCGAGCTGTGCCAGCTCGGGCCAAACGTCCTCCTGGAAGCCGCGGAAGCGCACCCGCTCGCGCAGGCCCAGGGTCTCGACCAGCTCGTGCAGGGAGCGCTCGTAGTCCTGCTCGCCGAACATCGGCGCGCCGATCAGCACCGCGCCCTCCTCTCCGCCCGGGAAGGCCTCGGCGAAGGCACGCAGGAACAGGTCCTGGCCCTTCCAGGGCGCGATCCGGCCGAGCATCCCGAACGTCGTGTGCGCCTGCGGGGAGCGCGGCAGCGGTGACGGCTCGACCGCCGCCGGGATCACCCAGCTCGCCGGGGCGCTGCCGCCGAGCGTCGCCAGCGTGGCGTCGGAGTTGGCGATCACGGCGACCGCCAGGCGACCCACCAGCGCCCTCACCAGCTTCACGGCGGACGCCGGGATGTAGTCCTCGGCGACCCGGTCGCGGACGTGCCACACGACCGGGACACCGGCGAGCCGCGCCGCGATGCTCCCGTACACGCCGGCCTTCAGCGAGTTGGTGTGGACGAGGTCGGGCGACAGCCGGCGCAGGCGCCGCGCCAGGCGCAGGATGTAGGTGGCGGTGCTCCAGGCGCTGCCGAGCGCCCCGGCTCCGGGTCGCACCTGCTCGCGCCGCAGATCGCGCGCGGCGGCGGCGATCGGCATCACCTCGACCGACACGCCCGCCTTCACGAGCCTGTCGGCCAGCGGGCCGTCCTCGCCCAGGATCACGTGGGCGTTGACGCCCCGCAGGTGGGGCAGCAGGCGGCTCAGCTGGATCTCCCCGCCGGACAGCCGCGCGACGTGATCGAGGTACACCACCCGCGGCCGCGGGTCGGGCGTGTGCGCCAGCAGCGAGCGGTACAGCGAGCGATGGCGGTCGGCCACCGCCGCCCACGAGTGCTCCTCGGCAAACCGGCGCGTGCGCTCGCGGCCGGGCAGACGCCCGCCGGCGGCCTCCTGCAGGCGCCGCGCCAGCGCCGCAGCGTCCCCCGGCGCCACCACCAGCGAGCGGTCGAGCTCGAGCGCCGCCTCGGCCAGCCCGCCGACGTCGCTGACGACGCTGGGGGTGCCGCAGGCGGCGGCCTCCAGCACCACCAGCCCGTAGCCCTCCAGCGCGAGCGTCGGCACCACCGCAACGTCGGCGGCGCGGTAGGTGTCGACGAGCTCGGCGTCGCTGACGCGGCCGAGCACCCGCACGCGGCCTGCGAGCGGCGGGTGGCCGGCGCGCTCGCTCAGCTGCTCGCGCAGCGGGCCGTCGCCGACGAGCAGCAGCGTCGAGCCCTCGGGCAGCGAGCCCTCGAGCTCAGCCCAGGCGTCGAGCAGCACGTCGAGGCCCATGCGCGGGACCAGCCTGCGCGTGCACACCGCCACGAACGCCTCGGGGGCCAGGCCCAGCCGTGCCCGCGTCCGCTCGCGGTCGCCGGGGGTGAACAGCTCGAGCGAGACGCCCGGGGCGAGCACGTGCACTCCCCAGGGGCGCACGCGGTAGCGCTCCACGAGCACCCGCCGGAAGGCGGAGGACAGGACCACGTGGGCGTCGATGCGGGCGTGGACCCGCCGCTCCAGGGTTGCCCGCATGCGGTGGCGCAGCCGCGAGCTGTCGCCCGCGACGACGTTCTCGTCCGCCCACGGGCCCTGGAAGTGGAACACCTTCGGCATCCCGCCCGTGCCCCCGAGCAGCAGCGGGGCGGCTGCATAAAGAGCGAAGTGCGCGTCGAGCAGCTCGGCGCCGGCGCCGGCGCGCGCGGCGGCCCGCCGGAAGCCGAGCAGCCGCCGGAGCAGCGGCGTCCGCGGGCCGGCGATCACCGCGACCGACGGGGGCGCGTCCTCGGCCGGGCCGATCACCACGCCGCGGGCGTCCTGGAGCTGCTCGAACAGGGCCCGGTAGTAGCGGTTCAGCCCGCCGAGCGTGGCCGGAAACCAGCCCATCCCCAGCATCAGCACCCGCGGGTCGCGCGCCGGCAGCCCCTCGAAGGAGGGTCCGGGAGTCGCGTCGCTGTCGCTACTGCTGTCCGTCACCTGGCAGGTCCTTGCAAAATCGGGATTTGCGCCGTACTGTAGGAGGCGGACGTGCCGGGGGGGTTGGGGGCCTCCGACGCGCCCAAAACAGCAGACGGGCGCTTTGCTCGCAGCGCCTTCGACCACCTGCAGCCGAGACCACCAGCACGGATGTCCGACATCAACGACCTCCAGCAGCCGCGGGCGCTGCAGGCATCACGGCGCGGTCCCGCCAAGCTCTACAATGGACGTATCCGCGAGGGCGATGGCGCCACCCGCGAGGGCGAGCGAT
This sequence comes from uncultured Solirubrobacteraceae bacterium, assembly GCA_963773145.1. Classification (GTDB taxonomy): domain Bacteria; phylum Actinomycetota; class Thermoleophilia; order Solirubrobacterales; family Solirubrobacteraceae; genus Palsa-744. The sequence continues at coordinate 523,388 of CAVYZV010000001.1, forward strand.
GACGGGTACCAACGGAACCTCGGGCACTAATGGACACGGAGGCGCTCCGGCCACCGAGCACCACGGCGCCGCGGTCGTTGCCGAGGAGGCCAGAGACGCCTTCCGCCGACTGACCGAGCGGCCCGCCGATCTGCTGCGCTTCGCCACCGCGGGCTCCGTCGACGACGGCAAGAGCACCCTGATCGGGCGCCTGCTGTACGACAGCAAGCAGGTCCTCAGCGACCAGCTGGCGCACGTCGAGCAGACCAGCGCCCGCATGGGTCACGACTTCCTCGACCTCTCGCTGCTGACCGACGGCCTGCGCGCCGAGCGCGAGCAGGGGATCACGATCGACGTCGCCTACAGGTACTTCGCGACCGCCCAGCGCCGCTTCATCATCGCCGACACGCCGGGGCACGAGCAGTACACCCGCAACATGGTCACGGGCGCCTCCACGGCCGACCTCGCGATCGTGCTGGTCGACGCCCGCAAGGGTGTCGTCGCCCAGTCCAAGCGGCACGCCTTCATCAGCTCGATGCTGGGGATCCCACACGTGGTCGTGTGCGTCAACAAGATGGACCTCGTCGACTACGACGAGGGCGTCTTCGACACGATCGTGGAGGAGTTCGACCGCTTCGCCGCCCGCCTGGAGATGCCCGACGTGACGTTCATCCCGATCTCGGCGCTGCTGGGCGACAACGTGGTGGACCGCTCCGAGGCGATGCCCTGGTACCAGGGCCCGCCGCTGCTCTACCACCTCGAGCACGTCCACATCGCCTCCGACCGCAACCTGATCGACGTCCGCTTCCCGGTGCAGTGGGTGATCCGCCCGCCGGCCAGCAGCGGGATCGACTACCGCGCCTACGCGGGGCAGGTCGCCGGCGGGGTGATCCGTCCCGGCGACGAGGTCGTGGTGCTGCCGAGTGGCCAGCATTCGACGGTGGCCGGGATCGACACCTATGACGGGCCCGTGCAGGAGGCCTTCCCGGCGATGTCGGTGGCGATCCGGCTGGGCGACGACATCGACGTCTCCCGCGGGAGCACGATCGTGCGCAAGCAGAACCAGCCCACGGTCTCCAACAGCTTCGAGTGCCTGCTGTGCTGGATGTCCGAGGAGCCGCTCAGCCCGCGGCGACGCTACGCCGTCAAGCACACGACCAGCAGCGCGATGCTCGGCGGGGTGGACGTGCGCTACCGCATCGACGTCGAGACGCTGCACCGCGACGAGGCCGCCGAGACGCTTCACCTCAACGACCTCGCGCGTGTTCACATGCGTCTCAGCTCGCCGCTGGTGTTCGACTCCTACCGCCGCAACCGGCTCACCGGCAGCCTCATCGTCATCGACGAGGCCACCAACGAAACGGTCGCGGCCGGGGTGATCCTCGACACCGAGGTCGAAGGCCCCGCCGCCACCACCAAGACGGAGCGCAGCCCCAACGTGCGCTGGCAGGGCTCGCGCATGACGCGTGAGCGCCGCTGGACGATGCTCGGCCACGCGGGCGCCACCGTGTGGTTCACGGGCCTGCCGGGGGCCGGCAAGTCGACCATCGCGGCGGCCGTCGAGGAGCGCCTGATCGCCGCCGGTCATCCGTCCTTCCTGCTCGACGGGGACAACCTCCGCCACGGGCTCAACGGCGACCTCGGCTTCGACGAGGAGGCGCGCACCGAGAACGTGCGCCGTACCTCACACGTGGCCAAACTGATCGCAGAGTCGGGGACCATCGCGCTCGTGAGCCTGGTGAGCCCCTACGCCGCCGACCGCCGGGCCGCCGCCTCCCTGCACGGCGACGCCGAGCTCGGGTTCCTCGAAATCTTCCTCAGCGCCACCCTGGAGCTTTGCCAGGAGCGCGACCCCAAGGGCCTCTACGCGCGCGCCCGCTCGGGCGAACTCGCGGGCATGACCGGCGTGGGGGCACCGTATGAGGTGCCCACCGAGCCCGACCTCGTGCTGTGCAGCCAGACCGAAACGGTCGAGCAAGAGGTCGATCGCGTGATCGAGCTGCTGGTCGAGCGCGGACTCGTCCCGCCGCTCACCAACCGGTAGTCCGGCAGCCCGCCGTCCAACGCCAGCGCCGCCCAGCGGCACGCCTCGGCCTTTCTACCGCGTGGGCCCTCTCTCGAGGCGCGCGGCCGGGCGGGGGCAGCTCAGCCTTTGCGCTTGGAGGGCGCCGCTTTCAGCGAGACGGACGAGCTCGCGCCCGACTGGAGCGGCTTGTTGCGCAGGGCCACGAACGCGCGGTAGTGGCCGCTGTGCGCGACCTTGATCACGACGCTGAAGCGCGACGTCGTCTTCGTGGCCTTCTGTGCGACGGTGCTGAACTGGGTCACGTAGCGGCTGGTGCGTTCCGAGGTCTTTTCGGTGTTCCCGGGCCGGGCGGCTTTGTTCAGCTGGATCTCCACGTGGGCTCCGGTCACGGACGGCGAAATCGTGCCGTACAGACGCACGAGCCCGGCGGCGGAGCTGTGGCGCACGTGCAGGGTCACGACCGGGGTGACCTGCTGCTTGACGATGCCGCTGTACTGCGGCCGCGGCCCGGTGGTGATGATCCGGAACTCGGCGCTCGTCTGCAGCGAGGACAGGTGGAAGCTGAAGGCGCCGGTGGCGCTCGTGGTCACGGGCGCCGTCACCGTGTTGAATTCCGACAGGTACGGGAACGGGGTCTCCTGCAGGACCAGGCCGAGCCCGGCGCTGCCGATGCCGCTGACCGTGCCGCTCAGCTCGAACGAGTGCCGGTACGGGATCGGCTGCAGCGATTTCGGCATCTGGAACTTGATCTTGCGTGACTTCGAGCCGAAGATGCGGTCCTTGCCGACCCTGGCGTTGCCGTTGGAGGCCCCGTTGAAGGCGACGATCCGGTAGTGGTAGCCGGGCTGCAGGCCGCCCGTGATCTGGCCCACCTTGATGCGCGTGGTGGCCGCCGGCAGCACTTGCTGGGGCGTCGTGGAGCCGTAGGCGGTGGTGGGCCCGAACTGGAAGAACCAGGTGGTGGGGAGGCCGTGGGGATAGACCGTGCCCTCGAGCTCGGCGGTCGTGCCACGCACGTGGGTGACGCCGCCGGTGGCCACCTGCGGCGGGCCCGTGGACGCCGCCAGCGCCGAGGGCAGCCAGGACGCGAGGGCGACGCAGGTCACGAGCGCGGCGAGGATCGCGCCGGCACGGCGGCGCCGCGGCGCGCGCGGGCGCTGATGGGGCGCGGGGCTGGCTTTGACGGTCATCGGTGAGTGAGCACTCTGAGGGCCGGCACGGCGTGCCGTACCCTGATGGAACACGGCGGCGCCGTCAAATGATGCGGTCCCGCCCGCCGGCGGACGCGCCGGGCGCCCTTCACAATTTGATCACGCCGGACGGCGATGGGCGTCCCACCATACGGTCCGAGGAGCCGTGCGCGCCGAGAGCGCAGGCTGCCCTCGACCAATCGACCAGAGGGCCCGCGTCCTGTCCACCGAACCGTCCACCGAACCGCTAGCGCGCGAGGCCCTCGCGGCGGGCGAAGCCAGCCCGCGCTGCTCCGCCTGCAACTCCCCGATCGCAGGGGATCAGCGCTACTGCCTGGAGTGCGGGGAGCGACTCGCCCCGATCAGCGGCTTCCTCTGGGCGCGGGCCCGCACGGGACCCAGGAGCAGCGGACCCCCGCGGCGCCACCCGACGCCCCGCCGGCGCCGAACTCGGCAGCAGCCCCACGCAGCACCGCTGCTCGGCGTGCTCGCAGGCGTTGGTCTGCTGCTGCTCGCGATGGGCGTCGGCGTGCTGATCGGGCGGGCCGGAAACTCCCACCGCCGCGGCCAAGCCCGAGGTGATCACCCAGGTGGCCCGCCGCGGCGGGAACGGGCTCCGCCGAAGTCGACCTTCACCAGCGACTGGCCGGCCTCGCGCAGCGGCTACACCGTGCAGCTGAGCACGCTGCCCTCGATCCAGCACCGTGGCCGCCGTGACGGCCGCCAAGGCGCGCCGCGACGCGCCAAGGGGGCTCCGGCGGTCGGAGCGCTCGCCTCGAGCGAATTCTCGAGCCTCCCGTCGGGGAGCTACGTGATCTACTCGGGCGTCTACCACAGCGCCGGGGAGGCGCAGAAGGCGCTCGCGCGGCTGCGGGCCAAGTTCCCGGCCGCGAAGACGATCCACGTGTCCGGTGGCGGCTCGCGAGGGGGCGGCTCTTCCGGGAGCTCCTCGAACGGCGGCTCCTCGGGCGGATCGTCGCACGGGGGTGGCAGCCTCAGCCACCCGGCGCCGTCCTCGACGCTCAAGAGCCTCAAAGGCAAGGGCAAGAACTACGTGGAAGCCTCCAAGAACCTTCCCGACGTGGTCGAAACGGGATGATCCGGGCGGCGTGCCGGGGGGCGCGCTAGGCGAATGGGACCGCTGCGCGATTCGATCGACACCCGCCTGTCGCTGGAGCGCAGGCGCGAGGCCCTGTCCCAGCAGGTGGCCGAGCTGCACTGGGACCTCGGCGGCCTCACCTATGAGATGGCGATCCGCGACCACTTCCGTCTCGACGTGCTCGTGCGCCGCGCGGCCGTGCTGCAGGAGCGCGACGCCGAACTGGCGGAGGTGGAGCGCCTGCTGAGCTCGCCACGAGGAGCTGGCCGGGGCGCGCTGCCCGTCCTGCTCGGCGCCCCACAGCCGCGGCGCCCAGTTCTGCTGGCAGTGTGGCCGGCAGCTGATGGAGGAACTGCCCGGCTCGCTCGGCGAGCGCTCGCAGAACGGCCTGTGAGGCGGTTGCCCAGACCGACCCTGGAGGGCGTGCGGCTGCCGCCGCGCAAGGTGATGGCGGTGCTCGTGCTGGCCTTCCTCGGCTTCGGCGTGCTGATCGGACGGGCCGCGCGGAACTACCGTCCAGGAGGCCGCTCTGGCCGACGCCGGCGGGCCGGTGAAGGTGTACGTGCAGCCGAGCTCCCCGGCCGCCGCCGCCCAGGCGCCGTCGCCCGAAGCGCCCGCGGCCGAAGCAGCGCCCACTCCCGCACCCGCCCCCGCGAAGACACCGAGCTCGGCCCCCGCGTCCCCCGCCGCGCACCCGCACGCCACCGGCGGCGGCCCCCAAGCCGGCGCCCGCGAAGGCGCCGACGACGCTCCCGACGATCAAGCACGTGTTCGTGATCGTGCTCTCCGACGAGCCCTATGCGGCGGTCTTCGGACCGGAATCGCAGGCCCACTACCTGGTCGGGCAGCTCGAGCCCAAGGGCACGCTGCTGTCGCGCTATGACGCCGTGGCGCACGAGCAGCTGCCCAACGAGGTCGCCCTCATCAGCGGTCAGGGGGCCACCCCGCAGACGGCAGCGAACTGCGCCTCATACACGCCGATCGAACCCGCCGGCACGGGCGCCGACGGGCAGGTGCTCGGCCAGGGCTGCGTGTATCCGGCGACCACGCCCACGCTGCCGGACGAGCTCGAAGTCCGCCACCTGCGCTGGCGCGCCTACCTCGAAGGCGTCGGCGAAGGATCCACTCCCGTGCCCCCCTGCGCCCACCCGGCCCTCGGCCAGGTCGACCCCACGACCCCGCCGGCCGGGTCCCCCGCGGCCGGCGCGAGCGCGTCCTCCGGGCCGTACGCGACCTACCGCAACCCGTTCGCATACTTCCAGTCGCTGACCGCCTCCGACACCGTGCGCGCGCTCGGAGGCGGGCATTTCCGCGCTCAAGAGCGACCTCGCCCGACCTGCCAGCACGGCGAGCCTCTCCTACATCGTCCCCGGCCTCTGCCACGACGCCGACCCGACGCCCTGCGCCCCCGGGGCCGTGGCCGGCCCGGCTGCGGCCGACTCCTTCCTGCGCCGGGTCGTGCCCGAGATCCTCTCCTCGGGCGCCTACAAGAAGAACGGCCTGCTCGTGATCACCACCGACGAGGCTCCCTCCAGCGGCGAATTCGAAGACTCGAGCTCCTGCTGCGGGCAGGTCGCCTTCCCCAACCTCGGCGCCCTCGGCCTCACCCCGGCGGGGCGTCCGCGCGGCGGCGGAACGGTCGGCGCGCTGCTGCTGTCGCCGTTCATCAAGGGGCCCGCGAGCAGCGCGGAAGCGTACAACCACTTCTCGCTGCTGGCGACGATCGAGGATCTGTTCGCCGTCAAGCGGCTCGGCTACGCCGGCCTCTCGGCCGTCACGCCGCTGGCGCCCTCGATCTTCACGGCCAGCGGGTAGAGCAGCTCCCGCGCGGACAGCTCCCCGAGCGTGACGGGCCGTCGCCTGGGGCTCTCACGCGCCAGCACGGACTCGAGCGCGAGCATCTCGCGCGGGCGCTGCAGGGTCGCGGGGTTGCAGGTCCACGCGCAGGGCGTGCCCGGAGAGCCGCCCGCCGGCGCGGATCAGCAGGGGCGCGAGCGCGTCCCCCAGCCTCCCCCTCGGGCTCGCTCCCCAGGCCGGTGCCAGGCCGCTGTCGCCGGCCCCGGCTGACGTCTGGCGGCCAACGGCGGCGGTGCGCACGTGCAGCAGCGTCGCCCACCAGCGGAAACGCTGCGGGAGCACCTTCAGCAGCTGACGGGTGTAGCCGTATCCGGGGGCCACGAAGCCGTCCGGCTCGATTCCGGAGAGCTTGAGGATCCTCCACCCGGCGTCGACCGCGCGGCGCACCTCGCGCTCGTCGAGGCCGGCGAACTCGCCGCGCCGCGAGCGCAGGGCACGGACGCCGCGACCGTCGGCGGGGTCCGCCCCCAAGGGCTCATGCTGGAAGCCGTTCTGCGCGATCGAGTCGCCCGCGCCGTGTCGTTCGCGCAGCCAGGCGCTCATCTCCGGGCAGCGCTCGCCGAGCGGATGCAGGTCGCGGGCCGGGATCACGAGCAGCGTCACGCGGTCGACTCCGTGGTCGCCCAGCCACTCGCGGATCAAGCGCGCAGCGCTCCCAGGTCGCGGGCTCGACGTCGTGGATCGCGACTCCGATCACGCCCTTCGGGTCCTTCCATTGGGACATGCCTACACGGTTCTCCGCAAACAGCGTTCGCGTGTGACCAACCGGCGACGATCCCGTGAACTCCTTGTGAAGATCCTCACGAGCGCCTGGTCCGAGTCGACGGGTGGCGTGTGGTCCGGCCAATAAGCTGCGCGGCGATGACGTTCGCCGCGACCACGACGTTCGCCGTGACCGTCATGGGTTCCGCGCTGACCTACTTCCAGGCCGTGGTGCTGGGGGTCCTGCAGGGCGTCACCGAGCTGTTCCCGGTCTCCAGCCTCGGGCACACGGTCCTGTTCCCGACCCTCTTCGGCTGGAACGAGCTCGTGCACGCCGCAGTCCCAGGACGAGTCCTTCTGGCTGGCGTTCGTGGTGATGCTCCACGTCGGCAGCGCCCTCGGCCTGCTGTTCTACTACCGGCGCGACTGGGTCGAAATCGTCGGCGCGTTCTTCCACACGCTGCGCACGCGCCGCGCGCGCACCCCCAACGAGCGCCTGGCGTGGCTGATCATCATCGCCAGCATCCCCACCGGCCTCCTCGGCCTGATCTTCGAGCACCAGGTGCGGACGCTGACCGCCAAGCCCGAAGTCGCGGCCATCTTCCTGATGATCAACGGCCTGCTGCTGCTGTTGGCGCGAGCGCTTCAGGCGCAAAGCCGAGGTGCGCGAACTGGCGATCCGCGAGGGGGCCAAGCCCGACGGCGGGCGCGAACTCGACACGCTCGAGTACCCCGAGGCGTTCGTGATCGGGACGGCCCAGTCGGCGGCGCTGGTGGCCGGGATCAGCCGCGACGGGATCACGATGGGGGCCGGCCTCGGGCGCGGGCTGGACCACAGCGACTCGGCCCGCTACGCCTTCCTGCTGGCCACCCCGATCATCCTCGCGGCCGGGATCTTCAAGCTCCCGGACCTGCTCGGGCACCTCGGCAACGGGATCCGCGGGCAGGCGCTGGTGGCATGCATCACGGCTGCGATTACCGCCGTCTTCACGGTCGCCTTCCTGGTGCGCTGGTTCAAGACCAGGACGCTGGTGCCGTTCGCGATCTACGGCCTCGTGTTCGGCGGCGCGATGGTCATCTACACCCAGACCTGAGGTGAAGGGGCCCGCCGAGAGCCAAGCCAGCCAGCTGGCCTCCGGCGGCGCCTCCAACGAGGAGATCATCGCCGCCACCCTCGCCGCCGCCCGCCCCGAGTCGGGGCTGCGGTGGCTGGACATCGGCTGCGGCCGCGGCGACCTGCTGCGGCGCGTGCGCGACGAGTGGGCGCCGGCGCAGCTGCGGGGGATCGACTCGCTCGACTGGCTGGACGGGGACCTGCGCGCGGACGTCGACTTCGAGGTGCGCCCGGCGGAGGAGCTGGCCGGCGCTCCGGCGGCCGACCGCGTGCTGATGGTCGAGGTGATCGAGCACCTCGAGGCCCCCTGGAGCGCGCTGCGGGCGGCCGCGGGGGTGCTCGCGCCCGGCGGCTGGCTGGTGCTCAGCACCCCCAACGTGGCCACGCTGCGCCACCGGCTCGAGCTCGCGATGAAGGGCACGCTGACGAGCTTCCGCCCCGGCTATGACCCCCATCTGTCGCCCGCGCTTCCGCACGTGAGCGCCCGCATCCTCGGCGAGGAGGGACTGTTGGTGGAGGAGCCGCGGTACGCCGGCGCCGACGTGATCTCGTTCAGCAAAGGGCGGATCTGGCCGCAGTCCCTGCGCCGTCGCTACCCTCGGCTTGGGTCCGTGTCGGTGATCCTGGCGGCGCGCAGGCCGCCCGCCTGAGCCCGGCACGACTCCCCGCGCGAGGCGCGGCCTCCGTCCGCCCAGCCTTGACCGTCAGCGCGGGCGCGCATCATTGAACTCCACCTTTGCCGATGCCCAAAACCCCCCAGAAGATGTTCGAGACCCGCAGCCAGGCCTGGCGGGAGGTCGGCCTGATCCGCCAGCTCGACCGCCGCGCGGTGAAACGCGCGCGCGTGGAGGTGGCACTGCTGGTGCCGTTGTTCGTGGGCGTCGTGGTCTTCTACGACAACCGCGTCAGCCTGCTCGGCACGACCGAGGCGGCCCGCCACGGCCATCCCGCCCACAAGGTCCTCGAACCGGCGCTGGAAACCACCGTGACGGCGATCGTGGTCGTCGCTCTGGTGATCCTCGGCTGGGCGATCGCGCGCGCACTCGGGCGCGTGCTCGGCCCGCCGCTGTTCCGGCGCCTGGACCCCGCGACCGCCGGGACCGTCGGGTTCCTGGTGCGCCTCGTGACCATCCTGGTGGCGGTGATCGTGGCGCTGCGGGTGGCCGGCATCCAGGCCCGCACGCTGGCCCTCGGCGGCGCCTTCACGGCCGTGATCCTGGGGCTGGCCGCGCAGCAGACGCTCGGGAACCTGTTCGCCGGCACGGTCCTGCTGAGCGCACGTCCGTTCCGCGTGGGCGAGCGAGTGCGCCTGCAGGGCGGCCCGCTCGCCGGAACGCTGGAGGGGACGGTCAGCTCGCTGGGCCTGCTGTACACGACCTTCGCCACCGGCGAAGACGTGGTCATGGTGCCCAACAGCGTGGTCCTGAACGTGGCCGTGCTGCCCCTGCACGAGCCCGAGGGCGTGAACCTGCGCGCCCGTCTGCGGGCCGGGATGACCCCCGGAGACCTGCAGGAGATCCTCGAGGGAGAGCTGCAGATCCCGCTCCGGGAGCCTCCCCGGATCACGCTCGAGGAGCTCGACGGGGAGGAGGTCGTGGTACTCATCTCGGCCACGCCGCGGGTGGCCGCCGAGGGTCGTCAGCTGGCCAGCGAGCTGCTCGAGGTCGTCTCCCGTCAGACGCGTTCTTCGGAGGCCACGCTGTAGCGCAGGAACAGCCACGAGCCCTCGCGCAGGATGCCGATCAGCTCGGCACCCAGCGGGGGCTCGAGCTCGAGCCCGGAGAGGATCCGCAGCGCATCACCGGTCGCCGGCTCGCCCCCGGCCAGCAGCGGCGAGAGCGACAGGAACAGCTCGTCGACGAGCTGCTCGGCCAGCAGTTCCCGTGCCAGGTGCGGGCCGCCCTCGCAGAGCAGGCTGCGGATGTCGTAGCGCTGCCCCAGCTCGGCCAGCGCGGCGGGCAGGTCGAGCCGGCCCTCGTGAGCGGGGCGCAGGTACTCGACCTGGGCGGGGACCGGCGGCAGGCCGGCCATCGAGGAGGTCAGCACCACGACCCGTGCGCCCTCGTTCTGCAGCAGGCCGATGTCGGGCGGCAGCTCGAGCCTGCCGGAGACGATGCACGCGAGGGGTTCCTCGGGCATCCCGCGCGCGAGCCGCTCCCGGCGCACCGCCTCCTCACGAATGATCGGCCCGTAGTGCTCGGCCCGGATCGTGCCGGCCCCCACCAGCACGCCGTCGACGGCCGCTCGCAGGCCGTGGAACAGCTGGCGGTCGGCGTCGGAGCTGATCGGCCCGGAGTGCCCGGCGAAGGTGGCGCGGCCGTCGAGCGTGCTGACCATGTTGAGCATCACGTGCGGGCGCGCGCGCGCCGAGCCGGGGCGCTCCCACAGCCCCATCCACCGCACCAGCTCGTCCACCGGCGCGGGAGGGCCAGGTGGGAGCAACCGCTCCAACATTGCGCGGCGCGGCAGGCGCGGTTCCTGCGGTGGACGCCTCGGCGGACATCACGGCGCAGCCTAGAGGCCACCGGAGCCCGAACCCCGGGTCGCAGCAGGCCGAACGAGGGGCGGGCGGCGTGCAACAAGTCGACAACATGGGCTCGCTGCGACGTGCTACGGTCACGGCGAATGGTCGGGCCCCGGAGGTCCGGCGAAAGCAGTGCAAGCGCTCGCAGGTCGAAGCTCGTGAAAGCATCCTCCGCGTAGCAGCCAGCACAGACACGTGGAGGATTCAGCACCATGCCAACCGGCACCGTCAAGTGGTTCAGCGACGACAAGGGGTTTGGTTTCATCACCCCCGATGACGGCGACAAGGACCTGTTCGTACATCACACCGGGATCAACGGCGAGGGTTACCGCTCGCTGCAGGAGGGCTCAAAGGTCTCCTACGACCCGGAGCAGGGCGAGAAGGGCCCCAAGGCCGTGAACGTCCAGCCGATCTAGGCCTCGGGCCAGTCAGATCGCAACTTGGGGGGCTCGCCACGGCGGGCCCTCGTCTTTTGAGGATGGGTATCGTCGGCCCGGGCAACTGGGCATGAGCGGCGAGGCGACGAGCATCAAACTGCGCCGGCCGGCGCCGCTGTCAGGGCCGCGGCGGCTGCGCTCGCGCCTGCGGGGAGGCGACGGACAGCTGACGCGCACCAGCCTGGACGTGCGCGTGGCGGGGGTGATGCTGGGCGCGATCGTGGCGCTCAGCCTGTTCATCGTGCTGATCACGGCCAACCGGCCGAGCCTGCTGGCGCCCACCACCCACACCGGCTTCTACCCGCGCTGGATGTCAGGCCCGCTCGGCGGCCTGCTGCCCGGGCTCACCGGCAACAGCACCACCCTGCGCTTCATGTTCACGGGCGCGATCGTGGTGATGTTCCTCGCCTACGTGTGGGTGCTGCGGTGTGCGCCGCGTGTGCCCGTCCGCTGGGTGGTGGCGGCGATCGTGCTGGTGCACGCGATCTTCTTGATCTCGCCCCCGCTGGCCCTCACGGACATGTTCAACTACATCAACTACGGGCGCATGGAGGTGCTCCACAACCTCAACCCGTACACCACCATCCCGGTGCTGGAGCCCCACACCGACCCCAGCTACGCGCTCAGCAACTGGCACCAGCTACTGAGCCCGTACGGCCCGCTCTTCACCCTGCTGACGTTCGCGGTCGTGCCGCTCGGGGTGGCCGGCTCGTTCTGGGCGCTGAAGGGGATCCTGGTGGCGGCCAGCCTGGCGATCATCCTGCTGGTCTGGAAGTGCGCCCGGCTGTTCGGTCGCGAGCCGATCGGGGCGATCGTGCTGGTGGGACTGAACCCGATCGTGCTCGTGTGGGGGCTGGGCGCCGGCCACAACGACTTCCTGATGATCCTCTGCATCATGGTGGGCTTCTACCTGCTGCTGCTGAGCCGCACCTTCGAGCAGCCGGTGGAGGCGCTGCCGCGTCTCGCCCAGCTGCCGGATGCCGCCCGCCGCTGGCTGCTGCCGCTGTCCGGCTTCCAGGTCGGTGCCGGCTCCGCCTTCGTGCTGGCGGCCGCCATCAAGGCCTCCGGAGCGGTCCTGATCCCAGTCGTGCTGGCGGCGCTGCTGCGGACCCCGCGGGCGCTCGTCCAAGTCCTGGTCGGGATGCTGCTGGCGGGCGCCGCGGTGGCCTTCTCGAGCCTGCTCGCCTTCGGCCTGCACATCCCGGACCTCAGCACCCAGGGCTCGCTGGTCACCGGCGAGAGCATTCCCAACCTGATCGGCCTCGCGATCGGGGCCGGCGGCGAGAGCGACACGCTCAGGAGACTGCTGGTGGCGGTGCTGCTGGCGAGCATCGTGGGCTGCTGCTGGCTGGCCTTCAAGCGCCGCGACGCGTTCACCGCCGCCGGCTGGGCGAGTGTGGCGCTGCTCGTGACGCTCAGCTGGGTGCTGCCCTGGTACGTGCTGTGGGTGCTGCCGATGGCCGCGCTGTCGCGCTCGGTGCGGCTGCGGCGGGTGTCGCTGCTGCTGGGCGTCTACCTGATCATCGCCTGGGCGCCGGTGAGTGGTCTGCTGTGGAACGCGATCGGCTTCCATCCCGAACGGACAGCGTTGGGCCGCCTGCACCAACGGGCCGTCAGGGAGCTGCTGAACTGATCCGGCGGTCCCTGGGGGCTGACCGCACGGGCCCGGCCCGGGCTTGCGGTCAGGAGACCGCCGAGCTCAGGATGTCGCGCACGAACTCGCCCACGCGACGCACCTGGGCGTCGCGGTCGAAGGTCAGAGCGGCGACGTTCGACGCCATCGCCGCTGCCCGGCGCTGTTCGAGCGTGGGGCGCTCGAGGTCCTCGAGCAGCCGAGCGAGCGCCTCTATGTACGTGTCGCTCCACGGGGAGGGTCCCGGCAGGCGCCAGCAGAAGCCCTCGTCGAGGTCATAGGCCGCCGGGATCTGGGAGGTGACTATCGGCAGACCCGCCGCGAGGTACTCGCTCAGCTTGGTCGAGTAGCGGAAGGAGCCCACGCGGTCGACGCTCTGGGGCAGGCTGGCGAGATCGAACGCGGCCAGGTATTCGCCCACCTCCAGCGGCTCCACGCGACCCGGCATCAGGATCCGCGAGCCGAGGTCCTCGCCGGCGAGCTCACGCAGGGGTTCGCTGCCGGGGCCGTCGCCGACGATCACCGCCACCAGGTCGCGCCGCTCGGTGCGGCGCACCGCCCGCACGAGCTCGGCGCCGTACGCGTAGCCGATCCGGCTGCGCCAGTTCAGCGAGCCCACGATGCCGGCCACCAGCGCGTCCTCGGCGATCCCGAGCCGCGCGCGGATGCGCTCGCGGGACCCGGCCGCAGCGCCCTCGCGGGCCCAGCCGGCGGCCGTCATCGCGCGCGGGGCCCCGAAGCTCAGCGCCCTCCCGGCCAGATACGGGCTCCAGCCGATGTAGCCGGCGCAACGGCGGCACAGCAGGCGCTCGTAGGCGCCGCCGAGGAGCCCGGCCAGGTGCGAGCTGAGGGCCAGGTAGGGGCCCACCGCGTCGCCGCTGGAGACCACGTAGGGGATCCCGCGCAGCATCCGCAGCGCGAGCACGCACAGGCCGCCGGCCATGCCGGTGCCCTCCATCACGATCAGCTCGGGGCGGGCGCTGCCGGCCCGGCGCCACAGCCCGAGCGCGGCGCGCAGGCGGTGGGAGCGGTCGAAGTCGAGCTCCTCGGCGCCGAGCGGCGCCAGCAGCTCGCGCAGGCGTCGGGCGTCCAGGTGACCGGCGCCCTGCGTGGCGAAGGCCAGGATCGCCCCCGGGGCGGGGCCCGGCTCGGCGCTTGCCCCGCTGCCGCGCGCCGGCTCGACCCTTCGCGCGCCGCCGAGGTGCTCCGCGGGGTGCTCGCCCGTCACGGTCGCTAGCCGTCCTCGTCGCGGCGCGGGGGACGGCGTTTGACCTTGCGCTCGGAGGCCTGCCGCTTGGCCGTCAGCCGGCGCTCGGCCGAGGCTCGGGTCGGCCGCGTGGGCCGCCTGGCCCGGGGCTGGCGCAGGCCGGCGGCGATCCGCTCACGCAGGCGCTCCAGCGCGAGCTCACGGTTGCGCGCCTGCGAGCGCGCGTCCTGGGCCACCGCCACCACCCGTGGGCCCGCCCGCCGCAGCAGGCGCTCCCGCTGGGACTCGCTCAGCGAGCGCGAGGCCTCCACGTCGAAGACGGCTTCCACGCGCGAGGCGGTGACGTTCGCGTGCTGGCCCCCCGGACCGGACGAGCGGCTGGTACGCAGCTTGACCTCCTCGAGCGGGATGCTCAGCCGCGGCTGGACGCGCAGCCCGCCGTCCGGGGCTCCGGCCACGCCCGCCTCAGGCCTCCGCCGAGCCGCCGCCGAGGTCGTGCATGGCGCGGGCGCTGTCCTGCTCGCCCTCCGGGACGCGCCCGTCGCGCCCGACGTATCCGTCCTTGCCGCCGGCACACAGGTACACGGCCTCCTGATCGCCGACGTTGCGGATCCCGCGCACGGTGGCGGCGTCGACGCGCGCGAGGCCGCCCTCGCCGAGGGCGATCGTGGAACCGTCGCCGAAGGCCATCTCGATCGTCCCCCGATGCACGAAGTAGAGCTCCTCCTGGGAGTCGTGGTAGTGGAGCCCGGTGTCCATGCCCACGGGCAACACGAGCACGTTCACGCCGAACGCCTTGACGTCGAGCGCACGGCGAACCTTGCGGAAGCCGGGACCGTCGCCGAGGTCCTCGAGCCCGCATGCCGCCCAGCCCTCGCCCCGCGTCACGGACGGGTAATCGGTTGATGCCTCCATCTGCCCTCCTTGCTCTAGTGGTCGGCCACGCGGCCCCCGTCGGGGGCCAGCTCGCGTCCCTCCTGCTCCCACCGCAGCAACCCGCCGGCCATGGAGTATGCCTCGTAGCCGGCCGCCCGCAGGGCCTGCGCCGCCATCAGCGAGCGGGAGCCCACACGGCAGTAGAAGACCACCGGGCGCTCCTGCGCCAGCGTCTGTGCCTGCGAGCTGAGCGTGGTCAGCGCGATGTGGCGGGTGTCCGGGATGTGGCCGGCCTCGTGCTCGTAGGGCTCGCGCACGTCGATGAGCTGCAGCTCCGGGTCGCGTGCCAGCCGTTCGGCCACCTCGGACGGCTCCAATTCGATGTCACCGGCTGCGTTCATATGTGCCCGAGGCTAGCGGGGCGAGCGGGCGCCGGGAAGGTGCTACGGCGCGCCGTCAGGGCCGCTCCCCGCCGCTGGGCGCGGCGGCGAGGTCTTGCCACTAGGATCAATGAACTGGCATGCAGGCGGTGGGCGACCTCTACACGATCCCCCAGGAGAACCTCGACTTCTGCGCGATGATCGGCCAGCTCGCGCGCGAGCGGATCGCGCCGCGGTCGGCCGAGATCGACGAGCGCGCCGAGTACCCCTGGGACATCCGCAAGCTGCTCTCCGAGCAGGACGTGCTCGGGCTGCCGTTCCCGGTCGAGTACGGGGGCACGGGCACCGGCACGCTGATGCTCAACATGGCCGTCGAGGAGCTCGCCAAGGTCGACGCCTCGTGTGCGCTGATCCTGATGGTCCAGGAGCTCGGCACGCTGCCGCTGCAGCTCTACGGCTCCGAGGAGCTGAAGGAGCGCTGGCTGCCGCGCTGCGCCAGCGGCGAGCTGTCTCCGGCCTTCGCCCTGTCCGAGCCCGAGGCCGGCTCGGACCCGGCGGGCATGAAGACGACGGCGGTCAAGGACGGCTCCGAATGGGTGGTCAACGGGACCAAGAACTGGATCTCGAACCTCGGCATCGCCGACTTCTACATCACCTTCGCCGTCACCGACCGCGAGCAGCGGCGGATGACGGCCTTCCTGGTCGAGGCCGACCGCCCGGGCTTCAGCGTCGGCAAGCTCGAGCACAAGCTCGGGATCCGGGCCTCGCCCACCGGCCAGCCGATCTTCGAGGACGTCCGGGTCCCGGAGGAGAACGTGATCGGCGAGGTTGGCAGGGGTCTGTCCGTGGCGCTGGGCACGCTCGAGCGCACCCGCCTGGGGGCCGCCGCCCAGGCCGTCGGGATCGCCCAGGGAGCGACCGACTACGCCGTCGGCTACGCGCGCGAGCGGCGCCAGTTCGGCAAGTCGATCAACGAATTCCAGGGCATCCAGTTCAAGCTCGCGGACATGGAAACCCACACCGCTGCGGCTCGCGAGCTGCTCTACAAGGCCTGCGCGATGGCCGACCAGGGCCACCCCCAGCGCGGCAAGTACTCCTCGATGGCGAAGGTGTTCTGCTCGGACACGGCGATGTCGGTGACGGTCGAGGCCGTGCAGGTGCTCGGTGGCTACGGTTACGTGAAGGAGTACCCAGTCGAGCGGATGATGCGCGACGCCAAGATCACCCAGATCTACGAGGGCACCAACGAGATCCAGCGACTCGTGATCGCCCGCACCCTCAAATAGCGCCCACGCCCCGATGCGCTCGTCCAAGCCAACAACCCCCTCGAGCCCCTTCAGGCGCGTGGGGGTGGCCGCGATCATCGCGATGTCGGTCGGCCTCGTCGTGCTGGTGGTCGGCCAGGGCTTCAGCTCGATCGGCGTCGTGCGGGCGCTCGAGGACATCGCCCTGGGGGTGCTGCTGGCGGCCGTGCTGATGGCGGCCGTGGCGTTCGTGGCGGTGAGGATGGCCGGCTGGCGCGACCCGGAGTCCGAGACCGAGTTCGACGAAATCGTGCGCAACACGGAGCTGCTGGCCAGCCAGGGCCTGGCGGTGGACCCCGAAGAAAGCGAGTTCATGGAGCTCGACCCGCTCGACGACCGCGACTTCGAAGAGCTGGTGCGTGACGCCCTCGACGACCTTCCCGACCTGCTGCGCAACGCACTCGCGCACGTTGCGGTTGTGATCTCCGACGGCGGTCGCCGCGAGGGCGCCTACGGGCTCTACGAAGGCGATGGCCCCCGCGACCGTCACCACGACCGGATCGTGATCTTCCGTGACACGCTGCGGCGGGACTTCGGGCACGACCCCGAGCTGCTGCGCGACCAGGTCACGCGCACCGTGCGCCACGAGCTCGCCCACCACGTGGGCTTCGACGAGCTCGGCGTCAGTCGTCTGGACCTGTGAGTCCCGAGCAGCCCCTCGGCTCCACGCCCGAGCAGGCTGCCGGCTCGCAGGAGCTCCCGGGCCGGCTGCCGGACTTCTTCATCGCCGGCCATCAGAAGTGCGGCACCACGGCGCTCTACCTGATGCTCGGCGCCCACCCCCAGATCTTCCTGCCGGCCGTCAAGGAGCCCCGCTACTTCGCCTTCGACCAGCGCTCGCCGGTCGCTCGCCGCCCGCCCCTGAGCCGCCCGCAGACGCTGGAGCAGTACGCAGCCCTGTTCGCCGACGCCGGGCCGGGGCAGCTCGTCGGAGAGGCCTCGCCGCAGTACCTGCGCTCGCACGTGGCCGCCGGCGCGATCGCCGAGGTCGATCCCGCCGCCAAGATCATCGCGATCCTGCGCGAGCCCGCCAGCTTCCTGCGCTCCTTCCACCTGCAGATGGTCTCCAGCGGCGTCGAGAACGAGCGCGACTTCGCCAAGGCCCTCGCGCTGGAGCCCGAGCGGCGTCGCGGGCGTCACATCCCGCGCGGATCCCACAACCCGGCCTCGCTCATGTACTCCGAACACGTCCGCTACGCCGAGCAGCTGCGCCGCTTCCACGCGCACTTCCCGGAGGAGCAGGTGCTGGTGCTGATCTACGAGGAGTTCCGGGCCGACAACGAGGCCACCGTGCGTCGCGTCCTGCGCTTCCTCGGGGCCGACGCCGAGCAGTCGCTGCCGCAGATCGACACGCGCCCGGTGCGCGCGGTCCGGTCCGGCCTGCTGCACCGCGTCACGGCGGAGATGCGCCGTGCCCGCAAAAACCCCGCCGCCGCCGGGCGCCTCGCGCGCGCCGCCGACGCGGCGCTGCCGGACCGGCTGCGGGGCCAGGCCGTGAGAGCGGGCTGGAGACGGGCCGTGTACTCGACGCCACGGGCGCCGGACCCACAGCTGATGCTCGAGCTGCGCCGCCGCTTCAAGCCCGAGGTCGCGGCCGCCGGCGAGTATCTGGGCCGCGATCTTCTGGGCGAGTGGGGCTATGACTCGATCGACTAAGCTCGCCGTCCGCAAGCACCCCAGCAAAGGAGAGGGCCCCAGATGCCTCAAGCAGTGATCGTCGACGCCATCCGCACGCCCATCGGGCGGGCGGTCAAGGGCTCGCTCAAGAGCGTCCGCGCCGACGACCTCGCGGCGATCCCGCTCAAGGCCCTGATCGAGCGCAACCCCAGCCTCGAGCCGGGCTCGATCACCGACATCATGATGGGCTGCGGCTTCTGCGAGGGCGAGCAGGGCTACAACATCGGGCGCGTCGCCGGGCTGCTGTCGGGGATCGACCACCACGTGCCCGGCCTGCACCGTCAACCGCTTCTGCGCCTCCTCGCTGCAGACCACACGGATGGCCCTGCACGCGATCAAGGCGGGCGAGGGCGACACCTACATCGCCGCCGGCGTCGAGGCCGTCTCGCGCGCCGGACAGGGCAACCAGTTCGAGTTCAACCACGCCGTGGACGGCTCCGAGGGCTCCGCCTACAACGTCTACATCCCGATGGGCCTGACCGCCGAGAACGTCGCCGAGCGCTGCAAGGTCAGCCGCGAGTCCCAGGACGAATGGGCCGTCATCAGCCAGATCGCGCGCCGTCGAGGCCGTCAACAGCGGCCACTTCGACAGGGAGATCGTGCCGGTCACCGTGCCCGCCCACCGCGAGACCGACAAGGAGGGCAACGAGGTCGACGTCCCGGAGACGGTCGTCAGCCGCGACGACGGGCCCCGCGCGGGCACCACGCTGGAGAAGCTCGCGGAACTCAAGCCCGTCTTCAAGCCCGACGGGAGCGTCACCGCCGGCAACGCCTGCCCGCTCAACGACGGCGCGGCCGCGCTGCTGATCATGTCCGAAGAACGGGCCGAAGCCGGCGGCTTCAAGCCGCGCGCGCGGATCCTCGCCTCCTCGGTGGCGGCGATCCGCCCGGAGATCATGGGCCTCGGGCCGATCCCGGCGATCCAGAAGCTGCTGGCCGACACGGGCAAGAAGATCGACGACATCGACGTCGTCGAGATCAACGAGGCCTTCGCCGCTCAGATCGTGCCCTGCAAAGAGGAGCTCGGCATCGCCGACGAGCAGCTCAACCCGTTCGGGGGAGCGATCGCCCTCGGCCACCCCTTCGGGATGACCGGCGCCCGCATCATGACGACGCTCCTGAACGACCTCGAGACGAGCGGCGGAACGTTCGGGATCGAGTCGATGTGCGTCGCCGGCGGGATGGGCATGGCGATGCTCGTCGAGCGCATCTAGGCGCCGGCCGGCAAGCGAAGCCAGCTCGGCGTCCGGCGGGGATACGGCAGCGTTCCATGGGCCTGCGCGGGGTCGTCAAAAAGCTGCTCCCGCCGCTGCTGCGTCCCGGCTTCCCCGATGAGGCGCGCAGGCTCGTGCAGGAACCCGTGCTGCGCGAGGCGCTGGCCTCCGCCGCGCCCGCCGGGCGCTGCCTGAACGCGGGCTGCGGCGAGGGCCTCTACAGCGCCTTTCTCGAGTCCTATCCGGGGCTCACCGAGATCGTCAACATGGACCTCGAGCTGCCCCACATCGCCGCGCGGCGCTCCGATCGGCGCAACACCGACGTCAGCGGCTCGCTGACCGAGATCCCACTCGCCGATCAGTCGGCCGGCTTCGTGCTCTGCACCGAGGTCATCGAGCACGTGCCCGACGATCGTGCCGGCGCCCGCGAGCTCGGCCGCATCCTCGAGCCCGGCGGCCTGGCGCTGATCAGCGTGCCCACGCCCCCCGCCCCGCCCGACCCCGAGCACGTCCGCGAGGGCTACACGCTGGCGGAGCTGACCGAGCTGCTGGCCGCCGGCTCGCTGGAGGTCGTGTGGCACCGCTTCTGCTTTCACCAGGCGATGCGCTGGCTGCTGCCCACCTGGCGCTGGCAGTACCAGCGCCTCGGCCGCGGCCGCCGCAGCCTGATGCCGCGCCTGGCCGTCCGCGCCTTCGCTTACGCCGATCGCGCATTCCCGCTCGGGAAGCCGTGGGATCTCGTCGTGCTCGCCCGCCGCAACTAGCTCGCGGTGAGCCGCCCGGGCGCGTGCCGGTCAGCGGCGCGGGGGCAGGAGAGGCGCCGGCGGGGCCGACTCAGCGCGGCGGCATCCGCAGCGCGCCGTCGAGCCGGATCGTCTCGCCGTTGAGCATCCGGTTCTCGACGATGTGGCAGGCCAGGGCCGCGTACTCGGCGGGCGTCCCGAGGCGCTGCGGGTAGGGGACGCCGGCGCCCAGCTTCTGGCGGGCCTCCTCGGGCAGCGCTCCCAGCAGGGGCGTGTCGAACAGCCCCGGGGCGATCGTGTTCACGCGGATGCCGTACTGGGAGAGGTCCCGGGCCGCGGGCAGGGTCATCCCCACGACACCGCCCTTGGAGGCCGAGTAGGCGATCTGGCCGACCTGGCCGTCGAAGGCCGCGATCGACGCGGTGTTGACGCACACGCCGCGTTCGCCGTCCTCGAGGGGATCGGTCGCGATCATCGCCGTGGCGGCGTAGCGGAGCACGTTGAAGGTCCCGATCAGGTTGATCGAGATGATCGTCTCGAACGGCAGCAGGGGGTGGGGGCCCTTGGAGGAGGCCACCTTCTGGGCCCACCCGGTGCCGGCGCAGCAGATCGCGATGCGCAGCGGCCCGCCCGCGGCCGCCGCGGCCACGGCGGCCTCGACCTGGCCCTCCTCGCGCACGTCGCAGGAGACGAACTCGAGGCCCAGCTCCGCGGCCAGCTCGGCGCCCTTGTCGGCGTTGACGTCGGCGATCGTGACCTTGGCGCCGCGCTCGTGCAGGGCGCGCACGGTCGCCTCGCCGAGGCCCGACGCACCCCCGACGACGATCGCTGTGCTGTCCCCGATCTCCATGCCGGCGGCAGCCTACAGGGCTTTCGCATGAGCGCGCCGCCTGCCAGTATCTGCTGGCCGCCGATGCGCAAAGCCGTCAACAACCTCGCCCTGCGTGCCCTTTCGTGGCTCGACCAGCGCGCCCTGCCGCGGCGGATCGCCGCCATGCAGCACCGAAACCGCTTCGTGCGCGGCCCTCTGGACGAAAACGTCGCGCCGGCTTCGCTGGCGGCCGATCACGATCCTCAGTGGCCCTGCCAGGGGAATGCGCATCAACCTCCACGGCTCGGCCGTGGCGTTCGCCACCGGCATGGCCGAGCGTCCCCTGCAGTCGGCGCTCCAGCGCGAGCTGCGCCCCGGGGCGACGTTCTTCGACATCGGCGCCAACGTCGGCTTCGTGACGCTGATCGCCGCGCGCCTGGTGGGGCCCACCGGCAGGGTGGTGGCGTTCGAGCCCGTCCCCGAGAACGTCGCCGCGATCCGCGAGAACCTGGCCATGAACGGGATCGACTGGGTCGAGGTCCGCGAGACGGCCGTGGCGCGCAGCAGCGGGCGCGCCAGCCTGATCGTCTCGGACGTGTCGGCCTTCTCCCGTCTGGCGAGCGTGAACGTGCCCACCGGCGCACGCGAGTCGATCGAGGTGGCGGTGAGCTCGATCGACGAGCTCCTGGCCGCGGGCGAGGTGCCGGTGCCCGATGTCGTCAAGATCGACGTCGAGGGGGCGGAGCTGGAAGTGATCGAGGGCATGCGCTCGACCCTGGGCGAGCACCACCCCGTGCTGCTCTGCGAGGTCCACGATTGCAACGCCGAGTACGTGGAGCTGATGACGGGCCTCGGCTACGAGACCGTCAACCTCGATGCAGACGTGCCCGTCGAGCAGGGCGGGCGCAACGCCCACACGCTCGCCAGACCGCGGGCCGCGCTGGCCGCCTAGGTCCCGTCCCCGCGGGGACGGGACAGCGTCAGGGCGAAGCGCTCCTGGGGGTCGGTGAACCAGCCGACCAGCACGAGGCCGGCCGCCGCGAGGTCGCCTTCGATGCGCTCGGGGGTGAACTTCGCGCTGATCTCGGTGCGCAGCTCCTCGCCCTCGTCGAAGTGCACGGTCAGGTTCAGGGCGCCGCACGTGGGAGGTGAGCTCGCGGCGGGCGCGCAGGCGCATCTCGATCCACTCGTGTTCGCGGTCGAACAGCGCCACGTGGTCGAAGTCGGCGGGGTCGAAGTCCGCCTGCAGCTCACGGTTGAGCACGTGCAGGACGTTGCGGTTGAACTCGGCCGTGACCCCCTGGGAGTCGTCGTAGGCGGCCTCCAGGGTGCCGGGGTCCTTCACCAGGTCGGTGCCCAGCAGCAGGTGGTCGCCGTCCGCCAGCAGACGCGCGATCTCGCGCAGGACGCGCCGCCGCGAGCCGGGCGGAAAGTTGCCGATCGTGCCGCCCAGGAAGGCCACGATGCGCGGGCCGGTGGCGGGCGGGACGTGGCGCAGGTGGCGCTCGAAGTCGCCGATCACGCCGTGCACGCGCAGGCCCGGGTACTCCTCGACCAGGCTTTCGGCGCAGCTGTGGACCATGCTCTCGGTCACGTCGACGGGGATGTAGCGCTCGAGCGTGCCGGCCGCCTGCAGCGCGTCGAGCAGCACGCGCGTCTTGGCCGCGGTCCCGGAGCCGAGCTCGACGAGCTCGCTGGCGCCGGTCAGCTCGGCCAGCTCCTCGGCGCGCTCCTCGAGGATCGCCCGCTCGGCGCGGGTCGGGTAGTACTCGGGCAGCTCGCAGATGCGGTCGAACAGCTCCGCCCCGCGCGCGTCGTAGAAGTGCTTCGGCGGCAGCTCCTTGAACGGCCGCGTGAGGCCGTCGAGCACGTCCTCGGCCAGCGACCGTTGCTCCGCTCCGTCGAGGTGGCGAGTCGATCCGGATCGGCTCCGCCACGAGCGCTTCCTGCCGTCGTGGTTGCATCATGCCTCCCTCGCCAGGCGCACGCCCGCGAAGATCTGGCGGCGCAGCGGTAGGTCCCAGTTGCGGAACGTGGTGCTCGCCACCCGCGGGTGGGTCGCCCAGGAGCCGCCGCGCAGGACGCGGTAGTCGCGTCCGAAGAAGACCTCCGAGTACTCCCGGTAGGGGTAGGCGCGGAATCCGGGATAGGGACCGAACGTGGACGCCGTCCATTCCCACACCTGCCCGCGCCCGCCGAGCGGCGGCGCCGCCTGCTGAGTCGAGGTCGCGGCCCTCTCCCACTCGGCCTCCGTCGGCAGTCGCGCATCGTGTGCGCGGGCGAAGGCCTCGGCCTCGAACCAGGAGACGTGGCAGGCGGGGGCATCCGGCGCGCCCGCGGCCACAGCCGGATGGTGCGTGATGTCGAACTCCTCCTTCCAGGCCCAGCCCTCGTCCGACCACCACTCGCGGCGCACGTAGCCGCCGCCCTCGCTGAAGTGCATCCAGCTCGCGTTGCTGACGGGTAGCCGGGCGATGCTGAAGGCCTCGCACGAAGACCTCGTGGCGGGGACGCTCGTTGTCGTAGGCGAAGCCCTCCTCGCCGGCCCCCATCGCGAAGCTCCCGGCCGCCACCGTGGTCCAGCCCGGGGCCTCGGAGGGGATGCCCGCCGGCGGCTCGCCCGCCGGCAGCAGCCCGGCGATCGCCATCGTCTGGCGCATCGTCTCGCAGTGCTGGAGCTCGTGGCGCAGGACCATCTCGCAGATCACGCCGTCGCCGGTGCCCGTGCGTTCGAGCACCTCGGCGCGTGCGCTCGCGCACCGCGCGCAGGTAGGCCGCGCGCTCCGGCGGGGTCCAGCAGCTCGATGTCGCCGCGCACGGCGCGGGGGGTCTCGAAGGCGTCGTAGAGGCCGGCCAGCTCCGGGCGCAGCAGCTCGCCGCCGCCGTGGCGGTGGCCGATCCAGAGGTCCTCGTAGGCGGCGATGTGCGCCGAGGTCCCAGACGAGCGGGCTCATGATCGGCGAGTGCGACGCCGCTCGAGCTCGCTCGTCGGAGCAGCCGCGACGAGCGCGAGCGTCTGCTCGCGCGCCCGCTGCCAGCGCGGCGAGCATCGGCTCGGCGTCGGTGGCGGTGGGGTGGTCGGTCGGCGCGTTGACTGCCATGACTCGCTGGCGCCCCACTCTAGTGAGAAAGTTCTCCCGTCAGGGCTGTCGCGTGCTCGGCGCCGGTGTCGTTCCAGCGCGAGATGACCGCCGTTCCGTGCTCGTGGCCGAGCATGCAGAGCGCGCCCGTGGACAGCGACGAGGCGCCCGCCCTCGGCGGGTGGGAGCGAGATCCAGCGGGCTCCGAGCACCCGCAGCATGTGCCCGTGGGAGAAGACCGCGGCCGGCTCGGGCGCCTGCGCGAGCGCGGCGATCACGCGGTCGGCACGGGCCCCCACCTGGCCGGGCAGCTCGCCCCCGGGGCAGCCGTCGCGCCACAGCACCCAGTCCGGCCTGCGCTCGTGGATCTCGCTCGAGGTCAGGCCCTCGTAGTCGCCGTAGTCCCACTCCAGCAGGTCCTCGTCCGGGCGCGCCTGGGCCCCGAGCCCGCACAGCTCGCACGTTTCCCGCGCCCGCCGCGGAGGGGCTCACGAGCACGAGTCCGAAGGCGCTGCCCCGCAGCCGCCCCGCGAGCTCGCGCGCGGCGGCCCGGCCCGCGTCGGTGAGCGGTATGTCGGTGCGGCCGGTGTGGCGCCCGGCGAGGCTCCACTCGGTCTCGGCGTGGCGCACCAGCAGCGCCGCGAAGGGCGGGCTCGCGCCGGTGGCGGGAGAGGGCCGGGGCTCGCCGCCGCGCTCACCGCTGATTCGGCGCCGGCGGGGCGGCGGCGTCGTCGGTGATCACGGTCAGACGCTCGCGGCGCAGCAGGCTTGCGGGCACGCTGGCGGTGGGCTCTCCCAGCATCGCGGCGAGCGCGTCGGCCTTGGAGGCGCCCGATCGCCACCAGCAGGCATCCGCGGGCCGCCCGCAGCACCGGCAGGCTCAGCGTGATCCGCTCGGGGGGCGGCTTGGGGGAGTCCTCCACGCCCAGGCACAGCGAGCGCTCCTCGGCGAGCGTGGCCGAGCCGGGGAACAGCGAGGCGACGTGTCCGTCGGGGCCGATCCCGAGCACCACCAGGTCGAGCGTCACCATCCCGTCCGGGCCGGCCTCCAGGCGCTCGCGCAGCTCGCTCTCGTACTGGCGGGCGCCGGCGGCAGGTCCGAGCTCGCCCTGCATGCGGTGCACGAGCCGCGCCTCGATCCCGGCCGGTCCGAGCAGCGACTCCTCGGCCAGCCGGTAGTTGCTCTCGGGGTCGTCGGGCGCCACGCAGCGCTCGTCGGCGAACCACAGCTCCGTCTCCTGCAGCGACTGCGGGTCCTCGCCGAGCAGGCGGTAGGTGCGCTCGGGCGTGCCGCCTCCGCTGAGGGCCACGTGGGCCACGCCGCGTTCGGCCCGCGCCTGCTCGATCACCCTGCGTACGTGGGCCGCGGCCCGGGTGGCGACGGACTCGGCGTCGGGGCAGCTCGTCAGGCGGGTCATGTCGTTCCGGCCGCCGCGCTCAGCTCGCCATCGCGAGGGCGGCTTGGAGGGCGGGCACGTAGGTGGGGTCGCGCAGCAGCGCCTGGCGGATGCCCTCGCCGAGCACGCCGCTCTCGCCGCGTGAGGCCCCGGGGAGCGTCCAGTCCAGCTCGCCGCCGTCGGCCCGGCGGGCGTGGGCGCGCAGACCACCGGGCCCGCGCGAGAGCCGCAGCGAGCGACCGGCGGCGGTCTCGATCGAGACGCTCTCCAGCCCGGGCACCATCAGCTCGGGTGCGGCCTGCAGGTGCAGCGCCACGTCCTGGCGGCTGGCGTGGGCGCGGCCGCGCAGCGCCTGGCCGTGGGCCAGCAGGGTGGCTTCGCGCCACCCGAGCCGCGAGGCGAGCCAGCCCGTGAGCAGCAGCGCCGCGGCCGTCGAGGCTGGGTGGTGACGAACCGTGAGCTCGGTGATCGTGAGCAGTTCCCGCCGCCGCGAGGGCGGGTCGAAGCTGGCCGCCACGCGCTCGCGCCAGGGCGTGCTGCGCAGCCACGCGAGGTCCACCACGTAGGCCTCCTCGCCGAGCTGGCCCGCCCACCGCAGGGCCTCCGCCGGTGTGGGCTCCTCGACCGAGTCGAGCAGCACCGCCTGTGACAGGGGGAGCAGCTCGGAGACGCACCTCGTGGTGGCCGTGGGGGGACCACAGCAGCGTCGGCAGGTCGGTCACGACCAGCGGGTCGGCGATCGTGAGCAGGTCGTCCAGGTGGACGTCCCCCAGTTCCACCACCACGGTCTCGCGCAGCAGCGACAGCTCGCCCGGCGAGGAGGCCCCGTCCCTGGAGATCGTCACGCGCGCGTCGAGGCTGCGGCGGCTGGGCTCGTACGACAGCACCACCATGCGCGAGGCGTGGTAGCGCCCGACCCCGCGCAGGCGGTTGGCGATCTCGCCCGTCCACGCGCGGTCCACGAACGCGATCATGTTCAGCACCCGCGCGGGGACGACCTCCTCGTCGTGCGCGTGGGCCTCGACCAGCAGCCCGCGAAGCGCGGCTTCGATCGCGTCGGGCGTGGTTTCCTCGGCGCTCCAGACGGCGTCTTCCTTGCTCATCAGATCGCGCGCCAGTGGTCCTCGCCGAGCAGCAGCCGGTTGGCCTCCTCCGGGCCCTGGGAGCCCGCTTCGTAGATCGGCAGCGGCTCGCTCGAGGCCGTCCACGAGCTCACGATCGGGTCGCACACGCGCCACTGCGCCTCGACCTCGTCGTTGCGTGTGAAGAGCGTTGCGTCGCCGCGCATGACGTCGGCGATCAGGCGCTCGTAGGCCTCCGGCGATTGCGACAGGAACGAGGAGCCGTACTGGAACTCCATGTTGACCGGGCGGATGATCATGCGCGTGCCGGGGATCTTGGCGCCGAGGCTGAGCGACACGCCCTCGTTGGGCTGGAGCGTGAGCACCAGCTGGTTGGGGCGCACCCCGAGCGAGCCGTCCTGGCTGAAGGCGAGGTGGGGGACCGGCTTGAGCGTGACCGCGATCTCGGTGATCTTGCGCGCCAGCCGCTTGCCGGTGCGCAGGTAGAAGGGCACGCCCGCCCAGCGCCAGTTGTCCACTTCCAGTCGCAGGGCGGCATAGGTCTCGGTGTGGGAGTCCGCCGCCACGCCCACCTCTTCGGCGTAGCCGCGCACGTCTTCCCCGCCGGCGTGACCGGCTCCGTACTGCGCCCTGACGGCGATCTGTGCGACCTGCTCCGCCGACGGTTCGGGGATCGCGTGCAGGACCTTGACCTTCTCGTTGCGCACGTCTTCGGCGGTGAAGCTGACCGGCGGCTCCATCGCCACGTGGCAGAGCAGCTGCAGCATGTGGTTCTGGATCAGGTCCCGCAGCGCGCCGGCGTGGTCGTAGTAGTCGGCCCGCGATCCGATCCCGAGGTCCTCGGCGGCGGTGATCTGGACGCAGTCGATGTAGTTGCGGTTCCACAGCGGCTCGAACATGCCGTTGGCGAAGCGGAACGCCAGCATGTTCTGGACGGTCTCCTTGCCGAGGTAGTGGTCGATGCGGAACACCTGCGGCTCCTCGAAGATCGAGAGCACGGTCTCGTTGAGCTCGCGGGCCTCCTGCAGGGTGGTCCCGAACGGCTTCTCGATGATCACTCTCACGGCCACGCGCTCGTGGTGGTCGAGCTTGGAGTGGCCGAGCTCCTTCACGATCACCGGGAAGAAGCCCGGGGAGGTCGACAGGTAGAAGAGCCGGTTGAGGGGTTCGCCCGCTTCGCCTTCGAAGCCGTCGAGGAGCTCCGACAGCCGCTCGTAGACCGACGCGTCGTCGAAGCTGCCCGACACGTAGCGGACGTTGTCGTGCAGCGACTCGAGCACGTCGGGATCCGGCTGACGGCGCGAGAAGCGCCGGATCGCCTCCACGCATTCGTCGGCGAATTCCGCGTCGGTCCGCTCCCGGCGGGCCACCCCGATCACGTGGAAGTGGCCGGGGAGCACTCCGTCGTGGGCGAGGTTGTAGAGCGCCGGCAGCAGTTTCCGCCGTGAGAGATCGCCGGTGGCGCCGAAGATGACCAGCGAGGCGGGGGCGACCGGGAGGCGCTCGAGGCCCGCTGTGAGCGGGTTCTCCTGCTCGACGCCGGCCTGACCCTCTGCGGCGATCGCCATCAGCGTTTCGCGCTCTTGACGGCGTGCCCGCCGAACTGGTTGCGCAGCGCAGCCAGCACGCGGTCGGCGTAGTCGCCGTTGCCCCGCGAGCGCAGCCGCGCATACAACGAGGCCGTGATCACGGGCGTGGGAACATCGTGGTCGGTCGCGTCCTGGATCGTCCAGCGTCCCTCGCCGGAGTCCTCGGTGTAGCCCTCGATCGCCCCGAGGTCGTTGCCGTCGGCTTCGAAGGCGCGGGCGGCGAGTTCGCACAGCCACGAGCGGACCACCGAGCCCTGGCCCCAGAGGTGGGCGATCTTGGCGTTGTCGAGCTCGTACTCGCACTTGTCGAACACGTCGAAGCCCTCGGCGTAGGCCTGCATCAGCCCGTACTCGACGCCGTTGTGGACCATCTTCACGTAGTGCCCCGCACCCGCGGGGCCGAAATGCAGCCACCCGCGCTCGCCGATCGCCGCGCGGCTCTGCGTCGTTGGTCGGCGGCGCCAGCACGTCGAGGATCGGCGCCAGGCGCTTGACCGCCCGCGGCGGTCCTCCGACCATCATGCAGTAGCCCACTTCCAGTCCCCATACCCCGCCCGAGACCCCGACGTCGACGTATTCGATGCCACTGCGTTTGAGCTCCGCGGCGCGCCGCTTGTCGTCGGTCCAGCGCGAGTTGCCCCCGTCGATGATCGTGTCGCCGCGGTCCAGCAGCTTCGCGAGCTTGTCGACCGTCTCCTGCGTGGGGGCGCCGGCCGGGACCATGATCCAGACGATCCGCGGCGCCGGCAGCTTCTTGACGAGCTCCCGCAACGAGCCGGCGCCCGTCGCCCCGCTGCGAACGGCCTGGGCCACCGCCTTCTCGTCGAAGTCGAATGCGACCACCTCGTGCTCGGAGTCGCGGCGGATGCGGTGGACCATGTTCCCGCCCATCTTCCCGAGTCCCACAAAGCCGATCTGCGTCACAGGCCCTCCTTGATCGTCGCGGTCAGCGAGCGCAGCGCGCCCGCGGGGTCATCGCCCCTCAGCCGTACCCGCTCCGCGGGCAGGCCGAGCGAGCGCAGGGTCTGGAGGTCGCCCGTCGCCTGCGCGTTCTTGAGCGTGGTGAAGGAGTAGGGGGCCCCCGGGATGTCGACGTCGACGGGGTCGTCGTGGAGGATCTGCAGGAAGCGCCCGATCTTCGGCCCGCCCTTGTGGAACTGGCCGGTGGAGTGCAGGAAGCGGGGGCCGTAGCCGAAGGTGGTGGTGGCGCGGCCGGCCTGACGGATCACCTCGCGCAGCTCGCCGGCGGCTATGTCGAACTCGCTCGAGGGGCGCACGTAGGCCATCAGCGCGACGTATTCGGGCGCCTGCGCTGCGAGCAGCAGCGAGCTCACGCTCGCGACCTGCGCCTCGGCGATCTCGGGCAGCACGCCGCTCTCGCCGAAGCCCTTGAGCACGGCGTTGGTCGCGTCCTTGGCCTGCTGCACGTTGGGCTGGTCGAAGGGGTTGATCTCAAGGCCCCAGCCGGCCACCGCCACCGCGAGCTCGGCCAGCAGGAAGACGCGTCCGAGGTCGCCCGGGCCCGTCGTCGGGATCGTGATCACCGGATGGCCGGCCGCCGCCAGCGCGTCCACGCGCGCCTGCAGCTCGGGCTCGGGGTGTCCGACGTCGGTGAGGTGCGCGAACACGCGGTCGTCCCCATACACCGCGGGCTCGCCGCAGGGGCTCCTCGGCCACGGGCAGGATCCCGCGGCCCTGCTTGCCGGTGGACTCCGCCACCAGCTGCTCCAGCCACAGCCCCAGGCCGGGCAGGGTCGCGGAGATCACGAACGTGAGCTTGTCCCGCCCGCCGCTCGCCAGCGCGCTCAGCGCGGCCCCGAGCCAGCAGGCGGCGTCCACACCGGCCGCGTTGCCCGGCGCCCAGTCGCCGGTCTCGAGTGCCGTGTCCCAGGCGGCGGGGGCGTCCTGGAGCAGTGTCGCGGTGTCGATGCCGGCGAGCGTCGCGGGCACGAGCCCGAAGGCCGACAACGCGCTGTAGCGCCCGCCGATGTCCGGGTCGCCGGCGAACACTCCCCGGAAGCGGTGGCGCTCGGCGAGCTCCTGCAGGCTCGTGCCGGGGTCGGTCACGGCCGCGAAGTTGGCCCCGTCCTGCACGAGCGCGAAGAAATGGGCGAACAGCGAGTTCGGCTCGATCGTGCCGCCCGACTTGGAGGACACCAAAAACAGCGTGCGCCGCGGGTCGATCGCGTCCTGCACGGCGCCGATCTCGCCGGCGTCGGTTGAGTCGAGCACCCACAGCCGGGGACGGTCGCCCCGCCCCGGGAACGTGCGGCGCAGAACCTCCGGCGCGAGCGAGGAGCCTCCCATTCCGAGCACGACGGCGTCCACGATTCCGTCGGCGGCCACCCCCGCGGCGAACTGCTCGAGCTGCTCGTGCTGCGGCGCCATGCGTTCGGCGATCGTGAGCCAGCCGAGGCGGTTGGCGACCTCGGGCGTCCCCGCCGGCCCCCAGATGGTGGGGTCGCCGCTGCGCAGGCGGGCGGGAATCTCCTGCTCCACCAGCTGCGCGACGCGCTCCTCGACGGCGGAGCGCAGCGGACCCGGGATGCTCGCAGTCACGGTCTGCGGCGCCTCGGTCACGGCTCGATCGTAGTGGCCCGCGCGACGGGCCGCCGCTCGCGTCCGCGCGAGCGCTCGGCGGAGCGGACGGGGCGACCCCACGAGGGTGTGCTACAAGCTGCCGCGAGATGCCCGAGCAGACCGACCAGCCGCGCTCGCTGGCAGATGAGCCCGCGGAACGCGGTCAGGAGCCGGTCCGCACCGCCCGGCTGGCCGACGTTCTCAAGGGGCGGGACTTCGCCTTCAGCTCGCGGCGCCTGTGGCTGCTGTCGATGGCGCTCTACCACGGCGGCCATCCGCTGCTCGCGAGGTGGGTCAAGAACTTCAACTCGATGCTCTACCACAACGCCCTCCCGTGCGAGGTTCGCGCCAGCCCCGACGTGCGCCTCGGCCATCACGGCATCGGTACCGTGCTGCACCCGAAAGTCGTGATCGGGCAGGGCGTGAAGATCTTCCAGAACGTGACGATGGCGGTGAGGCCGACGAACGGACCGAATGAGATCGTGATCGAGGACGGTGCCGTGGTGGGGGCCAACTCGGTGATCATGACCCCGCGCCATCGGAACATTCGCATCGGCCGCGGGGCTCGGGTGGGCGCGGGCGCGGTGATCACCCACGACGTCCCCGCTCGCACGATCGCGATCAGCGCGCCGGTGGAGCTGCGACCGCGGCGCGAGCGCAACCGCGACGAGGGCTTCGACGACGCGTTCGACGAGGACGAGGAGGCGTAGCGCGCACATGAGCTCCTCCGTCTCGCGTCAGCTGCCAGATCGCAACCTCGCGCTCGAGCTCGTCCGCGTCACCGAGGCGGCCGCTCTCGCGGCGGCCCCGCTCGTCGGCGCCGGCGACAAGGAGGCCGCCGACCAGGCCGCCGTCGACGGCATGCGCCACATGCTGCACTCGGTTCGCATGGACGGGGTGGTGGTGATCGGCGAGGGCGAGAAGGACGAGGCGCCGATGCTCTACAACGGCGAGCAGATCGGGGACGGGTCCCCGCCGCAGGTCGACATCGCCGTGGACCCGCTCGAGGGCACCACGCTCGCCGCCCACGGGATGCCGAGTGCGCTGGCGGTGATCGCCCTCTCCAGCCGCGGCACGATGTTCGACCCGGGCCCCTGCGTGTACATGGAAAAGATGGCCGGCGCCACCGACATCGCGGACCTGCTCGACCTCGACCGCCCGCTCGGGGAGACGGTGGCCCTGATCGCCGAGCGCAAGGCCTGCCCGATCGCCGATGTGATGGTCGTGGTGCTCGACCGCCCGCGCCACGAGCAGGGCATCGCGGCGATCCGCCAAGCGGGGGCACGCGTGCGCCTGATCGCGCACGGGGACGTCTCGGCGGCGCTGCTGGCCGTGACCGAGCGCTCGCCCGTGGATCTGTTGTGGGGCATCGGCGGAACTCCGGAGGGTGTGATCTCGGCCGCCGCCGTGAAGTGCCTGGGGGGACAGCTGCTGGGCCGGCTGTGGCCCCGTGACGACGCTGAGCGGGACGCTGCCCGTGCGGCCGGCTACGACCTCGAGCGGGTGCTCTCCCGCGACGATCTGGTCAGCGGCGACGATGTCTTCTTCTCAGCCACCGGCGTGACCGACGGCGACGTCCTGCAGGGGGTGCGCTACCCGAGCGCCGGCGGCGCGACGACCGAATCGCTGGTCACGCGCTCGCGATCGGGCACGATCAGGCGCATCCGTGCCACCCACGATCGCGCCAAGCTGCGCGCGATCGGGGCCGAGGTCAGTCACTGATCCTGTAGGCGGCCGACGCGCGACTCGGCCAGGTCCAGGCGCGTGAGCGAGCGCAGGAAGCCGTACGTCACGACCACGTGGATCCGTGACTGGGTGATGTTGTAGATCGTGCGGCCCAGCCCCGAAGCGATCGACGGGTAGAAGTTGACCACCGCGACCTCCACGTGCAGGCGGGTGGCGCCCGAGCCGTCGTCTCCCGGCGCGCGGCGCACCTCGATCTGCAGGTAGCCGCCGCCGTCGCGGCCCCGCCGCGAGACGAGCAGGCCGCTGGAGATGCGCCAGCGGACGAGCCCGTGTGAGGCGTCCATCTCATATTCCGGGGCTCGGAACGTGAGCAGCCGCAGGGGCGCCGCGAGCAGCACCACGTAGCGTTCGCGCTCGGTGTAGTGGACGTGGATCAGCCCCAGCGTGACCCGCGAGAGGAAGCGCCAGTAGGTGCGGGCGAGGCGCTCGAGGTGCGTCGGCGTCCAGATCGCCTGCAGCGCCTCCGTGTCGATCAGCAGGTCCGCCTTCTGGATCGAGGTGACCGCTTCGGTGGCGGCGTCGACCGCGGTTTCGTTCTCGAGCCCCACCACCGTGGCCCGCCGGGGCCGGCGCCGAGAGGCGCGCCGCACGATCACGGCCGCCGCCAGCACCAGCCCGCAGAGGGCGACCGCGATACGGATGGCGACCATTTCGGGTGAGCAGTGTCGCATCGCCACCCGCGGCGGGATGGCCGGCTCTGGGGAGCTCCGGCCGTGCGTGCGTCGGCGAGTGCTGATATTCCTCGGGCGTGGCCCCGCGTCAAGGCTCCTATCCCGCCGCAGCGCCCCGCGCACTCGCCGAGCTGCGTCTGGACAGCTCTCCTGCCCGTCGTGAGGAGATCGCGGGCCGCTGGATCGTCGCCCTGGTGGGCTCCCGCGCGCCGGCGGATCTCGGGCGCCTGCCGCTCGGCCGGCTCGCCGACGGGGCCCCGCAGCTGATCGGGGCGCTGCTCGACGCGCTTCGCTCCGACGGGGCTCTCGTGCGCCTGCGTAGCGGGTCCGGCGCCGACGGTGGCGAGGCGGCGCCCGGAGCCGACGGCGTGGGCGAGCTGATCGGAGCCCGAACGACCGCCGAGCTGGTCGACGCGCTCGAGCTGCTGCGTGGCGTGCTCAGCGAGGCGCTGCTCGAAGAACTGACGGCGCCGAGTGCCCGCCAGACCGCCGATGTCTGCGAACGCGCGGCCCATGTGTGCACGGCCCTCCTGGCCGGCGCGACGCCCGCCGGCGAGCCCGGCATCGAGCCCGGCGGTGGCCGAGGCCGCCCTGATGAGCGCCCGGCTCCCACGCCGGATCGCAGCGAGGCGCCGCCGGAGCCGGCGCTGATCGTCGATGAGCTCGAGGACGTCCCGCGGCCGCTCGGTTCCCACGACGGCCGCGAGGCCCGCGAGGCGATCGCGATCCGCGACCAGCGCGGCGAGCACGCGCCGGCGGAGTGGCTCGAGGCGATCGCCAGGGAGTTGGAGCGTCACGAGCCACAGGAGCTGCCGTTCGCCGTGCTGCTGGTGGAGTTCAGGGATCTCGAACGGCTGCGTCTGCAGAGCACGCCGGCACGCCTGGCGGCCGACCTGGAATCGCTCGAGCGGGCGCTGTCCGCGAACGGCAGGGTCGTGCGCGAGCGTCCGGGTCGCTACTGGGTCCTGGCCCCGGGGGCCGACCGCCGCGGGGCTCGCGCGCTGGCCGAGCGCATGCACGCCGCGGTGGCGAGCGCCGCGACCGACGAGCCGCTACGGGCGCTGGTCGGCCTGGCCGTGTACCCGGCCGACGGCCGTCACGCGGCCGCTCTGGCCGCCCATGCGGACGTGGACCTGATCGCCGCGCGGGCCGCGCGGCGCTAGCCGGTCCGCACGCGGGACTGCGCTGGACGCGAGGTCTGCGCGCGAAGCGCTGCGCTGGGCAGCGGAGGCGCGGGGCGGCGGGGGCGCTAGGCGGCGGGGGCGCCGCCGGCGAGGGGCGCGGTGAGCGCACCGGCGGGCATCCCGAGGGTGGGGACGTTCGGCGTGCTGCCCACCACTTTGGTGCCGATCCGGACCGTGTCCGAGACGTCGAGCGCTGCGGCCGCGCCGGCCGTCAGGTCCCAATCGGCGATGTGGCTGTAGGGGCCGCGGTCGAGCACCGGCAGCACCACGGCGTGACCCGCGTAGGTGACCTTGACGAGGGTGCCGCAGGGAAGCGTGCGGTGGGCGACCCCGACCACGGCCGGGGTCAGCGTCTGGCCGCAGGCCGTCTTGTGGCCGTAGAAACCAGGGCCGAACCACGTCGCCACGCCGGTCGTGTGGACCTGGTTGGCCGTGTGGCCGGTCGCGCCGGCGAGCGCTCCGCCGGTGGACGCGGCGCCGGCCTGCGAGACGCAGGACAGGCCGCTCACCGCTGCAAGCAGCGTGAACGCGGACAGGATGAGTGCGGTTCTTTGCCTCACGACTGTGTCTTCCAGCGCCTACGGGGTGAGCTGACGGGCTCGCGCGGCACATCTGTGTGCGGCGCTACGGCCCACGTGGACCGATTCGCCCCAGCGGATCGCACTGTGCGACCCGCAATGGGTCCCCCGCCCGTCATGCATGGGCACGACGGCTCGGCGTGGTCGGAGTGTATATCAGCCTGCGGCCGCCGCCGTCCGACGACCCTGGTCCGATCCCACCAGGCCGCGGCGGGCGCGGGCTAGTGGGGAAGCCGCGAGAAGAGGTCCTTCAGGACCCGCTCGCCCGCCGACACTCCCGCCCTGGCCACCTCGCCGACCATCTCCACCGCGCTGGCCACCAACTCGGCGCCACCGGGGGGCTGGACGGGGCCGGTGCTGCTCCGGGACGGTTCGCTCTCGAAGCCCTGACGGGGAGCGGAATCCGCGGGCTGGGGCGGAACGCGCTTGGCGGCGGTCTCGGTGCGTGGCTTGGCGGTCTTGCGGGGTTTGCGCGGGGAGGCCGCCCGCGCGGCCCGTTTCGGGGTCGCTCCGGCGCCCCGGGCACCGTTCGCCGATGGCGCGGCTGCGCCCTCCGAGGTCGTGCCTGTGCCCGTGGTCTTGGTCGTGTCCTCGGGCGCCGGGCTCGCGGCCTTGGCGGCGGCACCGGTGCCCTTCGCGGTGGCGCCTTTGGCCGCGGCGCCGTTGTCCTTGGCGGACCGGCGGGTGGCGCCCTTGGCTGCGCTGCCGCCGGCACGTTTGCCTTCGCGGGAGGCGATGCGGCGCTCGGTCGCCCGCTGGGGACGGCTGCGCGGGAGATTGGAGAGCACGCCCTCCTCGATCGTGTCCGTGCCGGCGTGTCCGTTGCTCTCGGGTCTGGGCACGCGGACGTCCTCGGGAGTGGGCACGTCGACATGATTGCTTAAAGCCGTAACCCGCACCGGGCGGCGGCCGGAAGCCGCATTGGCCGCCCTTTCGGGGGTGCAATGCCGAGGCCATTCCGGCGGCGGTGGCGGCAGACGCGTTAGCATTGGCTCCTTGAAGGGAACCCCTTCCATGCGCGGACGCGGTCGGCGCATCGGGCGGTGTGGGATGAGGACCACGGAGACACTGATTTGATGCTGGGGAAGCGACCGCCAACCTGTCCATGAGCGAAGAGATGGAAACCCGAATGTCAGTCGTCGACCTGCAGGAGCTGGACGAGGTGAAGGGCCTGTTGGCGAAGGGTCAGCAGGTCGGCGTGCTCTCCTACACGGAGATCTCAAAGGCGATGTCGGAGCTGGATCTGGACGAGGCCGACGTCGAAGAGCTCCACGGCTTCTTCGAGCGCGCCGAGATCGAGCTCGTCGAGGACATCGACCCGGCGATAGCCGCCTCGGCGCAGGTCGAGCGCGCGCCGGACAAGCGAGGCCGGCGCAAAGCGAAAACCGCGCTGGACCTGAAGCCGGACATGACGACCGACTCGCTGCAGCTGTTCCTCAAGGACATCGGCAAGGTGCGCCTGCTGACCGCGCAGGAGGAGGTGGACCTCGCCAAGCGGATCGAGCGGGGCGACCTCGACGCCAAGCAGAAGATGGTCGAGTCCAACCTGCGCCTGGTCGTATCGATCGCCAAGAACTACCGCAACCAGGGCCTGCCGTTCCTCGACCTGATCCAGGAGGGAACGCTCGGCCTGGTCAGGGCGGCGGAGAAGTTCGACTACCGCAAGGGCTTCAAGTTCTCCACCTACGCGACCTGGTGGATCCGCCAGGCGATCGCCCGTGCGCTGGCCGACAAGGCGCGCACGATCCGCATCCCCGTGCACGTCGTGGAGAAGCTCAACAAGATCGGGCGCGCCGAGCGCAAGCTCGTCACCGAGCTGGGCCGCGAGCCCACGGCCGACGAGATCGCGGAGGTGACCGGGATCGACCCCGAGGAGGTCGATTCGATCAAGCGCTCCGCCCAGGCCCCCGTCTCGCTGGAGAAGCCCGTCGGCGACGAGGAGGAGTCGGAGTTCGGCCAGTTCATCGCCGACGAGCGCGCCGAGTCCCCTTACGAGCGCGCCGCGGAGATCCTCACCAAGGAGGCTCTGCGGGAGGCCCTCGAGAACCTCTCCTACCGTGAACGCCGCGTGCTAGAGCTGCGCTACGGGCTCGGCGGGGAGCACCCGCGGACCCTCGATGAGGTCGGTCGCACCTTCAACGTCACCCGTGAGCGGATCCGCCAGATCGAGAACCAGTCGCTGAAGAAGCTGCAGAGCCTCGCCGAGGCCCAGAAGCTCCGCGACGTCGCCTGAACGCCCGCCCCGGCGAGAGCCCGCCCCGGCGAGAGCCCGCCCGCAGGACGGCGTGAGCCGCTCTGCAGCGCCCGCGGGCGGCCCTGCGGCGGCCCCGTTTTCGCGCCGGGCCGTGTCCATGCGCGTTGCAGGCACTCAAGACGCGCCCGGGGGATGCCGATCAGCCGAGTATGTTCGATGTCGACGCGGCCCTGCGCGAGCTCGTGGCCAAAGAGGGCTCCGACCTGCACCTGAAGGCCGGCGCCGTACCCCTGTTCCGTGTCCACGGCGAGCTGACCGGCGACGACGCCTTCCCGGATGAGCTGGCCGCGACCGACACCGAGCACGCGCTCAAGACGATCCTCTCCAACGAGGGCAAGCTCGAAGAGTTCGCCCAGGAGCACGAGGTCGACTTCTCCTTCGAGATCGAGGGCGTCGCCCGCTTCCGCATCAACGCCTTCCGTCAGCGCGGCCTGATCTCGCTCGTCTGCCGCGCGATCCCGCACAAGATCCTCACGATCAAGGAGCTGGCGCTGCCGCCGGTGATCACCGAACTGGCCGAAGAGGAGCGCGGAATCATCCTGCTGACGGGCACGACCGGCTCCGGGAAGTCCACCACGCTCGCGGCGATGATCGACCACATGAACCACACGATGAGCAAGCACATCGTGACGATCGAGGACCCGATCGAGTTCGTGCACGAGGACAAGCGCTCCGCCATCAACCAGCGCGAAGTCGGCATGGACACGGCCTCGTTCAAGCGCGCCCTGCGGAGGGTGCTGCGCCAGGACCCCGACGTGATCCTGGTGGGGGAGATGCGAGACGAGGAGACGGTCGGAACGGCGCTTTCAGCCGCCGAGACGGGCCACCTCGTGCTCTCCACGATCCACACGGTCGACGCGACCGAGTCGATCAACCGACTGCTCGACTTCTTCCCGCCCCACCAGCACCAGCAGGCCCGCAGCATGATCGCCGGGACGATCAAGGGCGTCATCTCCCAGCGGCTCGTCCCGGGCGCGGACGGCGGCCGGGTCGCGGTCTGCGAGATCCTGCGCATGACCGGGCGCGTGCGGGACATGATCATGGACCCCGAACAGACGGGAAAGCTGGTCGAGGTGATCTCCTCCGGCGGCTACTACGGCATGCAGACCTTCGACCAGGCGCTCTTCGGCCATGTGAAGGCCGGTCGCGTGACCTTCGAGGACGCGTACAAGGTCGCCTCGAGCCCCCACGACTTCAAGCTGCTGATGCAGGCGGACGGCCGCCGCGGCACCACCATGGACGACGTCGCCGCCGCCGAGGCGCAGCGCGACGAGGTCGCCAACCCCACAACCACGGTCTGAGCGCCGCGCCCACAGCGCCGGGCCACGGCCTCGGCGGCTCTTCGACGCCGGCCGGCGCATCTCGAAGCGCAAAACGGGCGTGTCGGGGCCCCACCTGTGACGGCAGATGGTGCGCCACCGTCACTTCAGTTGGTAAAGTAAAGGGACATGGCGCTTGATGAGACGTGTCCGGTGTGCATGACCGCACAGATCGTGTGCGGCAAGTGGACGCTGCTGCTCGTCCGTGATCTGGCCGAGGGCCACTCGCGCTTCTGCGAGCTCGAACGCTCGCTCTCCGGGATCAGCCCGCGCACCCTCTCCCTGAGGCTGCGGGCCCTCGAGGAGGAGGGCATCGTCGAGCGCCACACATTCCCCGAGGTTCCGCCTCGCGTCGAGTACGCGTTGACCGAGAAGGGCCTGGCGCTGCTGCCGATCATCGACGACATGCGCTCCTACGGGGAACAGTGGCTGGGAGCGGAGTGCGCCGAGCGCGCCGCGACCGGCGACGCCCTCGCGGTCGCCTAGCTCCGCTCGCTGCAAGGCCAACTGCGCTCGGCATGAGCGGCAGGACCGCCGGGCTCCGGCCCGAATCAGCCTGCATGAGCTCCACCTCCATGCAGTCCGCGCTCAGCGCCCACCTCGAGGAGGCCGCCGACTTCCTGCAGGCCGAGCTGTCCGACGGCGCCGAGGTGCCGTTCGAGCTCGAGCGCAGGGGCGGCCGTCCCGGTGCGCGCCGGCCGGCGCTGTACTGCTATCGGCCGCTCGTCGGCGATTTCCTGCGCGAACGCGCCGAGAGCCTCGAGGCGCTGCCCACCCACCGTGCGGCGGCGATCGCCCTGGCCGACTTCGACGGGCTCGACCGCTACCTCCTCGACCACGGCATCGAGCCTGGCGAGGCGGGACCCCGCGGTCGCCTGCGGGAGGGGCTCCTGGCGCTGATGCAGGACACCTTCGGCGAAGGCGATGACTTCCAGCTCGCTCCCGAGCGGCTGCAGTCGGCGCTGGCCTCGCTCCAGGCCTCGACAGGGTCCGTCCGCAGCGAGGTGATGGTGCTCGCGCGGCTGCGCGGCCTGGCGATCGCCTCGCCCGAGCTGGCGATCGCCGACGGGCTCGAGATCGTGCGCGAGGAGGCGCTTCCGGGCCCGCTGCCCGACCTGGGGGCGAGCTTCGCGAGCGAGGCCGGTGAACCGGTGTTCGTGCTGCTCGCCTGCGAGGCCGAGGACCCGCGCCGGGCGGTCCACGCCGCGCGCAGCGTGCTCGCCGAGCTGCTGCGCGCCCTGCGCCTGTTCGGCGACGGGCGCATCGCGCTCGATCCCCTCGGCTGGGTCAGCACCGGCGGCGGCGCCTGGCGGGCGCTGCAGCTCCCCGGCGGACCCGCCAGGGGCGGGACGCTGCTGCTGACCCCCGACCAGGAGGACGAGTTGCGCGCCTTCTGCAGCCTCGTCTCGCGCCGCGTCTTCGACGGCGGCAGGCTCGACTGGGCGCTGGGGCGCTTCGAGCTGGCCTGCGAGCGCGCCGTCGGGCTCGACGGGCTGAGCGACAACCTGCTCGCGCTGAGCGCGCTGCTGGAGGAGGAGGGCTCTGCACCGGGGCTGCTCGCCAGGCGCCTGGCGGCCCTCTGCGCGGCCCACGAGGACGTCCCCGAGCTGACCGCCCGTATCGAGGAGGCGATCGCGCTCGAGCGCTCGTTGCGCCTCGGCGCCGCGCACCCCGGAGCGCAGGGCGAGGAGCTCGCCCGCGAGGTCGCCGAGCACCTGCGCGCCCTGCTGCGGGACGTGATCTGCGGGCACCTGCCCGAATGCCTGGGTGAACTCGCCGACGGCATCATCGCCGAGGCGGCCGCGCCCCTGCCGACGCCCGAGCCATTCGCGTCACAGGCTCGGCAGGAACCCTTGATCAGCGCCCGCTCGGCGGCCGGGGAGGCGGATGCGGACGCCCCCGCCGGGGAGCCCGAGCAGCCCGAGAGCTGCGCCCCGCTGTCACTCGAGGAGATATTCGGCAACGCGGCCCAGTCCGAGGAGATCCTGGACGTCTTCATCTAGCTGGGGCACGACCACCAGGGCCGTGCCGTCGAGCTCGGAGGACAGCTGCTCGATCGAGTCCCGGTCGCGCCTTGCGAGCACATCGAAGTCGGCGAGGTTGCCCGCCAGTCGCTCCGCCAGCTGGGGGTCCAGCTCGTCGCCGAGCAGCGCAGCGACCTCGTCGGGGGTGTGGCCGCCGAGGCCGTCCAGGTGGGTGCGGTTGACCACCAGCCCATCGGCGGACATGCGCGCCTCGCGCAGGCGCTCGGCCAGGAACAGAGCCTCTGCCACGGGGTCCGGCTCGGGCGAGGTGATGATCAGGAACGAGGTCTCGGGCGCCCGCAGCAGCGCCTCGACCTCGCGTGTTCGCTGACCGAACCCATCGATCACGCTCGACATGGTGCGGAAGAAGCGCGACAGTTCGCTGAGCATGTTCACGCCCGTGACGCGGGCGAAGATCGAGAACACGAGCGCCGTGCCACGCCCGAACAGGCGCGCGGTGAGGCCGCTGGGCGCGAGGAACACCTGCAGGGCCCGGCCTTCGAAGAAGCCCAGCAGGCGCCCGGGCGCCTCCAGGAAGTCGAGCGCGTTGCGCGAGGGCGGCGTGTCGAGCACGATCACCTCGAAGTCGTGTTCCTCGTACAGCTCGTACAGCTTGGCCACGGCGCTCAGCTCCTGCGACCCGGCCACGGCCGTCGACAGCTCCCTGTAGATCGGGTTGGCGAGGATCTCCTCGCGGGCGCTGTCGTCGCTCGCCAGGCGCATCACGACATCGTCGAAGGTGCGCTTGCTGTCGAGCATCATCGCCCACAGCTCGCCCCGGCCGGCGACGCCGGCTCCGCGCAGCGCGGCGGGGTCGATCCGGCTCGGCTCGCTGGAGAGGCGTTGCAGCCCGAGGGCCGAGGCCAGCCGTTTGGCCGGGTCGATCGTCACGACGGCCACCTTCTTGCCCTCCCTGGCCAGCCCCAGGGCGAGTGCGGCCGAGGTGGTGGTCTTGCCGACGCCGCCGGCGCCGACGCACACCAGCACCCGCTTGCCGGCCAGCCGCGCCGCCAAGCCGGCGGACCTCGAGCGGCGGGCGGTGGCCATCCGCTGGAGAGTAGTGGCCGTGCAGGAATAGGCCCCCGGGCTGCGAATACCCAGCGGACGGCTACTGCAGATCCCTCGAACACCGGGAGCCCCCGTGGAAGGTAAGGCCAAGGTCATCGCGTTCGCCAACCAGAAGGGTGGTGTGGCCAAGACGACGACCACGCTCAATCTCGCCGCCGCATTCGCGGAGGAGGGACACCGCGTCCTGTGCGTCGACATGGACCCCCAGGGCAACCTCACGATGTCCCAGGGCATCGACCCAGACACGCTCGAGCTCTCGATGTACGACGTGCTCGTGCACAAAGTCTCGCTGCGCGAGGTGATCCGCAAGCGCGAGATCGACATCGCCTGCGCCTCGATCGACCTTGCCGGGGCGGAGATCGCGATGTCCACCATGATCGGCCGCGAGCGCGCCCTGCAGAAGGCCTTCCAGCCGATCTACGAGGACTACGACTTCATCTGCATCGACACGCCCCCCAGCCTCGGGCTGCTGACGATCAACGCCCTCACCGCCGCCGACCGCGTGATCGTCCCCGTGCAATGCGAGTATCTGTCGATGCGGGGCCTGATCCAGCTCCAGAACACGCTTGCCATGATCCGCGAGAATCTCAACCCCGGCGTCGAAATCGAGGGTATCCTTCCGACGTTGGTCGACTCTCGGACCATCCACGCCAAGGAGGCGATCGAGATTCTCGAAGAAAACTTCGGCGATCGCGTGTTCGCCTCACGGATACGCAAGACGGTCCGCTTCGCGGAGGCGCCGGTGAAGGGCATGTCGGTGTTGAAGTACGAGCCGGACGGCGTCGCCGCCCAGTCCTACCGGCAGCTCGCGCAGGAGGTCCTCGCAAATGTCCAACCCTAAGCGCGCGAGCATGCGTGAAGGCCCGCTTGCGGCCCTGTTCCGCAAAACCGAAGAGGCGCAGGGCACCGACCCCGACCAGCCCGCAGCCCCGCAGGATCACGACCTCGGGGATGACCACGGCGACGGCCTCGGCGAGCCCGATGTGCGGCTGCGCGCCGAGGTGGACGACGTCCCGGCCACAGAGCAACGCCCGGCCGCCGAGGATGGCCCCTTCGTGCAGCGCCCTGGCGCGCCGAGGAGCGCCCGGCCGCGCAGGAGCGCCCCCAGCGCAGCCACGCGCCGTCGCCCGCAAGCGTTCCCCACCCGGCCCTGAGCCCGGCGCCGCAGACGGTCGCCGCGCAGAGCGCGCTCACCCCGAGCCTCAGCCTGCCGACTCCCCAGGACCGCCTGCGCGAGGCCTTCTCATCCGAGCAGCAGGCGGCCCGCGGCGGCATGCAGACGGGCCAGCCCCTGATCCGCGTGGTCGGCGTGGGCGGCGCCGGCGTGAACGCCGTCAACCGCATGGTCGAGGCGCAGGTCGGCGGGATCGAGTTCCTCGCCGTCAACACCGACCTTCAGTCTCTCCAACAGTCCACGGCCGACCTGACCGTGCACATCGGAGCCGAGCTCACCCGTGGTCTCGGCTCCGGCTCCGACGCCGAAGTCGGGCGCCAGGCCGCGATGGAGGACTACGACCGCGTCAAGGCGATGCTGAAGGGCTCGGACATGATCTTCATCGCCGCGGGCGCCGGCGGCGGCACCGGCACCGGGGCGGCCCCGATCCTGGCCCGCATCTCCCGGGAAGTCGGCGCGCTCACGGTCGCGATCGTGACGAAGCCGTTCCAGTTCGAGGGCGCGCGGCGCAGCGAGCAGGCCGAGCGCGGCGTGCGCGCGCTGGCCGAGGAGGTCGACACGCTGATCGTCGTGCCGAACGACCGCCTGCTCGGGGTGCTCGACCGCCAGACCGCCATGGTCGAGGCCTTCCGGGTCGCCGACGACGTGCTGCGCCAGGGCGTCCAGGGCATCTCGGACCTCGTCACGCTGCCGGGCCTGATCAACCTCGACTTCGCCGACGTGCGCACGATCATGAGCGGCGCCGGCAACGCCCTGCTGGGGATCGGCATGGGGGTCGGAGAGAACCGCGCCACCGAGGCGGCCGACCACGCCATCTCCTCGCCGCTGCTGGAAACCTCGGTCGACGGCGCACGCTCGATCCTGCTGTCGATCACAGGGGGCACGAGCCTGTCTCTGTGGGAGGTCAACGAGGCCGCCAAAGCGGTCTCCCAGGCAGCCCATCCGGAGGCCAACATCATCTTCGGGGCAATGGTCGACGAGACGCTCGACGACCAGGTGTGGGTGACCGTCGTGGCCACGGGGTTCGCTGAGGACCGCCGGCGCCCGGCCGCCCGCGTCAACGAGCCCGCGGCCGGCGAGCTGA
This sequence comes from uncultured Solirubrobacteraceae bacterium, assembly GCA_963773145.1. Taxonomy (GTDB): domain Bacteria; phylum Actinomycetota; class Thermoleophilia; order Solirubrobacterales; family Solirubrobacteraceae; genus Palsa-744. The sequence goes on from CAVYZV010000001.1 coordinate 566,991, forward strand.
AGGTCTCCCGCGCCGCTCCCGCCGGCCCGCCGCGCCCGTCGCGTCGTGGTGGCCTGGCGGTGGACGAGCTCGAGGTCCCGGAGTTCATACCGAACGTGTAGGCGCGGCCGCCTCTGCAGATGGGCGAGGCTGAGCGCGGGGTCATCGCCGCAGGGCACCCGCTCACCGCCGAGGCCGGGGCGAGTGTGCTGCGCGAAGGCGGCAACGCGGTGGACGCCGTGGTCGCCGCGATGCTGACGTCGTTCGTGGCCGAGCCGCTGCTCACCGGCCTCGGCGCCGGGGGCCACATGCTGGTCGCCGGCCCAGATGTGCCCGTGGCCGTGCTGGACTTCTTCGTGGCCGCGCCCGCAGCACCCTCGGAGGGCCCCCAGGGGCAGGTGTACGCCGAGTTGCTGCCGATCGACGTGTCCTTCGGGGACGCCGAGCAGGTGTTCCACGTCGGCCCCGCCTCGTGCGGTGCGTACGGCACTCCCGCCGGCGTGTGCGAGGCCGTCAGCCGCTGGGGGACGATGCCCCTGCAGCGTCTCGCCGCGCCGGCCGCCACGCTCGCCCGCGACGGGGTCGCGCTCAACGCCGGCCAGGCATATGTCGCCGAGATCCTCACCGGCCTGCTGACCTCGACCCCCGAGTGCGCGGCGCTTTGGGCCCCGCACGGGCGTGTCCTGCGCGAGGGCGAGGTGCTGCGCAACCCCGATCTCGCCGACGCGCTCGAGCTGCTGGCGAGCGAGGGCCCCGACCCCTTCTACCGCGGCGCCATCGCCGACGCCGTGGGCGAGTGGGTCGGCCGGCGCGGGGGGCTGCTCTCGCGCGAGGATCTGGCCGCCTACGAGGCGGTTCCCCGCTGAGCCGCTGCGGCTGAGGTACCGCGACCGCGAGATCCTCACCAACCCGGCCCCGTCCGCCGGAGGCACGCTGATCGCCTACTCGCTGGCGTTGCTCGATCGGGAGCCGAGCCCGCCGCTCCTGCCCGGTGTCGTCGAGGCGATGTCCGCCGCCCAGGCCGAGCGCACCCCCGAGTTCCTCGAGGGTCTGCAGGAGGAGGGCTTCTCGGAACGCTTTCTCGCGCGGCGGCTCGGCGCCACCACGCACATCTCGGTGCTCGACGCGGACGGCCGTGCGTGCAGCGCGACCTGCACCAACGGCGAGGGCTCGGGCGTGGTCGTCCCGGGGACCGGGCTGCACCTCAACAACGTGATGGGCGAGGAGGACCTCAACCCGCTCGGCTTTCACCGCCACCGTCCCCGCCAGCGGATGCCGAGCATGATGGCTCCCACCGTCGTGATGCGCGGGGGAGAGGTGGAGCTGGTGCTCGGCAGCGCCGGCTCCAACCGCATCCGCTCGGCCCTGCTGCAGACGGTCCTCGGCGTCGTCGACCACGGGCTCGGCGCCGCCGCGGCCGTGGGCGCCCCCCGCGTGCACTTCGAGAACGGGGTCCTGTTCGCCGAGCCGGGGATCGACCTCGAGGGCCTGCCCCCCGAGCTTCAGGTGGTGCGCTTCGGCTCCCGCAACCTGTTCTTCGGGGGCGTCCAGGCCGTCCTGTGCCGGGGCGGGGAGCTCGAGGGCGCCGGTGACCCCCGTCGCGGCGGCGTGGCGGTGCAGGCGTGACCGTCCGCCGGGCCGCGCTCGCCGTCCCCCGGGCCAGGCTCGCCGTCGGCCGGGCCAGGCTCGCACTCGGCCGGGCCAGGCTCGCACTCGGCTTCGCCCTGCTGGCCGGCGTCGGGCTGCTGGGCGGCTGCGGAGAGGTGGCGCCGGGGGACATCTTCATCGTCACGCGCGCGGGCTCCACGCCGCACGCCGGTCTGACCCTGCTCGTCGACGAAGAGGGCAACGTCCACTGCAACGGGCGCGCCGCGCGCCGCAAGCTCAGCGACGCCGAACTCGTGCGTGCCCGCGGGATCCAGGAAGACCTCCAGAGCCTCGCCTCCCAGCACGCCAGCCTGGCGGCCAGGCCCGGCTCGGTGATGAGCTACCGCCTGCGCGACGAAAACGGCAGCGTGCACTTCGCCGACAACTCCGCCGCCCAGCCCAAGGTCCTGCACGAACTCGCGCTGTTCGTGCTGACCACGGCTCAGCAGGTCTGCGGGCTGCCCGAATAGGCGCCCGCCTCAGGCGAAGCGCACCTTGCCGTTCGACAGCGCGCGCGCCTGGGCGCGCTCGAGCGTTTCCAGGCGCTCAATCGCAGCCGACAGCAGCATCGCCAGCAGCCGCAGGCGCGCGTTCTCGGAGCGCAGCTCCAGCAGCTCCTGCTTGGCCTCGACGCCGAACTCGACGGTCGCGGCCATCCCGTAGGCGTCGAGCTCGAGCAGCTCCTCCTCGCTCAGTTCGCGGTCGGTGGCCTGGGCGACCAGGTCGCGGTACAGCTCGCGGGCGGCGGTGCCGGCCTCGTCGTCCTGCTCCTCCTCGAGCTCCCCGAGGAACTCGACCTCGCCGGCCGGGTAGGGGAGGTCGTCCTGGCGGCTGACCAGACGGAAGGGCCGGGTGCCGCGGGCGAGGATGTCCATGCTCCCGTCCTCCATCCGCTCGATCACCTCCTCGACCTCGCACGCACACCCCACCGGCTTGAGCTCCTCGTCGGAGAGCCACACGATTCCGAACTGGCGCGCGGGCGAATCCGGGCCGGCCTCCAGGCAGCGCCCGATCATGACGCGGTAGCGCTCCTCGAAGATGTGCAGCGGCACGCTCTCGGTCGGAAGCGCGACGATGCCCAACGGGAACAGGGGGAAGTTCCGGGCCGGCCGCGAAGCCATCGACCCGATTCTAGGTCCAGCCCCGTCTCAGCGCCGCGGCTTGCGGGCCGAGAGCATGAGGTTGTAGAAGGCGCTCGCGGGCAGCAGTGACTCCAGCAGGCGCCGGTCGAGCTCCTGCAGGATCAGGTAGCCGCGATAGGCGTACTGCCGCCAGGCCCACGGGACCTCGTCGGGGTCGGCGCTGTGCTCCAGCGTGCGGTTGACCCAGCCGAACCAGTTCGCGACCAGCTCCTCGCCGCTGACGCGCGCGTGCTCGAAGCCCGCGTCGCGCGCCATGCGCGAGAGCTCACCGGGGGAGAAGGCGTGCACGTCCACGACCGGCTCCAGCGACTCCTCCGAGCTCGCCGGCGGTGGCGCCGCGGCCGGGCCGGCACGCAGCGCCATGCGCCAGAAGGGCGCGAGCGTGCGGCCGAGCGCCTTCGGCACGCCGGCGATGCGGTCCCCGTAGAGCGAGGGCTCGCCCGCGAACAGGAGCGTGCCGCCGGGCCGCAGCACGCGGCTGAACTCGGTGAAGGCCCGTGGCAGGTCGGGGATGTGGTGCAGCACGGCGTGGCCGAACACGAGGTCGAAGCTCTCGTCCTCGAACGGCAGCTGCTCGGCGTCGGCCGGGCAGGTCGCCACCTCGAGCCCGAGGCGTTCGGCGTTGCCGGCGAGCGTCTGCAGCATCCCCGGCGAGATGTCGCTGCAGGTGGCGTTCTCGATCAGCCCGCCGAGCAGCAGGTTGAGCGTGAAGTAGCCGGTCCCCGCGCCGATCTCCAGCGAGTCCCGGTAGCGCGCGTGGCCGCCGCCCAGTGCCTTGCGCAGCTTCGTGCGCACCTGTTGCTGGCCGGTCTCGCCGAAGTCGATGCCCCACTTGGAGTCGTAGTGATGGGCGGCCGCGTCGTGGTAGCGGGTGTTGGCGTCGCGGATCTGCTCGGCGCTGGCGGCGGGCGGCACGGCCCGCACCTTATACTCGCCCGCCGTGCCAGCGCCTCGCACCGAGCCCGAGGCTCGCGAGCGCTCCGCCGCGGGTTCGCCGGACCCCCATGTCCAGCGCGACCAGCCCGCAGGGGTTCCACCGCTGGAGCTCACGGGGGAGCGGACGCTCCCGGACGTGCCCGCCGAGAACTACTGGTTTCGGCGCCACCTGGCCGTGTACGAATGGATCGCTGCACGCGTGGCCGGCGCCAGGGTCATCGACATGGCCTGCGGCGAGGGCTACGGCGTGGACGTGCTGTCGCGCAGCGCGGCGTCGGTGACCGGCGTCGATGCCAACCCGCAGGCCCACGAGCACGCCCGCCTGCGCTACCGGGCCGCCAACGTGAAGTTCGAGCGCGCGCTCGTCGAAAGCTACGCGGAGCCCGCCGACGCGGTCGTGTTCCTGCAGACGATCGAGCACCTCCAGGACCCCGGCGGGGTGCTCGCCCACTTCCGCTCGCTCGTGGGGCCCGAGGGGAGTGTCTACGTCTCCACCCCCAACGTGCGCACGCTCGCGCCGAAGGGGGCGAGCCGCTCGGACAACCCGTGGCACGTGCACGAGTACCGCCGGGCCGAGTTCGAGCAGCTGTGCCGGGACGGCTTCTCGCGCGTCGAGCTTTACGGGCTCTTCCACGCCCGCAAGCTGCGCGCCCACGAGCTGGCGCTGCGCTGCGGGTGGGACCGCGTGCACGCCGCGCTCGGCCTCACCGAGCGCTTCTACGGGCGCTTCACTCCCGCGATCAGCGCGCGCGACTTCGTGCTGCGCGCGGCGGGAGAGGCGGATCTCGAGCGGGCGCTCGACTTCCTCGCGGTGTGCCGGGCGTGAGCGCCGGCGCCCGTGAGCAGGGCGCGCTGGCGATCGTCCTGCACACCCACATGCCCTACGTGGAGGGCTTCGGCACCTGGCCCTTCGGCGAGGAGTGGCTGTGGGAGGCCATGGCCGGCTCCTATCTGCCGCTGCTCGAGCTGCTCGACGAGGGTGCACCGGTGACGCTCTCGCTTACCCCCGTGCTCTGCGACCAGCTCGAGGCCCCCGGCATCGCGGAGCGCTTCGGGCGTTTCGTGGAGGAGGTGCGGCGGGGGACCCACGAGCGCGACGCGGCCGGCCTGCGCGACGGCGGCCACGAGCAGCTGGCGGTGGAGCTCGAACGCGCGTGGCTCGACTACGAGGGCGCGCTGGAGCGGCTGCACGAGCGCTCCGATGACCTCCTCGGGGCGCTCGGGGCACACGCGCAGTGGACCTCCTCGGCGACGCACGCGATCCTGCCGCTGCTGGCCACCGACGCGGGCATGCGGGCGCAGGTCGCCAGCGGCATCGCCTCGCAGCGGCGGCGCTTCGGCGCCTGGGACGGCGGCTTCTGGCTGCCGGAGTGCGCCCACGCCCCGTGGCTGGACGGGACGCTGGCCCAGGAGGGCGTGAGGAGCCGTCTGCGTGGAGCTCACGGACGCCCTCGGAGAGGGCTCCTGGGAGCACCTGCAGCCGCTCGCAGGGGAGCGCGGCGTGGTGCTGGTGCCGATCGACCGGGCCACGATCTCGCTGGTGTGGAGCGAGGGGGGCTACCCCGCCGGGGGCGCCTACCGCGACTACCACCGCCTCACCACCTTCCACCACAACCCCTGGAACAACGCCGGCGGCGCCTACGAGCACGACGCCGCGCTGGCCCTCGCCCGCGCCCACGCGGCCGACTTCGTGACCCGGGTTCGCGAGCGGCTGCGCGAGGCTGCACGGACGGCTCCGGGCCCGCTGCCCGGCGGCGGGCTGGTGGTGTGCGCGATCGACACCGAGCTGCTCGGACACTGGTGGTACGAGGGGGTGGCTTGGCTGGCGGGCGTGATCGAGGAGGCCGCCACCCAGGGCCTGGCGCTGGTGCGCCTCGACGAGGCGCCGGGGCTGAACGACCCGCGCCCGCTGCCGGCGGCGTTGCGGGACCAGTCGCGCGCCACGCAGCTGGGGGCGCGGCGGAGACCTCTCGACCTGGTCTGAGCCGGGGGTCGCGGAGCTCGCCTTCGGGGCGCGGGCCGCCGAGCTCGAGCTGCTCGCGGCCGGGCCCACGGCGCCGGTCTCGGCGCTGCGCGAGCTGCTGGCGCTGCAGTCCAGCGACTGGGCCTTCCTGATCACCCGCGAGCTCGCGGTCAGCTATGCGCACGAGCGCTTCGACGGCCACCGCCGCCAGCTTGCACGTGCGCTGTCAGGCGCCGACCCCGCCGGGGTCGCCGGCGCCCTGCGCAACATCGCCCCCGACGCGCGCATCTGCCACCTCGCCGGGCCCTGACGGCGGCTGCTCGGGCGGGCGCCGCAGCACGACCAGCGCAAAGCTCGTGAGCGCCGGCAGGGGGTGGTCGACCATCACGCCGACGAAGGCGCGCTCGGCGGCCGCGAGCGGCTTGATGCGGCGGTAGAAGGCGTGGCCGAAGTAGCCGGTGTAGCGCTCGATCGAGAAGCCCACCGACCTCAGCCGGGCGAGCTGGGCACGCGACGGGCCGCGGCACCAGGAGTAGTAGGGGCGGAACTTCGCGTGGCGCGCCGGACAGGCCCTGAACAGCACGCCGCTGGAAAGCGCCGGGGGCAGCATCCGATTGACCAGAAAGGGCAACGCGTAGAGGGTGGGGAACATGTGCACGGCCGTGCCGCCCGGGCGCAGCAGCTCGAAGACGTGGCGGTGAAAGCGCTCGCCGTCGCGGCACGTGCTCTGCCGTCCAGCGGCTGAGGACCGCGTCGAAGGGGCCGTGGGTCTGCGCCACGCGCTCCACCGCGGCCGCGTCGAGGATGTCCATCTGCTCGCGCCGGTAGCCGTCCGGCGCCCGCTGCAGCTGCTCGTCGGACACGTCGGTGACGACGTAGTGCAGGCCGGCGCGCTCGACCTGCGGCAGGCGCAGCATCGGCCGCGCGCCCCCGCCGACGTCGCAGACGCGCACGGCGCCGGCCTCGAGCACCTTGCGCACCTCGCCCCAGAGGTCGCCCTCGGCGGCCCGTGCGCGGTTGTAGGAGACGGGGTCGGTGCTCATCGCGGGGTCCGTAGGGTGCCACTGCCGGCGGGGGTCCGCAGGGACTTCACTCCCAGCGCAGCGTGCGCGGGGTCTCGCGCATGCGGATCACGCGTGCCGGCACGCCCGCCACGACCGCGTTGGCGGGGACGTCGGCGGTCAGCACCGCGCTCGTCCCGATGATGGCGTTCTCGCCCACGGTGACGCCGCGCAGCACGCACGCGCCGTAGCCGATCCAGACGTTGTGCGAGACCCGCACGTCGCGCTTGTAGATCCCCTGCACGCGGATCGGGCGCTCCACCTCGGTGACGCCGTGATCGAAGTCGATCAGCATCACGCGGTCGGCGATGATGCACTCGCGCCCGATCGAGACGTGCTGGAAGGCCGAGATCGTGCACTCCTGGCCGATCACGGTCTTCGCTCCGATCTCCACCTCTCCCTCGTGCACGCGCAGCTTGCAGCCGTGCCCGACCCATGCCCAGCGCCCGATCCGCAGCGTGGCATTGGGCCCGATCTCGAGCTTCACGCGCGGGCACAGAAAGCAGATGCCGTCGGTCTGCAGGCGCCTGCCGAAGCGCAGCTTCAGGTAGGCCAGGCGTGCGAGCAACAGCGCGTAGGAGGGTGTCAGCATCCCGTTCGCGCGCATGAAGCGCAGCAGCGTCAGCGGTCCCCCGTGCAGGGGCGCGGGCGCCAGCCGCGCAGCGGTGGCGTGATGCTGCGGCCCTGCGGGGGTGCCCACGTCTGCGACCTGCGCCATCGGCGGCGAATCGTAGAGGCCCGGTCGCCCCGGGTGCCCCTGCGATGATTGCCCGCTCGATGGAGGACCCCACGCTCGCCCAGCGCCTGCTCGACGGCGACCGCCGCGCGCTCGCCCGCGCCATCTCGCTGGTGGAGGACGACCGGCCCGAGGGCTGGAAGCTCGTGCGCGAGGTCTACCCGCACACCGGCGGGGCCACCGTGGTCGGCTTCACGGGCCCGCCCGGGGTCGGCAAGTCGACCCTGATCGGAGCGCTCACGGGCGCCCGCCGGCGGGCCGGCAGGACGGTCGGCGTGCTCTCGATCGACCCCTCCTCGCCGTTCACCCAGGGGGCTCTGCTGGGCGACCGCATCCGCCTCACCGAGCACTTCCTCGACCCGGGTGTGTTCATCCGCTCGATGGCCAACCGGGGCGCCCTCGGAGGCCTGTCCGAGGCGGCGCTGCAGGCCGCGCTGCTGCTCGACGCCGCCGGGCGCCAGGACGTCTACATCGAGACCGTCGGCGTCGGCCAGGCGGAGATCGACATCATCGACCACGCCGACACGATCGTGCTCGTGCTGATGCCGGGCTCGGGCGACTCGATCCAGGCGCTGAAGGCCGGCGTGATGGAGATCCCCGACGTGATCGTCGTCAACAAGGCCGATAGCCCGCTCACCGACACGATGATCCGCGAGATCCGCAGCGTGCTGTCGCTGGCGAACCTCGACGGCACCGAGCGGGGCGGCTGGCGGGTCCCGATCGTGAGGACCGAAGCCACCCATGGGCGTGGCGTCGAGGAGCTCGTGGAGCGCCTCTCAGAGCACGAGGAGCACCTGCGTTCGGCGGGCGAGCTCGAGCGCCGCCGCGGGCGTCACCTGCGCAACGAGGTGCTCTCGATCGCGGCCGCGCGCATGCGCCGTCGCCTGGAGGAGGAGCTGGGCGGCGACCCCCGCTTCCAGGGCCTGCTGGATGAAGTCCTGGCGCGGCGACTGGATCCGGCGAGCGCTGCCGCGGCGCTGCTGGAGTGGCAGTACGAGGCCTAGCGGGCGGGCCCGGAGAGACGGCTCTGCGGCGCGGCGCCCCCAGCGTCGCGGGCTGCTTGTGGGCCCCTAGGCCCCGAGCGCCCGCGCGATCACCATCTGCTGGACCTCGTCGGTGCCCTCGCCGATCGTGAGGATCTTGGCGTCGCGGTAGAAGCGGCACACGGGGTACTCCTCGATGTAGCCGTAGCCGCCGTGGATCTGGACCGCCTCCTCGCTGCAGCGCACCGCCAGGCGTCCTGTCTTGAGCTTCGCCTGGGCGGCCGTGAGGCCGAAGTTGCGCCCGGCGTCCTTCTCGAGGGCGGCCTTGTAGACCAGCAGCCGGGCCGCCTCGATCTCGGTTGACATGTCCGCCAGCTTGACCTGGATCGCCTGGAACTTGGAGATCGCCTGGCCGAACGCCCGCCGCTCGCGGGCGTAGGCGAGCGCCTGGTCGAGCGCTCCCTGGGCGAGACCGACGCCCATCGCGGCCACCCCGATGCGGCCGATGTCGAGGATCTGCAGGAACTGGCGGAAGCCGGCCCCGCGCTGGCCCAGCAGGTTCTCCTCGGGCACCCGGCATTCGCTGAACGTCAGCGGCCTGGTGTCGGACGCGTTCCAGCCCATCTTGCGGTACGGCTCCCCCTGCTCGTAGCCGGGGGTCCCGTTGGGCACGATGATGTTCGAGATCTCCTTGGCACCCGCGCCGTCCTCGCCCGTGACCGCGGTGATGCAGACGATCCCGGAGATGTCGGTGCCGGCGTTGGTGATGAACTGCTTGGCCCCGTCGATCACCCATTCGCCGTCCTGCAGGCGCGCTCGGGTGCGGGTGTTGCCGGCGTCCGAGCCGGCCTCGGGCTCGGTCAGCCCGAAGGCACCCAGCACCTCTCCCGCGCACAGGCGTGGCATCCACTCGCGCTTCTGCTCCTCGTTGCCGAACAGGTACACCGGCTGGGTGCCGAGCGAGGTGTGGGCGCAGAGCGTGATCGCGACCGAGGAGTCCACGCGTGTGAGCTCCTCCACGGTCAGCGCGTAGGCCAGCGTGTCGCCGCCGGCGCCCCCGTACTCGGTCGGGAACGGGATCCCCATCAGGTTGAGCGCCCCCAGCTTGCGCACGATCTCGTACGGGAAGGACTTCGTGCGGTCGAGCTCCTCCGCCACGGGGGCCACCTCGCCCTCGGCGAACTCGCGCACGGTGCGCCGGATCAGCTCGTGGTCGGGTGAGAGGTCGAAGTCCATCGCCGTCCTCAGGCGCAGTAGGAGCGGGCCAGCTCGACGAGCAGGCGCACGCCGTACCCGGACGCCCCCTTGCCCACATAAGGGCGCCCCAGCTCCCAGGCCGAGCCGGCGATGTCCAGGTGCGCCCAGGGGACCTCGCCGACGAACTTCTGCAGGAAGGCGCCGCCCACGATCGTGCCGGCCTTGCGCGCTTCGGGAGCGTTGTTGAGGTCTCCGAAGGTGCCCTTGATGAGCTCGTCGTACTCCTCGTGCAGCGGCAGGCGCCAGACGATCTCGCCGCTGCGCTCGCCGGCCTCGACGATGCGCTCGGCGAGCTCCTCGTCGTTGCTCATCAGCCCGGAGTAGGTGGAGCCGAGCGCGACGATCACGGCGCCCGTGAGGGTCGCGAGATCGACCACCCGCTCGGCGCCCTGATCGATCGCGTGCCACAGGCAGTCGGCCAGCACGAGCCGGCCCTCGGCGTCGGTGTTGTTGACCTCGATCGTGGTCCCGTTGGCGGCGACGACGATGTCGCCGGGCTTGACCGAGCGGCCACTCGGCAGGTTCTCGGTCGCTCCCAGTACCGCGATCACGTCCAGTGGCAGCTCCAGGCGGGCGATCGCTCCGATGCCCTCCAGCACGCTGGCCGCGCCGGACATGTCGAACTTCATCTCCGACATCTTCGCCGAGGGCTTCAGCGAGATCCCGCCGCTGTCGAAGGTCACGCCCTTGCCCACCAATCCCAGCACGGGCCCGCTCGCGCCCGGGCCGCGATAGCGCAGCGTGATCAGGGCGGGCTCCTCGTAGGAGCCCTGGGCGACCGCGGCGAAGGCGCCCATTCCCCGCTCGAGGATCCCGCTGCGCCCCTCGACCTCGACGTTCAGGCGCTCGAGCTCGCCCGCCAGCGCGGTCGCGTGCTCGGCCAGGGCCGAGGGGGTGAGGTCGTTGGCGGGCCGGTTCTGCAGGTCCCTGGCGCGGTTGGCCGCCTCGGCCACGACGGCCGCCCCCGCGACGGTCCCCTCCAGCTCGCCGGACCCCGACACGATCAGGCCCTCGAGCTGCCTCGGGGGAACGTCGCCGTCGTCCTGCCCCGAGGCCGCGCTCTTGGCCTGATCGAAGCGGTAGTCGGCCAGCACCGTGCCCTCCACCAGTCCGGCGGCGATCGCCGGCTCGGCGTCCTCGGGTGCCAGCCAGCACAGCACCCGTGCGGAGATCTCGCGGGCACGCCCGCAGGCGGCGGCGGCCGCCACGCGTGCCCGCTCGGCGTCGAAGCGCTCGGCCGCCCCCAGGCCGACGATCAGCCAGCGCCGGCCGTCGGCGTGGGCAAGCGCCAGCGACCCGAGCGTGGTTCGCGCCTCGCGCGACTCCAACAGCTGGCCCACCTCGGCGGGTGCGCCCGTGGGGGCGCGGCCGCCGTCGAAGACCCCGACGGCGATCGTGTCGGCGTCGCCGGCGCCGGGCGGGGTGGCGATCGTGCTCACGCGCATCGGTGGCCCGGGACGATATCCCGCGGGGCCGCTGGGCTGCGCGCTGCCGCAGAGGGCTTGTGCCGCCGGGGCGGGCACAGGCGTCCACTACCATCTGCGCAGCCAGCGCAGGCAACGACTCCCAGGAGGCCCCAGCTTTCATGCCCAACACCGTGATCCTCGGCGCGGCCCGCACCCCGATCGGCAAGATGGGCGGCGGGCTCTCCACGCTGCCCGCCCCCGAGCTCGGCGGAGTGGCGATCTCGGCGGCGCTCGAGCGAGCCGAGGTGGAGCCCGAGCAGGTCGACCACGTGGTGTTCGGCCAGGTGCTGCAGGCCGGCCAGGGCCAGATCCCCTCGCGCCAGGCCCAGATCAAGGCGGGCATCCCCAAGGAGGTCTCCTCGGAGACGATCAACAAGGTCTGCGCGTCCGGGCTGCGGGCGAGCGTGCTGCTCGACCAGGCGATCCGTGCCGGCGATCTCGAGGTGGGCGTCGGCGGCGGTATGGAGTCGATGTCCAAGGCCCCCTACCTGATGCCCCAGGGCCGCTTCGGCTACCGCATGGGCGACGCCAAGATCCTCGACGCGATGGTCCACGACGGGCTCACCAACCCGTTCTCCGGCAAGCAGATGTTCGTCGAGGCGACCGAGATCGGCGACGAGCTCGAGATGACCCGCGCCGACCTGGACCGCTGGGCGCTGCGCTCCCACGAGCTGGCCCTGAAGGCGATCGACGACGGGCGTATGTCCGAGGAGATCGTGGCGGTCACGATCCCCAACAAGAAGAAGCCCGACAACCCCACGGTCGTCGAGATCGACGAGGGCCCGCGCCGCGAATCCTCCCTGGAGGCGCTCGCAAAGCTCCCCGGCCTGCTCGGCAAGGACGGCTCGCACACGGCCGGCAACTCTCCGGGCGTCAACGACGGCGCCGGTGCGCTGGTGCTCGCCTCCGACGAGTGGGCCGCCGCCAACGGCAAGGAGCCGCTCGGGCAGATCGTCGCCCACGCGCAGAGCGCCAACGACTTCGCCTACCTCGCCACCACTCCCGCCACCGCCGCCCGCAAGGCGCTCGAGAAGGCCGGCCTGCAGCCCGGCGACATCGACCTGTGGGAGATCAACGAGGCGTTCGCCTCGGTGACGCTGAACTCGATCAGGATGCTCGGCATCGACGAGGACAGGGTCAACGTCAACGGCGGCGCGGTTGCGCTGGGACACCCGATCGGCGCCTCCGGGGCGCGCATCCTCGGCAGCCTGCTGCTCGAGCTGCGCCGCCGCGGCGGCGGGCTCGGCTGCGCGGCGATCTGCTCCGGCGGCGGACAGGGCGACGCGCTGATCCTTCGGGTCTAGTGCTCCAGCAGCCGGCCGACCCGGGGGAGCCGGGGGAGTCTGCGGTGCAGAGCCTGCGCGGGGCGGCCTTCTTCGACCTCGACAAGACGCTGATGGCGGGGTCCTCCGGGATCTTCTTCGCCCGTGCGGCCTACGAGACGGGGATGATCTCGCGCTCGCGGCTGGCAAAGGACGTCTACGAGAACGTCCGCTTCCGGCTGCTGGGCTCCACCGACGATCGCGCCGACATCGTCCGCCAGCGGGTCGGCGAGATGATCGCGGGCGTGCGCGTACGCGACCTCGAGCGGCTCTCGCCGCGGGTGCTCGCCGGTGTGCTGCCGCGTTTGTACCCGCAGATGCTCGAACGCGCCTACGCCCACCAGGACGAGGGCATGCCGGTCTACATCCTCACCGCCGCCTCGCAGGAGATGGCTGACCTGCTGGCGCGGGTGCTGGCCTTCGACGGGGGCCTCGGATCGCGCTCGGAGGTCGTCGACGGCCGCTACACCGGCCGGCCCGCGGGACCGTTCAACTACCGCGAGGGCAAGGTGCTGGCGATGCGCGAGCTGGCCGACCGCGAGCAGATCGCGCTCGAGCGCTCATACGCCTACTCGGATTCGGAGTCCGACCTGCCCATGCTGCGCGCGGTCCGTCACGCGGTCGTGGTCAACCCCGACGCGGTGCTGCGCCGGATCGCCCTTCAGGAAGGCTGGGAACTGGTCGAGCTCGACCGTCTCGGGCGGCGCCTGAAGATGCTCGCCCTGCTCGGCGCCGGGACGGCCCTCGTGTCGTTGGGACGGATGGTGCTCGAGCGCAGCAACGGCTCGCGGGGGCGCTCCCCGGGGGCCTCCAACGGCCATGTCCGGGGCCTGCGTGCAGGCGGCTCCCCGCGCCCGGGGCGAGCGCCTCGCGCGGCCGGGCGCGGACGCCGGGGCTGAGCCGCATGGCCGCGCCGGTGGCCCGCCGCGCCGGTGGCGGCGTGGTTGCCCGGGCGCGTGGCTGCCGCTACGCTGCTCACCGCGCGGCGCCGATCGCCTGAGCGCGCGCCGCTCCGTCACGCATCGCACCAGCCATGGCCTCCAACTCCACACCGACGCAGGGCAAGATCCGCGTGGTCGTCGCCAAGCCCGGCCTGGACGGCCACGACCGGGGGGCGAAGATCATCGCCCGGGCGCTGCGCGACGCGGGCATGGAGGTCATCTACACCGGCCTGCACCAGACCCCCGAGCAGATCGTCGAGACCGTGATCCAGGAGGACGCGGACGCGGTCGGCCTGTCGATCCTCTCCGGCGCCCACATGACGCTCGTGCCGCGGGTGGTCGAGCTGCTGCACGAGCAGGGCGTCGACGACGTGATCATCACCGTCGGGGGGACGATCCCGGCGCAGGACATCCCCGAACTGAAGGCCCTCGGCGTCGCCGAGGTCTTCACCCCCGGGGCCTCGACGCAGGCGATCGTGGACTTCATCCGCGAGACCGCCAGCGCCCGCAGTAGCTGATTGACTCGTCAGTCAACTTCTCACGGTAGGATCCACACACCCAAATCAAGGAGCCCTGCAGAACATGAAGATTTGTGTCCTGGTGAAGGAGGTTCCCGACGCGGCGGTTGAAAAGCGCCTGGACCCCAGCACGGGCCGGATGGACCGCAGCGGCGAGAAGAACCTCAACCCCTACGACACCCACGCGATCGAGGCCGCGATGCAGATCCGCGAGGGCGGAGTCGCTCCCGTGGAGGAGATCGTGGCGGTGACGATGGGACCCGACAGCGCGGTGCGGGCCCTGCACAAGGCTGTCTCGCTGGGCGCCGACCGCTCGATCCACCTGTCCGACGCGATCCTGGCCGGCTCGGACGTGGCCGCCACGGGGTACGCGCTCGCGAAGACGCTCGAGCGCGAGAGCCCCGACCTGGTGCTGCTCGGACAGCAGTCCGACGACGGCGAGTGCTACACGATCGGCGCGGTCGTGGCCGAGCACCTCGGCATGCCCTCGCTCACGCAGGTGATCAAGATGGACGTCGCCGACGGCGGCGTGCGCTGTGAGCGCCAGGCCGAGTACGGCTACGACACCGTCCAGGTCGAGACGCCGGCCGTGATCTCCGTCGGAGACGCGATCAACGAGCCGCGCTACCCGTCGCTGAAGGCGATCATGGGCGCCAAGAAGAAGCCGCTGCAGGCGATGACGGCCTCAGAGGCGGGCATCGACGCGGGCAAAGTCGGGGGCGAGAACTCGGCCGCCCACTGGACCGCCGCCAAGGCGCCGCCCGCGAAGGCGTCCGGCGAGATCATCGAGGACGAGGACACCGGCGAGACCGTCGAGAAGATCCTTGCCTGGCTCGACGAGCGCAAGCTCATCTAAGGAGGCCTCAAGCTGATGGCGAACATCCTCGTATACGCGCTCCACTACGAAGGCGCGATCAACAAGAACTCACTGGGGGCCGTGTCCGAGGGGGCACGGCTGGCGAGCGAGATCGGGGGCGAGGCCCACGCGATCCTGCTCGGCGAAAACGTCCCCCGCGACGTCGCCGCCTCCCTTGGCCGCTACGGCGCCAAGAAGGTGCTCGTCGCCGAGGGTCCCGAAGGGCTGGCCCAGCCGCTCGTCGACGCGATGGCCAGGGCGATCACCGACGGTGGCTACTCCTACGCCCTGTTCGGCGGCGGCCTGCTCGGCTTCGAGATCGGAGCCGGCCTGGCGGCGCGCCTCGGCGCGGGCGTCGTGATGGAGGTCACAGCCGTGCGCGCGGAGGGCGGCAAGCTGATCGCCGAGCGCCCGATCCTGGGCGATTCGGCGATCTCGGAAATCGAGTACCGCTCCCCCGTCGGGATCGTGATCGGGCGCCTGAACGCGTTCGAGATCCGCGAGACCGGCGACGGCGATGCACCCGTCGAGGACCTCAGCTTCGAGCTCAGCCCGCAGGCGACGAAGGCGAAGATGCTGACCCGCGGCGAACAGCGCGGCGCCGACGTCGACATCGAGGGCGCCGACATCCTGATCGCCGGCGGCCGCGGCCTCGGCAAGGCCGAGGGCTTCCAGCTGGCCGAGGACCTGGCGGCCGCGTTCGGCTCCAACGCCGCCGTCGCGGCGACGCGGGCGGTGGTGGACGCGGGCTGGTACCCGTACGCCGCCCAGATCGGTCAGACGGGCAAGACCGTGGCCCCCAAGCTGTACCTCGCGGCCGGCATCTCCGGCGCGATCCAGCACAAGGTGGGGATGCAGGGCTCGGAGAACATCGTGGCGATCAACAAGGACGCGAACGCCCCGATCTTCGAATTCTCCGACCTCGGCGTGGTGGGCGACCTCAACAAGATCCTGCCCAAGCTCACGGATGCTGTGAAGGCCAAGAAAGGCAGCTGAGGCATGGCCCACAACGGCTCCGCCAACGGCAAGGTCACCCCGGCGGCGTTCCCGCCGCCGGTCGACTCCCGCAAGGAGTTCGTCAAGCGGGGTCTGGACCCCGAGGACGAGCTGATCGAGGTCGGCGTCGTGATCGTCGGCGGCGGTACCGCCGGGCTGGCGTGCGCGAACCGGCTGCTGCAGCTGCTGGCTGACGACCCCGAGATGATGGAGCGGCTGGGCGAAGTCCCCGTGGCCGTGGTCGAGAAGGCGAAGACGTGCGGCGGCCACAATCTCAGTGGCGCGGTGATGCGCCCGCAGCCGCTGCAGGAGCTGTTCCGGAGACATGACCCGCGAGCAGTGGCGCGAGGAGGGCTTCGCCTTCGGCGAGGTCACCAAGGAGTCGGTGTACATGCTGACGAGCGCGAAAACCAAGCTCCCGGTGCCGATTCCGGCCGTGCCGAACTTCAAGAACCACGGCAACGAGGTCGTTTCGGTGTCCGCGCTGGCGCGCTACCAGCAGCGCCTGGCCGAGGAGGCCGGCGCCTACATCCTGACCGAGACCTCCGCCACCCAGCTGGTGGTCGAGGACGGGCGCGTGGTCGGCGTGCGCTCCGGCGACAAGGGGCGCGGCAAGGACGGCGAGCCGCTGGGCAACTTCGAGCCCGGCACCGACATCAAGGCCAAGGCGGTCGTGCTCGCGGAGGGCTGCTGGGGCCACCTCACCGGCGCCGCGATCAAGGAGTTCGACCTCGCGGACAACCGCGAGCCGCAGGTCTGGGAGCTCGGGGTCAAGGAGGTCTGGAAGGTCCCCAAGCCGCTCGACCGCGTGATCCACACGTTCGTGCAGCCGTGGCCGCTGAAGGTGGCTGCCAAGTACGGGCAGCTCGGTGGCACCTGGATGTACCCGATGAAGGACGAGAAGACCGGCGACGACCTCGTCTCGATCGGCTTCGTGGTGGACCTCAACTACCGCGACGCCACCACCTCGGCGCACGATCTGCTGCAGACGTTCAAGACACATCCGCTGGTCAAGGGCATCCTCGACGGCGGTGAGCGGGTCGCCTGGGGCGCGAAGGCGCTCCCGGGTGGCGGCTACTGGTCGATGCCGAAGCTGTCGATGCCGGGCGCGGTGCTCGTCGGGGACGCCGGCGGGATGGTCGATACGGCGGCGCTGAAGGGCGTGCACCACTGCATCAAGTCGGGAATGCTGGCGGCGGAGTCGATCTACGCCGCCCTCACGCGCGGCAGCAGCGACTTCTCCGACTACGAGGACGCGGTCGAGCGCTCCACGATCGGAACCGAGCTCTACCAGGTGCGCAACACCAGGCAGGCCTTCCAGAAGGGCTTCCTCGTCGGCAGCCTGCTCGCGGGTCCGTCGATCATGTCCAAGGGCAAGGTCCCCCCGGGTCGCCAGCAGTGGCACCGCGACGACGCCGAGCCGGTGTTCGTCGGCAACACCAAGGACCGCTACCCCAAGCCCGACGGCAAGTACATCTTCGACAAGCTCTCCTCGGTGTTCATCACCGGCAACGCCACCCGCGATGACGCCCCCAACCACATCCGGGTCCAGAAAAGGGTCCCGCGCGAGATCGCCGAAACATGGCGTTGGATGTGTCCGGCCGGCGTCTACGAGATCCCCGAGGACGCGCCCGAGAAGGGCGAGGTGGACGTGATCGTCAACTACACCAACTGCGTCCAGTGTGGTGCGATCACCGCCAAGGGCGGTCGCTTGACGACCCCCGAGGGGGGCGATGGGCCCCTCTATCAGGTCACCTGATCGTCCTCTCTTTCGGCGCGCCGCGAAACCCCACGCCTGCAGGCGTGTTTAGCGTTCTGTGATGAGAGCCCTCGGCCCCGTAGTCGCGCTCGCCCTGACCGCCGCCGCCGCTGCCCCGGCGGGCGCCGCCGTGAGCCTCCACGAACCGCTCGTGGCGCACCGCAACGCGCCCGCTCCCCAGTCGGCCAACCTCGAGCAGTGCGTGACCTCGCCCGAACAGGAGGAACGGGCGGCCACCTTCTCGGGCGAAATGAGCGCCGTCCCCGGCAGCGTGCGGATGGAGATGCGGATCGACGTGCTCGAGAAGGCCCCCGAAGAAGAAAGCTACCGCCGCGTGAGCGCCCCCGGCCTGGGCGTGTGGCGCACCTCGGCCGCCGGCGTGAAGTCCTTCCGCTACCTCAAGCAGGTCACCAACCTCGCCGCCCCCGCCTTCTACCGGGGCCTCGTGCGCTTCCGCTGGTTCAACGCCAAGGGCCGCCAGATCTCCTTCGCCGAACTGCGCACCCGGCCGTGCGAACAGACCGTGGCTTCGCCCCCCTCACCGCCGAGTGGTGCCACGCTAAACTGAGCGTGTGAAGGACAAGATCCACCCCAACTACGTGACCGCCCACGTGCGCTGCACGTGCGGCAACGAGTTCCTCACGCGGGCCACCCAGGACGAGCTGCACGTCGAGGTCTGCTCCAACTGCCACCCCTTCTACACGGGCCGGCAGAAGCTGATGGACACCGGTGGACGCGTCGAGCGCTTCCAGCGCCGCGTGGCCAAGGGTCGCCAGCACTCCGCGCAGGCCAGGTCCGCGCAGTAGGCCGATGTCCACGGTCGCCGCGGCGCGCGAGCACAGCGGCGAGCTGACCGCACAGCGCGACGCGCCGCTGGGCGGGCAGGCCGTGATGGAGGGCGTGATGATGCGCGGCGTCGGCAACTGGGCCGTGGGCGTGCGCAAGCCCGTGCCCGGAGCCCCGCCCGGCACGCAGCTCGGCGAGGGCGAGATCGAGGTCAAGTCCTACCCGCTCGACTCCGCCATGCGCCGCCACCGCACCCTGCGGCTGCCGATCATCCGTGGCGTGGTGGCGTTGGGCAGCTCGCTGGCGATCGGCTTCAAGGCGCTCGAGATCTCGGCCAACGCGCAGCTCGTGGAAGAACCGGCCGGCGGTGACGCAGCGACCGATGGCGAGGACGCGGAGCGCACCAACGGCGCGGAGCCCCGCAGCAACGGCGCCGAGCCGCACGGCGGCGGCGTGGCTCTGCAGAGCCACGGCGCGGTCGCGTCCGGCAACGGCGCCCGGCCGCACACGAACGGCGCCGAGCCCCACAGCAACGGCGCCGAGCCGCAGGGCGAGAGTGCCGGCAGCGAGAAGGAGCCCGAAGAGATCCCCCGCGCGGTGTGGTTCGGCACGATCGTGGTCGCGCTCGTGCTTTCGATCGTGCTGTTCTTCGTCGTGCCCGTCGGTATCACCAGCCTGATCAAGGGCGAGCTCGGGTCGTCCTTGCTGTTCTGGTTGGTCGAGGGGTGCATTCGCACGGCCCTGTTCCTCGGCTACATGTTCTTGCTCTCGCGGGTCAAAGACCTGCGGCGCGTGTTCGAGTACCACGGCGCCGAGCACAAGACGATCTCCTGCTTCGAGGCCGGGCTGCCGCTGACCGCACCCAACGCCCAGCGCTTCTCGCGCCTGCACCCGCGCTGCGGCACGAGCTTCCTGCTGGTGGTGATGATCGTGGCGATCTTCGTGTTCGCGCCGATCGGGCTGCCCGCCTGGTACTGGCTGGTGCTGACCCGCATCATCGGCGTGCCCCTGATCGCCGGCATCTCCTTCGAGCTGATCAAGTTCGCCGGGCGCAACCGCAGCCGCCGCTGGGTCAGGGCGCTGATGTGGCCGGGGCTGAAGCTCCAGCTCCTGACCACCCGCGAGCCCGACAACAGCCAGCTCGAGGTGGCGATCGCCGCCCTGCAGGCGGTGCTGGCGCTCGAGAAGCCGGGCGAGCTGACGGCCGAGGACCTGGTGGGCGTGGAGGTCGTGGCCTAGATGATCCCTAGAAACCGGCGCAGCGCCGCGGAGTCAGCCATCTAGTTGGTCGAGGAACTCGTCAGCCAGATCGAGACGAGCTTCAAAGAGCTCGAAGAACAGATGAGCGACCCGGAGGTGATCGCCGACCGGGAGCGCTACGCAGAGGTCGGCCGCGCCTATCGGCAGCTGCAGGCGCCGGCCGAGCTGGCCAGGCAGTGGCGGGCGGCCACCGACGACGCGGCCGTGGCCGAGGAGCTGCTCGCCCAGGACGGCGACGACGCCGACACGCGCCGGGAACTGCAGCAGGCCCGCGAGCGTGCCGAGGAGCTCGAAGAGGAGATCCGCATCGCGATGGTCGAACGCGACCCCAACGACGAGAAGAACGTGATCGTCGAAATCCAGGGCGGGGCCGGCGGTGAGGAGGCAGGACTGTGGGCCGGGGACCTGTACCGCATGCTGACCCGCTACGCCGAACGCCGCGGCTACCAGGTGGAGGCGCTGGAGGTCGGCGAGGGCAAGTACACGTTCGCGGTCAAGGGCGATGGCGCCTACTCGGTGTTCAAGTTCGAGGGCGGCACCCATCGCGTGCAGCGCATCCCCCAGACCGAGTCCCAGGGGCGCATCCACACCTCCACCGCCACCGTCGCGGTCCTGCCCGAGGCCGAAGACGTGGACGTCGAGATCAACCCGGGCGACCTGCAGATCGACGTGTACCGCTCCTCGGGCCCGGGCGGGCAGTCGGTCAACACCACCGACTCGGCGGTACGCATCACCCACAAGCCCAGCGGGATCGTGGTCTCGATGCAGGACGAGAAGTCCCAGCTGCAGAACCGCGAGCGCGCCATGCGGGTGCTGCGCGCGCGGCTGTACGAGCGCGCGCTGGCCGAACAGCAGGCCGAGCTGGCGGCCGACCGCCGCTCGCAGGTGGGGACCGGCGACCGGGCGGAGAAGATCCGCACCTACAACTACGGCGAGCGGCGCGTCACCGACCACCGCATCAAGCTCACCGTCCACAACCTCGACCAGGTCCTGGAAGGCGACCTGGACGCCCTCACCGAGGCGCTGCAGTCCGACGAGAAGCGCCGGCGGCTGCAGGCCCAGACGGCGGCATGAACGCCGCCGCCGCGCTGCGCTCCGCCACCGGCGAGCTCACCGCCGCCGGCTGCGAGGCCCCGCGCCTGGACGCCGAGGTCCTGCTCGCCGAGAGCCTCGGGGTGCCGCGCTCCCGCCTGCACAGCGAACCCGAGCTGGTGCTCGAGCCGGCCGCGCTCGAAGGCTTTGCCCAGGCGTTGCGGCGGCGCTCGGACGAGCGCGAGCCGGTCGCCTACATCGTCAGCCGGCGCGGGTTTCGGTCACTCGAGCTCACCGTCGACGCCCGCGCCCTGATCCCGCGCCCGGAGACCGAGCATCTGGTGGAGTCCGCGCTGGGGCTGCCGGCCGGCTGGCGGGTGCTCGACGTGGGCACAGGCTGCGGTGCGGTCGCCCTCGCGCTCGCCGACGAGCGTCCCGATCTGAGCGTCGACGGCAGCGACCTCAGTCGCGCCGCGCTCGGGCTCGCGGCCGAGAACTCCGCCCGCCTGGGCCTGGCCGTGGGGTGGCTGCACGCCGACCTGCTGGAGGGGGTCGAGGACCGCTACCAGGCCGTCCTGGCCAACCTTCCCTACATCGCGGAGGGCGAACGCGCTAGCCTCGCACCCGAGATCTTGCGTCACGAGCCACACGACGCCCTCTTCGCCGGCCCGGACGGGCTGAGCGCCATCCGCCGCCTGGCGGCCCAGCTGGCGTTGCGCCCGCGGGTCCGCTTCACCGCCCTCGAGGTCGGGTCCGGGCAGGCGCCCGCGGTGGCCGAGTTGCTGTCGCAGAGCGGCTTCGAGACGGTCCGCAGCGAACGCGACCTGGCGGGCATCGAGCGGGTGGTCGTGGGCGAGCGTCCGGGCGCCGGCCGCACGCTGGGCCCCGGGGAGCCGGTGACCGCGTGAGGGCCGTCCTGACGAGCGAGGATGCCCTGCGCCTGCAGGAGTGCGTGGCCGCCGGCGGGGTCGCCGTGTTCCCCTCCGACACCGTCTACGGCGTCTGCTGCGACCCCGACGACCACGAGGCCGCGCGGCGCATGTACGAGCTCAAGGGGCGACCGGCGGCGCGCTCCTGCGCGGTCATGTTCTTCTCCCTCGCGCGCGCCCTGGAGCAGCTCGACACCGTCACGAAGCCCGAGCGCCTGGCGCTGGAAGTGCTGCTGCCCGGCCCGCTCACGCTGCTGCTCGCCAATCGCTCGGAGCGCTTCGCGGCCGCCTGTCGCAACGACCCCTCCACGCTCGGCCTGCGGGTGCCGCGGCTGCCCGACGATCTCAAGGCGCTGGAGGGTGTCGAGCGCCCGATCATGCAGTCCAGCGCCAACCTGTCGGGCGAGCCCGACGCGCGCAGCCTCGCGGAGGTCCCCCGCAGCCTGCTCGAGGGGGCCGATCTCGTGCTCGACGGCGGTGAGCTCCCGGGCCGGCCGTCGACCGTCGTGGACCTGCGCGACTTCGACCTCCAGCGGCGCTGGCACGTGCTGCGCGAAGGCGCCCTGCCGCGCGACTCGGTGCAGGAGAAGCTCGCTCCGCTGGCCGCCTGACGGGCGCGTCCGGGGGCGGTCGCAGGACCTTGATAGCCTGCCTGGCAGCTGCCGCAACTGGCGTTTGTGAAGGTGGAATCGACCACCGGGGAGCGGCCAGCGAGTAAGCCGCGCGCCTGGGCGATCCCGAGTCAACCGCCTGTCTGAGGAGAGCGCCGATGTCCGACCTGAGCCCCGACTACTTCAACCGCCCCCTCGAGGAGGTGGATCCGGAGATCGCCGAGGCCCTGCGCGGCGAGCTCGAGCGCCAGCAGGGCACGCTCGAGATGATCGCCTCGGAGAACTTCGTGCCGCGCGCGGTGCTCGAGTGCCAGGGCTCGGTGCTGACGAACAAGTACGCCGAGGGCTATCCCGGCCGCCGCTACTACGGCGGCTGCGAGTGGGTCGACGTCTCCGAGCAGCTCGCGATCGACCGCGCCAAGGCGCTCTTCGGCGCCCAGCACGCCAACGTCCAGCCCCACTCCGGCTCCCAGGCCAACGCGGCCGTCTACCACGCGCTGCTCGAGCCGGGAGACACGATCATGGGGCTCTCGCTGGCCCACGGCGGACACCTCACCCACGGCATGCGCCTGAACGTCTCCGGGCGCCTGTACCACGTGGTGGCCTACGAGGTCGACCGTGACAGCAGCCTGATCGACATGGACGAGGTCGCCCGCATCGCCCGTGAGGCGCGGCCCAAGCTGCTGCTGGCGGGCTGGTCGGCGTATCCCCGCCAGCTCGACTTCGCGCGCTTCAGGGAGATAGCCGACGAGGTCGGCGCCCTGCTGATGGTCGACATGGCCCACTTCGCCGGCCTCGTGGCCGCGGGGCTGCACCCGAACCCGGTCGAGCACGCCGACGTCGTCACCACGACCACCCACAAGACCCTCGGCGGCCCCCGTGCCGGGATCATCCTGTGCCGCGAGGAGCACGCCAAAAAAATCGACTCCGCCGTCTTCCCCGGCCAGCAGGGAGGGCCGCTGGAGCACGTGATCGCGGCCAAGGCCGTGGCCCTGCGGATCGCCGCCTCCGAGGGCTTCGTCGAGCGCCAGCAACGGACGATCGCCGGCGCCCAGGCGCTGGGCCGCGAGCTCGCCGCAGCGGGGGCCGGGGTACGGGTGCTGACCGGCGGCACCGACGTCCACCTGGTGCTCGTCGACCTGCAGGAGAGCGAGCCGCCGCTGAGCGGCCGCGAGGCCGAGGACCGTCTCGCCGGCATCGGGATCACCGTCAACCGCAACGCGGTCCCGTTCGATCCGCGCCCCCCGATGGAAGCCTCGGGCCTGCGCATCGGCACCCCGGCGCTGGTCACCCGCGGCTTCACGGTGGAGGACTTCGAGGAGGTCGGACGCATCCTCGCGACCGCCCTCGGCGCCGAACACGACGCCCGCGAGCAGGAGCTCGCCGGCCGCGTTCAGACGCTGGTCGAGCGCTATCCGCTGTACGAGTTCCTGGGTGCGCCCGTACGCGCCTGAGCGGCGGATCGCCCCGCACCGCTCCGGGGCCTGCGATGCTTAAGAAGAGCGATGGCCCACCCGACTGAGCTCGACGCGCTCTACGCGCTGCTGGTGGCCGCGGCCGTGACGGCGCTCCTGACGCCGCTGACGATGCGCCTGGCACGCCGCCTCGGCATGATCGACGAGCCCCGCGAGCGCGGCCTGTCGGAGCGACCGACGCCGCTGCTGGGCGGCCTTGCGATCTTCGGCGGGGTGCTGGTGGCGGCGCTCGTCTTCCTGCCGCGCGGCTACGCCAGCGAACCCAACCTGTGGAGCGGCGTGCTGCTCGGCGCCGCGATCATCACCGTCGTGGGAGCGCTCGACGATCGCCTCGACCTGCACCCGGTGCTGAAGCTCGCCGGCCAGGTCCTCGCGGCGGTCGTGGTGGTGCACTTCGGCGTGGGCGTGAGGGCGGTCACGCTGCCCTTCTTCGGGCACATCTCGCTGCCCAACGCGGGCATCACCGACGGCGGTCCGCTGCTGACCGTGGTCGGGCTCGTGCTGATGATGAACGTCGTCAACTTCTCCGACGGCGTGGACGGCCTGGCGGCGGGGGTGTGCGCGATCATCGCCGCCACGATGGCGGTCATCGCCTTCGACCTCGGCCGCCCGCAGCCCGGGGTGCTGGCGGCTCTCACCGCGGGCGCCGCGCTGGGCTTCCTGATCTACAACTTCCCCCCCGCGAAGAGCTTCATGGGCGACTGCGGCGCCAACCTGCTGGGCCTGCTGATGGGGGTGATCGCGGTCGAGGCGGCAGTCAAGACGGCCGCCGTGGTGTCGCTGGTGCTGCCGCTGATCCTGCTCGCGGTGCCGTTCCTGGACACCACCTTCGTGGTGCTCAAGCGCCTGAAGTACCGCCAGCCCGTATACCGGCCCGACAGCGAGCACTTCCATCACCGCATGGCGCGCATCGGCTTCTCCAGCCGCCGCACGATCGCCTACCTGTACGCCTGGACGCTGATGCTGGCCGGGCTCGCGCTGGCCCTGCGCTTCGTCCCCTACAGCGACCACAACGGCCACTACAACTTCGGCTGGACGCTCGTGATCCTCGCCATCGGCCTGGTCGTGGCGGCCGCCAGCGTCTACCTCGTGTACGTGCTGGAGATCCTCAAGTTCCGGCGCCTGGACGCGATCCGCCTGCGCCGGCTGCGGCCCGGGGCCTCACCAGCGGAGATTCAGCTGGACGTCGTGAAGGACTTTGAAACCGGCGAATTCGAGGCGGTGACCAACGCCGGGGACCCGCAGGTGGACGTGTTCGACGGCTCGATGCGCCGCGGGGCTCAGCAGCGGATCAGCCAGCGGCAGGTGGATGAGGATCGCGTAGGCACAGAACAGCAGCGTGGCGGCGCACAGCCGCCGGTCCCCGCCGAGGGCCGCTAGCGGCAGCAGCCAGATCGCGTACCACGGCAGCAGCCAGGCAGTCGACACCAGCAGCGCGAGCATCGCCCAGCCCGCCATCACGCGCCAATCCGAGCCGCGCGCGGTGCGCCACATCGTCAGCACGAGCACGACGCCGAAGCCCGCCAGGTAGAGCTGCCGCCACCAGGACGGTGTGCCGGAGAGGCCGAACAGGCGGGCGGTCTCGGCCGGCACGCTGTGGGTGGCCACCAGCTGTTGCTGCTCGCCGAGCGCATTGATGAAGCCCAGCGTGTGTGCGCCGAAGCCGATCAGCCCGAGCGCGGCGAGGCCGGCCAGTGCCAGCACCCCGGCCAGAAGCACGGTGCCCCGTTCGCGCCACCGTCGCGGGGCCAGCACCACGAACGGCAGCACCACGCCGGCGGTGATCTTCACGCCGATGCCGGCCACGACTGCGACCGCGCTCTGGCGCAGGCCGTGGTCGCCCGCGCCGGGCGCCGCCGGGTCCGCGCGCGCCTGGCCGCGCGCGGCCAGCGCCAGCGCCCCGGCCAGCGAGGCCATCACGAGCGTGTCGTTGTGCGCCCCGCCGACCCCCAGCTCCAGCAACACGGGGTTCAGTCCCACGAACGCCACCGCCCACTTCCACGGGCGTCCCAGCACGTTCGCGGCGTAGCCCACGAGCGCGATCGCCGCGAGGCTGGCGAGCGCCGCGATCGCCTTCAGCGCCCACAGGCCGCCGGCCAGGCCGAGCGGCGCGAGCGCGTAGCTGCCGAGCGTGAAGAGAGGGCCGTAGGGGGAGTGCTTGAAGGGCCACCCCACGAACGGGAAGATCGCGTCCCCGGGCGCTTCGGCCGGGATGTGGGAATAGGGGTCGAGGCCGTGGAGGGCGCCCAGCCGCGCGTAGCCGAGGTATCCGAACACGTCCTGGGAGATCAGCGGCGGCCCGAGCAGCAGGATCACGTGTGCGGCCACTATCGCCGCCACCAGCGCCCGCGCAGGCAGCGCGCGGGCACACGCGAGCACGACCAGGTAGCCGGCGCACATGAGCAGGGTGAGGTTCTGGAAGCCGTGACTTCCGAGCGGCGAGGAGAGGCCGTCCAGGGGCCCCGCCAGCCACGACGGCCAGCCGCCGACGCGGGAGGGGACGTACTGCGTGGGCGCGCTCGCCGCGCCGGCGCACAGCAGCAGCACGCTCGCGAGGATCCCCAGCAGCCCGACCGCGCCCAGCACCCTGGCGCCGGTCGGGGCGCGCACCGCTCCCGCCGAGCCACGACGTCGCCCGCCGCGGCCTGCGGCGCCCGCCGGACTTATCGGGGTGGCCGCCTGCAAGGTGTCCATTCTGCCCCCTCCCCTGGCGCCGCACGGTCCTACGGTCACGCTAAGGTTCTCTTTAAGCAGCCAGGCCCCCGACTGGTGGGGGTGCTGTGCGCCCCGCGAGGTCGGCGCGCCGAGCTGCCGGCAATACGCGGGGGGTCCGCACCGTTAATGGCACGCCGCATCGACAAGCGCTCATCGAGCTCGCCCCGGCCCCGGAGGCGTGAGCGTGTGCTGATCCTGTCCGCCGACGTGGGGGAGGGCCACGCCGCCGCCGCGCGTGCGCTGGCCGAGCAGATCGCCGGCTCGCCGCACCCCGCCGAGGTGACCGTGATCGACGGCCTCGCCGCGATGGGCCCGTTCGTCCAGCCGGTCGTCGAGGACGGCTACCGCGTGCAGCTGCGCTTCATCCCCTGGACCTACACGATCGTGTACTGGCTGCTCGAGCACATCGCGCCCGTCCGCGCCCTCGCGCGCTGGCTGCTGTGCCGCTTCGGCTCGCGCCCGCTGACGCGCACGATCGCCGAACACGAACCGGACGTGGTGGTCTCCACCTACCCGGCGGTGACGGTCGTCCTCGCCCGCCTGCGAAGAACCGGGGCCGTGAAGTGTCCGACGGTGGCCACGATCACCGACCTCACGGGTCTGTTCTTCTGGGCCCAGCCCGGGATCGACATGCACCTCGTCATGTACGACGAGTCGGTGCCGTCGGTCGAGCGCATCGCCGGTCGTGACAGCGTCAAGCTCGTCAGCCCCCTGATCTCGGCCGAGTTCCTTCAGCCGCGCTCGCCCGTGGAGGCCCGCCGCTCGCTGGCGCTGCCCGAGGAGGGACGCGTGGTGGTCGTCTCGGGCGGAGGCTGGGGGGTCGGCGACGTGGCCGGGGCGGTGCGCGAGTTCACGCACCTGCCCGAGGTCGCCGCGATCGTGTGCCTGGCGGGACGCAACGACCACCTCGCCTCGCGCCTGCGGAAGGACTTCGCCGGCGACGAGCGCGTGTACGTGTACGGCTTCACCGACCGCATGCCCGACGTGCTGGCGGCGGCCGACGTGCTGGTCCACTCCACCGGCGGGGTCACCTGCCTGGAGGCGATGGCGGCCGGCACCCCGGTCGTCTCCTACGGGCTGCCGGTGGGCCACGCCCGCATCAACACGCGCGCGATGGCCGCGCTCGACCTGCTGCTGCTCGCCAACGACACCGACGAGCTGCGCGAGCACGTATGCGCCAGCTTCGCCCGCTCGCAGGCGCCGAACGGCGCGGTCGCGACCGCCACGCGACCGCCGGCGGCCTCTCCGGTCGAGGCCGTGCTCGGGGTTCCCCGGCGCGTGCGCCCGATACCGCGCTGGCAGCTGCGGGCGGTGGCCATCGCGACCTGGGCCGCGCTGTTGTTCGTGGTCGGCTCATGGGTGATGTCCACCGACGAGGTCACCTCCGTCGCGGCCAAGGTCCTCGACGTCCACGAACTGGCGCACGTCAGCACCGACGAACCAGTCGTCGGACTGGTCGTGCACGGCCCCTCGCCGCAGCTGGCCGCCGTCGCCCGCCGGCTGGCGCAGGGCGGGGTGCACATGACGCTCGCCGACGGCGCCAGCGTTCCCAGCGAGCGGCGCATCTCCTCGGTGCGGGCGCTGGGCGACGAACTGCTCCCGGAAGTGCCCTCCTCGGCGCCCCTGCACTGGCTTCGCACCCGCCACACGCTGGGCTCACAGGCCCGCGCGCTCGGCCTCCACGGCGGCTACTTCTACCTGCGTCCCCGCAGCGGCCTGTCCGTCGGCCAGCTGGTGCTGGGCCGCACCGCCGATGCAACCCCGGTGAAGGGGGCCCTGCGGGTCCCGGCCACCGCCCGGCTGCGCCGCCGTCAGCTGCGGGCCGGCGACGTCGTGGTGGTCGAACTGGACGGCTCGGCGGCGTCCTTGGCCGGCCTCGAACGGATGGCCTCGACGCTCGAATCCGAGGGGCTGCGGCCGGTGCCGCTGGGCTGGCTGGAGCGCTCTCCGGCCGTCAGCGCGAGCAGCAACGGCGAGCGCACCAGCATCACCGCGCCCGCGAGCAGCACCGCCAGCGACAGCGCCAGCGGGATCCCGCCGAGCGGCGTGTCCGAGAAGCGCTCGCCCAGCAGCAGCGGCGCCAGCACCACCGGCACCAACGTCTGAGTCACGAACACCACCGGGGCGACCTGGATCGCGGGGCGCGACTGCAGCGCGCTCATCTCGCTCAGCAGGCCGACGATCGAGGCCAACAGCGTCGAGAGCGCCCACAGCAGGGCCGGGAACGTGTGCCCGGTCGTGAGGTCGTCGGAGGCGAGCTTGGTGGCGATTCCGCTCCACGCGAACGCCAGCCCGGCTGAGAGCATCGTCAGCTCCGCCCGCGGGCGCCCGATCAGGCGCAGGCCGTAGGGGATCAGGCTCGCCAGCCCGAGGACGACGAGCACGAGCGTGATCGTCCCCTGCTCGGAGGTGTGCGTGTGGGACACCGGCGGCGCACACAGCGCGGCGCCGATGACCCCCAGGACGATCGCCCCCATCGCGATGTGCTCTTTGCGTCCGGCGTGCTCGCCGAGCATCCGTTCGGCCACCACCAGCAGCACCAGCAGCCCCATCGCCAAAGCCGGCTGCACGACCACCAGCGGCGCCAGCGACAGCGCCAGCACCTGCAGCGGCCAGCCGAGCACCGTCAGGCCCGTCCCCAGCAGCCACCGCGCCCTGCGCAGCAGGCCGAGCAGCAGGGCCGCGCGCAGGTACTGCTCCTGCGGCGCCTGCTTGGCGTCGGTCGCCTGGAAGGCGATCCCTAGGCTGTAGAAGATCGATGACCCGATCGCGGCCGCGATCCCGAGCGTCAGATCCAGCATGAACGAGATCGATCATCGCAGCCGCGCAGCACCGATCACGGGGGTGCTGGCCGTGGGGGCCCTCGCCGCCTACGCGATCCCGGCCCTGGCCGGCCTCTCCCGCGACGACGGCCGACCCGTGCTGCCGGGGCTGCGCTCGGCGCTCGGCGTCGAGGATCGCACCCGCGGCGGTGGCGGCTTTCACCTCACCTTCGACGACGGCCCCCACCCCGAGGGCACCCCGGCCGTACTCGAGGTGCTCGCCCGCCACGGCGTGCGGGCGACCTTCTTCCTGGTCGGTGAGCAGGTCCGCCGTGATCCCGCACTGGTCGGCGAGCTGCTCGCCGCCGGGCACGAGCTGGGCCTGCACTGCGACCGCCACCGCAACCTGCTGCGGCTGTCCCCGCGGCAGGTCCGCGAGGACATCGCCCGCGCCGAGGACACGATCGCCTCCGCGGCGGGGCGGGGCGTCACGCTCTACCGCCCGCCCTACGGCGTGCTCAACACGGCCGCGGTGATGCTCGCCCGCCGGCGTGGCTGGCGCACGATGCTGTGGCGCCGCTGGGGCCAGGACTGGCAGGCGAGCGCCACCCCCGAGGGGATCGCAGCGCGGGTATCGCGCGCCGCGGCTCCCGGCGACGTGCTGCTGCTGCACGACGCCGACGACTACTCGGCCCCGGACTCGTGGCGCCGGACGGTGCAGGCGCTGCCGCTGGTGCTCGAGCAGCTGGCCCGCGACGGGCTGGCGCCCGCGCCGGTGTAGCCCACCGCCACGGCCACGGCCACCGCCCGCCCCGTGGCCGTGCTTGGCGTTCCCGGCCGACGGTAAAATCGCTGCTTGGCCGCGAGCACCCTGCAATCCGGCGCTGCTGGCGCCATCGGGCCGGTTCCGCTCTCCGCGCCCGAAGTCAAGCGTTCCCGCTGGTGGCTGGAGGCGCTGCTGCTCGTGTGGCTCGCGTGGGTGTATGACGCCACCACCAACCTCGCGCCGGTGCGGGTCCACACAGCGCTCGACCACGCCCGTGGCGTGCTGCGCGTCGAGCAGTGGTTCGGAATCGACGTGGAGCGCTCGCTGGATCATTGGCTGGCGGGCCACCACACGCTCGGTTTGGTCGTCTCGGACTACTACGACAACGCCCACTTCGTCGTCACCTTTGCGCTGCTGGGCTGGCTGTGGTGGGCGCGGGCGGAGATCTACCGCCCGCTGCGCAACACGCTGCTGCTCTGCAACGTGCTGGCATTCGTCGTCTTCTGGCGCTTCCCGGTCGCGCCGCCGCGGATGCTCGGCGGCTTCGTCGACGTGGTCGCCTCCAGCGGCGCGCTCGGCTCCTGGCACGGCCACAGCGGGCTCGCCTCCCACGCCAACGAGCTCGCCGCCCTGCCCTCGCTGCACCTCGCCTGGGCGGCTTGGTGCACGCTGGCGGTGTGGCGAGCCACGCGCCTGTTGTGGGCGCGGGCGCTGGCGATCCTCTACCCCGTGATGACGACTTTCGGGGTGCTGGCGACCGGCAACCACTTCGTCCTGGACGTATTCGCGGGGCTGCTCACGTTCGCCGCCTCGGTGGCGATCGTGGCGCTCGCCGAAGGCGCCCTCGCGCGCCGCCGCGAGCGCTCCGCGAGGTCCGGCGGGGCGAGCGGGCCGGCCCGCGCGGCAAGCCCGTAAACCCGCTGGAAAAGAGGCCTCTCGGGCCCCGTACCCGTTGTTACAAAGTTGTTACGAAGTCCCGAATTGGATAGAGTGGGCAGCGCCGCCAGAGAGGTACTCGAGGGAGCATCTTCGACGGCCCCCCTTCGGGGAGCGCCTGGACCCTCGCGTCTGTAGGGTGGCTCGACCCATGCAAGTTAGCCATATTCAGGACGATCACGCACGCGTGCCCACAGACGGGTTGGGAGGGCGGATCTTGACCAACCTCGACCTGGTGGTGCTGATCCCCGGGGTCGTGCTGGCGCTCGCGCTGGGCGCCCCGACCTTCGGAGTGCTCGTGGGCGCGGGGGCGTGGCTGTTGCAGCGTGTGGCCGCCGTGGTCGACCGCCGCGCGATCAACCGGGCGGCCGAGCCGGGCTCGCGGCTGGGGTTGAACTTCATCGACTCGTTCGCCCGCATCTGGCTGCTCGTGGGCGGGATCGTCGTGGCGGGCGCTGTCGGCAGCCACGAAGACGGTCTCGCAGCGGCGCTCGTGATCCTCGTCGCCTACTCGATCGCCTTCGCGGTGCGGATCGGTAAGGGGCGGGAGGCAGGTCCCGGTTCATGAGCGCCGTCGCCGGAGCCCCACCGATCACCCCGCGCCCGGCCGGGACGCCGCCCGGGGCCGGAACGCCGCCCGCCGAGAAACAGGGCATGAGCAGCGCCCGCAAGATCCTCTACGCCGTCGTCGGCGTGTGGGTGGGCGGGATCGTGCTGTTCGTGATCCTGTTCGGCGTCGCCGCCCACAAGGCTCCCGAGGTCGCCAGCAACGTCTTCTCCCCGGTCAACGAGTTCAAGCTCGACACCTGGTTCAAGCTCGGCCCGATCGCGTTCAACAAGGGGGTCCTGTATCTGCTGCTCGCCGCCGGCATCACGATCGGGCTGATGACCTACATCGCAAAACGCCTCCAGGAACGCCCCGGCCGCCTGCAGGTCGCCGTCGAGGCGTTCTACGACTTCACCCGCAACATGACGAGGGAAAACTTCGACCCGCAGATGGAACGCAAGTACTTCCCGCTGATCGCGACGATCTTCATCTTCATCCTCGTCTCGAACCTGATCGGCTACATACCGCTACCGGTCAACTCGACCGAGAAGTTCACCCTCTTCGGCGCCCACCTCCCGTCGTTCCAGATCTACGCGGCCGATACGAACGTCGCCTTCCCGCTGGTGCTCTCGCTGGGAGTGTTCGTGCTGTTCATCAACGAGGGCATCAAACACCACGGACCGATCGGTTATCTGAAGAGCCTCATGCCGGGCGGCCTCAAAGGCCCGATCGTGCTGCTGATCTTCCCGATCGAGATCCTCTCGATCTTCCTGCGCCTGATCTCGCTCACGGTCCGGCTGTGGGCCAACCTGCTCGCCGGCCACCTGCTGATCGCGTTCATGGGCGGCACGCTCGGGGTGCTCGTCGGCCTGCAGCTCGTGTCCTGGTTCCTGCTGCCGGCCGGGATCGCGATCTTCCTGTTCGAGGCCGTGCTGATCGCGGGCCTGCAGGCCTTCATCTTTGCCATCTTGACCGCCATCTACATCGGCGGAGCAGTCGAATCCCACTAGCAAGAAAGGAGCCGTGACGATGCTTCATGCACTCAATGCAGTATTCGCGGCGACGGGGGAACCCATCGAATACGGTAAGTCCGCGGGCCGGGCGATCGCGCTCGGCGTCGGCGCGGGCGGCGGTGCCGCCGGTGCGGGCGCCGGGCATCGGAGCGGTGTTCAACGCCTCGATCCAGTCCAAGACGCGCCAGCCCGAGCTGCGGGCCGACATCGAGCGCGACCAGTGGCTCGGCTTCGCCCTGACCGAGGCGGTCTTCTTCTACGGCCTGGTCGGCGGCTTCATCGCCTTCTTCCTGTAGGCCGCCATGTTCGCCGCCGCCCTCACCCCGCTCGCCAACGGCTCGTTCCTGATCACCCCCAACGTGGGAATCATGATCTGGACGATCGTGGTCTTCACGATCTCGTTCCTGGTCCTGCGCAAGTGGGTGTTCCCGCGCATCGGGCAAGCGCTCGACGCACGCGCGAAGAAGATCGAAGGCGACATCGACGCCGCCGAACACACCCGCGCCGAGGCCGACAAGATCCTCGAGGAATACCGCGAGCGCCTGAAGGAGGCGCGCGCGCAGTCCGAAGAGATCGTGCAACGCGCCCGCCAGGCCGCCGAGACACACGAGAACGAGTCCAAGGAGCGTGGCAAGGAGATCCTCGCGGAAGCCGCCCAGCGCGCCGAACGCGACATCGAGGTGGCCAGCAAGCGCGCGCTGGACGACCTGCGCCGCGAGGTGGCCGACCTGACGATCATGGCCACCGAGAAGGTCACCCGCAAGTCGCTCGACAGCGATGACCAGCGCCGTCTGGTGGAGCAGGCGCTCGACGAGCTCGACCTCTCGGGCCTGTCCTCCGGGGCACGCAACAACTGATGGACGAGCTCGCCCGCGTATACGCCCGTTCGCTGTTCGAGGTCGCCCTCGAGCAGGGCAAGCTCGATCTGCTTCGCGAACAGCTCGGGCAGTTCGCGGACGCGCTCAACGACAATCGCCAGCTCGCGGTCTTCTTCTTCTCGCCCTACTTCTCCACCGCGGAGAAGCAGGCGGCGCTCGCCCGCGTGCTCGACGGTGCCGACGCGTCGTTCCTGAACTTCCTCTCACTGCTGATCGAGAACCACCGCATGCCCGTCATCTTCCGCGTCCGCCAGCAGTACGAGCGGCTGTGGGAGGAGGAGAACCGCATGCTCCCCGTCGAGATCACCAGCGCCGTGGCACTCGACGAGAAGACGACCGAGGAGCTCGGGCGCACGATCGGAGAGCGCGCCGGGCGCAGCGTCACGCTCAGCTCGCGCGTGGACCCCGACATCCTCGGCGGGATCATCCTCAGGGTCGGCAACTCGATCCTCGACGCATCCATCCGCAACCGGCTGGAGCAGCTGCGCAGGCACGTTGCCCAGGCAGCCTCCTAGGAGAAAGACCATGCAGATCAACCCCGACGAGATCACCTCCATCCTCAAGAGCCGCATCGAGGGGCTCGACAGCGGCAGCGCCGAGCTGACGGAGGTCGGCACCGTGCTGTCGGTCGCCGACGGGATCGCCCGCCTGCACGGGCTGGAGAACTGCATGTCCTTCGAGATGCTCGAGCTGCCCCACGGCGTCACCGGGCTGGCGCTGAACCTCGAGTCCGACAACGTCGGAGCGGTGCTGTTCGGCGAGTGGGAGCGGATCTCCGAGGGCGACACCGTCAGGCGCACCGGCCAGCTGCTCGACATCCCCGTCGGCGAGGAGCTGCTCGGACGTATCGTCGACCCGCTCGGGCGCCCGCTCGACGGCAAGGGCGCGGTCAACACCACGCAGAAGCGCCCGGCCGAGTTCAAGGCCCCCGGCGTGGTCCAGCGCCAGCCCGTCAAGCAGCCCATGCAGACCGGCCTGAAGGCGATCGACGCGATGATCCCGATCGGCCGCGGCCAGCGCGAGCTGATCATCGGGGACCGCCAGACGGGTAAGACGGCGATCGCGATCGACACGATCATCAACAACAAGGACAGTGGCGTGATCTCGATCTACGTGGCGATCGGTCAGCGCATGGCGACCGTCGTCTCGCTCGCCCAGATGCTGGACGAAAACAACGCCCTGGACAAAACGATCATCGTCGCCGCTCCCGCCGATGAGGCGGCCCCGATCAAGTTCATGGCCCCCTACGCCGGCTGCGCGATGGGCGAGTACTTCCTCTACAACGGCAAGGACGCGCTGTGCGTGTACGACGACCTCACCAAGCACGCCTACGCCTACCGCCAGATGTCGCTGCTGCTGCGCCGTCCCCCCGGACGCGAGGCCTACCCCGGCGACGTCTTCTACCTGCACTCGCGCCTGCTCGAGCGTGCGGTCAAGCTCAACGACGACCTCGGCGGCGGCTCGCTGACGGCGCTGCCGGTGATCGAGACCCAGGCCGGCGACGTATCGGCCTACATCCCCACCAACGTGATCTCGATCACCGACGGGCAGATCTTCCTCGAGTCGGCGCTGTTCAACTCCGGCGTGCGCCCCGCGATCAACGTCGGCATCTCCGTTTCGCGCGTGGGTGGCAACGCCCAGATCGGCCCGATGAAGAAAGTCGCCGGGCGCATCAAGCTCGAGCTCTCCCAGTACCGCGACCTGGAGGCCTTCGCCCAGTTCGGGTCCGACCTCGACGCCGACACGCAGCGCACGCTGGCGCGCGGGGAACGGCTCGTGATGACGCTCAACCAGAACGAGCGCGAGCCCCTCGCGGTGGAGGACCAGGTGATCCAGATCTACGCCGCCACGAACGGCTTTCTGGACCGCATCAACGTCGAGCGCGTGACCGAGTTCCTGGCCGAGCTGACCGAAGGAGCCCACTCCCAGCTCACCGATGCCCGCTCCAAGATCGCCGGCGGTGACTGGTCGGACGAGACCCAGAAGCAGATCCGCGACTTCCTGGAGAATTTCTCATCCGACTTCGGCTACGACCTCGACGAGGAGGGCCAGCCCCTCGAGGAGGCGCACGCGGCCTGATCGGCCCGGTGCTCGCTCATGGCTTCACAGCGCGACGTCAAGACCAAGATCGCCTCGGTCAAGAACATCCAGAAGATCACCCGTGCGATGGAGATGGTGGCTGCCGCGCGCCTGCGGCGCGCGGAGATGCGGATCGAGTCGCTGCGTCCCTACGCCGACGCACTGCGGCGGATGACCCGCCAGGCCGCCCAGGCGGCCGGCGCCGAGGCGGCGCGTGTGCCGCTGCTGTCCGAGCACGAGCGCACCGAGCGCGTCGCGGTGCTGCTGATCACCGGCGACCGTGGCCTCGCGGGCGGCTTCAACTCGCAGATCATCCGCGGCGCCATCCGTCTAGGTGCCGAGCTCTCCGAAGCGGACCTGCAGAGCAGCTGGTACGTCGCCGGCCGCCGCGGCGCGTCCTCGATGAGCTTCCGCGGCTACGAGCTGAGCGGGACCTACACCGGCTTCTCCGACCGGCCCGCCCACGCCGACGCGCGCGTGATCGCCGGTGACCTCGTGGCTGCCTACGTCGACGGTCACGTCGATCGCGTCGAGGTCATCTACAACACCTACATCTCACCGCTGACACAGAAAGTCACCCAGGAGCGGCTGTTGCCGCTTTCGCAGGCGACCGTCACCGGCGAGGAGACGCCCGAGGAGCAGCCCACCGAGGCCACCGCCGCGAGGCCGGGCGCGGGCGAGCAGGCGAAGGGTCCGGCGCCCGCCTCGGTCGAGTACGAGCCCGACCCCGCCAAGATCCTCCAGCGCCTTGTCCCCGACTACGTGGAGCTGTCGATATACCGCGCCCTGGTGGAGTCCACCGCGGGCTTCTTCGGCGCCCAGATGACGGCGATGCGCAGCGCATCCGAGAACGCCGGAGAAATCATCACCGACTACACACTGCAGATGAACCGCGCCCGCCAGGCTGAGATCACCCAGGAGATCATGGAGGTCGTCGCCGGCGCGGAGGGTCTCAGCTAAGCCCGCCACGACACGACGACCAAGAGGAACAGGAGAACCGACCACAATGGAGTCCAGCACCGCAGCAACCCCCACCGGCGCAGCCGAGGGGTCAGGCAACGCGCAAGGGAAGCGCAACCTGGGGCGCATCGAGGAGATCCAGGGGGTCGTCATCGAGGCCACCTTCCCCGAGCGCCTGCCGGAGATCAACCACGCCATCACCGTCGCCCGTCCCGCCGCCGCGGCCGAGGAGGAGCAGGAGGGCGTCAGCTCCGTCACCGGTGAGGGCGTGCTCGTGTGCGAGGTCCAGCAGCACCTCGGCGACGACCGCGTCCGCGCCGTCGCGATGGACACCACCGACGGTCTCGCCCGCGGCCTGGAGGTCGTCGACACCGGCGCCCCCATCTCGGTGCCGGTCGGCGAGGTGACGCTGGGGCGGATCTTCAACCTGCTCGGCGAGCCGATCGACCTCGGCGAGCCGCTCCCGGCGGACGTCGAGCGACGCGGCATCCACCAGGACGCCCCGCGCGTGGAGGACCTCTCGCCGGCCGTCGAGATGTTCGAGACCGGCATCAAGGTCGTCGACCTGCTCGCCCCCTACGCCAAGGGCGGCAAGGTCGGGCTGTTCGGCGGCGCCGGCGTCGGCAAGACCGTGCTGATCCAGGAGCTGATCCACAACCTCGCCACCGAGCACGGCGGGCTGTCGGCCTTCTGCGGCGTCGGCGAGCGCTCGCGCGAGGGCAACGACCTGTGGCTGGAGATGAAGGAATCGGGCGTGATCGACAAGACGATGCTCGTCTTCGGTCAGATGAACGAGCCCCCCGGAGCCCGTATGCGGGTGGCGCTGTCGGGGCTGACGATGGCCGAATACTTCCGCGACCAGGGCCAGGACGTGCTGCTGTTCATCGACAACATCTTCCGCTTCGTGCAGGCGGGATCCGAGGTCTCGGCCCTGCTCGGGCGGATGCCCTCCCAGGTCGGCTACCAGCCCACGCTGGAGACCGAGATGGGCCAGCTGCAGGAGCGCATCACCTCCACCCGTGAGGGTTCGGTGACCTCCGTGCAGGCGATCTACGTGCCCGCCGATGACCTCACCGACCCCGCTCCGGCCTCGGTGTTCGCGCACCTCAACGCGACCACGGTGCTCTCGCGGGCGATCTCCGAGAAAGGCATCTACCCGGCGGTGGACCCGCTCGACTCGACCTCCACGATCCTCAAGGCCGACATCCTCGGCGAGGACCACTTCCGCGTCGCCAACCGCGTCAAGGAGATCCTGCAGCGCTACAAGGAGCTCCAGGACATCATCGCGATCCTCGGGATCGACGAGCTCTCCGACGAGGACCGCCTGACGGTCAACCGCGCACGGCGCATCGAGCGCTTCCTGTCGCAGCCGTTCTTCGTCGCCGAAGAGTTCACCGGCACCCCCGGTGCGTACGTGAAAATCGAGGAGACGATCCGCGGCTTCGAGGAGATCATCGACGGCAAGCACGACGAGGTCCCCGAGAGCGCCTTCTTCCTGAAGGGCACGATCGACGAGGTCGTCGAGGCGGCCAAGCAGTAGGGGAGATCGATGGCTCACACCAAGTTCCCCGTCGAGGTCCTGACCCCCGAGGGCGCGGTGTTCTCGGACGAGGTCGAAATGATCTCGACCGTCACGACCGTCGGCTCGATCGGGATGCTCGCCGGCCACGAACCGGTGCTGGCGATGCTCGAACCCACCGAGCTGCGCCTGTACCGCTCCGAGACGGACATCGTGCGCTACGCCCAGGGCGAGGGCTACCTGCAGTTCGCCGACAACCGTGCGCTGGTGCTGGTCGAGGAAGCGGTGCCCCCCGAGAACCTCGACCGTGAGCTCCTGCAGGAGAAGCTGCGTGAGGCCCAGGGCGCGGCCGAGCGCGCCGAGGAAGGCAGCGAGGAGCGCGCCCGCGCCCTGCGCGAGGTCGCCCGTTGCGAAGCCTTCCTGGCGACCGGCGGCTAGCCGCCGGGACGGCCCGATAGCGTCTGTAGGGCGATGGACGGATCTAATCCGGCGACGGCCCATTTCGACAGCAAGCAGCCCGGCTGGTTCACCCGGCGCGTGTTCAACCCGTTCATCGGGCTCTTGACCCGGCTGGGCCTGCCGATCGCAGGGTCGCGCGTGCTCGAGGTCCGTGGGCGGACATCGGGGCAGCCGCGCCGCACCCCCGTCAACCCGCTCGACCTCGACGGACAGCGCTACCTGGTGGCCCCCCGTGGGGACACGCAGTGGGTCCGCAACCTCCGCGCCAGCGGCGAGGGCCTGCTGCTGTCCCGCCGCCACAGCGAGAGCTTCACCGCCGTCGAGGTGCCCGACGCCGAGAAGCCCGACATCCTGCGCGCGTATCTGAAGCGTTGGAAGTTCGAGGTCGGGGTGTTCTTCGACGGCGTCGGCCCCGACTCTCCGCAGCCCGAGCTTCTCGCCGCGGCGCCCAAGCACCCCGTCTTCAGGCTCTCAAGCACCGCCCGATGAGCGACCCAGAGCGCCGCGAGCGCGAGCCGATCGGCGTGATCGGCACCGGATATGTGGGACTGGTCACCGCCGCCGGCTTCGCCGAGCTGGGCAGCGAGGTGTGGTGCGTGGACATCGACGCCGAGAAGGTCCGCCGGCTGCGCGCGGGCGAGACGCCGATCTACGAGCCGGGGCTCGAGGAGCTGCTGGCGCGAAACCGCGAGCGCCTGCACTTCGACACCGTGCTCGACGGGGCCCTCGCGGACGCCCGCCTGCTGTTCGTGGCGGTCGGTACACCGCCGACCTACTCGGGCGACGCCGACCTCTCGGCCGTGCACGCGGTCGTGGACGCGATCCCGGCGGCCGAGAACCGCGCGCTGGTGATGAAGTCGACGGTCCCCGCCGGCACCGGCGCCTCGCTGCTGCGCACCTTCGCGGCCCAGAACAAGCAGGTGCTCTCCTACGTCTCCTGTCCGGAGTTCCTCAAGGAGGGCTCCGCGGTGGGTGACTTCATGAACCCCGACCGCGTCGTGATCGGCGACGACGGGGGCTGGGCGGGCGACGCCGTGGCCGAGCTCTACGCCCCTCTGCAGGCCCCCCTGGTGCGAACCGACATCGCCAGCGCGGAGATGGTCAAGCTCGCCTCCAACGCCTTCCTGGCGACCAAGATCTCGTTCATCAACGAGATCGCCAACGTGTGCGAGGAGACCGGGGCCGACGTGGTCGAGGTGGCGCGGGGGATGGGCCTCGACGATCGCATCGGAGCCAAGTTCCTGCAGGCCGGCATCGGCTTCGGCGGCAGCTGCTTCCCGAAGGACGTGGCCGCGCTCAAGCAGCTGGCGGGCAACTCCGGCTACCACTTCCAGCTGCTGACTTCCGTGATCGAGGTCAACGAACTGCAGAAGCGCCGCGTGGTGGGCAAGCTCCAGCGCCACCTCGGCTCGCTCGCGGGCCGCCGCGTGGCCCTGCTCGGACTGGCCTTCAAGCCCGACACCGACGACATGCGCGAGGCCTCCTCGCTGGTGCTCTCCGCCAGGCTGCTGGCCGACGGGGCCAGCGTCAGCGCGTATGACCCTGTGGCCGAGCAGCAGGCCCGCGAGCTGATGAGCGGGATCACCTACGCCGCCTCGCCGCTGGAGGCGCTGCAGGGCGCCGACGCGGCCGTGCTCGTGACCGAGTGGAAGGAGCTCTTGGCGCTCGACTGGGAGGAGGTCGCGGAGTCGATGGCCGGGGACCTCGTGATCGACGGGCGCAACGCGCTGGACCCCGTGGCGGTGCGCGCCGCCGGCCTCAAGTACGAGGGCGTCGGCAGGCGGTGATCGGAACGCGGCCGTTCTCGACGCGGGCCACGAGCCGGCCCAGGCGGTGATCGCATCCAGGCCGTGATCCTCGCGGGCGGCGAAGGCACACGCCTGCGGCCGCTGACGTCGAACGTCCCCAAGCCGATCGTGCGCCTGGTGGACCGGCCCTTCATCTCGTTCATGCTCGAGTGGCTCCGCGGCCACGGCGTCGACGAGGTGATCCTCTCGTGCGGCTTCATGGCCGAGCGGGTGCGCAGTGTGCTGGGCGACGGCTCGCAGCTGGGGATCCGCCTGCGTTACGTCGAGGAGCCCGAGCCACGGGGCACGGCGGGGGCCGTGAAGCTGGCCGAGCCGATGCTCGACGAGCGCTTCCTGATGCTAAACGGCGACGTCCTGACGGACATCGACCTCGGCGCCCAGATCGCCCAGCACGAGGCCACAGGGGCGCGCGCCACGCTGGCACTGGTGGCGGTGGACGACCCCAGCGCCTACGGGCTGGTGGTGCTCGACGAGCAGCGTCGCGTGAGCGACTTCGTCGAGAAGCCGAGCTCCGGGAGGCTGCCCTCGAACCTGATCAGCGCCGGCGCCTACGTGCTCGAGCGCGAGATCTTCGAGCTCGTGGCCCCGGAGCGGAAGGTGTCGATCGAGGGCGAGATCTGGCCGCTGCTCGTCGGTGACGGCCTCTACGGCTTCCCCTCGGAGAGCTACTGGATGGACATCGGCACCCCGGGGCGCTACCTGCAGGGCACGTTCGACCTGCTCGAGGGCAACGTCGCCTCAGCGGTGCGCGAGCGCCTCGGCGACGGCTGGCTGGCCATCGACGAGCAGGCCCGCGTGCAGGGCCGGGTGATACCCCCGGCGCTGATAGGGGCCGGCTGCGAGGTCGCCGATGGCGCCCGCGTGGGCAGCCTGGTGGTGCTCGGACGCGACGTCAGCGTCGGTGCCGGCAGCACGGTGGAGCGCGCCGTGGTGCTCGACGGGGCCCGCATCGGGGCCGGCTGCGAGCTGCGCGACTGCATCGTCTGCGCCGGCGCGGAGGTCGGCAACTCGACCAAGGTCACCGGCGGCGCGGTGCTCGGCGAAGGCGTCAAGATCGGGGCTGACAACGTGGTGACCCGCGGGGCGCGTATCTTCCCCGGGGTGGATCTGCCGGACCGGGCGCTGGAGTTCTAGCCCGCCGGTGCCGATTCCCACCTGCAAGGCCCCACCCGAGCAGCAAGGACGAGGAAGGCAACGATGGCAGCCATCACACCCGACGGCAACACGCAACCGCACCCCGGCGGCGTGAGCGAGCTGACCCGCTCCGCGATCGCGACGGTCGACGTGTCCGACCAGCTCGCCGACGTGCTCGCCCAGCCCGAGCACCTGCGGGACGCGCTGTGGCGGGCCGAGTCGGCGATCATGGAGGAGCGCGACGCCCCCGCCGGCATGGTCGTGGCGGGCATGGGCGGCTCTGCGATCGGCGGCGCGCTGGCGCGCGCGGCCCTCGGCG
Organism: uncultured Solirubrobacteraceae bacterium; assembly: GCA_963773145.1. Lineage (GTDB taxonomy): Bacteria > Actinomycetota > Thermoleophilia > Solirubrobacterales > Solirubrobacteraceae > Palsa-744. The sequence continues at coordinate 608,541 of CAVYZV010000001.1, forward strand.
ACCACTCCACGCGGCCGATCTTCGTCACCCGCGGCTACGGGCTGCCGACCTGGACGACTCCCGACACGATGGTGCTGTGCGTCAGCTACTCCGGCGAGACCGAGGAGACGCTCGCCTGCTACGAGTCCGCCGGCCTGCTCGGGGCCAAGCGCACGGTGGCCACCACCGGCGGGCGCCTGGCCGAGCTGGCCCGCGCCGACAACGTCCCCGTGATCCCGCTCCCGGGCAGCCTGCAGCCGCGCGCGGCGGTCGCCTACATGATCGTCGCCTCGCTCGAGGTGGCCGCGCTCTGCGGCGTGGGTCCGCGCCTGACCTCCGAGATCGACGTGGCCGCCTCCCACACCGAGCAGCTGGTGGTCGAGTGGGGCCCCGACGCACCCGAAGAGTCGCTGGCCAAGACCGTCGCCCGCGGCCTGCACGGCACCACCCCGCTGATCACCGGCGCCGGCGTGACGACCCCGATCGCCTACCGCTGGAAGACCCAGATCAACGAGAACGCCAAGCAGCTGGCCTTCTCGAGCGAACTCCCCGAGATGGACCACAACGAGATCGTCGGCTGGGAGGGGGCCCGCTCGCAGGGGCGCTTCTCGGCGGTGTTCCTCGACGACTCCGACGCGCACCCGCGCCTGAAGGAGCGGATGGCCCTCAGCGAGAGCGTGATCGCCCCCAACGCGGCCGCCAGCTACCGCCTGGAGACGCGCGGGCAGACGGGCATCGAGCGGGTGGTCTCGCTGGTCCTGCTCGGCGACCTGGTCTCGATCTACATGGCCGCCCTGCGCGGCGTCGACCCCGGCCCGGTGCGCGTGCTCGACGAGCTCAAGGCGGCCCTGGCCGACCGCTAGAAGTCATCTAAACCTTGTGCTAGCGTCCGCAGCGGCCGAGGAGCGCTGCGACGGGCTGCGGTCCGCCACGCTCGGCCGCCCACTCTGCAGCAAGGGCGCTCTCCTAAGTTCACAGGAGGTTTCTCCGTGTCAGCAATGACCACCGCGGCCGCCCAAACCGCCGACTTCAAGGTTGCCGACCTCTCCCTCGCGGACTTCGGGCGCAAGGAGATCACGCTCGCCGAGCACGAGATGCCGGGCCTCATGTCCCTGCGGCGCGAGTACGCCGACGCCCAGCCGCTGAAGGGCGCCCGCATCACCGGCTCGCTGCACATGACCGTCCAGACGGCGGTGCTGATCGAGACGCTCACCTGCCTGGGCGCCGAGGTCCGCTGGTGCAGCTGCAACATCTTCTCCACCCAGGACCACGCTGCCGCGGCGGTCGCCGTCGGCCCCTCGGGCAGCCCCGAGAGCCCCCGCGGGGTGCCCGTGTTCGCGTGGAAGGGCGAGACGCTCGAGGAGTACTGGTGGTGCACCGAACAGGCCATGCGCTGGCCCGACCCCGAGACCGGCGAGACCTCGCTGGGGCCGAACATGATCCTCGACGACGGCGGCGACGCCACCCTGCTGGTGCACAAGGGCGGCGAGTACGAGCGCGCGGGTGCCGTCCCGGACCCCTCCACCAGCGACTCCGAGGAGTTCGCGATCGTGCTCTCGCTGCTGGGCCGCTCGCTCGCCGAGGACCCCCAGCGCTGGACGCGGATCGGCGAGGGCATCATGGGCGTCACCGAGGAGACCACGACCGGCGTCCACCGGCTCTACCAGATGGTCGACCGCGGGGAACTGCTGTTCGCCGCCATCAACGTCAACGACTCGGTCACCAAGTCCAAGTTCGACAACCTCTACGGCTGCCGCCACTCGCTCATCGACGGCATCAACCGCGCCACCGACGTGATGATCGGCGGCAAGGTGGCCGTCGTGTGCGGCTTCGGCGACGTCGGCAAGGGCTGCGTGGAGTCGCTGCGCGGACAGGGCGCCCGCGTGCTGGTCACCGAGGTCGACCCGATCTGCGCGCTACAGGCGACCATGCAGGGCCTGCAGGTGGTGCGCCTGGAGGAAGTGATCGAGACCGCCGACATCTTCATCACCGCCACCGGCAACCGCGACATCATCGGCGCCGCCGACATGCAGCGCATGAAGCACCAGGCGATCGTCGGCAACATCGGCCACTTCGACAACGAGATCGACATCGCCGGCCTGGCCCGCGTGCCCGGGATCGAGCGCGTCAACATCAAGCCCCAGGTCGACAAGTGGGTGTTCCCCGACGGCCACGCGATCATCCTGCTGTCCGAGGGGCGGCTGCTGAACCTCGGCAACGCCACCGGGCACCCGAGCTTCGTGATGAGCAACTCGTTCAGCAACCAGGTGATCGCCCAGATCGAGCTGTTCACGAAGAACGAGGACTACGAGAAGCGCGTGTACGTGCTGCCCAAGCACCTCGACGAGAAGGTCGCCACCCTGCACCTCGAAGCCGTCGGGGTCAAGCTGACCCGGCTGACCGAGGAGCAGGCGGCCTACATCGACGTGCCCGTCGACGGGCCCTACAAGCCCGACCACTACCGCTACTAGTCCCCGCCCGGCGGCGATCGAAGGGCGCTCCAGCAGATGCGTGCGATGGTCCTCGCGGCCGGGCTCGGCACGCGCCTGCGCCCGCTGACCTACGAGATCACCAAGCCGATGGTGCCGGTGCTCGACCGCCCGGTGATGGAGCACATCCTCGACCTGCTCGACCGCCACGGCTTCGGGGAGGTGGTCGCCAACCTGCACTACTTCCCGGACACGATCCGGGAGTTCTTCGGCGAGCGCCTGTCCTACCACCACGAGCCGGAGCTGCTGGGGACCGCAGGTGGGGTGCGGGCCTGTGCGGAGTTCTTCGGCGACGAGGCCTTCCTGGTGATCACCGGCGACGCGCTGACGGACATCGACCTCGAGGCCTTCGCCGCCCGCCACCGGGCGGCCGGCGGGATCGCCACGCTGGCCGTCAAGGAGGTCGCGGACACGCGCGAGTACGGCGTCGTGCTGCACGACCGCGACGGGCGCATCACCGGCTTTCAGGAGAAGCCGGCCCCGGAGGAGGCGCTGTCGGGTCTGGGCAACTGCGGGATCTACGTCTTCGAGCCGGAGATCTTCGACTACTTCCCGCCCCGCGACTTCGTGGACTGGGCCCAGGACGTGTTCCCGACCCTGCTCGAGAACGACGTGCCCTTCTACGTGCACGAGATCCACGACTACTGGAACGACGTCGGCTCGCTGGCCGAGCTGCGGCAGGGGACCTTCGACGCGCTCGCGGGCGAGCTGCGCCTGGAGCTCGAGGCACGCGAGCTGGCCCCCGGGGTGCTGGCCGCGGAGGGCGCGGAGCTGCCCTCCGACACCGAGCTCGACGGTGCCGCCTGGATCGGCCGCAACGTCCAGATCGGCGCCGGCGTGCGCCTGATCGGGCCGGTGGTGCTCGGCCGGGGCGCCCGCGTCGGCGCCGGCTCGCAGCTGCGCTCGACGCATCGTGCTGCCGGGCACCGAGCTGGCCGAGGGCTCGATCGTGATCGACGCGATCCTCGGCCACCGCGGGATCCTGCAGAGCCTGCGCGACTAGGCCACTTCGAGGCGTTCGCGGCGCTGCTCGGCGCGCTCGGACTCGGCGAGCGCCCGGACGAACAGCACCACCAGCGCGATCCCCATCACGATCGACTGCTCGACGGCCATGACCAGCCCGGCGATCGACTGGTCGTCGCCGGCCGAGATGCCCCACACCCGCGGCTGGTGGGCGTAGTAGGGGTAGAGGGTGCTGGGGGCGAACGCCAGGCCCATGCCGAGCGCCCCGACGAACAGCTTGGTGGAGGCCATGTAGACGACCGGGCCCATGCCGTCGAGGCGCATGCGGGCGCGGATCGGGGAGAGCAGGTGCCACCAGTACAGCGAGCCCGCCAGCAGGAAGCTCAGGTGCTCGAGCACGTGGAGCCTGCGTGCCGGGCGGCGCGCGTCGTAGGCCGCGGGAATGTGCCAGGCCCAGATCACGCCCGACGTAGAGGACCACCGCGAAGGCCGGGTGCGCGAGCGGCCCGGCGCGGCGCTCGAGCGTCGAGACCGAGCGCGTGAGCGGGCGCAGGATCACCTTCGTGAGCGCCAGGATCGCGAGGATCGGGGCGATGTCGAGCAGCAGCATGTGCTGGATCATGTGCACGAAGAACAGCTGCTCGGCGAGGGAGTCGAGCGGCGAGATCAGGGCGGCGAGCAGGATCACGATCGAGCCGACGGCGCAGAGCCAGCCGCCAGACGGGCGCCTCCACCGCCGCGGCGGGGCCCGGCGGCGGCGCGGACCGTCCGCCAGCGCCACACGTAGACCCCGACGACGATCGCGCCGGCAAGCGAGGACCACGGGGTCAGCGTCCAGGAGAGGTCCGGGCTCATGCTCGCCGCGATTCTCCCACGCTCGAGGCGGGCGTCCAGAGCCGTCCACGCGGTCCATTTACATCCGCCGAAGGCGGGCGTAGCATCGTGACAAAGGCCGACGAAGGGAGCCACGATGCAGATCGACATCAAGGGCCGAAACGTCCCCGTCACCGACGAGCTGCGCACCCACGCCGAGCGCCGGCTGGGGAAGGTCGCGCGCCAGGTCTCAGACCTGGCCCGCCTCGAGATTGAGATCTTCAAGGAGCCCAATCCGCGCGTCGCCGACTGCCAGGTCGCCGAGGGCACGCTGTACCTGAAGGGCGTCACGCTGCGCGCCCACGACGCCTCCCCGGAGATGCTGCACTCGCTGAACCTGATGGTCGACGAGCTCGCGCGCCAGGTGAAGCGCCATCGCGACAAACTGCGCCACCGCCGCGAGGCCCACGCGGCCGCCATGCGGGCCGCCGCGGCTGCCCGCGCCAGGAAGAGCCGCTGGCCTCCACGTAGAGGGGGCGCACGCGGCCCGGTCCGCGGCAAGGTGTCGCGGGTCCGGCGGTGAGGATCGTCGAGCCTGCCCAGGACGCACCCGATGGGGCACAGGCAGGCCTTGCCGGCCGGCCGCAAGGGCAAGGCCGAGGACACGCCAGGTGAAGGCCAGACGTGCCGCCGGGGGCTGCGTCGCCACCCCGGCGGAAGCTATCCTTGGCGCATGCCCTCCCTGCTCGATCGCGCGCTGAACGTCGGCGAGGCCAAGAAGTTCAAGAACTACCAGAAGCGCGTGGCGCTGATCAACGCCTTCGAGCCCGAGCTCGAACACGACAGCGACGCCGAGCTGCGGGAGCGGATGGACGCGCTGCGCGAGCGCGCCGCCGACGGCGAGTCCCTCGACGCGCTGCTGCCCGAGTGCTTCGCGATCGTCCGCGAGACGGGCAAGCGCACGATGGGGATGCGCCACTTCGACGTGCAGCTGATCGGCGGCATGGCGCTGCACGAGGGCCAGATCGCCGAGATGAAGACCGGCGAGGGCAAGACCCTGACGGCGACGCTCGCGGTCGTGCTGAACTCGCTCGCGGTGCGCCCGCGCGGACCCCGCGGACCCCGACGCCGAGCCGCGCCGCAAGGGCGTGCACGTGGTCACGGTCAACGACTACCTGGCCCGCCGCGACGCCGAATGGATGAGCCCGATCTACGACGCCCTCGGCGTCACGCGTCGGGGTGCTCCAGAACATGCAGCCCTACGAGGAGAAGCAGGCGCGCCTACGCCTGCGACGTCGTCTACGGGACCAACTCGGAGTTCGGCTTCGACTACCTGCGCGACAACATGGCCAAGGACCTCTCCGAAAAGGTCCAGCGCGGGCACCCCTTCGCGATCGTGGACGAGGTCGACAACATCCTGATCGACGAGGCCCGCACGCCGCTGATCATCTCCGGGCGCCCCCGAACAGGCCGCCGACCTGTACGTGCAAGTTCGCCCGCCTGGCGCCGCGGATGACGGCTCGGCAAGACCCCCGAAGGCATGGACCCGCGCATCGAAGAAGCAGTTCGTGGCCGACTTCGACTACGAGATCGACGAGAAGCACAAGACCGTCTCGATCACCGAGCAGGGCGTCGCCAAGGCCGAGCGCTTCCTCGGCATCGACCACCTCTACCGGGCCGAGAACGGCCACCTGGTCAACCACCTGATCCAGTCGCTGCGCGCCGAGTCGCTCTACAAGCGGGACGTCGACTACGCGGTGATCGACGGCGAGGTCAAGATCATCGACGAGTTCACCGGCCGCATCCTCGAGGGGCGCCGCTGGTCGGAGGGGCTGCACCAGGCGGTCGAGGCCAAGGAGGGCGTGTCGATCCAGGAGGAGAACCAGACGCTGGCGACGATCACCTACCAGAACTACTTCCGCCTCTACGACAAGCTCGCCGGGCATGACCGGCACGGCGCTGACCGAGGCGACCGAGTTCATGAAGATCTACGAGCCTCCCGGTCGTGCAGATCCCGACCAACATGCCGATGGTCCGCGACGACCGCAACGATCAGGTCTACAAGACCAAGGAGGGCAAGTGGAACGCGGTCGTCAAAGAGATCGCCGCGCGCCACGAGAACGGCCAGCCGGTGCTCGTGGGCACGATCTCGGTCGAGGTCTCCGAGCTGCTCTCCGAGCGCCTGACGCAAGCGCGGGATCAAGCACACGGTCCTGAACGCCAAGCCCGAGCACGCCGCGCGCGAGGCGGAGATCGTCGCCGAGGCCGGCCAGCCGGGCGCGGTCACGATCGCGACCAACATGGCCGGCCGCGGCGTCGACATCAAGCTCGGCGGCAACCCCGAGCACCTGGCCGCCCAGCGAGCTGGCGCGGGAGGGCTTCGAATCCGACGACCCGCTCGAGCGTGAGCGGCGCGTGCTGGACGTGCTGCCCGAGGTCGAAGCAGAGCTCGAGGAGGCCCACGAGCAGGTGATCGCCGCCGGCGGCCTGTTCATCTGCGGCACCGAGCGCCACGAGTCCCGGCGCATCGACAACCAGCTGCGCGGCCGCGCCGGGCGCCAGGGCGACCCGGGCGAGTCGCGCTTCTTCCTGTCCGCCGAGGACGACCTCGTGCGGCTGTTCGCCGGCGACCGGATCTACAAGATCCTCGACCGACTCGGCGGCGTCGACGAGGAGGGCAACGAGGAACCGATCGAGGCGGGGATGCTCTCCAAACAGATCGAGAAAGCCCAGAAGAAGGTCGAGGAGCAGAACTTCCTGATCCGTAAGCGGGTGCTCGAGTACGACGACGTCATGAACGAGCAGCGCCGCGTGATCTACGCCTACCGCGACGAGGTGCTCGAAGGCAAGAGCATCGGCGAGGAGGCACGCCGCGAGGTCGCAGACGTGATCGAGCGGACGATCGACCAGTACACGCCGGGCGACTTCCTCGAGGACTGGGACATCGACGGCCTGTTCACGGCGCTCGGGCAGTTCTTCCCGCTGGATCTGACCAGCGAGGACCTCGACGCCGAGAGCACCGACCGCGTGTGGCTCACCGAGCGCATCGTGGAGGAGGCGATGGCGCGCTACGACGCCCGCCAGGAGGCGCTCGGCGAGGAGCTGATGGGGGCGCTCGAGCGCTTCCTGCTGCTGCAGATCATCGACGAACGCTGGCGCGAGCACCTGTTCGACATGGACTACCTGCGCGAGGGCATCCACCTGCGCGGCTTCGCCCAGATCGACCCGCTGGTGGCCTACAAGAACGAGGCCTTCACGCTCTTCGGCGACCTCATGAACAGCGTCTGGACGGACTTCGCGCGGATGATCTTCAACGTCCAGGTCAACGTCGAAGGGCAGAACGGCGGCGGCCCTGAGGGTCCCTCCTTCCAGGCCTCCGGCAGCGCCACCCGCGGCGGTCGCGTCTCCTACTCGGGCGGCCACAGCGCGACCGGAGCCGGCGCCCTGGCGCGGCGGCGGCCGCGGCGGGTGTCGGCGGCGGCGCAGCCGGTACGACGAACCCGACGAAGCGATGCCGGTGGTCGAGCAGCGGGTCCTCGACGACGAGCACCAGGTCGGGCGCAACGACCCCTGCTGGTGCGGCAGCGGCAAGAAGTTCAAGAAGTGCCACGGCGCCTGAGCGCCGGCCGGCTCCACTAGCCCCCGGGCAGCCCCGCTAGCGTCCGGGCAGCCCCGCTAGCGTCCGGGCAGCCCCGCTAGCGTCCGGGCAGCCCGAAGGGGGCGTCTAGGGCGACGCGCCAGCCTCCGTCCTGCCTGCTGTAGACCGCGACCGAGGAGCTGCGCTGCTCGAAGGGCTTCCCAGCGCCGTCGGTGCCCCTCATCGTGAGCGTGCCGAGCGCCAGCGCGACGGCGCCGGCGTTGAAGACCCGCTCGACCTCGATCTCGATCTTCGCACCCGCCTCGATCAGCGCCCGCACGGCGCCCTCGACCGCGCCGTCGCCCTCCAGCAGGGTGCCGTCGAAGGAGACCATCGACGCCTCGGCGCTCCACAGCTCCATCGCGGCCCCGGCGTTGCCCGAGTTGACCGCCGCGGCGAACAGCCGCGGCAGCTCCTCCGGAGTGCTGGCCGCCATCGCGAGAAGATACCGGCGCCCGGTGGGCGGGTGCTAGCGTGGCCCGCATGGCCACCGCCGCTCCCAGCGAGTCCACCCCCCAGCGGCTGGCCGCGATCCGCGAGCAGATGAAGCTGCTCGCGGACTATCTTTGACCCGGCCGCGCTGAACAGCCGCGTGGCGGCGCTCGAGGCCGAGATGGGCGCCGAGGGCTTCTGGGACGACTCCGACCGGGCAGCCTCGGTGAGTGCCGAGCACGCCCGTGCGAGCCGGCGCCTGGAGGTCTTCGACGCGCTCGCCAGCGACGTCGAGGACCTCGACGGCCTGGCCGAGATGGCCGCCGAGGACCCCACCGTTGCGGCCGAGGTCGACGAGCAGATCGCCTCGGTGGAGGCGCGGCTGGGCGAGCTCGAGGAGCAGCGGCTGTTCTCCGGCCGCTACGACGCCGGCGACGCGCTCGTGAACGTCAACGCCGGGGCGGGGGGCACGGATGCCCAGGACTGGGCCGAGATGGTGCTGCGGATGCTGATGCGGTGGGCCGAGCGCCGCGGCTTCCAGGTCGAGCTGCTCGAGGTGAGCCCGGGCGAGGAAGCGGGCATCAAGTCGGCGACCTTCCGCGTCAGCGGTGAGAACGCCTACGGTCTGTTCGGCGCCGAGCGGGGCGTGCACCGGCTGGTGCGGCTATCGCCGTTCGACTCCGCCCACCGGCGCCAGACGAGCTTCGCCGGCGTCGAGGTGGCGCCGGTGGTGGAGGACCGCGGCGAGGTGGAGATCGACGAGGACGACCTGCAGGTGGACACCTACCGCGCCTCGGGCGCCGGCGGCCAGCACGTCAACAAGACCGACTCGGCCGTGCGCATCACCCACGGGCCCAGCGGGATCGTGGTGCAGTGCCAGAACGAGCGCTCGCAGTCCTCCAACCGGGCCACCGCGATGGCGATGCTGCGCGCGAAGCTGCTCGAGCGCCAGGAGCGCGAACGCCAGGAGGAGATCGCGCGCGAGAAGGGGGAGGCCCAGGACGTCAACTTCGGCTCGCAGATCCGCTCCTACGTGCTGCACCCGTACACGATGGTCAAGGACCACCGCACCGGCGACGAGATGGGCGACGTCCAGCGTGTGCTCGACGGCGACCTCGACGGCTTCGTGCGCGCGCTGCTGCTGCAGCGGGCGGCCTCCGGGGAGTAGCCGGTGGACGAGGGGGAGCTGGTCGAGCTCGTCCGGGGCGCGCTGCGGGAGGACGTCGGCGCCGGCGACGTGACCACGCTCGCGACCGTCCCGGAGGGGGCGCAGGCGCAGGCGCTGATCATCCAGAAGCAGCCGGGCGCGATCTACGGCCTGCGGCCCGCGGAGCTCGTCTTCGAGCTGCTCGACGCGGAGGTCGAGATCGCGCGCGAGGTGCAGGAGGGTGTCTGGCGCGAGCAGGGGGGAGACGTGATGCGCCTGCGCGGAAGCGCCCGGGCGCTGCTGACCGGCGAGCGCACGGCGCTCAACTTCCTCGCTCACCTCTCGGGCGTGGCGACCGCGGCCGCGCGGGCGGTACGGGAGCTCGAGGGGACCCGGGCGCGGGTGCTCGACACGCGCAAGACGACGCCCGGGCTGCGGGCGCTCGAGAAGGCGGCGGTCAGCGCCGGGGGCGCCCTCAACCACCGCGCCGGCCTGTATGACGCGGTCCTGATCAAGGAGAACCACATCGCGGCGGCCGGTGGGATCGCGCCCGCGATCGAGCGCGTGCGCGTGGCGGCCCCGGAGCTGGCGGGGACGCTGGAGGTCGAGGTGCGCGACCCCCAGGAGATCGAGCAGGCGCTCGCCGCGGGTGCCCCGCGACTGCTGCTCGACAACATGGACGAGGAGCAGCTGCGCGCCGCGGTCGCCCAGGTGGCAGGCCGAGCGGAGCTCGAGGCGAGCGGCGGCGTGACGCTCGCGACGCTCCGGTCGGTGGCCCTCACCGGGGTAGAATGGATCTCGTTGGGTGCACTCACGCACTCGGCCCCGGCCCTGGATCTCTCGATGCTCCTGAAGGCACTGCCATGAACCTCCCGATGGCACCATCCCAGGCACCCGCGGGGGCTCTCTCCCCGCACGAGATCGTTGAGCTGCAGCAGCAGGTGCGGGCGCTCGCAGCCGAGCGCGGGGCGGTGATCCTCGCCCACAACTACCAGGTGCCCGAGATCCAGGACGTGGCCGACTACGTCGGGGACTCGCTCGGGCTCTCGCGCCGGGCGGCGGCCGCCGATGGCGACACGATCGTGTTCTGCGGCGTGCACTTCATGGCCGAGACGGCGTCGGTCCTGTGTCCCTCGAAGACCGTCCTGATCCCCGATCTCGACGCCGGCTGCTCGCTGGCGGACTCGATCGACGCCGAGCAGCTGGCCGACTGGCGGGAGCGCTACCCGCGAGGGGTCGTGGTCATGTACGTCAACACCACGGCCGCCGTGAAGGCGCTCAGCGACTACTGCTGCACCTCGGCCAACGCGGTCGAGGTGGTGCGTCACATCTACGCCACCCACGGCCCCGACACGGAGATCCTGTTCGGCCCCGACATGTGGCTCGGGGCCTACGTCGAGAAGGTCCTCGGCCGGCGCATGCACGTATGGGACGGCGAGTGCCACGTGCACGCCGGGATCCGTCCGGCGGACCTCGAAGCCACCCGCGCCAGCCACCCCGGAGCCGAGCTGCTGGTGCACCCCGAGTGCGGCTGCTCGACGAGCGTGATGGAGTACGTGGCGGCCGGGGACGTGTCAGATGAGGGCGTCCACATCCTCTCCACCGGCGGCATGCTCGCGCACGCCCACGCCGTCGAACAGGGCGAAGGGGACGGCGACGGAGCGGGCGCCGGCGCTCCCCGCGAGGCGGTCGTGGCGACCGAGGTGGGGATGCTCTACCCGCTGCAGATGGCCGCCCCCCAGGTGCGCTTCATCCCCGCCAACGCGGAGGCCTCCTGCCGCTTCATGAAGATGATCACGCTGCCCAAGCTGCGCGACTCGCTCGCCGACATGCACTTCGAGGTGCGGGTGCCCGGAGGACCTCGCCGAGCGCGCCCGCGTGCCGATCGACCGCATGGTCGCGATCGGCTAGCGCCCGGCGGGCGCCGTCCTCAGAATTCGTCGGCGGTGTGGGGACCGACGCAGGCCACGGCGAGCTCCTCGCCGATGCCCTGGGCGATTTCGGCGACCTCGTCGAAGGTGACCGCGTCCAGCGCCGCGATCGCCGCGTCCGGGTCGATGCTCTCGCCGAAGACGATCTGCTGGGTGGCGCCGTAGCGGGCGACCGCGCCCGAGTTCTCGAACGCCAGCACCAGCCGCCCGGCCGCGTAGGCCCGGGCCCGCGCGACCTCCTCGCCGGTCGGTCCTTCGCTGCGCAGTTCGTCCACGATCTCGCGCATGCGCCCGTAGGCCTCGACGCACTTGTCCGACTCCAGGCCCGACCCGAGCTGCAGGATCGGGACGTCGGCGAACGCGTGGTTGATCGCGTACACCGAGTAGCAGAGGCCGCGCTTCTCGCGGATCTCCTCGAACAGGCGTGAGCCCATCGAGCCGCCGAGCAGGGTCGAGTAGATCACCAGCGCCGCCCGCTGGCGCTCGTCGGCGACGTCCACGTCGGGCCGGTAGATCATGCGCAGGTGCGACTGGTTGGTCTCGCGCTCCTCGACCAGGGTTTCGGGCGCAAACCCACCAACCGGCAGGTAGGGGTCCGGTTCCGGCAGCGCCTCGAAGCGCGAGAGCGCCTCGTGGAGCTCCTCGTCGGGCGGCAGGTGGTCGAGGTTGCCGGCCAGGAAGGCGCCGCCCGAGCCCGGTCCCCAGCGGCGGGCGCGGAAGGCCAGGATCCCCTCGCGGGTGAAGCTGCGCAGGTTCTCCTCGGGGCCCAGCACGGTCCGGCCGAGGGGGTGCTCGCCGAAGGCGGCGCGGTCGATCAGGTACTCGGCCACGGTCGAGGGCTGGTCGTATGCGCGGTTGATCTCCTGGATCACGACACCGCGCTCGCGATCGAGCTCCTCGGCGTCCACCCGGGCCCGCCCGACGAAGTCGCTCAGCAGGTCGATCGCCTCGGGCGCGCTCTCGGCGCGCACGGTGATGTGGAAGGCCACGAGGTCGTGGCTGGTGTAGGCGTTGAGCACGCCGCCCAGCCGCTCGGCGGTCTCGTTGACGTCCTTGTAGGTGGGGTACTTCTCGCCCCCCTTGAACACCAGGTGCTCGAGGAAGTGGGCCATGCCGTTCTCCTCTGGGCGCTCGTTACGGGCGCCGGCGTCGAAGGCCAGGAGCACCGTCAGCGCGCGCGTGCCCGGCAGCTCGATGCGGTGCAGCGGCATCCCGTTCTGGGGGACGGTGCTCGTGCTCAGGCGGGCCATTCGCCTGCCACCCTAGAGCACTCGGCCGGGCCGTCCGGGGGCGCCCACGGTTGGTGGCGAAGGCCGCCAGTCGCTCGACTACGCTGGAAACGCCTGCAGATGACGTCCCCCGAACGTAACCCCCGCCGCGCCCGCTGGCTGGCGATCGTGCTCGTCCCGATCGCGGTGCTGCTGCTCGGCATCTGGCTGGGCGGACGCCCCGAAAACCTGCCCGGGTTCATGCGCTCGTTCGCGGGCTCCAGCCAGCAGAAGGTGGTGGTCCAGGAAGCGATGAAGCGGATCGCCGGCGACTACTACCGCCCGATCTCGGAATCGCAGCTTTCGAACTCCTCCGTCGCCGGGATGGTGGCCGGGCTCCGCGACCGCTTCTCGCACTACCTCACCCCGAGCGAGCTGAAGGAATTCGATCTGCCGCCGCACTTCGCGGGGATCGGGGTCGAAGTCGGCGACATGCGCCACGGCCTGGAGGTCTCACGCGTGTTCAACAACTCCCCAGCGGCGCGCGCGGGCCTGCAGAGCGGGCAGGTGATCGTGGCCGTCAACGGGCGTCCCCTGCAGGGGCTGTCCCGCAACCAGGCCACGGCCCTGATCAAGGGCCGGCCCGGCACCGACGTGGTGCTCCAGATCGAACGCCCCAAGGGCAGCCACGACCAGCGGGCGCCGCTGCGGACCGTGAGGATCACGCGCGCGATCGTGTCCGAGCCGGTGGTGGCCTCGGCCACAGACACCTTCCACGGCAAGAAGCTGGGGGTGGTGGCGCTCGCGTCGTTCACGCCCGGCGCCCACGTGGAAGTGAGTCAGGCCGTCCAACAGGCGCTCAAGGAAGGCGCCCGCGGGATCGTGCTCGACCTGCGTGGCAACGGCGGAGGCCTGGTCGAGGAGGCGCAGCTGATCGCGAGCATATTCATTCCCCACGGCGTGATCGTGAGCACCAGCGGGCGCAACCAGCCGCGCCAGACGCTGTCGGCGACCGGCGGGGCGATCAGCCCCAAGATCCCCGCCGTGGTGCTGGTCGACTCCAACACCGCCTCCGCCGCGGAGATCGTGACCGCCGCTCTGCAGGACCACCGCCGCGCGACCGTGGTCGGCAGCCACACCTTCGGCAAGGGCGTCTTCCAGGAGGAGGAGAAACTCGCCAACGGCGGCGCCCTGGACATAACGGTTGGGGAGTACTTCACGCCCAACGGCCGCAACCTCGGAGGGGGAGGCGTTCGCCAGGGGGCGGGGGTGAAGCCCGAAGTGCTGGTCAAGAGCGGCCTCGACGGGGCCGAAGGGCTGAAGGTGGCGCTGGAAACGCTCGCTGCCAAGGTCAAGTGAGCGCCGGGCCCCGGGGCGGGGCGAGCGACTCTCCGGATGGGCGGGCAGGCGGCCCGGGGACCTATGTGGCGGTGCTCGAGCGGCGAGGACGCTTCCTGACCGCCGAGCGGATGTTCGGAGGCGAGGACCCCGCTCGTGTGCCCGGCCGGCGGGGGGCCTCGGCCGGAGTCGTGGTGGGTTCCACACGCGGCGGCGGGGGAGATGCGCGGCCGGGTGACATCGTGCTCGTCCAGCCTCGCGGCCGCAGGGGCTCGGGGCCGCGTGTGCTGCGCCGCATCGGCCGCCCGGACAGGGCCCGTGACGTGATCGAGGCGTTGATGCTCGACCGTGGCCTGCGGCGTGGGTTCTCGGCGGAGCTGGAGCACGAGGCCACGGCGGCGGCGCGTACGGCCTCGCGATCGACCGCTGAGCGGCGTGACCTGCGCTCGCTGGCCACCTTCACGATCGACCCCACCGGCGCCCGCGACTTCGACGACGCGATCTCCGCCGAGGCGGCGACGGACGGGGCCTGCCGGATCTGGGTGCACATCGCGGACGTCTGCGCCCACGTCCCCGAGGGGGGCGGGCTGGACCGCGAGGCCCGGCGCAGGGCCACCAGCGTGTACGTCCCCGGAACGGTCGAGCCAATGCTCCCGCATGCGCTCTCCAGCGACGCCTGCTCGCTGATGCCCGGCGCCGACCGCCTGGCGGTGAGCGTCGAGCTGGAGATCGAGCTGCAGAGCGGGCGGGTGCGCAGCAGCGTCTTCTACCGCTCGCTGATCCGCTCCGACGCACGTCTGGACTACGACGGCGTGGATCGCATCTTCGCGGGCGAGGACCGCGCGCAGGAGCCATGGGCGCAGCCGCTGGCCCAGGCCCGGGCGGCGGCAGCCGCGCTGGCGGGAGCGCGTGAGCGCGCGGGCGCGCTGAAGGTCGAATCGGAGGAGCCGGAGTTCACCTTCGACGAGCACGGCGAGCCGGTCACGATCGAGCCGCGCGAGCAGACGGAGTCCCATCGCCTGATCGAGAACCTGATGATCGCCGCCAACGAAGCAGTCGCCGCGCAGCTGGCCGCCCGCGGCACCCCCTGCCTGTACCGCGTGCACGAGCGCCCCGAGCCGGCGCGGATCGAGCGGCTGGTGGAGCAGCTGGCCTCGCTCGAGGTTCCCACTCCGCCGCTGCCCGAGCCGATGTCCTCCACCCAGGCGGCGGAGCTCGTGGGGGAGGTCAGCCAGGCGGTGGAGCGGCACACGCGCAGCACCGGGCGCGGGCGGATCGCGCTCGGCTCGCTCGTGCTGCGCTCGCTCAAGCAGGCCTACTACTCGCCCGTCAACCTCGGTCACGCCGGCCTGCGGGCGAGCACCTACTGCCACTTCACCTCCCCGATCCGTCGCTACCCGGACATCGTCTGCCACCGGGCCCTGCTCTCCACGATCGGCCAGGAGGAGCACGCGCCGCGGGCCGCGGAGCTGGGCGAGCTCGGCGAGTGGACCTCCGAACGCGAGCGCGAGGCGTCGACCATCGAGCGCGACGCCGACGATGTCGCCCGCTGCTTCCTGCTCGAGCGGCTGCTGCGAGCCGAGGGATCCGAGCGCAGCTTTAGCGGCGAGGTGGTCGGGCTGATCTCCGCTGGCGCGTTCGTAGCCTTCTCGACCGCCAAACCCGCCGCCGCCGAGCTGCCCTTCGAGGGCATGCTCCCGGTACGGGTGCTGGCCGCGGCCGCCGCCCGGCGTAATGAGCGGCCCGGGGCCCCCGCCCGCGGCAGGCGAGACGGGCGCCCGGCGCGCAGCGGGCGCGGAGAAGGGGCCCGGGACCGGGGCCGGGACTGGTGGGAGCTCAACGAGGAGGGCACGATCCTGCAGGGCGAGCGCAGCGGCTCGAGCATCCGCCTCGGCCAGCCGCTGGGCGTGCGCGTGGAGCGCGTCGAGGCGATCCGCGGCCGCGTCGATCTCGCGCCCGCGCCCTAGACACCGGCCCGTCGCCGCGAAGGCAACCATCTAGGCTCACGACGGCTATGGCAAAGGGAAAGGGCAAGCGCAAGATCGGTGCCGGCGACGTGGCGTCAAACCGCTACGCGAGCCACCGCTACCACCTCAGCGAGCGCCTCGAGGCCGGCATCGTGCTCGAGGGCACGGAGGTGAAGTCCCTGCGGACCTCCGGGGCGCAGCTGAAGGACGGCTACGCCTCGATGCGTGACGGTGAGCTGTGGCTGCACTCGGTCCACATCCCCCCTTACGCGCCCGCCTCGCGCGAGAACCACGACCCCGAGCGCCCCCGCAAGCTGCTCCTGCACCGGCGCGAGCTCGAGCGGCTGGGCTCCCAGACCCAGGAGCGGGGCCTCACGATCGTCCCCACCAGGATCTACTTCTCCGGCTCCAACGCCAAGGTTGAGATCGCCCTCGCGCGCGGCAAGGACCTCTACGACAAGCGCCAGACGATCCGCGAGCGCGAGACCAAGCGCGAGATGGAACGCGCCGTCAGGGAAGCCCGCCGCTAGGGCGAACTGATCGGACCCGCCGCGGGGGCCGCTAGATCGAGCTGAAGCTGTGCGAGCCCGTCGAGAGCACGTGGGCCTCGTGCATACCGAACGCGAGCAGGACCACCAGGCCGATGTAGACGGCGGCCACCATCAGGCGGTGGCGGGGCGCCACGCGGTAATAGGCGGCCTGCTCGAGAGAGCCGCTTTTACGGAGCTTCCAGCGGCGGTAGGTCTCGAGCCCCCCGAAGAAAACGATGATCATCAGGATCGGGTTCGGTACCAGCAGCACCATCGCCACCAGCACGCCGAAGCCCAGGAACCACATCCACGGCGACATGGCCGCCATCGCGCGCCCGCCGTCGAGGGGCACAACCGGCAACAGGTTGAAGAGGTTCAGGAAGAAGCCCACGTAGGCGAGAGCCCGCAGCAGGTCGCTGTTGGTGGCCTCGCCGATGGCCAGGCAGACGGCCGCGCCGAGGGTTCCCAAGATCGGCCCGGCCAGTCCCACCCTGGCCTCGGCCAGGGCATTCTCGCCCAGCGAGCGGGCGCTGATGACCGCCCCCAGGAAGGGGATGAACATCGGCGCGCTGGCCTTGATGCCCTCGCGGCGCAGCTGGATCACGTGACCCATCTCGTGTACGAAGATCAGCACCACGAAGCCGACCGCGAAGGTCCAGCCCCAGAACAGGGCGTAGGCGGCCACGGATACCAGCGCCGTGCCGGAGGTGGTCAGCAGCTTCGCCTTCGGCAGCAGCAGGATCGCGCCTTTGATCGCTGCCCAGAACTTGGCGACCGCCGCCGTGATCGCCGCGGCCACGCTGCCGAGCCGCCGGCGGATGCCGCCTCCGGGTGCACGGCGCGGGGTACCGAAGGCCTCTTCGGGCCGCTCGCCGGTGCTCGGTGGCAGCGCCGGGAGCGCGTGTGCGCCGTGCGCCGGCGACGCCACGGGTGTCAGCGTCGGGTACGCCTGCGCCGGTCGCGCCACTCCGGGCGCGCTCGACACGGTCGGGATCGTCAGATCCTCGTTGTCCATCCAGACCATCTTCGCAGGCTCGCTAAGGGCTTCCTCAACGTCACAGCGGTCTTGCAGGGCCCATGGCGGGGTCCATAAGGAAGCGCATTCCGGCCGTCAGGATCTCCGGCGATCCTCCCGCGGCGGCTTTTCGCGGAGCGTGCGGGGAGGAGCTGCGAGCGCCCCTTGACCACGCTCCGAACCACATCTAGGTTGCCTTCCGGACGCGGAACCGGGCTAGACAAAGAGCGAGGCCAACGAGGTGCGAGGCCGCGCCGCCCAGCGCCAAGGGGCTTAACGGCCCGGAGGACTGGGCCCTCGAACTGGCTCGGGGCCGCGTCTGTTTTGTGCGCTCGGCGGTCGCCACGGCGACCGCCGCGGGTGCACGTTGCTGCGCCGCGCACGGGGCCCCAAGGCGCCCGTTCCGCGGGCGTCCCCGCGCGGGCGCAGCGCACGTGCCCCGCTAGACTCGTTGCAGACATACACCCTTGGGGACGACAGGCTTCGACGTGGCTGGTTCCGTGAGGGTGGTCGCGAGTCGAGGTTCCG
Organism: uncultured Solirubrobacteraceae bacterium; assembly: GCA_963773145.1. Taxonomy (GTDB): domain Bacteria; phylum Actinomycetota; class Thermoleophilia; order Solirubrobacterales; family Solirubrobacteraceae; genus Palsa-744. The sequence goes on from CAVYZV010000001.1 coordinate 626,518, forward strand.
GGAGGCCTCGTAAAACCCCCGGAAAACAATAAGTGCGGACTCTCACGAGTACGCCCTCGCCGTTTAGTCAATAGCTAAGCCGTGAGGTCTCGGCCCCCGCTCGCCTGCGGCGGAGAACACCGGGATCAGATAGCAGGCTAACCCGCGGCGGTCCGCCTCCGCCAATGCGGGGAAATCTCAGGAGGCTGGCCCCCCGCAACCCCGCCGGCGTGGCGAGCGGAGGGTGAGATCAGAGCGCCGGATACGCTCGTAGAAGCCACTCTGACGCGGTCACGGACGCGGGTTCGATTCCCGCCGTCTCCACTATCAGCCCGGTATGGGCTCGGTGTAGCTGGTCAGGACGGCTCGTACTGATCAGCTGCCAGCCGCTCCGGGCGCGCCCAGCGCGGTGCCGAGGAACGAGCCCACGCGCTCTGAGTAAGCCCTGCTGCGAGCACCGCAAGGGCCCCGAGCCCGAGCGGCTGACGGGCGAGCTCGTTCTCGGTCCTGCTCGCCGCCGCCGTCTCGACGACGCACTGCACCGCGAGCATCGCCACGCAAATCGCGAAGACCAGCTCCCCTTTTCGCTCGCGACGGTAGACAGCCGGTGCCGCTGACGAGTCCTGCGCGGACCGGGTAGCCGACGCGGAATCAGCCTCTTGCCGCTTGTGGAGGTTCGGCGTGGCGGCGCGCAACCTTATCGCCGCCTAGCCGTATCGGAGCGCGTCGCCGGACGGCAGTGCCCGAGTACTGGCCGGGTTTGCGATCGTCATGGTGTCACTGCCTTCTTCTCCCAGTCCGGACGACTCTCTAGTGCGCACCGTACGCGTGCGTGAGCCGGCCAGGCATCGGTGCGCCGCCGCAGCGTCACGCGGGAATTCGGAGCATCCGATGTCCGTAGTCTGGCCCCTCACGGTCTCGGTGCTCTCCGATTCGATGTCGCCGGGCCGCATTTCCGTATTCAGCCGAAGCGGCGCCGCCGAGCATCCCGGATGCCGCCGAGGCGGCCGGCTGCGAATGTCTCCTCGCAATGAACCCCCAGGACACGCCTCCGCCGCCGCTCCTGGAGACGATCGGCAATCTCGCACGTTTCCATCACGCTCACGAGGAGTTCTATTCGCAGGCGCCACTGGGTAGCGCCGTGAAGGTTCAGGCGAGCTCACGCGCCTTGAAGGCGCTCGCGGCGCGGTGGGCCACCGTCGCGCCGAGCGACCATCGGTTGGCGAGTCCCTATGCCGGGGCTGAAGATCTCAACGCTCCTGGCCTGACCGAGGAGTCCGGCATCTTGTTCATGGAAGGCGAGCCGGAGCCCGCGGAGATCGCCGCGATGAAACGCGATCTGGCTGTGCTCGCGGATGACATGGAGCAGACCGGGGCGTGGCTCGCGAACGCGATGGAGCAGTCGTGGGCCATCGCGGGCTCGCTCGCGGCGTATTCGTCGCTGGCGGACCTTCTCGGCGAACGGCACCGCATCATCGTCAACGACTGGCAGGCTGCGCAGATGCAGACCCTCATCGCGCACGTGGTCCGCCGCGCCCTCGAGCTGCTCGACCGCGTTGACTTCTCTCCCGATGGCATCCGTGCCGACATCGCCGAAGGTCGCACACAGCCTGCATATCTGTATGCGGCCGGCGAGCTGCTCGATCGCGCCGCCGATCTAATCGTCGAATCTGCCGTGTTGGTGCACGACAACGAGCGGCGCTGGCGGGTGTTCTCAAGTCGTGTCCAGGAGCTGATCCATCAGGAGCACGGCGAGTGAGCCGAGCGTACACAGCACGAGGCGCCGCGCGCGTGCCCGCGGCCCCTGGGGACGCAGCGGGCTATCGAGCTCGCCGGGACTGACGCGCCGGGTCCAGGACACGGCACAGAGCCGGGCGGCCGAGCCATCGACGGCAGCAACCCTGCGCGGGTTCGATTCCCGCCGTCTCCGCTGCCACGCTCGGCCGGCCGAGCCCCGCCCTCTGGTCGAGGACGGGGCTCGGGTCAGCGTCCAGGCGGCGCGGGGCGCCGGCTATCGCTCAGCGCACGCGGTAGGCCCGGGCTGCGGCCTTGAACACGACGGTCTGCGAGAACACCGTCGTGGTGCCCCCGGCGAGATCGCTCTCGCCGATCTGGAGCTTTGCGCTGAGCCCGTGGAGACGGGCCACCAGGAGCCGGCCGGTGCGGTTCAACGCGATCGTCACCGACTTCGTCTGCCCGGCCACGAGCGAGATGCTGGTCGTGCCGAGCACGACCGTCCGGTGTGAGCCGCCCTTCTTTCCGGCCGCGCTGGCCGCCACAAGGCGGTGGCCGTGGAGCGTCTCGACGACGCTCAGCTTGACCGTCAGGCGGCATACCGCTCCTGTTTCGCCGCTGCAGGTCACCTTCACCGCGGCCGTCGAGCCAGAGGTGGAGGGCCCGATCACACCCACGCTTCCGACTGCCGTGGTCCCGGGACCGCCCGTCGTGCCCGGCGGCGTGGACCCGGGGCCTTCAGTAGTCCCAGGCGGCGTCGATTCGGGTTCCGCGGCGGTCGTCGTCAGCGTCCGGTCGGCGCCCGTGAAGGTGCCGAAGTCGGTGCTGGCAACGGCCCGGTAGTGAATCGTCGTTCCCGCCGGCAGCCCGGTCAGCTGCTGCGCGAACGCGGTCGCGCTGCCGGCTGGTCCCGTCGTCTGGCTCGCCGTGGTCTGGCCGTAGGCCGTTGTCGTCCCGAACTGGAAGGACACCTTGACCGAGGCACCCCGCGGGTTGACCGTGCCGTTGACGGTCGCCGAGGACCCATCGACGGCACTCGCGTCACCGGTGACGAGGTTTTCCGGCGAGTAGGCGTCCGCGAACAGCCCGCGAGGGTTGGTCCCGGCGGTCAGCAGGAAGAACGGCGTCCCGAGCGCACCGCCCTGACAGGCGGCGCCGTCCATGTTGAACGGGGTCGCGATGCAGGTCGAGGAGATCGGCTCGCGCACGTTGGCCTGGGCCGTCGGCGTGATCGTGATGTCGCTCTGATCCAGCACGAAGGTGGCGGGGTTGGCGAAGTGACCGGTGAACGCCTTCGTGGTCCCTCCGACCTCCTGACGCCAGGTGACGTACGGCGTGTGGCCCGAGAACGTGATGTCGGGCCGCGTTGCGTCGCCCGTCCCGGTCGAGATCGGAGCGCCGCCGTTGGCGAGTTCGAAGTGCGCTTCCGCGCCGCTTCCGACGAGGTGAGAGACGAACACCTGCTTGACGCCGTTGACCTCCTCGTCCCAGGTGATCCAGGGCGAGGTCGGGTTGGCGGGGTTCATCGTGCCGCCCGCCACGCGCGGGTCCTCGGCGTCGGCGTTCGCGTCCCTGTTCAGCGAGCAGCGTCCCTCGGCCGCGACGGATTCCCCGCACGGTCCGAGGTGCTTGGTGCCGCTCGTGTCGAGGATGCCGCTGAACGCTTTGCCGACGACGACCCAGTGGAAGCCGCCGTTCGCGGCTTCGCCGTCGCTCACGCCCTTGGCCGCGAACACCATTTCGTTGGAGTGCAGACCGTTGGCGCTCGGGCCCTTCTCGTACCACACGATCCACGGCACGCCGTCGTTGGTGCCGGTGAAGGCGATGTCGGGCTCCACGCCTTCGCGCGAGGTGTCGACGTTGAGGCTCGGGTCGGTGCCGGAGCGCGGGACGCCCGTCTGCTGCCAGCAGAACCCGCCGATCGCGGGCACGTGGCCTTCGACCGGCACGCCCGCCGGCGTGACGCCGTCGCAGTTGGCCATCCCCGGTCCGAGCGGCCTCTCGGCGAAGATCTGATCGACCCCTTCGAGGCCGGAGAACTCCTGGAAGGTCACCCAGGGCCCGGGCTTCGTCGGGTCGACCGCCGAGCCGCCCGCGATCGACGGGTTTTCGGCGGCCTGGTTGGTGTCGATGTTCAGCGACGGGACGGGTACCGAGCCGCCGCCGGTGCCGCGGCCCTGGCCGCCGAAGATCCACTTTCCCTGGTTGGCGTCACCGGTGTTGTCGAAACGGCTGGCGAAGATGTTGTTGTTTTCGAAGTTTGTTCCGGTCGTGTTCTCGTACCAGGTCGCCCACGGCACGGTGCGTTCCTTGCCGGCGAAGTCGATCGCTGGCGCCTCGCCGTACTGGCCCTGGTCGAAGTTCAGCGAGCCGCTGAACTGCGGCGCGGCGCTCGAGCGCCCGCCGACCGTGCCGCTGCCACGGGTCGTCCACGAGCCGCCCGCGAACGAGCGCGCGAAGATCTGGTCGTGGGCGCCCGCGGGCTCGGTCTGGCGCAGGACCGCCCACGGGACCGCCGGCTTGCCGCCCGTGAGGGCGCCGCCGACGACGTCCGCGTTGGCGGGGTCCTCGCCGCTGACGCTGAGTGTCTTGTCGATGCCCGCGGCCTTGTCGTCGTTGACCTGGCCGCCGGGCGGTAGGCCCTGGAAGCCGAACGCCGACGCCGCCGCCGCGAGCGGTACGAACGCGCCGACCAGGCCGCGTGCGATGGATGTCTTGCTGAGCACGGAGTCTCCCTTCGTTTGGGATTGATGGAGACCCGTACGGGCGCGAACCGCGAAACGGTTCGCGCGGTGGCTCAGCGCTCGGTGCGGATGGTGCCGAGCAGCACGCGTTCCCCGGAGGAGGCCGGGTTGCCGTCGGCACGCTGTCGCGTCACCGTCAACACGGGGAAGGCGGGCGGGGTCACGCCCGCCCAGAGCGTCACCTTGCGGGCGTCGTTGAAGGTCCCGACCGGCACCAGGACGCCGGCGGGGCTCTTCAGCCACGCCTGGTAGTAGCGGCCGTTCGCGAGCCTCGGGAGACCGCTCGCCGACAGCTGGATCCGCCAGCCGGAGGTGGTTTTCGTGAACGTCGCGTTGCCCTGCGCGGTCGGAGCAAGCGCAGTGCCCGCAACCGTCGCGGCGAACTCCGGGGCGGTGGAACCGGCGCCCCCCGAGAGCGCGATGACGACCGCGACGAGCGCTGCGGCGAGGGCGCCCAGAGCGAAAGCCGGAGCTCGCAGTCCAAGACGATCGGCGAGCGCCCGGCGCTGCGGACGGCCGGCTCCGGAAGCTTGCCGCTCCCGGCCGGCGCGCGCGCTGCCGGCCTCCTGCGCCACCGCCGCGACGACTCGATCCTCCAGCCCGGGATCGGGCTCGACCCAGGTCGCGTCCGCCTGTAGGTGCTCGCGCAGCCGATCGAGCTCGGCGCGCTCGGCCGCGGTCAGCGGGCCAGCGTCCTCGCCCTCCAGATAAGAGATGCGGTCGTCGTCGCGGCTGGACATCAGAGATCCCTGGTCTCCTTACGGTAGGCAATCGCCATTCGGTTCACTCCTTCAGGTGCCCGAGCAGCTCCGCCAGGCGCCGGTGGGCGCGGAACGACCGCGACTTCACCGTGCCCGGCGCCACGTTCAGCCGCTCGGCGATCTGTGTGTGGGTCAGGCCCTCGAAGTGCTGCATCCTCACGACCTCGAGCTCATCCGGCGGAAGCTCCGCGACGGCGCTGCGCACCTCCCAGGCGTCCGAGAGCGACTCGACCGACTCCGGGTGGGAGACCAGGGCCGGGTCAGACGGCGGGGCCGACTCGAGCGGAGCGGCCCTGCGGCTCGCCTCGCTGCGGTACACGTCGATCGCAGCCCGCTTGGCGATCGTCGCCAGCCACGGCCCAAGCTCGCGCTCGGGGTCCATGTTGGCGGCGGCGCGCCACGCTTTGAGGAAGGTCTGCTGGGTCGCCTCTTCCGCCAGCACGCTGTCTGCCAGCACGCGATAGGCGACCGAATACACGAGCCGTCCGTACTCGCGGTAGACGGTGCGCACGGCGTCCGGGTCGCCATCCCGGAACTTCCTTCTCAGCCTACGGTCCATCAACGGGCTTCGCTCACGCTGTTCCTTCGAAGGCCTCGGAACGCTTTTCCTGATCTCACGCCACTGGGTCAGCGACGGTCGAAGCGCCCGCGTGAGGTCAGCGGCGTCTGCTGCGCCACTTCGGGGAGGTACTCGTCCAGGAACACCCGCGCGACCAGCTCGTGGCGGGAGCCCACGCCGAGCTTCTCGTACAGGCTCTTGACGTGGTCCTCGACGGTGTGGGGGGAAAGGACGAGCGCCTCGGCCATCTCGGCTCGCGAAAGGCCTCGGGCCAGCAGGGTGGCGACCTCGCGCTCGCGGGCGGTGGCGCCGAATGCCTCGAGCCGCAGCGTCGCCGACTGCGCGCCGCCGGCTCGCTCCAGGACGATCGCCACGCGGCCGTCGGCGGGCGGGCCGGGGAGGGACGCGTGGAGCGTGATCCAGCCGTCGCTGCCCGGAACCGTGACGACGTTCGATCCGCCCTGAGCGGCTTCTGGAGCGCTGCGGACGAACGATGCGAGCGCGAGCACGGGGGAGGCGATCGCATCCTCCGCGTAGGCCGGTTGATCGGGGAGCATCGAGGCGAGCAGCTCTCGCGCCGGTGGCGTGATCAGCTCGACTTCGTCGCCCGGCCCGAGGACGACCAGCCCCGGCGCTTCCACGCCGCTCACCCGTCGCGCTGCATCGAAGCGCAGCGACGCGCGAATCCCCCGCGCGATCGCACTCGCGACGCCCGCGAGCGCGTCCGCGTCGCGCTGCTCGAACGGGCCACTGGCCCCGCGGCGGGCGATGTGCACGGCGCCCCACACGCGCCCCCGGATGACGAATGCGGCACGCAGCTCGTGGGGGATGTCGGCCGGCAGCAGCAGGTCGCGATAGCGAGCGCTGCGCTCCGGGACGCCGCGCGTGGTGTGGTCGAGGATCCCGACCGGGGTCCGTCGCGTGGCCAGGTCGGCGAAGGTGTTGACGTCCTCGATCACGTACTCGCTGCGCAGCAGCAGTTCCCCGGCGGCCTGCGTCTCCTCGGCCGCGAACACACCCCGCTCGACCAGCTCGTGGGGCGAGTCGCTGGTCATCAGACGGGTGTGCGGATCCAGCGTGTGCCAACAGCTGGCGTCGTTGTCCACCACCTTGCGCAGCCGCGGGGACAGCTCGGCGAAGAACTCCTGCCGCGAAAGTCCCCGGGAGCCCAGCAGGTCGACCTCCTCGACGAGGCGCTCGAGCGAGCCTTCCATGGCGCCAGTTTGGCACGGGGTGCGAGAAAGATCCCCACTCCCGGGGGATGGTGCGCAAGCGTCACGGCGGTCACGCTGCAGGCATGCAGTCGACCAACACAGGAGGCACCATGCCGGGCACGCCGCTCCAGACCCCACTCGCACCGATCGCTCACCAGCCCGGAGGAGGAGAAGACCTCTGGTTCTTCGGCGGGCTCACCACCATCAAGGCCGACGGCGCCGCGACAGGCGGCCGCGTGATGGTCACCGAGCAGCTCTCGCCGCGCGGGAGCGGCTCGCCGCTGCACGTCCACCACAACGAGGACGAGTGGTTCTACGTGCTCGAGGGCGAGCTCACGATCTGGGTCGACGGCCGGACGGTCGTGGCCGGCGCCGGCGCGTTCGTCTTCGGTCCCCGCGACGTCCCGCACACGTTCGTCGTCAGCTCCGAGCAGGCCCGCTTCCTGCTGGTAACCGAGCCGGCCGGGTTCGAGGGCTTCGTGCGCGCGCTCGCGGAGCCGGCGACCGCGCCGGAGATTCCGCCCGCCCCGACGGCGCCGCCGGACATGGAGCCGGTGCTACGCGCCGCGGCCGAACATGGGCTCGAGATCCTCGGCCCGCCCGGCATCCCCGCGTAGCGGCACCGGGCCCGCCGCGGGTGGTCCTCAGCGGGCCACCTGCGCCGGGCTGAGGGTCTCGTTCAGCCAGCCGATCATCGCCGGGACCACCTCGGCGAGCTTCGACACGGCGCAGTGCCCAGTGTCTCCCAGCAGTTCGACGCGGGTATCGCGGCGGTCGCGGAAGACGAGCGTGTCCGCCTGGGGGACGTGGATGTCGTCGGCGCCGTTGACCACCAGCATCGACGAGTTGGTGTCCCGGTCGAGCAGCCCGCGCAGGGACATCTCCGCGCGGCGCTCGCGCATCTCCTCGTCGCTCGGCGAGTGGTCGAAGCCGAAGGCGTTGCCGACGATGTCCGCCATCCCGAACTTGAACGAGCGGCCGGGGGCGAAGGCCGCCTCGACCGGGCCGCCGAGCACGATCGCCGCGTCGACGGTGCCCGCCAGCCCCGTCGCGGCCGAGAAGTAGCCGCCCATCGAGATGCCGAGGTGGGCGACGGTCCCGTCCCCCAGCTCGCGCGAGTACGCGACGAGCGACTCGACCAGCTCCACGGAGTCGCGGCTGAGGGCAACCGGGCACTCGCCGGTGCCCGGGATGTCGAACGCCAGCACGCGTGCGCGGGCGTTCAGGGCGAAGGCCACGAACAGGTTGTGGAGGTCCATCTTCCACGAGTCCACGCCGCCGCTCGCGATCAGGACCGGCGCGTCGGCGGGGAGGCCGGGCGCGGCGAGGACGTGCACCGGGAAGCGCGCCGGCGAGCCCTGGTAGGGGAGCTCGAGGAACCTGCGCTCGAAGTCCACCGGGAAGTTCTCCGCAGCCATTATGTAGTGCTCGACCTGGCGTCTGAGGGCCTCGCGCTTGGCGTCGTCGGCGAGCGCGGGGAATCTCGCCCAGCCATACGCCAGCGTCGCGAGCGCCTCGTCGCCCTGCTCGGAGTAGCGGGTTCCCAGCCGTGACCACTCGAACACCCAGCCGCCCGGGGCGTCGGCCCACATGTCCGTGATCGCGGAGCGCATCGCGTCCGCATCCTGTGCCGGGACGCCGGTGTTGACCATCTGGGGGTAGCGCTCGGCGAACAGTTCCTGGGGATCAAGCGGCCACTGGTATGGCATGTGTCACTCCTCCGTTGACTATGTGCGGGGCCGGAAGCGCAGGATGCTCACGTCGCCCGACCGCTCGCTGCTGAGCGGTTCCAGGTCGATCATGGGCAGGCCGGGAGCCGAGAAGGGGATGCCGTCTCCGAGCAGCACCGGCAGGACGTAGACCAGGATCTCGTCGACGAGCCCCCGCCGCAGGCACTGGCCCGCCACGTCGGCGCCGAGGATCTCCAGGTTCTTGGCGCCCGCGCCGCGGCGTGCGGTCGCCACCGCCTCGCCGGATGTCGCCGCTGAGGTAGGTGATCCCCGGCGGGGGCGACTCCGGTGGCCTGTGGGTGAGTACGAACACTGGTCCCGAGAAGGGGTATTCCACGCTGCCCGGCGCCTCGGCCTCCATCCGGGCCCCCACGTCGGAGGTGCGCCGGCCGACCAGCATCGCGCCGGTGGCCGCCGCCTGCTCGCGGACCAGCTCCGCAGCCCACGAAGTCGGCCAGCCTGCGACCGGCGCCCCACTCGACCACGTCGCCGGGGGCGGCGATGAAGCCGTCGAGGGACATCGCCCTGTTCACGACCACCTTCCCGTCTCCAGCGCCCTTGTCGCTCACCGTCAGTCGGCCCACCAGTCGCGCCGGCCCTCGACGTCCTCGCGCGGGTTCTCGCCGAGGTTGGGCGCACCGATGACGATCAGCTCCAGGCCCGCCGGCCCGGCCTCGTAGCCGCGCCAGGTCCCGGGCGGGACGCGCACCGCGTCCCATTCCTTGAGCTCGATGATGTCGTCGTCGAGCTTCATCCGCCCGCCGCCGCGTACGACCACGTATACCTCCTCCTGGGTGCGGTGCGTGTGGCCGTACGGAAAGCGATATCCGGAGGGGACGCGCTGATAGGTCAAGCCACATCGCTCGAGCTCGAGCGCCCCGGTCCCCAGGCGGAACTCCAGGTCCGGCGCGCCGTCGAAATTGCCTCCGACGTCATCGAGATCCTCCTTGAGGTTCCTGAGCGTGAAGCGCACGCCGGCAATCCTATGGCTCGCGCGCCGGCGTCCACGCGGGCGCTCCGTCACGGCGCGCGGCGCCAGGGTTCCCTCCTACCGGGCTCCCCGTCGGGGGCTAGACCGTTGTGCGGTATACCACTTGGCGGTATTGTTGTGCGCGTGACCAGCTCGACGCCGCTGCGTGAGCCCACGTTCCTCACCCTCGCCGCGCTGGGTCCCGGCCCGCTGCACGGCTACGGGATCATCAAGGCGGTCGAGGAGATGTCCGACGGTCGCGTACGCCTGCGCGCCGGCACGCTGTACGGGGCGCTGGAGCGCCTCGAGTCGCAGGGCTATGTCGCCTTCGACGGAGAGGGCTCGGAGGGCGGCCCCGCACGCCGTTACTACCGGCTCACCCCGGCCGGAGAGCAGCTGCTCTCCGGTGAGGCCTCGCGCTTGGCCGCGAACGCTCGCATCGCCTTCGCCCGCCTGCAGGCGGAACCGTCGTGAGCGCCCACGAACGTGCCGTGCGCCTGCTGGCGGACCGCATCGAGGCGCACGACCCCGGCTACGGGCGCGAGGTCGCACTGACCACGTCCGAGCTGTGCCGCGAGGCGAGCCGCCCGCGGCGGTGCCTCGAGCTGCTCAGCCTGGCGGCGTTGGTCCTCAGGCTGCGGGCGCGCGGGTGCGAGCGACCGGACGCCGTGTGGCGCCAGGGTCTCTACGCCGGCGCCGTGCTGCTGCTCGGCGGATTGGCTCTGCAGAACGCCGTGGCGGGCGCGGCCGACCGGGGGAGTCTCGGCCTGGCGGCGATGCTCGCCCTCTCGACCGCCTGCGCGCTGAGCGGCATGCGCCGCGCTGCCAGCGCGCTGGTTCTCGTCGCGGCACTCGTCGCGGCCCTATGGGTGTTCGACGGCGTGCACGCCGGCGCGTTCCTCAGCGCGTGCGCCGTCGTCATCGGCGGACTACTCGCCGGCGGACATCACCTCGAGCGACGTACCGTGCCGGTCGCGCTCGCCCTCTGCATCGTGCCCGCCGGGCTTCTCCTGGGCCTCGCGATCGGGACGTCCTCCGGCGTGGCGGCGAGCGTGCTGGTGTTCGCGTGGATCGCTCCCGTGGCACTGTTGCTCGCGGGCTGGTTCGATCCTCGACTGGCGGCGGCGGCGACGACGATCGTGTTCGCGCGGCTCGCTGCGAGCGGGTTCGGGGAGCTCGGCAGGGCGCTGGCGGTGCTGCAGGAGCACGGCCAGCGCGACCTGCTGCTGCGCTGGCTGGCGATGGGCAGCTCGGTTGTCGCGGCCTGGCTCGTGACCCGCCGCTCGATACGCCGCACGGCGCGCCTCTGACAGGGCCTCGACAGCTAGTTCGGTAGCCGGTATAGTGACTACCGATCTAGTCAACGTCTCCTGGAGGCCCATGTTGTCGACGCACTCTCCCCAACCCGCAACGAGCCCGGCGAGCAGTCCCGCCGTCGCTCGACCGTCCCGCCTCCGTTCTCGCACCGCGGCGCAGTGGTTCTGCCTGGTCGTGGGGGTGCTGCTCGCGCTCCGCGGCGCGCAACAGCTCCTCGCCGGCGCACATTTCGGCATGCCGGGAGAAGGCTGGCGGGCGACTCAGCAGCTCTTGTTCGCCGCTGCGCTCCTGTTCGCACAGCGCACGGAACGAGGCGCGCGCCTGGTGCTGATCCCGTTCGCCCTCTTCTACACCGTGCTGGCGTTCGTGGGCGACATCAACGGGCACGAGGCCTTCGGCCTGCTTCCGATCGACACGCGCGACAAGTTCGTCCATCCCCTCTACGCGCTGCTCGCGCTCGTCATCCTGGCGGCCGGCTGGCGACAAGCCCGCAAACGCAAGGCGGGCGACCCCCCGGCTTAGGGCTGGTGGATCACGAGCGCCCGAACCAGCGTGCGCGACGAACGGCGCCGAACTGCTCCTTCTCCGCGGCGAACTCGAGCGAGGGGTCGTTGCGCCGGGCGTCGGGCGTGTCGCCGCGGAGGAAGTTGACCTCCACCTTGCTGACCAGCCCGCCGCCGAACTCGGCGTAGCAGACGCCCGCGCCCTCGTATGGCGCGGGTGGCTCGGTGCCGGCAATCGTCGCCGCGATGTCATCGGCGACCACGCGCGCGGCGGCCTCGGCGAAGATCCCCGCCTTGGGCACCATCCGCGGCCCGCTGCAGACGTCCCCGATCGCGTATACGCCGGGGAACGGTGTCCTGAGGTTGGACTGGTCGACCGGCACCCAGTTGTTGACGACCAGGCCGGTGTCCGCGAGCACCGCGGGCGCGCGGTGGATGGGGATGCCGACGAACATGTCGTAGGGCAGCGTCTCGCCGCTCGCCAGCTGCGCCGTGTGGGCCGCCGGGTCGATGCCGGTGACGAGGTGCTCTGAGAGTTCTCTGACGCTCCGCGTTGCGAGCCCTTCGCGGAACATCTGCGAGACCTCGCCCGTCACCGGGACGGGGCGTCCCATCGGGAACGTGGTCGTCATCTCGACCGCGTCGCGGATCCCCTGCTGCTTGAAGTGCTCGTCGAGCATGAAGGAGCCCTCGAACGGCGCCGGCGGGCACTTGAACGGCTGTCCGAGGATCGACAGGAGCACCTTGCCGCCCTTGAAGTCACCGAGCGCGTCGCGCAGCCGTTCGGCGCCGGCGAGCGAGTAGTACTCGTGCCCACCCTGCTGGAAACCGGGCGTGGCGGCGAAGTCGTAGTCCGCGCCCAGCGCCACGACGACGAAGTCGGCGTCGTAGGAGCCGGCGTCGGTCGCGACACGCCGTGTGACCGGGTCGAGGCCCGTGACCGTCTCCTGGCGGAACTCGACGCCGTCCTTGACGACATCCCGGTAGGGGAGCCGGATCTCCTCGGCGGTCTGGCGGCCGAGCATCACCTCGAGCTTGGAGAAGCCGAAGAAGAACGAGTCGTTGCGATCGATCAGCGTGACGCGGACGGCGTCCGCGCTCGTCTCCGAGAGCCGGGTCGCCAGCTCCAGTCCGCCGAACCCGGCCCCGAGGATCACGACGTGCTTGTGCACGGCACGGCACGCTACTTCACCGCCTGCTCGTCGCGCGGCCGGCGGGTCGCTCGCACCGGTCGTGCGCGGCCAGATACTCGAGCGCCCGGCGACGTTCGAGGACGGGCACGGCTCAGAGCAGCTCGAGCACCCGCTCGATCGGGCGCGCGAGCAGCGCGCGGTCGCCGCGCACCACGATCGGCCGCTGGAGGATCGCCGGATGGGCGCACATCTGCCGGATCAGCTCGTCGTCGTCGACCGCCGGTCCATCGAGTCCGAGCTCCGCGACGAGCGGCTCGCGAGCGCGCAGAACGTCACCGGGGCCGGAGCCCATCTTGCGCAGCAACCCACGCAGCTCGCCCTCCTCGATCCCGGTCACGTGGTAGTCGATCGACTCGAACTCGACGCCGCGCTCGGAGAGCAGCGCCCGCAGCTTGCGGCAGGTGGTGCAGGTCGGCTTTTCGTACACGGTGAGGGTGTCCATGACGCCGATCCTAAGCGTCGGCGGCGGTGGTGCTCCCGATATGCTCGAAGCACCAGGACCGCTCGGGGGCGGTCGTTCGAGAGGGAGGTTCCAGATGCCCGAGCTCACCGATCTGCAGCACCGGACGCTGCGAGCGGTCTGCGACACGGTCGTCCCGTCGATCGCGCGCGCGGAGGACCCGGACGGCTTCTTCGCCAGGCGGGCAACCGACGTCGGCGCCGATGAGGCGCTGCTGCTGGCGCTCGACGCGCTGCCACCCGAACAGGCGGCGGGGATGCTGCAGCTGCTCGACGCCCTCGCCGCCCAGGGTTTCAACGACTGCCAGCCAGCTCTCGCGCGAGCAGCTGTTCACCAACGTCTCGCTCGCCTCGACGGAGGCCGGCGGGGGGAATCGCGGCGCTCGTCGGGCTGACGCTGCTGTTCACCTACGCCGAACGTGGATCCCCAGACCGGCAAGAACCCGGCCTGGGCGACGTTCGGCTACCCGGGTCCGATCGCGGCCCCGAACGTGGGCGCTCCGAGGCCGATCGCGCCGATCGTCCCGGACGGCGACACGGTCATCGAGGCCGACGCGGTGATCGTGGGCTCCGGCGCGGGCGGCGGCGTCATAGCCGCCAAGCTGGCCGCGGCGGGGCTCAGCGTGGTCGTGCTCGAGATGGGCGGCTACCACACCGATGCCGACTTCAACCAGCTCGAGCTGTGGGCGTGGCAGAACCTCTACTGGCGCGGGGGCCCCACCCCGACGGCCGACCTCAACGTCACCCTGCAGGCCGGCTCCGGGCTGGGCGGCGGGCACCGTCATCAACTGGACCAACTCGCTGCGCACGAAGGACTGGGTGCGCGAGCCAGTGGGCGCGAGGAGCACGGGCTCGACGGACGTCGCCACCGAGGCCTTCGACCGCCACCTCGACGAGGTCTGGGAGCGGATCAAGGTCAACGACGACTGCTCGGAGTACAACAAGCCCGACGCAGGCGATGCAGCGCGCCGCGGAGCGTCTCGGATGGTCGTTCGCGACGCATCAACCGCAACTGGGACCCGGCCAGGCACGACCCGGCGATGGCGGGCTACATGGGCTTCGGCGACCTCTCCGGCGCGAAGCAGTCGACCGACCGCACCTACCTGCTCGACGCCGTCGAGCAACGGCGCCCGCATCATGGTCGGGCGCTTCGTGGAGCGGGTGCTGGTCGAGGACGGCAGGGCGGCCGGGGTGCGAGGCGCTATGGAGCGACCCGGCCGGCGGCCGAGCGCGCGCGTGACCGTGCGTGCCCCGCGGGTGGTGGTGGCGGCGGGCGCGCTGGAGTCGCCCGCGGTGCTGCTGCGATCTGGCATCGGCGGCCCGGCGGCCGGCGAGCACCTGCTATCTGCACCCATCCTCGGCCACGCTCGGCGACTACGGGGAGGACACGCAGGCCTGGTGGGGAGCGCCTCAGAGCGGGCTGATCAATGAGTTCGCGGACACCGGGGACGGCTACGGGTTCCTGATCGAGGGCGTCCAGTACACGACCGGTCTGGGCGCTTCCGCGTTGCCGTGGACCGGGGCGCGCAGCACAAGGCAGCGCTGGCCGACTTCCGGGACGGCGCTGTCGTTCGTCGGCCTGATACGCGACCACGGGCACGGGCGCGTGACGATCGACGAGCACGGCGATGGCGGTGCCGTGGTACGAGATGACCGACCCCGTGGACCTACGCAACATCGCGCACGCGGTCGAGGTGCAGGTGCGCGCCCACGTCGCCGCTGACGCACGCCGCGTGCGGGTGCTGGCGCAGGGTTCGCCCGAATGGCGGGTCGGAGACGACCTCGACGCCTTCATCGCGCGCGTGCGGCGGATCCCGGCCCGCGCCGGTGGCCTGCGCATGTTCGCCGCCCACCAGATGGGCACTTGCCGCATGGGGCGCGACCCGGAGACGAGCGTCGCCAAGCCGAGCGGCGAGCTGCACGACACGCCCGGTGTCTGGATCGGCGACGCCTCGGCGTTCCCGACACCCTCGGGCACCAACCCGATGATCACGATCATGGCGCTCGCCTCGCGAACCGCCGAGAACATCATCGAGGCCGCGGGTACGCGCCGCGGCCCCGAGCCGACAGGAGGTGACCGCATGACCACGACCCCGACGCTGATCCAGCGCGAGGAGCTGTACATCGGCGGCGAGTGGGTGAAGCCCGCGGCGCAGGCCACCATCGAGGTCGTCAACGCCGCCACGGAGGAGGTCATGGGCGCCGTCCCCGAGGGTACGGCCGAGGACGTCGACCGCGCAGTGGCGGCCGCGCGGGCCGCCTTCGAGGACTGGAGCGCCACGCCGCTGGAGGACCGCGTAGCCCTGACGGTCGCCGTCTCGGCCAAGCTGCAGGAGCGCCAGGAGGAGATCGCGGGCCTGATCGCGCAGGAGCTCGGGTCCCCGATCACGCTCGCGATGATGATCCAGGCCGGCCTGCCGATCATGGACTTCGGCTCGATGCAGCATCTCGCCGAGCACATCCCCTGGGAGCAGCAGATCGGCAACTCGCTGATCGTGCGCGAGCCGGTCGGGGTGGTGGGTGCGATCACGCCCTGGAACTACCCCCTGCATCAGATCGCGGCCAAGGTGGCGCCGGCGATGGTCGCCGGCTGCACCGTCGTGCTCAAGCCGAGCGAGGTGACGCCGCTGAACGCCTTCCTGCTCGCCGAGATCTTCGACGAAGTGGGGGTCCCGGCGGGGGTGCTGAACCTCGTCACCGGCTACGGCCCCGTGGTCGGCGAGGCGATCGCCGCCCACCCGGGCGTGGACATGGTCTCGTTCACCGGGTCCACCCGCGCGGGCAGGCGCGTGAGCGAGCTCGCCGCGGCCACCGTCAAGAAGGTCGCCGTCGAGCTCGGCGGCAAGTCCCCGAACATCATCCTCGACGACGCCGACCTCGAGAAGGCGGTCGTCAACGGGATCCAGAAGTGCTACCTGAACTCAGGCCAGACCTGCTCGGCGCTCACGCGCATGCTGGTCCCGCGCGAGAAGCTCGAGCTGGCCGAGCAGATCGCTGCCGCGGCCGCCTCGCAGACCGTCGTCGGTGAGCCCTTCGACGAGACAACGCAGCTCGGCCCACTGGTCTCGGAGGTCCAGCGCGAGCGTGTGCGGGGCTACATCCGCCGTGGCGTGGAGGAGGGCGCGAAGCTCGTGTGCGGCGGCGCCGAGCCGCCCGAGGGTCTCGACCACGGCTACTTCGTGCAGCCGACCGTCTTCAGTGACGTCACGCCCGAGATGACGATCGCCCGCGAGGAGATCTTCGGCCCCGTGCTGGCGATCATGCCCTACGAGGACGAGGAGGACGCCCTGCGGATCGCCAACGACAGCGACTACGGGCTCGCCGGAGGCGTCTACTCGGGCTCGGAGGAGCGTGCCAAGGCGCTCGCCCGCCGCATGCGCACCGGCCAGGTCGAGATCAACGGAGCGGCCTTCAACCCGCTGGCGCCGTTCGGCGGCTACAAGCAGTCCGGCAACGGCCGCGAGCTCGGCCCCTACGGGATCGAGGAGTTCCTCGTACTGAAGTCGCTGCAGCTGTAGATGGCCAAGGTCTGGCTGATCACCGGCGCCTCGAGGGGCTTTGGCCGGGTGTGGGCCGAGGCGGCCCTCGAGCGCGGCGACAGCGCGCCAGGATGAACGCGAGCACGATGATGCCGATCCCGGGCGGTCGCCGCCGCCGGCTGCCCGAGCTCTGCTTGGCGCCTGCGGCCGCTAGGAGCCAGTAGATCCAGAAGACGACCCAGCCGATCCCGATCGCGCTCTCGATTGCGTGCATCCCCCGACTGGACTAGCAGATGGGGGCGCGCGGATGGCGATGGGGTTCGGGTAGCGTGCCGCCCTACTGAAACGCTCGAACGCGCCCGACGGGCGCGAGAAGGGGATGGGCCGATGGCACTCGGGTTCTACTTCGTACACAAGGGCTTCACGCCGGAGAAGTACAAACAGGCAATCGGCGAGCTCGAGGCGGCCGGCGTCGGCGCGCCCGCGGGGCGCAAATACCACGTCGCGCTCGAAAGCGACGGCGAAATCCAGGTGTTCGACATCTGGGACTCGCAGGAGTCCTTCGACGCCTTCGGCGGGACCCTCGTTCCGATTCTCGAGGGGCTCGGGGTCGAGCTCTCACCGCCGATGGCCGCGACCGTCCACAACGTGATCGAGGGCTGACACCCTCCGGCGGGGGCGCCGCCGCGGCCTACCGGCGTGTGGCGGCGCTGTCCGGTGAGCCGTTGCCGGCCCCCGCCGCGTCGCCGGCGGCCGACCTGCCGTTGCCCAGTGGCGGCGAGGCCTCCTCCCCGGAGTGGGCTCGCTGGTGGGCCTCGTGGTCTCGCAGGACGGCCTCGGTGGCGGCCGCGACCTCCCGCTCAGGGCGGGGCCCGTCCCAGTCCGGGCGTTCGCGGGAATGCTCCTACGTCGCGACGGGTGCTGCTAGCCGGCGGGTGTGATCTTCAGCGTCCAGCCGCTGTCGCTCTGGACTTCGAAGTTCGGGTAGCTGCCGGACGCCAGCGAGGCCGTGCCCTTGTGGCCTTCGGAGCTCAGCAGTTCCCCGTGTGAGCTGGTGATCGCAAAGCTTTCCCCTTCGCTGGTCCAGCGCAGCGTGGAAGCGCCGGTGACCTTGACCGTGCCGAGGTTCTTGCTGCCCGTCCCGCTGAAACTCTGGGCTTCCCCGCCGTTTTCGCCTTCGCCTTCATTCGCAGGTTCCTGCTTGACGGTCACCGTGTGCGTGGACGTGACGGTCTGCGTGTGCTGGACGGTGGCGGTGGTCGTGTGGGTCACGGGCGGGTTGGTGGCGCTCGTGGTCGTGCTGCTGTTGGAGCTTTTGCCGATCGCCAGCCCGCCCCCGAGTCCGACGATCAGCGCGACCGCCGCGATCAGCGCCAGTCCCCAGCCCTGCTGCCACCATGGTCCCCCCGGAGGCTCCTCGGAGCCGAGCACTTCGGTGGGGGGCGCTCCGGGAGGGGGAGGTCCCGGCGGAGGGGCCGGTCGCCGCGGCTGGATCGGGTCGCTCATCGCTGCTCATCTTCCCAGGATCGAGACCCGGCCCCTGGGCGGCGGCACCCGGTCACGCGGATGGACTCTCAGCCGACCACCATCAGGCTGTTGCCCTCCGGGTCGCGCAGGAAGAACAGCGGCGGTACGGGGTCACCCATGCGGCTGACCTCTGCGTCGACGTCGACGCCGGCGCCTTTCAGCTCGGCATGGAAATCGTCGATCTGGTCGGTCTGCAGCCCGATGCCGGTTTCACGCCCGCCGCTCGGCGTGCCTTCGGGCGGCGGCGCCAGCGCGATCGTGGTTTCGGCGTCCTCGAGCGCGACTTCCACCCAGCGGTAGCCGTTACCGAAGGGGATGTCGGTGCGCTTCTGGAAACCGAGCTTGTCGACGTAGAAGGCGATCATCGCGTCCTGGTTGGAGACCGGGATCACGATCGTGGTGATCTTGTTGATGCGGGTCTTGGTGCTGGTCACTTGGCTCTCCTTTGGGGGACGTGCTCGGACGACACCAACTGCGACGGCTGGAGCGCCGCAAAGTCATCGCAGGCTCATCGTGGCAGAAGGCCTTTCGGCCGCGGACGCCGCCTCGCGGCACTGCGGCCCCGCCGCCGGTTGGGACCGGCTGCCCGCCGGGTCGGCATGCGCCTCCGCGGCCCGTCGGCACCTCGGCGCTCGAGGTGCTCGTGGACGAGCCGCACGACGGTGGCGCCTTCGCCGACCGCCGATGCCACGCGGCCCATCGCTCCCCGCCGCACGTCGCCGGCCGCGAACACGCCGGGAAGGCTCGTCTCGAGGGTCAGCGGTTCGCGGTCGTGCTCCCAGTGCGCGTTGCGGTGCTGCAGCAGCTCTGCGCCCGTGAGCACGTAGCCCTTCTCGTCGCGCGCGACGGCGGGCGGCAGCCACTGCGCGTGCGGTTCTCCGCCGATCATGACGAAGAGGCCTCCCGCGCTGACCTCGTGCGCGTGCCCGCTGGCGCGGTCGCACAGCGTGAGGCCCTCCAGTGCCTCCGCGCCGGCGCCGTCGATCACCTCCGTGCGCGTGCGGACCTCCACGTTGTAGGCCGCCTGCAGGCCGTCGATCAGGTACTGGGACATCGAACGCTCGAGGCTCTCGCCGCGGACCACGAGGGTGACCGTGCGGGCGTGGCGGGCGAGGTGCAGGCACGCCTGCCCTGCCGAGTTGCCGGCTCCGACGACGAACACGTCCTGGTCCTGCATCGCCCGCGTCTCACCGGCGGCCGCGCCGTAGTAGACGCCGGAGCCGATCAGCGCCTCCAGACGCGGCACCCCCAGGCGCCGCCAGGTCATGCCGGTCGCGACGATCACGGTGCGGGCCCGCAGAAGGGTGCCGTCGGCCAGGCCCAGCTCGTGCCGGTCGGCTCCCGCTTCGAGCCCGACAACCGGCTGGGCGAAGACGATCTTCGCCCCCATCAGCCAGGCCTGCTCGCACGTGCGCTCCATCAGCAGGCCGCCCTCGACACCGTGGGGGAACCCCGGGTAGTTGCGGATCAGCGGGCTCGTGCCCGCCTGCCCACCGGAGACCTCCTGCTCGAGCACGACCGTCTCCAGGCCCTCGGACGCCGCATACACGGCCGCCGTCAGACCGGCCGGGCCGGCACCCACGATCGCGAGGTCGCAGGATTCGACCTCGTTCTTGATGCTGACGCCGAACGCACTGGCCAGCTCGCCCATGTTCGGGTCGACCATCACGCGGCCGTCGTGGCCGAGCACGGCCGGCACCTCCTCGCGACCCAAGCCGGCCTGTTCGAGTAGCCGGCGGCCCTCCTCGCTCTCGAGCGGGTAGAAGCCGAACGGCAGGTGCAGCCGCGTCATCACGTCGCGGATCTCGGGCACGCGTGCGTCGGTGGCCGCGGCGACAATGCGGAACAGCTCGAAGCTCGGCTCGTGTTCGCTGGTCCAGCCCGACAGGTACTCGCTCATCGCGCGGTACATCATCTCGTCGTCGGCCCACGGCCGCACGATGTGGAAGTCGGCTTCACCCAGGGTCATCGCCCGCACCGCGGGACTGGTGGACCGGTAGTCCCGATCCACCAGCAGCACGCGCTTGGCCGCCGGGTGCAGCTCATGGGCGCGGGCGAGCAGCGGCCCGTCGCGGCCGTCAAACAGCAACAGCGCGACCGGCTGCTCGCGGTCCGCGAGCTCTCCCAGCCGCTCCAGCGCCCTTGCCGGTGAGCACTCGCCGCGGACCGCGAAGTCGTTGCCGAAGCGCCGCGCCAGGTCGGCGATCAGCACCTCCAGCGAAGCCCGGTCCTCGTCGAACACGAAGAGGACCGGGAGCGCCGCTGCGATGTCCGCCTGTGGCTCGATCTCAGGCACTCGGCCCTTCCGGGTCGATGTTCTGGTTCAGGCGCAGCACGTTCGTGGGGTCGTACTTGCGCTTCAGCGCCGCCAGACGGTCATAGGTCTCCTGTCCATAGGACGTGCGGGCCGCGTCGGCGTCGCCGAGGTAGTTGACGTACGCGCGGCCGGTCGAGGCGTCGTGCGCGGCCTCGACCACCGCCCTGGCCCACTCCCTGTGGGCCGCATCCGCCTGCGGGTCCTGCCAGCCGGTGACGGCGTTCAGCACGAACTCCATCCCGCGCTCGGAGAAGGCGGTCTCGCCTTCGCCCACGCGGGCCACGGCGCCGCCCATCTGGTGGACGTGGATCTCGCACTGCGGTCCCGGCGCCTCCAGGTGCAGCTCGCGCAGCCTCGCGATCAGCTCGTCGTCGAGCCGCGCGAGGTTGGTCGCCTTGAAGTAGGCGCTGATGCCCTTCGGCCACAGCGGGTCGAGCAGCGACTGCATCGCCATGTAGGGCATCGGCCCGAGCAGATCGGCCACCGGCTCGGCTGCCTCGCGGAATCCGCGCACCTGCTCGGCCGCCTCCTCGGGGTCCCCGGCCGACACCGCGATCAGGGCGATCACCTTCTGCCCGTGCCAGCTCTCCGGGATCACCGGCAAGGGCGGTGCCGTGGTGAGGTTGAGCGCCGCGGTGATGTCATCGGGGACGCCCGGGACCCAGTCGCGGAAGAGCCGCATCAGCTCCACGTCGTGCTCGGCGGAGAAGAAGATCGGCCCCGCGTATACGAGTGGTCCGACCGGCTGCAGGTCGAGCTCGAAACGGGTGACGATGCCGAAGTTGCCACCGCCGCCCCGCAGGCCCCAGAACAGGTCGCTGTTGTCCTGCTCGTTGACGTGCAGCAGGCGGCCGTCGGCCGTGACCAGGTCGGCCGCGCGGAGGTTGTCGCAGGCCAGGCCCTGCTTGCGCATCAGCCAGCCGATGCCGCCACCGAGCGTGTAGCCGGCCACGCCGGTGGTCGACACGAGCCCTCCTGTGGTCGCCAGGCCGTGGGCCTGGGTCTCGTGGTCGACGTCGGCCCAGGTGGCTCCGCCTCCGACCTCGGCGCGCCTGTTGCGCGGGTCCACCCGCACGTCGCGCATCGCCGAGAGGTCGATCACGAGGCCGTCGTCGCAGGTCGAGAACCCGGCGATGCTGTGGCCGCCGCCCCGGACCGCGACGGTCAGGTCGTTGCTGCGTGCGAAGCCCAGCGCGGAGATCACGTCGGCGGCCCCGGTGCAGCGCACGATCACGGCCGGGCGCCGCTCGTCGTAGACGCCGTTCCAGACCCGCGACGCCTCCGCATAGCCATCGTCGCCGGGGCGCAGGACCTGACCCCGGATCGTCTCCCGCAGCTCCTGCACCGTCGCCTCTCCGAGTGTGGTTGTCATGGTCGCGCTCATCAATGCCTCCGTCGGTTGGTGGTCGTGGCAGGTGCAGTCCTACGAGCTGCCGCTTTGCGCCGGCTTTGCACCGTCTTTGAGTGCATTTGCGCGTGTCGCTCGACGGCCGCGGCGCCGGCCTCGTCGCCGGCCGCCAGGTAGCCCTCGCGGGCCTGCTCGAACAGGGCGCCGGCGCGCGCCTGTTCGCCGCGCACGGCAGCCACCTCAGCCTGCATCGCGATCGTCACGTCGATCCAGCCCCGCCGTTCGGTCGTGTCGACCACGGCACGTGCTCTCTCCAGAGCCTCGTTCGCCTCCTGCGGGCGCCCGCGGGCCAGCTCTAGTTCGGCCGTACGCCAGAGCGAGCTGACGAGCCCCCACCTGTCCCCGGCGCGGCGGAACAGCTCGCGCGCCTGACCCAGCTGCCGCTCGGCCAGCTCGAGCTCGCCGCCGTGGATTCCCACCAGCCCGAGACCCACCATCGCCATCCCGGCTCCGCGGCGGTCGTTCAGTCCCCTCCGTATCTCCAGGGCCTGCTCGAGGCACTCCTGTGCCCGGTCCGTCGCTCCACCCGCGAGCTCGAGGTAGGCCCGGCCGACGAGCACCGCCGCCAGACCGCGTCGATCCTCGGCGCGCTCGAACAGGCCGCGGGCTTCGTCGAGCAGCCGGTGCGCCGCCGCGTGATCCCCGCGCAGGCGCGCGATCGTGGCCTGGTTGGTGAGGACGTAGGGGACGACTCCACTGAGCGACAGCTCGAAGAACGGCTGCAGTGTCTCCTCGAACACGACCCGCAGCGCCGGCGCCGTGGCGGCGTCACCGGGCCGCGTGTCGGAGATGGTCAGCGGCGAGAGTATCGGCCCCTCCTCGCCGGCGAGCAGGCGCAGCGACTCGGCGGCAGCGGCGATCAGCTCTTCCGCTCCGTCGAGGTCTCCCGCGCTGCGGCGTGCCACGCCCAGCGAGTAGACCGACAGCGCCTCCTCGGCCGCGCGGCCCTCGCGCCGGGCGAGCCTGCGGGCCTGCTCGAAGTGCTTGGAGGCGGGAGCCGCTTCGTCGCGGCCGATCGCGAATTCGCCGAAGCGCTGGAGCGTGCGCCAGCGCAGGCTCCCCGCCGCCGGCTCCCGGGTGATCGCGTCGGCCTCGCGGACGTGCTCCTCGCCGCACGCGAGCGCGCCGGCGCGGTAGTCGATCGCGGACACCGCCAGCAACGCCGCGGCTCGCTCGCGGGTGGGCGCGCCGGCGCCGTCGAGGGCTTGCAGGAACCGCCTGTGCGCCTCCTCGAGATCGATGCGCCGAAGCCACAGCGGCAGCAGGGCGACGCAGAAGCGGAGCCTCTGCTCGGGTGAGAGCGGATTGTGGGCCGCGCGCAGGTTGGCCACCTCGCGGTCGAGCTGTCCACGCTCGCCCTCGCGCTCGGCCAGCGCCAGCGCCCAGAGCGCGTGCCGCTGCACGAACTGCTCTTGCTCGCCGGCCTCGGCCAGCCGCTCGCCGGCGAACAGGCGCACGCTCTCCAGCAGCTGGTAACGCGGCGTGCGGGCGCCCCCGTCGGTGCTCACGAGCGACTTCTCGACCAGCCGCGCGAGCACGTCGGCGATCGCGTCGGTCGGCAGCTGCTCGTCGGCGCACACGTCCTCGGCCGCGGCCAGCTCGAATCCGCCCGCGAACACGGACAGGCGCCGCAGCAGCACCTGCTCGGGCACGGTCAGCAGGTCGTGGCTCCACTGCAGCGTCGCGAGCAGCGTCTGCTGGCGTGTGGGCGCCGGGCGGGAGTCGGTGCGCAGCAGCCTGAAGCGGTCGTCCAGGCGCTCCGCGAGGGCGCTGGTTCCCAGCCCGCCGAGCCGCCCGGCCGCCAGCTCGAGCGCCAGCGGCAGGCCATCGAGCCGGAAGCAGATGCGCGCCACGTCCCTCGCGTTCTCGCCGTCCACCGCGAAGCCGGGCGCCGCCGCCGCCGCGCGGTCCGCCAGCAGGCGTACGGCCTCGTAGCGCATCAGCTCGTCGGCCGCATGGTCGCGCTCGGGATCCGGGATCGCCAGCGAAGGCACCCGGAACACGACCTCGCCATCGACGCGCAGCGGCTCGCGGGTGGTGGCGAGGATCGTCAGCCCGGGGGCCGCCCGCAGCAGCTCGTCGCACAGCGACGCGCTGGCGGCGAGCAGGTGCTCGCAGTTGTCGAGTACCAGCAGCGCACGTCGCGGAGCCAGGAACTCGACGACCGCCTCCAACAGCGAGCGTCCGGGGAGCGTCGCCACTTCGAACACGGCGGCGGCCGCGTTCACGACCAGGTTCCCCTCCTGGACCCCGGCCAGCTCCACGAACGCCGCTCCGTCGGGGTACTCGCGCTCGTCGCGGCGTGCGAGCTCGAGCGCCAACCGTGTCTT
Source organism: uncultured Solirubrobacteraceae bacterium (assembly GCA_963773145.1). Lineage (GTDB taxonomy): Bacteria > Actinomycetota > Thermoleophilia > Solirubrobacterales > Solirubrobacteraceae > Palsa-744. The sequence goes on from CAVYZV010000001.1 coordinate 650,742, forward strand.
GCCCGCGCCGCCGGTGCCGGCGAGCGTCAGCAGGCGGGAGGCGCGCAGCAGCGCGGTCAGCTCGGCGAGCTCGTGCTCGCGCCCGATGAAGGAGCTCGCGTGGGCCGGGAGCGTCCCGATCGGGGCGCGCCCCGGGACCAGCTGCGCAAGCTCGTGCTCCAGCTCGCGGCGCAGCTCCTCGAGCTCCTCGCGGCGTGCGCTCGCCCAGTCCTCGTAGCGGTCCTCGGGCAGCAGCTCGCCGGCGTAGATGGCCAGCGTCGCGCGGTAGGCGCCCGCCGAGCGCGCCTCACGGGCGTGGGCCGCGCCGCGCTCGAACTCGTCCACGTCGACGCTCGCGTGCAGGGTCAGCAGCTCCTCGCGCAGCTCGATCGCCGGCGGCCCGAGCACGCGCCGCGCCGCGTGCACCACCTGGTTGAGGTTGTTCGCCGCCGCCGCCGGCTCGCGGTCGGGCCACAGCGCGAACATCAGCTGCTCGCGGTGCATGCGGTGGCCGGGGGCGAGGGCCAGCAGCTTGACCAGATCGCGCCCCTTGCGCAGGCGCCAGGAGGCGTCGTCGAGCGGCTCACCGGCGGCCGCCGCGGAGAAGCCGCCGAGCAGTTTGATCGAGACCTCGGCCGTGGTGGCGAGCTGGGTTGCGCTTGTCGACTGCACGCGTCCCCCGATCGTGGGTCGCACCAGGGCCTGCGCCCAGGCCGAGACCGCGATGACGAGAGCAAGGTTATCCCCCGCCGGGCGCGCCGCGGAGGGCCCCGCGCCGCGCCGTGGTCCGGCTCAACCAACACGTTCGGCTAGCCTCGGCTCGGTCATGGCGATCTCGCTCTCCTCCCGCGATTCGATGCTGTCGATCGCCAGCGACGGCTCGCTGCTGTCGATCGGCTCGGTCGGCTCGGTGCTCTCGATCGGCTCGGTCGGATCCGCCTGCTCGGCCTTCTCGGTCGCATCCGCGGGTTCGCTCGGCTCGCTCTTCTCGGCCGGCTCCGCGTTCTCGGCCTTCGCGGCCGGAGCCCGGGGGCTCGCCTTCGATCGCCCCGCCCTCCGCAGCGCGCCGGCCCGCGCCGCCATGCTCCTGCTCGTAGCGGCGCTAGTGCTGCTCGTTCGTGGCCGCTCGGAGGATGAGTCCAGCAATTAGCATGGCCGTCCGCGGCGAAAGGCCGTCCCCCGGCGAAAGGAGCGAGCGATGGCGGTGACCGCCACCAAACCCCACGGTGAAGCCCACGGCGTCGACGGTCTGACGGCGCTCAAGGACGAGATCGTCGGCCCGAGCCAGTGGAGGGAAGTAACCCAGGAGATGATCAACACCTTCGCCGAGCTGAGCGGTGACGACCAGTGGATCCACGTGGACGTGGAGCGGGCGGCGCGCGAAAGCCCGTTCGGGACCACGGTGGCGCACGGCAACCTGACGCTGTCGCTGATCGACGGCCTGCGCCGCGACCTGACGACCTTCAGCGGCTTCAAGCTGGGCGTCAACTACGGCTGGAACAAGGTCCGCTTTCCGGCGCCGGTTCCCGTCGGGTGCCGCCTGCGCTGCTTCGCCCAGATCGTCGAGGTCGACGAGGTGGGCGGGGGCTGGTACCAGGTCGTCACGCGCTTCACCGTCGAAGTCGAGGGCGGCGAGAAGCCGGCCTGCGTGGCCGACAGCGTGGGCCGCGTGCTCGTCGACGACGGCGCCTAGAGCAGCGCCGCCGACTCTTCTTCGAAGGCCTGCGCCAGAGCTGCGCGCAGCGGCGCCCGCCTGCGCAGTGCGTCCTGGGCGCCGTACCACCAGAAGTAGCCGCCCGCGTAGTAGGGCAGCTGGGGGCTCAGCGAATACGCCCAGCGCATGATCTGGCTCGCCTGCGTGAGCGTGCGCCTGTTGGCCGGCCGCGGCAGGCCCACCTCGCCGAAGCCGAGCAGCGCGTTGGGGAAGACTTCGTGTAGTTCCTGCAGTTCCGTCGCCAGGGTCGCTGTGCTCGGCTCGACACCGCCGCACTGCGTCGGGTAGTAGGACAGCAGCACGTAGTCGAGTCCTTCGGCCACACGCGGCGGGATAAAGCGGCGGGCGTACTGCAGCGGCGTGGGCTCGGCTTCGCCGTCGCCGCAGTGTTCGGGGCCGAAGTTGTTCTCGTACAGCGTCAGGGCCGTGCGCCCGCCGGCCGCCGCCACGACTTCATAGGCGCCGTCGACCTTTTCGGCGACCGTGGCCGGGTCTCCGGTCCAGTTGCCGTTGACCTCGTTGCCGACCTCCCAGATCGCCACGTCTCCGCCCAGCGCCTGCACGTACGATTCCGTGCGCTGGCGCATCGCGGCCGTCGAGATCGCCTGCTCGTCGGAGGAGTCCAGCAGCTCGCCCATCACCTGACCTACGCCCGCGATCCTCGCGACCGGCGTGGCGTAGTAAGCGGCTGCTTCGTGCACGTCGAAGTACACCCGCACGGTCGCCGGCTCGGGCAGTGTCGCGAGCGCGGAGAGCATCGGCGTGAGCCCGGAGACGTGGTCCACGGTGACCCCCCACAGGGGCGACCCGGGGAGCTGCAGCGGCGGGGGTGGTGGCGGCGGCGTCTTGCGGGCCGTTGCGGGGACGGCGGCGGTCGCCGAGATCACGGCCGCCCCGAGGCTCGCCAGCAGCGCAGCACGCGTTCCGGTCATGCAGCTGAAGATAATGCGGCGGTGCTGATCGAGGACGCCCAGGACGACGATCTCCCCGGCATGCTCGAGATCGTCAACGATGTGATCGCGACCTCCACCGCGATCTTCAGCGAATCGCCGTTGACGCTCGAGGAGCACGGCGAATGGCTGGCGCACCGGCGCGAGAACGGCTTTCCCGTGCTCGTGGCCCGCGACGGGGACAACGTGCTCGCGTATGCGACCTACGGCGAGTTCCGTCACCACGCCGGTTACCGCACCACGGTCGAGCACACGATTCTCGTGGCGGCGGGCGCGCGGCGCCGGGGGATCGGCCGCGCGCTCATCATGCGCCTGCTCGAGATCGCCCGCGAGGATGGCCGGCACGTGATGGTGGCCGGCATCGACGCCGCCAACACGGCCTCGATCGCCTTCCACGAAGAGATCGGCTTCGTCGAGTCCGCCCGCATGACGGAGATCGCCAAGAAGTGGGGCCAGTGGCTCGATCTCGTGCTGCTCACGCGCCGCGTGTAGCCGGCGCTCGGACCGCGCTCAGGCGGCGGCCGGCACCGCCACCGGTACCCGACCGGCCCGCGCTCAGGCGGCCGGCACCGCCACCGGTACCCGACCGGCCCGCGCTCAGGCGGCCGGCACCGCCACGGGCACGCGTGCTGCGCAGCTGCGGATCACCTCGGCGCAGGCGGCCGGGTCGTCGTAGAACGGGACGTGCCCGGCGCCGAGCGTGACGTGCTCGGCCCATGGCAGCATCGTCCGCGCCCGGGGGGCCTGCAGGTGGTAGGGCAGCAACCAGTCCCGCTTGCCCCAGGCGATCGTCACGGGCGTGCTGCGCAGCTGCTGGGGAGAGTGGAAGCTGTACTCCGCGAAGGCGGCCAGCGTGCCCTGCAGGGCCGGCGCCGCCCAGGCGTCGCGCAGCGTGGCCACGGCCTCGTCGGCCGGCAGCCGCTCGGGGTACCCGAAGATCTGGCCGAACAGCATCCGCCGCCCGAGCTCGGTGCGGGCGAGAGCCGCCACCGGCGCCCTCAGCGGTCGCGGGGTGAGGGCGAGGAGCAACAGCGACAGCCGGCAGTAGCGCACCTCGGCGCTGGTCCAGAAGCCGATCGGGGAGAACGCCGTGGCCGAGCTCGCGGCGCGGCCGCGGGCCAGCTCCAGCGCAAGGCCGCCGCCCATCGAGTTGCCGGCCACGTGGGGGCGCTCGAGGCCGAGCTCGGCGAAGAACCACTCGAAGGCGTCGACGTAGGCGGGGATCGTCGGCGCAACGCCCGCCGGCAGGGGTGCCGAGCGGCCGAACCCGGGCGTGTCGCATGCGATCACTTCGAACTCCCCCGCCAGCTGCTCGATCACGGGCTCCCAGGCCTGCCAGTGGTGGCCGACCCCGTGGAGCAGCACCAGCGGCGGGCCGGAGCCCGTGCGGTGGTGGTTGATCGCGACGCTCACGCGCGCCCGCGGATCAGGTCTGCGGCGCGCTCGGCGATCATGATCGTCGGCGCGTTCGTGTTGCCGCCCACGATCGTGGGCATGATCGAGGCGTCGACCACGCGCAGCCCCTCGAGGCCGTGCACGCGCAGCTGCGAGTCGACCACGGCCTGCTCGTGCGTGTCGCTCATGCGGGCCGTGCCGACGGGGTGGTAGATCAGCATCAGGCGCCGGCGCAGGTCCGCTTCCAGCTGCTCGCGACCCTGCGCCTCCGGGCCCGGCTTGAGCTCCTTGAGGACGACCTCGCGCATCGGGCCCTGGGAAGCGATCTCGCGCGCCAGCGTCATGCCCGCGACCATCGATTCGAGGTCGTCGGGCTCGGACAGGGTGTTGGTGATGATGTGCGGCTTGGCCCCCGGGTCCGAGGAGCGCAGCCACACCTGCCCGCGGGCCTTCGGCGAGACCAGCACCGGCGCGATCACCGCGCAGTGCCCCTCGTAGGTCTCGGCTCCGTGGTCTTCGAAGTACGCGGCCCCCATGTGGAACTGGATGTCGGCCGCCGGCAGCCCGCCGCGCGTGCGCGTGAAGGCCACGACCTCGGCCACCGTCGAGCTGAGCTTGCCGGTCCGGCGCAGCAGCCACTCCGCCAGCGGGCGCGGCTTGTCGGCTCCGTACAGCGTGTTCTGGTCGGAGACCTCCCACATCATCGTCAAGAAGGGGTGGTCCTGGAGGTTGCGCCCGACGCCGGTCAGCTCGTGGCGCACCTCCACGCCCGCAGCCCGCAGGTCCTCGGGCGGGCCCACGCCTGACAGCAGCAGCAGCTGTGGTGAGCCGATCGCGCCGGCGCTCAGCAGCACCTCCCGCTCAGCCCGTACGAGCTCCTCACCGCCCCCGCGGCGGCGGGCCAGGCGCACGCCGGTAGCGCGGCCGTTCTCGAACGCCACCCCCAGCACCGTCGCGCCCGTGCGCACCTCCAGGTTGGGGCGCGAGCGCGCCGGGCGCAGGTAGGCGTCGGCCGCGCTGAAGCGCTGGCCGTTCTTCTGGGTCACCTGGAACATCGAGACCCCGTCCTGCTCGGGCCCGTTGTAGTCGGGGATGTGCCGGATCCCGGTCGCCTCGGTGGCCGCGATCAGGCGCCGGCCCAACGGCCGCGGCGAGCGCTGCTCGCTGACCCGCAGCGGGCCGCCCGCGCCGTGGAACTCCGAGGCGCCGCGGACGTTGTCCTCGGACTTGATGAAGTAGGGCAGCACGTCCCGGTATCCCCATCCGGGCGCGCCCTGGGCCTCCCAGCCGTCGTAGTCGAACGGCCGCCCCCGCACGTACAGCATCGCGTTCATCGAGCTCGATCCGCCGAGGGCCTTGCCGCGCGGGATGTACAGCTCGCGCCCGTCCACGTGGGGCTCGGGGTCGGTGGCGAAGTCCCAGTCGAGCTTGGTGTGGAACTGTTCCGGGAAGGCCGCGGGGATCTTGATTTTCAGCGAGCGGTCGCGCCCGCCGGCCTCGAGCAGCAGCACCCGCACCGAGGGGTCCTCCGAGAGCCGGTTGGCGAGCACGCACCCGGCCGAGCCGGCCCCCACGATCACGTAGTCGTACACGAGACCCCCGTGCCGGTCCTTCAGGCCGCCGACGCGTTCGGGGAGAGGGGCGAACGTGAACTCTGCCTCGTCGAGCGACTCGGTCATCTGCAGGTAGTCGCGCATGTAGCCGGGCCAGTTGGCGACGATCCGGCCCTGCACGTCGCGGTACCAGGACTGGCAGTCCAGCCACGCCGTGCCGGCGAAGCGCTCCTGCACAGAGCGGTCGCTGGCGGCCTCGACCTCACGGCGCACCTCGATCGCCCCGGCCCCGCGGTCGCGCACCCGCTCGAGCGCCTGGCGCAGATAGCGGGCCTGGGCCTCGAGGTAGACGATGATCGAGCCGCCCGAGGTGTTCGTGTTGGGCCCGTACATGAGGAACATGCTGGGAAAGCCGGGCACGGTCATGCCGAGGTGGGCGTGGGCGCCCTCCGCCCAGCTGTCGCGCAGGCTGCGGCCGCCGGTGCCGGTGATCTCCATCGGGAACATGAAGTCGTTGGTCTTGAAGCCGGTCGCCCAGATCAGGCAGTCGACCTCGTGCAGCCGGCCGTCGGCGGTCCTCAGGCCCTGCGGCTCCACGCGCTCGATCGCCTCCGTCACGAGCTCGACGTTGGGGCGCTGCAGGGCGGGCAGGTAGTCGGAGCTGAAGAGGATCCGCTTGCACCCGAAGGTGTAGCCCGGCCAGGCCTTGCGGCGCACCTCCGGGTCGGGGAGCTGCGAGCGCATGAAGGCCGCCGAGCGCAGCCCCATCAGGCGCCCGAACGTGCGCGGGTTGCGGATGCACAGGGTCAGCGACTCGGTGTACCAGAAGAGGAAGATCCGCCGCCACGCCTGCAGCCCCGGAACGCGTTCGAAGGCGGACTTCATCCACTTCGGATAGACGATGTTCTTGCGCGGCAGGAACCAGTTGCCGGTGCGCTGGAAGACGCTCAGGCGGCCGACCCGCGGGGCTATCTCGGGGACGAACTGCACGGCGCTCGCACCGTTGCCCACGACCGCCACGCGCTTGCCCTCGAGGTCGTAGGCGTGGTCCCATTCGGCCGAGTGGAAGCTGTGGCCGGCGAAGTCCTCCGCGCCCGGGAGCTCGGGGACCGCGGGCTGGTCGAGCTGGCCGGTGGCGAGGACGATGGCGTCGGCCTCATAGGTGTTGCCGTCGCTGTCGCGGACCGTCCAGCGGCAGCGCTGCTCGTCCCAGGAGCAGTCACTGACGGCGGTGTTCGTCCTGATCAGCGGCTCGATGCCGTGGTCGCGGGCGACGTCGTGCAGGTAGGAGTGGATCTCGTCCTGCAGCGAGCACAGCCGCGACCAGTCCTTGCGCTGCGCGTAGGAGAACGAGTACAGGTGGCTGGGTACGTCGCAGGCGCAGCCGGGATAGCTGTTGTAGTACCACGTGCCACCGAGGTCGCTCGCCTTCTCCAGCAGCCTCACCGAACGGATGCCGTGGCGGCGGAGCTCGATCGCGGCCGCGATCCCGCCGAACCCGGCGCCGATGATGATCACCTCGAGCTCCCGTGACGGCGGGCGCCCGTTTCTCGCGCTTACCGCTTGCAACATGCTGGCCGCTCGCTCCCTGTTCTGCGCTCTCTCCGGCACGAACCTTATGCGCTTTCGCGCGCGGCGGAGGCGGCGATGCTCCGCGCCAGCCACTCGCTCGCGAGCGGCAGGTGGCGAGGGTCGATGTGGTGTGCGCTCTCGAACTCGTGGTAGGAGACCGACAGGCCGGCGTCGAGCAGCCGCTGGTGCGCTTCGCGGGCGAACTCCACCGAGATCACGGGGTCGCGGGTGCCGTGGGAGATGAACACCGGCAGCCCCCGCCGCTGCTCCAGCGCCGGGTGCCAGCCCTCGATCGTGGGCATGAAGCCGGAGAAGGCGAGCACCCCGGCGGGCGCCGGCCGATCGCCGCCGAACCCGAGCGCGTAGCTCATCACGGCTCCCATCGAGAAGCCTCCCAGGACGGTGCGCTCCGGTGCGATGCCGGTCCGCTGCCACAGCTCGTCGTGGAGCTCCGCCAGCGCGGCGTAGGCGGCCGCGAAGGTGGCCGGGTCGGGATAGCCCACGCGCGGGACCAGGTACCAGTGGTAGCCGGATGAGCCCTGCGGCTGCAGCGGCGCGCGCGGGCTGATCACGTGCAGCCGGCGCCGCGGGTCGAGCACGTCGGCCAGCCCCAGCAGGTCGAGCTCGTCGGCCCCGCGGCCGTGGTGCAGCACGAGCAGCCCCTCGGGCTCCCCGTCGGCGGCGCGCTCGCGGTAGTGCAGCGTGCCCACCGCTAGGCCGGCGCCGCGACGGGCTCCTCCCGGGACACGTACGGGGCCAGCTCACGCCGCGCGATCGAGAGCTTGTGGACCTCGTCGGGCCCGTCCGCCAGGCGCAGCGTGCGCAGGTGGGCGTAGGCGCCCGCCAGCGAGAAGTCGCCGCACACGCCGCCGGCGCCGTGCACCTGGATCGCGCGGTCGAGCACCTTCAGCGCCGCGTTCGGCGCCGCCACCTTGATCGCGGCGATCTCCGTGCGGGCCTGACGGTTGCCGACGGTGTCCATCAGCCAGGCCGCCTTCAGCGTCAGCAGCCTCGCCATCTCGATTTCGATGCGCGACTCGGCGATCCAGTCCTGGATGTTGGCGCGCGCCGCCAGCGGCTGGCCGAAGGTGACCCGCGATACCGCCCTTTCGCACAGCGCCTGGAGCGCCCGCTCGGCCGCGCCGATGGCGCGCATGCAGTGATGGATGCGCCCCGGCCCCAGGCGGGCCTGGGCGATCATGAAGCCATCGCCCTCGCCGGAGATCAGGTTCGAGGCCGGCACGCGCACGTCCTTGAAGTCGATTTCGGCGTGGCCCTCCTGGTCGTCGTAGCCGAACACGCTGAGGTTGCGCATGACCGTCACTCCCGGCGTGTCGAGCGGCACGAGGATCTGGCTCTGCTGCTTGTGGGTAGGACCCTCGGGGTTGGTCTTGCCCATCACGATCATGATCCGGCAGTTGGGGTGGTAGGCGCCCGAGATCCACCACTTGCGACCGTTGAGCACGTAGTCGTCCCCGTCGCGCTCGATCCGTAGCGCGATGTTGGTGGCGTCCGAACTGGCCACCGCCGGCTCGGTCATCGCGAAGGCCGAGCGGATCTCCCCGTCGAGCAGCGGCATCAGCCAGGCGTCTTTCTGGGCCTCGTCGCCGAACTGGTGCAGCACCTCCATGTTGCCGGTGTCGGGGGCCGAGCAGTTGCACGCCTCCGAGGCGATCCGCGAGCGGCCGAGGATCTCCGCCAGCGGGGCGTAGTCGCTGTTGGACAGGCCCGCGCCGTGGTCGGCATCGGGCAGGAACATGTTCCACAGGCCCGCCTCGCGGGCGGCGCCCTTCAGCTGCTCCATCACGGCGGGCTGGTGGTGGGGGTTCCCGGACTCGGCCAGCTGTTGCTCGTAAACGGGCTCGGCCGGATAGACGTGCTCCTCCATGAAGGTCTGCAGGCGCTCGGTGAACTCGCGGCAGCGCTCACTCGGCTCGAAGTCCATCCTCTACTCCTCTCTCGGGCGGCAATGGGCTTAGGATCATCCCCGATGAGCGCAGAGGGCGCCAGCTATCGCGACGCGGGCGTCGACTACGACGCGCTCGACTCCGCCAAGCGCCTGGCAATGCTGGGCGCTCTTTCGACCTCCGCGCTGCTCGGTCCCCGCGGCGGCCGGGCCCTGGACGCGTCCCGCGGCGAGCCCGCGTTCGTGTTCGAGTTCGGGGAGCACACGCTCGCGCTGGTGCTGGAGGGGCTCGGCACGAAGTCGATGATCGCGCGGGCCGTGCTCGAGCAGCAGGGAGTCAACCGCTTCGCCGACGTCGCCTACGACGCCGTCGCCGCGATCCTCAACGACCTCGCCTGCGTGGGCGCCCTGCCGCTCGTCGTCAACGCCTACTTCGCCACCGGCGACTCGGCCTGGTACGAGCACGGAGAGCGCTCGTCGGCGCTGCTCGAGGGCTGGCGCCGGGGCTGCGAGGACGCGGGATGTGTATGGGGCGGAGGGGAGTCGCCGTCGCTGCCGGGGATGCTGGCCGCCCAGGAGATCGAGCTCGCCGGGGCGGCCGTGGGAGCGCTCCCGCAGGGGGTCGCGCCGATCCTCGGCGCCGGCCTGGCGGACGGTGATGAGATCGTGCTCGTAGCTTCCAGTGGCCTGCACGCGAACGGGGCCTCGCTGGCGCGGCTGCTGGCCGAGCGCCTGCCGCAGGGCTTCGGAACACCGCTGCCGAGCGGAGAGACCTTCGGCGCCGCACTGCTCGACCCGAGCGTGATGTACGTCGGCCTGGTGGCGGAGCTGATGCGGCGGGAGGTGGCGATCAACTACCTGAGCCACGTCACGGGCCACGGGCTGCTGAAGCTGATGCGTCCGAGCGGCGCCTTCACGTACCGCATCACGGCCCTGCCCGAGGTGCCCCCGGTGCTCGCGTTCCTCGCCGCCAGGGCCGGCATGGACGCCGCCGAGGCCTACTCCACCCTCAACATGGGGGTCGGCTTCGCCGTCTACTGCGCCCGCGGGCACGGCGACGCGGTGCTCGCCGCCGCCAAGGACTTCGGCCTTACGGCGATTCTCGGCGGGCACGTGGAAGCCGGACCGCGGCGGGTGATCCTGGAGCCGCTCGGGGTCAGCTATGACGGCTCGCGGCTCGAGTTGTCGGTCAACAATGGCTGAAACGTCCCAAATGCTGGTTCAAGCTTGAAGGCACTGGGTAGGGCGATTAGTGTTCATCGACAACTCGCCACGTTCCCCGGTCGTGGGGATCTCGATGTCGCCGGACCGTCAAGGTGCCGGAGCTACCCGGATCGAGGCGGACCTGTTCATCAACAGAGGAGAGACATAGATGCGCAGAGCATCCTCAGTACTCGCCGTGCTCGTCGTCGGCCTGCTCGCAGTGCCGGCCGTGTCCGGGGCCGCCCCGACGGTCAAATTCAAAGCGGAAGCCGTGCCGATCCCGGGCGTCCCCCACACGGGGAACATCCTCGGCGCCGGCGCCGCGGTGCACGCCGAATACCAGATCGAAGGGACCGAATACGGTGGGTTCCCGCCCCCGATCGTGGGCGTCAACTTCTACCTGCCCTCGGGCACCAAGCTGCACACGACGGGCTTCCCGACGTGCGCCAAGAGCGTGCTCGAACAGACCGGTCCCTCGGGCTGCAAGAAGTCCTCGGCGGCCGGCCCTGTCGGCAACGTGCTGGGGATCGTCTCCTTCGGCTCCGAACGAGTGGAAGAGGCGGCGACGCTCGAATCCTTCTACGCCCCCGGCGGCGGCCTTGAGTTCTTCACGAACGGCCACTCGCCGGTGTCGCTGGAAATCCTGTCGGCCGGCAAATACGTGAATCTCGGCGGCGCAGGCGGCTTCGGGCCGGAGCTCATCACCGAAGTCCCGCTCGTCTCGACCGTGCCCGGCGCTCCGTACGCGTCGGTCAAGTCGATCAACGTGAAGGCGGGCTCGGCCTACAAAAAGGGCAAGGAATGGGTCCCGTACGGTCGCGTTCCCAAGAAGTGCCCGAAGGGCGGGTTCCCGATCAAGACCGAAGTGATCTTCGACGAAGGCGGGGCCAACCCGCCGGTTCCCGAGCCCGTGACGGCGACCTACAAGGCGCCGTGCCCGAAGAAGAAGTAGGCGATTAGCGCGCCTTTTCAGCGCGTGAGGGCGTAAGCTCGGGTAGAGCAGAATCAGACGGGCGGCCCCACCACCGGTGGGGCCGCTCTTGTCTAGACCGCAAGGAAGGATGAGGGTGAGGAAGGAGAGGCCGGGGGGGAGGAGAGCGATAGCCGGGGTGGCGGGAGCCGTGGGCCTCGCCGCGCTGGTCGCGGTCGTGCTGTTGGCAAGCTCGGCCGGAGGCTCGAACAAGTCCTACACCGTGCGCGCGATCTTCGACGACGCGGCCAACATCATCCCCGGGGAGAACGTCGACGTCGCGGCCGTGAAAGTCGGCACCGTCAAGTCGGTCGAACCGACGCCGACGGCCAAGGCCGCGGTCGTGCTCAGCATCGGAAACCCCGGTTTCCAGAACTTCCTCAGCGACGCCACCTGCACGATCCGCCCCCAGGGCCTGATCGGCGAGAAGTACGTCGACTGCGTCCCCACCCAGCCGCGACCCGAAGGCAGCAAGCCTCCACCCCCGCTGAAACAGATCCCCTCCGGACACGAAGGCGCGGGCCAGTACTACCTGCCCGTCACCAACACCCACAGCCCGGTCGACCCCGACCTGCTCAACGACATCAACCGGCTGCCCGAACGCCAGCGCTTCACGATCATCATCAACGAACTCGGCGCCGGCCTGCTGGGCCGGGGCAGCGACCTCAGCGCGGTCATCCGCCGCGCCAACCCGGCCCTGCAGGAACTGGACAACGTGCTCAAGATCCTGGCCGGCGAGAACACGGTGCTCGAAGAACTGGCGGTCAACTCCGACAAGGCGCTGAAACCGTTCGCCGCGGTCCGCGAGCACGTCGCCAAATTCATCGCCGAAAGCGAAAAGACGGCCGTCGCGAGCGCCAACACGCGCGCTTCCCTGGCCCGCAACCTGGAACTGTTCCCGAAGTTCCTGGAAGAGCTGGTGCCGGCCGTCGAACGGCTCGGCAAGTTCGCCGAAGCGACCACGCCGACGATGCAGGCCCTCGGCGCCGCCGCGCCCGGCATCAACCAGACCTTCACGAGCATCCCCGGCTTCTCGGCCAGCTCGGAAAAGTTCTTCAAAAGCACCGGCCAGACCGCGAAGCTCTCCGGACCGGCGCTGGTGGCCACCAAGCCCCTGCTGGCGCGGCTGAAGAAGCTCGGCACGCGCGGCCCTGCCGGCGTCCTCGAACCTCGAAGGCCTGTTCGGCGGCTTCCGCAACACCGGTGGCCTCGAGCGCCTGCTCGACTTCATCTTCCTCGGCACCGGCGCCGCCAACGGCTACGACTCGCTCGGCCACTTCCTGCGCACCGAGGGCCTCGGCACGATCTGCACCGAATACAAGACCGCGTTCACGAGCTCCTGCAGCCGCAAGCTGTTCTCGACCGGGAGCGCGACGGGAACGGCCGCGTCGGCAACGGCGTCGGCAGCGGCCTCGGCGTCGAGCGTCTCGGCGGGCATCGAACCGGCCACCCAGGGGCTCGTGATGGCGCGCACGCTGGCGGTCATCAAAGGCGATACGCCCGAACAGGCGATCGCCGAATACCCCGGTGAAGAAGAAGGAGAAGGCGCGAAGGGCTCCACGGGCAGAGCCGCGGGCGGAACCTCGGCGGCCAAGGGCTCCTCGCACGGGGCGGCCGCGGGCTGGAGCACCCTGAAGGGCGCCGTCGGAGCATCCGAGAAGGAAGCCCAGGCGGGCAAGCTGCTGCTCAACTACCTGCTCGGCGGTGAATGATGGCCATCACCCGGCCGCCCACACCGCCCTCCCTTCCGCCGCCGCCCGAGCAGCCGGCGATGCCGCCCTCGGGGCCGCCGCCGCGGCGCGTGCGCAGGCCCTCGACGCTGGGACGGGCGCTGCCCGTGGCGGCGCTCGCGGTGGTCGTGTTGATCATCGCCTACCTGATCTTCAGCGGCTCGGGCACCACCACCTACCAGATGATCCTGCCCAACGCCTACCAGCTCGTGAGGGGCAACACGGTGCAGGTCGGGGGCGTGCCGGTGGGCAGCGTCACGAACATCGAACTGACCAAGAACTTCCAGGCCAAGGTCACGATCCAGATCAAGTCCTCGCTGGCGCCGCTGCACCACGGCACGGTCGCCGAAGTGCGCACGCCGTCGCTGTCGAGCGTCGCCAACCGCTACGTGGCCCTGACCCCCGGGCCCCAGAGCAGCCCCGCCTATCCGACCGGCGCGCCGCTGCCGGTGACGGTGTCGAAGACCGTCACCGACCTCGACGAAGTCTTCAACACCTTCAACCCCAAGACCCTGAAGGGCCTGCAGGGCTTCCTGCGTGGCAGCGCCGAACAGTACGCCGGCGTCGGCCCGGAGCTCGGCCGGGACACCGAACTCTTCTCACCCGCCTTCAAGGCCACCGACCACGTCTTCCAACAGCTGACCGCGGACCAGCCGGTGTTCACCAAGTTCCTGCTCGAAACCGCCAAGGCGCTGACGATCATCGGCGCCCGCCACGAACAGCTCTCGGACCTGATCGGAAACGCGAACACCACCTTCAAGGCCGTGGGCGACCAGCAGACGGAACTGAGGGAAGGCCTGCAGGAGCTCCCCGAAACACTGCACCAGGGCAACATCACGTTCACCGAGCTGCCGCCCACGCTGGCCGCGCTGGAAGAACTGGTGAACACCTCCAAGCCGACGACGAAGTCGCTGACGACGCTGCTCGAACACCTGCGGCCGCTGGTCACGACGGCCACCCCGGTGGTGAAAAACTTCGCCCTCAGCTTCAGCCGCCCGGGCAAGAACAACGACCTCACCGAACTGGCGGAGGCGATCCCGGAACTGGCCAAGGCGCTCGAGACCGCCTCGCCGGCGACCGTCCGGTCGCTGAAGGAATCGATCCCGGTCACAGCCCCGTTTGGCCCCTACTCGCCCGACCTGGCGGGGACCCTGCGCTCTTTCGGGCAGTCGGCCTCCTTCTATGACGCCGACGGGCACTACGCCCACGTCGCGCCGGTGTTCCCGAGCTTCGACCTCGGCGAAAACAACAACCTCACGCCGAGCAGTCCGCAGAGCGCGCTGTCCCACCTCAAGGGCTCGCAGCTGCGCCGCTGCCCGGGGTCTGCGACCGAACCGGCCGCCGACAACTCCTCGCCGTTCGTGGACGGCAACCTGCTCAACTGCGACCCGGCGCAGGTTCCCTGATGGGGCGCCGCCGCAGCAGCTCGATCGCCGGCAGCCCGCTGCTGATCGGCGCGGTCACGACGCTGATCGTGGTCGTGGCCGTGTACCTGTCCTACAACGCCAACAACGGGCTCCCGTTCGTCCCCACCTACAACATCAAGGTCGAACTGCCCCAGGCCTCGGGCCTGCAGGACCAGAACCAGGTGCGCCTGGGCGGAACCCGCGTGGGCACGGTCAGCTCGCTGAGCCCGCACCTGAACCAGAAGACCGGCCAGACCACCGCGATCGCCACGCTGAAGCTCGAAAAAAAAGTCGAACCGCTGCCGGCCAACACGACCGCGGCGGTCGAGTCGGTGTCCACGATCGGCCTGAAGTACCTGGAACTCAAGAGCGGTAACTCCACGGCCACGATCAAGGCCGGGCAGACGATCCCGGTCAGCCAGACCCGCGAACCGGTGAACATCGAAGAACTCTTCAACATGTTCGACAAGCCGACGCGGACGGCGATCAAGATCAACACCAACAACTTCGGCGACGGCCTCGCGAGCCGCGGCGTGGGCCTCAACCAGGTGATCCACGAACTGAAGCCGTTGGTGACCGCCGCCGTGCCCGTGCTGAAGAACCTGGCGTCGCCGCAGACCGGCCTGCACGAGTTCTTCGTGGCGCTCAACCGGGTCTCCGCACAGTCCGCTCCGGTGGCCCAGCAGCAGGCCAACTACTACACCTACCTGGACAAATTCTTCACCGACTGGGCGAGCGTTTCCCGCTCGATCGAAGAAGCCAGCACCGGTGGCCCGCCATCGCTGGAACAGGCGATCTACTCGCTGCCCCACGAGGCCAAGTTCTACGAAAACGCGACCCAGTTCATGAACCTGCTCCACCCCAGCGCGAAGTCGCTGGTGAAAGTGGCGCCCGAACTCGGTCACGCCTTCCACGTCGGCACGACCAACCTCGCAGCCGCGGTCCAGCTCAACCAAGCGCTGCTCGAATCCTCCCAGGCGCTGGCGGAATTCGGGGCCAACCCGATCGCCCAGGTGGGGCTCGAAGAATTCACCAACACGCTCGAAATCGCCAACCCGCTGCTGGCCGGGATCGCCCCCAGCCAGGCCTACTGCAACTACTGGACGCTCGCCTTCCGCAACCTCGCCAGCCTGGAGACGGAGAACATCGGCGTCGGGACGCTCGCCCGCGCCGGGTTCATCCTCGCGCCCTCGGGGGCCAACAACGAGGGCTACCCGGCGTCGGCGCCCGCGAACGGCCCCTCCGAAGAACACGAACCGTTCAACAAGACGAAAGTCGTCGACAAGCACAACAACCACCTGCACGCGAACATGTACCCGAACACCGCCGGTCCCGGCCAGGCGCAGGTGTGCGAAGCGGGCAACGAGAACTACATCCCGGGGCAGACCACGATCGGCAACCTGCCCGCGGCCGACGTCACCAAGAACCGCGAATTCACCACCCGTGAACAGAACGTCTACGGCGAAAAGTACCCCGAAGCCACGCTCAAGGCCCTGGGACTCGCCAAGCCGAAGTCGTCCTCGAAGTCGAAGGGGACGGGCAAGTGAAACTTCGCTTCTGGCGCCGTCACGACGAAATCCCGGTCGTCGAGCTGAGCCGGGCCAACCCGGTCCGTGCCGGCGTGATCATGCTGATCGCGATCGCGGCCGTCGTGTACTTCGGCTTCACCAAAAAGATCCCGTTCAAACACGGCTACACGATCCACGCCGAGTTCGCCTCCGCGCTGGACGTGCACCCGAAATCCCCGGTGCGGGTCGCGGGCGTGAACGTCGGTCAGGTCACCGCGATCAAGCGCCAGGGCAAGACCGGACTGGTGACGATGGAAATCGAACCCAAGGGGCTGCCGCTCCACTCCGACGCGACCATGAAGCTCCGCCCCCGGATCTTCCTGGAAGGCAACTGGTTCGTGGACCTGCAGCCGGGCAGCCCGTCGGCGCCCGAACTGCACTCCGGCGCCACGATCCCGATCACCCAGACCGCGGACCCGGTGCAGATCGACCAGTTGCTCGACGCGCTCAACACGGACACGCGCGAAAACCTGCAGCACTTCCTGATCTACTACGGCAAAGGCCTCACCGCCCTGCCCGGCCCCGTTGAGAACGCCGAACAGGAACCGGACGCCCGCGGCATCAACGCCGGCCCAGGCGCTCAACAAGACCTACAAGATCGCTCCGCCCTCGCTGCAGGGCACGGCCGTCGTGCAGCAGGCCTTCGGCGGTGTCACGCAGGATGACCTCTCGAAGCTGATCGCCTCGATCGGCAAGGTGACGGCGGCACTGAACGTCCACGAACAGGCACTCGGTGAACTGATCGGCAACTTCAACACCTTCTTCGCCGCCTTCGCGTCGCAGTCGAAGGGCCTCACCAAGCTGGTCTCCGAACTGCCCCGCAACCTGCGCAACATCACGGGGGCCTTCGAAGCGCTGCAGTCATCCTTCGGGCCGACCCAGACCTTCGCCCACGACATCATCCCGGGCGTCGAACAGACCAACGCGACGGTCGCGGCGACGCTGCCGTGGATCGAACAGGTGAAGGCCTCGCTGGGGCCGAACGAACTGGGCGGGGTCGCGAGCGGGCTGGTCAAGGCGGTGCCTCAGCTGGCCCAGCTCGAGGCCGAACAGGTGCCCTTCTACACGCAGACGGACCAGTTCAACAAATGCCTGACGAACGTGCTGATCCCGGCCGGCGACGCCAAGCTGCAGGACGGCAACGCCACCTCGGGCGTGGAAGCCTACAAAGAATTCTGGTACAGCCTGGTGGGCCTGAACGGGATCGGCCAGAGCTTCGACGGCAACGGCACGCGCACGAAGTTCCTCGTCGGTAACAGCGGCGCGACGATTCGCTCCGGCCAGACCTCGATCCTCGGCAGCACGGCGAAGGGCAACCGGCTGCTGACGCACTCGCCGCTGACCCCGCTCGGCACGCGCCCTGCGTTCCCCACCGAAGAGCCCCCCTACCAGCCGAAAGTGCCCTGCTACAAGCAGGCGCTGCCGGACTTCAACGGCCCGCTGTCGAACGGACCCGCGGACGGGAGCGGCTGATGGCGCCCGAACCCAAGCCACACCAGCACCCGCACGAGGGCACTCGCGGCGTCCGCGACCAGATCGAGCGCTACCGCTCGGCCTTCATCGCGGTGGTGACGATGGTCCTGCTGGCCGCCGTCGTCGGTGGCTACATCCTCGCCCACCAGAACCTCCACCTCCCCGGCTGGTTGCCCGTGCTGGGCAAGAGCACCTACACGCTGAAGGCCCGCTTCCAGACCGCGCAGGCGGTCACGCCCGGACAGGGCCAGGCCGTCACGATCGCCGGCGCCAAGGTGGGCGAAGTCGCGAGCACCGAAGTGCAGGGCGGCGTGGCCACGGTGACGATGAGGGTCCAGCCCAAGTACGCACGCTTCTACAAGAACGCGACCATGCTGATGCGCCCCAAGACGGCGCTGGAGGACATGACGATCGAGGTCAGCCCCGGCACGCCGGGCGCGGGCAAGCTCCAGAGCGGCGAAACCCTGCCCATTTCGCAGACGGCTCCGAACATCAACTTCGACGAGTTCCTGGCGGGCCTGGACACCGAAACCCGCTTCTACCTGCAGGCGTTGCTGGCCGGGGCCGGGGAAGGGCTCAACCACAACAGCAGGGCGTTCTCGGCGACGCTGAAGCGCTTCCTCCCGACCACGCGTCTGGGCACGGAAATCACCCACCAGCTGCAGCGCCGCCACAAGAACATCGCCCTCTCGATCCACAACTTCAGGCTGCTGGTGGAAGCGATCGGCGGCAAGGACAAGCAGCTGGCCGAGCTGGTGGACGCCTCCAACGCGGTGTTCGCGACCTTCGCCAAGGAGGACGCCGACTTCAAGCGCACGCTGCACCTGCTGCCGGGGGCGTTGGAAAAGACGGGCAACGAACTGGCGAAGGTCACGACGGCATCCAATGCGCTCGGATCGACGCTGACCAAGCTGCAGCCGTTCGCGAAAGCGCTGGCGCCGGCGCAGATCGCCACCAAAAAGCTCTCCCTCGCCACGACGCCGATCATCAAGAACGAGATCCGCCCGTTCGCGCGCGAAATCCTGCCGGTCGTCAACGAACTCGCGCCGTCGACCGAAGACATCGCCAAGGCGTTCCCGAAACTAACCCTCACCTTCGGCGTGCTGAACGAATTCTTCAACGAGCTCGCCTACAACCCCGGCAAGAAGAAGGCCGGCTTCCTGTTCTTCCTCGACTGGGGCAACCACGACCTCAACAGCGTCGTCAGCAGCGCCGACGCCAACGGGCCGCTCGGGCGCAGCCTCGTGTACTTCAACTGCGAAGTGCTGCCGATCCTCAACGGCGTGTCGGAAGTCAACGAAACGGTGAAGCTGCTCGTCAAGCTTCTGCACCCGCCGAACAAGCAGGAATGCCAGGAACACGGTCTGATCGGCACGGGCGCCACGAAAGCCAGCGCCGCCAGCGCCAGCTCCGCCTACGTGCACGCCGCCGCCGGCACGGCCGCGCCCGGCGCGGCCTTCTCGCTGCACAACACGAGCTTCTCGCAGCTCACGCCGGTGAAGACCTCCGCGAGCGCCTCTCGGCGCGTGGCCAAGCGCGCCGGCGGCACCGCGGCCCACACCGCCGTGCGCCGGCACGCCTCGCACACCGCCGCCGCCGGCTCACGCACGAGCGCCCGGGCGGGCGGGTCGGGCGGCAGGACGGGAGCGAAGGGGTAGGAGATGCAGAAGCGCGCTCCCACGCTCGGCAACATCTTCGTGATCATCCTGTTCGCGCTCAGCTGCTTCGGGCTGCTGCTGTTCCTGTGGGAGTCATTCGGCGGGCCCCTGCCGCTGAAGACGAAGGGCTACCGCTTCACCGTCGCGTTCCCGCGCACGCTCGTGCTCTCGGAACAGTCGGATGTGCGCATCAGCGGGGTCAACGTGGGCCACGTCGTGTCGCTGAAGCTCAACAAGCACGGCACCACCGACGCGACCATCGAAGTGGCCAGCCGCTACGCGCCGATCCGGGCGAACACCCACGCCGTCCTGCGCGTGAAGACGTTGCTCGGCGAGACCTACGTGCAGCTCAACCCGCAGGAACAGAAGGGGCCGTTCCTGCCCGACAACGGCCACCTCGCCGAGGCCAACGTGGAACCCACGGTGACGCTCGACGACATCCTCGCGAGCCTCGACCCGCAGACGCGCAAATACTTCCAGGTGTGGCAGCAGTCGGTCGCGGTCGCGATCCACGGTCGCGGTGAACAGATCAACTCCGACTTCGCGGTGCTCGAACCGTTCGTCGAACACACCAACCGCCTGGTCGGGATCCTCGCCTCCCAGGAGGGCGCCCTGAAAGCGGTGGTCCACAACACGGGTGTCGTGTTCGACGCCCTCGCCGGCCGTGATCACCAGCTCGAACAGCTGATCGTCAACGGCGAACACACCTTCCACGCCGCCTCGCAGGCGAGCGAGGCGTTCGCGCAGGCGTTCCGCGAACTGCCGCCCTTCGAGCACAACTCGAAGGTGGCCCTCGAAGCGACCGACAAGTTCTCCACGGTCGCCAACCCCTACTTCGAAGAATTCACCGTGACCGAGCGTCAGCTGTCGGCGCTGCTGAAGGCCGCGGAACCGTTCGCGCCCCAGTTCAACAACTTCCTGACCTCGCTGGGGCCGCTGACCAAGGCTGCGAAGGTCGGCCTGCCGCAGGTCAAGACGACCCTTGACCTCACGGTCCCGATCCTCGAAAACCTGCGCCCGGTGCTGCACAACTTCGACCCCTTCCTGCAGTTCACGGGCGAGTACGTGCCGGAGGTGCAGTCGTTCTTCGCGAACTTGACCAGCGCCACCCAGGCGAGCCTGAAAAACGGGAACCTGCCCGAACCGGCGTACAAAAGCAGCCCCAAGCTCCACTACCTGACGACGATGTCGGTGCTGAGCCCCGAAGGCCTCTCCGCGTATCCCTCGAAGGTGGAAACGGGCCGCTACAACGCCTACCCGCTGCCCGGGACCTACTCGCAGCTCGCCAGTGGGCTGCCCGTCTTCCAGGCCACGAACTGCACGGGCCCGGCGCCGTCGGTGAGCGCGGCCCCCGGCGAAACCCCTTCGACGGAAGCAGCGGGAAGAGATCGAACTGATCCAGAAGTTCAAAGTCGCCAACAAGCCCGAAAGCACCACCAACGAAGTGCCGGCGCCCGGCTGCAGGCAGCAGGGCCCGTTCAGCTACAACGGGCAGACGAGCCAGTACCCGCACGTGGTGTACCCCGAAAAATGAGCGCCGCCGACGACTTCCGCTACCACGCCGCCGACCTCGACCTGCTCGGGGACCCCGACGACGAGCGCTGGTCGATCCGCTGCCTGGACGTGTACAAGCGCCTCGGCGGGGTGCCGGTGCTCAACGGCCTCAACGTGGCCTTCCCCGAGGACACGATCACGGTCGTGCTCGGCCCCTCCGGGACCGGCAAGAGCGTGCTGATCAAGCACCTGATCGGGCTGATGTTCCCGGACTCGGGCAACATCGTCGTCAAAGGCCTGTCGGTGCCCAGCCTGACGATGCCCGACCTGCTGGCGCTGCGGCGCAAGATCGGGGTCCTGTTCCAGGACGGTGCCCTGTTCGGCTCGATGTCGGTGTTCGACAACGTCGCCTTCC
Organism: uncultured Solirubrobacteraceae bacterium; assembly: GCA_963773145.1. Classification (GTDB taxonomy): domain Bacteria; phylum Actinomycetota; class Thermoleophilia; order Solirubrobacterales; family Solirubrobacteraceae; genus Palsa-744. The sequence goes on from CAVYZV010000001.1 coordinate 671,728, forward strand.
CGCTGCGCCAGCACACGGACCTCTCGGAGAGCGAAATCTCCGAACGCGTCTCCCAGCGCCTGGCCGACGTGGGCCTGCAGGCCGCGATCGACGACTCCCCCTCGCAGCTGTCGGGTGGGATGCGCAAGCGCGCCGGCTTCGCGCGGGCGCTGGTGATGGAGCCCGACGTGGTGATCTTCGACGAGCCCGACTCCGGCCTGGACCCGGTGCGCACGGCCCTGCTGTGCGAGCTGATCCAGGAGATGCACGGGATCTACAAGGGCACCTACATCGTGGTCACCCACGACATCGCCTCGGCCCGGCGGATCGGCGAGTACATCGCCCTGCTGTGGCGCGGGCGGATCGTGGAAGCGGGTGACGCGAAGCGGATGTTCTCCTCCGACAACGAATTCGTGCGCCAGTTCCTGAGCGGATCCGCGGAGGGGCCTCTCACGATGGATTGACCCGCGGGCGACCCTATGCGAACATACGTTCGTATGGTCGTGTGCGTGCACCTCCCGCGTTTCGAGCTCCTGGTGGCGGCCGGGGAGGGCTCTCGGGTGGGTCCCCAGACGCTCCGTGGGCGTCCCCTGGCGGTGGCCCCGCTCGCGGGCGCGAAGAGCGCCGCCGCCGGGCCGGCCGGCGTGGGGGAGGTCTCCCAGGCGGCCGAAGCGAACGGGGTGCGCAGGGGGATGGCGCTCGGGGAGGCGCTGGCGCGGTGTCCGGAGCTGGTGCTGCTCCCCGCCGACCCGGTGAAGGTGGCCGAGCGGTGGGAGGTGGCCCTGCAGGCGCTGGAGGCGATCGGGGCGGCCGTGGAGCCGGCGCGGCCGGGGCTCGCCTACTTCGAGGCGGACGGGCTCAGGGCGCTCCACGGCTCGCTCGCCGCCACGCTCGAGGAAGCACAGGGTGTGATCTCCGACCCCGTGCGGATCGGGGCCGCCCCGACGCGCTTCTGTGCCCTCGCATGCGCGCTCGCGGCCCGCTCGCGCCGGCCGCTGGTGCTCGAGGGCGAGCACGCCGGCCGCTGGCTGGCCACCCAGCCGGTCGGGCTGCTCGGCTACCGCGAGCAGACCGCGGTGCTCCTCGAGCCGCTGGCCCGGCTGGGCGTGCGCACGCTCGGCGAGCTCACCCGCCTCGGGCGGGGGGCGCTGAGCGACCGCTTCGGCGCGGCCGGGGTGCTCGCCCACGGGCTGGCCCGCGGAGTAGACCGGCCGCTGCGGCCACGCCGGCCCCAGGAGCGCCTGGAGGAGTTCCTGGAGGTGGGGGATGCCAGCAGCGGCCTGGCGCTGGGGCGGGTGCTGGGGGTGCTCGTCCGGCGGCTGCTGGCACGGCCCCAGCGGGCGGGGCGCTCGCTGCGCACGGTCGTGCTCTCGGCGCAGCTGCTGGCCGGGGGCGGCTGGCGCGAGCGCGTCGTGTTCCGCCAGGCGCTGGCGGACGCGGAGCGGATCAGGCTGGCGCTGTCGCTGCGCCTGCTCGCGCTCCCGGGCCCCGCCTGCAGGCTGGGCCTGAGCGTGGAGTGCTTCGGGGCGCCGATCGCCGAGCAGGGGGTGCTGGAGGACCGCGACGCCGATGCGGCCGGGGCGCGGCGGGCCGCGCGGGCCGCCCTGCTGCGGGAGGCGCTCGCCCAGGTCCGCTCGCTGGCCGGGGCACAGGCGGCCCTGCGCGTCGTCTGCGTCGACCCCGCCTCTCGCGTCCCCGAGCGGCGGGTGGTGCTGACCCCGATCCCCGAATGAGCGCCCGCGCGCTGAACCGCCCCCGGCCCGCCCGTGTGCGCTGCGGAGGCCCCCAGCCGGTGGAGGTGGACGGCGAACGGGTGCAGTCGCTGCGCGAGTCCTGGCTGGTGGAGGACCGCTGGTGGACGGCCGAGCCGCTGCGGCGCCGATACTGGGAGCTGGTGGGGGTGGGCGGGCGCAACGTCGTCGTCTTCCACGACCTGTGCTCCGGCGGCTGGTTCCGCCAGCGCGCCTGAGGGCGGGCGGATGCCGGTGGCGACCCCTCCATACGCGGAGCTCCACTGCCATTCGGCCTACTCCTTCCTGGATGGGGCCTCGCTGCCCGACGAGCTCGCCCAGCGCGCGGGGGAGCTCGGCTACAGCGCGCTCGCGCTGACCGACCACAACTCCGTGTGCGGCTCGATGGAGCTGGCCCAGGCCGCTCCCGAGCACGGGCTGAGGGCGATCCAGGGCGCCGAGGTGGATGTCCTCTGCGGTCCGGGGCCCTCCCGCCACCTGACCCTGCTCGTGCGCGACGGGCGCGGCTGGAGCAACCTCTGCCGGATCCTCACGCTCGCCCACGCCCACACCCGCGAGGGCGGCTCTCGCAGGGACCTCGGCGAGGCCCACGTGGACGTGCAGGGCCTGCTCGACCACGCCGAGGGCCTCGTCTGCCTGAGCGGCTGCGCCTCGCGCTCGGCGCTCCTGCGCCACGGCGCCGCGGCAACGGGCTCCGGCGCCCTCGACGAGCCCCTCGCCCGCAGGCTGCTCGAGGGCTTCGGCCCGGAGGGCCTCTACATCGAGCTCCAGCGCCCGTTCGAGCGCCACGACCGCACCCGCAACCGCGCGCTGACGGCGCTCGCGGGGCGCCTTTCGGTGCGCTGTGTGGCGACCGGCAACGTCCACGCCCACGCCCGCTCCCGGGCCGAGCTGCAGGACGCCTTCGTGGCGCTGCGCAACCACGCCACGCTCGACGCCTGCGAGCCCCTGCGGCGCGGCAACCACAGCCACGTGATGAGCTCCCCGCAGGCGATGGCACAGCGCTTTCAGGAGCATCCCGAGGCGGTCCGGGAGACCCTCCTGCTGGCCGAGCAGCTGACGTTCGACCTGCGCCGGGACCTCGGCTACCGCTACCCCGGGGCCGAGCAGCAGGGCGCCTCCAGGCGCCTGGCCGAGCTCTGTCAGCAGCGCCTGTGGGAGCGCTACGGCGACGGCGCCCCCGCCGGCGCCCGGGCGCTGCGCGAGGAGGCCCATGCGCGTCTGGAGCAGGAGCTGGCCGTGATCGACCACCTCGGCCTGGCCGGCTTCTTCCTGCTGCACCACGACATGATGGAGCTCGCCGGTGAGGTGGCCCTGGAGGTCCGCGGGCCGGACTCGGTGCGCGCGCTGCTGGCGGCGGGCCGCGGGCGTGGCTCCTCGGTCTCCTCGCTGGTCTGCTACCTGACGGGCCTCTCCCACATCGACCCCGTGCTCGGCAGGCTCGCACTGGGGCGGTTCCTGCACGAGGACCTGCACGGGCTGCCGGACATCGACCTCGACTTCCCCCGCGACGTCCGCGAGCGGCTGATCCCGCGCGTGCACGAGCGCTACGGCCACGACCGCTCGGCGCTGGTGGCGGCCTTCCCGACGTTCCGCGCCCGCGGGGCGATCCGCGAGCTCGGCAAGGTGCTGGGGCTGGCCCCGGGGGAGATCGAGCGGGCGGCACGGGGCGCCGACCCCTACGCCTCGGGCGAGGGCCTGCGTCTCCACGGGGCTCCCACCGGCGCCGGTCGCGCGCCCGCCGGCGCCCACGAGCCCGCCGGCGCCCGCCAGGCCCCGCTGCGCTGGCGCTGGCTGGAGCGCCTGGTCGAGCAGGCCTATGGCCTGCCCCGGCATCTGTCCCAGCACTCCGGCGGGATGATCGTCTCCACCAGGCCGCTGATCGACTGCTGCCCGGTGGTCCCCGCGGCGATGGAGGGCCGGCAGATGGTCCAGTGGGACAAGGACTCCTGCGCCGACGCCGGCTTCCTGAAGATCGACCTGCTCGGCCTGGGGATGCTCTCCGCGGTCGAGCGCTGCGTGGAGGAGGTGGAGCGCGTGCGGGGTGAGCGCATCGACCTGTCCCGCATCCCCTTCGACGATCCCAGGACCTTCAGGGCGATCCGCGCCGCCGACACCGTCGGGGTCTTCCAGATCGAGAGCCGCGCCCAGATGCAGTCGCTGCTGCGCACCCGCCCCGTGAACCTCGAGGACCTCACGATCCAGGTGGCGATCGTGCGCCCGGGGCCGATCCAGGGTGGCGCCGTGAACCCGTACATCGCCCGCCGTCAGCGCCTGCGCGAAGACCCCTCCTACGAGGTCCCGTTCGATCACCCCGCGCTGGAGCCGGTGCTGCGCGAGACGCTCGGCACGATCATCTTCCAGGACCAGGTGATGCAGGTCGCCGAAGCCTTCGCCGGCTTCGGCCCCGGGGAGGCGGACGGCCTGCGCCGGGCGATGAGCCGCAAGCGTTCCCACGACCGCCTGCTGCGCCAGCGCGAGCGGTTCGTGCAGGGTGCGATCGACCACGTCGGCGCCGACCGCGTCCTCGCCGAGCGGGTGTGGAAGATGGTCGAGGGCTTCGCCGGGTTCGGCTTCCCCAAGTCCCACAGCGCCGCCTTCGGGCTGCTCGCCTACCAGTCGACCTGGCTGCGGGTCCACTACGCCCCGGAGTTCCTGTGTGCGTTGCTCAACGAGCAGCCGATGGGCTTCTACGCCCCCGACAGCCTCGCCCACGAGGCCCAGCTGAAGGGCATCGAGCTGCGGGGGGTGGACGTCAACGACTCCGAGGTGCAGTGCACGGTCCAGGAGGGTGCCGTGCGGCTGGGTCTGCGCTACGTCAAGGGAGCCCCCGAGGCCGAGCTGGCCGCGCTCGTCGCCGAGCGCCGCCGGGGCGGCTCCTTCGCAGACCTGTCAGAGCTGGCCGCCCGCGCCGGAGCCGGGCGCACGACGCTCGAGCAGCTCGCCTGGGCCGGCGCGTGCGACAGCCTGGCCGAGGACGGCCAGCGCCGCACGGCGCTGTGGCAGCTGGGGATCGCGGCCTCCGCCCAGGGCCTCGGCCAGGGTCCCGGCGACGCCGGGACCCTGCAGACCCAGCTGGCCCTGCCGCTGGAGCTGCCCGCGGCGCCCGCCCTGCGCCCGCTGGGGCGCTGGCAGCGGCTGATCGCCGACTACTCCACCACCTCGGTGACCCTGCAGGAGCACGCGCTGGCGATCCTGCGCCCCCGCCTGACGGTGCCGATGCTCGCCACCAGCGCCCAGCTGGAGCGCCTGCCCGGCGGCGGCGAGGTGGCCGTGGCCGGCCTGGTGATCGCCCGCCAGCGCCCCTCGACCGCCTCCGGGACGATGTTCCTGCTGTTCGAGGACGAGTTCGGGACGATCAACCTGATCGTCTCCGAAGAGGTGTACGAGCGCCACCGCATGCTGGCCCGCACCGAGCCCCTGCTGCTGGCCAGGGGCCGCCTGGAGCGCACCCAGGAGCCCACCCGCCTGCACGCGGACGCCGCGGGCGGCGACGGCCTCGGCCCGGAGCAGGTGCGCCCCGTGATCAACGTGGTCGTGCGCGAGCTGGCCTCGCTCGAGCGCTTCCTCGCCGGCGGCCTGGAGGGTGCCGAGGAGAGCTCCGGTGCGGGCGTGCGCCACCTGCACCGCCCACCCGCCGCCGGGGGGCGCCAGGAGGCCGAGGAGCCGGCGGGGGAGGAGGTCGCCTCGAGCATGCGCGCGGCCGGCCCCGCGGTGCAGAGCTTCGGCATGGGCCGCCGCCGCTGAGCGCTTCGGGCTGCCTCCCGCCCGAGGTGACCTTCGGCGGGCAGGCGCTATCCCGCGCCGCGGCTCAGGAGCCGCGGACCGCGAAAGCGAGCGTCTGGCCGTCGGGGTCGTCCACCAGCAGCCTGCCCTCGAGCGCCCGCGGGTCATCGCCGCGATCGGCCAGCCGCCGCTGCAGCTCGCCCAGCGCGCCCTCGTCGCCCAGCTCGAACAGCACCTCCCGCAGCCCCGGCGCGGTGTCGGGGGCACGGCGGGCTCCCTCGCTCTGCCAGGAGTTCAGGCCGATGTGGTGGTGGTAGCCGCCGGCGCCGAGGAACGCGGCCGCCGGCATCCGGGCCTGCTCCTCGAAGCCCACGTCCTCGTCGTAGAAGATGCTGGCGCGACCGACGTCGGCCACCTTCAGGTGCACGTGCCCGACGCCGGTTCCCGCGGCGACCGTGTCGGAGGGCTCGGCAAGGGACTGGGCGAGCAGGTCTTCGAGGTCGAGCGGCAGGGTCACGATCTCCACGCCCCCGTCCGGCGTCCGGGCCCAGCGCTCGCGGGGCCTGTCGGCATAGACCTCGATCCCGAGGCCGTCCGGGTCGCTCAGGTAGACGGCTTCCGAGACGCCGTGATCGGCGGCCCCCTCCAGCGGCCAGCGGGCACGGGCCAGGCGCCGCAGCGTGTCCGCCAGCGCAGCCCGCGAGGGGTGCAGCCAGGCGACGTGGAAGAGGCCGCTGGCGCCGGGTGACAGAACCGTGGGATCCCCGATCTCGCTCAGCACCAGCGCCGGCTCACCGTCGGCGCCCAGCAGCGCCGTGCCGTTCTCGCGGGCGATCAACGGCAGCCCAAGTGCCTGGGCGTAGAAGTCCGCGCTGCGGGAGAGGTCGCTCACGCCGAGCTCTACGGCGCGGATACGCAGGGCCGGGTCGATCCCGCTCATCACCTCAAGCTTACGCCCGCCGGCGCGCGGGAGGCCGTCCCCGCCGGCCCGGCTAGGCGCGGTAGCGGACCAGCTTGACGTGCTTGCAGTCGACGAGTTTGAAGCGCCTGTTCTCAGGCAGGTAGCGCACCACCAGCGTCTTCAGCCCGGGCCCGTTGCAGAACACGGTCCCGTAGCCGTACACGAGCGCGACCTGGTCGTTTCCGGCCCCCGTCCAGATGACGTTGTGGCCGTGACTGGCGTAGATGAAGTCGTTGCCGGCCCCTCCGTGGAGGTAGTCCTGCTGGGATTCGGGCTGGCCGCTGGGCTGGAAGTCGCCCCAGATCACGTCCCCCGCTTCGCCGGCCCAGATGGTGTCGTTGCCGTTGCCGCCGAGCAGCTCGTTGTGGACGTGCTTCAGCCCCCGCAGCGTGCCGGACTGGTTGAAGCGATGCTCCGCCAGGTGCCGGATATGGGGCCAGCCGGCATGGCTGGCCTCGCCTTTGGCCACGGCCGCGAGGGCCAACACCGCGACGGGCGCGGCGAGCGCCCCGAGCCACCGGCCCGCGGCGCTCCAGCGGGTCGGAGGCGGCTTGGGCATCCACACCCGGGCAACTCTAGAAGCGAGCCGCGGGCGCACTCCCCGACAATCTTGCGTTTGGACACGCTCGCGCAGGTTCGGCGGCCTCGACCTGGACGCTCATCGGAACCCCTCGGAGGGCCGCCCCGCGCAACGCTACGCATAGCTGGGCATTGACGCCCGGGCCCGTTTCTGGCAAGGTCAACCCATCAGCACCGTCGTCTGGGAGGGGCTGTCGGCTGGACGCCGGCCGTTGTTCGATTCCTGCCGGATTCGTGGGGCTTCTGGCACGGTGCCTCTGACAGCAACCAAAGGAGCAGACGGAGATCATGAGGCGGATCAAGTTTCTCGGGCTCGCGGGGGTCGTGCTGCTGGCGACCCTCGGCGTGCTCGCCACAACGGCCAGCGCCGCACCGGTGCCAACCTGGTTCGAATGCGCCAAGACGAAGGGCACCGGGAATTTCACCGACAAGACCTGCGCAACGGCAAGCGAACCGGGCAAAGGCGACTACACGCTCAAAGAAGGTCTCGGAAAGGGCAAGACGACCAAGCTCAAGAGTGGGGAAACCGTGCTCGAGGTGGTGGCTCCGCAGGGCAAATTCCCGATCACCTGCGGCTCGGGCAAGGGCGTGGCCACGCCCGCGCTCCCGAACCTCGAGAAAGGCATCTCGATCGAACTCAAGAAGTGTGAATTCCTGGGCAGCAAGTGTGCGACCACCGGGGGCAAGGCCGTCAAGCTCGAAGGCGACGGCGAACTGATCTACGTCGAACCTGAAAAAGGCTCCAACGTAGGGTTGAGAATCAACCCGCCCGCCGGACACGAAACGATCGCGGAATTCCTTTGCTCCAACAAGGGACAGCCCAACTTCACCAAAGCGAAGCTGTTCGGGGCCGTAATCGGTGTCCAGACCGGCGACATCAATGTCGTCAACAAGGAATCGTCGCTCCTGTTCGAAGCAGGCCCACGCTACGGAACCCACGTGTTTGGCGGGACGGAATACGAACCGCTCGTCAACATCATCGGAGACGCAGAAGAAGCCGGACCAGCCGCGGCGTGCTTCGCCAGCGTCCCGAAATCCAAAGCAGAAGAAGAAGCGCAGAGCGAATGTCAGGAAGAACACCCGCCCCACGTCATCGTGGGCGAATACTGCGGTGAATTCATAGAAGGCGTTCTCCACGCACCATGCACGCCGCTGACCTACACGGGCCTGAACATGACAGGCGCAGAGAAGGGCGAAGCCTTGGAGATAAAAGCCTAGGCAGTAGACCTACAGCGCGCATCCTTGGAAAGTAGACGAGGGCTGCGCTGGCACACAGGGCGTGGGGCCAATGGGTCCCACGCCCTTCTTTGTTCCAGACCCGTGATCAAAGCGCACGGACGCCCTGCATCGATGACGCCCCGGCAGATGGTCGTCCGGGGCCGAGTCGCGTCTCAGCTGCGCTGACCGCTGATCAAGAGCGCCGCTACGGGCGCGTGATGACAACCGAGACGCGGCCCGCATCGGCTGCTGCGTTGCGTGTCGTTGCCTGGAGCCACCACGATCCGCATGCTGCGCGGCTCGAGCGAGGGCGCGGCCCCTCCCCTAGGCGGGGAATGAGGTTGGTGGTCCTGTCGGCGACGTCGGCTCACAGGCGTTCTCATCGACCGCCACGACGTTCGCGCCGGCCTCAGACGCAGCCCCGCCCGTCCATTACGCCCCGCGCCGGCGCAATGAGCACCCGCGCGCGAGGGCTACCCGCTGGGCGTCCGCCAGTTGCCCCCCGCGGGCTGCTGCGGGAAGGAATTCGGCGGTGGTGTCAGGGCGCCATCTGTTTCGCACGCGCCCGTGGTTTCTTCGGACTTCGACACCGTGATCGTCGGGAGTTTGCCCTTGCTGGTGTCCCCTTGCACGAAGTTGAACGCTTTCGTGAGGTCGCCCGTATTCTGCCGCCGCCATTCGCTGAGGTTCGGCACTTCCACGCCGAAGCGCGCCTCGAGGAAGCGCAGCAACGACGTGTGGTCGAATGTTTCTGAACACAGGAATCCGCCCCGGCTGTACGGCGAGAGCACCATCAGGGGGACCCTGAATCCCAGGCCGATCGGCCCTTTGACGCCGCCGCTGTCATGGGTGATGTCTTCGACGGTCAGATACTCGCCCGGTGTGCCGGGCGGCGCGACGGGCGGCGCAACGTGATCGAAGAAGCCGCCGTTCTCGTCCCAGGTGACGAAGAGGGCCGTCTTGTTCCAAGTTTTGTGTCTGTGCAGGTACTTGATCAAATTCTGCAGTACGAACTCGCCGACCCGCGCCGATGAGTTTCCAGGGTGCTCGGTCGCCGCGAGCGAGGTGTTGATCCACGAGACCTGCGGCAGTTCGCCGTGTTTCAGGTCGTTGATGAAGTCTTTCGGATATTTCTGTTCAAGGCCCAGTTTTTTCAACTGCGCGTTGGTCTGGAAGTTTTTGAAGCATTCGAGGACGTTGTCCTCGAAGCCGAGTTCCACGCCGTCGTAGACCTTCCAGGTCACGCCATGAGCCGACAGCTGCTCCGGCATCGTGGTCCACGTGAACAAGCCCTGGAGCTGTTCGATGCCGTCTGTGGTCCGCACCAGCGGACCGCCGTTTTCCCCATCGGGGTCGATCGTGCCCGACATGCTGTACAGGCGGTTCGGGTACGTCGGCCCGAGGACCGAGCAGAAGTAGTTGTCGCAGAGGGTGAAGTTTTCCGCCACCTGCCAGTAGAAGGGGATGTCCGCCCGTTCGTAGTAGGACATCGCGGCCGGCGCGGCGGCGGAGCCGTCGAACGCCAGGTGCTCTTTCCAGAAGCCGTCCATCGCGCCGCCGTTCCAGGCTTCGTGCTGGGGAACCCACGAGTGCGTGATGTCGGGGAAGCACAGCCCACCGGCTCCCATCGAGCTCGGGGCGTGGAACGGCATCAGCACGCCGTTGTAGCCGGGTTCTTCGTAGCCGGGCTGTTCGAAGACGCTTTTCGGGGCCGTCGGGTCGCTGAAGCCGCGGACGCCGGGCATCATCCCGAAGTAGTGGTCGAAGGAGCGGTTCTCCTGGATCAGGATCACCACGTGCTCGATGTCGGTCAATTTGCCCGGCGGCAGCTTCTTCGCCATGGCGAGCTGGAGGAACGGGTCCGCGGCCAGCGCCGCCACCCCTGCTCCGGCCCCCGCCGCCAGCAACTGCCTACGTGTCATCCCCGACATTGCGCCCTCCGTTCGCCCCTCGACAGCCCTCGAGACCCGCCGTCGACGGGTCTCCCGAGTCCGCGGATCGTACCATGGGCCGGGCCCGTGTAAAGACGTTGTTGCGCCTTGAGGGCCTCGCGGCCGGCCCGCGCTAGGGTGGTCCGCGGTGCGCCTGCGCAAACTCGGCTGGAGCGACCTCGAGGTCTCCGAGATCAGCCTCGGCTCGTGGCTGACCTACTCCGGGGGGGTGGAGCGCGAGCAGGCACGGCGCTGCGTGGACGCGGCCTTCGAGGCCGGGATCAACTTCATCGACACGGCCAACGTCTACGGCCGCGGGGCCGCCGAGACGTTCCTCGGGGAGGTGCTCGCCGGCCGCGAGCGCTCCTCCTACGTGCTCGCCACGAAGCTCTACTTCCCGATGTCCGACACCGACCGCGGGCTCTCCGCGGCGCAGATCCACAAGCAGATCGACGCCTCGCTGCAGCGCCTGCAGACCGACTACGTGGACCTCTACCAGTGCCACCGCTACGACGACCAGACGCCCTGGAGGAGACGATGGCGGCGCTCAGCGAGGTCGTGCGCGCAGGCAAGGCCCGCTACATCGGCTTCAGCGAGTGGCCGGCGGAGCGGATCTCCGAGTCGCTGGCGCTCCCCGGCGTCGAGCGCTGGACCTCCAGCCAGCCCCAGTACTCGATGCTGTGGCGCGAGCCCGGAGGCCGAGGTGATCCCGCTGTGCGAACGCGAGCAGATCTCCCAGATCGTGTGGTCGCCGCTCGGGCAGGGGGTGCTGACGGGCAAGTACCGTCCGGGCCAGGCGCCGCCCGGCGACTCGCGCGCGGCCAGCGAGAGCATGAGCACCTTCATCGGCCGGCTGATGCAGGACGACGTGCTGGAGGCCGTCGAGCGCCTGCGCCCGGTCGCGCGAGCAGGCCGGCCTGACGATGGCCCAGCTCGCGCTCGCGTGGGTGCTGCGGCTGCCGAACGTGGCCTCGGCCATCATCGGCGCGAGCCGCCCCGAGCAGGTCCACGAAAACGCCGCCGCCTCCGGCGTGACGCTGAGCGCCGACGTTCTGGAGGCGATCGACGCGGCGCTCGGCGGCGCGGTCGTCCGCTGAGCGGGGCGCCGGCCGTCGCCGGCGCTCAGGAGCCGCCTGGGAGGAGCACCGCGCGGATTCGGATCCTCACGGTCTCGCCGACCAGTGCGTCGCCGTAGCCCGCCACCGCCGGGAAGCGCAGGCTGTAGTCGCCGCGCGCGAGCGCGCCCTCGCCCCGCAGCACGACGGAGCCGTCCCGCGCCTGGGAGCGCTCGACCTCGACCTCGAGATCCAGCGGCCGGGTCGTGCCCCTGATCGTGAGCTCGCCCCGCAGCTGGAAGGCCCGCCCGGAGGGCACGCTCGCGGGGCCGGCGGCGAACCGCATCTGCGGGTGACCGGCGGGGTCGAAGAACTCGTCTGACGTGCGCAGGTAGTGGTCCCGGCGCTCGTCTCCGGTGTCGACGCTCGCGACCTCGACGGTCCCGGCGGCGGTCAGCCGGCCGCTGTCCATCCGCACCGTCCCCGCGAAGCGGGTGAACCGGCCGCGCACGCGGCTGAGCCCCAGGTGTCTGACCTCGAAGCCCACCTCCGAGCGGCCGGCGTCGAGCTGCCAGTCGCCCTCCGCTAGCGGCTTTCCGCGCGCTCCCACGAGAACCCCCGCACGGCCAGGAAGATCCCGATCGCCCCCCACAGGGCGAGCACCGCGAGGCCGTCGAGGTGATCGCCGATCGGCGAGCCGGTCACCATCGCCCCGGAGAGGCCTTCGATCAGCGGCAGCAGGGGCAGGGCGTCGGCGATCGTCTTCAGGAAGGCCGGCGGGTTGCTGGCGTCGAAGACGAAGAACGACAGGAACAGCACCGGCAGGAAGACGGCGTTGACGTAGGCCGCGGTGGACTCGAAGTTGGGGATCGCGTGGGCGAAGGCCACGCCCAGGGCGGCGAAGGCGACCACCCCGACGAGCACCCAGGCGATCAGCGAGAGCCACTCGGGCGGCCAGCCGATGCCGAAGAGCAGGCGCCCGGCGAGGATCACCAGCGCGATCTGCAGGGCCGTGTTGGTGACGGCGTTGGCGGCCACGCCGCCGAAGTAGGAGCCGGTCGGCAGCGGAGCGCCGCGGATCCGCTTCAGCACACCCCGCTCGCGCAGGTAGACGATGTTGTAGGCGAGCGCGGTGAAGGTCGTGGACATCACGCTCATGCCCGCGATCGCCGGCAGCAGCTTGTTGAGGTCGTGCTGGCTGCCGCTGAGGATCGCGCCACCGGCGAACAGGAACAGCAGCGGCAGCAGGAAGTTGAAGAAGGCGGCGCTGGGGTTGCGCCAGAACATGCGCCGCTCGAGGCGGTACTGGCGCCAGCCGAGCCGCAGCGCCTCACTCATCGGAGGTCAGCTCCAGGTAGACGTCCTCGAGCGTCGGTCGCGCCACCGACAGCTCCTCCAAGCGGCCCCCGCCGGCCAGCGCCTCGCGCGGTGAGCTCGTGCAGGACGGTGGTCGGGTCGTCGGTGTCGAGCTGCACCAGCTCGCCCCCGGAGACGCGGTAGGCGATGCGGTAGTGGGGCGCTCCGGCCCCGAGCTCGCGCGGGTGCCCGTCGGCGAGGATGCGCCCGTCCTTGACGATCGCGACGCGGTCGGCCAGCTCCTGGGCCTCCTCCAGGTAGTGGGTGGTGAGCACGATCGTCTTGCCGAGGTCGCGCAGCGAGCGGATCGTCTGCCACGCCGAGCGCCTGGCCTCGGGGTCGAAGCCGGTGGTGGGCTCGTCGAGGAAGATCAGCTCCGGGTCACCCACCAGCGCGATCGCGAAGTCCAGGCGGCGCAGCTGGCCACCGCTGAGCCGCCGCGTGCGCGTGTCGGCCTGCTCGGTCAGGCCGGCGAGCTCGATCACCTCCGCCACGCTGCGCGGGTGGGGGTACAGGCCGGCCCAGTACTCCAGCGCCTCACGGGGGGTGATGTGTGGGTAGATGCCCCCCGACTGCAGCACGATCCCGATCTGCCTGCGCAGCTCCAGCGGGCGGCGGGCCGGGTCGTGGCCGAGCACGGTCACGGTGCCGGCCGTGCGGGCCCGGTAGCCCTCGAGGATCTCGACCGTCGTGGTCTTGCCGGCGCCGTTGGGTCCGAGCAGCCCGAACACCTCGCCGCGGGCGACCGTGATGTCGATCCCGCGCACGGCCTCGTACTCGCCGTAGCGCTTGGACAGGCCCCTGACCTCGATCGCGGGGGCGTCGCTCACGATCCTGCTTTGTGGCTGGACGGCGCGGGCGGTGTCCGCTACCAGTGCACGCCCCTGGTCAGCGTCGCCATCGCGATCTGCTCGAAGGAAACGTGCTCCTCGGTCTCGTGGTGGTGACCCTTCGAGGCCGCCGAGTCGGGGAACACGCGGTAGGCGAGGTGCAGCAGGCGATCGACGGCCCCCGGGTTCAGCGAGTAGGCGACTTCGCCGAACTTGCCGATGCGGGTGCCCATCTCCTTGGGCCGGCTGCGCATCGCCTCGGCGATCATGTCGGCGGCCTCGTCGGGGCTGATCGCGGGGAACGCGTCGTACATCTTCGTGGGCGCGATCATCGGCGTGCGCACCAGCGGCATGTGGATCGTGGTGAAGGTCACGCCGTCCCCGATCACCTCCGAGGCGACCACGCGGCTGAAGGCGTCGAGCGCGCTCTTCGAGGCGACGTAGGCGGAGAAGCGCGGCGGGTTCGTCTGCACGCCGATCGAGGACACGTTCACGATGTGGCCCGAGCCGCGCTCGCGCATGTGCGGGAGCAGCCCGATGATCAGCTTCACGGCGCCGAAGTAGTTCAGCTGCATCGTCCGTTCGAAGTCGTGGAAGCGGTCGTAGCTGAGCGCGATCGAGCGGCGGATCGAACGGCCCGCGTTGTTGACCAGCATGTCGACGTTGCGGTGGTCGGCCAGCATCCGCTCGAGCAGGCGTTCGATCGACTCCATGTCGGAGATGTCGGCGGCGTACACGTACGCGGTCCCGCCCGCGGCCACGATCTCGGCTCGCACCTCCTCGAGTTTCTCGACGTTGCGCGCCACCAGCAGCGGCACCCCGCCGGCGGCGGCGACCTTCAGGGCGGTCGAGCGGCCGATCCCCGAGGAGGCCCCGGTGATCACCACGTGCTTGCCCCCGAGGGCCTCTTTGAGCGTCCTGCCGCGGCCGGAGTCGGTGTCCATCTCGCGCTCCCAGTACTCCCACAGGCGGCCGAGGTACTCGTCCAGCGGCGGTGGCTGTTCCAGCGGCGTCCCGGTCAGCGCCTGGGCCGTCTCGCGGGTGCTGAAGCGCGGCACCAGCTCCATGTGCTCGAGCACCTCCTCGGGGACGTCGAGCTCGCGCAGGGTGAGCGATTTCAGCTGGCGCCACGGGGGCAGCGACATGGCCAGCCGCAGAGGCCACTTCGGCAGCGGGTCGGTCAGGCGTTTGTCGATGGTGATCGCGAAGCGGGGCGCGCGCGCGATCACGGCGATCTGGTTGATGACGTCGTCCACCCGCTGAGGGCGGGGGTCCACGAGGTGGAAGGCCCTGCCGTCGAGTCCGGGCTCGTGGGCGATGTGCTCCAGCGCTCCGGCGACCCAGTCGACCGGCACGATGTTCGTGTAGCCGAGGTCGGGCCCCACCAGCGGCACCCACTCGGGCAGCAGGTGGCGCAGGCGCTCGATCGCCTTGAAGAAGTAGTAGGGACCGTCGATCTTGTCCATCTCGCCGGTCCGCGAGTCGCCCACCACGACCGCCGGGCGGTACGTGCGCCAGGGCACGTAGGGCTGTTCGCGCACGATCCGCTCGGACTCGAACTTGGTGCGGTGGTAGGGCGAGGGCAGCCGCTGGCCCTCGTCGAACATCTCCTCGGTGAAGACGCCGTGATACGTGCCCGCCACAGCGATCGAGGAGACGTGGTGCAGGCGCTTGGCGTCGATCGCACGGGCGAGTTCGACCGCGTGCGTGGTGCCGCCCACGTTGACGGCCGTGTTGCGCTCGGCCGGGGCGGTGAGGTCGTAGACGGCGGCCAGGTGGAACATGTGGTTGACCTTGCCCCGCAGCTCGGCCACCTGCTCCTTCTCGACGCCGAGCAGTGGCCGGCGCAGATCGCCGATCACCGGCTCGATGCGGTCCTCGACGGCGGGCCCGGCGAGCATCGTCCAGCGCTCGATCAGCTCCTCCAGGCGGCCCCTGGCGCTCTCGCGCATGAGCACGTAGATCTTGCCCTGGCGGTTTTCGAGCAGGCGCTCGATCAGGTGCCTGCCGATGAAGCCGGTCGCGCCAGTGACGAAGTACGCCATCGCAGCCGAGAGCCTACCGCCTAGGCGCCCGCTCCAGCGCCCCCGCGACCCTCCCCGGCGGCGAAGCGGGCGGCGCCCCGGGCGCCGTCTTCGAACACTTCCGGCCCGGCCCGGGCCTCGAGCTCGAGGCCCTCGGCGAGGGTGAGGCCGAGCCCCTCGATGGCGGCGCGGCGATCGGCCAGCATCGTCGCCTGGGGAAAGTGCGCGAGCCCCTCGGCCAGCGCGAGCGAGCGCTCGAGGTGCGCGCCGGCCGGCACGACCTCGTTCACGAGGCCGATCGAGGCGGCCTCCTGGACGTCGATCATGCGCCCGGTGAGGATCAGGTCCAGCGCCCGGCCCAGTCCCACCACGTGCGGCAGCCGTTGGGTGCCCCCGTCGATCAGCGGCACCCCCCAGCGCCGCTCCGGGAACCCGAGCGTCGAGCCCTCGGTGGCGATCCGCAGATCGCACCACAGCGCCAGCTCCAGGCCGCCCGCGAGGCAGAAGCCGGAGATCGCGGCGATCGTCGGCTTGGTCGGCGTCAGGCGCGTGAAGCCCATCGGTCCCTCGGCGCTCATCAGCCGCTCGCGCATGGTGTCGGTGGCCTTCAGGTCCGCGCCGGCGCAGAAGGACACCCCGCCGGCGCCCGTGAGGATCATCACGCGGGCCTCGTCGTCGCGCTCGAAGCGCAGATAGGCCTCGTGCAGCGCGGCCGCCGTGGGCCCGTCCACGGCGTTGCGGCGGTGCTGGCGGTCGATCGTGACGACGGCGGCGGCGCCCTCGCGGCGGTAGCCCACCTCGGGGCTCGCCGCGGATGCTGCCTCGGGGTCGCTCACGCCCTGGCGGCGGCTACCAGCCGCCGTGCCACTGAGTCCCGATGGCTTCTTTCTCCGCCGCCTTGCGCCGGTCCTTGCGTTTGTCGAGGCTGCGCTGGAGCATCGTCATCAGGAACACGAACAGGACGAAGCCGCCGATCAGGATGAAGCCCGCGTCGGTGACGACTTTGTCGTTGGTCGCGCCGTAGAAGCCGCGGCCGTCGTTTTCGGCGTTCGCGACGGGCGCGAGCACGAGCGTCGCCAGCGTCGTCAGGAGGATCAGCTTCGGCAGCGGTGAGCGGGTCATCGGTGCGGGGCTGATGCTATCTCAGGGCGGCCCCGGGTCGGTCGGGCGAGCGGGGGCGACTCTGTCGGGGCGAATGGGGGAGGCTCTTACCATCAGCTGTCGATGGCCCTGTTGACCGCATCGGATCTGCGCAAGGACATCGCCGGGCAGCCGCTGCTGCGCGGCGTCTCCTTCAAGCTCGAGCGCCGCGAACGGCTCACGCTGGCCGGACGCAACGGCGCCGGCAAGACGACGCTGCTGAGGATGCTGGCGGGGGAGAGCTCGATCGACGGCGGCGAGCTGAGCATCGCCAAGGGCGTGAGGATCGCGCTGCACGACCAGCGTCCGCCGCGTGAGCGGGGCGGCAGCCTGCAGGACTACCTGCTCTCGGGCTGCGCCGAGGAGCTGGCGATCGAGGGCGAGCTGGCCGAGCTCGAGAAGGCGATGGCCGACGGCGCCGGGGACGAGCCCACGCTGGCCCGCTACGCGGCGGCCCAGGCGCAGCTGGAGACCCGCGGCGGCTACCTGTGGCGCAACCGGGCGGGCGACACCGCCCATGGACTCGGCTTCCGCGACGAGGACCTGGAGCGCACGCTGGACACCTTCTCCGGGGGTGAGCTGACGCGCGCGTCGCTGGCACGGGCGCTGGCCACCGGCGCTGACGTGCTGCTGCTCGACGAGCCCACCAACCACCTCGACATCGCCTCCCTGGAATGGCTCGAGCAGGCCCTCGCCGGGCTCGACGCGGCGGTCGTGCTGGTCGCCCACGACCGCTGGTTCCTGGAGGCGGTCGGCACCGCCGTGCTCGAGCTGCAGGCCGGGCGCTCGCGCTTCTTCGCCGGCAGCTGGCACCACTGGCGCCGCGAACAGGCGGCCCACGAACTGGCCCTGGGGCGGGCGATCACCGCCCAGCAGGCCGAGATCGAGCGCACCGAACGCTTCATCGAGCGCTTCCGCTACAAGGCCACCAAGGCGCGCCAGGCGCAGTCGCGGGTCAAGCGCCTGGAGAAGATGGAGCGCCTGGAGCGCGACCCCCGCGACGAGCGCGGGCTGGAGTTCGCCTTCAAGGCGCCCGAACGCTCAGGGCGCGTGATCTTCGAGCTCCTGGACGGCCGCGTGGAGGTGGGCGCGGATCCGCCCGTGACGTTGCTGCAGCACGCAGAGCTATGGCTGGAACGGGGCGAGCACGTGTCGCTGGTGGGTCCCAACGGGGCCGGCAAGACGACCCTGATCGAGGTTCTCGCGGGCCGGCGCGAGCTGCCGGACGGCAAGCTCTCGGTCGGCCACAACGTCAAGCTCGGCTACCTCTCCCAGCACGCCGAGGAGCTCGGCGCGGGAGGCCCGCCCGAGCAGACGGTGCTGGAGGCCGCGGGGCGCGCCACCGGCCTGACCCCCGGCAAGGCCAGGGCGCTGCTCGGCCGCTTCCTGTTCTCCGGCGAGGAGGCCGAAAAACCGCTGGCCGGGCTCTCCGGCGGGGAGCGCCGGCGCCTGTCGCTGGCGGTGCTCGTAGGGGGCGCCCATCCGCCGAACGTGCTGATCCTGGACGAGCCCACCAACCACCTCGACATCGACAGCCGCGAGGCCCTCGAGGACGCCCTGCGCGCGTTCGGTGGGGCGATCCTGCTCGTCTCCCACGACCGCGCGCTGCTCGACGCGGTCGGCACCCGCACGGTGGCCGTCGAGGACGGCACGCTGCACACCTACCTCGGTGGCTGGGCCGAGTATGCGCGCCTGCGCGAGGAGCGTATGGCCGAAGGCGGGGCGGACGCCAACGGCGCCGCGGGTGCCACCGGCACCTCGCGCGGGACCGCAACCGGCGCGGCGCGCAACGGCGCCGGCGTGGGCGGCGCAGCGGCCGCCCGGGCTGCACGCGGCGCGGCGTCGGCGGCGGGCACGAGCGGGGACGGGCCCCAGACGAAGCCCAAGCCGAAGTCGAAGCCGAAAACGAAGGGCCCGTCCAAGAACCGCCTCAGCGCCCAGCAGAAGGCCGAGGGGGAGGTGGAAGCGGCCGAAGCCGCGCTGAGCGAGGTGGAAGCCGAGCTGGCACAGCCCGAGGCGTGGGCCAGCCGCTACGAGTCGGCCAAGTCCGAGGCCCGCCACACGGCCGCCCGCCGCGCGGTGGAGGCCGCCTACGAGAAGCTGCAGACCCTCAGCGAGGACGGCGACTAGCCTTGGTGAGGCCATGAAGGCCGCCCGCAACATCGCCATCATCCTCGCGATCGCGGCCGGGGTGTACTTCATCCCGGGAGGCGGCCGCGCCACGAACACGGTCGAAGGCGTCATCGGGGTGGCCTTCGGGTTTGCGATCGCGGTTCTGGGCGTGCGCATGTACCGCGAAAACCGCGTCGCGATCCACAGCCTCGGTGACCATCACCGGGCGCTGCTGTACGGGGCCATCGCGCTGGGCGTGTTCGCCGCCGAGGCCCGCGTCCGGATGTGGGAAAGCGGCATCGGCGAGCTCTTCTGGTTCGTGCTCATCGGGATCGTGATCTACGCCCTGATGGAGGTCTACCGGTCGTACAAGTCGCTGGCGTAGGACACCGGCGACGCCCGACGGTCCGGTTCGAGCGCCCGGTATCCCCGGCCCAGCCATGGCCGCCATCGACGCCGCGCCGCCCGCGGCGCTGCCATGGGCGCCGAAGAGGGTCTTCAGCCCTGCTCGCCGGCGAGCTTCTTCTCAGCCTCCGCAAGCTCGCGCTTGAGCTGCTCGCGGTCCGCGGACATCTCCTTCTCGATGGACTTCTGCGCGTGGGTGAGCACCTTGTCCAGTTCCTCTTCCCTCTGCGTCTCCCCGATCACGACCAGCGCCGCCTCTCCGGCTTTGAGATGGTCACCGAGCTCGTTCGCGTCGCTCCGGGGCATGCCCTCGAGGAAGTGCCCACCGAGCCCGCCCACGAGGCCTCCGACCGCCGCCGCACCACCGACGGTGGCCACCCCGACCATCGCGGGCGGGAACAGGACGCCCACCAGCGCGCCCACCAGCACGCCTGCCCACACGCCGTGCTGGGTGGGCTTCTCGTGCTTCTCGACGTGGACCTTGCCCTCGGCATCCTTGGTTATGAGGGCCACGTCGTAGGAGCCGACGAGCTTGATCTCGTGAAGGTCCAGCAGTCCCGCGTAGTCGGCGGAAGCATCAGCCTTGTCGGCGTAGGTCGCGACGTAGATGAAGACGTGTTTGTCGCTCACTCGATCTCCTCTCCCTGGCTTCCGAAGTCGCATCGCTCGCTCCGAAGCTTCAGGGCTGAGCCTACAGGCGCCTCCTATCCTCGGTCTAGCCATGGCCGCCACCGACGCCGCGACCCGCGAGGAGGCTGCGGGGAGCCTGCTGGAGCAGCGCAGGTCCCTCCCCGACCAGCCCGGGGTGTACCTGTTCCGGGACGCCTCGGGGCGGGTGGTGTACGTCGGCAAGGCCAAGTCGGTGCGCAAGCGGGTGGCCTCGCACTTCTCCAAGGCCCAGGTCCCCAGCAGCCCCGGCCACGCCGACATGATCGCCGCGGTGGCGCAGGTGGAGTGCGTCGTGGTCGCCACCGAGGCCGAGGCGCTGCTGGCCGAGCAGAGCTTCATCAAGCAGTACCGGCCGCGCTTCAACATCCGCCTGCGGGACGACAAGTCCTACCCGTTCATCGCGATCTCGCTGGACGAGGACTTCCCGCGCGTGTACTTCACCCGCGAGCGCCATCGCGGCAACCGCGTGTACTTCGGCCCCTACTCCAACGCCAAGCGGGTGCGGGCCACGCTCGAGGTGCTGGCGAAGGTGTTCATGTTCCGCTCCTGCACCGGGGCCGAGCCGGGGCGGCGCAGCGGCAACCCCTGCCTGGACTACTACATCAAGCGTTGCGAGGCCCCGTGCGTGGGCTACGTCACGCGCGAGGAATACCGCGCGAGCATCGACGGCGTGGTGGACTTCCTCTCCGGGCGCTTCGCGAACATCGAGCGCGAGCTCGAGCGCAAGATGCTGGAGGCGGCCGCCGAGGAGCGCTTCGAGCAGGCCACGCTCGAGCGCAACCGCCTGCAGGCCGTGCGTTCGCTGCTCGAGCGCAGGCGGGTGGCGGGTGCCTCGGCGAGCACCTTCGACGCCGTGGCGGTGGCCCTCGACGGGCGCGACGCCAACGCCCAGGTGTTCCAGGTCCGCGACGGCATCCTCAGCGACCGCCAGTCGTTCTACCTGGAGAACGCCACCGAGCGCGAGCCGGCCGAGGTGGCGGAGGAGTTCATGCTCCAGTACTACGGCGGCGGGGCAGCGATCCCGGCGCTGGTGGTGCTGCCGAAGGAGCTGGCCGGGCGCGAGGCGCTGCGCGAGGCGCTCGCCAGCCGCCGCGATGGGCCCCTGGAGATGAGGGTCGCCGAGCGCGGCGAGAAGCGGCGCATCCTCGAGCTCGCCCAGCGCAACGCCGTGCTGGCCCTCGACCAGGAGCGCCTGAAAGCTGAGCGTCGCCGACAGACGCGGGTGGAGGCGCTCGAGGGCCTGCAGCAGGCGCTCGGGCTGGACGCCCCCCCGATCCGGATCGAGTGCTTCGACATCTCCAACCTCGGCGGCACCCACACCGTCGCCTCGATGGTCGTGTTCGAGGGCGCCGCGCCGAAGAAGTCCGACTACCGGCGCTTCACGATCCGCACCGCGGCGGGCTCCTCCGACGACTACGCGGCGATGGCGGAGGTGCTCTCCCGGCGCTATGCCCAGTGGCAGGGACAGCTCGAGATCTCGCCCCACGACCCGGCCTACGACGCGAGCTTCGCGACGCTTCCCAACCTGGTCGTGATCGACGGCGGCAAGGGCCAGCTGGGTGCCGGAGTGGCGGTGCTGGGCGGCTTTCGCGAGCAGGGCGTGTGCGTGATCGCGCTCGCCAAGCGGATCGAGGAGATCTTCATCCCCGGGCGCCGTGCGCCGCTCGTGCTCGACCACTCCACCCCCGAGCTGCAGCTGCTGCAGCGCGTCCGCGACGAGGCCCACCGCTTCGCGATCACCCACCACCGCAGCCGCCGCGACAAGGCCATGACCAGCTCGGTGCTCGACGAGCTGCCCGGCATCGGACCCGCCCGCAAGCGCGCCCTGCTGCGTCACTTCGGCTCGACCGAGGCCGTGCTCGCGGCCTCCAGCGAGGAGCTGCAGAGCGTGCCGGGCCTGCCGCCGAAGGTCGGCCGCGAGCTCTATGGCAGCCTGCGCCGGGCCGGCTAGGAAGCCGATGCGGGAATCCACACAGGCGAGCCACCGGCACGGCAGATTGCGGCCCGTGTCCGCCGACGACGGCACAATCAGCCCGAGATGGCCGTAATCAGGCCCCTGCGCTCAGCGAAATCGGCGGCCGGGCGCGCGCAAGCGGCCCGCGCCGAGACGCCCGTCATCCAGACGCGGCTGCAGGAGCTCGTGGTGATCACGGGCTTCTCGGGCGCGGGCAAGTCGACCGCCATGAACGTGTTCGAGGACGCCGGCTACTTCTGCGTCGACAACCTCCCGCCGGAGATGATCCGCTCGCTGGTGGAGCTGTTCGTGCACCGGGGCTCGAAGGTCGAGCGGGCGGCGGTCGTCTCCGACGTGCGCGGAGGCGTGTACTTCGAGGCCCTGCAGGCCGTGGTGGACGACCTCGACGCGCTCGGGCTGAACCACAACGTGCTGTTCCTCGAGGCCTCCGAGCAGACGCTCGTGACCCGCTACAAGGAGACCCGCCGGCGTCATCCCCTGGCGCCCGAGGGCAGCATCTCCGCGGGGGTGGCCTCCGAGCGCTCGCTGCTGGAGCCGCTGCGGGTGCGGGCGGACGTCGTCATCGACACCACCGGGATGTCGGCGGCCACGCTGCGGGAGCGGATCGCCGGCGAGCTGCTGCCGCACAAACCGGGTCGCCTGTCGGTGACGTTCATGAGCTTCGGCTTCAAGCACGGTCCCCCGCGGGAGGAGGATCTGGCCTTCGACGTGCGCTTCCTCGCCAACCCGCACTACGAGCCCGAGCTGCGCGATCAGACGGGGCTCGACCAGGCGGTCGTGGACTACATCGCGCGCGACGGGCGCCTGGAGCAGCTCTACGAGCGCCTGTTCGCGCTGCTGGACTTCCTCCTGCCCCAGTACGTGGCCGAGGGCAAGGCCCATCTCGTGATCGCGATCGGCTGCACCGGCGGGCGCCATCGTTCGGTCGCGATCGCCGAGCACCTGGCCGCGCGCTACCGCGGCAAGGACGACCTCGACGTGGCGGTCGCCCACCGCGACATCGAGTCCGGCCGCCGCGGGGCCTGACGCGGTCCGCTGATAGCCTCTCCGCCGCACTAGGGGCCGCAGGGTGAGTCTTTGGAGCCCCGATCAACCTGCCCCTGGAGAGAAGCTTGCCTGTACGCGTTGGCATCAACGGATTCGGTCGCATCGGACGCAATGCGCTGCGTGCCGCAGCGGCCCGTGGCGGGTCCTCGGAGATCGAGTTCGTGGCCGCGAACGACCTCACCGACGCCCGCACGCTGGCCCACCTGCTGAAGTACGACTCGATCCTCGGCCCCTATCCGGGCACCGTCAGCCAGCGCGGCGAGGACGCGATCGAGATCGACGGCCACGAGCTGAAGGTGCTCGCCGAGCGCGACCCGGCGGCGCTGCCGTGGGGCGAGCTCGGGGTGGACGTGGTGCTCGAGTCCACCGGGCTCTTCACCGACCGCGACAACGCCGCCAAGCACCTCGCCGGGGGAGCCCGCAAGGTCGTCATCTCGGCGCCCGCGGAAGGGCCCGACGCGACGGTCGTGCTGGGGGTCAACTTCGACGAGGTCTACGACCGCGAGAAGCACGACGTGATCTCCAACGCCTCCTGCACGACCAACTGCCTGGCGCCGGTGGCGAAGGTGCTCAACGACACGGTCGGGATCGTGCACGGGCTGATGACCACGATCCACGCCTACACGGCCGACCAGCGCCTGCAGGACATGCCCCACAAGGACCTGCGCCGGGCGCGGGCGGCGGCGATCAACCTGATCCCGGCCTCGACCGGCGCCGCCAAGGCGATCGGGCTCGTGATCCCGGAGCTGCAGGGCAAGCTCCACGGGTTCGCCGTGAGGGCCCCCGTGCCGACCGGGTCGGTCGTCGATCTGACCATCGAGTGCCCCCGTGAGACGAGCGTGGAGGAAGTCAACGACGCGCTGCGGGCCGCCAGCGAGAGCCCGCCGCTGAAGGGCATCATGCAGTACACCGAGGACCCGATCGTGTCCACCGACATCATCTCCTCGCCGTTCTCCTCGATCGTCGACTCCCTGCTGACGGCGGTGATCGACGGCACGATGGTGAAGGTGGTGGCGTGGTACGACAACGAGTGGGGCTACTCGAACCGGCTCGTGGACCTGCTCGGCCGCGTGCTGTAGAGCTCACGGCGTGAGGGGTCTGGATGATCTTGACGTCGCCGGCCGGCGCGTCCTCGTGCGGGTCGACTTCAATGTCCCCCTCGCCACCGGCGCGGACGGCGCCCTCGAGGTCAGCGACGATACGCGCATCCGCGCGGCCCTGCCCACGATCGAAGAGCTGCGGGGCCGCGGCGCGCGGCTGATCCTCGCCTCGCACCTCGGCCGGCCCGGCGGACGACCCGACCCCGCGCTCTCGATGGCGCCCGTCGCGGCCCGCCTGCATGAGCTCTTGGGGGTGCCCGTGACGCTCGCCCCGGCAGTCGTGGGAGAGGCCGTCACCGAGCTCTCCGCCGGACTCAAGGACGGGGATGTGATGCTGCTCGAGAACGTCCGCTTCGAGCCGGGCGAGGAGCGCAACGACCCCGAGCTGGCCCGCGAGCTGGCAGCGCTCGCCGACGTGTACGTGAACGACGCCTTCGGCGCCGCCCACCGGGCGCATGCCAGCACCGAGGGGGTGGCCCACCTGTTGCCGGCAGCGGCCGGCCGCCTGATGGAAGCGGAGGTGAAGAGCCTGTCGGAGATCCTCGAGCACCCCGCCCGGCCCCTGCTGGCGGTGCTCGGAGGGGCCAAGGTGGCCGACAAGATCGCCGTCATCGACCGCTTCCTCGAGCTGGCCGACACGATCCTGATCGGCGGGGCGATGTGCTTCCCGTTCCTGCGCGCGGGCGGCCACGAGGTGGGCGCCTCGCTGTGCGCGCCGGACGACGTCGAGCACGCCCGCCGGGCGCTCGAGCGGGCCGGCTCGCAGGGCACGGCCGCGATCGAGCTGCCGCTGGACCTCGTGATCGCCACCGAGCTGTCAGCCGCGGCCGAGCACCGCGTGCTCGACGGCGTCGACGTGCCCGAGGGGTGGATGGGACTCGACATCGGGCCCCGCACGGTGGCCGCCTACGCGGAGCGGCTGGCGGGCGCCGGAACCGTGTTCTGGAACGGCCCGATGGGGGCCTTCGAGCTGGAGCCGTTCGCGGCCGGCACCCGCGGCGTGGCCGAAGCGGTCGCGGCCAGCCCCGCGCTGACGGTGGTCGGCGGCGGGGACTCCGTGGCGGCGCTGAGGAAGCTCGGCCTCCAGGACGCGGTCGACCACCTCTCCACCGGCGGCGGCGCCACGCTGGAGCTCGTCGAGGGCCGCACGCTGCCCGGGGTGGCGGCGCTGCAGGTCGCGGAGACCGCGCCGTGAGCGGCCGCACCCCGCTGATCGCGGGCAACTGGAAGATGTACAAGACCGAGCGCGAGGCGGAGGATCTGATCCAGGCGCTGCTGCCGCTGGTGTCCTCGCTCGACGGCGTCGACCTCGGCATCTGCGTCCCCTTCACCGACCTGCGGGCCATGGCCGACAGCGCCCGCGGATCGCGCGTGGAGGTCTACGCGCAGAACATGCACCACCAGCCCGAGGGTCCCTTCACGGGCGAGATCGCCGCGCCGATGCTGGTCGAGCTTGGGGTCTACGGGGTCGTCCTCGGCCACTCCGAGCGGCGCGAGCTGTTCGGCGAGACGGACCGCGCGCTCGCGCTCAAGGTCCCGGCCGCGCTCGACGCCGGGCTGGCGCCGATCCTGTGCGTGGGCGAGACCGAGCAGGAGCGCGACGAGGGGGCGACCGAGCGCAAGCTGCGCCACCAGATCCAGGAGGACCTCGGCGGTGTCCCCACCGAGCGCCTGGCCGACGTCGTGATCGCCTACGAGCCGATCTGGGCGATCGGCACCGGCCGCGTGGCGAGCGCCGAGCAGGCCCAGGAGGCGTGCGCCTTCATCCGCGCGCTGCTCGCCGGCCGCGGAGCGGAGGCCGCCGCCGCGAGGATCCTGTACGGCGGCTCGGTCAAGCCGGACAACGCCGACGAGCTGCTCGCGCTCGAGGACGTCGACGGAGCGCTCGTCGGCGGCGCCTCGTTGGAGGCGCGGTCGTTCGCCGCGATCGCCCAGTCGGCGGCGACCGCCGCCGCTGCCGGCGCGAGCCCCTCGTGACGCTCCCGCCGGGGCCGCCGACGCTGCCCGCCGCGCGGGCCTGCCTGGTGGTCCTCGACGGCTGGGGGATGGCCGAGCCCGGACCCGGCAACGCGATCTCGCTGGCCGACACGCCCGTCTTCGACGAGCTGTGGGCGCAGTACCCGCACACCACGCTGCGGGCCTGGGGTCGCGCCGTGGGGCTGCCGGAGGGGCAGATGGGCAACAGCGAGGTGGGCCACCTGAACCTCGGCGCCGGTGCGGTCGTGCGTCAGGACCTGGCGCGCATCGACGACGCCCTCGCGGACGGCTCGCTGGCCGCCAACCCGCTGCTGCGGGAGGCCCTCAAAGACGCCGAGCGGGTCCACCTGATCGGGCTCGTGTCCGACGGCGGGGTGCACTCCTCGCTGGAGCACCTCCGCGGCCTGGTCGCGGTCGCGCGCGAGCTGGGAGTGGCAGACCTCGTGATCCACGCCTTCACCGACGGACGCGACACGCTGCCCCACGCGGGGATCGGATTCCTGCGCGAACTCGACGCGCTCCCCGGCGCGCGCGTCGGCTCGGTGGTGGGGCGCTACTGGGCCATGGACCGCGACCGCCGCTGGGACCGCACGCAGCGGGCCTATGACCTGCTCGTGCACGGCGAGGCGCCCTACCGCGCCGAGACCGGGGCCGACGCCGTCCGCGACGCCTACGACCGCGGCGAGACGGACGAGTTCATCGAGCCGACCGTGGTCGACGGCGAGGCCCACATCCGCCCGGGCGACGCCGTGCTGGCCTTCAACTTCCGTCCCGACCGCATGCGCCAGATCACGCGGGCGCTGGCCGAGCCGGGCTTCGGCGCGGACGGCGAGGAGCTCCCGGGGTGGGAGGGCAGGGGCGGCGCGCCGCCCCTGAAGCGCTACACGACCCTGACCAGCTACGAGGAGGACTGGAGCTACCCCGTGCTGTTCGAGCCCGAGTACCCGGCGAGCACGCTGGCGGCGGTGCTCGCGCACGCGGGGGCCTCGCAGCTGCACGTCGCCGAGACCGAGAAGTACCCCCACGTGACGTACTTCTTCAACGGCGGCGAGGAGGCCCCCGAGCCGGGTGAGCGCCGCGAGCTGGTGCCCTCCCCGCGCGACGTGCCCACCTACGACCACAAGCCGCAGATGAGCGCGCCCGAGGCCGCAGCGGCGTTCGTGTCCGCCTGGCGGGAGGACGCGCCCGGCTTCGGCATCATCAACTTCGCCAACGCCGACATGGTCGGCCACACGGGCGTGATCGAGGCGGCCGTGGAGGCCGTGGAAACGGTCGACAGCTGTCTCGCCGAGGTGGTGGCAGCCGTCCACGCGAGCGACGGCGTGTGCGTCGTGACCGCCGACCACGGCAACGCCGACCACATGCTCGAGCCCGACGGCTCACCCAACACCGCCCACTCGATGAACCCGGTGCCGCTGATCGTGACCAGCCACGCACGCCGGCTACGGCCCGAAGCGGGGATACTGGCCGACGTGGCCCCGACCGTGCTCGAGCTGATCGGCATCCCCAAGCCGCCCGCCATGACCGGCCACTCGCTGCTGGAGCAGTCCTGATGTCGCGCGGGCTGCTCGGCATCTTCTGGATCGCGGCGGGCGTCAACCACTTCCGGGCGCCCCGCTTCTACGAACGCATCGTGCCGCCCAGCCTGCAGTCGCGCAGGAGCGGGGTGGTGGTCGCCAGCGGGGTCGCCGAGATCATCGGCGGCGCGGCCGTGCTGGCGCACCCCACCCGGCGCATGGGCGGGCTGTGGTTGATCGCGGTGCTGATCGCGGTGTTCCCGGCGAACCTGTACATGGCGCGCGAGCCGGAGCAGTTCGACCGATACCCGCGCTGGACGCTGTATGCACGGCTGCCGTTCCAGCCGCTGATGGCGCTGTGGGCCTGGCGCGCGACGCGCTGAGCGCCCCGATCTCGTAGCGGCCCAAAGGCCGAGGCCGCGTCGCGTGAACGGCCACGCGCGCATGGCCGAGATCGCGCGATCAGCGGCGCGCCGATGGGCGTTATCGCCCACGAAAGCGCTGCCGACGCTGCTATGTTCGGAGGTGGAGAGGGAGCCTGGAGAGGCCATCCGTTGTCTACCGCGACCGACGTCAACCTTTCAACTCAGGGCCAGGCCCCGATCACCTACGGTGAGCTGCGGGCGTGGCGGGGACTGCTCCGCGCACACGCTTGTCTGGCCAAGCGAGTGGGCTCCGAGCTCGAGCGCGAGCACCACCTGCCGATGACCTCCTACGAGGTCCTCAACCACCTCCACGAGGCGCCCGAGGGACGGATGCGGATGTGCGACCTCGCCGAGCAGGCCCAGCTCTCGCGCAGTGGGCTGACGCGTATGGTCGACCGCCTCGAGCGCGACGGACTGCTGTCCCGCTGCTCATGCGAACACGACGCCCGCGGCGCCTATGCATGCCTCACGGCCACAGGACGCGAGCGGCTGGAGGCGGCGCGCGGGACCCACCTGGCGGTCGTCCGCCAGCAGTTCCTCTCGCACTTCAACGAGGCCGAGCTGGACCTACTGGCCGACATGTGGGAGCGGATCGCTCCCTGCAGCGGCCAGCCGGACGCCTGAAGCGGGGCCCCGGCTCATCCCTCGGCGGTGCCCCCGCGTCGTGACGGCGCGGACGCCTGCGGGTCGTCGGGCGGCTTCGCCGCCGAGGCCCGGCGGCGGTTGCGCCGGTGCCAGCCGAAGAACCCCACGATCGCGAGGATGAAAGCGATCAGGCCCCACAGCCCGAACGCTTCCAGCACGTTGCCGGCCGAGCTGCCCAGCACGTAGGCGATGGTGCCGATGGTCACGGCCCAGCAGATCCCGCCGAGGGCGTTCCAGAGCAGGAACGAGCGCCACGGCATGTGGGTGGCCCCCGCCAGCCACGAGGCCCACACCCGCAGCCCGAGCACGAAGCGCCCGAAGAACACGGCCTTCGGGCCGTGGCGTTCGAAGAACGGCTGTCCCGTGACGAGCACCTGCAGGCGCTGCTCGTGGAAGGCGCCGGGCCGTTCCAGGATCCAGCGACCGCCCTTGCGCCCGATCAGGTAGCCGATGTTGTCGCCGATGATGGCGGCCGCCGCCGCGAGCGCGATCACGACCTCGATCTGCAACGTGCCCCCGCTGGCCAGCACCGAGGCTGCGATCAGGGCCGTCTCCCCGGGGATCGGAAGCCCGGAAGACTCCGCCATCACGAGCAGGAACAGCAGCGGGTAGCCGGACACCTTGACGAGGTGCTCGACGTTGAGGATCGCTGCGAGCATCGCCAGAGTCATCACATCGGTCCTCCCTCAGGATGGCGCACCTCCGCCGGCCGGCGGGGAGGGCGTCGGGCGAGCGGCGCCGCGAGCCGCCTGCGGGCGGCGCGGAAAGCGGCGCCCTACTGCGTGTTTTCGGCCACCAGCCGCTTGAGTTCCTGGGTGCTCTTGTGGATGTCCGAGTAGACCACGTTGCGGAGCACCACCTGGGTCGAGCTGGGTGCCGTGGCCACGATCACGGCGGCGGTGGCGGCGGCTATCAGCAGCACCACGAACACCACCAGCAGCGCTCTCGATCCCCGCTTGCGGCGGCGGCGCGGAGCAGGAGCGCCGCGCGCCGGGCGCGGGGCCGGCTGCGCTCGCGGCGCGCCACGGCGGGGGCTGCGCTTCTCCACGGTGGCCCCCACGGCGGCGCTGCCGCCGCCGGCCAGCACGCTGGTGGCCTGCGTGGGGGGCGGGCCCGTGTCCGGCGGGACCTCGCGCGCGGGAGGGATCTCACGGGCCCCCTCGTTCAAGCCCCGGCGCATCTCGCGGGCGGTGGCATAGCGGTCGCGGGGGTCCAGCGCCAGCGCGATCGCGACCGCGTCGGAGAGCTCCGGGCAGACCGCTGCCACCAGCGTCTCGAGCTTCGGCGGGTGCTCGTTCTGCTGCTTGAGGGCAAGCTCGGTGAGCGAGGTCGCCTCGTAGGGCAGGCGCCCGGAGATCAGCTGGTAGGTGACCACCCCCAGCGCGTAGAGGTCGGCGCTGGGGCCGGCCTCCTCGCCGCGGGCCTGCTCGGGGGCGAGGTAGGCGGCGGTGCCGAGCACCGAGCCGACCTGGGTGATGCTCGACTGCTCGGTCGCCTTCGCGATCCCGAAGTCGGCGAGCTTGACCTGGCCTTCGCGGGCCCGCAGCAGGTTGCCGGGCTTGACGTCACGGTGGACTACGCCGTGCCGGTGGGCGTAGTCGAGCCCCTCGCAGGCCTGTTCGATGATCGACAGCGCCTCGGCGACCTCGACCCAGCCCTCGTCGCGCAGGATCTCCGCGCAGGAGGCCCCTTCGATGTACTCCATCACGATGAAGTACTGGCCGGTCTGCTCGTCCGTCCCGGAGTCGTAGACCTGCACGACGTTGGGGTGCACCAGCCTCGCGGCCGCCTGCGCCTCGCGCTGGAAGCGCGACACGAAGGCCGGGTCGTCGGCCAGGTGCTCGGCCAGCAGCTTGACCGCCACCTGGCGCTCCAGGCGCAGGTCGAGCGCCAGGTGCACCGTCGACATGCCGCCGAAGCCGAGCCGGTCCTGGAGGCGGTAGCGGCCGGCGATCTCGACGGCGCTCATTTCGAGCCTTCCGGGGCACCGGCGCCGCCGGCTGCGCCCGAGGACGATTCTTCGCCGCCGGTGGCTTTTTCTTCGCTGCCGCCGGCGCCGGTCCCGCCCTGGGATTCGCCAGGTGCGGGCGTCCCGCCGCCGCTGCTGGGCGGCGTGGTGGTCGTCTGGGGCGGTGTGGTCGTGGTCTGGGGAGGCGTGGTGGTGGTCTTCGGCGGGGCGGGGTGGTGGTCGTGGGGGTCGTTTTGGTGGTGCCCGTGGTGTGGGTTCCCGACCCGGGCGGCTGGGAGCAGAGTTCGTGGGCGCGGTCGTGCAGGTTGGCGATGCCCTGACGCAGGTTCGCCCGCAGGCCGTGGTCGAGGGTCGAGGGCAGCGCGCGGAAGTCTTCTTCGGTCTTGGCGAGCGCGGCTTCGGTGGCGGAGCAGTTCCCGCCGCCGTTTTCGGCCGCCTGCAGGACGGTTTCGAAGTCGCCCACCAACGGTCCGGCGCTGGCGGACGGGATCAGTCCTCTGCCGGAGCTGCCGCAGGCGGCGAGCGCGGCCGTGGCGGCGAGCGCGAGCAGGCCCAAGGCCAGCGCCCGCGCGCGGCCCCTGAGGCCCGTGGCGTGCACCCGTCTGGGGCTCATCTCACTGACCGTACTCCAGCCGCTCTGCGAGCGAGTCGGGCAGGCGTGCGGCGCGGATCGCGGCGGCCGCGCCGTCGATGTCGTATGGGACCCGGTGGAAGGTGGCGTCGAGGCCGTCGAGGTCGAGCTCGAGCCAGGCCGCGCGGGGGTCGCCGTCGCGGGGTTGTCCCACGCTGCCCGGGTTCAGCAGCCATTCGCCCTCGCCCAGGTCGAGGACGGTGCCGTCCGGGCGCGGCTCGCCCTCGGCCAGCTCGCCGTCGTGGCGCTCGAACGAGAGCGCGACGTGGGAATGCCCTATCAGGCAGATGCGGTGCTGCTGCACGTCCAGGCAGAGGTCCGCCAGCAGCGTCGAGAGGACGTACTCCCAGACCGGGTCGCGCGGGCTGGCGTGGTAGAGCCCCACGGTGTCCTCGTGCGCCTGGGGCTTCAGCCCCTCGAGGAAGGCGAGGTTCTCCGGGGCGATCACGTCCCGTGTCCACTGGGCGGCGAGCATGGCCCCGCGCGAGAACTCATCCAGCGGGATGCCGCCGGTGACGGCGAGGTCGTGGTTGCCCGCCAGGCAGACGGCGGCGTGCTCGCGGGTCAGCTCCACGCAGGCGTCGGGATCGGCGCCGTAGCCGACCAGGTCCCCGAGGCACCACAGCTCGGAGGCATCGGAATCGGCGACGTCCTCGAGCGTGGCCTCGAGCGCCTGGCGGTTGGCGTGGATGTCGGAGATGACGGCGACCTTCACGGATGCAGGGTAGGAGCGGGCTCGGGCGCATCGCCCGGGAAGGAGTCGCTGCAGGCCGGAACCGGCGCCCCGGCTGCGCGATGGCGGCTACTGCTCGGGCTCGGAAGCGGCCTCGCCGCCCCCGTACTCGGGGAGGTTCTTGATGCCCTCCCGGGTGCGCCACTTCGAGTAGTTGTCCTCCATCGCGTCGATCAGCTCGCGCATGAAGCGGGGGGACAGGTTGACGCGGGAGACCACCACGCCCGGTACCTCCTCGGACTCCACCTCGTGGTCGACGCGGGCGAAGGTCACGGTGAACTCGTAGTCGGAGTGGCTGACGTTCGCGAAGTTCGCGTAAACGCCACCCATGATCTCGGGGGACAGATGGATGTTGATATGGCGCTCTGCGCCTGATTCTTGATCGGTCACGCAGCTAGTATCGCAACCGGTTCACTCTCACCCGATGACACCCGACGACAGCTCCCACCAGCAGCCCGGGGCGGCGGAGCCGCTCGGTGTCCTTCGCGCGGAGCTGCTCGCCGCCGTCCGCCAGGTCGCCGCCGCCGGGGCCGCCGGCAACGGTGAGGGCGGCGGGCAGGATGAGGCCTCGCGCCTGCAGGGGCTGCTGTCCTCCGACGGACCGGTGACGCTCGAACGCCCTCGACGGGCGGAGTTCGGGGACTACTCGACCAACGCCGCGCTCGTGCTGGCGCCCGTGCTGGGGTCCAAGCCGCGGGAGCTGGCGGAGTCCCTCGGAGGGATGCTGCGCGAGCGTATGCCGCAGGAGCTGGAGCGCTTCGAGGTGGCCGGCCCGGGGTTCCTGAACCTGTTCCTGTCCGACTCGTGGCTCACGGCGGCGCTCGCCCGGGTGCTCGCCGCCGGCCCCGGCTACGGCTGCGGCGGTGCGCCGGCGCCGCAGCGGCTGCTGGTCGAGTTCGTGTCGGCCAACCCGACCGGGCCGATGCACGTCGGCCACGCGCGCAACGCCGCCTACGGGGACGCGTTGGCGCGCATGCTGGCCGCCTACGGCCACCGCGTGGAGCGGGAGTTCTACGTCAACGACGCCGGCGCGCAGATCCGCAAGTTCGGAGAGTCGGTGAGTGCGGTGGCGCGCGGCGAGCAGCCGCCGGAGGACGGCTACCACGGCGACTACGTGGCCGAGCTCGCCGAGTCGATCCCCGGGGCCCGCGAGGACGACCCGGCCGAGGTCGGCCGCGTGGCGGTCGCGCGGATGGTGCGGAACATGCAGGACGTGCTGGCGGCCTTCCGCGTGCAGGGCTTCGACCACTGGACGTATGAGAGCGAGCTCTACGAGGGCCGGCCGAACCTGGTCGAGCGCACGCTCGCGGTCCTCGCCGAGGCGGGGCACACGTACACCAGCGACGGCGCGCTGTGGCTGCGGACCACCGAGTTCGGCGACGACAAGGACCGCGTGCTGGTGCGCTCCAACGGCGAGCACACCTACTTCGCCTCCGACATCGCCTATCACCAGAGCCGTCGCGAGCGGGGCTACGAGCGCCAGATCGACATCTGGGGAGCCGACCACCACGGCTACCTGCTGCGCATGAAGGCCGCCTACGCGGCCCTCGGCGGCGACCCCGATCAGCTCGAGCTGCTGATCATGCAGCTCGTGCACCTGCTGCGGGGCGGCGAGCGGGCGCAGATGTCAAAGCGGGCGGGTGAGTTCGTGACGCTCGAGGAGCTCGTGCGTGAGATCGGGGTGGACGCCGCCCGCTGGTACCTGCTGGCCCGCTCCCACGACACGACCGTGGACCTCGACCTCGACCTGGCCCGCGAGCAGTCGGCCGAGAACCCCGTGTACTACGTCCAGTACGCCCACGCCCGCATCGCCTCGATCGTGGCGAAGGCGGGGACGGCCCGCCTGCAGGAGGCGCTGTGCGGCCGCGGCAACGCCCTCCGGAGGCGCCGCTGCATCCCGCCGAGCGGGCGCTGATCGAGCAGCTGCTGGCGTATCCCGGGGGAGCTGGCCGAGGCGGCGGTGCGGCGCGCGCCGCACCGCCTGGCCACGTACGTGCTCGAGCTGGCCCAGGGCTTCACCGCCTTCTATCGCGACTGCCGCGTGCTCGGCGCCGAGCCCTACGAGGTCGAGTCGCTGCGGATCGCCCTTTCGGAGGCGGCACGTATGACGATCGCCAACTGCCTCGGCTTGCTCGGCGTGAGCGCCCCGGAGGAGATGTAGGCGCTAGTCGAAGCGCGAGAGGTCGGCCTCCAGCCGGGAGGCCTCGCCGGCGCTCAACGGCCCTGCGCGGTCCTCGGGGGCGGCCGGCTCGCGACCTCGGCGGCGCCAGCGCAGCAGCAGGGCGGTGAGCAGCCCGAGCAGCACCGCCACCACGGCGGCGGGGACGAGGTACACGGTCAGGTCGAAGCCGCTGGCCGGCGGCAGCGCCAGCACCGTGGTGCCGTACTGGCCGACGAGCGCTTGCTTGATCTGGGCTTCGTCGCGGCCTTCGTCGATCAGTTCCCGGATGAAGGCCCGCTCGCGGTCGGCCTGCGGTGATTCGGCGACGTTGAGCGGGATTTTGCACGTCACGCACATCACCTGGCGTTCGATGCTCGTCAGCGAGGCCCGCGGCGGCGGCGCGGCGGCGAGCACGTTCGCGGCAGCGAACGCGAGGCACAGTGCGGCCAGCGTGAGCGGGAGCGCTCCGCGCCTCGCGACGGCGGCCGCGCGGCGCGAGGAGGACGGGTGGACGGCGGCGCTCATACGTGATGGGCGAGCGCGAGGGCCTGGTTGATGAAGCCCTGGTCGATCTCGCCGCGGGAGATCGCCACGATCCGCCCCTGGCGGTCGATGACGAAGGTCTCCGGGAGCTGGTCGGTGCCGTATGAGTGGGCGAAGGTGCCCGTGTTGTCACGCAGGTTGGGGTAGCTGAGGTGGTAGTGGCGTACGAAGCTGCGCGAGTCGGGGGAGGCGTCCAGATAGGTGACGCCCAGCACCGTCCCGCCGCTGTGGCTGAGGCTGGCCTGGGTGCGCTCGAGCAGCGGCGCCTCCTGTTCGCACGGATGGCACCAGGAGGCCCAGAAGTTGAGGACCACCACTTTCCCGTGCAGGGAGGCCAGCGAGCTCTTGCCGTCACCGCCGAGCACGGGCAGCGAGGCCGAGGCGCTGGGCGCCGGCGGATAGCGGCCGGTGGCGACCATCTCGTCCAGCGTGCGGCTCGCCGCCTGGTGGGAGACGCCATAGATGAGGAGCGCGACCAGGCCGGCCCCCGCGAGGGCCACGATCGCGGGCAGGATGCGGCGTTTCACTGCGGCCCAAGGGTAGTGACGCAGCCCGAACCGCACGCCGGGGAGCCGGCGCGTGGTGCCGCGAAACGGTTTGGCGTGGATCCCGGCGCGGGGTGCCGGGGCAGGGGTCTGAGCGCTTGCTGTGCCTGCCGTCAGGCGGCCTGGAGTCGCCGCCTCGTGGGAGCGGGGGAGACCCGGCCGAGCTCTCCCTTCCCGTCGGCGTCCTCGACGGCCCACACCAGCCGCTCGATGACCTGGAGACTCGAGTGCCGGTTCTCGAGGTGGACCTTCTGCACCTGCTCGTCCATCAGGACCCTGTCGCCTGAATCGTCGGTGACTACCACGCGAGCCATATGCCCGTCCTTCCGTGTTGTGGTTTGTACCGCCCGCGATTCGACTTCCCCCGGCGTCCCGGAACTAAACAGCGGAACCGTCAAACGGACGCACGTCTAACAGGATCTTCACGGTCGCGCCCCGTCCGGGAGGCCCGTCGCGTTTGGACCACTAGGAGGCGGCTGTCCGCGCAGCGGCGAGCAGCACGGCGGGATCGGGCCACACGAAGCGCAGCCTCCAGGGGATCCCGGCGAGCCGTGCGGCATCGCGCCCCGGGGGCAGCGCGGGTGCGCGCTCGACGCAGCTGCCACCGAGGGCGCTGTAGAACGCCTGCCCCGCGGTGTTCTGCTCGAGGACCCAGAGGTGAAGGCCCTGCGACGGCGCCCGCGACAGCACGACGGCCGCGGTGCGAGCCATCAGCTCCCTGCCGACCCCCCGGCGATGCACCGCACGGGCCACGTGCAGGTTCTCGAGCAGCGCGCCCCACCTCGGATCCTCTCCGAGGATCGTGTGGGCGAAGCCGACGATGCGCCCGTCCGATGCAGCCACGAGCGTGTAGTCCTGACGCCGTCCGCCGGCGAGGCGCTCGCTCCACACGGCCACCCGGTCAGCCACGACGTCGTTATCGAGGAAGGCATCGGAGTAGGCGCCGCGATAGTGCTCTCGCCAGCTGCGGGCGTGAAGGTCGGCGATCCCCGGCGCGTCGCGTGAGGTCGCGGATCGGTACTCAACGCTCTCTAGTGACGGCGGCCTGGCCTCCAACGTCGGAGCAGGCTAGCGGGCGTTGGGCTGTCAAAGAGCCCGCGAGCCCGAGCGGAGCGGGCTCTCATCCGGCGCGAATAGAGAACGGCGCGGCTCTCAGCAGAAGGGAAGCTCGTCGAGCAGGCCGGTGACCTCGAGCGTTCGTTCGGCGGGACCGGACAAGCCGCGTTCGATCACGTAGCCGCACCCGCTCTCTTCGCAGATCTTGCGTCCGCTGAGGAGGGCGTAGATGCCCGAGGAGTCCATGTGGCCGACCTCGTGGAGGTCGAGTATCACGCTGCGGGCGCCTTCCGCGCACGCCCGGCGCAGCGCCTGGATCAGATCCTGGGAGCTGAGCAGGTCGAGTTCGCCCCTCACCTGCAGCCGGCGGTGCCGCCCCGGCCCCTGGAGATCGATCTCAACTGCACCCGCCACCGATCGATAATTACCCACTCGGCCCGCATTGCTAAGCAAGACGGACCTTTGGCCCGCGCCACGCGACGCGGAGCTCACTCCCCGCGCGTCACTCCTCCAGCCCCGCCGCCCTCAACGCCTCGCCGTGATCGAGGAACGAGTGCATCTTCGAGATCTCCCCGCCGCGGACGTCGTAGAGGATGTCCAGCCGCGTGGTGACCGGTACGCCGCTGCCGAGCCCACGCCCCTGCAGCCGCCCTTCGAACAGGACGCGCTCGCCGAGATCGCGATAGTCGTCAGGCAGCGCCAGGAACTCGTTCCACGCCTCTTTCATGCGTCCGAAGTAGGTGTCGATGCCCTCGCGTCCCCGGAACACCTCGCCCTCGACCGCCGACATCGAGGTGATCCACTCGAAGTCAGCGGTCGTGCACTCCGCGAACCCGTCGACGTCGCGCCTGTTGAACGCGTCGATCAGACGCTTGACGAGCTCCACGTTCTCCTGCGACACCCTCAGTCCTCCAGCCCGACAGCTCTGAGGGCTTCGGCGGGGTCCGCGTACATTTCCATCCGCGTCTGGAGGCCGTCGCGCAAGGTGAAGACC
Organism: uncultured Solirubrobacteraceae bacterium; assembly: GCA_963773145.1. Lineage (GTDB taxonomy): Bacteria > Actinomycetota > Thermoleophilia > Solirubrobacterales > Solirubrobacteraceae > Palsa-744. The sequence continues at coordinate 708,782 of CAVYZV010000001.1, forward strand.
TGCGCGAGGAGCATGTCCACCGGCACGCCTGTGACCCTCGCGCGACCGCTCTGTCTGCAGACGGCGACGACCTGATCGCCGGCGTCGTGGAGGCCTTCGAGCTTGATGCGCCAGTCCTCGAACGCGGACATCCAGTCCTGCAGGAACTGCCGCGTGCCCTCAGCGCCCTCGTAGGTCTGTTTCTCGGGCCAGCCCCGGAAGGTCGACATGTCCCACACGAACTCGGGCGCGAGGATCTCGGGCAGCGGCCCGGCGGTGGCGCGGAAGTGCTCGAACCCCCGCCGCACGATCTCTACGTTCTCCCGCGACACCGGACGCCCAGTATTCCCGATCCCAGGCCGACCACATCGCCCGCGGCTAAGCTCTCGGGCGGTTACGTCGTGCGGCGATAGCTCAGTTGGTAGAGCGCAAGCTTCCCAAGCTTGAGGTCGCGGGTTCGAGACCCGTTCGCCGCTTGGATCGTCGCGGTCCATTGCGGTCACACCCGCCGCGGGGGCCTACCCCTCCGGCCCGCGGCGTGGGACACGGAGACCCACAGCAATGCCGGCACGGCGACGGGCAGCAGCCACCAGGCGTTGACCGACAGCTCGACGAGCACCGCCACCAGCCCGATCGCGGCGGCCACCCCGAGCGCCAGGCGCCAGTCGTCGCCGACGACGAATCCCCACACCGCTTTGGCCGCGCGCACGAGGTAACTCATCGGCGCACCGCCAGGCGATCTCCGTTCGTGGAAGACGCGGCAGCTGCCGGCCCGCTCGCGGGCGGAGGCTCCTGCTCGTCGGCGAGACCGGCCGCGGCCGGCTCGGCCCGGCGCAGGGTCGTGGCCATCGCCCAAGCGCACAGCAGGACCGCGGGGATGATCACCAGCAGCGCCGCCTCCCCTCCGGGCCAGCTGGCGCCGGCTCCCTCAGCGCTCCAGAACATGCCGAAGGAGGTGAGCATCACGCCCACGAGCAGCTTCAGGGTGTTCTCCGGGACCCGCGCGAGCGGTGCCCTGACAGCGGCCCCGACGGCGACCACAACCACCACCGCGATTGCGGCGGCCGCGGCGGCGAGGTCCAGGCGATGCTGGTTGGCGCCGACCGTGAGCACGATGAAGGCGACCTCCAGGCCCTCGAGCAGCACCCCCTTGAAGCAGACCGTGAAGGCATAGCCGTCGAACGACGCGGCGGTGGGCGCATGCGCACGCGCGGCCTCGGACTCCTCCTCGAACGCGAGCAGCTCGTCGTGGAGTTCCTTCAGTCCCGCCCAGCGCAGCACCGCCTTGCGCAGCCACTGCAGCCCGAAGATCAACAGCAGCCCGCCGATGAGGACGCGCAGGGTGTCCAGTGGCAGGGAGGTGAGGGCGGGCCCCAGGGCCGCCACCAGCGCGGCCAGTGCCAGCAGCGCTGCCGCCGCCCCGGCCAGCGCCGAGCGCCAGCCGCGTGTGGTCCCGAACGCGAGCACGATCGTCAGTGCCTCCACGGCCTCCACGGCGCAGGCCAGGAAGACGGAGATCGCGACGCCGAGCTCTGCTCCGCTCACGGCGGCGCCGCCGTTGCCCGCGGGGTGGCCTGCTGGGAGCCCGCGCCGGAGGTCGGACTCTCCTCCGGGGCACGGCGCTGGGTGAAGATGAACCAGATCGCGCCCGAGAGCGTCAGCACGCAGGCCACCCAGAAGTTGACACGCTCGCCCAGGAAGTGACTGGAGGGGTCGACCCGCAGCGTCTCCTCGAAGATCCGGAAGGCGGAGTAGCCGGTCACGTAGAGGGCGAAGATCCCCGGCGGGCGGATCCTCCCGCGCAGCACCAGCCACGACAGCACCGACGCGAGCGCGAGGTCCCAGATCAGCTCGTACAGGAACGTGGGATGGAAGGTCGAGTAGGCGAGGTAGCGGGTGGGGCGGTGGGCCGCGTCGATTTCAAGTCCCCACGGCAGCGTCGTCGGACCGCCGAAGAGCTCCTGGTTGAAGTAGTTGCCCATGCGCCCGAACGCCTGCGCGGCGATGATCCCCGGGGCCGCACAGTCGAGGAAGCTCGGGATGTTCACCCGCGCTTTGTAGAGCGGGATGAGCCCGCCGGCGACCCCGCACACGATCCCGCCCCAGATGCCCAGGCCCCCTTCCCACACGGCCAGCCAGCCGTACCAGGTGTGGGGAACTTCGCTCCAGCTCGTGATGTCGTGGTAGAGGCGCCCGCCGATGATCCCCGCCGGGACCCCCCACAGGGCGACCGTCAGCACGAGGTCGGGATCGCCGCCCCTGGCCCGCCACAGCCGCCGCGCGATCAGCACCGAGGCGGTGATCCCGACGACGTAGCAGAGCCCGTAGAAGTGCACGAACAGCGGGCCGATGTAGAACCCGTTGCTCGACGGGCTGGGGATGAAGGCCGGCATCGCTACAGCGCCAGGCTAGAGCAGGGGCCGACGGGCCGGCGGCGATGGGACGGAGCCTTGGCGGACGTGCTCTAACCCCCGTAGGAGGCCGGCGCGGGCGGGTCGGCGCGGGTGTCGTCGATCAGCGCCAGCAGCTGCGGGCCGCTGGTTCCGCCGAGCACCCTCAGGCGGTGCATCCGGTAGGCGTCTTCACCCCGGTGGGCCCACCCCGGGACCACGGTTGTCGAGCCGCTGAATCCGGCCGTCTTGACGGCGGCGATCACGGCCGCGTCGTAGTGGCCGGAGGGGTAGCAGAACCAGTTCACCGGGACGTGGTAGCGCCTGCGCAGCTGTTCGCGGGTTTCCTGCACCTGTTCGCGCAACGCCGCCGGCCCCAGCGTGATCAGGTCGGCGTGGCTGAGGCCCTGCGTGTCGAGCTCCCAGCCGGCCGCGACCAGGCCCTGGACTTCCCGGCTGCTGAGACCGCCCTGTGAGGGCGGCAGCCCGGTCAGCTGGATGTTCTCGTCGCCCACCCAGCCGAGGCCTCGCAGTACCGGCAGCGCCTGCGAGTACTGCGAGTGGTAGCCGTTGTCGAAGCTCACGACGATCGGCTTGCCGGCCCCCAGCGGGGCGCCTTCGCGCCAGTTGGACGCGAGCTGATCCAGCGTCACCGCGTGCCACCCCGCCGCCCGCCAGCGCGTGCATCTGTTCGGCGAACTCGCTCGGCGCGACGTACAGGCCCGGAAACGGGGCGCCCGCCGGCGGGGAGGCGATCACGTGGTACATCAGCACCGGCACGGCGGCGTTGCCCGGGTGCCCGCTCGCGCGCGCGCTCGTGGTGGAGCCGGCGCCCGCGCTGCTCCCCTTGCCGGACGTCCCCGCACCCCCGCTCGCGGCTGTCCCCGCGGTACTCACGTGACCCCCACGGGCGGCGCTGGGGGTGCCGGGGGGCGAACCTCCGCCGCCGGAGCTCAGCAGCACCGCCACGACCACCACCAGCAGCACTGCCGCCGCGCCCGCGATCACCAGCCGCCGGCGCCGTGCGCGCGTGCGGCGGTGGGCCTGGCGCCGGTCCCTCAGGGTGTCGGCGTCGAGCGGCTCGTGCACGTCAGTCGCCGGCCAGGCTGGTGGGCAGCGGCTGGCCGGGAACGGGAGGATCGTCGGCGAGCAGCTGCGGGACCGTCACCGGCTTCAGCCCTTTCGCACGCAGTTCGCGGATGATGATCGGAAGCGCTTCGACGGTCTCGGTGCGGGTGCCGCCGGCGTCGTGCATCAGGATGATCGCTCCCGGGTGGGCGCCTTCCAACGCCCGCTGGACGATCGTGGCCACGCCCGGCTGCTCGTAGTCGTCGGTGTCCACCGACCACAGCACCATCAGCATCTTCAGCCGGTGAAGCTGGTTCATGGTGGTGGCGTCGAAGGAGCCGTACGGCGGGCGGAAGAGGTCCGGGCGGGCCGCTCCCTGAAGTTCCACCCGCGCCGCCTGTTCGAAGAGCTGTTCGAACTGGTCGTGGGCCGACAGCTGGGCCAGCGCGAGAGTGATTCTCGGTGTGGTCGCCGAGCACGTCACCGTCGCGCGCCTCGCGCCTGGCCGATTCGCCGAAGTACTGGAGCATGCGCCCGACGACGAAGAACGTTGCGTGCACCCCGTAGCGCTCCAGCACGCTGAGCACGGCGGGCGTGTAGGGCCCCGGGCCGTCGTCGAACGTGAGCGCCACCTCCGGCTTGCGGGCGGTGCCTTCTTTGATGAAGGGGGTGTACGCGAGCACCGAGGCGACAGCCGCCTGTTTGTCGTTTTCGGGCTGCGGGGTGGAAACGGTATGCGCCTTCACGCCCGTCGGCGCGTGGCTGTGCTTGACGGTCGAGCCGTGGCTCTGGGAGAGCGTCACCGCCACGATCACGATCAGCGCCAGGGCGACGACCACCGCCACCGCGCGGCGGCGTCGGATCTGGACTCGGTGCGGGCCTCCTTGGTCGGCGCCCGGCGGCTCGCTCGTCGGCGGCGGCGGGGCGGGGCGGGTGGCCGTGGAGGACACCCGGGCCCGCTCGTCGTCCTCGAAGTCCCAGTGCCAGCGGTCTGCCACTGCCAGCAGATGCTAAACGGCGCCCAGCGGGAGGTTCACACCACGCTGACGGGCCCGTGCGCGGCGATCGTCACCGCTGCGCCCGCCGGCAGGGCCAGCTCGCCGTGCACGCGTGCCAGGAGCAACGTCATGCGGGGGTCGTCGGGCCGGATCCTCAGCAGCGCGTCGTGACCGTAGTAGCGGCACTCCTCGACGCGGCCCTGCAGCGGCCCGCCGGGCCCAGCGCCTGCGGCGGCCTCTGTCTGCGGATGGATGTCGAGCTGCTCGGGGCGGACCATGACGAGCGTGGCGCCGTCGGCTGCGGACGTGTCCTGGCCGTTGCGCAGCGGGAGCGGCCCCAGCGGCGTGCGTGCGGTGGCGCCCTCGATCTCGGCATCGATCAGGTTCACCGCTCCCAGGAAGCTCGCCAGCTCGTGGTCCACGGGCGCCTCGTACACCTCGCTCGGAATGGCGTGCTGGACGATCCGGCCGTCTCGTAGCACCGCCACCGAGTCCGCCAGCGAGAGCGCCTCCTCCTGGTCGTGGGTCACGAGCACGGTCGTGGCTCCCTGCTCGCGCAGCAGCTGATGGACCTCCTCGCGGACGGCTCCACGCAGGCTGGCGTCCAGCGAGGAGAACGGCTCGTCCAGCAGCAGCACGTGTGGCTTGCGCGCCAGCGCCCTCGCCAGCGCCACGCGCTGCTGCTCGCCGCCGGAGAGCTCGTGGGGGAGACGCTTGGCGAGCGCCGCGATACCGACCATCTCCAGCAGCTCGGCGACGACCGCTCCGCGGCGCTCTCGCCGGGGCAGCCCGAAGCCGACGTTGGCCTCGACGTTGAGGTGGGGGAAGAGGGCGCCCTCCTGGGGCACGTATCCGATCCCGCGCTTCTCCGGCGCGACGTTGACGTGCTCGTTCTCGAGCGTCGTGCCGCCCAGCATCACCTCACCCTGCTCGGCGCGCTCGAAGCCCGCGATCACCCGCAGCAGGGTGGTCTTGCCGCACCCGGAGGGACCCAGCACCGCCGTCAGGGTGCCGGGCTCGACGACCAGGTCGAGCCCGCGCAGCACCGGACGCGCGTCGTAGCTCTTCCACAGGTCCTGGACGCGGAGCTGGCTCACCGGGATGTCTCCGCCGGGGCGCGGCGGCCCACGCGCCGGCTGATCAGGTAGGCGGGGACGGCCGAAACGGCCACCATCATCGCCGCGTAGGGGGCCGCCGAACCGTATGAGAGTTCGGAGGTGTAAGCCCAGAAGCGGGTGGCGAGGGTGTTCACGCCGGTGGGTCGCAGCAGCAGGGTGGCCGTCAACTCTGTTGCCGAGGATATGAACACGAGCGCGAACGCGACCGCCAGCCCCGGCGCGATCAGGGGGAGTGTCACCCGCCGCCAGACCTCGATCCGGCCCGCCCCGAGCGAGCGCCCGACCTCCTCCAAGCGCTCCGGCGCCGACCCGATCGCCGAGCGCACTCCCACCACGGCCAGCGGCAGGAACAGGATCGCGTAGGCCACCACCAGCTCCAGCGTGCTCTGGTAGAGGGCGAAGGCGTGGTTGATCGTGAACGACACCAGCCCCAGCGCGACAACCACGCCGGGCAGGGCCATCGGCAGGTAGCTGAGCCGCTCCAGCAGCACCGTAAAGCGGTTGCGGTGGCGCGCGACGAGCATCACGACCGGCAACGCGAGCGCGGTCGCCAGTGCCGCCGCGGCCGCGCTGTAGGCGGCGGTGTGGCCGATGGCCGCGCCGACGGAGGTTGCAGGCAGCGTGCTCGATCCGCCCTGGGTCAGCCAGTACACGAGCGCGCCGCCGGGAACCCCGAGCGCGAGCGCGGCCACCGCCGCCAGGCCGGCGAGCGGCAGGGCCGTGAGCCGGCCCAGACGCACGCGTGGCGCCGGCCTGCGCGCGCCGCGGGTGCTGCGGCGGCCAGCCGGCCCGCTGAGGGCCAGCTCGCCACCCAGCACGGCGACGCTGATGAGCACCAGCACCAGCGACAGCACGCACGCCGCGGCGGTGTCGAAGCCGAGCCGGAACTCGGTGAAGATCGCCACCGTGAAGGTGCGGTACTCGACGATTTCAAACGCGCCGTACTCGGCCAGTAGCGCCAGCGCCACCAGCAGGCAGCCTCCGAACAGCGCCGGGCGGATCTGGCGCAGGGTGACCTTGGTGAAGGTGCGCCACGGCCCCATGCCGAGGCTCCTCGCCGCCTCCTCGAGGCTGCCGTCGATGTGGCGCAGGGCGCTCGCCACCGGCACGTACACGAGCGGGTACAGCGACAGGGTCATGATCATCACCGCGGCCGGGTAGCCGCGCAGGCCCGGGGCGATCGAGACCCACCCGAAGGCGATCACGAAGTCCGGGATCCCGAGCGGCAGCACGAGCAGCACGGCCCACAGCCCCCGCGCCGGCAGGGAGGTGCGCTCCACGCACCACGCCGCCGCGACCCCCAGCGCGGCGCACAGCAGCGTGCACGCGACCGCCAGGCGGACGGTGTTCCAGAGCAGCACCGCGACCGTGTGTCGCAGCAGCAGCCGCCGGACCTCGCCGAGGCCCGGGTGCAGGGCCTCCACGACGAGGAACACGAGCGGCAGCAGTACCAGCCCGGCGGCGATGAGTGCGCCCGCGAGGGTCCCCAGCGGCCAGCGACCCCGCGCCGACCAGGAGCGGGCGAGGCTGCGCGGGCGGGGCTCGGTCGCGGTCGCGCTCACGGCGCCTGCCTAGAGCAGTCCCACGTTCTGCTCGAGCGCGAGGGCTTCGCTGCCGTCGCCGAGCTCGGCGGGGGTCAGGGACGCCGGCTGCAGTTGATCCAGCGGGCGCAGGCCGGCCGCCGGCGCCACCCCCGGCCGCAGGGGGTACTCGTAGCTGTCGCTGTGGGCGATGACCTCCTGCCCTTCGCGGCTGACGAGGAATTCGAGGAAACGCTGGGCCGCGGCCTGGTGGTGGCTGGACTTCAGCGCCGCCGCGCCAGAGACGTCGAGCAGGTACCCCGGGTCCCGTGGCGCGAAGTAGTGGATCGCGGAGGACATCTTGCCGCCCTGTTCGCGGCGCAGGCGGTACCAGTAGTAGTGGTTCACCGGCCCGAGCGCGCTCTGCCCTGCGTTCACCTGGGCGGTCACCGTCTCGTTGTCGGGGAGCTGGCGCCCGTTCTTCTGCAGCCCCTTCAACCAGGCTTCCGCGGCCGCGACGCCCTTGAACTTCACGATCGAGGTGATCAGCGGCTGCAAGTCGGTCTCCGCCGGGGCGTAGGCGAGCTTGCCCTTGAAGCGGGGGTCGGACAGTTCGAGGATCGAGCTGGGCAGCTGCGACGGCTGCAATTGTGAGGCGTTGTAGACGAGCACCGACACGCGCGCCGACACCCCCAGCCAGAGACCCTGCGCCGAGCTGTAACGGGCGGGCACCGAGGCCAGCGCAGCCGGCGCGACCGGCGCGAGCAGCCCGTGTTTGCGCAGGGCTTCCAGGGGCGGCGTGTTCTCTGTGTAGAAGACGTCGGCGGGAGAGTTGGAGCCCTCCTGGATGATCTGATTGGCCAGCGTCGCCTCGTCGTCGCTGCGGACAGCCGTCTTGATCCCCGTCTTCCGTTCGAAGGCCTTGACGAGCGCGATCGTCGTCTGTTCGTGCTGGCCGCTGTAGACCGTCAGGGTTTCCCCGCTGCCTGCGCCGGAGCCGGAGCTGGAGCCGGACCGCAGGCCGAGATCGCCAGCGCGACGCACGACGCAGCCGCGATCGCAGCCACGATGCGGGGGCGGGGCGTGGGACGGGCGGCGGTCCGGGAATGGGGTCTGCGGCGGGCTTGACGATCCAAATCCGATCTCCTGGGTCGGGATGGCGGGGCCACCGTACCACAGGGATTAGGGTGCCCTAACTCGGACGCCATACGGCCCCCGGCCGTCACATGCGTGACAATCTGTTCAATGCACGTGACCGCCAAGGCCGACTACGCCGTCCGGGCCGTGATCGAGCTCGCCGACAGCTCCCAGGAAGCACCCCGCAAGGTGGACGACATCGCCACCGCCCAGAACATCCCGGTGTCCTTCCTGGAGAACATCCTCACCCAGCTGCGCTCGGCCGGGGTGGTCCGCAGCCAGAGGGGCCCCGAGGGCGGCTACTGGCTGGCCAGGCCGGCCGGCGAGGTCAACCTCGCCCAGGTGATCCGTGCCGTCGAGGGGCCGCTGGTGGGCATCCGCGGGCAGCGGCCCGAAGAGATCGAGTACGTCGGCTCGGCCGAGTCGCTGCGCGACGTATGGATCGCGCTGCGGGCGAACCTGCGCAAAGTGCTGGAGAAGGTGACGGTCGCCGACGTTGCCGACGGCAAGCTGCCGAAGGACGTGGTGGCCCTCACGCGCCGTGAGGAGGCGTGGCGTTAGCGCCGGACGGGTAGTTGGGTCGTAGCCGCGGTGCCGGGGTAGGTTGACACCGCGAGCTAATTTGTCCGTGAGATTGACAGCAGTCGGTACTCTGTCACGAGCCAGCGAACCCCAAGGAGCACTCGATGTCGACGCCCACCCTGTCCCCCGATTCCGATCTGACGGCCCCTGAGCCGGCCGCGCAGGACGCCGCGCCCGAAGTCCAGGAGGCCGGCTTCTCGCTCGAGCTCACCCAGGACCAGAAGGACATCCGCGACTGGGTTCACGGCTTCGCGGCGGACGTCGTGCGCCCGGCGGCCCATGAGTGGGATGAGAAGGAGCAGACGCCGTGGCCGATCATCCAGGAGGCCGCCAAGATCGGGCTGTACGGGTTCGAAGGACTGGCCCAGTTCTTTGCCGACCCGTCCGGCCTGACGCTGCCGATCGTGAACGAGGAGCTGTTCTGGGGTGACGCCGGGATCGGGATGTCGATCATGGGCACCGCCCTGGCGGTGGCTTCGATCTTCGGGCAGGGCAGCCCCGAGCAGATCGGCGAGTGGATCCCGCGCTGCTTCGGCACCCCCGACGAGGTCAAGGTGGCGGCCTTCTGCTCCTCGGAGCCGAACGCCGGCTCCGACGTCTCGGCCGTGCGGACCCGCGCCCGCTTCGACGAGGCCGCCGGCGAGTGGGTGCTCAACGGCCAGAAGGCCTGGGCCACCAACGGCGGCATCTCCGACGTTCACGTCGTGATCGCCACCGTCGACCCCGAGCTCGGCTCCCGCGGACACGCCGCCTTCGTCGTCCCGATGAGCGAAGCCACGGGCATCTCGCAGGGGAGCAAGGTCTCAAAGCACGGACTGCGGGCCTCGCACACGGCCGACGTGTTCCTCGATGACTGCCGCATCCCGGCCGCCTACGTGCTGGGCGGCAAGGAGCGGCTCGACGAACGGCATCGCGCGTGTACGTGAGGGCAAGCGCAGCAGCTCACAGGCGGCGATGCAGACCTTCGAGGCCTCACGTCCGACGGTCGGCGCGCAGGCGCTGGGGATCGCCCGGGCGGCGTATGAGTATGCGCTCGAGTACTCCAAGGAGCGTGAGCAGTTCGGTCGCAAGATCATCGAGAACCAGGCGATCGCGTTCACGCTGGCGCGCATGAAGCTGGAGATCGACGCTGCCCGCTTGCTGGTGTGGCGGGCCTCGTGGATGGGCCGTGCCGGTCATCGCTTCGAGAACGCGGAGGGCTCGATGAGCAAGCTCAAGTCGGGCGAGGTCGCGGTATGGGTGACCGAGCGCGCGATGCAGATCCTGGGCGGTAACGGCTACACCCGCGAGTACCCTGTTGAGCGCTGGCACCGCGACGCAAAGATCTACGACATCTTCGAGGGAACCGCCGAGATCCAGCAGCTGGTGATCGCACGCGCGATCAGCGGCCTGCAGATCCGTTAACCGGCGCTCAGTCGCCCTCGCCCAGCCGCCCCCGCAGCAGCTCCTCGACCAGAGCGCGTCGGGGCTCCACACCTGCGCCGCAGAGAGGTCTCGGTGTCATCCAGGTGAGCGAACTCTGCCTAGGTGTGGTTGGTCGTCTTGATCTTTGCGGGTTGCGTGTGAGGACCCGGTGTGAGTACCGACGGTCGGCGGTGACTAGGTGACTAGGTGACTACGACTAGCCCCACACCTTTCTTCTTGTCGTCCCGGAGGGGCGGGTCTACACTCGGCCGCAGTCGCGCGGGAGGGGGCGCGGGACGGAGCCCTTCGAGGCTCCCATCAGACGAAAGGGGGTTGGGGCCATGTCGGTGAACGTTCGAACCGGACCGGGCGTCGATGACGTCGGCCGACTGCGCGCTCGGCCCATCTCGCCGCGTGCGGTGGTGCTGGCGTCAATCCTGGCGCTGCTTGTGGGTACCGGCGTCTACGTGGTCGCCGGATATTGGACCGGCGCCCCGCGCACACGCCCGCTCGGCCAACGTGCCCGCACAGATCTCTCGCGTGTGCCGCTCGCGCTTCAGGGCGTGCTATCCGGCAGGCTCGGCGCGAATTCGCGCACGTACAAGATTCAGGGTTCAGGCGAATCCGTCCGCGCCGCCAATCCCGCCCAGCATCTGCAGGCGAGCTTCCGTCCCTCAGGGGTCCGAGTCGTGAGTGGGGGCGCAGAGGCCCGGCTCGGTCTGCGCGCCGTCGGGTTCGGTTCCTCACTTTCGTCGGTCGGCCCCGGCAGGTTGAGCGCATCCGGCAACCGTGTCACTTACGCGCGCAACGGGTTGAAGGAGTGGTACTCGAACGGGCCGCTGGGCTTGGAGCAGGGCTTCACCATTCTGCGTGCTCCAGTGCGCTCCGCAGCGGAGCCGTTGACGCTCGTGCTCGGGCTGTCGGGCAATGTGCGCGCGACGCTCGCCGGCGATGCACGGAGCATCACACTCAGCCATTCCGGCAGGCCGGTGCTGCGCTACACGGGCCTGAACGTACGCGACGCACGAGGGCACCTGCTGCACGCCTGGATGACATTGGGGGCGGGGCAGATCAAGCTGCACGCCCAGACTCGCGGCGCCCACTATCCGCTGTACGTCGACCCGTTCGTGCAGCAGGGTGGAAAGCTCACCGGCAGTGGCGAGACCGGTAAAGGGTATTTCGGCTGGAGCGTGGCGCTCTCCTCGGACGGGAACACCGCGCTGGTCGGCGGCCGAGTGGACAACTCGTTGGTCGGCGCCGTGTGGGTTTTCACGCGCTCGGGAGAAGAATGGTCCCAGCAGGGCGAAAAGCTCACCGGCGGTGGCGAGGCCGGTGCGGCTCAGTTCGGCGGCAGCGTGGCGCTGTCCTCCGACGGGAACACGGCACTTATCGGCGGGGCAGATGACAACACCGTGAAAGGCGCTGCGTGGGTGTTCACGCGCGAAGCGGGCAAATGGTCCCAGCAGGGCGAAAAGCTCACGGCCGGCGATGAGACCGGTCAAGGCGCTTTCGGCCTAAGCGTGGCGCTGTCCTCCGACGGAAATACGGCGCTCATCGGCGGCGTTTACGACAACTCGAAAGTCGGCGCTGCGTGGGTGTTCACGCGCGAAGCCGGCAAATGGGCCCAGCAGGGCGAAAAGCTCACAGGAGAAGGAGAGAGCGGGAAAGGCGAATTCGGCGCGAGCGTGGGCCTGTCCTCCGACGGGAACACGGCACTGATAGGCGGGTATGCCGACAACTCGAACATCGGCGCTGCGTGGGTGTTCACGCGCGAAGCGGGCAAATGGGCCCAGCAGGGCGAAAAGCTCACAGGAGCAGGAGAGAGCGGGAAAGCATCTTTCGGATTCAGCGTGACGCTGTCCAGCGACGGGAACACGGCACTCATCGGCGGGGAGGTCGACGAAAACCCAGTCGTCGGTGCTGTGTGGGCGTTCACGCGTGAAGCGGGTAAATGGTCCCAGCAGGGTGAAAAGCTCACGCCTTCGGGAGCGAGCACGGCCTATTTCGGATGGACCGTGGCGCTGTCCTCCACTGGGGACAAGGCGCTGATCGGCGCCCCTACGGCTGGCGCTGCCTGGGTGTTCACGCGTGCAGCAGGAAAATGGACCCAGCAAGGGGAAAGGTACAGTGTCGCCGAAGTGAGCGGTACGGGCTTCGGCGTGAGCGTGGCGCTGTCCTCCGACGGGAACACGGCGATGGTCGGCGGTTACGCGGACCAGGAACAGATCGGCGCCGCATGGGCGTTCGGCCCACAGGCGCCGGCCGTCACGACGGAATCAGCTGCGGACGTGACCACATCGGATGCGACCCTGCACGCAATGGTCAATCCGAACCGAGAAGAAGTCAGCGAATGTGTGTTCGAATACGGCACGACGGCGAGTTATGGCTCGAGTGCACCCTGCTCATCCTCGCCCGGCAGCGGGGGTAGCGCTGTGGCCGTGTCTGCGGCGCTCACAGGCCTGAGTCTGGACACGACCTACCACTTCCGCATCTCGGCGACGAGTGCGCAGGGCACCCACGCCGGAGCGGACGTGACCTTCACGACCCTCGAAACAGGCGCCACGGACGAAACCACGGAACCCACTGTCCCTGCCGAAGCGGCCGATGGGGGGATCTCCGTCGAGGCCTCGGGCGGCACCGGCCGAATCACGGTCGGCCACTACGGGACGGACATCGGGGGCGCGGCGGTTCTAAGCAGCCACGGTCGGTATTTCCAGATCTACCACAGCGAGGGCGCGAGCTTCAAAACGATCCAATACCACGATTGCGAACTCGAAGGCGCGAAGACCCTCTGGTGGGAGAACCCCGCCACCGGCTGGGAACCGATCCCGGAACCGACGGCTGTTTACACCGAATCGCCGACGCCTTGCATCACGGTGACCGCCACAGTGAGCACGACGCCGAGCATCGCGCAGCTTTCAGATCCGCGCCACGTCGGAGGCCCCACAGCTGATGTGGAGTTCGGGAAGTGCCTGCCGGCGAAGCACGGCTATTTCAGCGACGCGGCGTGCCTGAGCGAGAGCGTAAACAAAGCGGGAGCTCCGAAAGGCAAGTATGAATGGGATCCCGCGCTTTACCTTGGCCCGAAACACCCTGCAGAGCCGCCGGTGGACTGCTATCCGCTAAAGCACGGTCACTTCGCAGACGGCGGGTGCACCAAAGAATCGTACAAGGAAAACAAGAAGACGCATGAACGGAAATACAAGGGCGCCTACGAAAGGAAACAGAACACATACGCGCGCTCGGGTGGGGCGGTAACGGTGCAGGGCGAAGGTCTGGGGACGCTCGAATGTCCCGCGAGCAGCTCCCAGGGGGCGTTCCGCGCGGGTAACTCGGCTGTCGAGACGATCACGTTCACCGGCTGTGAACGTGGGGGAACGAAATGCGCAAGCGCCCACCAGTCCGCTGGCATGATCGTCAGCGAGCCGCTCGAAAGCTACACCTACTACGAAAAAGAATACTTGCTCGCGCTCGCGGGAAAATCCTCCGAGGAAGGCACCTCGCCGAACGGGGGTAGCGGAGCGATCATGACCTTCAGCTGCGCGAGCGCGACGTTCACGTTGGGCGGAGCCGTCGCCGGCAAACTCGGGGCCGCGCTCAACACTCCGATCTCGAGCAGCGGAGCGACGTTCGGCGAGCAGGCCAAACAGGAGCTCGACATAGTGGACGCGCTGGGCCACGTGTACGCGGCCGTTCTCACCACCAACTTCACCACGAGCTACTCCGACCCTGTCGAGCTCCGGGTCCCGTAACAGCCGGACGGGAGACCGGGCGCCAGCGCCTTATCATCCGGCCGATGGGAACGGGGCCAGAAACTCCTACCCGACCCTCGCGCATGGTCCCCGACGCGGACATCCGCTAGTCGTGCGGGCGGGCCGAGCACTCGGCGTCCTCCTGGCTGTCGGGGCGGTCGGGGCGCTGCCCGCCGCGAATCCGGCGGCCGGTACCGCGGGGGGCGGCGCCTCCTCGACGCAGGAGCTCGTCTACAGCAACCGGCCCGCCGACACCCATGGGCTGCCCGTGGCCCTGTTCGAGTCCTACGCGATCGCGGAGTTCGGGGGTGAGGTCCAGCTGGGGGGCAGCAGCCGCTCGAAGCCGGTCGTGAGCGTGCTGATGGCGAGCTACGCCTGCGAGCACGGCAGCGGTGCCGGCTGCCGCACGAGCCCGGGCACGAGCTTCAGCTGGCCGTTGACGCTCGAGATCTACGCCGCGGGGCCGCGCGACACGAGGGGCTCGCTGCTGGCTCGGGTCACCAAGCGCTTCCAGATCCCCTATCGGCCCTCGGCCAGCACGTCCTGTCCCGACGAAGGCTGGACCCGGGGCTACGGGGCCCGCTGCGAATTCGCCCGCCTCCATTCCGTCAGCTTCAGCCTGCCAAGTCTAACCCTCCCATCGAGGGTTATTGTTGGGCTGGGATTCGAAACGCAGGACTACGGAGCCGAACCAGCCGGCAAGCCCGGGCCCTACGACGGGCTGGGCGTGGCGGTGGCCGCCGACTATGTCTGCAAGCGCCCCCACGGCAGCCGCGACTGCCTGGCCGGGGGCTATGTGAACGCCTCCCGGGTGGCTCCGAGCGTCGGTTCGGACCCGCTGCCCGACCAGGTTTACATAAACACCAACTACGCACCGCTGCCGTGCGGAGGCCTGGCGGGATCCTTCAGCGCCACCGGGCCGTGCTGGACCCACGAACAGCCGGTGATGGAAATTCGCGCCTCGGGCGCCTGAGTCGCGCGGCGGCTACCAGGCCTGGCCCGCACCGCAGTGGGGGCAGGTGACGCTCGTCGACACGGGCGCATGGAACCAGAGGCCGCATCCGCAGGTGTAAGCGGCGCGGTCGAGGGGCCCGCCCGCGTCCCGTACGCGCTGGGCGGCGTGGTCGCGGCGCGGGCTCGCCGTGGCTACCTGGACGGCCTCTGCCCCGGCGCGGCGGCGGCCGCGGTGGTTGGCGCGGCGTAGGGGCAGGCTTCTCGGCAGACGTCTGAGACGGGTCATGGTGTCTGTCTCTGTAACGCCCGGCACCCCTCATGGTTTCGCCCCGGCGGCGAGATTTCCTCGCTCGGAGGCGAAGGCGGGGCCACGCGGCGGTGCTGCATCATGGCCTGGGCCGTTTGGAATACTGCCCTGATAGATGTCCCCTTCGCGCAAGCGAACCGTGCGCCTGGTACTGGCACTGAGCGCCGCCGTCGTGCTCGCCAGCGCTCTGATCTACACGAGCTTCAGTGCCGCCAGCCCGGCGCTCAGCCCGACCCAGCTGCTGCGTGAGGCGCAGCCGGGGCGCAGCTACCAGCTGACGGGCACGGTGGTTCACGGCTCCGTGCACCGCGAAGGCTCGGTGCTCGACTTCAGCGTGCAGGACCGGGCCGGGACGCGCGCGGTGCCGCTCGCCTACACGGGCAGCGTCCCGGATCCCTTCCGCGAAGGCCGCGAGGTGATCGTGACCGTGGAGAAGCAGGGTTCGCGCTACGTCGGCGAACGCGACTCGCTGATCACCAAGTGCCCGTCGAAGTACAAGACCGCTCCGCCGAGCGAGAAGCAGAACCTGTAGGTGCTCCCCGGTGGTGCCCCGCCCCTGAGGTGTGCTGCCGTGCGGGCGGCTAGACGCTGATGGCCGGCCTCGGCTTCTGCTGTCTGCTGCTGGCGCTGGCGGTCTGCGCCTACGGCATCGCCGCCTCGATCTACGGCGTCCGCAACCGGCGCTGGGAGTTCGCCGACTCCGGTCGCCGCGCGGTGTACGCGCTCGCGGCCGTGCTGACCGTCGCCGGGCGGTGCTCGAGGTCGCCTTCCTGCGCAACGACTTCGCCTTCGACACCGTCGCCGACACCTCGAGCCGCACCACCCCGACCCTCTACCGGGTGGCCGCGGTGTGGTCCTCCCAGGAAGGCTCGCTGCTGCTGTGGGCGTGGCTGCTGTCGATGTGGTCGAGCCTCGCGCTGTTGCTGACGCGCAAGCGCATGCGCGAGATCGGCGCCTACGCGACCGCGATCCTGCTCGGGCTCGGGGGCTTCTTCGTCGCGCTGATGGTCTTCTACGCGAACCCCTTCAGCACCACCCACCCCGCCCCCGCCGAAGGTGTCGGCCTGGATCCGCTGCTGCGCTTCCCGACGATGATGATCCACCCCCCGATGCTGTACTCGGGCTACACGCTGTGCACGATCCCGCTGGCGTTCGGCATCGGGGCGCTGCTCGCCAGGCGCCTGCAGGCCGACTGGATCGGGGCCATCCGCCGCTTCGCGTTCGCCGCCTGGCTGTTCCTGGGCATCGGCATCCTGCTCGGCGCCCGCTGGTCCTACGCGGAGCTCGGCTGGGGCGGCTACTGGGGCTGGGACGCGGTCGAGAACGCCTCGCTGATGCCGTGGCTGACGGCCACCGCCTTCCTGCACTCGCTGATGATCCAGGAGAAGCGAGGGATGCTGAAGGTGTGGAACGTGTCGCTGGTGCTGGCCACCGGCACGCTCGCCGTCATGGGCACGTTCCTGGTGCGCAGCGGGATCCTGAACTCGATCCACGCCTTCGGGGGCGCCACGCTCGGCGTGCCGTTCGTGACGCTGATCGGGGTGCTGATCGGCGCCTCGATCTACCTCGTGGTCTCGCGCCGGGACATGCTGCGCTCGGAGCACCGCCTCGACTCGCTGCTGTCCCGGGAGGCGATGTTCCTGGCCAACAACCTGGTCCTGGTGGCGCTCTGCTTCGTGATCTTCTGGGGCACCTACTTCCCGCTGATCTCGGAGGCGGTCACCGGCCACGAAGCCTCCGTGGGGCCGCCCTGGTTCGACCGCTACACGGTCCCGCTGGCGCTGATCCTGGTGCTGCTGAGCGGCATCGGCCCGGTCATCGCCTGGCGCCGGGCGACGCTCGCCAACGCGCGCCGGAACTTCCTCGTGCCGGTCGCCGCCGCGCTCGCGACGCTCGTCGGGCTCGAGCTCGGCGGCGTCGCCCACAAGCCGTTCGCGATCGCCATGTTCTGCTGCGCGGCGTTCGTGTTCGGCAGCGTCGGGCAGGAGTTCGTCCGCGGCGCCCGCGCCCGCCGGGCGATGGCCGGCGAGCCCGCTCCGCGCGCGCTGCTGGCGCTGGTGCGGCGCAACCGCAGGCGCTACGGCGGCTACATCGTGCACCTCGGCATCGCCGTGCTGTTCGTCGGCGTGGCGGCCTCCTCGTCCTTCCAGCACGCCGCCGAGCTGGGACTCTCGCCGGGCCAGTCCACGCGCGTCGGCGCCTACACGGTCCGCTACGTGAAGCCGACCGCCACGTCACCCCGCGCAACGACGCCGCCCACACCGGCTCGACTCCTCAGCCTCGGGGCCGCGCCTGCAGGTGCTGAAGGGCAAGCAGCACGTGGCCACGCTCGAACCGAGCGAGGGCTACTACGCCTCCGGCGAACCCGGCCAGGGCACCGTCGGCAGCCTGATCGGCGGCCAGCCGGTGAGCCACATCGCGCATGAACGGCGGGCGTCACCCGCGACGTCTGGAGCGCGATCCAGCCGGACATCGAAGCGCCGGCCCTGCAGAAGATCGTCAACGCCGGCAACCGCACGCTGCCGCCCGAAGACGCGCTCGTCGCGCTCGGCCTGCTGGCGCGCAACTACCTGCAGCACCCGCCGCCGGCCCAGTTCCACTTCATCGTCTCGCCGCTGGTGATGTGGATCTGGATCGGAGGCCTGATCGTCTTCGGCCGGAGGGCTGATCGCCCTGTGGCCGGCCCCCAGCACGCGTGCGCCGCCGGGTGGCGGCCCTGCGAGCGCCCCCGGGCGCTGCGCGGCCTCGCCCGGGCGTAGCCCCGCGGGCCGGACTGCGGTGGATATCGGGATCGCGATCCTCACGCTCACGCTGCTGGCGCTGGTGGTCCGCTTCGTCGGCGCGCCCCTGCGCGCCCGCCGCGAGCCCGACGCGGACGACGGCGAGCGCGGAGGCGCTGGAGGCCGCCCGCGAGGCCAAGTACCGGGAGATCCGCGACCTCGAGCTGGACTTCCGCACCGGCAAGCTCTCGACCGAGGACTACGAGGCGATCGACGCGCAGCTGCGCTCCGAGGCGATCGAGATCCTGGACAGGCTCGAACGCGAGCAGGGCGAGGGCGCCGGCTCAGAGGGCGTGGGCGCCGGCTCGGAGGACGACAGCGTCCGGTCCGGTGCAGAGGGCGAGGGCGCGGGCCCGGCCCGGAGGGCGACGGCGTCAGGCCCAGGGACGCTTGAGCAGCACGATCGCGTTCAGGAAGAACAGGACCGCGAAGAGGATCGTCCAGCGGTTCAGGTTGCGCTCGACCATCGATCCGCCGCCGAGCGGCCCCGCGCCGGTGCCCACGCCGAACGCGCCGGAGAGGCCCGCGTCCTTGCCCGAGTGCATCAGGATCAGCAGCACCAGGACCACCGAGATGGCGACCTGGATGATGGAGTCGATCGTTTCCACGATCCGTTAAGTTAGCGATCCCGGCGGGCAATGTGGCTCGAACACGCCCCGGTCGGGGTACCGAAGGAGGAGTGGAGGGAGTTCCGGCGAACGGACGCGAAGAGGACCCGTTGCGACATTCCGCTCTGACGACCGCTACGGTGCACAGCCACGCCCTCAAGCAGGCGGCACCCAGGGGAGTTCGCCGGGGCGGATAACGAATGCTTTACGTATTCCATCGCATCTGCCGATATGACTTCGGGTGGGCCTCTCCCGGAAGCCTGCGTTAGCCAGGTCCGAGCACGACCATGGGACGACCCGAGAGCGAACAAGCCTCTAGTAGCGCCGGCCGTGCAGCGGCCGGTTCCGTGGGCTGGCAGCGGCGCCGGCTGGCACGGGCGCTGCTCTCAGCGCTCGCCGGCGGCGGGCTGACGGCGGCCGGGCTCGGCGGAGCCGCGGCCCAGTCGGCATTGGCCGCAGGCCCGACTGCATCGGCCGAAGGCCTCCCCAGCGGCGGCAGCATCCAGGCCACGGGGTCGGAAGGCACGGGCACGGGCACCACCGGCCCCTCCGAAACGAGCACCACGCCGACCACCACCAGCACCACCCCCACGACCACCAGCACGACGCCTGCGCCCACCACCACGACCCCGCAGACCACGACCACGCCCCAGAGCACGCCGCGCGCCGAAGCACAAGGCGAGCGCGGAAGCGCCCAGCGTGGTGGTCCAGCGCAAACAGAAGTCGAGCGCCGGGGCCAAGGGCAAGAGTGCCGGCAGCCGAAGGCGCGAACGCCAAGGCCGCGGGCGAAAAGGGAGGGCCCCAACAACGTCGCCGCCTCGCCCCAGTCGGTCGCCGACACGGCGCGCTGGCAGCGATCCTCACCTCCAGCAACGCCTCCGCCGCGGCCCTGAACTTCTACCGCATCCCGCTGTTCCTGCTGCCGATCTACAAGGCCGCGGCGGTCCAGTACGGCGTGCCGTGGCAGATCCTCGCCGCGATCAACGAAATCGAGACCAACTACGGCACCGACCTGTCGGTCTCGAGCGCCGGCGCGGTCGGCTGGATGCAGTTCATGCCGGGGACCTGGCTGCAGTACGGCGTGGACGCGCTCAACGCCGGCTACGCAGACCCCTACAACCCCGTCGACGCGATCTTCGCCGCCGCCCGCTACCTGCGCGCGGCGGGTGCCGCCAACGAACCTGCAAGGCCGCGATCCTCGCCTACAACCACTCCGAAGAATATGTGAGCTCGGTGCTGCTGCGGGCGAAGCTGATCTCGACCTACCCGCGCGGCGTGATCGCGACGCTCACCGGCCTGATCGACGGGCGCCTGCCGGTCACCGGCAAGGAGCTCGTCGTGGGCGCACCCCGTGACGGCAGCTCGTCGAGCGCTCGAGCGCGACCGCCGGGGCCACCGCGACGAGCGCCGAAGGCGCCACCGCCGCCGCCGCCGGCGACCTCCGGCACCACCGCATCGGCCGCCCAGGCGACGCCCGGCTCCACCGCCCCGCCCACGCCGGCGGCCGCGGCGGCCGGCAGCGGCCCGAGCGCGCACCCGCTGCAGCTGGCCGCGCTCACGAGCGCCCCCAAGGCGCAGCGTCGTGGCCGTCCAGGACGGCCGCGTCGATCAGATCGGCAGCTCGCGCAAGCTCGGCCGGTACGTGATCCTGCGCGACGTCTACGGCGACGTCTTCACCTACGCGGGGCTCGGCCGCATCGCGCCCACCTACACGATCGCCGAAGACGCACGCCGCGGCCTCGCAGCACGGCCGTCGCAGCCGCCGCCAGCGCGTCCCCGACCCCCGAAGGGCCCGCCAGCGCCGGGATCCAGTCGCCGTCACGCTGCAAGGTCAGCGCACCGCAAGCCCGCAAGCTCCGGATCCCCGGCCGCCGGCGGCAAAGTGACGATCGACCCCGATGGCCGCCGACGGGCGTCCCCGCCGGCATGGGCCGCGCACGCTGTTCGCGCACCCGGGCAACCCCGACGCCACGCGCGGCGGTGGTCGCCAAAGCCGCCGAGCGGGCACGCGAATCGCGTGCCGACCGCACGTCAGCCGCTGCGCAAGGGCTCGGTCGTGGCCAGCGGGACCGTGCTCGGCACGGTGACCGTCGCCCCAGAAGCGCAAAGCGGGCACCTGCGCTTCGCGATCCGGCCCGCAGGCGACTCCGGCCACGATCGACCCCGGACCCGATGCTCTCCAACTGGGCCCAGCTGCAGGCCGCGCTCCACCCGCAGGGCGCCAAGGCCGCCGAACGCGCTGCTCGGCGCGACCGCCAGCGACGTGTTCCTGCTCTCGCAAGCTCCGAGCTGCAGCGGGCGTGCTGTCGGACCCGGGGATCTCGATCTACGCGCTGCGGCCGTCGCGACATCGCCGGCGGGCCTGATCGACAAGCGCGTGCTCGCCGTGCTCGCGTTCCTCTCGCGCAGCGGGCTGAGCCCGACGGTCAGCGCGCTGCGCTGCGGGCAGAGTCCGAGTCACCGCCGCCGGCGCGCCGTCGGCCGCCTACACGGGCGACGCGTGCGACATCTCGGCGATCAACGGCATCACGATCGCCGACCACCAGGGCACCCGGCTCGATCACCGACCTGACGATCCGCACGCTGCTGACGCTCCCCGCAGCAGTTCGTGCCCGCACGAAGATCGTCAGCCTGATGCGCTACCCGGAGCCGTCCAACACGCAGCTCGCGCGGCGTCTACTGGAACCACATCCAGCTCGTCTTCGCCGCCGCCCCGCCCGCGGCTCAGGCGGCTTCGGCCCACGGGGCAGCGCGCTCGCGGCAAGCCCGGACGGCACGCCGACGTTCCCGGACCTCTGCGGCGGCTCGCTCAGCACCTCCCAGTGGGAAGCCAGCTGATGGGACGCATCGAGGCGCTGCCGTTCCCGACGGTCCCGACCAAGCCCACCTCCTCGCGATTCCCGACCCGCGCCGACCGGTCACCTACGCGGGGCGCCTGCGATGATCCGCCGATGGCCAGCTACGGCGGGCATCGACCTCGGCGGCACGAAGATCCAGGCGGCGATCGTCGACGAGGACAACAACGTGCTCGGCTCGGCCAGGCGCCCGACGCCGACCGCGGGTGGCCCCGAGGATGTCGCGCCCGCGAGATGGAGCAGGCGCTGCGCGACGCCGCCCAGGCCGCCGAGACTCGAGCCGGCCGAGCTCGCCGGGGTGGGCGTGGGCTCGCCCGGCACGGTGCAGCGAGGGCGAGCGTCATCGAGCGCCCGCAACCTGCCCGGCTGGGAGGGCAGCTTCCGCTCTCGGCCCAGAGCTCGAACGGCTGCTCGGCTGCCCGGTGGCGCTCGGCAACGACGTGCAGGTCGCGACGGTGGCCGAGTTCGAGCTCGGCGCGGGCCGGCTCTACAAATCGCTGCTCGGGGTCTTCTGGGGGACCGGCGTGGGCGGCGGGCTGATCCTCGACGGCAAGCCCTGGGTGGGCCGCGGAGCCGCCGGTGAGATCGGCCACGTGGTCGTCGAGCTCGACGGCGCCAGCTGCACCTGCGGGCGGCGGGGCTGCATGGAGGCCTACGCCGGGCGCGCGGCGATGGAAGCGCACGCCGAATACCTGCACCGCGAGAAGGGGCGCAGACCGATCTCTTCAAGCTGATGCAGCGACCATGGGCGCACGCGGGTGACCAGCGGCGTGTGGGCGAAGGCGCTCGACCAGGGCGACAAGCTCGCCGTGCACATGATCGACCGCGCCGTGCGCGCGCTCGGCGCGGGGGTGGCCTCGGTGTTGAACGTGCTCGACGTCGAAGGCGTCGTGATCGGCGGTGGCCTCGGTGTGCGGCTGGGCCACCCCTACGCCAAGCGGATCGCCGAGGAGATGCTCCCGCACCTGTTCGCGGACTACGACCCGCCGCATGTGCACGTCGCGGCCCTCGGAGATCTCGGTGGCGCGATCGGCGCCTCGCTGTTGGTGCGCGAACAGGCACCAGACGGTGCCGCCGGCGTCACCGCCTCCCCACGGGCGGCGGCTCCCCGAGCCTGACCGTCCCACGGGGCCACGGCCGGTTGCCTGCGAAGCGCTGGCGTCCTGCCCTCTATGTTGGACGCCATGCTGTCGTTCTGGCCCTCGATCGTGCTGCTGTCGATCGTGCAGGGGGCGACTCGTGGCCCTACCCGCGCCGCTGCGCGACAGTCGCCTGAGGAGGCTACGCAGCGGTCGCTGGGCGGTCATACCGCCGCTGTCGGTGGTCGCCTTCGTGTTCGTCACGCGGGCCGCCGAAAGCGCCAGCGCGGACGGGCTGACCTACCTGGCGCTGGTGGCCGTGCCGCTGCTGGCGGCGCTCGCGCTGGGGGTGCTCGCCCGCGGCGCGAGGGGCTGGGCGGCGCTGGCCGTGATACCGCTGTTCGGGCTCGCCTGGGCCGACCGCGGCGCCCTCCCGGGACAGGTGGCGGCGCTGTGCCTGACTGGTCTCAGCTGCGTCTCGCTGGGCGTCCTGCTGGCGGCGGTCACCCCGCCCCGGTGGCTGGCCGGGGGGATCATCCTGATGGCGATCGCCGACACCCTGCTGGTGACCGCCGACCTCCTGCAGCAACCCAACGACGCGCTCAACGCCGCCCACCCCGTGGCGGGCCTGCCGCAGCTGCAGAGCGCCGTGCTCGGCTCCGCCGTGATGGGCTATGGCGACCTCTTCATCGCGGCCGCGCTGGGGGGTCTGCTGGCGAGCCAGCTCGGGCTCGCCGAACAGCTGCGCGCGGCGCTGCTGGTGGCCGTGCTGGCGCTGCTGTTCGACCTCCTGTTCCTGGCGATCGACGAGTTGCCGGCGACGGTGCCGGTGGCGCTCGCGCTCGTGGTGGTGGCCCTCAGGCGGCGTCGAAGAGGCCTGCAGCCGCTGCCGGCAGCGCAGGCGGCTCGCCGGCTGCGTCCGGCTCGGGCGCGATCCGGTTCGGCCCCCGCTCGTGCCGTGATCGTGCGCGCGCCGATGTCGATCGCCGGCGGCGCGTCCACCTCGCGCCCGGAGTCCGCCCCCGCCTGCTCGATGCGGCGCACCTGGGGCATCACGCGCTGGTCGAAGGAGCCCACGGCGTCGTTGTAGGCGCCGACCGCCGAGTCCAGCTGGCGACCGAGCTTCGAGAACGGCTCCACGAAGCGGCCCAGCCGGTGATGCAGCTCGCGCCCGCTGTCGGCGATCTCGCGCGCGGACTGGGCGATCAGCTCCTGGCGCCAGCCGTAGTGCACGGCCCACAGCAGCCCGATCAGCGTCGTGGGCGTGGCCAGCAGCACCTGCTGGGTGACCCCGTACTCGATCAGCGATGGGTCCTCCGCCAGGGCGGCCTGGTAGATGCCGTCGGAGGGGATGAACATCACCACGAACTCCGGTGAGAGCTCGAGGCGGCGCTGGTAACCCTTCGAGGCCAGCTTCGTGATGTGCTCCCGCGTCTGGCGCGCGTGGCGCACGGCGTGGAGCTCGCGCTCGTGCTCGCTCGTGGCCTCGAGCGCGCGACAGGTAGGCGTCGAGCGGCACCTTCGAGTCGACGACCACGAGCTTGCCGCCCGGCAGCCGCACGAGCATGTCCGGGCGCAGCATGCCCTCGCCGGCGCTGATCGTGGCCTGCTCGACGAAGTCGCAGTGGTCGACCATCCCCGCCATCTCCACGACGTTGCGCAGCTGGATCTCGCCCCAGGCGCCCGCGGTGGCGGGCCGCTTCAGCGCCGAGACGAGGTTGCCGGTCTCCTCGCGCAGCGTGCCCACCCCGTCGCCGAGCTGGCGGACCATCTGCGCGAGCTCCCCCTGCGCCTGCGCGGCGCTCGCGCTCCAGGCGTCCGATCTCGCCCTCCATGCGCCCGAGCCGCTCCTGCGACCGGGCCCACCAGCGCCCTTGATCTCCTCCGGCGGCGCGCCATCTCGCCGGCCGCCCGCTCCTCCTCGGCGCGGCGCGCGTCGGCGAGCCGCTGGGCGAGCGAGTCGCCGGTCCGCGCGAGCACCTCGCGCGAGATCGCCGTCAGCTCGCTCGCGCATCCGCTCGCGGCTGCGCCGGAGCACGTACGCGGCCAGGCCGCGCGCCGGCGAGCGACGGCTGCAGATCAGCACTGAGGGCGATCAGCATTCGATCTTCGGATCCTGAGCGTCCACGCAGCATGGACTCGACCGATCTCGCAGCGCACCGGATGGAGCGTTGCGGCGGCCGCGCGCGCGTGCGAGCCCGCTTGACACGATCTCGCCGACAGGTCTATCTTCACGTGATGCGGCCACTCCGGGATTACTCACTGGCATACAGGGGTCTATTCAGAGGGATGAACACTGAGGGGGCCGTGCCTGCGGGTAGGTCCCGCGAGGACCTATAGGAGGAATTCAATGCAAGCCACGAATGGCTCTGCAAGTCCCCGCCGTATGCGCGGACGGGTCATCGGGTGCGTGCTGATGCTCGCGCTCGCAGCTCTCGGCGCTGGTGTTCGCGCCCGCTGCGGCGAGCGCCGAAGAGGCCCGCCGGCCCGGCGGAGCCGATCTACATGGCTCTGGGCGACTCGATCAGCTACGGCTACAGCCAGCAGAAATTCAACGAAAACTTCCCGACCGAGTCGCCGTCCCGCTTCGAAGAAGGGCGTCGCCAACACCTACTCAAGGGATGCGCAAGACGGTCGGCAAGGACGCTCGACGCTCGGTGAACCTCGCCTGCCCGGGTGAGACCTCGAACGGGCTGATCGGCGAAAACCCGCTGCTCGGCGGCGAAGCGTCGACTGAAGCAGACATCGCCTCCCGCGCCGCTACCAGGGCCCCGGCGACTGGCACCCGTGCGCCTACCACAACGCCACCGGTTTCCCCTGCACGCCGGCTACGGCCACCATCTCCCAGCTGGAAGACGCCGTCAGCATCCTCACCGAAAACAACCCCATCACCGGGAAACCAAACGAGGTGAAGGCGATCACGCTGAACATCGGCAACAACGACGTGCTCGGGTCTGCTAGTGCGAACCGAAGTGCAAGAATTCAGAAACCGGCAAAAGCAAATACGGCTGCCCTGCGGCAGCGGTCGCAAAGTGTCCTCAGTCGTCAAGACGTCACGTTCCGCGCATCCTCGAAAAACATCGCGAACACCCTGGGGGTGCTCGAAAGCCACTACAGCGGGCCGATCATCCTGCTCGGCGGCTACAACCCGCTGACGTTCGTGCTCGCGGGGTGTCGACGCCGTCGCCGAAGGCATCAACCAAGCAATCGAAAAAGAATGCTGCCGCTCTTCCCGCACACGACATCGCGAACCCGTTCCCGGTGTTCAATGCGAGGGCCAGCCTCAAGACTACGAAGGGCTTCGGAAAAAGAGCAGGAGGCGATCTGCAAGTACACGGAAATGTGTAACCCCAACGTGCAGGGCAAAGGCGGCGAACCGGCCGGCAAGGACGGCGACGTCCACCCGAGCGTCAAGGGCTACAAGGCGCTCGCGAAGCTGGTCTCCGCAGGCGTACGAAACCAACCCCGCCAAATGATCGCTGACAGATAGCTGACACGTTCTCGGGGCGTCCGGCAAGCAGGCCGGGCGCCCCGAGCGCGCTCAAGCGCGCTCCGGGCTCGCCGGGCCGCTCCGGGGCGTCTCAGGTCGCGAGCGGTGTTGGCTCGCCGGCCAGGCGCCCGGCGGCCTCTTCGAGGATCCCGAGCATCGCCGGGGCGGCCGGTACGAGGCGCGCGCCGGCGGGGGCGAGTGCGATCACCGCGCGCGTGGGAGGGGCCGGGGCGAGCGCGCGGATGACGATGTCCTCGCGCACCACCGACAGCGCCAGCTGGGGGATCAGGGCCACGCCCACGCCTGCCGCCACGAGCCCCTGGACGGTCTGGTAGTCGTCGCTCTCGAAGGCCACGCGCGGGTCGAAGCCGGCGGCCAGGCAGCTGCGCACGACGTGCAGGGCGCAGGGGCTCGAGCCCGAGGTCTGCACCCACGCTTCGTCAGCCAGCTCCTCGAGGCGGATGGAGGAGCGCCGCGCGAGCCGGTGCTCGCGGGGGAGGGCGAGGTGCAGGGGGTCCGAGAGCAGCTCCACGCGCGTCTCACCCGGCGCGGAGAACGTCTGCCCGGGGAACTCGAACAGCAGCGCCAGGTCGAGCTCTCCGGCCCGCAGGCGGGGCATGATCTCCTCCGGCTCGCCCTCGGCCAGCGTCAGCTCGACGTCCGGGTAGGAGGCGCGGAAGCGGGCGATCGCGAGTGGCATCAGGGTGGCGCCCGCGGTCGGGAAGGAGGCGACCCGCAGGCGGCCCCCGCCGAGGCCCTTGATCGCGGCGAGCGCCGCGTCGGCCGCCTCCAGGCGCCCGAGGATGCTCTCGGCGTGGTTGACGAGCGTCTGGCCCGCCGCCGTGAGGCTGACGCCGCGGGGGTGGCGCTCGAGCAACACGATCCCGGCTTCCGCCTCGAGCGTCGCGATCTGCTGGGAGACGGCGGACTGGGTGTAGGACAGCTCCGCCGCCGCGGCCGACAGCGAGCCCCGGTAGGCGACCTCCGTGAGGATCCTCAGGCGCGTCACATTAAGCATTAGGTAAGCTTATAGCAGACCTAAACACTCTTACTTGGGCTGATGGCAGGAGCGTGCCACCATGGTCTCGAACGACTAGGAGAGACCAACACCACAGGCGTCCGGGAAGACCCGCGCCGAGCACCAGAAGGAGCACAGCAATGGCCAAGATCATCGTTTCCTACGACGGGACCGCCAACGAGGGCGACTCGCTCGCGCTCGGCGGACTGTTCGCCAAAGCCGGCGCCGAGGTCGCGCTCGCCTACGTGCGCCACAACCAGGCGACCGTCTCCGACGCCGAGGCGAAGGAGCTGCTCGCCCGCGCAGCCAAGCTGTTCGGCGACCCTGGCGTGGCCACCTTCGTCGTCAACGCCACCTCGACCCCGGAGGGGCTGGCGGCGCTGGCCAAGGACCAGGGCGCCGAGATGATCGTGTTCTGCTCGGACTCCCACACGGCCAAAGGGCACGTCGGCGTCGGCAACTCCGCCCAGCGTCTGATCGACGGCGGCTCCACAGCTGTGGCGGTCGCGCCGGCGGACTTCGCCGAGCGCAGCCCGGACCAGGCCCTCGGCACGGTCGTGGCGGTCAGCGACGGCGACGGCGGCGCGCGTGAGACCGCGGACTCGCTGGCGGCGGCGCTGGGCGCCACCGTGGCGCCGGTCGTCAACGACGACGCGGGCCTCGTGGTGCTCGACTCGCGCGCGGAAACCGAGCCCGGCAGGGTCTCGATCAGCTCCTCGGCCGGCTACCTGGTCGACGTCGCACGCTGCCCGGTGCTGGTGCTGGCGCGCTCGCGCGCGCTCGCCTTCGGCGGGCGCACCGCCGCCGCGCACGCGGCCTAGCGCCCGGCGCAGGCCGCCTCACGGCACAGCGCGCCCCGCACGCCTTCTAGCGCGGGGCGCGGCGCGCCCACAGGGCCCGCCCCAGCAGCACCGAGAAGTCGATCACGCCGCCGAGGAGGTGGCCCAGCGGGCCCGTCCAGAGCCACGCCTCCAGGCGGCGCAAGGTGGAAAAGCGAGCCCGTCCCGGCACCCGGCGCACGGTATCGTGGCGGCGTGGCCGTAGCCCTGAACACACGGGTCACCGAGCTGGCGGACTCGCGTGTGCGGGTCGAGGTGCAGGTGCCGCCCGACGAGATCGAGCAGCGCCTGCAGGTGACCGCGCGCCAGCTCGGACGCGACCTCAAGCTCCCCGGGTTCCGCCGCGGGAAGGTGCCGGCGCCGCTGGTGATCCAGCGCGTGGGGCGCGAGGCCGTGCTCGAGGAGGCCGTCCGCGAGACGCTCTCGAGCTGGTACTCCGACGCGATCGAGAGTGCCGGCATCGTGCCCGTGGGCGATCCCAAGGTCGACCTCGGCGAGCTCCCCGGAGCGGGGCAGGCGCTGAGCTTCTCGATCGAGATCGGGGTGCTGCCGAAGGCCACCCTGGGCGAGTATCTGGGGGTCGAGGCGCCGCGCCGCGAGCCCGAGGTCGCAGCGGAGGCGCTCGACGCGGAGCTCGAGGCCGTGCGCGAGCGCTTGGCGCGCCTGCAGACGGCCGAGCGGCCGGCGGCGCTGGGCGACTTCCTCGTGGTCGACTACGTGGGCCGGATGGGCGGCGAGCAGGACGGCGGCGAGGGGCAGGGCGAGGCCTTCGCCGGCGGCGAGGCCCGCGACCAGCTGCTGGAGCTCGGCTCCGGCAGGCTGATCCCCGGCTTCGAGGAGGCGCTCGTGGGGGCCTCCGCGGGCGAGGTCCGCGAGGTGCCGCTGACGTTCCCGCCCGACTACCCCAACGAGCAGCTCGCCGGGCAGCAGGCGAGCTTTGAGGTGACCGTCAAGGAGGTCAAGGCCAAGGAGCTGCCCCCGCTCGACGACGACCTGGCGCTCGACAGCGGCTTCGACGACCTGGAGCAGCTGCGGGCCGACATCTCCGAGCACCTGCTGGCCGCGGACGCGGCCACCGCCGAGGCCGAGTTCCGGCAGTCGGCGCTCGACACGGTCGTGGGCGGCGCCCAGCTGGAGCTGCCCGCGGATCTGATCGACGCCCGCGCCAAGGAGATGTGGGAGCGCATGCTGCATTCGCTCTCCCACCGCGGGATCACGCGTGAGGGCTATCTGCGCCTCAGCGGCAACCGCGAAGAGGAGGTGCTGGCGGAGCTGCGCCCGGAGGCCGAGCTGGCGCTGCGCCGCGAGGCCGTGATCACCGCCGTGGTGGCGGCCGAGGACATCAGCCCCAGCGAGGAGGACTTGCTCGAGGCGCTGGCCCCGACGGCCGAGCGCGAGGAGGTCGAGCCGGCCGAGCTGCTCGAGCGGCTGCGCGCCTCGGGGCGCCTGGAGGAGCTGCGCGAGGAGCTCGCGGCGCGCCAGGCGATCGACCTGATCGCCGAGCGGGCCAAGCCGATAGAGCCCGGCAGGGCGCGCGCCAGGGAGCAGCTGTGGACGCCGGAGAAGGCTTCAGAGGCCACCGAGGGGGCCGGCGAGGCCGACAAGGCCCCTGCAAGGCTGTGGACCCCTGATCGCTAGCCTCTAGAGGATTCCGGTCGGCGAAGTGAAACAAAGGCGAGGATCATGAGCCCACTTGTCCCAATGGTTGTCGAGCAGACCTCACGTGGTGAGCGTGCGTTCGACATCTACAGCAGGCTGCTCAACGAGCGGATCATCTTCCTCGGCACGCCCGTGGATGACCAGATCGCGAACCTGATCGTCGCGCAGCTGCTGCACCTGGAGTCCGAGGACCCCGAAAAGGATGTCTCGGTGTACATCAACTCGCCCGGCGGCTCCGTGTACGCCGGCCTGGCGATCTACGACACGATGCAGTTCATCAAGCCCGACGTGCAGACCATCTGCGTGGGCATCGCGATGTCGATGGGAGCCCTGCTGCTGGCCGGCGGAGCCCACGGAAAGCGCATGGCGCTGCCGAACGCGAAGATCCTCATCCACCAGGTCTCCTCGAGCTTCCAGGGTCAGGCCACGGACATCGAGATCCATGCCAAAGAGATCATCGACGTGCGCCGGCGCCTGGATGAGATCATCGCCCAACACACCGGCAAAGAGCTCGAGGAGGTCCGCCGCGACACGGAGCGCGACTACTTCATGAGCTCCGAGGAAGCCAAGACCTACGGCATCATCGACCGGGTGATCTCCGAGCACTAGCTCAGAGGCCCGGGCAAGCACCCACGGGGAGACGTAGAGCGGGAAATGGCACGGCCGACAGACTCAAACGAGCAGCTCCTCTGCAGCTTCTGCGGCAAGTCCCAGCGCCAGGTCAAGAAGCTGATCGCCGGGCCGGGCGTCTACATCTGCGACGAGTGCATCGATCTCTGCAACGAGATCATCGACGAGGAGCTCGCCGCCCCGCCCGCCTTCGACATCGAGAACCTGCCCAAGCCGCGGGAGATCTACGAGGTGCTCGACGAGTACGTGGTCGGGCAGGAGCCCTCCAAGCGGACGCTCTCGGTGGCCGTCTACAACCACTACAAGCGCGTCCAGATGATGATGTCCGGCGACAGCGACATCGAGTTGCAGAAGTCGAACATCCTGCTGCTGGGCCCCACCGGATGCGGCAAGACGCTGCTCGCCCAGACGCTCGCGCGCACGCTCAACGTGCCCTTCGCGATCGCCGACGCCACCGCCCTGACGGAGGCCGGCTACGTCGGGGAGGACGTCGAGAACATCCTGCTGAAGCTGATCCAGGCGGCCGACTACGACGTCAAGAAGGCCGAAACCGGGATCATCTACATCGACGAGGTCGACAAGATCGCGCGCAAGGCCGACAACCCGTCGATCACGCGCGACGTCTCCGGGGAGGGTGTCCAGCAGGCGCTGCTGAAGATCCTCGAGGGCACCCAGGCGTCGGTGCCCCCTCAGGGCGGGCGCAAGCACCCCCATCAGGAGTTCCTGACGATCGACACCACCAACGTGCTGTTCATCTGCGGTGGCGCGTTCGCCAACCTCGATCGCGTGATCGAGCGGCGCATCGGCCACAAAGGGGTCGGCTTCGCGGCGGCGATCGAGGCCAAGGCCGAACGCGATCAGGGCGAGGTCTTCGAGCAGTGCCTGCCCGAGGACCTGATCGAATATGGCCTGATCCCCGAGTTCATCGGCCGCCTGCCGGTGATGAGCGCCGTCCACCAGCTCACCCGCGACGACCTCGTCTCGATCCTGGTGGAACCCCGTAACGCGCTGGTCAAGCAGTTCCAGCGCTTCTTTGCCTTCGACGGGATCGAGCTTGTGTTCGCCGAGGATTCGCTCGTGGCGGTGGCCGAGAAGGGGCTCGAGCGCGAAACCGGCGCCCGCGGCCTGCGTTCGATCATCGAGGAGATCCTGCTCGAGGTGCAGTTCGAGCTGCCCTCCCGCCGCGACGTGAAGAAGTGCGTCGTGACGAAGGAGACCGTCGAGAAGGGACTGACGCCGACGCTCGTCACCGAAGCCGCTCCCGAGGAGCCCGAGGAGCGCTCGCTGCGCGAGGAGTCGGCCTAGATGTTTGGTTTCCGCACCCCCAGAGCCCGGCAGACCGCCGTGGACTCAACCATCTAGCCGCCGGGCGCTACCATCGCCGCCATGGCAGGGTCCTCCAGCAGAGCTTCGAAGGCCGGTGAGCTGCTCGAGTCGTTGCCCCTGGCAGAGCTGCTGCAGGGAACGATCGCGGCCGCCAGCCGCTGGGTCCGGCTCTCCTCCAAGGAGCGCGCGCGGCTGCTGGACCTGCTGATCGAGTCCAAAGGCGTGGTCACGAGGCTCAGCCCAAAGGAGCGCAAGGAGCTGCGCCGGCTGCTGGGCAAACTCGACCTCACGGGGCTCTCGCGCGAGCTGTCGGGGCTCGCCAGGGACTGGCGCAAGCACGGCGCACGCGGGCTGCGGCGCTCCAGGTGAGCTCCCCCGCGGAGCGGCCGGCGCCGGCCGCGGCCGACGAGCTCGAGGCGCTCTCCACCGAGGAGCTGCACGATCGCGCGATCGCGCGCGCCGAGCGCCATTTCGACGTGAAGTTCTTCTGGCGGCTGCTGCAGGCGATCCCCGGGGCCCAGGCCGCCGCCGGCGACATCGGCGAGGGCGAGTACGACATGCAGTTCTCCAAAGGCCTGATCACCGACGCGATGAAAAGCGGCGAGGGAGAGCTTGGGGAGGCGCTGAGGCCGGTGTTCATCGAGTACCTGCGCAGCCACCCGGACAAGCGGAACTAGCCGACCGCCGACGAGGCCGACGATGACCGGCAACGAGCAGTCAATTCCCGCGCAGCCCGGGGCGTACGCGCGTCAGGAGCACGCCGAAGGCACGTTGCGCTCCCTGGAGCTGTTCGGGATGCGCTTCGGGCTGGACCGGATGCACCGCATGATGACGGCGCTGGGCTCACCCGAGCGTTCCTTCGAGGCGGTCCACGTGCTGGGCACCAACGGCAAGTCCTCGACCACCCGCATGACCGCTGCGATCCTCGCGCGCCACGGCCTGCGCACCGGTGCCTATCTGTCCCCCCATCTCATCTCCTACTGCGAGCGCGTGCTGGTGGGCGAGGAGGAGATGGATGCGGACGGCTTCGCCGACGCGATCTCACGGGCGGCCTGGGCGGCCGAGCGGGTCAACCGCACCCTGGCCGGCGACGACCACGTGACGCAATTCGAACTGCTGACGGCGGCCGCCTTCTGGCACCTGGCGCAGGAGGGCGTCGAGGTGGCCGTCGTGGAGGCCGGGCTGGGGGGCCGCTACGACGCCACCAGCGTGCTCGACGCCCCGGTGACGGTGCTGACCAACGTCGGCCTCGAGCACACCCGCTGGCTCGGCCCGACGGTGCGCCACATCGCCGAGGAGAAGCTCGCGGCGGTGTCCGACGGCGCGGTGCTGGTGCTCGGCTCAGAGCTCGACGAGGAGGCCCTGGCCGTGGCCCGCCGGGTGGCCGGCGAACGGGGCGCGGAGATCGTGCAGGCCACAGCTCCCGAGCCGGGCCTGAAGCTGCGTGCAAACGGAGAGTTCCAGCAGCGCAACTTCGCGCTCGCCCGCGCCGCCGCGCGGGCCTACCTGGCGCACGCCGGCGTGCAGGAGAGCGAGCAGGCGGTCGTGGAAGCGGCCGCCGCCACCGCGGTGCCCGGTCGCCTGCAGGTGCTGGACGAGGACCCGCTCACGGTCCTCGATGGGGCCCACAACCCGCACGCCGTCTCCTCGCTGTTGCGTTCGCTGCCCGAGCTGCTCGGCGATCGCCCGCTGGGGCTGGTGCTCGGGGTGCTCGAGGACAAGGACGCCGTGGCGATGCTCGAACGCCTGCTTCCCCGCACGCAGCGGGCCTGGTTCGTGGCGCCGCCCGGACCGCGGGCGCTGCCCCCGGCGACGCTGTCCTCGCTGGCCCGGCAGCTCGGCTTCAGCGCCGCCGAGACGGTCTCCGCCACGGCACCGGCCCTGACGGCGGCGCGCCGCTGGGCGCGCGAGCACGACGGCGCGGTGCTCGTCACGGGCTCGGTGTACCTCGTCGGCGAGGTGCTCGCGAAAGGTCTCGACGGGTGAATCCGCAAGGCCCCTCGGTGCTGCGAATGGTCGGTCTGGTGGCCGGCGTGGTGGCCCTCGTGATCCTGGTTTTCTTCGCTGCCGGCTATGGCTTCGGCCGGTTGTTTCTCTAGACTTCGTTGCCGTCGATGCCCCCGCTCGCCTACTTCGGGATCGAAAGCAGCGGCTTCAGCCTCGCGGTAAACCTGCTGATCCTGTTTGTGGTGGTCCTGTACTTCTCGCTGATCTACTGGACCTTCCAGGATGCGCGGCGGCGGATCGCCGATCCGGTCATGATCGGGCTCTCGACGTTCGTGGCCTTCTTCCCCTTCGTGGGCCCGGTCATCTACATGATCCTGCGCCCCCCGGAGTACCTCGAAGACGTGCGCGAGCGCGACCTCGAGCTGCAGACGGCGGAGGCGCGGCTGGCGCAGGTGCAGCGGGGCCAGTGCCCCTACTGCGACTACCGCATCGAGCGCGACTTCGTGCGCTGCCCGAGCTGCCTGCGCAAGCTCAAGGAGCGCTGCGCCAACTGCTCGCGCCCGCTCGACCAGGCGTGGACGATCTGCCCCTACTGCGAGGCCGACGTGCCGGGGGTCGCCTCACCGCGGGTGCGCCGGCGACGCGGCGGGGCGGTCGAGGAGGACCTGTCCCCACCCTTCGAACGGGCGCTGGCCTCCGAGGAGCCGAGCACCGAGCCCGCGCTGACCAACGGCGACGCCACGGCCGCTGCTGCCGGCACCCCCGCCGAGCGGCGTGCCGAGCGGCGGGCGGCCGAACGCCGGGCTGCGGGTGCCGCGCGCACCGCTGCCGGGCGACCGCGCCCCGCGCCGTAGAGTTCCGCCGCCGACACCGACCCTTTCGATGGCTATCTAGGAGCGCAGATGAACGTGCAGCGAACGCTGATCCTCGTCAAGCCGGACGCCTTTGCCCGCGGGCTCACGGGCGAGATCCTCGCCCGCTTCGAGCGCAAGGGCCTGAAGATCGCGGCGCTGCGCTCGTTGACCGTCGAGCGGGAGCTGGCCGAGCGCCACTACGCCGAGCACGCCGAGCGCCCGTTCTTCGGGGAGCTCGTGGACTTCATCACCTCGGGCCCGCTGGTGGCGATGGTGCTCGAGGGCCACGAGGCGATCGTGGCCGCCCGCCAGGTGATCGGCGCCACCAACCCGCTCGAGGCGGCGACCGGCAGCATCCGCGGCGACTTCGCCCTGCAGACGGGCGAGAACATGGTCCACGGCTCGGACTCGCCGGAGTCCGCCCAGCGCGAGACGGCGCTGTTCTTCCCGGACCTGGCCTAACCCCCTGGCCGGGCCCCGCCCTCTCGTCCTGGCCTCGGGCTCGCCCCAGCGGCGGGCGATCCTGGAACGCGTCGGCGTCCCCTTCACCGTCCGCGTCCCCGAGGTGGAGGAGCAGCTGCAGGGCGAGGCGGTGGCCCTCACGCTCGCCAACGCGCTCGCCAAGGCGCGCTCCGTGCAGAGGCCGCGGGAGCGCGAGACCGTGCTCGGCTGCGACACCGTCGTGACGCTCGGCGGCACCCTGTACGGCAAGCCCGCCGACCGCGAGCAGGCGGAGCTGACGCTGAGGACGCTCGCCGGGCGCACCCACGAGGTGGTGAGCGGGCTGGTGCTGCTCGACGGCGAGGGCTGCCGCCAGGTCCACGCGACCACCAAGGTCCGCTTCCGCGAGCTCGACGAGGAGCTGGTGCGCTGGTACGTGGAGCTCGGCGAGTGGCGGGGCAGGGCAGGGGGCTACGCGATCCAGGGCGCCGGCAGTGCGCTGGTGCGCTCGCTGGAGGGGGACTACGAGAACGTCGTCGGACTGCCCCTCGCCGGGCTGCTCGACCTGTGCCCGGAGCTGCTCACAGGGCGCCCGTCCGACTCGGCTCAAAGATGAGAAATCGCTGCAAAAGGGCGCCCATGCTGCTCGGGGCTTTGCAGGCGTTCGCTAGACTGCGCCCCCGGGTGCGCCGAGGTACCGCCCCCCGGGACGCCGCGTCGCCGGCGACGCGGCCTCACCGGCCCCCCGCGCGCGTGCCCGCTCTCCGAATATGGGCATGTTCAGTTATCTGACAGGTTTCGGCGGTCGCGATATGGCGGTCGATCTCGGCACCGCCAACACGCTCGTGTACGTGCGCGGGCGCGGCATCGTGCTGTCCGAGCCCAGCGTGGTGGCGATCGACTCCCGCAGCGGGGAAGTGCACGCGGTCGGCATCGAGGCCAAGCGCATGCTGGGGCGCACCCCGGGCACGATTCAGGCGATCAGGCCCCTGAAGGACGGCGTGATCGCCGACTTCGACGTGACCGAGCAGATGCTCCGGCACTTCATCCAGAAGGTCCACCAGAACCGCTGGGCCCATCCCCGCGTGGTGGTGTGCGTCCCCTCCGGGGTGACCGGCGTCGAGAAGCGGGCCGTCGAGGAGGCCTGCCTGTCCGCCGGCGCTCGCACCGCCTATCTGATCGAGGAGCCGATGGCGGCCGCCATCGGGGCCGGGCTGCCCGTAGGCGAGCCGACCGGCTCGATGGTCGTGGACATCGGCGGGGGCACCTCCGAGGTGGCCGTGATCTCGCTCGGCGGGATCGTCGTCTCGCAGTCGATCCGCGTCGGCGGCGACGAGATGGACGAGGCGATCATCAACTACGCCAAGCGCGAGTACAAGCTCCTGATCGGCCAGCAGACCGCCGAGGAGCTGAAGCTCGAGATCGGCTCCGCCTGCCCGATGGCCGAGGAGCTGCAGGCCGAGATCCGCGGGCGCGACATGGTCGCGGGGCTGCCCAAGACGGTCGTGCTCACCAGCGAGGAGATCCGTACGGCACTCGAGGAGCCGCTCAACCAGATCATCGACGCCGTCAAGGAGACGCTCGACCGCACCCCGCCCGAGCTGGCCTCGGACATCATGGACCGCGGGATCATGCTCGCCGGCGGCGGTTCGCTGCTGCAGGGGCTCGACGAGCGCCTGCGCGAGGAGACCCAGATGCCGGCCCATCTCGCGGAGTCGCCGCTGACCTGCGTGGCGGTCGGCTCCGGGCGCTCGCTGGAGGAGTTCGAGGCGATTCACCGCTCCAACCGCAACTCGCGCAACCGCCGGCGCCGGTGACTCGCCAGGTGGCGGCTCGGCCGCCCGCCACGGGGGTACTCTTGTGGATGAACGCTCCGGAAGGCTCTCTCGGTGCATGACAAGACCGTGCGGAGGCGCCGGGCAGTGCTCGTGCTGCTCGTGGTGCTCTCCCTGCTACTGCTGACGGCATATTTCGGCGAGGCCCCCAGTGGGCGCCTGCACGGCGTGCAGCGCGCCTTCCTGACGGTCGTTTCGCCGATCCAGAACGGCGCCAACAAGGCGCTGAAGCCGGTTCGCGACACGATCGGCTGGTTCGGCGAAACCTTCAGCGCCAAAGGCCAGCGCGACAAGCTCAAGCGCGAAAACGACGCCCTGCGCAAGAAGCTCGTCGCCGACCAGGGCGAAAAAACCTCCTTGCGCCAGCTGCAGGCCCTGTACCACCTCGACCAGCTCGGAGCGGGCGAATACCGCCCCGTGACGGCGACCGTGGTCGCCAAATCCCCCAACATCTGGTACGCCACGGTGACGATCGACGCCGGCACCAACGCGGGCGTGCGCGTCGATGATCCGGTCGTGAACGGCGAAGGGCTGGTCGGCAAGGTCGCCCAGGTGGCCTCCGACGGCGCCCAGGTGGACCTCATCACCGACAGCACGATGGGCGTCTCGGCGCGCCTGGCCAAGAGCACCGCCACCGGGATCGTGCAGCCGAAAGTCGGCGAACCGGGAGACCTGCTGCTGCAGTACCTGCCCTCCACCACCCAGCCCAGCACGGGCGAATTCGTGGTCACCTCGGGCACCGTGGCGAGCCCCGACGACTCCCTCTACCCGCCCGGGCTGCTGGTCGGGCAGGTGACCTCGGTCAACGAAGAAACGGGCTTCAAGTCGGTCAACGTGCGGCCCGCGGTCAACCTCCAGAACCTCGACGTCGTGCAGGTGCTGACCTCGAGCGCCGGCTCCCGGGCCACCGGGATCGCCAGCCTCGCCGCCCAGCTGCCCGCCGGCAAGGGCGCCTCCGGTGGGGAAGCCGGGGCCGAACAGCTCGCCTCGACCGGAGGCGGCGGATGAGCCCCACGCGGACCGCGTCGCTGCCCCTGCGCCTGGCGGCGATGGCGGTGCTCGTGACGCTCGTCCAGGTCGGCGTCGTCTCGGAGATCCCCGTGTTCGGCGTCAACGCCGACCTCTCGCCGCTGCTGGTGGCGTTCGTGGGCCTGCTGTGCGGCTCCACGATCGGCGCGGTGTACGGCTTCGCGACCGGGCTGCTGGTCGACCTGCTGCTGCTGCAGACGCTGGGCCTGAGCTCGCTGATCTTCACGCTCGTGGGCTTCTCCGCCGGGCGGCTGCGCGAGCTGCGCGACCCGCAGGCGGCGCTGACGCCGCTGTTGGTGGGGGCCGCCGCCGCCGGGGGCTCGCTGGTGGGCTACTCGCTGATGGAGTTCATGCTGGGCGTGGACGCGCCCG
Source organism: uncultured Solirubrobacteraceae bacterium (assembly GCA_963773145.1). Classification (GTDB taxonomy): domain Bacteria; phylum Actinomycetota; class Thermoleophilia; order Solirubrobacterales; family Solirubrobacteraceae; genus Palsa-744. The sequence goes on from CAVYZV010000001.1 coordinate 746,753, forward strand.
TCAGCCTCGAGCTGCTGCGCCAGATCGTGCTGATCACGGTCGTGGACGCGGTCATCGCGCTGCCGTTGTGGGCGCTCGTGCGGCGCTGGCTGGAGAGCGCGCTGCCCGAGGATCCGCGCCGTCGCCGGCGCCGCCGCAGGGCCTACACGACCGGCGGGCTGAGCCCGCTCTCGCGCTCGTGAGCGCGATCGAGCCGGCTGGCGGCCGCGAGCCCCGCGATCCCCGTCTCGCCGCAGATGGCGCTGCGCGTGGCGATCATCGGCGGGGTGGCGATGGTGATGTTCGGGGTCATCTTCTTCCGCCTCTGGTACCTGCAGATCCTGTCCGGCGAACAGTACGTCCAGCAGGCCGACGCCAACCGCGTGCGCGACCTGCCGATCCCCGCCCCGCGAGGGGAGATCATCGACCGCACGGGCCAGACGCTGGTCGCCAGCCGCGTCACCAACGCCGTTCAGGTGGTGCCCTCCGCGCTGCCCCCGGAAGGGCGCCCGCGGCTGCGCCTGTACGCCAAGCTGGGCCGGCTGCTGGGGATGAGCCCGGCCCACGTGCAGGCGCTGGTGATCCGCGGGCGCACGCTGCTGCCCTACGCCCCGATCACGATCAAGACGGACGCCGGGCCGGGCGTGCTGACGGTGCTCGGGCGAGCGCTCCAGCGAGTTCCCCGGGGTGCTCCAGAAGCCGGTCTCGATCCGCGACTACCCATGGGGCGACATGGCCGCCCAGGCGCTGGGCTACGTCGGCGACATCTCCGGGCCGCAGCTCAAGCTGAAGCCCTTCCACGGCGTCCAGCCGGGCACGATCGTGGGCCAGGAAGGGCTCGAGTACTACTACGACCGCTACCTGCGCGGAGCGCCCGGGGTCGAACGCGTGGAGGTCAACGCCAACGGCTACCCGGTGCCCAGCCGGCTCGCCCCGACCCAGCCGAAGGCAGGGCACGCGCTGCAGGTGACGCTCGACATGGGCCTGCAGAAGGAGAGCGAAAAAGCGCTGGTGGAGGGGATCGACAGCGCCCGCGCGGGCGGCAAACCGGCGGTCGCCGGGGCGTTCGTGGCGATGGACCCGCGCAACGGCGAAATCCTCTCGCTCGGCTCCTACCCCTCGTTCAACCCCAACCGCTTCGCCAAACCGCTCACCCAGCACGAATACGAAGGGCTCGAGGGCAGCGGCTCGGCCGCCGGGCCGCTCACCGACCGCGCCGTCAACGGCACCTATCCGACCGGCTCCACCTTCAAGCCGATCACCGCCATGGCAGCGCTCGAAGGCGGCGTGATCACGCCCGGGGAAGGCCTCGGGGCGGGCCAGTGCATCACCGTCTCGACCGAGCCCTTCTGCAACGCCGGCCACGCCGACTACGGCGCCGTCGGCCTCGTGCAGGCGCTGAAGGTCTCCTCCGACACCTACTTCTTCGAAGTCGGCGAGCGCGCCAACTCCTACGGCGACGTGATCCAGAACAAGGCGCACGAGCTCGGCATCGGGCACGACACCGGCATCGACCTGCCGAGCGAGTTCGAAGGCATCGTCCCCGACGCGGCCTGGCGCCGGCGCGAGAACCAGCGCCAGATCACCTGCGAACACGAACACCCCCACGGCGGCTGCGCGATCGTCAGCGAAGTGCGCCCCTGGAGCGTCGGCGACGACATGCACCTGGCGGTCGGCCAGGGCGACCTGCTGACCGACCCGCTGCAGATGGCGGTCGCCTACTCCACGCTCGCCAACGCCTACATGAACGAAGGCAACGGCGCGGTCGTGACCCCCCACATCGGCAAGCAGATCGACGAATCCGGCGGCGGCCTGCTGCAGAGCCTCAGCTTCCCGCCGCGGCGGCACGTGCACCTGAACCCGACCGACCTCGGGCTCGTGATGCAGGGGATCCACGAGGCGGCCAGCGAATCCGGCGGCACCTCCGCCGACGTGTGGACGGGCTGGAACCAGTCCGCCCACCCCGTGTACGGCAAGACCGGCACGGCCCAGCACGAAGCCCAGGGCCAGGAAGACCAGTCCTGGTACATGTGCTACATCGGCGACCCCCAGCGCCCGATCGTGATCGCCGTGACCGTCGAGCAGGGCGGCTTCGGCGCCGAAACCGCCGCCCCGATCGCCCGCCTGATGGCCTCCAAGTGGTTCGGTGAGCCGCTGAAGTTCGTCGCCGGCTCCTCCAAGACGCTGTGAGCCCGCTCAGCCCGATCACCCCCACCCAGGAGCGCACGGTCGAGTCGCCGGGGCTGCCGCGGATGCCGCTCGACCCGCTGCTGACGCTGGCCGTGATCGGGCTCGGCGATCTGCTCGGTGGTGACGCTGAGCGGGGCCACCCGCAACCTGATCCCGGGCAACCCGCACCTACTACTCGACCCGCCAGGGGGTCTACCTCGGGATCGGGCTGGTCGCGATGATCGCGCTCTCGCGCCTGGACTACTCGCACCTGCGGCGCTTGAAAACGCCCATCTACGCGGCGCTGATCCTGAGCATCCTGGCGGTGCTCGGGGCCGGGCACGCGAGCAACGGCGCCCAGCGGGCGATCAACTTCCCGTTCTTCTCCTTCCAGGCCTCCGAGCTCGGCAAGGTGCTGCTGATCCTGGCCCTCGCCGCGCTGCTGGTGGATCGCGCGCGCTCGCTGCGCGACCGCGACACGACCGCCCGGGTGATGGTCGCCGCGCTGATCCCGGCGATGTTCGTGATCGCCCAGCCGGACCTCGGCTCGGGCTTGGTCTACATGGTGATCGCGGCTCATGCTGCTGTTCGTGGCCGGGGCGCCGTGGCGGCACCTGGCGACGCTGGCGGCGATCGTGGTGCTGTCGGTCACCTTCATCCTGGTGGCCGCCCCGGCCGTCGGGCGTGCACGTGCTCAAGCCCTACCAGGTGGACCGCCTGACGGCCTTCCTGCACCCGACCTCCAACCCCCAGAAACAGGGCTACCAGCAGCAGGAGTCGAAGATCGCGATCGGCGCCGGGCAGAAGACCGGCTGGCACGGCGAAGGCGGCCAGATCCCCGACGGCTACGTGCCGGAGAGCAACACCGACTTCGTGTTCGCGGCCGTCGGCGAACAGTACGGGTTCGTCGGCGCCGGCCTGGTGCTGCTGCTCTACGGCCTGTTGATCTCGCGCTCGCTGCGCATCCTGTTGATGAGCAAGGACCTGTTCGGCTCACTGATCGCGGCCGGAGTAGCGGCTATGCTCATGTTCCAGGTCTTCGTCAACGTTGGGATGACCATTGGAATCATGCCTATCACCGGGGTCACGCTGCCACTCATGAGCTATGGCGGCTCGTCGGTGATCACGATCATGTTGGCGGTCGGCCTGCTGCAGTCGATCTACGTGCGGGCGCGCGCCTCAGCCGCTCTGAAGGGCCGGGTGCCGCGCCTCTAGGTCGCGAGAACAAGATGCGAATGTCAGCCGAGCAACATCCACCCCGGCCGAGGCTCTCGCCGAGCGCGCCACATGCGCGCGCACCGGCGCCCGGCCGCCTGCTCGGCACCCTCCCCCATCGAAAGACTGGTTCAAATTGAAAAAGCAAGTACTTGTCAGCGTGGACCGCGCGGAGACGCGCGTCGCGCTCCTGGAGGCCGCGGGGGCACCCGCGGCCGCCCGATCCACATCCTCGCGCTCGCGCAGCCGCGCCGGCGCCACAGGACCCCTACCGCGTCGCTGAGCTCTACATCGAGCGCCGCGGTCAGCGCTCGATCGTCGGGAACATCTACAAGGGCAAGGTCGACAACGTCCTGCCCGGGCTGGAGGCCGCCTTCGTCGACATCGGCCTCGAGAAGAACGGCTTCCTGCACGTCGACGAGATCGTGCTGCCCGGCGTCGAGGCCCCCCGGCGGGGCCGCGGCGGCGGGCGCAAGATCTCCGAGCTGCTGAAACCCGGCCAGGAGATCGTCGTGCAGGTCGTCAAGGACCCGCTCAAGACGAAGGGCGCGCGCCTGTCGATGGAGCTCACGATCGCCGGGCGCTACATGGTCTACGCCCCCACCGGCGAGGGCGTGGGCGTCTCCCGGCGACTGGAGGACCGCGAGCGCGCGCGCCTGCGCCGCCAGACCTCCGGCCTCGAGCTCGGAGAGGGGGGCGTGATCATCCGCACCGCCGCCCACGGCGCCAAGCGCGAGGACTTCGAGCGCGAGCTCAAGTACCTGCACAAGCTCCACGAGGTGCTCGAGAAACGCGTCGAGGAGACCCCCGCCCCGGACCTGGTCTTCCAGGAGGCCGACCTCTCGGTGCGCGTCGTGCGCGACATCTTCTCGGCGCACTTCGAGCGGGCGATCGTCGACGACGAGCAGCAGTACCACCGGCTCGTGTCGTTCTTCACCCGCACCGCCCCGGAGCTCGTCGAGCGCGTCGAGCTGTGGCAGGAGAGCGAACCGCTGTTCGAGGCCTTCGGCGTCGACAAGGCGATCGAGGGCGTGCTCTCGCGCCGCGTCGACCTGCCCAGCGGCGGCTACCTGATCATCGACTACGCCGAGGCGCTGACGGTGATCGACGTCAACTCCGGCAGCTTCATCGGCCGCGGCAAGGGCGCCGGCCTCGAGGACACGATCACCAAGACCAACCTCGAGGCGGCCGAGGAGGTCGTCAACCAGCTGCGCCTGCGCGACATCGGCGGGATCATCGTGATCGACTTCATCGACATGGCCCGCGCGCGCAACCGCGACGCGGTCATGAAGACGCTGCGCAAGACGCTCGACGAGGACCGCACCAAGACGTTCACCGCCGAGATCTCCAAGCTCGGCCTGGTCGAGATGACGCGCCAGAACGTCACCGAGGGCGTGCGCGAGATCATGAGCCGCCCCTGCCCCACCTGCGAGGGCGAGGGCGTGATCCGCTCCGAGGAGACGATCGCGATCGAGTTCGAGCGCCGGCTGCGCGACGTCGCCGTCGACCATCCCGACGCCGATGCCTTCCTGGTGCAGGCCAACCCGCGCGTCAGCACCCAGTTCACCGGTCACGGCTCGCGCGTGCTGCACGCGCTCGAGGCCGAGACCGGCAAGTCGTTCCTGTTCGAGGGCTCCGAAGGGCTCGCGCTCGACCACTTCGCGATCACCTTCGTGGGCACCCGCGAGGAGGTCGAGGAGCGCGCGCTGCCGTTCCGCCCCGGCGACGAGGTGCTCGTCGAGATCGTCGAGCCGCACATGTACGACGTCGACGACGCGGTCGCCAAAATCGACGGCTACATAATCTCGATCGCGGGCGCCGCCGGCAGCGTGGGCGAGAAGCGGATGGTGCGCATCGACCAGGTCGGCCGGACGGCCGCCAGCGCGCTGCTGCTCGACGAGTCCGGCGAGGTCGTCACGGCCCCGGCCCGCCCCAGCCGCCCGCGCTCGCGCCCGCGGCGCGAGAGCCGCTCGCAGGCCGCTCCCGAAACGCTCCCCGGCGTCCAAGCGCGCGCCCGCTCCCGAGCCGGAGATCATCGCCTCCGGCAGCAGGAGGCGCCCGAGGAGCCCGAGCAGGAGGCCTCGCTCCAACGGCGACGGCCCCAGCGATGGCCTACAATCCAAACCTCGGCGTCGTGGCCGCAGGGGCGGACGGCGCCGTTCCGCTGCCAAGGCGAAGGCGACGCCCGAGTAGGGCGCGCTCGCCCGCCGCAGCACCACACGCCACACCGCTCCCCACCTCCAAGCACCCACGTAAAAGACCATGTACGCGATCGTGAAGACCGGCGGCAAGCAGTACCGCGTCGAGCGCGGCCAGAGGCTGCTGGTCGAGCGCCTGCCGGCCGATGAGGGCGCCGACGTGACGCTCGAGCCGCTGCTGTACCGCTCCGAGGAGACGGTCTTCGACAAGGACGGCCTCGCCGGCGTGAAGGTGACCGCCAAGGTGCTCGCCCACGTGCGCGGCGAGAAGCTGCGGGTCTTCAAGTTCAAGCCCAAGCGCGGCTACAAGCGCCGCACCGGCCACCGCCAGGAGCTCACCCAGATCGAGGTCGCTGGACATCTCCCACGGGGCCAAAGCCGCGCAAAGCGCCGGCCAAAGCGAAAGCCGACGCGCAGGACAAGGAGCAGCCGCAGGCCCAGGCCGCCCCGAGAGCGCCGGTCAGAGCGAAAGCCGAGCCGGCCGCCAAAGCCGCGCCCAAAGCCAAAGCGGACGAAAGCCCGCGACGAAGCCAAAGCCGAGCCCGCGAAAGCCAAAGCGGAGCCGGCGAAAGCCAAAGCGGAGCCCGCGAAAGCCAAAGCCGAGCCCCGAAACCCAAAGCCGCCCGCCAAAGCCGAAAGCCAAAGCGGACGCAAAAGCCAAAGCCGAGGGCAAAGCCAAACCCGCGGTGAAAGCGAAACCGGCGAGCCCGCCCAAGGAGGACAAATCCGATGGCTCATAAGAAGGGGCTCGGATCGAGCCGCAACGGGCGCGACTCCAACGCCCAGCGTCTCGGCGTGAAGACCTTCGCCGGCCAGACGGTGAGCGGCGGGGAGATCATCGTGCGCCAGCGCGGAACCCGCTTCAAGCCCGGCACCGGCGTGGGCATCGGCAAAGACGACACGCTGTACGCGCGCGCCGCCGGCACGGTCCAGTTCAAGACCGGCCGCCGCGGGCGGATCGTCAGCATGCTTCCCGCCGCCGAGTAGCGCCGGCGGCCCGCCGGCCGCCGCGGGCGGACCCTCAGCACTCGTTCCCGACGCCGAGCAGCGCCGGGTGTCTCGCCTCCTACCCGGCCTGGGCGATCGGGCGGATCAGGATCTCGTTGACGCTCACGTGCGCGGGCTGGTTGACGGCGTAGATCACCGCGCGGGCGATGTCGTCGTCCTGGAGCGCGTTCTGGGGGCGCTTGTCGAAGAAGGGCGTGTCCACCATCCCCGGCTCGATCAGCGTCACGCGGACGCCCGTGCCGTGGAGGTCCTGGCGGGCGGCCTCGCCCATCGCCGTGACGGCGTGCTTGGTGCACGAGTAGAGCGACCCCGGCAGCACCCGCCGCCCGGCGACGCTCGAGGTCAGCAGCAGGTGGCCGCGGTTGGCGATCAGCGGGCCATCGTCGCGCGGATCGTGAGCGCCGCTCCGAAGACGTTCGTGAGGACCATGTTGCGCCAGTGCTCGAGGGTGTCCTGCGAGAAGCCACGCTGGCCGCCGAAGCCGGCGTTGGCGAAGGCCACGTCGACTCGCCCGAAGGCCTCCAGCGCGGCACGCCACCATCCCCTGCTGCTGCTCCCACTCGGTCACGTCGCAGCGCACCGCGAGCGGCGCGCTCGCTGCCGCCGAGCTCCTCGGCGAGCTCCTGCAGGCGATCGACCGAGCGCGCCGCCAGCACCACGCGCCAGCCCTCCTGCACCGCCCGTCGCGCGGTCGCGGCGCCGATCCCCGAGGAGGCGCCCGTGATCAGGAACACACCGCGGTTCGAGGTTGCTGGGTCGCTCATCGCGCTTCGGTCTCCTTGGTCTCGGGGGTTGCTGCTCCGGCTGGGAGGCATCTAGCCGATCCGCTGCCCTGAAGCCGTGCGCGGGCCTGTCACGATTGCTCGCACGATGCTCCACGACCGCGCGCGGATCCACGTCCAGGCCGGGGCCGGCGGCGACGGCTCCGTCAGCTTCCGCCGCGAAGCCCACGTTCCCCGGGGCGGACCCGACGGCGGTGACGGCGGGCGCGGCGGGGACGTGCTGGCCGTCTGCGACGACTCCCTGCGTGACCTCCAGACCTACCGGCGCCGGGCCGCTACCAGGCCGGCCGCGGCGGTCACGGCGCAGGATCGCATGCGCCACGGAGCCGACGGGGAGACGCTGGAGCTGGCGGTTCCGCCGGGCACGCGGATCGAGGCCGACCCCGAGGAGGAGGGGCAGCTGGCGGGCCGCACCTGGGAGCTGCTGACGCCCGGGACGAGCGTGGTGCTCGCCCACGGGGGCGGCGGCGGCACCGGCAACAAGCACTTCGCCACCCCCACCCGGCAGGCCCCCCGCTTCGGGGAGCGGGGCCTGCCGGGCGAGGAGGGATGGCTGTCGCTGCAGCTGCGTCTGCTCGCCGACGTCGGGCTCGTGGGCCTTCCCAACGCGGGCAAGTCCTCGCTGCTGGCCCGTCTCACGCGAGCCGCGCCGAAGATCGCCGACTACCCCTTCACGACGCTCTCGCCGGTGCTCGGCGTGCTCGAGGCCGACGAGCGCCAGCTGGTGATCGCCGACATCCCCGGCCTGATCGAGGGGGCCAGCGACGGCGCCGGCCTCGGCCACGAGTTCCTCGCCCACGTCGAGCGCACCCGCCTGCTGGTACACGTCCTCGACATCGCCCCGAGCTCTCCCAGGGGGAGGGGGCCGACCTCCTCGTCAACCACGAGACGATCGAGCGCGAGCTGGCGGCGCACGACCGGCGCCTGGCGGAGCTTCCGCGCGTGCTGGCGCTGTCCAAGTCCGACCTCGTGCCGGAGGGCACGGTCGAGCGCGAGCTGGCGCAGTGGCGCGAGCGTCTGGGCCCGGACGTGCCGGTGCTCGCCTGCTCGAGCGCCACCGGAGCGGGGCTGGAGCGGCTGGCGCGCGAGCTGCTGGCGCGCGTCCCCGCCGAGCCCGAGCCCGGCACCGAGGCGCCGGGCGAGGCTGCGGCCGGCACGGACGCCGCCGAGGTTGAGGAGCTGGCCGAGCACATGCTGTTCCGGCCTCGTCCGCGGGAGGGCTTTGAGGTGCAACGCCTGCAGGAGAACGCCTTCGCGGTGCGCGGCCGGGGCATCGAGCGGCTGCTCGAACGCTTCGACCTCGACAACGAGGAGGCGCTCGCCCATCTCGAGGAGCGTCTGCGCAGCATCGGCGTGCTCAAGGCGCTCGAGAAGGAGGGCTTCAAGCCCGGGGACGAGGTCGAGATCGCGGGCGTGACCTTCGAGCTGGACCCGCGGTAGCGGTGCCCCGCCCCCCGGCAAGGGAAAATCCACGCGCATGAGGCGGATCGTCGTCAAGCTCGGCTCGAGCGTCGTCGCCGACGGCGAGGGCTCGCTGCGCACCGACGAGCTCGCCTCGCTGTGCGACCTGCTCGCCGGGGTGCACCAGCAGGGCGACGAGGTGGTGATCGTCACCAGCGGGGCGATCGCGCGCGGGATGCGGGTCATGGAGCTGCCCCAGCGTCCGACGTCGATCGGCGACCTGCAGGCCGCCAGCGCGGTGGGGCAGGGCAAGCTGTACCGCGTCTACGACGAGCTGTTGCGCGAACGGGGGGTCACCAGCGCACAGGTGCTGCTGACGTTCTTCGACATGAGCGCCCGCACCCACTACCTCAACGCGCGCCAGACGCTGCGGACGCTGTTGGAGTGGCGGGTGTTGCCGGTCATCAACGAGAACGACACCACCGCGACGGACGAGATCTCCTTCGGCGACAACGACTTCCTCGCAGCCCAGGTGGCGGTCCTCATCTCCGCCGAGGAGCTGGTGCTGCTGACCGACACCGACGGCCTCTACACGGCCGACCCCCGGCACCATCCCGACGCCCGCATCATCAGCGAAGTGAGCGACTTCTCGACGCTGGCGGACTTCGAGATCGGACACACCACCTCGCCGCTGGGATCGGGGGGGATGCGCTCGAAGGTCGTCGCCGCCGAGATGGCCACCGCCGCCGGCATCGCCACCGTGATCTGCAGCGGCCGGTCTCCCGAGGCGCTGGCGGCGGTGCTGGCGGGGGAGCGGGGGGCGCGGGCGGGGACGTTGTTCCCGGCCCGTGACGCCCGCTACAGCTCCTTCAAGCTGTGGCTGAAGTACGCCAAGCCCTCGCGCGGCACCCTGATCGTGGACGAGGGCGCCGCGCGAGCCCTGCGCGAGGGCAGCGCGAGCCTGCTCCCCGTCGGGGTGGTGGAGGTGATCGGCGATTTCGACGCCGGCGACGCGGTCGAGATCGCGGCCCGCACGGGCGACGGACGGGGACGGGGCGGGACGCTCGCGAAGGGGATCTCCAACTACACCGCCGGCGAGCTGCAGCAGGTGGCGGGGCTGAAGTCCGAGGCCGTGAGGGAGATCCTGCCGCGGGCCACCGACGAGGCCGTGCACCGGGACTACCTCGTGCTCGAGTAGCGGGCGGCGTACCCTGTAGCGGAGATGGCCACCGCCGCAGCAACCACCTCGAGCGCCACTGCGCCCCCGTCCCCGGGCAGCGTCGCTGAGACCTGCGCCGCCGCCAAGCGGGCCGCCCGCGGGCTGGCGCAATGCGACACCAAGCTGAAGGACGACGCCCTCGCGGCGATCGCGCGGGCCCTGCGCGAGCGTACCCCCGAGATCATGCAGGCCAACGCGCGCGACATGCAGGCCGGCGAGCGCGACGGGATCGGCGACGCGCTGCTGGACCGGCTGCGGCTCGACGAGGGTCGCATCGAGGGCATCGCCCGCGCGGTCGAGGAGATCGCGTCGCTGCCCGACCCCGTCGGCGAGCTGATCGAGGGACGGCGGCTGCCCAACGGCCTCGACCTGCGCAAGGTGCGGGTGCCGCTCGGGGTCGTCGCGGTCGTCTATGAGGCGCGTCCCAACGTGACCGTGGACGCCGCCGCGCTGGCGCTGAAGTCGGGCAACGCGATCGTGCTGCGCGGCTCGAGCATGGCCGCCAACTCAAACGCCGTGCTGGCCGGGATCGTGTCCGCCGCCGCCGTCGGCGCGGGACTCCCCGAGGGCTGTGTGAGCCTGGTGGCGGGTGGAGGTCGCGAGGAGCTCGCCGAGATCGCCACCCAGACGGGCACCGTGGATCTGATCATCCCGCGTGGTGGAGAGGGCCTGAAGGCGGCGTTGCAGGCGGTCGCGACGGTCCCGGTCATCTACGCCGCCTCCGGCAACTGCCACATCTACGTCGACGCCGGCGCCGACCTCGAGCAGGCGCTCGCGATCGTGCTGAACGCGAAGGTCCAGCGCCCGGGCGTGTGCAACGCGGCCGAGACGCTGCTGGTGCACGAGCGCCTGGCCGACGAGTTCCTGCCCCTCGTGCTCGAAGGCCTCGGGGACGCGGGCGTGCTGGTGCGCGCCGACGGCGACGCCATCGCGCGCGCGGGAGGCGACCCGCAGGCCGGCTCCCAGCAGCTGGCCGGGGCGCTCGTCGAGCCCGCCAGCGAAGAGGACTTCGCCACCGAGTACCTCGCCCCGATCATCGCCGTGGCGATCGTCAGCGGACTCGACGAGGCGCTCGAGCACATCGCCCGCCACGGCAGTGGTCACTCCGAGGCGATCGTCACCCGCAACGCGCCGGCCGCGGCGGCCTTCCGCCTCGGCGTGGACGCCGCCTGCGTGTACGTCAACGCCTCCACGCGTTTCACCGACGGCGGCGAGTTCGGGATGGGCGCGGAGATCGGCAACTCCACCCAGAAGCTCCACGCCCGCGGACCGATCGGCCTGCGCGAGCTCTGCACCTTCAAGTACATCGTCGAAGGCGACGGGCACGTCCGCTCTTGAGCGCGGCGCAGCGCCTCGGCAACAGGCGTCCATCGGGGTCCTCGGCGGGACGTTCAACCCGCCCCACCTCGGGCACCTGCAGATCGCCCGCTGCGCGCTGGCGCAGCTCGGCCTCGAGCGGGTGCTGCTGATGCCGGCGCGCGTGAACCCTCTGAAGCCCGCCGAGCAGGACCCTGGACCCGCGCACCGGCTGCGGATGTGCGAGCTGCTGTGCGCCGGCGAGGACGCCGTGCAGGCGTGCGCGTCCGAGCTCTCCCGTGAGGGTCCCTCCTTCACGGTCGACACCATGCGCGAGCTGCACAGCTCGCACCCGGGTGTCTCCTGGACGTTCATCGCCGGCGCCGACGCGGCCGCCACGCTGCCACGCTGGCGCAGCCCCGCAGAGCTGCTCGGCCTCGCCGGTCTCGCTGTGGCCGGCCGCGGGGAGGAGAGCCGCGAGCGGGTGCTGGCGGCGGTGGCCGAGGTCGGCGGGGAGGACGGGCGGCCGGTGGCTGAGGCGAGTGGGGAGGACGGGCGGCCGGTGGCCGAGGTCAGCTTCCTCGAGATGGAGGCGATGGAGGTCTCCTCCTCGCAGGTCCGTGAGCGCGTGGAACGTGGCGAAGCGGTGCAGGAGCTCGTCGGCGAGCCCGTCGCCCGCTACATCTCGGAGCAGCGGCTCTACCAGGGGAGCGCGTGATGGACGGCGAGCGGCTGATCGAGGAGATCGCCCGGTACGCGGCCGACAAGAAGGCCGTCGACGTGGTCGAGCTCGACCTCCGCGGGGTGCTCGGCTACACCGACTACTTCCTCGTCTGCTCCGGGCGCACGGGCCGCCAGGCGAAGGCGATCCACGACGGCATCCTCGAGGGACTCAAGCACGAGCACGACATGCACCCCCGCCGCGTCGAGGGCTCGGCCAACGGCGGCTGGATCCTGATGGACTACCTCGACGTGGTGGTGCACATCTTCACGCCCGAGAAGCGCGAGTTCTACCGCCTGGAGCAGCTCTGGGGCGAGGTCCCGGTCAAGACGCTTGAAAACGCCGGCTAGACGCCACCGGCTGTAGCCGCGACCGGCTGGTTTGTCAGCGGTTTGTCAACGAGAACCGCGGCGACGAACGGCGGGCGACATGAGGACCGGTCTACTCCTCCAGCCCCACGGCTTTGAGGGCTTCGGCGGGCTCCGCGTACATCTCCATGCGCGTCTCCTTGCCGCCCTGGATCGTGAACACCTGCGCCAACAACATGTCTACAGGCAAGCCCGTGGTCTTCGAACGACCACGCTGGCGCAGGATGCCGACCACCTTGTCCGCGCCCGCGTCGTGAAGCGTAACGACCTCTATCTCCCAGTCATCGAAGGCCGCTGTCCATTCTCGGATGAACCTCCGCGCCTCCTCGATGCCCTCATAGAACTGTTGCTCCGGCCAGCCTCGGAATGTCGACATGTCCCACACGAAGTCGGACGCGATGATCTCCTCCAGGAACTCCCCCGTGGCCTGTCGATGCGCGTATCCACGCCGCACGATCTCCACGTTCTCCTGCGACACCGCCTACTCCTCCAGCCCCACGGCTTTGAGGGCCTCGAGGGGCTCGTTGAACCACGCGAAGCGAACGACCTTGCCGTCATGAATCTCAAACGCGTAGCCACGCTCGGTATCGACCTCGACGCTGCTTCCGGTGCCTCGCGCGATCACCCTCACCCTCACCGCCACCCGGTTTCCCGCATCATGAAACTCAAGCGGTACGAACCGACGGTCTGGGTAGATCGTGCCAATGGCATCAGCGGCGATCATGAACCCCTCGTAGCCCCGGCGCGTCCCCGGCTCGACCGCATACGCGGGGTTGACGTACTCGATGTCCGGGTCCATCAACTCGGGCACCACGCCGAAGCCATGTCTTCGCCAGGCGTCATAGAGCCGCTTGACGATCTCAACGTTCTCCTGCGACATCGCAGGCCCAGTATCCCGCCTCGCACGGCGCGTCGAGAACACCGCCCAGCGGCCGGCGGCGGCGCCCTGAGGCGGCCGACTTCTGCCGCTCGGAGCGACTTTGACGCCGGCTCTGCGCGCGCGCCACGCAGCCGCGTATTGACCGCCGTCCAGTCAAGCGATTAGGGTCGCCCGCGGGGGCCAGGCGAACACGCCTTCCGCGCCAATCGCGGGGGTTCGCCGAAGCCGCCGCGTTCCAACACCAAACCGACATGGAGGGGAGACCATGCACCACCCGTTCGCGCGGCCTCGACCCGCGCGCCTGCTCACTTTCGCCGCCGTCCTGACGGCCGCCGTCGCCCTACTGGCCGCCGCCCTCAGCCCGCCGGCACACGCCGATGGGCCCGGCTCCGGATCGCCGTGGGCGGCCAGCCTCGGCGACTCCTACATCAGCGGCGAGGCCGGCAGATGGGCCGGGAACACCAACGAAAGCTCCTCCAAGGTCGACGCGCTTGGTTCGAGCGCCTACAACGACAACGCCGCCGGGACCGGCGAAACGATCTCTGGCTGCCACCGCTCGAAGTCGGCCGAGGTTTACGTCGGCGGCGGCGTCAGCGGCGTCAACCTCGCCTGCTCGGGCGCCAAGACGTCGAGCTTCTCGACCGAAGGCCTGTTCAAGCCGGGGCTCGACTTCTACAACTCCGGCGGCCACGAAGGGCAGGCGTTGATGCTCCAGCACTTCGCCGCCACCCACAACGTCAAGCTCGTGGCGATCTCGATCGGCGGTAACAACTTCAACTTCGCCGGCATCGTCCAGGACTGCATCGAAGACTTCCTGATCTCGCCCGAATGGTGGCCGGACTACTGCAGCGAAGAAAGCTACGTCACGAAAAACTTCACCTCGTCCAACGTGGCGACGGTGAAGGCGGCGATCACGGGCGCGATCAACAACGTCGCGCAGGCGATGACCAACGCCGGCTACTCGAGCGCCCAGTACTCGATCGTGGTGCAGAACTACCCCTCGCCGATCCCCAGCAGCAGCGGCTTCCGCTACTCCCAGAGCGGCTACACCCGTCAGTCGACGGGAGGCTGCGGGTTCTGGAACAAAGACGCCAACTACGCCAACTCGACGATGCTGCCGACGATCGACAGCACCGTGGTCTCGGCGGCCGCGGCAACCGGCCTGTCGAACGTCAAGACGATGGAACTGTCGGGCGCGTTCAACGGCCGGCGGTTGTGCGAAAAAGGCGTCGGCCTGCTCGAGGAAGAGGGGCTGTCTAACTGGAAAGCGAGCGAAGCTCCGAACAAGAGCGAGTGGTTCAGCCAGGTGCGCACGCTGACCACGCTGTTCGGACCCTACGAGCTCCAGGAAGACCTGCACCCCAACTACTGGGCGCAGCTGGCGCTCCGTAACTGCCTCACGCAGGCCTACAACGGCGGCGTGCCGCGAGGGGGGACGTGCACCATCTCAGCGAGCGGGCTGAACTCAGCCGGCGAGCCGAACATGTCCCTCCACTAGCAGCGGCACAAATCCGGACGGCTGGGCCCCCCGGAGCGCGCCGGGGGGCACAGCGTCCGTGCGGGGGCCTTGCCGGGACGCCGCGGAGCGCGGCGCCGAAGCGCCGGGCCGGAACCCGCCCGCCCGGCCGCGGCTAGTGCGCCTGCTCGCCCGCCAGCAGCGGTAGCGGCTCGGCCTGGGCGCGGCGAGAGGTCACCAGGAGGGCGATCCCCTGGACAGCCAGGGCGAGCCCGGTCGCGAGCGCGAACGCCGCGCCGGTGGGCATGTGCCGCAGCGTCACGGCCAGCGTGAAGAAGAACAGCGCGAAGGCGGCGAAGCCGCTGATCATGCCCCGCATCATGCGAACCATCTCGCCGGTGCCCCGCTGCACGTGGGTGAACACCGCGAGCACGGTGGCCACGATCGGAAACGGCGCCAGCAGCCCGCTCAGCTGTGGGCCGAGCCACCCGGCCACCGCCGTCAGGCTCAGCACCAGCGCCGCCGCACACGCGGCGCGCAGGGGCAGATCCCAGCCCGGGTGTTGTGGGGGCAGGGCGGTGAGGGTCGGGGCTCGCGGCAGGAACACCAGTCCCGCCGTCAGCGCCGCCAGGGCGAGCGGCAGGGCGACCGCGACGGCGATGTGCAGGCCGCTGAAGATCGCGGTCAGGGCAATGAACGCGAGCCAGCCGGCGAGCATGCTCGTGCCCCAGAAGAGACGGTGGGCGAGGTGCGCGTACACGACCACGAAGGCGATCAGCGATATCAGGCCCAGCAACGTGCCGGCGGCGGCGTTGGCCGCGAAGCCGCGGCCGTGGGCGAGGGCGTAGGCGAGCAGGATCGGCCCGGCTACCACGGGCAGCCCGGCGACCACGCCCCCGACGCGCGCGCCGAAGCGGCGGGCTGCCACGGAGGCGCCCACTACGAAACTCGGCGCGAGCAGCACCTTCACCGCGATCAGCGTCATGTTCTGATGATGGCGTACCCGCGGGCGCCGCGGGTGATGCAGACCTAGGCGGCGATCGGCTGCATGCGCCGGACGACCTTCTCGTCGCCGCGCAGTTCGAGCCCCTGAGAGCGCGCGGTATCGAGGTCGATCCGCCCGGTGAGCACTCCGAGCAGCATGTGCGGGGTGCCGCTGAGCCATGCGTCGGGCTCGGTCCCCTCGCTCCTGCGCGCGTGGACCGTGCCGCCGGAGATTTCGAACACGACCGGCTCGCCTCCGGCGCTCAGCTCGACCGTCGCCGGCGGCGCGTCGGGTTCGCCGTCGGTCAGGAACATGGCGGCGGGCCACGCCAGCCAGCGGCTGCGGAACTGATCGCCCTCGCACGGCCCGTCGACCATGAAGGGGACGCCCCAGCTGCCGAGGGCGTTCAGCACCGGCTCCAGTTCGCGGCCCCGCTCGGTCAGCTCGAACACCGTCGCGGCCACCGGCGGAGGGGCGTCGCGGCGGGTCACCAGGCCCTCGCGCTCGAGCTCGCGCAGGCGATCGGCCAGCAGGTTGGTGGCGATCCCCGGCAGCCCCTCGCGGATGTCGGTGTAGCGGGCCGACCCACGGATCAGGACCTCGCGCACGATCAGCAGCGTCCAGCGGTCGCCGACGACGTCCAGCGCCTTGGCTATCGAGCAGTACTGGCCGTACGTTCGCATGGAGACAGTGTACCCTCGCTGGACTAATTTGTCCAGTCACTTGACTTTCTTGTCCAACAGGTCTATAAAGCCCGTCCTGTGAACCGCCGCCCTCTGATTCTCGCAGCCCTGCTCCTGGCCGCCTTCGCGATCAACCTCGACACCACGATCGTCAACGTGGCCCTGCCCACGCTGGTGCGCGAACTGCACGCGTCCAACAGCCAGCTGCAGTGGATCGTCGACGCCTACAACCTCGTGTTCGCCTCGTTTCTGCTCGCCGCCGGGAGCCTCTCCGACCGCGTCGGGCGCAAGGGCACCCTGCTCGCCGGTCTGGCGCTGTTCGGCTCGGCCAGCCTGGTGGGCGGCTTCGCCTCGAGCTCGGGTGAGCTGATCGCCGCGCGCTGCGCGATGGGGCTGGGCGCCGCGCTGGTGTTCCCCGCCACGCTGTCGTTGATCAGCAACGTCTTCACCGAGCGCGGCGAGCGCGCCCGCGCGATCGGCCTGTGGGGGGCCACAGCGGGCGTGGCGATCGCGCTCGGACCGATCTTCGGCGGCTGGCTGCTGGGCCGCTTCTCGTGGTCGAGCATCTTCTTCGCGATGGCGCCGGTGGCGCTGGTCGGAGGCCTGCTGGTGGCCCGCTTCGTGCCCACCTCCCGTGACCCGAGCGCGCCCCGCGCCGACCGCCCCGGCCTGGTGCTGTGCACGGCCGCGATGGCGCTGCTGGTGTTCACCGTCATCGAGGCGCCCGGCAACGGGTGGGGCAGCCTGTCCACGCTCGCCGGCATCGCCGGCGCGGTCGCCCTGGCGGTCGCCTTCTTCGCCTGGGAGCGGCGAACCGCCGAGCCGATGCTCGACCTGGAGCTGTTCCGCAACCCCCGCTTCACGGCCGCCTGCGCCGCGGTCACGGTCGCGTTCTTCACCCTCTTCGGCTTCATCTTCCTGATGACCCAGTACTTCCAGTTCATCAAGGGCTACGACGCACTCTCGGCGGGCGTGCACCTGCTGCCGGTGGCCTGCTCGGTCGGCGTCGCCTCGGTCCTCGGCACGCGCGCCGCGGTGCGCTTCGGCACCAAGCTCGTTGTCGCCGGCGGCCTCGTGTTGGTGAGCGTCTTCTACCTCTGGGTAGCGACCGCCTCCGCCTCCACCAGCTATCTGACGATCGCCCTGCAGATGGTCGTCTACGGCGTCGGCATGGGTCTCACCAGCGCGCCCGCGACCGAGGCCATCATGGGGGCCGTGCCGCGCGCCAAGGCGGGGGTGGGCTCGGCCGTCAACGACGCCACCCGGCTGTTGGGGGGCACCCTCGGCGTGGCGGTGCTCGGCAGCGTGTTCGCCTCCGTGTATGCAAGCCGCCTGGCCGCCAAGCTGCCGCCCCAGACGCCCCATCGCGTCGCGGGCGCGGCCGAAGCTTCGGTGGGCGCGGCGCTGGTGAGCGCCGAACGGCTCGCCGCCACCGGACACGGGCTGCTCGCCGGCCTGCTGCACGCGAGCGCGAGCGATGCCTTCATCGACGGGCTCCACACCGGTTGCCTGGTGGCGGCGGGTGTGGCCGCGGCCGGAGCCGTGCTGGCGGCCGCTCGCCTGCCGGCCCAGCCGCTCGAGATCGAGCCGCCGGCCGAGGCGGAGCTGCTCGCCCAGGCGCAGAGGCGGACGGCGGAGATGCCCTGCGCAGCGCTCGCCGTGAAGGAGGCATAGGCTTCAGCCACCGATGTGGTCTGACGCCGAGGACGAGATCATCTCGGGCGACCTCACCGCCGCCCTCGCCTACCTGACGCCCGCCGGGGGCGCCGTCGTGACGCCGGTTGCCCCGATCGGACTGCGCGACCGGGCGGCGGGAACCGTCACCTTCACGACCTCGCTCGGCTTCGGCCGCAAGCTCGAGCGGATGCGCTCCAACCCGCGTGTGGCCCTCGCCTACCACGCCCGCGAGCACGGCTTCGCGAGCGGTGGGAGCTACGTGCTCGTGCAGGGCGACGCCAGCGCCGAGACCGAACCCGACCGCGACGTGCTCGAAGAGCAGGTCCGCCCGGCGTCGGAACGCTTCATGGGCCCGCCCAAGACGGGCGTCTTCTGGGACCGCTGGCTCGACGCCTACTACACCGACCGCGTGCTGGTGACGGTGGCCGTCAAGCGCGTGACCTCGTGGCCCGACGCCGCCCTGGCGGGCGCGCCGGCCGTGACGGGCGCGCCGCTGGAGACCTCGGAGCCGCCCGACCAGCAGCCGCCCGGGAAGGGGACCGGGCCGCGCGTGGACGCGGGCCGCGCCGCCAAGCGCCTGCGCGTGCAGCCGCACGTGCTGCTCGGCTACGCAGGGACGGACGGCTACCCGATGGTGGTGCCGGTGACCGTCGGGGCGGCCGACACGAACGGCATCGCGCTCGAGGGCCCGCTACCCGGTGGCGGCCGCCGCGCGGGCCTGCTCGGGCACCGCTTCGAGTCCAAGCTGATCGGCCTCGAGGCCCACCAGTACACCGGCTGGCTGCAGGACGGCATCTACGCCCCCCACACCGAGAGCGGCTTTCGCGCGCCCGCCAACAAGACGGTTCTGCTGCTCGCCAACGGCTTCCTCGCCAAACGCGGGCTGAAGAAGGCACGCGCCGCCCAGGCGGCCGCTGCCGCGTAGCCTCGGCGCCCGCTCAGGTCCGCCGCACGGCTCAGGTCCGCGCCCGGTGCGTGCTTCTCATTCGGAGCGCACCGGGTTGGTGACCGTGCCGACACCCTCGAGTTCGACCTCGACCGTGTCGCCGTCGCGCAGGAAGCGGCCCTGGGCGCCGCCCACGCCGGCCGGTGTGCCGGTGGCGATGATGTCCCCGGGGAGCAGCGTGATCGTGCGCGACAGCCACGCGATCAGCTCGGCCGGCCCGAAGATCAGGTTGGCGGTCGTGCCTTCCTGGAACTGCTCGCCGTTGATGCGCGTGCGCAGCGTCATGTCGCCGAGGTCGCCCAGCTCGTCGAGCGTCACCAGCGCCGGCCCGCAGGGAGCGAAGGTGTCGACCGCCTTGCCGCTCGTCCAGAGCGGATTCTGCAGCTGCAGGTCGCGGGCGGTGACGTCGTTGAAGGGCATCACCCCGGCGACGTGCGCGAGCGCCTGGGCCTCGGAGATGGCGTGCCCGGCGCGCCCGATCACGAGCGCGAGCTCGGCCTCGTAGTCGACGTAGTCGGGGTGGGCGCCGGGCAGCACGATCGGCGCCCCGCTGCCGATCAGCGAGTTCTGGAACTTCGCGAACCACATCGGCGCCTGCGGGATCTCCTGCCCGGACTCTTCGGCGTGGTCGCGGTAGTTGAGGCCGATGCAGATGATCTTCTGCGGGTCGGGGACCGGGGCCGCGAGCGTCGCCCCGGACAGCGGCGTGCGCTCTGCGGCGGAGCTCGCGGCCCGTTCGCCGAGCTCCCGCAGGGCGCCCGCGTCGAGCGCCGCCAGCAGCTCGCGGACGCCGGTGGGGGCGCCCAGCGCGGCGACGGGGACGATCTCCTCGCCGAGGAGGACTGCGGCCGCCGGCACGCCGCCGCTGATCTGGCTCACCAGGCGCATCGCTACTCCTGCCCCGGGATCTCGACGGGCTGCGCGGGGCTCAGCTGGCCGGCCATCGCGCGGGCGTGGATGTCCTCGAAGGGCGTGCCCGCGGCCGCCTCGCCGGCGATCCGGTCCGGCTCCACGAACACGCCGATCGGGTTGGCGTGGAACTCGGGGCTGGTGCGCATCCACTCGCGCGAGGCCTCCCAGTCTCCGAACACGTCCACCTGCAGCTCCACGTGGTTGCCGTCGGGGTCCTTGTAGTAGTAGGAGAGGGTCATCCCGTGGTCGATGCAGACGTCGGGCTCGATGCCGCGCTCGCGCAGGCGCAGGTAGCTCGCGTTGAGGTCCTCGAAGCGCTCGTACTCGAAAGCGCTGTGGTGCATGCCGGTGCGGGTGTCCTTGTCGGGGTCGTCCACGAAGCCCGGGAAGGCGAGCAGCGCGATGCGGTGGTTGGCCGCGTCGTTGGTCAGCCACGCCCCGGTGGCGTCCTGGAAGGTGACCTCGGCGCCGACGACGACCGAGTACCAGTCGATCAGCTCCTGTAGGCGGGTGGTCTTGAGGTTGAAGTGGTGGAACCTGGGTCTGATGGCTTGATCGTTCATGAGGCGAGCCTCTCGTCGCGGTGGTCGGGTTCGGTCAACGCCGCCCGCAGGCGGTGCACGAGCGTGCGTGTCTCGGCGGCCGTGGCGGCCGTCCCGAAGACGTAGAAGTCGGGGCGCACGAGCGCAGTCGTGCAGCCGTGGGCCGAGAACCAGTCACGGTAGATCCGCTGGTCCTCGCCGCTCCCCTCGAGCGACACCAGCGCACACTCCAACTCGCCGAGGTACGCGTGCGTCTGGTCGTCGAGCAGCTGCCGGGGGTCGGCCTCGAGGGCGTAGAGGACGAAGCCGGGGGAGAGGGTGTCTTCCAGCAGCCGGGCGCCGTCGGCGGTTCGTCCCTGGGGAAACAGCGAGCCCGCCGCCTCCTGGCCGGCTGCGCCCTGGGCGCCCTCGTGGATCCCCGGACCGAGGTTCGGGAGCGGCGGCTCGACCGGCGGCGCGCTCGGATCCGCGGCCACGCTCAGCAGCACCTCGTCGCGGGCCTTGGCCTCGGCCTCGTCGCTGATGCAGATCACCTTCCCCAGCTCTACCGACATCGCGATCGCGTGCTGCAGGTGCCCGCTGCGCTCGCTGGTATAGGCGTCGAGGGTGGACTCGTCCGCCAGCCCCTTGAGCACGAGGTCGAGGTGCCAGGAGAGCGTGAGGGCGTCGCGTATGCCCGAGCACAGGCCCTGGCCGGCGAACGGGGGCATCAGGTGGGCGGCGTCGCCCGCGAGCAGCATGCGCCCCTCGCGCCAGCTCTGGGCCCAGCGGGCGCGGAAGGTGTAGACGGTGTGGCGCTCGAGCGCCACCTCGTCGCGCCCGATGCCGGAGCGCGCCAGCAGCTTCCACACCGACTCCGGCTCTTCGATCTGCTCGGCGCTCTCTCCGGGGAGCAGCATCCACTCCCAGCGCCGGCGCCCCGGTCCCCCCGAGACGAGCGTCGTGGGCCGCGCGGGGTTGCACTGCTGCAGGTTGACGCCGGCGAGCAGGCGCGGGTCGCGGGGGATGGTGTCGGCGATCAGCCAGTCGAAGGCGAAGCCGAGGTCCTCCAGCGGCGCACCCATGCATTCGCGCACCAGGCTGTTGGCGCCGTCGCAGCCGATCACGTAGGCGGCCGTGACCGTGCGCTCCTCGCCGCTGGCCTCCCAAGTGCGCCCGTCGCCCTCGCCCCGGCGCACCCGCAGGCGCACGTGCGAGCCGGCGTCGAGCACCTCGCTCAGCTCCCAGCCCTGGTGGATCTCGACCGACGGGACCTGCTTGGCCGTACGGTCCAGCAGCTCCTCCAGCTGGGGCTGGCAGAACATCGTCGCGGCCGGCCACCCCGAGGGGCCCGGCCGGCTGCGGTCGAGCAGCAGGAGCGTCCTTCCGTCCGCGTTCTGCCACTCATACGTGGTCGCCGGCTCGGTGATCGCCTCGAGCTGCTCCGATATCCCCAGGCGCTGGAAGATGCGCGCGACCTCGTCGTCGTAGTGCACCGCCCGCGGGCGCGGATAGAGGCTCGGCCAGCGCTCGAACACGCCGACGCGGTAGCCGAGGCGTCCCATCAGGATCGCGGCCGTCTGTCCGACCGGCCCATAGCCGACGATCGCGATGTCGTAGTCGGGGCTCATCCGAGGCGCACCCTAACCACTAACTGATAAGTTTGTCAACTATGAGTAGTTCATCGGTCAAGCCGGACCGGGCGCCCAGGGGCCGCGGCTCGGGCGGGTCCGACGGCGCGCTCACCCAGGACCGCCGTGCGCGGCGCCGCGAGGCGACCCGGCGCAGCCTGATGGCGGCGGCCAGTGCTCTGTTCGCGAGCAAGGGGGTCGAGAGCACGCGGATCAACGAGATCACCGAAGCGGCCGACGTCGGCTTCGGGTCCTTCTACAACCACTTCGACTCCAAGGATGCGATCGTGCAGGCGGTGCTGGCCGAGGTCCTGGCCGCGCAGGGGTCCGCGATCGACACCCTCGCCGCCGGCCTCGACGATCCCGCCGAGGTCGTGTCCGTGGCTCACCGCTACTTCGTCAGGCTCGCAGGCAGCGACCCCGACTGGGCGTGGCTGCTGATCCGTCTCGACGTGTCCCACAACGTCATGTTGGAGGCGCTCGGCCCCTTCGCGCGCCGGGACCTGGCCCGCGGCATCGCCGCCGGCCGCCTGCGGGTGGCCGACAAACGCATCGCGCTGTTCGCCGCCGGTGGAGCCCTGCTGGCGGTGATGCGGGCCGTGCTCGACGGCCAGGCCTCCAGACAGGCCGAGCGCCGCCACGCCGAAGGGATCCTGCGCCTGTTCGGCCTCTCGGTGGAGGACGCCGCCGAGGTGGCCGCGCGGCCGATGCCGGTGCTGCCGGCGTAGGGCCCGGCCGGGGCGGCGGAGGACCGAGCGTGCTCGCGCGGCGGCCGGCGGGCCGCGGGGGTAGGGGCCCGGCCGCCGGCGTCGGCGCGGGCGCTCAGGCGGGCGCCGGCGGGTGGATCGGTGCCTGCGGCTCGGAGGCGGCCGCCGTGGCCACGTCGGAGGCGAACGTGACGCGCGCTTTGTAGAGCAGGAGGCCGCCCGCGACCAGCGCCACGAGCATGATCAGGAAGGTCACCTGTAGTCCGGTGGCGGTGCTCGTGCTGGGCGCGCTGGGATGGGTTCCGATCGGCGCCTGCTGGGGCACGAAGCCCTCGATCAGCTGGGAGAGGCCGCCGAAGAGGAGCGGGGCGAGCGCCTGGGCGAGCGACCGCACGACCGTCAACGCGCTGGAGGTGCGACCCCACAGCCCGGCGGGCACGACGTCCAGGCGCGCGGCCTGAACCGGAGGGTTGGCGGCGAAGATCAGCGCGGCGCCCCCGATCAAGAACCACAGCGCCGGAGTGAGGCCCGATTTGAGCAATCCCACCGCCAGCAGGCCGGCCGCGGCGATGTAGCAGAGACCCGGGAACCAGACGCGTGCAGCGAGGCGCCCGTGCCGCAGCATCCGGTCCCCGAGGCGCCCGCCCACCACGGTCCCGGCCACCCCCCCCGCGACCAGCAGCGCCAGCACGAGCTCGGCTTCTGCCTGGTCGGCGTGGTAGTGGCCCTTGACGAACAAGAGCGCGAACGTGGCCAGCCCGGCGAAGTAGAAGTAGCCCAGCGAGGAGCCGAAGATCATCAAGCGGTTAGAGGGGATCTCGAAGAGGTAGCGGACCGACCGCCACAGCCCCATCTGGCTCGGGTCCTCGTGCAGGACCATCGCGGGGTTCGGAAGCGCACCCGCGCGTTCGGCGGCTTCACGGGCCGTCCGGTGGTCGCCTTCTGTCTCCGCCGACCCCTCCGGCTGCGCGGCGAGCTCACCCCGCTCGACACGTTCCTCGGCCTGTGAGAGCGCGACCTCGAGGTCCGCGGTCCCCACCTCGAGGTGGCTCTGGCCGCCCCGCAGCGGTTCGGGCACGGTCCGCCACAGCTCGCGGGCGACGAAGAAGCCGGGGATCGACAGCACCACGAACGCGGCCTGCCAGTGGAATGCGCTGGCCACGAAGCCGCTGATGATGAAGCCGAAGGCCGTGCCCGCCGCCTCGCCCACGAGGATGTAGGACCAGATCACCCCACGTTCGTTGGCCGCGAAGTAGTCGCCGGTCAGCGAGGAGATCGCCGGCCCCGCGGTGGCCGCCACCGCCCCCAGCGCGAGCCGCGTCAGCAGCAGGCTCCCGAAGCTGCCCGCGAAGGCGCTGAACAGCGTGGCGAGGCTCCAGAGCACGATCGAGATCGACAGCAGGGGCATGCGCTTGGTGCGGTCCACCAACAGCCCCACCGGGATCGTGAAGACCGCCCCCACCAGCAGCGAGACCGAGCTCAGCAGGCCGAGGTCGGTGTTGTTGATGTGCAGCCCCGACTCGAGCTGGGGAGCGATCGCTCCCACCGTCGAGGCGTCGGCGCCGTTGAGCGCCAGCACGAGCGCGAACAGCGTGATCACGCGGGCGCGTGCGGGTCCTCCGACGCGCTTGACGACCTCCCCCTGGGCCAGGCTCCACAGCCAGCGCGCGAAGCGGCCGATCAGGCCGGGCCTGGGTTCGCTGACGCCAGAGTGCTCGGCCATGGCGATCGTCGACGGTGCGACGGCGGGCCCCGTGGCCGGGAACGGGTGGCGCGGATCGAAGGCCATGCCGGCGCAGGCTCTCACAGCGGAGGCCGGGTTGTTCGTGGCGTGACGCCGTTGCGAGTGGAGCTAGCCGGGATCGAACCGGCGACCTTCGCGCTGCCAGCGCGACGCTCTCCCAGCTGAGCTATAGCCCCGCAATGGGTGCCGCAAAAGTTTAGCTGCCATGTTGGCGCCCGGCGAGCGGAGCCTCGGACGCGGCGAAGGTTTCGGGCCCGGACGCGCACGTCAACCGCGGTGCGCGCGGCCGCCGGCTCCCTGCCGTCCTAGGACTTCGGCAGGAACTCGGGTACGTCGAGCTCGTCCGAGGAGCCGTTGTCCGGCTGGTGCTTGCCCTTCTCGCCCCGCTTGGCCGTCGGGGCGGTGTCCGGGACCACCTGGTCCAGACGGGCGGTCATGCCGCCGTGGGCCAGACGCACGCCCCGCAACAGCCGCTCGGCGTTGGTGTGCAGCGACTGGGAGAGCTCGTTGAGGTTGTGGGAGATCTCGGTGCCTTCCGTGAGCACCTCGTGGGCGACCACGTGCGCCTCGCTGGTGATCTCGCGGGCCTCGGTGCGGGCTTTGGCGAGCGCCTCGTTGGCCTGCTTCTCGGTTTCGGCCTTCGTGCGCGCGACCTGCTCGCGTTCGACCCGCAGTTCCTGTTCGGTCTTCTCGGTCAGCTCGGCGGCGACCCGCTCGGCCTCCTCGCGGGCGTTGCTGACCAGCTTCTCCGCTTCGGCGGCCGCGTTCGCGCGGGAGCGCTCGGCCTCGCTCTTGGCGGAGGCGCGCAGCTGGTCGGACTCCGTCTTGGCCGACGCCCGCAGCTGGTCGGACTCGGTCTTGGCGGCCGTCCGCAGCTCCTCGGTCTCGCTGCGCGCGGCCTCCCGTAGCTGTTCGGTCTCGGTGCGCGCGGTGGTGCGCATCTGGGTGGCCTCACCCTCGGCGGCGGCGCGCATCTCCTCGGCGTCGCTCTCGGCCGTGGCCCGCATCTGCTCCGCGTCCTGCTTGGCGGACTCGACCGCCCGTTCGGCTTCCCCTTCGGCGCTCGCGCGCACCTCCTCGGCCTCGGTGCGGGCCTCGGCCAGCTGACGCTCGGCCTGCTCGCGGGAGTCAGCCAGAGCCTTCACGGCCTCGTCGCGGGCCTGTTCCAGCTCGCCCGTCATGCGGGCGACCGTGTCCGACGCCTCCGCCGTCATGGCCTCGGCCTGGGCGCGGGCGGTCGCCAGCAGCTCCTCGGCCTCCTCGTCGGCGGCCTCCACGCGGTTGTCCGCGGCGCGGTCCGCTTCGGCGATCCGCGCATTGGCCCTCGTCTCGGCCTGCTCACGCAGGTCGGCGGCCGCGGCTTCGGCGGCCGACACGATGCTCGCAACCCGGCCCGGGGCCGAGCTCAGCGAGTCGGGATCTCCGCCGTACTCGTAGTCGCCGTCGGAGAAGTCTGGGTCATCCATGCGGGTAGATGCTAGTCGCCTGTGCGGGGGACCGTCCGCCGCCCCCCGACGAGTGTTCGGAGGCTGCGGGATGGACTTTTGGCGGGCCGCGCGAGGGAGCGTTCGGAGGCCGTGCGACTGAGCCCCAGGAGCCCGCGCGGTGCACCCGCGGGCGTTTGCGCCGTGTGGCAGGAAAAGTGGGAAATTGGTCCTTGCGGACAGACGCGTCGTCGGCCATCATCAGCTCCATGGCATCCGCGTCCGATCCCCGCCGAGTGGCGATCCTGGTCTATCCGGGCGTTCAGAGCCTCGACGTCACGGGCCCGCTGGAGGTCTTCACGGGCGCCCACACCGCCGTCTCTCACCTCAACCGCCACGGCGGCCGTCCCGCGGCCCCGGGCTACGAGGTCACGCTCGTCGGCCGCGACGCCCTGACGAGCACCTCCAGCGGCCTCGCGATCGTCCCGGGGTGCCGCCTGGAGGACGTCCCCGAGCCGCTCGACACGCTGATCGTCCCCGGTGGCAGCGGCCACCGGGAGGCCGCTGCCGACGAGGAGCTCGTGGCCTGGATCGCGCGCGCCGCCTCCACCGCGAGGCGGACGGTCTCGGTCTGCACCGGCGCCTTCCTGCTGGCCCGCGCGGGGCTGCTCGAGGGTCGCCGTGCGACCACCCACTGGGCTTGGGCGCAGGAGCTCGCCGACGCTCATCCCGGGGTCGACGTCGACCCCGACCCGATCTACATCCGCGACGGTGCCGTATGGACCTCGGCCGGCGTGACCGCCGGTATGGACCTGGCGCTGGCGCTCGTCGAGGAGGACCACGACCGCGAGCTGGCGCTCACCATCGCCCGCCACCTGGTCCTGTTCCTGCGCCGTCCCGGCAGCCAGTCGCAGTTCAGCGCCACGCTCAGCTCCCAGGAGCCCGAGCGCGAGCCGCTGAAGGAGATCCAGCGCTCGGTCGTCGAGGACCCCGCCGGCGAGCACACCGTCGAGGCGATGGCCTCGCGCGCGCACATGAGCCCGCGGCACTTCGCCCGCGCCTTCCGTGCCGAGACCGGGGTCACGCCGGCACGCTACGTCGAGCGGGTGCGACTTGAGGCGGCCCGCCGGCTGCTGGAGGACACCACGCTGACGGTCTCGGCGGTGGCCGCGGGCGCCGGGTTCCCGAGCGCCGAGACGATGCGCCGCGCCTTCGTACGGGCACTCGGCGTGTCTCCCGCGGAGTACAAGCGCCGCTTCCACGGCGGCCCACGGCTGGTGAGGGCCCGCAAGGCGTCCGTGCCGCCGCAACGAAACGAAAACGGAAAGGACGGAGCACATGGACATCGCGATCGTGCTGTACGACAGGTTCACGGCGCTCGACGCGGTCGGGCCGTATGAGGTCCTGAGCCGCCTCCCGGGCGCGAACCTACGCTTCCTGGCCGCGGAGCCGGGACCGGTGACGACCGACAACGGGCTGCTGACGGTGCAGGTCGAGCACGGCCTGGGCGAGCTCGAGCACCCCGACGTGATCCTCGTCCCCGGTGGGCCCGGGGAGGTCGACGTCCGCGCCGGCAGCCGCGTGCTGGAGTGGCTGCGCGCCGCTCACGAGACGAGCACCTGGACGACCTCGGTCTGCACCGGGTCGCTGATCCTCGCCGCCGCCGGGCTGCTGGAGGGCAAGCGCGCGACCTCCCACTGGCTGGCCCTCGAGCGCCTGAGGGAGCTGGGCGCCCTGCCGAGCGAGGAGCGGGTCGTCTACGACGGCAAGCTGGTCACCGCCGCCGGGGTCTCCGCCGGAATTGACATGGGCCTCTCGCTGGCGGGCACGATCGCGGGCGACACGGTCGCGCAGGCGATACAGCTCGGCATCGAGTACGACCCCCAGCCCCCGTACGACAGCGGCTCGCCCAGCAAGGCGCCCGCCGAGGTCGTGGAGCTGCTGCGCGGCCGCAGCCGCCACCTGGTCGAGGAGCCGGCCGCCTGACGCGCTTGGAGCGAGCACGTTGGAGCCCCGCGAAACGGGGTACCGCTCCTCTGACGGGGCAGGGGAGCGCATGGGCGCATTCGCGCGCAAATACGGGCCCAGGAAAAAGCAAGAAAGAAAGCCAAACCGTAGGACCAGGAGCGCCTACCGGCACCCCCTCGGGGGCGTCTCCTGACACTCACCGCGCCGCCGCGACCCCTGGTCCGGCGGCGCGGTTCGCTTAAGCCCGAATGGCGGGCGATAAGGTGCGATCAGCCGATGCCGGAGCACCGCTACGACCCGCACGCGATCGAGCGCCGCTGGCAGGAGCTATGGGCTCGTGAGCGTACCTGGGAGGTGTCCAACCGCGACCCCTCCCACGCCCGTGGCGCGCGCTCACGCACCGGCGGCGTGACCGGCGCGCCCGGCCCCGAGGCGCCCGACACCTACGTGCTGGAGATGCTCCCCTACCCGAGCGGGGAGCCCCACATCGGGCACCTCAAGTGCTACGCCCTCGGCGACGCCATCGCCCACTACTGCCGCCGCCGCGGGGCCCGCGTGCTCCACCCGATGGGCTATGACGCCTTCGGGCTCCCGGCCGAGAACCACGCCATCCGCACCGGCGTGCACCCGCGCGTCTCGACGGCCGAATCGATCGCCTCCTTCCAGCAGCAGTTCCGCTCGTGGGGGGTGTCGATCGACTGGTCCCGCGAGCTGGCCACCAGCGAACCGTCCTACTACCGCTGGACGCAGTGGATCTTCCTGGAGCTGTTCAGGGCAGGACTGGCGTATCGCAACGAGGCGGCCGTCAAGTGGTGCCCGAACGACCAGACCGTGCTCGCCAACGAGCAGGTGACCGCCGAGGGGCACTGCGAGCGCTGCGGCGCCGTGGTGGAGATCCGCCAGCTCGAGCAGTGGCTGCTGCGCATCACCGACTACGCCGAGCGGCTGCTCAGCGATCTCGACGGGATCGACTGGCCGGAGCACGTCAAGACCATGCAGCGCAACTGGATCGGGCGCAGCGAGGGGGCCGAGGTCACCTTCCGCTGCGAGGAGATGGACGTCGAGTACCCCGTCTTCACGACCCGCCCGGACACCCTCTTCGGCGCGACCTTCTTCGTCATGGCCCCAGAGCACCCCGACGTGCTGCGCCTGGCCGAGGGTGGCCCCCACGAGCAGGCGGTGCGCGAGTACGTCAACCACGCCCTCACCGAGAGCAACGAGGAACGCGGCAACGCCGAGAAGCAGAAGACCGGGGTGCCGCTCGGGCGCACGGTCACCAACCCCGTCAACGGCGAGCGGATCCCGATGTACGTCGCCGACTACGTGCTGATGGAGTACGGCACCGGGGCGATCATGGCCGTCCCCGCCCACGACGAGCGCGACTTCGCCTTCGCCGAGGCCTTCGGGCTGCCGATCAGGCGTGTGATCGCCCCCGCCGATGACCCGGACGCCGGCCCCGAGGAGCTGCCCTTCACCGGCGACGGCGTGATCGTGGGCTCCCATCCGGACTTCGACGGGATGCCCAACCGCGAGGCCCTCGGGGCGATCGTGCAGTGGCTCGACCGCGAGGGCAAGGGCCACGCCGTCGGTCAACTACCGCCTGCGCGACTGGCTCATCTCGCGCCAGCGCTACTGGGGCTGTCCGATCCCGATCGTCTACTGCGAGCGCTGCGGGGCCGTGCCGGTGCCGGAGCAGGACCTCCCGGTCGAGCTCCCCGACATCGACGACTACCAGCCCAAAGGCCGCTCCCCGCTGGCGGCCGCCGAGGACTGGGTCAACACCCGCTGCCCGGAGTGCGACGGCCCGGCCCGACGGGAGACCGACACGATGGACACGTTCGTCGACTCCTCCTGGTACTTCCTGCGCTACTGCGACGCCCGCAACGACGAGGCCGCCTGGGACCCGGCCGCGACCCGCGAGTGGATGCCCGTCGACCAGTACATCGGCGGCGTCGAGCACGCGATCCTGCACCTGATGTACGCGCGCTTCTTCACCAAGGCGCTGGCCGACCTCGGGCACCTCGACTTCCAGGAGCCCTTCACCGCCCTCTTCACCCAGGGCATGGTCACCAAGGACGGCGCCAAGATGAGCAAGTCGCGCGGCAACGTCGTCTCGCCGGCTTCGATCGTCGATCGCGTGGGCGCCGACACGGCCCGCTCCTACATCCTGTTCGTCGGTCCTCCCGAGCAGGACGCCGACTGGTCGGACGAGGGCGTGGACGGCGTCTTCCGCTTCCTCGGACGGCTCTGGCGCCTGGCGGCCGAGGTAGCCGAACGCCCCGGCGGGTCGGCCGGTCCGCTGAGCTCTCCCCAGGACCCACAGGGCGAGGACCTGGCGCTCGCCCGCAAGACCCACTGGGCGATCGACAAGGTCGGCTCGGACGTACGTCGCTTCGCCTTCAACACCGCCATCGCCGCGGTCATGGAGCTGTACAACGAAAGCTCGCGGCTGCGCGAGACGGCCGACCTGCAGACGCTCCGCTTCGCGGTCGCCAGCGCCGCCTCGCTGCTGTTCCCGTTCGCCCCCCACGTGAGCTCCGACATCTACGAGCGGCTCACCGGCGAGCGCGTCTGGGAACAGCCTTGGCCCGAGGCCGACGAGTCGCTGCTGGAGACCGACTCCTACGAGCTCGTGTGCCAGGTCAACGGCAAGGTCCGCGACCGCGTCCAGGCCCGCACCGGAGCCCCCGAGCAGGAGCTGAAGGAGCTCTGTCTGGCGGCCTCCAACGTCCGCGCCCACGTCGACGGGCGCGAGATCGTCAAGGAGATCGTGCTCCCCGGCAAGCTCGTGAACCTGGTGGTGCGCTGATGGGCGCCGGCACCCCTTGACCGCCAGGCTCGGCCCCCTGTACCTGATCCGCGGCGACGACCACGGGGCCATCGCCGCCCGCCGCTCACGCCTGCGCGCGCTGGCCGAGTCAGAGTCCGACGGCAACGGCCTCGAGCTGCTCGAGGGGCCGGAGGCGACCCCCGAACGCACCGCCCAGGCGCTCGCCAGCATGACGCTGGCCCTCGGCCACCGGGTGGTGATCGTGGACGGGGTCGAGCGCTGGCGGGCGAAGGACATCGAGGATCACCTGCTCGGCGCGATCGCCCAGATCCCGCCCGACACCACGCTTGCCCTGTTCGCCCGCGAGGAGTCCCGCGCGAAGGTGCCCGAGGCGCTCGTCAAGGCCGTCAAGCGTGCCGGCGGACAGGTGGCGGTCGAGGCGGCCGTCAAGCCCTGGGAGCTCCCCGGCTGGACCCGCGAGCAGGGCGAGCGGCTCGGCCTGTCGCTCGACGGCCGCGCGTCCAAAGCGCTCGTGGCCCAGGTCGGCGAGCGTCCCCAGCGCCTGCTGCGCGAGCTCGAGAAGCTGGCCCTGTCGCTGGAGCCGGCGCCCGCCGGCAGGGAGCAGGGCGCGGATGGCACCGGCGCCACGGGCGGCACGGGCGCCGGGGCTGCGCGCGCGGTCAGCGAAGAGGATGTCCTGCGGCTCGCGGCCCGCTCATCCGAGCAGCGTGGCTACGAGTTGGCCGACGCGCTGCTGGAGGGCGACCGCGCCGGCGCGCTCTCGCTGCTCGGCACCCTGCGCGCCCAGGGGGAGTCGCTTCCCGGCCTCGTCTACGCGATCACCCGCAGGCTCCGCGACGGCGTCGCGGTCGCCGAGAGGCTCGCCGCCGGAGAGGCGCCGGCTCAGATCAAGGACTCGCTGCGCCCGATGCCCCCGCGCGCCGCCGAGCGCTTCATCGCCGCCGTCAGACGCAGCGACCCGGCCCGTCTGCGGGCCGCGCTGGGCGTGCTCGCCGACCTCGAGCTCGACACCCGCGGTGGCTCGCCGCTGCCGTCCGCGCGCGGACCGGAGAACGGCCTCGAGGAGGACACGCTGGCGCTGCGCGCCGTGGAAGCGATCGCTTCCTGAGGGGCTGCTACTTGCCGGCGAGCAGCCGCGCCGCGCGGGACTTCTTGCGGGCGCCGGTGTTGCGGTGAAGCGCGCCGCGCTTGACGGCCTTGTCGATCGTGCTCACCAGCTCGCGGTGCGTCGTCTGCGCCGCCTCGGCCTCGCCCTCGGTCAGATGAGCCTCCAGGGCGCGGAAGTGAGTCTTGATCGTGGAGGTGTAGAGACGGTTCTCCGAGCGCTCTCTGGCAGAGCGCAGGATCCGCTTCTTCTGGGAGTGGATGTTGGCCATGAAAAAACCGCCGCCGCGCCAGGGAAAACCAGCCCGGACGCGCCGCGCAGCGCCGTACTATAGCGGCCTTGTCCGGGCCGGCCGAACCGCATGTCGAGCTGGATCCCGTCCCCGAGAGGCCAGAGCCGGGGCGCCTCGGTCGCAACACCGCGATCTTCACGATCGCCACCGCCATCTCACGGGTCGTGGGGTTGGTGCGCGAAATCTTCTTCGCGGCCTACTTCGGTACCCACGGGCCGGCGTCCGCGTTCACGATCGCCAACCTGGTGCCCAACTTCGTGGCCCAGCTGTTCGCGCAGTCCGCGCTGTCGGCGGCCTTCGTCCCGGTGTTCACGGATCTGCTGCAGAAAGGCCGGCGCAAAGAGGCGCTCAGGCTGGCCTCGACGCTGTTCTGGATCATGCTCATCGCGCTCGGGGCGCTGGTCGCCGTCTTCATCCTCGCCGCCGGGGTGATCATGCCGATCTTCATCGGCCCCAAGTTCAGCAGCGAGCTCGTCGACCTCACGGTCGGCCTCTCCCGGGTGCTGTTCCCGATCATCCTGCTGCTCGGCCTCAACGGGCTGCTCGTGGGGATCCTGCAGTCCTACGAACACTTCACGATCCCCGCCATCGCGCCCGCTGTGTGGAACGCGGTGATCATCGTCCTGCTGGTCGTGCTCGCGCCCCATTTCCACGGCGACGACCGGATCTACGCGTTCTCGGTCGGGATCCTGGTCGCGACGGTCGTGCAGCTGGGGATGTCGTTCGCGGCGCTCGGCCGCATCGACTTCCGCCTGCGAATCCAGATCGACTGGCACGACCCCCGTGTCAAGCAGGTGTTCATGCTGATGCTGCCCGTCGCGGTCGGGCTCGGCATCGTCAACCTCGACCAGGTCATCAACGCGGGCTTCGGGAGCCTCGTCTCCGAAGAAGCTCCGCGGGCGATCGAAAACGCCTTCCGCGTCTACATGCTGCCCCAGGGGCTCTTCAGTGTGGCCGTGGCCACGGTCCTGTTCCCGACCCTGAGCCGCATGGCCGCGCGCCGCGACCCCGACGCGATGCGCAACCTGATCGGCAACGGGATGCGCCAGATCAACCTCTTGATGATCCCCGCCATGGCGTTCCTGCTGGTGCTGGCCGAACCCGTCGTGCGCCTGCTCTTCCAGCGTCACGAGTTCAACCACACCGCCACCCACCTGGTCGCGATCGCCCTGTTCTGGTTCGCCCTGAGCCTGCCCTTCGGCGGCATCAACCTGCTCTTGACCCGTACCTTCTTCGCCGTCCAGCGGCCGTGGATCCCGACGCGGCTGGCGGCCATCAACATCGTCGTCGACGTGATCGTGAGCCTCAGCCTCTACAAGCCGTTCGGCGTCGCCGGGCTCGTGATCGGGACGAT
Organism: uncultured Solirubrobacteraceae bacterium; assembly: GCA_963773145.1. Classification (GTDB taxonomy): domain Bacteria; phylum Actinomycetota; class Thermoleophilia; order Solirubrobacterales; family Solirubrobacteraceae; genus Palsa-744. Next base: position 780,185 of record CAVYZV010000001.1, read on the forward strand.
CGCCGCCAACGCCGTCATGACCGTGCTGCAGCTGCACCGGCTGCGCATCGGCCTGAACGGTCGCCTGGACCTCGGCCAGACGGTCATGATCACGGTCCGCATCCTCGTCGCCTCCGCGCTGCTGGCGGGCGTCTCGTGGGGGGTGTGGAAGCTGCTCGAGAGCCTGCTCGGCACCTCCCTGATCGCCCAGATCGTGAGCGTCGGCGCCGCCGGGCTCGCCGGTGTGTTCGTGTACATCCGCGCCGTGCTCATCATGCACGTCCCCGAGGCCCACCAGGTCCGGCGCCTGATTCGCACGCAGCTGGGGCGGGCCTAGCAGCGGTGATCGGGCGACTCGCTCTGTTGGGCTGACGGTCGCAAAAAAGAAGGCCGGACGAGCTTTTGGCTCGCCCGGCCGCTCCGGTCAAGGATCGCCGCTTACTACTTGCGTCCCAGGACTGTGTGTCTTTGCCTGGGCGGCTTGACACTCCCGGCCACCTGGACAGGCCGCCCGCCCGAGGGCGGGCGCGTTGCCGCGGCTGGACCCCGAGGGGTCCTACGGCCGAGTTGGCGATCCACCGTGCTCACACGCTAGCGCGTCACGGCGCGGCCGTGGCGGAACCTGGCCGTCTGCACTCGTGGGCCCCGCGAGCGGCCATCTACGCTGTATCGCGGACCATGGACCAGCAGCACATCCGCAACTTCTCGATCATCGCGCACATCGACCACGGCAAGTCGACGCTCGCCGACCGCATCCTCGAGCTCACCCACACGGTCGCGGCGAGGGAGATGCGGGCGCAGCTGCTGGACTCGATGGATCTCGAGCGCGAGCGGGGGATCACGATCAAGGCCCAGGCGGTGCGCGTGTTCTTCACCGCCAAGGACGGGCAGACCTACCAGCTGCACCTGATCGACACGCCCGGGCACGTGGACTTCACCTACGAGGTGTCCCGCTCGCTGGCGGCCTGCGAGGGAGCGCTGCTGGTGGTCGATGCCTCCCAGGGAGTGGAGGCCCAGACGGTGGCCAACACCTACCTGGCTGTCGAGTCGGGGCTCGAGCTGATCCCGTGCCTGAACAAGATCGACCTGCCCGGCGCCGAGCCCGAGCGGGTGGCCGGCGAAGTGAGCGAGCTGATCGGTGAGGCGCCGGAGTCGATCCTGCAGATCAGCGGCAAGACCGGCGAGGGCGTCGCGGAGGTGCTCGAGGAGCTGATCGAGCGGGTGCCGCCGCCGGCGGGCGACGCGGACGGTGCGCCGAGAGCGCTGATCTTCGACTCCGAGTTCGACCAGTACCGCGGCGTGGTCGCCTACATCCGCGTCGTGGACGGGGTCTTCCGCAAGGGCGAGCCGATCCGTGCGATGGCGGCGGGCACGGAGGCGGAGATCGACGAGGTCGGCTTCTTCAGCCCGCAGATGATGCCCACCGACCAGCTCGCGGCGGGAGAGGTCGGCTACCTGATCACGGGCTTGAAGGACGTCACCCAGCTACGCGTGGGTGACACCCTGACGCGCCGGGCGAAGGTGGGCCTGCCCGGCGGTGAAGCCAGCGAGCCGCTGCCCGGCTACCGGGAGGTCAAGCCGATGGTCTTCTGCGGCCTCTTCCCGATCGACTCCGACGACTACCCCGACCTGCGCGACGCGCTCGAGAAGCTGGTGCTCAACGACGCGGCTCTGTCGTGGGAGCCGGAGACCTCCGACGCGCTCGGCTTCGGCTTCCGCTGCGGCTTCCTCGGCCTGCTGCACATGGACATCGTGCGCGAGCGCCTGGAGCGCGAGTACGACCTCGAACTGCTGGCCACGATGCCCTCGGTGGAGTTCGACGTGACGCTCACCAACGGTGATGAGCTCGCCGTGCACAACCCCTCCGACATGCCCGACCCGGGGCGCATCGAGGAGATCCGCGAGCCCTACATCCGCGCCTCGGTGATCACCCCGAAAGAGTTCGTGGGGGCGGTCATGGAGCTGTGCCAGGAGCGTCGGGCCGAATCCGCCGGGATGCACTACCTGTCCCCGGAGCGGGTGCAGCTGACCTACGACATCCCGCTGGCGGAAATCGTGCTCGACTTCTTCGACCAGCTGAAGTCACGCACCCGCGGGTATGCCTCGCTGGACTACGAGCTGCAGGGGATGAAGGCGTCGGACCTGGTCAAGCTCGACGTGCTGCTGGCGGGCGACCCGGTGGACGCGCTCTCGATGGTCGTCCACCGCGACAAGGCATACGAGGTCGGCCGGGCCCTGACCGAGAAGCTGCGCAAGCGCATCCCGCGCCAGCAGTACGACGTACCGATCCAGGCGGCGATCGGCGCCCACGTGATCGCCCGTGAGACCGTCAAGGCGTTCCGCAAGGACGTGATCGCGAAGTGCTACGGGGGTGACATCACGCGCAAGAAAAAGCTGCTCGAGAAGCAGAAGGAGGGCAAGAAACGGATGAAGCAGGTGGGCCGCGTGGAGGTTCCCCAGGAGGCCTTCCTGGCGGTGCTCGAGCTGGGCGAGGACTGAGCGGGACGAGCGCGGTGCGGCTGCTGTTCGTGTGCCTGGGCAACATCTGCCGCTCGCCCACGGCCGAGGGTGTGATGCGCTCGATCGTCGGACGCGAAGGGCTCGAGGATCAGATCGGGCTGGACTCCGCCGGAACGGGCGCCTGGCACATCGGCAGTTCTCCCGACGACCGCGCCCGCCGTACCGCCGCCGGGCGCGGCATCGACCTGGCCGGCCGGGCCCGGCAGGTGCGCCCGGAGGACTTCGAGAGCTTTGACCTGGTGCTCGCCATGGACCGGGAAAACGAGCGCCTGCTGAAGGCGCTCGCCCGCGACGAGCAGGAGCGCTCGAAGGTGAGGCTCCTGCGTGAATTCGACCCCGCCAGCGTCGCCACCGGCGAGTTGGAGGTGCCGGACCCCTATTACGGCGCCGGCGGCGGCTTCGAGGAGGTGCTCGACCTCGTGCAGCTGGCCTGCGAGGGGCTGCTGGGGGAGATCAGAAGCGGCGCGGTGGCGTGAGCCTCCCGGCCGGCGCCCGCGTGCTGTCCGGCGTCGGCGGGGGCGACATCAACCAGGCCTTCCACGTCACGCTCGCCGACGGGCGTGAGGCGTTCGTGAAGACGCGCCCGGATGCGGCTCCCGGGGAGTATCTGGCCGAGGCCTCCGGCCTGCGCTGGCTGGGCGAGCCGGGGGCCCTCAGGGTTCCCGAGGTGCTCGAGCTGGGGGAGGACTACCTGGCGATCGAGTGGGTTCCGCGCGGCGGCCTCGGCCGCGAGGGCGAGGAGGAGCTCGGCCGCGGCCTGGCGGCCACCCACGACGCGGGCTCGCCGGTGTTCGGGTTGCAGGCCGCGGGCGATGGCGACGGCGGGGCCGCCGGCGGCGGGCATGCCGGGGCTGGGGAGAGCACCGGCGCGCAGCCCGCGCGCTTCGGCTCGCTGGGTCTGCCGAACGAGCCGACCGCGGACTGGGCCACCTTCTACGCCGAGCGGCGGCTGCGGCCGCTGGCCCGCCGGGCCGCCGAGACGGGTGCGCTGTCGAGTTCCGGCGTTGCGGCGGTCGAAGACGTGTGTGAGCGCATGGCCGAGCTGGTCGGGCCTCCGGAGCCGCCGGCGCGGTTGCACGGTGACCTGTGGGCGGGGAACGTGATGGGGGACGCCGACGGGCGCCCGTGGCTGATCGACCCCTCCGCCTTCGGTGGCCATCGCGAGGTCGACCTGGCGATGCTGCGGCTGTTCGGTGGCCCCTCCGAGCGGATGTTCGACGCCTATCAGGAGGCCCACCCGCTGGCCGGGGGCTGGCGCGACCGGGTCGAGCTCTACCAGCTCTCGCCGCTGCTCGTGCACGCGCTGCTGTTCGGTGGCTCCTACCGCCAGGCCGCCGAACGGGTCGCGTTTCGCTACGCCGGGGGCTGAGGCAGCCAGCTCACACGGTCACGGCCGCCCGGTGTCGTCGGAGAGGAGCACATGCGCCCGCGTACACACGAGTCGCGCCGGCGGCTGTACCTGATGGCACGGGTCGTGATCACCCGCCACTACCGCCAGCCGCTGACGCTCGCGAGCGTGGCGCGGGCACTGGCCAGCTCCCCGCGGCAGATCCAGCGCGCCTTCGAGCAGTTCGGCGGCGCCTCCTTCTCCGAGCAGCTGATGGAGCGGCGCCTGAGCGTGGCCGCGGACGTGCTGCTCGAGCAGCGTTCGGTCCCGGTTGCCGGCGTGGCCCGCCTGGTGGGCTACCGGCAGGGCTCCCACTTCGCGCGCGCCTTCCGCCGCCGCTACGGCGTCTCGCCGGCGGAGTTCCGCGAGCGCGCGGGCGCGGGCCCATCCGAGCGGCTCGAGCGGACACGGGCGCTGCAGCCGCGCGCAGAGGCACCGGTGCCGGAGCCTCACATCGGGGAGCTCATCCCGGAGTTATCTCGAGAGGCGGCCTGAGCGTTCGCGAGGGTTCGTATCGCGCGCCCGGCCCACGTGAAGCGGGCGGCTGGTACAACGGACGAGATGAACCCCGACGGCGTCGCCGAGCTCGCCGCCCGCGTGGGCGCGAACGTCGCCCGCGCCGTCACCGTGCAGCCGGCGGTCCTCGAGCAGCTGCTCGTGGCCCTGCTCGCCGGTGGGCACGTCCTGATCGAGGACTATCCGGGTGTCGGCAAGACCGCGCTCGCGCGTGCGCTCGCGGCCTCGATCGGGTGTGAGTGCTCGCGCATCCAGTGCACCGCCGACCTGCTTCCCTCCGACATCACCGGCGCGAACATCTACAACCAGGCCAGCGGCCAGTTCGAGTTCCGGCCCGGGCCCGTGTTCGCCAACCTCGTGTTCGTCGACGAGGTCAACCGCGCGCCCGCCAAGACGCAGTCGGGGTTGCTCGAGTGCATGCAGGAGCGGCGCGTGACGGTCGACGGCTCCTCGCATGAGCTCGCACAGCCGTTCATGGTGATCGCCACGCAGAACCCGATCGACTACGAGGGCACCTACCCGCTGCCCGAGGCACAGCTCGACCGTTTTATGGTGCGCCTGACGCTCGGCTATCCGGAGGCGGACGCGGAGGCCGGGATGCTCGCCGAGCACGCCGCGCGCGACCAGGTACTGGAGCTGCGACCGGTGTGCGACGTCGAGGATGTGCTCGAGGCGCAGCACGGGGTCGCCGCCGTGCACGCCAGCGAGGCCGTCTGCCGCTACGTCGTCGCGATCCTCGCCTGCACCCGCAACGACTCGCGCGCCGAGATCGGCCCCAGTCCACGCGCCGGGCTGATGCTGCTGCGGGCCTCGATGGCGAGAGCGGCGCTGCGTGGGCGCGACCACGTGCTTCCCGACGACGTGCAGGACCTCGCGCCGGTCGTGCTCGCTCACCGCCTGCTGCTCGCCCCGGGGGCCGGGGAGACCGAGCGTGGGGCGGTGATCGCCGAGGCGCTCAGCCGCGTTCCCGCGCTATGAGGCGTTCGCTCGCGGCGGCGGCGCTGGGTCTCGTCTTCTGCCTGCTCGCCGAGCTGCTCGGCGTGCCCGCCTTCCTCGTCCCGGGTCTCGCGTTGGTGGTGCTGGCGCTCGCCTCTCAGGTGGCGGTGCGACTGATGTGCAGGCGCGTGCGGCTGATACGCGAGCCGCTCGCCGCGAGCGCCGAAGAGGGGGCGCGGGTGCGCGTGCGCACGAGCCTGGAGGGACCGCGTGCGCTGCGGCACAGCGGCGAGTACGCCGCGCTGGCCGGCTCCGAGCCGCAGCCGCGACGGCGCCATCAGAGCGACACGCACGAGGTGACGGTGCTCGCGCGCCGCCGCGGGCTGCACGAGATCGGGCCCTCGCGGCTGCGTTTCTCGGACCCCTTCGGGATGTGCGAGCGCAGCGTGCTGTCGGAGCCGACGCGCCTGCTGGTGCTGCCACGCGTCGAGCGCGTCGAGCGCTCTGATCTCGCGAGGCTGGCCGGCGGGTCGACTGCGCGGCGCGCGCTCGCGGCGACGGCCGGTGAGCTCGATGACCTCCGCCGGGCCGACTCCTACGCGACCGTCGACCGCATTCACTGGCTCACCACCGCGCGCACCGGCACGCTGATGGAGCGGCGGCTGCGCCCGGAGTCCGACACGCGTCCGCTGGTGGTGCTCGACGGCCGCGACAGCGCCGGCGTGGACGCGTTCGACGCGGCCGTGCGCGCGACAGCCTCGATATCGCTCGCGCTCGCACGCTCGGGGGGCTGCACGCTGTTGCTGCCGCCCGAGCGTCGCCCACACCGGCTCGACCGCGCGCTCGCGTCATGGCCGCGGATCCATCAGACCCTGGCGCTGATCGAGCCCTCCGATGCGCTCGCCTGGGACGCGATCCGCAACGCCTCCTTCGTGCTGTGGGTCAGCGCGAGCGCCGACGCGCACGCGCTCGCGCACACCGGCGGCGGCTCGTGCTTCGTCATGTCACCCTTTCCGCGCGCCCACGCGGATGTGCTGTTCACGGTCGCGGGATGTGCCGTCCAGCGCCTCGACCGGCGCGCCCGGGCGGCCGCCTAGATGAGCGCCTGGAGTGAGGCCCGCGCCGCGCCCGCCGCCGTGCGCGGTGTGCGCGCCGAGCAGCGACTCGCGCCGCTGTGGGTGCGGCTGGCGATCTTCTTCGCGGGCACCACGATGGCCGCGCTCGCCTACGTGCACGTGCTGCAGGACGCGCCGTCGGGAACGGCGGTGGCCGTGGCCGCCGTGGCGACTGCCTACGGCGCCGCATTGTCGCTCGCGCTGGCCGCGGTCGGCGGGGCTCGATTCACCCGGCGGAGCGCGCGTGTCGTGCGAACGGCGCGTGCCGCCGTGGTCGTGGTGGTGACGCTCCTGGCGCTCGAGCTCGGCCTGCTGGCGGTCGGCGTGCCGGTGCACCTGGTGGCCCCGTGGCACTGGGGCGCGCTCGAGCGCGCGGTCAACGGCGGGCTCGGGCAGCTGGGGAGCTGGGTCTGGCCGTACACGGGCAGCGCCCCATGGGCGCGTCTGTCGGTCCTGATGCTGCTCGTTCCCACGACCACGCTGATGGCGCTGCTGTTCTTCTGGCCCGGTCGCGAGGGCGCCGGTGCGCGGCGCCTCGGCGCGCTGGCGATCGCCGTTGCGCTGGCGCTGTGCGGCATGAGCAATTCGCACGGCGGCGGGTGGCGCGAGCAGGGCCTGCTGCTGGTGGTGCTGGTGTTCGCCTGGCTGTGGCTGCCGACGCTGGGCAGCTCAGAGCGCGGGCGCGCGCTCGGCTGGACCCTGGCCTGTGCGGTGGCCGCGCTGATCGCCGCGCCGCTGCTGGGGGCGTCGCACAGCTGGATCTCGTTCGAGACGGGACTGGAAAGGGGGACGGTCTCCGCCCAGGGGGCCCGGCCAGTGGCGGCCGCCAACGACTTCACCGGCCCCCAGGGGATGATGTTCGGGCCGATCGAGAAGGCGCGCTCGCAGGAATCCCTGTTGGCGGTGCAGGCGAGCCAGCCGCCCGGGCTGCTGCGCATCACCTCGCTGGACCGCTTCGACGGGCTGCGCTTCATCCGCTCGGACGCTCCGCCGGAAACGTCGGCCACCGACATCGGGGCGGGCGCGCAAGCGAGCTGGCACGAGAGCGCGACCGTCACCGTCGGGGGGCTGCGCTCGAACCTGCTCGCCGGTACCTCCGGCATCACCACTCGCGTCACCTGGAGCGACAACCGGGCGCCGTCCATGCGGCGCGCACCGGACGGCACGCTCTCGCTGGCCTCACCGGTGGCGGCCGGGGCCAGCTACACGGTGCTCTCCTACACGCCCAAGCCCACCACGGCCCAGCTGCGCGAAGCGCCGAGCACCGTTCCCGGCTCCTACCTGCCATACACCGAGTTCGAACTGCCGGCGGCGTCGGCGAGCGCGTTGGCGGCGGCGCAGCTCGCGCGCGAGGCCGCCTCCCCGCCCCGCAACGCGCAGCTGGTGCGCGCACCCGCGCTCGCCACCGAAGGGGCGTCCGCCGGGGGTGGCGCGGCGGCGGCGGGTGCAGGCCCGGCGGTGGCGCAACGCATCCTCGCCTCTCCCTACGGGCCGATGTACACGCTCGCCCGGCACCTGGCCGCCGGCGCGGGCTCCAGCTACGAAGTGGTGGCCCGCGTGGAGCGCTACCTGCTCAAGGGCTTCACCTACGACGAACAGCCGCCGCTCGTGCGCTACCCGCTCGAGGCGTTCCTGTTCGACAGTAAGCACGGCTACTGCGAGCAGTTCTCCGGCGCGATGGCGCTGATGCTGCGCATGGACGGGATCCCGGCCCGTGTCGGCGTCGGCTTCAAGCCCACGTTCACAGGCGCGAGCAAGACAACGAGCGCGGCGCGGAGCTCGGGGGGCCTGGCGTGGACGGCGCTGCCGCAGGACGCCCACGCCTGGGTCGAAGTCTTCTTCAGCGGCATCGGCTGGGTGCCGTTCGACCCCACGCCGGCGACCGGCACGGCGGGCGGCCGGGCCGGCAGCGCCGCCTTCGGGCGCCTCGCGCAGGAGACGCTGTCGGCGAGCTCCGGCTCGCACGCACACAGCTCACGGGTGACCGTGCCGGTCACGCGAGCCCACGGCGCCGGCGGTGGCGGTGGCGGGAGCTCGTTCCGCGTGGCGGCCTGGCAGTGGGCGCTGATCGTGATCGTGCTGGTCTCGTCGCTCGTGGCGTGGCTGTACCTACGCGCCGCCCGCGCCCGCGCGCGGGACCGTGGCGGCGCCGTGAGCGGGGCCGGCGCCGAGGGCGCCGTCCGCGAGCTCGAGCGGGCCCTGCGCGGGCTCGCGTGGCCGCTGCTGCCCGGCATGACGCTGACGCAGATCGCCCAGCGTCTGGAGAGGGTCGGGCAACCGCAGGCCGCGGCCTACGTCAAGCGGCTGCGCGACCGCCGCTTCGGGGGCGCGCCCGCGCTGACCGCGCCGGAGCTTTCGGCAGCCCGTGCCGAGCGCCTCGCACTGCGCCGGGCGCTGGCCCGCGGGAAGGGCCTGCGCGGCAGACTGCGCGCGCTGCGCCTGCTTCCGCCGGGCGCGCCGAGCCTGTAGCCGCCGGCCTCCGTGGTCCGGCCCTGCTCGTGCGCGCCGCGCCGTGGCGCGGGTCATCCGTATCCGTCGTGAGCCCTACCGGGGCGTTGCGGGTAGGGAGCTAGCGTGGGAGGCGTGCCGAGAGACAGCCCGAGCGGGCGGGAGGGCCCGCCGGACGCCAGCGTGGGGGAGGCCGAGAGCGCGATGGCGGCCCAGTCGAGGACGCTGCGCAACAGCATCATCAGCCTGGCGGTGTTCTTCGGGCTGACCGTGGGGCTGCTGCTCGCCGTCCCGGGGCTGAGGACGGCAGGGGAGAAGATCACCGACGCGAACCTCGGCTGGATCTTCGCCGGGATCGTGCTCGAGCTGCTGTCCTGCGCCAGCTACGTGATGCTGTTCGACCTCGTCTTCGGGTCGCTGGCGCGTTCGCTCACCTCGCGCCTTTCGCTGGCCGAGCTGGCGGTCAACTCGGTGGTGTCCGTGAGTGGCCTGGCCGGGATCGCGCTCGGCGCCTGGGTGCTGCGCACGCGCGGCTTCGCGGTCGAGCGGATCGCGCGCCGCTCGGTGCTGATCTTCGTGCTCACCAGCGCGGTCAACGTGGGGGCGGTGGCGATCATCGGAACGCTGATGTGGCTGGGGATCCTGCCGGGCTCGCAGGACCCGCTGCTGACGGTGCTGCCGGCGGCGGCGGCGGTGCTGATGATCGCGGTCACGCTCGGTCTCGCCAGCCGCGCCCGGCGGGCGGCCGCGGCCCGGGAGGACACGGGAGGCCGGGCGGTGGTGGCCCTGAGCGCGATCGGGGGCGGGGTGGGGGACGCGGTGAAGCTCATCCGCCGGGGCGACCCGAAGCTGTCCGGGGCGGTCGGGTACTGGCTATTCGACAACCTGGTGCTGCTCGCGGCGCTCGCGGCCTTCGGCGCCACGCCGAGCTTCTGGGTGGTGGCGATGGCCTACCTCGTGGGCATGCTCGCCAACTCGCTGCCGATCCCCGGCGGGTTCTTGGCCGTGGAAGGGGGGCTGGTGGGGATGCTGGTGCTGTTCGGCGTGCGCCCGGCGTCGGTCGCGATCGCAGCGGTGCTGGTCTACCGCGCGATCTCGCTGTGGCTGCCGGCGCTGATCGGGACGGTGGCGTTCGTCAGCCTGCGCCGCGAGATCCTCTCCCCGACGGTGGCGGGAGCGGCGGCGGGCTACGGCGATGTCGATCCCGACTGCTTGATCGATTCCTGAAATTCGGCCTCTTTGAGTGTCTTCTCGCAGACGTGGCGGGGGAGGTTGGCGAGCACCCGGGACTCTTCCAGCCCCACCGGCCCGTACACGCCGGGGCAGTAGACCGGGGGCGGGAGGCTGCCCTTGTTGGAGCCGGGGGCGTTGACCGGATACAGCTGCTGGCTGCCACGGAGGGCGTGTTCGAAGGTGTCGGCGAAGACGTCGATGGCGACGTGGCCCGTATAGAGCTCGATGCTGCGACCGCCGTCGTAGACGACCGCCGGGACGCCGCGGATGAGGATGTTGCGCTGCGAGCCGAGGGCCTGGTTGGAGTGGCGGTGGTACACGACCGTGGTGACCTGCAGGGGCAGCCGGCAGCTGCCGCCGCCGAAGATTCCTTTGCTTTGCACGCAGTTGCCGTAGTAGACGCTGTCCCCGACCGAGCTGATGTAGCCGGAGAGGCCGTCGACGGCGCTCAGGGGCAGGCCGCCGAAGTTGGGCCCCACCCAGTAGATGCGGTAGAAGGGGAACGTCTGGGCGGAGACCAGTTCGTAGCCGTGGACCTGCGCCGGACGGCTGGTGCCGCAGCCCGCCAGGGCGAGCACGGCGAGCAGGATCGGCGCGCAACGGCGGGCTTTGCCGGGCACGAAACGGCGGCCGGCGGGCGATCCGTTGCTCATCACCGTCATTATCCAGGGGAGTGCCGCGCGGCAGTACAGCTACTTCCGGGCCCCCCACCGGTTTAAGCACACACGTATCCGCCATACCGGCGGAGGTGCCGAGGTCCGGTGGGGTAGCACACCGGACCTCGGGTAAATCTTCCCTCGTGCAGCCCCAACGCGCCGAACCGACGCCCACGGGGCTGACGCTCCAGGCCGCAGCCCCCGCCGCGGCCGGGGCCGTGGGGGCTGCCGGTGCCCTCCACGCCGGCGCCCTCCCGGCTGCCGCCGTGTCGGCTGCCGCCCTGCCGGCGGGCGTGGAGTGGCCGGCGCGGGCGCCGCTGCCGGCCGGGGCCGGCGCGATCAGGAGCCGACCGCGCGAGCGCGAAGCCGGCCTCGCCGCGGGCGCGTCGATCCTCGGTGCGCTGGCGGCCGTGGCGCTGCTGGCGCTGCTGACGGCGATCTGGCTGATCGTCGATCCGCGCACACCGGACATGGCGGCTGCCAGCTACCGCGTGAGCCTGTTCGCCAGTCACGGCTTCAGCGTGATCGACGCGAACTGGTACGGCGGCCACGACCTCCCCGGCTACAGCCTGCTGTTCCCGCCGCTCGGGGCCCTGCTGGGCCTGAAGGCGGTCGCGGCCCTGTCGGTGATCGCCTCCAGCATGCTGTTCGCGCGCCTGTCTAGGTCGCTGTACGGGAGCGTGGCGGCCTGGGGGACCGCTCTGTTCGTGCTGGCGGCGCTCGGAGACGTGTGGCTGGGACGGATCGCGTTCGCCTTCGGAGTCCCCTTCGCGCTCGCCGCGGCGCTGTCGCTGAGGCGTGGCCACCCCCTGCTGGGGGCGGGTCTGGCGATGCTCTCGGCGGCTGCCAGCCCGGTCGCGGGTGCGCTGCTGGGGCTGGTGGGGCTGTCGGTGGCGATCCACCAGCGCTCGGCGCGGCCGCTGCTGGTGCTGGCGCTGCCCCCGGCGCTGCTCGTGGGCGCGCTCGCGCTGCTGTTCCCCGAAGGCGGCTATGAGCCCTATCCGCTGCTGTCGTTCCTGGCCACGGCGGTGGTGGTGATCGCCTTCCTGGTGGCGCTGCCGAAGCGCTCACAGGCGCTGCGCGTGGGGGGTCTCGTGTACCTGGCGGCCTGTGTGGGATGTCTGGTCGTGCACTCCCCGATAGGCAGCAACATCGAGCGCTACGCGGTCCTGCTGGCCGGGCCGCTGCTGCTGTGCGAGCTCTTGGTGGAGCGCGAGCGGGGTCCCGTGCGGACGGGCCCCAGCCGGCGTTCGGCGCTGACACCCGCCGCCGGGGTGGCCCTGACCGCGATCGGGGTGTTCGTCGTGTGGGGGCCCGTGCGGGAGACGCTGGCGGTGGCCGGGAGCGATGCCACCAGCCCGGCCTACTACGCCCCCGTGACGCGCTTCCTGGAGCGCCACAGCGCCGGCGAAGCGATTCGCGTGGAGGTGCCGCTGACGAGGACCCACTGGGAGACCGCGCTGCTGGCCAACAACGTCTCGCTGGCCCGGGGCTGGGACAAGCAGCTGGACGAGCGCTTCGACTCGGTGTTGCTCGACGAAGGCCTCACGCCCTCCACATACGAGGCCTGGCTGCACCGCGACGGCGTCACCTACGTGGCGTTACCCGACGCGCGCCCGGACCCCTCCAGCGAACAGGAGGCGAAGCTGATCGAGAAGGGCCTGCCGTACCTGCAGAGGGTCTACTCCAACGCCCACTGGCGCGTCTTCCGCGTGCGGGGAGCCACGCCGCTGGCCTCCGGCCCGGGACGGCTGACGAGGCTGGCCTACGACTCCTTCAAGATCCACGCCCGCCACGCGGGGAGCTTCCTGGTGCGGGTGCGCTACTCCCCCTACTGGGCGATCACGACGGGGGCGGGGTGTGTGGCGCCGGGTCCCGGGGGCTGGACCAGGGTCACGCTGGATGGACCGGGGAGCGCCGTCGTGGAAGCTGGCTTCTCGCTCACGCGGGCATTCGGGGGCGGGGCGGCCTGCACCAGCGGGGCCCGCTCCTAGCGCTGCTTCGCGAGCGCGTCTCCTAGCGCTTCTTCTTGGTCTTGACGGTGCTGGTGCCCTTGGCCGGCTTGGACGCCTGGGCGGCGGCCGCCAGGGGTTCCATCCCGAACAGCCCCGAATAGCCCGTGAGGTAGATGTTGTGGCCGTCGCTGACGGCGGGATCGAAGGCGCCGGTGTCCATTTCGAAGATCTTGTGGCCGGTGGAGATGCCGAGGCCGTAGATGCGTCGCTGGCCGAGGTCGGCCATGTAGACGGTGCGGCCGATGATGGTGGCCGAGCCGGAGATCTTGCCGCCGGCGGGGAAGCGCCACGCGATCTTCCCGGTGCGGGCGTTGAGGGCGTAGAAGATGCCGTCGTAGGAGCCGAAGTAGACCGTGGGGCCGAGCCCGGGGGCGTTCGTGACGGCTGGGGAGGCGTACACGTAGGCGCCCGTCTGGACGGCCCAGTCGAGCTTGCCCGTGTCGGCGTCGTAGGCGTACATGCGACCGTCGGTGTTGCCGAGGAAGACACGCCCGTAGAGGACCGCGGCGGTGGAGTAGAAGGTCCCGCTCCCCAGTAGGGCCCCTTCGGAGCCGCTGTGCCACAGCAGGTGCCCGTCGGACTCGGAGATCGCCTGGACCTGGCCGCTGTAGTCGCCGAAGTACAGGACCCCGCCGGAGAGGCTGGGGCTGGCCTTCACCGCGCCGCTTGCGTGGTAGGTCCAGATCACGGCGCCGGTGCGGTCGTTGAGCGCGTACACGGTGCCGTTCTGGGAGCCGAAGAAGAGGCGTCCGTGGTCGAGCAGGGGAGAGGACTCACTCTCGCTGGGCAGCCTGCGCGACCAGCGGATGGCGCCGGTCTGGGAGCTCACCGCCACCACGCGCCCGGGGGCGCCGGAGCGGCCGCCGTTCAGCAGCGTGACGTACAGCGTGTTCGACGTGACGGCGGGGGTCGAGGCCGACAGCTGGCCGAGGCGGTGGCGTCCAGACCGTGTGGCCGGTCTTGGTGTCGACGGCGATCAGTTCGGCGTTGTCGGCGAGCTGGAAGATGCGGTCGCCGTAGATCACGGGCGGGAACTCGAGCAGGGCGCCCCCGTTGTGGACCCACAGCTTCTTGAACGGGGGGCGGACGGTTTCCGGGGCGGGGAAGAAGCGGGTGTGGTTCTGGGTGTAGCCGTAGAAGGGCCAGGAGAAGGGTTCGGGTCCCTTCTTGAGGGTGGGAGTGGGTTGCGCCACGAAGGGGGCGTGGGGGTGGTAGATGCTGCCGGTACGGTCGTGTTTGTAGATCAGCGCACCGATGCCGACGGCCAGCAGGAGCACGACGATCACCAGGACGATCGTGCGCCCCGGGCCGAGGCGCACGCGTTTACGTGGCGGGCTGCCGCTCACCGCGCTGCCTCGCTTGTCCTCAAGCGGCGAGCTTGCGAGGGGGTCGCTCGCCTGCGGCCGAGGCGACGGGGGCCTGAGCCGGGCGGGGCGCCGTGGAACGCGCTGCCGTGGTTCGCGGAGTCGGGACGTCGGCCCGCGAGGAGACCGCGGCGGGGATCGCGTCGCCGTGTGGTGCCGTGCGGGAGCCGGTGCGGCCGGCGCGGGTGCGGGACGCGCGGGTCAGGGGCACCCGTACCCCGCGGGCCAGCAGTTGCACGCCGGCGACGGCCAGCAGCCACATCGAGGCCACCAGCAGTGGCGGCAGGGTGAGACCGGCGACGATCGCGAGGACCGTGTGGGGCGCTGTGAGCGACCAATGCCACAGCAACAGATCCGCGAGGGTCAGTGCCGGGACGGTGACCAGCGGCCGGCGGGACACGATCAAACCCTAAACGGCACGGACGACGGACAGCACAGACGCCCGCACGAGGCGGGGGAGCGCGGTCGGGACCATATGATCGGCGCCGGATGAACAGAGTCTCCAGCCAGTCGGAGATCTTCGCGCCGGGCCTGCTGGACGGGCGGGTGGCGCTGGTCACGGGGGGCGGGACGGGACTCGGCCGGGCGACGGCCCTCGAGCTGGCTCGCTGTGGCGCGAAGGTGACGATCACGGGGCGCCGGGAGGAGGTCCTGCGGGAGGCGGCCGAGGAGTGCTCGGGGCTGGCGGGGCCGGTGGAGGCGATCGCGGGGGACGTGCGTGAGCCCGAGCAGGCCGCGCGCCTGATCTCCTCGCTGCTGGACGCGAACGGGCGCTTCGATCTGCTCGTGAACAACGCCGGGGGCCAGTTCTTCAGCCCGGCGGAGCTGATCGCGTCGAAGGGGTGGCAGGCGGTGTGGCGGCTGAACGTGGAAGGGATGCTCAACATGTCCGAAAGGGCGCACGAGCTGGCGTTCTCGGGTGGGAGAGGGGGGACGATCGTCAACGTCACGCTGTCGCCCCACCACGGGATGCCGGGGATGGCGCACTCGGGCGCCGCCCGGGCCACGGTGGAGGCGCTCACACGCGAGCTGGCCGAGCGGTGGGCCGTGGACGGGGTCGCGGTCTCGGCGGTTGCGGCGGGCGTTTTCGAAACGGACGTGCTGGCGAAGTACCCGGAGCAGGTGAGGGTGGGGATGTCGAGCACGGTCCCCCTGCAGCGGCTCGGGACGGTCGCCGAGCACGCCTGGCTGGTGGCGCTGCTCGCCTCTCCGCTGGGGCGCGGCTTCAGCGGCTCGACGATCACGCTCGACGGCGCGAGGGACAACTGGTGGGGCGCGTGGCCGCCCCCGGGCCTCGTGGACGAGACGGGGACAGTGCCCGTGGAGGAGCGCAAACGGCGCTGAGAGCGGCGGACCGCGCCTTGCCGCACGAGGTAGCCTCTGGGCGATGGCGTTGTCAGACGAGCGCTACATGCGCCTGACGACCTTCCGCCGGGACGGCACCCCGGTGTCGACGCCGGTGTGGGTGACGCCGTTCGGCCAGGACAGCGTGGCCTTCTGGACGAGCTCCGGCTCGGGCAAGGCCAAGCGTCTGGCCCACACCCAGCGGGTGACGGTGCAGCCCTCGGACGCCCGCGGGCGGGCGAAGGACGGCACCGAGCCGATCGAGGCAACGGCGCGGCTGGTCGAGGGAGAGGAGCTCGAGCAGATCACCCGCAACGTCAAAGCCAAGTACGGCTTTCAGACCAGGATCACCAAGCTCCTGGGCACACTCGGCGGGATCGTCAAACGCAACCGCATCCCCTACGGGGATCGGGGCGTGATCGTAACGCCGGCCCCCGGCGGTCCCGCGGGCGCGTAGCGGGTCGCGCCTCCCGGGCCCCAGCCGAGGTGACCGGCACCCTCTCGCCTACCCGCCCGGAGCGCTGGCGTAACATGGGGGCCGTGGCGGCCCGCAGGCCGCCAACAGCCACGGGGAGTGGCGCAGTCTGGTAGCGCACCCGGCTGGGGGCCGGGCGGTCGCAGGTTCAAATCCTGTCTCCCCGATCAAGAAAGAGCCTGCAAATCCGCACCCTTTTTGGCCGGCCGCCTCGGTGCGCCGCGGGGCCGGGCGGTCGCTGGTTGAATCCGTCGCCGGGCGCCTCGAAGAAACGCCTGCTAATCCGCTGGTTTTGACACGTCGGCTCGGGATCTACCCGGCTCTTGGGGAACAAATTGGGGAACAAATTCCGCGAGGACCGCTCTCGAGCACGGTCTACGACGGGCATTTCTGCGGGCGAACGTAGTTTCGATTCGACCATCCACCTCGACGCCCAGCACGAACCGCGATCGAGCCGGTTCACGCTGCTGCTTGTCGCGCAAAGCAGTCGTCTCCCCGGCGTCGCACGAGACGCCTGCGTCTCGTCCAACGCGAGCGTGAGTCAGGCCCCTCCGTCGGATGCTCGCTCGTCCCCGAACGCGACAGCGCGCGAAGCTTTCGGATAGGTACGAACGTCGCATTAGTGCTCCTCGCCATCGGATGGATGCTCGCCCGGCCTTGAGCTGCTTCGGCGTTGGGATGCGTATCCTGCTGGCATGTCGTCCGAGACGCGGGCAGTCTTTACACCGCGCGAACGGCGGGTCGGTGGCCTCTTCGAGGCATTGGTCGAGCCCGACCTCGACGCTGGAGAAGCGGTGGAGTTGGTCGCTGTGATCAAGGCGCTGGCTGACCCGACCCGTCTGAGGATTGTGGATGCGCTGCGTAAGGGCAGTCCGGAGGCTATTTGTCAGGTCGAGCTGATGCCGTTGTTCGAGATGAGTCAACCGTCACTGGCAAAACACCTGAAGATCCTCGTCGCTGCTGGCGTGATCGGGAGCGCGCGGCGCGGCCTGTGGGTGTACTACTTCATCGTGCCCGATCGCCTGCGCGACCTCGCCGCGTGGTTGGCGTGACACGCACCGCTGGTCAGCGCGCTCCTCTCGACGCGGCAGTCGTGGCGGCCAGTCTTATGCGGCCTGGGAGAGCTCAGCTCGTCGCGCGGTCGTAGGGACCTCTGTCGGCAGCAGCAGCGAGAGCAGCCCGGCGATGACGAGGAACAAGGTTGATACCCAAAGGCAGGCCGTGAGGCCGTGCCATTGGTAGATCAGCCCGGACAGGATGGTGCCGGCGAGTCTTCCGATGGCGTTGGCCATGTAATAGAAGCCCACGTTCATCGCGACCTTGTCGTTGTCCGCGTAGGCCAGGATCAGGTAGGAGTGGACCGCGGAGTTCGCGGCGAACGCGATCGCGAAGGGGATCAGGCCGATGACGATCGTGGCGGTGGGGTCGAGGTTGGCGTCGAGCGCGAGGGCCATCGCTGCCGGACACAGGGCAACGCCAAAGGCCAGCCACGCGGCCATCCTGCCGTCGGGCTCGCCGTTGGGGCCGCTGCCGCGCTTGCGGACGAAGCGTGGTGCGGCCGCCTGCACAGCGCCGTAGCCGATCACCCAGGCTGCGAGCAGGGTTCCGGTCTTCCAGAAGCTCCAGTGCAGTTCGGAATACAGGAAGAACGGCAGACCGACCACGAACCACACGTCGCGGGCTGCGAATAGGAAGATGCGCGCGGCTGCCAGGATGTTGACCGCTCGGTTGTTGGAGAACATCTGCTTGAACTTGGCGGTCTTGTCGGGCTTGCCGAGGTGTCCGCGCATCATCGTCAAGGTCACGATCAGTGCGACGAGTACGAGTCCGGCAAGCGCCATCACGGCGGGCTGGAAGCCGATGAGTGTGAGCAGCACGCCGCCGAGGAAGAAGCCGACGCCCTTCAGTGCGTTCTTCGATCCCGTGAGGATCGCGACCCAGCGGTAGAGCGCGGACTGGTCGTCGGCGCCGACGACTAGCTTGACGGCGCTCTTGGAGCTCATCTTGTTCAGGTCCTTCGCTACGCCCGAGAGTGCTTGGGAGGCCATGACGTACGGGACGACGAGCAGCGACGGCGGCGCGAGGCCGAGCATGCACAGCGCCGTGAACTGGATGGCAAGGCCCATGTAGAGCGTGATCTTGAGGCCGAGTCGCGCGGCGAGCCAGCCGCCGACGAGGTTCGTGACTATCCCCGCGATCTCGTAGAACACGAACAGCGAGGCGACCTGCAGCGGCGTGTAGCCGAGCTGATCGAAGTAGAACAGGACGAGCGTGCGGATCGCACCGTCGACCAGCGTGTCGGTCCAGTACGCACCCGTCACCAGGATGTAGTTGCGCATGTCCCCGCGCGCCGGCGGCGCAGACCCCTGCGCGGGCGCGGCGGTGCTGCTAGCCATCGGCTGAGCCCGACGGAAGACCGTCGGCGATCTTGCGCGCGAGCTCGACGAGACGGTTGGCGTAGCCCCACTCGTTGTCATACCAAGCGAGAACCTTGACCTGTGTCTGATCGGTCACCATGGTCGAAAGAGCGTCGACGATTCCGGAGCGCGGGTCGTCGCGGTAGTCGACCGATACGAGCGGGCGCTCCTCATAGCCAAGTATCCCGGCAAGAGGACCATCGGCGGCGTCGCGAAGCAGCCCGTTGATCTCCTCGACCGTGGTCGGCCGGGCGACCTCAAAGACGCAGTCGGTGAGCGAGGCGTTGAGCATCGGGACGCGCACGGCCAGGCCGTTCAGCCTGCCCTGGAGCTCGGGGAAGATCAGGCCGATCGCAGTCGCAGAGCCGGTGGTCGTGGGGATCAGCGAGAGGCTGGACGCGCGCGCCCTCCGTAGGTCCTTGTGGGGCGCATCGAGGACCACCTGCGTGTTCGTCACGTCGTGGAGCGTTGTGATCTGACCGTGGCGGATGCCGACGCCCTCGTGGATGACCTTGACGACGGGCGCCAGACAGTTCGTCGTGCACGACGCCGCCGTGATCAGGTCGTGGGTCGAGGGGTCGTAGAGGTGGTCGTTGACTCCGACAACAACGTTCAGC
>CAVYZV010000002.1:0-7252 GCA_963773145.1 uncultured Solirubrobacteraceae bacterium
CCGTCCCCGCGACCGCCCCCAGGACGCGCTCCCCGCCCGCGTCTTCGGCCGTGCCGGGCACGAGCGCCACCTGATCGGCCCCCGCCGCGTGGTACTCGGCGATCCTCGCCCTCACCTCCTCGGCACTGCCGATCGCCCCGACGCTCGCCACCAGCTCCCGCGGGATCGCCGCCGCCAGCTCGGCCCGGCGCTCGCCGGCGCGGGCGCGCTCCACGAGCGAGCCGAAGCCGAGCTTCGCGAACAGCTCTCCGTATCCGGGCGCCCCGAGGTACACGGCCAGCTGGCCCGACAGCTGCGCCAGCGCCTGCGGGCCGGGGTCGAGCGCGGCCGGCACCCAGACCGCGAGCCTCGGCATCTCCCGGCCCGCCGCGGCGGCCTCCTCGGCGAGGGTCACGCGGACCCGTGCGACGTGCTCGGCGCTGACCAGGTTCAGGACCACCTCGTCGGCGTGACGGGCCGCCACCCGTGTCATTGCCGGTCCGAAGGCGGCGATCGTCAGCGACGCCTCGGGCTGGGGCCGGCGCAGCCGGAACCCGTGCGCACGGACGTGCTCGCCCTCGAAGTCCGCCCGCTCGCCGTCGAGCAGGGCCCGCAGCACGGTCGCCGTCTCGCGCATCCGCCCGGCGAGGTTGCCCCACGGCCGGTCGTGCCAGCCGCTGACGATCATCGGGCTCGAGGCGCCGAGGGCGATGTCGACCGGACGGCCGCTGAGCGTGGCCACCGAGGCCACTCCGAGCGCGATCGACACGGGGCCCCGGACCGCGATCGCCAGCGGCCCGATCTTCAGCGCGATGCGCGTTCGGTCTGCAGCCCGATCGCCGTGGCGAGCGCGAACGCGTCGAAGGCGTGCATCTCGCCCACCCATACCGTCTCCAGGCCGGCCCGGTCGGCGGCGAGCGCGATCTCGACGGCCTCCTCGTCGGGGCGGTCGAGCCAGAACGGGATCGCCAGGCCGACGCCGGTGCATGAGGGCGCGGAGCTCATCGGTGCGCGTATTAGTACAGGTCGATCCCGCACGTGACGGGACACCCGAGCTGCGACGCTTGCCCTCGAAAACAACCGACGGAGGTCCTCCCCGAATGCGCTCCGACATCGTCCCCGGCGCCACCTTCCCCGACTACGAGCTCCCCGACCACACGAAAACCCCCCGCAGGCTCAGCGAGCTGCAGGGCGAAGACCCGCTGATCCTCACGCTCGCGCGGGGCCACTACTGCCCCAAGGAGCACATGCAGCACCTGGAGCTGGCCGCCGCCTACCCGAAGGTGGCCGTCGCCTACACCCAGATCGCCACGATCTCCACCGACGAGGACCACCTGCTCAAAGAGTTCCGCGCCTCCCTCGGAGCCCAGTGGCCGTTCCTGTCGGATCCCGGCCGCACGGTCCAGAAGGACCTCGAGATCCAGGAGTACACCGACCCCGAGAACGACCCCATGATCCCCCACACGATCGTCCTCAAGCCGGGCCTGGTGGTGCACAGCATCTACAACGGCTACTGGTTCTGGGGTCGCCCCTCGATCGACGAGTTGTGGCACGACCTGCGTGCCGCGAGCGCCGAGATCCGCCCCGACTGGGACCTCGCCGTCCCGGGGTTGCGCGAGAGGTGGGACGCTGGCGAACGCTCCCTGTTCCACGGCCACGACGACGCATCCAGGGAGGCTTGAGATGGCTGCTGAGACCGCACCCGGGCTGGACTTCGTGCTGACGCACTTCATCGTCTCCGACGACGTCGAGCGCTCGCGGCGCTTCTACACCGAGGTGCTCGGCGGGGAAACGATCCGCGAGGCCGAACCCGCGTACGTCGCCCTCGCCAACAGCTGGATCATCATCAACTCCGGCGGCGGGCCCACCGAGGACAAGCCGGAGGTGATCCTCGAGACGCCCCCGGACCCGACCCGCACCAGCGCCTTCCTCAACATCCGGGTCGCCGACATCCAGGCCGTGTATGAGCTTTGGAGCGGCCGGGGCGCGGAATTCCTCACGCCGCCCATCCGCCGTGAGACGGAGATCCGCTGCTACATCCGCGATCCCGACGGGCACCTGATCGAGGTCGGACAGACGACGAC
This sequence comes from uncultured Solirubrobacteraceae bacterium, assembly GCA_963773145.1. Taxonomy (GTDB): domain Bacteria; phylum Actinomycetota; class Thermoleophilia; order Solirubrobacterales; family Solirubrobacteraceae; genus Palsa-744. Next base: position 2,064 of record CAVYZV010000002.1, read on the forward strand.
GGCGAACGGCTGGCGCCCGGCGTCGGGCCAGCTCGCGGCCGCCGCCGGCCGGTCCTGAACGCAAGAGAGCCCCCGGGGGATGGGGGCTCTCTGGTGCGCGGATGGCGGGGTGTGCGATCAGGCGGGGGCGGTGTCGCAGCCGTACTCGAAGGCTTCCTGCTGTGAGCGCAGCACGGCGGCTTCGTTGTTTTCGAGGTCTTTGGTCGCGTTTTCCTTCCCCGCCAGGCTGAGGCCCTTGAGCTCGAGCCAGTCGTGGTCGTCGCCGACGAGGTTTTCGGCGGAGCCCAGCTGTCCGGCGATGCGGCTGCAGGGGCTGACGCCACCTTCGGTGAAGTTGCCGTGGGTGACGACGTGGCCGCCGACGACGATCGTGTGCCACTGGGCCTGAGAAGCGGCCGGGACGATGGCGGCGCCGGCGAAACCGGCGGATGCGACGAGGGCGACGAGGGCGTTGCGGGTCTTGGTGCTGAACATTTTGTGTGCCTCCTGGGTGCGAGTGGTTCCGATAGGACCATCGTCGTCTCGCAACAGCTCCCCGGCCAGGCACCCCAGGGGTAGGTGTGCCTTACCCGGGCGGGCCGGGCCCGTGCGTGGCGCGGCGCATGCGGGCCCCACACGCAAGGACCCGCCGGCGCATGCGCGTGGCTCGGCCTCAGTCCAGATAGGTGACGTAGGCGCCCGGGTCCTCGCGCTCGGGCACGACGCTGTCCTGGCGCAGCGGTCCGAGGTGCAGCAGTCCGAGCACGTGCTCGGAGTCCGGGAGCCCGACCGCTGCGCGGCCCTCGGGCGTGCGCAGCACGGCCGGCGTGCGCCAGTAGCCCGCGTACCCGCGGGCGTGGGCGGCGAGCAGCACGATGTAGGCCGCGATCGCGGCGGCGTGGAGGTCCTCCTCGTCCTGCACGGGATCGCCCCCGAGCGCCGCGCTGACCACGATCAGCGTGGGAGCCCGGTCGAGCTTGCCGGCCTGCTCGGGTCCCGCCGCCTGCTTCAGCCGCTCCAGGGCATTCGCCCCCAGCACGCGGAAGCGCCAGGGGTTGGTGGCGTGGTGGTTCGGCGCCCAGCGGGCCAGCTCGAACAGCTCGTCGAGCACGTCCCGGTCAAGCGGCTGCGGGCCGAAGACCTTGTGCGTGCGGCGGGTGCGGATCGCGTGTTCGGTGTCCATGGTGGTGCTCCTGTGCACGGCTCTGTGCAGGGCCGGTAGGGCGGATGCTCCCGCCGGCCGACGGTCGTTAGGCTTGCAGACGCGCAACGCGACCGGGGAGGAGCGAGGCCGAACACCATGAGGCAGGTTTCACCACTTGACGCCGTATGGCTCGAGCTCGAGTCCCGTGACACGCCGATGCACGTCGGTGGGCTGCTCGAATTCACGCTCCCGAAGGACGCCCCGGCCGACTATCTGAAACAGATCTTCGAGCAGATGCGCTCGGTCCGCACGATCCCGCCCCCGTGGAACCTGCGGCTGGTCGAGCCACCCCTGATCGGCCCGCGGCTACCGCTGATGAACGAGATCCGCGACGTCGATCTCGACTACCACATCCGTCACTCCGCCCTGCCCCATCCGGGAGGCCAGCGCGAGCTCGGGATCCTCGTCTCGCGCCTGCACAGCCATCAGCTCGATCTGCACCGGCCGCTGTGGGAGGTCCACCTGATCGAGGGCCTGGAGGGCAACCGCTTCGCGATGTACACGAAGACCCACCATTCCCTGATCGACGGCGTCAGCGGGATGCGCCTGATCATGCGCGCCCTCTCGACCGATCCCAAGCTCCGCAACATGGTCCCGTTCTGGGGCGTTGGTGCGGGTGCGCGCCCGCGCTCGGCGGACGCCAACGGCTCCACCGGCGTGCTCGGCGCGTCGCTCGGCGCGCTGCGCGAGGGCGCCGCGTCGCTCGGCGGCCTCAGCCGCGCCGCCTTCGACCTCGCCCGTGCGGCCGTCGACAACAGCCCCCTGCAGGCCCCCTACCGCGCGCCCGAGTCGGCGCTCGGCGGGCCGTTGGAAGGCCAGCGCCGCTTCGCCACCCAGCAGTACGAGATCAAGCGCCTGCGGGCGATGGCCGCCAAGGCCGAGTGCACGCTGAACGAGATCGTCCTGTACCTGTGCGGCAGCGCGCTGCGCAGCTACCTGGCCGAGCACGCACGCGTTCCCCACCGTCCCCTCACCGCCGGCATCCCCGTGAACCTGCGCGAGGCTGACGACCAGTCGATGGGCACAGTCGTCGGCATGATCGTGGCCGAGCTGGGGACGAACATCGCCGACCCGCTCGAGCGCCTGCAGACCATCAAGCGCTCCAGCTCCGAGGCCAAGCGTCACCTGCGCACGCTCCCGGCCGCGGCCCGCACCTCCTACACGCTGCTCATCAACGGCCCCTACATCGCCGGGCTGATCTTCGGCCTCGGCTCCCATGCGCCGATCCCGTTCAACCTCGGCATCTCCAACGTGCCCGGCCCGCCCGAGCCCGTGTACTTCAACGGCTCCCGTCTGGAGGCCCTGTTCCCGCTGTCGCTGCTGCTGCAGGGCAACGCGCTGAACATCACCTGCGTCAGCTACGCCGGCACGCTGAATTTCGGTTTCACCGGCGCCCGCGACACCCTTCCCCATCTCCAGCACCTGGCGATCTTCATGGGCGAGGCGTTCGAGGAGCTCGACCGGCTCCTGCTCGGCGGGGGCAAGGCCAAGCCGCGCAAACGCGCTGCCTCAGCCGGCGCGCCTCGTAAACGCCCGGCCTCGTCCAGCGCGTCGAGCAAACGCGCGGCCTCGTCCGGTGCGCCTCGTAAACGCCCGGCCTCGTCGAGCGCGTCGAGCAAACGCGCGGCCTCGTCCGGTGCGCCTCGTAAACGCCCGGCCTCGTCCAGCGCGTCGAGCAAGCGCACGGCCTCCTCCGGCACGTCGGGCAAACGCGCCCGGCCGACCGCGAAACGCTGACCGCGGTCGTCCTGTCGAAGTAGCGGCCGGCAAACCGGCGAGCACGCGGACGACCCGCGAGCGCGTGTAATCGAATGGCCCCGTCCGGCCATAGTGAGGGTGTGGACGGGGAGCAGATCGAGGCCATCACCCGGCTCTACGAACGTCACGCACGCGCCGTGCACCGCTACGCGCTGAGGCGTTCCGATCCGGACACGGCGGAGGAGGTCACCGCGCAGGTGTTCCTCGTGGCCTGGCGTCGAAGGGAGGCGCTACCCGCGGAACCGCTCCCATGGCTGTACGGGGTCGCCCGTAGGGTTCTCGCCGACCAGCGCCGGGGTGCAACCCGCCGCGTGCGCCTGCGCGACCGTCTGCAGAGCGAGGCGGCCGGGGGAGGGCCGGCGTGAGCGGGCAGCTCGCCGAAGCGTCGGGGGACGGCGCTGACCTGGTCGGGCGGGACTTCGCGCTCGACACCGCCGACCGGGATCTCGCACGCGCCCTCAGCCGGCTCTCGGAGACGGATCGCGAGGCCCTGCTGCTGCGCTACTGGGAGGACCTCGAGCCGGCGCAGGTCGCGCGCGCGATGGGCTGCTCGCGGGCCGCAGCCGCGGTGCGGCTGCACCGTGCGCGCACGCGGCTGCGCAAGGCCCTCGAGGCGCAGGGCGCCGGCCAGACAGAAGACGACAGCACGGGACATCCGTGCGTGGAGGGAGCGGAGTCGGCATGAGCAGCTTCGTCGCGATCGAGCAGCGCCTGCGGGCGGCACGACCCGCCGGGGAGACCCCGCCGCCCTCGCTGGAGTCGGTCATCGACTACATCGCGCGCTCCGAAGGAGAGCCGGCGAATGCATCGGGCGAAGCCGCGGACCTCAGGGTTACGGCGGCGGGCGCAGCGGTCCCGGCGGGCGCTACGCACCGACCCCGCGCGCGGCGCTGGTGGCAGCGGGGCCGGATCATGGCTCCGGCGATCGCCGCGGCCGTCGTGCTCGCGGGCGCCGGCGGAGCCGTGCTGCTCGAGCAGGGGACGCCCCTGCCCGCGGCCTACGTCCTGCCCGCGAATCCCGAAACGGGACTCGGCCGGCCCGAACCCGCGAGCCTCACGCCCCTGCCGATGCGCGTGGCCGACCCCGAAGGAGGGCCACCGTGGGCGATGCGCGTGATCCGCACCACGCGGGGGCTCGTGTGCCTGCAGGGGGGGCGGCTCGTGAACGGGCAGCTCGGGGGCCTCGGCAGCGGCTACGCCTTCCACGCCGACGGCCGCTTTCACCCCTTCCTGGCCGAAGACGCGATCGGCACCGACGCCTGCCCGGCCGTCGGCGGCGAAGGCGCCGCGTTCCTGCCCGGCCCGCCCGTGATCGTCCCCGCCAACGGCCTCGCGCTGGCGGGCGAAAACGTCGCTCCCGGCGATCGCGTGCACTGCGACCTGCCGGGCGAGGAAAACTGGGGCGTGCGCTGCCCGCAGGGCGAACTGCGCCAGGTGGCGATGGGTCTGCTGGGACCGGGCGCGAGCAGCATCGAGGTGTCCACGGCGGGGTCGAGCTTCACGGTCAAGCCGTACGGACCCCAGGGCGCGTACTTGATCGTGCTGCCCGCCCAGGCGCAGGCCAACGCGAGCATGTCCTCCGGCGCGTACGAGGGACCGTTCGGCGACGTCAGCAACGCCCCCGGCGGCGCCCTCCTGACGGTCACCTACGAGGACGGGTTCCAGTGCCGGATCCCGTTCACCGGGTCCGGGCACCAGTGCCTGCCCCAGAGCGCGACCGGCGAAAGCGCTCCGGCACCGACCCCGAAGAACTCGAGCACACCGGTCCAAGCCGCGTATGTGGCGACGGGCACCCACCTCGAAGCTCCGCTGCTGGCCGAAGCGCGGGGCGGCGCGCCGGACTCCTCGACCACCTTCCGGCCGGCCAAGGCCGGCGAGGAAACGGCCGGGCCGGCGGTGAGCGTGAAGTTCGACGCCCCCGTTGCGGCCCCCAACGCATCGACCGCCTACGTCGTCGAACTGCGGCCACGGGAAGTGGCGGGCTGCGACACGCCGGCGGTGATCGTCTCCCAACCCAGCAGCCACGACATCGCCTCCGGGCAGCAGGTGCAGATGACGGTCCCGCTCGAGAGCGAGCTGCGCCACCAGCTACTCCGGCCGTGTGTTCCTGGCCCGCTCGTCCGGCGTCGGCGGTGAAAGCAGCGGCGAAGGTCCCCTGTACGAGGTCATCGCCGCCCAGTTCGGGCCCGGCGGACACGGGGACCCGATGAAGTTCCCGACGGTGGGACGCTTTCAGCTCTCGGTGCCC
>CAVYZV010000003.1:0-805703 GCA_963773145.1 uncultured Solirubrobacteraceae bacterium
GCGCCTTCGCGCAGGTACGCGAGCACGGCCAGCACGCGCCGGTGGTCGTCGTCGGACGGCGGCAGGTCGAGCTTGGTGAGGATGCTCGCGACGTGCTTCTCGACCGCGCCGACGGTGAGCACGAGCGTCTCGGCGATCGCCGGCGTTCGAGCGCCCCTCGGCCATCAGCGCCGAGCACCTCGCGCTCGCGCGGGCGTGAGGCCGCTCGAGCGGGCCGTCCGCGCCGGCGGCGCGCGAACAGCTGCGCGACGACCTCGGGGTCGAGCGCGGTGCCGCCGTCGGCGACGCGCCGGACGGCGTCGACGAAGTCGTCGACGTCCATGATCCGGTCCTTGAGCAGGTAGCCGACGCCGCCGCGGCCGTCGGCGAGCAGCTCGGCGGCGTAGGTCTGCTCGACGTACTGCGAGACGATCAGGACCGCCGTCTCGGGCGCGCGCTCGCGCAGCTCGAGCGCGGCGCGCAGGCCCTCGTCGCGGAACGTCGGCGGCAGGCGGATGTCGACGATCGCGATGTCCGGGCCGCTCGCGCAGCACCGCGTGCACGAGCGCGTCGCCGTCGCGCGACCGCGGCGACGACCTCGAAGCCGTTGTCGCGCAGCAGGCGCGTCGAGCCCGTCGCGCAGCAGCGCGAGGTCCTCGGCGATCACGACCCGCATGGCATCTCCGCCCGGATCGTCGTCGGCCCGCCGGGCGGGCTGCGTGACGTCGAGCGTGCCGTCGAGCGCCTCGACCCGCCGGCGCAGCCCGCGCAGCCCGCCGCCGTCCGGGTCGGCGCCGCCGCGCGCCGTCGTCGGTGACCTCGACGCACGAGCTCGCGTCTCGCGCGCGGCGATCCGCGATCGTCGACGTGCGTCGGCGCTGCGCGTGCTTGCCGGCGTTCGCGAGCGCCTCGGCGACGACGAAGTAGGCCGCCGTCTCGACCGGCGGCGGCGGCGTCGCCCGGAGCGTCGACGCGAGACGTCGACCGTGCAGCGGGGTCGAGCTCGCGAGCGCGGCGATCGCCGCCTCGAGGCCGCGGTCGGCGAGCACCGGCGGGTGGATGCCGCGGGCGAGGTCGCGCAGCTCCTCGAGCGCCTCGCTCGGCGCCGACGCCGCGCCTCGGCGAGCAGCTCGCGCGCGCCGCTCCGGGTCGGCGGCGAGCTTCTGCTCGGCCATGCCGAGGCTCATGCCGAGCGCGACGAGCCGCGCCTGCGCGCCGTCGTGCAGGTCGCGCTCGATCCGGCGCAGCTCCGCCTCCTGCGCGTCGACCGCGCCCGCCCGGGTCGTCTCGAGCGTCGTCGATCCGCTCGGCCAGCGCGGCCCGCGCGCCGGGCCGAGCCGAGCGCGACCGCGACGTGCGATCCCGACGACGACGAGCGAGCGCGAGCATCGGCCAGACCGGCCAGAAGTAGCCGCGGCCGCGCGACCGCCCAGACGCCGATGAGGAACAGCGCGACAGCGACCGCGCAGACGCCGGCGTGGATCGCGAGCGCCGGCGTCCGGAAGCTGCCGCCGACCGACTCCGGGCCGCTCGCCCAGAGCACGACCCAGCGCGTGGATCGCGAGCGCGAGCGCGAGCGGCAGCAGCGACCCAGCTCGGGCCAGAAGTAGCCCGCGCGTGGTCAGCGCCCAGATGAGCGATCGAGCAGCGCGACGCCGACGCGCCGCGGCCGCGTGGACTCGGACGCGACCGGCGCCGCGCATGCGTGCGCGGTATCGTGCGACTCGGAGCGGGCGACTGCCGCCGGTGGCCGGCGCCGCGTCGCAGCAGCCCGGACGATCAGCGACGCGAGCAGCGCGGCGAGCGGCCGAACGGCCGCGCAGCGGGCGACGAGCAGCGCGAGCCGAGCGACCCGACCGGGCACGAGCAGCGAGCGCTCGCGCGAGCGTGTCCACGTGCCAGCCGCCGATGCGCTGGCTTCGTCGCCAGCGGTAGCCAGATCGGGCGCGAAGATCAGCCGCGACCGACGCTGCCAGCAGCGCGATCACGCGCGACGCGCGAGCGGAACCCGACCGAGCCAGCGGACGCAGCAGGTACGCCTGCTGCGCGCCAGAAGCGGCGTCGGCCGAGCATCGCCCGCCACCGTGCCCCAGAAGCCGGCGCGCCCGGGGCGCGCGCCGCGGCGGCCCGGCGCGTCGACGCCGAGCAGCGCGCCGTGCGAGCGCCCGCCTCCAGCCCGCGGCGCACGCCGCACGACCGCCGCCGAAGCCGACCAGCGCCGGGACGACGAGCGGCGTGATCGCGAGGCACGGCGGCAGAGCTCCAGCCGTCACGAGCACCGCGAACCACACGCGCCCAGCACGAACGCGGACAGCGAACCCGAGGCGCCGGTAGGTGCCGGCGTCGCGAGCGGCGCAGTGAGCCCATGCGCAGGCCATCGCGACTGCGATGCACCCGCTCGTCCGCGCGCCGGCCGCGCCGCGCGGCGCCCGCTCGAGCTCGACGCCGCGGCAGCCAGCGCGAGCCAGCGCGGCAGGTACCAGTTCCAGTCGCCGAGCAGCTTCATCGTCGCCGGCAGCAGCACGCCGCGGATGATCGTCGCGTCGAGCAGCACCGCGACCGCCAGGCCGACGCCCATCTGCTTGATGTCGAGCGTCGAGCAGCGTGCGCGAAGATCGCGAACACGGCGACCATCACGGCGGCCGCCGCTCGTCACCGTGCCGGCCGTCGTGCGGATCCCGCGCGCGACGGCGTCCTCGGTGGTGAGGCCGCCGTCGACGAGCTCCTTGATCCGGCTGACGATGAACACGTGGTAGTCCATCGAGAGGCCGAACAGGACGGCGAACAGGAACAGCGGCAGCCAGGTGACGATCGCCGCCGTTCGAGTGGAAGCCGAGCAGCCCCTGCAGGTGGCCCTCCTGGAAGATCCAGACGAGCACGCCGTAGGCCGCCCCGACCGAGAGCAGGTTGAGCACGATCGCCGTCAGCGGGATCACGATCGAGCGGAACGTGAGCAGCAGCAGCAGGAACGCCAGCCCGAGCACGAACGCGAACACGAGCGGGCACGTGCGTGCTCGATCCGGTCGTTGAAGTCGTGCGTGCCCGGCCGTCTCGCCGGTGACCGCGTAGCTGACGCCCGGGAGCCCGGCCGAGCGTCGCCGGCAGGACCCGCGAGCGCAGCGTCTGCAGCGCGTGGAGCGAGGCCTCGTCCTCGCCGCTGCCGGCGAGCGGGACGTCGACCTGCGCGACCGTGTGGTCGGCGTTCGACGGTGACCTGCGATCGGCTCGTGCATGCCGCCGCTGGCGAGCGCCAGCCGCGCGCAGGTCGGCGAGCGCCGGCCTGCGCCGCGGGCGACGTCACGTCGGGCGCCTTGACGACGACCACCGCCGGCGCGGCGCGCCCGGGAACGCCTTCTGGATCGTCTCGTACGTCTTCACGATCGGGAGCTCCGCGGCAGGTCGCCGAACGCCGAGCAGCTTCGGTGCATGCCGAGCGCGGCAGCGCCGAGCAGCGAGCAGGCCACCGATCGAGCGCCGCCGATCGGCGGCGCAGCGACGGCGCAGCACGCTCCAGACGCGCGACTCTGCGCTCGCCCTTCGGCCGCTGCAGCAGGTCGCCGCGTCCGCAGCCGACGCGCGAGGCTCCCAGCGGCGCACCGGCTGAGCCCTGCGGAGCACGCCGCACGCCGCGGTCGACCCGGTCGCCGAGCCGCCCGAGCAGCGCCGGCAGCACGGTCAGCGAGCCCGACCATCGCGATCAAGACGACGATCATCGCGCCGATCCCGAGCGAGTCGAAGATCTTCGAGCCCGAGAGCAGCATCCCGGCCATCGCGATCAGCACGGTGGCGCCGGAGATCAGGACGGCGCTGCCCGGAGGTCGCCGCGGCGCGCGTGCAGCGCGTCGCGGCCGTGGCCCGCGCGCGCGCTCCTCGCGCTCGCGCTTGACGTAGAAGAGCGAGTAGTCGACGCCGACCGCCATGCCCATCAGCAGGATCACCGAGCTGGTGGCGTTCCGGAGGCGTGGAACGACGTGGCTGGCGAGCGGCCGCGAGCCCGATCGAGCCGAGCACCGCCGAGAGCGCGAGCAGCACCGGCATGCCGGCGGCGACGAACGCGCCGAACGCGAGCAGCAGGATCAGAACGTGAGCGGCACGCGACAGCCGCTCGGCCCGCGAGAGCCGTCGTTGACCGTCTTGCTGAGCTCGCGGTTCGCGCTCGCGTCGCCGAACTCCGCGACGCGAAGCCGGGTGAGGCGCGCTGCAGCGCTGCGACGGCGCGAGGACCGGCTGGACGCGTTCGGCGGCGCGTCCGCGGGCCCTTCATATCGAACTCGACGAGCGCGGAATGGCCGTCCTTCGAGAGCTGGCCCTGCGTGCCGGCGGCGAGCGGCGAGCGCACGTCGCGACCTGCGGCATGCGTGGCCAGGCTCGCGCCACCACGCGCTCAGGTCGCGCCGGAAGGCGGGATCGCCGACGTGCGCAGCGAGCGCGCTCTGTACGAGCACGCTCTCGCCGGCGTGGTCGTCGAAGCCGGCCTTCGCGAGGATCGCCTGCGCCCGCGCGGTCTCGCCGGTGGCCTGCTCGGTGTCGGTCAGCTTCACGGTCTCCGGCGCGCTGCCGACGGCGACCGCGGCGAGCGACGAACGCAAGCCACCCGAAGGTGGCGGTCTTCCAGTGCGCGGCGCTCCAGCGCCCGGCGCGGGCGGCGAGATTCGTGGAGCTCCCTTCGATTGCTTGCGATCCATCGCGCAGGCTTCGTGTCGCGCGCGTCCCGCGCCAATGCGGGTACCTGGCGGCACTCCAGCTAGCTGGTGTGTCCGTGCCGGCCGCCCGCCGGCCGCCTGCTTCAGAGCAGCGGCCTAAGCGTGAAAACGCATCTGCGGCGATGATTCGGCCCGCGCCGGGCGCGCTCGTTGTGGGCGGCCGAGTTTCGACCACAGGAGGCTGACCGTCCATGATGCGGTCTTGAGCAGGTAGCCCGGCCGCGCTTCCCTGGCAACCTGCTTCGGTTCGCCACCGAAGCGTGGAAACTCATCTGCCGCGATGATTCCGCCCGCGCCGGGCGCTATCGGCGGTCCGGACGCGGAGGCCGGATTCGACCACAGGAGGCTGACCCATGGGCAGGATCGCAGTGCACGAGTTCATCACCCTCGACGGGGTGATCGAGAGCCCGAGGTGGACCTTCGAGTACCCCTTCGACCCGAAGATGGGCGAGGCCATCGGCGCGATCGCCGGCCCCAGCCAGGCGATCCTGCTCGGCCGCCAGACCTATGAGGAGTTCTTCCCCGCGTGGTCCACGCGCACCCCGGAGGACGACCCCGGAGCGCCGTTCTTCAACGAGTCGCCGAAGTACGTCGTGTCGGGTTCGCTGCAGAGCGCCGAGTGGAACAACTCGACGGTCATCGGCGCCTACGACGCGGACGCGATACGGGACCTCAAGGAGCGGGCCGGCAACATCTACGTCAGCGGCAGCGCCACGCTCGTGCGCGCGCTGCTCGCCGACGGCCTCGTGGACGAGCTGCACCTGTTCGTGTTCCCGCTCACCCTCGGGTCGGGCAAGCGGCTGTTCGAGGACGGCGGTCCCGAGACGAAACTCGCCCTGCTCGGCTCGGAGTCCTTCAGCAGCGGCGTCGTCCACCTCACCTACGGCCCGGCCGACTGAGGCGAGAGGCGGGGCGACTGACGCGGGGCGGGCGGCTGACGCGCGGGCCGGGCGACTGAGGCGGCGGCAAGGCCGAGGCGAGATGCGGCGCCGGCGGCCTCGGGGAGCCGCCGGCGCCGTGTGCCGCTCAGGCGGCAGTGGGCACGGCCATGATCTCGCCGATCTCCACGCCGCCGCCGAGCTGCACCGTGGGGCATCCCTTGGCGAGTGCCGCTGCACCGGCAGCGTCCGGGGCTTCGATCAGCGAGAAGCCGCCGACGCGGGTGTTCGCCGCGGTGCCGACCGTCGTCTGCTCGCTGACCGGGTTGCCTTTCTCGACGACGCTCGAGCCCATGCTCTCGAACCACCCGGTCCAGGCGGCGAAGCTCGCCGCGCGGGCCGCCTCGTCGGGCTGCTCCTGCATGGCCGACTCGGGGACGCGGTATGTGAACAGGTATGTGGGCATTGCTTGGTCCTCCTTCGTGGGGCTGGGGTGTTTGATCGCTTAGACACCGACCCGGCGCGGGAGGGGTCACTTTGTGGGACCGACCCCTTTTCGCCCCGGCCGGTGTCAGAACGCGTGATGGCCACATCTCCCGAGGAATGCGAGGATCAGTGTGTGAGCGAGGAGCTGCTTTCGCGTGCCGGCGCCGGCGACGAGCAGGCCTTCCGCGAGCTCACCGACCCCATGCGCCGGGAGCTGCACCTGCACTGCTACCGGATGCTCGGGTCGATGCAGGACGCTGAGGACATGGTCCAGGAGACGATGCTCGGTGCCTGGCGCGGGCTGGGGAGCTTCGAGCGGCGCGCCTCGGTGCGCTCCTGGCTGTATCGGATCGCCACCAACCGCTGTCTGAACGCGCTGCGCGATGCGAGCCGCCGCCCGGTGCCCGCCAGCGAGGCCGCGCTCAACTTCCCTCCGCCGACCCGCATGGCCGAGCCGACCTGGCTCGAGCCTTACCCCGACGTGCTGCTGGAGGGGCTCACGGACGCGGCTCCCGGCCCGGATGCCCGCTACGAGTCCCGGGAGACGGTGGAGCTGGCGTTCATCGCGGCGCTCCAGGCACTGCCCCCACGCCAGCGGGCGGCACTCGTGCTGCGCGACGTGCTCGGCTACCGCGCGTCCGAGGTCGCCGAGCTCCTCGACAGCAGCGAGGACTCCGTCAAGAGCGCCCTCAAGCGTGCCCGCGCGCGTATGGACGAGCGTCTGCCGAGCGGGCGCGACGAGGCTCCGATCCCGGAGTCGACCGCGGAGCGTGAGCTCGTGACGGCCTTCGCCGACGCCTGGGAAGCCGCCGACCTCTCCCGGATCATCGCGCTGCTGACGGAGGACTCGTGGCTGACGATGCCGCCACTGCCGCTCGAGTACCAGGGTCACGAGGCGATCGCGACCTTCTTCGAGGCGATATTCCGCAACCGGGCGGGACGGGCGGTGCGCCTGGTCCCGACCCGCGCCAACACCCAGCCGGCGATCGCGACCTACGTCACCGACCCCCACGGCGCGGTCTCCCACGCAAGCGTCCTGACCGTGCTCACGCTCGAAGGGGACCGCATCTCGGCGCTCACCGGCTTCACCGACTCGGGCGTTTTCAGCCGCTTCGGCCTGCCCCGTACGCTGCCGGCGGAGTAGCCCCCGGCGCTCACGCCCCGCGCCCAGCGCGGCGGTGATCGGCCGGTGTGGACCGGCGCCGCGGCGCGGCGCCGGCCTCGGCCGCCGGTGGCGAGCCGGCGATCCAGCTTCAGCTCGCCTGATCGGCCCCCTTGTAGGGGAAGAAGCGCTGCCGCTCGCCGGCATCCCACTGCTCCCGCATGCCGGCGGCGGAGATGTCCCAGTCGGGCCGGATCTCCCTCGTCACCTCTCTCAGGTCCCGGCGCAGGTCCTCGACCGAGGGCCTGCCCCAGAACCAGTAGCCGTTGTAGACGCTGTGGATCTGAAGGCCCGGCTTCAGCACCAGCGTGTAGGGGATCATCGGGTCGTGGGTGGGGTCGGTGTACTCCTGGATGTCGAGGTCCTTCTGCACGTGTCGCCCGGCGTCCGATAGGAACGTCCACTGGGCCCCGACCGCGGCCCGGAACTCGTTCAGTTCGAGGATGTTGTCGGTCGCGATCGTGACCATCTGCGTGTAGGCGACCGCCACGCGGGGGTGGAAGGCGGCCAGTTCGAGGTGCTGCTGGTGGTCCTTGGGGCAGAAGTGCCCGCGCGAGAGCACCAGGATCATCGGGTCGCGGCCCTGCAGCTCGCTCAGCTTGCGGCGGGTCTTTTCGTGGTCGGTGAGCTCGTAGTCGGGAAAGCTCCCACCGGGCACGATGTCGCTGCGCATGGCCATGCTCCTCTCTTGTCGGGGGCGCGGATGTGATCATTCAAGACGCCGTGGCGGCGAAGGGGGCTGCCGCCGCACTCCAGATGAGCGCCGCCCACGTCGATCACGCCCACCACGAAGCGCCCGCCCCGCGATGGCGCGATCGGCTTCGCAGGCTGGCGATCATCGTGCTGGTGGTGGTCCTGATCGGGGCCGCGGCGAACCTCTTCGGCTGGGACCTGGGCGGATGGTTCGAAGACCTCTGGAACACGATCACCAAGATCTCGATCGGCTACCTGCTGGCGGGGATCGCCCTGATCACGCTGCAGACGACCACAACCGCGTACGCCTGGTACTCGATCCTGCGCTTCGCCTACGGCCGCGTCGCGGTGCGCTGGATACAGGTCTATGCCTGCTACGCGACCGCCGTGGCGCTGAACTTCGTGCTGCCCGCCAACATCGGCACGTTCGTGATGCTGCTGATGTTCCTGGCCACGATCGCGGGAGCCACCTTCGCCGGGGTGATCGCCGGCTACGTGGTCCAGAAAGTCTTCTACACGGCCATCGGCATCGCCACCTGGCTGTACCTGTTCCTGTCGCTCGGCGGCACGTTCAGCCAGCAGTTCGGGTTCATCGAAGAACACCCCATCTCGGTGGTCATCATCGTGGTCGGCGGCGTGGCCCTGATCGCGCTCGTGGTGCGGCTCCTGCGAGCACGCATCGAGAAGTGGTGGGAGCAGGCCAAGGAGGGCGGCGAGATCATCGCCCACGCGCGTCCCTACCTGCTCGGGGTGCTGGCGCCCGAGATGCTCAGCTGGGTCGCGATGGTGGGGACGATCGCCGTGTTCCTGGCCGCCTATGACATCCCCGTCAGCTTTCACACGCTGATGCGCGTGGTGGCCGGCAACTCGATCGCCAACATGACCTCCGTCACGCCCGGCGGAGCCGGCGTCGTGCAGGGCTTCAACACGCTGTCGCTGAAAGGCATCACCAGCGCCACCAACGCCACGGCCTACTCGGTCGCCCAGCAGCTGGTGGAGACCGCCTGGAGCATCGTGCTCGCGCTGATCCTGCTGATCCGCGCCTTCGGGTGGGAGGGCGGCAGGACGCTGGTCGAGCAGTCCTACACAGAAGCCCGCGAGAAGCGCGATGAGCAGATGGCCGAACGGCGGGCGAAGAAGGCCGGGTAGGCGCCCGGGACCCGCCGACCTGCGCGGCTAGCCCTTGGGGGGCAGCGAGCGGGCGAACTCGACCCCGCGCGCGACCCACGACTGCAGCTGGCGCTTGGTGCGGATGCCCTCGTCCCGGACCCAGATCCAGCCCGGCATCGGACGGCCCCTCATTTCGATCTGCTGCGCGTGAGGACGCGCGAGCGCCGCGGGGCCGTACTCGGGCCCCACCCTCACCATCAGGCCGCCCCGGCGGGACGCGGACACGGCCATGTTGCCGTTGATCAGGAAGGTGAGCCCGCCGAACATCCCCTTCTCGGTGACGTTCTCGACCTGCGCCAGCTGCTCGCGAAGCCGCTCGGCGAGCTCCCGGTCGTAGGCCACGCTCGACGATAGCGGCGCTGATCGCGCGCGGTTGCCCTGCCGCCGACGGCCCCGCGGCTAGGGCGCGAGCCGGTGCGGCGTCGCGTGCACGGGAGCGGGAGCCGTAGCTGCTTCGCGGAAGGTGACCAGGCGCCCGCGACGCTCGTCGTAGAGGCGCAGTTTGGTCGCCTTCAGGCCGTCGGTGAGCGTCAGCGTAGGCACCTCGTGGAAGGCCGGCGTTTGATCGTGGGCGCGCTTGAGGTTGTAGTTGGGGATCCCCGCGTTGAGGTGGTGGACGTGGTGGTAGCCGATGCTGCCGGTGCAGAAGCGCAGCACTTCGGGCAGCTTCAGGAACGAGCTCCCGCGCAGGGCGGCGTCGGTGAAGGTCCAGTCCTCGCCGTCATCCCAGTAGGCGTCCTCGAACTGGTGCTGGACGTAGAACAGCCAGATGCCGGCCGAACCCGCCAGCAACGCGGGCAGGAAGATCACGATCAGGTAGTCGCGCCAGCCGAGCGCCCACACGAGCAGGCCGACCATCACGAGAATCGCGCCGTCGGTGAGGAGCACGCTGCGGCGCATCCTCGGGCGCGCGTTCTTGGCGACGATGCGCGGACCGATCATCAGCGCCACGAGCGGCCCGATCCCGAACATCACCAGCGGGTGGCGCTCCAGCTTGTACGCACGTTTCGCCCCGCTGGACAACGCTTCGTACTCGGACACGGTCAGCATGCGGACGTCGCCGGTGCCGCGCCGGTCGAGGTCGCCCGAGGACGCGTGATGGACCGCGTGGTCGTGGCGCCAGCGCGTGAACGGCGCGTACAGGAGCAGGCCGATCGTGCGGCCGAGCCAGAGGTTCACCCGTCGCGAGGCGAGGAACGAGCCGTGCGTGCAGTCGTGGAAGACGATGAACGACCGCACCAGGAAGGCGGCCGCCGGGATCACGAGCAGCACCGCGAGGGCGGAGTCTTTGAGCAGCAGGTAGAGGGCGACGGTCAGACCCAGGTAGGGGAGCACCGATGTCGCCAGGCACAGAAACGCCCGCCGCGAATCGGGCACCGCGTACGGCGCGAGTCGTGCGCGCCAGGAGTGGGCGTCCTCGTTGCCGCTGTCCGCCGGCGACGACCCGGTGACCTGGTGTGTTTCGTCTCGCTTGCGGTAGCCGTCGAACATCGTGCTGTCCCCTTCGCCGTGGATCTCATGTTCCCCGCGCGACCGCGCTCTTGGCCAGTGGGGGTGCTGCGCTTCGTGCCGCCGCAGGCGAACCAGCTACGACAAGCCTAGGGACGAACGGGGATGGAGGTCGCGCCCGTACTAAACGCCAGCCTCAAGCCGCTGAGAGCGCCACCGCCCGGCGCTTGGCGGCGGCGACGGCTTCGGTGAGCGTCTGCAGGTCGTAGAGGCCGTAGTGGCGGCGTCCGTTGATGAAGAACGTCGGCGTGCCGGTGACCCCGCTCTCGTCGGCGCTGGCCACGTCGGCGAGGATGCGGTCGGCGTGGTCGCCGTCGCGCACTTCCGAGCTGAAGCGGTCCACGTCGAGCTCGAGCTCCTCGGCGTAGCGCAACAGATCGCTCCAGCCCAGATCCCCCTGGTGGCCGAGCAGCGTGTCGGACATCTCCCAGAAGCTGCCCTGGGCGGCCGCCGCCTCGGAGGCTTCGGCGGCCAGCTGGGCGAACGGGTGCACGTCGTTGAGCGGGAGGTGGCGCCACACGTAGCGGACGTCGGTGCCCTGCGCGACCAGCAGCTCGCGGATCGTCTGCTCGGCCTGCCCGCAGAAGGGGCACTCGAAGTCGCCGTACTCGAGCAGCGTCACGGGCGCGTCCTCGGGGCCGCGGATGTGGTCGCGCTCGGGGTCGACGTCGTCTGTCAGATCGGGGATGTCCTCGGCCGTGCCGCGGATCTGGCGGGCCCGCACCTCGGTGGGGAGCCGTTTCACCAGCCACAGGGCGGACCACGTCATGAGCGGCGCCAGCACGAGCGTGCACAGCACCGCGAGCTTGGCCTCTTCGAGCATCACGCCCTTGAAGGCGAGGTTCGAGATCAGCAGCGAGACCGTGAAGCCGATCCCGGCGCAGGTGCTCGCGGCGAACAGGATCGGACCGCTGATCAAGGGGCGGGGACCGTGCAGCGCCGGCCGTGAGGCGACCCAGTTGCCGAGCATGATCCCGACCGGCTTGCCGACCACGTAGCCCACGACGATGCCGAAGAACACGGGCGATTCGATCGCGCCTTCGATCAGGCCGCCGGTGATGTGCACGCCCGCGTTGGCGAGCGCGAACAGGGGCAGCACGACGTAGCTGACCCAGGGGTGCAGTTCGTACTGCATGCGCTCGTTGGCCGAGATCGAAGCCGCCACCCCCCGCTGCACCGACCTCGCGAGCTCCGGCGTGGGCTGCTCGCGGAACGAGCGCGCCAGCGCGCTCGCACGCTCGAGGTCCCCGCGCTCCGGCGGATAGGCGCTCGTGACGAGCCCCACCGCGAGCCCGCTCACGAGCGGGTCGATGCCCGACTTCAGCAGCGCCACCCACAACGCCACCGCCACCACCACCGACGGCGGCGGTGCGGCCGACGGGGAGGTAGCGCAGCGCCAGCAGCACGACGAACAGCGCGATCGCGGCGACGAGCGCCATGGCGGAGACGTGGCTCGTGTAGACGATCGCGATCACGCCCAGCGCGGCGAGGTCGTCGAACACCGCCAGCGTCAGCAGGAACACGCGCATGCGGGTCGCGGCGCGAGGGGTCAGCAGCGCCAGCACGCCGAGTGCGAAGGCCGTGTCGGTGGACATCGCGGCGCCCCATCCGTGCGCCCCGGCGCCGCCGGCGTTGAAGGCGAGGTAGATCGCGATCGGCACGAGCACGCCGCCGACGGCGGCCACGGCGGGGAGCACGATCCGGCGCCGCTCGCGCAGCTCCCCGAGGTCGAGCTCGCGCTTGGCCTCGAGCCCCACCACCAGGAAGAAGAGCGTCATCAGCCCCTCGTTGATCCAGTGGCGCAGATCCAGGGTCACGCCCGAGCCGCCGATCCGGATCGACATCACCGTGGTCCAGGTGGACTCGTAGGAGCTGGTCGCGATGTTCGCCCACAGCAGCGCGACGACGGTGGCCGCGAGCATCAGCGCCGCGCCGCCGGTTTCGGTGTTGAGGAAGTCCCTCACGGGCGCAGCCAGGTTGCGCCCCCAGGCCGTCCGCTCGGAGAACGGGAGTGTGCGCCGCTGGGCGTTCATGGCCGGAGCCCCTCGCCCGCGGGTGCGCGCGAAGACCTCATGCGCACGTTCTTTTAGCGCTCCGATGCCCTCGGCACCGCCCCGCCGCTGCCGCCACGCCTCCCAACGCGGCGATCGATAGCGTTCGCGCGGCCTTGATCAGCCCCCGCGAGAGACAGCAGATCGACGCCGCCAACGCGGGCGGCAGGACGCCGGCGGTCTTCATCCACGGCCTCTGGCTCTTGGCCGGCAGCTGGCAGCCGTGGGAGCAGCTGTTCGAGCAATCGGGCTACGCGCCCGTGGCCGTGGACTGGCCGGATGACCCGGAGACCGTCGAGCAGGCGAGGGCTCAGCCGGACGTGTTCGCGGGCAAGACCGTCGGCCAGGTCGCCGACCACGTCTCCGAGGTGATCGCCGCGCTCAGCGCCAAGCCCGTCGTGGTCGGCCACTCCTTCGGCGGGCTGCTGGCGCAGATCTCCGCCGGGCGGGGCGAGAGCGTCGCGGCCGTGGCGATCGACCCCGCCCCCTTCCGCGGCGTGCTGGCGCTGCCGATCTCGACCCTGCGCTCGGCGATGCCGGTGCTGGCCAACCCCGCCAACCGCAAGCGGGCCATCAGCCTCACGTTCCCGCAGTTCCGCTACGGCTGGGCCAACGCGGTCTCCGAGGAGGAGGCCCGCAAGCTGCATGAGGCCTTCCACGTGCCCGCCCCGGGCGCGCCGCTGTTCCAGGGGGCGTTCGCGAACCTCAACCCGCGCACGGAGCTCAAGGTCGACACCCGCAACCCTCAGCGCGGTCCGCTGCTGCTGATCTCCGGGGGCGCCGACCGCACCGTGCCGCACGCGATCACGAAGGCGTCCTTCAACAAACAGAAGCGCAACTCCAGCCCGACCGAGTTCACCGAGGTCCCCAACCGCGGTCACGCTCTGACGATCGACAGCGGCTGGCGCGAGGTCGCCGACCGCGCGCTCGAGTTCGTCAAGCGCTTCTAGCTCGAGCGCTCCTAGACGTTGCTGCGGATCTTGCCGCCGTCCACCTGGTAGGTGGCGCCGGTGATGTAGGAGGCCGGCTCGGAGGCGAGGAAGGCCACCAGGCTGCCCAGCTCGCGCGGGTGCCCGAGCCGCCCCATGGGGATGTTCTGGGCCAGCGGCGCGAGGTCCTCCGCCAGCTGCGGGTCGAGCTGCTCGGGTTCGTCCTTCAGGCCGGGGTGGATGCGGGCGGTCAGGAACGTCCCGGGGAGCACGAGGTTGATCGTGATCCCCTCGCGCGGCCAGGTCCCCGGCGAGCGCCTTCACGATCCCGGCCACGCCCGGGCGGATGCCGTTCGAGAGGTCCAGGAAGGGGACCTGTTCCTTGACCGAGCTGGACTGGATCGCGACGACGCGCCCCCAGCCGCCGGCCCGCATGTGAGGCAGGGCGGCCCGCACGAAGCGCACGAAGCTGAGCGTTACGACCTCGAAGCCCTCGCGCCAGGCGTCGTCGTCGAGGTCGCCGAACTTGCCCGGCGCGGGGCCTCCCGAGTTGGCCACGAGCACGTCCAGGCCGCCGAAGCGCTCCACCGTGCCCGCCACCACCTGCTCGACCCCCTCGGCGCTCGAAAGGTCGGCGGCCACAGCCAGCACCTCCCCGCCCGTCCGCTCGCGGATCTCCTTTGCGGTCGCCTCGAGCGCCTCCTCGTCGCGGGCGCAGACGGTGACCTTGGCCCCCTCCTGGGCGAGCGCCAGCGCCGAGGCCTTCCCGAGGCCCCTGCTCGATCCGCCCACGAGGGCGACCCTGTCACGTAAGCCGAGATCCATGAGCGTGTCCGTGTTCCGCGGCCGCCCACTGTAGAGGGGCTCCGCTGCCCGCGACGCGGCGCTTGCGTGCGGTGCGCTGGGTGCTCCCGACCCGGCCCGCACCGGCGCTCGCACGGTTGGCTTTTCGTTGCCGTGGGCTGCGAGCGGGGCTAGTCCGGGTAGACGGGTCCCAGAGGACACCCGGACGCCCACCCAAAGGCCGCCAAGACGCCCACGGAGGCCACCCGACGCCCGCGAGAAGGTATGCGGGGAAATAGTTTGCAAAGAAACCAAACTGTGGTACAGTTGTTTCTGCGGAAACCATTCATCCCTCAACTACCGGCGGTGGCATCGCGTGCAGTGAGGATCCACCGGTCCGAAAAGGAGCAGATCACATGAGCACCATCACCCTCCAGCAGATTCCAACCGGCACCTACACCGTGGACCCGATCCACAGCACCTTCGGGTTTGCGGTCAAGCACAACGGCATCTCCCTGTTCCGCGGCCAGTTCGAGCAGGTCGACGCGTCCCTGAAGGACGGGGTCCTGCGCGGCAGCGTGCAGGTCGACTCCGTCAAGACCCCGATCGCCGACCTCAAGGGCCACCTGCTCTCGCCGGAGTTCTTCGACGCCGAGCAGACGCCCACGATCGACTTCACCTCGAAGGAGATCCGCGTCGCCGACGACGGCAGCGTCGAGGTCGACGGCGACCTGGCGATCCGCGGCGTCAGCCACCCGGTCACGGCCCGCGGCAACTTCGCCTCCGGCGTCGGGCTCAGCGGGAGCGACGTTGCGGGCTTCGACCTCGAGACGAGGATCGACCGCCGCGACTACGGCCTCAACTGGCAGGCGCCGCTCCCCAGCGGCGGCGACGCCCTCGCCTGGGACGTCCGCATCGAGGCGCACCTCGAGCTCGTAAGGCAGTAACGATGAGGATCCTCGGCATCTCCGGGAGCCTCCGCCGGGACTCCCACAACACCCGCCTGCTGCGGGCGGCGGCGCGCGCGCTGCCGCCCGAGGTGGAGCTGGTCGTCTACGACGGGCTGCGTGAGCTGCCCCCGTACGACGCCGACCTCGACGTCTCGCCGGCCGACCCGGCCGTCGCGAGGCTGCGGGAGACGATCGCCGCTGCCGACGGGATCCTGATCGCCACGCCCGAGTTCAACGGCTCGATCCCGGGCGTGCTCAAGAACGCCCTCGACTGGGCCTCACGACCGTTTCCCGGCAGCTCCCTGAGCGGCAAGCCCGTTGCCGTGCTGGGGGCCTCGACCGGACTTTTCGGAGCGGCCTGGGCCCAGGCCGACGTGCGCAAGGTGCTGGGCGTGATCGGCGCCGACGTGATCGACGACGAACTGCCGATCGGGCAGGCCGACAGCGCCTTCGGCGAGGACGGCGAGCTGCTCGACCCCGACCAGCGCACGGTGCTGGCCGACCTCGTGGCGGTGCTGGCCAACCGCGCCGCGGCAGCCGGTCAGACCGCGGTCGCCGCCTGACGCACGCGGCAGGGGCGCAAGCCCGGCACAGAGCCGAAAAGTGACTACTCTGAACGCTGTCTTGGTGTCCCCCTCAGCGAGAGTCCTGTCGAGCACCCAGCTGCAGATGCTCGCCCAGCACGGTGAGCGGCGCACGGCCGATGTGGGGGACAAGCTGTACGAGATCGGCGACACGATCTATCCCTTCATCGCGATCGAGGAGGGGGAGGTCAGGCTGCTGGACGGAACCGGGCGCGAGGTGGTCCGGCACGGGGACCACGGCTTCCTCGGCGAGGTCAACCTGCTGTCGGGCCAGACGGTGTTCCTGACCGCCGAGGTCACCAAGCCGCTGCGCTACATCGCCGTCGAACGCGAAACGCTGAGGCGCCTGCTCTACGACGACGGCGCCTTCTCGGACCTGGTCCTGAGTGCGTTCGTCGAGCGCCGCGAAGCGTTGCAGGCGCTCGATGGAGTCGGGCTGGAGATCGTCGGCCTGCGCGAGTGGCCCGACACGCGCAGGCTGTTGGAGTTCGTCGCGCGCCAGCGCCTGCCCTACACGCTCACCGCTCCCGCGGCGGGCGGCGAGGAGGGGAGTGCGGGCGTCGGCGGAACATCCAACGGCAGCCAGCCCAACCCGCCGATCGTGAGGCTCCCCGGCGGGGCCGTGATGGAGAACCCCAGCAACGGCGCCCTGCTGCGCGCGCTCGGCATCGGCCTGGAGCTCGCGCAATGCGAGGAGGTGGACCTGCTGATCATCGGCGGCGGGCCCGCCGGGCTCGGAGCCGCGGTATACGGGGCCTCCGAGGGACTCGACACGCTCGTGATCGAGAGCACCGTGCTCGGCGGACAGGCCGGCACCTCCAGGAGGATCGAGAACTACCTCGGCTTTCCCGCCGGCATCACCGGCACCGAGCTGACCAGCCGGGCGGTCTCACAGGCGCGCAAGTTCCGCGCCCGTCTGGCGACCCCCTACCGCGCCCACAGCCTGCGCGTGGGTGGGGACCGTCACGTCGTCACGCTGGAGGAAGGCAACGAGGTGGCCGCGCGCGCGGTGGTGCTCGCGAGTGGGGCCGAATACAACCGCCTGCCGGTGGACTGCCTGGAGCAGTACGAGGGCATCACCGCCTTCTACGCCGCCGGCCCCCACGAGGGTCAGCTGTGCGGCGGCGAGCGTGTGGCCGTCGTCGGCGGCGGCAACTCGGCCGGGCAGGCCGCCGTGTGGCTGGCCCGTGGTGGCGCGCTGGTGACGCTGCTGCACCGCCGTGCCGACCTGCGCGAGACGATGTCCCAGTACCTGATCGAAGAGCTCGACCACTTCGGGGTGGCCGTTCGCGACCGCTCGGAAATCTGCAAGCTGGAGGGCGAGGAGGGGAGGCTGGAGTCCGTCAAGCTCACCGACGGGGACACGCTCCCGCTGTCCTACCTGTTCTTCTTCCTGGGAGCCTCCCCGTGCACCGGCTGGCTCGGCGACACGGTCGCCAGGGACTCGAAGGGCTTCATCCTCACGGGCTCCGAGGCCGGTGTGCCCGGGCTGCTCGAAACGAGCGTGCCGGGGATCTACGCGGCCGGCGACGTGCGGGCGGGTTCGCTGAAGCGCTGCGCGACGGCCGTGGGCGAGGGCGCCGCCGTGGTGCGCTTCGTGCACGACCACGTCGCCGCCGTCTCGATGCCGACGGCCTGAGCAGCTACGGAGCGGTCGACCCGCCGGGCGCCGACGATCCGGAGCCGGCGGACGGTTTGGGCGTGCCCGATCCGCTTTCGGAGTGCCCGGGCGCGGGCGCCGACGCGCCGCCCGTGAGCGGGTGGTGCTTGGGAGCCGGCGACGCCGTCGGCCTGGTGGTCGTGTGGGGCGTCTTCGCGTGCGCCGGGTGGCGGCCGGTGGACGTGCCGGCCCGGTGGCGCTGGTTGAGGCCGAGTTCGTGCTGGACGGCGGCCCGCTGGCTGTCGATGCGCAGGCGCTCGCGCAGCACGGCCCCGGCCGCCGCGTTGGCGTTGTCGAGCCGCAGTGCCCGGCCGAGGTCATAGAGGGTGTCGGCATACGCCAGACACCCCGGAGTGCTCGGCTCGCTGCAGTTCGCGGCCGACTCCCCGCCGGCGCTGAGGGATGCGCGCAGCTCTGAGATGGCCGCCGCGTAGCGTCCTTCGGCCAGCAACAGGTGCCCGGACTGCTGCAGCTGGGCGGCACGGCTGAGGGGCGGCGGCGGCGTCGCCGCGGCCTTGTGGGAGCGGTGTGAGGCCTTGCGGGCGCCCGCAGGCGGGGCAGCTTGCGCGGACGCGCCCGCGGCCGGCCCGGAGTGGGTGGCCGCGGAGCCGGCGAGGCCGGCTCCCGCGTGCGGGCCCTTGCCGCCGGGAGATCCCGTGCCGCTCGCGAGCGCGACGATGATCACGACCAGGACGAAGGCGGCGAGCCCGATCGCGACCCCCGGCAGCAGGTCCCTGCTTGCACGCGGGGCCGCTGAAGAGGCCGCGCCGCCATTGCCGGCTGCCACGGAGTTGGCGGTGGTCGTGTCCAGCGGCTCCCGGTCGTGCGACTCGCGGCTGCGCGTCCATTCCTGCTCGGGGACCTCCAGCGGCAGCGTGGCGTCGAGCCGCAGGCCGACCGCGCTTGCGCGACCCCCGGCCTTGACCCGCTGTACGTGGGAGATCGGCAGGCCGGCGATCTCGAGCTCATACGCCAGCACCGCCGGGTTCTCGATGCCACGACGGCGCAGCTCCTCGAAACTGACCTCCGATCCGCGGGCCGCGACCAGGATCTCGACCAGTCGCGCCTGCTCCTCGTCGAGGGGCCGGACGAGGGGCAGGTACTCGCTGAAGCCGCTGTCGGTGGCCGCCATTGCCCCACGTTAATACCCCTCCGCGCACATCTCCGCAAACTGCGGCGTCAGATCGTCACATTGGCCGGCGCAACGGGCTCGTCAGGCGCCCGACAGCACGACCGGCCGCCCCGCCGGTACCACCAGGACCGACCCCCGCGAGGCGTCGAGCATGGCGCGCGCGGCGCCGCTGATCCCGAGCCGCCCGACAGGCGCGCCGGGGGGCGAGCCGACCACGATCAGGTCGGCCACCGCGGGCGTCGCATGCACCACCTCGGCGCCGTACAGCTGCGCCAGCCCGGAGGCCGTCGTCTGAGCGGCGTCGTCCTCCTCCAAGGGCAGCACTGCGATCGTCTCGATCTTGGCGGGAGGTGCCACCCGCAGCCCGGCGGCCGCCACTGCCACGGCGGTCTCACCGACCTCCAGCAGCTGCTGGGCCGAGTTGGGCGGCTCGGCATGGCCCGGAGGGATGCGGTAATCGGAGCCGAAGGTAATCAGCGCCGCGCCTTCGCTCTCGGCAAGTCCCTGCAGCCCGGCGCCGGTGGAGGCGCTGAACACGACGTGCCGGGGGATGTCGGTATCTCCCAGCAGCGCGGCCCCCTCCTCCAGTTTCCGTTCCGCGTCGTGCTGGGCCAGTGTCTCGCGCTGGGGGTCGATCTCGGGGGCGTGGCGGACGTATGCGAGGGCGAGGCTCGCGATGCTGGGTGCCAGCAGCCGACCGAGCGCCAGCGCGTCGTGGTCGTTGGCGGTCCCGTCGTAGGAGATGATCACCGAGGCGCCCATGCCGTCGGCAAGACTCGACGAACCGTGCGCCGCCCGCATTGGCCCGGTGGCCAGGAATCGGCGGCCGCGGTTGTGCAGCCGTCGCGACGGGGCGGCCGCGGGAGCGCACGTCGTGCGACACTCGTCACCCGGCTGCGCACGACAAAGGACCAGGAGGGACACAGCACATGAGCAACCGCACGTTCGTCATCGGGGTGGGCATGACGAAGTTCGACAAGCCCGGCACCAAGGAGGGCGATTACCCCGACTGGGCCCAGGAGGCGGCGTCGAAGGCGCTCACCGACGCGGGCGTCGCCTACGAGGACGTCGATCAGGTGTTCGCCGCCTACTGCTACGGCGACTCGACCGCCGGCCAGCGGGCGGTGTACGGGCTGGGGCTGACGGGCGTGCCGATCGTGAACGTCAACAACAACTGCTCCACCGGCTCGAGTGCGCTTTACCTGGCCCGCCAGTTCGTGCTCGGCGGCCTGGCCGAGTGCGCGCTGGCGGTCGGCTTCGAGAAGATGGAGCGCGGCTCGCTGGGCTCGAAGTTCACCGACCGCACGAACCCCATCGACAAGCACTACATGGCGCTCACCGAGCTGCGCGAGTGGGAGGACGCGCCCCCGGCGCCGCAGCTGTTCGGAGCGGCGGGACGCGAGCACATGGAGCGCTTCGGCTCCGAACCGGACCACTTCGCCTGGATCGGCTGGAAGAACCACAAGCACTCGGTCAACAACCCCTACGCCCAGTTCCAGGACGAGTACACGCTCGACGAGATCCGCCAAGCCAGGGAGATCTACATGCCCCTGACGAAGCTGCAGTGCTCGCCCACCTCCGACGGCAGCGCCGCCGCGGTGGTGGCCTCCGAGCGCTTCGTCGAAGAGCACGGGCTCGGTTCACGCGCCGTGGAGATCCTCGGGCAGGCCCTCGTCACCGACCTCTCGAGCACCTTCGAGAGCCGCTCGGCGATCGCCGTCGTCGGCTCCGACATGAGCCGCGTGGCGGCCGAGCGGGCGCTGGCGGAGGCCGGGCGCGAGGTCTCCGAGGTGGACGTGGTCGAGCTCCACGACTGCTTCTCGGCCAACGAGCTGCTGACCTACGAGGCGCTGGGGCTGGCGGCCGAAGGGGAGGGCCACAAGCTGGTCGAGGCCCAGGCCACGACCTACGGCGGAGACGGCCCGGTCGTGAACCCGAGCGGCGGGCTGATCTCCAAGGGACACCCGCTCGGCGCCACCGGCCTGGCCCAGTGCTCGGAGCTCACGTGGCAGCTGCGGGGCGACGCCGAAGCTCGACAGGTGCCGGACGTGGACCTCGCGCTGCAGCACAACATCGGGCTCGGCGGGGCCGCCGTGGTGACCGTCTACGCCAGGGCCGAGTAGTGCGCCCATCGCCTGGCGGTTAGCGTCGCCCTCAGCCCTCGAGCTGGCGCAGCATGTGCAGCGCCGTGGTGGCGTTTGCCGGATAGAAGGCCTCGATCGAGAGCTCCGACAGGGTCACGTCGACGGCGGTCCCGAAGGTGGAGATGGTCGACATGAACGAGAGCACCTCCTGCTCGCCGAGGCGAAGTCGCAACGGCACGGCGATCTCGCCCGCCGCGCGCTCCGGCGCGGGCGCCTCGGCCGCCACGCCGGGATAACCCCTCACCTCCTCGTACAGGGCTTCGAGCTCCGGATCGCCGGTGACCGCCGCCTCGCGCCGCAGGCGGGCGAGCAGATGGGAGCTCCACTCGGCGAGGTTCTCGGTGCGCGGCGCCATGCCCTCGGGATGCAGTGCCACGCGGATCGCGTTGGCGGGCGGCTCGAGCAGGTGCGGCGCGCAGCCGTCGGTCAGCGCCCCCAGCGCGTCGTTGGCGCTCAGCAGGTTGTGGCGGCGATCGATCACCAGCGCCGGGTAGGGCTCGTGCGCCCGCAGGAAGCGCTCGAGGGCGTCGCGCACGGGCTGCATCTCGGGCGAGTCGTAGGGCCGTTCGCCGTAGACGGGGGCGTAGCCGGCGGCGAGCAGCAGCGCGTTGCGCTCCCGCAGCGGAATCTGCAGGCACTCGGCCAGACGCACCACCACCTCGCGGCTCGGGTGCGAGCGGCCGGTCTCGACGAAGCTGAGGTGACGCGTGGACAGGTCGGCGTCGAGGGAGAGCTCGAGCTGGCTGATGCTGCGCCGGTGTCTCCACTCCCGCAGCAGCCCCCCGAAGCCGATGCTCGCGTGCGTGGCTGCCATTGGCGGAGCGTAGCCGCCGTCGCCTTGAGCGCCATTACCTCGCGGGTAATCAAACGACCGCCGAGAGGCCCATGCATTACCTCCGGCGTAATCGACAACGCTCCTGCGCGGCGGCACTCTGCGGGCATGCAAGCGACCAAAGGAGCCACCATGGCCGACACAGAGCAGCTGATCGCAGTGAACATCGAGCAACTCGTCGAGCGCTACCTGGACGCCTTCAACGAGACCGAGCCCTCGCGCAGGCGGGAGCTGCTGGGCGACCTCTACAGCGCCGACAGCACCTACGTGGATCCCCACGTCGACCTGCGCGGCCCCGAGCAGCTCGACCAGTTCATCGCCTCCACCCAGGAGCGCTTCCCGGGCTACCGCTTCCGTCTGGGCGGCCCGATCGACGCGCACCACAACCAGGCGCGCTTCCAGTGGTATGCCGGTCCCGCCGACAGCCAGGACCCGGTCTACGTCGGGTTCGACGTGCTCGTCACCGACGGCGAGCAGGTGCGCAGCGTCTACGGCTTCATGGACGTCGCTCCGTGAACCGCTGGGCGTGAGCGGTCAGGCGCCGGTGGGTTGCCCACCGGCGCCCTGGCCGGCCGGTGAGCCCAGCTGCAGCAGCGGCGGCTGTTCGCCGAGCAGGTCCACCGCCAGCGCCGACCAGGCGAAGCTGCGGGCGCCCATGCCGGCGCCGCTGAAGGGGTCGTAGTACTCGCGCAGGCCTTCCCGCGCCACCGCACCGAGCAGCCGCTCGGCGAGCACCATGGCCTGCTCGCGGTATCCCAGCCGCACCAGGCCCGTCCACAGAAACCAGGCCGAGTTGACCCACGTCGGCCCGCGCCAGTAGCGGCGCAGACCCCAGAAACGGTCTCGGCGCGAGAAGCTCCGCTCGTGGGCGGATACCGACGGCGGTGCCACCGGCAGCCAGAAGCGCCCGGGCCGCAGCAGCTGCTCCTCGACCAGCCGGCGGCCGATCTCCTCGGGTAGGTCCGGGAGCGCGAGCGGTGACAGCGCCGCCCAGGTGAGCGGCACGTGGCCGGCCGGCTCGGGCCGCGCCTCGTTGCGGAAGAGGCCCGTCCGCTCATCCCACAGGCGCTCGACGAGCGCGGGCGTGATCGAGGGAAGCCCGAGCGCGAGGCGTGAGAGTCCGTAGAGGACGTTCACGACCGTCGAGCACACGATCGGGCCGCCGGCGTCGCGCACCGCGCTGATGTCGAAGCCCAGGCGGCGGTTGCGCCACACGAGCGCGGGGAACAGCAGCCGCCCCGGGGAACGGGCACCCCAGATCGGGTCGAACTCCGGCGAGGCGTCGAGGCCCGTCTCGTCGGGTTGCAGCACCCACAGCAGCCCGTCCCCGTCGAGGTCCCGGTTCTCCTGCAGCCAGCGGTGGTGGTGCACGATGCCGGGCACCTTCGCCGGGTCGCCCACGCACAGCCGCCAGGCGAGTGCCAGCAGCGGCGGCTGGATCGTGCTCGTCATGAAATCCCGGCGCGAGTGAACGTTGTAGAACAGGCGGCGGCGCGCGTCGACGTGTCCCGCCCAGAAGATCGTGTGTCCGATGAAGCCGTCCTCGCGCGACGCCCTCAGCAGCGTCTCGAGCTCTTCGCGCGAGCGCCGGGGGTCGAAGTGCCGCCACGCCAGCGCGGCGAAGCACGAGTCCCAGTACCACTGCCACGGGTAGCGGCCGGGGCTGGGGGCTGTGTAGGCGAAGGGGACGCCGTCACGCTCGCCCACACGCCAGTTGGCGGCCAGTGTGCTTCGGGCCGCCTCGCGCACGGCCGCGGTCTGCTCGGGCGGGAGGGGGTGCGTGCGCTCGCGTCCGCTTCGAGGACGGCTTCCGCGGTTACGCGGCCCGGGTACGTCCCGGACCGCGCGCGGAAGCAGAGGCTAGGTGCCGAGGATCTTGGCCTTCGCGGCGGCGAACTCCTCGTCGGTGAGGACGCCGGACTCGTGCAGCTGGCCGAGTTCCTTCAGTTTGTCCATCGAGTCATCGACGGGCGCCGCCGCCGGAGGGGGCGCCTGGGCGGCCGTCTGCTGCTGCTGTTGCTGTTCTTCCTGGGCCGCCCACTTGTTGCCCTGTCGGCGGCTCACGTTGTTGGACACATGTGTCGCGGTCCCTGCGATCACTGCGGTTCGGGCAACACCCCGAAGAAGTGGCATCTCGGTCTCCTGTCGTTCGTTTTCGGAAGGGCTACTCGGCGGCCTCTAGCGCCTGCAGGGTCTCGATCAGGTCTTCGGCCGGGATCCGCTCGTACGCCAGCACCTTTCCGCCGTTGCGCATCACCGAGGTGACGAACGGCGCGGCCCAGGAGTTCTCGAAGCAGATCAGCACGGCGGCTTCGCCGGGCTCCAGTCCGTCGCCCGCGACCGAGGCGTCCTCGTCTCCGAGCATCCCCGTGCTGGCCCCGTCGAAGACCTCCAGGTGAGCCCCGAGATCGCTGATCTCGAGCTCCGCCACGGTGCCGTCGGTCCCCTTCTGCACGATCATCACATCGAGGATGCGGATGATCCCGCGGTCGACGAGGTCGATAACGAGCGGGATCGACTCGCCGGTTGCCGGTGCGTCCGGCGGGAATCCGATCACGAGAATGTCAACCGGCCCTAGCTCCAACTGCTCGCTGCTCATCGGCGCGATCCTTTCGTGGAAGAAGCCCCCGCGGCCCTCTGTCTGCAACGGAGGCTCCCCGGGATCGATTTCGAGCCGAGTCTACCGCCGCGTTGTGGCCGGGGCCGCCTCCCCGGACGCCCGCATGAACCAGAGGCGGAAGCAGCCTCACGGCACTGATCAGCCCGTGAGGCGGGAACCAACGGGCTTGCGGTGGGGCCGACGCCGGCAGGCCCGATGCGACCAGTTGATTTCTATGTCAACTGTTTCCTCAGCTATCATTTAGCCATGGCGTCCTCCACCGCTGCACCCCACCTCGAGGCCTGGCGAGCGGTCGTCACGAGCCATGCTGCCGTGACCGACCGCGTCCAGCGTGCCCTCACGGCGGCCGACCTGCCGCCGCTGAGCTGGTTCGAGATCCTCTCGGCCGTGCGGAGCAGCCCCGACGGCGCGCCCAAGATGAGCGAGCTCGCCGAGTGGCTGACCCTCAGCCGCGGCGGGATCACGAAGCTCGTGGACCGCCTCCAGGAGGCGGGCTACCTGGAGCGGGTGTCCTGTTCCTCGGACCGCCGCAGCCTTCACGCCCAGCTGACCCCCGCGGGGGAGCGGATGCTCGAGGAGATGCGCGTCGTCTACGAGGCCGAGATCGAGCGCCACCTCGCGGCGCTGAGCGCCGAAGAGTCGGACCTGATCACTGCCTGTCTGCAGAAGGTCACCGGCAGCACCTGCGAGAAGGCGAGGGCCCAGCTCGACGCACAGGCCGCCGGGGCCCTCACCGCGGCCTAGCCTTCGGCTTCCCCTTCGCAGACTTCGCGTGCGTCGCGGGCCTTGGTCTGGAGGTTCGTGGCCGAGACCTTCCTGCCCTTCCGGGTCTGCACAACGACTTCCTCGGGAACGCTCGGCAGCGCCGCATACGCGAGCACGCCGCCGGCGTGCAGCGCCTTGGGAATCTTGACCTTGCGCAGCGGTACCAGGCCCGTCGTGGTGCGGGCCAGCACCACGTCCCCGGGCTTGCGCAAGAGGCCGTAGACGATCGCGAATTCCGCGGGCTGGCAGCCGGTTTCCAGTTCGGGCGAGAAGGCGCGGCCTCGCCGGCCCCGGGATCGGCTGGCCTCCGCTCAGCAGGCCCAGAAGGCCTCCGCCGAGCGACGGCACGCCTTCGCTGCTCGTACTCGCTTCTGCCTCCAGGCGGAAGCTCGTGTGTTTCTCGTAGGTCGTGCGCGTGCCGCGGATCGCGAACGTCCCGCCGTTGGGCAGCTTGCCCGTGGCGAGCGTGCGTGTCCGCCGGCGGGGTTTCTTTTGCGGCGGGGGCGGACATCTCTGCGACAGCTTGACCGTGATCGACCGCAACACCCTGCCGCGCGCGCCCAGCTCTTCAAGTCGTACCGGGGGTCGGGGAGGGTCCGCGGACGGCCTGGTAGTAGACCCCCGACGGGCCTCCGAGCTTGGCGGGGATGTGCGACACGCCTGAGGTCACCTGCCGACCGTCGCTCAGCGTAAGCCGCACCCGGCGTGCGGCCGCGACCGTCCGTAGCTCGACCGTGATCACGTTACGTTCGCAACCGACCTCGGCGTGGGCGGACGCGAGGCAGCCTCCGCCCCCTCCGATCGAGATTTCGAAGTCCCCTTCGGATCGACTCCCCGGTTCGCGCACGTAGACGCTGACCGGGTGCCTGCACTCCGTCGCCCCGAGCGGACCGGGTTCCGTTTGGGGGGGTTCGACGTAGACCTTGAATCTGGTGCGCGCGATGGTGCGTCCGTGGCCGATCTCGACCGAGCCCTTCAGCGGCCGTTCGAACGCTTCGGTTTCGGCCTGCGACTTCAGCCCGAGCCTTACTTCGACCTGCTTGATGACGCGCGCCTCCGTGAGGGCATCCTTCAGCAGCGCTTTCTCCGCCTTTGACAGCGCCCGGGAGAGCTGGCGCTCCTGCGGGCCCTCGAAATCCTCGGGAGTCGCGGGAAGGCGCGACGTCGCCTGCGGGCGCAGGGCTTTGACAAGGCGCGCGATCTCTTCTTCCACCGAGCGTTCGATTGCCTTGGTGCTCGCGCTGATGGTCCGGTATCCGCTCTGGACCCAAGCCCGCATGTCGTTGCACACGGCGGGAGCGACCGTGCTCAACTCCCCTTCAAGGGCTTCGGCGGACAGCTGGATCAGCGCGGTGGTGCCCGGGTTGCTCCAGCGCAGCGGCCGGATGGCCCCCAGGAACGCAACCGCTGCTTCGTGATAAGGGGCACCCTCGGCCGTGTCGAGTGCGGTCAGCAGCTCGAGCTGGAGCGCCTCGAACTGGCGCTCGTGCCGTTTTTCTTCGCCTTCCTGGCGCGGGGTCTGGTGTTCGGATTCGCGCCCCAGCGAGGAGAATGTTTCGTGCGGGGCACCGGTCAACACACCCCCGCATTCGCCTTCGAGCGTGCCCTGCAGCGCACGCAGCGCCGCAAGCGAGGCCGGGGCGCTCGCCAGCTGTGCGCGCACATATGCGAGCCGAGCTTCCAGGTAGGCGTGTGTGGCCACGCGGTCGGCGGGCGTGCCATGTGACCGCTTCCCCGCGGCGAGCGACGCTCCCGCCCACAGGAGCCCCGCGAGTACGGCCACGATCGCGGCGAGCAGCACGACGCGTCGGCCGCGCCCCCGAGGGGGATTTCGGCGATGACTGCGCATGCTGTGGTCTTACTCCCCCTTCGCCGCCGGCTCTAGCCCGGTGTCACGCGAGCGCCTGCTGGATCGCGTCGATTGCGGCCTGCTCGGCCTCGCTCACTCCGTCCTTGCCGTCGTCCTCCTTGTGGGCCGCCGCCACGCGGTGGGTCAGGTTGAGGACGAACCCGCGGTACTGCTCGAGCTCGTCCGGGGCGCCCTTGGCGGCGAGCACGGTGCGCGCCTCGCCGAGCACCGACAGCACGTGGTCCTTGAGTTCCTCCGGCGAGTGGTAGCGCGTGTGGTCGAGCTTCGGCTTGGTCGCCACGATCTCGTCGAGCAGCTCGCTCTGCCCGTGCTGCTGACGGGCCTCGGCGTAGGCCTTGGCCATCGACAGCGTCTCTTTGAACATCCCGCCCCGCTGGGCTGTGATCACGAGCATCCCGGCGCCCGGCGGGCCGCCGATGATCTGCTCCCACTCCTGCTCGGTGAAGTCCTGCTTGGTGCTCATCCGGCTCCTCCTCGCGCTTGGATCCTCGCGCCCCGAGGCTACCGCGGCTGATCCTATGCCGACGTGGGTGTCTGCGCTTCGGCGGCGGCGCGCGCTTCCGCGGCCGCGGGCTGCTCGTCCGGAAGGCGGCGGCTGAAGATCGCCGCCAGCAGGGCGAAGATCGCGAGCACCGAGATCGCGGAGCGCAGGCCCTTGCAGGCGGGCCGTTTCGTTCTCTTCCACGATTGCGTCGGTGGCCGTGGGAGGGACGCCGCTCTTCTCGAGCGCCGCTTCGAGTTCCGCGTCGGAGATGAATGGGATCCCGCCCGCGAGCTCGGTGCTCGCCTGGCTTTTGACCTGCTCGGGCACGGCCGGGTTCTGCTGCACGCCGGTGAGGAAGGAGCTGCTCAGCGCGGCGATCAGGACCGCGCCGGTGAGCGCCGTGCTGATCGAGATGCCGAGGTTCGTGAGCGTGTTCTGCAGGCCTCCGACCTCGCCGCTGCGCTCGTCCGGCACCGCCGAGACCGTGACGCTGCCGAGCTGGGAGGCGAGCGCACCGACGCCGAGGCCCGCCAGCAGCATCGGCCAGGTCGTGATCTCGGCCCCCGCCCCCTGGTCGAGCAGGGCGATCAGCACCACCAGGCCGATGAACAGGGTCACGAAGCCGAGCTCCGCCACGCGGCGGGGAGAGGCGTTCGGGAAGAAGCGAGGTATGCCGGCCGCCGCGATCAGCAGCGTCACCGACAGCGGCAGCAGACGCACGCCGGTTTCGATCGCCGACAGGCCGAGTGCCACCGACAGGAACAGCGGTACGGCGAAGAACAGACCACCCTGCACGAAGTACTGCGCGAAGAACGCCGTCAGGCCCGCGCGCAGCTGCGAGTTGCGCAGGATGCCGGGGTCGACCAGCGGCTGCCCGCCGCGCGCCAGCAACCGGCTCTCCCATCGCATGAACAGCCAGATCACGACCCCGCCGCCGAGGATCAGCCAGATCGTGGGGGACAGGCCCAACCACTGCGGCTGGTCCGGCTTGGGTACCACGAAGCCCCAGGTGCCGGCCCGCAGCACGCCGAACACGATCAGCCCGAGCCCGGTCGCCGAGAGGGCGGTCCCCACCAGGTCGAGGGTGACGCCCTTCTCGCCCGGTACGTCGTCAATTTTCCGGCCGAGGGCCAGGATCCCGATCACGATCAGCACCTCGCTCGCGAACACGTAGCGCCACGACAGGTAGCTCGTGAAGAAGCCGCCGACGATCGGGCCCACGGCGATTGCGATCGCCGCCGCGGATGCGATCAGCCCGTAGGCGCGGGGGCGTTCGCTACGGTCGAAGTTGGAGGCCACCAGGGCGACGATCGCCGGCAGGATCAGCACGGCCCCGAGTCCCTCCAGCAGCGACCAGCCGAGCAGCAGCACCGGCAGGCTCGGCGAGATGGCGGTGATGAAAGAGCCGCAGCCATAGACCACGCAGCCGATCGCGAAGCCGCGCTTGACGCCGATGATCTGTCCCAGCTTGCCGCCGGTGATCATGAACGCGGCCATCACCAGCGTGTAGAGGGTGATGGCCGTCTGGATGCCGGTGACGGTCGTGCCGACGTCCTTGGCGACGGTCGCGATCGACACGTTCATCACCGAGGTGTCGAGCATCATCAGAAACTGACCCGCGCAGAGCGTCATCAGCACCAGTCCCGCCGCGCTCGTCTTGCCCTGCGTTTGCCCCGTCGCCACGCTGCCGTCCTCGCCTCGGTTATCCGCGGGCCCAATCTAGCTCGGGCTCCAGATCACCTGTAGGCGCGGTAGTCGCCAGTATGTCCTTCGATGCCTGCGCGCCTGACCGCACTCGCGGCGCTTCTATGTCCGTTGGCGATGGCTGTGACCGTGGCCGTCGCGCTGGCCGGCGACGTTGCGATCGCGGTGCTCGCGGTGGCGCTTGTCGCGGGCACGTCGGCGGGCCTGTGGGTGGCGCTGACCAACCGTGGCGGGGCGCGACTGCTGGGGGGAGTGTGCGCGGGGCTCGCGGCCGCGGGCCTGATCGTCGTGCTCGCCACCAACTGGCAGGGGATCGTGGTGCTCGCCCTGCTGATCGGCCTGGTGATCCTGTTCGGGTTGACCGCCCGTCTACGCGCTGCGGCGCAACGCGGGCCCGGCCGCCGGTGCGCCCGGCACCTCCGCCATGGCGCCCCGCGGGCCGGGCCGAGCGGCCCGTGCTGATCATCAACCTCAAGTCAGGCGGCGGCAAGGCCGAGCGCTTCGACCTCGCGGGCGAGGCGCGCCGGCGGGGGATCGAGCCGGTGATCCTCACGCCGCGGAGACGACCTGCTGGCGCTGGCCGAGGACGCCATCGACCGCGGCGCCGGCGTGATCGGGATGGCCGGCGGCGACGGCTCGCAGGCGCTCGTCGCGACCGTGGCCGCGCGCAGGGACGTGGCCCACGTCTGCATCCCGGCGGGCACGCGCAACCACTTCGCGCTCGACCTCGGCCTCGACCGGGACGACGTGGTGGGGGCGCTCGACGCATACACCGACGGGCACGAGCGGCGGATCGACCTCGCGCGCGTGAACGACCGCGTGTTCGTCAACAACGCCTCGCTCGGCGTGTACGCCAAGGTCGTCCAGTCCCCCGCCTACCGCGACGCCAAGCTGCGAGACCTGGGCGAAGATGCTGCCCGACCTGCTCGGGCCCGGACGCCGAGCCGCTCGACCTCGAGTTCAGCGGGCCCGACGGGGAGCGCTACGGCGACGCGCCGCTGGTGCTCGTCTCGAACAACGTCTATGAGCTCACCAGCCTGTCGGGAGCGCGGCACCCGCGGGCGTCTGGACGAGGGCGTGCTCGGGGTGTTCGCCGCGCGCGTGCTCGGTCCGGGCGACGTGTCGAAGCTGACGGCGCTCGAGCTCGCCGGGCAGGCCGATCGCTTTCCGGGGCTGCTGTCGTGGTCGGCGGGCGAGTTCGAGGTGCGCTCCGGCGGACCGGTTGAGGTGGGCCTGGACGGCGAGGCACTCGTGATGGACCCGCCGCTGCGCTTCGTCTCGATGCCGGGAGCCCTGCGCGTGCGGCTGCCCCCGAACGCCGGCCTGTCGCCGGCCGCCCGCGCGGTGAGGCTCTCGCGCGAGGACCTCGCGGCGCTGGTACGGGTGGCCGCGGGCAGGTGAGCTCGCTCGCCGCGCGCGTCCTGCTCGGCTGGGGCGCCTTCGTGCTCGCCGGCTGGGGGCTCGGTGAACTGTGGATCTCGCTGTCGGCCCGAACGAGGCGCAGCTGATGCGCGAAGTCGCGCGCGAGCGCTCGGCCGGACTCGTCAGCGCCGCGCGCGTCGATCACCTGGGCGGGGAGCCTGTGGCTGCTCGGTCCGCTCGCGCTGATCACGTGCATTCTGCTGCTGCGCGCCGCGGGCATGTTCGAGGGCGGCCGCTGATCGTCGCGCTCGGCCTCGCTCGGCGCGAGCCTGCTGATGGCCGACGTGATCAAGCCGCTCGTCGCGCGCCCGCGACCGCCGGTCGAGCACCTGCAGGAGGTCGGCGGCTACAGCTTCCCCTCCGGCCACGCCACCCAGGCGAGCGGCGTTCTGGGTCTCGCTGCTGCTCGCGCTCCGCCCCCTCCTCGCCGGCCGGCTGGTGCGCGCGCTGATGGCGGGCGCGTGCGCTGCTGATCGTCGTCGCCGTGTGCCTCTCGCGGGTCGTCCTCGGCGTCCACTACCCGAGCGACGTCGTCGCCGGCGCGCTGCTCGGTGGGGGGTGGGCGGTATACGTGTGGCGATGCGTGCGCGACACCGCGCCACGCCGCCACGCGCGGTGAGGGGGCTGACCGACAGCCTGCGCCGGCTCGACCGCAGGGTGATGAGGCGCGCCCACCGGATCGAGCTCGCCGCGTCTCGACCGTGCGCTGGTGTCGATCACGACGGCCGCCAACTACTGGCGGCTGTGGCTCGCGATCGCGGCGCTGCTGGCGCTGCTGCGGCGGACCCAGGGGGCAGAGCCGCGGCCGGGCGCGGCCTGCTCGCGCTCGTGATCGCCGGCGTCACGACCAACGGTCCCGCCAAGCTGCTCGCGCGCCGGCGCCGTCCGGCGAGCGCGTCGCGCGCCGACGCTGATCAGGATGCCGCGCTCGAGCGTCCTTCCCCTCCGGCCACAGCGCCGCGGCCTTCGCCTTCGCGACGGGCGCGGCCATGGAGCTGCCGGCGCTCGCGCCCGTGCTCGCGCCGCTCGCGCTGGCGGTCGGCTACTCGCGCGTGCACACGGGAGTGCACTACCCGAGCGACGTGGCCGCCGGCGCCGCCATCGGAATCGGCTCGGCGGCGCTGGCACGAGCCTGGGCCCGCACCGCTCACCCGGCCCAGCCGCCCCGCGGCCGGGTGACGGCGCGCCGCACGGCGAAGCCGCCTGGTGAGCACCCGCGCCTCGGTCGAGCGCTGGGTGCCGGGGGTGCGCGCGCTGCGCACCTACGAGCGCGCCTCGCTGCGCCCCGACCTGATCGCGGGGATCGTGCTCGCCGCGATCCTCGTCCCCCAGGGCATGGCCTACGCGCAGCTCGCCGGCCTGCCCGCCGTCACGGGCCTGTACACGACGATCGCCTGCCTCGTGGGGTACGCGCTGTTCGGGCCCTCGCGCGTGCTCGTGCTCGGCCCGGACTCCTCGATCTCGCCGCTGATCCTGGCGGCGATCACGCCGCTGCTGGCGGGCGGCGGCGAGTCGACGGCGATCGCGCTGGCGGGCATGCTCGCGATCCTCGTGGGGCTGACCGAGATCGGGCTCGGCCTGGGCAAACTCGGGTTCGTCGCCGACCTGCTCTCCAAGGAGGTGCAGGTCGGCTACATGAACGGCCTGGCGATCACGATCATCGTGGGACAGCTGCCGAAGCTGTTCGGCTTCTCCACCGACGCCGACTCCTTCCTGAGGGAGGTCAGGGTCTTCTTCGAAGGCCTCGACCAGACCGACACCACGACGCTTGCTGGTCGGGCCTCGCCGTGCTCGCCCTGCTGCTCGTGCTCCCGCGCATCACCACGGCGCGTGCCCGGCCGTGCTCGTGGCGGTCGTGGCGGCGACCGCGGCGTCCGCCGCTGCTCGAGCTCTCGAGCCACGGCGTCAGCACGGTCGGAGCGCTGCCGCAGGGTGTTCCCTCTCCCAGCCTTCCCGTGGACGAACGCGGGCGACGTCGGGCCGCTGCTGGTGGCGGCGGTCGGCATCACGCTGGTGTCGCTGACGGACACGATCGCCACGGCCACGAGCTTCGCCGCCCGGCGCGGGGAAGAGGTCGGCCCAACCAGGAGATGATCGGGATGGGGGCGGCGAACATCGCCGCCGGCGTGTTCCAGGGCTTCGCCGTCTCCACGAGCGGCTCGCGCACGGCCGTCGCCGAACAGTCGGGGGCCCGCAGCCAGCTCTCGAACCTGGTCGGCGCGGCGCTCGTGGTGGTCCTGCTGCTGTTCGCCAACTCGCTGCTCGCGGACCTCCCGCAGTGCGCGCTGGCGGCGGTCGTGATCGTGGCCGCGCTGTCGCTGATGGACCTGGCGATCCTGCGCCGCTACGCGCAGGTGCGCAGCAGCGCGCTGGCGGTGTCGCTGGTTGCGAGCGCCGGGGTGATCCTGCTGGGCGTGCTGCAGGGGATCGTGGTCGCGGTGGCGCTGGCGATCCTGCTGTTCTTCAGGCGCAACTGGTGGCCCCACGGCGCGGTCCTCGGTCGGGTCGACGAGGTCGAGGGCTGGCACGACGTCGGCGCCTATCCCGGCGGCGCAGCAGCTGCCCGGGCGTCGTCGTCTACCGCTGGGAGGCGCCGCTGTTCTTCGCCAACGCGGGCTCCTTTCGCGAAGCAGATCCGCCGGCTCGCCCGCGAGCGCAAGCCGCGCTGGATCGTGCTGCAGTGCGAGGCGGTCACCGACGTCGACGTGACCGCCGCGGAGATGCTCGAGCAGCTCGACGACGAGCTCAACGCCGAGGGGATCCACCTGGCCTTCGCCGAGCTGCGCACGCGCCTGCAGGAGCTGACGCTGCGATACGGCCTGATGGACACGCTCGACCGCGACCACTTCTACCCGACGCTCGAGGCGGCGCTGCGCGCGATCGCGACCGAGGACGCCACGAGCGAGTCGGCTGAATAGGCTCACCGGCGAGATGTCGCAGGAGCTCAGCAGCGCACGCAGGCGGACGCTGGCGAAGTTCGTCGAGCAGTTCCGCGTGCCGCCGGGAGAGACGATCCGGCTGAGCCGCGACTGCGACCCGGGGTCCACGGCGGGGGCGAGGAACAAGAAGCAGGGGCAGGAGCTGCTCGAGGAGGGCGTGGAGCTGCTGAGCCGCTATCAGGCGCGGCTCGCGGCCCAGGGCACGTGGGGTGTGCTGGTGGTGCTGCAGGCGCTCGACACCGCCGGCAAGGACGGCGCGATCCGTCACGTGATGAGCGGCGTCAATCCGCAGGGCGTATCGGTCCACAGCTTCAAGGTCCCGTCCACGGAGGAGCTCGCCCACGACTACCTGTCGCGCTACGCCCGCCGCCTGCCGGCGAGGGGACAGATCGGCATCTTCAACCGCTCCCACTACGAGGAGGTCGTCGCCGTGCGGGTGCACCGCGAGTTCCTGGAGCGCCAGAAGCTGCCGCCGGCCGCCAAGCGGAGCGGCATCTGGAAGCGCCGCTTCCGTGAGATCAACGACTGGGAGCGCTACCTGGTCGACAACGGCCTGAAGATCGTAAAGCTGTTCCTGAACGTGTCCAAGGAGGAGCAGCGCAGGCGCCTGCTGCGGCGCATCGACCTGCCCGATCACAACTGGAAGTTCTCGCACGCGGACATCGCCGAGCGCGAGTTCTGGGACGACTACCAGCGCGCGTTCTCCGAGACGCTCTCGCACACGAGCACCGCGTGGGCGCCCTGGTACGTGATCCCCGCCGACCACAAGTGGTACGCCCGCGTGGCCACCGCGAGCGTGCTCGTCAACACGCTGATCGAGCTCGACCCGCAGTACCCGCACGTCGGCCACGAGCAGCGCGAGGAACTGCAGGCCGCCAAGCGGGCGCTCGAAGAGCAGGCCCCGCCCGGGGCGGTCCCCGACCCGAACGTCGGCGACGAGGAGGAGTAGTCGTGGCCGTACGGTCGGGAATGGATAGATCCGACCGCTCCACGGGTAATCTCGCCGATGGATGCCGCTGGTGAACGAGGTCAGCGAGGAGTTCATCCGTACGCTCGCGGGGATTCGCGCGCCCGAGGGGAGCATGCTGAGCATCTACCTCGACCTCGATCCCGCCCGCTTCGCGACCCCTCCGGCGCGCGAGAGCGAGATCGACTCCCTGATCGACGCCGCTCACCGTGACATCGAGCAGCGAGAGCATCCCCACCACACGCTGGCGGCGCTGCGCGAGGGGCTGGCCCGGGCCCGCGAGCTGCTCAACGATCCTGAGCTGCCGCACGGCGCCCGCGCGGCGGCGGTGTTCGTGTGCGAGCCGTTGGCGCTCGAGGAGACCGTGCGCATCTCACGCCCGCTCGAGAGCCGGGCGATCGTCTCCGACGAGGCCTTCATCGCGCCGCTGTTCGAGGGCGCCGACCGGGGCCGCGTGTGTGTGGCGCTCGTCGACGAGCGCGCGGCGCGGATCCTGCGCGGCAGCGCCTCCGGGCTGCGCGAGGCGGTCTCCTTCGGCGACGACGTGCCCGGGCATCAGAAGACGGGCGGCTGGTCACAGGCCCGCTATCAGCGCTCGATGGTGGAGGACGTCGAACACCACCTGCGCCACGTCGCGCAGGTGCTCCACGACCTGCTGACCGTCGCCCCCTACGACGGCCTGCTGATCGGGTCCACCGAGCAGCTGTGGCCGCGCATCCTCGAGAAGCTTCACCCCTACGAGCGCGAACGGCTGATCGAGCACCGCCTTTCGCTCGACGCCAGCGCCGACGGCCCCGCCCAGGTCTCCGAAGCGGCCGCCGGAATCCTCCAGGAGGAGCAGCGCGCCCACGAGGAGAACCTGCTCGCCCAACTGCGCGCGAGGATCGGGCGCGCCGACGACCGGCTGGCCGTGACGGGCCTGGAAGCGGTCCTCGATGCGCTCGTGGAACAGCGCGTGGAGGCGCTCCTGTACGAGGTCGGGCTGCACGAGCGCGGCGTCGCCTGCCCGCACGGAGACTGGATGGCATCCGACGGCGATCTCTGCCCGCTCGACGGTGAGCCCCTGCAGGAGCGCGACGACATCATCGAGGACGCGATCCGCGCCGCGCTGTCCCAGTCGGCGGAGGTGCTCGCCCTGCGCGATCGTCCCGAGCTGGGCCCGGTCGGCGGGATCGCAGCCACGCTTCGGTTCTGATGGGCGCCGCCGA
This sequence comes from uncultured Solirubrobacteraceae bacterium, assembly GCA_963773145.1. Classification (GTDB taxonomy): domain Bacteria; phylum Actinomycetota; class Thermoleophilia; order Solirubrobacterales; family Solirubrobacteraceae; genus Palsa-744. The sequence continues at coordinate 35,625 of CAVYZV010000003.1, forward strand.
CGAGGTCGTCGCGGGGACCTTCCTCGCCCGGCTCACACACGAGGAGCGCGAGGCCGTCGAAGCCCTCGGCCGGGTCACGAGCTTCCCCCGCGGCAGCGTGATGATGTTCGAGGGCGAGCCCGAGGAGCGCCTGCTGCTGGTGCTCGGCGGCCGCGTGAAGGCCACCCGCACCGGCCCCGAGGGGCGCGAGGTGATCATCGGCATCCGCGACCCCGGGGACCTCCTCGGCGAGCTTGCCTTCATCGACCGCCAGCCGCGCTCGGCCACGGTCGTCGCGCTCGAGCCGGTGACCGCGCTGATGATGCCCGGCTACCGCTTCCGCGAACACCTCGAGCAGACCCCGCGGGTCGCCGTGGTGCTGCTCGAAGTCGTGGCCGCGCGCTTCCGCGAGGCGACCTTGAACCACCTGCAGTTCGCCGCGCTCGACACGATGGGCCGCCTGTCGGCACGCATCCTCGAGCTCGCCCGCCGCTACGGCCAGGAGGTCGACGGCAGGATCGACATCGAGCTGCCCCTCTCACAGGAGGAACTGGCGAGCTGGACGGGGGCCTCCAGGACCGGCGTGGCTCAGGCCCTGCAGTCGATGCGCGAGCTGAACTGGCTGGACACCGAGCGCGGGCGGATGACGATCGCCGACCCCGAGTCGCTGCGCGCACGGGCCAACGCGGACCCCTAGCTCCCCCGCTCCCCGAGCCGCCGGTTCCCCCAAAGTCCAGAATTGGACGCCCGGGCGCCCATTGCTGGGTCGATGCCCTCCGCCTCGAACGCCACACTTCGGGTCATGGTCGGACTGATCAACGCCGAGGTCTGGGGAGAGTTCTTCGGAGCGCTCGACCGCTGTTGCACCGACGCCCTGGCGACGGTCCAGTTCCAGCTGCGCGAGCAGGAGCGCAACCCCTCCAAGCGACAGCGCCGGCTGCGCTCGATCCGCTACGACGGCGAGCGCGACGCGATCGAGCTCTGCGCCGGTGGCGGGGAGGACCGTGGCCCGGCCGTGCGCTACTTCATCCGCTCCCCGAGGCGGATCGCGGTCGAAGCGGTGTCCGGCGGCTCACGAATCCTGATCGAGGACCGCGCCCACGGGGTGACCGCGATAGCGATCGACCAGGACGGCGATCGGGACGGCGCCGACTCCGCGGCCCAGCTGAGCCGGCGCTTCAGCCGCGACCTCCAAGCCGCGCCCGATCCCGCGGCGCGCTCGATCGTGTCTCGCCTGACGATGCGCCGGCACGTCGACGCCCGCTCCGGCTGATCCACACCGACGCCGCGAAGGCCACGCCGGCGCCGCGAGGGCCACGCCGGGCGAGGTGCCGTGGACGGCGCCAGTAGGTGCCTTCTTCGGGGCTGATTTGGTGCAACAAAGAGTGCTAATTTGGTGCAAGATTAAGAACCAGATGAGCCCCGAATCAAGAACCTCCCGGACGCTAAAATCGGCACCACGATGGGAAGTCCGTTCAGGTACGAGGACCCCCTCGACAGCACCGAGGAGCTGGCCGATCGCGTCGAGGAGCTGGCCCTGCTGCGCGAGCGCATCGCCGAGACCCGCAACAGCCGTCTGACGGGCCCCCGGCGCTATGGCAAGACGTCGCTGCTGAACGTGGCCCTGGCGCGGGCCGACCGCGACGGCTTCGTCGCCATTTACGTCAATTTCCTGGGGGTTCTCACGGCGGCGGACGTGGCTGAGCGGATCGAGCGGGCCTACCGCGAGCAGCTCGACGGCGCCCTGCGACGGTGGTTCGCGGGGGTCGTCTCGACGCTCTCGCCCCGCGCCAAGGCCGCGCCCGGAGGAGTCGGCGTGGAAGTCGCCCCCACCGCCACCATGCCCACCCTGCTCGACCGTCTGGAGCTGCCGCGCAGGCTGTTCGAACGCCACGGGCGCCGCTGCGCGATCGTTTTCGACGAGTTCCAGGACGTCGTTCGCGCGGGCGGAGAGCTGGCCGGGACGATCCGCTCCGAGCTCGAGCGCCACGGAAACGTCGCCGGTTACATCTTCTCCGGCTCCCACCCGGGGCTGATGCGCGACCTCTTCTCCGATCGCCGTCACGCCTTCTTCGCCCAGGCGATGCCCGTCGAGCTCGGACCCCTCGACGGGGAGGACCTCGCCGACTACATCGGCGCGCGCTTCCTGGCCGGGCGGCGCGACCCGGGCGAGGCGCTCGAGCCTCTGCTGCGGGTCGCCGACGGTCATCCCCAGCGGGCGATGCTGCTGGCCCACCACCTCTACGAGGCCACCAGGCCGAGGGCGAGGTCGGGCCCCGAGCAGTGGCTGCGGGCGTTCACCGCGGCGGCCCGCGACGCCAACCCGGAGGTCCAGGCCGTGTGGGACTCGTGGAGCAACAGCGAGCGGCGGCTCAGCTCGGTGATCGCCCGGCGCACGATGCCGCTGCAGGGCAAGGAGGCCCGCGAGCTGTACGGCGTCACCAAGAGCGGCAACAACGAAGCGACCGTCGAGCGGCTGCAGCGGGAGGGCCACCTGGTGGCCGACCCGAGCACCGCCACCGGCCTGAGGGTGGTGGATCCGCTGCTCGAGCTGTGGCTGGCCAACGGCCGCGTGTGGCCCATCGAGCTCGGCGCAGCTTGACGATTTGAGCCCACCCAGACTCCTGCGGCGGCCCGCGGCTGCCGATACGGAGCGGAGTGCCGGCTCCGCCCAAGAAGATCCCCGGGCTCATCGCCCTCGTGGTCGCCTTCGCGCTCGCGCTCGCGCCGGCGGGCGCTAGCGCGACGTCTCGCGGACACAGCCCCGCCGGTTCCGCCGGCGGCGCGGCCCCACGAGGCAGTCGCCCCGCGCCCCGCGCCAGGGCCTCGATCGTCAACGGCGCGGTCGCCGAACCCGGCACCTTTCCCTGGCTGGCGGTGATCTTCCACGAAGGCGAAGGAGAATCGTTCCAGTGCACGGGCACGGTGGTCTCGCCCAACGTCGTCCTGACGGCGGCCCACTGCGTGGAGGATCCCCGCACGGGCAACCGCTACACCGCCGCCGGCTACTTCGTCGTGACGGGCACCGTGAACTGGACCATGACCCCCAGGCAGGTCCTGGGCGTCTCCACCACGGTCGTGTATCCCTCCTTCAACCGCCTGTACGCATACGGCGACGCGGCCCTGCTGGTGTTGTCCACGCCGACCACCGCGCCGGCCCTTCCGCTCGCCACCACGGCGACCGACGCGGCTTTCCTGGCACCCGGTCACCACGTCGTGATGGCCGGCTGGGGAGAGACGTTCCCCGGCGGTCAGGTGCCCCACGAACTGCACTGGGCCGGTACGGCGGTGCAGTCGACCCGCTACTGCCAGGCCCGCACGCGGGTGTACCTGCCCAGCCAGGAGCTGTGCACGCTCGACGCCCCCGCCCACCACACCGTCGCCTGCTTCGGCGACAGCGGCGGGCCGTTGCTGGGCGCGCTGACCGCCACCGGAGAAGTGGTCGAGCTCGGGGTGGCCAGCCACCTCTACACCGCCTGCTCGCCGGCTTCACCCGTCGTCTACACGCGCGCGGATCTCGTCAGCCCCTGGGTGCACGACTGGATCACCGCGGCCTCCTACCTGCCCGGGACCGTCACACCCGCCTCGCCCACGCGCACGGTCGCGAACGTGGCTCCCTCGGCCGCGGCCACGCCCGGGGTCTACAGCGCCCAGCCCGCCCCCGGGCAGGCGATCACGCTGCACGTCGCCGGCAACGGCGAATGGATCACCGAAATGCTCGCCACCGTGCGGCTCTCCTGCCGTCGCGGAGCGACCCTCACGCTGGCCCTCAGCTGGCCCTCCGAAGCGCTGTTCATCTCGGGTGGCGCGGCCAACGCGGTGCTGCCGGTCCCCGCCGGCGGGCGCGTGCGCGGCGGTACCGCCAGGCTGAGCGCGCAGTTCACCGCCCAGGGGACGCTGCAGGGGCAGCTCACGGTGCGCGCCTCCGGCTCCGGGCGCCGGGCCGGCAACTGCACCGCCCAGCTCCCTTTCACGGCCACGCCCTAAACCTTCCCGCCCCGGCCCTGAAGGCACGCACGGGCGCCACGACGGCCCGGCCCGGCCGATTCGGCTAGCGTCCGCGCGGATGAGCACGATCCGCGAGGCGACCTTCGATGTGCTCCGCGCCCACGGAATGACGCGGATCTTCGGCAATCCCGGCTCCACCGAGCTGCCGATGCTGAAGGACTTCCCCGATGACTTCTCCTATGTGCTCGGGCTGCAGGAGCTCGTCGTGGTGGGCATGGCCGACGGCTTCGCCCAGGCCAGCGGCGGCCCCGCGCACGCCAACCTCCACACCGCCCCGGGGGTCGGCAACGCCGTCGGCGGGATCTTCAACGCCCAGGCCAACAAGTCACCGCTGCTGATCACCGCCGGCCAGCAGGTGCGCCCCCAGATCACCTTCGAGGCCAACCTCACCAACCGCGAAGCCGTGCTCGGGCCCGCGCCGTACGTGAAGTGGTCCCACGAACCGCCCCGTCCCCAGGACGTCCCGCAGGCGATCACGCGCGCCATCCACCACGCCACGCTGCCCCCGCGCGGGCCGGCGTTCGTGTCGATCCCGATGGACGACTGGGGTGAGCAGGCGGACGAGGACGCCCTCGCCCAGCTGCTGGCGCGAGGCATCCATCCGCGCGCGCTGCCCGACCCCGTGGCCCTCGAGGACCTCGCCGGTGCGCTGCATGAGGCCGCCAACCCGGTGCTGATCGCCGGCCCCGACATCGACGCCTCCGGCGGCTGGGACGCCGCCGTGGCGCTCGCGGACAAGCAGCGCCTGCCGGTGTGGGCCACGCCCGCGCCCGGTGGGGGGCGGCTCGGCTTCCCCGAGAACCACCCCAACTTCCTCGGCATCCTGCCGCCGGCGATCGGCCCGGCCTCGCAGACGCTCGAGGGCCACGACCTGGTGCTGGTGGTGGGCTCCTCGGTGTTCCCCTACTACCCCTACATCCCGGGCCCGCTGCTGCCGGCGGGCACGCGACTGGTCCAGATCACCAGCGACCCGGCCGAGGCCGCGCGGGCGCCGGTCGGCACCGCCATCGTGGGCGACGTCGGGCTGGCGCTGGAGCGGCTGCTGGAGCTGCTCGGGACCGCCACGCGCGAGGCGCCCCAGGCGCGGGAGCTCCCCGGCGAGCCCGAGCCGAGCGAACCGATCAGCGGCTCGGCCGCGATGGCCGCGCTGGCCGAGGTCTGGCCGGAGGACGGCATCGCCGTCGTCGAGACCCCCTCGAGCACGGTCGCATTGCGCAACCGGCTGCGCCTGTCGAAGCCCGGGAGCTACTACTTCTCCTCCAGCGGTGGGCTCGGCTTCGGGATCGCCGCCTCCGTCGGCGTGCAGCTGGCCCAGCCGCAGCGCCCGGTCGTGTGCGTGCTCGGCGAGGGCTCCGCGCAGTACGGCATCACGGCGCTGTGGTCGGCCGCCAGCTACCGCGTGCCCGTCACCTTCCTGGTGCTGCGCAACGAGGAGTACATGATCCTCAAGTGGTTCGCCGAGCTCGAGCAGGCACACGGCGCGCCCGGGCTGGACCTGAAGGGCCTCGACGTGGCGAGCGTGGCGGAGGCCTACGGCGTTCCCTCCCGCGAGGTGTCCGACTCCGAGGAGCTCACCGAGGCGCTGCGCGAGGCGATCGCCGTGCAGGACGGGCCGCGCCTGGTCGAAGTGCCGGTCGCAACCGGCATGTGGCTGGAATAGGACCGCCGTGACGGTGGGGCCGTCGTGAGCGCCCTCGGGACCGACGTGCGGCGGATCGCCCCGGAGGCGCACGAGGCGCTCAGCGACCGCGCTCCCGACTGGGTCGCCCACGGCACGCCCGAGCCGCTGCGGGGGGAACTGCTGCGGGCGCTCGGGCCGGCGGGGGCCGCCACCCGCGCGCTGGACCTCGTCCGCTACGCCTCCGACGCCAGCCCGTACCGCACGATCCCGCGCGCGGTGGCGATCCCACGCGACCTCGCCGACGTGCAGGCGGTGCTCGGCGTGGCGCGCGACAGCGGCACCCCGCTCGTCTTCCGGGCCGGCGGCACGAGCCTCAACGGCCAGGGCCAGGGCGAGGGCATCCTGGTGGACGTTCGCCGCCACTTCCAGCGCGCCCACGTGGAGGACCAGGGCGCGCGCATACGGGCCCAGCCGGGGGTGATCCTCGGGCACCTCAACCGCATGCTCGCCCGCCACGGCAGGCGCATGGGACCCGACCCGGCGAGCACCGACATCGCCTGCGTCGGCGGGGTGGTGGCCAACAACTCCGGCGGCATGCGCTGCGGCGTCCACGCCGACTCCTACAGCACCGTCAGCTCGCTGACCTTCGTGCTCGCCAACGGGGCCGTGATCGACACGGCCGCCGAGGGCGCCGCCGAGGCCTTCGCGGCCGCTGCCCCCGAGCTCGCCTCGGGCCTGCTCGAGATCCGCCGCGAGCTGCTCGCCGACGAGGAGCTGTGCGAGCGCATCAGGCGCAAGTTCGAGATCAAGAACACGACCGGCTACCGCCTGTGCGCCTTCCTGGACGCCGAGCAGCCGCTGGAGATCTTCAGGCGCCTCTTGATCGGCTCCGAGGGCACGCTCGCGTTCCTGGCCGAGGCGGTGTTCGAGACGCTGCCGCTGGAACCCCACACCGCGCTGTCGCTGATCCATTTCGCGGACATCGATGCCGCCGCGCGGGTGGTGCCCGCGCTGGTGGCCGCCGGCGCCAGCGCGACCGAGCTGATGGTCGCCCCGACGCTGATCGCGGCCGCCTGGAACATGCCCGGCACACCCGAGGCCTGGAAGGAGCTGCCACCCGAGTCGGCGGCGCTGCTGGTGGAGTTCCGGGCCGACAGCGAGCAGGAGCTCGACGGACCCGAAGCCCAGGGGCTCTCGATCCTGCAGGGCGACGGCGTGCTGCAGGCTCCCCGCTTCACCCGCGAGCGCGGCGAGATCGGGATGCTGTGGCACGTCCGCGAGGGCATGCAGGGCCTGCTCGCGGCGATGCGCGCACCGGGCGTGCAGCTGATCATCGAGGACGTCTGCGTCCCGCCGGAGCGTGTGGCCGAGGCGGCCAAGGACCTGCAGGCGATGCTCGGCCGCCACGGCTTCCTGCCGGGGGTCGCGGGCCACGCCTCGGCCGGGAACCTGCACTTCCTGCTGACGCCGAACTTCGGCGAGCCCGCCGACCTCGAGCGCTACGACGCCTTCATGCACGAGATGGTCGAGCTGATCATCGATACCTACGACGGCTCGCTGAAGGCCGAGCACGGCACCGGCGTGAACATGGCCCCCTACGTGGAGCGGGAGTGGGGCGCGAAGGCGACGGAGCTGATGTGGCGCGTCAAGCAGCTCGCCGATCCCGGCGGGATCCTCGCGCCCGGCGTGCTGCTCAACCGCGAGCCCGGGGCCCACCTGCGCAACCTCAAGTCCACGCCCGAGATCGACGAGGTCGCCACCAAGTGCATCGAGTGCGGCTTCTGCGAGCCGGTGTGCCCGAGCCGCGATCTCACCACCACGCCGCGCCAGCGGATCGCCCTGCGGCGCGAGATGGCCCGTCAGCCCGACGGCTCACCGGTGCTGGAGGTACTGCTCGAGCAGTACCAGTACGACGCGATCGACACCTGCGCGGCCGACGGCTCGTGCCGCCTCGCGTGCCCGGTGGGAATCGACACGGGGGCGCTCGTGAAGCAGCTGCGGGCCGCCGAGCACTCTGCCCGCGCCGAGCGCGTGGCGGCCTCGCTCGCACGCCGCTGGAGCACCGTCGAGAGCTCCGCGCGGGCGGGCCTGCGGGCGGGCGCGGCCGGCGCCGACGGCCCCCTGCGCGCACTCACGGGAATCGGCCGCGGCTTGCTGGGCGAGGACCTGATCCCCGCCTGGTCGAGCGCGATGCCGGCCCCGGCGCCGGCGGACCTGCCCCGCGGCGTGGGCCCCGAGGCGGCGGCCGCGGTGTACTTCCCGGCCTGCATCAACCGCATCTTCGGCAACCCCCGCTCGCGCGCTCACGAGCCGTCGCTGGCGGAGGCGATGCTCGCCGTCTCCGCTCGCGCGGGCCAGCCGCTGTGGATCCCACCCGACGTCGCCGGGCACTGCTGCTCGACCCCGTGGAGCTCGAAGGGCTACCGCGAGGGCCGGCGCCTGATGGCACGGCGGATGGCCGAGGCGGCGCTGCGCTGGACGCGGGAGGGCGAGCTGGCGCTGCTCACCGACGCCAGCTCCTGCGCCCAGACGCTGGCGGGGGGAGAGCTGGGCGAGGCGCTCGATGACGGGCTGCGGGAGCGCCTGCAGGCGATCAGGGTGATCGACCCGATCGAATGGATCCACGAGCGCGTGCTGGGTTCGCTGCAGCTCGGCGAAAGGCTCGATGCGGTGGCCCTGCACCGGCCCTGCGCGGCCGTCCAGGGCGGGCTCGACGGGAGGCTGCGCGAGATCGCCGACGCCCTCGCCGAGGAGGTCATCGAGCCGCTCACCCCGGGCTGCTGCGGCATGGCCGGCGACCGCGGCCTGCTGCACCCCGAGCTCCCCGCGGCGGCTCTCGGCGACAGCGCCGCCGAGCTGTCCGGGCGCGAGGTGGACGCCTGCCTGTCGTGCAACCGCACCTGCGAGCTGGCCCTCGAGGGAGTCACCGGGCGCCCATATGAGTCGATCGTGATGGCCCTCGAGCGCCTCACCCGTACGACTCCGGCGACCAGCAACGGCAGCCACCGGCCGCTGGCCGGTCGGCTCTAGGATCTGAGGCGATGCGACGCTCCGCCGACCGGCCACTGGGCGTCTCCCCGGCGACGGTGGGCGACTACCGCGAGCTGGCCCGCCGGCGGTTGCCGCGCCAGCTGTTCGACTATCTCGACGGAGGCGCCTACGAGGAGGCCACGATGCGCGCCAACGTCGCCGACCTCGAGCGCGATCCTCCTGCGCCAGCGCGTGATGCGCGACGTGTCCGTGCGCGAGCAGGCCGTCGACGTGCTCGGCCAGCAGCTGTCCACCCCGATCGTGCTGGCGCCGGTCGGGCTCGCCGGGATGTTCGCCCCGCGCGCCGAGGTCCAGGCGGCCCGCGCGGCCGAGCGCGCCGGGATCGCCTTCATCGAGTCGACCGTCTCGATCTGCCCGATCGAGGAGGTCGCCGCCGCCACCGATCGGCCGCCCTGGTTCCAGCTGTACGTGATGCGCGACCGCGCCTACGCCGAGGACCTGATGGCCCGCGCGCGGGCCGTCGGCTCGCCGGTGCTGGTGCTGACGTCGACCTGGCGGTCGTGGGCGCCCGCCACCGCGACATCCGCAACGGCATGGCGGCAAGAGCTCCCGCTGGGGCCAGCTGCGCCGCGGCCTCGACCTCGTCGGCCACACCGCGCTGGGTCCGCGAGGTCGCCGCTCGGCGGCAAGCCGCTGACCTTCGGCAACCTCGAGAAGGCCGTCCCGGGCGCGCGCACCCCGAGCGCCTTCCGCGCCTGGGTGGATTCCCAGTTCGACCCATCGCGTGACCTGGGAGGACATCGCCTGGGTGCGCGAGCACTGGGACGGGCGCCTGATCGTCAAGGGCGTGCTCGACGCCGAGGATGCGCGCCGGGCGGCGGAGGCCGGGGTCGACGGCATCGTCGTCTCCAACCACGGCGGACGCCAGCTCGACTCGGTGCCCTCGACCGTCCGCGCCCTGCCGCGAGGTCGTCGACGCGGTCGGCGACCGCGTCGAGGTGCTCGTCGACGGGGGCATCCGCAACGGCCTCGACGTCGTCAAGATGCTCGCGCTCGGCGCCCGCGCGGTGCTGATCGGCCGGGCCTGGGCGCTGGTCGGTGGCGGCCCGCGGTGAAGCGGGTGTGCGCCACGTGCTCGGCGTGATGAAGGCCGACATCGACGTCGCGCTCGGGCTCACCGGCTGCCGCTCGGTGACCGAGCTCGACCGCTCCGCGCTGGTGGGCGGCGACGAGGGCGTCGAGCGTCTGCTGGCCGGATAGCAGGGACCCGCGAAGCGGGCGGCGGTGCACGAGTCCGAAGCCGACCTCGATGCGCTGCAGGCGCTCCTGGACCGCAGCTATGCCGCCGCGGGCGAGCACCTGCTGAGCATCCACACCCGCGAGCGCCGGCTCGATGCCAGGGCCCTCGCCGACACGTTGCAGGGCATGTGTCTGCTCGCCCTGGCCACCGTCAGCGCCGACGGGCGCCCGTTCGTCGGTCCCGTCGACGGGATCTTCTATCGAGGCTCGTTTCACTTCGGCTCGGCCCCGGACTCGCTGCGCTTCCGACACATCCGCAAGCGCCCGCAGGTCAGCGCCACCCACCTGCCGGGCGAGGAGCTGGCGGTCACCGTCCACGGCCGCGCCGTCGCGGTGGACACCAGCAGCGGGTCCTTCCGAGACGCGCTGCTCGAGCTCTACGTGCCCCGCTACGGCGCCGGCTGGGAGCGGTTCCTGGACTCCGGGCCGGTCTACGCACGTGTGGAGGCGGAGCGCATGTTCGCCTTCCATGCCCCGGCGGAGCCCTGATCGGGCCGTCCGCAGGGCTCGCCGGCGCCCCCCGGGCGAGCGTCGAAGCCGGGTATTGACGGGTTGATGGGCGACAAGCGGGCCCAGTCTCGGAATACTTCTTCCCGGATGCTGGCGGGTGCCGAACTCGACGGGCGGGTCCTCGACGGCCGCTACGAGCTGCGCGGAATCATCGGCGAGGGGTCCTTCGGGCGCGTCTACCGGGCGCGCGACCGGCGCCTGGCGCGGTCGGTGGCGGTCAAGGTGATCAAGCCCTGGTGGGCCGAGGACGACGCCTCGATCGAGCGCTTCCAGGACGAGGCCCGGCTGCTCGCGCGCGTGAACGATCCCGGGATCGTGCAGATCTACGACTTCGGCCACACCCGCAACGGGCCCTACTACGTGGCCGAGCTCGTCGAGGGGGAGAGCCTCGAGCAGCGCCTGCGCCGCGGGCCGCTCGCGGGCGCCGAGGCGGCCCGCATCGCCGAGCAGCTCTGCGGCGCGCTCGGCAGCGCCCACGCCGAGGGCGTGGTGCACTGCGACGTCAAGCCGGCCAACGTCCTGCTCGACCGCTCGGGCCGCGTCAAGGTGGGGGACTTCGGCGTGGCCCGCATCGGAGAGGCCAACCCCACCGAGAGCTCGGCGCTGTTCGGCGGCACGCCGCGCTACATGTCCCCGGAGCAGGCGCGGGGCCGCCCGCTGACGCCCGCCAGCGACGTCTACAGCGCCGGCGTGGTGCTGTACGAGATGCTCGCCGGCGAGCCTCCCTTCCAGGCCGGCTCGGCGGTCGAGCTCGGCATCTGCCACCTCCAGGAGGAGCCCCCGGAGCTCCCTGACCACGCGCCCCCGGCGTTGCGCGAGGTCGTCGGGGTGGCGCTCGCCAAGCGCCCGGGCGAGCGCTACCGCGACGGCGGGGTGATGGCGGCCGCGCTGCGGGCGGCCCAGGAGTCGATGCACGACCCCGGCGCGTCGACCGCGCTGCTGGAGCGGCCGGCCCGGACACCCCGGCCGGGCGGGTCCGCGCAGGCGCCCCGCGACGGGAGCAGCGACGCCGGCGGCGACGGCGAGGGCGGTGAGACCGCGGCGACGGTCAAGCGGGCGCCCGCCACGGTCGCGGTCGGCCCGGCTGCCCGTACGCCCGAGGGGTCAAGCGGCGCAACCGTGATGCTGCCGCCCAAAGCGCCCCCCGGCAGGCGCAGGCAGCGCAGCCGCCGAGGCATGTGGGTGGTGCTGGCGCTCGCGCTCCTGGCTGCCGGCGCCGGAGCCTTCCTGGCGCTCGGCGGGACGGCGAAGACCACGGTGCCTTCGCTGCAGGGGCTGCACCGGGCGAGCGTGCTCGAGCGCACGAGCCGCACCCACGTGCACGCTGTGTTCGCCTCCCACCATTCCCACGCTCCGGCGGGCGTCGCGATCGCCCAGACCCCGGCCCCCGGTACACGCGTGAAGGAGGGCTCGGACGTGCGCGTATTGGTCAGCTCAGGCCCGCCGCCGGTGACCATCCCCGACACCGTCGGCGAGTCCGCGGGGGAAGCCGAGGCCGCCATCGCCGACGCCGGGCTGCGCTATGCCGTGCATTCGGTTTCGGCTCCCGGGCACGCCGCCGAATCGGTGCTCTCGGAGCGTCCCTCCGCGGCTGCGACCGTGCCGAACGGCTCGACCGTGACGCTGACGATCGCGGCGGCGCCCCGGTGGCGGGCGCTGACGAGCTTCTCCGGCGTCGACGCCGGGCAGTCGGTGCCGTTCAGCACCCGCGGGCACCGCTGGCGTCTCGCCTACACCATGTCCTACAACCGCACCTGCCTGCTGCTGGTCGTGTGCGAAGGCCCGAGCGCCTCGGTGGAAGATCTCAACAGCAGCTCGAGCTTCGGTGAATTCGAACTCGACGAAGGCTCCGGCACCCACTACCACGTGTACGACAACGGGCCGGGCCTGTACCGCGTCACCGTCGCGGGCGGGCACGACCCCGCCCGCTGGTCGGCGACCGTCGAAGACTTCTACTAGGAGGGTCCGGCCCCGACGCTCGCTGGGGCGGCGCGGCAGAGCCGCAAGCGCGCACGCGGCCCCGGCCGGCCGGGCTACTTCGCCCCGGTGCGCCCGGGATGGGCCTGAACGGCCGGACGCAGGTCGCTACTTGGTGACGACGACCGGATCGGCCACGTCGACCGGCTCGGCCTCGCGCAGGGCGCGGGCCAGCAGCTCGCGCAGGATTGCGCGCTCGGCGGGCTCCAGCCCGCGCAGCACGTCGGCCTCGACGGTTTCCTGGGCGCCCTCGGCGGCGCCGAGCTCCCGCCTGCCCGCGGGGGTGAGGTTGACGAGGTGGCGGCGGCGATCCTGGGGGTCGCGCTGACGGTTGACCCAGCCGAGGTCCTCGAGCTCGTTGAGCAGCAGCACGACGTTGTTGGCGTCCATGCACAGCGCCTCGGCGAGCTCCTGCTGGGGCCCCCCGTCGTGGTCGCGTACGTAGCTGAGCGCCATCAGATGACGCAGGTGCATGCCGAGCAGCTGTTCGTTGCTGCGCCGGTAGATCTGCTTCGCCAGGCGCGGCAGCAGCACCATCGTGCCGGGTGCGTTGGGGGTCGGTTCCTTCTTCACAGCTCGTCCATCTTACCAGAAAACCCCGACTATCACGTGACAAAAGATAATCCTTGAAACAGGGATGATAGGTGCTATGTTGTCAGTCATTGCAACCCGGAAGGAGCGCCAGCATGAGCACCGTCACCCTCGCCAAGCCAGACACCGCCCCGACCAGCTCCGCGAAGCGAGCGCCGCCGCTGGATCGCTTTGGCGGTGCTGTGCCTCGGGCAACTGATGATGGTCCTCGACGCGACCATCGTGAACGTGGCGCTGCCCTCGATCCAGCACGACCTGCACTTCAGCCAGAGCAACCTCACCTGGGTGATCAACGGCTACCTGATCACGTTCGGCGGCCTGCTGCTGCTGGCGGGCAGGATGGGCGACCTCGTGGGGCGCAAGAAAGTCTTCCTCACGGGCCTGGCGGCCTTCACGGTGGCCTCGATCGCCTGCGGGCTGGCGCCCACGCCAGGGTGCCCTGATCGGGGCTCGGCTGATCCAGGGCGTCGGCGGCGCGATCGCCTCGAGCGTGATCCTGGCGATCATCGTGACCGAGTTCCCCGGGCGCGCGGAGCAGGCCAAAGCGATGGGCCTGTACGCGTTCGTGTCGGCCGGCGGCGGCTCGATCGGCCTGCTCGCGGGCGGCGCGCTGACGCAGTCGCTCGACTGGCACTGGATCTTCTTCGTCAACGTCCCCATCGGGATCGTGGCGTTCCTGGCCGGCTGGGCGCTGATCGAGGAGAACCCGGGCATCGGGCTGCGCGGCGGCGTGGACATGTTCGGCTCGGTGCTGATCACCCTCGCCACGATGCTGGGCGCGTTCGCGATCGTGAAGTCCAGCGACTACGGCCTGCTGTCGGCGAAGACGCTGCTGGCCGCCGGAGGCTCGCTGGCGCTGCTGGCCGGCTTCCTCTCGTGGGAGTCGCGGATCGCCAACCCGATCATGCCCCTGCGGGTGCTGAGGCAGCGGATGCTGATGGGCTCGAGCCTCGTGCGCGGGCTGCTGATCACGGGCATGTTCTCCGCCTTCTTCCTCGGCGCCCTGTACCTCGAGCGGGTGCTCGGCTACGACGCGATCGAGACCGGCCTGGCGTTCATGCCGCTGACGATCGCGATCGCGGTCATGTCGCTCGGTGTCTCGGCGCGCCTGGTCGAGCGGATCGGGGCGGTGCGGACGCTCAGCTTCGGCCTCGGCGGGATCATCGTCGGGCTCGTGCTGCTCGCCACCCAGGGCGTGCACGCGAGCTACTTCCCGGGCCTGTTCGGAGCCTTCCTGGCACTCGGCCTGGGGGCGGGCGCCTCGTTCCTGCCGCTGCTGACGATCGGGATGTCCGACTCCGCGCCCGAGGACGCCGGCCTGGCCTCCGGGATCATCAACGTGTCGGTGCAGCTGTTCGGGGCGATCGGCCTGGCGACGCTCGGCACGATCGCGACCGACCACACGAAAGCCCTGGCGCAGTCCGGGCACAGCCTGCAGAGCTCACTTACCGGCGGCTACCACCTCGCCTACGTGGTGGCGGCGGTGTGCGTCGTCGGCGGGATCATCGCCGCGCGGGCGTTCCTGCGCCCGCCGGCGGACCCCAGGCTGCAGGAGTCCGACCTGGCCGAGGCAGACATCCACGAGCTCGCCGAGAGCGACATCTCGGCGCTGGCGGCGTGAGCGCCATGCCGTTCCTATCGGAAGCCGACCCGCGCAGCCCGTCAGTGCGCCTGAGGATGGCGGATGCGCTGGCGCGTCTCGGCGTAGCGTCGCACCTCGAAGGCGATCAGCCCGCAGGCAACCGCCGTCACGATCCCCAGCGCGAGCAGCGCCGGGACGGCGGTGGCCAGCGGGATCATCGTCAGCAGCAGCGCCGCGGCGACGAGTCGCTGCGTGTTGAACGTGCCTATGTTGCGTCGCTTGAACGCGCTGAGCGCAAGCAGATACAACGCGATGCCGCCACACAGCGCGCTCGCCGGAACGACCTGCAGGTGCGCGTGGAGTTCGATCAGCGTGCGCTTGACGCCGATCGCGAACAGGACGATGCCCGCCATCATCGGCAGGTGCAGGTAGGTGTAGGAGTCGCGCGCGATCAGCGCCTGCTGGGCCGCATCGGCCAGCCGCAGCCGCCGCTCGCCGACGATCGCCACGACGTCGAAGTAGGCCCACCAGAGGGCGGCCGCCACCAGCAGCCCGAGCAGCGCGGCGGTGATCACGCCGGCGGTGAGCTCCAGGCGGTCGGCGCCCACGCCGAGCGACACCAGCGACTCGCCGAGGGCGATGATGATCACCAGCCCGTGGCGCTCGGCGAAGTGCCCGGGGATGATCCGCCAGCCGTCGATGCCGCGCACCAGGACGCCCCCGTAGTCGACCGCCAGGGCTGCAGCCCAGCAGGCCGTGCGGGCAGGGCCGTCAAGTACCCCGGCGAGTACCAGCAGCGCCGCCGCGGGCATCATCGTGGTGCCCAGCCGCGCGACCACGCTGCCTAGCTCGGCGTCGTGTCGCGCGCGCGCGACATACGTGTACGTCGCCAGATGCAGCGAGCGCACGGCGAAATACCCGAGTCCGAAGATGAGCCCGTAGCGGCCGAAGGCGTGGGGGACCGCGAGCGAGGTCACGAGCATCGCTCCCATCGCCGCGATCATCATCACCCGCAGGTGCTCCTCCTCGGCATCGGCGGTGTTTCCGAGCCACGCATAGCCGGACCAGGCGAACCACAGCACCGCCAGGATCGCGAGGCCCTGGGCGAGCCGTACCCAGCTCGGATCCGCCGAGACATAACCGGTCACCTGGGTGATCGCGAACACGAACACGAGGTCGAAGAAGAGCTCGAGCGCGGTGACACGCTTCTCCTCTTCCACGCTCTCCTCGAGCAGCGCCGGCGGTATCGACGCCGCATCGACCCCAGCTGCGTCTGGAGTCCCGCCGAGGACTTCCACGCCGAGCTGCGGATCGCTGCTCACGGCCACCAGGATGACGGCTCGGGACCCGTCTTCAGCCGCGGGCGTAGACTCGTGCGCCGCTAGATGGTCGCCCGATCAACCGTCTAGGCAAGACGTCCACCCGAAGGAGGGGCACATGAACGACCAGCAGGCGTCCCCCAGAGTGCTCATCACCGGTGCCTCCGGCTACCTCGGCGGTTGGTGCGTGGTGCAGGCCCTCGAGCGCGGATACGAGGTCCGCGCGAGCGTCCGCAACGCCTCCCGGGAAAGCGAATTGCGCGCCATGATCGAGTCCGAGCGGGGCTCCAGCGACGGGATGTCGATCGTGGAGGCGGACCTCAACAGCGACGACGGCTGGGAGCAGGCGGTGGGTGGATGCGACTACGTGCTGCACGTCGCGTCCCCGTTCCCCACGGCCCAGCCCAAGGACCCCGACGAGCTGATCGTGCCGGCGCGCGAAGGCACCCTGCGCGTGCTGCGCGCGGGCCTGGCCGCCGGCGTGCGGCGGGTGGTGGTCACCTCATCGGTGGCGGCGGTGCGCAACTTCGCCGGCCCATCGACCGATCGCCCCCTCACGGAGGAGGACTGGAGCGACCCCGACCTCCCGGGTCTCGGTGCCTACGCGCGCTCGAAGACGATCGCCGAGCGCGCGGCCTGGGACCTCGCCCGCGAGCAGGGCGCCACCGAGCGCCTGGCGGTTGTGAACCCCAGCGCGATCCTGGGCCCGGCGATGAACGCCCACCGCTCCTCCTCGCTGCAGCTGATCGAGCGGCTGCTGGCGGGCATGCCCGGGATGCCGCGGCTGTCCTTCAGCGTCGTCGACGTTCGCGACGTGGCCGAGCTGCACCTGCTGGCGATGACCTCGCCGGAGGCCGCCGGTCAGCGCTTCCTGGCGGTGGGACCGTCGCTGTGGATCTCCGACATGGCCAAGATCCTGCGCGAACAGCTGGGGGAGGGGGCGGAGAAGGTGCCCAAGAGGACCTTCCCGGATGCCTTCGTGCGCCTCGCGGCCCGCTTCGATCCCGGGCTGCGCTCGTTCACCAGCGACCTCGGCAAGCAGACCGTGCTCTCCAACGAGAAGGCTCGCCAGCGCCTCGGCTGGAAGCCGCGGCCGGTGGAGGAGACGCTGGTGGAATGCGCCAACAGCCTGATCGCCCAGCGCGAGCTCGCGGCGGCCCCCGCCTGACACGGTGCCCGCCGGCGAGCAGATCGAGGTCGCCCTGCCGGACGGCGCCGTGCTCGAGGCCGAGTACTTCGCGCCCGCGGGCGAGGCGCCCCATCCGGGCGTCGTCGTGCTGCACGAGTCCTTCGGCCTCAACGACGACATCCGCCGCATCGCCTCCCGCTTCGCCGCGGAGGGCTACGCCGCGCTGGCGCCCAGCCTCTACTCCCACGGCCGGCGCATCGTGTGCCTCTCGCGGGTGATGGTGGACATGGTGCGGGGCTCGATGGCGCGCGAGATCGCCGATATCCACGCGGTTCGCGAGGCTCTGGCGGCGCGCGAGGAGGTGGACGCCGAGCGCATCGCTGTGGCCGGCTTCTGCCAGGGCGGGGGCTTTGCGCTGATCGCCGGCACCCAGCCGGGCTTCCAGGCGGCCGCGGTCAACTACGGCGACGTGCCGGAGGAGCGCTCGAAGCTCGACGGTGTCTGCCCGGTGGTCGCCTCATACGGCGCTCGCGACCGCATGTTCGGCGCCAAGATGGCCGCCCGCCTGGAGCAGCACCTGGACGCCCTCGGCGTGCCCAAGGACGTACAGGTCTACGACAGCGCCGGGCACTCGTTCTTCTCCGAGGTCGACGGCTGGCAGGGGTGGCTCGCGCGCATGCCCTCGCCGATGGCGGTCGGCTACGAACGCCACGCGGCCGAGGACGGCTGGCGGCGCATGCTCGGCTTCTTCGCCGAGCACGTGTAGCTGCGGCGCCCCCGGGGCGCCGCAGCGCGCGCGACCGCAACCCGCTCGGCCGGACCCTCGCCTCAGCGGCTCTTGACGAGGCCCACGACGTGACCCTCGGGGTCGGCGAACAGCGCGATCGTGGGACCGCCCGGGACCTCCATCGGCGGCTGCACGGTGCTCCCGCCGAGCTCGGCGATCTGCTCCAGTGCCTTGGCCGGGTCGTCGACTTCGACGTAGAAGGTCACGTGACCGCCTGAGTCGTCGGGAGTGGCCCCGATGCCGCCGTTGATGCCGCTCTCGTCCCCGCGGTCGACCATGTAGTAGGAGCCGCCCATGACGTCCTGGATCTGCCACCCGAACGCCTCGCCGTAGAAGCGCTGCAGCGCCCCCGCGTCTGATCCGAGCACCTCGAAGTGCGTCACCGGGTTACCCATCTGGCTCCTCTCGTTTCACTGGAATTGGCAACGGTATGGCCGCCATACCACCTACCCGGCGCGGCCGTGCGGCGAAACGCCGGACTCGCGGCGGGAGCGGCGGGAAACGCGGGGCTGCGCGGCCGTGCGGCGAAACGCGCCGCTCTCGCGCCCGCGGTGGCGAAACGCGGCCGCTGCCGTGCCCGCGGTGGCGAAACGCGCGGCAATCGCGCCGGGGATATCTTTGGCCGCCTCGCCGCAGCTCATGAGCACGCTCTCACTTCACGGGGACCCCGCCCGCTTCGCCGCCGGACTGCAGGAGCTCGGCGAGGGCGTGTGGGCGTGGACGCAGCCCAACGGCGGGCTCGGGGAGTCGAACGCGGGGCTGGTGCGGGGCGAGGGCCAGTCGCTGCTGGTGGACACGCTCTGGGACCTGCGCCTGACGGGGGCGATGCTGGCCCAGATGGCCGAGCCGACGGCGCAGGCGCCGATTCGGCGGGTGGTGAACACCCACGGCGACGGCGATCACTGCTGGGGCAACCAGCTGCTCGCCGGAGCGGAGCTGATCGGCACCGAGGCCTGTGCACGGGACGTCGCCGCCGAGGACCCGCGGGCGATCCGCCTGCTGGGCAAAGCCGCCGGCGTCGTCGGCCAGGTCGCCCAGCATGCGCCCCGCAGCCTGCCGGGCGTCGAGCAGGGGGTGGGGCTCGGGGTGTTCGCGTCGTTGCTCGCGCCGTTCGACTTCGAGGGGGTGGAAGCCACGCCCCCGACCCACACCTTCCAGGGGACCCTCGAGCTCGACGTCGGTGGCCGGGCGGTGCACGTGATCGAAGTCGGCCCCGCGCACACCCCCGGGGACGCGATCGTGCACGTGCCCGACGCGCGCGTCGTGTACGCCGCCGACGTGATGTTCGTCGGTGTCGCCCCGATCATGTGGAGCGGCTCGGTCGAGCGCTGGCAGGCGGCGCTGCAGCGGATCACCGAGCTCGACCCGCTGCACGTCGTACCCGGCCACGGACCCGTGAGCGACCTCGAGGGGGTGCGCGCGATGGGCGAGTACTGGGACTTCGTGACCCCGGCGGTGCGGGCGCGGCTGGCAGCCGGGCGCACGCCGGAGGAGGCCGCCCGCGACGTGATCTCCTCATCGGAGTACGGCGAGCAGCCGTTCGCGGACTGGGACGGGGCCGAGCGGCTGATCGTCAACGCCGACACGATCGCCCGCAACGACGCCGGCGAGATCGGTCGCCCCGGCGACGTGGCCCGCCTCGGGCTGCTCTCGGCGATGGGGCGCCTCGGGCTCGAGCGCGCGAGCGGCGGGTAGACGAGGGAGAACGCCGGCCGGGCGACGCGAGGTTGGAGCCGTCGCTCAGGCGGCGAGGCCCGCGGCGGCGCGGGCCAGGGCCCGGGGGAGATCGCTCGCGGGTACCGGCCGGGCGAGGTGGAAGCCCTGCCCGTAGCGGACGCCGAGCTCGCGCAGGGCGTGGAGCTCAGCGGCCGTCTCGATCCGCTCGGCGATCGTCACCGAACCGGTTTCGGAGGCGAAGCGCATCAGTGAGTTCGCCAGCGACCGTCGCACGGGGTCGACGTCGATCGAGGAGATCAGCTCGCCGTCGAGCTTGATGTAGTCGGGGCCGAGCCGCAGGATGTGCATCAGGCTGGCGAAGCCGGAGCCGGCGTCGTCGATCGCCAGACGCGCACCGGTCCCGCGCAGTTCCTGCATCGTGCTCATCAGCTGCGGATGCCGGTCGTCGACCCGGGTCTGCTCGGTCAGCTCCACGATCACGTGCTCGGGCGTGGCCTGCACGAGCGCCTCGGTGATGTCGCCCGAGACGAGCGCGGCGGGACCGGCGTTGACGGACAGCAGCGCGGTGGGGGGCAGTTCTCCGAGGTGGGCGAGGGCCGCCTGCACGATCGCGACCTCGAGCTCGACCCCCAGGCCCACGCGGTGGGCGAGCGAGATCACGGCCTGGGGCGTCTTCGAGCCCCAGGCGGAGAAGCGAACCAGGGCCTCGGCGGCCAGCATCGACCCGTTCTCGAGGTCGAAGATGGGCTGGAACACGAGCGAGAAGTCGCGGGAGGCGACGATCTGCTCGACCCACGCGCGGGCGGCGTCCTCGCGCCCGTCCGTTGAAGCGCCCGCAGAGACGGTGGCGCCGGGCGAGAAGCGGCCGGGGAGGGTGAGCTCGGCGTCCCCGGCGTCGGGGCTCGGCGGTGCGAGCTCCTCGGGGCTCGGGGTGCGCGCGCCGGCCACGCGGGAGGTGACGCGGGAGAAGTCACGCGCCGCGCCCACGACCGCGCTGACGAACTCGGCCAGGCCGGCCAGCAGTACGAGCTCGCGCGGCGTGAACGCGTCGGGCCGCCGTGACCGGGCGTCGAGCACCCCGAGGGGCCCGTCGGGGCGCATCAGCGGGACGCTCACCATCGAGCCGGTGGCGTCGGAGGGCGGCGCCTCGCGCTCGCGCCGGCGGTCGCTCTCGCTGACGAGCACGGTCCTGCCCTCGCGCAGGGCGCGGCCGCAGAGGCTGTGCTCGAGCGGAACCTCGGCGCCCACCCGCTCGGAGGTGGAGCCCGACGCACACACGTAGCGCAGCGAGCCGTCCTCCACGAGCAGGCCCACGAGCACCTCGTCGGCGCTGTCGAGTGCCGCCAGCGCCTGGTCGGCCACCCGCTGCATCAGCGCCAGCGGGTCCACGGCCCGTCTGATCGAAGCGTTTAGGTTGAACCACTCGTCCACAAGAGACCTCGCCCGAAGGCGTCCACTGTTGGTATCGAGCGTGGGGCCGCTCGCTTTAGCGCTGCAGCGGCCGCGGTGGACGATCTCGGCGCTTCGCGGCATCGCGGCCACGCCCGCCGGCGGACATCGGCCGCGTTGCGCAAGGGCGCCTGGAAGGGTTGCGCTACGGCGTTTTTTGGCTAACGTGGGCGCCGTGCAGCGGGTGATGCTGAAGTCGAAGATCCATCGCGCCACCGTCACGGATTGCGATCTCCATTACGTCGGGTCGATCACGATCGACCGCGACCTGCTGAGCGCCGCCGACATCCACGAGCACGAGCAGGTCCACGTGGTCGACATCGACAACGGCGCCCGCTTCGAGACCTACACGATGGCGGGAGCCCCCGGCTCTGGGGTGATCTGCCTCAACGGCGCCGCCGCCCGCCTCGTGCAGCGTGGGGACAGGGTGATCGTCATCTCCTACGCCAACTACGAGCGCGAGGAGCTGGAGGGCTACGCGCCCACGGTCGTTCACGTCGAGGCGCAGACCAACCGCATCATCTCCGTCGACGACGCCGTCGGCACGCTCCTCACCGACTCGCGGTAGGAGCCGAGAAGGGCTAGAGGCAGCGGGCCCGCGACGGGCCCGGTCGCAGGGCCCGCCGCGGGAGCCGCTCACTACAGCCGCTCACTACGCTGCACGGGCGAGCGTCTGGGGGGCCTCGGGGACCACGGCGACGGTGCGGGAACGCTCGGCGTCCTCGGCGTCACTGATGGCCCACCCGAGCCGCTGGATGAACTGACCGGCCGAGTGCTCGGTGTCCAGGTGGATGGATTGGACCTGCTCGTTGAGCAGGACCGACTCCTCGTCTCCGGGCTTCCGGTCCTCGGTGATCACGATGACCCTGGGCATTGCGTTACTCCATTGATGGTCGGGGGTAACCGAGCAACAAACGGTATTGCTCAGTAAGTCAGTCGAGATTATCAACAAATCCCGGAGACGCCAACCATCTGGGCGACTTCGTCCAGTTCCGCCATCGCCGCATCGCGCGTGGTCCCGAGCACGAAGGCGAGCTCGGAGGCGAGTTCCTCGCGGGTGGGGGTCCTGCTCTCGAGGATGCACTGGCGCAGCAGCGTGAGGGCCGCTCCCATCACCGACTCCAGCCGCGCCATGCGCACGAGCAGCTCGGCGGTGCCCGGCTCGACGTGGCCGTCGTGGCCCGGGCCGTCCCAGTCCTCGCCGTCGAAGCGCCGGTCGCGGACGACCAGCTCGCCGCCCTCCGGGGGGCTGCCCGGAGGCTGATTGTCGGTGTTCGCAGAGGTCCCCACGTGTGTGCCCTGGTGCCTAGCAGGCATCGCCCCGGTGGGCAATCACGATTCTGTCCCAGTTTGCGGCTTTGCCCGGGATCGGTGGCCGAGCGTCGTAGCGGCGTCCCGATCGGGGCGACGCCGGGGGCCGTCCTGCGCGTGCCTGCCGACGAGCGTCGAGCGGCAGCGCCGAGGGGCGCCCTATCCGGCCGGCGACCAGGTCTCCGGGTGGCCCGGGAGGTGGGCCAGCCGCGGCTCGGCGCGCGTCTCCTCCGGGCCGGCGGGGCGTTCGGTGAGCTCGCGGGTGGAACGGGGCACCAGCGCCAGCAGCAGCGCCGCGAGCCCGATCACGCTGCCGATCCCGAGCACCGTCTGGGCGCCGAAGGCTTCCGCCAGGGGACCGGCCAGGGCATAGCCCACCGGCAGCAGCGCCAGCGAGCCCATCCAGTCATAGGCGCTCACGCGCGAGAGCGTGTGCGGAGGTATGTGGCGCGCGAGCGCCGTCTCCCACCAGATCATCAACAGCCCGAAGCCCCAGCCGGTGGCGAACCCGCACGCGATCACGAGCGCCAGCGGGGCGCCGAGGGCGAACACCCCGCACTGCACCGGCCACAGCAGGCACAGCACCAGCCCCGTAAGCAGCGGCCGGGTGGGTCGCCAGCGCACGCTCACGAGCGCGGCACACACGGCGCCGATCCCCGCCACCGTCTCGATCACGCCGAACACGCCCGCGCCGCCGTAATGGTCGCGCGCGATCCCCGGGGCGAGCGCGTACCACTGTGCGTACATGGTCAGGACCGCCACCGAGTAGACGGCGATCGTGACCCACACCCACGTGCGCGAGCGCACCTCGTGCCAGCCGGCGCGCAGCTCGGTGAGCAGCGACTGCGCGCGCGTCTGCAGGCCCCGGCGGCGAGGGTGCACGCGGGCCAGCATCAGCGCGCTGAACACGAACGTGGCGGCGTCGAACAGGAAGGCCTCACCGGCGCCCACGCCGAGCACCAGCAGCGTCGCCAGGGCCGGTCCGATCAGCTGGGCGAGGTTGGCCATCCATTCGGTCAGGGCACGGGCGTCGAGGATCAGCTCCTCGGGCACCGTCTGCGGAACCAGGCCGCTGTAGGCGGGCCGGAAGAAGGCCTCGGCCGCCCCGTAGCAGGCCTCGATCACGATCAGCGCCAGGAGGGTGACCCCGCCGGTGAGGATCAGGATCGCCAGCAGCACGTGCAGGGTCGCCCGTACGAGGTCGGTGGCGATCATCACCTTCTGGCGCGGCAGCCGGTCCGCCCACACGCCACCGATCAGCAGCAGCGTGACCAGCGCGAGCGACTGGGCGCCCAGCACCAGCCCCAGGTCGCCGACCGAGCCCGTCGTTTTGGTCACGTACAGGGCGATCGCGACCAGCACCACGCCGTCCCCGATCGCGCTCGCGGCCTGTCCCGCGAACATGAACCTGAAGTTCGGGTGGCGCAGTACGCGCGTGTACTGGCTCACGACGTGCGCCCGGGAGGTCGCTCAGAACGCGTCGTCGGTGCGGCCGCCGGCGGCGAGGAACTCCTGCAGGCGCTCGCGGCCGTCGCCGATCAGGGGCGCGCCGTGGGCGAGCAGGACGTTCTCGAACTCGACCTCCTCGAGCAGGCCCGCCAGCCCCTCGAGCAGTGCGCTCTTGGTGGCCGGGGGGTCATCCATCAGCGAGTCGGGCACGAAGCCCAGTTGCCCGTCGCCGCCGCCGGCGCCGCCGCGCACGATGCCGTCCGCGAACGCGAGCGCCCTCTTGGAGGCTACGTGCAGGACGGTCTCGTCGGGACAGATCCCGCCGAGCTCCAGCGCGCGCACGTCTCCGGGCAGCGTCGCGGGGGGAACGAAGCCCTCGACCGGCTCGCCGTCGGTGAACTCCCACAGGCCCGCGCCGTTGACCAGGATCGGGCAGCCGAAGGTTTCCCGGAAGATCACGCTCTCGCGCAGGTGGTGGCGGTTGGTGAGGATCACCGTCCCCGGTTCCTGTGGCCGGTTGGCGAACCAGTCGATCCCCACGTCTTCGGGGATGAAGGGGTCGATCAGGATGCCGCCCTCATCCAGCCAGTAGCTGGAGACGAACACCTCGATTCGCGTGTGCTGCGTTTCCCAGTGGTGGACGCCCGGCAGGATCTCGCGCATGGCGCCTACCGTAGCGCCGCCCCCTAGGCGGGGGCCGCGCCGTCGCGGGCGAGCGCCCACAGCCGGCGGGTGTCCGCCAGGCTCAGCAGCCGCCAGCGGGTCCCGGCGCCGTGGCGCAGGTACACGCGCGCGTCGAGCGCGCTGCGCATGCCCGCCAGCGTGGCGACGGTTTCGCGCGCGTCGAGGTCCTCGCCGAGCACGTTCCTGCCGAGCACATCCACGACCCGGAAGCTCGCCTTCGCGGGGGGCTCGGACGGACGGGTCGCCCGCGGTGGCCGGGCCAGCTGCACGAGCGCGAGCTCGGCCTCGCCGGCACCGCCACGGGGAGCGTCGGACAGCGGCACGACGTGCGCCCCGGTTCCCTTCGTCTCGGTGTCGAGCACCCACGTCTTGGCCATACACACAACATAGGAAGGGATGTTGTTCCGACCGGCGCATGCGCCGGTCGGCCGGTCCGTGCATGCACGGACCGGTGGGGCCGCACATGTGCGGCCCCTGACGGCTCAGCTCGGCTCGGCGGTGTTGCTAGGGCTCGGTGGCCCCGGCGAGGGCTGTCTGCAGGCGCGGCTGGGGTGAGAACGCCGCCAGGGCCGCGGTGCCGAGAGCGGCGACCGCGCCGAGCAGGAAGACCGCCGGGTAGCCGGCCAGCGCGGCCGTCGCCCCCGCCAGGGGGGCGCCCAGCCCGACGCCGATGTCGAAGAAGGCGGTGAAGGCTCCCAGGGCGGAGCCCCGGTTCTCCTCGCCGACCTCGCTCACCACCATCAGCGCGAGCGCCGGGAACATCATCGAGAAGCCGATTCCCATCACCAGGGCCCCGCCGAGGGCCGCGTCGAGGGAGTGGGCGAAGGCGATGATCGCCAGGCCGAGCGCCTCGAACAGGGCGGCGCCGGTGGCGGTCACCCGCGGACCCAGGCGATCGGGGAGGGTGCTCAGCGCGATGCGGCTGAGGAACACGGCCGAGGCGAAGGCGGTGAACACGCTCGCGCCACCGCTCACGCCGTAGGAGTGCAGGTCGAGGATCACGAAGCCGGCGAGCGCGGCGTAGCCGACGTTGGCCAGCGCCAGCGCCACGCCAGGGCGTCGCGCGGGGCGGGGGAAGAGCCCCATCCGCTCCCTCACCCGCCCTTTCAGGTCGCGGGCCGGCTCGGGCAGGCAGATCGCGATCAGCGCCGCCGCGAAGGGGAGCACCGCCGTCAGCGCCCAGACGGCGTTGTAGCCGGCCGCCGAGCGCAGCAGCTCGCCCACCAGCGGGCCGAGGGAGAGGCCGCCCCAGACGGCCAATCCGAACAGCCCGAGGGCGAGGCCCTGGCGGCGCACGGGTGCGAGGTCCACGGCCCACGTGGCCCCCGCCGTGTAGAGCGCGCCCTCGCCCATTCCGACCACCAGCCGGGCCGCCACGAGGCTCGCGACGCTGCCGGCGAGCAGGTACAGGACGCCCCCGGCCGACATCACGAAGGCGGACACGACCAGCACGATGCGGCGCCCGCGGCGGTCCGCGAAGCGCCCCGCCAGCGGCCGGCAGAAGACCGAGGTGATCGAGAACGCCCCGACCACGATTCCCACCGCGAAATTGCTTGCGTGCAGCGGTCCGCGGACGAATATCGGCAGCACCGGGAGCGCCGCTCCGATCGCGAGGAAAGCCAGCAGCGCCGCCACGAAAATTCCTGCGGAGGCCCACACCTCTCTGGGGCGCGGGCGCAGCGGCTCAGGGCGCCGGCGCCGGGCAGCCCGTCGCGGCGCTCCGGCCAAGCGACGGGTCGGTCGGGTTGGCGAACGCAGAGGACGATCCTAGCCGTAAGCTGGGGAGGGTCCACTGCAACAGGGGGAAGCCGATGCCAGCCACGGCGAACAAGAAACAGAAACCCGTCCAGCGCGCCGCCGGAGCCGTCGTGCACCTCTCGGTGGCCGAGCGAGCCGAGCTCGGCAAGCAGGCCCGGGCGCAGACTCCGCGCTCCTCTCACGCCGGCTTCGAGGCTGGGCCGGACCGGCCCGACCCGGTCGCACTGCTCGAGGAGCAGTCACTCTCACGCGTACCGGAGCTCGTCCCGATCCGCTACGGCAGGATGCTGGTGTCGCCGTTCACCTTCTATCGCGGAGCCGCGAGGGTGATGACCCAGGACCTCGCCACGACACCCTCGTCGGGGCTTCGGGTGCAGTGCTGCGGCGACGCCCACCTCTCCAACTTCGGCGTCTTCGCCTCGCCGGAGCGGCGGATGGTGTTCGACATCAACGACTTCGACGAGACGCTGCCGGGGCCCTGGGAGTGGGACGTCAAGCGACTCGCAGCGAGCCTCATGATCGCGGCCCAGGACAACGAATTCGCCGCCCGCGACGCCGACCGGGTGGTGCTCGCGGCGGTCACCGAATACCGAGAGGCGATGCGGAGCTTCGCGGCGCTCGGCAACCTCAAGGTCTGGTACGCGCACCTCGACGTGGAAGCGTTCATGCGCGGAGTTCGCACCGCAGTTCAAGACCCGCAACGTCGCCCGCGCCGAACGCACGTTGGCCAAGGCGCGCACCCGCGACAGCGTGTCCGCGCTGGCAAAGCTGACCGAACGCGTCAACGGGTCGATCAGGATCGTCGACCAGGCGCCCCTGATCGTGCCCCTGCGCGTGCTGCTGTCCGGAGAGGAGCAGCAGCGCTTCGGCGACCAGCTGGCCGAGCTGCTGCGCTCCTACCGGCGCACCCTGCAGTACGACCGGCGGGTGCTGCTGGAGGAGTTCGAGATGGTCGACTTCGCGCGCAAGGTGGTGGGTGTGGGCAGCGTCGGCACCCGCGCCTGGATCGCGCTCCTGTTCGGCCGCGACCAGGGTGACCCGCTGTTCCTGCAGATGAAGGAGGCGCAGCCGTCCGTGCTGGAGGAGTTCGCCGGCAAGAGCGAGTTCACCAACCACGGCGAGCGGGTCGTCACGGGTCAGCGCCTGATGCAGGCGGTCAGCGACATCTTCCTCGGCTGGGTGCACGTGAAGGCCGGGATCGACGGCACCCCCCGTGACTTCTACGGACGCCAGCTGCGCGACTGGAAGGGCTCGGTGGAGGTCGGCCAGCAGAACCCGCAGGCGATGACCGCCTACGGGCGGCTGTGCGGCTGGACGCTGGCGCGCGCGCACGCGCGCGGGGGCGACAGGGTCGCGATCGCCTCCTATCTCGGCGGGGGCAACAGCTTCGATCGCGCGATCGTCGAGTTCTCGAAGGCCTACGCGCACCAGAACGAGCTCGACTACGCGCGTCTCGCGGCTGCCGCGAAGGACGGCACGATCGAGGCCCAGACGGGTCTGTGAGCGGGCCCCCGCCGGCCGCGCCCGCGGGTCTCGGAGTGCCGGCCGTGACCTGGCTCGGCCACGCCACGGTCCTGATCGAGCTGGACGGCGTGCGTCTCATCACCGACCCCCTGCTGGGCCCGCGGGTGGGGTTCCTGACGCGCACCGGGGGCGCCGTCGACAAAGACGCCGTCGCCGCTGTCGACGCGGTGCTGCTGTCCCACCTGCACGCCGACCACGCCCATGTGGGTTCCCTGCGGGCGCTCGGCACGGGCCTGCCGGTGCTGGCCCCCGCCGGCTCCGGGCGCTGGCTGGCGGGCAAGGGGTTCACCGACGTGCGCGAGCTCGCCGCCGGGCAGGAGCTCGAGCTCGATGGCGTACACGTGCGCGCCACCCCGGCCAGTCACCCCCACGGTCGCTGGCGCGGGGGAGGGGGGCCCGCGCCGATCGGGTTTCTGGTGTCCGGCTCACGCACCGTGTACTTCGCCGGCGACACCGACCTGTTCGCCGAGATGGAGCAGCTTGCGGGCACCATCGACGTGGCGCTGCTCCCGATCTCCGGCTGGGGGCGGACCCTGGGAGCCGGGCACCTCGACCCGGCCCGGGCGGCACAGGCGACGGCGATGATCGCACCGCGGATCGTGGTCCCGATCCACTGGGGCACCCTCAGGGCGCCGTGGCCGCTGGGCTCCCCGGCGCCCCCCGAGGCCCCCGCACGGCTGTTCACGGAGCTGGCCGGGAGGGCGGCGGGCGCGAGCGAGGTTCGCGTGCTGGCGCCCGGCGAGCGCCTGGAGCTGAGCACGCGCCCGATCGGCGGGGCGCATAGCGTTGGTGCATGAGCGATCGCGACGGACACCACCCCGGCGAGCAGTTGCGCGGGCGGCCCGGCGAGCCGGGGCAGGAGCCCGGCGGGGGCCCCCCGCCGCCCGCCGAGCCGCGTAAGCGCCGCCGGCGCGGGTTCGCCCCCGGGCGCCTCCTGCTGGTGTGGATCGTCTCGGCCGCGACGCTCGCGATCGTGGCCGAGCTGGCGTCGGGCGTGACCCTCAAGAGCTTTGGGGCGGCGCTGTGGGTGGTCGCCCTCGTGGGGCTCGTGAACGCGCTCGTGTGGCCGTTGCTGCTGCGGGTGGCGCTGCCGCTGACGGTGCTCACGCTGGGATTCGGAGTGCTGCTCGTGAACGCCGCGGTGGTGTGGGGGCTGTCCGAACTGAACCTCGGGCTGCACGTCTCGACGTTCGGCGGGGCGCTCGTGATCACGATCTGCATGACGATCACGAACACCGCCGCCACCGGAGCGCTGGCGATCGACGACGACAGCTTCTGGTACCACAACGTGGTCGAGCGCAACGCCCGCCGGACCGCCCCGGGCAGCGAACTGGAGAAGCCCGGGCTGCTGCTGCTCGAGATCGACGGCCTCGCCCACGACGTGCTCGTGCGGGCGCTGCGCGACGGCAACGCTCCCGACGATGGCGCGCTGGCTGCGCGAGGGCTCCCACCGCCTGCGCCGCTGGGAGACCGACTGGTCCTCGCAGACCGGCGCCTGCCAGGCGGGCCTGCTGCACGGCTCCAACGAGGACATGCCGGCCTTCCGCTGGTGGGAGAAGGAGCGCGGCGCGGCGATCGTCACCAACCACCCGCGCGACGCGGCCGAGCTCGAGCGCCGCCACTCCGACGGCCGCGGGCTGCTGCTACGCCGACGGCGCCAGCCGCGCCAACATCCTCTCCGGCGACGCCCCCCACTCGATGCTGACGATGAGCACCGTCGCTGCGCCGCGAGCGCCACGGCCGCATCGGCCAGGACTACTTCGCCTACTTCGCCAACCCCTACAACGTCACCCGCACGATCGTGCTCGTGACCTCGCCGAGATGTTCAGCGAGCGCTGGCGCGCCGCCCGGCCAGCGGCGCCACGACGTCACGCCCGCGGATCCCGCGCTCGCGCACCTACGCGCTGGTGCGCGCCTGGGCGACGTCATCCAGCGCGACCTGCAGGTGGCGTCGGTGATCGCCGACATGCTACGCCGGGCGGCCGGTGATCTACACGACCTTCCTGGCCTACGACGAGGTCGCCCACCACTCCGGGATCGAGCGTCCCGACGCGCTCGCCGACGCTCGCGCGACGCTCGACCGCCAGATCGCGCGGCATCGCAGGCGCCTGGCCGAGGACGCGCCGCGCCCCTACCGGCTGGTCGTCCTCTCCGACCACGGCCAGTCCCAGGGCGAGACCTTCCTGCGACCGCTACGGGCATCACGCTCGAGGAGCTCGTCGAGCAGCAGCGTGCGACGCCGGCACGACGTCGCCGCGACGGCGACGCCGACGAGGCGCTCGGCTACCTGGGCGCCTCGCCTGACCGAGGCCGCCGCGCGGCGACACGGCGCGCCGGCCGAAGGTGCTGCGCCGCGTGACCCGGGGCCGAGCAGCCGACGGCGCCGTGATCCGCTCGGCGAGGAGGCCGGGCCCGAGGCGGACGGCGGCGGACGGCGAGCGAGCCGCCCGGAGCTGTCGGTGATGGCCTCCGGCTGCCTCGGCCTGATCAGCTTCCCGCGCGAGCCGGGGCGCGTCACGCTGGAGCGATCGAGGAGCTCTATCCCGGCCTGCTCCCGGCCGCTGCGCGACCACCCCGGGATCGGCTTCGTGCTGGTGCGCTCGGAGCGCCACGGCGCCGTCGTGATCGGGCCGGCGGGCACCCACTACCTCGACGAGGGAGCGGGTCGAGGGCGAGGACCCGCTGGCGCCCGTTCGGCCCGAACGCCGCGCGCCACGTGCGCCGCACCGACGCCTTCGCCCACTGCCCCGACATCGTGCTCAACAGCACCTACTGGCACGCAGTGCGGACGAGGTGGCCGCCTTCGAGGAGCTGGTCGGCTCCCACGGCGGGCTCGGCGGTACTCAGTCCCACCCCTTCCTTCTGCACCCCGTCTCGCTCGCCGTTCCCGAGCAGGAGCTCGTCGGTGCGGAAGCCGTCCACCGCGAGCTGCGCCGCTGGCTCGTGCAGCTCGGTCACAGCGAGTACGGCCTGCCCCGCGAGGCGCCCGCGGCACCCGCCGCAGTGCCCCCCGCCGCGCCGGCCACCGCCCCCGCCGTGGCGGGCGCCGACGGCCAGGACTAGCCGCTGCCGGCGCCTCGTGCGCGCGCCCCACGCAGGCGCGCGCCTTGTGCGAAGCTAGGTGCGTGGTGGATCCCGGGGCCCACAGGGAGAGGGGCAGGCTCTTCAAAGCCGCCTTCACGCAGTCGCGCAACCCGATGGCGCTGCTCGACGAGCGCCGCTGTCACGTGGAGGTCAACGGCGCCTACGTGTCGCTGCTCGGCTATCCGGCCCGGGAACTGCTCGGGCACCCGATCTACGAGTTCATGGTCGGCGGCCCGCAGGTCACGGCACAGCAGTGGCTGAAGCTGATGGACGAAGGGAACTTCAGCCGCCAGACCGAGATGCGCTGCTCGGACGGCCACACGGTGACGGTGCAGTGGGCGGCCACGGCCGAGCGTGTGACCGACCGCCGTCTGGTGCTGTTCGTGGCGCTCAGCACCTCGCGTTGGGGCGCGCACGCCCGCCGCGCCCGCAGCTCCCCGCTGGGCGCGCTCCCGTTGACCGCCCGCGAGCTCGAGGTCGTGCAGTTGATCGCGCACGGGGACACCGGCCCCGAGATCGCCGACGAGCTGCACATCGCCCACGACACCGTTCGCGCCCACGCCCGCAACGCGATGCTCAAGTCGGGTGCCCGCTCGCGGGCGCACCTGGTCGCGAAGGTGCTCGGCGAAGGGCTGTTCCTCGGGCGCCCGGGCGTCAAGCCGCGTCCGACGGTGGTGGGCGAAGGGGGCGCAAAACGGGGACGGAACGGGATCGAAGACCACGGCGAGCAAGGCCGGCGCCCGCGGGGGCTCGGAACGGGGCTTCGGGCGGCCCGTGAAGACCTGAGAGGCACGTCCGAGCGACCCACGCGGCCATGCCGGCGCGGTCGGCCCGCGCCGGCGGCGACGCCGGCCCTACGACGTGGTCGGGTCCTGTATGTCGCGCTCGAGGCGTTCCTCGGGTGGCCGGCGGCGGCCGAGGTTGCCGACGATCAGCGAGACGATCGTGACGAGGTAGACCTGGCCGAGCAGCCCCTCCGACACCGACAGCGTGTGCCCGAGGTTGCTCGCCGCGGTGAGGTCTCCGTAGCCGATCGTGGCGAGCGTGGTGAAGCTGAAGTAGGTGCAGTGGGCAATCGTCGCCGGCACGCCCTGGGCGAAGAAGTCTTTGCCCCCGACCTGCTCCAGGGAGCCGTAAACCGAGGCGAAGAACATCCCCAGCAGCAGGTAGATGGACAGCACGCCGAGCACCGCGTCGACCGGCACCGTGCGCGTTTCGCGCATCCTGCGCACCACCCCGAGCATGATCACCGGGGGCCCGAACACGACCACGAGCGCGTTGGCCAGCTTCACCAGGCGTTCGTCGATTTCGCCCACCACCGCCTGCAGCAGGCTGAAGACCACCACCACCACCACCAGCCCGGCCGCCACGCGAAAGAACTCCGAGCGGACTTGGGAGGCGTGCAGCGCCAGCAGCAGGGTGGAGCCCAGCAGCACGGACAGGATCGCCAGCTCCCAGCGCCCCGGAGGGGAGATGCCCTCGATCAGGAAGGCGGCGACGATCACCGCCAGCAGGCGCGCGTAGCGCCGCAGGTACATCCTGCCGGCCGGCGTCAGCCGAGCGTGGAGCGGCTCTGTGTGGGCTTCGCTGGGGTCGGACACGTTTGCACCGCGCCGCCTAGGGAGCCGACGCACGCCGATCTTCCACCACGGCCCCGACGGGACGACGCCGTGTCGTCCTCTTGGTGCCGGTACCTGTCGGCCCTTTAGGGCATACGTCCAGGGACGGTTTAGCGGCTAAGGAATAGGAGTCCGTTATGCCGACGCTGGGACCATGATCGTGGTCACAGCGATGTTCCGGGGGCGGCGCTGACCATGGAAACCGCCTCGCTGGCGCTGCCGAAGCAGATGGGCCCGCCGGTGCGCAACATGAGTCACCGGCGTGCGAAGACGGTCCGAATCCTGCGCGCCGCCGCGGTCGTCGGGGTGATCACATACGCGATCCACGCGATCACCGGTTTCGGCGGACACACCCTGCACGTGCTGTTCGAAGACTGGGTCTTCAACGGGCTGCTCGTGGCGAGCGCCGCGCTGTGTCTGCTGCGCGCCTGGTGGTCGAACATCGAGCGCGCCGCCTGGCTGGCGCTCGGCATCGGTCTGGGCTGCTGGGCGATCGGCGAGATCCTCTTCACGGTCGACCCGGGCCAGGTCACCGAAGGCAGCTTCCCGGCGCCCAGCGACTTCCTCTGGCTCGTCTTCTACCCCGCGTCCTTCATCACCCTGGGTCTACTCGTGCGCGCCCGCGTGCGCGTCTTCTACCCGAGCCTGTGGCTGGACGGGATCGTCGGTGCCCTGGCGATCGCGGCGCTGGCCTCGCAGTTCGTGCTGCCGCCGATCGTGGCGGGGACCGAAGGCTCGCTGAGCGACGTCATCGGCGACCTCATCTACCCCCTGGGCGACATGCTGCTGCTCGCCTTCGTCGTGAGCGTGCTCGCGATGACGGGTTGGCGCCCCGGGCGCGTGCTCGGGACGGTCGCGGTCGGCCTGGCGCTGAGCGCCGTCGCCGACTGGATCTCGCTGTACTGGTCCGCGACCGGTCACAGCGAATCCGGCTTCTTCGACTCGCTCTGGCCGGCCTCTGCCGTGGTGCTGGGCTGGGCCGCCTGGCAGGCCCCTCGTCCCTCCGCGGTGATCGGCCTCGAGGGTCTGCAGGCTCCTGCTCTTCCCGCTCACGTTCGCGCTCGCGGCCCTCGGCCTGCTCGCGCTGCAGGCGAGCGAGCCGCTGCACGACGCCGCCTACATCCTCGCGGTCTGCACGATCGCCGGGGTCATCGCCCGCATGGGCCTCACCTTCTCGGAGAACCTCGTGCTCGCCGACCGCAGCCGTGAAGAGGCTCTCACGGACGCTCTCACCGGTCTCGGCAATCGCCGCCGGCTGCTGACCGCGCTCGAGGAGGTGCTGCAGTCGGCCAGCTCGCGCGAGCCCTGGGCGCTGCTGCTGTTCGACCTCAACGGCTTCAAGGTCTACAACGACACCTTCGGCCACCCTCTGGGCGACGCGCTGCTGTCGCGGCTCGGCGCCAAGCTCGCCCAGGCGGCGGAGCCGGACGGCGCCGCCTACCGCCTCGGCGGAGACGAGTTCTGCGTACTCACGCGCGTCGGCGACAAGCCGCTCGAGGCGATCGCCGGCGACACGATCGAAGCTCTGTCCGAGCGCGGGCGCGGGTTCGACATCACCACTGCCTGCGGGTGCATCATGCTCCCCGAGGAGGCCGAGGAGTCGACCGCAGCGATGGCCCTGGTCGACGAGCGCCTGTACGCGGACAAGCGCTCGCGCCAGACCTCCGACGCGCCCAACCAGCTGCGCGACGTCCTGCTCCAGGTGATGGCCGAGCGGGAGCCCGACCTGCACGCCCATCTGCACGAGGTCTCCGTGATGGCACGCACGATCGGCAAGCACATGGGCATGGAGGGCGAGGACCTCGAGATCCTCGTCCGCGCCGCCGAGCTCCACGACGTGGGCAAGGTCGCGGTGCCGGAAGCGATCCTCGACAAGCGCGCCTCGCTGGACGCCGGGCGAGCGCGCCATCATCGAACGCCACAGCGAGGTCGGCGAGCGCATCCTGGCGGCCTCTCCCGCGATGGGCCCAGTGGCGCGGCTCGTGCGCTCGAGCCACGAGCGCTTCGACGGCCATGGCTACCCCGACGGCCGGGCGGCCGACGAAATCCCGATGGGCGCCCGCATCATCTCGGTCTGCGACGCCTTCCACGCGATGACGACGGACCGGCCCTACCGCAAGGGCATGGACACGTCCGCGGCGATCGCCGAGCTGCAGCGTGAGGCCGGACACCAGTTCGACCCCGGCGTGGTCGAGAGCTTCTGCGCCCTGACCGCGGGACACATCGAGATCACGAGGGCCGAGCCCGCGCCCGACCACTCACCCCAGTCCGAGGATTCGCCCCGGCCCGAGCACTCACCCCGGCCGGAGCACTCACCCCGGCCGGAGCACTCACCCCGCTCCGGGGGCTCACCCCGGCCCGAGCACTCCCGGCGCCCCGACCACTCAACCCAGTCCGACGCCTCCCCGCAGGCGCCCGCCGCGGCCCGTCACGCCTGAGCCATGCCTCCCACGAACCTTCACCCCGCACGCACCACCGGCCCGTTCGGGCGCCGCCTGGCCGCCGCGGTCTCGCTGTTGACGATCTGCTGCGGCCTGCTCGCATTGGCCCCGAGCGCATTCGCATGGCCGCCCGTGAATACCTCGCCCCCGACCATCACCGGTACCGCCCAGCAGGGCAAAACGCTGACCGAGCACCACGGTGAATGGATCAACGGGGTGAACGGATACAGCTACCAGTGGCTGCGCTGCAACTCCTCGGGCGCGAGTTGCGCGTCGATCAGCGGCGCGACCGGCGAAGCGTACGTGCCCGTCGCCGAAGACGTCGGACACGAGCTGCGGGTCGCCGAGACCGCCTCCAACTTCTAGCGGCTCGAGCAGCCCGCCAGAACTCGGAAGCGACCGCGGTGGTGGTCCCGCCGGTGCCCGTCGACTCCACGCCACCCACGGTTACCGGGACGGCTCAGCAGGGTCAGACGCTGACCGAGCACCACGGTGAATGGACCAACTCTCCCACCTCGTACACCTACCGGTGGATGCGCTGCACCTCCACCGGGACCAGCTGTGCGGCGATCGGCGGGGCGACCAACCAGACCTACTCGCCCATCGCCGAAGACGTCGGGCACGAGCTGCGCGTGACGGAGACCGCGAGCAACGCGGGCGGCTCGGGCAGCGCGGCCGAATCGAAAGCGACCGCGGTGGTGGTCCCGCCCGTGCCGGTCGACTCGACCGTGCCGACGATCACGGGTACGGCCCAGCAGGGTCAGACGCTGACAGAGCACCACGGCACCTGGACCAACTCCCCCACCGGGTACACCTACCACTGGCTGCGCTGTGAAGCGCTCGGCGGGAGCTGTCTGCCGATCTGCGGGCGCGACCGGCGAAACGTACTCTCCGGTCGCCGAAGACGTCGGTCACAGCCTGCGCGTGACAGAGACGGCCAGCAACGCCGGCGGCTCGGGCAGCGCGGCTGAATCGGCAGCGACGGCCGTGGTGGTCCCGCCGGTGCCCGTCGACTCCACGCCACCCACGGTTACCGGGACGGCTCAGCAGGGTCAGACGCTGACCGAGCACCACGGTGAATGGACCAACACACCCACGGGATACGCCTACCAGTGGCTGCGCTGCAACGCCGTCGGCTCGAGCTGTGTGGCGATCGGCGGCGCGACCAACCAGACCTACTCGCCGGTGGCCGAAGACGTCGGGCACGAGCTGCGCGTGGCCGAGACCGCCAGCAACGCGGGCGGCCCGGGCAGCGCCGGCCGAATCGGTGGCGACCGCGGTGGTGGTTCCGCCGGTGCCGGCCGACTCGACCCTGCCGACGGTCACCGGCACGGCCCAGCAGGGCCAGACGCTGACCGAGCAGCACGGTGAATGGACGAACTCTCCCACCGGGTACGTCTATCAGTGGCTGCGCTGCAACTCGTCGGGTTCGAGCTGTGTGGCGATCGGTGGCGCGACCAACCAGACCTACTCGCCGGTCGCCGAAGACGTCGGGCACGAGCTGCGTGTGACAGAGACCGCCAGCAACGCGGGCGGCTCGGGTAGCGCGGCCGAATCGGCTGCGACCGCGCTCGTCGTGCCGCCGGTGCCGGTCGACTCGACGGTGCCCACGGTTACCGGTACGGCTCAGCAGGGTCAGACGCTGACCGAGCACCACGGTGAATGGACCAACTCTCCCACGGGGTACGTGTATCAGTGGCTGCGCTGCAACTCGTCGGGTTCGAGCTGTGTGGCGATCGGTGGCGCGACCAACCAGACGTACTCTCCGGTGGCCGAAGACGTCGGGCACGAGCTGCGCGTGACGGAGACGGCCAGCAACGCCGGCGGCTCGGGCAGCGCGGCCGAATCGGCTGCGACCGCGGTGGTGGTCCCGCCGGTGCCGGTCGACTCGACGCTGCCGACGGTGACCGGGACGGCTCAGCAGGGTCAGACGCTGACCGAGCACCACGGTGAATGGACCAACTCACCCACGGGGTACGTGTACCAGTGGCTGCGCTGCAACTCGTCGGGTTCGAGCTGTGTGGCGATCGGTGGCGCGACCAACCAGACGTATTCTCCGGTGGCCGAAGACGTCGGGCACGAGCTGCGTGTGACCGAGACGGCCAGCAACGCGGGCGGCTCCGGCAGCGCGGCCGAATCGGCTGCGACCGCACTTGTCGTGCCGCCGGTGCCGGTCGACTCGACCCTGCCGACGATGACCGGCACCGCAGCCAGCAGGGCGACAACCCTGAGCGAGAACCACGGCACGTGGACGAACTCCCCCACCGGCTACGCCTACCAGTGGCTGCGCTGTGACTCCTCCGGTTCGAGCTGTGCGGCGATCGGCGGTGCGACCGACCAGGACTACGCGGCCGTGGAAGAAGACGTCGGACACACCCTGCGCGTGACCGAGACGGCGTCCAACGCCGGCGGCTCGGGCGCCACGGTCGAATCCGAAGCCACGGGGGTCGTCATGCCCCCGGTGCCCGCCGACACGACGGCTCCCTCCATCACCGGGACGGCCCAGCAGGGCGAAACGCTGACCGAGCACCACGGTGAATGGACCAACTCTCCCACCGGCTACGCCTACCAGTGGATGCGCTGTGACGCCGCCGGCAGCGGCTGCGTGGCGATCGGCGGCGCGACCGGTGAAACCTACGTGCTCGCCGGCGAAGACGTCGGGCACGCGGTGCGGGTGGCCGAGACGGCCTCCAACGCCGGCGGCCCGGGCAGCGCGGCGGAATCGGAAGCGACCGTGGTGGTCGTCCCGCCCGCCCCGGTCGGAGCGACGTTCCCGTCCATCACCGGTGTCACCCAGCAGGGTCAGACGCTGACCGAGCATCATGGTGAATGGACCAACTCCCCCACCGGCTACAGCTATCAGTGGACGCGCTGCGACACCTCGGGCATCAACTGTGTGGCGATCGGCGCAGCGACGGGCCGAGACCTACGTGCTCACCTCAGAAGACGTCGGGCACACGCTGCGCGTGACCGAGGCGGCGAGCAACGCCGGCGGAACGAGCAACGCGGCGGAATCGCAGGCCACGGGTGTGGTCCTCGCGCCGACGCCGTCCGACCCGCCGGCCGATCCTCCAGCCGACCCGCCCGCCAACCCAACCACGCAGGCGCCGGCCGTCGTCATAGCGATCAGCGCCGTCCGCATCGACAGCCATGGCAACGCACAGATCCCGCTGAGCTGCCCGGCGACGGCCGCCACCGGCTGCAAGGGAACGCTCGTGATCACCTTCATCGAACGGCGTGTCCACCGCAAGCGGGCAGTGGCCTCGCTGCTGTGCGCGCGCGGATGCCGCGAGCTCGGCAAGTCCAAATACGAAGCGCGGGCCGGCCAGAAGGTGAAGGTCAAGGTGCACATCGCCTCGGCCGGGCGCCACCTGCTCGGCGAGGGCAAGAACGTGACCGCCACGCTGACGGCCACGAGCCTCTCCGAAGGGCACTCGACCACCGTCTCGCACAAGCTCGTGCTCGAGCCTCCACGCAAGGCCTGAGCCGGGTACGATCCTCGCCGGCGGAATGCGAGGACAGGAGGGGCTGATGGGACTGCAGGTCGTAGGAGCCGGTGTCGGACGCACGGGCACGGCATCGCTGAAGCTCGCGCTCGAGCAGCTGCTCGAAGGCCGCTGTCACCACATGCTCGAGGTCATCGGCGACCCCACCCAGGTGCCGGCGTGGACCGATGCCATCGAGGGCAGGGATGTCGACTGGCAGGAGCTGCTCGACGACTACGTGGCGCTCGTCGACTGGCCGGGAGCGTCCTTCTGGCCCGAGCTCTCGGCCGCCAACCCCGACGCGCTCGTGGTGCTGTCCTCACGCGATCCGGAAGCCTGGTATCGCAGCGCCTCCAACACCATCTTCAACGTCTTCCAGAATCCGATGCCGGGCCTGGAGGAGTGGTTCGGGACGACGGTTCCGAACATGTTCAGAGAGCGCTTCTGCGCAGAACTGGACAACCCCACGGCGATGATGGATGCCTTCGAGCGCCACAACGCCGCGGTGCGGGCGGGCGTCCCCGCGGATCGCCTGCTCGAGTGGACCGCCACCGACGGCTGGGAGCCGCTGTGCGAGCGGCTCGGCAAGGACGTTCCGGAGGAGCCGTTCCCGCTCACCAACACCACCGCCGACACGCGCGCGCTGATCGGCCTGCCGCCCCTGTAGGGGTGAGCCGCCCCCGCATCCGACCGGGGACGCTGGACGGCGCCGGTGCCACGCGGTAGCCGTGGCGCACGAGTGAACCCAGACCGGGCACGTTGACAGCGCCTGCTCGGGCCAATAGCATGCGCACCGCTTAGCGGAGCCTGCCTCTGCTGTGTGCCACGTGTAGCTCCAGGGGGTGAGCGGGACCTCGTGTGCCTCGTGCTGCAGCCGGTCGCGGCCTTCGATACACAACTGCTCGGGAGAAACTATGTCTGTTTTCAAGGAAAAGAGCCGTATGCTGCTCGTGGCCATCGCCGCGGTGAGCGCCTTCGCCGTCGCGGTTTCAACGGCGAGCGCAGCAGTGGTCTACACCAACATTCCGAGCCCATTGCCTGGAAACCTCGCATCGTTCGGCAATGAGGCCTACTCGATGGCGGAGTTCGGCGGTATGGTCGAATTTGCAACCCCTGGCCAAAAACATCAGACCGTGACGGTCGCGATGAGCAGCTGGGCATGCCAGTTCGGCGCCGTGTATCCGAACACGTGTGAAACGCCCAAGCCGCAGAAGAAGTTCAAAATGCCGGTCACCCTGAACGTCTACGAAGTCGGGCCCGGCAACTCGGTCGGAGCGAAGCTGGCGACAGCGACGAAGACCTTCCGCATGCCCTACCGGCCGACGAGGGACACCACCGGCACGTGCGTGGGCAAAGGCTCCGAAGCCGGCACCTGGTACGACGCCACGACCAACACCTGCTACCACGGCATGGCGTTCACGATCACGTTCAAAAAGATGCATCTCGAAACGCGCAAAAAAGAGATCATCAGCGTCTCCTACAACACCAGCAACCACGGCCCGACACCCATCGGAACACGGCGTGCAACTCGACCGTCGCCGGGTGTTACTACGACTCGCTGAACGTCGGGATCGTCGAACCCTCGGACGGCGGGACGACGGTGGGGAGCAACCCCACCAACTCCCTGTACATCAACACGACGTACGAAGAAATGTACTGCGGCAGCTCGACCCCGCTCGGCACCTTCGGGCCGACGGCGCCGATTGAAGGATCGTGCGCGGCGAGCAGCCCCTACGGAACCGAAGCGGGAATCCAGCCCGCCCTCACGGTTTCCGCTGAATAGGTTCTGACTCACCGGTGGCTGGGAGTCCGGGGCGCAAATCGCGCCCCGGCGCCCTGGGCCCGCCGCTACCGCGGGACCCCGGCGGTAGCCTTGGCCGATGAGTGATGGCAGGGGAGGGCACGGCACGGCACGACCGATGATCGTGGCCCTGCTGCTTGCCGCCGTGCTGGTGTGCGCGGCCTCGGCGGGAACCCTCGGCAGCGCCGCGGCCAACTCGGGCCGCTCGTGCCATGCCCCGCTGCTGGAAGGTCTCACCTTCAGGCTCGCCCGCACGATCGCCGGGCGCGCGGGCTGCAAGATCCGCGCCGAGGGCAACCCCCTCATCGACGCGTCCATCCAGACGGTCGCGCGCCAATCGCCCGCGGCCGGCGCGGTCACGCCGACCGTCACCGTGTGGCTCAACCGCGCCTGCCGCAAGCGCGGCGCCTACCGCGCCGGAAATCCACGAGCCCAAGATCACGGTCGGGCCGACGAAGCTCGTTACGGGCTTCTATCTCGTCGGCGGCCCGCTGCCGGGCTTTTTCTCGGCCCGCAAATGTCCGCGGCACCCCGAACCTCCGCCGCACGCCGGCACCCTCGAAGTGATCGACGCGAGCGGAGCGGTCCTCGCCACACAGACGTCCGTCGCGCATCATTTCGTCGAAGTCCCGTTGCCCGCGGGTTCGTACACGATCCGCGGCACGTTCCTCGACGCGACGTCAAACGGCGTTCATCCGACGAGGAGCGAGTCGGTAGTGATCCCCGCCGGCCACACGGTGCGGCAGGACCTGTTCTTGAACATCCCCTGACCGGATCAGAGGCTCTCCCGCGACGCTTCCGGGGGCATGGGCGGCGCATTAGTGTCTCCCCGGATGATGGGTCGAGCAGCCCGGCTTGTGGGTCGACGAGTCCCGCTCCCCCGGCCTGCGCATGACCTTCGAGCACGTGATCGAGCCGGTCGACGGCGGCACGAAGGTCACCGAGCGTGCGTTGATAGCGGGCCCGCTCGCGCCGCTGGTGGGCGCGCTGATGAGGCGCAGGCTCGAGACGCTGTTCGACGCCTCGACCGCGCAGGTCGTGCGCCAGGCCGAGCGCGCGCCGGCCTAGGCTCCGGCCTTCAGCTGGATTCGAGCCCTCTCACCGCGGCTTCCATGAAGCCGTCCGCGAACGCGTCGCCGACGCCGCCGAGCGGGACGAGTCCCGGCACCGGCATGGTCGCGTCGAGTTCGAGCTCGAGCTGTGTCCCGGCGTGCTCCTCGAGCCGCCAAGTGGCGTCGAATGAAGCGCCGCTGGACGGCCCGCGCGGCACGTGTGACAACTGGACCAGGCCCGGCTTCTGGACCTGCACCGCCAACAGCAGATCGAGGTCCCTGGAGACCGGTCCCCAGGAGAGGTGCAGCTTCGTCTCCGCCCTGAGCGGAAGACCGCGCTTGCCCGTCTCCAGGACCTCCACCTCTCTGACGACGTCCGGATACCAGTTCGGATAGCCCTCGAGGGCTGACAGGAACCTCAGACAGTCGGCTATCGGGACCTTGACGGACGCCTCGGCGTCCCCGTGGAGGTGCTTCATCGGTCGCCCAGCCTAAGCCGCCCTCAGGCGGATAGGAGCGTGAGAGCGGGCGCCGCGGTAGCGAGGGCGGCGTGTCACCTCGCCCGGATACGCTTGACGGGTGAAGTTCAAGATCACGCGTCACTCCGGCTTTTCAGCGCCGCCGGACGCGCTCGATCAACTGTCCGAGCGGCTCCCCGCCCGCGCAGACGAGGTCTCGTTCGCAAAGGCCGGCGACGGGATCACGGCCACGTGGGGAGGGGACGTAGGTTCCTCCAGAACCGAGGAAGAACTTGCGGCGATCGGACGTCTGGAGGTCTTGGACGTCGTGGTTGCCACGTGCGAGCACGAGCCCGAGCTCAGAGCGGATTGGTTCGCGGTCAGCGTCCTGCGCTGAGACGCGCTCAGCGGCCCCGGGCCCGGGGCCGGGTCTCGGGCTCAAGCCCGCCCCTTCATCTTCGACCACTGCGCTTAGGCTACGGCGGTGAAGGAGCCCGCAGAGACCTCACCGCCGGCCGCGCGGCTGCCGCGGTCCCCGCCGCGCGTGGCGGTCGTCACCGACAGCACGCATTACCTTCCGCGGGAGCTGATCGAGCGCGAAGGCATAGGGCAGGTCGACCTCTATGTCGGCTGGGACGGGCAGCTGGAGCCCGAGAGCCACTACCGCGATCTCGACGCCTTCTACGCGAGGCTTCGCTCATCGCCGAAGCTGCCCACGACCTCCCAGCCCTCGATTGGCGACTTCCTGGCCGTGTACAGACCGCTCGTCGAGGCCGGCCGGGACGTCCTCTCGATCCACATCGCGGCGGGCCTGTCGGGCACGTGCGCGAGCGCTCGAGAAGCCGGCAGGCTCCTCGCTGAGGAGGGCCATACCGGGCGGGTCGAGGTCCATGACAGTCAGACCGGAGCGGGCGGCCTCGGCTGCCTGGTGCTCCTCGCCGCAAGCGCCGCTGGACAGGGCGCGAGCCTCGAGGCCACGCTCTCGGCGATCCGGCGCGCCCGAGAGACGCTGGACATCTGGTTCTGTCTCGACACGCTCGAGTACCTGCGCCGCGGCGGGCGGATCGGGGCGGCTCAGGCGATGGCCGGCACGGCGCTGAAAATCAAGCCGATCCTCACCTTTGGGACGGAAATCGCCCCGGTGGGCCGGGTACGGACGCATCGCCGGGCGCTCGAGCGGATGGCCGTTTACCTCGGGGAGCTGCGCGACCGCGGCGCCACCGACTGGATCGTCCAGCACGCGCAGGCGTCTGCCGACAAGGACCAGCTCGTCGCCGAGGGGCGTGCCCTGTTCGGCAGCGACCCACTGTTCTGCTCCGAGGTTGGCCCGGTGCTCGGCGCCCACCTGGGATCGGGAGTGCTTGTCGGGGGGATGACGCGCCCGGAGTTCAGCCAGCGCTAGCGGGCCTGCGTTGCTGCAGCCCGGCGAGGGCGACCAGGCATTCTGCCGAAGGACGAATGGTGTCTC
Source organism: uncultured Solirubrobacteraceae bacterium (assembly GCA_963773145.1). GTDB lineage: Bacteria > Actinomycetota > Thermoleophilia > Solirubrobacterales > Solirubrobacteraceae > Palsa-744. The sequence goes on from CAVYZV010000003.1 coordinate 78,678, forward strand.
CTACGGATGCGCCGAGCTACCGGCGAAGGGACCATTGAGAGGTGTCCTTGCCCGGCAATTGCATCTCCAACGGCCTGGACCCTCGCTCGGCCCCGGCGTCGCAATGAGCGCGATGGAGCCCAGGACGATCACGCTCCACGGCCGGCCGGTGGCCTACGTGCAAGCGGGCAGCGGCCCAGTGCTGCTGTTGATCCATGGGATGGCCGGCACCTTCGAGAACTGGCGCGCGGTGATCGAGCCGCTGGCGCGGTCGCACACCGTGGTTGCACCTGATCTTCCTGGGCATGGCACCTCGGCGCCCGGTGCAGGCGACTACTCCCTCGGCGCCCTTGCGGCCGGACTGCGCGACCTCCTGGTCGCGCTCGGCCACGAGCGCGCGACGCTCGTTGGGCACTCGCTCGGCGGCGGGATCGCGATGCAGTTCTCCTACCAGTTCCCCGAGTTCACCGAGCGCCTGGTGCTCGTTTCCAGCGGTGGGCTCGGTCCGGAGGTCAGCCCGGTTCTGCGCGCGGCGGCACTCCCGGGTGCGGACTTCTTCATCGCCGCGACGGCCGGGCCGGGGCGCACGGTGGGAACTGCGGTCGGACACGGCCTGGCGGCCGTTGGGTTGCGGCCCAACGCCGACGTTGCAGAGGTTCTACGCGGCTACGCATCGCTCGCCGACCCCGACCGTCGGGCGGCCTTCCTTGCCACGCTGCGCTCAGTGATCGGAACCGGCGGCCAGCGCGTTCACGCCGGCGACCGGCTCTATCTCGCCGAGGGCATGCCCGTACTCATCGTCTGGGGCGGGCGCGATCCGATGATTCCCGTCAGCCACGGCAAGAAAGCGCATGAGGCAATTGCCGGCAGCAGGCTAGAGGTCTTCGAGGACGTCGGCCACCTGCCGCAGCTCGAGGCGCCGGAGCGCTTCGTCGCGGTGCTCGAGCGATTCATCGCGGAGAACGAGCCGGCGCGGTTCGACCTGGCACAGTGGAGCGGTCGCCTTCGCGTCGCCGGAGGCGATACACGCTGACCCACCCGGATTCCCCCTACGCGCGGATCGAGGCCAGCACGATGCTCGCGTTCAAGCGACGCCAGTACTAGGCCTTCACCTTCGTCCACTCCGCCTTGTGTGCCTTCTTCCCTACGCACAGATACCCGCTGACCCTGTTCGAGCCGATCCCGATTGGAGAGGTGAGATGAACGTGCCGCAGTGCAGCCGTTCTTGCTCTTACGCTCCCAGGGTAGTGCCGTCGGTCGTGCCCTCGAACTCGAGGCGGGTCCCGACGCTGTTCTGCACGAACGTGCCGGGGAAGCGCGCCGCCAGCGCATGCGTCGCCCTCCAGCCCGTGCAGTGGGTGGGCACGAGGTAGTCGGGCGAAAGCTCCGCGAACGCGTCACAAGTCGGTCCGATCAGCGGCTCGAACCGCGGCCCGCTGAGATGGAAGCCCCCGACGACGGCGTGCAGGCGCTCACCGCCCGCAACCTTCGTCACATAGCGCAGCGTGTTGATGACCCCGGCGTGACCGCAGCCGGTGAGCACGACTAGGCCCTTCCCGCGCACGTTCGCGACGAGCGCCTGGTCGTCGAGGACGAGCTGGTCGGGCTGCCACTCGCCGTCGCGGCACGCCTGGTGGCTGGGCGCCAGGCCCTGCTCGAAGGTGGTGGTCCGATCGACCTCACCGGTCACGAGCAGCGCGCCGTCCAGCAGGAACGAGGGCTCGCGCCGCTCGGCGATCTCGAAGCCGGCACCTTCGAGCGCGTTCCGGCTCGGGGACGCGATCAGCACCGGCTCGCGGCCCGGGAGCGCGATCCGTCGCCGGTTCCAGGCCTCCGGGTGCAGGAAGACGGGCAGCTCGTTCGTGCCGAGCTCCCGGATCAGCCCCTGCATCCCGCCCACGTGGTCGAAGTGGCCGTGGCTGAGCACGATCGCCTCGATGTCGTGCGGGGACAGCTCCAGGCGGCGCATGTTCTCGACCAGGCCGTCGGGCGAGATTCCGGTGTCGAACAGGACTCGGTGCTCGCGCCCGCTTCGGGAGAAGGTGACGAGCGCCGCGAAGCCGTGCTCCGCGCGCAGCGCGTCGAACGCCTCGCCGCCCTCGAGCGCGGGCGCCGGCACCCGCGGGCCCGAGCCCATCTTCGGCCGCACGGCGGGCCCCTCGTCCACCAGCAGGATGTCGGTGAGATTGTCGACCAGCGTCGTGATCGTCAACGCGTCGACGGGCTCCAGGGCGATCGGCTCGACGGCCGCCATGATCCGACATAGTCGCACCTGAGCGTCGGCGGGACACTGGGCGGGCAATGTCGGAGAACCTGGTCGCTCGTGCGCTCGATCCTCGCCGCCCACGAAGGCGGCGACTACGGCTCCGCAGACCGCGGCCCTAGCTGCCGCTCTTCATCTTGCTCCACTCCGCCTTGTGCGCCTTCTTGGCGGCCTGGTAGTCGCGCAGCGCCTGGCGTGAGTCGACGTCCCCGAGGGTGGGGTGGGGCGGCACCAGCCCCTTCGCCTTGGCGAGTTTGTAGCGCTTGGCGAGCACGGAGCCGAGCGCCTTGACCTTCATCTCGCCGAACCCCGGAAGGCCTTCGATGTTGGCGCGCAGCTGGTCGGCGTTCTTGGCGTCCTTCCAGACCCGTGCGGCGTCGCCGTCGTAGTCGTCACGGACGGTCACGGCGAGGTCGTGGACGCGCTCGGCCATTTTCCCGGGGAAGCGGTGGATCGCCGGTTTCTCGCGGAACACGGGGTCGAGGTCGGTCTTCGCGAGCTTCGCCGGGTCTAGGGTGCCGACGCTCTCCTTGATCGCGAGCGGGCCCGAGAAGGCCTTTTCCACGGTCACCTGCTGGTCGAGCGCGAACCCGATCAGCAGCGCCATCGGGTCCTTCGCGATCAGCTCGTTGGCCTCGTCGGAGTCGGTGAAGTACAGGCGGCTGGGCGCGGTCAAGGTGCTACTCCAGCTGCGAGCCTACGGTTCGTGGCCATGGTTGGGGATCTTCGACCACGGGACGATGCCAAGATCCGGTTTTGGCGGCCCATCGAGCATCGAGAGGTACTCGAGCATGTGCCCGTCAGGGTCCTGAAAGTACACCGCCGCCGCAGGCATCCATCCGATCACGCTCGGCTCGTCGGTGGGCTCTCCGAAGAACGAGAGCGGCTGTACTCCCTGTTCGCGCAAACGATCCGGCGCGGCGTGAACATCGTCGAGGGCAAGCTCAAACGCGATATGAAGTCGCATGTTCATCGGCGCCGAGCCGATCGACCAAAGCCCGAGCATCGCCTGGCCAGGGCGACCGATCCAGTGGAACACGGCTCCGCGCTCGGGCAGCTCGAGCGCGACCGGAAGTCCTACCAAGTCGCGGTAGAAGGTCATTGAGCGCTGGAGATCGGCGACGGTCAGGTGCGTCTCGAACAGTCCCCGGACGCTCATCAGCGTGTCCCCGCCCGGGACCAGTGCGTCGGGATGGCGTTCACTCGTATACCCACCCGTGCTGGTCGAGCGCGAACCCGATCAGCAGCGCCATCGGGTCCTTGGCGATCAGCTCGATTGGCCTCGTCGGAGTCGGTGAAGTACAGGCGGCTGGGCACGCGAGGCGATCCTAGCTCGTGTCGGGAGATCGATGGCCTGGCCTGATTGACTGCAGCTAGATGTCCGAGGGCAACGTCGAGCTGATGCGTCGCTTCGCCGATGCGTGGAGCGCGGGCGACATCGAGACGGTCATCGCGTGCTGCGACCCCGACATTGAGGTCCAGTCCGCGTTCGCGGCGCTGGGGGTCGGTCTCTATCACGGCCACGATGGAGTGCGCGCATGGCTACGTGACCTGGAGGACGCCTGGGGCGAGGGATTTCGCGTCGAAATCGAAAGGCTCTTTGACCTGGGCGAGCTTACGCTCGCATTCGCGGTGTGGCGCGGACGTGGGCGACACAGCGGGGCGGAGGTCGCCATGCAGGCAACGCCCGTGGCCAGGTGGCGTAACGGCCTCCTCGTCCACTTCAGGTCATTCACCCAGCGAGACGACGCGCTGCGCGAGTTGGGCGTCTCTGAGGTCGAGCTGGAGTCGGCGGAGCGACCGCTGCCCACTGGATCTCAACCGCCTGCCTCCCCCTTGGTGTCCGCGAACCTCGAGCTGGTGCGTGCCTGGATCGAGGCGACGAACCTCGGCCGCCAGGAGGATCAGGTCGCGCTTGCCCACCCCGAGTTCGAGATGACCGAGGCCAGCTCGCTGCCGGGCGCCGCCCACGTTAGGGGACGCGAGGAGCTTCGAAGCTACGGCTACGGATGGGCGCGGAACTGGTCGGAGTGGGAGTGGCGCGAGGAAGGGTTGATCGAGCTCCCACCGGATCGCGTCATCCTCGAGGCGACGCTGCGACTGAGAGGGCTGCGAAGCTCGATCTGGGTCGAGCATCGCTGGGCCTATCTGTTCGTGATCCGCGACGGCTTCGTCCTGCGTCAGGACGGCTTTGAGACCAAGCAGGAAATACTCGAAAGCCTCGAGCGTTGCTCGCGATCGCCGCCGCCGTGACGTGATCCTCCGAGCTCCGTGAACCTGGGGCGCCGGGTGGCCCCATCGAACCCCGCGTGGTTTGAGGAGCTGTTCGCCTATCGCCTGCTCGGAGCGACGCCGCCGGAGTAGAGGCGTGCGCTCAGGCGCGTGCTCGGAGCGCCGCGGCCAGATACAGCGCCGCCTGTGCCCGCGCGACGGCCCCCACGGCCGCGTCCGGGACCAGCAGCTCCGGGTGGTGCAGCGGCCGCGTGCGTGAACCCCTCGGCGCCGTCGAGGCCCACGAATGCCATCGCGATCGGGGCCAGCGCGCCGAAGAAGGCGAAGTCATCGGACCCGGCCGAGCGCCAGCCGGCCGTCCAGCTCAGGCCGCTCGCCGTGATCAGCTCGCGCGCGCGGGCGACGATCTCGGGGTCGTTGTCGAGCTGGGGCTCACCCGGCGTGATCTCGACGGTGGCCGTACAGCCGTGGGCGCCGGCCACGCCCCGGCTGACCTCTTCGACCAGCTCGCGCAGGATCTCCCGGTGCTCGGGGCTGTGGGCCCGCAGGGCGGCGCGGGCGCGCGCCTCGGGTGGGATCACGTTCTCGGCGCTGCCGCCCTCGATGGTCCCCACCGTCAGCACGGCCGCGCCGAGCGGGTCGATGCGGCGTGCCACCTGGGCGTGCAGCGAGACCACCACCTCGGCCAGCGCCAGGATCGGGTCGCGGCCGAGGTGGGGATAGGCCCCGTGTGTGGGGCTGCCGTGGACCGTGATCTCGACGGCGTCGCAGGAGGCGTTGACCACGCCCTCCTCGAGGCCCACGGTTCCCCACGGGAGCTCCGGGTGCACGTGCGCGCCCACCACCGCGGCGGGCGCGATCTCGGCGAGCTCGCCTTGTGCGAGCTGCTCGGCCCCGGAGGGGTAGGCCTCCTCGCTCGGCTGCAGCAGCGCCAGCAGCGGCGCCGGCAGCTCGTCGGCCAGCGTGTGTGCGGCGCGGGTCGAGTGCCACCAGCGCCGCCATGTGGACGTCGTGGCCGCAGGCGTGCATGGTCTCGCCCTGGGCGCTGAAATCGCTGCCGGTCCGCTCCCTCAGCGGCAGCCCGTCGAGCTCGGCCCGGACCGCCACCGGTGCGCCGTCGCCGGGCCCGACCAGGGCCGCGCCGCCGGTCCCGGCCACGCTGCGGCACGCCACCGGGAGCCGCTCGGCGACCAGCTCGAGCGTCGCTTGCTCGGCGTGCGCCAGCTCGGGGTTGCGGTGCAGGCGGTGGCGCAGCTCGATCGCCCCGGCGAGCTCCCCGTCCAGTGCCTGCAGCAGCCGGCCCAGCAGCTGCTCGGGCTCGCCCCGCGGCTCAGTAGGCGTTGCCATACAGCCGGCAGCGCTCGGCCAGGTCGAGCTCGGCGACCGCCGCCAGCTCGCCCCGCTTGAGGCTCACATAGGCGTCGTAGAGCAACGGCGGGAACCAGCTGCGGGCGACCTCGTCGGACTCGAGCTCGGCCAGCGCCGCCTCCAGCGAGGAGGGCAGCGCGCCGACGCCGAAGAGCTCGGCCTCTTCGCCCTTGAGCGTGGTCGGATCCACCTCCAGCAGGGGCGGTCTCGGAAGCTCCTCGCGCACGCCCTCGAGCCCCGCCATGAGGATCGCCCCGAGCGCCAGGTAGGGGTTGGCGGTGGCGTCCGCCGCGCGGTACTCCAGCCGCATCTGCCTGCCCGGCTGACCGCCTCCGACCGTCACCAGTGGTGGGATCCGCAGCAGCGCTTCGCGGTTCTGCGGCCCCAGGGCGACCGCCCCCGCCCCCCAGTGATGGGGCGCCAGGCGCTGATAGGAGACGGGGCTGGCGGCGGTCAGCGCGCACAGGGCTCCCGCGTGGCGCAGGATCCCCGCCGCGAACGCGCCGCCGTCGTCGCTGAGGCCCGCCGGCGCCGAGGCGTCGTACAGCAGCGACTCCCCCTGCTCGTCGATCAGGTTGAGGTGGACGTGGGCGCCGTTGCCCGCGTCGGTAGGGCCGAGCAGCGGCAGGAAGCTCGCCCGCGTCCCTTCCCAGCGGGCGACCTCGCGCACCACCTCCTTGAGCACCACGCTGCGGTCGGCCCCGGTGAGGCCCTCCGCCGCCGCCACCGGGATCTCCATCTGGTGACTCGAGAACTCGGCCATGAAGCGCTCCGGCTCCACGCCCGCTTCCTGCAGGCTGCCCATCACGCGCGCCGGGAACGGGCTGGCGCGACGCTGCTCCTCCAGCGAGAAGGGCAGCCCCGCCTGCTGCTCTCCCAGCAGCACGAACTCGTGCTCGAAGCTCGCCCGCAGCCGCGCGCCGAGCTCCTGCTCGAGCGCGTCGAGCGCCTCGCGCAGAAAGCGTCGCGGACAGCACTCCCACGGCTGCCCGTCGACCTCGACGATGTCGCACAGCAGCAGCTCGAAGGGGTCGGACTCACGGTCCAGGCGCACCCGCGTGGCGGCGTCGGGAAGCAGGCGCAGGTCGCCGGTGGAGCCGAACGGGTTGGGTTCCGCGAGCGGCCCGAGCGGGGTGAGGGCGTGGTTGGCCGGAACCCAGCCGACGCCGCCGGCGATGTTGCCGGCGAGCTCGTCGGCGGGCAGCGAGCGTCCGCGTACGATGCCGCCGAGATCGCAGCACACGAGCGCGACGAGCTCGACCTCGCTCATGTCGCCACCACCGTGCCGTTGTCCCACATCGCCTCACGCAGGCCGAGCCCGGCGGCGGCGGTGCGCGTGCGCTCGGCGTCCTGCGCCCAGACCACCACCAGCATCCCCCCCGCGGGCATGTCGCGCCGCTCCAGCGCCGCGGCCAAGCGCTCGCGGGGCTGCAGGTGCACGCCCCGGTCGCCGAGCGCCGGGTAGGTGTCGGCGATCGCGTACAGGTTCCCCGCGGGCCCCTGCACCCGGCCCACGACCACCACGAAGTGACCCACCTTCCAGTCGGGCGCCGGCCCGTCCTGCTCGCCGTCGAGCAGGTAGGACAGCAGTCGGCTCACGCTCGCACGCGAGCCCCACAGGTGGTGGGTCGCGAGGTTGGCGATCAGGCTCACCGGCCGCTCGTAGGCGGCGAGCAGCGCGAACAGCTCGTCGAGGGTGCTGGAGCTCCACGGTCCCGCCAGCGGCAGCGCCACCAGGCGTCCTTCCGAGAGCGACTCGATCGCCCGCTGCACGCCGGCGGCGGTGGTGCCCGAGATGTCGGAGTCGTCGATCACGGGGATCGACAGGCGGTAGTCGCGACGGCCGGTTTCGCCGTGGGGGAGGGAGCCGTGGGCGCTCGCGACGACACTCCCGGCCGCGACCGCCACCGCGTCCTGGTCCAGAGGCTCGCCGCCGCCGCCGCCGCCGGCGAGGCCCGCCGCGCCCAGCGCGAGCGACCCGCAGAAGGCGCCGCACAGGTCATCGCGCTGGGGCAGCTCGCGCTCGTGGATCTCCAGCAGCTCGCGGGCTCCCGGGAGCAGCGTGAGCTGCAGCGTCGCGTCCGCCGCCGTCATGCCCGCGCCTCCGTTGCCCCGGTGTCCGTCACAGCGCCCTCGTCCCCGTCCGTTCGCTCCTCGCCCTAATCCTCGGTGACCCGCGGGGCGTAGCGGTGGTGCAACATCAGCGCGTTGCCGTCGGGGTCGCTGAAGAAGGCCATGTGGCAGACGCTGGTGTCGAGCGTCTCGCCGTGGAAGCTCACGCCCTGCTCTTCCAGGCGCTTGCGGGCGGCCTCCACGTCGTCCACGTGCAGCGCGATCGCGTTGCCCGCGACGTGGTGCTCGAGGCCCATTTTCTCGGCGTGGATGATGCTCAGGGTCAGGTTGCCGGTCTCGAACTCGGCGAAGTTGCGCTCGGGCATGTAGACCGAGCGCCGCAGGCCCAGCGTCGTCCCGTAGAACTCCGCCGCCCGCTCGATGTCGTGGGTGGGGACGGGCAGGAAGTCCACCCCGCGTACAAGCTCCTCGTTGGTGCTCATCGGTCGCCCTGGCCTTTCTGTCGTGGGGTAGCTGCCGCTCTCGCTTCTTAGCACTAAGCTTGCTCACGCGATGGCCTGGGATTTCCGCACAGAGCCCGAGTTCCAGGAGCAGCTGGACTGGATGAACTCGTTCGTCCGTCAGGAGATCTGGCCGCTCGAGGCGATCTGGCCGGAGCTCGGGATGGACGGACTCGCGCGCGCGCTCGAGCCCCTGAAGGCCGAAGTCAAGCAGCGCGGCCTGTGGGCCGCGCACCTGCCGCCGGAGCTCGGTGGCCAGGGACTGGGCCAGGTTCCTCTCGGTCTCATGCACGAGATCCTCGGCACCTCCCCGATCGCTCCGCTCGCCTTCGGCAACGCGGCCCCGGACTCCGGCAACTCGGAGATCCTGGCCCTCGCCGGCAGTGAGGAACAGAAGGAGCGCTGGCTGCACCCGCTGCTGGCCGGCGATCTGCGCAGCGCCTTCAGCATGACCGAGCCCGACACGGCCGGTTCGGACCCCACGCAGCTGCGCACCGCCGCCCGCGCCGACGGCGACGGCTGGGTGCTGGACGGGCGCAAGTGGTTCACCTCCAACGGCTCGATCGCCGACTTCCTGATCGTGATGGCCGTCACCGACCCTGACGCGCGCCCGTCGCAGCGCGCCTCGATGTTCGTTGTCCCCGTCGATACGCCCGGGGTCAACATCGTCCGGGACGTGCCCACGATGGAGCATCCATGGGAGGCGTTCGGCGCCTATGGGGGGCACTCCGAAGTGATCTACGAGGACGTCCACCTGCCCGCCGAGGCGCTGCTCGGAGGGGTCGGAGAGGGCTTCATCATCGCCCAGCACCGGCTCGTCCCGGGGCGCATCCACCACTGCATGCGCTGGCTCGGGGTGGCCCGCCGCGCCTTCGACATGATGTGCGAGCGCGCCACCTACCGCTACGCCCACGGGTCCGTGCTGGCGGACAAGCAGACCGTCCAGAACTGGATCGCCGACAGCGCCGCCGAGATGCAGGCTGCCCGCCTGATGACGCTCCACGCGGCCTGGGTGATGGACACCGAGGGCGCCAGCGCGGCCCGCACCGAGGTGGCGATGATCAAGTTCTTCGGTGCCCGCGTGCTCCACGACGTGGTCGACCGGGCGCTGCAGGTGCACGGCTCGCTCGGCTACTCCACCGACCTCCCGCTGGAGCAGATGTACCGCTTCGCCCGCGCCGCCCGCATCTACGACGGGCCGGATGAGGTCCACCGCCAGTCGGTCGCCCGCCACGTGCTGGCCGCCTACTCACCTCCGTCCGACGGGGTCCCGAGCGAACACCTGCCCACGCGCCGCGAGCTCTCGCGGGCGCGCTTCGCCGAGCTGCTCGAGCTGCTCACCGCGAACGACTAGCCGCGCGTTGTCCGCTCAGGGCACGAACGCGGCGTCGAAGAACCTCGTCCTCGCCGCGATGGTGTTCGCCGTCGCGATGACGTTCATCGACCAGACGATCGTGGCGATCGCGATCCCGAAGCTCCAGGGCGAGCTGTCGATCTCGGGGGCCGGGGCGCAGTGGGTGATCAACGGCTACCTGCTGTCGCTGTCGGCGCTGTTCGCCTTCGGGGGCAGGCTCGGCGACGTGTTCGGCCGCCGCCACATGGTGGTGATCGGCGTGGTCGTGTTCGCGGTCGCCTCGGCGTGCTGCGGGCTCACGCCGAAGGGCTCGATCGCCGAAGCGTGGCTGATCTTCTTCCGCGTCGTCCAGGGCGCCGGCGCCGCGCTGATGTTCCCGGCCTCGGTGGCGATCGTGATCGCCGCCTTTCCCGCTCGATCAGCGGGGCCGGGCGATGGCGATCTTCTTCGGCATCACCGGCGGGCTGACGGCGATCGGGCCGCTCGCCGGCGGGGTCCTCACGCAGTGGACCTGGCGGGCGATCTTCTGGGTCAACATCCCCGTGGCGATCATCGCCCTGGTGCTGATCCGGATGTCCAAACCGGACAACGAGACGCGTCCCGCGAAGCATCGACTATGCGCGGCACGGTTCTCATCTGCGGCGCATGGGCCTGATCGTCCTCGGCCTGCAGCAGTCGAGCGTCTGGGGCTGGGGCTCGCCGCGACCTGGGCATGCATCGTCGTGCGGGGCGATCACGATGGTCGCCTTCGTGCTCGTGGGAGCTGCGCGTGGAGGTGCCCCTGCTGCGCCTGCGGATCTTCCGCGACCGCGACTTCTCGGTCGACAACGCGGCCCTGCTGCTGATGTCGTTCGTGTTCGTGCCCGTACTTCTTCTTCGCCAGCGTCTACGCCCAGGTGTCGCTCGGCCAAGGACGCCTCGGAAGCCGGCGTCTACCTGCTGTATTTCTTCCTCGGCTTCGTCGTGCTGGCCCAGATCGGGGGACGCATCCTGGACCGCCGCGGCGCGCGCCCGGCCGTCGTGCTCGGCAGCGCGATGGCGACGGTGGGCTTCTGGCTGCTCGCCAACAAGCTGCCCGACCTGTCGCTGAGCGCCCAGAAATGCGTCGATCCTGCTCGCGGGAGGCGGGGTCGGGTTGATGCTCGGGCCGGCCAGCACCGACGCCGTCAACAGGGCCCCCAGCACCAACTACAGCGAGGTCACCGGGATCACCCAGACGGTCAGGAACTTCGGCGCCAGCCTCGGCCTCGCCGTGCTCGGGGCGATCCTGATCGAACGCGACAAGACCAATGTCGCCAACGCGTTGCGCGCCCGCGGGGTTCCCGCGTCCGCGCGCCGAGCACATCGCCTCGCAGGTCGGTTCGACCAGCTCGGGAGGCGCGGCGAGTGGCAATTCCGCGGCTGCCCACGCGATCCGGCTGGCGACGGCGCACGCGACCAGCACGGTCTTTCACGTGATGGCCGGAGTGATGGCGGTCTGCTTCGTGCTGACGTTCCTGCTGTATCCCCGCGGGCGCGCCCGCGAGCACGCCGAGCTGGGGGCCGCCGAGCCCGGGGCGGCCGCGCCGCTGGCCGGCTAGCGGGCGGGACCGGCCCGAGCGCGCGCGCAGGCCCGCAGGCGGGCGCGGGACGGACAGCTACGCTCTTGCCGTGGCAGCCGATGCCAGTCGGACACCGCTGCTGTTCGACCCCAGCGCATTCGAGACCTTCCGCTTCCTCGACCGCGAGCTCCACGAGGACGGGCTCGTCGCGCTGCGCTATGCGCTCGACGAGGAGCTGTCGTTCACCGAGGAGCTGCGCCTTCCCGTCCCGCGTCCGCTGGGCGACGCAGGAACGCGAGCCGCGCCGCGCCGCTGCTCGCGCTGCTGCACTGGGTGGCCGGGGTCAGCTACTTCAAGCTCGCCGCACCGCCGCGCGTGGAGTTCGCGGGCGAGCCGCCCCCGCCCGCGGTGGCAGCGCTCCTGGAGGCGCTCTACTCGGAGGGGCTCGGCGAGTTCGCGTACACCAACCGCCTCGCCCACCTGCCGCGACCGAGCTTCTCGGCCGGCCCGCGAGCGGACTCGCCGCGGCCGCCGCCGGCCCGCGGCGCTCGACGCGCCGACGCCGGGGCGCGTGCTGGTGCCGGTGGGAGGCGGCAAGGACTCCGCCGTGGCGATCGAGATCGTGCGCCGGTCCGGCCTGCCGAGCGCGCTGTTCTCGATCGGGGACGCGCCCCCGATCGCCCGGACCGTCGCGGCGGCGGGGCTGCCCTGGTTGATGGCGCGGCGGCAGCTCGACCCCCAGCTGCGGCGGACTGAACGAGTCCGGGGCGCTGAACGGCCACGTCCCGGTGACGGCGATCGTGACCGCCGCGGCCCTGCTGTGCGCGCAGCTGAACGGCTACGACACGGTCGCGATGGCCAACGAGCGCTCCGCCTCGGCGGGCAACCTGCGCTGGGACGGCGTCGAGGTCAACCACCAGTTCAGCAAGAGCCTGCGGGTCGAGCGTCTGCTCGACGGACGCCCTGCAGGAGCTGGGCGCGGGCGTGCGCGCCGTTCTCGATCCTGCGCCCCGCGTCCGAGCTCGCGATCGCACGCGCGTTCGCCCGCCTCACCGCCTACCACCGGGCGTTCACGAGCTGCAACACGATCTTCCGCCTGGACCCGGCGCTGCGCGGGGCCTCCTGGTGCTGTGACTGCCCCAAGTGCCGGTTCGTGTTCCTGGCGCTCGCCCCCTTCAGCACGCCGGAGCAGCTACGCGAGATCTTCGGGCGCGACCTGCTCGACGAGGAGGACCAGTTCGAGGGCTTTGCGCTGCTCTGCGCCGCCGGTGGCCACAAGCCGTTCGAGTGCGTGGGCGAGGAGCAGGAGAGCCTCGCCGCGATCCGGCTGCTGGCCGCTGACGAGCGCTGGAGCGGGCAGCGGGTGGTGCGACGGCTCGTCGAGGAGGTCCTGCCCCGTCACGCCGTCCGACGAGGGAGACCCGGCCCGCGTGCTCGAGCTGAGCGAGGATCACGAGGTGCCCGAGGCCCTGATGGCAGACGTGCGTGCGCTTCTCGGAGCTTGAAGGCGGCGCCTCGGCGTCTGGGGCGCCGGCCGGGAGATCAGCTCCTTCGCTGCGCGCGGTGGCTGCCCATCTGCCCGCCGCTGAGATCGCGGTGGCGGCCTTCGACGATCCGCCGCCCGCCGAGGAGGTTCGCTCCCGGCTCGGTGCGGCCTCGCTGCAGGTCGTCGGACGGCTCAGAGGCGCAGGCTGCGCTGTCGGCTTGCGAGGTGGTCGTCCGCTCGCCCGGGGTCTCGATCCACAAACCGCAGCTGGCGGCAGTGAGGGCGGCCGGCATCCCCGTCACCACCGCGACCGCGCTGTGGCTCGCCGAGCACGGTCCCGATGGCGTGCTCGCGGTCAGCGGGACGAAGGGCAAGAGCACCACGGCCGCGCTCACCGCCCATCTCGCCCGCGCGGCCGGCGTGGCGGACGGCGCTGGCGGGCAACATCGGCGTGCCGGCGCTGGATCTGCTCGACGCCGAGCCGGCCCGGCTGACGGTGCTCGAGCTGTCCAGCTACCAGATCGCCGACCTCGACACCGGCCCCGAGGCGGTGCTGATGACCAACCTCTTCAAGGAGCACACCGAATGGCACGGCTCCGAGGAGGCCTACCGGCGCGAGAAGCTCCGCCTGCTGTCGCTGCCGGAGGTGCGGATCGCGGTGCTGAACGCGCGCGAGCCCGCTGTTCGCGGGCGCCGTCACCGACGCCGAGGTGGTCCGCTACGGCGATCCCCGGGGCTGGGACGCCGGACCGGAGGGCGTCAGCAGGGCCGGCCGCCCGGTGCTCACCGCCGAGCAGCTGCCGCTCGCCGGCGAGCACAACGCGCTCAACCTCAGCGGCGCGCTCGCCGCGCTGGAGGCGCTCGGCATCGAGCCGCCGCTGCCCGAGGCGCTGGCGGGCTTCGAGCCGCTGGCCCACCGCCTGCAGGTGGTCGGCGAACACGACGGGGTGGTGTGGGTCAACGACAGCATCTCCACGACCCCGGAGTCCACGATCGCGGCGCTCGCGAGCTTCCCCGGCCGGGAGCTGGTGCTGATCGCGGGCGGACAGGACCGCGGCCAGGACTACGCCGGCGCTGGGCTCGGCCCTGGCGCCGCGCCGGCGCCACCGTGATCGGGGTGCCGAGCACCGGTGCGCGGGTGCTCGAGGCGGCGAGGGCCGCCGGGCTGCCGCCGGAGCCGGGCGCTGCGAGGCCGGCGATCTGGGCGAGGCTGTCGCCATCGCCCGCGGCGAACGGCGGCGCCCGGGGCGGTCGTGCTGCTGTCCCCGGCGGCCCCCAGCTTCGACCACTACCGCGACTTCGAGGAGCGCGGGGAGCGCTTCAGCGAGCTCGCGGCGGAGCGCGCGGGAAGACCGTAGCTGCCCCGGCGCCGGGCATAAAAAACGCCGTCGCCCCCGAAGGGGCGACGGCGCGGGTCGTGTGCCTATTCCAGAGGCTAGGAGCCTATGGGCACAGCGGGTTCTGCGGCACTTCGCGGCACGGGTTGGGCATCGTTTCCTGCACCGGGGGCGCCGGTTGCGCCACCTGCGTGCGGCCTTCGGACTGGCCCTGCAGGAACAGCAGGTATTCGATGAACTGCGAGCCACCGCCCGGGTTCGGCGTGGTTTTGTTCTGGCAGCCCCATTCGCCTTCGATGTTTTTGGGGAACGTGTTGCCGGCGAACGTGTTGCCGGTCAGGCAGTTGTTCACCGATTTTTCCGGGCCGAACGTGCCACCCTCGAAGGCCACCGTCTCCTTCGAACTGCGGGAACGGCTCCCATCGTGCCGTTCCCGGAGAAGGTGTTGTTCGCGACCTTGTTGCCCGGAGTTCTGGAAGAAGATCGTCACGCCCACCTGCGCGGGGAACGGGTTCGGGTACTCGAACGCGAGCACCCCGTCGCTCGGGTTGTTCGTGATTTCGTTTTCTTCGACGGCGTCCGCGTAGTCGCCGGGAAGCTCGACCCCGGCGCCCAACGGCGCGCCCTGGGCGGAGCCGTGGCCGGTGCCGTGAGGTTGTTGTTTTCGGTGATCAGGTTGTGACGGATGATCGTGCAGCGTTTGATTTCCGTCGAGGTGATTTCCGGCGTCGGGTTCGGGTGTTTCTGTTCTTGCGGTTGCATTCACCGTCCTGCGGCGGCGGCGGGTCGCCGGGGTTTTCCGTGTTTGGCGCGACCCCCGTCGAGTTGTGACGGAAGATCGAGTGTTCGATCGCGAGGCTTCCGCCCGAGTTCGAGCCCGAGTAGCCGAGCGCGTTGTTTTCCATCGTCGCGTAGGTGATGCGTGGCCTTGCATTCCTGGCAGGCGCCCAGGTACATGCCCGAGTCGTTGAAGCCGGAGGCGTAGATGTTTTCCCATTCGCCTTCGATCTCGTTGCTGGTGAAGATGCCGTAGCTGCCGAGCAGCCCGTCGTCGTAGGCGGTCAGGTAGCGACCCCACCAGCCGTGGGCGCCGACTTTGCCCGAGTCCGTCGCCGCCGTTCCACCAGATCTCGTTGCCGCCGGGGCCGTGGCTGGCTGGTCGAAGTTGCGGACGGTCAGGTTCTCGATCGTGACGTTGTTGGCCTTGTCGACTTCGATCCCGTTGCTGCCGTCCGGGCAGCTGTTTGCATTTGTGCTCGCCGTCGAGGATCACCGTGTTGCGGTCCATCCCGCGGATCTAGATCCCCTCGGTGCTTCTTGGTGACCTTGACTTCTTCGTTGTAGATACCCGGTTCGATCAGCACCCAGGCGCCCTTCTTGGCCGCGTTCACGGCCTTCCTGGATCTTGTGGAAGTAGTGGACGTTCTTCGGCAGTTTCGCTCGGGAATTCGCCCCTGCGTGACGATCTCGACCTGCGGCGTCTTGGCCGACGCGCCGCCGGCGAAGGCGGCGCGCGAGCAGCGCGGCGAGCGCGAGCGCGCCGAGCAGCCGGACGGCCGCCGAGATCGAGACGATTTGCATGGATCGCATACTGAAAGACATCTCCCCTCTCTCTTGGATGGCCGAAGGCGATCCCCCTGGGGCGATCGGGCCCATCTGCACATCTCATCCGTGCGGAGCCCCATCCGCCTCGCCTGCGAGGCCAATGTCCGCATGCCGGACTGTCCGGCCGGCCAAGTTTACAGGAGCGTTAAGCTTGGGCAAGCGGGAACCGGCACCCGCGACACGACCGCGGCTGTCTCAAAGCAGGCCCGGCAAGACGTGCGACGCTTCCGGCTGCCCGTGCAGGCGACCTGCCGTGCGGGGGACCTGCGCGGACCTCGCCCGTCGCCAGCGGCGCTGGAAGCTACTCGTCCTCGGGGTCGCTCTCGCCGGCGGCTGGGCAGGCTTGGAGGCAGACCGCGTCCGGGTCCGCCTCGGCGGCCGCGCGATTCTCGTCGCGGACGGCCTGCCAGATCTCCTCGCGGTAGATCGGAATGCCGCCGGGCGCTTCGATGCCGAGCCTCACGCTGTGCCCGCTGACGCTCATCACGGACACGAAGATGTCTTCGCCGATCACGACGCGCTCTCCGGGACGACGCGTAAGGATCAGCACCCGCCTGATTATGACCAAATTGGCGTCGAAGTACAGACGCGCGCTCAGAACGCTTTGCTGGAGCCAATAGCGGGCTCCGGCGAGGCTCTCGAAAGTGCGCAGCTAGCGCAGAACGCGAGCGGCGAGATCGGCCGGATCGAGGCGCAGAAGCCGCCAACCGCCTGCTGGAGCGTGCTCGATCATCAACTCGGGCGCCAGGCCGAAGCGGCAGGCGAGCTCGATCCCCACTCCGAGCTGGTCGGTCTCGTCGGCGTGGGTCAGTGCCAATGCGGCTGGTCCGATCGGCTCCAGTGAGGCGAGCAGCTGTTCGGCTGCCACCGCCCCGAGCGTCACCGGCAGCGCCACCACGACGCGGTCCGGCTCGAGTTCGGCGAGCAGGCGACCGAGCTCGCGGATGCCGCCGGGCTCCGAGGGAGACAGTCGCGGCGTGTCGATCACGACCACGCCGTCGCTACCTGCGGTGCGCAGCTCACGGCGCGCCCGCGGCGAGTCGGCGGCCTGGGGCTCGAGCATCTGAGGGCTCATCATCAGGCGCAGCTCGGTCTCGAGCTCGGCGCGCACGAGCGTCGCGAAGCGCGCCGGCAGCGTGCTGTGGGCGCGGTAGGCGCCGAGCAGGGCGGCGCAGCAGGTCGTCTTACCCGAGCCGCCGGCTCCGACGACGACGATCGAGCACCCGGTGGCGGGCAGCGGTCGCGACGGCGGGATCCGCTGCGCGAGCGCGGCCCGCACCGCAGGGACCAAGCCCATGCGCGGGGCGAGCGCGAGCGTGTGCGCCAAGGCCGTGTCGGTCAGCTCGTGGATGAAGCCCTCGCTGAAGCCGGCTCTCGCGAGCGTCCTCTCGACAGCCGCACGGTTGCGCGCGTGCGGGCCGGCGACCGCGGGGCGGGGAGCCGGCGCAGGCGTGGCCGCCGCGGCGCCCGGCACGCTCGCCGGCGGGGCGGTCGGCGGGGTCCTCCGCGGCGGGGTCGTCTCGCGCGGGCGCGTGCTCGCAGCTCTTTCCAGCTCGCCGTTGGTGGAGACCGGAAGCGGCGGCGCCGCTGGGATGGCGGCGCGGGACGCCCGCGGCGCCACGGGATCGGGTGGCAGCGGCACTGCCGGGGGCGTGGCCCTCGTTGGGGGGCTCGCTGGAGTGGCGCTCGCCGACGGGGGTGTGGCGCTCGCCGGCGGGGGCGTGGCGCTTTCGCCGGTGGGGCAGGTGCGGTCGCGGGCCGCGCCCGCACAGGTGGCTCGCCGTCGGCCAGGCGCGCCAGGTATTCGCTCACGTAGCTGCCCTCGGCGTTCATCGGCGTCTCGAGGGTCTCACGTGCCGCGGACCGAGCGCTCCTGATCGGGCCTCCAGGAGGGTGGCCGGGGGGTGGCGGGTGGATCTCGAGGAGCGATCGCTGGAAGAAGCGCAGAAAGCCACGGATCGGGGAGCTCACATGGTTGTTTTCGAGGCCGGTCCGCGAACGCCTCCACGGCCGGCGTTGCCCGATACGATCGCAGGGTTGGAGCCCTCACGGTCATCTGCCGCCGCGCCGCCCACAGAGCGGGCGGATACGGGCGCCGATTCAGTCGCGGGCGCGCCCGCGCGCGTGCCCGACAAGCCGACCCTGGAGGGGCTCGAGGCGAAGTGGAGCGCGTCCTGGGATGACTCCGGCACGTACCGCTTCGACCGCGCGGCGGACCGCGACCGGATCTACTCCGTGGACACCCCGCCGCCGACGGTCAGCGGCTCACTGCACGTCGGCCACGTCTTCTCCTACACGCACACCGACGCGATGGCGCGCTTCATGCGTATGCGCGGCCGTGAGGTCTTCTATCCGATGGGGTGGGACGACAACGGTCTTCCGACCGAGCGTCGCGTGCAGAACCACTACGGCGTCCGCTGTGACCCGTCGGTCGCCTACGACCCCGGTTTCGAGCCCCCGGCCGAGCCGTCCGAGCGCGAACCGGTGTCCGTGTCACGACCCAACTTCGTGGAGCTGTGCCTGCGTCTGACCGAGGAGGACGAGCGTGCCTTCGAGGCGCTGTGGCGCACGCTCGGGATTTCGGTGGACTGGACGATGAGCTACACGACCATCGGCCGGCTCGCCCAGCGCATCTCCCAGCGCTCGTTCCTTGGGCTGCTGCGCCGCGGTGAGGCCTACCAGCTCGAGGCCCCCACGCTGTGGGACGTCGACTTCCAGACCGCCGTCGCGCAGGCCGAGCTCGAGGACCGCGAGCGTCCCGGCGCGATGCACAAGGTGCGCTTTCACCCCGACGGGGGCGGAGAGGCCCTGATCGAGACCACTCGCCCGGAGCTGATCCCCGCCTGCGTGGCGCTGCTCGCGCACCCCGACGACGAGCGCCACCGCGACCTCGTCGGCAAGGAGGTGGTGACGCCCCTGTTCGGGACCCGTGTGCCGGTCAGGACACATCCCCAGGTCGAGAAGGACAAGGGCACCGGACTGGTGATGGTGTGCACCTTCGGCGATCTCACCGACGTCACCTGGTGGCGCGAGTTGGGGCTGCCCGTGCGCTCGGTGCTCGGCGCCGACGGGCGCCTGGCGCAGGTCCCGTGGGGCGAGGAGGGTTGGGAGTCCGAGGACGCCGCCGCCGCCGGGGCGACCTACTCCGAGCTCGTCGGGCTCACGATCAACCAGGCCCGCAAACGGATGGTGGAGCTGCTCGAGCAGGCCGGCGAGCTGAGCGGCGAGCCCGAGCCGGTGACGCGCGCCGTCAAGTTCTTCGAGAAGGGCGACCGTCCGGTCGAGATCATCACCAGCCGCCAGTGGTTCATCCGCACGCTCGACCACCGCGAGGAGCTGATCGAGCGCGGGCGCGAGCTCCACTGGCACCCCCCCTACATGAGGGCCCGCTTCGAGGATTGGGTCAACGGCCTGACGGGCGACTGGTGCGTCAGCCGCCAGCGCTTCTTCGGGGTCCCCTTCCCGATCTGGTACGAGATCGATCAGCACGGGGAGGTGCGCCACGAGCGGCGCCTGCTGCCGGCCGACGAGCAGCTGCCGGTGGATCCCTCCACGGAGGTCCCGGCCGGTTACGAGCCCGACCAGCGCGGCCGCCCGGGGGGCTTCATCGGCGACCCCGACGTGATGGACACCTGGGCGACCTCCTCGCTGACGCCGCAGATCGCCGGCCAGGCCGGGGTCGACGAGGAGCTGTGGGAAAAGGTCTTCCCGTTCGACGTCCGCCCCCAGGCCCACGACATCATCAGGACCTGGCTGTTCAGCACGGTGCTGCGCAGCGAGCTCGACGAGCACACGCTGCCGTGGAGCGACGCGGCGATCTCCGGCTGGGTGCTCGACCCGGACCGCAAGAAGATGTCGAAGTCCAAGGGCAACGTGGTCACGCCCATGCACCTGCTCGACGAGCACGGTGCCGACGCGGTGCGCTACTGGGCCGTGAGTGGACGCCCCGGCGCGGACACGGCCTTCGAGGCCCAGCAGATGAAGGTCGGCCGCAAGCTGGCGGTGAAGCTGCTGAACGCCTCCAAGTTCGCGCTCGCCGACCTGCCGCCCGCCGGCCAGGAGCTTTCGAGCCCGCTCGACCGCGCGATGATCGGCCGGCTCGCCGCGGTCGTCGATCAGGCCACGGAGAGCTTCGAGGACTACGACTACGCCCGTGCGCTGGAGCGCACCGAGACCTTCTTCTGGTGGTACTGCGACTTCTACCTGGAGCTCGTCAAGGGCCGCCGCTACGACCCCGACCCGGCCCTCAGCGGGCCCGTCAGCCTCGCCCTGCGCCTGTCGCTTTCGACCTTCCAGCGCCTCCTGGCCCCGTTCCTGCCGTTCGTGACGGAGGAGGTCTGGTCGTGGTGGCAGGAAGGCTCGATCCACCTCGCCTCCTGGCCCACTTCCGAGCAGCTCTTCCAGGACGCCCGCACAGCCGGAGGGCGCGCGGAGGCGGCCCGCGAGGAGCTCGCCCTCGAGCTGGCCGCCGACGTCCTGCGCGAGGTGCGTAAGGCCAAGTCCGAGGCCCGGCGCCCGATGCGCGCGCCGGTGGCACGTGTCGAGGTCACGCTCCCGGAGTCCCACCTGCCCGCGCTCGAGCTCGGGCGCGAGGATCTCATCGCCGCGGGCACGATCGAGCAGCTGCAGGCCGTTCCCGGCGAGGAGCTGTCGGTCGTCGTCGAGCTGGCCGACGAGGACGGCTGAGCAGGGCGCTCGGGTAGGGTCCGCGCCGAAGTGCAGCGAACGCTGATCTCCCAGCTCCCCGGCAGGGTGGGCGAACAGGTCGAACTCCGCGGCTGGGTCCAGGCCATCCGCGACCAGAAGCGTGTCCAGTTCGTGATCGTGCGCGACGAAACGGGCATGGCCCAGGTCGTGCTGCCGCACGAGGACCCGCCCACCGAGCTCAACCAGCTGATCTCCGGCCTGAGTGTGGAGTCGGCCATCACCCTCACCGGCGAGGTGGTGGCGGACGAGCGGGTCAAACTCGGCGGCCTGGAGGTGCGCCTACACGAGCTGCAGGTGGCCTCCGAGGCCGAACCGGAGCTCCCGGTCACGGCGGAGTCGAGTCTGGACAAGCGCATGGACTGGCGCTACGTCGACCTGCGCCGCCCGGACAGGCGGCTGATCTTCGATGTCCAGACGACCGTCGAGCACGCGATGCGCTCGTACTGGCGCGAGCACGGCTTCATCGAGCTGCACTCTCCCAAGCTGATGGGCTCGGCCAGCGAGTCCGGCGCGGAGCTGTTCAAGGTCGACTACTTCGACAACAACGCCTACCTCGCCCAGTCACCCCAGTTCTACAAGCAGATGGCGATGGCGGCCGGCTTCGGCAAGGTGTTCGAGATCGGGCCCGTGTTCCGCGCCAACCCGTCCTTCACCTCGCGCCACGACACCGAGTTCACGAGCGTGGACATGGAGATCTCGTGGATCGACTCCCACGAGGACGTGATGGCCGTCGAGGAGCGCTGGCTGGCTCACGTTCTGGCACACACGATCGAGGTCCACGGTGAGCAGATCCGCGAGACCTTCGGATCCGATCTGACCGTTCCGGCGGTGCCCTTCCCGCGGGTCACGCTCGAGCAGGCCAAGCAGCTGTTGCGCGACAGCGGCCATGAGCCCCCCGGCGAGGGTCACGACCTCGACCCCGCGAGCGAGCGGGCGCTCTCCCAGCTGATCCTCGAGCGCGACGGACACGAGTTCGCGTTCGTCACCGACTACCCGACCACGGTGCGGCCCTTCTACCACATGCGCCACCCCGAGGATCCGACTCTGACGCGCAGCTTCGACCTGCTCTGGAGGGGCATCGAGCTCACCACCGGCGCCCAGCGCGAGCACCGCTACGAGAAGCTCCTGGAGCAGGCCCGCGACAAGAAGGTCGAGGTCGAGTCGATCGACTACTACCTGAACTTCTTCCGCTTCGGAGCCCCTCCCCACGGCGGCCTCGGCTTCGGCCTCACGCGCCTGCTGATGCAGATGCTGAACCAGGACAACGTCCGCGAGGTCACCTTCCTGTACCGCGGGCCCCACCGGCTGGAGCCGTAGCCCGCGCCGCGTACGCGCGGCTACTCGTGCAGGCCGCCGCGCAGGAAGTGCTTGCTGAGCATCGTGAGCTGGCCCTGGTAGCTGGAGCCGATGTCCTTGCCGTAGAGGACGTCGGGCTCCTGGGCCATGCGCTCGAAGGCCAGCTTGCAGACGGGCTGACGGTGCTCGACCATGAACGAGACGTCACGGGCGCGAACCTCCAGCGCGGCGCGGCTGCCCTGCGGCGGTCCTTCACGGGAGTAGCCGAAGCCGGGGTCGAAGAAGCCCGCGTAGTGGGTGCGCAGCTCCCCGGCGGTGGGGTCGTAGGCGAGCATCTCGGCCGCGTGGGTGGGGGGGATGCCGACGCCCTCGGCCGACAGCAGGAGGTAGAAGATCTCGGGCTCGAGCACGATGCGGCCGCCGCGCTCGGGGTGGACCGGCTCCCAGTAGTCGCGCCAGCGCAGCGTCTCGGTCCCCGTCAGGTCGATCGGCAGGCTGTTCTTCTTCGCGCGGTAGCCCACGATCGTGTCCGCGTCGCCCGACACGTCGAGGCTGAGGAAGAGACCGTCCGACACCGACAGCTCGCTCGCCTGCAACGGCCGGGAGTCGAGGAACAGCAGCGGGGTGCGGGCGTGGAGCTCGAGCGTCTCGAGGTCGTCGAGGCGCCCGTCGCCGGCCATCAGGCGCACCTGGTTGAGCGCCAGCCCCGTCTTCACGCGGATCGCGAACGTGCGCGGGACGACCTCGAGGTAGAGCGTGCCCCGGTAGCCCGCGGCGACCTCGTCGAAGCGGTGGCTGCGGTCGCTGAGCACGCGCGTGAACACGTCCAGGCGCCCGGTCGAGCTCTTCGGGTTGGCCTTCGCGCGGATCTCGGGCGGCAGCGCCAGGCGCTCGACCAGGGGCACCAGGTAGGGCCGGTCGCGCTCCAGCGTGGCTCCGTCGCGCAGGTCGATTCGTTCGAAGGCGAGGTCCTCGATCTTCTCCTCGACGGTCGAGTCGCTGTCCGGCAGGAAGCTGCAGCGCAGCGCCCAGGCGTGCTCCCCGAGTCGCAGGTCGATGCTCGCCGGCTGTACCGAGGAGGCTGGGATCTGCCACGGGTCGGCCTGCAGCCAGCCGGCGGCCAGGGCCTCGCGCAACAGCTGGGCGGGGAGCACCCCGCGCGTGTCGCTGCCGGCGAGCGCGACCTCGGGGGCCAAACCGGTCACGGCGCCCTCGCTCACGAACGGTCTCTGCTCGGCATCGGTCATTGAGTCTAAGCAGCGTCCGCCGGGGGCGGCGAGCAGTCCCGTCCGCGGCCGTCTTTACCTTCGTAATGTGTCCCTGAAGCAGCTCACCGACGGAGCCGAGGTCGACGCCGTATTCGTGATCCGCGAGGTCGAGCGGCGCCGCCGCCGCGACGGCGGTGATTACCTGCGCCTGCAGATCGGCGACCGCACGGGCACCGTCACCTGCATGGTGTGGGACGAGCTCCAGGACGTCGAGGAGCTCGCACGCGCGGGACAGCCGATCAGGGTCACCGGCCGCTACGTCGTGCACCCCCGCTTCGGACCCCAGATCAACCTCGGCGGGCTGGGGGCGGCCGAGCCCGGGAGCTTCGAGCCGGCGGAGCTGCTCGACGGGCCCTCACGGGACGTGGGCCAGATGGAAGCCGAGGTCCGGGAGCTGCTCGCGACGATTCAGCAGCCCCACCTGCGGGAGCTGCTCACGAGGGTGCTGGGCGAGGACTCCAGCGTGTGGGAGGACTACCGCCTCGCCCCTGCCGCCAAGTACTACCACCAGGCCTACAGGCACGGCCTGCTCGAGCACTCGCTCGGGGTCGCGCAGGCGGTGAGCGCGATCAGCGCGACCTTCGGCGGCATCGACCGCGACGTAGCGGTCACCGGGGCGCTGCTGCACGACATCGGCAAGCTCGAGGCCTACAGCGCCGAGCAGCCCCAGAGCATCGAGCTCACCGACCTCGGCCGTCTGCACGGCGAGATCCCGCTCGGCTACTACCGCATCCGGCGTGAGATCGAGGAGATCGAGGGCTTCCCCGAGCATCTCGGGCGCGCGATCGGCCACATCATCCTCTCCCACCACGGGTCCCTCGAGCACGGCAGCCCGGTGGTGCCCTGCACCCGCGAGGCCACGCTCGTGCACATGATCGACAACCTCGGCGGCCGGCTGGGGAGCTTCGACCGGCTCGAGAAGGAGCTCTCGCCGGGGAGCACCTGGTCGGCCTACGACCGGGCGATCGGAACCGGCGCGTACTTCGCCGGCGCCGGCGATGAAGAGGGGGGCGATCCCCCTCCCGCAGAGTCCGCGCGCGAAGCCGCCTGAGAGGAGCTCGGCGGCGGCGGGACGCGTCCGGGAGCCTCCGCGCGCCAAGCTGCCTGACGGGACCCCGGCGCAAAGCCTGTTGAAACGCCGCAAATAGCGGCTGGGGGCCGAAATCACCGTTCACGCGGCCACCCCCCGGCTTCTATCGTTACAGGGCCGATGGCAAAGGACACCGAGAAGCTGATCCGCCAGCTCTCGCTGATCTCCTATCTGATGGCCGAGCGTCGGCCGGTGACGGCCCTGGAGATCCGGCGTGACGTCGAGGGGTACAGCGGCATGAACGAGGACGCGTTCGCGCGGCGCTTCTACGCCGACCGCTCGGAGCTCGAATCGCTGCGCATCCAGCTCACCGTGGAGCGCCCCTCCGACGGCGCCGCCGAGCAGGAGAACTACTCCCTGCGCCCGGAGAACTTCCACCTCCCGGCGATCGAGTTCACCGACAAGGAGCTGGCTGCGCTGCAGACCGCGCTGAGCCTGCTCGACGGCGAATTCGCCTACGCCGAGCCCCTGCGCCTGGCGCTGCAGCAGATCACCTGGGGGAGACCGAGCCCGCTGCGGGCCCCCGAGCAGAGCTCCGTGGCGCTCGGGATCACCGGCTCGGCGGGTGGGCACGAGCTGACGGCGCGCCTGGCGAAGATCGAGACGGCGATCTTCCGCAACAAGACGATCCTGTTCGACTACTACACGATGGAGCGCGACGAGGTCGGCGCCCGCAAGGTGGACCCCTACCACCTGATCTTCCAGGGCGGCCAGTTCTATCTGCTCGGCCTCTCGCACGAGCGCAAAGCGATCCGCGTGTTCCGGCTCTCGCGGATCCGGGGCAAGGTGTCCTACGCCACCAAGGCCGAGCACGACTTCCGCCGCCCGGCCGACTTCGACCCGCGTGGCTACGCGAACCGCGCCGACTGGCAGCTCGGCGAGGACAAGGGCGTGGCCGAGATCCAGGTCTCCGAGCGCATCGCCTGGCAGGTGGAACGCCACTTCGGCCGCTACGGCGAGATCCGCCACCAGGACTCCGAGATGGTGTTCGCCACCAGCTACTCCAACCCCCGCGGGATCATCTCCTGGGTGCTGGGACTCGGCGGCAACGCCCGGCTGCTCGGCCCCGAGGAGCTGGTCCAGGAGTTCGACCGGCGTCTGGAGCTGCTCGAGGAGCGCCATCACGAGGGAGCCCTCACGGCGGCCGCCGCAAGCGCCCGCGCGCCCGGTGAGGGCCAGGGGTCCGGCGCCGCGAGCGCCGGTCGCTCCCGCTCCGAGCGCAGGGCGGAGAAGGCCGACTCCGAGAACGGCCGTGCCGAAGCCGCGATCCGTCCCGAGCGCTTCGCCCGCCTGGTGACGCTGGCGAGCATCCTGATCCGCGCCGGCCGCGCAGGTGAGTCGGTGGCCTCGGCGGACGTGCGCGAGCGCCTGCAGCTCAGCGACGAGGAGCTGCGTGAGGACGTCAACGTGCTGAACGTCGTCAACTTCGGTGGCGGCTCCTATGTGCTCTACGCCGAGATCAAGGACAACGGCGAGATCGAGGTCGATCCGGAGCCCTACAGCGACAACTTCGACCGGCCCGCCCGGCTGTTGCCGGTGGAGGCCAAGGCGCTGGTGGCGGCGATCGACCTGATCGGCGAGCACCTTCCGGAGGGCTCGCTGACATCGGCCCGCGAGAAGATCGTGGCCGCCCTGGGGGAGGATCCGATGGACCAGGGTCTGCAGGTGGCGACCACCGGCGCTGATGACTCCGACGTGGCCCGGCGGATCTCCAAGGCGATCGCCCAGCGCAAGCTGATCGAGCTGGAGTACTACAAGGAGAACGAGGACGAGCTCACCTCTCGCACGGTCGAGCCGTACGCGCTCACAAACGGCCGCGAGGGCTGGTACGTGGCCTCCTTCGACCCCGCCCGCGACGGCGTCCGCCACTTCCGCCTGGATCGCATCAAGGAGGTCTCGATCACGGGCCAGAAATTCAAGCCCCGCCCCGAGGTGGACCCCGCGGCCGAGGTCGACGGGTGGCTGCGCACCGGCGAGGTGCCGGCCTCGGCGATGGCCCGCGTGTGGGTCTCGCCCGAGCGCGCCCGCTGGGCCCGGGAGGCGCGCAGGGTCGTGGGCGAGTGCCGCGACGGCGCGGTGATCGTGGAGCTCAGCTTCGCCGGCGTGGACTGGCTCGTGCGGGAGGTCCTCAAGGAAGCCGGGGACGCCGCCGTGATCGAGCCCGAGGACGCGCGCGAGGCCGTGCTGAGCGCCCTCGCCCGCGTGCGCGAGGCCAGCGCGGCGGCCGCCGTCGCCTAGCTTGCGGGGCGCGGTTCGCACCCAAGCCGGGGGGTAAGCTCTCCCCCGTCCGGTTCGCGAACGGGAAGGTCCGAAGATGCCAGAGCCCCCCACGCTGTTCGTCTGTCACGGCGATGAAGGCGGCCCGCGGATCCATCCCTGCCGTCGCGTCCAGGAGGCGATGAAAGCCGCCGGGATCCCCTACGAGAAGGTCATCGGCGGCCACGGCAACCCGATCCCGTTCCTGCGCAAAGGCTCCCGCGAGGAGCTGCTCAAGCAGACCGGGTCCACGAAGCTGCCGACGATGAAGACCGCCGAGGGCGAGGTGATCGTCGGCTCGAAGGCGATCCTCGCCTGGATCTCCGAGCAGCAGGCCGCGGGCTCGGCCGCACCGGCCGCTTGAGCCGCCGCAGCCAGATCACCATGAGCGAGCAGGAGGCCGCCGGCTTCCTGGAGCGGGAACGCACGCTCACGTGTGCCACCGCCGGGCCGCGGGGATGGCCCCACCTGATGCCGCTCTGGTACGTCCTGCGGGAGGCCCCCGAGGGGGAGCCCGGACCGCGGCTGTGGTCCTGGACCTACGCCGCCTCCCAGAAGGTCCGCAACCTCGAGCGCGACCCCCGCGCGAGCGTCCAGGTCGAGTCCGGCGAGCTGTACCACGAACTGCGCGGGGTCATGCTGGAGTGCGAGGTCACGATCCACCGCGACAGCGAGCGGGTGGCGGAGCTGGGCCTGGAGATCTTCACGCGCTACGCCTCGCCGCGCGGGGAGCCGCCCGTCGAGAGCCTGCCCGCCGAGGTGGCCGAGATGGTGTCCCGGCAGGCCCTCAAGCGGGTGGGGCTGGAGTTCTGCGAGCGCCACCGGGCGAGCTGGGACCACGGCAAGCTCGGCGGGGTGTATTAGGCCGCCGCTAGGCTTCGGCGCCGATGCAAGCGCTCAAGGGCCTGATCCTCTCCGGCGGCAAGGGCACCCGCCTGCGCCCGATCACGCACACGAGCGCCAAGCAGCTCGTCCCGGTGGCCAACAAGCCGGTGCTGTTCTACGGCATCGAAGCGATGGCCGAAGCGGGCATCGAGGAGGTGGCGATCATCATCGCCCCCGAGACCGGAGGCGAGATCGAAGCGGCCGCCGGCGACGGCTCGCGCTTCGGGGTGCGCCTCACCTACGTGCTCCAGGACGAGCCGGCCGGGCTCGCCCACGCGGTGCTGACGGCTGAGCCGTTCCTCGGCGCCAGCCCGTTCGTGATGTACCTCGGCGACAACCTGCTCCAGGGCGGCATCGCGGAGCTGGTGAGCGCCTTCGAGGAGCACCGCCCCGATGCCCTGATCCTGCTCACCCCGGTCCCGGACCCAGAGCACTACGGGGTGGCCCAGCTGGCGGACGCGAGCACCGGCGAGGCCGGCACGGTGGTGCGCCTGGTGGAGAAGCCGAGCGAGCCGATCGGCGACCTCGCGCTGGTGGGCGTGTACATGTTCACGCGCTCGATCCACGACGCGGCCCGCGCGATCGAACCATCGGCCCGCGGCGAGCTGGAGATCACCGACGCGATCCAGCGGCTGATCGACGACGGCCTGCGGGTGGAGCCCCACATCGTTCGCGGCTGGTGGAAGGACACCGGGCGCCTGGAGGACATGCTCGAGGCCAACCGCCTCGTGCTCGACAACCAGGTCGAGCGCATCGACGGCGAGCTGGTGGACTCCCAGGTCGAGGGCCGGGTCGTGATCGAGGCCGGCGCGAAGCTCGAGCGGACCACCGTCCGGGGCCCCGCGATCGTGGGCGCGGGCGCACGGCTGAGCGACTGCTACGTGGGCCCCTATACAGCGATCGGCGAGGGCTGCACGATCAGCGGCGCCGAGATCGAGCACTCGATCCTGCTGGAGGGCTGCACGATCTCGGGGCTGGACGGGCGCATGGAGTCCTCGCTGCTCGGACGCGGCGTCAGCATTCGCCGCGGCGAGCGCCAGCCGCGCGCCTACCGCTTCATGGTCGGGGACAACTCCGACATCTCGATCCTGTGAGGGTGCTGGTGACCGGCGCCGGCGGCATGCTCGGCCAGGACGTGCTCGCCGCCGCCCGCCGGGCCGGCCACGAGCCGCTGGGGCTGGCCCACGGGGAGCTCGACATCAGCGACCGCGGCGCCGTCGCGTCGGCGATCGCGGGCGCCGAGTTGGACGCACTGATCAACTGCGCCGCCTGGACCGACGTGGACGGCGCCGAGAGCCACCGCGAGCAGGCCTTCGCGGTCAACGCCGAGGGCGCCGGCCTGCTGGCGCGGGCGGCGGGCGAGGCGGGCGTGCCCATGGTCCACGTGTCCAGCGACTACGTCTTCGGCGGGCGCCCGCCGGCGGCCGACCCGCAGCTGGGCGGCCCGCACGCGCGGGCGTATCGCGAGTCGGACCCCACGGCCCCCCTGTCCGTCTACGGCGAGAGCAAGCTCGCCGGCGAGCAGCAGGTGCTGGCGGTGGGCTCGGAGCACACGGTCGTGCGCTCGGCCTGGCTGTTCGGTCTCGGGGGACGCAACTTCGTGGCCACGATGCTGCGGCTGGCGCGCGAGCAGCGCGAGCGCGGAGAGCCGTGCGAGGTCAGCGTCGTCACCGACCAGGTCGGCTCGCCCACCTGGACCGGGCACCTGGCGCCGGCGCTGATCGGGCTGCTCGAGCGGCGGGTGAGCGGTCTCGTGCACCTCGCGGGCGGCGGGCAGGTGTCCTGGAACGGGCTCGCCAGCGAGGTCTTCCGCCAGGCCGAGGTGGAGTGTGCGGTCAAGCCGGCCAGCACCGCCGACATGGCTCGTCCGGCGCCCCGGCCGCCGTTCTCGGCGCTGGAGTCCGAACGCGAGGACGTGCTGCCGCTGCCCCCCTGGCAGGACGGGCTGGCGGGGTACCTGGCGGCGAGCGCTGGGATGATCCGCGTATGAGGCTGCTCGTCTGCGGTGGCGCAGGCTTCATCGGCTCGACGTTCGCGCGCCAGCGGCTGCTCGAGCACGGCGACGAGGTGACGGTGCTCGACAAGCTGACCTACGCCGGCCGCGAGGAGAACCTGGCCGACATCCGCGAGCAGCCCGGCTTCCAGTTCCTGCGTGGTGCGATCGAGGATCCCGAGGCGGTGAGCGTGGCCGTGGCGGCCTCGGGCGCGCAGGCGATCGTCAACTTCGCGGCCGAGACGCACGTGGACCGCTCGATCGCCCAGCCCGACGCGTTCGTCAAGACACACGCGCTCGGCACCTACGTGCTGCTGGAGGCCGCCCGCGGGCACTCCCTGCGCTACGTGCAGGTGTCCACCGACGAGGTGTACGGGTCGATCGAGGAGGGGACCTTCACCGAGCAGAGCCCGCTGGCGCCGTCATCGCCGTACTCGGCCACGAAGGCCGGCGCCGATCTGCTCGTGCAGGGCTACCACCACACCTACGGGCTGGACGTGGTCATCGTCCGCGGCTCCAACAACTACGGCCCCTACCAGTATCCCGAGAAGCTGATCCCGCTGATGATCCTCAACGCCATCCACGGGGACCCGCTGCCGGTCTACGGGGATGGCATGCAGGTCCGCAACTGGATCCACGCCGGCGACTTCGCGGCCGCGATCGGCTTCGTGCTCGAGCACGGCGCGAGCGGCGAGGTCTACAACGCCGGCGGCCCCGACGAGGAGACCAACATCGAGGTCGTGCGCAGGATCATCGAGCTGACGGGTGCGGCGGAGTCGCAGATCGAGCACATCACCGACCGGCCCGGCCACGACCGCCGCTACTCCCTCTCCTCCGAGAAGGTGCGGGCGCTCGGCTGGGACGCCCGCATGCGCTTCGCCGAGGGGCTCGAGCAGACCGTCGCCTGGTACCGCGAGAACTCCTGGTGGTGGGAGCCGATCCGCTCCGGGGAGTACCGCGCCTACTACGAGCGCCAGTACGGCCGCGCCCTAGGGGGCTCCTGAGACCTTCCAGCCGCCCGCTTCCTTGACCAGCGGAAGCGTCTTCTCGCGGCTGTTGCCTTCGTAGGTGCTCTTGACCTTGGCGGTGGCGCTCTTGCCGTCGGGGGCCACCTTCACAGACACAATCGTCGTTTCCAGCTGTTCGATCTGGGTGAGCTGGTGTTTGAGCGCCGCTTCACAGCCCTTCTGTCCCCCCAGCTTGGTCACGATGGCGGCCGACAGGTCGTGCTTGCAGATGTTTTCGCGGCTGGAGGAGGTGACGTCGCTCTGCAGGGAGGCGATCCGCTGCGCGACTTCGTGCTCGACCCCTTTGAAGTTGGACGTCGAGGCGGTGCTCCCGCAGGCGGCGAGCGCCGGGACACAGAGACACAGCGCGATCGGGAGGCGGACGCGGGCCATTCGGGCGCCCACAGGCTAGCGCCCACCCGTCTTCCGGGAGCCGCCCCTGGGGAGCAGATAGCCTGGGCCGAGGATGGCCCTGGAGTACTTCGCACCCGCCACCCGCCGCTGGTTCGAGAGCGCCTTCGGCGAGCCGACCCCGGCGCAGGAGCAGGCCTGGCCGGCGATCGCCCGCGGCGAGCACGTGCTCGTGTGCGCCCCCACGGGCTCGGGCAAGACCCTGGCCGCGTTCCTGTGGGCGCTCGACCGGCTGGTCGCCGAGGAGCAGCCCGGGACGGGTGTGCGCGTGGTCTACGTGAGCCCGCTGAAGGCGCTCGCCTATGACATCGAGCGCAACCTGCGGGCGCCCCTGAAGGGGATCGGGGCCGAGGACATCCGGGTCGGCATCCGCACCGGCGACACGCCCCAGCGCGAGCGCGCGGCGATGGCCCGCAACCCGCCGGACATCCTCGTCACGACCCCCGAGTCCCTGTATCTGATCCTCACCTCCCAGGCCCGCGCGATGCTGACGGGCGCCCAGGCGGTGATCGTCGACGAGATCCACGCGGTCGCGGCCACCAAGCGCGGCTCGCACCTCGCGCTGACGCTCGAGCGCCTGGAGCTGCAGGCACTCGGCGGGGCCGACGGTGCCGCCGCGGCCGGCGCCGCCAGCGACGCTGGAGCCCCGGGGGCCGGCGGCCCGGGTCCCGCCCACGGCCTGCAGCGGATCGGCCTCAGCGCAACCCAGAACCCGCTCGAGGAGGTCGCCCGCTTCCTCGGCGGCCCGCGGCGCGAGGTGACGATCGTGGACGCCGGCGTGCGCAAGCCGCTGGACCTGCGCATCGAAGTGCCGGTGGAGTCGATGGCCGACCTGACCATCGGCCCGGGCCCAGATCACGCCGGCGGCGACGCGCCCGAGCTGGAGGGATGGGAGAGCCCGGAACGCTCGATCTGGCCGGCGATCTACCCGGAGCTGCTGCGTCAGGTGCGCGAGCACCACTCGACGATCATCTTCGTCAACAACCGCCGTGCGGCCGAGCGCGTGGCGCTGCGCCTGAACGAGCTTGCCGCCTCCGAGGACGGGCACGACCCCACCGGCGCGGCCCGGCAGGAGATCGCCCGTGCCCACCACGGCTCGCTCGCCCGTGAGGAGCGCACGAAGGTGGAGGAGCTGCTGAAGGCGGGGCGCCTGCCGTGTCTGGTGGCGACCAGCTCGCTGGAGCTGGGGATCGACATGGGCGCCGTCGACCTCGTGCTGCAGATCGAGTCGCCCAAGTCCGTGTCGCGCGGCCTGCAGCGAATCGGTCGTGCCGGCCACGGCGTCGGCGAGCTCAGCGTGGGGCGCATCTTCCCCAAGTTCCGCGGCGACCTGCTCGAGAGCGCGGTCGTGGCCCGGCGCATGCGCGAGGGGCTGATCGAGCCGACGGTGGTGCCGCGCAACCCGCTCGACGTGCTGGCCCAGCAGATCGTTGCGATCGTGGTCGCAGCGGAGTCGGCGGCCGCCGCCGGCGAGGGCGACAAGGGCGCGGGCGCGGGCGCCGACCAGGACGGGGCGGTGTCGGTCGACGAGCTGCACGCACTGGTGCGGCGCACCCACACCTACGCCGAGCTCTCCCGTGAGCTGCTGGAGAACGTGCTGGACATGCTCGACGGGCGCTACCCCTCCCAGGAGTTCGGGGAGCTGCGGGCGCGGATCGTGTGGGACCGACTGGCGGGCACGATCCGGGCACGCAGGGGCGCCCGCCAGCTGGCGGTGGCCAACGCCGGGACGATCCCCGACCGCGGGCTGTACGCGGCCACGCTCCCGGACGGCCGGCGGGTGGGGGAGCTCGACGAGGAGATGGTCTATGAGATGCGTGCCGGGCAGACCTTCCTGCTCGGCGCCTCCAGCTGGCGCATCGAGGAGATCGGACGCGACCGCGTGGTCGTGACGCCCGCACCCGGGGTGCCCGGAGCCGTGCCGTTCTGGAAGGGCGACTCGGTGGGACGCGAGAAGGAGCTCGGCGTGGCGATCGGTGCGTTCTCGCGCTGGGCCGTGGACCAGGACGCCGAGACGCTGGAGCGGGAGTACGACCTCGACGCCCGCGCCGCGCGCAACCTGCTCGACTACCTGCGCGAGCAACAGGAGGCGACGCGCGTGCTGCCGAGCGAGCGCACGATCGTGCTCGAGCGCTTTCGCGACGAGATCGGCGACTGGCGTCTGTGCGTGCTGTCCCCGTTCGGCGGCCGCGTGCACGCGGCCTGGGCGCTGGCGCTGTCGGCGCGCCTGCACGAGCGCTTCGGTGTGGAGACCGACGCGATCGCCGCCGACGACGGCATCGCGCTGCACCTGCCCGACCTCGACGGAGACGGGGTCGAGTCGCTGCCGTCCGCCGCCGAGCTGCTGTTGCTGGATCCCGAGGAGGTCGAGCAGGCGGTGACGAGCGAGGTGGGCGGCTCGGCCCTGTTCGGGTCGCGCTTCCGCGAGAACGCCTCGCGGGCGCTGCTGATCCCGCGCGCCTACCCGGGCCGCCGCACGCCGCTGTGGCAGCAGCGCCTGAAGGCCCAGAGCCTGCTCGAGGTGGCGCGACGCTACAGCGACTTCCCGATCGTGCTGGAGACCTACAGGGAGTGCCTGCGGGACGTGCTCGACGTGCCCGGCCTGCAGGCTCTGCTGCGCGACCTGCACTCGCGCGAGGTCTCGCTGGTGGAGGTCGAGACCCGCACCGCCTCGCCCTTCGCCTCCTCGCTGCTGTTCGACTACGTGGCCACCTACATGTATGAGGGGGACACGCCCACGGCCGAGCGCCGGGCGGCGGTGCTGTCGCTGGACCGCGACCTGCTGCGCGAGCTGCTGGGCCAGGAGGAGCTGCGCGAGCTGATCGACCCGGGCGCGCTGGCGCGGGTGGAGGACGACCTGCAACGGCGCTCGGAGATGACCCGTGCGACGGGCAGCGACGAGCTGCACGACGTGCTGCGCCAGGTGGGCGAGCTCGACGAGCTCGAGGCCCGCGACCGCGTCTTCGAGGGCGTCGACGCCGCCGCCCTGCTGCGCCAGCTGGTGGGCGAGCGCCGGGCGATCCGACTGCGGCTGGGCGGCCGCGAGCGCTACATCGCCGCCGACGAGGCGGGCCTGTACCGCGACGCGCTCGGAGCGGCGCCCCCGGGTGGGCTCCCGGATGCGTTCCTGGCGCCCGTCGAGGACGCCCTCACGCAGCTGGTGGCGCGCTTCGCCCGCACCCACGGCCCGTTCACGACCGCACAGCTGCACGAGCGCTACGGCGTCGACGGCGGCCCGGTGCTGCGCGAGCTCGAGCGCGCGGGAACGCTCGTGCGCGGCGAGCTGCGCCCCGGGGGCAGCGAGCGCGAGTGGTGCGACGTGGAGGTCCTGCGGCGCCTGCGCCGGGCCTCGCTGGCGGCCCTGCGCAAGGAGATCGAGCCCGCCGAGGAGCGCCGGCTGGCGGCCTTCCTGCCTGCCTGGCAGGGAATCGACCGGCGCGCGCGGGCCGGCGCCGGGGTCGACCGCCTGCGCGAGGTGCTGGTGCCGCTGCAGGGACTTGCGCTGCCGCTCGAGAGCTGGGAGCGCGACGTGATCCCGCGCCGCACGGGCGCCTACTCGCCCTCGTGGTTGGATGAGCTGTGCGCCAGCGGCGAGCTGGCGTGGGTGGGCGCCGGGCCGCTCGGGCGCACCGGCCGCGTGGCGCTCTACTTCCGCGAGGACGCGCCCACGATCGGACCCCCGGCGAGCGGCGCGCCGGCGCAGCCGCCTGCGGGCGCCGAGCACGAGCTGATCCGTGGCTGCCTGCAGCAGGGCCCGCGCTTCTTCTCCGATCTGCTGGTCGCCTGCGACGCGCCCGCCGAGGCCCTACGTGAGGCGCTCTGGGACCTCGTGTGGGCCGGCGAGGTGACCAACGACGCCTGGGCCCCACTGCGGGCCCCGCGGCTGACGCTCGCCCGTGGGGGCCAGGGGGGCCGCGCCGGCAGCGCCGCGGAGCGCCTCGCGGGTGGCACGGGCCCGGACGGCGCGCGCGCCGGGCGCGGCACGTTCTCGGCCCGCTCGCGTTTTGGCAGGCGCCAGCGCAGCGGGGCCCAGTCGCAGGTGCAGGGGCGCTGGTCGCTCACGGCCGGGATCTTCGGCGTGGGCGAGGAGGATCCGGCCGTCGCCCCCGATCGTCGCCGCGCGCTGGCCGAACTGCTGCTCGAGCGCTACGGAATCGTCACGCGCGAGCAGGTCCTGGCGGAGAACGTACGCGGTGGCTTTGCTGCGCTCTATGACACCTTCAACAACCTCGAGACGCTCGGCGTGTGCCGGCGGGGGTACTTCATCGAGGGCATGGGCGGAGCCCAGTTCGCGCTCCCCGGGGCGGTCGAGCGCCTGCGTGCCGAGCCCGTGCGGGAGTCGACGCTGGTGATCGCCGCCACCGATCCCGCGCAGCCCTACGGGGCCGCGCTGCCGTGGCCCAAGCGGGAGCGCGAGCAGGGGCGCGCCGCACGCGTGGCGGGCGCCTACCTGGTGCTCGTGTGCGAGGAGCCGGCCCTGTACCTGGAGCGCGGCGGGCGCAGCCTCGTGACCCTGATCGACCCGCACGCGGGCGGCGTGACGGGACCGTTCGCCGAGCAGGGCGGGCCGTTGCGGGCCGCGTTGGAGGCGCTCGCCGAGGCGGTCCGCTCCGGGCGCGTGCCCCGGATCTCACTCGAGCGCATCGACGGTGAGCCGGCGATGGGCAGCGCGCTGGCGGAGCTGTTGATGGAGCTCGGCTTCCATTCCGGCCCGCGGCGGCTGACGCTGAGCGGATGAGCGGGGAGGTCCACAGCCGGCCGCGACGGGTCGGCCACAAGGGTGCGGCCCACATCGAGCCGGGCAACACGCTCGCCAGCTTCGACGCCGCCCTGCGCCACGACGTGGACATGATCGAGCTGGACGTGCTCAGCCAGCGCACCGACGGCAGCGGCTCCCTGCTGGTCGCCCACGACTACGAGGACATGCACTCGCGGGTACCCCTCAGCCTGCACGAGGCGCTCGAGCACCTCGCCGGCCCGAGCTTCGCCGGGATCGAGCTGGACGTCGACATCAAGCTGCCCGGGTACGAGCACCGCGTGTTGGACGCGCTGCGCGACCTCGAGCTGATCGAGCGGACGCTGATCAGCGGCATGTTCACCGAAGGACTTGACCTGATCCGGCGTCTGGAGCCGGAGGTGCGCCTGGGGTGGTCGGTTCCGCGGGTCAGGCGCGACTACACCACCGACATGCTCACCGCGGTGCCGGCGCTGGCGCTCCTCACCGGCTACCGCGCGCTGCTGCCCCGTCGCGCCCGTCGCGCCCTGGCCGAGGGCCGCTTCGACGCGATCATGGCCCACTGGCGGGTGGTCACCCCGGCGCTGGTGCGGGCCGTGGCCGAGGGCGGCGGGCAGCTGTACGTGTGGACCGTCGACGACGCGCGGCTGATCGCCAAGCTGACCGCGATGGGGGTGGACGGGATCATCACCAACGACCCCCGCCTGTTCGCGCTGGCCTGATCAGAGCGAGCAGCGGGCGGCGCTGAACCCTTCCGGTTCGGCACCGGCGAGCGCCTTGCGTCCCGCGGTCGTGGGCAGCGTGGCGTGAGCGAACTGGTGGCCGGCGCGTATCCAGCGGAAGCCCACCGTGCCCCGCAGCACGAACTTGCCGCGGCCTTGGGGCGGCTTCAGCGTGAAGCTCCAGCCACTCTGGCGGGCGGAGCTGGAGCCGGCGCCGACCAGCACCCAGCCGCTGCTGGAGGAGGGCAGTGCGGCCCATTGGTTGACGGCGTCCAGGTATTCCAGCCCGAAGCTCATGTAGAGCTTGTCGGACGGCTTGCCGTCGCCGGGCATCGAGCCCCTGATGCCGACGGTGTTGGGCTGCTTGGGGGAGTTGCAGACGTCGATCGTGGCCCACAGTTCACGCGAGCGCATCAGCGCGTGCGGCGTGGGCGTGGCGGCGTGCGGCTGGGCCGTGGCCGCCAGCGCGCCGGCGCCGGCGAGCGGCCCGAGGGCGAGCAGCGCCCCGCCCGCGGCCAGGCAGCCGGCGGCGAGCGCGACGGCAGCGGGCGCGCGGTAGGCGAGAGTGAGCAGGCGGTCGCGGGGGGCTGCCATGGTGGGGAAGATAGCGCCGGGCGTTCGCTACGGGCGCCGGTGGGGCGCGGACGCCCACGAGCGGAAAGACGCGCGGGCGACGGGCCCGCACCGGTGTGGTATTCCCTTGCGCGAGATGGGGGATATGCGCACAGATGAGGTGGTCGAGCTGCTAGCCCGCGTGCCCACCTTCGAGACGCTCGACCGCAGCGATCTCGAGCGCATCGCCGAGGTGGCCGTACCGCGCAGCTTCGACCCGGAACAGCTCGTGTTCCGCGAGGGCGATGACAGCGACACGTGTTACATCGTGCGCGACGGTCAGGCCCGCGCGATCCGCAGTCACAGCGACGGGCGCACGATCACGCTGGCCACCTTCGGCCCCGGCGACATCTTCGGCGAGCTCGCGATGTTCGAGGACGAGCGCCGCTCGGCGACGATCGAAGCGATCGAGCCGACCACCGTGGTGGGCGTGCTCGGGGGCGACATGCGCAGGCTGATGAGCGAACACCCCGGCATCGCTATGCGCCTCGCCCTGGCGCTCGCGGCTCGCCTGCGGGAGACCAACGAGCGCCTCTCGCGACAGTCCTTCCAGACCGTCCAGAGCCGCGTGGCCGTGGTCCTCAGCCAGCTCGTGCAGGCGGAGGTCGACGCCGGGCGGGCCGACGGCGACGTGCTCGTGACCGCCACCCAGGCGGACCTGGCGCAGCTGGCCGGCTCCTCGCGTGAGTCCGCCAGCCGCTTCCTGGCCGTGCTCGAGCGGGCCGGTGTGATCTCACAGGGCCGCGGCCGGCTGATCGTCCACGACCCCCAGGCGCTGGAGCAGTATGTCTTCTAAGGACTCCGACCCGGCCGAGGGCGAGCGGCCCCGTTCGCGGGAGTTCTCCGCCGGCGGCGTGATGGTGCGGGGACGCGAGGTGGCGGTGATCGTGCCGACGCGGCGGGCCGCGGACGGCTCGCGCGTGCTGGCGCTTCCCAAGGGTCACGCCGACGGCTCGGAGACGGCGCTCGAGGCGGCCGCCAGAGAGGTGCGCGAGGAGACGGGTCTGACGGGCTCGCCCGTGTGCGAGCTGGGTGAGTCCCGCTACTGGTACCGCCGCGACGGGCGCACGATCGGCAAGACGGTGGCCTTCTACCTGTTCGAGCACGAGGGCGGCGATGTCTCCGACCACGACCACGAGGTCGAGGACGTGCGCTGGGTCGCCCTGGAGGAGGCGCGGCGGACCCTCACCTACGACGGCGAGAGAAAGGTCGTCGAGCGCGCCATCGCTTACCTCGACAAAGACCGATAGCCTGCTGCCCGCGATGCAGGTCCTCAACTTCTACTCCACGATCTTCGCCGACGAGCTCAAGCGGGGTCGCAAGACGGCCACGATCCGGCTCGGCGACAAGTCCAGCAAGTACCGCAAGAACCAGGCCGTACTGGTCACGATCGGCTACCAGTACTCGCCCCGCGAACGCATCTTCGAAGCGGTCATCGACCAGGTCGAGGTGATGAAGCTCGGCGACCTCTCCCCGCGGGACATCAAGCACGACAACCCCGAGTTCCGCCGCCACGAGGAGCTGATCAACTTCCTCGAACAGATCTACGACCGCACCGTCTCGGTCGAGGACACCGTGACGGTCGTGCGTTTCTCGCAGATCCTCGAAAATCCGAGCGGCATGACCGAGGCCATCAAGGGCTTCGGCGGCGCCCAGAACTGAGCCTTTCGGCGCCTTTACGGCGCCCGTGCGCACCGGCCGGCGCGGCCGTGGCGCACCGTGGGAGCGGTTTTCGAGCCCGCAAACTCCGAAAACGCAAGAAACCTGGCAGTCTCGAGGGCCGACTGCCAAAAATACTCCGGAAGGCCACGGAGAGCGTATATATTGAAGGCGTACGTTGGCACTCTCCCCATGTGAGTGCCAAGGGCCGGGATTGTGTCCCACGGGGCAGATTTCCCCCCTGTTGCACTCTCTAGATGGAGGTTCTTTAGAACATGAAGCTCAAGCCCCTGGGCGATCGCCTGATCGTGCAGGCGATCGAGGAGGAGCAGACCACCGCGAGTGGGATCGTGCTCCCCGACACCGCCAAGGAGAAGCCGCAGAAGGGCAAGGTGCTGGCCGTCGGTGACGGCAAGCTCGACGAGGACGGCAAGCGGATCCCGCTTGACGTCAAGAAGAACGACGAGGTCCTCTACAGCAAGTACGGCGGGACCGAGATCAAGGTCGACGGCGAGGACCTGCTCGTGTTGCGCGAGTCCGACGTCCTCGCACGCGTCGAGGCATAGGAGAAGCTGAAGATATGGCTCACAAGGAACTGAAGTACAGCTCAGAGGCGCGCAACGCGCTTGAGGCTGGCGTCAACGCGGTGGCCAACGCCGTCAAGGTGACGCTCGGCCCGAAGGGGCGCTACGTCGTGCTCGACAAGAAGTTCGGCGCGCCCACGATCACCAACGACGGCGTCACGATTGCTCGTGAGATCGAGGTCGAGGACGTCTTCGAGAACCAGGGTGCCCAGCTCGTGCGCGAGGTGGCCACGGCCACCAACGACGTGGCCGGCGACGGCACCACCACGGCCACCGTGCTGGCCCAGGCGATCGTTCGCCAGGGCCTGAAGAACGTGGCCGCGGGTGCCAACCCGCTGGCGCTGAAGCGGGGCATCGAGACGGCGGTTGACGATGTCGTCAAGAACATCGCCTCGCAGTCCAAGGAGGTCTCCGGCAAGGACCAGATCGCCCGCGTGGCGACGATCTCCGCCGGCGACGAGGAGATCGGCGACGTGATCGCCGACGCGATCGAGAAGGTCGGCAAGGACGGCGTGGTCAACGTCGAGGAGGGCCAGACGTTCGGCATGGACCTCGAGTTCACCGAGGGCATGCAGTTCGACAAGGGCTACATCTCGCCCTACATGGTCACCGACCAGGACCGCATGGAGGCGGTGCTCGAGGACCCCTACATCCTGATCGCCAACTCGAAGATCGGCTCCGTGCGGGACATCCTGCCGGTGCTCGAGGCAGTGATCCAGAGCGGCAAGCCGATCCTGATCATCGCCGAGGACGTCGAGGGCGAGTCGCTCGCGACGCTGGTCGTCAACAAGCTCCGCGGCACCTTTACGGGTGTGGCCGTCAAGGCACCGGGCTTCGGCGACCGCCGCAAGCGGATGCTCGAGGACATCGCGATCCTGACCAACGGCGAGGTGATCACCGAGGAGATGGGCCTGAAGCTGGAGAACACCCAGCTCTCCCAGCTCGGCCGTGCCCGCCGCGTGGTCGTGACCAAGGACACCTCCACGGTCGTGGACGGCGCCGGTGACTCGGCCGCCATCAAGGGCCGGATCAACCAGATCAAAGCCGAAATCGAGAACACCGACTCGGACTTCGACCGCGAGAAGCTCCAGGAGCGCCTGGCAAAGCTCTCCGGCGGGGTGGCGGTCGTCAAGGTCGGCGCCGCGACAGAGACGGAGATGAAGGAGAAGAAGCACCGCGTCGAGGACGCCCTGCAGGCGACCCGGGCGGCGCTCGAGGAGGGCATCGTGCCCGGCGGCGGCGTCGCGCTGCTGCAGGCCTCAAGCGCCGTCAAGCTCGACAACGGGTCCGTCGCCAGCGAGGACGGCACCGACGACGAGCGCACGGGCGCGCGGATCGTGCTGCGGGCGCTCGAGGAGCCGCTCCGTCAGCTGGCCGAGAACGCCGGCATGGAGGGCTCGGTCGTGGTCAACGACGTGCGCAAGGCCAAGAAAGGCCAGGGGTTGAACGCCGCCACGGGCGAGATCGTCGATCTCGTCGCCGCGGGGATCATCGACCCGGCGATGGTGACCCGGTCCGCGCTGCAGAACGCGGCCTCGATCGCCAAGAACATCCTCACGACCGAGGCGATCGTCGCCGAGGTCCCGGATAAGGAAGGCAATGGCGCCGGTGGCGGCGGCATGCCGGACATGAGCGGGATGATGTAGGAGCCGCCCCGGCCCCTCAGCGGGCCGGGCTGCGACCCGCCTCAACCGCGAGCCGTCAGCATCAGCAGCACCGAAGGGCCCGGCACAGCGCCGGGCCCTTCGTCGTTTCGATGTGCCCGACGGTGACGCTAGGGCGGCCGGCCCGCGCACCGCGACGGCGCTTAGCCTTCGACCTCCTCCACCGAGCGCGGCCCGGCGCCGACGTACTTGGCGGTCGGGCGGATCAGCTTGGCTTCGCGCTTCTGCTCGAGGATGTGTGCCGACCAGCCGGCCACGCGGGCGCACGTGAACATCGGCGTGAACAGGTCCGGCGGCACTTCGGCGAGGTCGAGGACCACCGCCGACCAGAACTCCACGTTGGTGGCCAGCACGCGGTCGGGCTGGCGGACCTGGAGCTCGGCCAGGGCAGCCTTCTCGAGCGCCTCGGCCGCCTCGAAGCGGGGCGACCCGAGTTCGCGGCAGGTGCGCCTCAGCACACGCGCACGGGGGTCTTCGGCGCGGTAGATGCGGTGCCCGAAGCCCATCAGGCGCTCGCCGCGGTCGAGGGCGTCGCTGACCCACCTGTCGGCGTCGCCGGTCTGTTCGACTTCGTCGAGCATCTTCAGGACCCGAGAGGGGGCGCCCCCGTGGAGCGGTCCGGACAGCGCCCCTACGGCGGCCGAGAGGGCGGCGGCGCAGTCGGCGCCGGTGGATGCCACCACCCGGGCCGTGAAGGTGGAAGCGTTCACGCCATGCTCGGCGGCCGAGATCCAGTAGGCGTCGATCGCCTTGACGTGCTCGGGGTTGGCCTCGCCGCGCCAGCGGATCAGGAAGCGCTCGGGGATCGTCCTGCCCTCGTCGATGAGCGGCTGGGGCACGGGCGGCTGGCCGGTGCCGCGCGCCGACTGGGCCACGAACGAGAGCGCCATGACCGAGGCCCGGGCGAGGTTGTCCCGGGCCTGCTCATCGCTGATGTCGATCAGCTGCCCGAAGCCCCACTCGGGGGCCAGCATCGCCAGTGCGGCTTGGACGTCGACGCGGTGGTCGCCGGAGCGGACCGTCAGCGCGTGGGGTTCGGCGGGAGGCAGGCCGGGTTTCAAACGGCCGTCGACGAGCAGACCCCAAACCTGCTCGTAGGGGACGCGCCCGACGAGGGTCTCGATGTCTACGCCGCGGTAGCGCAGGGCGCCACCCTCTTTGTCGGGCTCCGCGATCTCGGTTGCGAAGGCGACGACCCCTTCGAGGCCGGAATGGACCTCGGGGCTAGTGGTAACCGCGCTCATGGCACTCGCTTTCTGGCAGAGGATGCTTGACGGGGAGCTGCCTTGTGGGCAGAGCCATATCGTCGCAGGAATGGCCTCGGGAGTAGGCTTGCAGGCGCTGAGCCAAGCCCGGCGCGAGGAGCGACCGGGGATGCCGAGGAGGAGAGGTCGAGGATGCCCGACAGCGACGTTTTGTTCCGTTCCGCCACCGAGCTCGCAGCCATGGTGCGCGAGGGCGAGATCTCCTCCCGTGAGCTCGTGGAAACGTCCTTGGAGCGCATCGAGGAGCTCAACCCGGAGCTGAACGCGTTCGTGGACGTGGACGCCGACGGTGCCCTCGCGGCCGCCGACGCGATCTCCCCCGGCGACGAGCGTCCCTTCGCGGGTGTGCCCACGGCGGTCAAGAACAACCGTCCCGTGAAGGGCATGCGCCTGACATACGGCTGCAAGCTGATGCAGCAGCACACCGCTGACTACGACCACAACGTCACGGCCCGACTCAAGCGTGCCGGCTTCATCCTCGTCGGTACCACGACCTTGCCGGAGTACGGGATCCTGCCCGTCAGCGAGGCCCACATCTTTGGGCCGACCCGCAACCCTTGGGACCTCGAACGTACCCCCGGAGGTTCCTCCGGCGGGGCCGCGGCGGCGGTCGCGGCCGGCCTGCTGCCCGTCGCCCACGGCAACGACGGGGGCGGCTCGATCCGGATTCCCGCCGCCTGCTGCGGGCTGGTCGGGCTCAAGCCGAGCCGCGGACGGATCTCGCTGGCGCCCGAGCTGGGCGACGGGGAACTCGTCTGCGACGGGATGCTCACCCGCCACGTCGAGGATGCCGCGGCCACGCTCGACGTGCTCGCCGGGTATGAGCCCGGGGACGCCACCTGGGCACCCGAGCCCCCCGAGCCGTTCGCCGCCAGCGCCAACCGCGAGCCGCTGAAGCTGCGCATCGCCGCCACCACCAAGCCGCCGGTGGCGGACGCCGTCGTGGACCCGGTCGCTGCCCGCGCGGTCGGCGAGGCCGCCTCCCTCTTGCGATCCCTCGGCCACGAGGTCGAGGAGGTCGACCCGCCGTGGCAGGAGGAGCACCTGCGCGAACTGTTCGGGGCCGTGTTCTGCGACGCGATCGCCCTCTCGATCGCCTACTCCGGCCTGCTCGCCGGTCGCGATCCTGTGGCCGAGGACATGGAGCCGATGAGCTGGGCGATCTTCTCGATGGTCCGCAAAATGACCTCGCTCGAGGCCGGCGCCGCGGCCGTGCGCCTGCAGCAGTTCTCCCGCCGGCTGGTCAGCTTCCTGCTCCCCTACGACGCCCTCGCTGACCCCCGCCCTGGCCGAGCGCCCGCTGCCGATCGGCACGCTCGACACGGCTGCCCCGGAGCCGATGCAGACCTTCACCCGCTCGGCCCTGTTCACGCCCTTCACACCGGTCTTCAACGCCACCGGCCAGCCCGCCATCTCGCTGCCGCTGTACGAGGGCGAGGACGGACTGCCCCTGGGCGTGCAGCTGGCCGGCAGGCCCGCGGCCGAGGGGACGCTGCTGGCACTGGCCACCCAGCTTCAGGAGGCCCTGCCCTGGGCCCAGCGTCGCCCGCAGTTGCTGCGTCGCGGAGCCGGCGCGGGCGCGTAAAGCCCACCGCGAGCCGCCGCAAATGCGTGGGCCGGCCGCGTAGCCGCGCCGCGCCGGGCGTCTATTCCCTGAGCAGCAGGGCGATCGCCCGCTGCGCCATCTCGGGGCTCGGGTTGGCGTCGGGCTCGCCGCCGTTGTGCAGGAAGCGCTCGGTCATGGAGATGACGGTGTCGGCCAGCAGCCTCGGGTCCTCGGGCGGCACGTACCCGTGGGCAGCGTCGTTTTCGATGCTCTCGGTGACGTAGTCGAGCAGCCGCGTGCGGTAGGTGTTGCTCGGGACGGTGAGCGCCTGAAGCCCGCGCTGGCCTTCGCTGAGCAGGAACGAGCGCACCGCCTCTGAGCCGCACAGGATGTCGATGAAGCCGACCGCGATCGTCTCCGTGTGCGGGTAGGGCCCCGCCGCCGCAACCGCCGCCAGGGCGTCGAGGCCACTTTTGGTTTCAGCCCACAGGACGTCCGCCAGCAGCCGGTCGCGATCGCCGGTCCAGCGGTACAGGGTCGTGCGGGCCACGCCCAGGTCGTCCGCGAGTCTGCCCATGTCGAGGCGCTCGCCGGCCGTGAACAGTTGGCGCGCGCGTGCAAAGGCGGCCGCCGGCGTGGGGACCGTCCGTCGACAGGGCCGTGCCCGCCAGGGCCTGGGTCAGAGCAGGTGAGGAAGCTGCCGCGGGTGCGTCCGCCATGGGACATAGCTTACCGCGCGCCGCGGAAAGTACAAGTTGACAACTGTGTAGCGCGCGCTACACTACACCGATCGTGATTGACGGTGGTAACCTCTTGGCCCACACGGAGGGAGGGCAACGATGTTGAGAGTTGGAGGGCGCCTGCGCCGGCGGGGAGCGGACGGCGGCGCCAGCGGGGCGGGAGCCGGAGCGCTCCGGCGCGCTCGTATCGCAGGGCTCACCGTCTGCGCCGCGATCACGCTCGCGCCTCGTCGCGCCCGCCGCGGGCTCGGCCGCGGTCACGATCTCGCCCCTCCAGGGCACGCCCGACGCGACCCCCGGCGAGCCAGATCAGCATCCTCGGGACGGCCGCCACGAACATCGAATCGGTCACCGCCACCGGGCTCGATCAGCGGCTCCCACGTCGGCGAACGTGCAGTCCTACGTCAGCTCACCCGGCGCGAGCTTCGTCCCGCAGCTGCCCTTCACCGAAGGCGAGGAAGTGCACGTCGTGGTGCACCTCAAAGAAGGCTCCCCGCTCGAAGACTCCTTCACGATCGCGCAGCTCGGGCCGGCGGAAGAACTGCTGCACAACACCGGCGAAAAGCCCGAATTCC
Organism: uncultured Solirubrobacteraceae bacterium; assembly: GCA_963773145.1. Lineage (GTDB taxonomy): Bacteria > Actinomycetota > Thermoleophilia > Solirubrobacterales > Solirubrobacteraceae > Palsa-744. Next base: position 123,431 of record CAVYZV010000003.1, read on the forward strand.
AGGAACACTTCGTGACCCAGCCGGAACTGCGCCCGCCGAAGGTGACGGTCACGACGGCCGATCCGAGCCTCGAAGGCGACATCTTCACGGACCCGCTTCCCGCTCCGGAGATCCACCCCGGCGAAGAAGAACTGCTCGAATTCGAACCGGTCGGGCCCAACGGGCTGATGATCCTCAACCCCGAAGGCAAGCTGGTCTGCTGGCAGCAGTTCAAAGAAGAAGTCGGGCTCGGTGTTCGAACCCGTGAAGTACGAAGGCAAAACGGCGCTCGCCTGGTGGCAGGGCAAGGTCACCGAAGCCGCCTACGGACTCGGCGAAGGCGTGATCGCGAACACGGCCTACGAACCGATCGCCCACGTGAAAGCCGCCAACGGCCTGCAGGCCGACATCCACGAGTTCTACGTCACGCCCGAAGGGCAGGCCTACGTCATCGCCGTGGAGCCGCTGTGCCTGCCGGAATGCAACGAAGAACACGTGCCGGTGTTCGACGACGAAATCCAGGAGATCGACATCAAAACGGGCCTCGTGATGTGGAGCTGGCACGCGATGGGGCACGTGCCCATCAGCTACACCGAAGCGATACCCGCCGGCGGCGTGTTCGACCCGTACCACATGAACTCGATCCAGGCGCTTCCCGAACACAGGGTGCTGATCTCGATGCGGGACACCTCGGGCGTGTATGAGATCGACCAGAGCACGGGCAAAGTCCTGTGGGAAATCAGCCCCGACCACAGCACGCTTCAAACTGCGCAAGGGCGTCGAATTCCACTTCCAGCACGACGCGCGTCTGGAAGGCAAGCACCTCGAAACCCTGACGCTGTTCGACGACGAAGCCGGGCCGCCCCTGTACGGGCCCTCGAAGGGGCTGGTGCTGAAGCTCTCCAAGAAATCGGTGAAACTCGTGCACGCCTACGAAAACGCGCAGCAGACGGTGGCCGTGGCCGAGGGCGGCATGCAGGTGCTACCGCACGGCGAAGCCATCGTTGGGCTTCGGCGCGACGCAGTTCTTCACCGAGTTCACAAAGCGCGGGGGCAAGAAGAAAAACGGGCTGCTGCTGTTCGAAGCCGAACTGCCGAAGGGCGACGGCACCTACCGCGCGGAGCGGTTCCCGTGGTCGGCGACGCCGAACACCAAGCCCGCGGTCGTGGCGAAACGCGAAAGCCCTGGAGAAGTGGCGGTCTACGTGAGCTGGAACGGCGCCACCGAAGTCGCGAAATGGGAAGTGCTCGCGGGCGAAGAAGCGAACGCGCTGGCGCCGGTGACGACCGCCGAATGGAGCAACTTCGAGACGCGGATCCCGGTCTCGAGCACCGACAAGGTCTTCGAGGTGAAGGCCCTCGACAAGGAAGGCAAAGTCCTCGCGACCTCGGAAGCGGTCAGCGAATCGTGAGGCGCCCCATGAACACGACCCGGAGGGAGAGGAAGCAAGCATGAAACGGATCGGCATCGGCGGCCTCCTGGTCGCGGCAATCGTGCTGGCGTCGTTGTCTGCCGTGAGCGTGGCGGCGGCGGCCGGCGGCCCCGAATATCTCGGCTGCGGCAAAGCCGCCAAGGTGAACAAGAAATTCACCGGCCACTACGCGAACAAGGAATGCTCGGAAGTGAGCGGCACGAACGAAGGCAAGTACGAACGCGGACCCGGCAAAATTCCCGATCAAGACCAGCGCCAAGTTCGGACTGACGACGGTCTATCTCTACGATCCGGAAACCAACAAACTTCGGTCCGAAGTCCCGTGCGAAAAGGGCAAGGAGGCCGGATCGATCACCGGCCCGCGCGAACAGACGCTGACGTTGAGCGAGTCGGGCTGCGTGATTCCGAAAGAATTCCAGAACCACGAAAAACCCAGTTCGCAGGCCCCTGCAACTCCCCGGGCCAGAAAGCGACCGACATCGTCAGCAAGCCGCTCGCGACGAAACTGGTGTGGCTGAACGAAGCTGAAACCGAACCTGGAATCCTTGTGACTCCGGCGGAACCCGGTGGCGTCTTCGAGGAAGTCGAATGCTTCCTCGGAAAAGTGAAAATCAAACAGACCGGATCGATCCTCGCGAGGATCGCTCCTGAGGGAGAACTCACCAAGCTGCTCACCGCGACCTTCACCGCGAGCCCGCTCGACCGGCGAACCCGAACTCAGCAGCTACTGGGAAGGCGGGATCCAGACAGAAGTCAAGCTGCTCAGTGAAATCAAAGCACCAGAATTCCACATCGAATACCCGGCGGTGCCGACGGCACAGACCGTGACCATCCCGCAGAAGGCGAAGGTCCTGGTCGACTGAGCGCAGGGTCAATCTGCTCGGGGGCGTGGAACGGGGGCTCACCTCGGGCCGGGAGCAACGGAATAGCTCCCGGCCCACGCTCCTTTCGCGTCGGCCGTCGTAGGGGTACGGCGGCCGGCGCGGCATACGCGACGGCGGGCGCTCGCCATGCATGTGGCGGGCGCCCCCAGTCGCGCGAGGGCACGGGCATGCGCTGCTGCGAGGGTCCGTCCGGTCCTCACTCGGGCGCCACCGAGCACCGCGGGTGCGGCGTCTGCTCGGCGCCCGCTCAGGCGGCGCCGAGCACGGCGGCCATGCGCTGCGGGCGCACCCCCAGGGCTTCGGCGTCGGCGGCGCCACGGGCGGAGGTCATCGAGACCTCGAGCAGCTCGGCCTCGTCCCAGGTGGCGAACGCCCCCGAACCCGCGAATCGCTCGAGCAGCCGCAGCGTGCGCGATACGAGCGGCGTCGGCACGTGCAGCAACGGGCGCTTGCGGGCCAGCGAGTGCAGCACGGTGCGCGTGATCTCGTTCAGGCTGAGGGTCTCCGGACCGGCGAGCTCGTGGCGGGCACGGCGTGGGGGGCTCTCTTCCGCCAGCACCGCGCTCACGCAGGCGGCTACGTCCTCGGCCCAGATCGGCTGAAAGGCGGCTCGGCCGGCGCCCGGGACCGGCATCAACGGCAGCCACGCGAGACGCTCGAGCAGCGTCAGCCACGGGTCCCCGGGGGCGTAGACGATCGACGGGGCGAGCACGACCGAGCGCAGGTCGGCCTCCCGGACCGCCTGCTCGGCCAGCGCCTTGGCGCGCAGGGTGCGGGTGCGGTTGTGGGTCGAGGCCCCCAGCGCAGAGAAGTACACGAACGACTCCACGCCCTGGCGCTCGGCCGCCTCGACCATCCGCCAGGTGGCGATCCCCGTCAGCTCCTCGATCGAGCCCCGGGGCTGGTCGCGGATCGAGGCCGCCAGGTGGACCACCGTCTGGACCCCGCGCAGGGCGTTGCGGAAGGAGGGCGGGTCGGTGAGGTCGCCGAGGGCGATCTGGACCCGCACGCGCTGGGCCCCGAGGCGCCGCGGATCGCGCACCAGACAGCGCACGTCGGCCCCTTCGGCGAGCAGACGGCTCAGCAGCGTCGAGCCCACCAGGCCGGTGGCACCGGTAAGCAGGAGCATGCCTCGTACAATATGCCTCCGCCGCAGGAACCTCTCAACCCCCGAGAACGGACAAAGGACGCGAATGGCCTACGTGATCGCCGAGCCATGCATCGGCACCAAGGACAACTCTTGTGTCGAGGTTTGCCCCGTCGACTGCATTCATCCCACGCCCGACGAGCCCGGATACGACGCGGTGGAGATGCTCTACATCGACCCCGAGGAGTGCATCGACTGCGATGCCTGCGTCGAGGCCTGCCCGGTCGATGCCTGCTTTGCCGAGGACCAGCTCCCCGACGAGTGGGGGAAGTACACCCAGATCAACGCGGACTACTTCGCCAACGCGAAGTGAGCTGAACTGCGCCGATGCCGGGATCCGATTCCGTGATCGGAGCCGGCCGCGCGTAGCTGACAGTCCGGACCGACCAGTCCACCCCCCGGCGCGCGGGCGCACCCCGCGAGGCTGATATGTTGCGCCCGACCGCACGTGGGGGCGGCTTAGCGTTTAGGCCAAGGACAAGGAGGGCGAATGCGCCCGGGGGAACCTCACGCGGCGGTGACTGCACGTGCAGCACTGCTGATCTGCGCACTGGTGTTGTTGCTGGTGCCCGCAACCGCCACCGCCCGTACGGGGCGGGCGGCACCCGCTGTCAAGCAGTTGTGCTCGACACCGATCGAAGGCGCGAGCCTGAGCGGCGAGCTGCAGGTGCCGGCGGGACAGACCTGCTCGCTGGTCGACTCGACGATCACCGGCGGCGTGATCGTGCACACCGGCTCGACCCTGCTTGCGCAGGGCTCGACGATCACCGGCAACCTGGTGGCCACGTCCGCATCGGTATCGCTGGCGGCCGACGGCGCAGGTCATGGCTCGCTCGTGGAGGGCGCGCTCCAGCTTCAGGGCGGTGGGCCCCTCACCCTCCTCGCCTCGCAGGTGAACGGCGACGTGCAGATCCGCAACGAGCCCGCCGGCCCGGGGATGAACGAAATCTGCGCGAGCACGATCGGGGGCAATCTGCGCGTGCACGGCAACGCGATCGAGACGATCGTCGGTGACGCCGTCGGCTGCGGCGGCAACCAGGTCGCGGGCAACCTTCGGATCCGTAACAACAATGTCGCCGCCGGTCCCTCCGCGCTCGTGTCCAACAACACGGTGGGCAAGAACATCCGCTGCTTCAACAACCAGCACCCGGCGATCGTCCAGACGGGCAGCAACGCGGTCGCGGGCAGGGTCTGGGGCGAGTGCGCGGCTCCGGCCAGCGTGACCCAGTGCTCGGCCGGAGAATCGGGCTGCAACAGCTCCTATGAAGCGCCCGACAACACGGCCGCGTTGAACGTCTCCACCAACTCGCCGGGTTCCGGCGACGAGCAGGTCGTGATCTCCTTCAGCAGCGCGCCGATCGGTTGCACCACGGCGGCGACGGGCGACGTGGCGACCTTCTACGTCACGAACCCCGGGCCGGGTCCGAAGTTCATCGAATACGAGTCGCTCGGGGCCGCTGCCGACGCGGCGCAGGCCGCCCACCCGATCACCGAAGGCGGGCTGGGCTACGTCTGTTACGAATCGCCGAACCCCTTCACGACGGCCGACGGAACGCCCGCCCAACCGGGCCCCACCGGCTTCTATGGCCAGCTCCCCGCCTGCATCAAAAGCGCAGGCGAGGAAGGATCTGAAGGCGAAGAAGAATCTGAAGGCGAAGAAGAATCTGAAGGCGAAGAAGGCTCCGAAGGCGAAGAAAAATCCGAAGGCGAAGAAGGTGACGAAGACGAAGACGGTGACGAAGACGAAGACGGTGGAGAGGGCCACAAACACCACAAACACCACAAACATCACGGCCCCCACTATCCCGCCGCCAACGATGCTCTCGGCGCCGGCGCGGGTGAAATCGAAAACCCGCCGTGCGTGCTCGAATCGTTCTTCGGGCCGCGCTACGGCGAGGGCGGTGAAGACGCCTACTTCACCGAACTCGTGGTCCCGGAAAGCGATCCACGAGCCTCGCACTAGCTCTGCTGGCCGGCGGGCGCGAGGCGCCCGCCGGAGGCCCTATGACGCCTGCGAAAGCCGCCGCCGAGAAGAGGCGCGATCAGGCCGGTCTCCAGAACGCGACAGCCCGAGGCTCTCGTAGAGGAGCTCGCACTCCTCGCGCCAGGACGATTCCTGCGCCGGACCGTCTGCCATGCCGCTGTCGATCATGGCGCGAAGCGTGAACGCGATCTCGTGTCCGGCATCCCGGCTCCGGGCCGCGTCGAGCGCCGCCGCGTAGGCACACACGGCTCCCTCGCGATCGCCACGTGCGAGCAGCGCCGATCCCCGCACCCGCTGCAGCAGTGGCACGGCGGATGCCACCTCGCCGAGCGTGCGGGTCCGGGCGAGCGTCTTCTCGGCGAGGCTCAGCGCGTCGGCCTCCCTGCCTGCGAGGCACAGGCACTCGGCGCTGATCGCGTCGACGATCGCCACCTCGATCAGCTCCCCGGTTGCCGCGAAGTGCTCGCGTGCGGAGCGAAGACGGAGCATCGCTTCATCCGTGTCGCCTCGACGTGCATCGATCCTCGCGAGCTGGTATTCGCCGAACGCGATGTTCGCCGCCGCATCGACGCCGCGCCACGTTCGCATCGCCCGCCGCAGCGCGTCCTCGGCCTCATCGAGGCGATCTTGGTCGACGAGTATCTCCGCTCGGTTGGCGAGGCTGATCGTGGCGGCCCAGGACCTGCCACTGCGGTCATACGCGTTCTCAGCCGCTCGGTAGTGCTCGAGCGCATCCGACCAGCGTCCCTTGTGGTAGGCGACCATGCCCAACGTGTTGCGCACGCGGGCCTCAGCTCCGAGGTCGCCGAACTCCTCGTAGATCGCGAGGGCCTCTTCCGCGCGCGTGCCGGCCGGGTTGCCTGACTCCATCTCCGCCAGCTCCGCGTACTCCAGTGCCTCGGCCAGCGTGTGGCGGTCGGAGCTCGCGCGCGCCAACTCGACGGCGCTCAGCGCCGCCTGTAGCGCATCGCCGTAGCGTGCCTGGCGGTAGCGGATCCGCGCCCGGCGCACCGCCAACTGCGCCCGCAGTGCCCGGATGCCGGGGCCGGACACCCCGTCCAGGGTCGCCTCGGCCCTCTGCACCCACCGTATCGCCGCCGTGTGACGGGCGGAGATCTCGCGCAGCCGTGCGAGCTTCAGCTGCACACGGGCAGCCCGGTGGGGCACCGGGCGCGTGCGGGCGAGCGCCCGCCGGAATGCGCGGTCGGCGGCATCGAGCTCGCCGAGCTCGACCTCGAGGTCCCCGAGTGACTCGTGCGTCTCGCCCAACTCCAGGGGATCGAGACCGTCGAGGCGCGCGGCTGCAGCGAGTGCCCGCCGGAAGAGCTCCGCCGCCTCCGCGTTGGCGTAGCGGGAGCGCGCGCCCTCGGCCGCCGCACGCGAGTATCGCCACGCGGCCGGGTGCAGGCCGCCGTGGAAGCAGTGCATCGAGAGCAGCTCGATGCGCTCGGACTCCTCACCGGCGTGGGCGTCCTCGATTGCGGCTGCCGTCCGCGCGTGGAGCTGCGTGCGCGTGCGGTAGGGCAGACTCTCGTAGGCGACCTCCCGGACCAGCTGGTGGCGGAAGCGCCAGCGTCCCGGCCCGTCCGGTGCCAGGAACTCTCCGAGGGTCGCAAAGGGATCCTGTCCCGCGGCGATCCCCGCGTCCCGCTCGGCGAGCACGTTGCACAACGTGTCCCGCGCCGCAACCTGTCCCAGGACGGCGGCCGCGCGCAGCCTCGTGCGATCCGTGCGGGGGAGGGCGTCGATCCTCGCGGCGATCGCCCCCTCGACCGACGATGGCAGCGCGTCCGGATCTCCGCCGGTGCTGACATGAGCGACGAGCTCGCGCAGGAACAGCGGGTTCCCACCCGCCCGCTCGCGCACGGCCGCAACCTTGTGCGGTGGCAGCGGAGAGGCATCCATGGCCTCGGCCAGCAGGCGCTCGGCGTCGGCCAGCCCGAGCGGACCCAGCTCGATCCGTTCCGCTGCGACCCCGCCGAGCAGATCGCCCTCCTCCGGGGGACGGCTCACCACGATCAGCCAGGGCCGAGGACCGACGTCGGCTGCCAGCCGGCTGATGAGGCCGGTCGAAGCCTCGTCCATCAGGTGCACGTCCTCGAAGAGGAACGCCGTCGGTCCGCTCAGCACCGCGCCCAGGACCTCGCTCGTCAGCTCCTCCAGGCGCGCCTTGCGCACGCCCGGGTCGGTCTCCTGGACCTCCGCGGTCATCGGCAGCTCGAGGCCCGCCACGATCCCGATCAACGGCAGCCAGGGCAACAGATGCGGCGCTGTCTCGCCCACCAACGCCTTCATGCGTGCGATCAGCTCGATGACGTCGGTCTCCTCGGTGATGCCCCAACGGGAGCGCAGCAGCCGCGTGAACGGTGCGTATGGCTGCGTACGGGCGTAGATGTCGCCCTGCGCACAGAGCACGTCTGCGCCGGACCGCCGCTTCAGCTCCTCCAGCAGTGTCGACTTCCCCATTCCCGGCGGGCCTACGAGCTCGACCACCTGGCCTCCCGAGCTCAGCGCCCGTCGCTCAGCCTCCAGCAGTCTCCGGAGCTCGTCCTCGCGACCCACGATGCGCGTGTTCTCAGGAGCGCGAGCCTCCTGTGCGCTCATCAGGGCGCCCACGCTGAAGGTGGGAACGGCCCGGCGCTTGCCTTTGACCGTCAGAGGCTCCTGCGCGGCGGTCACGAAGGTCCCGCTGGCCGCCTCTAGCACCGGCGCCGCGACCAGCAGCTCGTTCTCCTTGGCGTGCGCCATCAAACGCGCAGCCGTGTTGACGCTGTCGCTCAGCATCGAGTACGTGCGCCGGTACGGGGGGCCGAAGTCGCCGGTGAACGTACGGCCTGCGCTGATCCCGCATTTCACGGGAAGCACGCCGCGGGCGTCGATCACCGAGCGGGCCGTGGCGATCATCCGGTCCGCGTCGTGCCCGACGCTGCGGGGCGCACCACAGCCGAGCATGACCTTCGCCCCGTCGGCGTCCACGTCCGTGGCCATAAACGTCACGCCGTTGGCCTCGGCCGCGCTCTGGGCAGCGCCCACGCCGTGCTCGAGCGCCGCCAGGGCAGCGTCGGGTCCCTCCCGGACGAGGAGCTCGTCCACGCCCGAGAATTTGATGAAGCCGATCGTGACGTGTCTGTGCTCGCCCTCGATCGCACCCTCCAGAACGTGCTCGCGCAAGATCCGACAGAGCGCGACGCCGAGGTTCACCCCCTGCCGCCCACCGCTCTGTGACCGCGGGTGCAGCCCGGCCGCCTCGGCCTCCGTCTCGAACGGCGCCTCCGCGGCGGGACCCGCGGGCACGGTTTCGGCCTCCGGTCGGGAGCGCAGCAGCAGGCCCCGTTCCACCTGTGTCACGAGCTTCGCCTGACCCTCGTCGGCGAGCGCCTCTGCGCTTGCCTGACTGATGATGATCTCGCCGGGGCCGGCCGCCTTCTCCAGGTTCGTCACGGCCCCCGCCGCATCCCCGATCACCAGCAGCTCCCTGTGGTCCTCGGACCCCACCAGCAGCATCTCGACCTGACCGCTGTGGAGCCCGATCGACATGCGCAGGCGTACCGAGCCGCGGCTCGTCTGCAAGCGCCCTTCGTGGCGCATCACCGACTGCATCTCGAAAGCAGCGCGGGCGCCCCGCTCCACGTGACCGGGGCCGTCGAACAGCAGCAGCGTCGCATCCCCGCCCCACTTGATGAGGTCGGCTCCGAACTCCCGCGCGGGAGCCAGCAGCCGCGTGAAGGTCCCATTGATGAGCTCAGCCATCTCCTCCGCCCCGCGCTTGCCGAGCTCGGAAAGCATCTCGGTGAGCCTGGTGAAGCCGGAGACGTCGGCGAACACGAGCGTGCCCGTGAGCGTTCGATGACGCTGATCGGGTCGCTCACGCAGCCAATCTGCCAGCAACGCCGGCACGTAGGGAGCGATCGGGTCACCATCTTGGGCGGGCGCTGTTCTGGCGAGGATGTGAGCGTCCATGGCGGCCCCTCGTCGGCTCTCGGTCAGACCCCTGCGGCCTGGGGGGCGTACAGGTGGAAGTACAGTCCGTCGGCCGCGAACAGCTCCTCGTGGGTGCCCATTTCGGCGACGTGTCCTTCGTCGAGAACCACGATCAGGTCCGAGTCGCGGACCGTGGTGAGGCGGTGTGCGACGATGAACGCGGTGCGCCCGTCGAGCAGGCGGCGCATGTTGGCGCTCACGGCCTGCTCCGCCTCGGTGTCGAGTCCGCTCATAGCCTCATCCAGCAGCAGGACGGCCGCGTCGTAGTAGATCGAACGCGCGATCGCGACGCGTTGGGTTTGCCCTCCCGAGAGCCTGATGCCACCGTCGCCGACCCGTGTGCCGTACCCGAGCGGTAGCTTCTCGGCAAAGGAGTCCACCGCCGCGATCCTCGCGGCCGCGCGCACGGCGGCCACGTCGGGCGCGGTATCCCCGAAGCCGATGTTGCGCGCGAGCGTGTCGTCGAACAGGTACGGCTGCTGGGGCACGAATCCCACTCGCCGGCGCAGCTCGCTCCAACTGAGCTCGCGCAGGTCTACGCCGTCGAAGGCGATGCTGCCACCTGTCGCCTGCAACAGCCCGGCGATGCACTTCAGGAGGGTCGACTTGCCCGATCCCGAGCGCCCCACGATCGCCACCGTCATCCCGGGCAGCACGTCTATCGAGACCCCCTCGAGCACCCGTCGATCCGGATCGGCGGGGTAACTGAAGCAGATGTCCTTGAGTGTCACGCGCCCCTCAAGGGTGGGCACGGGGCGCGGAGCGGGGATGGAGCCGGCCTGCTCCGGTTCGCGGTCAAGGATGTCTCCCAGGCGGCCGAGGTGCACCGTCATCAGCTGACACCGATCCCACATGCCGAGCAGCCAGATGATCGGTCCCGATGAGACCAGGACCAACGAGTTGAAGGCCACAAGCTGTCCGATCGAGAGATCGCCCGCCATCACCTCCAGCGCCCCAAAGAACAGGAACAGGATCAGCAGCAGGAAGGTGACGAACGAGACCATGCCGCCATAGCTGATCGCGGCGAGGTCCGCGCGGGCCACCCGGTGCGCGACTTCCTCGAAGTCGTGCAGCAGTCGCTTGCGGACGCCCTCCTCCATGCCGAGCGACTTCACCGCTTCCACACCCTGTATGGCATCGAGCTGGCGCGAGCGCAGACGCGCGAAGCCTTCCTCTTCGGATTGGTAGGGGGGGCGCACGCGGCGTACACCGGCTCTCACCAGAAGCAGGTAGACCGGCAAAGTTGCCAGCCACGCCAACATCAGAACCGGCGAGAGCAGCCCCATCAACACCGTCGAAACGACCAGCTGGCTGCCCTGCGCGAGCGCCTGGACTCCATCCTGGGCGGCGAACTCCCGGATCACGCGGAGTGCTCCCAGCCTGTGCTCGATGTCCCCGGAGCGGCGCGTCTCGAAGTAGCTGAGCGGAAGTCGGAGCATGCGGTCGGCGAGGTGCGCCAGTGACTCGTGGTCGATCTGCACGGCGACGCCGGCGGTGATCCTTGCCTGGACGAGCGCCGCGAACAACGCGGCCACCTGGAGAACGAACAGGCCTCCTGTGAGCAGGTACAGGCGGGTGTAGTCCTTCTGCTTCACGACGCTGTCGACGATCTCACCGGTGACGACGGGCACGAGCATCTGCAGCGCCGCGGCGACGAGTGCCAGCACGAGCACGAGCGCCAGCAGGCGTCGGTGGGGGCGCGCCAGCGCGACGAGCCAGCCGAGGTCGGCGTGCTCCGTCGGCGCCTCGGCCAGAGCGGGTGTGCTCTTGAGACTCAGGGCCAGCCCGTCCCAGTAGCGGTCGAGCTCCTCGCGCGAGGTCCAGCCCGACCCGGTTGCGGGATCGGCTATGTGCACTCGCTCCGTGCGCACCTCGTCGAGCACCGCCCAGTGCTCGCCAGGCCAGTGTACGACCGCCGGCAACGCGATTTTCTCGAGCTGCGAGTCCTCCTCCTCGAGTCGGGTCACCTCGAAACCAAGCGTGCGTGCAGCACGTTCGATCGTCTGCAGGCTGGCGCTGCCGACAGAGCTTCCGAGGACGTCGCGAATATGGACGGTGCGTACGTCGTGCCCGAAGTGGCGGCAGAGCATCGCCAGGCATGCCGCCGCGTCGTCGGTCTCATCGAGCTGGGGGACGTAGGGCACGTGGCGAGCCGCCTTCCGTCGCCAGAGCTGCCGTCGGGGCCTTCGTTCTCCAAGTGAGACCGCGGGAGACGGACGCTCCGCCGGTGCCGGCAGCTCGCCGCCCGCGCTCAGCTTGCTGAGCTCCTCCGCGAAGTCGAGCGGCACCTGGCGGGCCGGGCCGCGCTCATAGAAGGCGAGCTGATCGCCCACCCGTTTGACCATCTCCGGGTACTCGGAGAGGTAGCGGCGGAACACGTCGGCCCTGAGGGCCAGCAGCCTCACCGTGGACACGGCTTCGACGGTCGCCGTCCTGGGGCTGTCGAGGTAGATCGAAAGCTCGCCGAAGACGTCCCCGGCGCGCAGATAGCGCAGGTTGCCGTGCTCGGCGTCCGACACGCGCAGGCGGCCCGCCGCGACGATGTAGAGCGGGCCGGCGGGATCGCCCTCGCTGAAGATCGTGCTTGCGGCGGGGATCGTCGTCTCCTGGAGCTCGCTCGCGAGCTCAACCAGCGCCTCACGCGGCAGTGAGGAGAACACGGGGTGCGACCGCAGCAGTGGCTCTGCGCGCCGCGCCCGAGACTGCACCGCGACCCGCTCGCCCACCTCTGGATGGCGGCGGACGATCGCTCCGAACAGTGCGGGCTCGAGCCGCAGCGCGGTGACCGGCTCGGCGGCCCTGACCGTTGCCTCACAGACCGCCCTCTCCAGGAGGTCCGACTCGCCGAAGGTATCGCCGGGGCCCAGCCAGCGGAGGGTCACGTCGATGCCGTTCTCAGAGCGCAGGGCTTGGGCGCGTCCGCCGGCGAGCACGTAAAAGCCGTCTGTGGGCTCCCCCTGACGGACGAGGTCCTCGCCGAGCGCGTAAGCAGCGGGGACGAACGAGTCGATTACCAGCTCGCGCACGGCATCCGGTAGCGCGCCCACGAGTGGCTGTGCTGTGAGCAGCTCGCGCGTGTCCCCCACGGCGGGGGGCACCTCAAGGCCCTCTTCCGCGATGGATGCCACCTCAGGCGGTTTCTGCGGCCGGGGCCGTTTGCGAGCTTGATGCGAGCATGAGCGGGCGTACCAGGACCCGCAGCCCAGTCTGGGGCCTGCGCCGGCCGTGGGCTATCGACGGCTGTTTAGCTTTTCGCCGAAGCTGATCGACACTGGAGCAGGCGCCATGCTCGAGCCTAAGTGCGGCCCCCTGCGTCCGGGACCCTACACTTCGCTGCGATCGACGTCCGCCCTCGCCTGCCCTTAGAGTGAGATCACGTCGCCCTGGATCGCGGCCCTGACCGTCTCCGTTGCATCGAGGCGTCGGCACAGCTCGTCGAGCTGATCGTCGGTGCGTTCCGGGTGGTGGTGGAAGAGCATCACGCTGCGGGCGCCTGCCACACGCCCGAGCGCGGCGGAGTACTCCGCGCAAGCGTGCCCGAGGAAGCTCTCCCGCGCCAACTCGCCCTCGCCGTGCAGGTGGGAGTCGTGGATGAGAACATCGGCGCCCTCGGCCAGCTCGAGCACGGCCGCGTGGTACTCGCCGAGCCCGTCGGGGCCCTCCCCGAAGGCCGTGGGGCAGTGGTCGGGGACGTAGGCCACGGTCGAGCTGCCGTCGCTGATGCGGTAGCCGAGCGTGCGCCCTCCCTTGTGCGGGACCTCGCGGGCGAGCATCGTGTAGGCGCCGCTGCGCCACTCGCCGGTGGGGACCGTGGAGAACTCCCACTGTCCCCGCAGCTGGCCCGGTTCGATCGGGAAGAAGGGCGGGGACATGTTGCCGGCGAGCACCCGCTCGGCGTCGACACCGTCGCCCTGGTCGGGGACCAGCACGCTCACCCGCGAGTCGTCGCGATCGCCCCCGCCGAAGAACGGCAGTCCCTGGATGTGGTCCCAGTGCAGGTGGCTCAGCAGGAGCGTGCCTTCGAAGGGGTGTTCGTGCAGCAGCCCGGTGACCCCGCGCAGGCCCGTGCCGGCGTCGAGGATCAGGTCGGGCTCCTCGCGACCGGCGCTCGTCAGCGCCAGGCAGCAGGTATGCCCTCCATAGCGGGCGAACTCGGCCCCCGGCGCGGGTGTTGAGCCCCGCGCGCCGCATACGTGGATGCGCACTTCGTTACGAACCCTACCCGCCTGTGCCCGCGTGTACGCCTTTCAGTACTCGGGCGCGTACACGTCCACGATCGGCACGTCCTCGAGCACGCGCGAAAGGCCGTCGCGCATCCGCTGTGAGTCGAAGCTGTGCGACTGGGGGGCGACGGGGTTGACGGTCAGGGCCAGCAGCGGCGCACTGCGGGTCGCGTGCAGCGCGATGCCCTGGCGGCGGTACCAGCCGATCCCGTGGCTGCTCACGAACACGCGCGTGGGGTCGTGGACCACGACCGCCGGGAGCTCGCGCCGGCGCCGGCGCAGCTCCAAGAGCGCCTCCAGCAGACGCTCGGGGAGCGCCCCGCCGATGAGCAGATAGCTCCCGGTGGCCTGTTGGGGCAGCAGCTCCGCGAGCGCCGCGCCGTCGGCGCGCAGGGCAAAGCGGGCCGGCAGCTCCTGCACGCCGCCGTCGGCGCTGACGATGCCGCTGAAGTGACCGCCGTGGCCCTCGGCCAGCTCCCGCGTGCGCGCAACGGCCGCTCCGTCGCCGCCCAGCAGCGGCAGGCGGGCCAGCTCGACCGCCTCGGCGGTGCGCTCCACGACCTGCTCGAGCTCGCTCCCGAGCACGGCGCCGGTGGCCATGATCAGCCCGTCGCAGACCTCGGGGGCGGAGGCCGCACGGCGGTCGATGGCGCCGTCGATGAGCACCTGGTCGGCGTCGTTCTGGAGCATCAGCTCGCACACCGCCCGCACCTGCTGGGAGGCGCTCGGCCCGGCCACCTCGACGATGCCGGCCCCCTGCAGGCGCACCACCAGCACCTGGCCCAGGGGCGTGCGCGCCTCGGTGGCGGACAGCAGCTCATACGGCAGCCCGCTGGCTCGCAGCAGCTCGTCGGTGGTCGCCAGCAGGCTGCCCGCCGGCAGCGCCACGCGGGGCTTCTCGATGCGGGCATCGATGACGTCGTGCTCCTCGCCGTCGCGGCCCACCGAGGTGACCCCGACGGTGCGTCCCTGCTGCTCGAGCTCCCCCAGCAGGGTCGTGAGCGCGACCGTCTTGCCGGTGTTCTTGGCCAGCCCCACCAGGGCCACGCGCGCGGCCGTGCGGGTCAGCTCGCCGAGGCGCACCGGCGGCGCCGCTGCCTCAGGCCCTCGCGGGCGTCCGCGCGGCCAGCTCGCGGGCGAGGAAGGTCGCCAGGTGCTGCGGTTCGGTCCCTTTCGAGAACCCCGCGTCGTAGCCGAGCTCCTTGGCGAGCTCGTTGGTCACCCGCGGCCCGCCGCAGGCGAGGATCATCTGCGCCCGCCGGCCCTCGGCCTCGACCATCTCGACGAGCTCGGTCAGGTTCTGCACGTGCAGGTTCTGCTGGGTCACCGTCTGGGATACGAGGATCGCGTCGGCCTGCACCTCGATCGCCTTGGCCAGCAGCACGGAGTTGGGCACCTGGCTGCCGAGGTTGTGGGTCTCGAAGGTGCGGTAGCCCTCCAGTCCGTGGTGGCCGTGGTAGCCCTTGAGGTTGAGCATCGCGTCGATCCCCACGCTGTGCGTGTCGGAACCGGTGCTGGCGCCGACGACCACGATCCGTCGCCCGATCTGCTCCTCGACGAAGCGCTCGACCTCGTCCTCGTTCATGTACTCGATGTCGAAGCCCTCGCCCTGCATCGCGGAGAAGTCGATGCTGGCGGTGCAGCGGCCGTACATGACGAAGTAGGTGTAGCCGTCGGTGAGCTGCTGGTAGTGGACCACCTCGGGCTCCTCGAAGCCCATCCCGGCGGCCAGCTCGAGCGCCGCCCGGCGGGCGGCCAGCGAGTGGGGGACCGGCAGCGTGAAGCTCATCTGCACGAGCCCGTCGCCGAGGTGGTCGGCGTAGGGACGCACCGAGGTGAGGTCCACCTCCCTAGGCATAGCTGGCCTCCGTCATCAGCTCGAGCAGCGGGTTGTAGTAGTCGCTCGAGACCTTCACGATGCCCTCGATCCCGCGGCCCTCGTCCACGCGGCGGCTGACGTCGCCGAAGCTGGCCCGCTCGATGGCCGAGAAGAGGCCTTCCTCGGCGATCCGCTCGAGCAGCTCCTGGGCTCCGCCGAGCACGTCCTGGGCGTGCGTCTGGATGATCCCGCCGGGCTTGAAGTCGATCTCCTCGCCGAGGTCGGCGGCGGCGTTGAAGACGTAGTCGACGTTCTGCAGGCCGAGCACGCGGTCGTGGATGTGGGGGGTGAAGATCCCCTCGGTGGGCACCCCGATCGTCTGGATGCCCTGACCGGTGGCGACCGTGACGAGGTTGAAGAGCGCGTCCGCCGCGTGGGTGCGGAAGAGGTTGCCGTCCATGTGCCGGGTGGGGGGCATGTACTTCACCGGGCAGTCGGGGAACAGCTCTCTGGTCAACTGCGCCTGGGCCCACTCGTAGAGCAGTCCGTTGCGCACGGGGACGTCGATCTCGAACGCGTCCCCGAGCGCGATCTGGCCGTCGGGCACGCCCGATTCCCGTGCCAGCTGGTAGTTGATGAACTGCGAGGCGGTCACCGACGGCGCGGCCTCCAGGGCGTCGGCCGTGCGCAGGTAGTTGTCCTCGCCGGTGTTGATCACGACCCCGAAGTAGCCGTTGATCATGCGCGAGATGCGCTGGTCGATCAGCCCCCTCACGATGTTGATGTCGCGGTAGAGGATCCCGTAGAGGGCGTCGTTGACCATGTTGTCGAAGCCCTCCCAGGCGCCCATCATCGCGATCTCCGACATGCACAGGCCCGAGCAGAAGCTCGACAGGCGGACGTAGCGGCCGTGCTGCTCGGACCACTCGTCCATCGCCTCGCGCATGATGCGGAAGTTCGCCTGGGTGGCGAAGGTGCCTCCGTAACCCTCGGTGGTGGGCCCGAAGGGGACGTAGTCGAGCAGGCTCTGGGCGGTGGAGCGGATCACCGCGACGATGTCCCCGCCGGCCTCCGCCACGGCCTTGGCGTGGACCACGTCCTCGTATACGTCCCCGGTGGCCGTGAGCACATAGCGCAGCGGCGCGGGGGCGTCGCCGAGGCGTGTGCGCATCGCCCGGCGGTCCTCGAAGCGGCCGTTGATCTCCGCGATCCGCGCCGAGCACTCCTCGCTCACGCGCTCGCGGATGGCCGGCTCCTCGGCCTGGTCGAGTCCCGCCAGGTCGAGCTCGCCGGCGCTCACGGCTTCGGCGATCTGCTGGGGTGAGCGCTGCGTCTGGAGCATGGCGTTGCCCAGCCAGTGGGCCACGCCGCGCTCGAGCCCTCCGCGCTCGGCCACGTGGTCGACGAGCACGTTCGGGAGCGGCGCCTCGAGGTCGTCGGCCCCGTCCACCCCGAGCAGGCGGGTGACGCTGCGCTCGACCGACAGGGTCGTGCGCGAGGAGATCTGCTCGAAGACGTCCTCGGCGATGCGCTTGGCGGCCTGGCGACAGGCGTTCGACCACGCCCGGGTCGAGGTTCAGCTTGGAGGAGCTCATGACATGTCCCTCACGATCGGGAAGGGGATCACCTCGCGCAGCGTGTCGCGTTCGGTGAGGATCATCACCAGGCGGTCCACGCCCATGCCCCCGCCGGCGGTGGGGGAGTAGCCGAACTCGATCGCGCGGGCGTATTCCTCGTCGTTGGGATGCGGGACGTCGGCGTCGTCGATCAGGCGCCGCTTGCGCTGGTCCACGAAGCGCTGCCACTGGTCCACCGGGTCGTTGAGCTCGGTGTCCCCGCTGACGAGCTCGATCCCGCCGATGACGGCGTCGAAGTGTTCAGCCAGCTCCGGGTGCACGGGGTGGCGCCTGGTGATCGGGAACGGCTCCAGGGGGAAGTCGAACACGTGCGTGGGCTGGTTGAGGGTGTGCTCGATGTGCTTGGTGTAGATGTCACCCACCAGCTCGGCCCAGGTGGCCTGTGGGTCCACGGGGCCGTCGAGCACCTCCGCCAGCTGCTTGACGTCGGACTCCATGAAGTCCACGCCGGTGCGCTCGAGGATCAGCTCACGCATCGTCACCCGCCGCCACGGCTTGGCGAGGTCGATCGTTTCGCCGTTGCGCTGCACGGTGGTGCGGCCCAGCGCCCGCTGGGCCACGTCGCGGAACATTTCTTCGGTCACGGTGGCCACGTCGTAGTAATCGGCATAGGCCTGCATGAACTCGATGATCGTGAACTCGGGGCTGTGCTTGTGGGAGATGCCCTCGTTGCGGAACACCTTGCCCATGTCGTAGACGTTCTCCATCCCGCCCACGATGCAGCGGTTGAGGAACAGCTCGACGGAGATCCGCAGGTACAGGTCGCGGTTCAGCGCGTTGTGGTGCGTGGTAAAGGGGCGTGACCCGGCGCCTCCCGCCAGCGATTGCAGCGCGGGCGTTTCGATTTCCACGAAGTGGCGTTCGTTGAGCCACTCCCGGATCGCGAACACGATCTTCGCGCGCGTGATGAACAGCTCGCGGGTGTCCTCGTTGGCGAGCAGGTCGAGCTCGCGGTAGCGATAGCGGGTGCCCGTGTCGCCGAGGCCGTGGTGGCGGTCCGGCGGCGGTCGCAGGGTCTTGGTCAGGAGCGTGCACTCCTTCACGGCCAGCGCCAGCCCGCCGCGCTGGGTGACGTACACGACCCCCTTCACGCCCACGATGTCGCCGATGTCGAGGCCCAGCACGCGGTCGTATTCCTCCTGCCCGAGCGCGTCCACGCGGGCGACCACCTGGATCTGGCCGGACAGGTCGCGGACGTCGAGGAAGGCCGTCTTGCCGTGCTCGCGGCGCGCCACCATGCGACCGGCGATCTCGTGTGTCAGCTCGGGGTGCTCGCCGTGTGCCAGCTCTCCCGGGTCGTGGGCGGCGATCACGTCCTCGATCCGCTCGCGCTCGTTCCACAGGCTCACCGGCGGGTAGGGGTCGACCCCCTCCGCCCGCAGGCGCTCCAGCTTCGCCCGCCGTTCGTCGAATTCGATCGCGCCGTCAGCGGGGCCCTCGACCGCGGCATCCACCGCGCGGTCGGCCGCGTCGTCGCTCGCGCCGGTGTCCGCCTCTGCGGACGCGGGCCGGCGCTCCTCTTCCTGCTCCTCCTGCCCTCTCTCTACCGCCATGTCGAAACGATCCTCTCACGTGTGCACGCTTGTCAAGCGCGCCGGGGTTGGTGCCTGCGCCCCTGGGAGGGACGCCTGCGCGCGGCCGGCCGGCCTCGCGCCGTCGGGTTGCCGGGCATGTCCGCTGCCATGTCGATGGCCCCGCGGGGCTAGGCCATCGGCAGCGACATGCCCACGGGTTTGCGCTCCTCCTGCGGTACGGAGGAGGCTCCGGGCACCTCGACGAGCGGCAACTCCAGGGGCTTCGGGGGTGCGATCGCGATGAGTCCTCTTGCGATCTGACGGATCGCCTGGGCGGCGGGCTCGTCGGGGTCCTCGATCACGAGCGGCAGCCCGCCGTCGGCCTGCTCGCGCAGCGGCATCGTGAGTGGGACCTTGCCGAGCAGGGGCACGTCCAGCTCGTCGGCGAGCTCGGCGCCGCCGCCCTCGCCGAAGATCTCGAAGCGCTCCCCCGAGGGGGTGGTGAAGCTCGACATGTTCTCGACCACGCCGGCGATCTCGAGCTCGACCTTGCCCGCCATCTGAGCGGCCCGGCGGGCCACCCTCTGGGCCGTCGCCTGGGGGGTGGTCACGATCAGGAACAGGGCCTGGGGCAGCAGCTGGGCGAGCGTCATCGAGACATCGCCCGTGCCGGGGGGCAGGTCGACGAGCAGGTAGTCGAGGGCGCCCCAGTCGACGTCCTGGAGGAACTGCGTCAGCGCCTTGTGGAGCATCGGGCCGCGCCATACGACGGCCGCGTCCTCCTCCACGAAGAAGCCGATCGACATCACCTTCACGCCGTGGGCCTCCAGCGGGATGATCATGCGCTCGGCCGAGACGGACGGCCGGGTCGCGCCGAGGCCGTACATGCGGGGGATCGAGTAGCCCCACACGTCGGCGTCGAGCACTCCCACGCTGCGGCCCTCCGCGGCCAGCGCGGCGGCGAGGTTGGCGGTCAGGGTGGACTTGCCCACGCCGCCCTTCCCGGAGCCCACGCAGATCACGTTGGCGACCTGGGCGAGAGCGCCGGCGGGCAGGCTGCCGCGTCCGAGCTTCTGCTGCAGGGCCGCCTTCTGGGCGTCGCTGAGGACGTCGAAGTACACGTTCACGTGGGTCACCCCGTCGAGCGACGAGACGGCGTTGGCCACGGAGGTCTGGAAGTGCCCCTTGATCGGGCAGCCGGGCGTGGTCAGCGACACGGTCACGTCGACCACGCCGTTGGCGTTCAGCTCGATCGAGCGCACCATGTCCAGCTCGACGATCGAGCGGTGCAGCTCTGGATCGATCACGGCCTGGAGCGACCGCATGATCTGGTCCTTGTCCGTCACGGCTCCCATTCTGGCAAACCGGCGCCCAGGTCACGGGCGGGCGAGGCGGATGCCCAAAAAAGTGACCCGCGGGCAGTGGGGGCCGCCCGCGGGTCGAGGGGAGGAGAGGGTGCTACTACTGCCGGCGAGATATGAGGCCGGCAGACTTTCCCGCTTGCCCGGCCTCTCCGTCCGGGGCGGGTGAAGGTTCTGGTCCTAGACCAGGCTCAGGATCCGATCCTGGACTTCGCGGGCGATCTCGGGGACCTTGTTGGCGATTTCGCTGCCGTTGTTGACCAGCGTTTCGCGGCGGTCATCGAGGTCGTTGACGCGGCTCTCCACGATCCGGCGGCGCTGGCGCAGTTCACGCTCGACGCGCACGCGGGCTTTGCGCACCTCGCGCTCGAGCCGGTTGCGGGCGGTGAGCCCGCGACGCTCGAAGCGGCGCAGCTGAGCCTGCGTCTTGGTGCTCGAGGAGTAGGTGGAGAGCGTGTCGCTGACGCCCGACACGACGCGGTCACGGGCCAGCAGGGCGGCCCCGACCGGGATCAGGACGGCACGCTCGGCGTAGTCGCCGACCACGTTGGCGGTCTCGCGTGTGGCGGTCTCGCTCTGGCGGACCGTGGACTGGGCGGAGTGCACGGCGCGCGTGCGCGAGCCCTTGGCGTGGATCGCTTTCGAGCGGCGCGAGCTGGCGCGGCGGGCGGCCGTGGCTTTCGCGGCCGGTTTGCGCGCGCTCACTTTGCGGGTGGTGGCTTTGCTGGTTTTGCGAGCGGTTGTTTTGCGGACCGCTTTGCGGGCGCTGGTTTTGCGAGCGGCGGTGGCACGCGTGGTGCTTTTGCGGGCGCTCGTTTTGCGGGCCGCTTTGGCTCGCGGTTTGCTCGCTTTGGTTGCAGTGGTGGTGGCGGGTGGCATGTATTCCTCTTTCTTCCTCAGGCCCGGGGGGCGCGGGTGTCAGTTCGTGTGGTGTTCGATTACCCCGTTCTGTCAACCGAACACATGTTTGTAACCCGCTAAGGGAAGATCGTTACAGAAAGAGTAGCACCAAGCCCAGAAACCCTGATTTCTCGCGGGGTTCCAGGGGGCGACTTTGTAACATACGGAACGCGCGTTCGGCCACTTTGGGTAACTAACTATTCGTTATGGAGGCCCGATCGCCTCCGAAACGGCGTTCGTGCGGCGACGACGCGGCGATATTCGGCGGCTCGGAGGGGCTCGTCGGGCGGCCCCGCGGCCGAGGAGCGGCCGCGCGGGAAAGCGTGGCCGCTAGCCCCCGCTGTGCGCCGTCAGCGCCGCGGGGGGCTTGCTGATCCGCTCGAGCCAGCGGTCGGCATGCTCGAGCTCCTCCGGGCGGGGCAGGGTGGCGGGGCTCTCCCAGGCGCGGGCCAGCGCCAGCGGACCCCCGCTCGCCACGACGGCGTCGCAGAAGCGTCTGCCCGTCTGGTACTGGCGGAGCTTCAGCTCGAGCCCGAGCAGGCGCTCGAGCACCCGCCACGGCAGGCCCCGGTTTTCGCGGCGGGAGTTCATCGCCGCCCGCAGCCGGTCCAGTGACGGGAGCACCTGGGCGCCGATCACGTCCATCGTGTGCTCGGCGTGACCCTCCACCAGCGACATCGTCGCCTGGATCCGCTCCACCAGCTGCCAGCGGTCCTCTCCCAGCGTCAGCCGCAGCAGCTCCCCGCGGCGTGCCCGATCGACCAGCTCCTTCATGTCCCCGCCGGCCGGGAGCTTGGGGAGCCAGCCCCCGCCGCCGCCGGAGTCGACGTTCACCTGCAGGCCCTCGATCAGCTGGGTGATCATGCCGGCGAGGTGGCTCCCTCAGCCAGGGCGCTCCGGAGAACTGCACGGCGTGGGTGATCTCGTGGATCGTCACCCACAGCAGGAGCTCCTCGCGGTCGAGCTGGAGGCTCCGCGCCGCCTGGGACAGGTTGGGGGCCAGCAGCAACAGCCGCGGCGGGACCGTCGCATCCAGCAACGCCAGGTCGTACTGGCCCAGCACCCGCTGGGAGAGCACTCCCGTCAGCGCCCCCACCTGGACGCCCATCAGCAGGCCGGTGGCCGAGCGCAGCGGGCTGCCGAGCAGGCCCTGCGGCGGCTCGATTCCCGCGCTGCTCGGAGAGGCGCCCGAGCAGCGGGCGCATCGTGCGGAGGTTGGCGGCGATCCAGGCCGAGCGGTCCACGAGCTCCAGCCGGGGCAGCTCAGCCGGCGGGCGCAGGCCGCTGTAGGCGGCGACCCGCACGGCGAAGTCGTGGGCCATCGGCTCCACCCGCTCGGAGCTGATCGCCCCGGACGCAGGCGTCCCGGCGACCAGGTCTCCCACCACCTGCGCCACACGCCAGTCCACGAACTCCATCGGACTGTCAGCCTAGCTCCCCGCCCGAGATGAATTGCAGGGGCCAGCGCCCCGGGCCCGTATCCTGTGAGGGAGTGTCTGGGTTGGAGATTGCCACGGCGCCGCCGGGGCTCTCGCGCGAAGCACCCCCGCGCGAAGGGGATACACCGGACGGCTTTCTAGGGCGCCCGCAGGTGCGCGATGTGATCGCCTGGCTGCGACTGCTCGTGGACCCCCAGGACGCCAGCGCGGTCGCGCGTGCGCTCGCGCGCCCGCCGGTGGAGCTTCGCCAGGTGGACCTCGCGCGCGTGATCCAGGTCGCCCGCCGGCGCAAGCTCGACCTCGTGGTCGGTGTGGGCGCGGCGATCGAATCCCCCCAGGTACCCCCCGAGGCGCGTGAGCGGATCGAGCGCTTCGCCTCGCTGCACCGGATCGTCGAGGCCGAGCTGCACAGCCTGCAGCCGGCGGAGTTCCTGGCCGCGCTGATCGATCGCCTGGGCCTGCTGCGGCGCAGGCTGATGACGCCCGTGGACGCCGCCCGCTCCAACGAGGGCCTGCGGGGCCTGCGCGAGCTGGCGGGCCGTTTCCTGGCCGAGAACCCGGGCGCCGAGACGATCGACCTGGTCCGCCACCTCGCCGCCGTCGCCTCCGAGCATCACGAGCGTTCGATCGCCCCCGGACCCAGCGAGCAGACCGAGGAGCGCCTCGAGCGGATCGTGCAGGCGCTGCGCGAGGAGCTGGCCCAGGGGATCGGGCGGATCGGGGACCGGCTCGGCGAGCTGCGCCTGGACACCGACCTCGACATCTCCCACGGGATCGTTCGCTACCTCGAGCTGCTGAAGGTCTCGGCACTGATCCAGCGCCCACCCGGACAGGATCTCGGGGAGGCACTCGCCGACATCAACGCCCGCCTGCTGGCGGCTGCCACCCCGCTGCAGAGAGAGATCCTCCAGACCTCGACCCTCGATCAGACGTTGCTGGCCGAGCCGGACGCGGCGGACGCCCCCTCGCGTCCGATCGTGGCGCCGCGAGGAGCTCTCGCTCGAGCCCTTCCTGCCGCGCCGCGGGCGACGGCCTGGCGATGTCGGCCTCCGACATCCAGACGTATCTGGGCTGTCCCCTGCGCTACAAGTTCGCCCGCGTCCTGAGGATCCCGGTGCCCCAGACCGTGCAGCAGCGCTTTGGCATCGTCATCCACCAGGTGCTGGAGCGCTACCACTCCGGCTCCGACCAGACGCTCGAGGCGATGCTCGAGCTGCTCGAGCAGGTGTGGCGACGCAGCGCCCTCGGGGAAACCGAGTCCGACCTGACCTGTCATGGCCAAGGCCCGCGACGCCCTCTGCCGCTACCACGCCCGTCTGTCGGAGGAGTCGGCGGATCCCGTCTGGTTCGAGCGCTCGTTCTCGTTCCGCGTCGGCCCCCACCACCTGCGCGGGCGGGTGGACCGGGTCGACCGGCTCGCCGACGGCGCCGAGCACCGCTACGAGCTGATCGACTACAAGACCTCGCGCCCCCGCACCCCCGAGCAGCTCTCCGACGACGTGCAGCTCTCGCTGTATGCGATGGCGGCCCGCGAGGACTGGCAGCTGGAGTCCTCCACGTCAGGCCTACTACTACGTGCTCGACGACCTCAAGGTGCCGGTGCCCGACCGCGCCGCCGACGCCCGGGCGCTGGAGGAGCGTCGTGCTCGAGGTCGGCGACGGGATCCTGGCCCAGCGCTTCGAGCCGACGCCCTCGCCCGCTGCCTGCGCCTACTGCGACTACCGCGTCGTGTGCCCGGCCGCCGAGGCGGCCTAGCCGCCCTCAGGGGCGGGCCCTAGTTGCGGCCGCGCTGGCGCAGGAAGCGCTGGAATTCGCGCGCCAGGGCCTCGCCCGAGGGAACCTCTTGGGCCGTGTCGGGCGCCTCCGAGTCGGCCGCCTGCTCGAGCCGTTCCACGAACGCCTGGATGTCGGGATCGCTCTGCACCGCCAGGCCGATCTGACGCTCGTAGTCGGCCGCCGCCGACTCGAGCTCTGAGACGTCCACCGACACCCCGACCAGCACTTCCACCCGCCGCAGCAGCGCCAGCGCCGCCTTCGGGTTGGTGGCCGCGGCGACGTAGTGGGGCACCGCCGCCCACAGGCTGGCCGACGGCAGACCCGCGTCGGCGCAGGCCGTGTGCAGGACGCCCACGATCCCGGTGGGGCCTTCGTAGCTGGAGCTCGCCACCCCGAGACGCTCGAGCAGAGCCCCGTCGGAGGCGTGGCCCGTGAGGGCCACCGGGCGCGTATGCGGCACGTCGCCGAGCAGCGCCCCCAGCGACACCACGACCTGCACGCCCAGCGCCTCGGCGAGGTCCACCATGTGGGCGCCGAAGGACCGCCAGCGCATCGACGGCTCGGTTCCCTGGACCAGCACCAGATCGCGGGGGGCCCGCGGCGCAGTGGCTTCGAGGATTTCGACCGTGGGCCAGGTGATCTGGCGCTTTTCGCTGTCGTCCAGCGCGATGCACGGCCGGTTGGCCTGGAAGTCGTAGAACTCCTCGGAGTCGATCTTCGCGAAGCGGCGGGCGTTGAGCGAGGAGGCGAGGAAGGAGACGGCGCTGGAGGCGGCGTCGCCCGCGTCGTTCCATCCTTGAAATGCGCAAACCATCGCCGGGGCTCTGAGCCCATCCGGCCGACGGTCCCAGATGAGGGGCTGCATGGCCCGACCACCGTACATCATGGGGCGATCGCGCCCGCCAGGTGCAATGGGCGAATGTGAGCCTGCAAGCGGTCAAGAGCGCCCTCTCCGGTGCCGATATGTGTAGAGATGACAGAGACCGCCACGCCCACTCCCGCGCGCCCGCCGGGCGCCCCCGACGAGCAGCCGGGCAGCGTCCCCGGGCCCGCAGCCAACCCGTACAAGGGGCTCTACCCGCCCCGCCACCCGGGCCGCTCCTCGCGCATGATCGGGGAGGTCGTCGTGGACCTCGGGCTTTCTGACCGCGAGACCGTCGAGGACGCGGTCCAGGCGGCCCGCGAGCAGGGTCGCCCGACCGGCCTGATCCTGGTCGAACGCGGGATCCTGCGTCACGACCAGCTCGCCCGCGTGGTGGCCGAGCGCTTCGGCCTCGACTTCGTCGACCTGACCTCCTTCGACCTCGACATGGGCGCCGTCAACCTCGTCAGCGCCTCAACCGCCCGGCGCTACCAGGCCGTGCCCGTCGGCTTCGCCGAGGACGGCGCCGTGCTGGTGGCGATGGCCAACCCCACCAACGTCCTCACGATCGACGACATCGGCATGATGACCGGCCGCCGCGTGCGTCCCTGCGCGGCCTCGATCGAGGACCTCGACCTGCTGCTGGCCAAGCTCGCCCAGATGGACGACTCGATCGAAGACATCGTCGACGAGGAGGAGGAGATCAGCGCGGAGGACCTCCGCCTGGCCGAGTCCGAAGACCAGGCGCCGGTGATCAAGCTCGTGCACTCGATCGTCGCCCAGGCCACCCAGCAGGGCGCCTCCGACATCCACATCAACCCCGAGGAGGGCGACACCCGCGTGATGTACCGCGTCGACGGGGTGCTCACGCCGGCGGCCACCGTGCAGGCGGAAAATGTCCGCCTCGGTCGTCTCGCGCATCAAGATCATGGCCGACCTCGACATCTCCGAGCGCCGTGTGCCCCAGGACGGTCGCTTCGGGTTGACCGTCGACGGGCGCCGGGTCGACATCCGCGTCGTCACGCTGCCGCTGGTCCACGGCGAGGGGGTCGTGATGCGCATCCTCGACACCACCGCCTCGGTCGGCGAGATGGACGCCCTCGGCATGCAGGACGAGGAGAAAGAGCGCTTCGAACGCGCCATCAACCGGCCCAACGGGGCCGTGCTCGTGACGGGTCCCACGGGCTCGGGCAAGTCCACCACCCTGTACGCGGCCCTGAACGCCGTCAACGACGGCGAACGCAGCATCCTCACGATCGAGGACCCGGTCGAGCAGCGGATCGCGGGCATCAAGCAGATGCAGATCGCCTCCAAGGCGGGCGTCACCTTCGACGTCGGCCTGCGCTCGATGCTCCGCGCCGACCCCGACGTGATCATGGTGGGCGAGATCCGCGACAGCCAGACCGCCCACATCGCGGTCGAGGCCGCCCTCACCGGCCACCTGGTGCTCTCAACGCTCCACACCCGCGACGCCCCGAGCGCGCTGAGCCGTCTCACCGACATGGGCATCGAGCCGTTCCTGGTCTCCTCGGCCGTCGACTGCATCGTCGCCCAGCGGCTCGTGCGCAAGCTCTGCGAGAGCTGCAAGCGACCCCAGAAGGTCTCCAAGGCCGTACTCGCCGAACACGGTCTCGAGGGCGCCGAACCATTCGAGCCCGAGGGCTGTCCCCGTTGCGGCGGCTCCGGCTACCGCGGCCGGGTCGGCATCTACGAGGTGATGGAGATCACCGAGCCGATCCGCGCGATGGTCCTGGAGCGCGCCTCGGTGGACGACATCGTGGCGGTGGCCGTCTCGGAAGGCATGCGCCGCCTGCGCGACGACGGTCTGCTGAAGGTTCGCGACGGGCTCACCTCGATCGCCGAGATCGAGCGCATCACCAGCAGCCTGCTGTAGCCTGCCCCGGCGCCGCGCCTGGAGGCTCGCGCGACGCCGAGGGGACCACGGTGCGGAAGGGCTGCTCAGCGCTTGTGCGCCGCCTTCTTGCCCTTCTTGCTCGAGTGCTTGTGCTTGGAGTGTTTCTTGGACTTCTTCTTGACCGGCGCCTTCGGGTTCAGGCGCGTTCCGCCCGAGTACGAGTCCGCTTTGCAGCCGAGCGGGCGGCCGAGGTCGTACGGGCCCGAGATGGCCTGCACGACGGCGCCTTTTTCGATCGTCGCCGAGACGACCGTCAGGAGCGGGTCCTCACGGGGCTCGGCGCAGATCTTGTGTTCGATCGCGAACTGCCCGGTGATCGTCTCGTAGCCGGCTTTGGCCGCGCCCACGCAGTTGAGCGCGAAGCCGGGCACTTCCCCGCTGCAGGAGAAGTTGTCCGAACAGCAGCGCTTTGGTCGCGTTCGAGATCACTTCCGGCGGGCTCTGGATTCCCGTCACGGGGATCTGTGACGACAGCTGGTAGCCCGTGATCGGGCCATCGCAATAGAAGCTGTAGCGGACCTGCTGTTCTTCGCTTCCTTCTTCAGGCGTGCCGGCCTTGATGCTTCCGATGCAGTTGAGGTTGTTGGGGTTCGATTCTTCCGCTCGGCCCACCGCGGGCAGGAGCAGGAGCAGGGCGAGGGCGCCCATCGCCGAGGCGAGCGCCAGCAGCGCTCGCCGGTGGCCGGATAGTGGTACAGGTCGGTGCAACAGTCTTCTCCGTTCGTTCTTTGTTGGTCGATGATCTGGGTTTGGTGTTCAGGCCTTGGGCGGGCGCGCCGCCTCAATGCAGCAGCTGTTCGACCGTGTGCACGGGCGCAGCGACCTGGTAGGACACGCTCGAGCGAGCGCCCGCCTTCGCGAAAGGTGAGATCAGCAGCACGCCGCCCGGGGGCTTGGAGGTCAGCGTCGCGCTGGAGGCGCCCGCCGGGAGTTCCTGCTGGGAGGCCAGGCCGACGGTCGCGAACGTCACCACCGCCAGGCCGTGTTCGCGGAAGGCGGCGGTGCCGGTGATCTTCGGCAGCGTCGCCTGCGCGAATTCGTCGGCCGCCTTCAAGCGCTCCGGCGGGTGTCGCGCAGCTTTCGCCCGCCGGCCCCTTCGGGACACGGGGGCTGGACGATCGAGTGCACGATCGGGGGCGTGGACACTTCGCTCGACGGGGGCCGCCAGCGCGGCCTCGCTCGCGAACGCGTTGCCCTCGATCGCCGACCAGCCGCTGAGCAGCGTGCCCGTCGGGATCAGCTGGCCGCTGATGTACGGCGCGGCGGCCTTCTGGGCGAGCAGTTCTTCGTAGCTCGGGCCCGAGAGCTCGATCAGCCACACGTTGGTCACCGCGGGCACCTTCGATTTCGCCGGGGTACTGGATTTGCCCGGCTTTTCGGCTTCCGCTTCGGAGCTCTTCGAGCCGGAGGCCGGGGTTTCGGCCGCGGCGGCCGGCGTCGTGCTCGCGCTGCTCGCCGGGGGCGATGTGCTGAGCGGCGCTTCCGCCGGGGTTTCGGCCGGCGCCTGACTGCTCGCCTGCGGCGTCGCGTTGTTGCGGGCCGCCAGCTCCGAGAGCAGCTTGGCGACCAGCGCGGGCGTGTCGCCGGCGAAGGATGTACCGGCGGCCGGTCCGATGGCGGCGCCGACGCCGACGCCGACGGCGAGCATCCCGGCGGCCAGGATCGCGGTCATGCGCAGGCTCGGGCGGCGCGAGAGCAGCGGCTGCTGCGCGTACGGGGCGGGTGCGGATGGAGGTCCGCCGGCGGCGCCGTCCGCCGGCGACGGCTGCTCACCCTGGGGGACCCGCCCGGAGGGCAGCTGAACGCCCTCGGGTGCGCTTGCCCGCCGACTCCCGGAGAAGATGTCTTTCAGCTTCCGCACTATTTGCACTTTTCTTGTGTTCTTTAGGACGGCGATGCTGCCAGACGACGGGAATCCCTTCCCGTAAACCCCTCTTAACAGACCTTTTCGACAATATAGCTAATGTCGATCGGGTCTATGAGGTTATGGTATCTTGGCGGCGTCTCCCGCGTCAACCGACAACCGCCACTCGAAAGGATTCCTGACCAAATGCAACGAATTCGCCGTCTCTCCGTCGCCCTCACGGTGGCGGGTGTGCTCGGGGTAGCGGCGCCTGCGGTCGCCAACGCAGCGACCACGGTCACGATCAGCGGCGCGACAGCCTCGTACCCGCTCGTCTCGCTGCTGGCGCAGAAGTACGTGAAACTGCACCCCGGCAAAGTCAAGTTCAAGATCGCCCAGGGTGGTGCCCAGGTGGGCATCAACGACGTCGCCGCCGGTCGCGTGACGATCGGCGACGTCTCGCGTGACCCGCTCGCCGCCGACCCCGCGGGCCTGGTCTTCTACCCGATCGCCAGGTACGGGATCTGCGTGATCACGAACAAATCCAACCCGGTCTCGCAACCTGACGACCGCGCAGCTGATCAACATCTTCACCGGCAAGACGCGCTCGTGGAGCGGCATCCCCGGCGCCACCCCGAGCGGCACGATCGACCTGATCAGCCGCACCTCGGTGGCCGGCGTGCTCACCAACTTCCAGACGATCCTGCTGGAAGGCAAGAAAGTCTCGAGCGTCGCCTCCGAACAGTCGTCCGAGGGTCTGATGCGCCAGCAGGTCGAAAACGACCCCAGCTCGATCGGCTTCGTGTCCAACTACCAGTCCGACAAAGGCACCGTGAACGCGGTCGAGCCTCAACGGCGTGGCCTGCAACAAGAGCACGGTCACCTCCGGTGCCTACTCGGGCACGGCCCGCTTCTACGAGGTCACCAAAGGCAAGGCCACCGGGGCCGCCTCGGCCTTCATCGGCTGGATCCGCGACTCCTCGGCGGCACGCAAAATCATCTCCACCCAGTGGGTCCCCGTCACCTAGGAACAGGCGCTAGGGGACGGCAGGAAGCCTCCAGTGCTTGCGCGTTTGCGCAAACCCTGGCCCGACAGCCGCGCCGAGCGCACGCTCGGCGCGGTGTCGTGCCTGGTGGGAGTCCTCGTCGTGGGGATGGTCGTGTTCGTCGCCGTCCACGCCTGGCCGACCTTCGAGCACAACGGCCTGAGCTGGCTGGGGTCGGGCGAAAGCCCGGAATCCAGCTTCGAAAAGATGCAGGCCACGAGCGTCAACGCGCCCGCCTCGGCCTATCACCTGCGTGCCTGGCCGCTGCTCTACGGCACGCTGCTGACGACCGTCGTGTCGGTCGCGTTCGCGTTCGTGGTCGTCGGTGTTCGCGTCGATCTTCATCGTCGAGCTGGCGCCGGAGCGCCTGCGCAGGCTCACGATCCCGGTGATCCGCCTGCTGGCCTCGGTGCCGTCGGTCGTGTACGGGCTGATCGGGGTGCTGGTGCTGGTGCCGTTCGTCGGCAACCACCTGGTCACGGCCTCCGAGAAGGCCTCGGTCGCCAACACGATCGAGCTCACCGGCGCCGGGCTGCTCGTGACGGTCGTGATCCTCACGGTGATGATCGCCCCGATCATGATCGCGCTGACGTGCGAGGCGCTGGCGTCGGTCCCGAGCTCCTGGCGCGAGGGCGCGATCGCGCTCGGCCTGAACCCGCTGCGGGCGATCCTGGCGGTCACCGTCCGGGCCGCCCGGCCGGCGATCGTGGCCGCGGCGGTGCTCGCCACCGCCAGGGCGCTGGGCGAGGCGATCATGATCTCGATGGTCTCCGGCGGGCGCGCCTTCACGCCCAACCTCGACCACGGGCTGCTGATCTTCCTGTACTCGCCGCTGCGCACCTTCGCCTCGACGATCGTCGACTTCCGCGAGGGCATCAGCGCGCCGGCGCTCGGGTCCTCGCTGTATGCGATCGCGCTGCTGCTGCTGCTCGGCGGCGTTCGCGCTGTCGGTCTGCGGCTATCTGATCAAGCTGCCGCTGCGCAAGTACCAGGTGCGCGGATGAGCACGCTCGTGCCGTTCGAGTTCGACGAGCCGCGCGTGATGCAGACCGGCCGCGGCCGGCGCTCCTCGCCGATGAGCTGGCGCTGGCGCGATCGCCTCGCGCTCGTGCTGGCCTGGGTCGGCCGGGATCGGGCTGTGCCTGATCGCGGCCGCGATCGTGATCTACTTCGGCGTTCGCGGGGTGCAGTACCTGCGCCCGAGCCTGCTGTTCTCGCAGGCCGCAGATCTCGACCAGCCAGACCGGCAGCGGGCGGCTTCCTGGATCCGCTGCTCGGGACCGTGATCCTGACGTTCGTCGGGATCGTGCTGGCGCTCCCGCTGGCCGTCACGAGCGCCGTGTGGATGAGCGAGTACGCCCGGCCCACGCTGGCTGGCCCGGATCGATCGAGTCGTGCATCGAGATCGTCGCCGGCACCCCCGACATCGTGATCGCGCTGTTCGGCCTGGCGATCTTCCAGCTCAGCTTCATGGCGCCGTTCTCCTTCAAGGCCTCCGGCGGCGGCGTCTACGGCCGCTCGTTCCTCGCGGCCGGGGCGATGATGTCGCTGATCGCGCTGCCGCCGATCTTCGCCGCCACCCGCGACGGTCTGCAGGCGGTCCCCACGCACATGCGCGAGGCCGCCTTCGCGCTCGGCAAGACGCGCATCACGACGATCCGCCGGGTGCTGCTGCCGAGCGTGCGCTCCAACATGGCGACCGGCGTGACGCTCGGGCGTCAGCCGCATCATCGGCGACACCGCGATCGTGGTGCTGCTGCTCGGCGAGTCGCTGCGCCTGGAACCGCAGGGCTCGGTCCCCGGGCTGGGTCTGTTGCGGGGGACCGGCTCGACGCTGACCAGCTACGTGTTCGACAACTCCCCGGCGGGCGAAGGCGCCGCCCCGCAGAAGGCCTACGCGGCCGCGGTGGTGCTGCTGCTGTTCGTGCTCGGGCTGAATCTGCTCGTCGAACGCATCGGTCGCCACCAGCAGCGTGCGACCGGCCTGTCGGTCGCCACCGGCGTCGTCTAGGAGGGCCCTGGACGTGCAACCTGGACGCTTTACAACCCGCTATCGAGCCGCTAACCTCAGTACTTCGGTGAAAATGGTTTCTCAGATGGGGAATATCGATGTTGCGGAGTAATGCGATGGCCGAACGCGCCGACCCGATCCACCTGGGCGACGACCGCGGCGAGACGCCGACGGTCGAGCACCTGCACACCCAGGGGGAGTACGCCACCGTCGAGCAGCTGCACGCCCAGCCCGAGCACGCGCCGCCCGGCGAGGACAGCCGGGGATCCACGGCCCCCGGCTCCCCGGCCGTGCCGCCGGTGCGCACGATCGTGCTCGACCGCGCCCCGCTGCCCGCGACCCCGCCCGACGAGCGCCGCGCGGTGCGCCCGGCCGCCGCCGGCAGCGGCCCCGAGCGCCTGCGGCTGGAGGACGTCAGCATCGCCTACGCGACCAAACCGGCTGTCAAGTCGGTGTCGCTGTCGATCCACCAGGGCGAGGTGCTGGCCCTGATCGGGCCATCCGGTTGCGGCAAGACGACGCTGCTGCGCACGCTCAACCGCCTCACCGAGCTGACCCCGAGCGCCGCCCGCGCCGGCACCATCAGGCTCGACGGCGAGGACATCCACGAGCTGCCCGACACGAGCCTGCGCTCGCGCGTGGCGATGGTCTTCCAGCAGCCCAATCCCTTCCCGATGTCGATCTTCGACAACGTCGCCTTCGCGCTGCGCGAACAGTCCCGCCGCCGGCCGCGGCGCAAGGAGCTCGAGCCGCTGGTGATCGACGCGCTGCACCGCGCAGGCCTCTACGAGGAGGTCAAGGACGATCTCGACAGACCCGCGCTGCGCCTCTCGGGCGGTCAGCAGCAGCGCCTGTGCATCGCGCGGGCGATCGCGCCCCGCCCGGAGGTGCTGCTGATGGACGAGCCCTGCAGTGCGCTGGACCCGATCTCCACCAACACGATCGAGCAGCTGATCGGCGAGCTGCGCCGCGACCTGGCGGTCGTGGTCGTGACCCACAACCTCGCCCAGGCGCGGCGGATCGCGGACAAGGTCGCCTTCATGTACCTGGGCGACCTGGTCGAGTACGGCGAGACCGAGGAGGTCTTCGAGGCGCCCCGCGCCGCCCGTACCCGCGAATACGTCCAGGGCGCCTTCGGTTAGGCGGCCGGCGTGGCGGACGTGAGCCTGATGGCGGTCCCTTCTCAACCGCAGGACGGGACCACGTGCGCCAACTGCGGCGCCGAGGTCGTGGCCGACCAGCGCTACTGCCTGTCCTGCGGTCACCCCGTGTCGCCGGTGCGGCTCGGCTTCCTCGACGTGCTCCAGGACCAGGGCACCCACCCGGCCCCTCAGTGGTCCACTCCGTCCACGCTCGAGGCCACACCGGTGGGCTACGGCCCGCCGCCCCAGCACGGATTGGGCGGCTGGATCCGCCGCAACGGCGCCATCTTCGGGCTCTGTCGGTGCTGCTGCTGTGCCTGATCGCCGGCCTGCTGCTCGGCCACTGGGCCTCCGGCGGCGGCAAAGGCACCAACACCTCGACGGTCAAGATCGAAGGCCTGGGCGGCGCGACACTGGGCTCGCCGCGGGATCCACCACGCCCTCGACGACGGCCCCGGCGAAATCGTCGGCTCCACCGCGGCCGCCAAGGCCAAGAAGGAACAGCAGCAGGCGGCCAAGGAAGCCGCCAAAGAAACCAAGGCCGAAAAAGCGCCGCCCCCGCCGCCCAAAAAGGCCTCCCACCAGGAACTCGAAAAATTCAGTCACTCGACGGGCAAAAAGCACGCCGAAGAACTCAACGCCAAAGGCGCCGAACCGATCGAAACCAGCTGATGGCTTCTCGACCTTCGCCCGCGAGCGGCTCGCTCGCACAGTTGCGCGCCCGCCAGCGTGAGCTCGCCCAGCGCGTGGCCGAGCTCACCTGGGACCTGGGTGGTCTGACCTATGAGATGGCCATCCGTGACCACTACCGCCTCGACGTGCTCGCCCGCCGGGCCGCCGAGCTGCAGGACGCCGACGCCCAGCTGAACGAGGTCCAGCGGCTGCTGGCGAGCTCCGAGGCGGGTGTCCACGGTCAGTGCTCCTCGTGCGGAGCCGTCCACAGCCGCGGCGCGGCCTACTGCTGGCAGTGCGGCGCCCCGCTGCTCTCCGAGGCCCGTCCCGAGGCCCTCACGGTGGGCTCAAACGGAGCCAAGGGATCCAACGGCGCCAACGGCGCCGGTTCCGCCAACGGCCTCAGGTCCTCCGCCGACGCCTTCGGCGCCGGGGGCTGACGCGTCCGCGCCGGCGGCGGTGACGCGTCCCGCGCCGGCGGCTGACGCGTCCCGCGCCGGCGGCGCATAGGCGAGCCGGCACAACGCGAACGCACCCGCCGCGTCCCGGCGGGTCGCAGCTGACCTCAGCCGGCTAGGCCTGGTGGCTCGGCTCGGCCGGGGCCGGTTCCGCTGCCGGTGCGGCCGCTGCCTGCCCGGGGACCGGCGCGGGCGCCGGTGCTGCGGGCTGGGGGGCCGCCTGGGCGGGCGGGGCCGGTGCCGGCTGGGCTGCGACCTGGGTCGCCTGCGGCAGAGCCGCCTGCTGGTGGTTCTGCTGGGAGCCGGTGACGGAGTCCTTGAACTCGCGCATGCCGGAGCCGAGCTGGCGGCCGATTTCCGGAAGCCGTTTGGCGCCGAACAACAGCAGCAGGATCACGACCAGGAATGCGATGTGAAGCGGGTTGTCGAGTCCCATCTACTGCAGAGTCTAGCCGTGCCCGCTCTCGCGTACCAGGCGCACGGCGACGAACACCATGAAGGCGGCGAACAGGTCGCGCAGCACCTGGCCCGGGAGCGCGTTGGCCAGCGCCACCCCGGCCGCGGCTCCGCCGATCGACAACGCCCCCAGCATGACCGCGTCGTCGCGGTTGACGTTGCCGTAGCGGTCCTGGCGGATCGTCCCCAGAATCGCGACCGGAATGATCGCCAGCAGCGAGGTGGCCACCGCGTGATGCTGGTCGAGGCCGAGGAACAGGACCATCCCGGGCACGAACACGACGCCGCCGCCGACGCCCAGCAGCCCCGCGATCACTCCCCCGAGCAGTCCGACGAGCAGCGCGCCGATCACTGCAACACCAGTTGCACGGCCGTGGCCACGAGCACGGCCGCGAACAGCAGGGCGATAGTCCGCTGGGGCAGGCGTTGCTGCAGCCAGGTCCCGGCCAGCACGCCGGCCAGGCCGGGAATCCCGACGAGCAGCCCGTCGACCACATTGACGTTGCCGTAGAGGGCCTGAACGCCCGCTGCAAACGAGGCGATGGCGATGATCGCCGCCAGCGAGGTGCCCGTCGCCGGACGCTCTTCGTAGGCCAGCCAGAGCACCAGCAGGGGCACAATCACCGTGCCGCCGCCGACCCCGAAAAGGCCGCTGAAGAAGCCCGCCGCGGTGCCGATCACGGCCAGCTTCAGCGTGCGTTGGGAGAGTCCCCGCCCGCGCGGCGCACCAGCGGACCGGCGGGACACCATGCGCGGCATACTAGACCGCGTGACCCCGGCCGCCATGCTCGTGGAGGCTCTCGAGCCGCTCCGCTCGGACCCCGCCCGCTCGGCGATCCTGATGGACATCGACGGCACCCTCGCGCCGATCGTCCGCCACGCCGCCGACGCCCACGTGCCCCAGGCAACGCGCACGCTGCTGATCGAGATCGCGCGGCGCTACCGGGTCGTCGCCTGCGTCAGCGGGCGGCCCGCCAACGGCGCCCGCCAGATGGTTGCGATCGGGACCATCGCCTACATCGGCAACCACGGCGGCGAACTGCTGCGCCCCGGCGCCACCCGCGCCGAGGTGGACCCCCAACTGGAGGAGTGGACGACCCGCGTGCGCGAGTTCGCGGCACGTGTCGACAGCCCCGAGCACCAGCGCCTGCGTGTGCGCAGCGAGGACAAGGGCTCGATCGCGGCCTTCCACTGGCGCGGGGCTCCCGACGAGGAGCGCGCCGAGCTCGCCGTCAGGGAGATCGCCGAGCTCGCGCAGCGTGAGGGCCTGGCGGTGCACTGGGGCCGCAAGGTGCTCGAGGTGCGCCCCCCGGTGCTGATCAACAAGGGCGTCGGCATCGCGGCCCTGCTGGGCGACGGGCCGGCCGCCGACGCGCTGTACGTGGGTGACGACACCACCGACCTGGACGCCTTCCGCAGGCTACGCGAGCTGGTCTCCTCCGGAGCGCTGGAGAGCGCCCTCTGCGTCGCGGTGGTCTCCGACGAAGTTCCGGAGGAGCTCTCCCGCGAGGCGGACCTGACGGTGGAGGGCACCACGGGGGTGCGGGCGCTGCTCGAGGCGCTGCTGTAGAGCTCGGCGCGTGCGCTTCGTCGACTTCCTCAGGACGACCGTGTTGCTGAGCGGCGGGGCCGCCACCGCCCTGGCCGCCATCTCGGTGCTCGCCTCCGCTGCCGCCTCGGGCCCGCACACGGTGCTGGTGGCGGTGGACCTCGGGTGGTGGATCATCGCCACCATCGTCGGCCTCCGCCTCGGGCGCCAGGCCCAGACGAGTCCTCCGATCGCCCGTCTGCTGTCCTCGGCCCGCGCCATCAAGACGCTGCCCGAGGTGTACCCGAGCGCGGTCCTCGTCAACAGGCTCTGGCCGCTGGCGGTGTTCACGCTGCTGTCGGGGGCGCTCGCCTTCCTGGCTCCCCAGATCCCCGGCATCGCCGCCGGCTTCGCGATCATGGGGGCGCTCGCCTGGCGCCACCAGGACGCCGCCGTGGCGGCCATCGAGGAGCGCGACGGAGCGGCCTTCTACGTCGAGCGCACCTCGCCCGTGCATGCGATCTCGCTGGTGCGTACGCCGGGCTTCAGAACCTTGCGCTCCGAACGCGTCAACGGGGCCGTGGGCTAGCGCGGGCGGCCGATGGCGCCCCCGGAGCAGCTCGAGGTGCTGCTCGTCTCGCTCGGCTCCACCACCGGGCTGCGCCTCGCCGACGAGCAGCTGTGCGACGCCCTGCGCGCCGCCGGCGTGCAGGTGCAGCTGGCCCGGGCCGAGCCCCCGCGGCCGCTGCGCACGATGGCGCTGACAGACCTCGCCTGGGCCCGGGCGGCGCGAGTGGCGACCCAGCGCGCCCTGCGCGAGCGGCGCACCGGGTCGCGGGACGGCGAGGGCCGCACCGGGTCGCCCACCGGCGGCGGCCGCCCGGCGGGACCCCCGGCGGTGATCTACTCGAGCACCACCGCGGCGCTGCTGTGGCCGCTGCCGGGCGCGATCCGCTTCGACGCCTGCGCGGCCGCCAACCGTCCCGGGCGGCACGGGCTCTGGCAGCGCCCGCTGGAGCGCCGGCGGCTGGCCGCCTCGCCGCTGTTGCTGCCCTGGAGCGAGGCCTCGCTGCGGGAGTGCCCCTCCGCCGTCGCGGGGCCTGCGTCGAGCGCCGCAGGATCTCCGCTGGTGGTGCCGGTGGCGGTGGCGCCCTCCGGTCCCGCCCCGCGCGAGCGCGACATCGCCGCCATCACCTACGCGGCCAACCCCCTCAAGAAGGGCTTTGATCGCGTGCTCGCCGCCTGGCGTGAGCTGCGCGCGAGCCGTGGCGCGGCGGATGAGCTGCTGGTCGCCGGCGCCGGCGCGCGCGAGCTGCGCCGCGCCGGGATCGACGTGCCCGGGACGGAGGAGGGCGTGAGGCTGCTCGGCTCCCTGGCGCCGGAGGAGTACCGCGCGCTGCTGCGGCGGGCGCGCGTGTTCGTCTGCGCACCGCGCCGGGAGGACTACGGGATCGCCCAGCTGGAGGCGCTCGCGGACGGGTGCATGCTCGTCACCACCCCCGCGCCCGGGCCATACGTGGCGCTCGGGCCGGCCCGGGAGGCGGACCCGCGCCTGGTGGGCGAGGGTCTGGCGGGCGGGCTGCGGGCCGCCCTGGAGGAGCCGGCGCCCGGGTACTCCGATCGGGTTGCGCGGTTGCTCGAGCCCTTCGGTCCCATGGCGCTGGCGCGGGTGGTCCAGCGCGAGCTGGTGCCGCGCCTGTCGAGCGTGAGCTAGCGCCGCGCCCTTCTTCTGAGCTTGCGCAGCTGCGCGAGTGAGCGCGTGTTGGCCACCTGCGCGGCCGTCAGCCACGCCCGCCTGGCCGTGGCCACGCCCCAGCGCATGTTCGTCGAGCGTGCGGATGCGGTGGGCGTCGGAGTCGATCACGATCGTCACCCCGGCGGCTGCGGCGGCACGGGCGGCCTCGGCAGACAGGTCGCGGCGGTCGGGGTTGCCGTTGATCTCGAGCATCGTCCCGCTCCGGGCCGCCGCCTCGAAGACGGCCTCGAGATCCACCGCGTAGGGGGGCCGGCGTTCGATCAGGCGACCGGTGGGATGGGCGATCACGTCCACCAGCGGGTGTTCGATCGCCGTGATCATGCGCTCGGTCATGGCCTGCTCGCCGATCCTGAAGGAGGTGTGGACGCTCGCCACCAGCCAGTCGAGGCGCCCGAGCAGCTCGTCCTCGTAGTCGAGCGAGCCGTCGGGCAGGATGTTGACCTCGCTGCCGGCCAGCAGCTCGATCCCCTGCACACGCTCGTTGGCCTGCGCCACGAGCTCGATCTGACGCTCGAGCTGTTCCGGCGAGACGTCGTTTCCGAACCCGTGGCTGGCGGAGTGGTCGGTGATGGCGAAGTAGTCGTAGCCCCGTTCGCGGGCCGCGGTCCCCATCTCCTCGATCGTGTTGTGACCGTCGGAGGCGTGGGTGTGGCTGTGGAGGTCGCCGCGGATGTCCTGCAGCGTGATGAGCTGCGGCAGCGTGCCGTCCCGAGCCGCCTGCAGCTCGCCCCGGTCCTCGCGCAGCTCGGGCTCGATGTAGGGGAGACCCACGAGCCCGTACACCTCCTCCTCGCTCACGCATGTGGTGCTCTTGGAGGTGGCGTCGTCGAGCACGCCGTACTCGGACAGGTGCAGGCCCCGGCGCACCGCCAGCTCGCGCAGGGCCGCGTTGTGGCCGCCCGAGCCGGTGAGGTGCTGGAGCAGGTTCCCGCGCTGCTCGGGTGCCGCGATCCGCAGCTCCACGGCGATGCCGGAGTACGTCAGCCCACGCGCCCCCGCCTCGCCCGCCGAGCTCACGCTCTCGACCTGCTCGAGCTCGGCCAGCTGCGCCGCGAGCTGCGCCGGGGCCGTGCTCGTCGCCACCAGGTCGAGGTCCTTGACGCTGTCGGCCTGCCTGCGCACCGAACCGGCGATCAGCACCTCCGTGCCGCGATCCGCCCGCTCCGCGAGCGCGCCCACCAGCTCCTGCGCGAGCTCGGTCGCGCGCGAGAGGATGACCCGCTCGGGCTCCCGCGAGGAGGGCGGGCGGCTGTCGTCGGCGAGCGCCTCCAGGATGCGTTCCTCGAGCTTCGGGCCGAGGCCCTTGACGCCCCGGACGCGCTGGGCGAGCGCCGCCTCGCGCAGGGCCGCGACGGAGTCAACCCCGAGCTCGTCGTAGAGCAGCCGCGCGCGCTTGGCCCCGAGCCCGGGCAGCCGCGTGAGCTCCACCAGTCCGGGCGGAAACTTCGCCCGCAGGCGCTCGGCGGCGGGGATCGTGCCCGTTTCGGCGAGGTCGACGATCTTCTCCTGCAGCGTCTTGCCGATCCCCTTCAGCTCGGTGGCGCGCCCCTGGCGGGCGAGGCCGGCGACCGAGACGGTCGCTTCGCGCGCCGCTTTCGCGGCCCCCTTATAGGCCACCACGCGGTGCACGATCGCCCCGTCGAGCTCGTACAGATCGGCCAGTTCCTCGAACGCCGCGGCGATCTGGGCGTTTGAGGGCTCTGTCTGGGCCACCGCTCAGAAGGGTATGCGGGATCGCTGCACGAGCCGACGGTTCGGTGGATCTCGCGGGGAGCCGGGCGCCCAGGTGGATCGCTCCGTGAGCCGACTGTCTAGGGTACGCGCCGAGCTGATGTCCGGCGAGGCGTGGCTGATACTGCCCACCTACAACGAGGCCGAGAACGTGGGCCTGATCGTCGCCGCGGCCGGCGAGGTGCTCGCGCGCGCCGCGCCGGAGGGCTTCCAGGTGCTGGTCGTCGACGACGGCTCACCCGACGGCACCGGCGAGCTGGCCGACCAGCTGGCGGCCGAACACGACTGGGTATCGGTCCTGCACCGCAGCGAGAAGGCCGGCATCGGACCCGCCTACATCGCCGGCTTCCGCCACGCGCTGGCCCATGGCGCCGGCTACGTGATGGAGATGGACAGCGACTTCTCCCACGACCCGGCGGATCTCGCCCGGCTGTTGGCCGCGGTCCACGAGGGGGCGGACCTGGCGCTCGGCTCCCGCTACGTGGACGGCGGCGGGGTACGCAACTGGGGCCTGCTGCGGCGCGTGATCAGCGAGGGCGGCTCCACATACGCGCGCATCGTCCTCGGCCTGCAGGTCAAAGACCTCACCGGTGGCTTCAAGTGCTTTCGCCGCGAGGTGCTGGAGACGATCTCGCTCGGCGACGTGCGCTCCCGCGGCTACGCCTTCCAGGTCGAGCTCACCTACCGGGCCGTCCAGGGCGGCTTTCGGGTGGTCGAGGTTCCGATCGTGTTCCGTGACCGTGAGCTGGGCACGAGCAAGATGTCCTGGCGGATCGCCGCCGAGGCGATGTGGCTCGTGCCGCTCATGCGCGTGCGCTGAGCGGTGCGTCCCACCCGGCCGCACGTGGGCCGAGCCGTGCCTTTGGCTGAGCCATGCGCCTTCGCGGAGCGGTTCCCCCTACAGCCGCGCGACGACGGCGCCGATCAATTGGGGATGGACGCCTCCGCCTACGCCTTCACCCACGGGGTCAGGCGCACGCGCAGCACGCTGCTGCAATGGCAGCGTGCGCCGCTGCGCGTGGTCGGTCGCTGGACCGCGGGCGCAGCGCTGGCCGCCGCCGGGCTGCTGGCGGCGGTCCTGGTGGTCGCCTCGGTCGACCACGGCTACCAGCAGATCATCAGCCTGCAGCCGCCGTTCGCGGTCGGCGATCCCCACGACGTGCTGGCGCTGATGCGCAGCAACATGCTCGTGCTGGCCCTGCACGCGATGGCCTGTGTGGCCGGCTTCATCGCCGGCAGCTCCCTGCCGCTACAGGCCGGCAGCCACAGTGGCGTCTCGCGCTGGGTCCACGAACACGGGGGCAGGATCGCGATCGCCTTCGTGGTCTGCGCCACCACCTTCTCGCTGAGCGCCCAGGCATACGTCATCGGCCACACCCTCGCCGGCGTCTCGCACTTCCTGCACGTGTCCCCCGCGGTGCTGCTCCTGGGGGTGCTGCCCCACGCGGTCCCCGAGCTGATCGCACTGTTCCTGCCACTGGCCGCGTGGATCCTCGCCAGCCGCCGCGGTGCCTGGGAGGAGCTGCTGGCGGCCACCGTCGTGACGGTCGCGATCGCGATCCCGGTGCTCGTGCTGGCGGCGCTCATCGAGGTGTACGTCTCGCCCCACCTGTTCACCGCCCTGACCCACATCCACCCGCCGATCATCCGCGCCAGCGAAGGCTGGATCGTGAAGGTCAACTAGCTCAATCCGGGGTGCCCGCTCACGGGGCTCCGGGGGCTGCTCCTCGCCGCTTCCCGGATGGTCCTCCGCGTGCTCCTTCGCTTCCTTTTCCTTGGCTTCGCGTTCGTAGTCGGCCTCGCCCCGCAGCAGCAGGACCAGCAGCACCAGCGCGATCGTGATGGCGATCGCGATGATCAGCAGACCGCTGCCGGAGACCGCGAGGGGGAGCATGTCCTTCATTTTGTATAGTGAGGGTCAAGCGACCAAGGAGCAGACGATGGCAGGAACTCTCACACAGGTCACCGACACCAACTTCGACGCCGAGGTGCTCGAGGCCGAGGGCCCTGTGCTCGTCGACTTCTGGGCGCCCTGGTGCGGGCCCTGCCGGGTCGTTGCGCCGGTGCTCGAGGAGATCGCCTCCGAGCGCCCGGAGCTGCGGATCGTGAAGCTGAACACCGACGAGAACCCGCAGGTGGCCGCCCGCTACCAGATCCTCTCGATCCCCACGATGATGGTCTTCAGGGCCGGCGAGCCGGTCAAGACGATCATCGGCGCCTACCCCAAGAAGAAGCTCGAGGCCGAGCTCGAGCCGGTCCTCGCCGCCGCCTGAGCTGAGCGCTCAGGCCCGGGCGGCGCAGGTGGGCCGCCCGTCGCGCACGGGGCACAGGGCGCCGACCGCTCAGGCCCCGGCGGCCCGCGTGAGGGAGATGCCGAGCGGCATCTCCTCGACGCGGGTTTCGCCCCGGTAGCCGCCGGGGGCTCCGTCCGGCGACGCCGCGGGCAGGGCCTCTGAGGGCGCGCCGGCGATCGTCAGCTGCACGGCGAGGGTCTCGCCGGCGATGTAGTCGCGGTGCGCCGTGGCCGCCGCCAGCAGGGCATCGTCGCCGCCCAGCGCCAGCGAGATGCGGTCCTCGACCTGCAGGCCGGCGTCTTTGCGCGCGTTCTGGACCGCGTGGACGATCTCTCGCGCGAGGCCCTCGCGGCGCAGCTCCTCGTCGAGGTTCAGGTCGAGGGCCACCGCGTGGGCGCCCTCGCGCTCGACGCTGTAGCCCTCGGGGGCGCGCATCGTCAGGATCAGGTCCTCGGCCGTCAGCGTGTGCTCGCGGCCGCCCACCTCGATCCCCACCGCGCCGCCGTCGCGGACCGACTCGGCCACGTGGGCGGGGTCCAGCGCCGCGATCGCGGCCGCCGCCAGCGGCATCTGCTTTCCGAACAGCGGCCCGAGCGAGCGGTAGTTGGCCTTCACCTCATAGCTGCCGAGCTCGCCCGCCGCCGCCACAAAGCGGATGCTCACCACGTTGAGCTCCTCGCGGATGACGTCGGCGAGCCGTTCGATCGCGGCCCGCTCGCGTCCGTCGGCCACCACGACCGCCTCGCGCAGCGGCTGGCGGACCTTGATCTTGGCCTTGCCGCGGGCGCCGAGCCCGAGGCGCACGGTCTCGCGTGCGAGCGCCATCGCCTCTTCCAG
The DNA here is from genome assembly GCA_963773145.1 of uncultured Solirubrobacteraceae bacterium. Taxonomy (GTDB): domain Bacteria; phylum Actinomycetota; class Thermoleophilia; order Solirubrobacterales; family Solirubrobacteraceae; genus Palsa-744. The sequence continues at coordinate 166,060 of CAVYZV010000003.1, forward strand.
CTCCACGTCGCGGGTCCCGATTTCCTCAGGAGCGGGGAAGTCGCACAGGTGCACGCTCGTGAGCGTGCCGTCGAGGTTGTCGTAGATCTCATCGGCGATGAACGGGCACAGCGGGGCGAGCATGCGGCTGACCGCCAGCAGGCACCCGCGCAGGGTCGCGAAGGCCGCCGCCTCGCCGTCCCAGAAGCGCCGCCGGGAGCGGCGCACGTACCAGTTGGAGAGGTCCTCCACCAGCGCCGCGATCGCCCGTCCCGCGGACGTCGCGTCGTAGGCCTCCAGGCGCTCGGTGACCAGCTCGGCGGTGGCGGCCGTGCGCGAGAGCGCCCAGCGGTCGAGGTCCTCGAGCCCGCCCTCGCCCGGCCTGGGCGCGGGGACCGCGGCGGCCTCCGGCGCCGAGGCCTGCAAGGCCTGCGCGGACGCGTTGGCGTACAGGGAGTAGAAGTAGTAGGTGGACCACAGCTGCTTGAGGAACAGGCGCACGCCCTCGCCGATCGTCTCGGCCGAGAAGCGGTAGCCGTCCCACGGCTGCTTGGCGGTGAAGAAGTACCAGCGCAGCGCGTCCGCCCCGTAGGCGTCGAGCACCTCCCAGGGCTCGACCGCGTTGCCGCGTGACTTGGACATCTTCTGGCCCTGCTCGTCGAGGATCAGCCCGAGGCAAACGACGTTCTCGTACGGCGCCGGGCGTGCGAGCAGCACCGCGATCGCCAGCAGCGAGTAGAACCAGCCGCGCGTCTGGTCCTGGGCCTCGCAGATGAACTGGGCCGGGTAGCTGTCGCCGAACAGCTGCTCGTTCTCGAACGGGAAGTGGTGCTGGGCGAACGGCATCGCGCCCGAGTCGAACCACACGTCGATCACCTCGGGCACGCGGCGCATCGGCTCTCCGCACACTCCCCCGGAGCCGTCCGGCTCGCCGCAGGGGAAGGTGAGCTCGTCGACGTAGGGGCGGTGGTGGTCGCTCAGCTCGCCGCCGCCGAGACCGGTCAGCTCGGCGAATGAGCCGATCACGCGCACGTGTCCCTGCGGGCAGCGCCACACCGGCAGCGGCGTGCCCCAGTAGCGCTCGCGCGAGAGGGCCCAGTCGACGTTGTTGGCCAGCCAGTCCCCGAAGCGGCCGTGCTTGACGTGCGGGGGGTGCCAGTCGACGGTCTCGTTCGCCGCCAGCAGCTCGGAGGCGAGACGCGAGGTCGCGATGTACCACGACGGTTTGGCGTAGTAGATGAGCGCGTTGTCCGAGCGCCAGCAGTGCGGGTAGGCGTGCTCGTAGTCCTCGACCTTCAGCACCAGCCCGCGCTCCTGAAGGTCCTCCAGCAGCTCCTGCGTCAGCTGCTCGTCCTTGACGAAGCGTCCGCCATAGCTCCCGCCCGAGCGGCTCAGCACGCGCTCGTCGTAGGTGCCGTCGGGGCGCACCGGGTTGTACAGCGAGCCGGCCACGGCCGGGTCGAAGGGGACCTGCGGGCTGGCGGCGGCCACGCGGTAGTCGTCCTCGCCGAAGGCCGGCGCGAGGTGCACGATCCCGGTGCCGTCCTCGGTCGTCACGAACTCGTCGGCCAGGATCGGCAGCGGCCCGGGCTCGCGGTCGCTCGCGGCGAAGATCGGTCCCTCGTAGGAGCCGAAGCGCTCCACCAGCTCGCTGCCACTGAAGCGCTCGAGCACCTCGGCTCGCCCCTCCCCGAGCACCGCCTCGAGCCTCGCCTCGGCCAGCACGAACACCTCGTCGTCCACTCGCGCACGCACGTAGGTGGCCTTCGGGGCCACCGCCACGGCGACGTTGCCGGGCAGCGTCCAGGGCGTGGTCGTCCACACCAGCAGCCGCTCCTGAGAGCCCTGCACTCCCAGCTTCAGGTACACGCTCGGGTCGACCACGTCGCGGTAGCCGAGCGCCACCTCGTGTGAGGACAGGGTGGTCTCGCAGCGGGGGCAGTAGGGGACGACCTTGTGGCCCTCGTACAGCAGCCCGCGCTCGTGGATCTGCGCCAGCGCCCACCACACCGACTCGATGTAGGTCTCGTCCAGCGTGCGGTAGGCGCCCTCGAGGTCCAGCCAGAAGCCGATCCGCTCGGTCAGCCGGTTCCAGTCCTCCAGGAAGGCGAACACCGATGCGCGGCACTCGGCGTTGAAGCGCTCGATCCCCACCTCCTGCTCGATCTGCGCCTTGGAGGTGATGCCGAGCTTCTGTTCGACCGCGATCTCCACCGGCAGCCCGTGGCAGTCCCAGCCGCCCTTGCGTTCCACGTAGCGCCCACGCATCGTCTGAAAGCGCGGGTAGATGTCCTTGAACACGCGCGAGAGCACGTGGTGGGTGCCGGGCGGCCCGTTGGCCGTCGGCGGGCCCTCGTAGAAGACCCAGCGCTCACCGCCCGCACGGGCGCGCAGCGACTCGGCGAACACGTCGCGGGCGCGCCAGCGCTCCAGGATCTCCAGCTCGAGCGCCGGCAGCTGCTGCTGGGGGTCCACCTCGCGGCGGGGGATCAGCGGATGTCGCTTGGCCTCGCCCATCGGGCGGCCCATTGTAGGTGGGCTCCCCGCGCCCGAACGTACGATAGGGACGCCATGCGGCTGCGCCTGTACCACCACCACGACGGCGCGCGCGTGGCCTACCGCGAGTACGGCACCGGCCCGCCGCTGGCGCTGCTGCATTCGGGTCTGCTCTCGCACATGGAGTGGGAGCCCGTGGTCGAGCACCTGGGCGACCGCTTCCGCCTCGTGCTGCCCGACCTGCCGCTGCACGGCGACTCCGAGGCACGTCCCCGCCACCCGTACACCCCCGACTGGTTCGCCGAGGTGATCGCGGCCTTCTGCGCGGAGGTGCTCGGCCCCCACCCGATCGTCGGGGGGCACGGCGCGGGCGCCGAGATCCTGCTGCGGGCGATCGCCGGCGGCGCGCCTGGAGCCCTCGCGGGTGGTGCTGATGCCCAACCGCATGCACGCGCCGCCCGACTCGTCCGCGGCGCCGCCAGGCGTGGCAGCTGGCCACGAGCGCGGCCGCCGTGCCGGGTCTCGACGGCCTGCTCTCCTACGGCGCCGGGCTGCTGTTCAGGCCGGAGTGGGGGGTGCGCATGTCGAGCCGCCACAACCCAGCGGCGGCCGATCTGCTGCGTCACGCGTTCGCCGACGTGCCCGGCAACTCGAGCCTCGCGCGCTCGTGGTCGAAGTGCGCCCGCGCACTGGCCCCGGGGCGCGCAGACGCAGCTGCTCGACCTCTATCCCCGCCTGCGCATGCCGGTGCTGCTGCTGTGGGCCGACCAGGACCGCGTGCATCCGCTCGGCGCGGCCGAAGAGGCGCTGCCGCTGCTGCGGCGACGGCCAGCTGCGGGTGCTGCCGAGCACCGGCTTCCTGATGGCCTACGACGATCCCGTCGGGCTGGCCCGCGAGCTCGCGGCCTTCTGCGGGTAGGCCGCCTGCGGATCGCCCTGCCGCGCGGTCGGCATCGGCAGCCCTGCGGGTGGCCGGACCCCGCCCTGCATATAGGGTGTGAGCATGCCCGCCAAAGGAGCACCGCGCAGCAACGGGAAAGCCCGCGCCGTCAGCAAAGCCCGCGCCGCCGCCAAGGTCCGCGCCCCGCCGCGCGGCCCAGAACGGGCGCAGCTCCGGGCGCAGGCTGTGGGGCGGCGAGACGGACAAGGCGGTCGGGAACTTCCCCATCTCGGGCGAGGTCGGTGCCCGTGCCGGTGGTCCGCTGGCTGGCCCGCATCAAGGGCGCCTCGGCCGCGGTCAACGCCGAGCTCGGGCTGCTCCCCAAGCAGACGGCGCGTCGCATCGAGCGGGCGTCGAAGGAGATCGCCGACGGACTCCACGACAGCCAGTTCCCGATCGACGTCTTCCAGACCGGCTCGGGCACCTCCACGAACATGAACGCCAACGAGGTGATCGCCAACCTCGCGGGGTCCGGCGTCCACGCCAACGACCACGTCAACATGGGGCAGTCATCCAACGACGTGTTCCCCTCGGCCGTTCACCTGGCGGCGCTGGAGCAGGCCCAGAAGGAGCTGCTGCCGGCGCTGAAGGAGCTCGAACGCTCGCTGGCGCGCAAGGCCCGCAGCTTCAAGGACGTGGTCAAGGCGGGACGCACGCACCTGATGGACGCGGTGCCCGTCACGCTCGGTCAGGAGTTCGGCGGCTACGCCGCCCAGATCGCGCTCGCCCAGGAGCGCATCTCCTCCGCGCTCGTGCACGTCGGGCAGATCCCGCTCGGGGGCACCGCCACCGGCACCGGCCTCAACACACACCCCAAGTTCGCCGCCCGCGTGCGAGCCCGCCTGCGCCGCGAATCGGGGCTGCGTCAGATCGACGCCCCCAAGGACCCCTTCGAGGCCCAGGCCAGCCGCGACTCGCTGGTCGAGCTCTCGGGAGCGCTGAAGGTGCTCGCCGTCTCGCTCACCAAGATCGCCGGCGACCTCGCCCTGATGGCCTCCGGGCCGCGCGCCGGGATCGCCGAGATCCTGCTCCCCGAGCTGCAGAAGGGCTCCTCGATCATGCCGGGGAAGGTCAACCCGGTGATCCCGGAGGTCGTGCTGCAGGTGTCCGCGCAGGTGATCGGCAACGACACCGCGATCACCGTCGCCGGCACCCAGGGCCAGTTCGAGCTCAACGTCCGCATCCCCCTGATGGCGCTCAACCTGCTCGGCTCGATCGGGCTGCTGAGCAACACCTGCCGGGTGTTCGCCGAGAAGTGCATCGACGGGATCCAGGCCAACCGCGCCGGCACCGACGCCTCGGCCGGCGCGACGCTCGCCGTGGCCACCGCCCTGAACGGCGCGATCGGCTACGACAAGGGAACCGAGATCGTCAAGAAGGCGACCGCCTCGGGCCGCCCGCTGCGCGAGGTCGCACTCGAGGCGGGCGTGGACGGGAAGCTGTACGACTCGGTCGTGGACCTGCGCCGCATCGCCCGCGGCAACCAGGCCTAGCGCACCCGGCACACGCCGTCTCGGCCGCACGGACGCACGCCCTCGCCGACCACGTGCGGCGGTAGCAGCGGCTCACGCGCGGTACTAGGCTCGCGCCCGTGGGAATGCAGGACCTCGACGCCTATCTCGCCCGCATCGGCCTCGACGGGCGCCCGTCGCTGGCCGCAGCTGCATCGCGCCCACGTCAGCTCGATCCCGTTCGAGAACCTCCAGTCCCACGGCGGCGAGCCGGTCTCGCTGGCGCTGTCGGACATCGAGCGCAAGCTCGTCGCCGCACGCCGCGGCGGCTACTGCTTCGAGCACAACCTGCTGTTCGCCGGCGCCCTGGAGGAGCTCGGCTTCGAGGTCGAGCCGATGCTCGCCCGCGTCAGGTGGGCCGCCCCGCCCGGCGCCGTCAGGCCCCGCGGCCACCTGGTGCTGAGGGTCACCGGCGAAGGACGGCTCGTGGCACGCCGACGTCGGCTTCGGGGCCGGCACGCTGCTGGAGCCGATCCCGTTCGGCCCCGGCGAGGAGCACGATCAGGAGGGCTGGCGCTTCCGGGTCGTGCAGGACGGCGAGGAGCTGGTGCTGCAGAGCGTGCTCCGAGGCGACAGTGGAGCGACCTCTACGGCTTCGTGCCCAAGCCCGTCCCGCTCGTCGACCTCGAGACGAGCAACTGGTTCACCTGCTCGCACCCGGTGTCCCCGTTCGTGACCGGCCTGCTTGATCGCCACCCAGACCGCGGACGGCACGCGCACCACGCTCAGCGACTGGGGCGAGCTGGCGCTGGTGCAGCAGACGCCCTCCGGGCGCAGCTCCACGCCCGTCGAGCGCGAGCAGATCCCGGCACTGCTGGCCGAGCGCTTCGGCCTGGAGGGCTTCGCGCTGGATCCGTCCGGCCGCGTGGTCCGGGCTGCGGGCTAGCCGCACCGGATCGGGTCGTCCGGGCCGCGGGCTAGCCGTACCGGATCGGGTGGTCGGGCCGCGGGCGCGGCGCACCGGGCCGCGTCGTCCGGGCCGCTCCCTAGGTTCGCGCTCCGGGCGCCGGTGGGAGCGCCCTTGGGACGAAGGGAGCCAGGTGAAACTGGTGATCGGCATCGTGCGCCCGGAGCGCTCCAACGACGTGCTCGAGGCGCTCTATCGGGCCGAAGTGACGGGCCTCTCGATCAGCCGCGTCCAGGGCCACGGAGGCGAGCTGGACCGCGTCGAGACCTACCGCGGGACGACCGTCAAGATGGAGCTCTCGGACAAGGTCCGCTTTGAGATCGCCGTCTCGGAGCCGTTCGTCCAGGCCGACCATCGACGCGCTCTGTGCCGCGGCCCGCACGGGCGAGGTGGGCGACGGCAAGATCTTCGTGGTGCCGCTCGAGCGGGTCGTCCGGATCCGGACCGGCGAGATCGACACCGGCGGCCGTCACGCCGGGCGACGCAGGCTGAGCGCGCCCGCCGGCGCCAGCTCGGCCCCAAGGATCGACCCGGGGGCCACCGCCTGGATGCTCGTCGCCACGGCGCTCGTGCTGATGATGACCCCCGCCCTCGGCCTCTTCTACGCCGGCCTGGTGCGCAGCAAGAACACGCTCAACACGTTCATGATGAGCATCGGGGCGATCGGGATCGCGACCGTCACCTGGGCACTGGTGGGCTACTCGCTGGCCTTCGACGGGTCGGGCGGCTTCGTCGGCGGCCTGCACATGGTCGCCCTCCACGGCGTCGCCTTCGCGCCCCGGCCCGGCACCGCACATCCCGCAGCTGCTGTTCATGGCCTTCGAGGCGACCTTCTGCATCATCACCACCGCCCTCGTCTCGGGCGCGGTCGTCGAGCGCATGCGCTTCGCGGCCTTCCTGCTGTTCGCGGCCCTGTGGTCGGTGCTCGTCTTCCCGGTGCTCGCCCACTGGGTGTGGGGCGGCGGGTGGCTGGCCCAGCACGGCGTGCTCGACTTCGCGGGCGGCGTGCCGGTCGAGATGGGCTCCGGGTTCTCGGCCTTCGCGGCCGCGCTGGTGGTGAGGGCGCGCAAGGACTACGGCCGCCAGGCGCTGCTGCCGCACAACGCCGTGTACGTGCTGCTCGGGGGCCGGGCTGCTGTGGTTCGGGTGGTTCGGCTTCAACGGCGGCAGCGGCTACTCGGTCGGCAACGCCGAGCGTGCTGGCCTTCGTCAACACGCTGCTCACGCCGGCCTGCACGCTGGTGGTCTGGTTCCTGCTCGACCTGATCCGCAACCGGCGCGTCACGGCGATCGGCGCGGCCACGGCGATCATCGTCGGCTGCGTCGGGATCACCCCGGCCGCCGGCTACATCAGCCCGACCGCCGCCATGCTGCTCGGGCGCGGTGGCGGCGCTGCCGAGCTACGCGCTGATCCTCTGGCGCCCGCGCACGCGGCTGGACGAGACGCTGGACGTGCTCGCCGCCCACGGCCTCGCGGGGCTCACGGGGATCCTGTTCATCGGCTTCTTCGCGCAGCTCTCCTGGAACGGCATGTCCAACGGGCTGCTCTACGGCAACCCCAGCCAGCTCGGGTGGCAGGCGATCGCCGCGCTGGCCGGTCCCGCGTACGCGTTCGTGGGCACGTTCGTGATCCTGCGCCTGATCGGCCTCGTGATGCCGCTGCGCGTCAGCGAACGGGAGGAGGCACTCGGCCTCGACGTCGCCCAGCACGGCGAGGAGGCCTACGCCAGCGGTGAGGGCGCGATCCTGCTCGACCCGGCTCTAGCCGCGAGCCGAGCCCGGCGTACATCTTCGCCACCACCGAGACGGCCGGCTTGGCGTAGCCGCCGTAGGTGAATATTCCCTTCTGGCTGAGGGCCTCGATCAGTTTCAGGCGGGGCAGCTTTTTTTTGATCGAGCCGCCCTGGAAGGTCGGGTTCAGGGGGTAGTCGCGCAGCAGCCAGATCATCATCGCCGTCAGCGAGGGATCGGCGGCGTAGACGGAGATGTGCTCGGCCAGCAGCCGCGCCTGGAAGGAGTAGGAGCCGGGCGCTCCGCCGGGGTTGAAGTCGTTCGATTCGGCCCCGAACTCGCTGATCACCAGCACCCTGCCCGGGAACGTGCGCCGCATCGCGGCCAGCCGCGAGCGCATCAGCGCCGCGAGCTGCGACGGCGTGTCGCGGGGCGAGTCGTACCAGCCGCTGTAGTCGGTCTCGGCGATCGCGTCGACGTTGTCGTAGATCCGACCCGGGCGTGCCCGTCGGGGGATGGTCGCCCCAGATGTCGACCGCCACCAGGCGCGTGGGGTCGTAGGAGTGCAGCCAGCGGGTCGTGCTCTGGACGTAGTGGACCTCGGCCTCGTTGCGCCCGTTGCGTGGCGATCTCGTCGGACAGGTTCCAGGCGAAGATCGACGGGTGCAGCATCGCGGTGCGCACGGCCAGCCGCGCCTGGCCTTCGGCTTCGGCCAGCAGGCGGGGAGTCGAGGCGTACCAGTTGCCGGCTCCTTCGACCGGCCCGATGCTCTGCCAGACGAGGATCCCGGCGCGGTCCAGGCGTTCGAGCAGGCGCCGGGTCGACCGGGTGCTGGGAGCGCACCACGTTGGCGTGGATCTGCTCGAGCTCGCCGACGATGCGTTCCTCGTCGGACGGGCGTGAGCGCGTCGCCGTGGCCGACGGCGTCGGCCTGCACCGAGGCGCCGTGCAACCTCAGGAGCTGGCCGTTGAGGTACACGTGGCCGCCGTGCCAGGTGAGCTGGCGCAGGCCCACGTGGGCGACGTAGGTGCTCTCGCCGGGAACTTCGAGGGACAGGTCGTAGAGGTTGGCGTGCGCCGTCGACCACAGCGCGGGGTTCGTGACCGTGACGGTGGTGGTGGCGTTGGCGGTCTGCCCGTGTTCGAGCGTGAGCGCGCGGAAGCTCAACGGGATCTGTTCGGCTCCCCGCGGTGAGCATGCCGGTGGGGGTCAGCGTGCGCGCTTCGGACCGTTGTTGCGCACGAGCACGCTGATGCGCACGCGGGCCGGGCCGGCGGTCGGTTCCTGCTGCGGGAGGGTGGTCTGGATGCGCGGCTGGGAGAGCTCGCTCGGGCCGATCTGGCGTACCGTCGCTTCGCCGTCGAGGCCGCCCCAGTTGAACCACGTGCGATGAAAGCCTTCCTGCGCCTGGCGGTCGGGGTTGCGCCAGTCGATCCGCACCACCACCGTGTGCACGCCGGCGGTCACGTTGCGGCGGAATTCGAACGGCAGGTAGGAGCCGCTGTGGGATCCCAGCTAGCGTCCCGTCCAGCCACACCTGCGCCAGGTAGTTGGCCGACTGGAAGCTGAGCGCGTACACGCCCGCCGTTTCGGCCCGGAAGGTCGTCCGGTACCACGCCACCGAGCCGGCGTAGTTGGTCGCCCCGCCGCCTGCCCGCGTAGGGCTTCGGCTCGACCACGTTGGGGACGCTCACGGCGTCCCGCCGAAGCTGCCCGCCTGATAGCCGAGGTGCAGCCCGTGGTTATGGGGGTCGCGCTGCAGGATCCAGTTGCGCAGGGGCACCCGCCCGCCGGGGCCTTCGTAGATCAGCGGCGCGCCCGAGGGCTCCTGCGCGGAGACCTCGCCGGGGAAGGGGATCACGAGCGCCAGCGCGAGCACGGCCGCCAGCGCCAGCGGGATCCTGATGTGGAGTCTCAGCAAGCTGAACCTTCAACAAGCGGCGCGGCGATCGGAGCGCGTCGCGGTCGATCAGCTGCTGCGAGCACCCACAGCGCGCCGGCCTTGGACAGCGGCTCGTTGAGGTTCCCGCACTTGGGGGACTGCACGCACGAGGGGCATCCGCTGGCGCACGGGCACTCGGCGATCAGCCGCGGGCGTCGGAGCACAGCTCCTCGAAGCGGGTGAAGGCGATCCGCGCGATCCCGATCCCGCCGGGGTGCCCGTCGTGGATGAAGATCGTCGGGTTGCCGGTCTGGGGTGGAAGTTCGTCGAGAGCCCTCCGATGTCCCAGCGGTCGCACATCGCCAGCAGCGGCAGGACCGCGATCTGGGCGTGCTCGGTGGCGTGCAGCGCTCCGAGCAGGCTCTCGAGCGGCAGCTCGCAGCCCGGCCTCGCGCAGGGCCGGCAGCTCGAACCACAGCGCCTGGGTGTCGAAGCTGGTGGGCGGCAGATCGAGCCCGATCAGCTCCAGCGGGGTGTGGTCGGAGAGGCTGCGCCGCTGGTAGGCGAGGACCGTCTCGGTCACGCTCACCTCGCCGAAGGAGAGCGTCACGCCGAGCGTCTCGCGGCGGTCGAGCAGGCGCACGATGTCGGTGTCGGTGGCGCGCTTGGGCTGGGTGTACCAGTCCCCCCGGAAGGGCGTCACCAGCGCCCGCCCGGTGTCGAGCTCGAGCGCCCGCACCTCGTAGGAGCTGCCGAGGTGCATGTAGACGGCACCCTCGTGGATCGTGCTGTGGGCCCTCGCCGCCTCGGTCGAGCCGAGCAGCTCGCCGGATGACACGTCGACGATCTCGAAGCTCTCCGGGGAGGCCGAGCGCAGCGACACCTCGGCCGCCGGGTAGACGTCGGGCCGCCGGAGCACGAAGGTGCTCGTGATCCCGCGGCGGCGCAGCTCCCCGGCGCTCTCCAGCGCTTCCGCGTGGCCCTCCCAGCGCGGGCCGAGGAACTCGCTGTCCTGCGCGCCCAGCGGGCCCTCGTGGGCGGCGCAGAGCAGGTGCGAGCGGTAGATCAGGGCGTTCTCGTGGTCGAGGATGGCGGCCTCCACGGGGCGCTCGAGGAAGTCCTCGGGGTGGCGGCAGAAGAACTGGTCCAGGGCGTCCTCGCCGGCCACGTACACGGCCAGCCCGCGGCCCCGGCGCCCGGCACGGCCCCACATCTGGCGCAGCGAGGCGACGGTGCCGGGGAAGGTGACCACGAGCGCCGCGTCGAGCTCGCCGATGTCGATCCCCAGCTCGAGCGCGTCGGTCGTCACGACCGCCCGCAGCTCGCCCCGCATCAGCCGCCCCTCGAGCTCCCGTCGCTGCTGGGGGGTGTAGCCGGCGCGGTAGGGGCTCACCAGCTCCGCGAGCTCGGGGTCCTCGGCCTGGAGGCGGCCTTTGACGAGCACGCTCAGCACCTCGACGCCCTTGCGCGACTTCACGAAGCAGATCGCGCGCGAGCCGCGTCGCACCAGCTCGGCCAGCAGTGCGGCGGCCTCGCCCAGGGACGAGTGGCGGGTGCCGGCCCGCTCGTCGTCGAGGGGCGGGTTCCAGATCGCGATCCGCCGTTGCGGCGCGGGCGCGCCGTCCTCGTGAGATCAGCCTCACGTGCTCGAGCCCGGTCAGCTTCTCGGCCAGCTCCTGGGGGTTGGCGATCGTGGCGGAGCTGAGCAGGAAGCGCGGCTCGGTCCCGTAGGCGGCGGCGATCCGGCGTAGCCGCCGCAGCACGTTGGCCACATGGGAGCCGAACACGCCCCGGTAGACGTGGGCCTCGTCGATCACCACCACCGCGAGGTTGGCGAACAGGTCCGCCCAGGCGGCGTGGTTGGGCAGGATCCCGACGTGGAGCATGTCGGGGTTGCTGAGCACCACGTTGGCCGAGCGACGGATCTCGCGGCGGGCCTCGCGCGGCGTGTCCCCGTCGTAGATCGCGCAGCGCAGCTGGCGCAGGCCGAGCGCGTTCAGGGCCCGGGCCTGGTCCTGGGCCAGAGCCTTGGTGGGGTACAGGTACAGGGCCCGCGCGCGGCGGTCGCGGCAGAGGACCTCCAGCGTCGGCAGGTTGAAGCACAGCGACTTGCCCGAGGCGGTGCCCGTGGTGACGATCAGCGGGCCCTCCCAGGCCGCCTGCAGCGCCTCCGCCTGGTGCGCGTACAGGCGCTCGATCCCCGCTCGCTGCAGGCCCGCCAGCAGGTCGGGGTGAAGCTCGCCCGGCAGCTCTGTGAACCGCCCGGCGGTCGGCCCCTCGTTGGCTTCGCGGACCAGGCGGCCGTCATCGCGGCCGGCGTCCAGCAGCGCGCTCCACGGCTCGATGGTCCGGTCCAGGGCCAAGGAGTTGAGATAGTAGAGGCGTGGCAAGCACCCCCGGCGAGCGCTTTCCGCACGGACGGACCTTCCATCACTCGCAGTTCCCCGCCGAGCGGATCGCGGCGGAGCGCCGGCAGAGCGTGTCGGTGTGCCTGCCCGCGAAGGAATGCGCCCGCACGGTCGCTCCGATCGTGCAGCGGCTGCTGGAGCTGCGCGAGGCCGGGGTGCTGGACGAGGTGCTCGTCATCGACGCCGCCTCCGAGGACGGCACCGCGGAGCGGGCGGCCGTCGCCGGCGCGAGCGTCCGCCAGGAGGCCGAGCTGCTGCCGCGGCAGGGGCCGGTGCTGGGCAAGGGAGACGCCCTCTGGCGTGCCCTGTCGGTGCTCGAGGGCGAGATCGTGTGCTTCCTGGACGCCGACACCGAGGACTTCCAGGCCCACTTCGCCAGCGGCCTGATCGGCGCCGTCTGCTGCGAGCCGGAGGTGGACTTCGCGAAGGCCTTCTACCGGCGGCCCGGGCCCAACGGCGCGCGCGATCGCGACGGCGGCGGCGCCGATCGTGATGGCGGTGGGCGCGTCAACCGCCTCATGGCCCGGCCGCTGCTGGCCGAGTTCTTCCCTGGTCTGGGGTGGATCCGCCAGCCGCTGGCGGGAGAGGTGGCGGCGCGGCGGGAGTTGCTCGAGCGGGTCCCCTTCGTGACCGGCTACGGCGTCGAGATCGCGATGCTGATCGACGTGTGGAAGCAGGCCGGGGCCGAGCGGATGGCCCAGGTCGATCTCGAGGAGCACCGCCACGGCCACCAGTCGCTGAGCGCGCTCGAGCCGATGGCGCAGACGGTCCTGGCCACGGTGGCCCGCCGCCTGCACGCGGAAGGCAGGCTGGCGGAGGAGGCCGCGGGGGCGCCGGTCGAGCGCCCGCCGCTGGCGAGCGTCGCGCTCGTGTGAGGGGTTCCTCGATGCGTTGCCTGTACCTCGACCTCGACGGCACCCTGCTCGGCCGCGGCGCCTCGCTGCTGCACGACGGCGAGGGCCGGGTCACGATCGCCGGCGTACGGGCCGTGCAGGCGTGCCTGCGGGCTGGGGTGGAGGTGGTGCTGATGTCCGGCCGGCGCCGGGCCCAGGTCCACGAGGACGCCCGGCTGCTGGGTCAGGAGTCCTACATCTACGAGGCCGGCGCGTGCCTGGTGCTGGACGGCGAAGAGCTGTGGCTGACCGAGACGATGCTCCCGGGGGAGCTCACGATCGCCGAGCAGATCGAACGCTCAGGGGCGCCGCAGCTGCTGCTCGAGCACTACCAGGGGCGCCTGGAGTACCACGAGCCGTGGCACGTCGCGCGGGAGGTCTCGCACCTCTTCCGGGGGCTGGTGGACGCCGTCGAGGCCGACCGGCTGCTGGCCGAGCACGGTCACGGGGACCTGCGCCTGGTGGATAACGGCGCGGTCAGCCGCCGCTCTCCGGCCCTCGCGGCGCTGCCGCAGGTGCGGGGCTATCACCTGCTCCCCGCGGCCGCGTCGAAGACGAAGGCGGTCGCGGCCCATCGGCGCGCGCGGGGCTACGAGCGTGAGGACACCTTCGCGGTGGGGGACAGCCGCGAGGACCTCGCCTGTGCCCCGGAGGTGGGCGTCTTCTGGCTGGTGGCCAATGCGCTCACACGTGACCCCACGCTGCGCGAGGTGATCGGCGGCGCCGGGAACGTGAAGGTGGCCGAGCAGGGGCACGGCGAGGGCGTGTACGAGGCCGTGCTGAGCACGCTCATGCAGGGCCAGGGCTGAGCACCGGCCGGCGGCCGCGACCCTAGCCCGCCTCGCGCACCCTGCCGGCGAGCCGGTCGATGAGGTCGTCCACCGCGGCGCGCGCCGTGTCCAGCGCGCCCGCTTCGTCCTCCGCGCAGGTGATGAACAGCGCGGCCTCGTTCAGCGCCGCCAGAAGCATGTAGGCGAGGATCTCCTCCTGCCCGGCCGGCACACGCCCTTCCCGCGCCAGGCGGCGAAGGCTGGCGCGCAGGTCTCCCAGCGAGTGCTGCTCGTCCAATGCCCGCCAGCGCGCCCATCCCAGGACCGCGGGCGAGTCGAGCAGAACTATCCGCTGGATGGTGGGACGGCGGGCCATGTCGAGCCACGCGCTCGCGCCCGCCCGCAGGCGCTCCAGTGGGGTCGCGCCGTCGCGCGCGGCGGCGTCGGTCGTGCTCGCGACCTCGGCGAAGACGGCCTCCGCGACAGCGTCGAACAGCTCGGCCTTGCTCTGGAAATGGTGGTACAGGGCCCCACGGGCAACTCCGGAGGCGGCGAGCACGTCCTCGACCGAGGTGTCCTCGTATCCGCGCTCGCCGAACAGCTTGCGCGCCGCGGCAATAAGGCGCTGCCGCGTCGCAGTGCCTCGTGCCCTGCGTCCGTCGACCATCCCAGAATAATAGACCGACTGTCGGTCTGATATCTTTCCGCCCTGCCGAGCCCACAGTGCTCGGGGCCTTCGACCGCAAAGAACGGAGCACAAGCGTGAGGATCGAGATGTTCAACGTCGGCTGGATCTCCTCCTCGGCCGCTATATGGCGTCAGGGCGAGGACCCCGAGCGGCGGATCCGCTTCCCCGTCCCCGCCTACCTCGTGGAGACGGACAGCGAGCGCATCCTCGTCGACACCGGCCTCCATCCCGCCGCCGTGGAGGACCCGCGGGGCTACTACGAGCGACCCGAAGCCGGGCTCTTCGAACTGGAGCAGTCAGCGGACATAACCGCACAGATCGATACCGAGACGCTCACCGGTGTGGTGCTCACGCACCTGCACTTCGATCACGCCGGAGCCCTCGCGCTGCTATCGCCCTCCATCCCCGTGTACCTCCAGCGAAGCGAGTGGGAGGGGGCCCACGATCCGGCGACCGTGCGGCGCAACTTCTTCTACCCACGGGACTACGGATTGCTCGAGGACCGCCGCCTCACGCTCCTGGACGGCGACCACGACCTGCTCGGCGACGGATCGATCAGGCTGCTTGCGACCCCGGGCCATACGCCCGGACATCAATCGGTGATGTTGGGCGAGCGCCTGGTTCTGGGTGTGGACGTCGCCCACTTCAGCGCCACCCTCGACGACAAGCGGTTCCCCTCATTCGGCGACGACTTCTCCGAGCAGTCCCGCTCGGCCGACCGCCTTCGCGGCCTGAGGGATGCGGGAATGACTGTGGTTCCCGGCCATGACCCGGAGGTCCTGCACCCGGGCCCCGTGATGGCCGGTTAGCGGCCCCGCAGGCGCTGCCACACTCGCCGCCAGAAGCCTTTGCTCCAGCGGCCGCGCCAGCGGGCGGGGGGCGGCACGGTGGCACGGACGAGCGCGACCCAGTCCTCCAGCGGCAGCTCTCCCGCGATCAGACGGGCCAGGGCGACGGTCACGGGCGCGCTGACGCCCGCCTGCTGCAGCGCCCGCGCCAGCAGCGGGACCGACTCCAGGGCCTCCACCGCCTGCCCGATCCGCTCGGGGATCTCGGCGGAGGGCACGCCGGCGGCCAGCAGTTCGCCGGCGCGGCGGTTGCGGCTCTCCGGGGCCAGCGCCGTGGCCAGCAGGTCGCCCGTGCCCGCCAGGCCGATCAGCGTTTCCGGGTGCGCGCCGAGGGGCTCGGCCCAGCGCCAGACCTCGGCGAAGATGTGGCCCGCCGCCGCGCCGGCGGCGTTCGCCCCCTGCGTCTCGGTGGCGCCCGCGGCCAGCGCGCCCGCGTTCTTGGCGGCGCCGGCAAGCTCGACCCCGATGGGGTCGTTGGAGACCTCGCACACCACGCCCGCCCGGGTCAGCACCTCCGCCAGCAGCTGGGCCAGCTCGCGCTGCACCGAGGCCGCCACCAGGGCCGCGCCCGCGTGGACCATCTCCTGGGCATGCGCCGGCCCGCCGAGGCTCGCGACCCGTTTGGACCCGAGCGCCCGTTCCAGCGCCACCGTCGGGAGCAGCCCGTCCGGTGGCACGAGACCCTTGGCCGCCGACACGACCCCGGCCCGGGGCGAGATGCCGGCGCCTGCCAGCGAGGCGATGGCCTCTGCGAGCGCAGAGGAGGGGACCGCGAGGAAGATGAGGTCCGCCCTGCCGATGTTCGCCAGGGAGGGCTCGACCGACAGCTGCGCCGGTAGCTCCACCCCGGGGAGGTAGCGCTTGTTCTCGCGCTCGCTCAGCAGCAGCGCGGCCTGCTCGGGCGAGCGCGTGTGCAGCGTCACGCGCAGGCCGGCGCGGACGAGCAGGACGGCCAGGGCGGTGCCGAACGAGCCCGCCCCCACCACGCTCGTATACCTAACCCGCGCGATCTCCCGCCGGCGTCGGCGCCCGCTCCGTGATGTGCTCGGGGCGCGGGGCTCCGGCTCGCTCATCTCCACCCAACCTATCTTGAGGATGTGCCCGAGGGGGACACGATCCACCACGCCGCCATGCGGATCCGCTCCGTCCTGGAGGGGCGGGTGCCGGGGGAGATCCTCACCCCCCAGCCGCGCCACCGCCTGGACCGCTGGCCGGAGCGGCTCTCGGGCCGCCGCGTGTTGGCCGTGGATGCCCACGGCAAGCACCTGTTCGTGCGCTTCGCACCCACGGGGGCACAGGCCGGCGGCCTCACGCTGCACTCGCACCTGCGCATGAGCGGCTCGTGGCGCGTGCACCCCGTCGGAGAGCCGTGGCGACGCTCTCCGGGGCGCGCCTGGCTGGTGATCCGTGCCGCGGGCTGGGAGGTGGTGCAGTTCGACGGCCCGGTGCTCGAGCTGCTCAGCGACGCCCGCGCCCGGCGCGACCCGCAGCTCGCCCGCCTGGGTCCGGACGTGCTCGGGGAGCGCTTTGACGAGGACCTGTTCCTGCGCAACCTGCGCGCCGAGGATCCCCGGCGGCCGATCGGGGACTCGTTGCTCAACCAGCGCATCCTCTCCGGAATCGGCAACCTCTGGAAGGCGGAGGCGTGCTTCGCCGCCGGGGTGGACCCGTGGCGGCCCACCGCCGAGGTGGCGGACGAGGAGGCGCGCCAGATCGTCGCGTTCGCGCGCGAGCGCATGTCCCAGTCGGCCCGCGACGGCTTCGAGGCGCGCCCCCGGTCGGTCTACCGCCGCGGCGGCGAGCCCTGCCCCCGCTGCGGCACGACGATCCGCCAGCGGGGGCAGTGGGAGGACAACCGTCTCACCTTCTGGTGCCCGGCGTGTCAGCGCTGAGGACGCTCAGGTGACGGTGAGGTCCTGTTCGTTCTCTGGACCGCCGTTCAAGGGCACGGGTATCGAACCCTGCGCGACGGTCAGCGCGTCTCCGTCGTCTGGAACCGTGGGATTCAGGACCACGGACGTCACCCTAGGAGTAGCGTGAGTCGCGAGAGGATACGAGCTCGGCACGATGATCCAGCCCAAGACGAGCTACGCGCGCAACGGCGATGTCAACATCGCCTATCAAGTCGTCGGCGATGGACCACTGGACCTCTTGTTCACGCCGCCGTTCGTCTCGCACCTGGACCTCAACTGGTCCACGCCCGAGGCCACGACGTTCTTTCGCCGCTTGGCCTCCTTCTCGCGCCTGATCCTGTTTGACAAGCGCGGGACCGGCCTGTCTGATCCGGTCGCTGGCGTGGCGACGCTGGAGGAGCGGATGCAGGACCTCCGCGCCGTGCTCGACGCCGTCGGGTCTCAGCAGGCGGCGCTGTTCGGCCTGTCCGAGGGCGGGCCGATGAGCATGCTGTTCGCCGCTACCTATCCTGAGCGCACGACGGCCCTGATCATGTTCGGGTCGTTCGCGAAGTTGATGCCGACTCCCGGCTACTTCTGGGAGCTGCACGAGGCCCTTGGCGACGTCCGTGCGCTGTGGATCGACGCCTTGGAAAACCACTGGGGCGAGGGCAAGGCGCTCGGGATGTACGTGCCTAGCATCGCCGGAAACCCGAACGTCCAGAGGATGCTCGGTATGTACGAGCGCACCGCGGCGAGTCCCGCGATGGTCCGCGCGATGGACCAACTCAACATCGAGATCGACGTCACCCACGTCCTGCCGACGATTGGCGTGCCCACGCTCGTCCTGCACCGAACGGACGACTTGATCCCAATCGACTACGGGCGCTACCTCGCCGACCACATACCCGGTGCACGTTTCGTCGAGCTGGCGGGGAGTGCCCACTTGCCTTGGATCGGCGACAGCGATCCCGTTCTAGACGAGGTCGAGCAGTTCCTCACTGGCGCCCGCCATGGGTTCGAGCCCGACCGCGTGCTAGCAACCGTGCTGTTCACCGACATCGTTGGCTCGACCGAGCGCGCCGCTGAGCTCGGCGATCGGCGCTGGAGCGATCTGCTCGAGGCGCACCACAAGCAGGTTCGGTCTCTCCTCTCCGATTACCGCGGCAGCGAGGTGGACACAGCCGGCGACGGCTTTCTCGCGACGTTCGATGGGCCGACGCGCGCCATTCGGTGCGCCGAGGCGATCACCGCGGCCGTACGGACCATCGGGCTCGAGGTCCGGGCCGGCGTTCACACCGGCGAGATCGTTATTGCAGGCAACGACGTTCGCGGCATGGCGGTGCACATCGGCGCGCGTCTCGGCGCGCGTGCCGCACCCGGCGAGGTGCTCGTATCCGGCGCGGTGCGCGATCTCGTTGTTGGCTCGGGGATCGAGTTCGCCGACCGCGGCACCCACGAGCTCAAGGGCGTGCCAGGGGAATGGCAACTGCTCGCGGTCGCCGGAGCGCATGACGCTGGCGAAGCGAACCTAACCGCGATGCCAGCGGGCGATCCGCTCGCCCCCAATTCGACGCTGATCACCAGAAGCGACCGCACCGCCCTACGCCTCGCCCGCCGCGCCCCTGGCGTCGCGAGGCTCATATCACGCGCGCTGTCGCACAACGCCCCGCAAGAGGCGCACCCCTGGACAGCCGCCTGCCCGCTCTACTGGTGCCCGGGCTGTCAGGGCTGAGCGGAAGTTGCGCGGCGATCGGGCAAGCGCTGCTGCTCGGTCCCTCGTGAGTTAGAGTTGCGCACATCGAAATCGCGAACCGAGGGAGGAACATGAAGGCCAAACTTCTTGTCGCGTCTACGACAATTGCACTCCTCGCACTGCCTGTAGCGGAAGCCATCGCTTTCAAGAAACCCCGCTAGCGAGACCCTGAGGGCGCCCTAGCGGAGCGCCGCCAGCACGTCCTCGGCGAGAGTCCGGCCCGCGTTCTGCAGCGACCGCGGTGCTCCGGCCTCGACTACGAGCTGCAGGTCGAGGATGCGCTCCTGAAAGGAGTCCAGGCCGTTCTTCGCCGTGACGGCGTAGCAGGGGACCCCGCCCTGCCGGGCCCGGGTCGCCAGCTCGAAGGCGGGGGTGTCCTGCAGCATGTCCCCGTCCAGGCGGGCCGCGGCGATCACGAGCGCCCGCGCGTCGTCCATGCGGGGCGCGAGATGCTCCAGATCGAGCAGCGCCTGGAGCTCCGGCCCCGCGGTCAGCCCGGCGGGCAGCGCCAGCACGTCGGGCCCGGGCAGACCCCCCTCCTGCAGGCCCCGCGCCAGCGAGCGGGCGGCGGCCGCCGCCCCGAGGCTGGCCCCGAACGGCTCGCTCACGAGCAGCAGGCGGAGGTTCGGCGGCACATGCGGCATCCTTTCAGCCGATGGCCGCCAAGAAGGGTGAGAGCGTCGTGTTGGAGGCCGGCGGCCGCGAGGTGCGCCTCAGCAACCCGGGCAAGGTCTTCTTCCCCGAGCCCGGGCTCACGAAGCTGGACCTCGCGAAGTACTACATCGAGTGCGAGGAGGCCGTCCTGCGCGGCCTGCGTGACCGGCCGACGGTGCTGAAGCGGTGGGTGGACGGCGTCGCGGGCAAGCCGTTCTTCCAGAAGCGGGTGCCCGACAGCGCGCCGGAGTGGCTCCAGACCGCCACCGTGACCTTCCCGAGCGGACGCCACGCCCGCGAGCTGCTGCCCAACGACGGCGCCCACCTGTTGTGGGGCGTGAACCTCGGCGTGATCGACTGGAATCCGTGGCCGGTGCGGAGCGCCGACCTCGACCATCCCGACGAGCTGCGGGTGGACCTCGACCCCGGGCCGGGAGTCACCTTCGACGAGGTCCGCCAGGTCGCCCTGACGGTCCGCGAGGTGCTGCGGGAGCACGCCCTCGAGGGCTTCCCGAAGACCTCTGGGTCGCGGGGCATCCACATCTACGTGCGCATCGAGCCCGAGCAGAGCTTCGAAGAAGTGCGCCGGGCCGCCCTCGCATTGGCGCGGGAGGTTGAGCGGCGGATGCCCGGGCGCGCCACGAGCCGCTGGTGGAAGGAGGAACGCGAAGGGGTGTTCATCGACTACAACCAGAACGCCCGCGACCGCACGATCGCCTCGGCCTACTCGGTGCGGGCGGTGCCCGATGCGCGCGTGTCCTGCCCGCTGGAGTGGGACGAGGTCGCCGACGTCGAGCCGGCGGAGCTGACGCTGCAGACCGTGCCCGGGCGGCTGAGGGAGCGTGGGGACCCCTCGGCGGCCCTCGATGAGCGCGTCGGGAAACTGGACGCGCTGCTGGAGCTGGCGGCCCGCGACGAGCGCGAAGGCCTCGGCGACGCCCCCTGGCCGCCACACTTCCGCAAGCGCAGCGGCGAGCCGCCGCGCGTCCAGCCCAGCCGGGCCCGCAAGGCCGAGCAGTGACCCTGCCCCTGAGCCCCCCGCTGGCGCCCCAGCTGGCGCTGTCGCGCAAGACCCTCCCGGAAGGGGAGGAGTACTGCTACGAGGTCAAGCTCGACGGCTTTCGCTGCCTCGCCTTCGTGGACGGCGAGGAGGTCTACCTGCAGTCGCGCAACGGGCGCCCGCTCGGGCGCTACTTCCCCGAGCTGACCTTCCCGCCCGGCCGCTACGTGCTCGACGGCGAGATCGTGGTGCGCGACGAGGAGGGCCACGAGGACTTCGACGCCCTCGGGCAACGGATCCACCCGGCGGAGTCCCGCATCCAACGCCTCTCGCTCCAGACGCCGGCCGAGTACGTGGTGTTCGAC
The DNA here is from genome assembly GCA_963773145.1 of uncultured Solirubrobacteraceae bacterium. Taxonomy (GTDB): domain Bacteria; phylum Actinomycetota; class Thermoleophilia; order Solirubrobacterales; family Solirubrobacteraceae; genus Palsa-744. The sequence continues at coordinate 186,782 of CAVYZV010000003.1, forward strand.
CTGCTCGCGGTGGACGACGAGGTCCTGCTGGAGCAGGGGTTCACCGCCCGCCGGGAGCGCCTGCGCGAGCTCGTGGGAAGCGATGGCTTCGCCGCGGCCCCGATCGAGACGATCCCGAGCTCGGACACTCCCGAGGGGGCCCAGGTCTGGCTCGAGTCGGCCGAGGGGGCGATCGCCAAGCAGCGCGACGCTCCCTACCTCCCCGGAGAGCGCAAGGGGATGGTGAAGGTCAAGCGCGTGCGCACTATCGACGCCGTCGTCGTCGGTTGGCGTCCGGGCAAGGCGGAGAACACCGTGGGCGCGCTGATCCTCGGCCTCTACGACGGCTCCGAGCTGCGCGTGGTCGGCCATTGCTCGGGGCTCACCGCGAAGGAGAAGCGCAGGCTGGTGGACTTCCTGGCTCCGTATGAGACCGGCGAGCGGGGCTCCGGCGAGAAGAGCCGCTGGAGCGCGGGGCGCGACCTGGAGTGGGTCGGGCTGCGGCCCGAGCTGGTCGTGGAGATCGACTTCGACCACGTCTCCGCCGGGCGCATCCGCCACGGCGCCAAGCTGCGCCGCTGGCGCGAGGACAAGCCCCCGGCGCAGTGCACGTTCGACCAGCTGTCGCTGTGAGCGCGCCGCCATCGGCTCGCACGCGCCGACTGGCCCGCCCGCGATCGACCCGCAGCCTCCGGAGCTGCGCGGATGGACGCGGGCTCTAGCATCTCCGGCGTGAACGACGAGCCGGCCACGCACGCCACCGTCGCCGAGGAGGAGTACCTCCAGAGCCTCTTCTGGCTGCAGGAGGCCGAGCTCCCGATGACGGCGGCCAACGTCGCTCGCGCGATGCAGCTCTCGCCGCCCACCGTGCACGAGATGATCGGGCGCCTGGAGCGCGACGGCTACATCACCCGCTCGGCCGACCGCTCGATCGCGTTCACCGAGTCCGGCGCGAGGCACGCGGAGGACATCGTGCGCCGCCACCGCATGATCGAGCGCTTCCTGACCGACGTCCTCGGGGTCCCCTGGGACGAGGTCCACGAGGAGGCCGAGCGCCTGGAGCACGCGATGTCGCCCGTGCTGGAGGAGCGCATGATGGCCGCTATCGGCGACGCCAAGACGTGCCCCCACGGGCACCCGATCGTGGCCGGCAGCCGCCTGGCGGGCGTCCCCCTGGCCGACGTGGAGGTGGGGGCCACGGTGCGGGTGATGCGCTTCGAGAACGAGGCCGAGGACCTGCTCCACTACCTGAAGGCCTCGGGCCTCGAGCCCGGGTTGGACGGCGTGCTCGAGGAGCGCGACGAGGAGCGGGTCGGGATCCGCGCCGCCGACGGGCAGCTCCTGAGCATCACGCCCAGCGTCGCCGAGACGGTCTCGGTGATCGCCGACCCCTCGCCGCCGCCGCGCACCGCCCTGCCCGAGCAGCTGGTGCTCGGGCAGCGCTACGGGCGCTAGACGCGGGCGAGCACCGCGGGCGCAGACCGCCGCCGGCGCCCGGAGGGCTCGCGGCAACGGGGCTTAAAGACACCGGCCGCCGGAGCGCGATGCCCCGGCGGCCGGTGTACGTCTATCTAGCTTCGGTCGCTATTCGTTGTATTTGAAAGCGACCTTCGTGCTCTTCAGCCCATTGACCTTCGCCTGGACGTTGACCGACTTGTTGGCTTTGGGTCCTTTGGGCGTGACCACCGTGCATTCCGTCGTGGAGGTGCATTCCACTTCCGAGGACGGGTTGCCTTTGCCGAATTCGAACGTGGTGCCGTGTGCACCCAGTTCGAAGCCGAACCCTTTGATCGTCGTCACGGTCCCGCCCGCGAGCGGTCCTTCGTTCGGAGAGATCGAGGTGAGTTCCGGCTTGCCGTAGAGGTATTCGCTACCACTGCCCGGTTCGCTGGTTCCCGCTTCGGTCAGCACCGTGACTCCCACTTTGCCGACGCCCGGGGGCGCGGTCACTTCGAGCTTCAGGACTTCGGATTTCGTCACCGTGGCTTCATTGGGCCCGAAGAACACCGCGACGACGTGTTCGAAGTTTTTGCCCTTGATCGTGACGGTGTTCCCGCCTTTCGCAGGGCCCTTCTTCGGTTTGACCTTTTCTACGACCGGGGCGGCGGTGCCGTTCGAGGTGATGAAGTTGTGTTTTTCGCCTTCACCACCGCGCCCTACGCCGCCGGCGTTTACCGCCACGATGCGGACGAGGTATTCGGTGCCTTTTTCGAGTCCGGTGATTTTGGCACCGACCTGGACGTATTTTTCACCTTCGCCGGGCAGGGCACTGCATGATGCGACTTTACCCAGTGCCCGAGTGGTCCCGTATTCGAAGAAGCACTGCGTGACTTCTCCGCCTTCGGGGTTCACCGACGCAGACAGTTCCGCCGCTTCGTTGGTCACGTTCTTCGCGTGGTGCATCTCCACGTTCGGAGCAGTCGGCCGAGTCGTGAAGCCGTTGTTGCCGCTGTGGCCTTCGCCGAGGCTGTTGGTGGCCTTCAGCCGGAACTCGTAGTGCGTGGCTTCGCTGAGCCCCGTCAGTTCCACGCTGACCGGTTCCTTCGCTTCGCCTTCGCCCGGCGGCAGCGATTCACACGGGATCGTTTTTTCGAGCGGCGTTTCATTGCTTTCGACCGGCGGCCCGTATTCAAATGTGCATGTTTCGACTTTTGCACCGTCCGGAATCACAATGCCGTGCAAGACCGCGGTCGTGCGTTCGACTTTGGAGGCGAACAGCTGGCCCGGGTTCGGCCCGGACGGCTGCGTTGTGAAGTTGTTGTTGCCGCCTTTGTCTTCACCGATCGCGTTTTTCGCGTGCACGCGGTAGAAGTACTTGGTTTTTTCGCTCAGGCCGCTGATTTTGGCGGACACGAACTTCGCTTCCGACGGTTCCCCGCCGGCTGCGATTTTGCTCGGTTCACACGGAGCGGTTTTGTTCTCGTTGATCGCTTCGGTTCCGTAGCTGAAGAAGCATTCGGTGACTTCCGACTCGTTCGGCGTCACATAGCCGGTGAGGGTCGCCGAGGTGTGCTTGACTTCCGTCGCCGGTTCGGTGTTGGCCCGGGGCAGGTTCGGAAGCGTGTGGAGTTCCTTGATCGCGCCGGTTTTCGAGCCGTTTTCGTTTTTGGCCGTGATGCGGAAGAAGTAGGTCGTCGTTTCGCTGAGGCCTCCCAGCTGGGCGTACTCCGGCACCCGGATCGGCCTTTCGCCGGGAGGGAAGGCGCAGGGAGCGGTTTTGTTGAGGCTCCCTTCCGAGGTCCCGTATTCGAATTTGCATTCGGTGGTGGCGCCGTTCGGTTCGACCGTGGCGGTCAGCACCGCGGTGGTGCGGGTGACCTGTTCGGCCCTTTCCGTTTCGACGCCGGGCGCTCCGCCGCTGGCGAATGCCCCGATGGCCCCCAGAAGTCCCAGTGCTACTGCGAGTGCTCCCACCACGCTGGCCAAGAGCATCCGGGCTCCCGGGCGCGGGGCATGGTCGCCGTTAGGTCGGCTCCGCCGACCTCGCTTGCGATCAAGCATCATTCCCTCCCAATTTGGCTTTAAACCACGGACTTATCAGGCGATCAATCCGCTGCTCCCCCGCCGGCGCCCCTTCCCGCCGGAAAGCCACGTGTATGACGCAGACCTAAGCCTAGTCCGCCCAGACCCCGAATGTCAACTTGGTCACCCGGCCAATTACGGGATGGCTACAGGGAAATCGGGGCCTGCGCCGGCGTCCCGCGAGCGCCGGCCGGGGCTTTACAGCGAGCGGTAGGCCTCGGCGAGGCGGGTGACGCCGGTCTCGATCTGCTCGGGGGTGACCCCGGAGTAGGCCAGCCGCAGTGCGTTCTCGCCGCCCTCGATCATGAAGTCGGTGCCCTTGACGAACGCCACGCCGCGCTCGGCGGCGGCGTCGAACAGCGCCGAGACGTTGGTGCCCGGCGGCAGCGTGACCCACATGAAGTAGCCCCCTTCGGGCTCCACGAACTCGGCCTCGGGGAGCTCTCGGCGCAGGGCGCCTGCGAGCGTGGCCACGCGCTCGGCCAGGGCCGCCCGCACCGTTTCGATCGAACGCTCGATCGCGCCGGAGGCGCAGAACTCGTACACGATCGACTGGGCCACCATGTTGGGGGAGATGTAGGTGTTGGTGGCGATCTTCGCGATCGCGGCGATCAGGTCCGGCGGCCCGACGAGGTAGCCGACGCGGATCCCGGGGCAGACGGTCTTCGAGAACGACGACGCGTACACGACGTGCTCGGGGTTCAGCGACAGCATCGTCGGAGGTGAGGCCTCGCCGAAGCGCAGGGCCACATACGGGTCGTCCTCGAACACCAGGAAGCCGTGGTCGCTCGCCAGCCGCAAGAGGCGCGTGCGCTTCTCCGCCGACAGCGTGTAGCCGGCCGGGTTCTGGAAGTTGGGGATGATGTGGGCCAGCGTCGGGCGCGCGCCTCCGGCAGGACTCAGCAGCTGCTCCAGGGCGTCCACGTCGATGCCGTCCGGCTGCAGCTCGACGGCGTGAATCCGGGCCCCCCGTTCGCGCAGCGACAGGAGCGTGCGGTCATACGTGGGGCGCTCCACGATCACCTCGTCGCCGGAACGGACGAGGTGCTCGAACAGGAAGGCGTCGGCCTGCATCGAGCCGTTCGTCACCAGCACCCGCTCGGGCTCCACGCCGTGGTGCTCGGCGATCCAGCTGCGCAGGCGCGGGTAGCCGATCGAGGTGCCGTAGGCGGTCGTGCCGGCGGGGTCGCTCTCGAAGGCGCGCACGGCCGCGTCGCGCAGGCCCTCGACGTCGACGATGTCCAGCGACGGCGCTCCGCGGGCGAAGGAGATGGTCGAGGCGGGGGCGCTCGGCATAGCGGCGTAGCTTAGGCGCCCGAGCACTTCGTCGTACTCATGCGTCAGCTCCGAGGCGGTCCGCGAAAGGCGTTCGCGAAACCGCAGCAGCTCCTGCGGCGCCGACGGCTGGTCCGGCGCGATGGCGGGTTCGGGTGGCGGGGGGCGGCGCGGTGGCATCTGAATGAGCGAGCGCACCGGCCCGCGCACCGTCCGTCTGCGGGGCCTCCAGCGCTTCGTCGATGATGCGGCCCCGGTGGAGGTCCGGCTCGGTCGTCACGGGTTCGGCGCTCGCCGGCTCGGTGATCGCCCGCAGGGCGCGCTCCAGCTCTCCGATCTTGAGCTGCAGCTCGGCGAGCGTGTCGGCGATGCCCTGGTCCACTACGGGCAAGCCTAGCCGTGGCCGTACGGGGCTCTGCGCGACAGGTTGCGGCTCGTGGCGCTCCCGGCGGCGGGCGGGAGCCCGGGCGGCTGCCCTCAGGCTGCGCCGGCGGGGGCGCCGCCCAGCACCTCGACGGCGATCGAGGCCGCTTCGGTGGGGGTCCGCCCGACGCGCACGCCGCGCTGCTCGAGCGCCTCGGCCTTGGCGGCCGCGGTTCCCGAGCTTCCCGAGATGATCGCCCCGGCGTGGCCCATCTGCTTGCCCGCGGGGGCGGTGAAGCCGGCGATGTAGGCCACCACGGGCTTGCTCATGTTCGCCTGGATGTACTCGGCGGCCTCCTCCTCGGCGGAGCCCCCTATCTCTCCGGAGAGGACGACCAGCTCGGTCTGCTCGTCGGCCTCGAACAGCTCGAGGACGTCCACGAACGACGAGCCCGGGACGGGGTCGCCGCCGATCCCCACGATCGTGCTGCAGCCGAACCCGGCCTGGGCGATCTCGTTGCCGATCTGGTAGGTGAGGGTGCCCGAGCGGGAGACCACGCCGACGTTGCCCGGCTTGAAGAAGGAGGCCGGGATGATGCCCACGTTGGCCTTGCCCGGGGAGAGGATGCCGGGGCAGTTCGGGCCCACCAGGCGGGTGCCGGGGTGGTCGCGCTTGAGCGTGTTGTAGACGCGAAGCTCGTCGTGGGCGGGGATGCCCTCGGTGATCGTCACCACCAGCTCGACGCCCGCCGCCGCCGCCTCGAGGATCGAGTCGGCCGCGAAGCGCGGCGGGACGAAGATCATCGCCGTGTTCGGCTGGGACTCCTCCATCGCCTCCGCCCAGCTGTCGAACACCGGGATCCCCTCCACGTCCTGGCCGCCCTTGCCGGGGGTCACGCCGCCGACCACGTTGGTCCCGTAATTGCGGTTGTTGAGCGTGTGGAAGCTGCCCTCGCGGCCGGTGATGCCGGCCACGCACAGGCGCGTGCCCTCGTCGACGAGGACCGACATCAGGCGCCCGCTCCCACCGGACGGCCTGCGGCCAGCGCCACCACCATCTCCGCAGCCTCGTTCATGGTGGTGGCGGCGTGGACGTTGGGCAGGGCCGCCTCCTGGAGCAGCCGGCGGCCCTCGACGTCGTTGGTGCCGTCCAGACGCACGACGAAGGGCACGTCCGGTTTGATCTCCTCGAAGGCCTCGATCAGCCCCATGGCCACCTCGTCGCAGCGGGTGATGCCGCCGAAGATGTTGAACAGCACCGCCTTGACGTTCTCGTTGGCGAGCAGCAGCTCGACCGCCTGGCGGATCTTCTCCGCGTTGGAGCCGCCGCCGGCGTCGAGGAAGTTGGCCGGCGCGCCGCCCGCGTGGGCGACCACGTCGAGGGTCGACATCACCAGGCCGGCGCCGTTGCCGAGGATGCCGATGTCGCCGTCGAGCTTGACGTACTGAACGCCCTGTTCGCGGGCACGGCGCTCGATCGGGTCTTCGTTCTCTGCGTCTGACAGTGACTGGTTGTCGGGGTGGCGGAAGAGCGCGTTGCCGTCCAGGGAGACCTTCGAGTCGAGCGCCCTCACCTCCCTCTCGGGGGTCACGATCAGGGGGTTGATCTCGGCCAGGGTGGCGTCCTCGGTGTCCCACACCTCGTACAGGGCCACGAGCGCATCGCCGACCTGCTCGGCCACGTCCGCGTCGGCGCCGCCTGCGGTGGCGATCGACACGCCCTCCTCGCGGGCGAGGCCCACGAGCGGGTCGACGTGGTGGCGGATCAGGCGCTCGGGGTTGCGCTCGGCCACCTCTTCGATGTCCACGCCCCCTTCGGTGCTGAACATCACGAGCGGCTTCTTCGCGGAGCGGTCGAGCAGGACCGCGGCGTAGTACTCGGTGGCGATGTCCGAGGCGTGCTCGATCCAGACCGTGTGGACGGTGTGGCCGCGGATGTCCATCCCGAGGATGTTCTGAGCGTGCTCGCGCAGCTCGGCCTCGTCGGCGGCGAGCTTGACCCCGCCGGCCTTGCCGCGCCCGCCGATCAGCACCTGCGCCTTGACGACGACGGGGTAGCCGATCTCGGCTGCCGCGGCCACCGCGTCCTCGACGTTCTCGACAGCTCTGCCGGAGGAGACCTTCAGACCGTGGCGCGCGAACAGCTGCTTGCCTTGGTACTCAAGCAGGTCCATTTGCGGCGCGGGACTCTAACGCAAAGCCAGATTCCCGCGCTGCGATCACGAATTTCGGGCGAGATCCGGGATTTCTGCCCGGGCGCGGCATAATGCCCGTCGCTTATGCCGATACCTAAGAACGTCTCCTTTGTCACGTTCGACGTGTACGGCACGCTGATCGACTGGGAGACGGGCGTGTGGGACGCCTTCGCCAAGGAGGCCGAGCGCGACGGCTTCGAGCTCGACCGCAACGTCCTGATCCCGATGTTCCATGAGATCGAGCAGGAAATCGAGGCCGGCTCCTACGAGCTCTACGCCGAGGTGCTGCGACGGACCGCCCTGGAGATCGCCAAACGGCTCGAGTGGAACCTCGAGCCCTCGCGGTCGGGCTTCCTGCCGGAATCGGTCCAGCGCTGGAAGCCCTTCCGGGAGACCAATCCCCAGCTCGTGAAGCTCGCCAAGAAGTACAAACTGGGCCTGCTCTCGAATATCGACGACAAGCTGCTGGGGCAGACCCGCCGGCACATCCCCACCGACTTCGACCTCGTCGTGACCGCCCAGCAGGTCCGCTCCTACAAGCCCGAACCGGCCCACTTCACCGAGTGCGCCCGGCGCATCGGCGGCAAGCGGGGTTGGGTCCACGTGGCGGCCAGCCACTACCACGACGTCGTGCCGTGCATCAAAGCGCGGGTCCCCGTGATCTGGGTCAATCGCCACAAAGAGAAACTCGACTCCTCCCAGAAGAAGCCGACCGCCGAGGTCCCGAACCTCAAAGAGGCGGCCAAGCTGCTCGGCGTCACCTGATCGAAGGGTGCGGGCGCAAGCCCTCCACCCGGACGTCCTGCTCGTCACCAGCGCCGTGCTGGAGCTCAACTGCGTGGTCGTGCGCGCCGTGCTGGAGGAGCCCGCCGGCGAGGCGGAGGCGTTCGTGATCGACTCGCCCGTGCTCCCGGAAGAGCTCGACTCGCTGCCGGGCCTGCTCGGCCAGGCCGGCTTCCCGGAGCCGAGCGGGCTGCTCGCCACCCACGGCGACTGGGACCATCTGCTCGGCCGCCTGGCGTTCCCCGGGCTGGCCCTCGGGTGCGCCGAGAGCACCGTCGAGCGGCTGTCGCAGAGCCCCGGGGAGGCCCAGCGGGAGCTGCGGGACTTCGACGAAGAGCTCTACCTCGAGCGACCCCGGCCACTGGCCCTCGGCTCGCTCCAGGGTCTGCCCGTGCCCGGGCCGCCTGGACATCGCCGACCGCGAGCTCGAGCTGCACCCGACCGCCGGGCACACCCCCGACGGGATGGCGCTCCTGATCGAGTGGGCGGGGGTGCTGGTCGCGGGCGACTACCTGTCGGCGATCGAGATCCCCACGCTGCAGGCGGGAGGGACGGTGCGAGACCTATCTCCAGACGCTCGAGCGCCTGCGAGCCCTCATCGAGCGTTCCGAGCACGTGATCGCCGGGCCACGGCCCGCTGCTGGACCCTGAGCGGGCCCGCTCGGTGCTCGACGAGGACGTGGCCTACCTCGAGGCGCTGCGCGAGCAGGGGCAGCAGGCGGAGCTGCCCGAAGGGCGCCGCGGGAGGGCTCAGCGCAAGCTGCATGCACAGAACGTCGCGTCTCTAGGCTCCGCGTAGCGACCGCGGGCGCTCCAAGCCATCGGCCTGGAGCAGGAGTAGCCGCCCGCTCTACTCCGCGTCGCTCTTGATCGTGGCGATCGGGGCGCCGGCCTGGATCGGCTGCCCCTCGCTGATCGGGAGCTCCACGACGGTGCCGCTCTTGTGGGCGGTGATCTCGTTCTCCATCTTCATCGCCTCGATGATCGCCAGCAGCTGGCCCTCCTTGACGGCGTCGCCCTGCTTGACGAGCACCTTCCACACGTTCCCCTGCAGGGGCGAGGGCAGGATGTCGGGTCCGCCGCCCGAGGAGGATGAGGCACGTGCGCCGCGTTTGGGCGCCGGGCGGGCGCCCGCCGCGGGACCGTTGGAGCGCGCCGCCGAGCCATCCAGGGCCCCGGCTGCGAAGCCCGCCCCCATCGGCGGTCCCACGACGCGGACCTGAAAGCGCCGGCCGGAGACCTCGACGTCGTATTTCTGCTCCACGCGCTCGCCGTCCTCCTCGCCCTCCACCGGCGCCTCGGGCGCCGGGAAGGCGAGCTGCTTCAGCCAGGCCTTGTCCTCGAGCAGGTCCCTGCAGGTCTCCCCCCGGGCCCACTGCTCGCTCGCCATCAGCGCCTGGTGGAAGGGGATCAGCGTCTTGAGTTTCTCGATCTCGTATTCGCCGAGGGCTCTCAGCATGCGCTTGGTGGCCTGCTCGCGGTCCGCGTCCCAGACGATCAGCTTGGCCACCATCGGGTCGTACATCGGCGAGACCTCGCCTCCTTCGCCGACGCCCGAGTCCACCCGCACGCCGGGGCCGGTGGGCTCGCGGTAGCGGCCGATGGCGCCCGGGGCGGGGGCGAAGTTCTTGGAGGCGTCCTCGGCGTTGATGCGGCACTCGATCGCGTGGCCGCGCAGCACGACGTCCTCCTGGGTGTAGGACAGCGGCTCACCGGCGGCGGCGCGGATGCCCTCCTTGACGATGTCGATGCCGGTGGTCATCTCGGTGACGCAGTGCTCGACCTGCACGCGGGTGTTCATCTCCAGGAAGAAGTACTCGGCCTCGCCGGAGCCCTTGGCGCCGTTGGAGGAGCCGGCCACGAACAGGCCCTCGATGGTCCCCGCCCCGACGTAGTTGACCGCGCGGGCGGCCTCGACTCCGATGCGGCCGATGCGGTCCCGCATCTCCTCGTTGACGACCCACTCCGGCGCCGGGGACTCCTCGATCAGCTTCTGGTGGCGGCGCTGGATCGAGCAGTCGCGCTCGCCCAGGTGGATGACGTTGCCGTGGGTGTCGGCGAGCACCTGGACCTCGACGTGGCGGGGGTCGGGGAGGTAGCGCTCGAGGTACACGGTGGCGTCGGAGAAGAACTTCTCGCCTTCGCGGCTGGAGCCCTCGAAGGCGCCCGGGAGCTCCTCCTCGGTGAGCGCCACGCGGAAGCCCTTGCCGCCCCCGCCGCCGGCCGCCTTCACGGCCACCGGGAAGCCGATCTGCTCGGAGGCGATCTTGAGCGCCTCCTCGGCGTCGGCCACCGGCTCGGTGGTGCCGGGGACGATCGGCACGCCGGCCGCCTTCATCAGCTCGCGAGCGCGGGTCTTGGAGCCCATCGCCTCGATCGCGCTTGCGGGAGGACCGATGAACACCACGCCCGCGTCCTCGCAGGCCTGCGCGAAGGTCGCGTTCTCGGCCAGGAAGCCATAGCCGGGGTGGATCGCCTGCGCGCCCGAGCGGGCGGCCACGTCGAGGATCTTCTCGATGCTGAGGTAGTTCTCGGCGGCCGGGCCGGGGCCGAGGTTGTAGGACTCGTCGGCCCGCCCCGCGTGGAGGGCATCTTTGTCCAGCTCGGAGTACACGGCCACGGACTCGATGCCGAGCTCCTCCAGAGCACGGACGATGCGGATCGCGATCTCGCCGCGATTGGCGATGAGTACCTTGCTGAACACCGGCCGCGGAAGCTTAGCTCGGGCTCGCTGCCGGCCCGGTGAGGATGGACCCATCCCGGGAGCACCCGGCCGGGCTGGGAGGCCCTGGTGGGGAGGCAGGGGGCCGTCCCCGATGGGCCTAGAAGTAGCCCGCCTTCTTGCGGTCCTCCATGGCGGCCTCCGAGACACGGTCGTCGGCTCTCGTCTCGCCGCGCTCGGTGATCGTCGTGGAGGCGATCTCGAGCACCACCTCGGGCAGGGTGGCGGCGATGGAGCGAACGCCGCCGGTGCAGCTCATGTCGCCGACGGTGCGGTAGCGGACGGTCTCGGAGAAGATCTCCTCGCCCTCGATCAGCTCCGTGCCCTCACGCCAGGCGTAGAGCATGCCGTCGCGCAGGAACACCTTGCGCTCGTGGGCGAAGTAGATATTGGGCACCTCGAGCTCCTCGAGGTCGATGTACTCCCACACGTCGAGCTCGGTCCAGTTCGAGAGCGGGAACACGCGCACGTGCTCGCCCTTGTTGATGCGCCCGTTGTAGAGGTTCCAGAGCTCGGGCCGCTGGTTCTTGGGGTCCCACTGGCCGAACTCGTCGCGGAAGGAGAGGATCCGCTCCTTGGCCCGCGCCCGCTCCTCGTCGCGGCGGGCGCCCCCGAAGGCGGCGTCGAAGCCGTGCTCGGAGATCGCGTCCAGCAGCGTCACCGTCTGCAGGCGGTTGCGGGAGGCCCGCGGACCGGTCTCCTCGACCACGCGGCCGCTGTCGATCGAGTCCTGGACGGAGGCCACGACCAGGCGCTCTCCCAGTTCGGCGACCCGGCGGTCGCGGTACTCGATCACCTCGGGGAAGTTGTGGCCGGTGTCCACGTGCATCAGCGGGAACGGGAAGGGCCCCGGGCGGAAGGCCTTCTCGGCCAGGCGCAGGAGCACGATCGAGTCCTTGCCGCCGCTGAACAGCAGCACCGGGCGCTCGAATTCGGCGGCGACCTCGCGCATCACCTGGATCGCCTCGGACTCGAGCGAGCGCAGGTGGGTCAGCTGGGGGCGGGCGGCGTAGTTCATTCGTGCAGCCCGCACTCGGTCTTGTCGCTCCCCACCCAGCGGCCCTCGCGACCACTGCCCGGCTGGGTGCACGGAGCGCACCCGATGGAGGCATAGCCCTGGTCGTGCAGCGGGTTGTAGGGCAGCTCGCGCTCGTGGATCCGCCGCCAGAGGTCCTTCTCGGTCCACTGGGCCAGCGGGTTGTACTTCCACAGCCCACGGCGCTCGTCACGTTCGATCAGCTGGGTCTCGGCGCGCGTGGGGCCCTGCTCGCGGCGGATCCCGGTGATCCAGCCCTCGGCGCCCTCGAGCGCCGACTCCAGGGCGGCCACCTTGGCCGCACCGCAGCAGTGCTCGGGACCGCTCCACGGGTTCTCAGGGTTGCTGGCGTCCTTGACCTCGATCTTGAGGCCGAAGCGTTCCTCGAACACCTTCCACGTCTGCATGGTCTCCTCGAACAGGACACCGGTGTCGATCGTCACGATGCGGACCGCGTCGGAGGTTCCCTGGCCGAGCCGCAGCAGCTCGTCGATCAGGACCGACTCCTCCTTCTGGAAGGAGCACAGCAGCACCGCGCGCTCGCCGTGGCGGGCGGCCTCGCGCAAGGTGTGGGTGAGGCCGAGCGCGATGTCGGACGGGGCCTGGGTTTGACTGTGGATGGGGTTCATCGTCCTGTGGTGGATCGCCTGATCTGCTGTTTTCCTTGAGTTACTTGCGGTCTAGGGCTCCTAGACCGCGCACTCGCCCTCGCCCCGGATGACTTCGAAGGGGACATCGCGTTTCCAGTCGATGAACGTGTTCATCGTCTCGAGCCCGAACTCGACCGGCATCGACAGGTCCTTCACCAATCCTTCGAACTCTCCCGTCCCCACTCTCTCCGCGAAGGCGCGGAAGCTCTCTCCCTCGTTACGGCTCGACTCATAGTGACGAATCCAGCGCTCGATCGCGTCGGGTACCCGCTTGGCGGCCAGGCGCACCTTCAGGCGCTGGCCGAAGACCACGTCGGCGTCCTCGTATTTGCCCCCGATGTGAGGGATGTAGGCGGGGATCGTGTGCTCGCCGACTTTGATCGAGGCTCCGTAGAGGCCGATGTCGGCGACGTGGTGCTGGGAGCAGCCGTTCGGGCAGCCGCTCATCTTGATGTGGATCTGACGGCTCAGGGGATCGGTCACGTCCATCGCTTCGATCCGCTCCTGGACGGCCTCGTTGAGGCCCATCGAGCTGGTGATCCCGAGCTTGCAGGAGTCCGTCCCCGGGCAGGAGACGACGTCGCTGACCTCGCGCGGCCCGGTCGCCGCCAGGCCCAGCTCCGACAACGCCTGCCAGACGTCATAGACGCTCCCCTCGGGGACCCACCGCAGCAGCAGGTTCTGCTGCACGGTCGTGCGCGCGTAGCCGCCGGTGTAGGTGCGGGTGATGTCCGCCAGGCCCCGGAACTGCTCGGGGGTGAGGTCGCCGCGGGTGATCTTGGCCTCGACCGTCACGTAGCCGTCCTGACGCTGCGGAGCGACGTTGCGGGCGCGGAACTCGTCGAACTCCGCGAGGTCGCCGTTCGGGGAGCCGGACGTGGTCGGGGTCGCCGGAGCGGACTCGCGTTCGTCGATCACGAACAGCTGCGGCTCGAACTCGCGTTCGGCCACCCAGTCGCCCTTCAGCTCCTCCTCGACCTGGTTGCGCAGCTCGTCGATGCCGTACTTGTCCACGAACACCTTGATGCGGGCGCGGGCGCGGTTGGCGCGCAGCCACTCCTGGCGGTCGAAGATCCGGAAGACGGCCTCCGAGGCCTTCAGGTAGTCGCCGTTGTCGAGCTCCACGAAGTCGTACAGCGTGTGGGCCACGCGGGGCATGATCGAGGTGCCGCCGCCGACCAGCATTTCGGCTCCCTTGACCTCGCCGCGACCCTCGATCTCCCGAACCTTGGCGCGGAAGGCGATGTCGTGGATCGCGCAGATGGCGCGGTCGGCGGGGCTGCCGTCGAAGGCGGTCTTGACCTTGCGGGGCATCGCCTGGGTGGTGGGGTGGCGGACGAAGTAGCGGATGTAGGCGCCGGCGTAGGCGGTCATGTCGAACAGCTCGTCCTCGGCAACTCCCGCCCATGGGTCCCCGGTCACGTTGCGGACCGTGTTGCCGCAGCCCTCGCGGCTGGAGAGCCCGGTGTCGCCCAGCTCACGGATCGCCTGCTCGATTTCCGGCAGCGGGATGTGGTGGATCTGGATGTTCTGGCGGGTGGTCACGTGGCCCTTGTTCAGGGGGGCGTACTTCTCGACCACGTCGGCGAACGCTTCGAGCTGCTCCGGTGTGACGCCGCCGAAGGGCAGCTTCACGCGGATCATCTGGACGTCCGGCTGGCGCTGCCCGTAGACGCCCTGCTTGAGGCGGAACTTGATGAACTCGTCTTCCTCGATCTGGCCGTCGAGGAACCTCGTTGCCTCGGTCTTGAAGTCGTCGAACTCCCGCGTGAGGATCGGGATCACGTGCCCGGGCACGTTCTCGATGACCTCGGGGTCCTCGAGGGTGCCGCGTCGGGAAGAGATTGCAGATGGCTCCATTCGGGGTCCTCCGGGTCCTCGCGCGGGGGATGCACGAAGACCTCTCGTAGCCAGCGAAAGGTTATTGGGCCAAAGCCTAGCGGCTTTTAGGTATTTATCCAGGGGAGCAGGATATCCGCGCGAGGCTCGCGTTGGACGCCTTCCATGAGCCCCGCCAGGTGCCATCCGCCAGGTCCACGCGAGCGCGTCGCCGGCGGGGGTGCCGTGTCGCGGATGAACCGCTCCAGTGCTGCCACGATCGCCGCCGCCTCCTCGGGCCCGGCCGAGGGGTCCAGGAGGGTCAGGCGGCCGGAGCCGGGACCTCCGGGCGCGTCGCTCACAGGGGGATGTTCCCGTGCTTGCGGCTGGGACCCGGTTCGCGCTTGGTCTGCAGCGTGTGCAGGGCCGTGATCAGCCTCGGGCGGGTCTCGTGGGGCACGATCACGTCGTCGATGTAGCCCCGCTCGGCGGCCGTGTAGGGGTTGGCGAAGCGGGCCTTGTAGTCCTCCATCAGCTTCTTGCGCCGCTCGTCGGGGGTGGGGCTGGCGGCGATGTCGCGCCGGTAGATGATGTTCACCGCCCCCTCGGGCCCCATCACCGCGACCTCCGCGGTGGGCCAGGCGAAGTTGAAGTCCGCCAGCAGGTGCTTGGAGGCCATGACGTCGTAGGCCCCGCCGTAGGCCTTGCGGGTGATCACGGTCAGCTTCGGCACCGTGGCCTCGGTGAACGCGTACAGGAGCTTGGCGCCGTGGCGGATGATGCCGCCCCACTCCTGGGCGGTGCCGGGAAGGAATCCGGGGACGTCGGTGAAGGTGAGGAGCGGGATGTTGAAGGCGTCGCAGGTGCGCACGAAGCGGGCGCCCTTGGCGGAGGCGTCGATGTCGAGCACGCCGGCCAGCTGGGCGGGCTGGTTGCCGACCACCCCGACGGCGAACCCGTCGAGGCGGGCGAAGCCGCAGATGATGTTGCGGGCGTAGTGCTCGTGGACCTCGAAGAATTCGCCGTCGTCCACGATCAGGCGCACCACGTTGCGCATGTCGTAGGGCTTGTTGGGGTTGTCGGGGACGACCGTGTCGAGCTCGAGGTCCATCCGCATGGGGTCGTCCGTGGGGACCACCCGGGGGGCCGTCTGGAGGTTGTTCTGCGGCAGGAAGCTGATCAGGTAGCGGCAGTCCTCCAGGCACGCGTCCTCGTCCTCGGAGGCGAAATGCGCGACCCCCGACTTGGAGTTGTGCGACATCGCCCCGCCGAGCTCCTCGAAGCCGACCTCCTCGCCGGTCACGGTCTTGATCACGTCGGGGCCCGTGATGAACATGTGGGAGGTCTCCTTGACCATGAAGATGAAGTCCGTGATGGCCGGGGAGTAGACGGCCCCGCCGGCGCACGGCCCCATGATCAGGCTGATCTGGGGGATCACGCCCGAGCACTTGACGTTGCGGACGAACACGTCCCCGTAGGCGCCGAGCGAGACCACGCCCTCCTGGATGCGGGCCCCGCCGGAGTCGTTGATGCCGATCACGGGGCAGCCGATCTTGGCCGCCAGATCCATGATCTTGCACATCTTCTCGCCCATCACCTCGCCGAGGGAGCCCCCGAAGACCGTGAAGTCCTGGCTGAACACGCACACGGGGCGGCCTTCGATGAGCCCGTGTCCGGTCACCACGGCGTCGCCCCAGGGCCGGTTCTTCTGCATGTCGAAGTCGTAGGTGCGGTGGCGCACGAACGTGTCCAGCTCCTGGAAGGAGCCCGGGTCCAGCAGCTTCTCGACCCGCTCCCGGGCGGTGTACTTGCCGCGGGCGTGCTGCTTCTCCTCGGCCTCGGGGGCGGAGTGCAGCGCCGCCTCGCTCAGCTCCTGGAGCTGCGCGAGCTTCTCCTCGTAGGATTCGGGAGCCTTCTGGCGGGGGGGTTTGCGGTGCCCGCTGCGGGACGTCGCGAGCAGGGCGGCGTCGGCCTGGCGGTCGTGTGAGCTGGCTGCCATGGGGGAGCGGATGTTATCCGCGCAAGGGCGAAAATCCCCGCCAGGGAGCCCGATCCGGCCGCGGCCGGAGTTAGGCGGCCACCCAGGCCTTGGCGTCCTCGAGCCCGTCGAGCCCATACGCCTTGACCTCGCCGGGTCACACAGGCCATGCGTACACATCGGGTGATCCAGCTCAACGACGGTGCCACCCTCCGGGCGAACAACTGCCTGCGGTCTTGCCGGCAGCACCATCGGGTAAACCCGTCCCGCACACGCCCGGTCGCGCGGAAGCCGATCGTCCCCGGCGCCATTCCCTCCAGCGGCTCGATCACGGGGCCGATGGTACGCCCCTCTGAAGGGCTGGTGTTACGCCCGTGAGAAGGGCCTGTGGTGGGCCGCCCCGAGGCGGTCCAGAACGCCGGTCAGGATCTCCTCGACCTGCTCCTCGGTGGGAGCCGCGCGCACGTCCTCGGCCGCGATCTCCTCTGCCCGGCGCAGCTCGCTGGAGAGGGTGTCGCCGGCGGCCTGCTCGGGGTCCGGATCGACCACAGCGGCCGGCTCGGGCGGGGCGTCCAGGGAGGTGGGTTGCTGCGGCTGCGCGTCGATCGATGCCGTCGGCTCTGGCGCCGGGTCGGCCCCGGAGGGTCGCTCGGGCTCGGCCGACGCGATGTCCCGGGGCGTCGCGGGGGCATTGGTCACGACGGGCTTCTCCGGCACCGGCGGGGGCTCCGGCGGCGGCGGTCGAACCGCGAACCGCGCCTGCAGCGCCTCCAGGGCGGTGGGCTGGATCGGCTCGGAGCTCGTGTCCTCCGTTGCGCGTGGTCGGTCCGCCTGCGCGGGTTGCTCGTCCGCCTCATCGCGCGGCCGGTCCGCCTCGGCCGTCGGGTCACGCTCGGGCGGCAACTGCTCGCGCTCGTCCTGGCTGCGTGCTCGGCGTCCGAACAGTCGTGCGAAGAACCCGCGCCTGGTCGGCTCCGCCTCGTCGTCGCGCGCGTCGCCGGCGGTCGTCTCCGGAGCGCTCGCCACGGCCTCCTGCGCGAGGTCGGCTCGCGGTGTCCGGGTGGCCGCACCTGAGGGCTCGAGCTCGGGCGGGGCCGGTGCTTCGACGGGCTCGGGCGAGCGGATCGGAGCGGCGCGCTCGGGCACCGGGGGCTGCTCGACCGGGTCGCGCAGGCGCGGCCGCGGTGAGAGGACCTGGGCCGGCAGGGGGTGAGGCAGGTGCGGATGCCGCGGCGGGACCGGCGGTCGCGGCGGGTGCTGATGCCGGGGCGGGCCCGGCGGTCGCGGGGGGTGCTGATGCGGTGGTCGGCGCGGCGGCGGGCGACGCGGGTGGGGGAGGCTCCTCGGCCGCCGGGGGACCGTTGTGGGCCGCGGCGAGCAGCTGGGCTGGCTCGCGCTCGGGCTCCGGCTCGGGGGCCGCGACGGTTGCCCGCAGGGTCACCTTCGTGCCCCAGCCGGCCTGTCTGATGAGGGCGCTGCCGGTTGCGGCGTCGCTCTCCCAGTGGACGGCGCTCTCGGCGAGGGTGGAGGTGATGCGGATCTCGCCGAACTCGGACAGGTGACGGGCGAGGGAGTCCTGGTCGCTCAGCTCCGCCCACAGCTCGGGCGGTGACTTCACGAGCGTCCGTTGAACCTCGGTGGTGCCCATCGTGGCCGTTGTTCGAGCGAACCCACGCGACTCCTGCCGTCGCGTCTTCGCTTGCCGCCGGGTGGATCGCCGCGCGAGCGGACCAACCTTCGGCGGCCTGGCGCGTTTAGGTAGGTACAGGCCGGCAGACCGCGCGCACGGAGGGAGGGACGAAGATGGTTCGGAGGGGATCGAGGGACGTCGCAGCGAGGGTGAGGCGGGACCCCGCCCGTCGCCGAGGTCACGCCATCGGGTTCCTTGCTGTCGCGGTCCTTGCCGGCCTGTGCGCCTCCAGTCAGGCGGACAGCGGCTCCCTCGGGGGCGCGCTCGCACCCAGCTCCTTCCCCACGCCGATCGAACACGTGGTCGTGATCCTGCAGGAGAACCACAGCTTCGACAACGTCCTGGGACAGCTCTGCATCCAGGAAAAACGGGAATGCAACGCGGCGTCGACGGGGACCAACAAAAAAGGCGAAACGATCCCGCTGACAAAGGCGAGCGACGTGGTGCCCGCGGTCTCGCACAGCCAGGAATCCCAGCTGACGGCCATCGACAAAGGCAAAATGGACGGCTGGGAAAAGGTCGGTGGCTGTTCGGCAGCGCGCGTGCTACACGGCCTTCGAACCGTCCCAGATCCCGTCCCTGGCGGCGATGGCGCACGCCGGAGCGATCTCCGACGACTACTTCTCGCGCGACATCGTCCCCTCCTGGGGGGGCCACCTCGACTTCTTCGCCCAGACGCTCGACGGGTTCGTGGGCAACAACCCGACGCACGCCAAAGGCGCGCCGGCGGAAGGACCCGGGTGGGGGTGCGACTCGAACCTCGACGCCAAATGGACCGACCCGGTCACGCATGAACTGCTGAGCGAGCCCTCCTGCATCCCCAACCAGAACGGCGAAGGCGCGTACCGGCCCTCGCCCGTTCCGTACGTGCCCACGATCGCCGACCGCATGGAAGAAGCCGGCAGGACGTGGGGGATCTACGGGGCCGTGAACCCGACCGTCAAAGCCCAGAAGGGGCCCTACAAATGGGCGATCTGCCCGACCTTCGCCGAGTGTCTGTACGGGCCCCAGAAAAACGACATGCACGTGGCCTCCCAGCTGCTCACCGCCGCCAAAGCAGGCACGCTGCCGAACCTCTCGATCCTCACGCCGAGCGCCGGCAAAAACGGAACCGTGACCGGCGCCACGAGCCAGCACAACGGCACCTCGATGATCATCGGCGACAACTGGATCGGCGAAGAGGTGAGCGCGATCCAGAACGGGCCCGACGGCGCGTCCACGACGATCTTCATCTACTACGACGACTGCGGGTGCTTCTACGACCACGTGGCGCCGCCGGCCGGGCTCGGCATCCGGCTGCCGATCGTGATCGTCAGCCCCTACGCGAGGGCGGGTTACACCGACCACAACGTGGCCACCAACTCGTCGATCCTCGCCTACGCGGAGAGCGTCCTGGGTGTCGAACCGGTCAACGAACAGGACGGCGGCGCGTACGACTTCGAAGAAGCCTTCGACTACAGCCAGTCGCCGACGGCGCCCTTCAAATTCACAAAAGCAGCCGTCCCGCAGAGCTCGCAGAGCCTGCCGCCGCCGCCGCCGGACGACACCTGAGCCGCGCCCCGGCCCGCCCGCGATCGAAGGCTTGCGCGGGGGCTGCTAGGCTAGGCGAAGGATGACCGCGCGGGTGGCGCGGTCGGTGCCGAGCAGGCCGCGCTCGTGCAGCAGCTCGGCGAGCTGGACCGCGTTCGTGGCGGCGCCCTTGCGCAGGTTGTCCGACACGATCCACATGTCCAGCGCCCGCTCGTTCCCGGGGTCGCGGCGGAGCCGTCCCACGAACACGTCGTCCTTGCCGTCGGCGTCGATGGCCAGCGGGTAGAGGGCCGCAGAGGGGTCGTCGAGCACGGTCACACCAGGTGCCGCTTCGAGCAGCTCGCGGGCCCGCTCGGGGGAGAGCTCCTCGCGTGTCTCCATGTTCACGGCCTCGGAGTGGCCGTTGACGACCGGCACCCGCACGCAGGTGGCGCTCACCCTGATGGAGTCGTCCTCGAGGATCTTGCGGGTCTCGTTGATCAGCTTGCGCTCCTCGTCGGTGTGGTCGTCGCCGTCGGCGAAGTTGCCGGCGTGGGGGAGGGCGTTGAAGGCGATCTGGTGGGCGTAGAGGCCGGGCGGCTCGACGGCCTGGTCGTGCAGCAGCGCGTGGGACTGGTCCAGGAGCTCGTCCACCGCCGCCTTGCCGGTGCCGGATACGGCCTGATAGGTGGAGACCACGAGACGCTCGATGCCCGCCTCGCGGTGCAGGGGAGCGAGCGCTACGACCATCTGCATGGTCGAGCAGTTGGGGTTGGCGATGATCCCGTGGTGAGAGTCGAGCGCGTGGGGGTTGACCTCGCTGACCACCAGCGGGACGTCGTCGTTCATGCGCCAGCGTGAGGAGTTGTCGACCACGATCGCTCCCTCACGGGCGAACACCGGGGCCCACTGCCCGGAGGTGGCGCCGCCGGCCGAGAAGAGGGCGAGGTCGAACCCGCGTGCCGCCTCCTCGCTGAGGCCCTGCACGACGAGCCCGTCCTCCAGCTCGCGCCCGACCGACCGCTCGGATGCGAACGGGACGATCTCCCGGGCCGGGAACTCACGCTCCCGCAGCAGGCGCAGCATCAGCGTTCCCACCTGCCCGGTGGCCCCTACGACAGCGACTCGATAGCCCTCGCTCATCCTGCACAGGAGGGTACCGACCCGCGGCCCGCTTGCGGGCCTCCGGGCGGCGTCGCCCTCAGGGCTTGACGACCATGAAAAGGATCGTCAGCAGCACGATCCCGCTGAGGGTGCTGCCGACCAGCGTCAGACGCCGGACGAGCCCCTGGTACTCCTCGCTGAACACGAGCTCCCCGTCGCCGGCGGCGGCGATGTCGCGTTCGGCCGCCTGCTCGGCCTTTTTCGAGGTGGGGATCATCACCGAGCCGACCAGCGCCCCGATCACTATCACCGCCGCGAAGCCCCACTGCACGAAGAATTCGCTCCACAGGTGGCCGTCGCTGGCGAGGTAGATGCCGGCCCCGAGCACGACCACGAGCGCGGGGTTCACGAGCCAGCGCTCGATCGAGTACTCGATCCGGTGCAGCAGCGGCAGCGCCCGCGGCTGGGTCTTCGCCCCCACGTTGAAGATGATCGGCAACGCGAAGGCGACGCCGAAGGCCACCACCACGGCCATGATGTGGAGGGCCATCACGAATTCGTAGGCGGATGCGGCGGGGGTTACGAGCACGGGCGCCTAGAAACGGGGGGTGTACTGGCCGAAGACGTCCTGCATGGCCCCGCACACCTCGCCCAGTGAACAGCGGTCCTTCAGCGCCTGGCGGATCCCCGGGAGCAGGTTCTCGCTCCCGCGGGCGGTGTCGCGCAGCTCCTGCAGGCGGCGCTCCACCAGCTCCTGGTCGCGCTCGGCCTTGAAGCGCGTCAGGCGCTCGACCTGTTCGCGCTCGGACTCGGGGTCCACGCGCAGCAGGTCCGGGACCTCGATGTCGTCCTCCTCGTAGGCGTTGACGCCCACCACGATGTCCTGTCCGATGCGGTAGCGCTCCTGGTAGCCCCAGGCGGACTCGTCGATCTCGTGGGTGATGAACTCGATCGCGTTGACCGACCCACCGAGCTCGTCCACCTTCGCGATCAGCTCCTGGGCTCGCCGTTCGATCTCGTCCGTGAGCGACTCCACCAGGTAGGAGCCCGCGAACGGGTCCACGGTGTCCGCGACGCCGGACTCGGCGGCCAGGATCTGCTGTGTGCGCAGCGCGATTTTGGCCGCTCGCTCGCTCGGCAGCGCGAGCGCCTCGTCGAAGCCGTTGGTGTGCAGCGACTGCGTGCCCCCGCAGACCGCCGCGAAGCCCTGCAGGGCGACCCTCACGATGTTGTTCTCCGGCTGCTGGGCGGTGAGCGTGACGCCGCCGGTCTGGGTGTGGAAGCGGAGCATCATCGCCTTCGGGTTGGTGGCGCCGAAGCGCTCGCGCATGATCTGCGCCCACATCCTCCTGGCCGCACGGAACTTCGCGACCTCCTGGAAGACGTTGTTGTGGCCGTTGAAGAAGAACGCCAGCCGGGGAGCGAACTCGTCCACCGACAGGCCCCGTTCGATCGCCGCCTGCACGTAGGCGATGCCGGAGGACAGCGTGAAGGCGACCTCCTGCACGGCGGAGCACCCCTTCTCGCGGAAGTGATAGCCGGAGATCGAGATCGTGTTCCAGCGTGGAACCCGTTCGTGGCAGTACTCGAACAGGTCGGTGGTGAGCCGCATCGTGGCCTCGGGCGGGTAGATGTAGTTGCCGCGGGCGATGTACTCCTTGAGCACGTCGTTCTGGGTGGTGCCGCGGAGCTTCTCGCTGGGCACCCCCTGCTCCTCGCCCACCAGCTCGTAGAGCAGCAGCAGGCAGGAGGCCGGAGCGTTGATCGTCATCGAGGTGGAGACCTGGTCGAGGGGGATCCCCTCGAATGCGGTCCGCATGTCGTCGATGGTGTCGATCGCGACCCCTGTGCGGCCCACCTCCCCCAGGCATCTCGGGTTGTCGGAGTCGAGCCCCAACTGCGTCGGCAGGTCGAACGCCATCGACAGTCCGGTCGAGCCCTTCGAGAGCAGGTACCGGTAGCGTTCGTTGGACTCCCGCGCCGACGCGTATCCCGCGTACTGGCGCATCGTCCAGGTCTGCTTGCGGTACATCTCGCGGTGTACCCCGCGCGTGTAGGGGAAGTCGCCGGGCTCGCCCAGTTCGAGCTGCTCGGGCACGTCCTCGGGCCCGTACAGCTCGTTGATCTCGATCCCCGAGTCGGTGAACCGGCGCGGGTCGTCGGGGCCGACGATCGGGGCTACCGTGAGGTGGTCCTGGTCCTCGCGATCGGCTCTGGCGGTCGCCATGGGATCGATGATATGGAAGTCCGCCAGCGCGATTGGCCCGCGCGCGCCAGGCCCGCCGCCACACAGCCGCCGCGACCGCACCTGATGGCGCCCGCCGCACGGCCGGCGCGAGAGCGGCTTTGCAACGGATTGGGGTATGGGCGCTCGGGTAAGGTCTCCCACGGGTATGGCTACCTGCCTTGTCACCGGCGGCGCCGGCTTTCTCGGGTCCCACCTCTGCGACGAGCTGCTGGCGCGGGGCAACCGCGTCATCTGCGTGGACAACTTCGAGACCGGCTCGCTGGCCAACATCGAGCACATCCGGGATCCCGAGCGCTTCCGTATGCCTGGGCTACGACATCATCGAGCCCTACTTCGTCGAGGAGCCGGTCGACTTCGTCTACCACCTGGCCTCGCCCGCCTCCCCGATCGACTACCTGCGTCTGCCCCTGCACACGCTGAAGGTCGGCTCCTACGGCACCCACAACACGCTCGGGCTGGCGAAGGCCAAGCGCGCCCGCTTCCTGATCGCGTCCACGAGCGAGGTCTACGGCGACCCGCTCGAGCACCCCCAGCCCGAGAGCTACTGGGGTCACGTCAACCCGATCGGCCCCCGCGGCGTCTACGACGAGGCCAAGCGCTACGCCGAGGCCCTGACGATGGCCTACCACCGCCAGCAGGGCGTGGACACGGCGATCGTGAGGATCTTCAACACGTTTGGTCCGAAGATGAGAGCCCACGACGGGCGCGCGATCCCCACGTTCCTCCGCCAGGCGCTGTCGAATCGTCCGCTCACCGTTTTCGGCGACGGCAGCCAGACGCGCTCCTTCTGTTACGTCAGCGATCTGATCCGCGGTCTGATAGCGCTGGCCGAGTCCGGGTATCACGATCCTGTGAACATCGGGAACCCGGACGAGTTCACGCTGCTCGAACTCGCCGAGACCGTCAAGGAGCTGACCGGATCGAGCTCGGAGATCGTGTACGAGGCGCTGCCCGTGGACGACCCGCGCCAGCGCCGTCCCGACATCACGCTCGCGAAGGAGCTGCTTGGATGGTCACCCGAGGTGAACCTGCGCGAGGGTCTGCGGCGCACGATCGAGGACTCGGGAGTCGAGATTCTGCTGGGTGGCGGCTCTCACTAGAGACCGCCCGAACAGCCGTCTAGTGGCGCCGATGCGCCGACGGCGGGACCGCTCCATGTGAGAGGGTGAGGTGTTGTGGCAGGCGACATGCGTTCAGGTAGAACAGGAACGCCGGCTCCACCGGCCAGAGGCGCTCGCAAGCCCTCCGCCCCTCCGCTGAGGAGCCCCACGCGCTTCCGCCGCGAGCCGGAGCAGGTTCCGGAGGAGGGCTGGCACGGGCGGGTCCAAGCCCGCGAGCCGGTGCCCGCGGCGGCCGCGGCTGCGACGCTGCCCGCGGAGGTGAGCGAGCGCGACATCCGCCGCAAGCGTCCCCCGGCGCTCTCGTTCCTGGCCCGCGCCGCCACCCTCGGACGCGGCGCGCGGGTGATCTCGCTGCTGGCCCTGGACTTCGCGGCGGTGGCGCTCGCGATCTTCACCGCGCTCGTGCTCAAGGAAGCCGTCCACGGCACCGTGGACGCCTCCAACTCCGTCGAAGGCACGAAGCAGTTCCTGCCCTTCGCCTACCTGCTCACGGCGTTGCTGTTCGCGCGCTCGGGCCTGTACGCCGAGCGCGCCCAGCGGCCCGGGCTGCCGCGCATCGTCGGCTCACTCTTCCAGGTCGCCTTCGTGGCGCTGATCTTCGCCGTCGTCAACGGCGAACACTTCTCGAGCTACTACCTGTTCTGGAGCTCGCTGCTGTTCGGGATCATCTACGTGTCGGCCGGCCGGGCCGTGTATGACCGCGTCACCGGCGAGGTGTTGAGGGCGGCCGGCCACCAGCGCCGAGCGGTGCTCGTCGGGCGCGGCCCCCAGATCGCCGAGGTCGCCAACGCGCTGAGCTCCGGCTCGCACCTTCCCACCGAGGTGCTCGGCTTCCTCTCCCCGCAGCCGCTGGCCGCCAACGGCCTGCGCCCGCTCGGCTCGCTGGAGGACCTCGAGCGGGTGCTCGACGAGACCAGGGTGGACGAGGTGATCATCGCCGACTCCGACTTCCCCAAGGACGACGCCGTCGGGCTCGTGGACCGCTGCCACCAGCGCGGCGTGACGGTGCGCCTCGCGCCCTCGACGATGGAGATCCTGATCCACCGCGCGGAGTTCGTCCCCGGGCAGTCGCTGCCGCTGTTCGAGCTCGGCCCGCCGGTGTTCGAGGGGATCGACTTCGCGCTCAAGCGGACCTTCGACATCGTCGGCTCGACCCTGCTGCTGATCCTGCTGAGCCCGCTGCTGCTGGCGATCACGCTCGCGGTGCGGCTGACCTCGCGGGGACCCGCCCTGTACCGCTCCAGCCGCCGCGGCATCGGCCAGCGGCCGTTCGCCTGTCTGAAGTTCCGCACCATGCAGATGGACGCCGAGCAGCGCCAGGAGGACCTCGAGGAGCTCAACGAGGCCGACGGCGCAATGTTCAAGATCCGCGAGGATCCTCGGCTCACGCCGGTCGGGCGGCCTGCTGCGCCGCTTCTCGCTCGACGAGCTCCCCCAGCTGGTCAACGTGCTGCGCGGCGAGATGTCGCTGGTCGGCCCGCGCCCGCTGCCCGAACGTGACTACGACATGCTCGAGGAGTGGCACCGCAAGCGCTACCTGGTGCTGCCCGGGATCACCGGCCTGTGGCAGGTCTCTGGCCGCTCGGAGCTCGACTTCGACGACCTCGTGAACCTCGACTTCATGTACCTGGAGCGCTGGTCGCTGGCGCTCGACCTGACGATCCTGCTGAAGACCGTGCCCGCGGTCCTCACCCGCCGCGGCGCGTACTAGCGGTCACCGCTGGGCCGCTGGGCCGCTGGGCCGCTGGGCCGCTGGGCCGCGTAGCGCTCAGTTGCTCCGGGGCGCCCGCGGCGTCGCTCGAGGCCGCGACCTGATGCCCTCGACGCCCGGCCTGCGGGAGCGGGCGCGCACGGCGCGCGCGCCGTCGTGCTGGGCGGCCCCGTCGGCGAGTGCGGTCGAGTAGACCTCCCACGTCGCGCGGGCGGCGTCCAGCCAGCTCCACGGCGGCGGCGCGGGTGCGGGGCGGGTGGCGGCTTCCGCCGCCGCGATCAGCGAGCGCATGTCGCCCTGCTCGACGAGCGTGGCCCGATCGCCCAGCACCTCTTCGAGCGCCGGCGTGCGGCAGGCGCTGACGGGCGTGCCACAGGCGAGTGCCTCCACGCCGGGCAATCCGAAGCCCTCGCTCTCGGAGGACAGCACGAGTGCGTGTGCGCCGCTGTAGATCGCAGCCAGGTGCTCGTCGGAGACCGTCCCGGTGAGCGTCACGTCCGGCAGCTCGTGCGCCCACGGGCACGTCGGCCCGACCATCACGAGCGGCAGCCGCCGCGGCGTGGCGGCCAGCTCGCGGACGTGTTTGGCGGGGTCCGGGTGGCGCAGCGCTCCGACCCACACGAGGTAGCGCTCGGGAAGCTTCAAGCGCTCGCGAACCGACGCCACCTCGTCCTCGCCCCGCGGGCGCATCACGGGGTCGGCGGCGTGGGGGATCACGACCACCCGCCGGCGCTCCACGCCCAGCTCCTCGACGGCGTCGTCGGCCACGGCCTGGGTGGGAACCACGACACGCATCGCGCGCTGCACCGCGAGGTGACGAAGGCGCTGGCGCACGCCCGTGCGCAGGTGCTCGCTGGGTCGCTTGAGCAGCGCCAGGTCGTGCACAGTGACGACCGCCGGACAGGGGCTGCGCAGGATCGCGCCCTCCATCCAGGGGGCGTGCATGACGTCAGCATCGCCGGACCTGCACATCGTCGCCGGACGGTTCGTCTCGATCAGCTCATCGGCGTCGCCGCGCAGCTCGCGCAGCGCCGCCAGCAGGCAGCGCGAGTAGCGACCAATGCCGTCCGGCTCGGACAGCGGTCGCGTATCAAAGGCGACCTTCAGCGCCTCTCCCCGGAACCTCGCTGAGCACCCCGCCAGCGCATGTGGGCAACCCTATTCGTTCGCTTGCGCCCGTGGGAAGAGCTGGGCCGCAACGTGCAGGGCATAGCCTTCGGGCGATGCCTCCACGCCCCTACCACGAGGCCGTCTGGGAAGGGCTGCCCGAGGGCCTGGAGCCCAGCGACTGGCAGGCGCGCAGGCGGTTCCTGCTCGACCGCGTGCAGGCCGGACAGCGTGTGCTCGACCTCGGGTGTGGCGAGGGCCGGTTCGCGGCCGAGTTGCAGCACGCGGGCGCGGACGTGCTGGCCGTCGACGTCGCACAGGAGCCGCTGCGCCGTGCCCGCGCCGCACACCCCGGGCTGGCGGTGCAGTTGGTCGCCTGCGAAGGCGAGTTGGAGCTGCCCGACGCGGACTTCGACGTGGTCTGGGCGGGAGAGGTGATCGAGCACGTCGCCGACACCGCCGGCTGGCTGTCGGAGGTC
Organism: uncultured Solirubrobacteraceae bacterium; assembly: GCA_963773145.1. Taxonomy (GTDB): domain Bacteria; phylum Actinomycetota; class Thermoleophilia; order Solirubrobacterales; family Solirubrobacteraceae; genus Palsa-744. The sequence goes on from CAVYZV010000003.1 coordinate 214,072, forward strand.
CGTCGCGTGCTGCGCCCGGGCGGGACGCTGCTGCTGAGCACCCCCGCCCATCCGCTGCCCCGGCGCCTGGCGCTCGCGCTGACACCGGGTGCATGGGAGCGCAATCTCGATCCGCGCGGCGAGCACCTTCGCTTCTATACCCGCCGCTCGCTGCGCGCACTCCTCGACGACTTCCGCTTCGAGCGGGTTCAGGTGGGCGGCCTCGGCCCGCCGCTGCTGGGGCGCGTGCTGCTGGTCGAGGCGGTGCGGGCGCGCTTCTGAGAGGGAGCGGCGCGCTACTTCCCGGCGCTGCCCGGCTGGGCGGTCCTGCGCAGGAGTTCGACCAGGCGGTCGTAGATTTCGATCGATTCCGGTTGTGCCGCCGGACCGCTGACCTCTTCCGGAGAAATCGACTCCGGGTTCAGGTACACCGCGGCCTGGAACTCCTTCAGCGCGGCGCGCGGGCGGTCGCGCAGGTCGAAGCGCGCCAGTTCGATCCACGTCTGCGGGTTCGACGGCTGCATGCGCACCGCCCGCTGCAGGGTGTCGCGGGCACGCGCGGAGAGGCCGGCCGCCTCCTGCACAGCTGCCAGGGCGAAGCGCGCTTCGGCGGACACCGGGTCCCTCGAGACGGCCGTGTGGGCCGCTTCCACCGAGTCCCGCCGGTGGCCTGCTTCGGCCAGCGTGAGCGCCTGCTGACGCGCTTCTTCGGAACGCTGCGGCTGCCACTGGGTCCAGGCGACCAGCAGCGCGGCCACCACGACGACACCGGCGAGGAGCAGGCGAGGGTCGACCTCCCGGCCCCGAATCCGCCAGCGCGGCGCCGCGGTCTCGGCGGCCGGAGCCGTCGCCGGCACGAGCGGCCCGCGCCCGGCGAGCCAGCCGGCGCACAGCAGCGCCACGCACGCGTCGCCGGGGACGTACCAGCTCCAGTCGATCAGCGAGTGGACGCCGAACACGACCACGATGCAGAGCATGCTCAGCAGCCCCACGCGCTCGGGCGTATACGGGCGCCGCGGCCGGTTCAGCGGCCGCGTCGGTCGCCTCGCCTCGAAGATCCAGCTGCCCAGCAGGGTGAGCGCGACCAGCAGCCCGACGATCCCGAGGTCGGCGAGCGTCTGCACCACGAAGCCGTGCGCGTGTGTCACCACGAGCGTCTCCTTGCGGTAGCGCAGGCGTGCGGTGGCGTACCCTTCCGCGCCCGCGCCGAGCGCTGGGTGGGCGTCGAAGATCTGCAGCGCCTCCTTCCAGTAGCGCGCCCGCACGCTCGCCACCGCGGTCAGCCGGCCCGGCGTGTTGGGGGGCGGTTTGGCGTTCGGGTTGGTGAGCGCGCTGACCGCGTGGGAGACGCTTCCGGTGAGGCCGCGGTGGCTGTGGGCCAGGCCGGCGATCAGCGCCAGCACGGCCAGCCCCACGAGCACCCACAGCGCGATCCCGGCGCGGCGGCGGGTGCGGGGAGTGGGAGCCTGGCGGGAGGTGAAGAAGGTCAGCGCCATCCCCACGGCGCGCCAGCGCGAGCACCATCACCAGCGCCAGCGCGCCGAGCTCGTGGCCGGCGGCCGCGCGCTGTGCGAGGGGGATGTTTTCGTCGCTGAGGGCGTGCTGTGAGAAGTCCCAGCCCGCCACCGCCCCCGCGCCGAGCATCCCCGCCAGCAGCACGGCGGCGCCGCGCAGGCGCAGCGGCACGATCGCCAGCCACAGCACGGCCCCGACGGCGAGCGCGGCCAGCGCCCCGCGCGAGTAGGCGAGCAGCAGCGCCAGCAGCAGCACGCCGCAGGCGGGATAGGCCATCGCGCTCAGCAGCGCGTGTCCGCGCCGGCGGGCGCCCAGCCACATGCAGCCGATCACGCCCATCGCCGCGGTCAGGCCGAGCGCGTTCCAGTAGCCGAACGGTTCCTGCAGGCGCGCGGGAGCGTTGGCGGGTATGCCCCGAGGGGAACACCTTCGTGGCCAGGCCATAGGCGCACACCACCGTGGCGGCCAGCGTGATGCCGCCGAGCACCGCCGCCCAGCGCACCGCGAACATGCGCACGGCCGCGATCGAGCCGGCCAGCACGGCGCTGTAGGCGAGCATCCGCGAGGCGTCGCGCCAGCTCGCGTCCGGCGCCACCGACCAGGCGATCGACAGCGCCGTCAGCGCCGTCAGCGCGAGCATCGTGCCGAGCGTCCAGGAGCCGTACCGCCGCCGCGTGGCGGGGAGCGTCAGCACCGAAGCGGCGAACAGCACGCCCCCGCCGATCGTCAGCCCCATCTCGGTGGCGGTCATCGTTTCCAGCGTCAGACCGCCTTTGGCGTAGAAGGTGATCAGACACAGCACGCCGCAGACCAGCAGCGCCCCCCACACGGTCGCCTCGGGCAGCCGCCACCCGGAGCGCCCGGACTGAAGCGGGCGTCGTGGTCCGGGCTGCGCCGCCTGCGCCTGCGGCGCGGGGACCGGCGTCAGCGTCTCAGCCGTCGCGCCTGGCACCGAGACGCCTGCGGGCGAAGCTGACGACGAGCGCGACCAGGACCGCGAGCATCAGCGCGAGCACCGCCAGCACCGGATCCGGCAGCGTGCTCACGGCACTTGAAAGGTTGGAGTGCACGACCCCGGGGGTGATCACCTGGCCGCCGACGGCGACCGGGCCCGAGCCGTGCTGCTGGGCGTGCGCGAGCGCGGTGGCTTCGCCCGGGGTGACGGCGATCGCCGTCGTCGGGGCGCTGGTCCCGCCGCTGCGGTGGGCTGCCAGGGCGGCCAGCTGCGCCTGGCGGATCTGCTGCCCGCAGGGCGAGTACTCCAAGGAGTCCGCGCTCAGTTCCTTCAGCGCCTGGCGGTAGGCGCTCTGCGAGAAGCCGCTTAGCGACTGGCCGTGAGTGCAGCGCAGGACTATCTGTTCGCCGACGCTCATCCGACCTGTCCAACGCTACCAGCGGCCCGGTGTTGCGGTGCGGGCCGAATCCCGCACGCTGCGAGCGCTCAGGACGCCGCCACCCCGATGCTCGCCAGCGCGCCGGTGAAACCCGCCGCCCAGGCGTCGTAGGTGTAGGCGGCGACGGCCCGTCTGCCGGCTGCGCCCAGCTGTGAGCGCAGCTCGGCCGAGCCGGCCAGGCGCCCGATCGCGCCGGCCAGCGCCCCTGGATCGCCGGCTCCCACGACGATGCCCGTGTCGCCGTCGCGCACGAGCCCGCCGGCCGCGGCCCCGACCGCGTCGCTGGCGATCACCGCCAGGCCCCGGTTCATCGCCTCGTTGACCACCAGCCCCCACGGCTCGCGGAAGCTCGGTGTGGGAATCGAGGGCACGACCAGCACCTCGGCGTGGGCGTACACCTCGCCGCAGCTGCTGCGGGTGTGAGGGCGCCCAGGGCGTGGATCGACGGCCCCGGCTCCGTGCTCGCCGCCCCGGTCCGCCCGCCGCGGCGGATCCCGTATCGGTGGGCTTCGGCCCCACCAGCTCCAGCGCGGCGCCCGCCGGCGGTCCGGACCGGGCCCAGGCGTCCAGCAGCACGTCGAGGCCCTTCTCGCGCGCCGCGCGACCGACGAACACGAAGCGGAGCGGATCCCCCGCGGCCCAGCCCTGCCAGTTGCGGCTCCGCCACCTCGGGGGCCGACCAGAACTCGTTGTCGACCGCCTGGGGCGCCTCGAACACGTTCACGGCGCCGTGCCGGCGTACGTAGGCGCTCACGTGGGGCCCGTAGGTGACCACCGCCTGCGCGGAGCGGTACAGGCGCCGCAGCGGCAGGTAGCTGAGGGAGTGGGCGGGCGTGCGCGGGTGGGCCCACAGCGAGGCCCACAGGATCAGGGGCACGCGCCCGGCCCGGGCTCCGGCCCAGGCGGCCAGCAGCGCCGCGCGACCGCCCGTGGGGCACACGACCGCCCGGTAGCGACCGCCGGCCGCCAGCGCGTACAGCTCGCGCGGGCTCGCTGCGCGCGTGGGGAACGGCAGCGCTGCGGCCGGGTCGGGGCCGCCGTGGCGCCGTGGGCCGCCGAACAGCGCGACCTCGAGGCCCTCGCGCTCGTGCAGCCGCGCGAAGGCGCCCGACCCGGTAGGCGGGGAGGTGGCCGGTCACGAACAGCACCGGCCTGCTCGTGGCGCCGGCTCGGCCGCCGAGCGCGCCGGCCCCGGCGGCCGGGGCGCTCACGGCTGCGCTCCTCCCCCTGAGCGGGCCCGCTCCAGCACCTCTCTGTAGGCCGCGAGCGTCTGCTCGCCGCACAGCTCCCAGGTGAAGTGCTCCCTGACCGTCGCCCGCGCGCGCTCTGAGGCCTCGTGCAGCCGCTGGGCGTCGGACAGGAGCTCGTCGATCCGCTGGCTGAGGCGCTCGATGTCTCCGGGGGGCACCAGCAGGAAGCCCCCGCCGGCGGCGGCGATCTCCTCCGGGCCGGGCTCGCCCCGGCACCCGATCGCCGGCACCCCGGCGGCCATCGCCTCGATGTAGGCGGTCCCGAAGGCCTCCTCGGTGGAGGGCATCACGAACACGGTCGCGCTGCGTGCCTGGGCGAGCGCGTCGGCGGGATCGAGCTGACCGTGGAAGTCCACCCGCTCGGCCACGCCCAGCCGCTCGGCCAGCGCCTCCAGCGCGGGGCGCTCCGGGCCCGCACCGACGATCGAGTAGCGCAGCGTCGGGTGCCGCGATCCGAGCACTGCCAGCGCGCGCAGCACGTCGGCGTGGCGCTTGCGGGCCACCAGGTGGGCGACGGTGACGAGCGTGGGCGGCCCCGGGCGGGAGCCCGCCGGCGGCCCGTGGTGGGTGTTGTGCCCCGCGGGTCCCTTCGCCGCCGGGAGCTCCGCGCCGAGGTGCACGACCTGCGTGCGGGCGGCCCCCCGGTCGCGGCAGAGCTCGGCGATCCCGCGGCTGTTGGCGAGCACCAGCTGGGCGGCACCCGAGCCCGCGCGCCACGGCGCGGGCGCCGCGGGGTCCCCGCCAGGCCGTGTAGAGCACGTCCGCGCCGTGCTCGGAGACGATCAGCGGCGTGCGCGGGCCGGCGCGGCGCACGGCGTCGCCGGCGGGCACGGCGTTGTGGGCGTGGATCAGCTCGTAGGGGAACGAGCGGCGCAGTCGCCGCAGCGCGAAGGCCAGCGAGGGCGCGGCCCAGGCGCCCCAGTCCGGATACCCGCGCTCGCGCGGCGGGGAGGCGTAGGGCGCGTAGGTGATCTCGCAGGCCGTCGCGCACCTGGTGGCGGGGCTCGGCGAGCATCTCCTTCAGCGTCGAGGCGGCCTCCCCGACCCCCTCCGCGAGCGCCGCCCGCGGGGGCACGATCCGGTGCAGCACGATCACGCGGACCTCGGCGCCGGCGTCGCGGACGGCGAGCGCCTGGCGGTGGGCCCAGATGCCCATCACCGGATCGCGGCGGCTCGGGTAGAACTCCGCCACGATCGCGACCCGTGGGCCGGGGGCCGTGTCGCTCACCAGTGGCGGTGCGTCGTCAGGGTGCGGGCGGCCTCGCGTGCGGGCAGGTAGGGCTGCGCGGACAGGAAGGCGCGTGCCTCGGCGAGCGCGGCCTCGCGCCCGTAGGCGGAGGCCACGGGAGCGGCGAGGTGCTCGATCGCGACGGCGTCCACGACGCCGCAGCGCCACCCGTGCCGGCGCGCGAGCGCGGCCCAGTGCGCGTCCAGGCCCCAGCCCATGCGCAGCGGCGGGAACGGCAGAAGCACCGGAAGGTGCCGGCCGCGAAGGCGCTCACCGGCCCGATCTCGACGAAGCCGGTCTCGCGCACGATGCTTCCAGGGTGCCGGCGGGTGACCGGCCAGGCCGCGTGCGAGCGCAGCCGGTGGGCGGGCTGGGCCAGCGCCAGCGAGAAGCGCTCGCACAGGAACACGAAGTCGTCCACGAAGCCGCGCGGCAGCTTCACGTCGTCGTCCAGCACCAGCAGCCAGTCGTGGCCGTCGGCGGGGTGCAGCTCGAGCAGGCGGTCGAGGTTCTCGAACTTCCCCAGCTCCCCGGCCGGCGAGGTGCGCAGCTCGACGTCGTGACGCGAGCTCTGCAGCTCGCGGGCGATCGCCTCCGTCAGCTCCGCGTTCTCGGGGCGCTGTACCGACAGCGCGAGGATCCTGCGCACGGGCGTGCGGCGGGCGGCCCGGCGCAGGCGCGCCCGGCTGCCGCTCAGCCGCGCGAGCGAGTCGAGCGCCACGTCGGCCGCGCCACGCGCAAGGCCGTCGAGGCCGCCGACCGCCCCGCTCTGGCCGCTGAGGAAGTCGTCCTGCGGGCTGGCCCGGGGCCGCGGGCCGGGCGGGGGCCGAGGGCCGGGCCCGCGCCGCCCGCGCCACGGCTTCGCGCAAGCGCCCGCCGCTGTGGGCGACCATCGTCAGGCCGGCGGGGCAGGCATGTATGAGCACGTGCGCGGCGCAGCGGGCGAGCGTCCTCAGCTCGCCCGCGATCGAGGGTGCCAGGCCGCGCCGCGCGTCGAAGCGACGCGCCGCCCGCCCGCGGGTGTAGGCGGTCGCGCTCAGCGCCCGCAGCCGCGCGTCGTCACCGGCCCGCCGGTGCTCCACGCGCGCGCGGGATACGTACAGGGTGGCCGTCTCGGGACGGAGCTCGCGCAGGCGTTCCTGCCACTCCTGCTCGTCGCCGCCGTGCTCCAGCGAGACGTCGAACGGCCCGGCCAGTGCCAGGGCGCTGCGCCGGATCGCCATGTTGACGCCCCACGCGAGCTCGGTGGGGGTGTCCCGCTCGCCCAGGTCCAGGGTCGTGATCGGCGGCGCCTCGCGCCCGCAGCTGCGCGGGGCGGGGCCCTCGAGCCGCGCGATCACGGGGCCCGTGAAGACGTCGGCCTCGGGGTGCTCGCGGGCGCCCTCGAGCAGCGCCGCGAGCCACCCGGGGCAGGCGCGGATGTCGTCGTCCACGTACACGAGCAGCTCGCCGCTGGAGCGCTCGAAGCCGCTGTTGCGGGCCGCGTTCAGCCCCAGCGGGCCGGGGTGGGGCTCATAGCGGGCGCCCGCGCGCTCGGTCACGGCGCGCACGTCGGGCGACTCCCCGGCGTCGTCCACCACGACGCACCTCGGCCCCGCATTCGCGGGCCTGGGGCATGATCGAGCCGAGCGCCACCTCGAGGTAGGCGGGCCGCCCGCGCGTGGGTATGACGACCGAGGCCGCTGTCATTGGCTGAGCGCTGTCATGGGTTCCGGCAAGTCTAGGTTTGCCTCGCCGGGCCACCCCACCGTACGCTGCTGCGCGTCGATGATCCTGTTCCTGCACAACCGCTACCGCACCACCGGCGGCGAGGAGCGAGTGGTCGAGGACCTCCTGTGGCTGGTCCGCGAGCACCTCGGCGAGGAGGCCGAGCTGCTGGCGCGCGATTCGGCCGCGATCCCGCGCACGCGGGCGGCGCTCGGGCTGCTGCGCGGGGGCCTGTCCCCGCAGGAGGTGGCCGGTGCCGTCAGCCGTGGCGGCGCCGGGCTCGTCCACGCCCACAACCTGCAGCCGAGCTTCGGCTGGCGCTCGCTGGCGGCGGCCCGCAGGGAGGGCGCGGCCGTGGTGCTGCACCTGCACCAGTACCGGCTCGTGTGCGCCGTGGGCGTGTGCTTCACCCACGGCCACGAGTGCACCCGCTGCCACGGGCGCAACACGCTGCCCGGGATCGCGCTCAACTGCCGCGGCGCCGTCCCCGAGTCCGCCGCCTACGCGCTCGCGCTGGCCGCCTGGCAGCGGCGCATGATCTCGCTCGCGGACGTGATCCTCGTCCCCAGCCGCTTCTCCCGCGAACGGCTGGCCGAGCTCGGCGCGCAGCTGCCCTCGGAGCGCGTGCACGTGCTCGCGCCGCCGCTGCGGATCTCGCCCGCGCGCGGGGATCGCGCCCCGGCCGGAGGGGAACGGCGGCGAGCGGGCCCCGGACGCCCGCCGGCGGAGGATCCAGCCAGGCCGGGCGGGCTGCCGGACCGCTACGCGCTCGTGGTCTCGCGTCTGGCGGCGGAGAAGGGGATCGACGTCGCGATCGGGGCCTGCCGGCGCGCCGGGATGCCGCTCGTGATCGCCGGCGAGGGCCCGGAGCGGGCGCGGCTGGAGGCGCTCGCGCGGGGGGCCGAGGTGCGGCTGCTCGGAGCGGTGGACGACGAGCGGCTCGCAGAGCTGCGGGCCGGCGCCGCGCTCGCGCTCGCCCCCTCGCTGTCGGCCGAGACCTTCGGGGTGGCTGCGGCGGAGGCGATGGCGGCCGGGGTGCCCGTGCTCGGGAGCCGCATCGGCGCGCTGCCGGAGATCCTGGCCGAGGACGAGTTGGTGGCTCCCGGGCGACGAGGAGGCGCTGGCGCAGGCGATCCTTCGCCAGGCGGGCAACCGCGCCGCCGGGGAGCGCGCCCGGGCGAGGATCGCGGCCGTGTGCGGCCCCGAGGTCGTGGCGGACGGCCTGAGGTCGGCATACGAGCAGGCCCGCGATCGCGCCGCGGGAGCACGGCGCTCGCGGCGCGAGCTGAGGTCCGTCCGCGCGCGGCGGCGCGGACGCCCTAGGGTGCCCGGCAGATGACGTCGCAGCCGAGCGCGCTGATCACGGGCATCACGGGCCAGGACGGATCCTTCCTGGCGGAGCTCCTGCTCGACAAGGGGTACGCGGTCACGGGCATGGTCCGCCGTTCCGAGCCCGACCTCGGCTGCTCGGAGCACCTGAAGGGGAAGGTCGAGCTGCTGGTGGGGGAGCTGCTGGAGCCGGACAGCCTGCGCGAGGCGATCTCCGAGGTGCGCCCGCGCGAGCTCTACCACCTCGCCGCGCCCTCCTTCGTGCCGGACTCGTGGGAGCGTCCGGCCGAGACGCGTGGCGGCGATCACGGGGGCCTGCGCGACCGTGCTGGAAGCGGTGGCCGCGACCGATCCGGCGATCCGCGTCTTCAACCCCGCCTCGGCGATGATCTTCGGCGAGGCGCCGGAAAGTCCTCAGAGCGAGACGACCCCGTGCCGGCCGCAGAGTCCCGTATGCGGTCGCGAAGCTGGCGGCCCACGAGCTGGTGGGCGTGCTGCGCGAGCACCGGGGCCTGCACGCCAGCTCGGGGATCCTCTACAACCACGAGTCCGAGCGCCGGCCCGAGCAGTTCGTCACGCGCCGGATCAGCCGCGCGGCGGCGGCGATCTCGCTCGGCCTCCAGGACGAGCTCACGCTCGGCTCGCTCGATGCCGTGCGCGACTGGTCGTTCGCGGGCGACGTGATGGAGGGCGCCTGGCTGATGCTCCAGCAGGAGCAGGGCGGCGACTACGTGCTCGCCAGCGGCGTGGGCCACACGGTGGCCGAGTTCGCCGAGGCCGCGTTCGCCTGCGTCGGCCTCGAGGCCGAGCGCCATCTGCGCGTCGACGAGCAGCTCAAGCGGGCGCCCGAGAGCACGCCCAGCGTCGGCGACCCGTCGAAGGCGCGCGAGCGGCTGGGGTGGCGCCCGCGGGTCGACTTCGCCCAGCTGGTGGCGCGGATGGTGGCCGCCGACGTGGAGCGCCTGCGCGCCTGATTCGGGCGCGAGCAGCGGCCGCCCGGGGCGCCGGGAGCGTCGCCGGTGGCGCCTACACTGTCTGGCCTGTGAGGCGCGTCGGCGTCATCGGCCTGGGTTACGTGGGCCTGCCACTCGCCGTGGCCTTCGCCCGCGAGGGCTGCGAGGTGATCGCCCTCGACGTGGACTCCCGCAAGGTCGCCGCGCTGGAGCGAAGGGCGCTCCTACATCGAGGACGTGGCCGACGAGGAGCTGCGTGCGGTCGCCGAGCGGCTGCACGCCGACCACCCGCTACGCCGAGCTCGCCAAGGCCGACGCCGTCCTGATGTGCCTGCCGACGCCGCTGACGGCCAACCGCGAGCCGGACCTCGGTCCCCTCACGGAGGCCACCCGCGCGCTGAGCGAGGTCCTGCAGGCGGGCCAGCTGGTGGTGCTCGAGTCCACCACCTACCCGGGCACCACGCGGGAGCGGATCGGGCCGCTGCTGGAGGAGTCGGGGCTGGCGGTGGGACGCGACTTCCACCTGGCCTTCTCACCCGAGCGGGTGGACCCCGGGCGGGAGGACTTCACGCTGCGCAACACGCCGAAGGTGCTCGGCGGGATGACGGCCGCGTGCGCCGAGCGGGCCAGGGAGCTGTACGAGATCGTCTGCGACGAGGTCCTCGTCGTGTCCTCTCCCGAGGCGGCCGAGCTGAGCAAGCTGCTGGAGAACATCTTCCGCTCGGTCAACATCGCGCTCGTCAACGAGCTGGCGATGCTCACCGACCGCATGGGCATCGACATCTGGGAGGTGGTGGACGCCGCCGCCACCAAGCCGTACGGGTTCATGCGCTTCGAGCCCGGGCCCGGGATGGGCGGGCACTGCCTGCCCGTGGACCCGTTCTACCTGTCCTGGCGCGCACGCGAGTTCGACGTGTCGACCGAGTTCATCGAGCTGGCGGGGAAGATCAACCAGCAGATGCCCTACCACTGCGTGGCCAAGGCCCAGCGGGCGCTGAACGACCACGGCATGCCCGTCAAAGGGGCGCGCGTGGCGGTCTTCGGCGTCTCCTACAAGCCGGCCGTGGGGGACGTCCGCGAGTCGCCCGCGCTGAAGATCATCTCGCTGCTGCGGGGCCTCGGCGCCGAGGTCTCCTACCACGACCCGCACGTGCCCGAGCTGGGCGAGCTGGGCTCTGCGCAGCGTGCCGCTCGAGCAGGCGCTCGCCGACGCGGACCTCGCCCTGATCGTGACGGCGCACCCCGAGGTCGACCACGAGCTGATCGCCACCCGCGCGCGCCTGACGGTGGACCTGCGCGGGGTCACCCGCGGGACGGGCGCCCCGCGGACAGTGCGCCTGTGAGCGCCGGCCCGCCGGGCGGGGGCGAGCGCCCGGGGCCGCTGCTCGGCGAGGGGGTCAGGATCGGCTCGGACGTGAGCTTCGGCGCGTACGTGGTCGTCCACGACGGCACGGTGATCGGCGACGGCTGCCGGATCGGCGACCACGCCGTGCTCGGCAAGCGCCCGCAGCTGGCGCGCCACTCCTCCGCCCGGGGCGAGGTCGACGAGCTGCTCCTGGGCCCGGGCGTGACGTCGGCACGGCGGCGGTCGTGTTCGCCGGCAGCAGCGTCGGCGAGGGGGCGATCGTCGGCGATCAGAGCTTCGTGCGCGAGCGCAGCTCGATCGGGCCGGGCAGCGTCATCGGCCGCGGCAGCGTGGTCGACAACGACGTCGCCGTCGGCGCCCGGGTGCGGGTGCAGAGCAACGTCTACCTGACGGCCTTCACGGTCGTCGAGGACGACGTGTTCGTCGGCCCGGGCGTCAACACCACCAACGACAACACGATGGCCAGGCACCCCGACGACGAGCCGCTGCAGGGCGCGCTGCTGCGACGCGCCTGCCGCGTCGGCGGCAGCGCCGTGCTCACCCCCGGCGTCGAGATCGGGGAGGAGGCGTTCGTGGCGGCGGGTGCGCTCGTCACCCGCGACGTGCCGCCGCGGGCGGTCGTGATGGGGGTGCCGGCACGGGTGGTGCGCGAGGTCGGCGAGGAGGACCTGCTCGAGCGCTGGCGCTGAGGCTGAGCGCGGGGGGCTGACGGCGAGGAGGACGGCGCGGGGGCGGGTGAGCCTCCCGTCAGGCGAGGCCATCAAGCTCAGGTTGAGCCTTACTGTCAGCGCCACGGGCCCGGGCGCCGCCCGGGCCGGATCACCGCTCGAGCATCGGAGCGATCCGGGCGGCCGGCTTGTCCGGGGTCTGCCCGTGAGCAGCCCGCGCCCGCGTCAGGATGGCCCCTGTGACTGGCCGATCAGCCAGAAACACCGCGCTCTGATGCGGGATGAGCAAGGTTGACCAGCGTTCTGTCGCTGTGCTACGTTGCCAGCGACATGATGTCGGGGGTCGAGCAGGGGAGGGGAGATGCTGCGCACTGCGCAGCGTGCGCTGGTGCGCTTCTGGCCTCAGCGTCGAACGGGCTCGATCTTGACGCCAGAGCGGTTTTCTGGCAAGGTCATCGGCGAATCGGACCGATGCGCTGAGGACTAAGGCGCTAGGCAACGACTGGCTTCGGGGCTTATCCGTCCCGAGCGAGGGGCTAATGGGGCGGAACTTCGTCCCGGAGAGAAGTTCGGGGTCGGTCGAACCAATCCAGAGGGAAAAGGAGCAACGGAAAGATGAAACGTTTCAAGATCGTCGGGCTCTGCCTGGTGGCTGTGTTCGCGCTCAGCGCGGTCATGGCTGTCCGGCGCGTCGGCGGCGTGTCCAGTACAAGACGTGCATCAAGGCCGCGAAGGTCGGCAAAGTACACGGGCAACTACAGCGACAAGACCTGCTCGACCGCGAGCAAAGTCGAAGGCACGGGCAAGTACGAACGTGCCGCATGGAACAAAGGCAAAAAAGTCACGTTCAAGGGCAAGAACACGGGGACGCCGAAAAACGTCATCGTGAACCCGCTGCCCGGTCTGAAAGCGTGCATCGAAGAACGACAGTGGAAAACGTCGAAAAGGCCAAGGACTGGCGAAGCACAAGCAGAACGCCGAAAAAGAATGCATCGGGGAGTCCGACAGAACCAGGCAAAATCGAAGGCTCGACCGAATGCACGAAAGAAAAGCCGGAAGGTTCAGTGACGGGTCCGAAAACGACCACGTGGAAGACACCGTACAAGAAGTGCAAAGGCAACGGCGTGCCGTGCAACACGAAAGGCAAGGGCAACGAAGAAATCAAACCGACCAGCTCGAATCGACGCTGGCGCAGCTCGACAAACGCCGATAAACGCGCCCGGCATCAAGGTCAAGGGCCTCGGCCCGGGCGGTCGTCTGGCTCAGTACGAATGCCCGACGCTGAAAATCAACATCGAAGTGTACGGCGAAGTCCTCGCCCAGGTGAATGGCAACGACGAACACGGCTGCCAAGGCTCAGGAAGTCGTCGTCAAAGGCGGCGCGCTGGCCCTGCAGAGCGACCTCTACGAAGAAGAAGCATTCACCGAAGGTCAGGGTAAAGGCTTCTACGCATGGGGCTTCCTGTTCGAAGCGTGCGTCAAAGCACAGCTCGAAAAAGGCAAAACGCCTGCCAGAAGCCGAAGGCGCCTGCTTCGGCACACTCGGTGCCGGCCGCCGGCCGCCGAACGCCGATCTCGCTGATCAGCGTCGTGCACCGGCGCGATCGAAGCGCGAAAGCGCCCGCTAGCCAGAACGGCGTCACCATCAACAAGGGCGAATCCATGCTCATCGAAAACAACTAGTGTTCCAGAACCAGGTAGCACAGCAGCAGCTAACGAGTAGCAAGCAGTGAGCGTGAGGGGCCCCGAGCGGGGCCCCTCACCGCGTTAAGCGGGCCACGCCGGCGCCCGGCAGACCGCGGCAGGCCCAGAGCTCCCGGCGGCGCATGGAGCTCGCGGGGCGGGCGCACCCGCGCCGGGACTAGCACGGCTGCGCCATTGCGGCGCGCACGGCATCGTGCAAACGTCGGCTCTTGCTTGAAGCGCGCCACGGGCGGCTGGTAGCGTGTCTGGCCTAGACTGGCGACGAGGGAAACGGGGAAGGATGAGAGGGGCAGGGGTCAATCAGGAGCTTGGAGCCTGCGCGTGGATCGCGCCGCCGGCCGCGCGTTCGCGGCGGCGGTCGCGCTCGTCCTCGCGCTCGCGCTGCTGACCCTCGAGCTCCCCCGCGAGCGCACTGCTGCAGCGCGGCCACGAATTCAAGGCGCGTCGTTCGGCGAAGGCGCCGCTGTCGGAGCCCTCGGGCGTCGCCGTCAACGAAGCCACCGGCGAGGTGTACGTGCTCGACAGCGGCAACAACCGCGTCGTCCACTTCGGTCCCAACCACGAATTCCTGCAGGCGTGGGGCGCCGGCGTCAAAAGCGGCGCAAAAGGCCTACGAGGTCTGCAGCTCCGAAGCCGAATGCAAGCCGGGCCTTCGCGGCACGGCCAAAGGCGAGTTCGAAGAACCGCCCGCGATCGCGGTGGACAACGCGGCCAGCTCGCCCTCGCACGGAGACGTCTACGTCGTCGCCAACCAGACGGCCAAGAAAGCGGTGATCGACAAGTTCAGCCCGTCGGGCGAACTGATCGCCAGGCTGCTCTCGAGCAAAGAAGAACACGAAGAATATGAAGCGAACCCGATCATCGGCGTGGCGGTCGCCCCAAGCGGCACCGTGTGGGTGGACGCGCGAGGCGCGAAGAAGAAGAATTCCTGATCCAGCGCCTTAGCAACGGCGTCAAGAACACGCTGCTGGGCGAAGCGCGTCGAACTCGAGCGCCCGAACCGGGCCTGCTCGCGGGCCCGGCCCGTCCCGGCTTCGCGATCGACGGCAAAGGCGGGCTCTACATGACCTATCGAGCCGGGCGGCCACACGCTCGTAGAACAAGAAGAAGAAGAAGAAGAAATCAAGGAAAACGAAAAAGAACGCAAAGAAGAACACGAACCGCCGGCCCACGAAAATGCCCCAGCTTCCCTGTGAACTGCGATCCTGTCTCGCGGTCAAGCTCGCGTCGACCGAAAGCGACGAAATCGCTCGCAGCAGCGCCCGCCGCTAGAACCCGCTCGACGGCGCGAGCGAGCTCGGGGATCGCGGTAGACCTCTCGACGGGGGCGCAGTCCAGCGGCGACGCCTACGTCGACGATATGACAAGAGGTCAGCGCGTTCACCTCCGTCGGGCAGCCCGATCCAGTCGTTCGGCTCCGAACAGCTCACGACAGCGGCGGCGGGGGCGTCGCCGTCGACGCGACGACGAACGAAGTGCTCGTCGCGGACGCAACCAAGGGACCTGATAGCGAGCCTTCGCCCCGACAAGGCCGCCCGCCCGTGATCGCGCGCAGGCAGCCCAAAGGCCGCTCACGTCACCTCGAGCTCGGCCGAACTGCGCGCGACGATCGATCCGATGGGCGCCGAAACCCACTACCGCTTCCAGTACGGCACCGAAAGCTGCGCCGAACCGGGCTCCGTCCTGCCAGGAAGCGCCCGCGACGGGCTCGCCTGCGGCGGTGCTCGGTTCGGGCTTCGGCAACACGACCGCGTCGCAGCTCGTCACGGGCCTGGCAGCCGAAACCACGTACCACGTGCGGGTGATCGTCGAATACAGCTTCGAAGAAGTCAGGCACGACGAAGTCGGGGACGGTCGCCAGCGAAGAACGCACGTTCACTACCCAGTCCGAAGACCGTTGAAGCAGCCCTGCCGGACGGGCGTGCGTGGGAACAGGTCTCGCCACCGCTGAAGCACGGCTCGTCGATCGAACCGACCGCGCGCGAAACGCCCGGCCTGATCCAGGCGGCCGTCCGACGGCAGGGCGATCACGTACGCGACCACGGCGCCGCTCGGCGCAAACGAACCGGAAGGCTACCGCGGACCCGAGGCTGTCGCAGATCTACACGACACGCACGGCGGGCGGCTGGTCGACGAAGGACATCGCTACCGGCAACCTCGACAGCGACCGGCGCCCGCCTCGGCCTGCCGCGCGAGTACGGCTTCTTCTCGAGCCAGCTCGACGAGCGCCCTCGTGCAGCCTCCGGACGCCTATCCGCTCGCCGAAACGGCGACGGAACAGCCACGGTGTACCGCGCTCACGGCCTGCCCGTGCGGACCGCAGCCGGTCGCCGAAGGCTGCTTCGAACCGCTGGTAACCAAGGAAAACGACACCGCCCACAGCACGCTTCGGCGGAAACCTGGAAGTCGTCGGTGGCACGCCCGACCTGCAGCATGTCGTGATCAGCTCCAGCAGTGCCGCGCTCTCGCCGGAAGCGCCCGCCAGCGCCCTGTATGAGTGGACCGGCGGGCGAACTGACCCTGCTCAGCGTCCTCCCCGGGGAGGCGAAACGCCGCGGGGTCGTGTACCTCGGCGCGGCCGGCAACCCCTCCTACTACGCGGGCGAAGGGCGCATGACGGCGACCGCGATCTCGAACGACGGTACGCGCGTCGAGTGGAACGCCTCCGATGAAGGCGACCCGCACCTCTACATGCGCGAGGTGCCCCAGCAGGAAACGCTCCAGGTTGACGAACTGCAGTCCGGCGTCGCCACAACCGAAAGCCGAACTCCGGCGCTCTTCCAGACCGCCAGCACCGACGGCTCGAAGGTCTTCTTCACCGACGCGCCCGGCTGACGAGCGATTCGAAGGCCCCCGAAGCACCCCGGCAGCAGGCGTCTACGCGCCGGATCTGTACGTCTTCGAACCGGAAAAGAACGCCGGGCGAACGGGTGACCGACCTGACGGTCCCGCTCAACGAAGACGAATTCGCCGCCGTACAGGGAGCAGTGATCGGGACCAGCGAAGACGGCTCGACGTCTACTTCGTCGCCAACGGGGTCCTCGGCGAAGGCGCGGAACCGGGCAACTGCGGGCAGGCCCGGGCGGCACCGGCTGCAACCTCTACGTCGTCCACGACGGCGCGGAAGGTGGGAACACGCCGCGTTCATCGCGCGCCTGTCCGGCGAAGACAACCCGGACTGGGGGAGCCGACCGGCGCGGAACGGGTACCACCTGCCGTCGAAGACCTCCGAGGTCTCGCCGAACGGCCAATACGTCGCCTTCATGTCGAACGAGAGCCTGACCGGCTACGACAACATCGACGCCAACAGCGGCGCCCGCGACGAGGAGGTCTTCCTCTACAGCCGCGAAGGTGGCGCGGGGACTCGTCTGCGCGTCGTGCAACCCCAGCGGCGCGCGCCCGGCGGGCTGTTCGACACCCAGGACTCCGGCGAAGGCTCGGGCCCGCTCGTCGACCGCGAGCTCATCTGGGGCGGCGAGCCGATCGAAGGCATCGACCACTGGCTGGCGGGGAGCATCCCCGGCTGGACGCCTGCACTCGGCATGGGCCCGCTACCAGTCGCGCTACCTCTACGAACCAGGGCCGGCTGTTCTTCAACAGCACCGACTCGCTCGTCCCCGCGACACGCAACGGCAAGGAGGACGTCTACGAGTACGAGCCCGAAGGCGTCGGCAGCTGCACGACGCGAACACGCGAAGGAGGCTGCGTCGCGCTGATCTCCTCCGGCCAGTCCGAACACGAATCGGCGTTCCTCGACGCGAGCGAAAGCGGCAACGACGTCTTCTTCCTGACCGCCGCGAAACTGACCTCCCGGACATCGACACGGGCTTCGACGTCTACGACGCCCGCGTGTGCGAAGCCGCCGGCGCCGAACCGTGCCCGGCGCCTCCCGCGCCGCCGCCGCCGCCGTGCAGCGGGGAAGCCTGCAAACGCGCCGCCGAAGGGCAGCAGGGCTACGAACCCCCGGCCAGCACCACGACCGGCGGCCTCGGGCAACGTCGTCCCGCAGTCGAGCGTGCTCGGAACTACGACGACGAAACCGCCCATCGACGCCGAAAGCGAAACCGCCGACGCGGGCGCAGAAGCTCGCCAACGCGCTGAAGGCGTGCCACAAGGTCAAGCACAAGAACAAGCGCGTCGCGTGCGAAAAGCAGGCCCGCAAGCACTACGGCGGCAAGGCCAAGGCGAAGAAGGCGTCAGGCCAGGAAGGCGCCAGGGCGATGAGCCCACGCATGACCTCGACCCTCGCCGGCGCTCGTCGGCGTCGCTCGCCGCGGCCCTCTGCGCTGCTCGCCTCGCTCGCGCCGGCCAGGCGCTCGGCGGGCAGCGCGCACTGGACGGTGATCACGCGCTCGGCGCCGACGGATCCTGACGGCCGGAAAGTCGGCCAGATGCGTGACCGTGCTGACCAACCGGCGATGAACCGATCGTGGCGCACGCGAAAAGAACCCGGTCATGATCACGGACACGCTGCCCGCAGGGGTCGAAGGCGATCTCGCCACGAACGGCGGAACTCGGCGGGCGTCGGAGCGAAGGCAGCTCGGAACTGCGAAACGCTCCCGGCGCTGAAGTGCAAGTTCGTCGGCGTCGTGCAGCCGTACGGCTCCATCGACCTGGTCATCAAGGTGCGCCCAGAAGCGCGACGTTCGCCGGCGGGCAGAACGAAGTGCGGGTGGAAGGCGCGGGAGTGGTCGCCCAGCCAATCGTCCAGAACGATCCCGGGCGGCGAAGCGGAAACGCCGTTCGGGGTCGAACACTTCGAACTGCAGGCCGAAGAAGAGAACGGCGCGCCCGGCCGTCACGGCGGGCTCGCACCCGTTCGCGCTCACGACCACGCTCGAGCTCAACCAGATTCTGACGCAAATCGGACTCGCGGGCGAATTCCCCGGCGCGCCCGGAGCTGCTCAGGAACCTCAACACCACGCTCGCCGCCGGGCCTGGTGGGCAACCCGCTGGCGGTCCCGCAGTGCTCGGACGTCGAGTTCGCGACGGTGCTCGAAGGCAACACGAACGCGTGTCCCGCCGACGACGGCGGTGGGCGTCGCCATCGTGACCTTCAACGAACCGGGGATCGCGCACTGGAAGGTCCAGCCCGTCCCGATCTTCAACCTCGCACCATCGCTCGGGGAGCCAGCCCGCTTCGGCTTCGAGTTCGCGAAAGTGCCGGTCACGATCGACACCTCGGTGCTCACCGGCAACGGGTACGCAGTGGTTGCCGAAACTCAAGAACGCCTCCCAGGCGGCCGACGTGCTCGGCGCCACGATCGCCGTCTGGGGCATCCCGAACTCGCCCGAGCCACGACAACGCGCGGGGATGGGAGTGTCTCGCGGGCGGCCTGACCGAAGCACGCACTGCCCTGTGCGCATCTCGAAGCTCAGCACCCGCAGCCCTACCTGACGATGCCGACCTACTGCTCGCAGCCGCTGGTCTCGACGGTGACAGCGCAGTCGTGGAAGCCAGGAGCGCGCCGTGTTCGGCCCGATTACTCCCAGCAGCCGCCGCTGGTCGGCTGCGACGCGCTGCCCGTTCGACCCCACGCTCCGCGTCACGCCCGACCGAGCGGACCGCGAGCACTCCGACCGGCTTGACGGTCGAAGTGAAGATCCCCCAGGAAACGACGCTTGGCCGCCAACGGCATCGCCGAGGCTGACCCGTATTCGACCGAACTTGACCTTCCCCGAAGGGCTGCAGGCGAACGCCGGAGCGGCCGACGGCCTGGAAACCTGCTCGGCCGTCGGCAGGTCGCCGGCTTCGAAGGCCTCGACAGCGAAACCGGCCCAGCTGCTCGAATCGACGATCGAACGCCAGCACTTCACCCCGCGGCCGGCTGATGCCCGGATGCGTCGAAGATCGGCGAAGTCGACGTCCACAGCCCGCTGCTGGAACACGATCTCAAGGGCTTCGCCTACCTCGCCCCGCAGGACACCAACCCGTTCGCCTCGCCGCTGGTGCTGTACTTCCTGGCCGAAGACCCGATCTCCGGAGTGCGCCTGAAGCTCGCCGGCGAAACCCGGATCACCGCCCAACGGGCAGCTGGTCGGCGTGTTCAAGAACACGCCGCCGCTGCCGGCCGAAACGATCAAGCTGCACCTGTTCGACGGGCCCGCGCGCGTCCCTCGCCACGCCGCCCTTCTGCCGGCCCTACACGTCGCAGCGCGAAGTTCGTGACGTGGTCTGGCGCAGCACACGTGGAACGCACCTCGACCTTCACGCCCGAAGGCGGGCCCGAACGGCACGGCTGCCAGTCCGAAGGCCCGCTCCCGTTCGCCCCGTCGCTGCAGGCGGGGAGCGTCAACAACCACGCCGGCGCCTACAGCGCGTTCACGCTGACGCTCAAACGCCCCGACGGCCAGGAGGGGCTGCACCGGCGTCTCGACCACCCTGCCGGCCGGCCTGGCTGCCAAACTGGCGTCGGTCACGCCGTGCCAGGAACCGGCCAACGAAGTCGAATGGTCGTGCGGTGAAGACAGCCTGATCGGCGTGGCGAGGACCGGTTCCGGCCTCGGACCGGACCCGGTGAACCTCACCGGCCAGGCGTACCTGACGAGCGGCTACGACGGCGCGCCGTTCGGCCTGCTCGTCCGCACCCACGCCAAGGCGGGGCCGTTCGACCTCGGCTTCGTCAACGTGCGCTCGCGGATCGACGTCAACGAAGAAACCGCAGCCGTCACGGTCACGACCGACGCCGGTCCCCACCACGAACCAGGCGGACGTGCCGAAGAACTGCCGACGATCTTCAAGGGCGTGCCGGTGCAGCTGAAAGCGCTGAACGTCGAAGTGAACCGGCCCGAATTCCAGTTCAACCCCACCAACTGCGAACCGCTGTCGATCGGCGCCTCCTTGAGCGGCCAGCGAAGGCGGGAGCCTGAACACCTCGATCCCGTTCCAGGTGGCGAGTTGCCAGAGCCTCCCGTTCGCGCCGAAGTTCACGGCATCGGTGGACGCCCAAGGCAGCAAAGTCCACGGCACGGGCTGCCAAGTTCACGGTCGAATCCACCGGGATCGGCGCCGAGGGGATCAGGAAAGTGTTCCTGATCGTCCCGAAGATCCTGCCGGCGCGACTGCAGCCCACGATCCAGAACGCGTGCCTCGACAAGGTGTTCAAAGACAATCCGGCGAAGTGCCCGGAAGACTCCTTCATCGGCACCGCGACCGTCAACACCCCGGTGCTGAAGAACCCGCTGGCCGGGCCGGCGATCCTCGTCTCCCACGGCAACGCGGCCTTCCCGGACGTCGAGTTCGTGCTCCAGGGCGAAGGTATCCACGTCCTGCTCGACGGCAAGACCGATATCAAAAAAGGCATCACCTACTCGCGCTTCGAAGCAGCGCCCGACGCGCCCTTCACGAAGTTCGTAACCGCATTCCCGGCAGGCCCGCACTCGATCTTCACGGACAACACCGAAATCGTCCCGACCTACAACGTCTGCGGCCAGAACATCGTCGCGCCGACCGAATTCACCTCGCAGGACGGTCGCGTGATCAAGCAGGAAACGAAACTCACGGTCGACGGCAAGTGCGGGAAACTGCTAGCGTGACAAAGGTCACGAAGACCAAGCTCCAAATCGCGCTCGAAAAGTGCAAAAAGAAGTACAAGGGCAAGAAGCTCAAGGCCAAGCGGGAAAGCTGCGAAAAGGCCGCCCGCAAGAAGTACAAGAAGCACTCGAAGAAGCACACGACCAAGCACTCCAAGCGCCGCTAGAGGCTCCCCGCCGGGCAGGGGCGCCGACGGACGGCCGCGAGGTTCTAGCCGACGGTCGGCCCGGCGGCGAGGGGCCGGGGCTGGACGCCCGAGGCCTGCACCGCGGCCACCACCTGCTCGGCCTGCTCGTCGCTCAGCACGGGGCTCATCGGGATCGCGAGGTGGTTGCGAGCCGCCTCTTCGGTGCCGGGCAGATCCACCGCGGGGGCCCACGGGCGCATCGGCGGCTGCAGGTGCACGGGCGTGCGGTAGTAGGCACGGCAGCCGACGCCGGCCGCCGTGAGGCTCTCGCGGATGGTTTCGATCTCGGGGTGGCTGACGACGTAGAGGTGCCACGCGGGCTCAGTGCCGGGGGTCGTGCGCGGTAGCGCCACCCGCTCGCCCAGGCCGGCCTGGTCGTAGTGCGCAGCCCGCCCGCCTGCGGCCGGCCGCCCAGGTGTCGAGATGGGGGAGCTCCACGCGCAGGAGCGCCGCCTGCAGCTCATCCAGGCGCGAGTTGTAGCCGAGCATCTCGTAGCTGACCTTGTCGTGGGAGCCGTGGAAGCGAAGCGTGCGGGCGGCCTCGGCGATCTCGGAGTCCGAGGTGGTGATCATCCCGGCGTCGCCGAAGGCGCCGAGGTTCTTGGACGGGAAGAAGGAGAAGGTGGCCGCAGTGGCGAGCGCCCCTGGGCGTCCCGAGGCGCCGCGCGCGCCGGCCGCCTGGGCGGCGTCCTCGAGCACCGGAACCCCGAGTTGCTCGATCTCGGCGACGGGGGCGAGGTTGCCGAACAGGTGCACCGCGATCACGGCCTTCGTCCGCGAGGTGAGCGCGGCCTTGACGGTCTCCGGGGTGAGGCAGTAGGTGTTGGGATCGACGTCGCAGAACACCGGCGTCGCCCCCGTCGGGGGGATCGCCTCGGCCGAGGCGTAGAAGGTGAAGGAGGGGACGATGACCTCGTCGCTCGGGCCGACCCCCATCGCCCGCAGGGCGATCGTGATCGCGTCGGTGCCGTTGGCCACGCCGACGGCGTGCGAGCACCCGCAGTAGGCCGCGAACTCCCGCTCGAAGGCCTCCACCTCGGGGCCGAGGATGAAGCGCCCGGAATCCAGCACCCGCATGGCGGCCTCGCGCAGCTCGTCGCGCAGTGGCGCCAGCGGCGTGGCGGTGTCGAACAGCGGGACGCCCGGCATCGCCGCAGCCGTCAGGAGCGGCCGAGCAGCTCGAGATCGGCCCTCGTCATGAGGCGGATCAGCTCCTCGAAGCTCGTCTTGGCCTTCCAGCCGAGGTCGCGCTCGGCCTTCGATGGCGTCGCCGACGAGTGGTCCACCTCGGCCGGGCGCACGAAGGCGGGGTCGATCTTCACGTACTTCTCGTAGTCGCCGAGACCGGCCTCGTCGAAGGCCACTTCGCAGCACTCGCGGACCGAATGGGCCTTGCCCGTGGCGATCACATAGTCCTCTGGCTTGTCGCGCTGGAGCATCAGCCACATCGCTTCGACGTAGTCCTTCGCGTAGCCCCAGTCGCGCTGCTGCGTCGAGGTTCCCGAGCCGCAGCTCGCTTCTCGAGCCCGAGCTTGATCGCCGCCGCATGCCAGGTGATCTTGCGGGTGACGAACTTCAAGCCCACGGCGTGGCGCCTCGTGGTTGAACAGAATCCCCGACGTCGCGTGAAGGTCATACGACTCGCGATAATTAACCGTAATGAAGTGCCCGTAGACCTTCGCTACGCCGTATGGTGAACGGGGGTAGAACGGGGTGATCTCGGTCTGGGGGACCTCCCTGCACCTTGCCGAACATCTCACTAGAGGAGGCCTGGTAGAAGCGGGCCTCGGGGCACACTTCGCGCATCGCCTCGAGCATGCGGGTGACGCCCACGCCGGTGAACTCGGCGGTCAACGTCGGCTGGATCCAGGAGACCGCCACGAAGGACATCGCGGCGAGGTTGTAGATCTCCGACGGTTTGGAGGCCCGCATCGCGTCCACGAGCGAGCGCTGGTCGAGCAGGTCCGCCCTGGTGGAGGGTGATGCGGTCGCGGATGTGCTCGATGCGGTCGAACTTCTCGGTCGAGGCACGACGGACCATGCCGTGGACGTCGTAGCCCTTCTCGAGCAGGAGCTCGGCCAGGTAGGAGCCGTCCTGGCCCGTGACACCCGTGATCAACGCTGAAGGCTTGCCGCTCATGTCGGTGGGGAGCCTAGCGACCGCTGGCGATGGGCTGGGGCAGCTCACGCAGCCAGCGGACGGTGGAGGCGATGCCCTCCTCCGCGTCGATGCGGGACTCCCAGCCGAGCAGCTGGCGCGCCTTCTCCACCGACGGCCAGCGGCGCTGGACGTCGACCTCGAAGGTGGGGAGGTGCTCGAACTCGAGCTCCTCGGGGTCCTCGCCGCAGGCCTCCCACACGATCGCCGCGATCTCGGCGACCGTCAGCTCGCGGGAGGCGGAGATGTTGAAGTCCTCGTTCAGGCCCGCCGGCGAGCTCATCGCGCAGATCGTGCCCTCGGCGATGTCGTCCACGTGTGTGAGCGTGCGGGTCTGCTCGCCCGAGCCGAAGATCTGCAGCGGGCGCTGCCCGGCGAGGACCTTGTTGATCAGGTCGGGAACCGCGTGGGCGATCCCGGGCTCGGCGTCCGGCAGCTCGCCGGGGCCGTAGGCGTTGAACGGGCGCACGATCGTGAAGGGGAGGTCGTGCTCGTCGTGGGCGGCCCGGCAGTAGACCTCGCCCGTCAGCTTCGAGAACCCGTACGCCGAGCGCGGGACCGGGCAGCGGGGGAGGTAGTCCTCGGGCGTCGGGTACAGCTCGGCGCGCTCGAAGACCATCGAGGAGGAGACGTACACGAGGCGCTCCACTTCGAGCGCGATGGCGGCGCCGAAGACCGCGTTGTAGAGCGCGTTGTTGACGTCCGTGAGGGTGTAGGGAAGACGGTGGAAGTTGGCGATGCCGCCGACGATGGCGGCCAGGTGGACGACGTGGGTGCAGCCGGCCATGGCCGCCTTCGCGACCTCGGGCTCGCGCAGGTCGCCGGTGTGGACCTCGCAGCCTTCGCGCATCCACTGGGGGGCGGGGCGCTGGTCGGAGACCCGAACCTCGTAGGCCGGGTCGGCCAGCAGGTGCCTCACGACGGCGGCGCCGATCGTGCCGGCCCCGCCGGTGACGAGGACCCTGCTCACCCGCTCACGCCGAGCGCCACGAGCTCGGAGGCGTAGGCGAACACCTGGCCCGCGCCCCAGCAGTTCCACGGGTCCACCACCAGGCACTCCGGGGAGGCCAGCGAGGCGATCGTGGCCAGCGTCGAGGGGCTGCGGAAGACGGAGTGGTTGGCGGCCACCACCACCACGTCGGCCCCCTTCAGGGCCTCCTCCAGCGAGGCCGTCGGGGTCGCCACCACGGGGTCGTGGACGACGACGTCGGCGAGCTCCCGCTCGGCGAGGCGGATCAGCTTGTGGGCCAGCGAGTCCCGCTCGTCGTCGGTGTCGGCCTTGAAGGCGAGCCCGAGCACCGCCACGCGCCGGTCGGCGAGCGTGCCGAGGCGCCGCTTGGCTCCCTCGAGCAGGAACAGCGGGCACGGACTCGTTGACGCGCGAGACCGCGAGCAGCATCCCGGGGGCCGCGGAGCGCTCCTCGGAGAAGGTGAAGTCCTTGCGCAGGCAGGTCCCCGCGGTCAGGCCGGGCTGGGCGATCCCGCCGCGGGGGTAGTCGCGGTTGATCAGGTCGATCACCTCGAAGACGTTGGCCGCGTGGCGCTCGCAGTCCATCATCAGCAGGTTCGGGAGCGCGAACTGCGTGTAGCGCAGGATGTTGGTCCAGATCTTCGCCAGCTCGGCCTGCACGGGGGTGGTCTGCACGATCGGGGCGTCGAAGACCCCGAACAGCTCGGCGGCCACCTCGCCGGAGCGCTCACCGACGCCACCGATGATGCAGGGCAGCGTGTCGATCTCCTCGAGGAAGCGACTCGCTGCGATGCGCTCCGGGGCGTGTGCCACGAACACCTCCTCGCCCACCTGGAAGCCGCGGTGCTTGGCGAGGTAGCCGGCGACGAAGTCGGTCGTGCCGGGGGCGATCGTCGAGCGCAGGATCAGCGAGTGGCCGGGCTGCAGCACGCCGAGCAGGTCATCGAGCGCCGAGCGGATGTCGCGCATGTCGATCTCGATGTGCGAGAAGGAGGGGGTGCCGATCGTGAGCACGACCTGGCGTGCCGCCGCGGCGTCGGCGACCCGATCGGTGAGCGTCAGCGTGCCCGCCTCCCGCACGCGCCCCAGCAGCTCCTGGGCGCCGGGCTCCGCGAACGGCATCCGGCCCTCGCGCACGGACTCGAGCACGCGGGGGTCGCGGTCGACGCCGATCGTCCTCAGGCCGCGGCCGGCGAAGCTCAGCGCCAGCGGCAACCCGACCCGGCCCAGACCGACGACGGCGACCTCAGCGCTGCTGTTGGAAGCTGCCATCTGGAGGAAGAAAGACTAGCGGCGCCCGGCGCGAGGCCGTGACAGGGCGTGTGCGAGGTATTGACGCGCGAAGCCGCCCACGAACAGGGGGTTGTAGCGGGCGTAGCGACGCCACAGCCGGCGGGGCTCCTGCCACAGCCGGTAGACCCACTCGAGGCCGCTGCGCTGCATCCACGCCGGCGCCTGCGGCACGAGGCCCGCGTGGAAGTCGAAGGCGGCCCCCACGCCGACCAGCAGCGGCGCCTGCAGGCGGGGACGCATCATCGCCATCCAGCGCTCCTGCTTGGGCTGGCCGATCCCGACCCACACGACCTGGGCACCGCAGGAGTTGATCGACTCGGCGATCTCGTCCTGCTCGGCCGCCGTCGGCTCGCGGAAGGGAGGGGAGTAGCCGCCCGCGATCACGAGCCCCGGGAAGCGCCTGTGCAGGCGCTGCTCGAGCAGCTCGAGCGCCTCGGGCGTGCGACCCCCGTACAGGTAGATGGGCGTGCCCGAGGCCGCAGCCCGGGCGCAGAAGCGGATCATCAGCTCGGGCCCGTAGACGCGGGTGGCCTCGCGGTGACCGAGCGCCCGCAGGGCCCACACGAGCGGCATCCCGTCCGGGACCGCGAGCGTCGCCCCGTGGACCGCCGCGCGCGTGGCGGCGTCCTCGCGGGCGGACATCACGAGGTTCACGGCCGCGGCCGTCAGATAGCCGCGGGCGCCGGCACGCACCATCTCCTGCATCCAGGAGATCACGCGGTCGTAGTCGCTGATCGCCAGCGGCATGCCGAGGACCTCCGCCCGCGGGGGAGGCTCGGGCACGGCTGGCCTGGCGTGTGGGCGGGCCGAGATCGCTCCGATTGCGTGAAGATAGCCGCCCTCGTGCTGATCGACAGTGACCTCTGGCGCGCTCGCCGCGTGCTCATCACCGGCCACACCGGCTTCAAGGGAGCGTGGCTGTCGCTGTGGCTGCAGTCGCTGGGCGCACATGTGATCGGCCTCGCCCCCGGCGCCCCCACGCGTCCATCGCTGTTCGAGCTCGCGCGGGTGGGAGACCACATGACACAACACGCGGCCGACGTCCGCGATGCGCAGGCCGTGCTCGAGGTCGTCCGCTCCGAGCGGCCCGAGGTCGTCTTCCACCTCGCCGCCCAGCCGATGGTCAGGCGCTCCCTGCGCGAGCCGGCGCTCACGTACGAGGTCAACGTGATGGGCACGGTGAACGTGCTCGAGGCCGTTCGCCTGGCCGGTCCGAGCGTGCGTGCAGCCGTGATCGTGACCTCCGACAAGTGCTACGAGAACGAGCTTCCCGGCGCTGGGCCCGCGGGCGCGAGGGCCTTCGTCGAGTCCGATCGGCTCGGGGGACGGGACCCCTACTCGAGCTCGAAGGCCGCCGCCGAGCTCGTGACCGCCGCCTACCGGCGCTCGTTCTTCGAGGCCCCCGGCGCTCCCGGGGTGGCGAGCGCCCGCGCCGGCAACGTGATCGGAGGCGGCGACTGGGGTGAGGACCGGCTCCTGGCCGACGCCGTACGCGCGGTCCAGGCGGGCACACCGCTGCGCGTCCGCAACCCGGCCGCGGTCCGTCCCTGGCAGCACGTGCTGAGCGCCCTCGCCGGGTACCTGCTGCTGGCCCAGGCCCTGTGGGAGGGGACCTGCCCGGCAGGCGCGTGGAACTTCGGGCCCCCGCGCGACGAGGCCAGGAGCGTGGAATGGGTCGTGGAGGAGCTCGCCCGGCTGTGGGAGGGCGCCCTGCGGTGGGAGCCCGACCCCCGCGTCGCGCCGGCCGAGGCCGCCTACCTGGCGATCGACTCCGGGGCCTCCGAACGGGAGCTCGGCTGGGCCCCGCCGCTGACGCTCGAGCGGTCGCTGGAGCTGCTCGTGGCCTGGCACGTAGCCGCCGCCGAGGGGTCGGACATGAGGCCCGTCAGCCTCGGCCAGCTCGAGCAGCTGACGGCCGGAGCGGTCTAGCCCGGCGCCAGGGCCCCATGACGCTCTGAACGGCTGCTGTCAACCGTTTGCAGATGGGCCCCCACGGGTACCAAATGGTTCATGTTCGGCGACGGCGCCACGAAGGGCGGGGTTGCGAGCACGCGAACTCGCGGCGCTGAGCTAGACCTGTACCTCGACGCCGTGCCCGGCTCGGTTCCGGTTGCACGTCACGCCGCCGTCCGCTGGGCTGCGGCCGTGGGAGCCCAGGGCCTCGACCTCGACCGCATCAGCCTGGCCGTGTCCGAGGCGGTGACCAATGCCGTCGTCCACGCCTACTCCTCGGAGGGTCCGGCCGACGGGGCCGAGGCCCCCAATGTCCACATCACCGGCGGCTCCCGCCCGGGTGAGCTGACGATCCTGGTCGCCGACAGGGGCTGCGGGATCGGTCGTGCCCTCGCCAGCCCCGGGCTCGGACTCGGGCTCGCCGTGATGGACGAAAGCTGTGACTCGCTCGCGATCCGCAGCCGCCCGGGCCGCGGGATCCAGCTCGAGCTGGGCTTCCGCCTGATGCGCTGGACGGACGCCGGTCCCACCCCGCGGGTCACCCGCGGGACGGTGGGCTCCTCCACCGACCCGGCCTGAGGCCGCCCGAGGCCGAGCCCGCGGCCGCCCGCGTCCGCCCGCGGCGCGGCGCGGAGCGCGGGGCGCGCCCGGGCCCAAGCGCAGCTTGTGCTTTTCCTCTCAAGGGCCACTCGCGCGCCGAGTTCTCGCGCGCTCCCTTTCCGCTCGCGGAGCTTGGGCTTAGACTCGCGCGATGAGCCCGCTGGCGGTCCGCCGCTATCGCGCAGATCGGCTTCTCCAAGCCGAATTTCGCCAGTTGCAGGCGCGGGTCATCGGGGTCGTACGGGGCCGGATGGGCGCCACCGGTGGCGGCCTCGACGAAGCGGATCTCGAAGCCTGCTACGCCCTCGCCTGGCAGGGGCTCTACGCAGCGGTGCTCGATGGCGAGGAGATCTCCAACCCCACGGGGTGGCTGGTGCTCGCCACCTACAGGCGGGCGATCGACGAGCAGCGGGCGCGCGTGCGGGCCCAGCGGGAGACCACCGCGGAGTGCCCGCAGGACCCCGATCTCGCAGGCGCACTCGACGACCGCGAACGGCTGCGGGAGCTGTTCGAGGGCCTGCGCGGCGGTCTCGGCCGGCAGGAGCGCGAGGCGGCCGTGCTCTGTTACCTGCACGGCTTCACCCGCTCGGAGGCGGCGACTCGGATGGGTATCAGCGAGCGGCGCATGCGCAGGCTGATGGAGGGACGCCCAGGACGCCCCGGGGTGGCAGAGAAGCTGGGCGAGCTGGCCGCCAGCATCAGCGAGGGTCGCTGGTGTGAGCAGCAGGGCTCGCTGATGCGGGGGCTCGCGTTCGGGATCCTCGACCGCGACGGGGAGCGCTACCGGCTGGCCCTGGCCCACAGCGATCGCTGCTCGGCCTGCCGTGCCTACGTGGCCTCTCTCCGGGGTCTCGCCTCGCTGCTCCCCCCGGTGCTCATGCCGGGTGGCCTCGGCGCCACGATCCTTGCCCGCGTGGGCGAGGGGGCGGGTGCGGCGGGCGCCCACGCGGGGGTCGCGGGGGGCGCATCGGGGGCAGCGTCGGGCGGCGCGTCCGGCGCCGCATCGGGTGGGGCCCTCGGCGGAGGCAGCTCGGCGCCGATCGGTGGCAGCGGGATGCTCGGCGGCACCGGCGCCGCGGGGGCCGGCGGGGCCGGGGGCGGGTGGATCCTCGCGGGCGGTCCCCTCGGCGCCAAGCTTGCGGCGGGCTGCGCGCTGGCCCTGGGCGTGGGTGCGGGCTGCGTCGGCATCGGCGGCCTGGGGCTGCCCGTGGGCCATGGGTCCGGCCACAAGCCTCACCGTGGACGGGTCGCCGAGCGCCACGTCGGGCTCCGCGCCGGAGGCTCGAACTCACCGGGAGCGGCGGCAAGCGAGCTCGCGCCGGCGTCCGGGTCGGCGACGTCGGCCGGCGCCGCTGCGGGCGCCTCCGGGCAGGCTCGCGCGGCGCGCGAGTTCGGACCCGAGGCTGGCCTGGCGGCCGGGTCTTCCTCCGGCTCGCAGGCGAGCCGATCCGCCGGTCGGGCCAGCACGGCGTCGTTGCAAGGCTCCGGCGGCCGGCCGCGCGTCACGAGGGCCACCGCCGGGGCGGCCCTCACACCCGGTACCGGCACCGCTGAAGCGGCCCCCGAAGGGTCCGTTGCCGCCGCCTCCGCGGGCGCCGAAGCCCAGCCGAGCCGGGCCGCGCGGGAGTTCTCCCCCGAGGGCTAGCTCGCTTCGATGCCCCACATTTCCGTCGCCTCGTCGTCCCATTGTTCCCACGTCATTTGGAGCGTTTCGCCCCAGCTGACGACGAGCGGGCCCTCTGGCGTGAAGCCGTCGACAACGACATCATGCCGGCTGTCGGGCATGGTGTAGGGCCCGAACCCCCAGCCCGCTTGGAAGGACAGTTCCGCGATCATCGCTCGGTAATCACGCACGCCGTTTTCCACGTTCACGCGGGTCGTGGAATAGCTGTGAAGGCCGGTGAGGCGTACGCCGGCGATCCCCTCAGTGCGCCAGTAGCTCCAGAGGGTGCTCTGCGGAAGACCGTCTTCGGTGCCGCCCGCCTTCGCGTACTCGTAGCCGATCAGCGTGGGGTTGGCCTGCGCCCCGAGCACGATCTGCTCCCAGTCCGCGGCTGCGGCGAAGGTGCAGTCACCGAGCGGCTCGGGCGCCACGTTATCCCAGTTTTGGAATGACTCGTATGCACTGCCGTAGTCGCATTCCGGGCCCGGCGTGCATGCATCCAGGCCGTGCGCTGGTGGGGGCGCCGGCACGTGCGGGGGCGTAGGTTCATTCGGCAGGACTTCGATCTGCACGTTGCGCGAATAGCCGGTGTGCGAGCCGCCGTACGCTTCGAGACCGAATGACCACACGATTGGGATCGTGGTGGTGTTCGGCGGTACATGCCCGCTTAGGGTGATGTGACCCGAAGCGCACTTGTCCAACCGACGCGACCTGAGCGGCTCGGCGTCGATTCTGCACGTACGGGAGTTACGGACGCGGGCGGACAACTGGAAGGTTCCTCCGCTGGCCCCGAACGTGTGCGGCCTCACGGAGATCGACACAAACTGCGGTCTTGCCGCGAGCGCGACCGTAGCGTTCAGCCCGAACATGGCCATCGCCACCACTGCGGCGCGCCGGAGCTTGCCCCCGCTCATGTACGAATGAACGGTCACGCACCCTCCATACTCGCCACGGCCGCCTTGAACGCGACGATCAACCCACGAGACAGGGTGAAGATGTCAAAGGGGCTCACAAGCGCGAGGAGCCCGGCCAGCGTGACGACGGGCCCTGGATTGTCCCTGCGCTGTGTGAGAACCCATCGGACACGGCCCCAAGTGCCAGCGCAGTGAACAACCGAAGAAAAACGTGGGAACTACCTAGTTACCCAGCGGTGGTCTGGCCCAATCACCCCTGGCCGACTCCGCAACGCTCCTGTCCCGGGGAGGAGACCCCGGCGAGCCTCAGTTCGTGGGGAACACCTTGGCCAGGCGGGCGAGCCCGAGCGGGTTGCCGCGGGGACGCAGGCGGCCGCTCAGCAGGGCGCGGCGGGGGTCCAGTCGCTGGCCCACCATGTCGGCGAAGTCCTGGTAGGCGATGCGCATACGGAGGTCCGCCCGAGGGGCCTCACCCTCGGCTGCGATGCTCGAGCCGTTGTTCACCGTGAGGTGCCAGGTGGGCACGTCGGGGTCGGTGAACTCCCACTGGAAGGTGGTCGCCTTCTTGAGGCCGTGGGCGGGGTTGACCTGACGGCGGATGGTGTCGAACAGGAGCTCCAGGGTCTGGGGATCGTGCCGGGACGGGCCTTCGCGGACGCCGATGATGCCGGCTTTCGCCAGCGCCCTTCCGCGCTGTGACATCTCCAGCGGCGTGAGGCCCGGGGGCAGGATTGGGGGGCCGGGCAGCGTTTCGGGCGCCAGGCCGGCCGAGCGCAGCTTGGTGGTCATCGATTCCACGCCTTCCACGCCCACCGCGTCGTAGCTGGAGTTGAAGACCGTTATGTAGCGTTCGTCCCAGTTAGGTGGCATCAGCACCTGGGCCGTGTAGCGGGTGACTTCGCGCAGCAGCCCGGCCACCGCCTTGGGGACGCCGACGGGGTCTTCGCGGTTGAGATCGGCCAGCAGCTTGACCCCGAAGCCGATGTGGCGCTGCTCGTCTGCGGCGATGTTCTGCATGCCCTCGCGGAAGGCGGGGAGCTGGTCGCGTTCCTCCAGGTAGTTGCAGATGAAGTGCTGGCCGGGCTGGGCCAGGGAGGCCTCGATAACCACGTGGTAGAGCGTCACGGCGGCCGCCAGCTTGGAGCGCGAGCGGTCCGCGCGCAGCTCGTCGGCCATCGTGTCGAGGCGGTCGAAGATCTTGCGAAAGCCGGTCGTCAGCTGCGGCTTGATCGCGTCCAGGCCGCTGGACATGGATCCATCTCCGATTCCGCACACCTCGTGCATGAAGCGCTTGAAGAAGACGGCGTGGCGGGCCTCGTCGACCTGCTGGGTGGCGAGGAAGTACTTCTGCTCCTCCAGGGGTGCGGCGTCGATGTAGGGGGAGAGGTTGTCGGCGACCGCGTCCTCGCCCCAGAAGAACAGGCAGTAGTTCCACAGCGCCGCCTGACGCTCGAAGTCGGTGAAGTCCTCCCGCCACTGGCGGGCGTCCTCGGTGAAGTCGAGCTCGGTGGCCTTCCAGTTGCCCCGCTCCCAGCGGGCGTAGAGGTCCTCGTAGGTGATCGAGTCGGTGGGCAGACTCGCCGGCGACCTCGTGTCGGGGACTGTCGTTGCGCTGGCCAACTGCCGACCTCCTGGTTGGTGGGTGTCCCGCCGCGTGGCGCCTTCGATCCGTCGCGCCTCCAGCTTTGGATAACGGACGTTATCGGAATAGCAGACGTTGTTCAACTGACTAGTATGGGCGCATGAGGCTCACGCGGGAGCAGAGCCGCGCGCAGACCCGCGAGCGCCTGCTCGAGGCCGCTCGAGGGGTGTTCGCGCGCAACGGCTTCCACGGCGCCTCGGTGGAGGAGATCGCCTCGGCGGCGGGGTTCTCGACGGGTGCGCTGTACTCGAACTTCGACGGCAAGGAGGACCTCTTCCTGGTGCTGATGGAGCGCGAGATAGACGAGCACGCGCGCGAGATCGCGGAGGCGGTGAGGTCCCGCCCGACGATCTCGGCACGGGCGGCGGGCGGCGCCAGGCAGTGGATGACGATGATCGAGCGGGAGCCCGACCTGCTGTTGCTGTTCATGGAGTTCTGGGCCTACGGCGTCCGCGACGCCGAGGTCAGGCCGAAGGTGGCCGAGCGCTTCGCCCAGATGCGCCGGGTGCTGACCGAACTGATCGTGCAGGGCGTGCGGGACTTCGACCTCGAGCTGTTGCTGCCGGCGGAGCAGCTCGCGATCGCCGTCGACGCCCTCGCCGACGGGATCGCGCGTCAGAAGCTGGCCGACCCCGACGCGGTGCCCGACGAGTTGATGGGGCGGGTGCTGTCGCTGATGCTGACCGCGGCTACGCGGCCGGCGGCAGGCACAGCGCCGCGTAGTGGACCGTGAACAGCCTCCGCGCGAGCGGCGGGGCGAGGCGGTGCAGGGCGCTGCGGACGCCCCACTTCAGATAGCCGCGAGCCCGCCCCGACGCCCCGCGGGCGAAGAACAGGTGGACCTCCAGCGGCAGCGCGTCGTCGAGCTCGCAGGCCACGCGCAGACCGGCATCGGCGACGATCGCGCGCGCCGCGCGACGGTCCAGGCTCCGCAGGTGGCCGATCTCCTCCGCGTGGGCTCGCTTGGAGGCCCGGCGGGCGGAGACGTTGGCCTCGAGGGGCACCTCGATCACGACCGCGTGGCAGGTCCGGGCCACCTCGGCGAGCAGGGCGGCGGGCGCGGGCACGTGCTCCAGTACGTGGGAGAGGACCCCGAGCTCGTACTCGCCCGCCGCGGCCGGCACGTGGGAGCCGTCGAACTGCTCCACCCGATCGATCCCCGGACGGGCACGGGCGATCGCGACCGCGGCGCCGCTGAGCTCGAGGCCCGTCAGTGCGCCCCCGAAGGACCGCCGCGAGAGCTCCCCGAGCAGCGCGCCGTCGCCGCAGCCCACGTCGAGGACGCTCTCCGGGCGCAGCCCCGAGCGCTCACAGAGGTCGACCACGTGGTCGGCCTTGCCGACGGCGCCGAGGGCTCGCCAGCGGGAATACAGCTCGGCCTCCGCGGGGGTGCTGGTGTAGGCCTGCTCATAGAAGGCTGACAGCGTGTGGGGGTCGTTGACGGTCACGGTGGGGACGGTTTCCCAAGCGGCGGACGGGCCGGGGAGCGGTAGTGTGAACCCATGCCCCCGTTCTGGCTCTGGACGCAGGTGGCGATCGTCCTCGTCACGGTGGCGGGCATGATCATCGCGATCACCAAGCTCGCCTAGCCGGGGCGATACGTCAGGACGGCCGCAGAGGCGGCGCCCGCGGGGCGGCTTCGCTCTCGCGGGTGGGGATATGATCCCCGCGCCCGCGCCGGCGGGCGCTCCAGCGTCACTCCGAGGAGGATCATGTTCAAATCGATCGTGGTTGGGACGGACGGATCCGACACCGCTACCCAGGCCGTGCGGGAAGCCGTCGATCTCGCGAAGGCGGTGGGCGCGAAGGTCGAGCTCGTCAGCGCATACGAACCCGTGCCCAACCAGCGCCTGCGCAGCGAGCGGCGTGACGCCCCCGAGGACGTGGCGTGGTCGATCAATCCCAAGGAGGACGTCGAAGCGACCCTCACCGATGCCGCCGAGATCGCCGAGGCGGCGGGGGTGCCGGTCGAGAAGTTCGCTCGCCGGGGAGACCCCGCCGACGCGATCCTCGACGTGGCCGAGGAGAGCGAGGCGGACCTGATCATCGTGGGCAACAAGGGCATGACGGGGGCCAAGCGCTTCCTGCTCGGCTCGGTCCCGAACAAGGTCTCCCATCACGCTCCCTGCTCGGTCATGATCATCCGCACCACCTGATCGGTCTCACAGGCCCAGGCGGGTCTCCGCCTCATCGGCGACGTGACGGGCGATCGCCAGCGACGCGGTGGCT
The DNA here is from genome assembly GCA_963773145.1 of uncultured Solirubrobacteraceae bacterium. Classification (GTDB taxonomy): domain Bacteria; phylum Actinomycetota; class Thermoleophilia; order Solirubrobacterales; family Solirubrobacteraceae; genus Palsa-744. The sequence continues at coordinate 248,308 of CAVYZV010000003.1, forward strand.
CCCGGCGAGGGAGCGCTGCGGACGTGGACCGCGTGTTCGGAGTAGGAGAACACGAAGTCGTCGATCAGGGCCCCGTCGCGGCCGAGGGCCTGGGCGCGGACGCCCGAGAAGGACGGCTCGACGTCCGCGACGGTGAGCTCGGGGACGTAGCGGGCGGCCGCCCGGACCAGCGTGGAGCGCACCAGCGCGTGGGCCAGCTCCGAGCTGCCGGCCCGCCACCAGCGCGCCATCATGCGCCAGCTCCCCGGCCAGCGCAGCAGCTTGCGCAGCTGTGAGGCGCGGGCCGAGAGGGGCGCGCCGTGCTCGCGGGCGAGGGCCGGGATGGCCGTTGGACCGACGAGCACGTCGCCGTCGATGGTGCGCGTGAAGTGGACCCCGAGGAAGGGCAGGGAGGGGTCGGGGACGGGATAGATGAGCGAGCGCACCAGGTCTCCCCGTGAGGGGACGAGGCGCAGGTAGGAGCCGCGGAAGGGCAGGATGCGCAGTTGGCCCGCCTCGCCGCGGGGGAGGAGGTCATCGGCCCACGCGCCCGTGCAGAAGACGGTGTGGCGGGCCAGCGTGTGTCCCTGGGCGTGTGCCAGGCGCAGGCCACCGGGGGCCGGCTGGGCCGCCAGTACCTCGCAGCTCGTGAGGACTGTCCCGTCCGCCTCGCGCAGCTCGTCGGCCAGGGCCGAGGTGACGGCGCGGAAGTCGAGGATCCCGCTGTTCGGCGAGTGCAGGGCCGCGATGCCCCGGGCGTGCGGCTCGAGCTCCCTCAGCTCTTCGGCGTCGATGCGGCGCAGCCCGGGGACCCCGTTGGCCACGCCCCGGCGCTCGAGCTCATCCAGGCGCGGGATCTCCTGCTCCTCGATCGCGACGATGACCTTCCCGCTGCGCTCGTGGGGGATGCCGCGGCGCTCGCAGAAGGCGTACATGTCCCGTGCCCCTTCCACGCAGAGCTTCCCCTTCAGCGATCCGGGCGTGTAGTAGATGCCCGCGTGCACCACGCCCGAGTTGTGGCCGCTCTGGTGACGGGCGAGCTCGGGCTCTCGCTCGAAGACGCACACGCTCGCGCGCGGACGGCGGTGGGCGAGCTCGCGTGCGACAGCGAGGCCGACTATGCCACCGCCGACGACGGCGATGTCGCAGCGCTCTGGAGCCTGGGGCCCGGGCAACTCGCCCAGGCAGGTTATCCAGTCACCGCGTCGGGGCCACCGGGGGCGGTGGCCGCGGCGGCGTCAACGAGCCCGGCGCCGTAGAGCGCTTCGTCTCCCCCGCCGCCGAGTTTGCGGGCGGTGGCGGTGAGGCGGGCGAGCAGCAGCGCCGGAGACGGGCGGCGTCCGAGGACGCCGCTGGCGATCACGAGCGCCGCGGTGGCGGTCACGTGGGGGGTGGCCATGGACGTGCCTTCATAGCCGAGGGGGATCCCGAACTTCCTCGGTGAGCCGCCCGTGAGGGTGACCTGGAAGATGTCCCGGCCCGACGGCTTCGGTCGGGTGGCAGTTGGGGTCGCCCGGCAGGTTGGCGTCCGGCCCGCCGCCCGGGGCCACGATCGCGAGCCCGGAGCCGTCGTTGGAGTAGGCGGCGAGGCAGCCGTGTTCGGTGGTGGCGCCGACGGAGACGACGTAGGGGGCGCGTGCCGGGTACGCGATCGCGCGATGGGCCTCGTTACCGGCGGCGGCCACGACCATCACGCCCTTGTGGTGGGCGTAGCGGATTGCGGAGATCAGCTCCGGGATGTCCTTCGCGGTCACCCCCGGTGCGAACTCGAGGCTGAGGTTGATCACCTGGGCGCCGTGCTTGACCGCGAACACGATCCCTTCGGCGATCGTCGATGCTTCGCCTTCGCCCTGGGTGTCGAGCACCCTCACGGGCATGATCTTGGCGGCGTAGGCGAGGCCGGTGAGGCCGTACCCGTTGTCGGTGTTCTCGGCGATCGTGGCCGCCACGAAGGTGCCGTGGCCGTTGCGGTCCACGGGCGGTCCGCCGCGGTTGACGAAGTCGTGGCCCTTCACGAACTGGAAGCGGCCGAAGTCCGGGGAGCGCCGGAAGCGGCCCCAGTTGGTGTACGCCACCCCGGTGTCGAGGACCGCGACCACCACCCCCTTGCCGCCGGGGTGGCCGGCTTTGATGAGGTTTCCCCACGCCATCGGGGCTCCCACACCGAACGGGCCCCAGAAGTTCCACTGCAGGTCGCGCCAGTCGCCCGCTTCCCTGCCCGCGCCCGGGTCGTCGGGGATGAATTCGGTTCCGGTGGCGCCGGACGCGTGGGCGACGTAGTCGGGCACCGCCCAGGCCACACCCGGCCGGCTGCGCGCGCGCTGGAGCGCCGCCGACATGCTGGTGCCGGGGGCCACGTCGACCACGCGCGTGTGCTCGGCCGGCGCTTGCGGGGATTCGCTGGTCAGGCTCGCGGCGTGGGCGGCGACGGAATCGCCGCTCCCGTAGCCGACCACGATCCGCTGCGGCGCGGCTCCGGCTGGAGCCGCGAGGACCGCGGGGGCGCCCAGCGCCGACAGCGCCAATGCCAACGCCAGCGCGCGGACGCGGGCGGGCGTCAGGGAGCGGGTGGGGGTGAGCTTCATCTGGTCTTCGATAATGACGGCGTGACTTGGCTGGGGCGGCAGGCACTCTCGCAGAGACGCACTCCTCAGGGATGAAAGAACAGCCCCTGCCCCAGAAGGCGCGCCTGATGAAGCTCGCACTGCATCAGGCCGAGCAAGCACTTAAACACGGCGATGTACCCATCGGCGCGGTCGTTGTTCGCGGTGAAGATGTGATTGCGGCGGCCCACAACGAACGGGAGCGCCTGCAGGACCCCACCGCCCACGCGGAGATCCTGGCGATCCGGGAGGCCGCGAGGGTCTGCGGAAGCTGGCGCGTCCTGGACGCCACCCTGTACGTGACGCTGGAGCCGTGCGCGATGTGCGCCGGGGCGATCGTGCTGGCCCGCATCCCCGAGGTCGTCTACGGCGCGGCCGATCCCAAGGCGGGCGCGTGCGGGTCGGTGCTCGACGTGCTCGGCGAGCCACGCCTCAACCACCGCCCCGGGGTCGAGGGCGGTGTCCTGGCCGAGGAGTCCGGAGCCCTGCTGCGCGATTTCTTCGCCGCCCGCCGCTGAGTACGCGCGCCCCGACTGGAGGCCTTTCTCGGCGGTGTTGCCGGGAGGCGATGGACTAGCCTGGGGTGTCGCCCGGAGGGGTGGCAGAGCGGTTGAATGCGGCGGTCTCGAAAACCGTTATGGGGGTTTTTTCCTCCATCGAGGGTTCGAATCCCTCCCCCTCCGTCTCTTGTGCTCGACAGCGAAGCCTGGTCTGCGATGTGGCAATTCCTGATGGGGCCCCGGCGACCTCTGCGCCCCAGTACGCATACCGTCTGCGCGGAAGCACCGATGCCCCCTTAGCGGCAGCAACATAGATTCATCCGCATGAAGCGTCTAGCCATGAGCGTTGCTACCGAGCGCGCCACGAACCGCTGGCACACCCTCGGACGCCTGGCGGCGACGCTCGCCGTCACGTGCCTCGCCCTAATGGCATCCGCCGCTCGCGCGGGCGCGGAAACCTATTGGAAGGACTACGCGAACGCGTACAACATCGGCCTGGAAGGCTACATCTACGGCCAGCCTCTGCTCGATGCCGACGCAACCTTTCGCACCAAGTCGAGCGTGACGGTGGCGGACCACTACGGGGACGCGGCGGTGAACCTGTTCTCGCACTTCACGAGCCTGGCGGCGCCCTCCGCGGGGGTGGCACCGAACCCCGACACCCTGTACTCGAACGCCTGGCTTGACCTTTCCAAAGGCGCGATCGTCCTGCACGTCCCCCCCACACCCGGGCGCTTCGACGTGGTGCCGATGTACAGCCCATACCAGGAGAACTTCGCCAACGTCGGCGAAGGCGCGCCGCGCACCCCTGCGCCGGGTGACTACGTCATCGCAGGGCCGGGACAGTTCGAAGGGCTAACGAGCACCGGCGGCATGCCGATCATCCGTTCGCCCTACAGCCGGGTGTGGCTGCTACCCCGAACCCTCGTCAGGAGCAAGAGCGACCTCGCGAGCGCGGTCGCCATTCAGGCCAAAATGGCGCTCGTCCCGCTCTCGCGGTGGAGCAGCGAAGGCCTCGCCTACAAACCTCCGGCACCGGAAAAGCTCGTCTACTTCGCCACCCCGGCCTTCATCCCGGGAACCCTGTTGGGCGAAGACCCGCTGCGGTACTGGGCCGCGCTCGGGGCGCTGCTCTCGCAGTTCCAGCCCCCGGCCGCGGACGCCGAAGAGCTTGCGCTGCTTCGCACGGTCGGCATCGGCCCGGGCATGACGCCGGCGAACGACGGCCGGCTGAGTTCCGGCACCCTCGCCGGCCTGCGGGCTGCCGTGGTCGCGGGGCCGGGCCAGGTGAGCAAGCTGTTCAAGGAAATGTCCTTTGCCAGTGCCGCCGCTCACAACGGCTGGGCAGTGGTGGCGGCAGGCCAGTACGGGACCAACTTCAAGCTGCGCGCGGTCATCGACAGGTATGGGAGGGGAGCGCTCGTACCCGACGTGGCGCTGTATCCGTTCGCCAACGCCGATGCCACAGGGACCGCGTTGAACGCGACCGGCACCCGCTACGTCGCCCACTATCCGGCCGGCGACTTCCCGGTTCCCGTTCAGGGGTTCTGGTCGCTGACCATGAACTCCCCCACGGGGCAACTGGTGGCCAACCCGCTCGAACGCTTCTCCCTGGGGGATCGCTCGGAACTGCACTTCGAAGAAGACGGCTCCCTGAACATCTACGTGCAGAACAGGGAACCCACCACCGCCACCGGCAGGCAGAACTGGCTGCCGGCTCCCGCTGGGGCCTTTCAGCTCATCCAGCGCCTGTACGGGCTGTTCGAAGCGGCCACCGGCCCGCTGCTGGAAGCCGCCCCCGGCGCCTGGACCCCTCCCACGATCCTGCCCTGCGGGGAAGGAGGGAGGACTGCGGGCGGGTGGAGCTGCGCCAGTTGAAGCCCCTACCGGGAGGCGAGCCGGCCAGCGCGGGCGTGCGCATCGCTATCCCCCGGGCGTGCGCGGGTGCATCTCGTCCATCGCAGCCTCGAGCGAGGCCATGCTGAGTTGCTGGGGCAGGATCGGCACCGCGCGATAGGAGCCACCGGGGATCGACAGGCGGAACGTCGGCGTGCCGCCCGGTTGGAGTTCTTCGATGTACGGCGTCGCTCCCCACGACACGACCCAGTTGCCGCCCGGCAGCAGACGGGCGCTGCCGCAGCAGAAGGAGAAGTGGACGGAGGGGTTTGACAGGGATTGGGTGAGGGTGGCCGATGTGTGCTGCTTCGTCGATGCTGAAGCGCAGCACGCGCGGCGGGAGCAGATCGCGGGTCCCGTTGTCGAAGACCGAGACGGTCCCGTCGGGCCAGGCCCGCACGTCGTGCTGGGAGCCGAACTCGCTTGCCGAGTACGGATCGCCGATGATCTTCAGGCTCCGCGGCGTCCGCGTTCCTCCGAGCTTCCACACGACTTCCCCGGTGGCGGCTTCGATGTAGTAGACGGCGCCGGTGTTGCGCAGCGAGACGAGATACCCGCTCTTGTACGGCATCACTGCGTTGATGTGCTGCCAGTCCCACACTTCTTCGCTCAGGCCGGGGTAGGGAAAGAACATAAACCAGTACCTGAGGCTGTCGAGGGCGCCGATGTGTCCTGCCGAGTTCCACGAGTATGCGGCGCGGCCGTCCGGTTCCACTTCCTGAAAGCTCGCGTCGAGCACATCGCGTTCGCCCACCAGCGGTGTGGGCACATGCGTTTGCAGCACGTAGCTGTCGATCAGGAAGTTTCCGTTGGCAAGCGGCCAGGCCTCGTGGAAGTCGGTGGGCGTGCCGGCGGTTTCGAGGCGGTCGAGAAGGTCGCCCTCGAGGTCGCGCTGTTCGACATGGACGTCCCCAGGGAGGCCAAAGAAGCTCTCGCCACCGGTCGCGCGGATCTCAAAGTCGGCTGTAACGAGGAAGAAACGACCATTGCGCCATCGTCGCGCCCGCCGCGCGCACTTGCTGGCCACCTGCGCCGGCCGGCGGTGATCCACGCGCGACGCTGCGGAGAAGCCCGGATGCCCGCGGGCTTTCGGGGGAGTGAAATGGCACTGAAAGCCAAACGGTTAGGGGTTAGACATGGCTGAGATCACCGGTGGCGAGTTGTTGGCCGACGCTCTGGCGGCGGAGGGCATCGAGTTTCTGTTCGGGCTGCCCTCTCCGGAGATCGACCCGTTGCTGTCACAGCTCGAGTCTCACGGCATTCGTCTTGTGCCGGTACGCCACGAGGCTGCGGGCGTGCACATGGCCGAAGGCCTCTACAAGACGACGGGCCGCGTCGCTGCCGTGCTCGGGAATCCGGGGCCCGGGTCTGCCAACCTGCTCCCGGGTGTGATCACGGCGCGCCACGAGGGCGTGCCCGTGCTCGTCCTGACCTCCCAGCACCGGCTCGGCATCGTCTATCCCTCCCCGCCCTCTACCTTCCAGGGTCAGGATCAGCTCGAAGTGTTCCGTCCCGCGGTCAAGTGGGGCGGGCCCATCCTGGAATGGGCGCGGATCCCGGAGGTGCTGCGCCTCGCCTTCCGCGAAATGTGGAATGGCCGTCCCGGCCCGGTGCACGTCGAGCTTCCCGCGCCCATCCTCTACGCCGCCGGAGACGACGAGACTGCGCCGGTCATCCCGCCCGCCGCCTATCGTGGGAGCGGTCCGCACGCCTCCGCCGCGCAGCTCGACGAGGCCGCAGCGCTCCTCGCGAGTGCCCAGCGGCCGGTGCTCATCGCCGGTTCGGGGGTTGACCGCGCCGGCGCGAACGACGCGCTGCTGGAGATCGTCGACCTGCTCGGCTGCCCTGTCCTGACATCGATGGCGGGCCGCGCGGCAGTGCGCTCGGACCATCCGAACTACGTCTTCGGCTTCGGCGAGGCCGGCGACCGGGTACGGCGCGAGGCCGACGTCCTGCTCGTCGCAGGCTCGCGAATCGGGAACCTCGACGTTCCCTACGACGAGTACTGGGGCGACCCCTCCGGGCAGCGCCTGATCCAGATCGACATCGACCCGCGACACCTCGGGGTCACCCGTCCGCTGAGCCTCGGTATCGTCGCCGACACCCGCGGCGCTCTCGAGGGGATCGCCGAGCGGCTGCGCTCGATTGATCTCCCCGCTCGCGACGGCGGCGATCTCGCGCGGTACCGGGCGCTCGACGAGGAGGTCCGGATGACCCAGGCGAGGCCGATCCTCGAGTGGCGGGGCCCAGGCATCCATCCGGCGCATGCGATCGGGGCGATCGGCGCCGCCTTCGGCCCCGACGCGGTCTACACGGTCGACGGCGGCAACACGTCGCTGTGGGCCTACTCCGCCCTGCCTCCGACGCGCCCGCGCTCCTACCACTCGATCCTCGAGCTGGGGATGCTCGGCACCGGCATCCCGCAGGCGATCGGCGCCAAGCTGGGCGCGCCCGACCGCGAGGTGGTGTGCATAACCGGCGACGGCGCGGCCGGGTTCAACATCATGGAGATGCAGTCCGCCGCCCGGGAGAAGCTCGCCATCACCACGATCGTCTTCGCCGAGGGTTCGTGGACGATGGAGGAGCCCAACGAGCTCGAGCTCTACGGCAAGACGTTCGGCACCGTGCAGGGCGAGATCCGCTGGGACCTCGTGGCGCAGGGCCTCGGCTGCCACAGCGCGTACGTCGACCGCATCGAGGACCTGGAGTCCGCGCTGCGAGGAGCCCAGGAGCACGACGGCCCCAGCCTCATCTGTCTCCGTACCGACCACGACGCGAACCTCGCCATACCCGAGGACATGATGGCCCGCTTCTTCGAGGTCTACTCAGGCCCTGCGTCTACCGAGGCCGTGGTGAGCGCCTAGCCCCTTCGACAGTGCCACGGGGGTTGTCGGCGAAACGTGGGCGTGCGCGGGAACGGGCGGCCACCTTGAGGACCCGCGAAGGTCGGCCGTTCGGGCGCGCGTTGCCGCGGCTTCCGCAGTTGGCGAGCGTGCGGCGAACCTGACCTCGCGCGGGTCGCTCCGGACCTCGATCGCAACACGATCGCGAGACGGCCCACGCGAATCTCGAGTCTCCTGCACAGCGCGGAGATCCAAGACGAAGAGCAGGCGGTCTCGAAAACCGTTATGGGGGTTTTTCCTCCATCGAGGGTTCGAATCCCTCCCCCTCCGTTTCTTGTCGGCGTGAGGACCGAGCAGACCTTTGGCGTTGTCTTCACCATCCGCGGGGGGAAGATTACGCAGGGCGGAGAGTTCGCGACGCGCGACGAGACCCGCCGGGCGGCCGGCATGCGGCACTGACGCCAGGCGCATCTTATCCGCGCGCGGATCACACCAGGCGAGGAGCGAATTAGGTACTCCGTACCAACGCGCGGGCAGAGTCGCCGGTCGGGGATGCGGGGGCCGCCGGCCAACGTGCTTTGGGGGTGGATCGACGCCGCTGCCTGTCGGCGCCCGACGGCGGCTGTGGGAAGCCGACGGCTGCCTGCACGGGGCTACGTTCGGGGCGAGGAGGACATCGACGAGAGGAGCGAGCCGATGAGCAGCCGCATCCCCACCCACGACTCCGGCGGGAGTTACGGACGCGCAGTCTGCCGATGGATTCGAGTCGCCTTCGCCGGCTGGGTGAGGGACGTTTAGCGCGGTGCCGATGCGTCAGCCGGTGAATCCGGCGCTGTTGAAGAACGCGGAGGTGCGAGCCCGATATGCGCAGAACCAGGTGGCCGACCGCATCACCGCGTTCTCGGGGTCGATGGCGTTCGTGTATCTGCACATCGTCTGGTTCGGGTGCTGGATCGGTTTCGGGGTGGAGTCCTATCCGTTCGGCCTGCTCACGATGATCGTCTCGCTGGAGGCGATCTTCCTCTCGACCTTCGTGATGATCAGCCAGAACCGCGCGGAAGCCAAGCGCGAGGTGATCGCAGACGAGCAGTGGAAGACGGTCCAGGAGGAGGATCGCCAGAACAAGGAACTACTCACACTCTCACGCGCTCAGGAACAGCAGAACAAGCAGCTGCTCGAGCTCTCCAGCCAGATCCTGGGCCTCACCAAGGAGGTTCGCGCCCACGCCGCGACCTCAGACGAGGACAGCCGTCACAACACGGAACTGCTCGATGTCTCCAAGCGCACCCTGGCCCTGACGGAGGCACTCCACCGCGGCGCCGTGTGAGCTGCGATCAGGCTCCTCCGAAAGCGGCGTCGATGACGGCCTGCGCGGCCGGGCCGTATGGCGGCGAGAAGGCCTCGATCAGGTCGCCCTCGCCGCGGATGAAGACCGCGCGCTGGTTGGAGAATTCACGAAATCCCTCGACGCCGTGGTGACGCCCGGAGCCGCTCTGGCCGATGCCGCCGAACGGCAGAGACGCCAGCGCGCCGTGGACGGCCGAGCAGTTCACGCAGGCCCCTCCTGACACCGTCCGGCGAAGGACGTCGTCGGCCACCGATCGGTCCTTGGCGAAGACGTACAGTCCGAGCGGCCGCTCGCCGGTGTTGATGTACTCGAGCGCCTCGTCCAGCGTGTCATAGGGCTTGATGGGCAGCACGGGACCGAATATCTCCTGCTGCATCAGCGCCAGGTCGCCCGGGGGGTCGATCACCAGCGACAGCGGCATCCGGCGCGTCGCCTCGTCGGGGCCCACCTGCTCGAGCGCCCGCACGTCGCAGCCGCGCCCCCGGGCCTCCTCCAGCAGGCCCTCGATGCGCTCGAGGTGGCGCGTGGAGATGATCCCGGTGCAGCTCTCCGAGCCGCAATAGCCGGGCATCGAGTCCATCACGTGCGCCTGGGCCAGCGCTGCGAACTCCTCGACGCGATCCCGGGGCACGAGGCAGTAATCGACCGAGATGCACATCTGGCCGTTCTTGATGGTCTTGGTGCCCAGCACCTGCTTGACCGTCTCGGCGTCGACGCTGTCCGCGGCGATCAACGCCGGGCACTTGCCACCCAGCTCCAGCGTGACCGGCACGAGCTGCTCGGCTGCGGCCTTGGCGATCTCGCGCCCGGTTGCCGGGCTGCCCGTGTAGAGCAGGTGGTCCCAGCGCACGCGCGCGAAGGCGCGCGAGAGCTCGACCTCGCCGAGCACGACGTCGACACGGTCGCCGTCGAAGGTCGAGCGAACCATCTGCTGCAACAGCTCGCCGCAGGCCGAGGTGTACTCGGAGGGCTTGATGACCACGCGGTTCCCGGCCGCGAGCATCTCGACGAGTGGACCGACCGAAAGATCGAAGGGGAAGTTCCAGGGCACGATGTTTCCGATCACGCCCTTGGGCTGTGACTGGACGAGCGCCGTTCCCGTGCCGTACAGGGCCGGGTCCGACGGCCGCTCCTCATCGGCCATCCAGGAATCGAGCTGTTCGGCGGCGTAGGCCGCGCGGCCCGCCGGGCCGAGCACTTCGATCAGGTCGGCGGCCGCAGCGGGATGCGCGCCGAAGTCGGCGTCGAGTGCCTCCTGTATCTGGCTGCGGTGAGACAAGAGCATCCCGGCCAGAGCTCCCAGGAGCTGGCGACGCTCATCGGGCGATGGAGAGGGATCGGCCAGAAAGGCGGCTCGCTGCCGCGCCACGATCTGGTGCAGTTCGGCGATCGCCGCCGCGTCCGTCCCGGCTTGCGTTGATCTGCTTCTCGATGATCGGCACGGTGATCCCCTCCTGCTCTTTGGACGCTGGTAGTAGAACACTACGCTCGAGCGCGCTCCGCGGTCGCCGCCGACCGCGCGCGACCGACTTCCTAGACTCCCCGAGCGTGAATCGGGTGCACGGCTTGATCTGCTCGTCCGGCTGGTGGGCGCGCACCGTCGAGCGCGAGCTCTTGCCCTGGGGTGTCGGGGGAGTGGATCTCGGCGAGGACGTGCTCGAGATCGGCCCTGGTTTCGGCGCCACCACACGCGTGCTCGCCCGCCGGCCCGGCTCGCTCACGGTGCTGGAGCTGTCGGAGCACTACTGCGCCCACCTGAGGCAGAAGCTCGATGCGGATGTCGAGGTCGTACAGGCAGATGCGACCGCGATGCCGTTCGCCGACGGTCGCTTCTCGGGCGTGGTGTGCTTCACGATGTTGCACCACGTGCCGTCGGCACCGATGCAGGACCAGCTGCTTGAAGAGGTGTGCCGGGTGCTTCGGCCGGGGGGAGTGTTCGCGGGCACGGACAGCCTGGGCACGAGCCGCTTCTTCAAGCTCCTGCACGTCGGCGACACCCTCGTTCCGGTCGCACCGGACGGGCTGCCGTCGCGGCTCGAGGCAGCCGGCTTGATCGAGCCGCGTGTCAGCGCCGGCGGCAACTCGTTTCGCTTTCGCGCCAACAAGCCCGCCTGATAGAGCCGCACCGGACCAGCCGGTGGTTGACCACCTCCGACGCTGGGTAACCCTGATACGAAGGCGCACTGATTTGCGCCTCCACCATCTACCGGGGTGAAAGGACGTCATGGATCTACTACTGCTTCTGATCGTCGCGCTGATCGTGCTGAGCATCGCCGGTGGCGCGTTCGTAAATCCGCTCGTGTTGTTGCTTCTGCTCGTGGTCGTTTTCCTGTTCATGGGCCCCTATCGGGGGCGCCGGGCGCGGGTGTAAGGTCGCCGACGCCCGATGGTGAATCGCCACGATGTCAAGCGCAGTTCGTCCCCCGATCCGCGGCTCGAGGCGGGTGGCCGGCTGCGGCTCAGCCAGCTTCGGGATGACCTCGCACGGCACCAGGTCGACGCCAGGTCGTGCGTGTCTTCGCGCTCGACAGCGGGCCGAGCGCGCGCCGCGAGGCGATGGGCGGGGATCACCGGCCGCAGCTCCGCCACCGCGTCCTCGCAGAGGACATCCTCGTGCTGAACACGCCGACCTGGGTTCGCACGGGCCGGCGCTAGCGCTCACTCCGGACGCCGCCTGCGAGGGCGGATGCACGGGCCGCTCGATTGGTGTTTACTATGCGGTGTATGAGGGGTATGGGGGCTGTTCTGGACGGGAGGGTGTCGCAGCGTCGCCGCGTTTTCGCGGCGTCCGCGCTCCGGCGTCGTGTCGCGATGCTCGCGGTCGCGATGCTCTCGGCGGCCGCGCTGTGCTCCGCCACCGCCGCGGCGGCCTCCGCCTTCAAAGCGGAAGGTAGCGTCGAACAGGTCTACGCCACCGGCCTGGCCCCGGGCGCGCAGATGTCGCTGATCGCGTCGAAAGGCGAAACGGTTGCCACCCAGACCGCCGACTCCGAAGGCGGGCTGCTGTTCCGGCACGTGACGCCGGCCAAGAAGTACCACGTCAAGCTGATCTCGAACAGCGAAGAACAGGGTCCCATCACCGTCTACTCGCAGAAGCCGGCTCCGTGGGACTCCAAGATCTACAAGCAGTCGATCCCGGAAAGCGGATACGGGTACCTGACGACGCGCGACGGCACCAAGCTGGCGATCGACGTCCACCCACCCGGCATTTCGGGCCTGGCCGCCCCCGGCGTCCAGTTCCCGGCGGCGAAAAAAGCGGCGCCCGTGCCGACGCTGATCGAATACGCGGGCTACGGGTACGCGAACCCCGCGGGGCCGGAAAGCGGTCTCGCCGCGATCGCGAACGTGATGGGTTTCGCGGTCGTGGACGTGAACATGCGCGGAACCGGCTGCTCCGGCGGTGCCTTCAACTACTTCGAACCGCTGCAGAACCTCGACGCCTATGACGTGATCGAGACGGTCGCCCATCAGCATTGGGTGCTGAACCACAAGGTCGGGATGTTCGGCATCTCCTACGGCGGGATCAGCCAGCTGTTCGCCGCCCAGGAGCGTCCGCCCGCGCTCGAGGCGATCGCGCCGCTGTCGGTGGTCGACGCAACTGCCACGACCCTCTACCCGGGCGGCGTCCTCAACACCGGCTTCGCGGTGGCGTGGGCCGAAGATCGCGCGTTCGACGCCCTGCCCGCGGGTCCCGCCAGCGGCGAGCATTGGGCCTACGAACAGATCCAGAAAGGCGACACGACCTGCGCCGAAAACCAGCAGATGCACGGCGAGGCGACGAACCTGCTGGAAGAAGTCAAAGAAAACTCGACCTACAACCCGGCGGTCGCAGATCCGCTGGACCCGGTGTCGTTCGTGAACAAGATCAAGGTCCCGACCTTCCTGGCATGCCAGTGGGAGGACGAGCAGACCGGCGGACACTGCGCCGATCTCGTGCAGCACTTCACCGGCACGAAGCGCAAGTGGTTCACCTTCTCCAACGGCGTCCATGCCGACTCGCTCGATCCGTATACGTTCGCGCGCCTTTACGACTTCTTGGAGCTATACGTCGCGCACAAATCGCCGTTCGAATCCACTTCCTTATCAACGCCGCCGCTCCTACCGTCTACACGGCGGCATTCGGAATCCCCAAAGGGACAACATCGACGCTGCCGCCGGACCCGATCCAGGAAATGAAGAAGTACGGAGAAGCGCTGAAAGCGTTCCAGGCGCTTCCGGAGGTCCGGGTGCTGTTCGACAACGGCGCGGGAACCTCGCCGTCCGGCCACAAAATCGCCGGCGACCCATATCCGGCGTTCGAACAGACCTTCTCCACCTTCCCGGTCCCCGGCACCACGGCCGGCACCTGGTATCTCGGACCGAACGGGACCCTGAACGAAACGCCCGCGGCCTCACCGGGAGAAGACTCCTACGTCTCGGACGCGAGCGCCACGGCGTCCACCGATTACCTGGGCGGCAACAACGGCCCCGGCGGCGAGTGGGGCAACGCCTCCGAGTGGGACTGGAACTGGGAACAGCCAAAAACGGACTCCGCCGTGTCCTACGTGTCGGCGCCGCTGAGCGCCAACACGATGGTGATCGGCGGCGGCGCCGTGAACCTGTGGGTGAAGTCGTCCACGCCGGACGTCGATCTGCAGGCGACCGTCAGCGAAGTGAGTCCCGAAGGCAACGAGACCTTCGTCCAGAACGGCTGGATCCGCGCCAGTGAGCGCAAACTCGCGACGACCTCGACGAACATCTTCAAGCAGGAACCGACGGCGCTGGAACCGATCCCGACCTTCCTCGCATCCGACCTGCAGGCGATGCCGGCCGGCGAATTCGTCCCCGTCACGGTCCCCCTGTACTTCCAGGGACACGCCTACCGCGCCGGATCGCACCTCAGGCTCACGATCGCCGCGCCCAACGGGTCTCAGCCGGTGTGGTCCTTCAGCCAGACCGAGCCGAAAGGCGGCACCTCCAACGTCTCGATCGCGTTCGGGCCCGGCATGCCCGCCAACCTCACCCTTCCTCTCGTGCCCGGCGCCAGCGTGCCCTCGGCGCAGCCCGCCTGCCCGAGCCTGCGCAACGAGCCCTGCCGGCCGTACGAAGAATTCGTCAACGAAGGCTCCTGACCGCGGCTCACGCCGTGGCGGGTTGGCGGCTCGGCGAGCGACCCGGCCGCTCACTCGGTACGGCGGAGCACGGCGACGATCCATAGGCTGCCCGCGTGGCCGGTCTCTTCGCGCCCGCCGAGCTGACCGAGGGAGAGCTCGAGCTCCAGGGTGAGGTGCGCGCGTTCCTCGCGCAGGAGCTGCCACGCGGGACGTTCACGCCGGGGCTCGGGATGGGGGCCCCGCGGGATCGCGCGTTCTCGGCCAAGCTGGCCGAGCGCGGGTGGCTGGGGATGGCCCTGCCGGCCCGCTACGGCGGTCACGACCGCAGCGCCGTGGACCGCTTCGTCGTGACCGAGGAGCTGCTCCGCTGGGGGGCGCCGGTGGGGCATCACTGGGTCGCCGACCGCCAGACGGGCCCCGTGATCAACCGCTTCGGCAGCGAGGAGCAGAAGCAGCGCTTCCTGCCCCCGATCTGCCGCGGCGAGCTGTCGTTTGCGATCGGCATGAGCGAGCCGGAGGCCGGCAGCGACCTGGCCGCGGTGCGCACGCGTGCGAGCAAGGTCGACGATGGCTGGCTCGTGAACGGGACCAAGGTGTGGACCAGCGGGGCTCACGAGAGTGAGTGGTTCGTGGTGCTTTGCCGGACGAGCGGTGACGCCGAGGACCGTCACGCCGGGCTCAGCCAGCTGATCGTCGACCTGGGTTCCGAAGGACTGACGATCAGTGCGATCCCGTTCCTCTCCGGGCACCGGGATTTCAACGAGGTGGTGCTCGAGGACGTGTTCGTGCCCGACGAGCTGGTGCTCGGGGAGGTCGGGGCGGGCTGGGCGCAGAACACCTCCGAGCTCGCCTATGAGCGGGGCGGCCCGGAGCGTTGGCTGTCCACGTACCTGCTCGTGGAGGAGCTGCTGCGCTCCCGTCCGGAGGCTGTTCGACTCCGAGCGGGCGGGGATCGTGCTCGGGCGAGGCGGCTGCCCGCTGGTGGGCGATGCGGCGGCTGTCGCTGTCGGTGGCCCGCATGATCGACGCCGGCGAGGCGCCCGCGGTCCAGTCGGCGCTCGTCAAGGAGATGGCGACCCGCTTCGAGCAGGACGTGCTCGAGGACGTGCAGGGGCTGGTCGCGCTCGAACCCACCCGCGAGGCCGAGTCGGCCTTCGAGCGGCTGCTCTACGAGGCGGTGTTGAGCGCGCCCTCCTTCACGATCCGCGGCGGCACCAACGAGATCCTGCGCTCGGTCGCGTCCAAGGGGTTGGCCGCGCTGTGAGCGATTGGCTGCTGATCGACGGTGCGCGGCGGCTGCTGGCCGACACCTGCACGCACGAGGCGGTGCAGGCGGCCGAGGCCGATGGTTGGTCGCCCGCCGTGTGGGATGCCCTCACGGAGGCGGGCTACGGCTCGATCTCCGAGCTGGCGCTCGCCGATGCGCTCGCCGTGCTCACGGTCGCCGGCGAGCACGCCGCCCCGGTGCCGCTGGCCGAGGCGGCGCTGGCGGGCTGGCTGCTGGACGAGTCGCTGCCGGGACCGCGCGAGTGTTCCGCTCAGCGGCGAGCTGCGCCTCGACGACGGCCGCCTCAGCGGGACCGTCCGCGTGCCCTGGGGTCGCGCCGTCGAGCTTGTCGTCGCGGTCGTCGACGGGCAGGCCGTGTCGGCGGCGACGGCGTCCGCCGCGCGCATCGAGCGGCACGTGAACATCGCCGGAGAGCCGCGCGACACGGTCGTGTTCGAGGGCGCCCAGGTGGAGGACGTGCGGCCGGCCGGCGTGCGACCTCCAAGAGCGCGGCGCCCTGACCCGGACGGCGCTGATGGCGGGTGCGCTGATGGGGATGGCGCGACTGACCGTCGCCTACGCCGGTGAGCGGCGGCAGTTCGGTCGCCCGATCGCGGCCTTCCAGGCGGTCCAGCAGCACCTCGTCGCGATCGCCCAGGAGGCGTGCCTCGCGGGCGCGGCGGCGGAGGGCGCGGCGGCCATGCCCGGCTCGTTCGAGATCGCCGCGGCGAAGACCGCCGCGTCTCGTGCGGCCGTGACCGCCACGCGGGCGGCGCACCAGGTCCACGGCGCGATGGGGATGACCCAGGAGTACCGCCTGCACCACTTCAGCCGCCGGCTGTGGGCCTGGCGAAGCGAGTACGGCGACGAGCGGCACTGGGCCGCCCGCCTCGGCCGCACCCTCCTCGCCGGAGGCGCCGATCGGCTCTATCCCGCGATCACGGGCGGATCGGCTGCCTTCTAGCCACAGGTCCCGCCGCTCGCGCTGTCATCCGGCGGGCCGGTCCCACGGGACCGCCGTCCGCTTCAGTCCGGACGGATTCTAGCCATAAACGGCAAAACGTCCCAAACCCGTCAGGGCTCGACGCCGAGCAGTACCGCCTCCACCTCGCGCAGACGCTCGGTGTCGCCGAGGATCCCCGCCATCGCGTCGTTGTAGATGAACGACTCCGCGAGCCGGACGATCGCGTACGCGAGCGTGGGTGGGGCGATCGCGGGCTCGAAGGTCCCCGCCTCGATCTCGTCGGTGAGCAGTTTCTCGACCAGGGCGACCATCCGCGGCTGGACCGCGCCGGCGCTCGAGATCAGGATGCGCAGGGCGCGCTCCTGCTCCTGGGCCAGCAGCACACCGAGGCCCCGGGCGCCCGACACCTCGCGGTTGAAGCGATCGAAGCACTCCAGGAGGGCCTTCGGGCCACCGCCCGGGATCTGACGTCTGATGGCCAGCATCCGTTCCTCCGCCAGGTTGGCGAGCACCTCGCCCAACAGCCCCTCACGGGTTCCGAACCAGCGGTGCATCGTCGCCCGTGCGAGCCCGAGCTCGCGGGCGATCGCCTGCACGTCGACGCGTTCGGCTGCCAGCAGGCGCCGGGTCGCGAGCGCCAGCGCCTCGTCGCGCGTGGCGGCCGCCGGCCGCCCAGGGCGTGCTGTGGCGGCGTCGGCCATCTGAACAGCCTATGAGAGCAAGAGGCCGGTGTCTCGCGGGCACAGGGGCCGGCGCGTCGTGGCCACGGTGGCGGGTGTCTCGCGGGCACAGAGGCCGGTGCGTTGTGGGCGTCGGGGCCGGCGCGTCGTGCGCACACCCGGGAGGTGACACCAGCCGCGGCCAGACCCGTCAGAATGGTCCTATGCGCAGGCTCCTCGCGCCGATCGCCGTGCTCGCCCTCGCCGTCGCGATCCCGGCGCCGGCGCTCGCGAGCGCCCGGGACGCGGCCAGCACCCACAGCGGGGTCGCCGCCGCATACGCGTTGGCGCGCGCAAGCGTGGCCGCCATCCCGGTGGCCCAGGGGAACATCCAGAGCTACAACCGCAAGCTGGCCGGGGAATGCCCGAAGGCGGGGGCTGGGACGCCGGAGAACGAAGCCTCCGAGCCGATGGCCAAAGAGGTGGCCGCGGCGCTGTGGTCGATCGAGTACGGCTCCACGGCCGGTCCGATCAAGACCTTCCAGAAGGCGCTCAGGTCACTGCACTGGACGAACGGCCGCTTCGACCGCGCCGTGCACAAATACGCCGCCAACCTCACCGGCCTGGCGACGATCCCGCTGCCCAACCTCTGCAGCGACGTGCGTGCGTGGAAGGCCGGCAACTTCACGACCGTGCCGAAGAATGTCCTCGAACTCGACGAACAGGTGGAACCGCTGGAACTGCCGTCGATTCCCTGGAACCTCGTCGCCCCCTACGTGCACGGACACGACGCGAGCCTCGTGAAGTACATCAAGGGGGCCGAACTGAAGACCGAGGAAGCCGAATTCATGCTCGGCCAGAAAGACTGGTACCAGGTGATCGAAACGCTCGGGCTGGAGCCCTAGCGGGGATCGCTCACCGCCCGCCCGCCCCTACACGGGGGCGAGGGGGGCTCCATCGGAGAGCTCGATCGTCGTGCCGGGAGCGGGAGTGGCCAACACGAGCTCGATCAGCTCGGGGTCGGTGCTGCGGATCAGGGCACGCTCGTCCGCGGCGGTGATGGCGCTCACGATCGCCGCCTCGGGGGCACCCTCGCGGTCGTACTGGACCGTGTAGGCCTCGATCTCGGCCGGCCCCGTGTGGTGCGTGGCCTCGGTCCGGGGCGCCGGCAGCGGCGGCTGCGGCGCGAGCGTGCGGAAGGGCTGGCGTGGGGGATGGGCGGAGTAGATGCCGACGGCGTGCTTGGTGAGGTACCAGCCGACCGCGGTGGTGAGGCCATACGCCGCGGGGTCGGCTCGCAGTCGGGGCACCAGGCTGGCGATCGCGTGGCTGGTGTAGTTGTTGCCGGGACCGCCGGCGAAGGTCAGCCCTCCGGTCACCGTCAGGTCTCGCCCGGGCTCGTCGATCGCGAGTCCGAGCTCGCGCGCCGCGATCTGCACGGCCGAGGGGAAGCACGAGTACACGTCGAGGTGGGCGACCTCGTCGATGGTCAGGCCGGCCCGCTCCAGGGCGGCGCGGCCCGCGGCCCCGATCGCCGGTGCGCGACGAGAGCGTGCGGCGCTCGGCGACGTGCCAGCGTTCGTGTGCCTGGGCGCCGGCGTGGAGGAAGATCCAGCGGTCGCGCGGGACCCCGGCCTGTTCGGCGGCGCGGGCGCTGGTGAGGATCAGCCCGCTCGCCATGTTGACCTGGATGTTGGCGGTGAGGAGCTTCGTGTACGGCGCCGCAACCATGCGATTGGCGGGCGACGGGGTGGCGATCTCCTCGGCCGTGTAGGCCCGCTGCAGCCAGGCGTGGGGGTTGCCTGCCGCCACCTGGGAGAAGCGCGACCACAGCTCCGCGATCCGCTGCCCGTGGGCGGCGGGGTCATCGCCTGTCTCTGCACGCACGGCGCTCTCGATCAGGGCGTACATGTAGACCGGCGGGGCAAGCCCGCCGCCTCCTCGCCCGCGGTCACCGCCGGGCGGTCCTCGCCGAGCGTGAGCGGCGCGGGCACGGTCTCGTCCTGGCTTCGCCACGCCGGCGCCCGCCCGGCTCGCCGGGCGTCGCGCACCACGGTCACGGCCTCGCCGCCACCGATCAGGGCCACGTCGAGCTCCCCGCGGGAGATCCTCTCGGCCGTGTCGTTGATCAACACCTGCGGCCCGTCGCCACCGAACATGGCCGTCTGTGCGGTCTCGCGGGGGCTCGCGCCGAGGTCCTCGGCGATCAGCGCGGCGGCATCGCGGTAGTGCCAGCCGACGACGGGGACACAGCGCACCGAGTCGGCGCGCCGCAACAGGCCCTCGCCGGCGCCGCTGTCCTCGGCCGCCGCGCGCAGCGCCCGCACCATCAGTGCGACCGGTTCGGAGCGCTCCTCGTCCTCGTCACGGGCCAGCACCTGTCCGCCGCCGACGAGCACGGGCGTATTCGGGTCGACTGCCACGAGCCGGGATGATCACAAATCGTGCGCGCCGGGGGGCGGCGCGGGTCGGCTGCGGATCGGCGCTCGCGGGTGCGCCCGCCTCCGGGCCGTCAGTGCGGCGACGTGAACCCGGGAGCATCCGGGCGCATCGTGCGCCCGGGGGAGGTTCGCACGAGCGGCCTACTGGGCCAATGCGTTGAGGTTGCCCCAGGCCGCGCACAGCAGGGCGGAGAGCAACGCTTCGCGCTCGTCCTCCGTGCTCTCGTCGATGTCGTCGATCGCGCGCATCACGAGCGCCGCGGCGAGTATCGGGTCAAGGGGTTGGTGGTCGGGTTCCATCATGCAACCGTCGGAGGTGATTGGCCGATTCGTATAACGGACTAGATAAAGAAGTCGGGCCAAGGTCTTGTGGGGTTATGACCTGTCTAAGACTCTACAAACGTCATACGCGGTTGGCCTGAAAACAGTTCACGGGCGCGCGGAGTTGCGGTCCGCTCGCGGGGCTGTGTCGGCCCAACATCGGGTTCGTCGTTGGCCATTTTGTCCAAGATCCCTGTGGTAGGCCTCGATCTGCCGGCAAAAGACGCTCTGCAGGCGCAGGCTTTGCGCGTCCGCGTCGAGAGAAAGGGGCGGTCGCGAGCATGGGCCGGTCGGGTGATGTGCTTGGCCGCGCCGGCCGCGGCGACTACGCCGAACGCGGCTCGCGCCACATCGTGGCCACCACGCAGCTGTCGTCCGGAGTGGAGAACTCACCGATGCGCTCGAACCCGAGCCGTTCATAGCGAGCGTGGTTGGCGGGGTTGCTCGACTCGAGATACGCCGGCATCCCCAGCTCGTCGATCCTGGCGAGGTTCTCGGCCAGCAGGCCCATGCCCACGCCCGCGCCGCGGTGCTCGGGACGGGTTCCGAGCAGGCTGAGATAGAAGTGGGGGGTGTGTTTGGGGTGGGAGGCGTCGAAGCGCTCGATCAGCTCCATCACCTCGGGTCCGCGGGGCCCCGCCAGCTCGTCCATCAGCGGGGCCACCTGCTGCTCCTCCTGCTCGGTGAGCTCACGACCGTCCGGCGGGATCCAGACCGACACGGCCATGAAGTCACCGGCCACGAACACCCACGGGTAGCGCAGCGCGCTGGTGATCAGCATGCGCCACCACGGCGCCAGCTTGCGGTGGTCGGGGAACGCCCATCCCCAGAGGGGGTCCTCCCGGAAGGCCGACCACATCGCGTCGGTCAGCGCGTCCAGGTCCGCCGCGCCGGCCACCCGCACCGTGGGCTCCGATCGCTTCGCTGGTCCTTCGGCCCCCATCCTCGGCGAGGGTAACGCTTGGCAGCGGACGCCGGCCGGGCACCGGACGCCGTTCGGCCGCCCTGCGGTAGAGTCGCGGCCGTGGAGCGCCAGCAGCTCATAAACGGCCTTTCGGGCCTGCGTCTCGCGGTCGGAGTGTCCTCGTGGGCCACGCCGCGGGTCGCGGGTAGGTTGTTCGGGCTGGACTCCGAGGCCAACCCCCAGGCGCCCTATCTCGCCAGGTTGTTCGGCATCCGCGACGTGGCGCTCGCGTGGGGAACCCTCAGCAGCACGGGCTCCGCGCAACGCCAGTGGCTCGTCGCCGGACTGGCCTGTGACGCGGCCGACGCGGTGGCCGGGATCGTCGGCGGCCGGGCCGGCTACCTGCCCCAGGTGACGAGCGTGCTCGTCACGGGCACGGCGCTGTCCGCCGCCCTGCTGGGGGCCGCCGCCCTCGGCGACAACGGCTCCTCCCAGGGCTGAGCCGCCGACACCGGCTCCTCGTGGAGTCGGTCGCCGGCAACGGCTCCTGACGCCAGGGACCGACGCTGCGCCTAGGGCGTGGCGGCGGTAGAACCTCCGCCACGCCCTGGGAGATCGGCGCGCGCCCCCTCCGGCTGAGCAGTGCTTCTCAGCCGGTGAACTTGGGCTTGACCACCGCCGGCCGCGGGTGCACGAACACGGCCGACGCGGGCGATCGCGGGACACACGCTCTCGCTCATGACGGTCGTGACCGACACCTTGTGGGCTCCGTAGTGGAGCTTGGCGGGGTCGATGCGAACGTTGAACTGGCCCTTCTGTGCCTGCGCGGCGGTCAGCGTCTTGAGCTTGTGGCCGTCGAGGTAGAAGGTGATCTGCTTGATCCCCAGCGCGGACATGTGAACCGTGAAGGCGCTGTGCTTGGCGCCGCTGCCGCCGTGGAGCACGATCAGCGACTCCGACAGCGTGCACTTCGCCTGCACCGCCTGCTGAGCCTGCTGCGGCGGCTGGGGCGTGCTCGGCACGGTCACGACCACCTGGTTGGAGGTCTTCGATCTTCCCGCCGCCTTCGATCGTCGCTTCGTTGGCGAAGGTGCCCGCGCCCGTGAGCGCGCGATCGCAGGTGAAGGTCTCCGATCCCCCGACCGGGAGTTCGGTGCCCCCCGCCGGCGAGATGCCGCTGCAGTTGGCGTCCGTGAGCGCCGACATCGCCAGCGGCACGTTGCCCGTGTTGCGCACGATGACCTCGTATTCCACCGTCTGCCCGACGGCGCCCTGGAGTTCGGCCTTGGTGAAGCCCGTCCCGGAGCCCTGGATCGCCTGGAGCTTTTCGATTTCGAAGTTCGGTTCGGCCGGCACCTTCGACGACCACCTTGTTCGAAGCTCGCCTTCTTGATCAGGCCTCCCACGCGGAGCATCGGGCGGGCGTGAGAGCGCACGACCTCGCGGCTGCATCCTCGCGTGCCGAATTCGGCCTCGATTTCGGCGACGTTCGACCAGTTCACCGGCGCGCTTCGAGCACGTGATGGCAGGTGAAGATTTCGGTTTCGTCGGGTTCCAGTTCGGTTTCGTCGGCGGGCGAGACCCCGGTCGCAGTTGGGGTCCGACAGCGTCGGAGAAACGCAGCGACCTGTCGCCGGTGTTCGAGACCACGATCTGGTACTCGATCGTGTCCCCCAGCTTGGCGGTCAGTTCGTCGCCCGTGAACGGCGTCTCGGTGCCTTCGACCGCTGGGCCTTTTCGATCGTGAATTCCGGTTCTTCCTGCGCAGCCGCTTCCACGTCGTTCGACTGCATCGACCACTTCGCCGCTCTGGACGGTGGCTGTGTTGGACCAGTGTTCTCCGGCCTTCGCCAGCGTGTGTTCGCAGGTGAAGGTCTCGCTGTTCATCGACCGTCGACTTCGGTCGCGCCGGCAGGCGAGATGTTCGTGCAGTTGGCGTCCGGAGCGGCGAGAGGCTCAGCGGCACGTCGCCGGTGTTCTTGACGACGATTTCGTATTCGACCGTCTGGCCCGCGGTTCCGAGGAGGAAGTCCGTTGTGAAGCTGCTGTCGCTGCCCTTGATCCGCTGGAGCTTTTCGACCGTGAATTCGGGTTCTTCGGCCTGACGATCACTTCGTTGGATTCCTGCAGTTCTTCGTCGCCTTCGATTTCGGCGACGTTTTCCCATTCGCCGGATTCTTCGAGGAGTTGTTCACAGGTGAAGGTCTCGCTTTCGCCGGCTTCGAGTTCGGTTTCGCCGTCGGGGGAGATGTTCGTGCAGTTCGAAATCTTCCAGCGGTTCGAGAAGTTCAGCGTTTCGTCACTGGTGTTGGTCACGACGATTTCGTAGTCGACCGTCTGGCCCACTTCAGCCGTGAGTTCGTCGGTGGTGAAGGATTGGTCGGCAGCCCGCGATCTTCTGGAGCTTTTCGATCGTGAACTGCGACGACTCGTCGACGGACTTCGGCCGCGCCGCCAGCGCGGACCCCGACGAGGACGCAGAAGATGGCCATCGTGGCGAGGAGCATCGCGATGACGCGAGGCCCCCGGCGCCCGGTCGGTGCGGTACGTCACTCGCGCGATTCTCGAGACCGTGCTCCCTACCCGACGAGATCCATCCATGGTCAGCTTCTTCCTTGACGCGATTGGTGTGTTGAACGCCACCTGAGGGCGCTTGCTGCTCGTGGACGAACGTACCAGCCGTTGCCGTTGATCGAGCAACAGCCTACGCGGCCAACCCTCACCAGCGCAGGCCAGAACTCCTCAGCCGTGGGCGGCTCAGCGCCCTCCCGCAACCGATCCTGCATGGCCGCACCGACCCGTGCCCGGTCGGACCAGGCTCGGCCGTCTGCCGGTCCGAGCAGGCGCGGGCTGCGTGAGCTCGCCGGGCCCGTCGGCGGCGTCCGCCGGGAAGCAAGCTGCGGGACGCCACCGCGACCCGGGCCGGCCCGACGCAGGAGAACCAGCGCCCCGCTGCGAAAGCAGCTCTCGTGAAAGCCGCTCTGCTCGTGAAGCGCAATACTGACGAGCCGATGCCGGACGAGCCCGTGATCTCGAACGAGACGCCGCCAGACCCGATGCGGGCCCTGGCGGAGGGGTGCGAAGTACTGCCTCACGACCGAGGAGCCCCCCGAGGGCCTCGCCGGGAGGCTTCCGGAGGTGTTCGACCCGTCCGTGCGGCTGGACTTCTCCGAGCGCATCTTCAACCCGAGCGTGCTACGAGGGCCACGAGGGAGTTCGGCGGTGGAGGACCGAGCTCGCCGAGGTCTGGGAGTCCTTCCGGGTCGATCCCCAGGAGCTCTTCAGGGGCGAGGACGTGTTCGTGGTGTTTCGTCGCCGAGGTCACCCGGGGCCGGCTCGAAGGGCATCGAGGCCACGCGCGACACGGCGCTGCTGTGTAGGACCCGCGACAACCGGATCGTCGAGTTGCGCTCGTTTGTGGACCGCACGCTGGCGCTGCGCGAGGCGGGCCTCGAGCACGCCGTCGCGACCGCGGCCTAAAGCCTTTCCGAGCGCCGTCTAAAGCCCCGCGAAACGGGTTTCCCGCGCGCGATAACACGGTTGCGCTATTGGCGAGCCGGGTGTGAACCAACCCGCCTTTGGCGGGGTTGGGAGAGGTATCCAATCTTCTCCAAAACCGCCCCTGGAGGCCTCGCTGATGATGGAACAGGAACAGCCCATACCGAACACCCCGGCCTACGCCGACATGGTCCTGCGCGCGATCGATGACATCGACACGCAGAACGGCCGAACGCCGTGACTGCCTGCTCGCGGACCTGCTCTGCTCCTCGTGGGGAAGCGTCGTCGCTCAGAACCAGTGAAGCGTCGCTCTGTGAACCCCCGCAACGCCACGATCGCTGCGAGTGCTCGCCATAGCACGGTTGCGCGATCTGACGTTCTGCGACGCGACCACTCGCTCGCTGGAGGGTTGAACTGGTCAGGGGCAGGATCAGCCCCGCTAGAGGGGAGACACGCGACCCACCTCCAGGGGTCGCGCCAGGGGGAGCCGAGCGCCCGGATAGCGCTCGCTCCCCCAAATTTTTCCCGTCCCCCGGTCGCGTCGCCGAGTCCCGTCGCTGGGTCCCGTCGCCGAATTCACCGGGACCCATGGCCCCGGTAGATTGTGCGGCCGGATGTCACTGCAGGACGAACGGCTGGCCGTCGTGGCGGAGCACATGCGCTCGGAGAACGAGCACCGCTTCGAGGACACCCTGGAGACCTTCGAGCATCCTCGCTACGAGATCGTCCCCACCGGGGACGTGTACGACGGCGCCGAGCAGGTCGCCGAGTACTACCGGAGCTCGCGGGCGGCCTTCCCCGACCAGCGCAACGAGAACGTCGTGTTGCACTGCGCCGAGGATTCGGTGATCGCCGAGTTCGACCTGCTGGGGACGATGCAGGGGGAGCTGAGGGGAATACAGCCCACCGGCCGCGGCCTTCCGCTGCCGCATGTGCGCGCTGTTCCTGTTCGCCCCCGGCGAGAGCCGCATCGTGTGCGAGCGGATCTACTTCGACCAGGCGTCGATCATGCAGCAGCTGCTCGCAGACGGGTAAGCGGCCGAAGACCGGGCTCCCGCGCGGGTCGCGGGTCGCCGGCTGGGGCGGGCCCCCAGGGCGCGTCGGTCAGCCGGGCAGTCCCGCCGCCTCCAGCGCCTGCTCGGCGGTGTTGAAGTAGTCGAGCCGGGACACCCTGCCCTCGCGTAGGCGGTACACGATCCCGTCCTGGCGCTCGACCTCGATCCCGCTGGTGGCGCCCGTGGCCTTCATGTGCACGATCACCACGACGCACTCGCCGGCGTCGATGAAGCGCTCGGGGTGCATCGTGAAGCTCGACCACGCGCTCGACCAGTCGCCGACCCAGCGCCGCACTCCCTCGAGTCCGCGGTACTCGGTCCCGTCCATGATGTCGTGGTCCACGACCAGCACGTCGGGCGCGGTCACCTCGAAGTCCGGCTCGCCGGTCCTTATGAAGTGCTCGAAGGCGCGGCGGACGAGCTCTACGTTCTCGCTCGACACAGGCCTCAGCCGCGTCGCACCGAGCGCACCAGGGCGAGTCCGGGAAGCTGGGGCAGGCGCCGCACCTTGCACCTCCTCGAAGCCACTCTCCCGCAGCCACTGCGAGACCTCCTCGATGGAGTAGGTGTCGGCGCCCGAGGTGAGGTGGAAGAACAGCCCCATGTAGCTGCCGCTGTCGGGCGCTTGACCGGGGGGCCGGTCGTACAGGTCGAGCACGCACAGGGGCGCGCCCGGTCGCGTCACCGCCGCGATCCGCCCGAACAGCTCCCGGACCTGCTCGGGGGAGAGGTGGTGGATGATGTTGAACGCCAGGGCCCCGTCGTGGGGACCGCCGAGGTCGGTCACGAACATGTCCCCCTCGACGTGGCGAACCCGCTCGGACATCCCCGCCTGCGCCACGATCTCACGGCCGATGCGGGCGCTACCGGGCAGGTCCACGACCGTCGCCGTGAGCCCCTCGTGGGCGCGGCAGAGGGCCATCGAGAACTCGCCGTGGGCGCCCGCCACGTCGAGCAGCGAGCTGGAGCCCGCCGGCAGCTGGACCGCCTTGGCGACCGCTGCGCTGGAGAGCTTCGCGAGCTGGTACTGCCCGGTGATGTAGGAGCGCCAGTAGGGGTCCTCGGGCGACTTGTCGTGGAGCTCCACCGAGCGGCCGTCCTTGACCAGCCCTTCGAGGTCCTGCCACCACTCCCAGTAGTGGATGTTGTCGGCCAGGAAGTCGCCCACGTAGGTATCGGACTCCGGATCCAGCCACTTGCGCTGCCGCGAGGGGATCTCAAAGCGCTCGCCGTCGAGCTTCAGGATGCCGGCCACGGTGAGCACTTCGAGCACCCTGCGGGTGCCCTGCTCGCGGAGGCCGAGGCGCTCGGCGAGCTCCTGTGAGCTCGCCGGCCCGGCGGCGAGCTCGCTCAGCATCCCGGTGCTCTGGGCGACCTGCAGCGAACGGGCCACAGGCATCGCGAACATAGACAGGCCGAGCGGCTCGGGGATCAGGTTGAGCATCCCCCCGATCCGCTCTTTGAGATCGTCGTATCGGACCCCGATGCGCACGGGCCGGGACCCTATATGCCGCTGCCCACGCCGCGCGGGGTGCCGCTGCCCACGCCACGCGGGGTGCCGCTGCCCACGCCACGCGGGAAAAACGCTCGCCACGGGGTTGGAACGCACCCTGCCGAAAACGCTGGACCAAACCCTCCGCAAACGCTGCAAAACCTCGCAAAATGGCTACAAGTCGGCACTCTTGAGGTGGCGGCGCGACTTGACCAAAGTGGTACGTTTGTCGAGGAGAATGGCGATGCGCTAAAGGCCCGCTCGGTTGGGCGCCGGACGCGCGAAGAACCTGGAAGCGGTGTGGATTCATGGACGAGGATGCTCAGCTGGAGCCCCGTGGGGGGGTAAATAGAGTCGCACCGAGTCGGAGGATCGCCTCACGGTCGATGCTTGCGATGGCGCTCGGCCTGTGCGTGGTCCTGGCCGCGCTGCTCGGGTCGGGCACCGCGTCCGCCGCGAGCCTGCAGCTCGTACAGGGCGGCGGCGCCGGCAGCTCTCTTGGGGTTCTGAACGCTCGCACGGCCTCGGAGAGCGGCCCCGGCGGCGGTGCCTGCGTCGTCAACTCGCTCGGCTCGTTCATGGATCAGGGCGAGTTCGGCCACTCCTCGAGCATCGCCGACATCGTCGAAGTCGAGTGCGAACCCGTGTTCGCCGAGCACACCGTCCGGTTCAGTTCCAACGAGCTCTACAGCCGCTGCCAGCACCACCTCAGCTGGTCGTTGCCGTACCCCTACTCGCCACATGCCGGCTCCGGCTACACCGTCGAACTCGACAACGACGGCAATGCAACCGCCGTCATATCCGGCGGCCCGGGCTGTGCGGCCGGAGAAAGCCTGATCTCGGCGCATATGGAACAGGCGCCCTACACGACCGTCACGACGGCGTTCACGGTCCTGCCCCCGAGACCCACGCCGCCGGGCGTCATAGCGAGCCCCAAGGAAGCGGTCGAGAACGAGACCACCAGCAGCTTCGCGACCGTCATCCAGGTCGAGTTCCCGCCCGTCTTCGCGGAGGCCTACGTGAACATCAATGCCGAACAGCTATTCGCGCGCTGCCACGTGGCGCCGCGCCTCGTGTGGCTCGGCGAGGGCGGGACCAAGATCGGCGAAGGAACCGGCTCGGTGGACGGAGTACAGCTCGACAACGACGGCAACGCGTTCGTCGTGGTGCTGGGCGGCGGCTCGTGTGCGAGCGGCACCAGCGAGATCGAAGCGAGCCTCGAATCGGCACCGTACACCACGTACACCACCAACTTCACGATCCTGCCGCCGCAGCCGACGCTGCCGGTCGAACCAGGGTTCACGATCGAAAAGCTCCAGCGCATCGGAGGCGAAGGGTCCTTCACCAAGGAAGAACTCACCGGCAAAGTGGGCGACGTCGTCGAATACCAGATCATCGTCAAGAACACCGGCAACGTTCCGCTCGAGTTCTCGCACTTCAGCGATCCAAACTGCGAAGGGATCTCGGGAGGCCCTGGAAACAAACCCGTCCAGCCGGGACAATCAACCACCTTCACCTGCTCGCACACGCTCACGAGCGTCGGGACATGGACGAATGTGGCCACGATCATCGGCAATGAAGGCACCGGCGGCAAAGAATCCAACGAAGTCGTCGTCAAAGTCCCGCCCGAACCGAAACCGGCCTTCACCATCGAAAAGCTCCAGAGAATCGGGGGCAGCGGGCCGTTCACCAAGGAAGAACTCACCGGCGAAGTGGGCGACGTCGTCGAATACCAGATCATCGTCAAGAACACCGGTGACGTCCCGCTGAAATTCTCGAACTTCTCGGACCCGTACTGCGAAAACATCTCGGGTGGACCCGGGTCGAGCGCGGTGCCGCCGGGCGGATCGACGACGTTCACGTGCTCGCACACACTCACGGCTGTCGGCACGTGGACGAACGCGGCCACCATCGTGGGCAACGAAGGCACGGGCAGCAAAGAATCCAACGAAGTCGTCGTCAAAGTCCCGCCACTGCACGAACCGGCCTACACCATCGAAAAGGTGCAGAGAATCGGGGGCACGGGGCCGTTCACGAAGGAAGAACTCACGGGCCAGATCGGCGATGTCGTCGAATACCAGATCATCGTCAGGAACACCGGCGACGTCCCGCTGAAATTCTCTAACTTCTCGGACCCCAACTGCGAAAACATCTCAGGCGGGCCCGGGGCGAGCGCCGTTCCCGTCGGCGGGTCGACCACCTTCAAGTGCACGCATACCCTCACGAGCACCGGCACGTGGACGAACGTCGCGACGATCGTGGGTAACGAAGGAACCGGCACCAAAGAGTCCAACGAAGTTGTCGTGAAAGTCCCCGCAGAACCCGCCCTGACGATCGAAAAGCTTCAGCGGATCGGAGGCACGGGGCCGTTCACGAAGGAAGAACTGACCGGGACAGCCGGGCAGGTCGTCGAATACCAGATCATCGTCAAGAACACGGGCAACGTCCCGTTGACACTGTCGACGCCCACCGACCCGGGCTGCACGGGCCTCGCCGGCGGCGCGAGCGAACTCGCACCCGGCGACTCGACCACGTTCACGTGCTCATTCACGCTCACGGACGAAGCGCACACGAACGTGGCCACGATCGTGGGAACGCCTCCACCGGGTGCAGGCCCGCCGGTCCCCGGCGAATCCAACAAAGTTGTCGTGAAAGTGACTCCGGCTCCCGGCGTCGTTCCGGGTCCGGGCCCCGCGGGGGGCGTTGAAGCGGAACAGGCGAAATGCGCGGCATTCGCAGGGACGTTCGTGCTGAAAGGCGTCGGCGGCCCCAAGCGCCACAAGTTCACCGTCGAGGTGAAGTCGGCCGGGCTCAAGCAGGTCACCTTCTTCCTCGACACGCGCAAGATCAAGACCTTCAGCCCGTCGGGGTCCTCCCACCCGAAGTTCTTCAAGGTGAAAATCTACCCCGGCAAGCTCGGCAAGGGGCCACACCACGTGTCGGCCGTAGGCGTGCTCGCCGCACCTCACTGCGCCGCCGTGAAAGCGAGCGCCGTGTTTGTCCACCCGGGCGCGCGGCGCCCGCCGCCCGAACTTCACCGGCTGATCGTCCTCGGGCCGTCGCTCGCGCGCCTCGGCCGCGAGCGCTGATCGCGCCGTGCTGCGCGCCGCCCGCGCAGCTCTACACCAATCGACTCGACCGCGACCCGTTGGCGGCGCGCCGCTCGCGCGAGCGGCCCGTTGGCGCGCGCCGCGCGCGCAACGCGCGGTCCTCGGCTCAGACGATTTCGATCGGGGTGCCGACTTCCACCATCGGCCACAGGCGACTGATGTCGCCGTTGCGCATACGGATGCAGCCGTGGGAAGGACGGCCGGGAACCAGCTGCGGTTCGTCGGTGCCGTGGATGCCCACCACCCCACCGCCGGGCCATTCGCTGAGGGCCGGGGCGTAGGCGCTGGTGCCGAGCGCGAAGGGTCCGTACACCGGGCCGCCGATCGCCAGCAGCTTCTCGGTCACGAAGAAGTGTCCCGACGGCGTGGGCAGGCTCGGACGCCCGACGCCGACCGGGGCGTTGAGGACGGCGTGCCCGTCTCGGTAGAGGCTGATGCGCTCGTTCTCGCGGTTCACGCGCAGGTACTCGTGGATTTCGTGCAGTTCACTGAGGTCGCTCGCGATCACCCATCCCAAGCGCCCGTTGGGCCGTCCGGGGAGGGGCACCTCGATCCACTCGCTGCTGCCGATCGTGTAGGAGCGGAGCGCGATGTAGACCTGGGCCTGGCCGTCCGGGGTGAGGAACTGCAGGTGCCCCACGATCTTCGAGTGGGCGGACGGGTGGGCGTGTGCGGGTGCCGTCGCCTGGGGGTAGGCCCAGCGGGTGAGCGACTTCAGGTTCGACAGCGTGGCCACGGTCGCCGTCGCCCCCGAGCTGGCCTGCGCGGGCAGGGGTTCGGCTGACGCCGCTACGGGTGCCATCATTGGCAAGGCTGCCATGGCGGCGGCTACTGAGAGGATGCACGCCGCCCGGCGTGCGCCTGCGCGGATGTCCTTTCGCACACGGTTTCGCACGGGAGGACTTCAAAAGATATCGCTGTCCGCAATTTGCGGCGCAACAACGCGTTCAAACGCTCAGGCGATGATGCCGAAGTCCTGCGTGTAGGTGGCGCCGGCCTGGCCCCCTGAGAACGATTCGGGAGCCGCTGCGGCGACGCCGATGCCGGAGTCGCGATATTCACCGTTGAGGATGTTTTCGCGGTGCTCGGGGGAGTTCATCCAAGCGCTCACGGTGGCGGCCGGCGTGGCGAGGTAGGAAGTGGCGCAGTCGATGTTCTCGCCCAGCTCGTAGCCCTGGCTGGGCGACACATAGCCGCTCGCCAGGATGCGCGTGTCGAAGGCTTCGCCGGTGGGGGTCGTGTGGGAGAAGTAATTCCGGCTGACCATGTCTTCGGAGTGGCCCTGGGCGGTCGCCAGCAGGTGCGCGTTTTCGCTCAGCGGCGCCTCCCCGTGCTGGGCCCGTTCGCGGTTGATCAGGCACAGGGTGGCGGCCCGGACTTCGGCGAGGTTCGAGCTGGTCGGGGTCAGTTCGGTGTTGCTGCAGGTTGCAGACGCCGTCGGGGTGGCCGGTGCCGGCGGCGTGGTCGACGTCAGTTCCTGGACGGGCAGGTTGCGACGCGGGTTGCTCACCCGCCGGCGGTGGGCGGCCCGGTAGCGGGCCGTGTGGCCGCAGCGGCGCCCACGCGCGTGGGCGCGGTGGGTGGCGCAGCTGCGGGAGCTCGCGTGACGATGCGAGCGCGTCGCCGCCAGCGCCCCGGAGCTCGCCGCCAGCGCCGCCAGGATCACGGTCGCGGCGGCCACGAGAATCGCGACGGACCGGTTGGGGAGCTTGAAGATCGAGGTGTCGTTCACGGGCTCGTGAGCGTGTCGCGCCGTCGTGCACGGAAAGGCCGGCGGCGAGGGTGCTTGGGGAACTCACGAGGGCTATCGACCGGTCCGCGGCGTGTGGGCGCCGCGGGCGGGTCGGTTGGACGAATGGTTGGCCGGCGGTTCGACGGAGAGGCCGGTGGTCGCGCGACCACCGCACGGGCCTGGACGGCGGACGGCCGCAGTGGCCCGCGGCCAGCGGACCGCCCACGCCACTTCGGCCCGCAAAGCGCCGTGAAGTTCGGCCGGTACGCCGCCGACACGGCAGGCGACAGCCCGCTTGCCGGTCACCGGCGCGCGCTGGAGGGTGCGCCGGTTCCCCGGCGCCCACGGCTGCCTACTCGCTCAGCTAAAGGGCTGTCAGCCCGCGGGAACGGGCTCGCGGCGCTCGCTGCGAGCCTCGTCACGCTCGCTGGGAGGCTCGTTACGGTTGCTGATCCGCCTGAACAGGTCGCGCTCGGCTTCGGCTCCCTTGCGGGTGGCCGCGCCGGCCAGGTGGGTGGCTCCCCGCTGCACGCTCCAATATCCAGTGGGGGTCTGTTTGATCGTCAGCTGCTCTGCTTGAGGCATGTTCTCCTCCGACTCTGTTGGAGCCCCCTTCTTCAAGCTGCCCGCACCCTGCAGGAACCTTCCTCGAACGCCCGGACCCTGGGGGAAAGGACCGGTCGGGCGCTTCGCGCGTCATGCAGCACGTGCGGCGCAACTCGACATCGAGCTTAGGACATGCGTGGCCGGCCGTGTTGCGTTTCAGATAAATCTGACGCAATTTCGGCACTTGTTCTAGCTCGGGCGGCTATCCCTCAGGCCCGTCCCGTGATATGCGCCCGGCGTCGCGCCGGCCCGGCCCGGGAGTCCACAGGCGCCTCGGAGCGCGAGCCGTCTCAGTGCCCCCGGCGCCCCATCCCGCGGCGCATGCGATGCACCCGGCGCAGCTCCTCGACGGCCTCGTCGCGGCCGCCGAGGACCGCCACCGAGGCGTCGCCGAGCAGCAACTCCGGCTCGATCCGCCGGCGCACGAGCTCGCCCGCGACGGCGTCGGCCCGCTCGGCTCCCGCGCCCGGGCGCGAGCTGACCACGCGCTCCAGTTGACGTCCCCGGAACAGCAGCCCGACACCGTCGTCGAGCGCCCACCCGCCCGGGATGGCGCCCTCCCGCACGGCGGCCAGCCACACCGGCAACCGCTCGGGCTCGCCGTCGGCGTGGACGCTGAGGGAGCCATCGAGCAGGCCCAGCCCCTCGAGCGTCTCGGGTGCTCCCCGCGAGCGGGTCACGCCGGCTCCGAACCAGCACATCGCCCCCGCGCTCAGACCCGCCAGCACAATCCCCTGCTCCCAGGCGCGCATGAGGATGCGCTCCAGCCCGTGGGCTTGCCAGAGGGCGAGCAGGTTGCGCATCGACCCGCCCCCGACGTACACGATGTCCTGTTCCAGCACGACCTCCTCGAGCGCCCGCGTGGTCTCGCTGAGCCTGAACAGGGACAGGTCATCGGCGACACAGGTCCGGTGCGCGAAACGGTCCCGGAAGGCGTGGAGGTGGGCGCTCGTCTCACCCGAGGCCGTGGGCAGGAACAGGATCTTCGGCTCGGCCGTCCCCGGCAGCGACAGCACGAAGTCGTCCAGCAGCGGGTTGGCGGGCTCCATCGTGAAGCCGCCCCCGCCCATCGCGAAGATCTGCCGACGGTCCTCCTGTTGCTGCGGGGGCGCCGTCAAGCGCCGGCCCCTCGCCGCCGCGCGCGTGGGTCGGCTCGTCTCACGCCGCCACCAGGGTCGGCCGCCGCGTCCTTCTGGCGGCGGGCTCGCGTGCGCCCTTTTCGGCGGGCGGGGCGGCGCCGGTCGTGTCCTCGCCGAGGTAGCTGACCGCGAGACGCGTCTCGCGGATCCGCCCGCTCGAGACGGCGACCCTGTAGGCGCCCGCGTGAGGGTTGGAGCTGACGGCCCGCTGCAGGCGGGTGCCGCGGAAGTGCAACGCCACCCCGTCGTCGGCGGCGTACCCGCCGCGCATCCCGTCCGCGACCGCGCGGTGGTACTCGGCGCGGCGGGCGGGCTCGGCGTCGTAGTGGACGCAGTTGGAGAACGGCAGCAGTCCGAGTCCCTCGACCGGGCGAGGGGCGCCGTGGAAGGCGCTGAGCGCCTGCGAGAACCAGCACAGGGAGCCCGCCGAGGGGCCACACAGGACGATCCCCCGCCGCCAGGCGTCGCGCAGGACCTCGTCGAGGCCGTGGGCCCGCCACGCTCCGAGCATGCTCACCACGTTGCCCCCGCCGACATAGATCAGCTGCTGGGAGAGGAGGTGGCTGGCGAGGTCGTCCTCGACGCCTCCCGTGCCCTGGTCGCGCCGGAACAGCGATACGTGGCTGGCGTCGCAGCTCGGGGCGAAGCGGCGGTAGAAGCGCACCACGTAGTGGTCGGCATCGCCGGAGGCGGTCGGCAGGAAGCACACCCGCGGACGCCCCGCGCCCACCAGCGAGAGGATGTAGTCGTCCAGCAGCGTGCCGTCGCGCTCCATCGAGAAGCCGCCACCGCCGAGAGCGACGATCTGGGGAGTTGGCATCGGCACCTTGGTTTCGCTCTCCTTCTCCGCGGCCGCGCACGCATCACAGCGAGCAGCGATTGCAGTTGCATGATCGGCGCCCGCCCGCGGCGGCGATATGGACGCGAGTCCCACATGCCGCAGGGGGCGATGGACACCCGCATAGGACGGCGCCCGCGGTGGTGGCGCCTACAGTTGCTGCTCGTGGACGTGGGTGGCTTCGATGGCGCCGGCGCGGGCATGCTCGCGGGAGGCGCAGGAACGGCGGCGATCTCGATCAGGGGCGTGGTCAAGCGCTTCGGTCCCATCACGGCCGTGAACGGGCTCGATCTCGAGGTGCCGAGCGGGGTCTGCTTCGGGCTGCTCGGCCCCAACGGAGCCGGGAAGTCCACGACCATGCGGATGCTCACCGCGCAGTCGCTCGCCGACGAGGGCGAGATCACCGTGCTCGGCTATCCGATGCCCAAGGACTCCAAGCAGGCACGCCTGGAGATGGGCGTCGTGCCGCAGCTGGACAACCTCGACGTGGAGCTCACGTGCCGCCAGATCCTGGGCGTGTTCGCGTGGTTGTACCGGGTTCCCCGGGCCGAGCACGAGCAGGCCATCGAGCGCGCCCTGGGGATCGCAAACCTCGCGCCCCGCGCCGACACGATCGTGCGCGACCTGTCGGGCGGGATGCGCCGGCGCCTGCTCGTCGCCCGCGGTCTGATTCACCACCCCCGGCTGGTGCTCCTCGACGAGCCCACCGTGGGGCTCGACCCCCAGGTTCGACAGGAGCTGTGGACGCTGATCGACGGTCTGCGCGAAGCCGGGACGACGGTCCTGATGAGCACCCACTACATCGAGGAGGCCGAGCGCCTGGCCGACACGGTCGCGGTGATGTCGGCCGGGCGGATCATCGCCCAGGGCACGCCCGGCGAGCTCGTCCGCGCCCACGCGGGTGAACGGGTGCTGGAGGTGTACGGCACGCCCACCCAGCTCGAGCAGATGACCGAACGCGCCGCCAGCGCCGGCTGGTCGAGCCGTCGCAGCGGCCCCGCCGTGGTGATCCTGCGCGCCGAGACCCTCGACGGAGAGGCACCCGACGGCGTCGAGCGGCCCGCGAACCTCGAGGATGCCTTCGTGGCCCTCACCGGGGAAGAAATCGAATGAGCCCTGACGTGTCCACCACGCGCTCGGCGGCGCCCGGCGAGCCCGGCGTCGGGGTTCGCCGCATCGGGCGCCTGGAACCGGCGGCCCTGTTCGGGGTGATGAGTCGCGACATCGCGATCTTCGGGCGCAACTGGCCCTCGACGACGTTCTCCTCGATCGTGCAGCCGACCGTCTATTTGCTCGCGTTCGGGCTCGGGCTGGGGACGATCATCGCCCGCGTCGGAAACGTCGACTACGTCCAGTACGTGGCCACCGGCGTGGTGGCGACCGCGGTGCTGTTCTCCTCGGCCTTCCCGGGGATGTTCAACACCTTCATCCGCTGGCAGTTCCAGCGCACCTACGACGCGATCCTGGCCGCGCCCGTGGACGTGGAGGAGCTCGTGACCGCCGAGGTGCTGTGGATCTCGCTGCGGGCGTCCGTATACGGGCTCGCGCCGCTGCTTGTGGGCCTCGCCTTCGGGCTGCAGCCGGAAGTGGGGATGCTGCTGGTGGTCCCGATCGGGTTCATCACTGGCTTCGGCTTCGCCTGCTTCGGCGTGGCGATCGCGGCGGTGGCGAAAACGATCGACAACTTCAGCTACATCACCAGCGCCGTGCTGACGCCCCTGTTCCTCGTGGCCGGCACCTTCTTCCCGATCTCGAAAGCGAAAAACGAGGGCCTTTGGATCGCGGCCCAGTTCAACCCGCTGTACCACTGCGTCGAACTCGTCCGCGACGCGACCTTCGGCGAACTCGGACCTGTCGACCTCTACCACGCGGGCGTGCTGATCGGCTTCGGGCTGCTGATGTGGCGCCTGGCCGTGAGCCAGCTCGGCCGCCGGCTGATCGACTAGGTCGCGCGACCCCGGGCCAAGCCGTGATCGGACGGGACCGCATCGTGCCGGGAAGGCCGGCCAAGCCGTGGTGGAGTCCCAGCCTGCGCTCAGGCTTCGCTCAGGCTCGCGCTTCATGCTCCCTGTTCGAATGAGCGCCTCGCAGAACAGCCCGACCCTGGCGGCTTCCAGCCCCTCCGCCGCCGCACCGGTGGCAGTGGGCCGCCCATGGCGGCTGCGCGATCGCGCCGGGGCGGTCGCGGTGCGGATCGGCCGCCCGGAGCTTTGGGCGCTCGTGGGCCTCACGGCCTTCGTGAACCTGTGGGACCTCGGCCGCAACGGCTGGGCCAACACCTACTACAGCGCTGCCGTGCGCTCGATGAGCTCGAGCTGGCACGACTTCCTGTACGGCTCCTTCGACCGCGCCGGGGTGATGACCGTCGACAAGCCGCCGCTGGCCCTGTGGGTGCAGTCGCTGTCGGTGCGGGTCTTCGGCTATCACCCCATGAGCGTGCTCGTCCCGCAGGCGCTGATGGGGATCGCGAGCGTGCTGCTCGTGTACGACCTCGTCCGCCGGCGCTTCGGGCGCCTCGGTGGCTTCGTCGCGGGCCTCGCCCTGGCGCTCACACCGATGACGGTCGCGATCTCGCGGCACAACAACCCCGACGCCCTGCTGGTGCTCACGCTGTGTGGCGGCGGTGTGGTGTGCCGTGCGGGGCCTCGAAGGTGGCCGCACCCGCTGGCTGGCGCTCGCGGGCGTGTGTGTGGGGCTCGGCTTCGAGACCAAGATGGGTGTTGCCCTGGTCGTGGTCCCGGGGATCGCCGCCGCCTGGATGTGGGTCGCCCCCGCCGCCCGCGGAAGGCTCCACGCGCTGCGCCAGCTGCTCGTGGGCGGGGGCGCGATGTTGCTGGTGGGCGGAGCCTGGCCGGCGCTCGTCGAACTCACCCCGGCGAGCTCACGGCCCTGGATCTCGGGCACGAGCGACAACCGCGTCGTCTCGCTGATCTTCGAATACAACGGCCTCGGTCGCGTGGACGGCCAGGCGGGGGGGCCCGCCGGGGGGCCCGGCGGAGGCCAGAACAACCTGTTCGGCGGAGGCTCGGGGCCGTTGCGGCTGCTCGAACTCCGCCCTCGGCGGCCAGGTCGGCTGGCTGCTGGGGTTCGCGCTCGTGACCACGCTCGCGATGGTCCTGGCGTCGCGTCTGCGCCGCCGCGACCCGCGGACCGGGTGGCTGCTCGTGGTGGGCGGCGCGTTTCTCGCGGGCGCCGTTCTCTTCAGCCTCGCCAGCGGAATCTTCCACCCCTACTACGTCGCCCTGCTGGCGCCGTTCCTGGCGGCCCTCGTGGGGGCAGGCGCGGGCGAGCTGTTCGGCCGTCGCCTGAGCCTGCGGCTGGTGGCGCCGTTGGCGATCGCCGCGGGCGTGATCGTGGAGCTCGTGATCCGCGGGCACTACCCGGCCCAGCTGCACTGGCTGGAGCCCGTGCTGATCTGCCTCGGCGTGCTCACGATCGCCGTGCTCGCGCTCGCGCGCTCGCCACGGGCACGCGCCGTCGCGCTGGCGGTCGCGGTCGCGGCGCTCCTGGCCGCGCCCGCGGTGTGGGCCTTCGACACCCTCTCCTACGCCACCAGTGCGACCTTCCCCTCCGGCGGTCCCGCCGCGGCCGAGACCGAAGGACAGGGCTTCGGCGCAGGCGGCGGCGCGCGCTTCTTCCGAGGCCCCGGCGCCGCCGGCCCGGCCGGAGGCCCGGCGCTGTTCGGCTCCTCGAGCTCCGGGTCCGGTTCGACCGCGGGCGCGGCCGGCTCCGGCGCTGCGGGCCCTCCCGCGCTGTTCGGCTCCTCGGGCTCGAGTACGGGCTCGGCCGGCTCAGCGCTCGGGCGGTCCGCCGTCCGGCGCGGGCTTCGCCGGCGCCCACCCGGCGGCGCCGGGTTCGGCGGCAACCCCTTCGGCGGCAACTCCGCCTCGCTGAACGCGGCCCTGTCCTACATCGACGCCCACGGCGGCGGCACGCTCGCCGTCTCGGGCCAGTCGGGCGCCGCCGCGGCGATCATCGCCCGGGGCGCCAACGTGGTGGGCATCGGAGGCTTCTCCGGGCGCGAGAGCGAGGTCAGCCGCTCGTGGCTGGCCGAAGAGGTCCGCGCGGGCAAGATCCGCTGGGTGCTCGCCGAAGAAGGCGGCGCCGGCCGGGGCATCGCCGCAGTCGGCTCCTCCTCGGGGCTCGGCGCGCTCGGCGGCTCCGGCGGATTCGGCTTCTCCGGGGGCAACTCATCCCGCCTGTTCGGCGCCGGCGGCGCCGGCCGGCCCGTCGGGGAAACCCGTGTGGGCTCCAAAAAGGTCATGGCCGTGGTCGAAAAGGCCTGCACCCGGGTCCAGCTATCGAGCTCCAGCTCGACGGCCACGGGCGGCTCTGGGGCGACGGCCAGCGGCAGCCTGTACGACTGCAGCGGCGACGCGCGGCGATCGCCGGCTGAGCGCAACAGCCGCTCCCCGCCCGGGTTTCCTCGTACATAGGTCCGAACACCCGGCTCCCCGGACCACGTCCGGAAGGAGTTGGCGCGCCGGCGTGCAATAACGATCCAATAAGGGCGCAACTTTCCGGCTTTACGGGCGTCCATATGGGTAGATAACGGTCGTAGACGCCGGTACCGGGAGGTTCCAAATGAGGGTGAAGCTCAGAATTCTGCTGTTCGCCAGCGCGCTCCTCTGCGCACTCGCTCTCTCCGCCTCCGCGGCGTATGCGTCCTTCGGCATCGAAACGTTCGTCGCGGTCAACTGCAACGTCGAAACGTGTGCCGAACAGAAAGTGGGTCCCTTCTCCTTCCCGAAGGAACCGAACCCCACCGAAGAAAAAAAGGAAGGCTTCACGCAGGCGGGCGGCCGGGTTCCCTTCGGGATCACCCACTTCAAGGTCAACACGACCGGGCCGGTGGGCGAACAGATCCCCGACGGCGCTCCCGTCACCCACATCCGCACCGACGTGGCGCCGGGACTCGCGACCAACCCGCAGGCGGTGCCCCAGTGCTCCAAAGAAGAATTCGGGACCGTAGAACTGGTGAAAGGCTCGGGTGCGTTTCCTGAACCGACGTGCTCTGAAGCCACCGAAATCGGCGTCAACAAAGTCGTTGTCTACGTGGCACTGGCCGGAAAAGACGCGCCCCTCGAAGGCACGGTCTACAACCTCGTGCCCGACGAAGGCCACGCCTCCGAATTCGGCGTCGCCGTCAGCCTCGCACCGCTTGGCAAACCCGGCGTGTTCGCGCACACGCTCATCAAAGGCAACGTCGAATGGGGCAAGGGCTCGGCCCTCGATCCCAAATTCATCGGCTCGGGGACGAACGCGGGTGACTACCACGACTACTTCGAAATCGAAGTCTCCCCTGCGCTGCCGCTGGTCGCCTCGCGCCTGGTGTTCTTCGGCAACGAAAACCAGGAAACGGGAAAACCAGATGACTTCATCACCAACGCGACCAGCTGCCCCGGCAACTCCACCACCACTTTGAGGCTCGAAGACGAAGGCGGGCTCGCGCCGAACCCAGGCCCTACACGCCGAAAACGATCGCATCTCGAAAACTGCGGCGCGGTGCCCTTCGAACAGGGCTTCAAGCTGACGCCCGCGACGCTCGTGCAGGACCAGCCCGACGGCTTCACCACCGAAGTCACGGTCCACCACGAACGCGAAGCCGAAATTGACAACTCCGAGGTCAAGAGCGTGACCGTGACGCTGCCCGAAGGCATGACGCTCAACCCGTCGGCCGCCGCGGGCCTGACCGCGTGCACGCCCGCCCAGGCACGGATCCACAGCTCCGAAGCGGGTGTCGCGTGCCCGTCCAGCTCCGAAGTCGGCACCGTCAACCTGGAAGTGCCGACGCTCCCCGCCGGCTCGCTGAAAGGCACCCTCTATCTCGGGTGGCCCCGAATCGGGTCCGATCACCGTCCCCGCCGTACACGATGTACCTGGACGCGGAGTCCGCGCAGGTACGGCGTCTCGGTGCGCCTGAAGGGAGAAGTCTTCCCGAACGAAACCACCGGTCAGCTGACCACCGTCTTCAACGAACTCCCCGAACAGCCGTTCAGCAACGCGATCCTGCACTTCAAGGAAGGCGCCCTGGCGCCGGTCGCCAACCCGCTCGCGTGCTCGACAGCGTCTTCGCCTCGGCCCAGTTCGACCCCGTACTCGGGCAACGGGGTGGCTCCTGGCTCCTGGCTGCTGTCGTTCTCGGGCTGCACCAACCCGCTCGCGCTCGTCCCGTCGCAGGCCACGTCCGTCTCCGACGCGAACGCCGGTGACAACACGTCCTTCACCTTCAACCTCGAACGGCCGGAAGGCAACCAGTACCTCTCGCAGCTCAGCGACCACGCTGCCGGAGGGACTCGCCGGTGCCGTGCCCGCCGTCGAACAGTGCCCCGAACCGCAGGCCTCGCAGGGCGCCTGTCCGGGCGGCAGCCAGATCGGCACCGCCGTGGTGCTCGCCGGATCCGGCCCCACGCCCTTCACGTTCTCCGGTCCTGTGTACTTCACCGGTCCCTACAACGGCGCTCCCTACGGGCTCTCGATCGCCGTGCCGTCGGTCGCCGGGCCGTTCAACCTCGGGACCGTGATCACGCGTGCCTCGATCAACGTCCAGCAGTACACCGGGCAGGCGGTCGTCGACGACCACGCTGCCACGGATCGTCAAGGGCGTTCCGATCCGGATTCGCAAGATCATCGTGACCGTCAACAAGCAGGGCTTCATGACGAACCCGACCAACTGCGCGCGCTGACCACCGAAAGCTCGGTCACCGGGTACGTCCCCGGCAGCAGTGAAAGCGCCACGGCGTTGGCCAAATCCCCGTTCCAGGTCGCCAACTGCAGCGCCCTGGCGTTCAAGCCCTCGTTCACGGCTACGACCTCCGCGAAGGTCTCGAAAGCCAACGGCACGAGCCTCGAAACGACGCTGAAGATGCCCTCGAAGAACTCGAACGTCAAATCGGTGCTCGTGCAGCTGCCCAAGCAGCTCGTCTCGCGCCTGACGACGCTCAACAAAGCCTGCCTCGCGGCGGCCTTCGAAAACAACCCGTTCGGGTGCCCGCCCGGCTCGTTCGTCGGCGGCGTGACCGCCAAGACGCCCCTGCTACCCGGCACCCTCACGGGCCCGGCGGTGCTGGTGTCCCACGGCGGCGAGGCGTTCCCCGACCTCGACCTGATCCTCGACGGCCCGAACGGCCTTCGCGTGATCCTGGTCGGCCACACCAAAATCACCAAAGGCATCACCACGACCAACTTCTCCGAAACGCCGGACGTGCCGGTCGAATCGGTCGCGGTGAACCTGCCGGCCGGGTCGCACTCGGCGGTCACGAACAACGGAGACCTGTGCGCTCAGCCGCTGGTGATGCCCACCACCATCACGGGCTGGAACGGCGTCTCCTTCAAACAGAACACGAACATCAAGGTCAAGGGCTGCGGCGTGCGCATCACCGGCCAGAAGACCTCCGGCAACACCGCCTACATGACCGTCCAGACCTTCGCCGGCGGACGTGTCAGCGGCAGCGGCGAAAACCTCAACACCGTCTACCGCAAACTCAAGAACGCCTCGAAATCGGTGTCCCTGAAGGTGCCCCTGTCGAGCGCCGGTCAACGCCGTGGGCGCCCCCTGAAGGTACGGGTGCGGGTCGGGTTCCTGCCGAGCAAGCACGGCGAACCCAGCTCCACCGCGTACAAGACCGTCACCTTCCGCTAGCAGCGGATCGCCCGGACCGCAAACCAGCCTCACCCCGGCAGTCGCCGGGGTGAGAGCGGTCCCGCGGGCTGGAGTCGCGGTCCTGCCTCAGGCCCACGGGCTGGAGTCGCGGTCCTGCCTCAGGCCCACGGGCTCCAGTCGGCACGGCCGCCGGCGACCCGGAGCGCCTTCCGCGGCCGGCCCCAGTGCGGCCGGATCGGTTCGCCGCTGGTCAAACGTCCGATCTTGGCTTACATTCTGAGGACATGGATGTGGTGTCAGGTATGGATGCCTCGAGCACGATCGGAGCCCCAGACGGCGAGCACGCGGCTGCCGTGTTCGCTGGCATCCGCAGGCTGAGCGCGATCGCAGACAGCGCCTCCGACCCGGAGGAGATCGTGCGGGCCCTGGCGACCGAGCTGCTGCGCTCGCCCGGCGGCGACGAGGTCCACGTCCACTACCTGCAGCCTCCCGGCCGCGACGACGACGAGCTGGTCGTCGTGTACCTGTTCGACGGCGAGGGCCGGCTCAGCTATCGCGTCCCGCGGGCCGATCGTGCGCCCGGCGTCAACTGGGTGGCCTCCACGGGGAGCAGCTTCCTGGCCGCCCACGCCGACGAGCTCACGGCCAGCGTGCCGCGGCTCGCCCAGACGGGGCCCGTGCGCTGTGCCCTGCTGTTGGCCCTGGCCGACCGCGGCGAAGCGCAGGCGGTGGTCATGCTCGTGCGTCGCACGGCGGACGCGCTCGCGCCCGGCGACGTCGAGCACGCCAGCGCCCTGGTGCAGCAGACGGCGACCGCGATGGCGCTCGTGCAGGCGCGGGCCGAGGCGGGAACCGATGCCGTCACCGGCTCGATGAACCACCGCGCCATGCGCCGGCGCCTGGGCGAGGAGATCGACCGTGCCTCGCGCGGCGGAGCCCCGCTGTCGTGTCTGCTGATCGACCTCGACGACTTCAAGGCCGTCAACGACCTCTACGGCCACGCGGCCGGCGACGCGCTGCTGCGCAGCGTGGTGCACGCGCTGGTGGGCGAGTTCCGGGCCTTCGACCGCGTCGCACGCTACGGCGGCGACGAGTTCGTCGTGATCCTCCCCAACGCGGGGGTGGAGGCCGCGGCCGTGGCCGGCTCGCGCGCGCTCTCCCGCCTGCGCGACATCCGTGGCGAGGACGGCATGGCGCACGGGGTCTCGGCCTCGATCGGGGTGGCGGCCTGGCGGGCGCCGATGGGCGTCGACGAGCTGCTCGTGGCCGCCGACGCCGCCCTGCTGCGCTCCAAGCGCCAGGGCAAGGGCCGCGTCACGCAGGCGCCCGACCGCGTTTTCTGAGCACCCGCCCCGTTTTCTGAGCACCCGACCCGGCTTTCGGGCGTCACTCTGCGAGACTCCTTCCCCGCGAGGGGCCGAGTGCCCGCCGTCCGACTGCGAGGAGAGCCGATGTCGCAGAACAGCTTTGGTGCCAAGGACAAGCTCGCGGTCGGCGAGCGCGAGTACGAGATCTTCCGGCTGGAGGCATTGCAGCGCGAGTACGACGTCGCGCGCCTGCCCTTCTCGCTGAAGGTCCTGCTCGAGAACCTGCTGCGCACCGAGGGCAACGGCTCGGTCGCCGCCGCCGACATCGAGGCCCTCGCCCGCTGGGACGCCAAGGCCGACCCGAGCAAGGAGATCTCCTTCACCCCCGCCCGTGTGCTGCTGCAGGACCTCACCGGCGTCCCGGCCGTCGTGGACCTGGCCGCGATGCGCGACGCGATGGCCGAGATGGGGGGCGACCCCGCCCGTATCAACCCGCTCGCCCCCGCCGAGCTGGTGATCGACCACTCGGTCCAGGTCGATGCCTTCGGCACCCGCGACGCCTTCCGCCTGAACGCCGAGCGCGAGTTCGAGCGCAACCAGGAGCGCTACCTGTTCCTGCGCTGGGGCCAGGGGGCGTTCCAGCACTTCAAGGTGGTGCCGCCCGACACCGGGATCGTCCACCAGGTCAACCTCGAGTACCTCGCCCGGGTCGTCTTCGACGACGCCGAGCGCGGCCAGGCCTACCCCGACACGCTGCTGGGGACCGACTCCCACACCACCATGGTCAACGGCCTCGGCGTGCTCGGCT
This sequence comes from uncultured Solirubrobacteraceae bacterium, assembly GCA_963773145.1. Classification (GTDB taxonomy): domain Bacteria; phylum Actinomycetota; class Thermoleophilia; order Solirubrobacterales; family Solirubrobacteraceae; genus Palsa-744. Next base: position 292,314 of record CAVYZV010000003.1, read on the forward strand.
GGGGAGTGGGGGGCATCGAGGCCGAGGCGGCGATGCTGGGCCAGCCGGTGTCGATGCTGATCCCCCAGGTGCTCGGCTTCCGACTGCACGGCGAGCTGCCGGCCGGCACGACCGCCACCGACCTCGTCCTGACGGTCACCGAGAAGCTGCGCGAGCGCGGCGTGGTGGGGATGTTCGTCGAGTTCTACGGCGCCGGGCTGGCGTCGCTGCCGATCGCCGATCGCGCCACGATCGGAAACATGTCGCCGGAGTTCGGCTCCACCTGCGCGATCTTCCCCATCGACACCGAGACGATCGACTACCTGCGCCTGACCGGGCGCCCGGAGCCCCAGATCGCGCTGGTCGAGGCCTACGCCCGCGAGCAGGGCCTGTGGCACGACGAGCACTCCGACGAACCGACCTTCTCCGACCACATCGAGCTCGACCTGAATGAGGTAGAACCCTCGCTCGCCGGTCCCCGCCGCCCGCAGGACCGGATCCCGCTGCGCAGCGCGAGCGGGTTCTTCCGCAAGGCGCTGGCCGAGATCACCGGCCGCGGCGGCGAGCAGGAGCCCGCCGGAGACGCCCACGACGAGGCCATCGAAGAGACCTACCCAGCGTCCGATCCTCCCGCCAACGGGGTCCCGGGACACCACGCCGAGGCGCCCGTCGAGCCGCACACGACACTCACCGCCAGCGCCTCCGGCGCGGCCGTGGCCGACGAGCTCGAGCGCAGCCACAGCGCCCAGCCGGTGACGCTCGAGGGGGAGTCCTTCGCGCTCGACCACGGCGACGTGGTGATCGCAGCCATCACCAGCTGCACCAACACGTCGAACCCCTCGGTGATGGTGGGGGCGGGCGTGCTGGCGCGCAACGCCGTCGCCCGCGGGCTGCGCTCCAAGCCGTGGGTCAAGACCTCGCTGGCGCCGGGCTCGAAAGTGGTCACCGAGTACCTCGACCGGGCCGGACTCACCGAACCCCTGGAAGAGCTCGGCTTCAACCTCGTCGGATACGGGTGCACGACCTGCATCGGCAACTCGGGCCCGCTGCCCGAAGCGATCTCCAAGGCCGTCGGCGAGGGCGATCTGGCGGTCGTCTCCGTGCTGTCGGGGAACCGCAACTTCGAGGGTCGCATCAACCCCGACGTGAAGATGAACTACCTCGCCTCGCCGCCCCTGTGTGTGGCCTACGCGATCGCGGGCACGATGGACATCGACATCGTCGAGGACCCCCTCGGCCACGATCAGCAGGGGCGCGAGGTGTACCTGCGCGACATCTGGCCCTCCGAGCAGGAGGTGGCCGAGACGGTCGCCGAGAGCGTCCGGGCCGACATGTTCCGCAAGAGCTACGGCGAGGTCTACACCGGTGACGAGCGCTGGCGCGGGCTGCCGGTGCCCGAGGGCGAGCGCTTCGGCTGGGAACCCGCTTCGACCTACGTGCGACTGCCGCCCTACTTCGAGGACATGCCCCGCGAGCCCGCTCCACTGCGCGAGATCGAGGGTGCGCGCGTGCTGGCGCTGCTGGGCGACAGCGTCACCACCGACCACATCTCACCCGCCGGCTCGATCAAGCGCGACAGCCCGGCGGGCTCCTATCTGCAGGAGCAGGGCGTGGAGCCGCGCGACTTCAACTCCTACGGCGCCCGCCGGGGCAACCACGAGGTGATGGTGCGGGGCACCTTCGCCAACATCCGCCTGCGCAACCAACTCGCCGCCGAGCGCGGGGCGCTGCCCGAAGGCGGCTACACCTACCACCTCTCAGACCAGGGCGCCGAGCAGATGACGATCTACGAGGCAGCCATGCGCTACGCCACCGAAGGCGTCGAGCTGGTCGTGCTCGCCGGCCGCGAGTACGGGACCGGGTCCTCGCGCGACTGGGCCGCCAAGGGCACCAGGCTGCTGGGGGTCCGAGCGGTGATCGCCGACAGCTTCGAGCGCATCCACCGCTCCAACCTGATCGGCATGGGGGTGCTGCCGCTGCAGTTCCCGGCCGGCGAGGCGGCGGGGTCGCTCGGGCTGACCGGCGAGGAGCGCTTCTCGATCGCGGGGCTGGCGGCCGCGAGCCCGCCGGGGGAGCCGATGCCCTCGCAGCTGCGCGTGAAGGCCCTCGGCGAGGGCGGGCGCGAGGTCGAGTTCGACGCCCGCGTGCGGATCGACACCCCGCGCGAGGCCGAATATTTCCGCCACGGCGGGATCCTCCAGTTCGTCCTGCGCAGCCTGCTCGCCCGATGAGCCCGCAGACGCCGCGCAAACCGGCGCCCAAACGCGCCCCCGCTTCCAAACGCTCGCGGCCGGCGAAGAAGTCCCAGCCCGCGCCCGTGCAGACGCCTCCACTGCTGCGGGAGCTGCTCAGCGCCCGCGGTGCCTCCGGTCACGAGGCCGCCCCGGTGGCGGTGTGGCTGCGCGCGGCCGAGCGGTTCGCGAGCGTCGACACCGACGCGATCGGCACCCCTCACGCGCTGGTTGCCCCGCGCGCGGCCGCCGCGCGCGGGCGCGGGCGCTCGGCTCGCTCGGAGGACCGCGCCGCCCGGCGGATGCTGCTGATGGGGCATATCGACGAGATCGGGCTGATCGTGACCCACATCGACGACGACGGCTACCTGTGGGTGCGGGAAGTGGGCGGCTGGGACCCGCAGATCCTGGTCTCCCAGCGCGTCACGATCGACACCGCCAAAGGCCCGCTGTCGGGGGTGGTGGGACGCAAGCCGATCCACCTGCTGCGCGACGAGGAGCGCAAGAAGGTTCCCGAGCTGTCGGACCTGCACATCGACATCGGGGCCCGCGACGGGGCCCACGCCGCCGAGCTCGTGAGGGTCGGCGACGTAGCGGTGATCGACGTGGCGCCGCTGGAGCTGCAGGGCGGGCGGCTGGCCTCGCGGGCGCTGGACAACCGCCTCGGCTCATACGTCGCCCTGGAGGCGGCGCGCGAGGTGGCCAAGGCCGGCGGGTCGGCGTGGGAGCTGGGGGCGGTGGCGGTCGTGCAGGAGGAGACGACCTTCGGCGGCTCGCGCACGAGCGCCTTCGCGCTGGCGCCCGACGCCGCGATCGTGATCGACGTGACCCACGCCACCGACGCCCCCGGGATCGAGGTCAAGCCCTCGGGCAAGCACCCGCTCGGTTCGGGGCCGGTGATCGGGCGCGGCTCGACCCTGCACGAGGGCATCTTCGAGCTGCTGTATGAGACCGCCCGCGCGCAGGACATCCCGTTCACGATCGAAGCCTCCGGGCGCTCCACCGGCACCGACGCGGACGCCGTCCACGCCAGCCGCGCGGGCGTCCCCACGGGGCTCGTGATGATCCCCGTGCGCTACATGCACTCACCGGTGGAGACGGTCGACCTGCACGACGTGCAGGCCACCGTCCGCCTGCTGGCCGCGGCGTCGCTTGCGCTGACGCCCGACCAGGCCTTCGTGCGCTAGTTGGCTGTCTCCAGCTCGGTCATCTCCGAGATCTCGTACGCCTTCCCGGGACAACCTCCCAGCACGAGCATGCGGATGCCCTGGGGGCCCGCAACCACCTTGCGCGTGGTCCCCGCGGGGACACGCACGAGCGTCTCGGGGTCCATCTGCACCTGCTCGCCTTCGACGTCCATCGTGCCCGAGCCGGCCAGTACCGCGTAGACCTCTTCCTGTCCGTCCGCTTCGTGGTCGTGCTCGGGGTAGTCGCTGAAGTTCGGCGGCATCGCGATCACCTGCATCCCGAACGAGCTCACTCCGAGCTCGGCCCGGGCCTTGATGAAGCCGCCCCCGAAACCTGCCTGCATGTCACTGATCTTCTTTGCTGTGTAGTCGGCCATGCCTGCAACCTAACCGATCGCGAGCGCCAGCTGCCTGGACTGGACGAGAACCGTCCCCTCCCGGTCCCAGATCACCGCGTCCTCCTCGAAGAAGCCTTCGTGGGTGAGGGTCGTGTGTGTGCGCGCCAGCACCAGCTCCTGGGGGTCCGGCGCGGTGCCCTCGGGCGTGGGCCGGGGCAGCTCGGTGCGGAAGTGGATCGTGATGTCGATCGTGGGCGCCGGGGCCGGCCCCGGAAGGCGCATGAACGGGGTCGGGATCAGCGCGTCGGTGAAGAACGCGAGCGCCAGTGCGTCGAGCGGGCGGGGCTCCACGAGGCCGAGCCAGCCGCCCGTCTCCAAGGGCTGCTGCTCGCCGGCGAAGGGCATGCCGCCGAAGCGTCGCTGCAGGACGATGTAGCTCGCGAAGGCGGGGCCCTGCCCGAGCGGGACCAGGGTGCCGGGCCGGCGCTCGGCATCCGGCGGCGCGACGTCGGGCATCGGCAGCTCGTTCCACTCCGGACCCCGCCAGGGCACCGAGAAGGCGGCCAGGGCGAGGCCCATCGTGGCCCCGTTCTGGGTCATGCGCGCCGACAGCGAGCTGAGCGAACGCCCGCTGCGCTCGATCGTCGTCTCGATCAGCAGGGGTCCCTCGTCGGGGGCCTTGAGGAAGTGGATCGTCAGCGAGCGCGGCGAGCGCCGGGGGTCGTCGAGGGCGAGCGTGAGCGCGCGCAGGATGATCGCCGCCAGGTAGCCGCCGTGGGGGCCCCGCCCGGCACGCCAGCCGTGCGCCACCTCGGCCGCGAACGAGCCGCGCTCGCCCTCGCGGGACAGGGTCTGCACGGCGGTGTCGCGGTCGAAGGGCCCCAGCCCCTCGCCGGGCGTTGCCTCAGCCACGCACCAGCCGCTTGTAGGTGATGCGGTGGGGGCGCTCAGCGGAGGCGCCCAGCAGCGTGCGGCGGTGCTCCTCGTAGGCGTCGAAGTTGCCCTCGAACCAGCTCACCTGGGAGTCGCCCTCGAAGGCCAGCACGTGGGTGGCGACACGGTCCAGGAACCAGCGGTCGTGGGAGATCACCATCGCGCAGCCGGGGAACGCGAGCAGCGCCTGCTCGAGCGCACGCAGCGTGTCCACGTCGAGATCGTTGGTGGGCTCGTCGAGCAGCAGCAGGTTGCCCCCGGCGCTGAGCACCTTCGCCAGGTGCACGCGGTTGCGCTCGCCACCGGAGAGCACGCCGACGCGTTTCTGCTGGTCTGAGCCTTTGAAGTTGAAGCCGGCGGTGTACTGGCGCGAGTTGACCTTGCGCTCGCCGAGTGTGAGCTGGTCCTCGCCGCCGGAGATCTCCTCCCACACCGTCTTGCCGGGGTCCAGCGTCTCGCGCGACTGGTCCACGTAGGCGAGCTTGACCGTGTCGCCCAGCTCGAGCGTGCCCCCGTCGGGCTCCTCCTGGCCGGTGATCATCCGGAAGAGGGTGGTCTTGCCGGCGCCGTTGGCCCCGATCACGCCCACGATCCCGGCACGCGGCAGGTCGAAGGACAGCGACTCGATCAGCAGCCGGTCGGCGTAGCCCTTGGTGACGGAGTTGGCGGACAGCACGCGGTCGCCGAGCCGTGGACCGGGCGGGATGTAGATCTGGACGTCCTCGAGCTTGACGTTGCGCTCCTCGGCCACCAGCTCCTCGTAGCGGGCCAGGCGCGCCTTGGATTTCGTGCGTTTGCCCTTGGGGTTTGTCCGCACCCACTCCAGCTCGGCGGCGATCGTGCGCTGGCGGGCCTTCTCGCTGCGTTCCTCCTGGGCCAGCCGGGCCTGCTTCTGCTCCAGCCAGCTCGAGTAGTTGCCCTCGTAGGGGATGCCTTTGCCGCGGTCGAGCTCGAGGATCCAGCCGGCCACGTTGTCGAGGAAGTAGCGGTCGTGGGTGACGGCCACGATCGTGCCCTTGTACTCGGCCAGGTGGCGCTCCAGCCACGCCACGGACTCGGCGTCGAGGTGATTGGTGGGCTCGTCCAGCAGCAGCAGATCGGGGGCGCTCAGCAGCAGCCGGCATAGCGCCACCCGCCGGCGCTCGCCCCCGGAGAGGAGCGACACGTCGGCGTCCGGAGGAGGCAGGCGCAGCGCGTCCATGGCGTAGTCGAGCTGCGTGTCGAGATTCCAGGCGTCGGCGGCGTCGATCTTGGCCTGGATCGCGGCGAACTCCTCGGCGGTGTCTTCGGAGTAGTTGGCCGCCAGCTCGTTGAAGCGGTCGAGCAGCGCCTTGGTCTCGGCCACGCCGTCCTCGACGTTGCCCTTGACGTCCTTGGTCTCGTCCAGGTGGGGCTCCTGCTCGAGCATCCCGACGCTCGCCCCGGGGGCGAGGGCGGCCTCGCCGCGGTACTCCTGGTCGGTGCCGGCCATGATCCGCAGCAGCGAGGACTTGCCGGCCCCGTTGTAGCCGAGGACGCCGATCTTGGCCCCCGGGAAGAAGGCCAGCGTGATGTTCTCGAGCACCGTCTTGTCCGGCTGGTGGACCTTCGAGAGCCGGTGCATCGTGAAGATGTATTGGGCGGACACTCGCACGCAGGATATGCGCTGGTGCTCGTCGCTAACGTTTAACGGTCATGCCCGGGGCGATCCTCGACATCGAGCAGCACCTCCTCCTGCTGGAGCTCGATGCGCCCTTCGACAAGCGCGACGTACAGCTCGCGCGGCGCAAGATGGCCAAGCGCTGGCACCCCGACGTGGCCCCCCAGGGGCGCCAGTTCGAGCACGAGCGCCACCTCAAGGCGATCAACGAGGCGGCCGACCAGCTCGAGCGTCTGGCCGAGGGCTCCCGCGGCGGGCGCGTGTCCAAGAACGCCGTCAAAGTCAGCGCCGCCGCCGCCCGGCGCGAGCGCGAGGAGGCCGGCCGGCGGGCCTACGAGGCCGAGCAGCGCGCCCGCGCGGACGCCAAAGACCGGGCCAAGAACGACCCCTTCGGCAGCCGCGTCCCCGACCACTCGGTGGTGCACCGCTACGCCCGCTGCCTGACCTATCCCGAGTGGGGCGTGGGCACTGTCACGGGGATCTACTTCTCATCCCATCCGAGCCGCTCGGCGAACGGATCCAACGGATCCGACGGATCGGACGCGACCGAAGCCGACGTGCAGCAGTGGGCGCGGGTGAAATTCAGCCACGGCGTGCGCACCGTGCCCGCCGGGAGCATGAAATTCGTGGACTTCTCCAAGCCCGACCCGTCCGAGGAGCGGGTCGAACGCTTCCTCATCGCGGCCCAGCGGGCGATGGCCGAAGAGGAATACGAGCTGGCCGCCCAGCGTTTGATCTACGCCCGCGACGCCGAGCCCCGCAACGTCGGCGTGCTGCGCCTGATGACGCTCGCCTTCTGGCACGCCGGCAAGCTCGATGAGGCCGCCCGCGCGGTCCGGGACTGGGCCAGGGTCGACTCCAAGCGGCCCGCGCCGCACCGCTTCGCGGCCAGGATCTACGAAGACATGGGTGCCATCGACCTCGCCGCCGAGGCGGCACAGCGGGCGGCCAAGCGCGGCCCTCGAGACGCGGGGGCGTGGGAGCGCCTTGGGCGCCTGCTCCTGCGCCTGGCCGATCGCGAGGGCGCCCTGCGCGCGTTCGAGCGTGCGCTCTCGCTCGGAGCCGGGGACGAGGTCTCCGAGCTGATCGACGAGGCCCTGGCGCTCGAGCCCTCGGTCGCCGGCTAGGCCCGGGCGATGTCCACGCGGGGCGCCGGGCCGCGCTCGCCGGAAGGGCTGCCGAGCTCGCTGGTCTGGGATACGGAAATCCAGGTCCTGCCCCGGGGCCGGATCCTGGAGCGCCGTGACGGATACCTGGTGGTGCGCTCGCCGCAGAACCCCCTGCACCACTGGGGCAACTTCCTGCTCTTCGACGAGCCGCCGGTGGCGGGCGACGGTGAGCGCTGGGAGGCGCTCTTCGCGGCCGAGTTCGCGGACACGCCCGGCGTCTCCCACAGGGCCTTCGGGTGGGATCGCGCGGACGGAGCTCTCGGCCAGGCGCGCCCGGAGTTCGAGGCCCGCCGCTATGAGCTCCAGCAGCTCTTGGGCCTGCGCGCGCGCGGGGACGACGTTCGAGCCCACCCACGGGAGAACCGCGACGTCACGATCGTGGCGCTCGATCCGCGCCCGCACGCCGAGCCCCGTCTGTGGCAGCAGGTCTTGGACATCTGGGTGGCCTCCTCGGAAGTGCCCCCTGAGGAGGAGCCCGCGCGGCGGTCCTTCGCCCGCCGGCGCCTGTGCGAGCTGAGGGCGCTCTTCAGCGCCGGCATGGGCTCCTGGTACGTCGCCCTCGGCACCGACCGGCGTGAGGTCCTCGGCTGCTGCGGGATCGTGACCAGCGGCTCGCGCGGACGCTTTCAGTCCGTCGACACACGCTCGGACTGGCGCCGCCGCGGGGTCTGCTCACGGCTGCTCGTGGAGGCCTGCCGGCACAGCCGACGCCAGCACTCGACCGACTGCTTCGTGATCGTCGCCGACGCCGGCTACCACGCCGCCGGCCTCTATGAATCGCTGGGCTTCGAGCCGGTCGAGCGCGTTGCCGGGGTTTGCCTGGCTCCGCGGGCCGGGCGCCAGGGCGAGCTCCGGCCGGGCGCGGACGGCAAGCCCGCTTCCGAGGGAGAGCCCGACGCGGCGGGCGTGAAGCACGGCGTCAGCGACGACGAACGCACGGTTTCTGATTAACCACGGGCCCGGTTTGGCCCGGGCCCGTGGCGGAGGGAGGGATGGGTTCTTGTCGATGACGGGAGAGCCAGCTGCCGCTCCGCGGCTAATGGGAGGCGCCCCGCCAAACCTTGACTCATCTCACACTATCCCACTATTCGGCGGATCACGCGTTGCGCCCCGCGCCGGCGGCTAGAGAATGTTCACAGCACGCGAGATGATCAGCCCGATCGTCACGATCGAGATGATCGATTGCAGCCCCATCACCATCTTGGCGGTGTGGCTCAGCGGCATCGTGTCCGTGGGGGAGAAGGCGGCCGCGTTGGTGAGCGACACGTACAGGTAGTCGATGAACTGGGGCCGCCAGTTGGGGGGCTGGATGGCGTCATCGCTCATCTGCGGAAAGAGGAAATCCGGGGGCCCGTCCTCGCCCCCGGACCGCCGCCCCGGGCCGCCGCGGTCGATCTCCCAGTACCAGAGCCCGAAGATCATGAAGTTCGTGAGCCAGATGAGGCCTCCCGCAACGATCAGCTCGTGGCCGTTCGCCGGGATCCTGTGGTGCAGCAGGTTGTGGGCCAGCAGGTACAGCGAGATCCCGTTGGCGAAGCTGACCACCGCCACCAGGCCGATCGTCACGCGGCGACGGATCGCGTGGTGGCCTTCGAGCGTGCGCGGCGTCGCCACCAGCAGGCCCACCACCAGCACCGCCTCCAGCGCGGGCAGCAGAAAGCGGGTGCCGACAGCGAGCCGGTCGGGCAGGCTCAGCTGCAGTGCGATCGCCGCGATCACCGTGATGCGCGCCGGCCAGGTCGACTCCGGCGCGCCCGGCGGGGGGTAGGTGCGGCGCGAAGGCGCTGGCGCTTCGTAGGCCACCTCGACCAGAGCGTAAGCACCGCCCCGGCCATCTCACGCGGTTCATCGCGTGCGCTCCCGGCGTTCCCGGGGGGCGCCGGGAAGGCCGTCCGGCGCTAGCCTGAGAGGGCCGATGGGCATCGAGAGCCCCATCCATCTGATCTTCATCGGGATCGTCGCCCTGCTGGTGCTCGGTCCGCGACGCCTGCCCGAACTCGCCCGTCGCCTCGGCGACGGCGTGCGCGAGCTGCGCGAGGCGATGGACCAGGGCGCCGAGGAACACGACGCGCCGGCCGAGCCGCCCGCCACCGCGACCGCCACGGCCACCACGGTGGCGCCAACAACCGCCACCGCTGCACCGGCGGGCACCGACGTGACACCCGCGGCCGCCGACGCGGCTCCGGCGGCTGTGGACGTGGCTCCAACAACCGCCACCGCTGCACCGGCGGGCACCGACGCCACGCAGCCCGCCGATGCGACGGTCGTCGCGCCTGCCCAGCCGTCCAGCCCGGGCGAGACGCCGCCGCAGGCCTGACCGGCCGGCCCGGTACGGTCGCGCGATGCGTCTGATCGTCGCGCGCTGCGAGGTCTCCTACCTGGGCCGGCTGAGCACGACGCTGCCCGAGGCGGTGCGGCTGCTGATGATCAAGCCCGACGGGACCTTCATGGTGTGGTCCGACGGCGGCGGATCGAGCGTGAAGCCGCTCAACTGGATGACGCCCCCGACGGTGGTGGAGGAGTGCCACGAGGAAGGTGAGCTGCGGGGCTTGACCGTCAGGGGACGTGGCTCGGAGGAGCGCCTGGAGATCACGATCGCCGAGGTCCTCGACGACGTCGAGCAGGAGCTCGACACGCAGGCGGGACTCGAGAAGGAGGGTGTCGAGCGGGAGCTTCAGGAGCTGCTCGCGGACACGCCCGAGCACTGCGGCGAGGGCTTTCGGCTCGTCCGCCGGGAGTGGCCGACGGACATCGGCCCGGTGGATCTGATGTGCCGTGACACCGAGGACGAGTGGGTGGCGGTCGAGATCAAGCGGCTGGCGACGATCGACGCGGTGGAGCAGCTGTCGCGCTATCTGGAGCGGATCCGGCGCGACCCCGCGCTCGGCTCCTGTCGCGGTGTGCTGGCAGCCGAGCGGATCAAGCCACAGGCACGGGTGCTCGCGGGCGCGCGCGGGATCGCGTGCGTGGAGGTGGATCTCCAGGTGCTGCGCGGTGAGCGCGAGCCGGACCTGCGCCTGTTCGCCGCCTGACGCGAGCCCGGATAGGCTTCGCTGCCCCGACCAAGGAGCAGCCGATGACTGACAACAACGCCGGCGAGGAGCAGCCGGTCCTCACCGAGCGGCGCGGCAACGTGCTGGTCATAACGCTGAACCGGCCCAAGGTGCGCAACGCCGTCAACGCCGCGCTCGCCGCGGCTGTGGCGGGGGCGCTCGAGGAGCTCGACGCGGACGAGGGGCTGTCGGTGGGTGTCCTGACCGGCGCCGGCGGATTCTTCAGCGCGGGCATGGACCTGGGGGCGTTCGTCCGCGGTGAGTCGCCCTGGTTCGGGGACCGTGGCTTCGCCGGGATCGCGCAGCGCTCAGCGCAGAAGCCGCTGATCGCCGCGATCGAGGGCTTCGCACTGGCGGGCGGGATGGAGATCGCGCTCGCGTGCGACCTGATCGTGGCCGCGAAGGGAGCAAAACTGGGGATCCCCGAGGCCAAGCGCTCGCTGGTGGCCGCCGGCGGGGCGCTGCTGCGGATGCCCAAGCGGATGCCCTACCACGTGGTGATGGAGCTGGCACTCACCGGAGACCCGCTGCCGGCCGAGCGCTTCGAGGAGTTCGGCCTCGTCAACCACCTCGCCGAGCCCGGGACGGCGCTCGACGTCGCGCTCGAGCTGGCCGGCCGCATCGCCGGCAACGGGCCGCTCGCGCTGATCGCCACCAAGCGCATCCTGCAGGAGCAGTTCGACTGGAGCAGCACCGAGATGTGGGACAAGCAGGGCGCGATCTCCGGTCCCGTGTTCGCATCCGAGGACGCCAAGGAGGGCGCCGCCGCCTTCAAGGAGAAGCGCGAGCCGGTCTGGAAGGGCGCCTAGTAGCCGCGGCGCTTGCGCCGGCGCTGGGCCATGATCGCGCTGGAAGCGGCGCCAGAGGGCAGCCATCAGCGCTCTCCCGGGGTCTTGCGGGGGTACTGGGAGATCGGCACGCGCAGGTCGATGGCGGCGGTGAGGATGCGGTTCTGTTCGTCCATGTGGGCGGCCGGGTAGCCCTCGCCCGGGCTCGCCCGCTCGGGACGCCCGACGTAGCCGAAGTGGATCTCGGGCGGCATGATCTGCATCAGCCGCGGGAACATGTGCGCCCGGGCGCCCATGTTGCGCGGCTCCTCCTGGACCCAGAGGATCTCCCTCAGGTTCGGGTATTTGCCGATCAGCTCGAGGATCTGCCCTTCCGGGAACGGATACAGCAGCTCCACGCGGCCGACCGCCAGGCCCACGTGGTCGGGGCGTTCGGCCTGGCCGATGAGGTCGTAGTAGATCTTGCCCGTGCACAGCACCAGCCGCGTGACCTGCTCGTCCTCCACGCCCGGCTCGGCCAGCACCGGGTGAAAGCGGGTGCCCTCGGCCATGTCGGCGATCGCGCTGGCGGCCTGGGGCAGGCGCAGCAGCGACTTCGGCGTCATCACCACGAGCGGCCGTTGCTTGGCGATCCGGGCCTGGCGGCGCAGCAGGTGGAAGTACTGGGCCGGGGTGGTGGGGCTGGCGACCCTGATGTTGCCCTCTGCGGCTGCGCGCAGGAAGCGCTCCAGGCGGGCCGAGGAGTGCTCGGGTCCGGAGCCCTCGTAGCCGTGCGGCAGCAGCAGGGTCAGGCGCGAGGTCTGGCCCCACTTGGCGAGGCCCGAGGTGATGAACTGGTCGATGATCACCTGGGCGGAGTTGACGAAGTCGCCGAACTGGGCCTCCCACAGCACGAGCGTCTCGGGGGCCTCCTGGCTGTAGCCGTACTCGAAGCCCATGCAGGCGAGCTCGGACAGCGGGCTGTTGTGCAGCTCCAAGGGAGCATCCGCGTCCGGGAGGTTCTGGATCGGACACACCGTCTGGCCGTTCTTGGCGTCGTGGAGGACCATGTGGCGCTGGCTGAAGGTGCCGCGCTCGGTGTCCTGTCCGGTGAGGCGGACGGGGGTGCCCTCGGTGAGCAGGGACGCGAACGCGAGCGCCTCGGCGTGGGCCCAGTCGACGCCCCGCTCGGTGGGGTCTCCGGTGAGCGCCTCGCGGCGGCGGTCCAGCTGTTTGACGAGCTTGGTGTGGACGGTGAAGCCGTCCGGGCACGCGCAGCAGCGACTCGCCGAGTGAGCGCAGCCGCGCCACCGGCACGGAGGTCTCGACTTCGGGGCTCGGCGAGCGGTCGAGCTGGTACTCGCCGGTGACGTGCTCCTCGCCTTCGGCGACGGCGGTGATCTTGGCCTTCAGACGCTGGTGGAGGTTGGTGAGGTTGTCCCACACCTCCTGGGCCTGACGGTCGACCTCCTCGCGGGTGATGACGCCTTCGGAGACCAGACGGTCTGACCACAGCTCCGCGACGCGCTTCTTGCTCTTGATCTTGGCGTACATCTCGGGCTGCGTGTAGGCGGGCTCGTCGGACTCGTTGTGCCCGAAGCGGCGATAGCCGATCAGGTCGATCAGGACGTCGTGGCCGAACTCCTTGCGGAAGGCGAAGGCCAGGCGCACGGCGCTCACGCAGGCGGGCACGTCGTCGGCGTTGACGTGGATGATCGGCACGTCGAAGCCCTTCGCGAGATCCGAGGCCCAGCGCGTCGAGCGGGCGTCGTCGGGGTCGGTCGTGAAGCCGATCTGGTTGTTCATGATCACGTGGACGGTGCCGCCGACCTTGTAGCCGTCCAGCGCCTGCAGGTTGAGCGTCTCGGAGACGACCCCCTGGGCCGGGGAAGGAGGCGTCGCCGTGGATCACGATCGGCATCGCCGCGTTCGTGTCCTGGTGGGCGTGGGGCCCGTGACGGGAGGTCTGGGCCGCCCGCGTGGCCCCCTCGACCACCGGCGAGACGTACTCCAGGTGGCTCGGGTTGGACTCGAGGTTGACGCGGATCGTTCCTCCGCCGGGCAGCTCGTAGGTGCCTTCGGTCCCGTGGTGGTACTTGACGTCGCCCGTTCCCCCCTGCGGGATCGTGGTGACGGCCTCGAGCGTCGAGGCCCCCTCGAACTCGGCGAAGATCGTGTCGTAGGCGCGGCCGAGGTTGTGGGCGAGGACGTTGAGCCTGCCACGGTGGGCCATCCCTACGACGACCTCCTGGCCGCCGTGCGCCGCGGCCAGCTGGATCAGCTCGTCGAGCATCGGCACGGTCATGTCCAGTCCCTCGATCGAGAACTGGTGCTGGCCCAGATAGGCCTTGTGCATGAAGCGCTCGAGCGCGTCGACCTCCACCAGCCGTTTGAGCAGCGTCGTGCGCTCTTCGCTCGTCAGCTCGTGCCGGAAGGCCCCGGACTCGATGTGCTCGCGCAGCCACACCCGCTGGCGGTGGGAGGCGATGTGCTCGACCTCGTAGGCGATCGTGCCGCAGTACGTCTCGGTGAGGTGGGGGAGCGCGTCCGCGAGCGTCGCCCCCGGCACGTACATCCCGAAGATGCTCGCGGGCAGCCTCGCCTGTATCTCCGGGGTGAGCCCGAGCGCCTGCGGGTCGAGGCCGGGGTCGCCCTCGGGCTCGCTGCCGAGCGGATCGAGGTGGGCGGCGAGGTGTCCGTGGCTGCGCACCCGGGTGACGTAGATGGTGGCGGCGTGGACGGCGTCGAGCAGGTCGTCTGTGGGCAGCGCCTCGGTCGTGCGCGGCGCCCTCGCGGCGGCCGCGGCGGCTGCCGGAGCGGGTGGCAGCGGCGGCGGGCCGAGCTCGACGCCCAGCGCCTCGAAGACCTGCTCGTAGAAGCCGTGCTCGCCCCGCAGGCGCTCCTCGATCAGCCCGAGGAAGCGTCCCGACTCGGCTCCCTGGATGATGCGGTGGTCGTAGGTGGAGGTCATCGTCACCACCTTCTCCGCGCCGATCATCTCGCCGATCTGCTGCAGCCCCACCGGGTAGTCGATCGAGCCGCTGGCGACGATCGTGCCCTGGCCGGCCATCAGCCGCGGGACCGAGGCGACCGTGCCGAGGCCGCCCGGGTTGGTGAGCGTGATGTTGGCGCCCGCGAGGTCATCGGGAGCGAGGCGGTTGTGACGCGCCTTCTCGATGATCTCGTCGTAGGCCTCGACGAAGCTGGCGAAGGGCATGCGCCCGGCGCCGCGGATCACCGGCACCATCAGCGTTCGCGTCCCGTCGGTCTTCTCGACGTCGACGGCGATGCCGAGGTTGGCGCCGTCGTCGCGCACGCGGTGGGACTTGCCCTCGAGCTCCTGGTAGTGGTCGCGCATGACCGGCATCTGTTCGGCGGCCTGGGCGATCGCGTAGGCGATCAGGTGCGTGAACGAGACTCGGCGGCCGGCCGCCTTCAGCTCCTGGCGGCGGGCGTCGAGCACCGTCACGGGAAGGGTTCTGAAGCTGGTGGCAGTCGGGATCCCCAGCGACTGCGTCATGTAGCGGGCGAGCGCCGCGGCGCCTCCGCGCAGCAGCTTGGTTTCCGCCTCGCCGCCGGCGGTCGCGGGGAGCGTGGCCGCGCCGTTGCCCGCGCCGCGATCGGCGGCCGCGAGCACGTCGGACTTGGTGATCCGGCCCGCGGGGCCGCTCCCGGAGATGTGCTCGAGGTCCACGCCCTTGGCGGCGGCGGCGCGTGCCGCCACGGGCGACACCTTCACCCCGGCGGGCGTCTCGACGGACGCCTCGCCGCCGGTGGGTGCCGGGCTCGAGGCCGGGGCCTGGCCGGCCTGCCCGGCGGCGTCACCGGTCGCGGGCGCACCTGCGGCGGGTGCCGCAGGCCGATCGGCGGCCGCGCCGTCGCGGCCGACCGCGATGCGCGCGATCACCTGGCCGACGGTGACGGTCTCACCCTCGGCCACGAGGATCTCGGCGATCGTCCCCGAGGCCGGGGCCGGCAGCTCCACGTCGACCTTGTCGGTGGAGATCTCCACGATCGTCGCGTCGCGCGTGATCGCGTCGCCCACCTCGGCACGCCATTCAAGGATCGTGCCCTCGGTCACGGACTCTCCGGCGGCGGGGGTGAGGACGTCGACGAGCTCGCCCGTGGCGATCTCGGGGGACGCTGCGGCGGCGGCCCCGTCGTCGGTTGCCACGGCGGCTGGGGCCTCGCCGTCGCCCGCGCCGCCGTCCGCGGCCGAGGCCTTCTCGGCACCGTCGGTGGCCGCGCCGTTGGTCGACCTCGTGGCCGCGGAGCCGTTGCCGTCGGCGCCGTCCTCGACCGAGATCCGGGCGATCACCTGGCCGACAGTGACCGTGTCGCCTTCGGCGACCAGCAGCTCGCTGACGGTTCCCGTGGCCGGGGAGGGAAGCTCGACATCGACCTTGTCAGTGGAGATCTCGACGATCGTCTCGTCGAGCTTGATCGAATCTCCGACCTTAACGTGCCATTCGAGAATCGTCCCCTCGGTCACCGACTCCCCAGCTGCCGGGGTTACAACATCTACGGTTCGCACTCCCGTTGTGCCAGTGGCCATCTGTGGTTGCCACTCTAGCGCGCCCAAACGGGGCCGTGCGGGAGCAGGTTGTCAGCTTGTTGTGTCGCGTTCGCGCTGCTCGCGGACGAACTCGGCGCTGCCGAAGAAAGGCCCGATCCCGCCCAGCACGGCAACCGCAACCGCGAGCCGCAGCGAGACCACGCGCAGGCGGGCGGCGGTGATGCACAGCAGCGACATCGCGATCCACAGCAGACCGTGGGTCCAGCCGAGCACGAACGTGAGCGGTTCCGGCTTGCCGACCGCGAATGCGCTGATCAACAGCGCCGTGTAGATGCACGAGTGCGCGAACGACGTCCACTTCAGGCGCGTGAACGTCAGCGGGCCGACGCCGGCCCGCATGCCCGTGTTCACCGAGACAGCCAGCTCGCCATCCGTGGGAGGGCGTCGCCGGCCTCGGCGGGCCAGTCCTCGATCTCCGGTGACCACCATTGGAATGCGTCGTGCTCCTCGTCGGGGCGTACCTCGCGGTCCACGCCCTCCGCCAGCCAGGCCTGGCCCACGAACATGATCATGCCGTGGGGCAGCTTGATCAGGGCCTCACCCTGGACCCGCTCGGGCTCGACGCCCCACTCCTCGTGCAGCTCGCGCACGAGCGTGTGGGCGGGGTTCTCGTTCAGGTCCACGGCCCCGCCCGCGCCCAGCGCCCAGCGCCCGGCCCACGACGCCACCCACGAGGCCCGGCGGCCGGCCAGCCAGCGCCCGTCGGCCGCTCGTGTCACACACAGGGCGGCGACGCTGAGGGAGGCGTCCCCCTCCACGAGTCTCAGCGCCCACCGCTGGGGCTGGAGCTCCATCTCGATGCCGTTGTCGTCGTGGCGGTAGTCGACCAGCCGGGCCGCGACGCCGTCGTGGCTGGGAGAGCCGCGCTCGCGCAGGCTGCGGATCGCCCTGTCGGCGGCCTCGCTCTGCTGATCGCTGGGCTCGAAGGTGCTCGCCAGCCAGCGGGCGCTGATCCGCTCCATCTCCCACGGCCCGCGGGCGAGTATCTGGAGGCCGCTGTCGGCCCCGGTCGCGGAGGCCTGCTCGTCGGGCTGCTCGGCGGTGGCCATGACGGGAGCATAGACTCGGGCTGCCGATGGATCGACGCCGCAAGCACTGGGGCTGGGGCTATGAGGACCAGCAACTGCCGGCGGAGCAGCTGGAGGCCGCGGCGGGGATGCTGTGTCAGCAGCTGGGATACGGCCTCGAGCAGGTCGAGCAGCCGGTCACGCTGGCGGAGCTGAAGCTGGCTGATCCGCGCTTGCCGATCCCCACCCGGCTGGCGGCCTTCAGCGCCGCCGACACCCACGCCCGCGCCGCCCACGCGCTGGGCAAGTCCTACGTCGACGTGGTGCGGGGCTTTCGCGGGCGCTTCGAGCATCCGCCCGACTTCGTCTGCCGGCCACGCGATGAGATCGAGCTCGAGGCGGTGCTCGAATGGTGCTCGGCCGAAGGCGTGGCGGCGATCCCCTTCGGCGGCGGGACCTCCGTCGTGGGCGGGGTCACCCCCGATGTCGGGGACCGTTACAACGGCGCCGTGTCGGTCGACCTCGGGGAGCTCGACCGCGTGCTCGAGGTGGACGAGGTCTCCTCGGCGGCGCTGATCGAGGCGGGTGCTACCGGCCCGGGCCTGGAGGGCCAGCTGCGCGAGCGCGACCTCACGCTGCGCCACTTCCCGCAGTCGTTTGAGTACTCGACCCTCGGAGGCTGGATCGCGACGCGTGCCGGGGGCCACTTCGCCACCCTCTGGACGCACATCGAGGATCTCGTGGAGTCGATCCGCGCGATCACCCCGTCGGGCGTGTGGGAGTCGCGTCGCTTACCCGGTTCCGGTGCCGGGATCAGCCCCGACCGCATGCTCGCCGGCTCCGAGGGCACGCTCGCCGTGATCACGCGGGCGTGGGTCCGCGTCCAGCGCCGTCCCGGCTTTCGCAGCTCCCGTGGGGTCCGCTTCGGCAGCTTCGCGGCGGGCGCCGAGGCCGTACGGGCGATCTCCCAGGCCGGCCTGCACCCTGCCAACTGCCGCCTGCTGGATGCCGGCGAGACGGCCCTGATGATGCGTCGCGAGGGCTCTGACTCGCTGCTGGTGCTGGGCTTCGAGTCGGTCGATCACCCGGTCGAGGAGGGGATGGAGCGGGCGCTCGCGTTGTGCGCCGAGCACGGCGGCACGCCGGCGGCGAACGGCGCAGGGGCGACGGGCGGCGGCAAGGGCGCGAGCGAGGATGGCGAGGCCGGCGCCGATCCCGTCGCGAGCTGGCGCGACGCCTTCCTGGCGATGCCCTACCTGCGCGACGTGATGGTGGCCGCCGGGGTGCTGGCGGAGACCTTCGAGACGGCCACCACGTGGGAGCGCTTCCCGGCGCTGCACGAGCGGGTCACGCAGGCCGCCACCGAGGCCCTGCCGCCGAGCGGGCGTGGGCAGGCGAGGGTGAACTGCCGCTTCACCCACATCTATCCGGACGGGCCGGCCCCCTATTTCACCGTCATCGCTCCCGCGCGCAGGGGCGAGGAGGTGGAGCAGTGGCAGCACGTGAAGGCCGCGGTCAGCGAGGCGATTCTGCGGGAGGGGGGGACGATCACCCACCACCACGCCGTCGGGCGCGATCACCGGCCCTGGTATGACCGCCAGCGACCCGATCCGTTCGCGCGGGCATTGCGGGGGGCGAAGGCGGCGCTCGACCCGGCGGGCGTGATGAACCCGGGCGTGCTGATCGAGGCGCCGCGATGAAGTTCGCGGTGCTCGGCCCCGGAGGCGTGGGCGGGCTGCTCGCGGGCGCGCTCTCGCGCGCGGGAAGCGACGTGACGGTGATCGCGCGACCGCACACCGCCCAGCTGATCAACGAGCGCGGCCTGAGCCTGAGCAGCGTCCGCCTCGGTGACTTCGTGGCGCGACCCACGGCGCGCGCGGCTGCCGTGGAGACCCCCGACGTGCTGATCGTGGCGACCAAGGCGGTGGGACTCGAGGAGGCGCTCGAGCGGGTGCAGGGGATGGGCGACCCGGGGCTCGTGCTGCCACTGCTGAACGGGCTCGACCACCTCGCCGTGCTGCGCCGGCGGTTCGAGCCGCGGACGGTGCTGGCGGGCGCCATCCGCGTGGAATCCGATCGCTCAGAGCCCGGCGTGATCGTCCACTCGAGCCCCTTCCTGCTGATCGACATGGCCGCCCGCGATCCCTCCCGTGGCGCCGCCCTGCAGGCGCTCGGGGACGAGCTCGAGCGGGTGGGGTTCCCCGTGCGGCTGGGCTACCCGATCACCGACCGCTCCGAGGCCGAGGTGATGTGGTCGAAGCTCGTGCGGCTCAACGCGCTGGCCTGCACCACCAGCGCCCGCGACAAGCTGCTGGGCGAGATTCGCTCCACGCCCGCGCTGCGCGCGGAGCTGGTGGGCGCGATCGAGGAGGCCTGCGCGGTGGCCCAGGCCGAGGGCGCCTCGGACATCCGTCCCGACCGTGCCGTCGAGGAGCTCGAGCGCGCCCACGCCACGCTCGGCAGCTCGATGCAGCGCGACATCGCGGCCGGCCGCGAGCCGGAGCTGGACGCGATCCCGGGCGCCGTCCTGCGGGCGGCCGCCCGTCACGGGCTGTCGTGCCCGACGATCGAGGCGCTCGTCGGGATGATCCGCGCCCGCATCGGCGCGGGCGCCGGCCGCTAGGGCTCAGGAAGTTCGATGCTACGGGGCGGGGGCGAGTAGACCGGGATCGCCTGCGTGGCGATCGCCTCCACGACCTCCTGCTCCTCGGCCTCGTTCTCGTTCTCGTGCTCGCCGTCGCAGAGCACGCGGAAGTTCCCCGTCACGCCGCCGTCGGCGTGCATCGTGATGCCCGGGAGGATCTCCTCGCCCTCCTCGAACCCGAGGCGCTCCATGTCGAAGTGCGCGAGGCCGATGCCGTAGGCGGTGTGGGTCGGGTTCTCGCGATCGTGGGCGGCCACCGCCTGCGCGAATCGCTCGAGGTTCTTGGCGATCTTCCCCGTGTCCGCCATCGTTCGGTGGCAGCGTAGCGCTCCCTGCGAGGCGCACGATCCGTGTGGTCGGCGGCGACACGCGTCGGGGCCGGGATACTTGCATGACCGCTAGGATCCTGTCCATGTCGCAGCTGCGACACGCGCGGCTCGCGGCCGGTCTCAGCCAGGCCGCGCTCGCGTCTGCGGCGGGGTTGAGTCGCCAGACGGTGGGGGCCGTGGAGGCCGGACAGACGCGGCCGAGCGTCGACGCCGCGATTGCGCTTGCGATGGCTGTCGGCCGCCCGGTCGAAGAGCTCTTCGCAACCTCGCCGGCCACGAGCGACGCGGTGCTCACGCAGACCGCCGGCGAGGACGAGGGCGTGCTCGCGTGCCGGGTACGCGGCCGGCTGGTGCATGCTCCCGTAGCCGGCGCGCTCGCCTTTCAGGGGTGGCCCGCCGCCAACGCGGTGATCCGCGCCGGTCGTCTCTCACCGCTGCCCGGAGCCGACCTCGAGGGGTTCGTCGTCGTCGGTTGCGACCCGGCGCTGGGGTTGGCCGCGGCGATGCTTCCGCAGACCGGCCCGCGGCGCCTGATCGCGCTCGCAGGGTCGACCGACGCCGCGATCGAGGCGATGCGCGCGGGCCGCGCTCACGGTGCGCTGGTGCATAACCGTCGAGACCGGCTGCCCGTCGCGCCGCGGGGCACGTTGCGCCTGCGTCTCGCGCGCTGGCGGGTCGGGCTCGCAAGCCGCCGACGGGTTCGGTCGGTCGAGGAGCTGTGCGAGCGGCGGGTACGGGTCGTGCAGCGCGAGGCGGGTGCCTCCAGCCAACAGGCGTTTGTCGCCGCGGCGGCTGCCGTTGGCCTGACACCTGCTGCCGGGCCCCGTGCGGCAGGGCACCTCGAGGTCGCCCAACGTGTCGCCGACGGTGCGCCGGCGGGCGTCACGATGGAGCCTGCCGCGCTGAGATACGGGCTCGCGTTCAACGCGCTCGAGGAGCACGTCGCGGAACTGTGGCTCGATGCCCGCTCGCGCGAGCATCCCGCCGTCGACGCGCTCGGGAACCTGCTGCGCTCGAGCGCGTTCACCCAACGCATCGCCCTGATCGCCGGCTACGAGCCGACAGACCCCGGCAGCGAGCAGAGGAGAGTCCCTTGTCGTTGAGTTCACGTTCGACTCGACGTGTCGCCGCGGCGTGCGCGGCGTTCGCTAATCGCTGGCCTGGCGGTCGGCTGCGGAAGCAGTTCGAGTACCACACCCACGAACGCCGCGGCCACGTCTGCGCCCGCGACCACGACGCCGAGCGGCTCGGTCCCGATTGTGCTGGCCGCTGCGTCGCTGACAAAGGTGTTCCCGATCATCGACCCGAAGGCAAAGTTCACCTTCGGTGGTTCGGGCGCGCTCGCGACCGACATCGAGCAGGGTGCGCCGGCTGATGTCTACGCGGCGGCCAGCCCGAAGTACCCGACGATGCTCTACAAGGCGGGACTGGTCGAAAAGCCGGTCGTCTTCGCTACCAACACGCTCGTGATGATCGTGCCGAAGGGGAACCCGGCGGGCATCACGTCGGTCAGCGACATCACCAAGCCCGGCGTCAAGATCGTGATCTGCAACGCGACCGTGCCGTGCGGTGACTACGCCCGGACTGCCTTCATGAACCTCGGCATCACGGCGCCGGCGATGAAGAATGTGGTCAGCGAAGCGACCGACGTCACGCAGGTCGTCGCAGACGTCTCCTCCGGCGCGGCCGACGTCGGCTTCGTCTACGTCACGGACGCCGAATCGGCGAACGGCAAGGTCAAGGTCGTGCGCCTCCCGGCCAAGGCCAAGCCGGGAACGATCGACGTGATCGCGGTGGTCAAGAGGGCTCCGGACCCACCGGCAGCGCGGGCGTTCGTGGCCACGGTGCTCTCACCCAAGGGCCAGGCCACGCTCCACGCCTATGGCTTCGGCCCGATCCCGAAGTGAGCGCCGCCGCAAGCAGCGGCGCACCAGCCGACGGCGATGCCCGGGCGTGGACTTCAACGCTCGGGCGCATCGCCGTCGGGGCGCTCACGGTGATCACGATCGCTGTGGCGAGCGCGTTCCTGATGCTCCCGATCGTTGCGCTGGTGACCTACCAGCCGATCCACACGCTCATCCACGGGTTCGGGACAGCGGTCGCGACGGATGCGATCAAGGTCTCACTGGAGACGAATGCGATCGCGCTCGTCCTGATGATCGCGTTCGGCACCCCGTTCGCATACGTCGTCGGCCGCCGACGCTTTCGCGGACGCAGCGTCGTGGTTACGCTCGTCGAGCTGCCATTGGTGCTGCCGCCCGCCGTCGCCGGGCTCGGGCTACTGGTCGCGTTCGGCCCACTTGGGTTGCTCGGCGACACATTCAGCACGCTCGGGATCCCCAGTCCCGTGTTCCGTCAGGGGGCGGTCGTAATGGCCATCCTGTTCGTCGCCGGCCCGTTCTATCTGCGCGGGGCGATCGCTGCCTTCGAAGCCCTTGACGGAACCCTGATCGATGTCGCGGGCACGCTCGGCGCTGGGCCGCTGCGACGGGTGCTGCGCGTCGCGATCCCGCTTGCCGGTGGCGGACTCAGTGCGGCAGCGTCGCTCGCGTTCGCGCGCGGGATCGGCGAGTTCGGGGCCACGATCCTGTTCGCGGGCAGCTTCCAGGGCACCACCCAGACGCTGCCGCTCGCCGTCTACGGCGAGTTCGATGCGAACCTTGACCAGGCGATCGCGATTGGGGTTCTGCTGATCGCGGTGAGCACCGCGATCCTGCTTACCTCCAAGCTGCTCGCGCGCCTATGGACTTCCTCGACATCGACATCACCCTCCCGCGGCGAGCTTTCGATCTCCGTGTCGCGCTGAACGCCGCCGCTGAGACGATCGTGCTTGTCGGACCGTCCGGCTCGGGCAAGACGTCGCTGCTGCGGACCGTCGCCGGCCTGGAGCGCCCTCGCGAGGGGCGCATCACGCTCAGTGACGAGGTCTGGTTCGACGCACAACGCGGTGTCTGGGTGCACACTGAGCGACGCCGTGTCGGCTACCTCCCGCAGGACTACGGCCTGTTTCCCCACCTGACCGTCGCCGGCAACGTCCGCTTCGCCGGCAAGCGCGAACGCGCGGACCTGCTCGAGCGCTTCCGGATTGGGCACCTGACGCGCGTAAGACCCGCCCACCTATCGGGAGGCGAGCGTCAGCGCGTGGCTCTCGCACGAGCGTTCGCGCGAGAGCCGCGCGTGCTCCTGCTCGACGAGCCTTTCGGAGCGCTCGACACGATCACCCGCCAGCAGGTTCGCGATGAGCTCGCCGACCTCCTCGCCAATTTCGAGCTCCCCACCCTGCTGGTGACGCACGCCTTCGAGGACGCCATCGTTCTCGCCGACCGCGTCGGCGTGATCGACGATGGCCGCCTGGTTCAAATCGCCACCCCCACCGAGCTGCTCCGTAACCCCGCCGACGCGATCGTCGCGGCCCTCACCGGCGCCAACGTCATCGAGGGAAACGCCACACCCTCGTCTTCTGGCTCGGTCGTGTGCCTCGGCGGGAGCGGCGAGCTCGCCAGCTCGACGCCGGCGCGTGGCCCGGTGAAGGTGGCCGTCCACCCGTGGGAGCTGGAGCTCACCGACGCGGGCTCCAGCACGCTGACCGACACCGTCATCAGCATCCGCCACGATCGCGGCGGATTGCTGATTCGGCTCACCCGGTTCACCGTGCAGACGTCCGGCCAGAACGGCTATCCGAAGATTGCCGAGGGCTCAACGGTCGGGTTGCGGGCCGCGCCAGCCGACGTCCGCATCCTCCCCGCCGATCACTGATCGGACTCGGTCGGTCGCGAGCCCGCTACATGGACAGCGCCGAGGTTCCGAGTTCGGCCGGACCGCTGGGGTTAGACGGCTCAGCCGTGTGTCCGGTGTGACGGGCGGCCGCTCGGTATTCGGTTTGGTGGATGATGGGCCTGTCCTGCGGTCAACGGGGCCGGGCGCCAACAATCTCGAGCGGAGGAGATCGGCATGAGCTTTGACGGAGCGGACATCGACGGGCTGCTGGGCGCGGCCGTCGAGGCGGGGACCTGGCATGGGGTGGTGGCGGTGGTCGTGGACCGCGACGGCGTGCTGCACGAAACCTCCGCCGGCGAGGCGAACCCGGAGACGATGTTCCGCAACGCCTCGATGACCAAGGCGGTCGCCACCACTGCCGCTCTGCAGCTGGTGGAGCAGGGCAGGCTCGAGCTCGATGCGACGGTCGAGTCGGTGCTGCCGGAGTTCGCGGAGCTGCAGCTGATCGAGGGCTACGACGGCAACCGGCCGATTCTGCGTGCGCCTGCCAGCAAGCCGACGTTCCGTCAGCTGATGACCCATACGGCGGGCCTGGGCTACTTCTTCATCAACCAGCGGCTGTTCGACTACTTCGCCGCGACGGGCCTGCCCAGCCCGCTGGAGGGGCAGAGGACGAGCCTCGACGCGCCCATGGTCAACGACCCGGGCACCGTCTGGGAGTACGGCGTCAACACCGACTGGCTCGGGCTCGCGATCGAGCGCATCACGGGGCGGTCGCTGAGCGCATACGTGGCCGAGCACGTCTACGGGCCCTTGGGCATGGTCGACTCGACCTTCTGGCCCACGGCGGAGCAGCGCTCGCGCCTACTGCCGGTGCTGGCGCGCGCGGCCGACGGCGGCCTTGAGCCGACCGACATCGACCTGCCCGAGGACCCCGAGTGGGACGCGGCCGGTCACGGCTCATACGGAACCGCCCGCGACTATGCGCGTTTCGTGCGTGCGTGGCTGCGCGACGGCGAGCTGGACGGCGAGCGGATCCTCAGCCCCGAGACGGTGGCGCTTGCGTTCAGCGACCACATCGAGGGCGTCGCCCTCCCCGAGCTGATGACCTCGTGCATGCCCGAGCTGTCCAACGACGTTCCCTCGCTGCCGGTGCCCCAGGGCTGGGGACTCGGCTTCCACCTGATCAAGGTCGACCTTCCGGGCATGCGCAGCGCCGGCACCGGGGCCTGGTCGGGGATCTTCAACACCTACTACTGGATCGATCGCAGCGCCGGGATCGGCGGCGTGATCATGACCCAGGTGCTGCCGTTCTTCGACGCCCGCATCATCGAAACGGTGCTCGGGTTCGAGATGGCGGTCTACGCACAGGTGGGCGCGGCCGTGCCTGCCGGCGCCATGTGAGCCGCACGCTCAGACGGTCACAGGGCCCGGGCGCAGCACGTCGGGATCGTGGCCGGGCAGCACCGTGACGCCGTCGTCGCGCATGACGCGCAGCCGGTCGGCGGAGTTCGCCTGAGCCTCGAAGTCGTCGCCGAAGATCGGGAAGCGATGGTCGTCGAAGGTGGAGGCGAAGTGCGCGACGTCGACGCCGAGGACCAGTTGCTCACCGACCCGGACCGACTGGTGGCCGGCGTGTGCCCGGGCGTCAGCAGCAGCTCTCGACCGAGCCGTCCCCGAGCAGATCGTGGTCGCCGTCCACGGTGGGTCATGACCACCTTCGTGAGCGTCGTCACGTCCACCTGCTCGGTGATGGGCTGCTCCTGCTCGAGCTGGAACATGCCCGCCTCGGGCCGGCCGTAGTGGCCGACGGCGTCGGCCACGGCCCCGGGGTGCAGGCCCGGGTCGATGAGGATCCGCTCCTGCTCGGTCTCGATCAGGTACGACGGCACCGGGAAGCGGAGCTGGCGCTCGGGGTCTTCGCCCTGGCGCCACACGGCGGCAGAGCTCGAGATCCAGCCCACGTTGAACATCTCGACCTTCACAGGCGCACCGCGCGTCCCATCACGATCGTGGCCACGATCGGGGGCACGCCCTTCCAGTGCTCCTCCTCGTGCTCGGTCGACAGTCCGGTGGCTTCGATCGACGCGACCGTGTCGCGATTGCAGCGACAGCCCGCGCCGAAGTGTCGCCAGGGGGTCTCCAATCGGTCCTGCCAGCGGGCCATCCGCGGCGAGTGCGAGCGGACGTGCTCGATGAACAGCAGCTGCCCGCCGGGGCGCAGCACGCGGACGACCTCGGCCAGGGCGGCGTCCGGGAAGTCGACCGTGCACAGCACCAGCGTCGAGACGACCGTGTCGACCGATTCGGCCTCCAAGGGGATCGCTTCGGCCGAGGCGTCGAGCGCCTGCGCCGACCTGCCGCTCTCGCCGAGCTTGCGCTCCAGCCGCCGGCGCATCGGCTCGAACGGCTCGGCGAGGATCAGCTCCTCCACGCCGTCCGGGTAGTAGGGGAGGTTGGCGCCGGTGCCGGCGCCGATCTCGAGCGTGCGCCCGGACGCCTTCGCCACCAGCTCGCCCCGGCGCCTGCCCATGCTGCGTTGCTCGCCGCCGCGCATCATGCGGTCGTAGACGGCCGCGAACACGTGGTCCCAGCGGTGCTCGCCGTGGACGGTTCCGGCGCCTGGCGCCGTGGCGCTCATGACACGGGAGCCTACCCGCGGCGACGATTGTCCGTGGACGCTCGATAGCTGAGGGACCCCGGCGCCGTCGCACGCCTCGTGGAGGTGTGGGCGCCCGAATCGAGGGAATAAGGCAACTGAGGCCCTTGCATGGAGATCGAGTTCCTCTCGACCATCGCCGTGATCACGCCCGACCCGCCCGCCAGCCGCGGCCTCTACGCGGGCGCGCTCGGGCTGCCCTTCGAGGGCGCCGGTGACAGCGGGTATCACCACAGCGATCAGATCCCCGGTTGCAAGCACTTCGGAATTTGGCCGCTGTCCCAGGCGGCCGAAGCGTGCTTCGGGACCACACGGTGGCCGGCGGAGCGGCCGGTGCCGCAGTTCAGCGTCGAGTTCGACGTGGCAAACGCAGAGGCCGTGACAGCGGCTGGGCAGGAGTTGGAGCAGGCCGGCTACGAGCTGCTGCACAAGGCGCGCGAGGAGCCGTGGGGCCAGACGGTGACGAGGCTGCAGTCACCGGAGGGCGTCATAGTCGGGATCGCGTACACGCCTGCGCTGCACGGCTGAGCTCCACCGATCAACCTTCAGCGCGGCGGGCACGGGCATCTCGTCGTGGCGCCGAGCAGAGCGCGAAACGCGTCCTATGAGCTCTGCAACTCGTTCCGTATGCCACGCTGGTCGCCGTGGCAGCGGCGAACCTCGACCTCGTGCGCGAGATCTGCTCTGAGTGGGAACGCGGCCGGTACGGCTCCGTCGAGTGGGCCCATCCGGAGATCGAGCTCGTGATCGAGGATCTACCGGGCTCCGGAACGTCGAAGGGTGGGGCCGCCGCGCTGGAGGCGTGGCACGACTTCCTCGACGTGTGGGAGGGTCACCGGATCGAGATCGACGAATACCGCGAGCTCGATGAGGAACGCGTCCTCACGTTGGGCGCCTTCAGGGCGCGCGGGCGGACGAGCGAGATGGACGTCGAGCAGCTGCGCACCGAGGGCGCGAGCCTGTTCCACCTCCACGGAGGGCAGGTCACCAAGCTCGTGATCTACTTCGACCGCGCTCACGCCCTCGCGGATCTCGGGCTGGCGCCACCGGCCTCCTCCGAGTCAGCCGGCCGTGGTTGAGACGCGCCCGTCGGGGCATCGCCCAGGTCTCGATTCTGTGTAGTCGCCGGGGTTCGGCGGCGGGATGGCTCAGGACGCCGCCCTGGCGCTCACGCCCCACGCAACGGTCGCTAGCCCGCGGGGACGACCTCTGCGTACTCGACCGTGTCGATGAACTGCCGGAAGCGTGTCAACTTGCCGTCACGGATGTCCCAGACGTGGACGGCGGGCACGTCGAGCGGCTTTCCAGTCGCTTTGCCGGTCCCGGTGTAGCGGACGATCGCGGCGACGGTTGCGCCGGATGCGATGAACTCCTCGAGCACCAGCGCGAAGCCGTCGACGTCCTGGGTGATCGGACCAAAGACCTTCTGCGCGACCTCGTCGGGGCCGCGGTGAAGGCCACCGTATGGCATGCCCTCAGCCTCGAACCATTCGATGTCGTCGGCGAATGAGCCGAGCACCGCGGGCACATCGCCTCGCGCGAACGCCCCGTAGACACCCTTGACGAACTCGACGTTCTGATCACTCATGGCTTCCCCTCGGTCGGCGTGCGTGGACCGGGACCGTACTCGAACACGATGACCGCGGCGTCCAGAACTGCAGCTGGTCGATGGCCTGCCGGTCGCGCGTCCCCGTCCCGCACCGCTTTCTGCGCCGGCGCCGCCCGGGTGTGTTCAAAGGTCACCCTTCGACGAGCATCAACATCGTCTCGGGGCGAACCCCGTCATGCTTCATCGCCTCCGCAGCGTCCTCGGTTTGCAAGGCCCCCTGGAGGGCCTCGAGGGACGGAACCTCCACGATCAGCCCCACACGATTCGAGCCATCCGGGTCCCGAAACGTCCGGCTGCTCATCCCCAACGGTCCAAAGAACTCCTCTCGCTTGGGAGAGGCGAGCCAGTGATCGACGTCATCTACCTCATGGAACACGATCAGGGTTGGCATTTGCGCTTGGTCCTTTCGAATGGCGCAGGTCGGGAAGAAGGGACGGAGCATAGGCCAACCCGGAAAGGGGATATGGCCGGGCCCGCGTTGAGTGCCCCGGCCCTGTGTCTGCTCGACCGTGAGCCCCGCGATACTTGCTGGGATGTCGCGCGCAGGGCGCCGCGAGCCGCCTGGGTCAGCCTTCTATCGGCCCCGCGCGGCCCAGTAGGCCTCCGCCTCGGACTCCATCGCCGCGAGACGTGTGTAGTAGTCGGGGAACTCGTTCAGGTGCGCCCGCGCGATCTTGGCGGTGACCTCCACGTCGTCGTCCGTGACATTCGTTGCGGGATCGTGGGTGCCGTGCTCGAGCTCGACGTCCATCCCCATCCGAAACTGCTCCACGTCGAAGGGTGCCGTCGACCAGTCGATTCCGATCCGTGCGCCTGCCGCACGCGCCTGGTCTGCAGTGAAGTGTGTGGCGTCGCTCATGAACTCGCCGTCAGGCCGTCGCCGGGGCGAGCCTAGCCCTGCGTCTCCTCGACCGTCGGCTGCTCGATGATCTCGATGCGATAGCCGTCGGGGTCTTTCACGAAGCACAGCCGCGAGCCGCCCTCGCGGACGGAGTAGGGGGGCTTCTCGGGTTGGATGCCCTGCTCGGCCAGGGCCGCGAGGGTCCCGTCGAGGTCCCCGGAGGTGATCGCGATGTGGCCGTAGCCGCTGCCGATCTCGTAGTGGTCGACGCCGAAGTTGTAGGTCAGCTCCAGGCGCGGCATGTCGCCGTCGCCGGGCTGGTTCATGAACACGTTGACCGCCTCGTCACGGATCGGGATGCGGCCGATCTCCTGAAAGCCGAGGGCGTTGTAGAAGGCGACCGAACGGTCGATGTCGGTGATGCGGTAGCAGGTGTGGATCAGAGCCATGGCGCGTGAGTCTACGCGCACGTTGCAGCCGTGGGCCGGCAGCCATGGACCTTGGGGCCGGGGACCGTGGGGAGCACGGGCGGCCGTGCGGAGATTCGCCGGGCCTGCGCCTGTCCGCGCCCAGCGTCGGACACGCGCGGTCCGCAGCGCGTGCCGGGCTACGCCCGCTACGCCCAGCGCCCGAGGCGGGCGTCCTGCAGCGCGTCCTCGAGGCTGCGGTACTCGGTCAGGGAGACGATCTTCCCGGCCGAGAAGCGAAACATGTAGGCCGCGACTTCGGTCTCGCCGCCGGCGTCCTCGTGTGAGAAGCGGACGGGGACGATCAGCAGGTCGCCGGCCAACAGCCAGCCACCCGGCAGCATCCTCGCCTCTGCCGGAGTGCCGAGCGGGCGTGGCGCCCGCGGCTGGCAGGGAGGCCGCCTGAGAGTTCGCAGGCGCGACCGCCGCCGGCGGTGCCTGCATGCCCGCCGCGGAAACACCCGCGACGACCGGGAGCTCCAGGTGGGGGCACCTGAGCGCGCGTGCTCGCTAATTGCGAGCCTCCTCCCGGTCGCCGCGAGACCCCTCCCTCATGTCCTCATCCCGCTTGAGCAGGCGAACGGCCTTCGACCTAGGCCTTCTGCCGGGCTCGTCGTGGCCGGGATGAGGGCCCGCCGTCGCAGCCTGAACGCCAACCAGCTCGTTGTCGTGCAGGCCGGACGGCCCCTCCTGCGCCACGCTTTCGGCGCCCACCGCCTCGAGGGCCTCGCGTCTCGAGGCGTAGCCGGACGCACGCGTCAGGGCGCCGTGGGCGAACCAGGTGACCCCTGTCCACCTGAACGCCAGCGGCTCGCCCGAACGCGCGCTCCGGCCCCGGATGCAGTATTCGGCGACGACATAATCCTCGCCCGTGGCGACGATCTGCTCGAGCTCATAGCGGGGCCTGCCCGTGAACTCTTCGAACAGGTCCTCGATCCAGTCCCGCCACCCCGACGCACCGCGGTAGGTGTAGTCGGAGATCGAGCTGGCGCAATTGCGCATGTAGAAGCCGCGGGCGAGGATCTCAGTGGGTACGTCCCCCGCCTTCATCGCCGCCACCACACGTGCGTGGAGCTGAATGTTGGGCTCGCTCGTGCCAGCCTGCGGTGCCGATGCGGCCAGCCGCAGCCTCCCAGTGCCCGATCCGTTTGTCGCGTGCTCCTGCATCTGCCCATAAAACGCCGACCCCGAAAAAAGGTTGGGGGGGTACGCAGATTCTTTTTGAGCTTGATGTTGTGCCTGCTGAGGGGTAGATTCTTGGTGCCGCAACGGGGCCTAGGAAGGGGAGTTTGTTGGCAACCAGGGTTCGACCCATATCGCCGAGCACGGCCGCCCGGCATGCCCTCGCAACAGACGAGCAGCTGGTCAGCTCGATCCGGGGGAATGACCCGGCGGCGTTCGAGGCGCTGTACGAGCGCCACCAGCGCGAACTGCTGTCGTTCTGCCTGTACATGCTCGGGTCCCGGGCCGACGCCGAAGAAGCCCTCCAGGTCACCTTCGCGTCCGCCTACCGCGCCCTGCTCGCCGACGAGCGCCCGGTGGTGCTGCGCCCCTGGCTGTTCGCGATCGCACGCAACCAGAGCCTGAGCATCCTGCGCCGCCGCCGCCCGACCGTCGAGCTGGGCGGCGAGGCCGCGACCGGCCACGACCCGGTGGCCTCCGGGGACCTGTTCCGCGAATTCGAGCTGCGCGAGGAGATCCGCCACACGCTCGCCGGCGTGCGGGAGCTGCCCGAGGGCCAGCGGGCGGCCATGGTGCTGGCCGAGCTCCACGGCCTCAGCCAGTCGGAGATCGGCAGCGTCATGGGCCTGCGTCCCGAGCAGGTCAAGGCGCTCGTCTACCAGGCGCGCTCGAGCCTCATCTCAGAACGCACCGCCCGCGACGCCGACTGCCGTGAGATCCGCGAGGAGCTCGACACGGCGCGCGGCGCGGCGCTGCTGAAAGGCAAGCTCCGCAAACACGTCCGTGCCTGCCCGGACTGCCGCACCTACGCCGACGGCATGTCGCGCCGGCGGCGAGGCGTCGGAGCCTTCCTGCCGCTGCTGCCGTGGCTGACGCTGAAGCTGCGGACGCTGCAGGACGCCCTCTCCAGCGCCCCCACCGAACAGCTGACCTACGCCGGCGGCACGACGCTGGGCGGGACCGTCGCCGGCGCGGCGCTGGTGGCGGGCGGGCCGATCAAGGCCATCGCCGTCAAGGTCGCGGCCGGCGCGGCGCTGCTCGGCCTGTCAACCGGCCTCGGGGCCCCCGTCCTCAGCACCCCGTCGGTACAGCACCACGCCGGGTCGACCGTGTCTCTGGTCGGCAAGCCCGCGTGGCTGCCGCTGCTGGGCGAAGGCGAAGGCGAAGGCGGCGGGTCCGGTCACCACGGCGGGGCCATCGGCGGCGGCTCGAGCGGCGGCGGCGCGGTGCCGGGCGGCCAGCCTCCGGGCGCCGGGGGCCAGCCCCCGCTCGGCGGCATCGAAGGCGGCGCCGGCGGTAGCGGCGGCTATGGCGGCGGCGGCGGCGCGGGCGGCTCGTCCGGCTCAGCCGACGGCTCCGGCCAGCACGGCGGCGGCGGTGGCGCTGCCCACCACGCGGCGGGCACCACGGCCGCCGGGATCGTGGGCGCCGGTGCGGGTGGCGCGGCGACGCAGCGCCAGCACGCGGCCGGTCAGCACGGCGGCCGTTCCGCGGAAGCCGCCGGGGCCGGGGGGTCGGGCTCCTCCGGCGAATCCGGCATCTCCGGCGAATCCGGACAGGGCGGCGAATCCGGCCACTCGCGCGCGGAGGCGGGCGGCAACTCGGGAGGCGAAGGCCCGAACACCGCTCCCAAAGAAGGTCACCCAGGCCGCAACCCTGAAGGCCAGACCGGAGAAGGCGGCGAAGGCGCCGGCACCCAGACGCCGAAGCCGAGCAAAGCGCAGCGCGAACAGGCGAGGGCCGCAGAACGGGCGGGCCGCGTGGAATCACGCAAGGCCCGCGAACGGGAACACAGGCTGCAGGCGCGCGAACGCGCCGTCCAGCAGCACGCCCGCGAACGCGAACAGGCCAAGCACGAATCCGAACACGCTCGCACCGTGGCCCAGCACGAGCGGGAACGCGAACAGAGCAAGAAACAGGGCGAAAGCCGCAAACTGCGCGAACAGAAACAGCGCGAACGGGAAAAGAACAGGCGCCTGAAGAGCCGCAACGTGCGCCGCGCCGGCCAGGAAGCCGAAGCGGCTACATAGACTGCGCCACGTGCGCACCCTGATAGTCGGCCACGGCGGTCGTGAGAGCGCGCTCGCCACGCGCATGGCGCAGCACAGCGAGCTGCACGCGTTCGTCGGCCACGAGAACCCGACGATCGTCGAGCAGGCGGCGGCATCCGGGGGAGGGCACCAGCTCGGAGACGTGTGCGACGCCGCCGCGGTGGCCGCCTTCGCGCGCTCCCGCGAGATCGACATCGCGATGGTCAGCGCCGACGAACCGCTGGCGGCCGGCGTGGTGGACGCGCTGCACGCCCAGGGCACGCGGGCGGTCGGCCCCACGCGGGCGGGTGCGGAGATCGAGTGGAACAAGGTGTTCGCGCGCTCGCTGCTGCGCGACGTCGCGCCCGAGTCGGTCCCGCGGCTGCAGATCGTCAACGCCCCCGGCGAGCTGTCGGGTGCGTTCGAGCACTTCGGCGAGACGCCCGTGGCGGTCAAGCC
This sequence comes from uncultured Solirubrobacteraceae bacterium, assembly GCA_963773145.1. Lineage (GTDB taxonomy): Bacteria > Actinomycetota > Thermoleophilia > Solirubrobacterales > Solirubrobacteraceae > Palsa-744. Next base: position 325,130 of record CAVYZV010000003.1, read on the forward strand.
CGCCGGTCTCACCGGCGGCAAGGGCGTGAAGGTGATGGGGCCGCATCTGGCCGATCACGAGGCCGCCCGGGAGTACGCCGGCTCGCTGCTCGCGAAGGGCGAAGCGGTGCTGATCGAGGAGCGCATCACGGGCGCCGAGTTCACGATCCAGGCGATCAGCGACGGGCGCACGGTCGTGTTCCCGCCCTCGACCTACGACTACCCCTACCGCTACGACGGAGACGAGGGTCCCGGCACCGGCGGGATGGGCTCGCTGTCGATGCCCGAGCCGTCGCTGCCGTTCATGAGCGAGGCCCACTACCAGCGCGGGTGCGAGATCGTGGAGCTGGTGATCGAGCGTCTGGGCGCGGAAGGCCGGCACTTCAGCGGCGTCATGAACAGCGGCTTCTTCGCCACCGCCGAGGGCGTCAAGGTGATCGAGTTCAACGCCCGCTTCGGAGACCCCGAGTGCATGAACATCATGAGCCTGTTCGAGGGCAGCTGGACCGAGGTGATGGGCCAGATCAGCGAGCGGCAGCTGACGCCGGCCGCGGTGCCGCTGCGGCCAGAGGCCTCGCTGGTGCTCTACCTGGTCTCGCCCGACTACGCGCTGCGCAAGGGCCCCGCCTACGACTTCACGCTCGACCCCGCACGCGTCGAAGCCGAGGGCTGTGAGGTGTTCTTCTCCTCGGCGGTGGCCACCGGCGAGCACAGCTATCGCACGGTCGGAACCTCCCGCGCGGTCGCGCTGGCGAGCACGGCGGCCTCTCTCGAGCAGGCGCGCGAGCGGGTGACGAGGTGCGCCGAGATGGTGCCCGTGCTTGAGTGGCGGCGGGAGGTCGGCGACGAACGCTATCTGCGGGGGCTGCGCCGGCTGGTCGAGACCTGCGAGCATTCCGCGCTCTGATGATCGTCGAGACCTCGACCCACCCGCAGTTCGTCTCCAACACCTTCCTGGTCGCCGACGGCGACGGCGGGCCCGCCTTCTTCGTCGACGCCGGCGGTCCGGTGGAGCCGCTGCTGGAGGCGGCCGAGCGGCTCGGGCTGTCCCCCTCGCACGTGCTGCTGACCCACCATCACTTCGACCACGTCAGCGACACGCCCAAGCTGCGCGAGCGCTGGCCCGGCCTGCGCGTGCTGATCAGCCCCACCGAGCACGAGCTGCTCGCGGCCACAGGCGTCGAGGTCGGGGACCTGGTGGAGATCGAAGCCGGCGAACGCCTGCCCCTCGGCAGGCTCGAGGTCCAGCGCCGTGGCCACCCCCGGGCACACCTCCGGGATGCTGTCGTTCGTGATCAGCGAGCACGGGGGATCGCCGGACGGCGGCTCGGGCTCCTCGGCCCCCGGAGCCGTGTTCACCGGCGACACGCTGTTCAAGGACTCGGTGGGCGGCGTGCGGGCGCCGGGCCACAGCACCTACGAGGACCTGCGCGAGTCGATCATGGGCACGCTCATGCAGCTGCCCCAGAGCACCGTCATCTACCCCGGCCACGCGGACACCACGACGGTCGCCCGGGAGTGGGAGTCGAACCCCTTCATCCGTGTGTGGCGGGGTCTGGACCCCGAGGGCACGGCGGCCTGCACGGCACTGGATCGCCCGGCCACGCTCGTGCTCCAGGCCCCCGACTACGACGGGGGGACCAAGGCCTGGGTCCGCTGGGAGGACGGCAGCGATGACATCGTGCCGGGCTCGAAAGTGACGCCGGCCGCCTGACGCCCGAGCGCGGGGTGCCGGAAACCCCGCTGCACAACGGGCCGGTCGTCGTCTCGGGCCCAAGTAGCATGAGACGGGGAATGGCGCGCGAGGACGAGAAGATCCCGAGCTCGCGCGCGCGGCGCACGGCGACGGTGGCGACGCTGGCGGCGAGCGAGGCCGTCAAGCAGTTCGGCACCCGCGCCGCCAACCTGACGCGCGACGAGCAGGCCTCCGAGGAGGCGATGGCCCGCCGTCAGCTGGAGACGGCCAAGCAGATCGTGGCCGTGCTGGGGACGATGAAGGGCGCCGCGATGAAGCTCGGCCAGGTGATGTCGTTCCTCGACGTCGGCCTGGTCCCCGAGGAGCACCGCGAGGAGTTCCAGCGCGAGCTCGCCAAGCTCCGGGACGCGGCCCCGACGGTGTCCTTCAAGCAGATGCGCCGGGTGATCGAGGAGGACCTCGAAGACACGATCGACGAGGTCTTCGAGAGCTTCGACGAGGAGCCGATCGCGGCGGCCTCGATCGGCCAGGTCTACCGCGCCACGCTGGCCGACGACGGCCGCGAGGTGGCCGTCAAGGTCCAGTACCCGGGGGTGGCGGCTGCGGTCAGGGCCGACATGCAGAACCTCGACATGATCATGCGCCTGCTGAAGCGCATGACCCCGGGGCTCGACGTCAACGCGATCACCGAGGAGATCCGCGAGCGTATCGTCGAGGAGCTCGACTACGAGCTCGAGGCCCAGAACCAGCGCTCGCTGGCGCGCATCTACGCGGGCCACCCGTTCATCTTCGTCCCCAAGGTCGTCAGCTCGCTCTCGCGCGAGCGGGTGCTCGTGAGCGAGTTCGTCAACGGCGTGGGCTTCGAGGAGCTCAAGGAGCGCGACCAGGACGAGCGCGACCGCGTCGGCGAGATCGTGTTCCGCTTCTTCCTGGGCAGCCTCTACCGCCACCGCCAGTTCTCCGGCGATCCCCACCCGGGCAACTTCCTGCTGCTCGACGACGGCCGCGTGGCGTTCCTCGACTTCGGTCTGTTCAAGCGCATGGAGGCGGCTCCCGTCGAGCTCGAGCTCGCCGCCCAGCGGGCCGTCGCGGAGGGTGACGCGCCGACGCTGCACGCGCTGCTCGCCGAGTCGGGCTTCCTGCCCGAACCCGAGCGCGTGGACCCCGAGCACCTGCTCGCCTTCGTCACGGAAGCGATCTGGTGGTACACGACGGCCGACGAAACCGTCCAGCTGACGCCCGAGATCGCCACCCAGGTGATGATCGAGAGCTCCGACCCCCGCTCCAGCTACTTCCGCGAGATGCGCCACCAGGACGATGCGCCCCGAGCACCTCTTCGGGCGGCGCATGGAGATGCTCACGCTCGCCGTCCTCTCGCAGCTGCGGGCGCGCGCCAACTGGCACCGGATCGCGCGCGAGTGGATCTACGGGGATGCCCCCGTGACCGAGCTGGGTCGCGAAGAGGCCGACTTCTACGGCCGCCACGAACTGGCCGTCTGATCTAGAGCGTCTGGATCTGCACCAGGCTGGTCGTGCCGGGGCGGCCCGAGGGCAGCCCGGCGGTGATCCCGACGCGCTGGCCGCGGCTGCACCAGCCGAGCTCCACCACCCGGCGCGCGGCGTCGGCGATCAACGCCTCGGTGGTCTCGTGGCGGCGCATCGAGGCCGCCTGCACGCCCCACATCAGCCCGCAGCGGCGGACCGTCTCGCGCCCGGGGGAGAGGGCGTAGATCGGCACCGTCGGGCGGTGCGCCGAGACGAGCCTGGCGGAGCGGCCCGACAGCGTCGGCACCACGAGCGCGTCCAGGCGCAGCTCGCGGGCGGCGTCGCAGAGGTTGTGGGCGATCGTGTAGGCAGGGTCGGAGGCGGTGCGGTTCACGCGCGTCTCGTTCCAGCGCTCATACGGGGCGATCGACTCCGCCTGCTCGGCCACCGCCGCCATCATCGCCACGGCCTCGACCGGATAGGAGCCGATCGCGGTCTCCTGCGAGAGCATCACCGCGTCGGTGCCGTCGAGGATCGCGTTGGCCACGTCGGCCACCTCGGCGCGGGTGGGGCGCGAGGAGGCGACCATCGAGTCGAGCATCTGGGTGGCCGTGATCGACGGCCGGGCCATCAATCCCGCCAGCTCCAGCAGCTGCTTCTGCACGATCGGCACGCGCTCGATCGGCAGCTCGATGCCGAGGTCTCCGCGGGCCACCATCACGCAGTCGGCCGCCCTCAGGATCTCGCTCGCCCGCTGCACGGCCTGCGGCTTCTCCATCTTGGCGATCAGCGGCAGCCGGGTGTGCTGGCGCACGTGTTCGACGTCCTCGGGGCCCTGCACGAACGACAGCGCGACCATGTCGACCCCGATCTGCTCGCCGTGGCGCAGCAGGTGGAGGTCCTCCTCGGGCATCACCGGCAGCCCCGTCACCGGCCCCGGGATGTTGAGCCCCTGACGAGAGGCCACCGCGCCACCCACCTCGACCTCGGTCTCGACCTCCTGGCGCTCGCGGCGCACCTCGACCACCCGCAGGCGCACCGAGCCGTCGGCGAGGTACATGATCGAGTTCGGCGCCACCGCGTCGGGCAGCCCGGGCCAGGTCACGCTCATGTGGTGGGCGTCGCCGGGGCGGTCGCCGTCGCCGCAGGCGAAGGTGAGGTGCTCGCCGGGGGTCAGCTCGACCAGGTCCTCCTCCAGCGGCCCGATCCTCAGCTTCGGGCCGGGGAGGTCCTGCAGGATCGCCACCGGCCGCCCCACGCGCCCGGCGGCGTCGCGCACGCGACGGACGGTCTCGGCGTGCTCCTCGAGGGTCCCGTGGGAGTAGTTCAGCCGCGCGACGTCCATGCCCGCCTCGACCAGCCGCACAAGCGTCTCCGGCTCACGGGAGGCCGGTCCGATCGTGGCCACGATCTTCGTGCGACGCATGCCCCCAAGGTATCGGCCCATCCGGGCCACCCCGGAGTGCCCCCGGTGGGCCCTAAGATCGGCGGCGTGCTGGGACCTTCGCGACCGCTTCCCCGCGTCGGCGCGCGGGTGCGCATCGCCCGCTTCGGCGGCGCCTATGAGCCGGGCACGATCGTGGCGGTGAAGGAGGACGGCAGGCGCCTGCAGGTACGCGCCGACGGAGGCGAGGTGCTGGACTTCGTGCTCAACCGCGCGAGCGCGAGGTTCCTGGCTGCGGGCGCAGCCGGTGGAGAGCGCCTGGAGCTCTCGGCGGTCCCACCGGGACCTGCCCCCGAGTAACGCTCGCGGCCGACCTGGCGGCTAGGGGGCCTGCAGCTCCGGGAAGTGCTCGGCGCAGTGCTCGCGCATCACGTCGCGAACCCACGCCCGCTCGGCTGGGGAGGCGGCGCGGAAGCGGGCCAGCAGCTCGCGCTGGTGCTCGATCGGGGCGCCCGCGATGACCCAGCGGCTGGCGAGGCGCTCGAACAGCAGCTCGAGGCCCCGCTGCCAGGCGTCCTCCTGGGTGCTCGCGGCCGACAGGTCGGTGCCCGCCAGTACGCGCGCGTACTCGCTGCGCGCGCCGGCCGTGAGCGAGCCGCGCAGCGTGAGCACGTTGCCCTCGGGGTCGGTGTAGTCGCTGCCGGGGGCGCGCAGCCTGGACTGGCGCCGGGAGCGCCGGCCCAAGGTCTAGGGCGCCTCGGCGGCCCGTTCGAGTTCGCCGCGGACGTCCTCGCTGAGCGCGCCGGCGTGTCCCGGCCACGCCACCGCCGGTTCGAGCGCGGCGAGCTTGCGCAGGCTCGCTCGGGCCTGTTCGGTGTCGTAGTTGTAGAGGTCGTCGGGGAGGTGGGCCGAGGAGTCCCGTCCCCACATGTCGATCAGGTAGAAGGCGTCGCTGGTGATCGCCAACCGGTCGCTCTCGCGCCACAGGCCGATCTGGCCGGGGGCGTGACCGGGCAGCTCGATGACCTTGAAGCCGGCCACCTCGTCGCCCTCCTTGACGGTCCCGGAGATCTTCACGGGGCCGCCGTCCCAGGCGTAGCGGTGGAACAGTTTGTGCAGCTGGCGCTGTGGGAAGGGCAGGCCCCGCAGGCCCTCGGGCCAGTAGCGGAAGCCGCCGCTGCCTTCGGCGTCCTGTACTTCGTCGGGGTGACACACGACCGGCGCTCCCAGCCCCGGCGCGGTGCCGCGGTGGTCGGTGTGGGCGTGGCCGAGCACGATCTGGCGGATGCCGCCGAGCTTGGCGCCGGCGGTGGCCACGGCGCGGGTCATCGTCCGCGCCCCGGCGTCGAACAGGACCACCTGCCCGTCGTCCTCGATCAGGTACACGTTGCAGCGCCCCGGCTGGCCCTGGACCACCCACACGCCCTGGGCCACGAGCTCGGCCTCGCCGCCCATCAGCCTGCCGCTGACGCGCGTCTTGGCGTTGAAGGCGCCGGTCATGCGCTGTTCGGCCGCGGAGTCTTTCGGCGGCATCATCCCGATCTCGCGGGCGAAGCTCATGCTGTCCGTAAAGGCGTCGTTGGCCTGGATCAGACCGTCTTTGATGGTCAGGAGGTCGCAGCCTTCGAGGTCCACGACGCTGCCGGTGGGGCTGATCCCGCCGAAGCCGCCGGGTCCGGCGAAGGTGCCGCGCAGGTGCCAGTGGACCGCGCAGCGATCTCCCTGGGCGGTCGTCGAGACGACCTCCATCTGCAGGTCAGGGAAGGCACCCAGCATCTCGGAGATGAAGGTCCGCACGCCCTCGGGCGCGAGCACGTCGAGCTGCCCGCGGACGTTCTCGCGGCCACCCTCGGCCCACAGCGCGACGGCGCCGTCGAGGTCACGGGAGTCGATCGCCTCGAAGTAGCGGCGCGCCACCCCCTCGGCCTTGGCGGGGGAGATGCGTTTGCGTTTCCCCGCCAGCTCCTGCATGTTTTCGGCCACCTCCTGCACCTTGCTGCTGGTGGCGCTTGAACTCTCCGTCTGATCTGCCATCCCCGTCTCCTTCCAGGACCGAGCGAGGGACGTAGTCTAGTCTCCGGCCGGTGGCCGATGTGGCGCGCAAGCGTGAGCTCGGACGGGGGGAGCGCGTCCTGCCGGGTGTCTACCGCCTGCGCCTTCCCCTCCCCTGGCCTGGAGTTCCCCACTGCAACGCCTGGGCCGTGCGCAGCGACGGCGGCTTCGTGCTGTTCGACACGGGCATGCACGAGCCGGACTCGCTGGAGCAGCTCGAGCGGGCGCTGGCGATGTGCGACCTGCGCCTGGAGGACGCCCGTCTGGTGGCCTGCACCCACGCCCACACCGACCATTGCGGCCAGGGCCCGGAGATCCTGGAGGCGGCCGGGTGCGAGCTGTGGATGCACCCCAGCCACGAATCCCTGCGTCGCATGATCGAGGATCCCGAGGCGCTGTTCGAACGGCGCCTGGAGGTGGCCCGCCAGAGCGGCGTGCCGGCCGAGCCGCTGGCGCGTTATGCCGCCGAGCAGGCCCGCAGGCCCGCGGGCAGCGGCATCGCGGGGCCGATCGAGCCCGACCGGGATCTCCTCACGGGGGTCCGCATCGAGACCGATCTGGGCGAGTGGATCACCTATGAGACCCCCGGCCACGCCCCCAACCACGTGTGCTTCTTCCAGCCCGACCGCCGCCTGCTGATCTCCGGCGACCACCTGCTGGGGCGCATCTCGCTGTTCTTCGACTACGGCTACTCGCCCGACCCGGTGGGGGAGTTCCTCACTTCGCTGGGCACGGTCGAAGGTCTCTCTGCGCGTCTGTGCCTGGCCGGCCACGGGCGCACGTTCGCCGACGTGCAGTCACACATCCGTGGCAACCGTGCGCTCGTGCAGGAGCGCCTGGACCTCGTGCAGGGGGCTCTGCAGGAGGGCGAGCAGACCGCCTTCGAGATCATCCCGAGCGTCTACGGCCAGGCTCCGGGCGCGCGCAACGCCCATTGGCTGCTCTCGGAAACGCTGTGTTTCCTCACGCATCTACAGGCCGAGGGCCGCGCGCGGCGGATCGCGGGCGAGCCGGAGCGCTGGAGGGCTGCATAATCTGAGGATGCGCATCGATGAGATCATCGGACGCGATGGCCCGGTCTTCTCGTTCGAGTTCTTCCCTCCGAAGACCCCGGTCGGCGAGCAGAACCTCGAGGCGGCCCTGACCGAGCTGGTCAAGCTCGAGCCCGCCTTCGTGTCGGTGACCTACGGCGCCGGGGGCTCCACCCGCGAGAAAACCATCGAGATCGTCAAGGACATCTCGGAGCGCTACGGGCTGGAGGCGATGGCCCACTTCACGTGCGTGGCCGCCACCGTGCCCGAGCTGCGGGCGACGCTGGATGAGATGCACGCGGCGGGGATCGACAACGTGCTCGCGCTGCGTGGCGACCCGCCCGCCGGTCAGGAGACCTGGACCGCGACCGACGGAGGATTCGAATACTCGCGTGAGCTGGTGGAGATGATCGCGAGCGACTACCCGTTCGCGATCGGGGCTGCCTGCTTCCCCGAGACCCACATCCACGCCGCCAGCCCTCAGGAGGACCTCGAACACCTGGCCGAGAAGGTGGATGCCGGGGTCGACTTCCTGATCACCAACCTGTTCTTCGACAACGACGCCTACTTCGAGTTCCTGAAGCGCGCCCGGGCGGCGGGGATCAGCGTGCCGATCATCCCCGGGATCATGCCGATCACGGGGGTGGGCCAGATCGAGCGGATGGCCAAGAAGTGCGGCGCCTCGATCCCGCCGGACCTCGCCCGAGAGCTGGCCGTGCGCGGCGAGGACGAGGAGGCGGTGCGGGACTTCGGCGTCGCCTATGCCACCCTGCAGTGCGCCGAGCTGCTGGCCGCGGGGGCGCCCGGGATCCACTTCTACACGCTCAACCGCTCGCCCGCCACGCGGGCGATCCTGAGCGCGCTGAAGCTCGCGAGGCCGTGGGAGCGGGCGGTCTACCCCGGCTCGATCTCGAGCGCCGAGGCGACCCGGGGCGAGCCGTCGGCGGCCTCGTAGCGGACGTCCACCGAGTCGTCCTGGCGGTAGGTCCCCACGCCCCACGCGCCCAGCAGCCAGCGCCAGCCGCTGATCTTGTCCTTGCGCAGGTCGCGCTCGAACACGAGCACGCCTTCGCGGACCTGGTAGTCGCGCCCGAGCTCCTGACGGACGCCGTTGAGGTACACCTCGAACGTGCCCCGCACGTCTGGTGGAAGCCTCACCCGTGAGCGCGCCATCGCCGCGCCAGTCTACGGCCGCAGCGGTGCGGTCCGGCGCGGGCGGCCGGCGACGTAGGCGCGCTGGCGCTCGCGGCCGGCGTCCACGATCGCGCACACCTGCTCGGGCTCGGTGGCCAGCGAGACGAGCTCCAGGTCGTGCGGGCTGATGCGCCCGTCTGCCAGGGCCCGCTCGCGCAGCCACTCCAGCAGGCCCTCCCACTCCCTCTCGCCCAGCAGGATCGCCGGGAAGTGGCGGATCGTGGCGGTCTGGATCAGCGTCAGGGCTTCGAAGAGCTCGTCGAGGGTGCCGTAGCCGCCGGGGCAGATCACGAACGCGCAGGCGTAGCGCACGAACATGACCTTGCGCGCGAAGAAGTGGCGGAAGCGCAGGCCGACGTCCAGGTACGGGTTGGGCGCCTGCTCGTGGGGCAGCTCGATGTTGCAGCCGATCGACAGCGCCCCGGCGTCGCGTGCCCCCCGGTTGGCGGCCTCCATCAGCCCCGGCCCGCCGCCCGTGATGACCGCGTAGCCCGAGCGCCCGAGGCAGTAGCCCACCTCTCGCACGAGCTCGTAGCTCGGGTGCTCGGGAGGGGTTCGCGCGGAGCCGAACACGGTCACCGCCGGACCCACGTCGGCCAGCGCCGAGAAGCCGGCCGCGAACTCGTTGGCGATGTCGTGGACCCGCTCGGCGTCGGCGGCCCGCACCTCCGCGCGACTCGTCCCCGAGCCACAGCAGCAGCTCCTCGTCGAGCGTCATCTCGGAGCCGTCGCCCGTGTGCCCACCCCCGTCCTGCTGCCCGTCGGTGCCCATACGCGAGAAGCGTATGCGCCGCGATGGGCTCTAGCCTGCTTGCCCATGCCTTCGGCCTCCCTGAAGCGAGAGCCCACCACGGAGGAGATCCACTACGTGGTGCGGCGCTCGGAGCGGGCCCGCAGTGTGAGGGTCAACGTCCACGCCCACGCCGAGGTCGAGGTCGTGCTCCCGGCCCGCGCCCCCGAGCGGGCGGCTGCGGCCGCCATCGAGGAGCTGCGGCCGTGGATCGAGCGGCGGCTGGCCGAGGCGCGCCGGACGCTGGCCGTGATCGCCCAGCGGGGACGGACCGTCCCCTATCTGGGACAGCCGCTGGCGCTGGTCGCACAGCCGGGCCGCGTGCGCGTGCACCGCCAGGGGCGAGCGCCTGCTCGTGCCGGGCAGCGACCCGCTACCGGCGCTCGAGCGCTTCTACCGGCGCGCGGCCCGCACCGAGCTCGTCCCGCGGCTCGACCGCGCGACCGCCATCCTGGGCAGGCCCTACGCCGGGCTCTCGATCCGCGGCCAGCGCACGCGCTGGGCCTCGTGCTCCTCGGACGGCCACATGAGCTTCAACTGGCGGCTGATGCTGGCGCCCGAGCCGGTGCTCGAATACGTCGTCTGGCACGAGGTCTGCCACCTCGAGATCAGCGATCACTCACGCCGCTTCTGGGCGCTGCTCGGCCGGCACTGGCCCGAGTACCGCGCCCACCGCCGCTGGCTGCGCGACAACGGCGCCACGCTCGTGCTGTCGGCTTAGCCGCGCTGCTCGATCGGGACGTAGTCGCGGTCGCGGTCGCCCGTGTAGATCTGGCGCGGGCGGGCGATCTTCTGCTCGGGGTCCTCGACCATCTCCAGCCACTGGGCGATCCAGCCGCTGGTGCGCCCGATGGCGAACATCACCGGGAACATCGCCACGGGCAGGCCGAGGGCCTCGTAGATCAGGCCGGAGTAGAAGTCGACATTCGGGTACAGCTTGCGGGAGGTGAAGTACTCGTCGTCGAGGGCCCGCTTCTCGAGCTCGGTCGCCACCTCCAGCAGGGGGCTCTTGCCGCGGGCGGCGAACACGTCGTCGAGGTGTTTGCGGATGATCCGGGCGCGGGGGTCGTAGTTCTTGTAGACGCGGTGGCCGAAGCCCATCAGGCGCTCGTCGCCCGCCTTCACGCCCTCCAGGAAGGAGGGGATGTTCTCTACGCTGCCGATCCGCTGCAGCATCCGCAGGGCGGCCTCGTTGGCTCCCCCGTGCAGGGGCCCGTAGAGCGCGGCCACGCCCGCGGCGACGGCGGTGTAGGGGTCGACCTGGGTCGAGCCGACGCTGCGCACGGCGCTCGTGGAGGCGTTCTGTTCGTGGTCGGCGTGCAGGATGAAGAGCACGTCGAGCGCGCGGGCCAGGCGCGGATCGGGCTCGTACTTGAGCTCGGTCATCTTGTACATCATCGAGAGGAAGTTGCTGGCGTAGTCGAGATCGTTGTCGGGATACACGTAGGGCTGGCCCATGTTGTGGCGATACGCGAAGGCGGCGAGCGTGGGCATCTTCGCCAGCAGCCTGATGATCTGGGCCATGCGGATGTCGTGGTCGCCGATGCGGTTGGCGTCCGGATAGAAGGTCGACAGCGCGCCCACCGAGGCGACGAGCATGCCCATCGGGTTGGCGTCGTAGCGGAAGCCCTGCATGAACTCCCTGATGTTCTCGTGCACGAAGGTGTGGATCGTGATCTGGTGAACCCACTCCGCGAGCGCGTCGAGCGTCGGCAGCTCGCCGTTGATCAGCAGGTAGGCGACCTCCAGGTAGCTGGAGTGCTCGCAGAGCTGCTCGATCGAGTAGCCGCGGTGCTGGAGGATGCCCGCCTCGCCGTCGATGTAGGTGATCGAGCTGCGGCACGAGGCGGTGTTCATGAAGGCCGGGTCGTAGGCCATCAGCCCGAAGTCCTGATCGTTGATCTTGATCTGGCGCAGGTCCAGGGCGCGCACGGTGCCGTCGGTGATCGGCAGCTCATACGAGCGCCCGGTGCGGCTGTCGGTGACGAGCAGGCGGTCCCCGCCCGATGCGCCGTCGCCGCCGAGACCCTCGACCGCGCTCTTGTGCCCCTCGACCGTCGACTGCTCGGTACTCATATGCATCTCCTATCCACGGTTACTGGAGCTCCTACTGATTATGCGCATGTGGGGCGCCCTCACCGGAGCCCCGGCCCCGCCCTAGTGGCGCTGCAGCCGGTCAATGGAGACGCTCGCCCGCACGCGGGCCGGCGGACCCGGCTCGGCCACCCGGTGGGGACCGCGGCGTGGCAGGCGCGGCAGCCGTGGACGCGGGTGGTGAGGGTGCAGCGGGCGCGGCAGCGGGCCGATGCCGCCGTCCTGCCCTCCCGCCGTCTCGGGCGTCTGGCGGACCGCCCAGCGGACGATCAGGAACAGAGCCACGATCGGGATCTTCAGCAGGAACATCAGCCAGATGAAGGTCCACGTGGTCACGCTCTCAGGATCTTACCCTCTGTGGGTCCGTAAAAGTCCCTGACGGCCGCGCGGTTCGGGGCCCGTCGCAGCAGCCCCTGCGGGGCTCACCCGCGCAGCGTCAGGGGGGCGCCGCTGAACTGCGTCATGGCGTGCAGTTCGTGGATGCGGGCCACGATCTCCTCGCCCCGCAGACGGGCCACGCGGTCGGTGCCGAACTCCTCCACGTTGAAGGACGCCAGCACGGTGGCGTGGGCCATCGCCCGCCGCAGGAGACCGTCGGAGAGCTCCTCGCGGGGATGGGCGGCGATGTACCCGACGATGCCCCCGGCAAAGGTGTCACCGGCGCCGGTGGGGTCGATCACGGTCTCCAGCGGGTAGGCGGGCAGCGCGAAGAAGCTCTCGCGCGTGATCAGGGCGGCGCCGTACTCGCCCTGCTTGGCCACCACCACCGATGGCCCCCGGACACCCGCGGGGGCGTCTTCGGGGGGCGTCCAGGCGAGGATCTCCCGGGCGGCGGCCACGAGGTTCGGCTTGTCGGTGAGCTGGCGCAGCTCGGCATCGTTGAGGATCACGCAGTCCACGCTCGTGATCGCCCTCATCAGCGGCTCGCGGGCGACGTCGATCCAGAGGTTCATCGAGTCGAGTGCCACGAAGCGGGCGTGCGGGAGCTGTGAGCGCACCTCCAGCTGCAGGTCGGGCTGGATGTTGGCCAGGAACAGGACCTCGCTGGAGCGCGAACGCTCCGAGAGCTTGGGGGCAAAGCCCTCGAACACCCCCAGCTGGGTGTCGTGGGTCTCGCGCGAGTTCAGGTCCCAGCCGTACTCCCCGTGCCAGAAGAAGGTCCGCCCGCCGGACACGTGCTCGATGTCGGAGACGTCCACGCCGCGGCCCCGCAGGACCTCCAGCTGCGCCTCGCCGAAGTCCTCGCCCACGGGTCCCACGACCCGCACCTCGTCGAAGAAGGACGCGGCCAGCGAGAAGTGCACGGCGGCCCCCCCGAGCATCCGCTCGCGTTCCCCGAAGGGGGTCTTGACCGTGTCGTAGGCGATCGATCCGACAACCGTGATCGGCATGCGGCGGCACCTTAGAGCACGCGGCCACTCCCGAACCGGCCGTGCGCCACTCCGATAGCCTGGATTTCCAGGTGCGAGCGATCCAGATGACCGAGTTCGGGGGGCCCGAGGTGCTGAAGCTGGCCGAGCTGCCGGTGCCCCAGCCGGGCCCCGACGAAGTCCTGATCCGCGTCAGCCGGGCGGGCCTGAACTTCGCCGACACCCACACCCGCACGAACTCCTACGTCCAGAAGGCGAGCCTGCCGCTGATCCCCGGGGGAGAGGTGGCCGGGGTGCGCGAGGACACCGGCGAGCGGGTGGTGGCGCTGGTCGGCAACGGCGGCTACGCCGAGTACGCGGTCGCCCCCGAGGAGCGCGTGTTCGGCGTGCCCGACGGGCTGGACGACGGCAGCGCGCTGGCGATGATCCTGCAGGGAACCACCGCCTGGCACCTGTACCGGACGGCCGCCCGAGTGGCCCCGGGAGAGAGCGTGGTGGTCCACAGCGCCGCCGGGGGAGTGGGCTCGCTGGCGGTCCAGCTGGGGCGGGTGTTCGCGGCCGGTCGTGTTATCGCCACCGCCTCCGGCGAGCAGCGCCGCGACCTGGCGCTGGAGCTGGGGGCCGACGCGGCGCTCGATCCGGCGCCCGAGGGCCTCACCGAGAGGCTGCTGGAGGCCAACGGCGGGGAGCCCGTCGACGTGATCTTCGAGATGTATGGCGGCGAGGCCTTCGACGCCTCCTACCGCGCGCTGGCCCACTTCGGGCGGATCGTCGTGTGCGGCATCTCCACGAACGTCCCCAACGAGGTCAGGACCGGCTCGCTGCTGCGCCACTCCCGCGCCGTGGTGGGCTTCTACCTGTTCCACTGCCTGGAGCGCCCGGGGATGTTCGCCGAAGCGCTCTCGGACCTCTTCGCGCGCGCCGCGGCCGGTGAACTGAGGGCAGTCGTGGGGGCCACCTACCCTTTGTCACAGGCGGGCCAGGCTCAGACCGACCTACGCGAGCGGCGCACTACTGGCAAGCTGCTGCTCGACCCCACCGCCTGATCGCGCCCGATCACCGCTTCGACCACCTTCGCGCCTTAAGCTCAACGCCTCTCGACCCCATGGCCCGCACATTCGCCGAACTCGGCCTCTCCGAGCCCCGCCTCCGCGCGCTGGCCGATGTCGGCTACGCGGCCCCGAGCCCGATCCAGGAAGAGGGCATCCCGCCGCTGCTGGAAGGCCGTGATGTGATCGGCCAGGCCCAGACGGGCACCGGCAAGACGGCCGCCTTCGGGCTGCCGATCATGGAGTACGTGGACGCGAGCCAGGACACCGTCCAGGCGCTCGTGCTGACGCCCACACGGGAGCTGTGCATCCAGGTGACACAGGCGCTGCGCACCTACGGCGCCCACAGCGGGCTCGACGTGGTGGCCGTCTTCGGGGGCGCCCCGATCCGCTCCCAGCAGGCCCAGCTGAGGGCCGGTGGCCATGTGGTGGTGGGGACCGTGGGGCGGGTGCTCGACCTCATCTCGCGCCACTCGCTGATGCTCCACGACTGCCGCTTCGTGGTCCTCGACGAGGCCGACGAGATGCTCGATCTCGGCTTCCTGGAGGACGTCGAGAGGATCCTCTCGCTGACCCCCTCCAGCCGCCAGACGGCGCTCTTCTCGGCCACCATGCCGCCGCCGATCCGCAAACTCGCCGACCGCTACATGTACGACCCGGTCATCATCCAGGTCGAGGCCGCGACGTTGACGATCGACACCGTCGCCCAGTTCCAGCTGCCGGTCGACACGCGCGACAAGCCGGAAAAGCTGGTCGAGGTGCTGAAGGCGGAGAGGCCCGACCAGGCGATCGTGTTCGTGCGCACCAAGATCCGTGCCGACCAGCTGTTCCGCACCCTGCGCGACCGCGGCCTCAACGTCCGCGCCCTGCACGGCGACATGAGCCAGGGGTCCCGCGACGGGGTGATGCTGGCCTTCAAGGGCGGGCGCGTGCCGATCCTGGTCGCCACCGACGTGGCCGCCCGCGGGCTGGACATCTCGACGGTCACCCACGTCATCAACTACGACGTGCCCACTTCTCCGGACACCTACGTCCACCGCATCGGCCGCACCGGCCGGGTGGGCCGCTCGGGCCGCGCGATCACGTTCGTCGAGACCCGTCAGAAGCGCGAGCTGGAGGCCATCGAACGCCACATCGGCACCAGCATCACGCAGTGGGAGAAGGGGGCGACGGCGCCCCCGACGCCGGTCAAGGAGCGCCCCCGGCGGCACTCCAAGCCGCACGTATCGCGTGACGACGACGGCGAGGGCTACGTCAAGCTGGTGCTCGGGGCGGGCCGCTCGGCGGGCGTCACGGTTGCCGACATCGTCTCCGCCGTCACCTCCGCCACGGGGCTGGACGGGGAGGCCGTCCGCGACGTGCTGGTGCTCGACCGCTTCGCCTTCCTGTCGGTGCCGGCCGGCGACGCCGAACGGGTGATCGACGGACTCGACGGGCGCAGCATCCACGAGTGCGAGCTGACGGCCGAGCGGGTAGGTTAGGGCCGAGCAGATGTCCACCGCCACGATGCAGACCACCGAGGGCCCGATCACGTTCGAGCTGTTCGACGCCGACGCCCCCAAGACGGTGGAGAACTTCCGCAAGCTGGCCGGCGACGGCTTCTACGACGGCCTCAGCTTCCACCGCGTGATCAGCGACTTCATGATCCAGGGGGGCTGCCCGGAGGGCACGGGCACGGGCGGCCCCGGCTACACCTTCGAGGACGAGTTCAACGACCACAAGGTGGTGCGCGGGGCGCTCGCGATGGCCAACGCCGGCCCCAACACGAACGGCTCGCAGTTCTTCATCGTCACCACCGGCGCCGCCCCGTGGCTCGACGGCAAGCACACGGTGTTCGGCCAGGTGAGCGAGGGGATGGACGTGGTCGACCGCCTCGAGGCGGTCCCCACCGACGGGCAGGACCGTCCGTCCGAGCCGATCGGGATCACCTCGATCGAGCTCTCCGAGTAGCCGTCGACGTCGGAGGGCGGGTGCTGCTGCTCGCAACCGCCCGCGGCCGTGGGCGCGGCAGCGGGCTCGAGATCGAGACCAAGTTCGCCCACATCTGGACGATGCGGGACGGCAAGGCCACCAGAATCGCCGCCTACACCAATCCCCTCGAGGCGCTGAGGGCGGTCGGATTATCGGCCGATCGGCCCCCGGCGGAGTAACCTTCGATACAGGCACAGCGAGCGAGAGGGAGAGTCAGATGGCAACGGTCGAGCAGCATGTACCCGAGACGCAGAACGGCGCGCCGGCGGCAGCCGATGTGATCCCGGTCGAGAACCCCGCAACCGGGGAGATCGTCGCCACCGTCCCGAACCTCGGTCCCGAGGCGGTCGCCGAGATGGCCGCCCGTGGACGCGCGGCCCAGCCGGAGTGGGAGGCGTACGGCTTCGAGGGCCGCGGCCGCGTGCTGCGCCGGGCCCAGAAGTGGGTTATGGACAACACCGACCGCATCGTCGAGACGATCGTCTCGGAGACCGGCAAGACCTACGAGGACGCCCAGCTCGCCGAGATCGGCTACGCCGGCGCCGCCTTCGGCTTCTGGGCCAAGGAGGCCGGCAGCTACCTCGCCGACGAGAAGGTGAAGTCGAGCCAGCTGCTGGTGAAGGGCAAGAAGCTGATCCTGCGCTACCGCCCGCTCGGCCTGGTCGGCGTGATCGGCCCCTGGAACTACCCCCTGACCAACTCCTTCGGGGACTGCATCCCCGCGTTGGCCGCCGGCAACTGCGTGATCCTCAAGCCCTCCGAGGTGACCCCGCTGACCTCGCTGCTGCTCGCCGAAGGCCTGCGCGAGTGCGGCCTGCCCGAGAACGCCCTGCAGATCGCCACCGGCGACGGTGCCACGGGGGCCGCCCTGATCGAGAACGTGGACATGATCATGTTCACCGGCTCCACCCGCACCGGACGGAAGGTCGCCGCCGAGGCGGCCTCGCGGCTGATCCCCTCCTCGCTCGAGCTCGGGGGCAAGGACCCGATGATCGTGCTCTCCGACGCCGACCTCGAGCGGGCGGCCAACTTCGCCACCTACTACTCGATGCAGAATGCCGGCCAGACCTGTATCTCGATCGAGCGCGTGTACGTCGAGGAGCCCGTGTACGACGAGTTCGTCGCAAAAGTGTCAGAGAAAGTGCGCCAGCTGCGGGTCGGCAAGCCCGAAGGGCTCGGCACGGTGGAGGTCGGGGCGATCACGTTCCCGCCCCAGCTGGACATCATCAAGGACCACGTGGCCGACGCCGTCCAGAAGGGCGCGCGGGTGCTCGCCGGGGGCAAGGAGCTGCCCGGGCCGGGGCGCTTCTACGAGCCCACCGTGATCGTGGACGTGGACCACTCGATGAAGTGCATGACGGAGGAGACCTTCGGCCCGACGCTGCCGATCATGAGGGTGCGCGACGCCGATGAGGCCGTGCGCCTGTCGAACAGCTCCCACTACGGGCTGGGCTCCTCGGTCTTCACGCGCGACGTCAAGCGCGGCGAGCAGATCGCCAGGCGTCTGGAGGCGGGGGCCGCCAACGTCAACGACGCGATGATCAACTACACCGTGCTCGAGCTGCCGATGGGTGGCGCCAAGGCCTCGGGTCTCGGCTCCCGGCACGGCGCCGGCGGGATCCGCAAGTACTGCTCCCAGCAGGCGATCGTGGTGACGCGCCTGGGCATGAAGAAGGAACCCTTCATGTACCCCTACAAGGCCCGCACCTCGCGCATGCTGGGGCGCATGTTCAAACTGCTCTACGGCCGCGGCAAGCGCGACTGAGCTAGACAGACTCGCCCGTCCGCGGGGAGACTGAAACCGGACCTGCCGGCCGCTCGGCGGCGCCTAGACGGGCTCGCCCGCCCGCAGCGCCATACCCAGGAGGCGTTCCAGCTCCGCCACCGTCTGCTCGGAGTCGGTGTGGTGGATGACGGCCATCCCGAGCTCCTGCGCGGGCGTCAGGTTGAAGGGCAGGTCGTCCACGTAGACGCACTCCTCGGGGGGTACGCCGGCGCGCTCGGCGCCGAGTTCGTACATGCGTTTGGAGGGCTTGCGGATCCCCTCTTCGGCGGAGATGACGACGCCGTCGAAGAGCTCTCCGAACATCGAGCGGGGGTAGCGGTGGACGCCCCACGAGTTCGACACCAGCGCCGTGCGGATGCCCGCGCGGTGGGCCCGGCGGACAGCATCGACCACCAGCTCGTCCGCGTGGACGCCGGAGAAGAGGCCGTCGATGAGGCCCTCGGGGGGGACGTCGAGCAGGACCGCGAAACGGCGCTCGAACTCGTCCTCGGCCAGCTTGCCCGGTCTCCAGCTCGATCAGCAGCTCGCGCGCCTCGGGGTCGGATTTGAAGCGCCCCACGAGCTTCGACGGCTCGATCCCGGCGCGCACGCAGTAGGCGTGGAAGGAGGCGAAGAGGTTCGTCGTGAGCACCCCGCCCCAGTCGATCAGCAGCCCCCGCAGCGGCGTCCGCCCGTTTCCGCCGGCGCTCGCAGCCGTGTTCCCGTCCTGCGTACCGTCCTCAGACCGCGGCTGTGCCACGTGCCACCTCCTCCGCCTGGCGGGCCAGCTCGAGCACCCCGTCGCCGAATGTCTTCAGGTAGGGGTCGTCGGTGGTGCCCGCAAGTGCGCGCTTGTAGTTGCCCTCCATGAACACGATGCTCTTCCACAGCGCGAGCGTCGTGTACCAACGCATATCACGCATCGAGCGCCCGGAAAGGTCCTCGTAGCGGGCGATCAGCTCCGCGCGGGTGGGAAAGCCCTCCGCCCGGGTAACCCGCCCCAGATGCTCGCGCAGCCCGCTTTCGGGGTCCGAGGGCTCGGTCCACATCATGCACAGGTAGCCGACGTCCGCCAGGGGGTCTCCGATCGTCGCCATCTCCCAGTCGAGCACCGCCTCCAGGTGGGCGGGGGGCTGGGAGGCGAACAGCGTGTTCCCGAGCCGGTAGTCGCCGTGGACAATCGTGGCCGGGGGGCTCTCGGGCAGGTTCTCGGCCAGCCACGAGCCGACGCTCTCGACCGCCGCGATCTCACGGGTCTTGTTGAGCTCCCAGAGGCCGTTGAAGCGGCGCAGCTGTCGTTCCAGATAGCCGGTGGGTTTGCCGAAGTCCTCCAGTCCGGCGGCGCGCCAGTCGACCGAGTGGATCTCGACCAGCGACTCGATCAGCTGCTCGCCGATCCGCCGGCGCTCGGGCGGCGAGTCCAGCGGCTCGGGGACGCTGGCGACGATCACCTCGCCGGCGACGCGCTCCATCACGTAGAAGGGGGCGCCGATGATCGCCTCGTCCGAGCCCACCGCCAGCACCTTCGGAACGCGGGCCGCGGTGCCGTCCAGCGCCCCCAGCAGCCGCGCCTCGCGGAGCACGTCGTGGGCGCTCGGCGGCAGGGGCCCGCGCGGAGGGCGACGCAGCACGGCCTCGCTGCCACCGCGCTCGATCAGGTAGGTGACGTTGGAGTGCCCGTCGCCGATCGGGCTCGCCACGACCTCCCCCTCGCCGATGCCGTGGGCGTCCAGAAACGCCTCCAGGGGGCCGAGGATCAGCAGGGGAGGGCGGCTGTTAGCCTCGCCCTCCTCGGGGGTCTGGACGATGTCGTCTGGGGCCACCGGTGTGCTCATGGCTGACGGGAACGCTACAAAGACCGCAACCTTGCCTGCGCCGAGGTGTCAATAGCCTCCATGCCAACGCGTTCGAAGCACCTCCCAATCGCCCTGCTGGTAGCGCTGTTCGCCCTCTCCGCGGCCGCGCCCGCGGGCGCCTCCCACGGCCAGACCGTTTACTTCGAGGCCTCGACCTCGCTGCTGAACCCCGTGACCCGCGCGAAGTCCTTCGAACAGATGCGCCACCTCGGCGTGCGGGCCCTGCGGGTGGAGCTCTACTGGGGCCGGGTCGCTCCCGCGGCCACCAGCGCCACGCGCCCGAGCTTCGACGCCAAGAACCCCGGCAGCTATGACTGGAGCCTGTACGACCCGATCCTCGAAGAAGCCAAGCGGCTCGGCTGGCAGGTGCTGCTCACGGTCACCTCGCCGGTGCCCCGCTGGGCCACCTCCAACCTCAAGGCGCCATATGTCACGAGGCCCGACAGCCAGGACTTCAGGGAATTCATGACTGCTGTGGCGCGCCACTTCGGCTCGGAGGTCGGCACCTACGCGATCTGGAGCGAGCCCAACCACCCGGCCTTCCTGCAGCCTCAGTTCAGCTCCAACGGCTCGCCCGCGTCCCCACGCATCTACCGCGGCCTCTACCAGGCCGGGTATAAGGGCCTGCAGGAAGCCGGCTTGGCCCACCCCCGGGTGCTGTTCGGCGAAACGGCCCCCACCGGCTACGACTCGGTCAAGAGCCTCCTGCGGATCGAAAAATCCAGAGCCCTGCTACACGACGTCGCTCCGCTCGCGTTCCTGCGCGAATCCCTGTGCCTGAACTCCCACTACCGCAAGGTCGGCGGCTGCAGCTCGCTGCCGATGAGCGGCTACGCCCACCACGCCTACACGACGGCGGTGGCGCCCACCTACAAGACGCCGGGGGCGGACAACGTCACGATCGGTGTGCTCTCGCGGCTCTCGAACGCGCTCAACAAGGCAGCCCACGCGCACGCGCTGCCGGCCGGGCTGCCGATCTACCTGACCGAGTTCGGCGTCCAGAGCCTCCCCAACAAGCAGCTCGGGGTCCCGGTCTCGGTGCAGGCCGAATACGACGCCATGGCCGAACAGATTGCCTACAACAACGGCCGCGTGGCGGCCTTCTCCCAGTACCTGCTCCAGGACGACCCCACCGGAGGGTTGCCCGGCGCGAGCGTCAGCGGCGGCACCGTCGGCTTCCAGACGGGCCTCGAGTACGCCAACGGCAAGCCCAAGCCGCTCTACTACGCCTGGCCGGTCCCGCTGGTCGTGAGCAAGCGTCATCACGGCTACTCGCTGTGGGGACTCGTGCGCCCGTCCGGGAAGGCCACCACCGTGACCGTGCTGGTGCGCCGCAAGGGCTCCTCCAGCTACCGCCCGCTGCGCAACGTGAAGACCAACTCGCTGGGCTACTGGAGCCTCAGCTCGAGCACCCCGGGGAGCCTCTGGCGCGTGCGCTGGGTGAGCCCCGAAGGGGTGCATTACGAAGGTCCGCCGGTCCGCGCCCACTGACGGGGGCGCCATAGCCGCCGCGGACGCGGGCGACCGCGGGCCTACGATGATCTCGAGATGCCGGAGCTGCCCGAGGTAGAGGTCACGGCGCGCCTGCTCGACCGGGCGATCGCGGGGGAGAAGGTCGAGTACGCCCGTGTGCCCGGGATCAACGCGCTGCGGAGCTTCGACCCGCCGATCGAGGAGCTCGTGGGCCGGCGGGTAGCGGGGGTGCGCCGCCGCGGCAAGCACCTGATCGTGGAAGTCGACGGTGGGCTGGCGCTGCTGATCCACCTGATGTCCGCCGGGCGCCTGCAGCTGTACGACAAGCCGGCGGGTCCGCGAGACCGGACCTCGAGGATGCTGCTGGGGCTCGATAGCGGGCGCGAGCTGCGGCTGCGTGAGTTCGGCTCCAAGCAGGCCGCCTGGGTCAAGCTCGTCCCAGCAGCGACGCTCGAGGATGAGGACCCGCTCGCCTCGCTGGGTCCGGAAGCCTGGCCCGAGCCTCCCGCGCTGGGCGAAGTGCTCGACGCGCCACGGCCGCTACACGCCCTGCTGCGCGACCAGCACGTGATCGCCGGAATCGGGCGCTCGTGGGTGGACGAGATCCTGTGGCGCTCGCAGCTCTCCCCGTACAAGCGCGGCTCGGACCTCGACGAGCAGGAGCTGGGACGGCTGCAGGAGCAGATCCCCCAGACCCTCGGCGGGGCGGTGGACCACTACGAGTCGGTGCTCTCGCTGCCGATCCCCGACAAGCTGCCGATGCCCCTGATCATCCACCGCCACGAGGGCGAGCCCTGTCCGCGGTGCGCCTCGACGCTGAAGTCCGTTCACTTCGAGGACTACGTGATCGCCTACTGCCCCACCTGCCAGACCGAAGGACGGGTGCTGAAGGACCGCAGGCTCTCCCGGTTGCTGCGCTGAGCGCGGCCCACTACGCCGGCCCGCCTGCCGATTGACAGGTCTGAGGCTCCGTGCGATGCTGCACCCGCCGGAGGGGTGAGCAGCGGCCGGCCGAGCAAAGCGAGATCGGGGGCAGGGATGAGAGCGATCAAGACCGCAGGTCTGGCCTTCGCGGCGGCGGCCTTGTCGTGCGCACTGATCGCCTCCGGCGCCCAGGCCGGCGAATACGGCCACTGCGTGAAAACGGAACGGACGTTCAAGGTCTTCAAGGGCCAGTACCTCGACAAGGGGTGCACCAAAAAAGCCACCATCCAGGAAACCCAGGTCGGCGGCAGCGCAAACAAGTGGAACTGGGAACCGGGCCCCGGGCCGTCCCTCGGGCTCTCCGCCAAGGGCAAGGCCGTCACCCTGCAGCTGAGCGGCGAAGGCGGGTCGATCACCTGTGAAAAACACACCTCCACAGGCCAGCTGAGCAGCTCCAAGGAAGCCTCGATGCAGATCACGTTCATCGGCTGCACCTGGTCGGTGACGGGGGAAAGCTGCGAAAGCACGGGTCAGATCCCGGGTTGGGTCGTGTGGCCGGTGTTCGACCGCCTGGTGGATCACGGCGAACGCGGACACGGCGGCGGGGAACCCGCGGAAGGTGAAGTGTGGAGCGAATTCACCGTCTTCCCGAATGCCGAATTCACCTGCGGGGCTGCGAAAACCTCGTTCGTCGTCTTCGACTCGGTGGCGGGCGTGACGAGCGGCAAGAGCGTCAACGCGATGGGCAAAAAGGACGCCACGGCGTTCGGCGCGGGCAAAGGTGAACAGAACCTCGAACTGTTCTTCGACAACCCCGCCACGAACAAACTCGAACGCCTGCACGCGACCCTGACCGCCGAAGACGCGGTCCTCTTCACGGAACGGATCGAGGTCCGGCTGTAGCGGCCGGCGGGCGCGACCGCGCCCGCCGATCTGTCGTCGAGAGGCCGGTGTCCGACCCGCCGGCGCGGCCCGCGCTGCGGGCGCCTCAGCGCCGGTCCGTGGCCTGACCCACTTTGAGCCGGTTCCCGTCGGGGTCGGTGATCACGCTCTGGCGCACCGAGGGGGCGATCCTCTCGACCGGGCCGGGGACGATGCCGCGCCCTGCCACCTCGGCGAGGAAGCGGTCGAGGTCGTCCACCAACAGCGTGTGGGGAGCCGGGCCGGGGGGCTCGGCGTCGGCGTACAGGCAGATCCAGGCGTTGTCCGTCATCCGCCAGGCCGCCTCGCGGTCGTTGGGCACGAGGTCGGGAGGCCGGCCGAGGAGGCGTTCGTACCACTGCACCGCCGCGTCGCGGTCGGTGACCGGGATCACCGCAAAGAGGTGTTCGACGGTGATCCGCGGGACGGTACCGCGGCGGTTAGGCTGACGTCGGTGGCAGGCACACGCACCGTGATCGAAGCCGCAGACCCGGCTCGCGGCGTCTTCCTCCCGTGAGCGGCCCGGCCGAGCCCCCGGACTCGTTCGACCTTCCGCGTGACTTCATCCAGCTTGCGCCGAAGCAACGCCGCGAGATCGTGTGGAGTCTGGCGCAGGCTCGCTCGCGTTCCCGCGACTCACTCGCCGAGACCGTCCGGCATTCAAACGAGGACGGGGAGCCTGCCGCGATGGGAGCCCTGACGGTGGCGCTCGAAGTCGATCCGGACAGGCAGGTGAAACGACACGCCGCATACGGCTTGTCGCGCATCCCGGACGAGGCTGTCGCAGGCCCGCTCATCGGCGCGCTGCCTCTGCCGGATCGCGCCACGAAAGGTCATGCGATCCTGGCGCTCGGTCGTCTGCGAGCACGCGAGGCGGTGCCCGATCTCGTGCCACTGCTCCAGGACCGCTACGCACGGATGCTCGTCGCGAATGCGCTCGTGGCGATCGGTGACGAGCGGGGGCTGGAGCCGCTCCGACAGGCCGCAACGTGCCGTTCTCCGGTCCGTCGATATCACCTCCGGAGGCGCGTTTGGGCGCTCGAGACCGCGCTCGGACAGCACCCTCAGGGCTAGCCACGGTTAGCATCCCGCCGCGATGATCGAACCCGGCGACCAGCTCCCGACAGCCGAGACGCTGGGCTCGCGAGGTGAGTGATGGCTGACTTCGGCCAGCTTGTCGATCAATTGCACGCCGAGGCCCGGGTGGCCGACGGGAAGGGCGAAGGCGCGGCGGCGGAACGGCTGCGCGAGCTGGCGGACGACGTGGGCGAGATGACCGGCGAGCAGCGCGAATGGCTCGAACAGGCCAACGAGGACGAAGTCCGTGGCTTCGTCCGGGCGATACGCCTGCTCACGGGCGGCGCGTGATGGCGCGCTCCGAGCGGTAGTGCGTGCGATCGTCGTCCTCTGTGCTGCGGTCGGCGTCTTCGTTCTCGTCACGCCCCCCGCCCTTTCAAGCCTCGGCTCCCAGGGCTCCGAAGCTGCTCCGTGCCTGCACCGCAAGCACCTCCCGCGCTTCACCGCCTACGATCTCGGGCCCTCTTTCGAAGGGCTTCCGCGCAGCAGCGAAAGCCGCGATTGCTACGCCCCGCCTCACGGCCACGTCCACATCGTCGGCACGTACCCGCATGCGGTCGCCTGGACCTCCTCCGTGGACTACGGGACGTGCACCCCGGAAGGCCTCGAGGGCGGATGCACCGATCCGCTGGAGATCCAGAGCTGGCCCGAGTGCGATCGCAACTTCAGCTCCTACGTAAGGGCAAAGCCACCCTCGGATCTGCCGCCACGGACCTCCTACCGTCTGAGCGGAAGCCACAAGATCCCGACGGCGGCATTCGAATACGGCATCACGACCCGCATCGAGATGTACACGGGACAGACGACGATCGTCATCTTCAGCGGCGGACCCAGCCTCGCTCTGAACGCGGCTCATGCGCTCGCCCGCATCGTCGCGCCGAAGGTGTCATCGCGCTCGGCCGTGAGTTTGCGCGCGGCAGCGGTCTCGACTCGAGGCTGCGCGCGACGATGATCGAACCCGGCGACGAGGCCCCCTGGACCTCCGGAAAGGACCTCCCGTACACTGGACCGACTCAACCTGGGAGGACACGATGGCCGTTGGACTCCGCATCAAGCTGCCCGGCGTCAAAGCTGAGGAATTCGATCGCGTGGACGCGGCGATCGACGTCCGCGGCAATCACCCGGAGGGGCTCATCTTTTCAGCGTCGGGCCCCGTCGAGGACGGTTGGCGCGTGATTGATGTGTGGGAGTCGCGTGCCCACTTCGACGCCTTCGCTGCCGAGCGAATCGGTCCCGCTGTCGCCGCAGTCGGCGTTTCGGTGCAGCCAGACATCGCCGAGTTTC
Organism: uncultured Solirubrobacteraceae bacterium; assembly: GCA_963773145.1. Classification (GTDB taxonomy): domain Bacteria; phylum Actinomycetota; class Thermoleophilia; order Solirubrobacterales; family Solirubrobacteraceae; genus Palsa-744. Next base: position 350,525 of record CAVYZV010000003.1, read on the forward strand.
CGGTGCACGAGTACGTCTCGCGCGCCAGCGACTCCGCCAAGGAGTAGGAGCCGGCCCGGCGACTCCGCGCCGGGCCGGACGTTCCGGCGCCGCCACGCCGTCTGGGCATGCTCGCGGAGATGCCCGAGCCCGGCGACAAGGCTCCCGACTTCCCCCTCCCCGACCAGGATGGCCGCGAGGTCAAGCTGTCGGACTTCCGCGGCGAGCCGGTGGTCGTCTACTTCTATCCCAAGGCAGACACACCGGGTTCTCTTAGAAGTAACGATCCGACGTAACGCCCGCTGCACGCCGGCGCCTTTCAACGGCCATCGAATGCCGGTACCCGCTTGCTTTTCGAGAAGGCGAGAGCGCGACTGGGATCAGACCGCACGTCTCGTATTCGTTCAACCCAGGCGTCGCGCTGGCTGCGCCGGGGGCGCCTGCTTTCCGCGTCAACGAGGGGATTGCGACGTTGATTGGTGGCGTTCGCCCCGGGCGAGTGGGTTACGGGTTCGGTGATGGAGTGCCCGGCGCTGGCGCTCGCAGCGCTAGTAGCGCCGTGTGCAGCATCAGTTCGACGTAGCGGTCGGGCTTGACGCCGGCGTCGTTGACGAGGTCGTCCCACAGCCGGAAGGACGTGAGTTCGCGTAGCAGGACGGCCGCCTCGGGGATCGACCAGCTGGGGTGCAGGCTACGCTCGTCACGCAGGCGGCCGGCCAGTGCGGTCGTTCCGCGCAGGCGGCCGGCCATTCGGTCGCGCCAGGCGGCGGCGCTCGCGGGGTCGAGGTGCCGAGCGCTGTCAAGCGCGCGGGCCAGCGGGGCGATCTTTGGATTGCGAGAGGCTTGCATCTCCAGGAACGCCCGCAGGGCCTGCGCGCCGGTCGGCGCGCCGTTCACTCTCGCCAGACCTGCAGCGAGCGACTCGCGGTCATCGGTGTACTCGACGAGCGCGAGTAGCAGCGCGGCGCGGTCCGGGAAGTGAAGGTACACCGCTTGGCGGGAGATCCCTACTCGAGCGGCGATCGCCGACATGTTCAACGGTTCCCCGGCGCTCGTCTCAACGAGTCCGCGGGCCTCTTCGAGGATCCTCTCGCGCGTGCTTGACATGTGTCAAGTGTAGCGCTAGGCTGCCGGCTTGACACATGTCAACCCGAGCGAGGAGATCCAAAGATGGCTGGCAGCTATCCACGAACGATCGACAACGGCGCCGGTGAGCGGCTCACGTTCATCGGCCGCCGAACGGACCCAGACGGGCGCGAGTACTTGGACGTCCGCAGCGAGGTGTCCCCCGGCTCAGGCCCGCCTATGCACGTTCACAACCTGCAGACCGAGTCGATCACCGTCGACGAGGGGCGGATCGGATACGCGATCGGGAAGGGCCCCGAGCAGTTCGCGGGACCCGGCGAGACCGTCCAGTTCCGACCACGCGAGGCGCATCGATTCTGGAACGCCGGAGCGGAGTCCGCACGGATCCATGGCTGGGTAAGCCCGCCGCACAACTTCGAGTACTACCTGACACAAACGTTCGACTCGATGAAGCGCACAGGGAAGGCACCGAACCCGCTCGACATGGCGTTCCTACTCGGTCGCTACCGCAGCGAGTTCGGTGGCCGGCCGATCCCACCACCGGTCGAGCGGGGCGTGTTCCCGCTCATGCGTCTCGTCGGGCGACTCACCGGCAGGTACGCCCGATACGCCGACGCGCCCGAGCCCGTCGCTGCCTAACCCAGCGCAGGCCGGCAGGGCGCGCCAGGCCAACTCATCACACGCCAAACGAATCGAGAAGCACATGACCTCGACACTGACACCTGGCCGCCAGCGCGGAACGCTTGCGGTCGCCTGCCGGCCGACTGCGCTGTTGATGCTCGACACCGCCGTGGTCAACAACGCGGTAGCCGAGATCGCCTGATCTACCACCACGAACACCCGGAGAAGGGATCACCATGACAACCACCGCAACACACCCACACCCAACCACCGCGCCCTCACACGACGAGCGTCGGCAGATCGGCCAGCCCCGAATTCCCTTGTGGGCGGCGCTCGCGAGCGGCGTCGTCATATCGGTGGCGCTCGGGTTCGCGCTGCGCGCGCTCGGACGCGCGCTCGCAGACGTCCCGGCAGCGCTGACGACCCTTCAGCCAGCAGCGCTCCTCCCGGCCACGATCCTGCCCGTCCTCGGCTGCGGCTTCGGCTTCTACATGTCGTTTCACGCCAAGCCCCGGCCCTACTCGACACGCCTGTTCGTGGGCATCGGCGCACTCATGGGCCTGGCCGGGGTGGCCATCTCCGCCACCAAACTCCCGGCCTCCGCCGGTGGCGGCTCAATCATCACCACGATCGCCGTCGCCCTCGCCCCCACGCTGCTGATCATCCCCGCGCTGCTGATGCTCGTTCCGCGCTCCAAGGCACAGCTATAACCATGGCGGCGGCAGCCATCCCCCCGCGCGATCAGGCCTTTCCTGTGCGCGACGAGCAGGAGGGCGCGGCAGAGCGGGGCGTGCGGGTGACTGTCATACGATTGCGCCCATGATCGAACCCGGCGAGAAGGCCCCCGACTTCTCCCTCCCCGACCAGGACGGCCGCGAGGTCAAGCTGTCGGACTTCCGCGGCGAGCCCGTGGTCGTCTACTTCTACCCCAAGGCAGACACGCCGGGATCTTTTGACGGTAAACCCGCGCCGGATCCGACGTAGCGCAGCGGGGCAGGCGTCCCAGTGCGCGGGCGTTGCTCCTTTTCGCGCAAAGCGGTAACGCCTGCATGAACCTCGGGCGCTGCTGCTGCTCGTCCAGAGGGGCTGCGTGGGGCTCGGCCGTCGAGGCGCTCGCTTTCGGTCGTAGAGAATACTCTCGCTGGTGGTCTTTACTGAGCACCGGACGGCCTCACTGGCGGCCACCGAGCGGGCGGCACCAGCAGGCGGTCTGCGTGCCTCTTACGCGTTTCTAAGAGGCCCGTTCTTGACGCGGCGGGCAAAGTGCCGCGAGGAGGCGGCGTTGTTCGTCGCGCACTCGCCGCGTGGCGGCGAGTGCGTGCTGCCGCTCCGCTGACGTGCAGTCGTCGAGCGCGCACTCGGCGCTCAGCGTGCACTCGTGGCAGTGCGAGGGCTGGGTTCTCATCGCTTCCGGTCATATCGGCAACGAGCTGGCGAACCTGAAAGCTCTTATGCAGGGGAGCGGGCCGCAGGCAGCTCGACTCCGAGGCGCCTGCTTCGTCGGCCGTAAGCGAGCGTCTGCTGAGCGTCCCTCGTTACGGCTGGTGCTCGTCCGATGCGAGCGTTCTCGCGAGCCTCAACGGGCGCACCTGCTTTCACTCGCGAGGGAGAGCGAAAGCTGTTCTACCCCTGCTACGGCACAGAGGCCTCAGGGTCCGCGCTGCGCCCGTCCTCTCGCACAGCGCGACGCCACCGTCGTCGCTTTTCGCGCGACCTTTGGATCAGGCAGGCTGCGTCTCCGCCGGTGTTGGCGATGGCGCGTACCCGCCCAGCAGATGGCGCTTGAGGAAGTCCGTCTGATCCGCCACCGCGCGCTCGAACCACTCGCCGACGTAGATGTCGAAATGGCCGATCGGGTAGCGCATGACCTCCGCGCGCGGCGCCTTGCTGGCGGCCTTGAGTACGAGTCCGGGCGCCGTCAGGGCATCGTTATCGGCAACGCAGAACAGGATTGGGCAGCGGATCCTTCCAGCCTGGCGACCGGGACGGTAGCTACCGACATGCAGCGCGATGCGCGCCGCGACCTCGTTGCGCATAGTGGAGTTCGGCGGCGTAATCGCCTGGATGCCAGGCTCTGAGTCCGGCGTGGTCATGACGCTGTTTGACCCGGGCGGGCCGGCGGCAGCAATCATGTGCGGCGAGCGCCCGCGGAGCGCGTTGAACTGGTCGCGAAGCCCCTCGCGCGTTAGCCGCAGCGCCTCACCGATGCCCTGCGACGGGAGGGTCATCAGGCCGTCGGCGAACGACACTTGCGAGACCGCGGCAGCAAGCGACGGGTCGTGGGCGACGAGGGTCATGACGTGACCGCCGCTGAACGAGGTTCCCCAGATGGCGATCCGCGCGGGATCTACACCTTCAAGCGTGCGGGCATAGGCAATCGCCGCTCGCCAGTCCTCAAGCTGACGACGGATGTCCAGCAGCTGGCGCGGCTCGCCGTCGCTGTCGCCGAAATAGCGGTAATCAAAAACGAGGGCCGTGAGCCCGGCCTGGGCGAAGCGCTCGGCATATGCGTCCAGGCGCTGGTCGCGCACTCCCGAGAAGCCGTGCGCCAGGATCACGCACGGGGTTGGACCGCCACCGTTTTCCGCCGGTCGATAGAGCCACGCCGCGCACCGCGTGCCGGCCGACTGAAATGTGACATCGCTGCGCTGCATGGCGCGCCTCCTGGGTCGTTGCTCGTCGGCGTCAGACTACTCCCCGCGAGCCCGCGGACATCCCTGCCGTCGGCTCACGCCTTGCGTCGTCAAGGGCCGGTATCCAGCGCGAGCCGGGCGCTTGCCTTGCCAAGCGATCGTCTCGATCAGCGCTCCTTTGACACTCGCAGCGGACGATGGTCGAGCGCGTCGGCGAGGCTTGTCAGACGATCGCTTTCGCCCGGGCGAAGCAGCAGTCTCGGCGCCGTCGGCGCCGGCGCCTCGTAGTCGTCCAACTCGACAGTCTCGGATCGCACGACCGAGGCGCTCGCTTCCGGTGCGAAAGCGCAAGCGTGCTTCATTTGGCGCTCGTCGGATCGTTCGTATGCCGCTAACTGAGACAAACCCGAGACGATCCTCCGCCAGCCGAACCCCGTAATTATCCGCCGCCCGACGGCGCGCTTTCCCGGATGACAGGAGCAACGGGGCTTGCGAGGCTGCGCCTATGCCTGAGGCCAAGCCGCTCGACGAGGTCGTGGACTCCAGCCCGGAGGTGCTTCGCGAGCAGGCGCTGCGCCAGGTGAAGAAGCGCCGCGACTTCCGTGGCCACGTGTTCGCCTATCTCGTCGTGAACATCGTGCTGTGGGGTGCGTGGGCCATCAACGGGATCAGCTCGCATAGTTGGGATCCGTGGCCGCTGTGGGTAACGCTCCTGTGGGGGCTCGGCCTCACGTTCAACGCGTGGGATGTCTACTTCCGCCGGCCGATCACCGAGCAGGACATCAGTCGGGAAATGGATCGACTCGCGCACGGGAGCTGAACGGTGCGCGTTCTCACGGTCTACGCGCACCCGAATCCCAACTCCTTCTGCCACGCCGCGCTGGACGAGTTCACCAGGGGCTTGCGGGACGCCGGGCATACCCCGGACGTGCTTGACCTCTACGCGATGAAGTTCGACCCGGTCTTCACGATGGCCGACGGGGCCACGTGGCTTCACCCGGACATGCCCGCCGACATCCTCGAGCGTTGGAACCCCCGCCAAGCGGTGCTCGACGGCATGACCAGCCCGCTCAAGCGGTTCCTCGCGCGCCGCGCGATGCACGGCAAGGACAATCGCGCCATCGCACGGATGATCCGCGAGCACGGCCCCAAGGACGCCGCCCGACACTGGAGGCACGTGGCAGATGCCGACGCCATGGCGTTCATCGCCCCGGTCTACTGGCTCGGGTTCCCGGCGATCCTCAAAGGCTGGTTCGAGCGCGTGTTCAGCTACGGCAACGCCTTCGCGCTCGACCGCAACGGCTGGGACGGGGAAGTGCGAGGGCGCATCGGCCTGCTGCACCACGAGAAGGCACTGGTGATGACGCCGACGCTGTTCAGCCAAGAGGACTACGAGGCCGACTGGCAGGAGCCCATGCGGCGCATCATCTGCGACTGGCACCTGCGCTACCCGGGCGTCAAGCAGGTCGAGCACGTCTACTTCTACCGCGCCGCGATCGCAGACCAGCAGACGATCGACGGCTACCTGAAGCGCGCTTATGAACTCGGGCGCGACTTCTCCCCCGCCGTCACGCCAGCAGCCCCGACAATCGCCAAAGACTCGGCGTTCTAGGCCTCGCTGGTCGCCGCTCGAGGAGGCGGTGCGTCGTCTATACGGGCCAGCTTGCGCGCAGTCACGATCTCGGTAGGAAACAGCATCTGGGTCATGTACTCGCGGTGGATCTCAGAGAACCCGAGTTCGGCCAGGACGGGTGCCGCGAGCACTCCCCGCGCCGCTGGTACTCGGCGACCATTCCGAGCACCATCCCGGATAGCCAGTGGGCCGCCGTTCCTTCCGTCACCTGTCCGACATCGACGGCGAGTACGTGTCCTCCGGCCTCCTCGACGCGCTGGACGACCTCAGTCTGCACGCCAAGGCTGCGCACGAGGCGATCGAAGTAGGCCACCACGATCACATCGGCGTGGCCCGCCTCGATCGACTCCACCGCGTCACGAAGTCCCTCTCGCTTGTCGAGCGGCGTCCCGCCTGATACGTCGAGCTCGTCAACGACTCGGAGAAGCGTCAGATTGCTCCGCTCGCACTCGGTTTCGATCCGCTGCCGTTGCTCCGCGGGCGAGGCGAAGGACTCGCCCTCTCGGCCCTTGACCTGGGACACGCGCACGATCCCGATGGCCCTCCGGTTGGCTGTCATACGATTGCGCCCATGATCGAACCCGGAGACAAGGCCCCCGACTTCGCCCTCCCCGACCAGGACGGCCGCGAGGTCAAGCTGTCGGACTTCCGCGGCGAGCCGGTGGTCGTCTACTTCTACCCCAAGGCAGACACGCCGGGATGCACGACCCAGGCCTGCGGGGTGCGTGACCACAAGCGCGACTACGAGCAGGCCGGTGCGGTGGTGCTGGGAATCTCACCCGACAAGCCCTCGAAGCTGAAGCGCTTCGAGGAGAACCAGTCGCTCAACTTCACGCTGCTCTCAGACGAGGACCACGCCGTGGCGGAGGCGTACGGCGTCTGGGTCCAGAAGTCGATGTACGGGAAAACGTACTTCGGCAACGAGCGCACCACGTTCGTGGTCGACCCCTCGGGCCGGGTGTCGAAGGTGCTGCGCAAGGTCAAGCCGGCAGAGCACGACGAGCTGGTGCTCGCCGCGCTGGCCGAGGCCGTCCCGCCGACGGTCTAGGCGACCGCGAGCTCAGACGCCGCCGGGCTCAGACGCCGCGAGCGGCCAGCGCCTCGAAGTTCTCGTACAACCGTGGCTCGCCCAGGCGCTCGCGCAGGCGTAGCGCGGCCGGACCCACGCGCGACCAGATGCCGTCGATCCAGAGCCAGTCGTGCACGAGCTCGTCGCTGAGCAGGCCGTGCTTGACGAGCGTTCCCAGCGACTCACCGAACATCAGCAGGGTGCGCACCGGCCGGTCGGTCAGCGCGTCGGCCATGTCCCGGTCGAACGACTCGTCCCACAGCGACGGCAGCATTTCCTCGATCCCCAACTCGGTCCCCCAGCGCGCGAGCTCGACCATCAGGCGGGCGTCCTCGGAGGTGGGCGAGGTCACGTGGAGGCGCCCTCGGTGCTGGGGCGAGCTCACGTGCAGGCGTCCCCACGGGTAGGCGAGCTCATGCGACGGGATCCTTGGCGGTGGGCGGGGCGATGTCCATGGTTCTAGCGCGCCCGAACCGAGGAGCTAGTGCGGCTGGCCGTTGCGGCGGGTGGCTTCGACCGTTTCCCGAAGCGTGTGGAGGGCGTCGTGGCGCGGGCGCCAACGCAGCTCCCGCCGGGCCTTGGCGGTGCTCATGATCACCGGCTCGCGGAAGGCCGAGATCCATTGGGCCTGAGCCGGTAGGAAACCGAGCCTCGAGATCACCTCCGAGGCCGCGCCGAGCGCCAGGTCCGGCACCGGGACCGAATACCAGCCGAGCTCGTCGGCGAGCTGTTTGACGCTCAGCTCGCCCGACCCGGCGAGGTTGTAGACGCCGGGTTTGCCCCGCCCGAGCACGCCCGCCCGCAGCGCGGTGGCGACGTCGTCGTGGTGGACGAGCTGGAAGGGCACGCCCGGGTCGGGCAGCACCGGTCGCAGCATCGGCACGCTGTCGAGCAGGCTCATGACCGGTCCCGGGAGGTGCTCGGAGATCTGGGTGTAGGGCATGCTGTCGATCAACAGCGGCGCTTTCGGCCCCGCGACGATGCAGGGGCGAAACACGTAGGAGCTCGTCTTGCTCGCGCCCAGCATCACCGACAGCAGCTGCTCGACCTCGGCCTTCTGGGCGGAGTAGTAGTGCTCGGAGCTGCCCCGTGCCGGCACGTCCTCGGTGAGCGGCTGGGGGTTGTCCTGGTGGAAGCCGTAGGCGGCCACGGAGGACGCGTATACGAGCCGTCTGACGCCCGAGCGGGCACACGCCTCGAACACGTTGCGCGACCCATCGAGATTGACCCTCCGCGTCTCCTTGTTCCCGCCCATGATCATGAAGGCGAGGTGCACGACCACGTCGGCGTCGCGCACGAGCTCCATCACGGCCCGGCGGTTGAGCACGTCGCCGCGGCGGTAGCGGACCTTGTTCCAGCCCCTGGTGTGGGGGTTGAACGCCCGCCGTGCCATGCCCAGGATCTGCTTCACCTCGCGCGCGCGCTCGAGCGAGGCGACGAGGGCTTGGCCGATCTCGCCGGTGGGCCCCGTGATGGCAACCGTCAGTTCTCTCTCCGGTGCGCGAGCCGGCATCGCAAGCGTTCTACCGCATCGGCGAAGGAGATGCCTCCGTGCACGACGAGTTGTCCTATGCGCGTGGGCACGACGTCCTGCGTGCAGGAGCACGCCGTCATCGGCGCGCCGGCTGCGGGATGCTCGCGCGGTGGCGCGTCTACTGCAGGCCGGCCCGTGCCTCGCGCACGAGCGTGACGGCCTCGGGGAAGACCCTTGCGATGAAGGCCCGGACCTGATCGGCCTGGGCCTCGGCGTCGCCCTGGAGGTTGACGCGGGCGATTGCGGCCACGGTCATCTGGACGGCGAGGCCGATCGCGTTGTCGGCCCACGCCAGGCGCTGGTTGCCCTGCATCTGTTCGGCGAACTCCGCCAGCCGCCGCTGCAGCTCGTCGGGGTCGCCAAAGATGTCACCGAACCCAGCGCCCTCCATGTCGCAGCATCATAGACTGCGCTGGCCCATGCCCAACGCAGGCGATATACGCCGCCAGGTCGAGGCCGAGTCGGAGCGCCGGTCGCGGCTCGCAGTGCCCGCCTTCGCGGGCGGCTTCCTGTACCTGCTGAGCGCCATCATCATCTCCTCGACACTTCGTGGGGCGCCCACCGTGGGGCTCATCGAGGGCCTCACCCCGGCGCTCGAAGGGGTCGCCAACCCGGCTGTCAGCCCCCGCACCACGGAGGTCAAATTCATCAGCCACCACGCCTTCGCGCTGATCGCGGGCGGGGCGCTGGCGGCGGCCGCGGTGGGGATCCTCACGCTGGTCCTGCTGCTGCTGGCCGACGCGACCATCTTCCGCCGCCCCGAGAGCTTCAGGCCGATGCGGCCGCTGATCATCGCGGGTGGCATCGGCGTGGCGGTTGTGACGGTCGCCCACCAGGTCGTGAGCGCGATCGAGACGCACAAGTTCGCCGTCGGCAGCGACCACACCAACACCGCCGTCGAACACGCGCTGACCACGGGCACCGCCACCGCCCTGGTGGACTACCTGGCTCTGGTCGCCGGCCTGGTGCTCGCGGTCGGAATGATCGGGCTGATGATCAACGCCCTGCGCGTCGGGCTGCTGGTGCGCTGGATGGCCTTCCTGGGGATGTTCACGGGCGTGCTGATCGTGCTCCCCATCGGAGGCGCCGAGCTGCAGGTGGTGCCCGCCTTCTGGATGGTGATGGCGGGGGTCCTCTATGCCGGCAAATGGCCCAACGGCGAGCCCCCGGCGTGGCAGGACGGCGCCGCCCGCCCGTGGCCCTCGCGCGCCCCCGCACAGCGCAGGGGCGGAGCACCCGAGCCCGCGGCGGCCACGGCCGGCAACGGATCGGGCTCGAGCTCGCCGGCCCCGGCACCCGCCCCGGCGGGTGCGGGCGGCGGCTCCTCGCGCAAGCGCCGGCGCAAGCGCGGACCGGGCCCGCGCAAATGAGCCACGGGACCATCACCAGGCAGGGGAGGCGGTGCGGATGAGCGACACGCGACAGCTGGCCGGCGAGGAGCTCGACCAGGAGCTGGCACGGCTCTTGGAGGTGGAGTCGTTCCCGCCCCCGGCGAACTTCCGCGAGCACGCCATCCTCAACGACCCGGGGGTGTACGAGCAGGCCGCTCGCGACCCGGAGGCCTGGTGGGCCTCCCAGGCGCAGGCGCTGGACTGGTCAGCGCCGTTCTCGCAGGTGCTCGACGACGACAACCCGCCCTTCTACAAGTGGTTCACAGGGGGCACCCTGAACGCCTCCCACAACTGCCTGGACCGTCACGTGGCGGCTGGGCTGGGCGAGCGCGTGGCCCTGCACTGGCGCGGAGAGGAGGGAAGCGAGCGCGCGATCACCTACGCGGAGCTGCTGGCCGACGTGCAGCGGCTGGCCAACGCGCTCAAGGATCTCGGCGTGCAGGCGGGCGACGTGGTCGGCATCTACCTGCCGATGATCCCGGAGGTGGTGGTGTCGATGCTGGCCTGCGCCCGCATCGGGGCGCCCCACAACGTCGTCTTCGGCGGCTTTTCCGCCGAGGCCGTCCGCGAGCGCATGGAGTTCTCCGACGCGAAGGTCCTGATCACCGTCGACGGGGCCGCCCGCAAGGGCCGCACCGCGGCCGTCAAGGACCGCGTCGACGAGGTCATGGGCGACCTGCAGACGCTGCAGAAGATCGTGGTCGTGCAGAGCAAGGGCACGCCGTGCTCGATGACCGACGGCCGCGACGTCTTCTACGGCGACATCATGGCCGCCGCCGCGCCCGAGTGCCCGGCCGAGCCGCTGGACTCCGAGCATCCCCTGTTCGTGCTCTACACGTCGGGCTCGACCGCCAAGCCGAAGGGGATCCTGCACACCACCGGCGGCTACCTGACGGGCGTCTCAGCCACCCACCGGCTGGTCTTCGACCTGCGCCCGGAGTCGGACGTGTACTGGTGTGCCGCCGACGTCGGCTGGGTCACCGGGCACTCCTACATCGTCTATGGGCCGCTCTGCAACGGGGCCACCTCGGTGATGTGGGAGGGCGCCCCCGACTACCCGGACAAGGGCATCTGGTGGGAGATCGTGGAGCGCTACGGGGTCACGATCCTGTACTGCGCCCCGACCGCCATCCGGGCGTGCATGAAGTGGGGGGCGGAGTGGCCCAATGCCCGCGACCTGTCGTCGCTGCGCCTGCTCGGATCGGTCGGCGAGCCGATCAACCCCAAGGCCTGGCTCTGGTACCACACGGTCATCGGCGGCGAGCGCTGCCCGATCGTCGACACCTGGTGGCAGACCGAGACGGGCGGCATCATGATCACCCCGCTGCCGGGCATCACGGCCACCAAGCCGGGCTCGGCCACGAGCCCCTTCCCGGGCGTGTTCGCCGAAGTGCTCGACGAGTCCACCGGGAAGCCGATCGAGGAAGGCCAGGGGCTGCTCGTGCTGACGCGTCCGTGGCCCTCGATGCTGCGGACGCTGTTCCGCGAAGAGGAGCGCTACGTGGAGACCTACTTCAAGCGCTTCGGCCGCGAGACCTACCTGGTCGGGGACGCCTCCAGGCGCGACCGCGACGGCTACTTCTGGGTCATCGGGCGGATCGACGACGTCGTGAATGTCTCCGGTCACCGGCTGTCGACGGCCGAGGTGGAGTCCGCGATCGTGGCCCACGAGGACGTCGCGGAGGCGGCCGTGATCGGCCAGCACGACGAGGACACCGGGCAGGCGATCGTGGCCTTTGTGACCCTCCAGGGCGAGCTCGAGGGAGACGACGGCACGGTCGAGGGCATCCGCGACACGGTCGCCGAGCGGATCGGAAAGTTCGCCCGTCCCAAGCGGATCATCTGGAGCGATGACCTGCCGAAGACGCGTTCCGGCAAGATCATGCGCCGCCTGCTTCGGGACATCGCCGAGGGCCGCGCTCTGGGCGATGTGACGACGCTGCGCGACCCGGATGTGATGGCACGCCTGGAGGAGCAGGTCAAGGAGCTGCAGGCGCAGGAGGACTGAGGGCGGCCCGGACGGGCGCGCCGGGTTCCCAGGGCCGGCGCGGGTGCAAATGCGTGGCGGCGCTACACCTTGTGGTGCTCGGGCGCCCAGGAGCCGTCCTCGGCGCGGCTGAAGTCCTGGAACAGGCCGGGCGCCTCGCGCAGCATCAGCTGGGCGATCTCGTCGAAGACCAGGCGCATCTCCTCCTCGGCGCCGGCGGCCGTGCGCATCTCGATCACGTGGCGCAGGGTGCGGGCGTTGGCGGTCCACAGGATGTCGGTGGACAGGCCGGTGGGGGCCAGGCGCCGTAGCGCCGAGGTGACCTCCTTCTTGACGTGGAAGGGGACCCCCTCCTCGTCGATCCCCAGCTCCTCGGCCGCCTCGCGCTGGAACTCCTCGAGCTGCTCGACGATCGACAGCACCCGCTCGCGCACCGGCTCCAGCGCCGGGGGCACGCGGAAGCCGATCTCGGTCAGGCGCACGTAGCGCAGGCTCTCCTGGCTGAAGGCCGACCCGGCCCGGTGGCGGACGAGCTCGTGGGTGAAGATGCGGCTGACGTTGCGCAGCACGAAGGAGTAGTTGGCGTGCTCGAGCACGCTGCCGTGCGCCGAGCGCAGGATGTTGGCGAAGTACTCCCGCTGGTCGGTGCGGACCTTCGTGACGTTGGGGTTGAGCCCCGGCTCCCAGCTGCGATAGCAGGCGCGCCCGCCGAACTCGACCAGCAGCTCGCCGGGGTTCGGGGGCTCCTCGCTCTCCTCCAGGCGCCGCTGCAGCCACGACTCCCCGCCGACCTCGCGCAGGTAGCCCTCCACCGCCTCCAGGTCGATCGAAGGCCTCGCGATCAGGAACACCAGCGGGCGGGTCTCGTGCATAACGGGCGGCGGATCCTACAGCCGCCTCCGGTCGCTCCCGCAAGGCTCCGCGGGCGCCCCGGCGATGCTTCGATGGCGTCCCGGCGAACGCTCTTAGGAGGCCCGGCGATGGCTCCCGCGAGCCCTGTGACGGGCACGGCTGCGGGAGTGACGGTGCGCCGGGGAGCCGCCGCTGCAGGTGTGCGCCAGCGAGCGCCCACCCGAGCCCCGGCGGCGCTTGCGGGCCGGCTTGTGGGCGTGGCCGTGCGAGGCCGCCGTGGCGCTCCCGCGAGCGGCCTTCGCCCGCCGACCCTTGGCGTGGTGCCCGGCCGAGCGGGCACAGGTGGGCGCTTTCGCCAGCGGGCGCACGGGGCGGTGATGCCTGAGGCCCGGGGGCGTGCTTTTGCCTTCGCCGCCGCCCGGCGAGACCGGTTCGGTGTGCAGTTCCTGGATCCGCCAGGCGTTGACGTGTTCGCAGAGGATGTCGGGGCAGGTGGTGATCGTCCAGCCACCGCCCACCCACGCCATCGTGGTCACGACCGTGTAGCTCGGGAACGGCCACCCGGGCACCGCCGCGGAGCCCCAGTTGGCGTTGAGGTCGCCGCCGAAGTAGCTCATCCGCCGCGGCTGGCCGAGCAGGCCGCTCGGCTGCTGGGTGCGCAGGTCGTAGGAGAAGAGGTCGTCCCCGCCGACCGTGTCGGCGCCGATCGAGGTGTAGAGCGTGTTGGGGTCGCCGGGTGCGAAGTGCGCGAACTCGTGGTAGACGTCGACCGCCGACTGCCACGGCCACACCGGCGCGAACTGCGGGCTGATGCGGGTCGGGGCGGTCGCGGGGTTGAGTTCTTCCGGCAGCGTCCACAGCTGCGCCGCGGGCATCCCGGTGCTCGTCGCGCGGGTGTTCGACATGAAGATCAGCTGGTTGCTGTGAGGGACCCAGCCGTATACCTCGTAGAAGGCCTGCTGGCCGTTGGGGTCCTGCCATTCGACGTTGTTGGACAGGGTCCCGGCTTCGAGGTTGACGTCGGCCGTGTGCAGGGCCCACTGGCCGTAGGGCGGGTCTTCCTCCGGCGCCCTGATCATCTGCGACCACACGATCTTGGTGTCGGTTTCGTTGAAGGTGGGCCAGATCACGCCGCGCTGGCTCCTGGTGGCGCCGGCCAGCAGCGTGCTGAGCCTGCCGGTCTGGCGGTCATAGAGCTGGATCGCGTTCTGGGAGCCGCGCCCGGGGGATGAGTCCGGCAGCGCCTTGTCCCAGCCGACTGCCGCCGTCAACAGCACGTAGCGGCCGTCGGGGGTGATGCCCGCCGGGCCGCGGTTGCCTGCGTACGCCGCCAGCAGCGGTTCTCCCTGACAGTTGCCGTTGCCGATGTAGGCGTCCCACAGGCCGGAGCCGTTACGGGAGTACCACACCATCGTGCCGTTGCTCGTGGCGGCCACGGGGGCGCAGTTCGAGGCCACCGAAGCCCCCGAATACACGCTGGCCGAGGCCGCCGCCGTCGCCGCCTGTGGCCCGCAGGCCACCGCGACGGCAAGTCCGGCGAGAAGCAGCACGCGAACACGCAGAGCGTCCAACCGCACCGTAGGTATCTCGACCCGGCGGGCGCCGCCCGCGACCCCCTCCCCGAGGGGTGGACGATGGTTCTAACCGCTGAGTGCGGGCTCGGTGCGGGGCGGGACCGCGGCGTCGCCGGCCCGGCGCGGGCGCTGTGGCTGGTTGCGCGTCAGGCCGAAGGCCCCGAGCGCGAGCAGGCCGGCGGCCGCTCCGATCGGCACGATCTTGTCAAGCGGGTAGGCGCTGTAGGCGCGCCCGGGCTGCGCCGTGTTGAGCGCGGTGTGGTCGCCGGCTTTGAAGATGCTTTCGAGACCCGCGTGGTCGATCCCCAGCAGCTTCGGCGCGAGCGTTGCGAACAGCGCCCAGCCGAGCAGCACGAGCACGCCCCAGCCCACGCCGGCGGCCGTCAGCTTCACCCGGCGGGTGCCGGCGGTGGCGAGCACCAGGCCCGCCAGGGCGGGCACGAGGAACACCCAGATGCTGCTCCAGCCCCTGTCGAGCCCGTAGGCGGTGGCGATCGTGGGCTGCAGCAGACCCTGGGAAAGGAAGCGCTCCCACACCACGGTCTCGTTCTCGTAGCCGACCAGCGGATGGGTGATGGTGGCGATCACCGTCAGCGCGATCGAGGCTCCGGCGAGCGTCACCGTGGGTCCGGGGAAGCGCTTCAGCGCCAGCCCCAGCGGGCAGGCCAGGAAGGGGATCATGGTGGTCAGGAAGCGGGGCCCCATGAAGCCCCCGCCGAACGGCAGGTAGTAGCCGGAGTTGTAGGTCAGGTAGCAGAGGCAGATCCCGCCGATCGTGAGCGCCTCGGCGCGGCGACCGCGGCGGTAGAGCATCACCGTGCCGATCGCCCCCATGATCAGCACCGGGGAGATCGTCAGCAGGCCGCGGGAGTCGAACAGCAGCGTGGAGGCGACCCTCAGGCTCGGAGCGCTGATCCCGAAAAAGCCCTCCTGCTGTTTTTCGACGTTCGCGTAGGCGAGGTGCGTCCAGGAATGGAACGCGTAGTGGTTGTAGAGCAGCAGCGGGATGATCCCGATCACGCCGCCGAGGATGTAGGCCCCCGAGCGCGTGGCGACGCCCCGCACCGAGAAGCTGTCGCGGCGGCTGAGCAGGAACAGGCCGAGCACGAGCGCCACCAGGAACAGCGGGTACTCCGACGCGACGGCATAGCCCATCGCCAGGCCCGCGAGCCACAGCAGCAGCAGGCTCGGCGGGCCGTCGCGCTCGCGCAGCATCAGCCAGAAGGCGCCGAAGCCGAGGAAGGCCGTGAACACGTGGCTGAACAGCAGCGTCGACAGCGGCAGCACGAGCGTCCCCAGCCCGACGATCACGGCCGTGGCCGCGCCGTAGCCGGGCTCGAAGCGGTTCGCCACCGTGAACACCAGCAGCATCAGCAGCAGGCCCGGGAGCACGTTGGCCCACAGGCCGATCAGGTAGATCATCTCGTCGCCGGGGTGATTGGGCGGGGCGACGTGGGCGCGCGTCCAGCGTTCGGCGTGGACCAGGTTCAGCGCGTCGTAGAAGGGCAGCGCGAACAGCGCCAGCCCCGGGGCGCGGGCGGAGTAGAAGTGGCCGCTGTGCTTGGGGTATTCGACCTTGTCGCCGGTGTTGGACTGGTACGGCGTGATGGTCGTGCTTTCCTGGTTCAGCGCGCGGATCAGGTCGTAGTGGGAGGTCTGGTTCCAGGAGAAGCTCTGGATCACGGTCGCGAAGGCGACCCCGACGCACACGATCGCCGCGATCCCCAAGCGCCACCTGCGCCGCCTCGCCTGCTCCCTGGCCGCGCAGCCGCGCCCGGATCGGTCCTGCGTCGTGGCCTCGCCGGATGGCGAATGCCCTCGCCGGGTGGCGCGCCGGCCTGCCCGTCGCCCTCGTCCTCGCCGCCGGGGGCGGGCGCCCCCGGTTGCTCAGTCGTGTCCATGCAGGGCCTTGGGCCCGGGGCCGATCTCGTAGATGACGACCGTGCCGTACTGCCGGCGGGTGATGCCGAGGCCCGCTACCGGCTTGGCGGCGGCCGCCACCGGGTCGGGCGGCTCGGGGATCTCGCTGCCGTGCTCGGGCGGCAGGCCCTTGGGGATCGCCGTGTGCAGGACAGCGGTCTTGATCCCGTAGTAGCGCAGCTTTTCGACGCTGGCTTTGTCGGGGAAGCCGAGCATGCCGCCCCGCAGGTCGTCCACGGCGGGGATGTCGAAGGTGCTGTTGCCGATCGGGATCTTGGGGAAGCCGTCGGTGGAGTAGTACTGCCACAGGCGGTCCAGGACGCCGTTGGTGGGGAGGTCCATGACCGGGCCGCGAAGCTGGGTCTCGGCGGCGGCCGGCTGGGGCACGACCGGGTGGGCCATGTGCCCGGCTCCTTCACCGACGATGCCGATCAGCAGCAGCACTCCGACCGCGGCGGGCGCGGCGGCGATCGCGCCCATGCGGCCCGCATGGCGCCGGCCCCACCAGGCGCCGAGCCTGTCGAGTACCAGCTGCGCCCCGGCTCCGGCCAGCAGTGCGTAGAACAGCGTCGCGGTCGTGAAGACGCGCCCGGGCACCCGCACCCCGTTCCACCCCGGGGCCCAGTCGTACAGCAGCCGGTAGGGGTAGCCGGCGTGGTTGAGGCCCAGGCCGAGGGCCAAGATCGAGGTCACCGCCACCCCCAGCCCCAGCCCCAGCCGCAGGCGGGGCGTGTAGGTGCTGCAGAACAGGCCGACTATCGCCAGCGCCAGGATCAGCCCGCCGGGGAAGAACACGTCCTCGTTCTTGGAGTGCACGTGGGCACGCATGCCGGCGGTCGCGCCGCCCCAGACCCTGTTCGGCGAGGGGGCCGACAACAGCGCCGGGAAGCTCGAGGAGTAGTTCTTGACTTCCTTGATCGTGCGCGTGGCGGTCGGGTATTTGTGCGAGACCTGCAGGTAGGGGCGGGCCTGGTACACGGCCACCACGGCGAGCAGCGCCATCCCGACCAGCGTCACGGCCAGCAGGCGGCGGGGGATCAACGGCGCATCCGCCGCCGCCTCGCCGCGGCGTGCGCTGCGGGCCCGCTCGCGGCGGCGCCGGCGCGCCCACATCACGACCACGATCAGCGCCAGCACGGCGACCAGGTAGCAGTACTGCAGCCCGAGCGTGAAGCCGAGGCTCACCTGCCAGGCCGAGACGAGCCAGCCGGCGCCGACCAGCACGCGGGACTCGCGCCGGTAGCCGCGCAGCAACAGGAACAGCGCCAGCGGGATGCCGCCGGAGGAGATCACGTGCAGGTGCCCGGCCTCGGTCACGCGGTAGGGGGCGTAGGCGAACGCCAATCCGGCGGCGGCGGCGGCGATGCGGCGCAGGCCGAGCTCGCGGGCCAGCAGGTAGGCGCCGAAGAAGCACAGCGACCACGCGAACAGGAACAGCAGGTTGTAACGGACGAGCGCGGCCACGGTTCCCGTGCCGATCCATGAGACCGGCCCGTAGCCGAGCAGCGAATCGGAGAAGGCCAGGCTCAGGGGGTGCGGGTAGAAGGCGTTGGCGTTCCACAGGTGCAGGGGGTCGTGGACCAGCGCGTGGCCGACCCAGGCGACCTGCCAGGCGGTGCGGACGGGGTCGCCGAGGTCGGGGGCGATGCGGCTGGGCAGGTGCAGGATCAGCGGCCAGGTGACTAGCACCGCGACCGCGACCGCGGCCAGCGCGGCCAGCAGCAGCTCGCGGAGGGGGAGCTCGGGCGACGGAGCCCAGCGCGGTCCCCGCGCCCGGCTGCGGGCAGGGGCCTGCTCAGGCAGCGTGCCGTTGCCTTGATCGGACGGCAGAGCCGGGGTTCCGGTGCTAGGCGGGGGGCTACTGGGGGGGCTGGGCACGCCGGCGCTGAACGTGGGCTTGTCTTCAGCCGCGCGGATCGCCGCAGCATACGCAAGACTCCAGCGACCGTGAAGCACCTGTCTGGAGAGGCCGGCCGGTGAAGGTCCTGGTGGTGGGTGCCGGCGGGGTCGGTGCGGCCTTCGCCGCGATCGCCCAGCGCCGGCCCGTGTTCTCGCAGGTCGTGATGGCCGACATCTCGCTCGAGCGGGCGCGGGCGGCCGCCGAGCGCCTCGGCGAGCCCGACCGCTTCGGCGCCGAGCAGGTGGACGCCTCCGACCGGGCCGACGTGGCCGCCCTGATCGCCCGCGTGGCGCCCGACGCCGTGCTCAACGCGACCGACCCCCGCTTCAACGAGCAGATCTTCGAAGCCGCCTTCGAGTCTCGCGTCACCTACCTCGACATGGCGATGACGCTCTCGCACAGGCACCCCGACAGCCCGTACGAGCTGCCGGGGGAGATGCTCGGCGAGATGCAGCTGGCCCAGCACGAGCGCTGGCAGCAGGCGGGCCTGCTGGCGCTGGTGGGGATAGGTGTCGAGCCCGGCCTGTCGGACCTGTTCGCCCGTCACGCCGCCGACGACCTGTTCGACGAGCATCGGCGAGGTGGGAGTCCGCGACGGCGCCGACCTGCGCGTGGAGGGCTACGACTTCGCCCCCACCTTCTCGATCTGGACCACGATCGAGGAGTGCCTGAATCCGCCGCTGATCTGGGAGCGCGAGCGCGGCTTCTACACCACCGCCGCCGTTCTCGGAGCCCGAGGTGTTCGAGTTCCCCGAGGGCATCGGGCCGGTCGAATGTGTGAACGTCGAGCACGAGGAGGTCGTGCTGATCCCGCGCTGGGTCGAGTGCGAGCGGGTCACCTTCAAGTACGGCCTCGGCAACGAGTTCATCGAGGTGCTGCGCACGCTGCACATGCTGGGCCTGGACTCGACCGAGCCCGTGCGGGTGCGGGACGTCGAGGTCTCCCCGCGCGACGTGGTGGCCGCCGTGCTACCCGACCCCGCCACGCTCGGGGACCGCATGAGCGGGCGCACCTGCGCCGGCACGTGGGTGCGGGGGACGGGCCGCGACGGCAAGCCCCGCTCGACCTACCTCTACCACCTGGTCGACAACGAGTACACGATGCGCGAGTACGGCAGCCAGGCGGTCGTATGGCAGACCGCGATCAACCCTGTGGTCGCGCTCGAGCTGCTGGACCGCGGCGAGTGGAAGGGCACGGGCGTGCTCGGCCCCGAGGCCTTCCCGGCGACGCCGTTCCTGGAGCTCCTGGCCGAGATACGGCTCACCCCACGGCGTGATGGAGCTCGACCCGTCCGACTGAGCGGCCCGCCCGCCGCGGGGAGGACCCGCGGCCCGAGGCCCGCGGAAGACGTCCCGCCGCGCCCGGGCCGCGGGTAGCGCGCCGGCCGCTACAGGCCGGTCGAGGGCGGCTTGTCGGTCGGCTCGCCCGGCACTCCACCGGGCGGTGGCTCCTCGCCGGCCTCGGGCGTCAGCAGGTGCGCGCCGTGGGTGACGTGTTCGGGGCCCATCAGGTGGATCGGCGCACGCTCGACCTCGGCGTCCAGCAGGCCGGCGGGCGCCGTTTCGGTCTTGCGTGAGAAGAACGGGCCGTAGAAGCGGCGCGACACGATTGCCAGCACGAGGCCGATGACCATGCCGATGCCGCCGAACCACAGCGGCAGCGTGAGGCCGAGGTAGATTTTTCCTTCCGAGTTTTCGGCGTGACCGTAGTAGGTGATCGCCTTGATGCCGATCCCGAACATGATCACGCCCCCGAGGAAGGGCAGCAGGCCGACGAGGATGAACTTGCGGGCGCTGTCGAATATTTCGTGCCGGTAGTACCAGGCCGACGCGAAGCCGGTGGAGCCGTAGTAGAAGCAGACCGGGATCCCGAGCGCGACGACAGAGAGTTCGAGGACGGTTTCGGAGATCAGGATCAACGGCACCGCGGTCGCGACCGCCAGGATGCCGAACCCCCAGGTCGACACGGTCGGGGTGAGGAAGCGCGGGTGCACTTTGCCGATCAGCGAGGGGATCGCGCCCCACTTGGCCATCGACAGCGTCGTGCGCGCGGTCGGCAGGATCGTCGTCTGCGTCGAGGCGGCCGCCGAGGTGAGCACCGCGATGATCAGGAACCTCACGCCCACCGAGCCGAGCACGCCTTGGCCCAGCGCGTGCAGCACGTCGCTGGCGTTTTCTTCGTTGGAGATGAAGGCGGTGCCGTGGTAGGACTGTGCGCCCGCCGAAACGAGCAGGTAGATCAACACGAGCATGAAGGTCGAGACGACCGCCGCGCGGCCGGGCCCCTCGTTGGCGTCCTCGGACTCCTCGTTGACAGCCACGCCCGAATCCCATCCCCAGTAGATGAAGACCCCCAGGAGCATCGCCACGACGAGGTCGCTGAAGTTCATCGCGAAGGGGTTGAACCAGTCGGCCTGCGGCTTGATCGAGTGTGCGGCCGCGTTGCCCGAATACACGTCGACCAGCGCGACGATCGCGAAGATCATCGAGCATCACGAACTCGAAGCCGAGCAGCACCTGCTGGATGCGTGCCGACAACTCGATGCCGCGGTGGCAGATCCACGTCATCAGCCAGATCCACAGGACGCAGCCGACGAGCGCCACCCAGACGTGGGTTTCGCCGTAGTGCCATTCGAACAGCAGGTAGGTGTAGGTCGCCGCGATGTAGCCGAGCGAGGCCATCACGAGCATGTCGGCGAGGAAGATCGCCCAGCCGTTGAGCCACCCGAACGTCGGCCCGAAGGCGCGCGTCGTCCACGCGAACGTGGTGCCCGAGTCGGGGTCCGCCTTGTTCAGGTAGCGGTAGCCGAGCGAGATCAGCAGCATCGGCACGAACGACGCCAGCAGCACGCGCGGGCGCGTGGATCCCGACGCCCTTGTCGGCCACGATGAAGCCGAGCGTGGCCGCGAGCGAGTAGGCCGGCGCCGTCGAGGCCACGCCGATGACGATGTTCGAGACGTAGCCGATGGCGTTGGTCTTGAGACCCTTGTTCTCGACCTTCCCCGTGGCGGGTGCTCCGTATACGGCGGCGCTCTCGACAGCCATCGGACACTCCTCTCCCGGCCGCCCCGAGGCGGCGTGGCATTTGCCATAAAGGCTACGAGTCGGCCCGGCGCCTGTACAAGTGGCGCAATCCCCAAAACAACGCGCCCTCGCTGTCCATCCTGTACAAGCCGACCACGGGGTCTTGACCGAGGACGTCATTGTCCGGACCTGAGAAGGGGGATATCGTTGTTCAAGGTGTCTAGCGAGACCGTTTGAGTCCGCGGGAGGGAGAGACGAGATGGAAAGCCCAACGACCGTGAACCCCGTGAGCCATCGCAGACACGCACCAGAGCTCCACGGCGGCGCCCGGCGCGCCCGGCCAGAGCGGCCTGGCGAGCGACGGCGACCCGGACCGCCTGCAGCGCAACGCGCGGCGCCACCTGTGGATGCACTTCGCGCGCATGGGCTCCTACGACGAGCAGCACGCGATCCCCGTGATCGCGCGCGGGGAGGGCTGTTACGTCTACGACGAGCACGGCAAGCGCTACCTCGACGCGCTCTCGGCGCTGTACTGCGTCAACGTCGGCTACGGCCGCCAGGAGCTCGTGCAGGCGGCCGCCGAGCAGATGGCGCAGCTGCCCTTCTTCACCAACTGGAGCTACGCCCACCCGCCCTCGATCGAACTGGCCACGCGCGTGGCGAGCCTCGCGCCGGGCAACCTCAACCGCGTGTTCTTCACCTCCGGGGGCTCGGAGGCCGTGGAGACGGCGTGGAAGCTCGCCAAGGCCTACTTCCACGCCCGCGGGGAGCACAACCGCCACAAGCTGATCTCGCGCAACCTGGCCTACCACGGCACCTCGATGGGGGCCCTGACGGCGACCGGCCTGCAACCCCTGCGGACGCCGTTCGAGCCGCTCACCCCGGGCGGCCACCACGTGCCGAACACCAACTCCTACCGCTGGCCGGAGGGACGCGACCCGCTGTGGGCGGCCGACGCGATCGAGGAGGCGATCCTGTTCGAGGGCCCCGAGACGGTCGCCGCCGTGATCCTCGAGCCGGTCCAGAACGGGGGCGGATGCTTCGTGCCGCAGGACGGCTACTTCCAGCGCGTGCGCGAGATCTGCGACCGCCACGGCGTGTTGCTGATCTCAGACGAGGTGATCTGCTCGTGGGGACGGCTGGGGCACTGGTTCGGCTGCGAACGCTTCGGCTACCAGCCCGACATGATCACCACCGCCAAGGGCATCAGCTCCGCCTACGCCGCGCTCGGCGCGGTGATCGCCGGCGACCACATCGCCGAGCCGTTCCTGCATGGCACGGCAACCTTCGGCCACGGCTTCACCTTCGGCGGACACCCGGTCGCCTGCGCGGTGGGGCTGGCCAACCTGCAGATCATCGAGCGCGAGGGGCTGTGTGAGCACGTGCGCGCCAACGAGGGGGCGCTGCGCGCGATGCTCGAGTCGCTGGGCGACCTGCCGATCGTGGGCGATGTCCGCGGCGCGGGCTACTTCCAGGCGATCGAGCTGGTCAAGGACAAGGACACCAAGGAGACCTTCACCCACGCTGAGGCCGAGCATCTGCTGCGGGGGTTCCTCTCCGGCCAGCTCTACGAGCGCGGGCTGATCTGCCGCACCGACGACCGCGGCGACCCGATCGTGCAGCTGTCCCCGCCGCTGATCGCCGGGCCCGAGCAGTTCGCCGAGATCGAGGCCGTGCTCAGACCTGTGCTGACCGAGGCCTCCGAAATGGTGGAACGGTGGAGCTCACCGTCGAAGGCCTGATCGGCGAGCTCGGCCTGGAGCTCGTCTGCGGTCAACAGCACGGTGACGCGCATGTGCGCTGGGTCCACGCGACCGAGCTCGCCGACCCGACGCCGTGGCTGAAAGGGGGCGAGCTGCTGCTCAGCACGGGCCTGGCGCTCACCGACGCCGCCAGCCAGCGCAAGCTGATCGAGCGCCTCGTCGAGAAGCAGATCGTCGGGCTCGGCTTCGGCACCGGCTTCACCCACCGGCGCATCCCGGCCGCGCTCGTGAAGGCGGCCCGGGCGCACGAGTTCCCGCTCTTCGAGGTCCCCTACGAGCTGCCCTTCATCGCCATCACCGAGCGCGCCTTCGCGCGCCTGCTGGAGGAACGCTACGAGCTGCTGCAGCGAAACGTGGCCGGCGACGTGCTGGCGGAGACCCTCACCGGGCACCTCTACCCGGAGGACGTGCAGGCACGACTGCGGCCCTTCGGCATCGGCACGCACGTGGCCGTGCTCGCCTTCCGCCCCTCGGACCCCGCGCTGGCGGCGGCGAGCGTCGAACGGGTCCTCGAGCGGGAGCGGGTCCCCAGCCTGGTGGCGATCCGCGCCGGCCTGGTGTGCGCGGTCGTCGACGCATCCGATCCCGGCGGCAAGGACGGGTTCTCGCCGGTGGAGCTCGCGCGCACGATCCGCAAGGAGCTCGTGACGCGCTTCGGCGAGGTCGGCGCGGCCGCCAGCCGGATCGGGCCGACGCAGAGCCTGCGCATGAGCTTCCACGAGGCCCGCTGCGCGCTGGAGGCGGTGCGCCTGCACAACGGCGACGGACCCGAGGTCGCCGGCTACGAGGACCTCGGCGCCTTTCGGCTGCTGCTGTCGCTGCAGGACGACGAGGCGCTCAGCTCATACTGTCGAAGCGTGCTCGGTCCACTCGAAGACGGCGAGGGCGACTACGGCGAAGAACTGGCGCGCTCGCTGGACCTCTTCATCGAGCACAACGGCCACTGGGAGAAGGCCGCCGGCGCCCTCTACTGCCACCGCCACACGCTGCGCTACCGGATTCGCAGGATCGAGCAGCTGACCGGCCGCGACCTGTCGAGCGCGCGCGACCGGATCGAGTTCTGGCTGGCGCTGCGGGGCAGGGAGCTGGCGCGGTGAGGATCGGCGTCCCCACCGAGATCAAGACCGACGAGTACCGCGTGGCGATCACGCCCGCGGGCGTGCGCGAGCTCGCCTCCCGCGGGCACGAGGTGCTGGTGCAGGCCGGGGCGGGGGACGGCAGCGCGATGGAGGACGAGCAGTTCGTCGCCCAGGGCGCGCGCGTGCTCCCCGACGCCGCCAGCGTGTTCGCCGAGGCCGAGATGGTGCTGAAGGTCAAGGAGCCGCAGCCGGTCGAGGTCGAGATGCTGCGCTCCGAGCAGACGCTGTTCACCTACCTGCACCTGGCTGCCGAGCCCGACCTGGCCCGCGGTCTGATGCGCTCGGGCGCGACCTGCATCGCGTACGAGACCGTCACCGACGCGGATGGGCATCTGCCGCTGCTGGCGCCGATGAGCGAGGTGGCCGGCAAGATCGCCACGCAGGCGGGCGCCTTCATGCTCGAGCGTCCCCTCGGCGGGCGCGGGATCCTGCTCGGCGGCGTCCCCGGCGTGGCGGCCGCGACCGTGCTCGTGATCGGAGGCGGCGTGGTGGGCATGAACGCGGCCTTCATCGCGATCGGGATGGAAGCCGACGTGTTCGTGTTCGACCGCTCGATCCCGCGGCTGCGCGAACTCGACGTGGCCTTCTCCGGGCGCGCCTCGACCGTGTACTCCTCCGCGCTCGCGATCGAAGAGATGCTGCCGTCGGCCGACCTCGTGATCGGAGCCGTGCTCGTGCAGGGCGCCCGCGCGCCGCACGTGATCAGCCGCGCGCAGCTGGCGCTGATGAAGCGCCACGCGGTGCTGGTCGACGTCTCGATCGACCAGGGGGGCTGCTTTGAGACCTCGCGCCCGACGACCCATTCCGACCCCACCTACGAGGTCGACGGGGTCACCCACTACTGCGTCACGAACATGCCCGGGGCGGTCCCGATCACCTCGACCCACGCGCTCACCAACGCGACCCTTCCCTACGTGATCGAGCTGGCGGAGCACGGGATCGACGCCGCTCTCGAGCAGAGCCCGGGCCTGCGCATGGGCTTGAATGTCCGCGCGGGCGAGATCATCCACCCGGCCGTCGCCGAGGCGCTACAGCTCAGCGGCGCGGAGGCCTAGCCGGCCCACCCGAACACCCCGACACCGAGAGGCAAAGACAATGGCGAGCACCGCACAGACCCTCAGCAACTTCGTCGACGGCGAGCGCCTGCCCGCCGAGGGGGACACCGAACCCGTGCTCAACCCAGCCACCGGCGAGGAGCTGGCGCAGGCTCCGGTGTCGAGCGCCGAGGACGTCGACCGCGCGGTCGGGGCGGCGCGGCGCGCGTTCGAGCAGTGGTCACAGACGACCCCGGCCCAGCGCGCCGAGGCGCTGCTCGCGCTGGCCGACGCGATCGACGAGAACGCCGATGAGATCGCCCGCCTGGAGGCGCTCAACGCCGGCAAGCCGATCGAGGCGGTCAAGGGCGACGAGCTGCCGGTGATGTCGGACAACCTGCGCTTCTTCGCCGGCGCCGCGCGCTGCCTGGAGGGTCGCGCGGCCGGCGAGTACATGGAGGGCTACACGTCCTTCACGCGCCGCGAAGCGGTCGGCGTGGTCGGTCAGATCACGCCCTGGAACTACCCCTTGATGATGGCCATCTGGAAGATCGGCCCGGCGCTCGCGGCCGGCAACACGATCGTGCTGAAGCCGGCCGAGACGACCCCGATCACGACCGTGCGCCTGGCCGAGCTGGCGGCGGACATCCTCCCCAAGGGCGTGCTGAACGTGCTCACGGGCCCCGGGCGCCCGACCGGGCAGGCGCTGCTGGAGCACCCCGACGTGGACATGGTCTCGCTGACGGGGTCGGTGGACACCGGCAAGCATGTGGCCCGCACGGCGGCGGACACGCTCAAGCGCGTGCACCTCGAGCTCGGCGGCAAGGCGCCGGTGGTCGTGTTCGACGACGTCAGCATGGAGAGCGCGCTGGAGACGATCGCCGGCACGGGCTACTACAACGCCGGCCAGGACTGCACCGCGGCGACCCGGGTGCTGGCCTCCGAGGGCGTCTACGACGACGTCGTCTCGGGGCTCGCCGAGCAGGCGCGCGGGCTCGTGATCGGCGACACCCTGTCGGCGCAGACGACGCTCGGCCCGGTCAACTCCCAGCGCCAGCGCGAGCGCGTGGAGGGCTTCCTGGAGCGCCGCCCGGATCACGCTGAGGTCGTCACCGGCGGCGGCGAGCCCGAGCGTCCCGGCTTCTTCCTGGAACCCACGGTCGTGGCCGGTCTGCGCCAGGACGACGAGATGATCCAGCGTGAGATCTTCGGACCGGTGATCACGGTGCAGCGCTTCAGCGACGAGCAGGAGGCGGTCGCGTGGGCGAACGCCACCCGCTACGGGCTCGCGTCCTCGGTCTGGACCCGCGACGTGGGTCGCGCCCTGCGGGTCTCCAAGGCCCTGCGCTTCGGCTGCGTGTGGATCAACGACCACATCCCGCTCGTGTCGGAGATGCCCCACGGAGGCTTCAAGGAGTCCGGCTACGGCAAGGATCTGAGCGTGTACTCGCTGGAGGACTACACCGTCGTCAAGCATGTGATGGCAAGCCTCGCGTGAGCGACTCCGAGGAGGAGCTCCTCGCCGAGCGCCAGATCGCCCGGGTGCTCGCTCCCAACCCGGGGCCGCTCACCCTCGAAGGCACCAACTCCTGGGTCGTGGATCGCTCCCCGGCGTGGGTGGTCGATCCCGGCCCCGCGAACGCGGAGCACCTCGAGCGCCTGCACGCGGCGATCGATGAGCGCGGTGGCCTCGGGGGGGTGGTGCTGACGCACGGCCACGCCGACCACAGCGAGGCCGCGGCCTCGCTCGCCGCCCGCTACGGGGCGTCACTGGCGAGCGGCGGCGGCGATGGCGGCTTGACGCTGCGGGAGGGCGAGCGGTTCGGGCCCTTCGAGGCCGTCCGCACACCGGGTCACGCCCCCGACCACTTCGCCCTGGTGGCGGACGGCGCGTGCTTCAGCGGCGATGCCGTGCTCGGCCACGGGAGCGTCTTCATCACCCCCTACGAGGGCTCGCTGGCGGCCTACCTGGCGGCGCTGGAAGGGCTCGCGGCGCGCTCGGACTTCACCATCATCTGCCCAGGGCACGGCCCCGTCGTGCCCGACGGCCACGGCAAGCTGCGCGAATACGTCGAGCACCGTCTCGAGCGCGAGCGGGCGCTGGTGCAGGCGCTCGACGCGGGGCTGCGCGGCAGCGGGGAGCTGCTGGACGCGGCCTGGCCGGATGTGCCGGAGATGCTGCGCGTGGCCGCCGCCGTGACGCTCGCGGCGCACCTCGACAAGCTCGAGGAAGAAGGCCGGTTGCCGTCCGGGGTGGAGCGACCGGACCTGGAGCAGCTGCGCCTGGGCTCGGTGGCCTGGTGAGCGCCCGCGGTCCGGCGCGGCGGCCGCGGACCCGTCGCGGCGCCCCGGCGACAGCGCCGTCGGAGCTCCGTCCCACGAGGGCCGCCTTCGACTCGCCGTTCCCGCCGATCGCCGACCTCGGCTTCCTGTCGGACTGCCACACGTGCGCGCTGGTCACCTCCGAAGGCTCGATCGAGTGGCTGTGCCTGCCCCACTTCGACTCGCCCTCGGTGTTCGCCGCCCTGCTCGACCGCGGCGCGGGCAGCTGGAGGGTCGGCCCCTACGGCGTCTACGTGCCCGCCGGCCGCCGCTACCTGCCGGGCACGAACATGATCGAGACGACCTGGATGACGCCGCAGGGATGGGTGCGCGTGGTGGACGCGCTGACGATCGGCGCCTGGCACGACAACAAGCACGGCTCGAGCCACACGCGCCCGCCCACCGACTACGACGCCGATCACCTGCTGGTGCGCATGATCGAGTGCCTGCAGGGCCAGGTCCAGGTCGAGATCGTGTGCGAACCGATGCTCGCGTACGGCGCCTGCGCCGCCACCTGGGAGGCGGTCGCGGGCGGCCCGGCCGGTCTCAGCATCCTGGACGCGGGCGAAGGCGAAGCGAAGGTGACAGCGAGACGACCGTGCGGCTGTTCAGCGACATCCGCATGGGGATCGAGGGCAACCGCGCGCACGGGCGCCACACGCTGACCAAGGGGGAGAAGCGCTACTGCGCGTTGTCGTGGACGGAGGCCCGGGGCGGCCCCTACACGATCGAGCAGGCCGAGCAGCGGCTCGAGGCCACGGCCCAGTTCTGGCGCGGCTGGCTGGCGGAAGGCACCTATCCCGATCACCCCTGGCGGATCCATCTCGAGCGCTCGGCGCTGGCGCTGAAGGGGCTGACGTTCATGCCCACCGGCGCGCTCCTGGCCGCGGCCACCACCTCGCTGCCGGAGACGCCCGGCGGGGAACGCAACTGGGACTATCGCTACTGCTGGATGCGTGATGCCACCTTCACGCTGTGGGCGCTGCACGCGCTGGGGCTCGACTGGGAGGCCGACGACTTCATCCAGTACGTCGCCGACATGACCCGGGGAGCGGACGGAGCGCTGCAGATCATGTACGGGATCGACGGCCGCGTCGATCTGACGGAGTCGACGCTCGACCACCTCGGCGGCTACGAGGGGGCGCGCCCGGTGCGGATCGGCAACGGCGCCTTCAACCAGCGCCAGAACGACGTCTTCGGTGCCGTGCTCGACTCGGTCTACGTGCACGCCAAGGAGCGCGACCACATCCCGGAGCGGCTGTGGCCCGTGCTCGTCGACCAGGTCCGCTGTGCCTCGGCGGCCTGGCGCGAGCCGGACCAGGGCATCTGGGAGGCCCGCGGCAAGCCCCGCCACTACGTGTCCTCGAAGCTGATGTGCTGGGTGGCGATGGACCGCGGCGCGCGGCTGGCAGAACGGCGGGGCCAGGCCGATGAGGCCGAGAGCTGGCAGGCCGAGGCGGACGAGATACGCAGCGAGCTGCTCGAGCGGGGGGTCAGCGAGCGCGGGGTCTTTCGCCAGCACTACGACACCGACGCACTGGATGCCTCCACGCTGCTGGTGCCGCTGGTGCGCTTCCTGCCGCCCGAGGACGAGCGCGTCGGCGCCACCGTGAAGGCGATCCAAGACGAGCTGAGCGAGGGAGGGCTCGTGCTCCGCTACCGCCCGGATGAAACCGACGACGGCCTACACGGCAGCGAGGGCACGTTTCTGATCTGCTCCTTCTGGATGGTCTCCGCGCTCTGCGAGATCGGCGAGCACCGCGAGGCTCAACACCTCTGTGAGCGCCTGCTCGCCTACGGCTCGCCGCTCGGTCTGTACGCCGAGGAGCTGGAGGCCTCCTCGGGCCGCCACCTCGGCAACTACCCCCAGGCCTTCACCCATCTCGCCCTCATCAACGCCGTCATGCACGTGATCGAAGGGGCGCAGCGCTAGCGCCGGCCGTGGCGCCCTCCGACCCCAAGCGGTCCGTCTGCTGTCAGATTGCGTGGCCATGAACGAGCGACGCTTCGGTGTTTCGCGGCTCCTCTCCTCTGCTCGCCGGCTCAATCGCGAGCCGGCGATCGTCGCGGCCGCGAAAGGGATGCGCGAGCGCCTGGCGGGCGACGACGGCCACCTCGACCGCCTCTCGACGGCGCGCGGACGCCCAGCCGACCTCGCCGCCAGAGAGCTGGCCGCGCTGAGGGGCGATGCCCCCGGCCTGGTGGGAGAGGTGGGGCTGACCGCGCTGCTGGCGTGGCAGAACTTCTCAGAGCACCGCGGTCGCGGCCGGGGCGAGGTGGACGTGGCGATCGTCTTCACCGACCTCGCCGGTTTCTCCAGCTGGGCGTTGCAGGCGGGAGACGGCGCAGCGATCCAACTTCTTCGCGATGTCGGCGACGCGATCGAGCCGCCGATCCTGGCACGCAGAGGCGAGGTCGTAAAGCGGCTGGGCGATGGGCTGATGGCTGCCTTCTGGGACGCGGGGAGCGCGTCGGCCGCGGCCTTCGAGGCGCAACAGCGCGTGTCCTCGCTCGAGGTCGAGAACTACGTCCCCTGTCTGAGAACCGGCATCCACCTGGGCCGTCCGCGCAAGATCGGGGGCGACTATTTCGGGGTCGACGTCAACATCGCGGCACGCCTGGCGGAAGCCGCGCAGCCCGGCGAGGTGCTGGTGTCCGATCGCACGCTGCACGCGCTCGGGGATGACGTCGTCAGCACGCAGGAGCGGCGCCTGGGCGCGAAGGGCGCTCCCGCCGACCTGGTTGCGCACGCTGTGCTGCCCAGCGAGGGCGGGCCGGGCCGGCGCCGGTGAGCTCGCGGCCTCGCGCCGCCGAGGCCCAGTAGTCCGCGCCCCGAGCGCCGGCGCCGGCGCCATTAGACCGCGGGGTTCGCCTCCACCGGTTCTTCGTTTGTGATGGAGAACTTTGCGATGAGGAGGGCCTGCGAGCAGAACTGACCGCAGAGTTCGGGCGGGAACGACGGCCTGCCGACGAACCGGCGGGGGCCCGTTGTCGCGGAGGTCAAGGCTCGCCTGTCACGCCTCGGGCGCCGTCAGCAGCCCGCGTACCCACGTGAGGTCGCGCGTCAAGATGCGGTCGACCAGCCGCGGGGAGATCCGGTTGGCGAGCCATATCCCCCGTGCGCGCCCCGGTGCGACGATGATCGCCTGATTCCGGTCGACGCCGCGGAGCACGTCCTCGGCCAAGCGCTCGGGCGGGTAGGCGGGTCCGCGGTTCGCGCGTAGGAACATCTCGCGGCCGCGGCCGGCGAGCTTGGTTCGCGGCAGGTCGGACGGGCCTTCGGAATCGAGAATCGGCGTATCGATCACGCCCGGACAGACGGCGCTGACACGGACGCCGTGCGCGCGCGCCTCGCTGCGCAGGCTCACGCTGAGACCCACGACGGCGTGCTTGGTCATCCCGTATGGGACGCCGAACGGAAACGGCACGAGACCCGCGAGCGAGGCGGTGTTGACGATGTGCCCGAAGCGCTGTTTGACCATCAAGGGGTAAGCGGCGACGACGCCGTGCACCACGCCGCGCAGGTTGACGTCGAGCGTGCGCTCCCAGTGGGCGAGCTCCAGTTCCTCGACCGGGCCGCCGATCCCGATGCCGGCGTTGTTGAACAGCAGGTCGAGACGGCCGTGCTGCTCGTGAACCTCGCCGAGTGCGCGCTCGAAGTCTTTCGCGTCGGCCACGTCGAGGCTGACCGAGGTCGCCGAGCCCGGGCCGCGCCCGTCGAGCTCGTGTGCGACCGCGGCGGCGCGCGAAGCGTTGATGTCGGCGACGACGACGCTGGCTCCGCGGGCGACGAGCGCGCCGGACAGCGCCTTGCCGATCCCCGACGCCCCTCCGGTGACAAACGCGATCCGTCCCTGCATCGTGCGTAACTTAGTAGTCCGGGTCCCCGGGCAACACGATCCGCGCGACCTCGCCCTCCATCAGCACGCGCGGCTCGACCGGCAGCACGTCGCGGCCGCGGGCGTAGTCGAGCAGCTCCTCCACCGAGGCGAAGTCCTGCAGCTGCTCGAGGTGCTTGATGGTGGGGAACACGAGCTCGATCTCGCCCGCCTGTGAGGACTCGAGCGCGCCCGCGGGGGTGAACCAGCCGACGTCCACGCACTCCTCGCCGTCCACGCGTGGCTCCTGGCCCTCGGGCATCACGGCCAGGAAGAAGTGGGTGTCGAAGCGGATCGTGACGACCGCCGGGGTGATCCAGCGCGAGAACCTGATCAGCTCCGAGGGGTCGGAGATCTCGATGCTCGCCTCCTCGTGCAGCTCGCGCACGGCGGCCGCGCGGTGGGCGTCCTCGCCGGATCCCTCGACCTCGTCCACGGCACCGCCGGGAAACACCCACACCCCGCCCATGAACCTGGCCTTCGGAGTGCGTCGCACGAGCAGCAGCTCGAGCTCCTCGCCGCCACCGCGCAGCAGGATCACGCTGGCGGCCTGACGGGGGCGCACCGGGGCGCCGGTGTTCAGGGTCGTACCCGGCTCCACCCCGGGGGGCGCGGCGGGCGTGCCCGCAGGTGAGGACGCATCGGCCGTGCCCCCTGGCGAGGGCACATCGGAAGACTGCCTCGCGGCGTCGTCGCTCGGGCGCATCCGCTGAGGCTACCGGCCGCTAGTCTGTGGCGCTCACGTACCACCAAGGAGAGCTCGCGGTATGAGCACCACGACCGAGACATTGCAGCGATGGATCTGCGAATCCTGCGGCTTCATCTATGACCCGGAGGAAGGCGACCCCGACGGCGGGATCCCGCCGGGCACGCCGTTCGAGGAGATCCCCGACACCTGGTTCTGCCCGGTCTGCGGAGCGCGCAAGCGCGAATTCGTCCTCTACGAGGACTGAGCCACTGAGCCCGGAGCGGGCGCCCGGGGCGCTGGGGGGCGACTGGCCGGCGCTGCTGGCCCTCGACGCCGAGCGCGTGTGGCACCCCTACGGCGCGCTGCCCGCGGCGGTGCCGTCGATTGCGGTGGTGGGGGCCGAGGGAGTGCGCCTGCAGCTGGCCGACGGCCGCGAGGCGATCGACGCGATGGCCTCGTGGTGGTGCGCGATCCACGGCTACCGTCACCCCGCGCTCGACGCGGCGGTCGTCTCCCAGCTGGGGAGCATGGCGCACGTGATGTTCGGCGGGCTCACGCACGAGGGCGCCGTGCGTCTCTGCGAGCGTCTGTGCGAGCTCGCCCCCGCGGGCCTGGAGCGGGTGTTCCTGGCCGACTCCGGCTCGGTCTCGGTGGAGGTGGCGATCAAGCTCTGCCTGCAGTTCCAGCGCGCCGCCGGAAGGCCGCAGCGGACGCGGCTGCTGACCGTCCGCGGCGGCTACCACGGCGACACCGCCGGCGCGATGGCGCTGTGCGATCCGGTCGGCGGGATGCACTCGCTGTTCACCGGGCTGCTCGCCCGTCACGTGTTCGCCGAGCGTCCTCCGGACGGCTTCGACGCGGGGCTCGACGAGGACTGGGCTGCCGGCGTGAGCGAGCTCGTGGAGCGCCATTCCGGGGAGCTGGCGGGGATCGTGGTGGAGCCGGTGGTGCAGGGAGCCGGGGGCATGCGCTTCCATTCGCCCGCCTGCGTGGCCCACCTGCGGGCGCTGTGTGACGAGCATGGCCTGCTGCTCGTGCTCGACGAGATCGCCACCGGCTTCGGGCGCACCGGCACGCTGTTCGCGAGCGAGCACGCGGGGGTGTCACCCGACGTGATGTGCGTGGGCAAGGCGCTCACCGGCGGCTACATGACGCTGGCGGCCGTGCTCTGCACCGCGGAGGTGGCGCAGGCCGTCTCCGGCGGCGAGGGTGGGGGCCTCATGCACGGGCCGACGTTCATGGGCAACCCGCTCGCCTGCGCGGTCGCGCTGGCGTCGCTGGAGCTGCTGGGCGACGGTCGCTGGCGCGAGCAGGTGGCGGGCATCGAACGGGCCCTGCGCGCGCAGCTCGCGCCCGCCCGGGAGCTGGACGGTGTCAGCGACGTCAGGGTGCTGGGGGCGATCGGGGTGATCGAGCTGGATCACCCCGTGGACGTGGCCGCTGCCACGGCGGCCGCGCTGGAGCTGGGTGTATGGCTGCGGCCGTTCCGGGAGCTGATCTACGCGATGCCGCCGTACATCACCGGCGAGCAGGAGCTGGAGCAGATCGGCCGCGCGATGCTCGCCGCCGCGCGCGCCGGGTGACCGCCCAGGCCGCCGCCGCGGACGCCTCGACGCCGGCTGGACGCCTTCACAGCCAGCCGCGCCACGGCAGCGTGTCACCGGCCGCCGTCAGCTCAGCCGGATCGGGTCCCGCCAGGCGCGCCAGGGTGTGTACCTCCACGGCCCCCAGGGCGGCGATCGTCTCG
This sequence comes from uncultured Solirubrobacteraceae bacterium, assembly GCA_963773145.1. Lineage (GTDB taxonomy): Bacteria > Actinomycetota > Thermoleophilia > Solirubrobacterales > Solirubrobacteraceae > Palsa-744. Next base: position 384,300 of record CAVYZV010000003.1, read on the forward strand.
CGATTGGACAGCTCCAGCTGCGAGGGCTCGGCGGGCCAGTCGCTGAGCAGCACCGCCACGACCTCGAGCCCGGCCCGGCGGGCGGCTTCGAGCGTCAGCAGCGTGTGGTTGATGGTGCCGAGGCCGGGCCTCGCGACCACGAGCACCCCCAGGGCCAGGGCCGCGGCGAGGTCGCACACGCTGAAGGAGTCGTTCAGCGGCACCAGCAGGCCACCGACGCCCTCGACCAGGAGCGTGTGGCCGTCGCCGAGCTCGCGGGCCCTGCCGATCAGCCCGCGCGGGTCGAGCTGCACGCCGGCGAGGGCGGCCGCCAGGTGGGGGGACGCGGCCGGTCCGAAGCGCAGCGGGGCGACCTCTTGGGGTTGCGTCCCGGCTGCCAGGGCCAGCAGCTCGTGGTCGGCGGGCCAGGGCCCGGTGGGGGGCTCCTCCAGGCCGGTGAGCACCGGCTTGTAGGCGCGCACGGGCTCCCCCGCGGCTCGCATCGAGGCCAGCAGGCAGGCGCTGGCCACGCTCTTGCCGACACCCGTGTCGGTGCCGGTGACGAACAGGCCGCGCACGCCGGGCGGCTAGGCGGCGCGCATACGGTCGAAGTCGAAGGGCGCCCGCGCCGTGGCGGGCGCGAACGGGTCCTCCTCCTCGGCCGTGGCGATGCGCTCCTCGTGCAGCGGCCCCATGCGGGCGGGGTCGAGCCCCAGCTCGCGGGCGCACTCGCCCAGCACGCGGGCGGCGTAGCGGAGCTCCTCGGGGCTGTGGGTGGCCATCACCGCCAGGCGCAGCCGCGCGGTGCCCGCCGGCACCGTGGGAGGCCTGATGGCCTGGGCGAACACGCCGCGCTCGAGCGCGGCCTGACAGAGCGCGAGCGCGTCGCGCTCCTCGCCCACGACCAGCGGGATGATCTGCACCTCCCCCTCCGGCACCGGGAAGCCCTGCAGCTCGAGCTCCGCGCGCAGCAGGCGGGCGTTGTCGCGCAGGCGGCGCACGCGCTGGGGCTCGCGCTCGAGCAGCTCCAGGGCGGCCAGCGCACCGGCGAGCGCGGGCGGCCCGGGTGCGGTCGAGAAGATCAGCGAGCGGGCGGTGTTGATCATCAGGCGCACGACGTCGCCGGGAGCGCAGGCGTAGGCGCCGTAGGAGCCGAGTGCCTTGCCGAGCGTCCCGATCACCACGTCGACCTCGTCCTCGAGGCCCATCTCCGCGAGCGCTCCCCGCCCGCCGGGCCCGAGGCTGCCGATCGCGTGGGCCTCGTCCACGAGCACGCGCGCGCCGTGGCGGCGGGCGAGCTCCACGATGCCCTCCAGCGGCGCCACGTCCCCGTCCATCGAGAACAGCGAGTCGGTCACGATCAGGTGCCCGGCGGCGGCGTCACGCCGCGGCGGGTGGCGCTGCAGGAGACGTTCGAGGTGGTCGAGGTCGCGGTGGCGGTAGACGTGGACGTCGGCGTGGGCCAGGCGGCAGGCGTCGATGATCGAGGCGTGGTTGAGCTCGTCCGAGAAGATCCTCCCGCCGCGGCCGGCGAGGGCACCGACGGCGCCGAGGTTGGCGAGGTAGCCGGAGCCGAACAGCACGCACGCGTCGCTGCCGGCGAAGGCCGCCAGGCTCTCCTCCAGGCGCCCGTGGATCGTCATCGTGCCCGACACCAGCCGTGAGGCTCCGGCGCCGACGCCCCAGCGCATGGCGGCGTCGGCCGCCGCGCGGCGCACGCGCGGGTGGTCGGCCAGGCCGAGGTAGTTGTTGGAGCACAGCAGCAGCACCGGGCGCCCTTCGAGCAGCACGGTCGGCCCCTGTGGTCCGCTGATCAGCCGCAGACGCCGGGAGAGCCCGAGCCGCTCGAGCTCGTCCAGGCGCTCCTGGACGTCGTTCAAGCTGCTCCCTGGCGGGCCACCGGGGCGCGGTTGGGCGCACCGTCGGGGCGCGGCGGGACGTCTCCGCGCTTGGCCCGGAAGCGCAGCTGCGTGGAGGGGTCCCAGAGGCGCACCGAGAGCGTGGCGGGCTGCGGCTCGGCGCTCGCTGGGGCCAGCAGCTCCTCCACCACGTCCGGGGTCTCGCCGGACATCCACCCGCTGCGGTTGTCGGGGCGGGGGTTGGCGGCGTTGTCGGGCTGGCGGGCGACGTTCAGGCCGAGCTCGGTGAACATCTCGCGGTCGCTCTCCGGGGTGTTGCCGAGGGTCGTCAGGAAGTTGCCCATCATGACGCCGTTGAGGCCGGCCTCGACGGCCAGCTCCTGCAGCTCTCCGAGGTTCTCCACGCGACCCCCGCAGAGGCGGAAGAGCGCGTCGGGGAGGATCAGGCGGAAGATCGCGATCCACTTGACCGCCTCCCACGGGTCCATGAAGTCGCGGTCGCCGAACTTCGTGCCGGGGCGCGGGTTGAGCATGTTGATGGGCACGCTGGTGGGGTTGATGTCGGCCAGCTCGAAGGCCATCTCGACACGCTGGGCGCGGGTCTCGCCGAGGTTGAGGATGCCGCCCACGCAGGTCTCCAGGCCGGCGTCGCGGACCGCGGCGATGGTGCGCATGCGTCCCTCGTAGCGCACGGTCGTGGTGACCTCGTCGTAGTAGCTGCGGGCGGTCTCGACGTTGTGGTGCACGCGCTGGATGCCGGCCTCGCGCAGCTGGCGGGCGCGGTCGGCCGAGAGGTGGCCGACCGAGGCGCAGCGCTTGAGGTTGGTGTGCTCGGAGACGAGCCGGACGCCCTCCAGGTACTTGCTGAAGTCGCGCTTGGAGAGCCCCTGGCCCTGGGTCACCATGCAGAAGCGGTGGGCGCCCGCGGCCTCGGCAGCGCGGGCGTGTTCGAGCACCTGCTCGGGCTCCATCATCGCGTGCATCGGCGTCTCGGCGTCGGCGAAGCGCGACTGCGCGCAGAAGCCGCAGTCCTCGGCGCAGCCGCCGGACTTGGCGTTCACGAGCGAGCACATGTCGGTCGAGTCCGCGAACCGCTCCACGCGTGCCTGCCAGGCCCGCTTCACGATCGCTTCGATCCCGGCGTGGTCCTCGATCTCGCCGAGGCGCATCGCCTCCTCGCGCGATATCAGCGGCGCCATGCGGCAACCGTATGGGGTGGCGCGGACGCCTTAGCGGCCCTGCCAGCGGGGAGCTCGACGCTCCCCGAAGGCGCGCACGCCCTCGCGCATGTCCTCCGAGGAGAACGATGCGCGGCGCAGCTCGATGAGCTCCTCTTCGAGCTCGGGATCGAGCTCGGCGGCGGCGTTCAGCAGCTCGCCGATGACGCGCTTGTTGCCGAGCTGGGCGAGCGGCGCGTTGCCCGCCATCTCCCCGGCCAGGTCGAGTACCACCTGCTCCAGCTCCGGCTCCGGGGCGACGCGGTTGACGAGCCCCCAGGTGAGCGCGGTGTCGGCCTCGATGTTGCGCCCGAGCAGGAACAGCTCCCGCGTGCGGGGGGCGCCGATCGCGTCGATGAAACGGCGCAGGCCGGTGTGGGAGTAGACGAGCCCGAGCTTCCCCGGGGGCATCCCCAGTTTCACCCCGGCGCCCGCCACGCGCAGGTCACACGCCAGCGCCAGCTCCAGGCCGCCGCCGATCGTGTGCCCCGAGAGCGCGGCCAGCGTGGGCATCGGAAACGCCTGCAGGGCGTCGATCGCCTGGGTGAAGGGCTGGGCCACCAGGCGCTCGGCGCGCTCCTCGAACTCCTCGTCGGGGATCTCGCCGATGTCATAGCCCGCGGAGAACATCCCGTGGGCGCCGGTGACGATCACGCAGCCCGTCGCCTGGGGCTGCGCCGCCAGCCGCTCCAGGGTGGCGGTGATGGCGTCGAGGATCGGGTGGTCGAGCGCGTTGCGCTTGGCGGGGTTGGAGATCGTCAGGCGGACGACCCCCGTGGCCGGCTCGTCCAGCAGCAGCTTTCCGCCGGCTAGCTCCTGTGGGGTGGCTGCGCTCGACAAGCGCTAGATGGTCGAGTCCACGGCGCTGCGCCGGTTGCTGGGGGTGCGAATGGTCGAGTCGGCCACGGACGCAGGCCGAAGGCCTTGCTGGTGGCAAGGCCAAGGCCGAGGACACCGGCCGACGAAGGCCAGACGTGCCATCCAGCGGTGCATGGTCGTGGACTCGACCATCTACTCGAGCACGACGAGCGTGTCGCCCTCGCTGACGGCCTGGCCCTCCTCGCAGCAGATTTCCTTGACCGTGCCGGCGTCCTCGGCCTCGACGGGCATCTCCATCTTCATCGACTCGAGGATCGCGACCGTGTCGCCCTCCTCGATCTCGTCGCCGACCGCACACTCGATTTTCCATACCGTGCCGGTGATATGAGCCTCAACCTGGGGCATCGCGCCTCCGCGGGAACAGACAGCAGTAGGGGCGCAACAATAGTCACCGCGTCCGATGCCGAATCCGGCTCGCCCCCCGGCGGGCCTCCCGTGCGGGTGATCGTCGCCGCCCGCAGCGAGGCGGCCCGCATCGGGGCCACGCTCGCGCTCCCTGCAGCAGGCGCTGCCGCGGGCGGAGCTGTGGGTGGCCGACGACGCCAGCCGCGACGACACCGCCGCGCTCGCGCGGGCGGCCGGGGCACACGTCGTCTCGAGCCCCCGCCACGCCGGCAAGGGCGCCGCCATGAGCGCCGCCGCGCGGATGGCGCTGTCTGGAAGCGCGGAGTCCGGCGACGGCGCCGAGGCGTTGTTCCTGCTCTGCGACGGCGATCTGGGCGACTCCGCCGGAGCGCTGGCGGCGCTGGTGGAGGTGGTCCGCGACGGGCGGGCGGAGCTGGCGATCGCGGCCTTCGCAGAGCGTGAGGGGGGCGGCTTCGGGGTCGCACGGGGCTTTGCGAGCTGGTCCATCCGCTCGCGCTGCGGGCTCGAGCTCGTGGCGCCGCTCGAGCGGCCAGCGCGTGCTGCGCGGGGAGCTGTTGGGGCGGCTGTTGCCGTTTGCCGACGGCTACGGGATGGAGCTTGGGATGACGATCGACGCCGCGCGCGCGGGCGCGCGCGTGAAGGAGCTCGAGCTGCCCCTGCGCCACCGCGCGAGCGGGCGTACGCCCGCCGGCTTCGCCCACCGTGGCCGCCAGCTGCTCGATCTGGTGCGTGCCCACAGGGCCCGCGCCGGCGGGGGCGCGTAACCTTGCCGCCCCAGGGAGGTACTGCGAACAGGATGAGCGAGCAGAAAGACCTCGCGCCGATGCGCGAGCAGGTCTACCGCGACCCGCGGCCGAAGGAGTACTTCGACCGCTTCCACGAGCGCACGCGGCGCAGCGAACCCAACTGGGTGTATGAGGCGGTGCGGGTGATGACGTCGCTGTACGCCTACACGTTCCTGCGCGCCCGGGCGATCTCGGTGGAGAACGTGCCCGGTCGCGGTGCGGTGATCCTGGCGCCGAACCACTTCTCGTTCATGGACCACTTCCTGATGGGCTGCTACCTGCGGCGCAAGATCCACTTCATGGCCAAGTCGCAGATGTTCACGATGCCGCTGCAGATGGTGTTCGAGCACGGCGGCATCTTCCCCGTGCGGCGCGGCGCCCGCGACGAGGAGACGTTCATCACCGCCGAGACGATCCTCGCGCGGGGAGGGACGGTGGCGATGTACTGCGAAGGCGGACGCTCGCGCACCGGCAAGCTCGCCGAGCAGGCCAAGCCGGGGATCGGGCGCCTGGCGCTGGAGAGCGGCGCGCCGGTGGTGCCGATCGCGATCCACGGCTCCCAGCGGGTGCGCAACTGGCGCCGGCTGCAGTTCCCCAAGGTGACCATCCAGTTCGGGGAGCCGCTGCGCTGGGACGTGCTGGCGGGATCCACGCGCGAGCAGCAGCAGGTGGTGGCCGACGAGATCCAGGGCCGAGATCAAGCGCCTCTACGGAGGACTCGAGCAATACGGGCGCAAGGGGATCCTGCGGCGCGTCCGCGAGCAGGCCGGCGGGGGCACGCCGCCCACCACAGCGCCGACCTCGGCACGCTGACAGAGCGCGGGCGCGGGAGTGGTCGAAGCTCGCCTGGACAGTCGGCGCCGTGATCCGGCGCGTGTTCGACATCTACGTCGAGCAGGCCGCCGTGCTGATGCCGGCAGCGGCGGCCGTGTTCGTGTTCACCGGCATCGTGGCCCGGGTCCTGATCGCCACCAGCCCCGGGCTCGGCGTGGTCGCGATCGCCGATCGACCTCGTGGCCGTGACGCTGTTCACCGGGATGGTGGTGAGCTCGTGGCCGACATCCAGGACGGCCGCCGCGACGCCACCGCCGGGCAGCTGCTGCGGGCCGCCTCGCCGGTGCTGGGGCAGCTGATCCTGGTCGGCGTGGTGGCCGCGGTGGGGATCATCGCCGGCTTCATCCTGCTCGTGATCCCGGGCCTGATCCTGTTGACGCTGTGGTCGGTGTCCGCGCCGGTGGTGGTGATCGAGAGCCCGGGCGTGTTCCCGGCCCTGCGGCGCAGCCGCCTGCTCGTGCGCGGCAACGGCTGGCAGGTGTTCGCCGTGATCATCATCATGGTCGTGCTGGTGGGCGCGGCCGGCAACATCATCGACGCCCTCGCCGCCTCGGCCGGCACGGGCGCGGGGATCGTCGCCCGGGTCGTCGTGGGCGTGTTGAGCGCCCCGCTGTCGGCGCTCGCCGCCGCCGTCCTGTACTTCGAACTGCGGGCCCGCTCGGCCGAGCCGGACCCACTGCTCCGCCGAGTGAGCGCCTTCTCGACCTCGGAGCTGCTGCGCCCGGGCCTGCTCGAGGGCGTCTCGATCATGCTGGCCCGCGCGAGCGCCGCCGCTCGCGTCCGCTGCGCCAAAGGCGCTGCGCCGGAGAGCGCTCGCGCGACCTCGCGCCGCGACTGACGGAGTGTGAGCTGCCGGCCGCGGAGGAGTCGCTCGCGCAACAGCTGCGCGAGGACGGGCTCCCGGACCTCCTCGTGGTCGACGCCGCGGGCGTATTCGCCGCCGCGGGGGAGCCAGCCCGGGACGCGCTCGGGCGCACGATGCAGCTGACGTGGGAGGTCACGCGGGTCGTCGCCGGCGCCCTCATCGAGCAGCAGCGGCCGGGGCGGATCGTGCTGGTCGCGCCCGCGGAAGGCGCCGGCGCCGGGGCCGCCGACGGCGCGGACACGCGAACCCACGTGCGGGCGACGCGCGCGGGCCTGGAGAACCTCGCCCGGACGATGTCGATCGAGTGGGCGCGCTACGGCATCACGCCCGTGACGATCGCGACCGGGGCCGACACGACGGGCGAGACGGTCGCGGCCCTGTGCGCCTACCTCGCCTCGCCGGCCGGGTCCTACTTCTCGGGTTGCCTGCTCGCGCTGGACGGGCCTCGCCCGGCAGCGGGCGGCGGGCAGACCTAGCCCGACATCCCCCCGAACAGGCCGCCGGTGACGTGGAGGGTCTGGCCGTGGACGTAGTTGGACCACGGTGAGCAGAGGAAGAAGATCCCTCCGGCCGCCTCGTCGGGGGTGGCGGGGCGTCCCAGGGGGATCATCATCGAGGCCATCTGGCGCATCTGCTCGGGGATCCCGAGCTGGATCGTCTCGCCGTCTTTCTCCATCGTGTTCTCGTCGACCTTGGCCTGGGTGAGGCGGGTGTCGATGAAGCCGAACGCGACCGCGTTGACGTTCACCTTGAACTGACCCCACTCCTTGGCGATGGTTTTGGTGAGGCCCACCACGCCGGCCTTGCCGGAGGAGTAGTTGGCCTGGCCGGCGTTGCCGAAGGTGCCCGAGGTGGAGGAGATGTTGACGATCTTGCGGAACACCTCCTTGCCTTCCTCGCGCTCCTTCTTGGCGGGCTCGCGCAGGTGGGGGGCGGCGGCCCGGATCACGCGGAAGGGGACGATGGTGTGGATGTCGAGCATCGCCTGGAAGTGCTCGTCGGACATCTTGTGGACGGGGGCGTCGAGGGTGTAGCCGGCGTTGTTGACGATGATGTCGATCTTCCCGAAGGAGTCGATCGCCTTCTGGACGAGCTCGTCGGCGGCCCCCGGCTTGGTCAGGTCGCCGGCGAAGACGGCCGTCTCGCCCTTGATCTCGGAGGCCGCCTGCTCGGCGACGTCGCCGTCGAGGTCGTTGATCAGGACCTGGGCGCCCTGTTCGGAGAGCAGCTCCGCGGTGGCGCGACCGATCCCGCGTGCCGAGCCGGTGACGATCGCAGATTTGCCGTCGAGTACTCCCATTGCTCCCTCGCTTTTGGTGGTGGTTGGGGGGAGGGGAGGTTATATCTGCTCGCCGGTGGCCGCCCTTCAGGAGCCGATCTTGACGCCGAAGTCCTCGGTGTAGATGGCGCCCGCCTGGCCGCCCGCGAAGGAGCCCGGAAGGTGCGGTGAGACGCCGATCCCGGTGTCACGGAATTCGCGCTGGAGGATGTTGGCGCGGTGGGGCGGGGAGGCCATCCAGGAGGTCACGATGGCCGCCGGGGTGGCGTAGGAGCCGCTGCCCCAGGCGATGTTCTCGCCGACCTCGTAGCCGGGGGTGGAGCTCGACAGGTAGCCGCTTTCGCGCATCCGGGAGAGGGGCGTGCTGCCGCCCGGAGAGACGTGTTCGAAGTAGCCGTGCATGGCCATGGAGGTGGTGTGCCCCTGGGCCGCGTCTTCGAGCGCGCCGTCGTTCGCGCAGGGGCTGCTCGCCGGCGCGGGAACGTTCGCGGTTGATCAGGCAGAGGGTGGCTTCACGGACCGCCACCACGTTGGCTTCGCTGGGCATCAGGTTCGTGTTCGGCATTCCGAGCCGCTGACGGTGAGGGGCGTGTGGGCGCGGGAGCCGTTGTGGGCAGCCGTGCGGTGGTGACGGCGGTGCCCGCGGGAGCGCTTGCGAGCGGCGCAGGGGTGGGAGTGTGAGGCCCGGGAGGCGTGGTGGCGGGTGCCCTTGTGGACCGCCTTGTGGACCCGCCCGTGGGTGCGGGTGCGCTTGCACAGGCGGTGGGCGTGGGCCTTGCGGGCGTGGGTCTTGGGCGTATGGGTCGTGCCCGCGATGGCGGCGGGGACGGCGAGCAGGCAGAGGGCGCCCACGAGCAGTACAGCGGTGCGGAGCGCTCGGAAGGTCTGCACGCGGCGCGTATCGGCCCGCAGCGGCGGGGCCTTGAGCGATGCGGACGTTTGTTCAGGTTCGAGAGGGCCCTACAACGCCAGCGTGCGCCCGAGGATTTCGCGCATGATCTCGTCGCTGCCGCCGCCGATCGGGCCCCAGGCGGGCGTCGCGGGCGGCCCGCTCGACCCAGTACTCGCGCATGTAGCCGGCGCCGCCGTGGATCTGCAGGCAGTCGTCCATCAGGTCGAAGGAGGCCCGCTGGGTGGCGAGCTTGGCCATCGTGACCTCCTTCAGCGGCTCCTCGCCGGCGACGAAGCGGCGCAGGGCGTCGTAGGTGACGCAGCGGCACGTGTACACGGAGGTGGCCAGGTCGGCGAGCTTGTGGCGGATCGCCTGGTGGCCGGACAGGGGCTTGCCGAAGGTGGTGCGCTCGCGGGCGAAGTCGGCGGTGCGCTCCCACGCGAGCCGCATCGCCGCCGACCGCCCCCAGCGCCATCGCCAGGCGCTCCCACTGGAAGTTGGCCATGATCAGCTTGAAGCCCTCGTTGAGCTCCCCGAGCAGGTTCTCCTCGGGCACGAACACGTCCTGGAAGCTGATCGTGGCGGTGTCGGAGGCGTGCCAGCCGAGCTTCTGCAGGGCGGAGGAGGTGACCCCCTCGCCGCGGTCGACGATCAGGAAGGAGATGCCGTGGTGGCCGCCCTCGCGGGTGGTCTTGACGGCGGTCACGATGAAGTGGGCGCGGACGCCGTTGGTGATGTAGGTCTTCTCGCCGTTGACCACCCAGCCGCCGTCCACGCGCTCGGCGCGGGTGGTGATCGCGGCCACGTCCGAGCCGGCGCCCGGCTCGGTGATGCCGAGCGCGCCGATCCGCTCGCCCGCGGATCGCCGGCACCAGGTAGCGCTGCTTCTGCTCCTCGGTGCCGAACTTCCAGATCGGCGGGGTGGCGATGTTGATGTGGGCGCCGAGGCCGGCCGCGGTGCCCCCCGAGCCGACCCGCGCCATCTCCTCGCACAGCACCGCCTCGTGCAGGTAGTCGCCCGCCCTGGCCGCCGTACTCCTCGGGGTACTTCAGGCCGAGCAGCCCCTGCGCGGCCATCTTCGCGAAGACCTCGTCGGGGAACCAGTGCTCGTCCTCCCACTGCTCCGCGTGGGGGGTCAGCTCGCGTTCGATGAAGCCGCGCGCGGAGGCCCGCAGCTCTTCGTGCTCGTCGGTGAAGGGAGGGTTGGGGGGAGTCATGTCACCTCATCCTGGATTGCTGTTCCGGGCGGCGCATGCGCCGCCCGGTGGCCGGGCGCATGCGCCCGGCCGGGAAGCCGCACATGTGCGGCTTCCTCGATGGCCGAAGATGCGGAAACTGCGCTGCGTGGGCGGGCCACCGGTCCGTTCGAACTGGTACCACATGGGTAGGAGTCGCTCCCTCCCGTGGGTCTTTCGCTCCCCACCTCTTCTTCGCTCCCTCGCGGGCTGACAGTCGTGCTCGCGGTCTTGGCCTTCCCCGGTGCAGCCGGGGCGAGCTGGGAGCACGATCCGCACTACCTGCAACACCGGCACTGGCAGCGTTCCCACACACGGGCGCGACCGGCTGAGCCCGAAGCGCCCGAGCCGGCCGGCCAAGAAGGCGCGGCCCAGCCACCCGTGGAAGCGTCACCGACACAGCCGGACACGACCGAAGCTCCGCAAGCCCCCGTGCTCTACCCGGGCGAACGGTGGGCGAGCGAAACGGAAGTGGCAGAACTGCTGCGCTGGGTCGAAGAACACGGAGGCGAAGAATGAACGATGAACCGCCGCTGCGCGGCCTCTTGCGCCGGCGCCCCGCGCCGACGGTCGAGGGCTGAGATCACAGGCCGTAGGAGCGGCCGATGACGTCGAGCATGATCTCGTCGGTGCCCGCGCCGATGCGGTTCAGGCGCATGTCGCGCCACACCCGCTCGACGCCGTACTCGCGCATGTAGCCGGCGCCGCCGTGGATCTGGATGCATTCGTCGGCGACTTCGCAGGCGATCCGCGAGGCGTGGAGCTTGGCCATCGAGATCTCCCGCACGGGGTACTCGCCGTTGTTGAAGCGCCAGGCCGTCACGTAGACCATCTGACGGGCCGACTCGATTTTCGTGGCCATCTCGGCGAACTTGTGGCGGATCACCTGGAACTTGCCGATTTCACGGCCGAAGGCCTTGCGCTCGTGGGCGTACTGCGAGCGTCTTCTCGAAGCATTTCTGGGCTCCCGCGACGCAGCCGGCGGCACCGATCAGGCGCTCGCCCTGGAGCTCCCACATGATGTGGTAGAAGCCCTTGCCGACCTGGCCGAGCACGGCCGTGGCGGGCACGCGCACGTCCTGGAAGGCCAGCAGAGCGGTGTCGGAGGCGTGCATGCCGAGCTTCTCCAGGCGCTTCTCGCGGATCACGCCGGGTGCGTCCATCGGCACCAGGAACAGGGTGAAGCCGTCGTAGCCGGCGTCGGGGTCGGTCTTCGTGACGAGCACGATCACGTCGGCGCGGTGGCCGTTGGTGATGTAGGTCTTGGAGCCGTTGATGACGTAGTCATCGCCGTCGCGGACGGCCCGCGTCTTGATCCCCGAGACGTCCGAGCCGGCGTCCGGCTCGGTGATCCCCAGGCACAGGATCTTCTCGCCCTTGATCGCCGGGACCACCCATTCCTGCTTCTGCTCCTCGGTGCCGAAGGCGAGGATCGGCGGCATCGCCATGTCGGTGTGCACCGCGATGCCCATCGCCAGGCCGCCGGAGTTGGCGTTGGTGATCTCCTCGGCCAGCACCAGGCTGGTGTAGTAGTCGCCGCCCTGGCCGCCGTACTGCTCGGGCTTGTCGAGGCCCGAGGAAGCCGAGTTCGCCCATGCGCGGGAAGACCGAGTCGGGGAAGGTCGTCTCCTCCCATTCCTCGGCGTGGGGGGCGAGCTCTTTGATCGCGAAGTTGCGGATCGACTCGCGCAGCTGTTCGTGCTCGTCGGTGAAGATGAAGTGCTTGCGGCTCGCCTTGAAGTCCGGCTTCAGGACGCTCTCGGCGGTGGCGGCCATGGGGAGGGTCTCCTGTTCGTGCTCTTGGTCGGCGGGTGGGCAGGGCGCACGCTCGGCCCCGTGGCGGCGACGCTAGCGCAGCCCCATCCAAAAGTAAATAGTGGAGCTATCTACTTTGCGCCCGGAGGCCGCTGGGGGTTAGGATGCGCCGGTGCCCGGGGAGAAGGTCCTGTACGAGCTCGACGACGCCGGCGTCGCGAGCATCACGCTCAACGACCCCGACACCCGCAACGCGCTCTCCGCCGGAGCTGCTCGACGGGCTCATCGAGGCGCTCGAGCGCGCCCGCGACGAGGAGGGGGTACGCTGCGTGGTGCTGCCTCCTCGCACGAGCGCACGTTCTCCTCGGGGGCCAACCTGGGCGGCTTCGCGGCCGACGTGCCGCTCGTGCACAAGCACTTCGGCTCGGAGCGCTTCGTGGGCGTGTTCAGGCTGATCGGCGAGCTCGGCAAGCCGACGGTCTGCGCGGCCCGCGGACACGTCCTCGCCGGCGCGCTCGGGATCGCCCTGGCGTGCGACCTGATCGTCGCCGCGGAGGGCGCCAGCTTCGGCACGCCCGAGATCAACGTGGGCGCGTTCCCGTTCATGATCATGGCGCTCATCTACCGCAACGTGCCGCGCAAGAAGGCCAACGAGCTGCTGCTGCTGGGCGAGCGCTGGACGCCGCGCGAGGCGCTCGCGGCGGGCATCGTCAACCGCGTCGTGCCCGACGCCGAGCTCGACGAGGCCGTCGCCGACTGGGCCGGGCGCCTGGCGTCCAAGTCGCCGGTGATCATGCGCCTGGGCAAGGAAGCGATGCGCCGCCAGCTGGACATGCCGCTCGACGACGCGCTGGACTACCTGCGCGCCCAGCTCACGCTGGCGATGTCCACCGAGGACATCGTCGAGGGCGTCACCGCCTTCTTCGAGAAGCGCGACCCGGACTGGAAGGGCGCCTGATGGCCGCCCGCGCGACCGGCGCGTCGAAGGGCACGGGCGCTGGGAAGGGCGCGGGCGCGAAACGCCCCGCCAAGGACTCCGGTGCCGCCGAGGGCTCGCTGCTGCGGCCGCTCGTGGAGGACCTCCAGGAGCGCCGCGCGCGGATCAGGCTGGGCGGCGGCGAGGAGAGGATCGCCCGCCAGCACGAGCAGGAAAAGCTCACCGCCCGCGAGCGCCTCGCGCTGCTGATCGACGAGGGCACCTTCGTCGAGCTGGGCATCCACGGGCGGCCCCACTTCTCCCAGCGCGCGATGGAGGGCAAGGACGCGCCGGCCGACGGCGTGATCACCGGCTACGGCAAGATCGACGGCCGCCTGGCCGCGGTGTGCGCCTACGACTTCACCGTGATGGCGGGCTCGATGGGCATGACCGGCGAGCTCAAGGTGACGCGCCTGCGCGAGCTCGCGCTGACCAAGCGGATCCCCTTCATCTGGCTGCTCGACTCCGCCGGCGCGCGCATCCAGGAGGCCGTCGGCTCGCTGTTCGCGGGCTCCGGGCACCTGTTCCGCGAGGAGGTCGTGATGAGCGGGGTGATCCCGCAGGTCGCCGCGCTGATGGGCCCGTGCGCGGCCGGCACCGCCTACATCCCCGGCCTCGCCGACTTCGTGCCGATGGTCAAGGGCCGCGGCTCGATGGCGCTCGCCGGCCCGCACCTCGTGCGCGCGGCGGTCGGCGAGGACGTCACCCAGGAGGAGCTCGGCGGCTCGCGCGTGCACTGCCGCAAGTCGGGCGTGGGCGACATGGAGGTCGCCAGCGACGAGGAGTGCATCGAGCGGATCAAGCAGTACCTCTCGTTCATGCCCCAGAACTGCGAGCAGCCGCCGCCGCGTGCGCGGACCAGCGACCCGATCGACCGCGCCGAGGAGGAGCTGCTCGACGTGCTGCCCGAGTCCAACCGCAAGCCCTACGACATGTACGAGGTGATCCGCCGGATCGTCGACGACGGCGAGTACTTCGACATGAAGGGCCAGTGGGCGAAGACGATCATCACCTGCTTCGCGCGCTTCGGCGGGCGCCCCGCCGGGATCGTCGCCAACCAGCCCAAGCAGCTCGGCGGGATCCTCGACAACGACTCCGCCGACAAGGCCGCGCGCTTCGTGAACCTCTGCAACGCCTTCGCGATCCCGCTCGTGTTCCTGATGGACGTGCCCGGCTTCATGGTCGGCACGAAGGTCGAGGCCGAGGGGATCATCCGCCACGGCGCGAAGATGCTCTACGCGGTCGCCAACGCGACCGTGCCGAAGATCACGGTGATCACGCGCAAGGCCTACGGCGCGGGCTACTACGTGATGAACGGCCGCGCCTACGAGCCCGACCTGATCGTCGCCTGGCCGAGCGCCGAGATCAGCGTGATGGGCGCCGAGGGCGCGGTCGAGATCGTGATGCGCAAACAGGTCGAGGAAGCCGAGGACCCGGAGGCCAAGAAGGCCGAGCTGATCGAGGCCTACCGCAAGATCATCGACGTCTACATCGCCGCCGGCAACGACATGATCGACGACGTCATCGACCCCCGCGAGACGCGCGAGACGATCTGCCGCGCGCTGGAGATGGCGGAGGACAAGCGGATCGAGCGTCCCTGGAAGCGCCAGGGAGTGGTGCCGGTATGAGCCACCGAGGAGGAAGGCCGTGAGCCTCGAGGACCCCGTCGTGATCACCTGCTCGATCTCGGGCGCGATCGCCAACCGCGAGCAGTGCCCGGCGATCCCCTACACGCCCGAGGAGTACGCCGCCGAGGCGCGGCGGATCGTCGACGAGGGCGGCGTGATGATCCACATCCACGCGCGCAAACCGGACGGCACGCCGAGCTACGAGATCGAGGACTTCCAGGCGATCACCGACGCGATCCGCGCGGAGGTCGGCGACGCGGTGATCGTCAACTACTCGACCGGCACGATCGGCGTCCCGGTGGAGAAGCGGATCGACTACCTGCGCGCCTGCCGCCCGGAGGTGGCGGCGCTGAACATGGGCTCGATGAACTACGCCAAGTACTCGCGCTCGCGCAAGGAGTTCGTCTTCAACATGGTCTTCGCCAACCCCTTCGAGGAGATCATCGAGCTGCTCGAGGCGATGAACGAGCTCGGCATCAAACCCGAGCACGAGTGCTTCGACATCGGCCACGTCGGCAGCCTCGCGCCGCTGATCGACATGGGCGTGCTGCACCACGCCGCTGCACGTCGACTGCGTGATGGGCGTGGTCGGCGGGATCCCGCCGACCGCCGCGCAACCTCGCCGCGATGGTCGACAACATCCCCGCCGGCTCCCACTGGGGCGTGATCGGGATCTCGCGCGACCAGTGGATGCTCGTCGCCGCCGCGCTCACGCTCGGCGGCTCGATCCGGGTCGGCCTCGAGGACAACCTGTACCTGCCCGACGGGGAGATGGCGCGCTCCAACGGCGAGCTGATCGCCAAGGCCCGCCAGATGACCGAGGACATCGGCCGCCGCCCGGCGACCGTGCAGGAGGCGCGCGAGATGCTCGCCGTCGCCCAGCGGGGGGCGCCGGCATGAGCCTGCCGCTGGAGGGCGTCCGCGTCCTCGACCTCTCGCGCCTGCTGCCCGGCGGCTTCTGCTCGCTGCTGCTCGCCGACTTCGGCGCCGAGGTGCTGAAGGTCGAGGACACCGGCATGGGCGACTACATCCGCTGGTCGCCCCCCTTCTACGAGGGCGCCCACGAGAGCGCCCGCTCGGCGCTGTTCCTCGCGCTGAACCGCAACAAGCGCTCGATCCGCCTCGACCTCAAGAGGACGCCGGCCGCGAGGCGCTGCTGCGGCTCGTGCGCGACTACGACGTCGTGCTCGAGTCGTTCCGCCCGGGCGTGCTCGACCGGCTCGGCGTGGGCTACGAGCGGATGCGCGAGGTCAACCCGGGGATCGTCTACTGCGCGATCACCGGCTACGGCCAGGACGGCCCCAAACGCGACGCCTCCGGGCACGACATGAACTACCTCGGCCTGATCGGGCTGCTCGGCCTGACCGGCGACCGGCGGCGGGCCCCCGGTGCAGGCCGCCGGGCAGATCGCCGACCTCGGCGGCGGCGCGCTGATGGCCGCCTTCGGGATCATGGCCGCGCTGCGCGAGCGCGACGGCGGCGCCCGGCCGGCCGGGTTCGGGCGAGGGGCAGATGGTCGACGTCTCGATGGCCGACGGCGCGCTCTCGTGGCTGGCGATGGTGGCCGGCACCTACTTCGCCGACGGCAACGTGCCCCGCCGCGGCGAGCTCCCGCTCGCCGGCTCGCTGGTCTGCTACCGGCCCTACGAATGCGCCGACGGCTGGGTCTCGCTCGGCGCGCTCGAGCCGAAGTTCTGGCAGGCCTGGTGCCGCGGGGTCGGCCGCGAGGACCTGATCGCGCGCCAGTTCGAGGGGCCCGGCGCCGAGGCCCACCGCGCGGTGCAGGAGATCTTCGCCGGCCGCACCCGCGCGCAGTGGGAGCAGTTCGCGCGCGAACACGACTGCTGCCTGGAGCCGGTGCTCGAGCTCGACGAGGCGCTCGTCCTCCGAGCTCGTGCGCGAGCGCGAGATGGTCGTCGAGATCGAGCAGCCCGGGTGCCCGCAGCCGGTGCGCCAGCTCGGGGTCCCGGTCAAGCTCGGGCGCACGCCCGGCGAGCACGCCCGCCTGCCGGGCCCCGCGCTCGGCGAGCACACCGAGGAGGTGCTGCTCGAGGCCGGCTACTCCGAGGCCGAGGTCGCAGGAGCTGCTGCGCAGCGGCGCCGCCGCCGGGCCGGCGCAGGCGCGCAGCGACCAGACGCTGCGCGCGTGAGGGCAGGGCCGGTGAGGCACGGGCCGCGGCGCGGCGCCGCTGCCCGCCGCACGAACGCGGCGCGAGCGCGGCGCGGGCGCCGGCGAGGAGGAGCTCGGCGAGCGGCCGCTGCTGAAGATGAGCGAGCTCGCCGAGCGCTCCGGGGTCAGCCCGGGCACGATCCGCTACTACCTGCGCGAGGGCCTGCTCGGCGGCGGGCGAGGACGTCGTGCGCACGAGCCGCAACATGGCCTACTACCCCGCCGCCTACGTCGAGCGGATCTCGCTGATCAAGCGCCTGCAGGAGGAGCGCTTCATGCCGCTGCGGGTGATCAGGGGCGCGCTGCAGGAGGACCCCGAGCGCGTCCGCGCGCTGATCGAGCTCGAGGACCGCATCCTCGAGCGCGCGCTCGCCCGCGCGGCCGAGGGCGGCGGCTGTCTCGCGGCGCCGCCAGCGAGCGCTACGGCGTGCCCCGCAACGTGCTCGACCGCCTCGCGGAGATCGGCGTGCTGACGCCCACCCAGCGCGGCTACACCAGCGACGACGTGAAGATCATCGAGGCGATCGCGAGCTTCCGCGCGGGCGGCTACGAGGAGGCGCTCGGCTTCACCGTCTACGACACGCTGCGCTACCGCGAGGCGCTCGAGCCGCTCGTCGAGGAGGAGGTGCGCGCGCTGCTCGACCGCCTCGCGGGCAAGGTCGAGGTGGAGCGCGCGATGGAGATCGTCGCCGCCGGCGTCGAGCCGCTGCGCGAGCTGATCGGGGCGATGCACTCGAAGCTGCTGCTGGCTGCCCTGCGCCGGCACCGCAGCGCTACCAGCGCGCCCGGTGGTGCTCCATGACGCCGAGCCCCCGCTCCAGGCGCACGTGCCCCGGCAGCGTGCCGGCGAAGGTGCCGAACGGCGCCCGGTAGTCGCTGGCGAGCAGCAGCAGGTTCTCGCGGCGCCGGCGCTGCGGCCTCGGCGCTGAAGCGCAGCTCGCAGCCGTCCTCGCAGCGGATGCTCGAGAGGTCCTCGGCGAAGCTCACCGGCGGCGCCTCGCGCGGGCACCGATCGCACCCACACCGCGCGCTCTGATCCCTGCGGCGGGTCGTTGACGCCGCTGACGAGGTTCCACGCCAGCGCCCCGCCGTCGGGTCCTTCGCCGACCCCCGCGCTCCAGCGCCACTCGGTGTGGCGGGCGTGGTGCCCGGCGGTGTCGTCGATCACCGCCCGCGCCTGCACCTCCTGCGCGGGGCCGTCCGTCGAGCGCCAGGCGCCCGTGCGCCGCGACCCCCGCCTGCTTGCGCGTCCACACCATCCCGCGCCCGTGCGGGCACAGCGCCTCGATCCCCGGCTCCTCCTGCAGCTCGAGCTCGAGCGACACGCCGCGATCGCGCACCAGCAGACGGCCCTGGCTCGAGAACCACCTCGCCGCGGCGCGGGCGCAGGCGCGTGCGCTCGCGCAGCTCGTCCCGCTCGCGGTCATAGAAGGCCCAGAAGGACTGCTTCAGCGGGCCCACGTGCACGATCGCCGCGCAGGCCATGAAGCGCTCGCAGAAGATCCCCACGTAGCGCCAGCGCTTCAGCGGCCGCGTGCCGTGGAACATCTTGGTGGGCACCGCGGCCGTGCCGGTGCGTGAGCCTTCAGCCGTCGTAGCCACGGCCGGTTATTCTCTTCTCTTGCGACTGACCGGTCAATCGGGCCCCGCCGCCCGGCGCGCGCGGATGGGGTCACCGTCACCGGCGAACGCCCGAGGAGGAGGTGCGCCCTGAGGGTCTCCGCCGTCCAGCTCAACTCAAGCGCCGACCGCGACGCGAACCTGCAGAGCGCCGAGCGCCTCGCGCGCGCGGCCGCGCGCGCGGGCGCCGAGCTGATCGTGCTGCCCGAGAAGTGGCCGTCGATGGGCTCCGAGCAGCAGCTGCGCGCATCGGCCGAGCCGCTCGATGGCCCGACCGTCGCGTGGGCGCGGGGCCTGGCCCGCGAGCTGGGGGTGGAACTGGTGCCCGGCTCGCTGCTGGAGCTGCTCGAGGGCGAGGAGAAGCTCGCCAACACCTCGCTGCACATCGACGCCGAGGGGGAGGTCAGGGCCGTCTACCGCAAGCTCCACATGTTCGACGTCGAGGTGGGGGGCAAGGTCTACCGCGAGTCCGAGCTCGAGCTGCCCGGCGAGGAGATCGTGCTGTCCCACACCTCCGCCGGCGCGGGCCTGGGGCTGACGGTCTGCTACGACCTGCGCTTCCCGGAGCTGTACCGGATCCTCGCCGTGCAGGGGGCGCAGCTGATCACCGTCCCGGCCGCCTTCACGCTGCCCACCACCCGCGACCACTGGGAAGTGCTGCTGCGGGCCAGGGCGATCGAGAACCAGCTGTACGTGATCGCCGCCAACCAGTACGGGCCCCACCCCGCCGGGCAGCATTCCGGCGGGCGCTCGATGATCGTCGACCCGTGGGGGATCGTGCTGGCCCAGGCAGCGGACGGCGAGGGCTACGTGCTGGCCGAGGTCGACCTCGCGCGCGAGCAGGAGATCCGCACCAGCCTGCCCTCGCTGGCCAACCGTCGCGGCGAGTCCTACCGCTGGCCGCAGGAGCAGGCCGTATGAGCGCCCCGCGTTCCCGCCTGGGCGGCGGCTCCCGCGCCAAGAACTCCGAAGAGAAGCGCCGTCAGATCCTGGCCGCGGCGGTGCGCGTGTTCGCCCGCCAGGGCTTCCACGCCTGCCGCGTCTCGGACATCGCCGACGAGGCCGGCGTGGCCTACGGGCTCGTGTACCACTACTTCGCCTCCAAGGACGAGATCCTCGACACGCTGTTCCTCGAGCGCTGGAACGTGATGCTCGAGCTGATCCGGGAGGTCGACGCGGAGCTGATCCCGGTGCGCGACAAGCTGCGCGCGATCGCCTCCTTCATCATCGACAGCTACGCCCACGACCCCGACCTGATGAAGGTGATCATCGTCGAGGTGACGCGGGCGGCCAACTCCTTCGGCCAGACCCACCTGGCCGAGATCCGCGAGGCCTACGACCTGATCGAGCGGATCGTCGGCAAAGCCCAGGCCGAAGGGCTGTTCCGTCCCGAGATCGATGCCCGCTTCGCCGCGATGACCTTCTACGGCGCCATCGAGCAGCTGCTGACCGGCTGGATCTTCGGCCTGCTGCCGGAGGGCGAGGAGCAGTTCGAGCGGGCCAAGTGGCTCGTCGTGGAGACGGTCTGCGGCGGCCTGCAGACGCGCACCGCGGAGCGCCTGACCGCGCGCGGCTGAGCGGCTGGCGCGAACCAGCGTGACCGCTGCCCCGGGCAATACACTCACGGCCGTGCAGAACGACGTCGTCAAGCGGATCATGTACTCGGCCCTGCTGACCGGCTTCGCCGCGCTCGCGAGCCTGATCGCCAATCGCGCGGCGGCCACCGCGTGGCGGCGGCTGTTCGGCGAGGAGCCCCCCGAGTGAGCTACTCCGCGGAGCCGCCCCCGGGCGGCCCGCCGAACGGGCGGCGCGGACAGCCACCCCAGAACATCGCGACCGCGATCGCGGAGGTCTCTGAACGCGCCACGGACCTGGTCCACGAAGAGATCGAGCTGGCCAAGGCCGAGATCGCCGAAAAGGTCGGCCAGTACCTGCGCAGCGCCATCGTCGCCGCGGTCGCGGGCGTGTTCGTGCTGATGGCCGTGATCCTCGCCCTGGTCGGGGGCGCGTGGCTGATCTACTGCGGTCTGCCCGTCGAAACCTACGCCTACTTCTGGGGCTTCTTCGCGATGGCCGCCCTGCTGCTGGTGGTCGGGGCGATCGCGGGGATGGTGGCGGCCAAAATCGTCAAACGTGCCGCCTCGCCGGTGCCGACGATGGCGATCGACGAGGCGAAGAAAATTCGCGACACCGTGAGCGCGCCGGAGGGGAACCTCGCCGCGGGCGCCGCGACCCAGCCCCCGGGGCCGGTCGGAGCGCCGAAAAGCTGATGCCGGTCCGCAGCGCGGAGGAGATCCGCAACTCGATGGAGGCCAACCGCGCCCAGCTGGCGGTTTCCGTGGCGAACCTGCGGGGCGAGGTGACGCGGCTCACCGACTGGCGTACCCACGTCGAGGCCCACCGCCGCGAGATCGTGATCGGCGCCGCCGTCGTCGGCTTCGCCATCAGCGCGCGCAT
This sequence comes from uncultured Solirubrobacteraceae bacterium, assembly GCA_963773145.1. Taxonomy (GTDB): domain Bacteria; phylum Actinomycetota; class Thermoleophilia; order Solirubrobacterales; family Solirubrobacteraceae; genus Palsa-744. The sequence goes on from CAVYZV010000003.1 coordinate 405,097, forward strand.
GCTCCGCGGCCGCCGCCGCCGCCGCGCCGCGCGCTAGCCGCTCAGGCCAGCAGCGAGCGCGGCACGCCGCCCACGCCGATCAGCCCCGGACCGGTGTAGGTGCCGATCACCGGTCCGACCTCGGAGACCATCACCGGCTCGGAGTCGAACACTTCCCGGCCCCGCTCGACCAGACGCTCGGCCTGCTCGGGCGCCTGGATGTGCTGCACGACCCAGCCGTCGCTGCCGCTGGAGCTCAGCTCGCGCGCGTAGTCGACCATCCGCTCGAAGGCCCTTCCCGCCGTCCGCACCCGCTCCACGGGGGTGATTTCGTACTCCAGCGAGAGGATCGGCTTGATCCTCAGGGTCCCGCCCAGCCAGGCCTGCGCTTTGCCGATCCGCCCGCCCCGGCGCAGGTACTCCAGGGTGTCCAGGCAGAACCAGATCTTGAGCACCGACTGCGCGCTGCGGACCCGCTCGACGGTGGCCGCCTTGTCGGCTCCCGCGCGGGCCGCGGCCGCGGCTGCCAGCGCCAGCAGGCCGAGCCCGCCGCAGCCGGTCTCGCCGTCGATGACCTCGACCCGATCCCCCTCGCCACGCTCCTGCAGCAGCGCGTGCGCCTGGCGCGCGGCCTCGACGGTGCCGGAGATCCCGCCCGCCAGGTGCACCGAGACCACGTCGTGGCCGTCCTGGAGCAGCGGCTCCCACACCTCCAGGAAGTCGCCGATCGAGGGCTGGGAGGTGGTGGGCAGCTCCGAATCGGTGCGCAGGCGCTCGTAGAAGGCGTCGAAACCGTCCATGTCGAGCTCCCGCACCGGCTCGTCCTTCCAGCCCACGTAGAGGCTCACCTGGTGGATGCCGTGCTCGTCCGCGAGCGCCCTCGGGAGGTAGTGAGTGCTGTCTGAGACGACGGCGACCGGACGCATCGAGCGAGCACCGTAGCGCACGGCGGGCGCCGCCCGTGCAGCGCGCCCTGCGCGGCGCGCCCTGGAGGATGAGAGTTAGCTCAGGACCTGCTCGAGCTCGCCCGACTCGAACATCTCGGTGACGATGTCGCAGCCGCCGACCAGCTCGCCGTCCACGAACAGCTGGGGGATGGTGGGCCAGCTCGAGAGGGCCGAGAGCTCCTGGCGGATGCGGGGGTCGGGGAGGATGTCGACGGCCGCGAACGGGGTGTCGAGCGCCTGCAGCATCGACACCGTGCGAGCCGAGAACCCGCACGCGGGGGCCTCGGGGGTGCCCTTCATGAACAGGATCACGTGGTGCTCTCCGATCGCCTCGGCGATCGCGTCGCGGATCGGGTTGTCCTGCTGCTCGGCGCCGGCGGGGGCCGGTGGGGCGCTGGTCGAGCCGGCGCCCTGGGCGGGGGCCATCGGAACGGGGTCGAACTGGGGGCTGGACATGGCTGTCTCCTGCTCTAGGGGGCCGAAATCGTGGTTGGGGTGAGCGTCTTCAGCGTCAGCGCGTGGATCGGTCCGCCGATCTCCTCGCCGAAGACGCCGTAGACCAGGCGGTGCTGCTCGATCCGGCTGAGGCCCGCAAAGGCCTCGGCCGTGACGGTGGCGCGGAAGTGATCGCCGCCCCCGGTGAGGTCCTCGACCTCCGCCCGGGAGCCGGGGATTCCCGTCTCGATCCGCTGCTTGAGCTCATCTGGGCTCGGCATCAGACTCCAGGGTAGCCCCTCGCCGGGCGGTTCGCGGCCGCGCCCAGGCACGGCTGGCCCGGTCCCCGAAGGGGGTGCCGAGCCATAGCTATACTTTTGGAAGTCTTGGCCGATAACCCATCACAGAGCCGATGATCACGATCACCGACAAGGGCGCCGAAAAGGTCCACGAGTTCCTCGAGGCCCAGCAGGCCGACATGGCCGTGGCGGGGCTCCGCGTCGGCGTTCGCGGCGGTGGGTGCTCGGGCTTCCAGTACCAGCTCGCCTTCGACGAGCAGCGCGAGAACGACGAGGTCTTCGAGAGCCACGGCCTGAGGCTGCTGGTCGACGGAGACAGCCTCCAGTACGTGCGCGGCTCGATCATCGACTACGAGGAAAGCCTCCAGGGGGCCGGCTTCAAGGTCGAGAACCCCAACGTGGTGGCCGCCTGTGGCTGCGGATCCTCCTTCCGCGTGGCCGAGGAGGAGCAGGTCTCCGCGATCTGACGGGCGCGGCGGGCAGGGCCCTCCGCGCACCTCGCCGGGCAGGGTGTCCCCACGCCCGCGCGCGGCGTTGGTGAGCGTTCGTTCCCGCGTGGCGTCGGTGGCCGTTCGTCCCCGCGCGGCGCTCGTGGCCGTGCTCGTGTGCGCGGCCTGCGTCGCCTGTGGCGGGACCCACCAGCGGGCCGCCGGCGTCTCCGGGCCGCGTGCCGGGACCCGCACCGGGCCCCGCTCCGCGGCCGGCGCTCGGGATCACCGAGGACAACGCCCAGCTGCTGCTCGCAACCGGCACCGCCGCTCGCCCGCCCTGGGCCAGCTCCGAGGCAGCCCTCGTGCGGGCCCGCGGCGAGCTCGCGGCGCTGCGACCCGCCTACGTGCGGCTGCTGGTCGACTGGGCGGCCCTGCAGCCGCGGGCGGACCGCCCCGCGGACCTGACGGCACCCGTGAGCGGCTGCGCCCGCACGGTCGGGCCGTGCGCGCCCTTTCCGGGGCTGAAGGGAGACCTCGAAGCGATCGCCTCCGCGCGGCGCGCCCGCAGCGCCGCCGGCGAAGCCGGCCCCGAAGTGCTGATCGACGTGCTCGGGGTCCCGCCCTGGGCGGCCGCTCCGGCCTCCGGCTGTGAGCTCGAAGGCGCCCCCAGCGATGCCCGCGCGCTCGCTCCCGGGGCGATCGCCGGCTACCGCGCGCTGATCGCCGGGCTCGCGTCGCTGGGCGCCTCCGAGGGAGTGCCGCTGCGCTGGTGGAGCCCGTGGAACGAGCCCAACGACCCGACCTTCCTGTCTCCCCAGCGCGAGCGCTGCGAAGCCGGTGCGGCGCCCGTCGCGCCGGCCGTGTACGCGCGGCTGGCGCGCGCGATGGCCGCCCAGCTGCGCCTCAGCGACCCGGCGGCCGCGGTCGTGCTGGGCGAACTGAACGGCCTCACACGCGACTCTCCCCGCGCCACCAGCCTGCAGAGCTTCGTGGCCGCGCTGCCCGCCGACGTCCTCTGCCTGGGCTCGGCCTGGTCGGTCCACGCCTACGCCCGTTATCGCGCCGGCGGCAGCTCCGGACCGGGCAGCGGCCCGGTGGCGGGGCGGACCCGGTGGCGGCGTTCGAGGAAGCCCTGCGCCGGCGGGGCGGCTGCGCCGCGAGTGCGCCGGTGTGGATCACCGAGACGGGGGCCGGAGCGCCGCACCCGGGCGCGCTGGCCAGCGTCAGCTCCGAACAGCAGCTGCAGGCCTGTCGCGCCCTGGCGGGGAACCTGCAGCGTTGGTCCGCCGATCCCCGTGTGGCGGCCGTCCTGCAGTACAGCTTCCGCGACGACCCGGCCTTCCCGGTCGGGCTCGTGAGCGCCGACCTGCGCTCCCTGCACCCTGTCTACGCGCTGTGGCTTTCACTCGCCCGAACGCACCCGGCGGAAGCGCCCGTCCCGCCGGGCGCGTTCGACGCCTGTTCGAGCGCAGGTTTGAGTCCCTCGGGGCCCGGGTAGAGATCGGTTGTCAACCCACCTGGAACGCCCGTATCGGGGCAGAGGGTTGGGGCGACACCAAGGAGGGCGTTAGTCACACCAACGGACGGGGAGTCCAGAGGCAAGGCGTTGCCAGCGTCTGGAGCAGTACCAGCAACCCAGGGCCTCGTCGACGACGGCAAGGCCTCGTCTCGAGCAACCCGTTCGACAACCGGTCGACCTCCAATGACAACCAATCGAGGGAAAAGGAGTAACAGCGGAATGAAGCGTTTGAGTCTTGTCGGGCTGCTGCTTGCGGCCCTGGGCCTGATGATCGCCGCCAATGCGTTCGCGAAAGGCCCCAAAAACCTGACCCTGAGCACCTCAAAAGGGGCGCTGGCTGCCGGCGCGTCGATCAAGGCCGAAAGCACCGACCTGATCTTCGAAACGAGCGCCGGGAACCTCGAATGCTCGAGCAACACGATCGAAGGCACCGTCGGCAACAACGGCGCCAAGAAGGACGCCGGCAGCATCACCGCCGAGAAATCGAGCGGTGGCGAACCGGGTGGCCTGTGCAAAACGACCACCCCGTTCGGGGCGGCTGAAATCGCTGTCGCGAACCTGCCCTGGACCGACGTGTTCACGAGCAAGGGTGGAAACGAAGTGAAGGGCAAAAAGGTCTCCTTCACCTCGACGTTCCCGGGCGCCGGCGGTGCGAAATGCACCTTCGAAGCCGCCAAGGTCAAGAGCAGCTTCACGATCGGTGGACCTGTGCAGCTCGTCACCAGCAAACAGAAGTTCAAGACCAGCAAGAAGGTCAGCAACCCGCAGTGCCCGAAGGAAGGCACGCTCACGGGTCACTGGACGGTCACCTCGGGCGGCGAAACCGTCACCTCGGAACTGACCGAATAGCCGTACGCAGCAAGGAAGTTCTGAAAGCAGAAGCAACGAGCAGATGAGAGGAGACCGGCCCGTGAGAGACGGGCCGGTCTCTTTCTTTCGGACAGGACATCGGGGATGAATTCGAACATGGCACGGGGCGGAGAGGCGGCAGAGGGCAGGCAGGGGCGGAGGGCGGGCCCCGGTTCGTGGCGGCGCCGCGTGAGGCTGGCGGCCATCGTGTGCCCGGCGCTGCTGCGCCACCGCGCTTGCCGTGGCAGCCCCGGCCGTCGGCCGCAAGCTCGCCCTGGGAACTGACCTCCCTGCACGCGCCCACCAGCGTGCCGCTGAAGGCGGGCGTCAACCAGGTGATGACGGTCACCTTCCACGCCAACGTCGGCAAATTCCTGCTCGAATTCTCCAACGAACAGACCGGCGAAGAAGGCGAAACCAAGTACCTGCCGTTCGACGCCACCGCCAAGGAAGTCCTAGCGGCGCTCGTAAAGCTGCGCAGCGGCGAACCGAAAACCGCCATCGGTCCCGGCAACGTGGTCGTCAACGGAGGCTACGACGCCGCCACCGAAACGGGGACCTACACGATCGAATTCACCGGCCTGCTCGGGGACCGCTACCTAGGCGAAGGGGTCCTTTCGGTGAGCGGGGAAATCACCTCGCACGAAGAAGAAAAGTTCGAAAAAGAAGAAGAAAAAGCGGGCGGCACACGCGAACCGGAAGAACCGGAAGGCGAAGCCGAAATCACGACGCCGGGCTATCACGACACGGTCGACTACCAGCTGATCCCGGTCAACCGCGGCGCGGCGCCGATCGCCTCGCCCCCCGAACACCCGCTCACGATTCTCGAGAAGCTGCCGGCCGGGTTGACGACGGTGGAAATGCCGCGGGGCGCGATCCAGTCCGGCGAACGCAACGGCGAAGAATGGACCTGCAGGGCGCCCGTGGCGCGGCCTGTCCGAAAAAGAACTCGAACACCGCCGGCGCGAAGAAGAAAAGCGCGACAAGGAACTGAAGCTCCCCGAAGGCGCCGGCCTGAGCGAAGTCGAATGCACGCTCATCGACCTGGCCCACCCCGGACCGGTGGTGTATCCGGACGCCTCCGCGCCGACGCTGCCGGTCGAAGCCTCCCTCGACACGACGGCGCTGCAGGGGGCCACGAGCATCGAAGTCAAGGCCCACATCGAAGGCGGCGGCGTGGAACCCGGCGAAGTCACCGAAACCGCGCCGATCTCCTCCCAGGCGGCGTCCTTCGGGGTGCAGTCCTTCACGCGCCCGTACGACCGGGTCCGACGGCCAGACCTACACCCAGGCCGGAGGGCGTCCGTACGCCGCGACCACGGGCCTGTTCTTCAATACCGACCTGCGCACGAGCCCGGAAGGCTTCACCGAACCGGCGGTCGTGAGCCGCGCCAAGGACGTCGACGTGAAGCTGCCGGCGGGCTTCTACGGCAACCCGCTGGCGACGCTGGAAAAGGAAGGCCACCCGGAACGCTGCCCCCAGTCCCAGTTCACCGAGGGCGTGCCCGGCGGACCCGTCCCGCACGGCTCCTGCCCGCCGGCCACCCAGGTCGGCGAGGTGAGCGTGTTCCTCAAAGAATTCACCAAACAGCCCGAAACGGTCGCGCTCTACAACCTGCAGCCGCCCGCCGGCGTACCGGCCGAGTTCGGCTTCATCTACTCGAACCTCCCGATCCGCCTCGACGCCCACGTCGTCCACGAAGACGCCAACGGCGGTGAATACCGCGTCAGCGTCGTGTCCTCGGATATCAACGAGGCCTACGACGTGTTCGGCGTCCAGCTCACGCTCTGGGGCGAGCCGGCGAGCTCCTCCCACAACGCCGAACGCTTCAAGAACCTGTTCGAACGGGGCGACGAACCGGGTGGCCCCGAAGCACCGTTCCTGACCAACCCGGCCGACTGCGCGGTCGAGGCCGAAGCGCTCGAACCCGGCGCCGCCGACGCCAACCTCGCGCCGATCACGACCGCGCTGGTCGACAGCTGGGAGCAGCCGGGCGGGCAGGACGAACAGGGCCAGCCGCAGCTGCCGGACCCGAACTGGTCAGAAGCGCAGGCGGTGTCTCCTCGCGTGACCGGCTGCGAAGCGCTGAACTTCAAACCGAGCTTCTCGTTCCAGCCGCGCCCGCCCGCGCGCCAGCGAAGCCGAAGCGGAAGCCAAGGAAGCCCAGGGGCCGACCGAAACGACCCCCCCGGACACGCCTTCGGGCTACACCTTCCAGCTGCACCTCGAACAGCACGAAACCCCGGACGAACTCGCGAGCCCCCAGCTGCGCGACACGACGGTCACGCTGCCCGAAGGGCGTGACGCTCTCGCCGTCCTCCGCCAACGGCCTCGTGGCCTGCACCGCCGAGGAGATCGACCTGCAGCTCGACGGCCCCGGGCGCCTGCCCGCAGGCGTCCCAGGTCGGCAAGGTCACGATCGACTCGCAGCTGCTCGAAAAGCCGCTCGAAGGGCGCGTCTACGTCGGCCAGCCGGCGTGCTCCCCCTGCGACGGAACCCAGGTCGAACACGGCGAACTGGTGAAGCTGTACATCGAAGTCGAAGGCGCCGGCGTGCGCGTGAAGCTTCCCGGCTCGGGGTCGGTCAACCAGAGCACCGGGCAGCTCACGACGACCTTCCTGAACAACCCGCAGCTGCCGTTCGAAAAGCTGACCCTGAAGCTCAAGATCGGCCCCCGCGCGCCGCTGGAGAGCGCGCAGGTGTGCACCACCGGACTGCTCGCCTCCGCCACGCTGACGCCCTGGAGCGTCGGCGCCACCACCCCCGGCGGCGAAACCGTAGGCGGGACCCCCGCGCCGTCGCCGTTCACCGCGGAAGGACCGTTCGGGATCAGCCCCTGCCCGCCGAGCCTGCCCTTCGAACCGGGTTTCAGCGCCGGCAGCGAATCCTCGAACGCCGGCCAGTACACCAACTTCGACGTCACGATCACGCGCCAGGACGGCGAACAGAGCCTCTCCGGGATCACCGTCCACACGCCCCCCGGCCTGCTCGGCAAGATCGCCGGCATCCCCCGCTGCGAAGGCTCGGCGGCCGGATCGAGCACCGAACCGTGCCCGGCCGGGTCGCAGATCGGAACCGCCACCTCGGCCGTCGGCCCCGGCAGCGAACCGTACGTGGACTCCGAAGGCAAGGTGTTCTTGACCGGCCCCTACGGCGAAGGGCCCTTCGGCCTGAAGGTCGAAGTGCCGGCCAAGGCGGGTCCCTTCAACCTCGGCACGGTGGTCGTGCGCTCGGCGATCACGATCGACAAGCGCAGCGGCGCGATCACGGTCACGAGCGATCCGTTGCCGCAGAGCATCGACGGCATCCCGCTGCGCCTGAAAGCGGTGAAGGTGGACATCAACCGTCCCGAATTCATGTTCAACCCCACCAACTGCGAAACGCAGTCGGTCTCGGCCGGCCTCTCCGGCGTGCCCGCCAACCCCGCCGAAGCCGCCGGCAGCGTTGCTCGCAGCGTGCCCTTCACGGCCAGCTCGTGCGCCTCGCTGGGCTTCGCACCGACCTTCACGGCCTCGCACGGAAGCCAACTGGACCAAAAACGGCGGCACCGGCTTCTTCGTCAAGGTCACCCAGAAACCGGGTGAAGCCTCGATCCGCAAAGTCGAACTGGAGCTGCCCGAAGTGCTCCCCTCGCGACTGCCGACCCTGCAGCAGGCGTGCACCGAACAGCAGTTCGCCAAGAACCCCGCCGGGTGCCCGGAAGCGTCCTTCGTGGGCACCGCCACGGCCCACACCCCGGTGCTGGCGGCGCCGCTCAGCGGTCCCGCGATCCTCGTCTCCCACGGCGGGGCGGCGTTCCCGGACCTCGTCTTCCTGCTGCAGGGCGAAGGCGTCCACGTCGAACTGGTCGGCAACACGTTCATCAAAAAGGAAACCCGCAACGGGGAAGTGCGCGAGATCACCTTCTCCAAATTCGAAGCGGTCCCCGACGCCCCGATCAGCTCGTTCGAAACCAGCCTCCCCTCGGGGCCCCACTCGATCCTCACCGGCTACGGCAACCTCTGTGAAGAGGACCTCGCGGCCCCCACCACGATCGTCGCCCAGAACGGCGCGCGCATGGTCCAGAACACCCAGATCAAGGCGGTCGGGCTGCTCGGCGACGGCGGCGCCGAAGCTGACGATCGTCAAGAGCCGCGTGAAGGGCGCCAAGGTGCTCCTCACGGTGAAGCTTTCGGCCGCCGGCACGGTGGCCGTCTCCGGCAGCGCCGTCAAGACGTTGAAGAAGGGCATGGCGGCAGGGCAGCGCCAGCTCAGCCTGACGCTCACCAAGGGCGGCAGAAAGTCCGTCAAGCACCGCCGCAAGCTGAGCCTGCGGGCCACGCTGACGGTCGGCAAGCAGACCACTTCGAAGACCACGAGCGTGAAGCCGTGAGCGCGCTCGCCGCGATGTCATTCCGCGCGCGCCGCAGGGCGGTGCGGGCGGCGCTCGCGCGGGTGGCGCTGGGGCTGGCGCTGGCGGCGGCGATGTCGCTCTGCCAGGGGACGCCGGCGCGGGCCGAATCGTGTCCCAACGCCGGCGTTCCGCGCCGAACAGGGCGTCGCCGACGGCTCCGCCCACGGCCTGCCCGCATGTCGCGCCTACGAGCTCGCCTCACCGGCGCTGAAGAACGAGCAGGAAGTCAACGTGCCCGATCGCTTCGTCGCGGAAGCCTCCTTCCAGGCCGCCGTCGAAGGCGGCGGCATCGTGTACTCGCTCACGGGTGCGATCCCCGGCAGCCAGTCGGGGGGCCTCTACGGCCACGCCGTCTCGACCAGCCCCGCCCCGGGCAGCCCCTGGAGCCCCACCCCGCTGGAACCGAGCAACCGCCTCGGGGGCCTCCACGGCGCCGGTGAGAACTCCGGCGAAATCGAGTCGGCCTCGCCGTCGCTGGGCTGCGGGGCCACGCGCACCCGCCTGGCCGCCCCCGCCTTCCCCGAAGAAGACGAACCGCAGCTGCCGAAGGGGCCAAACGGTGAACTGCTCGAGTCCCCCGAAGAAGAGATCGACAACCTCTACCTATGGCGCAGCCCGGACGAATACACGCTGATCTCGAACGTCCGGCCCGAAAACCCGGACAAGTCGCCCGAAGGGCCGACGTACCACGTGGACGGGATCTCCGACGACTGCTCGACCGTCCTGTTCGAGGACAACAACGAAGGCTATGAGCTGCCGCTCGGCCAAAAAGGCGAAGCGTCCCCTCAGACCTCGATGTACGAATGGAAAGTCGGCTCCTCGCCGCAGGCCTGCCGCGAAAACCAGGCCACCTGCCGACCGGTGGTGGCCTCGGTGCTGCCCGACGGCACGCTCGCCACCGAAGTGGTCGATTCCCACGCCGGCGAATTCTTCTCCGACCTGCACGAGCTCTCCAGCGACGGAAAACGCGTGTTCTTCACCGCCGTCTCCGACGGCAAGGGCCCAGGGGAAGAAAAGGACGCCCACGCGCGCCAGATCTACCTGCGCGAAGGCGGCCACACGACGGCCGTGTCGATCTCCCCCAACGCCCAGATCCGCGACACGGGCGCCAAGTTCGAGGCCGCCTCCGCGGACGGCGGACGGGTCTTCTTCGTCGCCAACTACGGCCTCGCCGCCGCCGATGGCACGAGCAACTGCCTGTTGACGAGCATCAACAACCAGAAAGACGAAAACAACGGCGCCGGCACGGGCTGCGACCTCTACGAATACGACATCGAGGGCAAGTCCCTGAACGACATCTCTGCCGACACCTCCGACGAACACGGCGCCGACGTGCGCGGCGTGCTGGGAATCTCCGAAGACGGCTCGGTCGTGTACTTCGCGAGCACCGGCCAGCTCGTGCCCAACGAGGGCAACACGGCCGCAGAAGACGAAGCCACCACAGGCACGACCCGCTCGGGAGAACCCAAAACCGAAGCCGAAGCGAACGTGTACGCCTACAGCGAAGGCACGCTGCACTACGTGACCACGATCGGCGAAGCCGAAGCCGGCGGCTGGAATTTCGGGCAGAGCCCGTTCCTGGAAGTCGACGCCATCTCCGCCACCAAGGGGATGCACTACTACAACGCCCGCGTCTCCTCCAACGGCGACTACCTGCTGCTGGCCACCCGCCACCGGCTCGGCGCGTACGACAACGCCCAGCAGGAAACCGAAAAGCCCGAATGGGAGGACTACGAGTACTCGCTGCAAACCGGGACCGTGAGCTGTGCCTCGTGCAACCCGAGCGGCGAACAGCCGATCGCCGACGCCAACGAACAGTTCTCCGCGCTCGGCACCTTCGACGTGGTCCAGAACGGCGTCATCCGGCGCAACCTGACAGACGACGGGCGCGTCTTCTTCAACAGCCTGCAGCCGCTGCAGGCGACCGTCGGGGGCACGTCGTTCGCGGCCACCAACAAGAGCGTGAACGTGTACGAATGGGTGCCCGCGGGGCTCGAAGGCTGCCAGCCGCCGGCCGTCGCCGAAGGACTCGCCCAGCCGAGCGGCTGCCTGGCGCTGCTGAGCAGCGGCACCGACCCCTTCCCGAGCTACTTCGAGGGCGCCAGCGCCGACGCCCAGAACGCCTACATCACCACGCACGCCGCGCTCGTGCCCCAGGACCAGGACGGCCTCAACGACATCTACGACGTGCGCGTCGGCGGCGGCATCCCGGCGCCGCCGCCGGCTCCCTCGTGCTCGGCGGAAATGCAGTCCTGCCAGCCGCCCGGCCCGGGGCTGGGAGGCTCGCCGCACGCGAGCGAATCAGGGCTCGGAGGAGGCAACGTCAGCGGCACGCCATCGAAACCGGTGACCGTCGTCGAAGGCACGCACGCGGTCAAGGCCTTCGTCAAGGGCAAGGTCAAGGGCACCACGGCCGCGGTCTCGGTGGTGGCGCCCGCGAAGGGAAAGATCGTCGCCTCCGGCGCGGGCCTGAAGGGCGCCCAGATGAGCGCCGGCGGGGCAGGCACCTACGTGCTGAAGGTGTCGCTGACGGCCAAGGAGAAGCGGCTCCTGCGCCACAAGCACAAGCTGAAGCTGAAGCTGCGCGTGAGCTTCGCGCCGGCGACGGGCCAGGGCTCGGTCGCGACGGCGTCGCTCACGTTCGTCTGAGGGGGCGATCGGAACAGAAAACGGTCGTGCCGCCGTGGCGCGGCCCGGGAAGGAGGAACGAGAAACACATGAAGCGCACTGGAATCGTAGGTCTCGCAGGAGCCCTGGCGGTGATCGCCTTGGCGAGCACGCCGGCAGGCGCCAGCGGCCCCAAAAACCTGACCCTCAAGACGGCGAAAGGGCCACTCGTGCCGGGCGACGAAGTGGTCGCCGACGAGCACCAACCTGATCTTCGAAACGAGCGCCGGGAACCTCGAATGCACGAACAACGTGCTCACCGGGAAGCTCAGCGTCAACGGCGCGAAGAAGGACACCGGCCTGGTCGAAAAAGAGTCCTCGACGGGCGGCGAACCGGGCGGGCTGTGCAAAACCACGACCCCGTTCGGCCCTACCGAAATCTCGACCAGCAACCTGCCGTGGTCGACGATCCTCAGCGCCAAGGGCGTCGACGAAGTCAAGGGGAAGAAGGTCTCCTTCACATCGACGTTCCCGAGCGCCGGCGGCGCAAAATGCACGTTCGAAGCCGCCAAGGTCAAGAGCAGCTTCACGGTCGGTGGCCCGGTCGTGATCCACACGGTCAAACAGAAGTTCAAGGCCAGCAAGAAGCTGAGCAACCCGCAGTGCCCCAAGGAAGGCACGCTGACGGGCGACTTCACGGGCACCTCCAACGGCGAAACCGTGGAATCCGAACTGACCTGAGGCAGGGCGACGGCACCCGCGGCGGAGGACGCAGAGCACGTTTAGCGGCCTCCGCCGCCGGGTAGCACAAAGTCGTTTAGGTCCGTGGAAATGAATCCGTCGGCTGGGCACGGATGTGCGGCGGGCACAGGGAGAAGGAGTCTGTAGACGATGAGACGCACTGGGTTCTTGATGTTGGCTGTCGCGGCGCTGTGTGCCGTAGCGGGGTTCTCGGCGAGCGGCGCCTATGCGGAACTGCCGGAAATCGGCCGTTGCGTGAAGCTCGAAGGGGTCAAGGAAGGGCACAAAACGAAATTCAGCGGCAAATACTCGAACCGCAAATGCACCAAAACGAGCGCGAGCTCGACGGGCAAGTTCGAATGGATGCCGGGCGCCGGCGAAGAAAAAACCTTTGAAAGCCCGGGGACACTGGAACCCGCCACGCTGAAGACCGCCGCCGGCACCGCGATCGAATGCAAAAACACCAAGCAGTTCGGCGAATACACGAGCGGGACGACCGAGAAAGACGAAATCAGCCTCTACGAATGCGTCGCTCAGCAGCACCGGTGAAACGTGCCAGAGCGTGAGGCCGGAAGAAATCCCGCCCACGCCCGAAGCCGGCACGATCATCTCATTGCCGCTGGAAGGCAAACTGGGCTACATCAAGAAATCGAACAGCAAGCCCCAGATCGGGTGGGAATACAAAGGCGAAAACGGGTCCCTTCCTGTTCGCCTTCGAATGCGGCGGCACGGAATTGCCAGCGCCGCCGGCTGCGCCGCCCGCCCGGGGAAGTGCCGGAAGTGCCGACGCCGGAAGTGCCGGCCGCCGCCGGCTGCGCCGAGTGCGACCGTGCCGACCCTCGTGACGATCGAAGGCGCCTTCATCTCGCCGATCCGCAAACCGGTCGACAAGATGGCCGAAGAATACCTGCTGCATTCAGTGGCGTCCGGCGGCAAGAACTTCCCGGAAATGTTCGAAGGCGGCGCCAAAGCCTCCCTGACCGTCAACATCCTGGAACCGGGAGCGCTCAAAGCCACGACCGAAGCGATCGGGTTCAACGCGGAAGAAGAAGAACAGTCCTTCTCCGAAGAACTCGAGTTCAAAGCCATACCGTAGTCAGGTTTGATCCCGACGTAAGCAGGGCAGTACGTAGTACGAAGGACGTTGCGCAGTAAGCAGTAAGCCCCTCAGTAAGCAGTTCTTTCCGTAGCAGTACCCCGGGGCCGGCCTCCACCCTCTGAGGCCGGCCCCGTTTCTTTGCCTGCGCGCACGGCGTGTTGTCGCAACGCGCGAGGCCTTTGACGGTTCACGGGCGGCGATCGCGGGTAGCAGAACTGTCAACGGCCGGTCAGCCGTGGGAGGCCGCGGGAGATGCCGCGGTCGCGCTCGATGAAATTTCTCGAAGGAGGATGAGGCGCAGGTGAAGAAGGCTGCTGCATCGATGGTCGTGGTGTGCGGGTTGTGCCTGGCGGTGGCGGCCAGCGCCAGCGCGGCGCTTCCGGAACTGGGACGCTGCGCGAAGGTGGAAGCCACCAAGGAAGGCCGCAAGAAGGTCTACCACGGCAAGTACACCGACAAAAAGTGCACGAAGGAAAGCTCCAAGACGAACGGCAAGTACGAATGGAGCCCGGGTCCGGGCGCCGAAACAGAGTTCGAAAGCCCCGGAACGCTCGAACCGGCGACGCTGCAGACGACCGGCGACAAGAAGATCGCCTGTGCCGATTCCAAGCAGTTCGGCGAATTCCTTGGCCCCAAGACGGCCAAGACCGAAATCAGCCTCTACGAATGCAAGGAAGAAGCCAGCGGAGAACCGTGCCAGAGCCTGAGGCCCGAAGAAAACCCGCCCACGCCCGAAGAAGGGACGATCATCTCCAACCCCGCGGAAGCGGAACTCGGGCTCGTCTCCGGCGGGTCCAAGCCGAAGGTCGGCTGGGCCTACAAGGCCAAAACCGGGTCGGCCCTGTTCCAGTTCGAATGCGGCAAGACGACCGGATCGGGCACCAAGGTCACGATCGAAGGGTCCTTCATCGGCGTGGTCTCGAAGGTCGTCGACCGCATGGGCGAAGAAGACAAAATGAGCTACAGCGCTCCCGGCGGCAAGCAGTCACCGGCGCAGTTCGAAGGCGGCTCGCCCGACGTGCTGACGGCCACCTTCCTGACCCCGAGCCTGCAGTCGAGCAGTGAACAGATCGGCTACAGCGCCCAGGAAGAACAGTCGTTCTCCGAACCGCTCGAGATCAAAGCCACGCCCTAGGCCTGCCCCCCGGCGGAGCCGGCCCGTCCCCTCTGAGGCCGGCTCCGTCGAACGTTCCCGCCAACACGGAGGGCCGGTGCTCTGCCCCGGGTGCCGGCCCTCCGCTGTTGCGGGCGCGCTCTCCGGCCTCACCGGCTGCCGGCGGTCGGTCCGCCGGGGCCTCTTTTCAGGTCGGCTCGTTGTGCAGCGAGCGCCACAGGAAGCGGCAGGCGAGCGTCCGGTAGGGGCGCCAGGGCTCGGCGATCTCCTCCATCTGCGCGACGTCGGGCGGCTCCGCCAGCGCGTAGGCGCGCTGGATCGCGTTGCGGATCCCGAGGTCGCCGGTCGGGAGCACGTCGGGGCGCTCCAGCTGGAACATCAGGAACATCTGGGCCGTCCACAGGCCGACGCCCTTGACCGCCACGAGCTCCTCGATCACCTGCTCGTCGGGGAGCTCATCGAGGCGCTCGAGCTCCAGCTCGCCGGAGATCACGTGCTCGGCGAGCGAGCGCAGGTAGGCCGCCTTGGCCCGCGAGAGCCCGGCCGCGAGGCGCAGCTCTTCGGGATCCTCGGCGAGGATCTCCTGCGGGGTCGGAGGGCGATCGCCGTAGCGTGAGATGAGCCGCGTGTAGATCGCCCTGGCGGCCAGCACCGACAGCTGCTGGCCGGTGATCGCGCGCACGAGGGCGCCGTAGTGGTCGTGGGACTCCGGCCGCCCGTCGCGGGCGGAGGGCAGCCGCCCGACGCCGTCGATCAGCTCCGCCAGCACGGGGTCGGACGCGCGCAGGCGCGCCCTCGCCCCGCGGGGGGTACCCCGCCGCGGGCGCTGCGAGCCACCGCGGGCGCCGCGCCCACCCGCCTTCGCCGCGGGTGCCACGCCTACAGCGCCGGCAGCCCGGCGGCGAGCGATACCGGCTCCCCGTCGAGCGCCCCGAGCGCCCTCTCGACCGACATCGCGATGCACGTGAAGCTGGGCGTGTCGCGGACGGTGTAGCGCGAGGCCTCGGTGCCACGCAGGCGCTGGACCAGGTCCAGGAAGGTGCCGACGTCGTCGGTGTCGAAGGCTACGACGAACTCTTGGTCGTCGAGCCCGAACGAGTAGCTGGTGTGGTTGTCGACACCCGGATATTCGCGTCCCACCTGGATGTGCCCCTGCATGATCCGCCAGCGCTCCTCGGCCGGGAGCGCGTACCACTCGCGCGACTTCACGAACGGGTACACGAACACGTACTTGCCCCGGAACGCGCGCGGGACGGTGCGCTCGTCTTCGCTGTATTCGGAGCTCTTGCGCATCCCCAGGAAGGAGTAGGGGATCTCTGCCCAGCGCATCAGCCCGCTCTGGGCCAGCACCACGTGGAACTCGTGGATGCGCTCGAGGTTCTCGGCCTCGGAGATCAACAGCAGCTCCGCGTCGCCACGGGTGCCGACCAGCGAGAAGCTCTGCAGCAGGTGCCCGTCTGCGAAGTCCTCGCAGGCGGCCGCGAACTCCTGCTTGTCGCGCGTCCTGTCCTGGAGGGCGGTCCGTCGCCAGGCGGGATCGAGCTTCAGGAACGTGTACTTGACGAAATGACGGGCGCTCACCTGTGGCCGATTATCGCAGCCACCGCCCGGCGCCCATCGCACCGGCGACGGCGGCGATAGAGTAGGCCCTGTCGTGCGGATCGCGCTGCTGTCTCCGTACTCCTGGACCTATCCGGGTGGCGTCACCCGCCACATCGACGCATTGGCAGGTGAGCTGCGCGCGGCCGACCACGACGTGCGGGTGCTGGCCCCGTACGACCCCGACGACGAGCTCTCCCGTCGCCTGCACCGCGGCGCCCGGCCCCAGCGGGTCGAGGTCGACGAGAGTTTCGTATCGCTCGGGCGCACCGTCGGCATCCCCGCCAACGGCGCCGTCTCCAACCTGTGCGTGTTCGCCCAGGGGCTCTTCAGGATGCGCGACGAGCTGCGCCACGGCGGCTACGACGTGCTCCACATCCACGAGCCGGTCGTCCCGGTGCTCAGCTGGGACGCGCTGTGCTCGCTCGGAACGCTGCCGCTGGTGGGCACCTTCCACACCTACTCGGACAATCTCCTCACCAACGGCGGGGCCGCGGTCGTGCTCGGCGGCCGCCGGCGGATGAACCGCCTGCACGGGCGCATCGCCGTCTCGGAGGCCGCCGCCTGGACCGCGCGGCGCTTCTACGGCGGGCGCTACGCGGTGATCCCCAACGGCGTCCGCATCCCGCCGCCGGCGCAGCCCGAGCCACGGGGCGCGCAGGAGCCGCTACGGATCGTGTTCGTCGGGCAGGCCGTGGAACGCAAGGGTCTGCCCGTGCTGCTGGCCGCCTTCGAGGCGCTGCGCGAGCAGATCCCGGCGACGCTCACGATTGTCGGTGCGGGGGAGGCGGAGGTCGCCCACATGATGCTCGACGGCAATGGCGTGCGCGCGCTCGGCAAGGTCGATGAGCCGCGCAAGCTGGCGGAGCTGCAGGCGGCCCACGTGCTGTGCGCCCCCTCGCTCGGCGGCGAGAGCTTCGGCATGGTCCTGACGGAGGCCTTCGCGGCGGGCACGCCAGTGCTGGCCTCGGACATCCCCGGCTACCGGGACGTGGTCCGCGACGGGCTCGACGGGATGCTCGTCCCTTCGGGCGACGCGCTCGCCCTCGCCCAGGCCCTGCGCGGGCTGGCCCTGGACGAGCCGCGGCGGGCACAGATGGCCGCGCACGCGCGCGAGCGCGCGGAGCGCTTCGCCTGGCCGGCCGTGGCCGCCGAGGTGGCCGAGTGCTACGAGCGCGCGCAGAGCATCGCCGCCCCCGCCACCAGCCTCGGCAGCGTGGCCGTCCGCTACGGGCTGGCGCCCGCGGACCGCCAGCCGAGGATCCCCGCCGAACGCCTGCGCAGCCTGCAGGAGAAACCTGCCAAACCGGCGCCCGGGGCCCACCGCGGGGCCCAGCGGACGCTGCGCCGGCTGGGTCTCGTGGCGAGCACCCTCGCCGCCGGGGCGCTCGGCGGACTGGCGCTGGAGCGCGTCGGCGTTACCCGTGTGGCCGGCTCGCTGCTGGCCTCCAAACCGGGGTTGGTGGCCGCCGCCCTGGCGGTCATGTGCACAGCCATGTTCGCCCGCGCGATCGCCTGGCACGCGATCCTCGCGGTGGCGCCCACGTGGCGCCGGGCGAGGCGCCGCGACGCCATGCAGGGGACCTTCATCGGCGTGCTGATGTCCGCCACCCTGCCGGCGCGCATGGGTGAGCCCTCGCGCGCGGTGATCGTCGCGCGGCGGATCGGGCGCGCGCGGGAGACGTTGCCGGTGGTGCTCGGGACGATGGTCTCCCAGACGTTGCTGAACCTGTTCGCGCTGGCCCTGCTGGCGGGCGCTATGACCGCGAGCGCCGACTTCGGCGAGCTCGAGCGCCACGGGCGCTTGATCCTGTTCGCCGCCCTCGGGCCTTCGGGGGCGGTGCTGTTCGCCGCGGTGCTGCCCTGGCTGGCGCCCGGAGCCGGTGGCTACGAGGGCCGGATGCGGGTGCTGCGGGCCACGGTCCGGCGCTGGCTCGCGCGCCTGGGCGACGGCGTGCGCTTGATCTCTCGCCCCCGCGCCGCGGCCCTGGCGACGCTCCTGCAGCTCGCCGCGTGGGCGCTCCAGCTGCTGGCGTGCTGGCTCTTGCTCTACGCCTTCGGCCTCCAGAGCGGCGCCAGCGTGGGCGCAGCCGCGGCCGTCCTGTTCGCCGTCAACGTGACGGCCGCGCTGCCGGCCACACCGGCCAACGTCGGGGTCTTCCAGGCCGCCTGCGTTGCGGTCCTGGCGGGCGCCTACCACGTCTCCCTCCCGGGGGCGATCGCCTTCGCGATCGTGCTGCAGCTGATCGAGCTCCTGAGCGCGCTGATCATGGGCCTGCCGGCGCTCGTCAACGAGGGCCTCTCCTGGCGTGAGGTGCGCCTGCGCAGCAGCCACGCGACGCCGGTCCAGCTGGCTCCGCTGCCGCTGAACGGCGGCCGTCTCGGAGACACGGTCTAGCCCGCCGGGCACGATTTGGGCAGCGCGACCGAGGAGCGCCCGTGCGTGTACCTGCTCAGGTGCGCCGACGGCACGCTCTACACGGGCTGGACCACCCGCATCGAGCACCGTCTGAAGCGACACCGGGCCGGCAAGGCCAGCCGCTACACGGCCAGCCGCCTGCCGGTCGAGCTGGCGGCGGTCCTGCCGATGGGAGACCGCAGCGAAGCCCGCCGCGAGGAGGCCCGCATCAAGAAGCTCGACCGAGCCTCCAAGCTCGGCCTGATCGCCGCAGCCGCAACCTTCGTCACCCCGGCCTGATCGCCTCAGCCGCAACGTTCGTCACCCCGGCCTGATCGCCGGGACCGGCACATTCGTCATGATGGGGGGCGATGGCCAGCCGACCCCCAGGACGCAGCGTCAAGATCGGTGAGGACGAGCGCACCGGCTACTCCTCCGACCGCCCCCGCAGCGGCGGCAAGGTCAGGCCACCGGACCTGCGCGTCAACAACCGTGTGCTGGTGCCGGCCGACAGGCTGCGCTACTCGCCCGGCAGCCTGCTGATCGTCTGCTGCGCCTCCCCCGAGCAGCTCGAGGCCTTCCTCGAGCGCCTGGTCGAGGACCGCGCCAGCGTGCTGACCCGAACCAGGGTGCTGAAGCTGCTGGCCGGGCGCGTGCCCCCGGAGGAGATCGAGCAGCGTGCCGACGAGCTGCTGCTGCTGACGGCCGGCAAACGCCTCGAGAGCCGCCTGACCGTCGTGCTCGGGCTCCAGGACATGAGCGCCGCCGCGCGCGAGCCGTTCGTGGCCAAGGCCAGCGAGCTGCGCCGTCCGCGCCACCTGATCCTGCTCGAGGTGTCGCGGGAGCTCGTGGACGAGGAGGCCCTGGGCGAGCTCAACGAGCTGCGCCGGGCTCTTGACGCCGGCGAGCTCGGCGCCGAGGGCATCCAGACCGCGCTGCGGCTCGGAGGGGGGACCGCGGCCGAGGTAAAGCGCATCCTCTTCCGGCCTCCCCCCCGCGAAGAGGACTAGTACGAGGCCGCGCGAGCGGCCCCGTGCGGCGGGCCGTTTGTCGAACATTCGGCTGCTCGGCTCAAGAGCCCCCGGGACGGCCCCGATTCCGGAGGGGTGCACCGCCAGCACAACGCGCTCATCTCACGCCACGCCCCCGTCGCCGCCACCCGCGCACTGTCGCGGGAGACGATCGGCGCCTACGCCTGGCTGGCCTACCTGGTGGCCGCCCTCACGCTCGCGGTCGGCTACGGGCTGGCCCACGCGATGGGCCCGGCGTGGCTGCGCAGCGGGCTCGTCTTCAACCTGATCGGCGGCTCGGCCGTCGTGGCGCTGGTGATCGGCGCGCGGCGCAACACCAACAGCAGTCGCCTGCCTTGGTACCTGTTCGCGATCGGCGTGGCGCTGTTCGTGACCAGCGGCGTGCTGTCCTGGAACTACGAGCGGCTGTTCGGCACCGCCCAGCCCTTCCCGTCGGTCGCCGACCAGTTCCACCTCGCCTTCTACCCGTTCCTGATCGGCGGCATGGTGCTGCTGGTCCGCGAACGCCGCGACCACCGCGATCGCGCGCCCCTGATCGACTCGATGATCGTCACGACCGCGCTGGCGACGCTGCTGTGGGTGTACCTGATCGCCCCATACGCCGAGCAGACCGGGTTGTCGCTGCTGCGCCGCAGCGCCTCGGTGGCGTACCCGGCGATGGACATCCTGCTGTTGGGCGTGGTGGCCCGTGTGGCCGCCGGCAGCCACCGCCGCGAGCCTGCCTTCCAGTTCGTGCTCGCCGGCACGATCGTGCTGCTGATCACGGACGTCATCTACGGCTCGGTGCTGCTCGGCGGCAGCGGCTACGGGATCGGTGGCGCCCTTGACGCCGGCTGGGGCATCTTCTACGCCTGCCTCGGAGCGGCCGCCCTGCACCCGTCGATGCGCCTGCTGTCAGAGCGCGGGCCGGTACCCGACACGCGCCTGACGCGCCAGCGGCTGGCGCTGCTGGCGAGCGCCAGCCTGACGGTGCCGCTGGTGATCGTGGTGCGCTCGGCCCTGCACCAGACCGTCGACCTGTATGTCCTGGTCGCCGCCTCGGGGATCATGTTCGCGCTCGTGCTGATGCGCCTGGCCGGGATCGTGCACCACAACGAGGCCGCCACCCTGCGCGAAGCGGCTCTGCGCAAGGCCGGCGAGAACCTCGTTTCGGCCCCCTCCCGCGAGGCCGTCTACGAGGCCGCGCTCGAGGCCACCCACGCGGTCGTCGACCAGCCGGTGCGCGCCTCTCTCTACTACGCCGAGGACGAGAACGGGCCGCTGGAGCCGGTCGGTCCCGGCGACGGCAAGATCCCCGGGCTGCCCCGGATCCTGCCGCAGATGCTTCCCAACAGCGTCCACGGCGGGGACTCGAGCATGCGGGTCGCAACCTTCGAGCTGGGTGGCAAGGAGGTCTGCCTGGCGCCGATGTTCGTGCGCGATCGCCTGCAGGGCACCCTGGCCGTGGTCTCCGAGCTGCGCCTCGACCATCCCGCCCAGGAGAGCCTCGCCACGCTCGCCAGCGAGGTCGCGCTCGCGCTGCAGAGCATCGCCGTCACCGAGGAGGGCGCACACCGGCGCTCGGAGGCGCGCCTGAGCTCGCTGATCAAGAACTCCTCCGACGTGATCTGCGTCGTGTCCCAGGACTCGACGATCCACTACGTCAGCCCCTCGATCGAGTCGACCTTCGGCTACGACCCCGAGAGCCTCTCCGAGCAGTCCCTCGGCGACCTGGTCCACGAGGACGAGGCCGCGCGGATGGTCGCGTTCGTCGCCTCGGTGGCCGCCCAGCCGCCGGGACAGCCGGTCTCGACCGAGTTCATCGTGCGCCACGCCGAGGGTCGCTGGCGCGACGTCGAAGTGCTGGCGACGAACCTGCTCGCCGACGAGGCCATCGCCGGGATCGTGATCAACGTGCGCGACATCAGCGAGCGCAAGGCCTTCGAGGCCGAGCTCGAGCACCAGGCCTTCCACGACGTCCTCACCGGCCTTCCCAACCGCGCCCTGTTCCGCGACCGTGTCGGTCATGCGCTCGCCGCCCAGCGCCGTCAGCACGTTCCGGTGGCGGTCCTGTTCATGGACGTGGACGACTTCAAGAACGTCAACGACTCGCTCGGCCACGACGCGGGCGACAAGGTCCTGCAGGAGGTGAGCCGCCGGCTGGAGGACTGCATGCGCCCGGTGGACACCGCCGCCCGCCTCGGCGGCGACGAGTTCGCCGTCCTGATCCACGGGGCCGAGAAGGAGATGCAGGCGGTCGAGATCGCCCAGCGCGTGATGGAGTCCCTGGCGGCCCCGATCTCGCTCGAGGACCGTGACGTGACGATCGCCACCAGCATCGGGATCGCCTTCAGCGACCCGGCGATGATCAGCGACCGCGACGCCGAGGACCTGCTCCGCAACGCCGACACGGCGATGTACCTGGCCAAGGAAAACGGCAAGGGCCACTACCAGATCTTCCAGCCCGACATGCACGCCCGCGCCCTCGCTCGCCTGGAGATCAAGAGCGACCTCCAGCGGGCGCTCGACTGCGGCGAGTTCACGCTGCGCTACCAGCCGATCATGGACCTGCGCCGGGGCGACATCGCCGGTATGGAGGCGCTCGTGCGCTGGCAGCACCCCACGAGGGGCCTGGTGCAGCCGAACGACTTCATCCCGCTGCTCGAGGACACCGGCCTGATCGTCCCCGTCGGGCGCTTCGTGCTCCGCGAAGCCTGTCAGTGGGCGGCAGTGATGCAGAAGGAATGCCCGCGCGAACCACCGCTTTCGATCGCCGTCAACGTGTCGGCCACCCAGCTGCAGCGCCCCGAGTTCGTGGACGAGGTCCGTTGCGCCCTGCGCGACAGCGGGATCCCGCCCGCCTCGCTGACGCTGGAGCTCACCGAGAGCGTGATGATGCAGGACCTCGAGGTGAGCCTGCTGCGCCTGAATGCGCTCCGTGCGCTGGGGGTGAAACTCGCGATCGACGACTTCGGGACCGGCTACTCGTCGCTGAACTACCTGCGCCAGTTCCCGATGGACGTGCTCAAGATCGACCGCTCGTTCCTGATGGACCCCAACCCCGACAGCGAGGAGCTCACCGAAGCGATCGTCGCGCTGGCACGGATCTTCAAGCTCGAGGCCGTCGCCGAGGGCGTCGAGAGCGGCGGCCAGGTCGCCCAGCTGCAGGGCATCGACTGCGACTACGGCCAGGGATTCCACTTCGCCAGGCCCCTCTCGCGTCAGCAGATCCTGGAGATGGCCACGGCCGCCCAGGAGTCCGCGCAGGTGATTCAGCTACACAAGGTGGCCTAGCCGGCCAGCGCCGGCTGTTCCTCGTCCTCGGCCTGCTCTTCGGGCGGGTCGGCGTCGTCCAGCTCGCCGAGCAGCGTCGGGTCCTTGGGTGAGCCCGCGATCAGTTCGTCGGGCGAGGTCTCGGCCGGAAGCCGTCCCTGGCGCGAGCCGAAGTAGATCGCCTGCGGGTGGTGGGCCACGAGCGCCAGCGTGGACTGCTCGGGGTCGGGGGCGAAGCCGTCGGTGATGCTCATGCCGATGCGCGAGAGATCCAGCAGGCGATCCACCTTCAGGTGCTCGCTCTGCTCGGGGATCGCGGGATAGCCCCAGGAGTAGCGGCGCCCCTGGGCGGGAGCGATGGCGAGCATGCGGCGGACCTCGCTGTGCAGCCATTCGGCCAGCGCCTCGGCGGTCTGTACGCCGAGGCCGTGTACGAACAGCTGCTCGGCGTATTCGCCGTCGGCCTCCAGGCGCGAGAGCAGCTCGGTCACCTCCTCGCCCACGGTCACCGCCTGCAGGGCCACCACGTCGAGCTCCTCGGGCGGCCTGCCGTCGACGGCAGGGCGGAAGAAGTCGGCCAGGCAGATCCGCTCGCCCGACGCTCTGGCGGGGACACACCAGCCGCGTGAGCTCGGTCGTGCGGTCCTCGGGGTCGAGCACCACGATGTCGTTGCCGAGGGCGTAGCAGGGGAAGAAACCGAGCAGCGCCCGCGGGTGCAGGTAGCTCTGCTCGCGCCACATCCGCTCCAGGCGCGGGCGGAAGTCCTCGCGCAGCAGCGTCTGCCACTCCTCGCCCTTCTTGCCCCTGCCGCCCCAGTGGAGCTTGAACAGCACGTGCGTGTCGAGGTGGGGGTAGACGTCGTTGAGGTCGACGGGGATCTCCTGCGCGCCCCAGAACGGCGGCGTGGGGACGGGCGCGTCGGTGCGGGCGGCAGAGCGCACGGAGTCGTCGGTCGAGGGCGGGCCGGTGTCGACCTCGACGGGCCGTGCGCGGAACTCGCGGGCCGCCGTGTGCAGCTTCTCCGTCAGCGCTGCGCGGGCCTGCTCGTCGATCAGCTGGTCCATCACGTCGAGCCCCTCGAAGGCGTCCTTGCAGTAGAAGACGCCCGGTTCGTAGGCCTCCTGCGAGTCGGGCCCGCCGGGATACAGGGCGCGGTAGCCGAAGGCGCGGTTGATCGCGGCCCCGCCGATCAGGACCGGGAAGGACAGGCCCCGGCTCTGGAGCTCCTCGATGCACGCCGGCATCTGCTTGGAGGTCGAGACGAGCAGCGCCGAGAGTCCGATCGCGGTCGCGCTGTGCTCCTCGGCGGCGTCGAGGATCGTCTGGATCGGGACCTGCTTGCCGAGGTCCACGACCGTGTAGCCGTTGTTGGTGAGGATCGTGTTGACCAGCGACTTGCCGATGTCGTGCACGTCGCCGAACACGGTCGCGAGCACGACCGTGCCCTTCGTGTGCCCCTCCAGCTTGTCGAGGTACTGCTCGAGCTGGGCCACGGCGCGCTTCATCACTTCGGCCGACTGCAGCACGAACGGCAGGATCAGCTCGCCGGACCCGAATTTGTCGCCCACCTCTTTCATCGCGGGCAGCAGCACGTCGTTCAGCGTTGGGACCGCGCCGATCTTCTCGACGCTGCGGTCGATCCACTCCTCGACGCCTTCCTTGCGCCGGCGCAGGATGTGGAAGTGCAGCGCCTCCTCCGGCTCCATCCCGGCGGTCGGGTCGGCGGCGGCGGATTCCTGCTGGTCCTCGCCGCGGGACTCGAAGTGGGCGATGAAGCGCTCCAGCGCGTCGTCGCGGGTGTCGAACACGAGGTCGTCGGCCAGCGCACGCTCCTCGGGCGAGATCTCCCCGTAGGGGGTGATGTGGTTCGGGTTGACCATCGCCAGGTCGAGCCCCGCCTCCACGCAGTGGTGCAGGAACACCGAGTTGAGCACCGCCCTGGCCGCCGGGGAGACCCCGAAGGAGACGTTCGAGACGCCCGAGCGAGGTCTTCACCTCGGGGATCTGCTGCTTGACGAGCCTGATGCCCTCGATCGTCTCCTTGGCCGAGGGGCGCCACTCCTCCTCGCCGGTCACGAGCGTGAAGGTGAGGCAGTCGAAGATCAGCAGCCCCGGGTCCAGCCCGTGCTCCTCGCAGCACAGCTCGTGGAGCCGCCGGGCGATCTCGAGCTTGCGCTCGGCCGTCTTCGCCATGCCCGTCTCGTCGATCGTGAGCGCGATCAGCGCGGCGCCGTGTTCGAGCGCGAGCGGCACCACGCGGTCGAGCTTGGCGCGCCCGGCCTCGAGGTTGATCGAGTTCACCACCGCCCTGCCGGGAATCTGCTCCAGCGCCCGTTCGAGCACCTCGGGCTCGGTCGAGTCGACCTGGATCGGGGCCGGCTGGGTCAGCGAGATGCGCTTGGACAGGATCCGCATCTGTTCGTCCTCGTCGATGCGCTCGGTCAGCGCCACGCACAGGTCGAGCACGTGCGCCCCGCCGAGGACCTGGTCCTCGGCGATCTGCACGAGCCCGTCGTAGTCGTCGGCCAGCAGCAGCTCCTTGGCCTTGCGTGAGCCCTGGGAGTTGACCCGCTCGCCCACCAGGGTGGGGCGCGGATCCTGCGCCAGCGGCGTGGCGGCGATCATCGAGGACAGGTGCGGAGGCCGCGGCGCCGGGCGCTCGTCCACCGCGCGCTCGCGGACGCGGGCCGCGATCGCGGCGATGTGGGCCGGTGTGGTTCCGCAGCAGCCGCCCACGATGCCCACCCCGTAGCGCTCCACGAACTCCTGCAGCGCCTCGGCCAGCGGCTCGGGCTGCTCGGGGAAGATCGTCTCGCCCCGCGGCCCCTGCAGCGGCAGGCCCGCGTTGGGGATGCAGGCCACCGGCACGGGACAGTGCTCGCCGAGGAAGCGGATCGCGTCGCGCATGTCCTGCGGCCCGGTCGAGCAGTTGAGCCCGATCACCTGCACGTTCAGCGCCTCGAGCGTGCACAGCACCGCCGAGATGTCAGTTCCGAGCAGCATCTTGCCGCCGTTCGGGAGCAGCGAGACCGAGGTGTGGATCGGCAGCGTGCGGGAGGTGCGCTTGAAGGCCTCGCGCGCCCCGAACACGGCCGCCTTGACCTCGAGGATGTCCTGGGCGGTCTCGATGATCAGCAGGTCGGCCCCGCCCGCGATCAGGCCCTCGGCCTGCTCGGTGAAGATCTCCACCAGCTCGCCGAAGCGGATCTGCCCGAGCGAGGGGTCTTCGGAGGCCGGCAGGTAGCCCGTGGGCCCGATCGAGCCGGCCACGAAGCGGTGCTCACCCGCCGCCCGGCGGGCGATTTCGGCCGCTTTGGTGTTGATCTCGAGCGTGTGCTCGGCCAGGCCCCACTCGTCGAGCTTCAGGCGCGAGGCCTGGAAGGTGTCGGTCTCGACCACTTCCGCGCCGGCCTCGAGCATCGAAGCGTGGACGCCCTCGATCACGTCGGGGCGGTTCAGCACGAGCGCCTCGTGGCACTTGCCCGCCAGCCCTCCGTAGTCCTCTGCCGTCAGCTCGAACTGCTCGAGCGTGGCGCCCATGCCGCCGTCGTAGATCACGACGTGGCGGCGGATCGCATCCAGGAAATCCCGCATCGGGAGAGCCTAACAACGGCCCCGCGAGCGGCCCGGCCCTGCGCGCGGGTTCCCCGGGAGCGGTGCGGCCGTGCGCGGGGTTTCCTCCGGGAGCGGCCCGGCCCCGCGCGCGGGTCCTGCGGAGGACGTCGGGCCTCCGGTGAGGGGTGGCTGCCCGTCTCGGGCAGGCCGCGCGGCGGCCCCGGACGACGCCCTGTCGCTGTCCGGGGCAGCCGCTTCGGTCAAGCGTCCAAGCATGTTTGGCGCGGGGCCGAGCCCGTGCACACTGGCCCCCGATTCAACCGCCCGAGCGCTCCCGCGCATACGCAGGGAGTAGGGGATGCGCCAGGCGGAAAACCGACTACGCCCGACTAGGGGGACACCGCATGACGCCGGAGCTAGTGACGCAGGTGCTCGAAGACACCCGGACCGCCCCGTCCGTGCCCGCCACCACGACGACGCCCGAGCAGGGAGCTCCGGAGGGAGCACAGCCGGGGCGGCCGAGGGGCTGCAGCAGGCCGTCGTGGCCGTGGTCGGCCTCGGCTACGTCGGGCTGCCGACCGCGATCGCCCTACGGGCAGCGGGGGCGAGGATCATCGGGATCGACATCTCGGCCGAGCGCCTGGAGGAGATCCGCTCCGGCGAGGCCGAGCTGCTGGCGGTCGAACAGGAGCAGCTGGGGAGCTACCTGCAGGACGGCGGCTTCTCGCTGACCGACCGCGCCGAGGCGCTCGAGGCGGCGGACCTCGTGCTCGTGTGCGTGCCGACCCCGGTTGACGACGAGCGCCGGCCGGAGCCGCTGGCGCTGGAGCGGGCCTGCGAGGCGGTCGTGCGCCACGCCCGGGCCGGGCAGACGTTCGTGCTCACCTCCACCAGCTACGTCGGCGCCACCCGCAAGCTGCTGGTGGAGCCGTTGGAGGCGCGGGGGCTGCGGGCCGGCGAGGAGGTGTTCGTGGCGTTCGCCCCGGAGCGCATCGACCCGGGCGTCGGCGAGCACGTGCAGCTGAACACCCCGCGCGTGATCGGGGGCGTGAGCGAGAGCTGCCGCCGGCAGGCCTCGACGCTGCTCAGCCACACCTGCTCGGAGCTGCACCCCGTCTCCTCGCCCGAGGGCGCCGAGATGGTCAAGCTCTACGAGAACACCTTCCGCGCGCTCAACATCGCGCTCTCGTTCGAGATCGCCGAGGCCTGCCGCGAGCACGGGCTCGACCCGGTGGAGGTGACGGAGGCGGCCGCCTCCAAGCCGTTCGGGTTCATGGCCCACTACCCCTCGGCGGGGGTCGGCGGCCACTGCATCGGCGTCGATCCCCACTACCTGACCTTCCCCTTGAGAGAGCGTGGCCGCCCGGCGAGCTTGGTGGAGGAGGCCATGCGCAAGCTCGCCGGGCGTCCCGGGCAGATCGTCCAGCGCGCTCAGGAGATGCTCGGCGACGAGGGCCGCGAGCTGGAGGGCTCGCGTGTCCTCGTCGTGGGCCTTTCATACAAGCCCGGCGTGGCCGACTGCCGCGAGGCGCCGGCGATCGAGATCATCTCGCTGCTGCGGGCCGAGGGAGCGATGGTCGAATACCACGACCCGCTGTTGGAGAGCGTGACGCTGGAAGGGCGCACCGAGGCCGGTGTCGACCCCGATCCGCGCCGCGACCGCTCCGGATTCGGGCCCGAAGACTACGACCTGGCGATCGTGGCCACGGTTCATCCCGGCTACGACTACGGCTGGCTGCAGCGCGTGCCGACGGTGCTCGACTGCACCTACAGAACCCCCGGCGGCCGCCGTCGGGAGGTGCCATAGCGATGAGCGTCAACCGGGCGCTCAAGATCGTCGCCGGGATCTACCTCGTGGGTCTGATCGTGGCGGTGATGGCCTACAAGGCGGCCTTCCTCGGGCTGATGTTCTCGAACCCGTTCTTCGGGGCCTACAGCGTGTGCGTGGCCGCCTACATCCTCAGCCGCTTCCTCTTCAGCCTCTTCTACCGCTCGCGGCCGTTCGTCGGTCACGAGCCGGAGATCGCGATCGTGATGCCGGGCTTCAACGAGGAGGACGCGATCGCCAGCTCGCTGCGCTCGCTGCTGGCGGTCGACTACCCGCAGGAGAAGCTCGAGCTGATCGCCGTCAACGACGGCTCGACCGACTCGACCCTGCAGGAGATGCAGAAGGTGGCGGCCGAATCGGGCGGGCGGGTGCGCGTGATCGACTTCCCCGAGAACCGCGGCAAGCGCGCGGCGATGGCGGCCGGCATCCGCGCCAGCACGGCCGAGGTGGTCGCGTTCGTGGACTCCGACTCGGTGATCGCCCCCGACGCGCTGAGCAAGCTCGTCCAGCCGCTGGCCGACCGTCGCGTGGGCGCGGTCTGCGGCCACGCCAACGTGCTCAACGTGGGCGACACCTGGCTCACGCGCATGCAGGCGGTGCGCTACTTCGTGGCCTTCCGCGTGGTGAAGGCGGCGGAGTCGGTGTTCTCGGCCGTGACGTGCTGCTCGGGCTGCTTCTCGGCCTACCGGCGTGAGGCGATCCTGCCGCGCATGGACTGGTGGGAGAACCAGACCTTCCTGGGCGTCGAGTCCACCTTCGGGGACGACCGCTCGCTGACCAACTGCGTGCTGCGCGACTGGCGCGTGGTGTACGAAAAGAACGCCGTCTCGCACACGATCGTGCCGAGCACCTTCCGCTCGTTCGTGACCCAGCAGACCCGCTGGAAGCGCTCCTGGACGACGGGAGTCGGTGCTGGTGGGGGCGTTCATCTGGCGCAAGCACCCGATCGCCGCCTTCTTCACCTACCTGAGCATCGTGCTGCCGCTGCTGGCCCCGGTGGCCGCCCTGCACGCGATCGTCTGGGGCCCGATCACCCACGGCGGCACGCTGCCGCTGGTCTACATCGCCGGGATCTACGCGCTCGCGATGGTCTACTCGCTCTACTACGTCCTCTTCCAGGACGAGTACAGCCTGGTGTGGGTCTACGGGGTCCTGTTCGTCTTCTTCTACCTGGGGATCATGCTGTGGCAGACCTACTACGCGATCGCGACCTGCCGCACCGCGCAGTGGGGAACCCGCCCAGCCACGGCGGGCGTGGGAGCGGGGGCCCCGCGGTGAGCCCGGCGATTCGCCGGGGCCTCGCCCACGCCCTCCTCCCCGCCGCGATCCTGCCGGTGCTCGTGCTGGGCCCCGGCCTCGTGCGTTCCCCCGAGACGCTGTGGCGCCGCGTCTCGGCGGAGGTGCAGCGCCTGAGCGAGGGCGGCGGTGGGGGCGGGGCTGCCCATCACCGCCGCGGCGCTGCCGTCCATGTCGTTCCAGCGTCGGGGGCCACCGGCACGACGGCCGGTGGAAAGGCACAGCGGTGAGGGGTCGCGGGCGACCCCTCTCGCTGGGCCTGCTGGTGACGCTGGCGGGAGTGGCGCTGCCGGCCGGTGTCGGTGTCGCGGCGGTCTCGCTGACGGTCGGCGGGGCGCTGGCCGGAACGAGCGCGGGGGCGCCTGCGAGCCACGCCGGCGGCTCTGGGGGCCCGGGCGCGACCCATTCCGGCGGCTCGGGGGCCGCGCACCGGGGCCCGTGCAGCGGTCGCGCACCCGCGCGCCTGCACCTCAAGCGCCTGTCGGGGAGTCAGGCGCGTCTGAGCTGGAGCGCTCCCAGGGCGGCCCGGGGATCGAGCGTGCTCGTGTACCGCGTGCTGCGCGCGGGTCGCACGGTCGGGCAGACCTACCAGCCGTCGATGGTGCTGGCGGTCGTTCCCGGGCGCGCACACCACCTTCGCCGTACAGGCCCGCTACGGCAACGGGACGCTGAAGTGCACCGCCCAGCTCAGCGAGACGGTGAGGGTGAGGACCCCCGGAGGGGTACCGGGACTCAAGGTCCTCACCCGCACCGCCACCGGCGCCGTGATCGGCTGGCGCGCCGCCCACCGTGGCGACGCCCCGATCGCCGGCTACCGGGTGAGCCTCGACGGCGCCGTCTCGGGGCAGACGCGCGCGCTGCGCTACACGCTGATCCTCAGCTCCAGTCACAGCCACCACGTGACCGTGACCGCAGTCGACACGCGCGACCGCCTCGGCGCCTCCACCCGGGCGCTGTTGATCCCGGCGCCTCGGCAAGGCCGCAGGTCGCGGGCGCGCCGCCGAGCATGCCCGAAGGCGTGAGCGCCGCCGACGTCAGCGGCACCGAAGCGACCGTCCTGTGGCTGCCCAGCCGACGGGGAGCGGCGCCCCTGTCCGGCTACCGCGTGTACCGCGACGGCACGCTCGTCGGGCAGACCTCCTCCACGAGCCTGCGCCTGACCCACCTGGCCTTCCCGCAGACGTATGTGATCACGGTCGCCGCCGTCGACACCGACGGCGCCGCGAGCGCTCGCAGCGGGCCGCTGAAGCTGACGACCGCACACCCCGCCCCGACGCCTCCGTCGCTGCTGTCGGCGACCAACGTGAGCGACACCTCGGCCACGCTCTCATGGCAGGCCGGCACGGCCGCCGACGGCACCGTCAACGGCTACCTGCTGTTCGAGAACGGCGCGCCCGAGGGCTTCGTGGACGGCCAGATCGTGACCGTCGCGCTGGCCTCCGCGCGCAGCTACACCTTCAGCGTGCGCACGCGCGACTCCGACGGGTACCTCAGCGCGCCCTCGGCCGCTCTGAACGTGGTCACCTCGCACACGCCGCCGCCGGCGCCCCAGGGTCTGGTCGCGGCCGCCGTCACCAGCAGCTCGGCCCAGATCAGCTGGCAGCCGAGCAGCGCGGTGAGCGGCAACATCGTCGGCTACCGGCTGTTCCGCGACGACATCCCGGTGGGCCAGAGCTCCGCCACCCAGCGCACACTGGAAGGGCTGGCCGCAGGCGCCGAATACACCATCACCGTCAGCGCCGTGGACTCGATGGGGGCGATCAGCGAACCGAGCCAGCCGCTGGCGCTGAACACGGCTCCTCCGCCGCCCACGCACGGCAACGTCCAGGCCTTCCTGCTGGCGACCACGACCGAAAGCTTCACCGACCTGCAGGCCCACTACGAACAGATCGGGGTCCTCTACCCGACCTACTTCCAATGTGGTCCCGGGGGGACGATCGAAGGCAAAGACGACCCGCTCGTCACCCACTGGGCCACGCTGCGCAAGATCGAAGTGCTCCCGCGCGTGAACTGCCTCAGCGTCAGCGCCGAGGAAGCGATCCTCAACAACCCGTCGGTGCGCCAGAGGACGATCGAACAGCTGGCCGAATACTGCCGCTCATACGGCTACAGCGGGATCCAGATCGACTTCGAGAACGCTCCCCCGGGCGATCGCGAACCGTTCACCGCCTTCATCACGATGCTGGCCGAAACGCTCCACGCCCAGGGCAACAAGCTCTCGACCGTCGTCACGGCCAAGTACTGGAACGTCCCCACGGGCCGCGCCGCCATGTACAACGACGCCGCCCTCTCGGTCCCGTCCGACTACGTGCTGGTGATGGACTGGGGCTATCACTGGGTCACCTCCGGTCCCGGCTCGATCGACGAATACAACTGGTTCAGCTCGGTCGCCAAATACACGGCCACGATGCCCAACCTGCACAAGTTCGTGCTCGCGATGCCGCTCTACGGCGTCGACTGGCCCAACGGTGGCGGGCCCTCCAGTCCGGGCACGGCGCTGCAATACAGCGAACTCACGAGCCTGATCGCCTCGCTGGGTATCACCCCGGAATGGGACAACTCGAGCCAGAGCCCGCACTTCTCCTACAACGCCGGCGGCGTCCAGCACCAGGTCTGGTACGTCAACCAGCACTCCCTGGAAGTGCGCGCCGGCCTGGCCAACTCGCTGGGGATGAAACTCGGGCTCTGGCGGCTCGGCAAAGAGGACCAGACGATCTGGCAGCTGCCGCTGCTCGGCGGGGCGGGCAGTTGAGTCGCAGAGCACTGCTCCTAGCCGCGCTGGCGGCCGTACTCGCCTGGGCGCCTAGCGCCTCGGCCGGCACGACCGGCGCGGCGGCCGCCCACCACCGCCACCACCAAGGGGCCCGCAGGGGCGCACAGGCGTTCCTGCTCACCACCTCGCCGGACTCGCTCGCCGACCTGCGCGCGCACGCGGGCTCGATCTCGGTCCTGTACCCGACCTACTTCGAATGCACGCCCGGGGGCGGGGGCGTGGTGGGCAGCGACATCCCCGCGATCGACTCCTTCGCCCGCGCCAAGGCGATCCCGGTGGTGCCCCGTTTCAACTGCCAGGACGGGGCGGTCGTGCACCGCCTGCTGAGCGAACCCGGGCCCCGCCAGGAACTGCTCGCCAGGCTCGCCGCGCTGGCCCGCAAGCCGGCGTTCGCGGGACTGTGCCTGGACCTCGAGAACGACGGCCCCGGCGACCGCGAAGCGCTCAGCTCGTTCGTCGCGGCGCTGGCGGAAAAACTCCACCGCCACCACCGCCGCCTCGCCGTGGCGGTGGACGGGGTCACCCGCGAAGGCCCGGGAGCCCCGTACGCCTTCTACGACGACCGCGCGCTGTCGGCCGCGGCCGACACGGTGTTCGTGATGGCCTGGGGCACGCATTGGGCGGGCTCGGCGCCGGGCTCGATCTCGACGCTCTCGCTCGTGAGCGGCGTGGTCGGCTTCCTCAGCACGCTGCCCGAGCGCTCCCGCTTCGTGATCGGCGCCCCGATGTACGGGCTCGACTGGGCCGCCACCGCGGCCAACGGCCAGCCGCTGAGCTCGCAGAGCATGCACCCGGCGAGCGCCTTCCAGTACCCACGTGCGGTGCAGCTGGCCCACTCGGTCGGCGCCCACGTGGCCCGCGACCCGCTCTCGGGCGAGCTCAGCTTCAGCTACGCGGCCGCCGGCGGGGTCACCCACGACGTCTGGTACATGGACGCCCAGTCGGTCCTCGACATGCTGCGCATCGCTCGCCACGCCGGCTTCCAGGTCGGCCTGCTGGCGGCTCGGCAGCGAGGACCAGTCGCTGTGGTCCTCGCCGCTGATCACGGGCTAGGACGGGCGAACAAAAAGCCCCGCCTGGAGCGGGGCTTTCTGCGCACTGGAGAAGTCCGAGCGACTACTTGATGAACAGCATCTCCGCGTACTTGGGCAGCGGCCAGAGGTCGTCCGCGACGAGCTTCTCGAGCCGGTCGGCCACCTCGCGTACGTCTTCCATCGCGGTCAGGACCTCGTCGCGCATGTAGACCGCCTCCTTCTGGGCGGAGCCGTGCGGGTGGTTGTCCTCGAGGTTGGCGTCCTCCAGCTTCAGGAGCGCGTAGTGAAACTCCTTCACGATCGGCGCGAACTCATCCGACGAGCTCCTCCATGCCGGAGGCCAGCAGTTCGTTGTTGTGGCGAACCGCCGCCGGCAGCAGCATCGTGCGGGCGATCGAGGACGCGGTCTCGGACTCGATGTTGACGGTGGTGGCGTACTGCTCGGTGAACACCTCGTAGCGGGACTCGAGCTCCCGTTTGGAGAGAACCTTGTACTTCTTGAACATCGCGAGCGTCTGTTTGTCGAGCAGGTAGGGCAGCGCGTCGGGGGTCGTGCGCAGGTTCGCCAGGCCGCGTTTCTTGGCCTCGGCGTGCCACTCCGGCATGTAGTTGTCGCCGTCGAAGACGACCTGCTTGTTCGCCCCCCAGACCTCCTTGACGACGCTCGTGACGGCTTTCTCGAGGTTGGCACCCGAGCGTTTCATGGCCGTCGCGAGTTTGTCCGAGAGCTCGTCCACCGACTCCGCCACGATCGTGTTCAGGACCGTGTTGGGCCACGCCGGCGAGGCACTCGAGCCGAGCGCCCGGAACTCGAACTTGTTGCCGGTGAAGGCGAACGGGCTGGTGCGGTTGCGGTCGCCGCCGTGCAGCGGCAGCCGCGGCAGCACCGGCGTGCCGAGGCCGAGGAAGGAGCCCGGTTTGGAGGACTGGACTTTGCCGGTCTGGATCGCCGTGAAGACCTTTTCGAGATCGGCCCCGAGGAAGATCGAGATGATCGCCGGCGGCGCCTCGTTGGCCCCCAGCCGGAAGTCCTGCCCGGCGTTCGCGATCGAGGCCCGCAACAGCGCCTGATGGCGGTTGACGGCCTGGATCACGGCCGCGCAGAAGAACAGGAACTGGAGGTTCTCCGCGGGGGTGTCGCCCGGCTCGAGCAGGTTCAGCCCGGTGTCGGTGCCCATCGACCAGTTGTTGTGCTTGCCCGAGCCGTTGACGCCCGCGAAGGGCTTCTCGTGCAGCAGGCACACGAGCCCGTAGCGGCGGGCCGTGTTCTGCATGATCTGCATCGTGATCATCTGGTGGTCGGCGCCGACGTTCGAGTTCTCGAATATCGGGGCGACCTCGTACTGGTTGGGCGCGACCTCGTTGTGGCGCGTCTTGATCGGCACGCCCAGCTTCGCCAGCTCCAGCTCGACGTCGAGCATGTAGGCGAGGATGCGCTCGGGGATCGACCCGAAGTAGTGGTCGTCGAGCTCGTGGCCCTTCGGGGGCTGGGCCCCGAACAGGGTCCGTCCGGTGGTCAGCAGGTCGGGCCGTTCGAAGTAGTACTGCTCGTCGATCAGGAAGTACTCCTGCTCGCAGCCGATCGTCGTGAACACGCGTGCGGCGTCATCGACCCCGAGCAGCTCGAGCGCCCGGATCGCGGCACCCGAGAGGGCGTCCATCGAGCGCAGCAGCGGGATCTTGTTGTCGAGCGCCTCGCCCGTCCAGGACGTGAAGGCGGTGGGGATGCACAGCAGCGCGCCGTTCGGGTTCTCCAGGATGAAGGCCGGGCTGGTGGGGTCCCACGCGGTGTAGCCGCGGGCCTCGAAGGTCGCACGGATGCCACCGGTGGGGAACGAGGAGGCGTCCGGCTCGCCCTGGATCAGCTCCTTGCCGGAGAATTCGGCGATCGCGGTGCCGTCACCGGCGGGCCCGTAGAAGGAGTCGTGCTTCTCCGCGGTCGATCCCGTCAGGGGCTGGAACCAGTGGGTGTAGTGGGTGGCGCCTTTCTCCAGCGCCCATTCCTTCATCGCCAGCGCGACCGAGTCGGCGAGCGAGGGGTCGAGCGTCTCGCCACGGGCGAGCGTGCGCTGCAGCGCCCGGTAGACGTCCTTCGGCAGGCGCCGGCGCTGGGTGGCCGCCGAGAACACGTTGGCGCCGAAGATCTGGTTGGCAGAGACTGTGAGGTCCGGGGCGCCGAGCCCGGCTCCGTTGATGCTCCACTGTGCGGCGGTGACGTTCTGCTGACGGGTCCTTGGCATGGGCCTTTACCGATTCCTCCTCTGTCGGGACGCGCACCTCTACGGGCGGCGGGGCCCAGCCGAACACGTGGGCCCCCGCGCAATCGTAGTGCCAAGGCAGCGGCGGCGGATCGCTCGCCTGGACAAAAACCCCTCGCACCCTTTGGACAACCGGCCAAGCCGGCCGTTGTCAGGAGCTTTCGGCTTCAGAGCGCGGGATGTAGGGGCCCGGCACGACCTTGCCGGTTTCCGGGTTCACGTGCGTGGCCGGGGGCCTGCCCGTGATGTGGGCGGTGACCGCCCCGCGCTGGCTGCCCACCACCAGGCGTGCCTTGGACTTGCCCGAGAGACCCGCCGCGTAGCCGAAGTGCAGCGTGTAGGTACCGGGCTTGACCGGGACCAGCTCCCACACGAAGCGCGCCGCATGCCCCGGGGCGAGGCTGGGCAGGGCCCAGGTTTTGGTGGCCGCCGTCTGGGCGCCGCCGGGGACGCTCACTTCCTGGCTTTCGACCGGCGGCTTGGCGATCGGGCCCGGGCCCCGTTCGACCACCCAGATCGGGCGGCGGGGGTCGGCGAGCGCGGCGAAGCGCGAGTTGTAGGTCAGCGAGTCGACCGTGACCGCCACTTTCGGCGCCGTCTGGGCGCCCACGTTGCGGATCACGATTTCCAGCTTCACGGGCCGCGCCACCGCCTGCAGGCGCGGGAAGCTCACGCGCGTGACCCTCATGCGATAGGTCGCTTCGGGTTCGTTGGCGTCCTGGCGGCTGCCGCCGCCGCACCCGGCGAGTGCCGTCATCGCAACGAGCGCAAACGCGATCGACGCGTCGCGGAGCAGACGCGGAGTCAGTTTCGAGGCTCTCCCCGTCGCCCTCACCGTCGGCTCCACGATACCAGTGCCCGCTGCGCCGGGTACAG
Organism: uncultured Solirubrobacteraceae bacterium; assembly: GCA_963773145.1. GTDB lineage: Bacteria > Actinomycetota > Thermoleophilia > Solirubrobacterales > Solirubrobacteraceae > Palsa-744. The sequence goes on from CAVYZV010000003.1 coordinate 441,413, forward strand.
GCATGCCGTACAGTTTGGACCAGCGTCAGCGCCGGATACGGAGGAGAGTCAGAGGAGGATGGTTCGTACCGCTGCCCAGCGGGCCTTTGTGCCCGTCAGCCATGTGCTCGAGGAATTCGGGGACATGATGATCCTGACGGGGAAGACGATCTGGTCGGCGCTGAGCCCGCCCTACCCGTACGGGGGCGAGTTCGTGTCGCAGTTCCTGTTCACGCTGCGCCTCTGCTGGCTGCCGCTGCTGATCTCGACGGTCGCCATCAGCTACGGCGCCCCGGGCTTGCAGGCGGGCGACTTCCTGACGCTGTTCGGCGCCCTCGATCGCCTCGGCGGTTTCTTCGTGCTGGCCTCGATTCGCGAAATCGGGCCCCTGGTCACCTCGATCGTGCTGGCGGGTGTCGCGGGCACGGCCATCACCGCCGACCTCGGCGCCCGCAAGGTGCGCGAGGAGCTCGACGCGCTGCAGGTGCTGGGCGTGGACCCCGTCAAGAACCTCGTCGTGCCCCGCTTCCTGACGCTGATGGTCGTCACCGGCCTGTTCGACATCTACGCGGTCCTGTTCGGCCTCTTCGGCGGTCTGCTCGCCGAGCTCTATGAGGGCGGCTCGCTGGGGCCGTTCTGGAACACGCTGTTCGCCAACTCCTCGGTGACCGACCTCTGGGGCTCGGTCTTGAAGACGACGGTGTTCGGCGCGATCATCGCGATCGTCTGCTGTTACAAGGGCATGACCGCCTCCGGTGGCGCCGAGGGCGTCGGCCGAGCGGTCAACGAAGCGGTCGTGATCTCGTTCCTCGGGATCGGCGCCTTCAACTACGTCTTCACGCAGACGCTGCTGGCCACCCACCCACAGATCCTGGTGATCAAATAATGGGCGAACTGCTTGGGATGCCCCGGGAATGGCTCGCCGGCTCCGGCGAGATCGCCCGCTTCGTCGCGACCGTCGTTCGCGACGTGTGGACCGGGCGGGTGTTCCACTTCTTCGGCGAGACCCTGCGCCAGGTCGGGCATCCTGATCATCTACTCGACGCTCGTGATCTGGAGCCCTGGTGTTCATCACCGGCCTGGGCACCTGCGGGATCGAGGCCGCCTACTTCAACGAGTCCACGGGCACGCCCGCGTACGCCGGCGTGTTCGCCGCCTGGTGCAACCTGCGCGAGGCCGTCCCGATCGTGTGGGGCTACATGCTCTCGGCGAAGGTCGGCACCGGGATCGTGGCCGAGCTGGGCGCGATGCGGATCTCCGACGAGATCGACGCGCTCGAGGTGATGGGGATCAACTCGATGACCTTCCTGTGCGCCACCCGCCTGCTGGCGGCCTGGCTGGTGCTGCCCTTCATGTACATCGCAGCGGTCGGGCGTCGGCTACTTAGCCTCCTACATAGCGATCGTCCATCAGGTGGGCTACGTCTCGTCCGGAGGCTTCCTGCTGATCTTCTGGCAGTTCCAGAATCCGGGCGACTACCTGTACAGCGTGATCAAGGGAATGACGATGGCGACGTGCATCGTGCTCGTGGGCTGCTACTACGGCTACAACGCGAGCGGTGGCCCCGTGGGCGTGGGCCGCGCGACGGCCAAGTCGATGGTGCTCAACCTCGTGCTCGTCAATCTGATCGAGCATGTTCGGAACGCAGGTCTTCTGGGGCAATAACGCGCGCGCCCCGATCGGAGGCTAGAAGCAGGATGGCCACGGAGGAGCGTGAGCGGTCCTCCTCGGACGGGCAAGGACGCCGCCGGGGAGGAGTTCGAGTTCCACACCGGCGTGATCCGGGAGACCGGCGTGCCGGACGCGATCGAGTTCGTCGACGTCTACAAGTCGTTCGGCAAAAACCACGTGCTGCGCGGGCTGAACATGGGGCTGCCGGAGGGCAAGATCTCGATGATCATCGGGCCCTCCGGGACGGGCAAGTCGGTCTGCATCAAGCACATCGTGGGCCTGCTGTATCCCGACGAGGGCGACGTGATCGTGAAAGGCCACTCGATCCCGAGCCTCAGCGACACCGAACTGTTCAAGCTGCGCCGGAGGTTCGGCGTGCTGTTCCAGGACGGTGCCCTGTTCGGGTCGCTGAGCCTGTACGACAACGTCGCCTTCCCGCTGCGCCAGCACACCGAGAAGGGCGAGGACGAGATCGCCGACATCGTCAACCGCCGCCTCAAAGAGGTGGGCCTCGGCGACGCCAACGAGAAGATGCCCAACGAGCTCTCCGGCGGCATGCGCAAGCGGGCGGGCTTCGCGCGGGCGCTCGTGCTCGACCCGGAAATCCTGCTCTTCGACGAGCCCGACTCCGGCCTCGACCCGGTGCGCACGGCGCTGCTGTGCGAGCTGATCAAGGAGGTCCATGCCGAGAACGGGGGCTGCTACGTGGTGATCACCCACGACATCATGAGCGCCCGCAGGGTGGCAGAGCACATCTCGGTGCTGTGGAAGGGGAGAATCGTCGAATCCGGGCCCGCCCAGGAGCTGTTCGCATCGGAGAACCCGTTCGTGCGCCAGTTCCTCTCCGGTGAGTCGGTGGGTCCCCTCGGAATGGAGTGAGCGCCCGGCTGTTGTCCGCGCTCGCGGGCGGCGCCGCGAGGCGCCCGCGGGCAGTGCTGCTCGCCGCGATCGTGCTGGCGGCGGGCGCCGCCGCGCTCGCGCTGACGCTGCGCCCTAGCGCCGCGGCCAGCACGCTGGTATCGAGCTCCAGCAACGAATACCGCCAGACCCAGCGCTACTACCGCAGCTTCGGCGAAGAACCGATCGAGGTCCTCGTCAACGGCAACCTGCAGAAGCTCGTCCTGAGCTCGGACCTCGAGCGCCTGCTGGGCCTCGAGGGGTGCCTGTCGGGGAACGTCCCCGCGGCGGCGCTGCCCGCCGAGGGCGGATCCTCCGGTCCGTGCGGCAAGCTCGCGGCCGCGCACACGATCAAGGTCGTCTTCGGTCCCGGCACGTTCGTCAACGAGGCCACCGAAGTCATCAACCAGCAGCTCGCCGCGCAGACCAAGAGCGCTGAAGCGCAGGCGGCCCAGGCTGCCCGCGTCGTCTCTCAGGCGGCCCTCGCCAAGGGGCTCGGCGCGGCGCGGCGCGAACGCACTCGCCCGCTCGGCGAAGAAGATCTGGATGGCCCGCTTCCAGGAGGGCCTGGTCACGCTCGCGCTCCAGTACGGGATCACGGCCAAGCCGAGCCTGCAGGACTCGAACTTCGTCTCCTCGCTCGTGTTCGCCCCCGAGAAGCCGGCCGGCACGCCGCGGGCGCAAGCTCGCCTACCTGTTCCCGGGGCGCGAAGCGGCGCTGATCTCGGTGCGCATGAAGTCCGGGCTCTCCCAGGCGCAGCGCAACCACACGATCGCGCTCGTACGCAAGGCCGTGGAGATGCCCGAGTGGCATCTCGTCAACGGCGGGCGCTATCTGGTCACGGGCGGGCCGGTCGTCGTCTCGGACCTCACGAGCAAGCTCTCGCACGCGATCCTGCTGCTGCTGCTGGCGGTGGCCCTGGTGATGGCCGCGACCCTCGCGCTGGTCTTCACCGAGCGCCCGCGCCTGCTGCCGCTCGCGCTCGCCGGTCTCGCCACGGCGCTCACCTTCGGGGGTCTTGCGCTCGTGGGGGCACCCCTGACGATGGCCTCGATCGCGGTGTTGCCGGTGCTGGTCGGCCTGGCGGTGGACTACGCGATCCAGTTCCAGGCCCGCGTCGGCGAGACCGAGCCGGTGCCCGGCGACCCCGCGGCGCGCATCGCCCGTGCCGCGGCCCACGGCGCGCCCACGATCGCGACCGCGGCTGCGGCCAGCTCGGCCGCGATCCTCGTGCTGCTGCTGTCGCCGGTGCCGATGGTGCGGGGCTTCTCGGTGCTGCTGGTGGTCGGGCTCGGTCTGGCGCTGCTGTGCACGCTCACCGCCGGCGCCGCGGCGCTGGCGCTCACGACGGCCCGCGGCGAAGCCGCCGGCCTGCGCGTGGCGGGAGACGTGGGTACGGCCGGCGCAGTCCGCGCGCCGGGTGGCGTGAGCGCGGCGGGCGCTGCGCGCGCGGCCGGCGCCCGCGCCTCGCTCGCAGGGGGACCGCTGGGCTCCAGCTGGCGGGGGGCTCGCCAGCTGCTGCGCGACAACCCGCTCACGCGGGCCCTGTCCCGCGTCGCGCTCGGGAGCGCCGTGCGTCATCCGCGGCGGGTGCTGTGGATCGGCCTCGCGCTCGCGCTCGCCGGCTGGGCGCTCGACACCCAGACCAGCGTGCAGACCGACATCACCAAGCTCGTGCCCCAGAGCCTCAGCTCGCTGCAGGCGCTGCAGACGCTCGAGCACACGAGCGGCGTGGGCGGGGAAATCGACCTGCTCGTGTCCGGCAAGAACGTCGCCAGGCCGGCGACGATCGAATGGATGAGCGCCTACGAGCGGAGCGTGCTCAAGCACTACGGCTTCAGCGCCTCCCGCGGCTGCGGAAAGGCGCGCCTGTGCCCCGCCTTCTCGCTGCCCGACCTGTTCTCGGGCTCGCCGGTGGGGGGCACGCGGACCGCCAAGCTCGACCCCGGGCCAGGTCGAAGGCCTGCTGAAAGTGATCCCGCCGTACTTCTCCCAGGACGTGATCAGCGGCGATCGTCACGAGGCCACGCTCGCGTTCGGGGTGCGCCTGATGAGCCTCACGCAGGAGCAGCACGTGATCGAAGCGATGCGCTCACGCCTGCACCCGCCGCGCCGGCGTGTGCGCCAGCCTCGTCGGCCTGCCGGTGCTGGCGTCCAGCTCGGGCGCCAAGGTCGCCGATCCGCTGGAGGCGCCTGCTGACGCTGCTGGCCGGCCTGCTCGCGGTGGCGCTCGTGCTGGCCGTGGCCTTCCGCGGCGACCGCCGGCGGGTGCTCGTGCCGCTGGTGCCGGTCGCGCTCGCCTCCGGCTGGTCGGCGCTGGTCCTGTTCGCCGTGCGGGTGCCGCTGAACCCGATGTCGGTGACCCTCGGCGTGCTCGTGGTCGCCCTCTCGACCGAGTTCAGCGTGCTGCTGTCCGAGCGCTACCGCCAGGAGCGGCTAGCCGGGCTCGACACCGTGCAGGCGCTGCGGCGCAGCCTACGAGCGCACCGGCGCCGCGGTCGCCGCCTCGGCGGTCACCGCGATCGCCGGCTTCGGCGTGCTGGCGCTGTCGGAAATCGAGATGCTCCGCCAGTTCGGCCTGGTCACCCTGATCGACCTGAGCGCGTCGCTGCTCGGCGTGCTGATCGCGCTGCCGGCGGCGCTGATGGTGGCCTACGGGAGCCCGGAGCGCCGGCGCCTGCGCCGCGCCGTACGGGGGAGCGGGCTGCTGGCGCGCGCGAGCGCGGGCGCCGGCTCCGGAGCGGCGGGGTCCGGACATGAGCCCGCATGAGCGGCTGATCGCCCACCGGCAGCGCGAGCGATCGGGCGGCGGCGGGGACCCCGGCGAGGACGGCCGAGGCGGCCGAGGGGGGCCGGGGAGGACCCCGACGAGCAGGCGCAGCGGCGGCTTGCGCGGGGGCGCCTGGTGGGGACCATCGCGGTCGTGGCGCTGGTCGCGCTGATCGTCGCCGCGGTGCTGAACAACCCCGGCGGGCTCACCGGCATCGAGCCCGGGCACGAAGATCGCCGCCGTTCGCGGTGCCGCTGGCGCGCGGCAACCTGGTCGGCGACGCCAACATCGCCACGCACGCCGCACGAAGGCGCATCCGGCAACGTGCCCGCCTGCAGCGTGCGCGGCAGCCAGGTCCTCAACATCTGCGAACTCGATCGAACAGGGCCCGGTGGTGCTGGCGCTGTTCGTCAACGGCGGCTCCTGCCCGCGCGTGCTCGGCGAGATGCAGGCGCTGCAGCAGCTCGTTCCCGGGCGTCGCTTCGCCGCCGTCGCGATCAAGGGCTCGCGCCTCGGACCTGCGCACCCTGATCGCCCGCGACGGCCTCACGCTCCCGGTCGGGATCGACGCCGACGGCGCGCTCGCCTCGCTCTACAAAGTCCTCAGCTGCCCGCAGGTCAACTTCGCCTACCCGGGCGGCAAGGTGCAGAGCCGGGCGCTGCTCGACCACCCCCACGCCGGCGACGCTGCGCTCGCGCGTCGCCGCGCTGGTGGCGGCCTCCGCGCGCCGCGCGGCTGGCACGGAGCGGCCGCCGCCGGCCGGTGAGCAGCGCGACGCGACGCCCGCGGCCCCCGGGATCGGCTGGCGCGCGCCCGAGGTCGATGCAGGAGCTGCCCTCGCTGAGGCTGCTCGTGGCCGAGGTCGCAGGTGGGGCGGGCAGGCTCGCTCACCGGGGCCTCGCCGCCGGACATCCAGCACCGGCTGCGGGAACGCTCGAGCCGCTTCCGCGGCGCCCGCGCCGTCAGCATCCGCCGCGAGCCGGTGCCGGCCGCCTACCGCGTGTTCTTCCGCCACATCGGCCTCGATCCCGACGTCGAGCGGACCCCGATCGAGACGGCGGTGCTCGAGCGGATGCTCCGCGGCGGCTTCCCCACCGGCGGGCTGCTCGCCGACGTCCTGCTGATCGCCCTGATCGACACCGGCGTGCCGGTGTGGGCGCTCGACCAGCGACACGCTCGACGGGCCCCTCGGGATCCGCGCGAGCGTCGAGGGGGAGCGGCTCGGGAGCGGGCCGCGACGGGCGCCTGCTGCCGGCCGGGCGGCTGGTCGTGGCCGACAGCCGGCACGCGCTCGCGGTCCTGTTCGGCGACCCCGCGCGGCCCACGCACCGCGCGGCCGACACGCGCGCGCTGACGCTGTTCGCGGTGCAGGTGGCGGGCGTTCCGACGCTGTACGCCGAGGAGGCGCTGTGGAGCGCCGCCAGCGCCCTGGAAGCGCCCTGAGCGGCGCTCTCGGAACCGCGATCGGCGGCCGCGAGCCGCTGGTAGACTCCGGTCTCTCTCGGGGCTTGGTCTTTTCGAGAAGGAGAGCGAAGTGGCGCAGCTCGTGCAGCAGCAGGTCGGTGCTCGATGGGCCTTTGGAGGCAACCTCCGAACGCGCCGCACGCGTTTCGCTGAAGGCCCAGATCGCGCGGCTCGAGCGCGAGCTCTCGGGCATCGTCGCCGGACGCTTCCCCTACATCCCCGCACCGCGCGCGGCCCGCTCCGCGGGCGCGCCGCGGGCGCGCCCCCGCCTGCCCGACCTGGGCGAGCTCGAGCGCGAACGCGACCACCTCGCCGGCCGCGTGCAGGAGCTGCGCCGGACCGCGCGCGGCGCGCACCGAGCACGAGCGCCGCGCGCGGGAGCAGCTCGAGCGGATGCGCCTCGAACCCGGGCGCTACAAGTTCGTGCGCCTACCGGTCCGGGATCTCGGACAGGGCGGCTGCGGGGTCTGGGAGGTCCGACCCCGCCTCGGCCTGATCGGGATGCTCGCCGGCTGGTGGCAGCTCAAGCTCTCGTCAGGCTGTCCGTTAGCCAGGGGGTCGCGCTCCAGGCGCGGCCCCGCTCGCCGGACTCCAGCAGCTCCGCCAGGCGCCGGCTCTGACGCTCGGTCAGCGAGCCGACCGTCTTCTTCTCCGACATCGGGATCTGGGCCAGGAATTTGCGGCAGCGGGTCTGACCCCACCGGCGCTGGCTCATCAGCAGGTCGGCGACCGCCATGCTGCTCGGCCTCCCACGGGCAGTCGAGGATCACCTCGGCGACGTCGACCTCGCCGTCGGCGACGCGGCGCTTGAGCTCGGCCCGGGCGAGGCGGACCTGGTTGGCGCGTTCGAGCGCACGCATGTGCTGAGGGCCGGCAGGGGCAACCGTGGCTGTCGCGTTCATGGGCATTCTCCCCGTTGCCTCCGCTCGAGGCCGGCGGGGCAACATGCTTGCTGGATTTTCAGGACGGTGCGCGCCCGCAACGGCACGCGAACGGGATCCGCGCGATGAGCGCGGTACCTCCCTTTCGCGATCCCTCCGCCTCTAGGACCTTGGGCGGAGCCTCAACGGCCATGCAGAGCGCATCGGCAAGCTATGCCAGCGGCACTCCGCGGTCAACACGCCGAGCGGCCGTTCGTCGCTAGAAGCGACCTTTTTCGTCGGCCGAAGGACTTGTGAAGAATTGGACAAGTTCGAGCGGCCGCCCTCAGGCGCGGGCGCGCCGAGCGGCAGCGGGCCGTGCTCGGCCTCGAAGTCGCGCTTGACCCGCTCGAAGATGTCGAGCGCGCGGTCGATCGTGGCCTCGTCGTGGGTGGCCATCACGCTCGTGCGCAGCAGCGCGCCGCCCGGCGGCACCGCCGGGTGCAGGGCGGTGTTGACGAACACCCCCGCGTCGTAGAGGGCCCGCCACAGCAGCGCCGCCTTCCAGTCGTCGCCCACCAGCACCGAGATGATCGGCGTCACGATCCTGGCGCGGCCCGGAGCCGTCGGAGCGGACCCCGGGGGCGTGCTCCTGCGACGCGCCCGCCGGGCGGCAGCTCCTGCACCGGGTCGACCGCGAAGCCGAGCTCCGCGAGCCCGTCGCGCAGCCGCCAGGCGTTCTCGAGCACCTGCGCGAGCAGGCGCGGGCCGTCCTCGGAGCGCAGCACCCGCAGCGCCGCCAGCGCGGCGCCGACCGCCGCCGGGACGGCCGAGGCGGTGAACAGGAAGGCGCGCGAGGAGATGCGCAGGTAGTCGATCACCTCGTGGGGGCCGGCCACGAAGCCGCCGCAGGAGGCGAGCGACTTCGAGAAGGTGCCGATGCGCAGGTCGACCCGGTCGCTGACGCCGAGCAGTTCGCGGCGCCCGCCCCGCGTGCGCCGAGCACGCCGGCGCCGTGGGCCTCGTCGACCATCAGGCGGGCGCCGTAGCGCTCGCACAGCTCGGTGATCTCCTGCAGCGGCGCGATGTCGCCCTCCATCGAGAAGACGCCGTCGACGACCACCAGCACGCCCGCCGCCGTCGTCCGCCGCGCGCTCGAGCATCTTCTCGAGCTTGTCCAGGCGGTTGTGGCGGAAGGGGCGCAGCTTGGCGCGCGAGAGCAGGCAGCCGTCGAGGATCGAGGCGTGGTCGCCGGAGTCGACGATGACGGTGTCGCCCGGACCCGAGCAGCGTGCCGAGCGTGCCGACGTTGGCCTGGTGGCCGGTGCTGAAGACGAGCGCGTCCTCGGTGTCCATCCATTCGGCGATCTCGCGCTCGAGCTCGAGGTGCAGCGGGATCGTGCCGTTGAGCAGGCGCGAGCCGGTCAGCCCGGTGCCGTAGCGGTGCAGCGCGTCCTCGGCCGCCCTCCATGCACGCGCTCGTCGCCGGTCAGGCCGAGGTAGTTGTTCGAGCCCAGCATGATCCGCTCGGCGCCCCCTCCATCTCGACGACCGGCATCGCCGGCGAGGTGAGCACGTGGAAGTAGGGCAGCACGTCCGCCTCGCGGGCCGCGGCCAGCAGCTCGGCGCGCTCGTGGCCGCGGACCTTGGCGAAGACGTCGATGTGAGGTGGGCATGTAGGGTGGCTGCCCTGTGACGCGTCGACGTCAGAGCGGTCTCGGGCAGCCGCGATCTGAAGGCCTTCATCGACCTGCCCTTCCGCGCTGCATGCTAACCACCCGCAGTGGGTGCCCCCGCTGAAGCTCGAGCGCCGGCTGTTCCTGAGCCGGCGCATGAACGCCGTTCTTCAGCCACGGCGAGGCCGAGTACTTCCTCGCCCGCCGCGACGGGCGCGTGGTCGGGCGCATCACCGCCCAGATCAACCACGCCTTCAACGACCACCAGAAGAAGCACTGGGGCTGGTTCGGCTTCCTCGAGTTCGAGGACGACGCAGGAGGTCCTCGAGGCGCTGCTCGACGCCGCCGCGGCGTGGCTGCGCGAGCGCGGCATGCGAGCGGATGGTCGGGCCGGCGAGCTTCGCGATGAACGACGAGAGCGGCATCCTGATCGAGGGCTTCGAGCTGCGGCCGATGATCCTCCAGCCGTGGAACCCGCCCTACTACCAGCGACTGCATGGAGCAGGCCGGGATGACCAAGGCGATGGACCTGCTGATGTGGAACCTCGAGGTCTCCGACCGCGAGAAGGTGCTGCCGGTGATCTTCGAGCTCGCCGAGAAGGTCGCAGAGCGAGCACGGCATCCGCGTGCGGCCGATGCGCCGCCGCCAGCTGCGCAAGGACCTCGACTCCTTCGCCGAGGTCTACAACTCGGCCTGGTCGAAGAACTGGGACTTCGTGCCCTACTCGAAGAAGGACCTCGACGCCTATCGCCCAGGAGCTGCAGCTGGTCTTCGACAAGCACTGGTTCATGATCGCCGAGCAAGAGGACACGGGCGAGGTCGTCGGCATGGCGATCACGGTCCCCGACCTCAACCAGGTGCTCGCGCAGATGAACGGCCGGCTGCTGCCGCTCGGCTGGTGGCAGTTCCTGACGCAAGGGCAGGACGCATCGACCGCGTGCGCGTCGGCTTCCTCGGCGTCAAGCCCGAGTACCAGCACACCGGCGTCGCGGCCGAAGCTGTACGTCGAGCACTTCAACGCCGCCGAACGTACGCCCGCAGGACGGCGGCGAGATGGGCTGGATCCTCGAGACGAACACGGCGATGAACCGCGGCATGGAAGCGATGGGCGGGCGCGTCGTCAAGCGCTACCGCGTCTACGAGCGCGAGCTGGCGCAGGAGGGCCCCGCCGCGGAGTCTAGACTTGGCTCGCAGTGAGCTTCGAGCGCACATCGGTGGACGACGGGCCCACACCGCCGGGTGGGCAGGGCGCAGCGGCCGGCGCGGGGCGTGGCCCGGTGGGCGACGGCGAGCTCGTGGACGCGGTGCCGGTGCTCGGCGAGGAGCTGCACGGCCGTCCGGCCGAGGGCTCCACGACGCTGATGCGCCGCTATGCCGCGGCCCCGCCCGCGGTCCAGGCGGCTGCTGCCGCCGCCGGCGGATTCGTCGCCGGAGCGGCCGTCCTCGGCCTCGTGCACCGCCGCCAGCGCCGCGCGGCGGCGCTCGCACGCGGGCGCGCGCGGACGGCGCCTGGGCCGGCGCGGGGACTCCGGCGGCGGGGTCGGCGAGCTCGTGCAGATCGTGGGCAGCCGCTCGCTGCTGGTGGACGTCCACCTGCTCGGCGGGCCCGGCGGCGCGCGCTAGCGGGCAGGGCTCCGGCGTGCCCGGCGCGCTGGTCGAGCTGCGGGCCGAGATCGCCCCGGCAGGCCCCTTCCGGCTGCCCCGCCGCACCGGCATGGACGGCATGCTGCGCCGCCGCGGCGGCGTGCTCGAGCGCCTGCTGCACCACGGCGAGGTCCCCGTGCGGGTGCGCGTGTGCGCAGCCGGCGCCCGACGCCGTGCGCTGCGGGGCCTGCTCGCCGAGGACCGGGCAGCGGCCGAGTACGGGATCGCCCGCATGCGCTTCGCGCTCGGCGTGGACGACGACCTGCGCCCGTTCCTGCGGGAGTTCGCCCGCGACCGGCTGATCGGGCGCTCGCTGCGGCGCCGGCCCTGGCTGCGGGCGCCCCGTCGCCCAGAGCCCTTCGAGGCGCTGGCGTGGGCGATCTGCGAGCAGCTGATCGAGTACGAGCGGGCGGCGGCGATCCAGCGGCGGCTGCTGGCCCGGCTCGGGCGCCGCTGGCCCCACGGCGGCGACGGCGCCCTGCGCGACCTCCCGGAGCCCGACGTGCTCGCGCGCACGTCTCCCGCGCTGCTGCAGTCGTTCGACCTGGGCGGCTCGCGCGCGCTGGCGCTCGTGCGGGCCGCCCGCGAGGTGGCCGCCGGGCGCGTGGAGCTCGACGGCTCGAGCGAAGCGGATCACGAGCGCTGCTGGCGGCGCCTGCGGGCGATCCCCGGGATCGGCGCCTGGACGGTGGAGATGCTCGCGCTGACCGGGCAGGGCCGCCACGACCAGGTGCCCGCCGGCGACCTCGGCCTGCTCAAGCTGGCGGGCAGGGTGCTGAGCGGCGGCGACCCGCGGGCCGTCGCCGAGGAAGGCGAGGTGCGCGAGCTGTTCGCCCCCTACGGCCCCTGGGCCGGCCTCGCGGCCGCCCACGTGATGTGAGCGCGGGCCGTCCGCTGCGCCGGTTGCGGGACCCGAGCAGGTTCAGGCTAGGAGACCCGGCTGCGGCTGCGCTCGCGCACCATCAGCAGCGCGAACGTCGGGCACGCCCGCGCGGCGCGCCTGGCGTGCTCGAGCTCCTCGCCGTGCACGGTGGCTTCGTCGACGATCGGGTAGCCCCACTCGTCGAGCGTGATCCGCTCCGGGAGCAGCTCGGCGCAGATCCCGTGGGCCTCGCAGGTGATCGGGTTGACGCGCACGCGGTGGCTCATGGCCGGACCCCGGCGGGGCGCTCCGCGCCGAGGCGGCAGCGGCAGCTCGTGGGCGTAGCGGCACAGCTCGCAGGGTCCGGCGCGGCGGTGGTCCTCGAAGTCGTCGGCGAAGACCCGCAGGGCGCTGGCGATCACGCGTACCGCTCCGTCGGGGTGCGCGCAGGCGCCGCGCCCGGCGGTCAGCGCCCACAACGTCTGCAGGCGCCGCTCGGAGGCCTGCTCGCGGGTTCCGGCGGCGATCTCCTCGACCGCGTCGGCGATCGCGTCCAGGCCGTGGAGGCACGGGCCGCACTGGCGGGCGCTCTGCTGCGCCAGCCACCGCGCCAGGCGCGCGGTCTCGGCCACCGGGCAGGTCTCGTCCGAGAGCAGCAGCACGATGCCGGCGCCGAAGCTCGCGCCGACGGCCTGCAGGTGGTCGCGTGAGAGCAGCAGCTCGCCGATCGCCGTGGCCGGTGCCCAGGTGCCGGCGTAGCCGCCGGTGAGCACTCCGCGCAGGCCCGCCGTGGTGCCGCCGGCGGCCTCGATCAGCGAGGACAGCGACGCTCCCGCCTCGATCTCGTAGACCCCCGGGTAGGCGACCGGACCGCGCAGGGTGACGAGCGCCGAGCCGGGATGGGCGGGCGTTCCGAGGCCGCGGAACCAGTCCGCGCCGTGGCGCGCGATCAGCCCCAGGTGGGCGAGCGTCTCGGCGTTGTTGACCAGCGTCGGGCGCCGCCTGAGCCCCTGTTCGAAGGGCAGCGGGGGCGTGAAGGTGGGGAGCGCCTCACGTCCTTCGAGGCCGCTGATCAGCGCGGACTCCTGGCCCGCCACGTAGCCACCGCCGACGCTCGCGAGCGTCAGGCTGACGCGACCGTGCTGCTGGCGCCCGCTGCGTTCCTCGATCGCCGCGTAGACGCTTGCGGCCGAGCCGCCCGCGTGCTCGCCGACCGCCACGATCGCCTCGTCGGCGCGGAGCGCTTCGGCGGCCAGGACCGCGCCGTCGAGCACGAGGTGGGGGGCGAGTTCGAGCAGCGTGCGGTCCTTGAAGCTGGGTGGCTCCGCCTCGACGGCGTTGACCACGACGATGGCGCGGCCGCGGGCATCGGCGACCGAGCGCAGCTTCCTGCGCGGTGGGAAAGCCTGCGCCCCCGCAGCCGGAAAGGCCGGAGCCTTCGACCTCCTCGATCAGCGCCCGCGCGCGCGAGCGCGAGCGCGAGCGACCGCCGGCGCCCACCAGCGGGAGCTCCCCGTGGAGGGCGAGGTGCTCCGAAAGCGTCAGCGCCCCTCGCTCGTGAACGCCGGCGAGCAGCCGCGGAAGGGCCGCGGGGGGCCCGCTCAGAGGCGTTGCCTGCGGATGCAGGGTGGAGGCGGAAAGGCTCACCTGGAGCTCCCCTTTGGCGTGGTGGCGCCGTGGCTGAGCGCGGAGCTCGGGGTGCCCGAGCGCCGAGCCCATTCGGAGCCGAGCGGCCCGATCGGCAGCCAGGCGACCAGGAAGATGGCAAAGGCCCCGGTGGCGGCGAGCGCCACGCGACGTCCCGGGGCTCCGGCCGGCCAGCCGTTCAGCACGCGGCTGAGCACGGCCGCCACGACCGCCAGCGCACACAGTGCGCTGAGCACGAGCAGCCAGCTGCTGTTCACGTCGCTGCCCGTGCCGAGGCCGTGGACGAGCGCCAGCGGCCAGGTCGCGTAGGCGAGCCAGTGGACGGCGCGCCAGGCGCCGTAGCCGATGCGTCCCCGGAGCAGGCTCGTGATCACCACGGCCAGCATCAGGTCGAACGCCACCGCCCCGAGCCCAAGCCAGAGGGGCCGGTAGGAGCCCGTAAAGGGGACCACCGCGTTCACCAGCGAGATCGAGACGAAGCTGTCGAGCACCGAGGTGACGATGTGAACGCCCAGGAAGACCAGCGCCAGCAGCGAAACGCTGCGGTGCAGGGAGTCGATCATGAAGCGGGGCCAGTTCGCGCTGCTCAGCCGGCGGACGTCCGCGACACCAAGCGCCAGCGAGCCGGTCAGCAGCACCAGCGAGACCGCGCCCGTGGCGCGGGTCAGATACCACGCCACCGAGGGCCCGACGGCGGCCAGCGCGCCGCTCACTGCGGCCACCCGGCGACCCTCGTTACGGACCCGTCCCAGGCGACCAGGCGCGAGGGCAGGCCGAGCCCCTCGCAGCCAGGCCGGGGCGGCGGCCGCGCGCACGAGCGCGGCGGTGGCGGCGACGTTGGCGTCCGCGCAGCTGCCCGCGGCGACGCTCACCGTCCGCCAGGTGTCCCTGACGGGCTCGCCGGTGGCGGGGTCGATGACGTGGTGCATGACCTGGCCGTCGTGTCGCCAGCGGCGCACAGCGGTGCTGGAGGTGGCCAGGCCGCCCGAGCGGATCGTGACCGTCTGTCCTTCAGCGGAGAGGTCGTTGCGGTGGTCGTCGGTGACACGGATCTCCCATCCATCCGGCGGCGCGCTCCCGCCCGTGGCGATGTCCCCGCCGATTCCGAGGAGCACCCCGCACCCGCACTCCTTCGCGGCGGCAGCGGCGCAGCGGTCGGCGGCCCACGCTTTGGCGCTCGCGCCAAGGTCGAGGCTGACGCCTGCTGGAAGGTGCACGCTGGCCGTCTGCGGGCGAGGAGCTTCACCGCCCTGCCAGCCCGGCCGCGAGCGCACCCGCACACGCGGCCTGCGAGGACTGGGAGTGGAACGCCGTGGCTCGTCCGCGCTCCACGCGCTCGAGCAGTTCGAAGTCACGGTCGTAGCCGGCGAGCTCGAGCGCCCGCCCGATGGTGGGGTCGACGTCGCCGTCGGTGAGGGCGGCCCCGCGCAGGGCGAGCACCAGGGCCTCGCGGCAGCAGCGGGCTGACGCGCGTGGTCGAGCCGGCGCGGCGGTTGAGCGCGGTCAGCTCGGAGTCCTCGCGAAAGCGGCTGCAGGCGAGGTCGATCGCGCTCGAGCTCGCGCCGGACGACCGATTCGGCCGCCTCCAGCTCGCCCGGCTCGCACACGCGTAGCTACCACGGTCGTCCCCAGCGCCTGCCAGCGGGCGCCCGCCGGCCCGAGCTGGGGCGTGCTCGGCTCGGTGGCCACGGGCACCACTATGAGCCGCCCGAGACGACCGGTCCGGAGGATTCTTCGGAGGCTTCCGAGCCCGCCGAGGATTCTTCAGCGGCTTCCGAGCCCGCCGAGGATTCTTCAGAAGCGCCGGAGCTCGCCGAGGATTCTTCGGCGGCGCCGGAGTTCGCCGAGGCTTCGCTGCCGGAGGATTCGCCGCTGGAGGAGCTTTCGCTGCTGGAGGATTCCCCGCCCGAACTGCTGTCGCTGCCGGTCGAGGCTTCCGGGGACTGTTCGGGGCGGGCCAACACGCCCGTGGGAGAGCTTTTGTGGGTCGCGCGGCGGTGCCCGGTCGAGCTCGCGGAGCTCCGCTTGGTTTTGCCGGGGAAGGCCTGGGCCGCCACGTCGGCGAGCACTCCGGTGAGGACAATGCTGCCCGCCACCAGCCAGCGGTTGATGCGGCTCAGCCTGAGCAGGGCGGCGTCCCTGGTGTGGGTGGTGTGGTGGCGCATCGGGGTGGGACCTCCTAGTGGTCGTGGCCCAGGTGCGTGTGCATCCAGGGCCCGAACTCGGGAATCGTGAGGACGGCGAGGGCGACGCCGAGCGGCGAGCGCGGCCGCGAGCGCGAGGTGGCGGCCCGAGCGTCCGGGGAGTGAGGGCCCGAGGACGTCCCGGCGGGTGTAGTCGGCCCGCAGCGCTGCCGGAAGCGACGGCAGGTGCGCGAGCACGTGCAACGACGGTCACCGCCAGCCACACGATGAAGCTCACCTTGTGCACGGGCAGGAGCGTCGATCGCGACGACCGGGCCCACGAACAGCAGGGCCACGCCGCTGGCGAACACGACCACCGTGCTGAGCACCAGCAGCGGGGCGAGCGCGCGCAGGGCGCCCGGCGGCGGGCCCTTGCGCCGGTAGGCGGCGTCTGCGTGTAGTAGCGGGTGAAGCGGTAGCCGGTGCTCGCCAGCTTCAGCGACACCGGCGCGATCAGCAGCATCCCGATGAACAGGTGCACCCACAGGAGTGGCTGCAGGCTGATGATCGTGACGCCGATCACGGCCAGCAGCACGATCAGCACCGCGCCGGTGGCAGCCGTGAGGCGCTCGTTGCCGCTGGTTCCGCCTCCCAGCCAGCGTCCTGCTCGCCGGGCCACGGTGACGCCGGAAAGGCGGGGAACGCTCGGGGCTTGCGTCTCGACCATGCAGGCAGTGTGCGAACGCCCGCTTAAGCAGACCCGTAACCGCAGGGTGAGAAGTCTCATGGAATGTTTCGGGAAGGAGCGAGGTGCCGCGCGCGACGCCTATCCTTCGGTGGGAGCATGGAAACGACCGTGGAGCCCCAGCGCCGAGGCGGGGGCAGGCGCCGGCCGCGACGGCGGCCATGAGCCCGATTCGGCAAGCGTCCTGGTGATCGAGGACGAGCCCGGGATCGTCGACTTCCTGCGCCGCGGCCTGGAGGCCGAGGGCTTCCACGTCGAGGCCGCCCTCGACGGCGTCGAGGGCGAGCGGCTCGCGCTGAGCGGGCGCTTCGACGCGGTCGTGCTCGACCTGATGCTCCCCGGCAAGGGCGGCCTCGAGATCCTCGAGCGCTGCAGCGGGCGACGGCCGACGCTGCCGGTGATCGTGCTGACCGCGCGGGGCGAGATCGAGGATCGCGTCCACGGGCCTGGAGGCGGGCGCCGTCGACTACCTGGTCAAGCCGTTCTCGATGGTGGAGCTGGTGGCGCGGCTGCGCGCGCAGCTGCGGGCGCTGGCGCAGGCCTCCGCGAGCACGCTCCAGGTGGAGGACATCGAGGTGGACCTGCTGACCCGCAAGGTCAGGCGCGGAGGCGTCGAGGTGGCGCTGTCGACGACGGAGTTCGAGCTGCTCGTGTTCCTCTGCGCCACCACGGCCAGGTCGTCTCGCGCGAGCAGATCCTGAGCACGGTCTGGGGCTACGAACACGATCCCGGCGACGAACGTCGTCGACGTGTACGTCGGCTACCTGCGCCGCAAGCTCGCCCGGGCGACGACCCCGCGCCGATCACGACCGTGCGCTCCGTGGGCTACCGCCTCGGCAGCGCCGGCTGAGGCGTCCTCCGATGCGCGCCCTCGCTCGACGGCTGGCGCCGCGCGGCCTGCGCTGGCGCCTGGCCGCGTGGTTCACGCTGGTGATGATCCTGTGCACGGGGATCGTCTTCGTGGCCGTCTACCGCGGCACCGGGCACGCAGGTTCGCCAGCAGATCGACCGCGAGCTCTCCGGCGACGCGCGCGGAGTTCGCCCACAACCTCCGTGCCGCCGATCCGGGGTCCTACAACGAGCTCGCCGCGGCCGCCAGGGGCTACCTTCGCGACCCAGCCCTTCAGCGCGAGCTCGACGCTGCTGTTCGTCACCGCTCCCGGAGGACGGCACGATCACCAACAGCCCGGAGCTGTTCAGCGGCGGCCGCGCCCGACGACGGCGAGCGTCCGCCGACCAGCGGTCGGAGAACCGTCCTGGCGCTGAAACTGCTGCGGGCGCCCGACCGGCTACACCACGCTCCCGCTCCCGACGCCGCCGACGAACTGCGGCTGCTGAAGGTCCCGGTGCGCGCTGTCCGCACGGGCTGACGCGCGACGATCGGCGCCGGCGAGTCGCTGGCCGCCGTCTCGCGGGCCCAGGAGAGCGTCGCGCGGGCGTTCGTGCTCGCGGGTCTGCTCGCGCTGGTCGCGGCGCTGGTCGCCTCCTACCTGGTCGGCGGGCGCGTGTCGCGCCCGCTGCGCCGGATGGCGAGCGTGGCCGCCCGCGTCGACGCCGGCGATCTCTACCCGCGCCTCGTTCATCGCGAGGGCGAGGCGAGCGAGGTCGAGGTCCTGACCGACGCCTTCAACCACATGCTCGACCGCCTGACCGAGGCCTTCGCCGGGCAGCGTGAGTTCGTCGCCGACGCCTCCCACGAGCTGCGCACCCCGCTGACGGTGATCCGCGGACAGCTGGAGGTGCTGGCCGCGCAGGAGCGATCCACCGGCGCAGGAGGTGCGCCGCGTGGAGGCGCTCGTGCAGGCCGAGATCGCGCGCGTCAGCCGGCTGGTCGACGACCTGCTGCTGCTCGCCAAGAGCGACCAGACCGAGCCTTCCTGCGCCCCGAGCCGATCGAGCTGGCCGGGCTACGTGGAGGAGCTGTGGGACGGGATGAGCCTGCTCGCGGACCGCCGCTTCGAGCTCGGACCGCTGCCGCCGGGGACGCTCGTCGCGGACCCCGACCGCCTCGCCCAGGCGCTTCGCAACCTGATCGGCAACGCGATCGACCACACCGCGCCCGGGGAGCGGGCTGGTGCGGCTGACGGTGCGCGCCGAGGAGCGCGGCTGGGTCCGCTTCCTCGTCGACGACGACGGCCCGGGGATCCCGGCGGCCGAGCGCGAGCGCGTCTTCGATCGCTTCCACCGCATCGACTCCGCCCGCGACCGCGCCTCCGGAGGCACCGGCCTGGGGCTCGCGATCGTGCGCGCGATCGCCGATGGCCCACGGCGGAACGGCGTCGGCGGCGCATCGCCCGAGGGCGGCGCGCGCATGGAGCTGCTGCTGCCGGGCTACCGCGTCGAGCGCCGGCCGCGTCAGCCGCCGCGGCGGGACGGCCGGCGGCCCGGGCCTGACTACGGGAGGATCACCGCCGCGCCGGTGAAGGCGCCGGCCCGGAGGTCCGCGAGCGCGTCGCCGACACGCTGCGAGCGGGTAGGTGCTCACGTGCGTGCGGACGCGGCACTCGGGCGCCAGCGCGAGCATCTCCTCGCCGTCGCGGCGGGTGAGGTTGGCGACCGAGCGCACCGCGCGCTCCTCCCACAGCAGGCTGTAGGGGAAGGACGGGATGTCGCTCATGTGGATGCCGCCGCAGACCACGGTGCCGCCGGGCGCGAGCGCGCTGCAGGGCCAGCGGCACCAGCCCGCCCACGGGGGCGAAGATGATCGCCGCTTCGAGCGGCTCGCGGCGGCTGCTCCTCGGAGGCCCCGGCCCAGACGGCGCCCAGCTCGAGCGCGAAGGCCTGCGCGGCGTCGTCGCCGGCGCGGGTGAAGGCGAAGACCTCGCCGTCCCTGCCAGCGCGCGACCTGGGCGATGATGTGGGCCGCGGCGCCGAAGCCGTAGAGGCCCAGGCGACGCGCCTGCGCCGCACATCCGCAGCGCCCGGTAGCCGATCAGCCCCGCGCACAGCAGCGGCGCGAGCCTGCTCGTCGGGGTAGCCCGGCGGGCAGTCGCGAAGCAGTAGCGCGCGTCCGCCACCGCGTACTCGGCGTAGCCGCCGTCGATGTCGCGGCCGGTGAACAGCGCCCGCGGGCAGAGGTTCTCGCGGCCGCTCGTGCAGTACTCGCAGGTCGCCGTCGGTCCAGCCGAGCCACGGCACCCCGACGCGTGCCCCGTCTGGCGCTCCCGCTTCGACCGGCTCCCGGCGCCCGGCGCCGGGCCCGCGCCGACGACCTCGGCGACGATCTGGTGGCCCGAGCACGCGAGGTGGGTGGGGGACGTCGACCTCGCCGTCGAGCAGGTGCAGGTCGGTGCGGCACACGCCGCAGCCCTCACCTTCAAGCAGCAGCTGACCCGGGCCCGGCTCGGGCACGCGGCAGCTCACGCTCGCGCAGAGGCCCGCCGACCTCCTCGAAGACCATCGCGCGCATCGTGCCGCTTCCCGGCCTGAGCCATATCCTGCGCCAGTGAAGCACGTACTCCCGGCTTGCAGCGGTGACGGCCGCGAACGCGATGAGCGGCCTGCTACTACAGCCACCCCGCCTGCCTGGAGCACGACCCGCGCGTGCTCTCGCCCGGGCACCCCGACACACCCGAGCGGCTGGTCGCGCTCGAGCGGGCGCTGGCCGAGCACGACTGGCTCGGGCTGGGAGCGCCGCAGCGCCCCGGCGGCCTCAGAGGAGCAGCTCGAGCTCGTCCACACCGCCGAGCACGTGCGCGCGATCCGGGAGCTGTGCGCCGCCGGGGGCGGGGCGATCGACCCCGACACGTTCGTCGGCGGAGGCCTCCTTCAGGGCCGCCACTGCATGCCGCGGGCGGCGCCTGCGCGCTGGCCGCGGGCGCTGCTCGCGGGCGAAGCGCAGGCGGGCTTCTGCGCCGTGCGCCCGTCCGGCCACCACGCCGAGCGGGCGCGCGCGATGGGCTTCTGCCTGTTCAACAACGTCGCCGTCGCGGCCGCCGCGGCGATCGCCGAAATGGGCCTCAGCCGCGTGTTCGTGCTCGACTGGGACGTCCACCACGGCAACGGCACGACCGAGATCTTCGACGCCGCGCAGCGACGTGCTGTTCGCGAGCATCCACCAGTGGCCGCCTGTACCCGGGCAGCGGGCGCCCGCAGGAGCGCGGACACGGTGAGGGGGAGGGCTACACGATCAACCTGCCCGTGCCGCCGGGCTCCGGCGAGTCGCTGTGGCTGGCGCCTGCTCGACGAGGTCGTGCTCCCGGCCGCGGCCGCGTTCGAGCCGCAGCTGATCCTGATCTCGGCCGGCTTCGACGCCCACGAGCGCGACCCGCTGGCCAACTGCTGCCTGCGAACCGAGCTCGTTCGTGGAGATGGCCGCTGCGCGTGCGGGCGCTGGCGCGCAGGCTGGGCGTCGGCGTCGGGATGGTGCTCGAGGGCGGCTACAACGTCCCCGTCCTCTCGGAGTGCGTGCTGGCGACGCTTCCTGCCCTGCTCAGCGACGAGCAGCCGCGCCCCCACGGTCAGCTCGAGGCCGGCGAGCGGCAGCTGATCGACGGCGCCCTGGCCCAGGTCCGCCGCCACTGGGCCGTGTAGTCCGTTCCGGCCCCAGGCGAGCGCTGAGGGCGGGTTGACGGGCACGGGGCGGGGTATGCCGACTGGGCGCGGCACCCGCTCTCAGGGTCCTCCAAGCGAAGCCTGAGGGCTCTGTGAGCGTGCCCGAAGGGAGCTCTTAGTCAGGAAGGAGAGGATCTTCGCCATGTCAACTTCACTCGCAGTCACAGTCATCGTCCTGTTCGACGTCGCCCTCATCCTGGTGCTGGCCTACGTGATGTCGCGCGCCTCGCTGCTGTCCCCCCACCGTGGCGCAAGCACCGCTCGCACGACGGCGGGCGCCGCCCAGGAAGCCATCGGCGGCGCGGATGTCGCGGCGCGTCAGCTGCGCCCGGCGCCGCGGCGCCACAGCAGGACGTACCAGGCGCCCACGCCGAGCAGCACGCACACCGGAAGCACCAGCGACAGGATCGAGCCGGCCAGGAAGTCTGCGGCGAGGATCAAGGCTGTGGGCTCCCTCTGAAGTGGTTGGTGGCCAGCCGCGGGTTACCCCTCGCGGCCCCGGGCCGCTGCTCGCTCTGCCCGGATGTGGGTGCGAGCCAGCGGTTGATGTACACGAACATGATGACCACGAAGGTGATCGACCCGGGCACCCACATGATCCCGGCCGCGATCTGCTGGTCGGTGAGCGCAGAGATGCCTCCGGGCCGGCTGGCCTCGTGCGCGTAGAACGAGTACAGCGGCTGGGGCGCGATCGCCAGCGCGACCGCCAGCACCCACGTGACGAGCATCGCGCCCGTCACGTACAGCGCCCGCTGGGCGTCGCTCAGGCTCGCGCACAGGGGCCGTGAGTCGATCACCTGCTTGAACACCAGGATGGACGCAAACAGGAACAGGGTGTGCTCCAGCCCGTGCAGCGGCAGCGAGCGCAGGGTGGCATCGAACAGCGCCGGCACGTGCCAGCCGAGCAACACCAGCGAGAAGAACGCGAAGCTGGGCACCGGTCTGCCGAGCCAGCGCCCGAGCGCCCACAGGACCCCGAGCGCCCGGAACCGTGCCGGCGCGCGGGCCAGTGAGCGGCGCGCGCCCAGCGGCAGCCCGCGCCACAGCGGCGTCCACGGCCGCGCCAGCACGACCAGGGGCGCGACCACGGTGATCAGCAGCACGTGCTGGACCATGTGGACCCAGAAGAGCTGTTCGCTGTAGGCCTCCAGGGGCGAGTCGATGGCGAGCGCGAGCACCACCAGGGCGCCATAGAAGGCGGCGCGCCGCCAGCGTTGCGCCCGCGCGCTGCGGGCGCCGTAGCTGGTGCGCCGCTCGCCGAGGCTGTACATCGCCGCGAGCGCGATCAGGACGATCAGGATGGGATCCACCGACCAGCTCCCCAGCCCGGGCTTGGTCTCGCTCGCGAGCACTAGAGCAGGTACAGGATCACGTAGGTGAGCACCCCGATGCCCGCCAGGAACATCCAGTAGAACGCGCACGCGGCCATCCCGGGCTGGATCAGCCGGTTGGGGTCGGCGATGTCCGCGTCCTCGCCGGCGGCGTCCGGCTGGGCGCCCCCGGTGCGCCTGGCGCGCAGCCCGGTGGCGACGTGCGTCTCGAGCCAGTACATGGTCACGAGCACGGCGATCGCGTACAGGGCCGTCCAGGTGCAGAACACGCTCGCGAAGCCGCCCCTGGTGGGGCCGAAGTCCTGCGTGCTGTAGGCCACGCATTGCAGCACCACGGCCGCCAGGCCGAGCAGGAGCCCCGCCACGGCGCCGCCCAGCCAGCCCCGCGAGCCCTGCCCCAGCCGGCGCGAGGACAGTCCGGTGAGCAGGGCGCTGATGACCACACAGGCCACGATCGCCGCGCCGAAGGCCTGGTCGGGTTTGGCCTTTGCCGTCTGCCACATGTGGTCCTGGTTGAGCGCCCGCAGGTAGAAGTAGGCGAACACGAAGGCGAGGAAGAAGAAGGCCGAGGCCCCGGCCAGCAGCCGGCTGGCGACGTACAGCGTGCGGGCGCTGACGCTCGGCGGCTCCGGCGGGATCTCGACCCCGAGCGGGACCGGCGCGGTGATCGCCTGCGGGGGCAGCGGCTCGTGGTATGAGGCCATCGAGCTACCCGGGCGCCGGAGCCGGCGCTGCATCGCCCAGCGTCGGGGGCGGCGTGCCGTAGTCGTAGGGGTCGCTGTCGAAGGTGGGGATCTGGGTGAAGTTGTTGACCGGCACCGGGCTCGGGAGCTGCCACTCGATCGACTTCGAGTGCCACGGGTTCTTCTCCGCCCGCTGGCGCACGAAGATCAGCGAGTAGACGACGTTGAAGAGGAAGATCAACAGCGAGAAGCCGAGCACGAAGGCCGAGATCGAGACCCACACGTTGAGGCCGTGGAGGTTGGGCGCGTAGGAGCTTACGCGTCGCGGCATGCCTTTCATGCCGAGCGCGAACAGCGGCAGGAAGGTGGAGTTGAAGGCGATGAACATCAGCCAGAAGTGCCATTTCGCGAGGCGCTCGTTGAAGCCCAGGCCGGTCATCTTCGGGACCCAGTAGTAGATCGCCGCGAAGAAGGTGAAGATCAGCCCGCCCATGATCGTGTAGTGGAAGTGGGCCATCACGAAGAAGCTCCCGTGCGTGTCGGTGTCGCTGGGCGTGTCCGACAGGAACACCCCGGAGAGGCCCCCGATGAGGAAGTTGAAGGCCCACGCCAGGCAGAACAGCATCGGCACGGTGAAGGTCATGCGTCCCTTCCACAGCGTCCCCATCACGCACAGGAAGATGAAGCCGGTGGGGATCGAGATGATCTCCGTCGAGAGCATGTAGAACGGGCGCAGGTCGGCGTTGATGCCGCTCACGAACAGGTGGTGCTGCCATACGAGGAAGCTCAGCAGCGTCACCCCGAGCATCCCCGACACGGCCAGCCGGTAACCCCACAGGGGCTTGCGCGCGAACACCGGCAGCAGCTCGAGCACGATCCCGAAGCCCGGCAGCGCGAGCACGTACACCTCGGGGTGGCCGAAGAACCAGAACAGGTTCTCGAACAGGTAGGAGCTGCCGCCGCCGCCGGCGACGAAGAAGGTCGTGCCGATCGTGCGATCCAGCGCCGCCATCGTCAGCGTCGCGATCAGCACCGGCGCCGCCAGCACCATCAGGATCGCGGTCGCGAACACCGACCACACGAAGATCGGCAGCCGCGACCAGGTCATGCCGGGGGCGCGCATGGTGATGATCGTGGCCAGCATGTTCAGCCCCAGCAGCGCCATCGAAACGCCCACCAGGGCGAAGAAGATGATGTAGGAGTCCATCCCCATCACGGCTTGGTCGTTGAGCGGCTCATAGCCGGTCCAGCCGGTCGGGAAGCCGCCGAAGAAGATCGTCGAGACGAGGATGAAGCCGGCCGCCATCAGCAGCCAGAAGGTCAGCGACTCGATCCGCGGGAAGGCCATCCGCCGGGCCCCGATCATGATCGGCACGAAGTAGTTCGCGAACGGCCCCAGGATTCGCCGAGGTCATCATTCCCATCATCATCGTGCCGTGCATCCCGACCAGGGACAGGTACTGGTTGGGACCCACGACGGTGGGCGTGGTGTGCAACAGCTCGGTGCGGATCAGCATCGCGTTGAGCCCGCCGATGAAGAAGAAGACGCCGATCCCGACGAGGTACTGAATGCCCACGACCTTGTGGTCGGTGCAGAGGCCGAAGTAGCGGCTGATCCCCTGCTCCTCCTTCTCGCGCAGCGACGGCGGGCCGTCCGAGCAGGCGCATCACCGGGTAGTTGGCGAAGCCCAGTCCGATCAGGAAGCCGGCCACGCCGAACACGTAGGCGAGCAGCAGCGCGACGTCGTTCTCGTTGGTGGCTTCCTCGTACACGAAGGTGGGGCTCGAGATCTGGTGCCCGATGAACCACCCGAGGTAGTAGCCGCCGACCCCCAGCACGACCGCGCTCAGCAGGTTGAAGCCGATCAACCGCCGCCACAGCGGCGCCGGTGCGGAGGTGCTCGGCGTGGCGGCCGTGACGCTCATTCGCCGCGCCTCGTCGGTTCGGGCAGGTAGGTGGTTTTGTAGGGCGGCAGGTGTCTTGGTCGCGGGTGCGTACTGCACCTGCTGCTGACCGATCCAGCTCTTGAAGGCGGCTGGCGAGACCACGTGGCCGTAGTCGAACATCTGCCCGTGCCACATCCCGCACAGCTCGGCGCAGTGCACTTCGAAGCGGCCGAGACGGGTCGGCTTCACGAACACGACGTTGTCGACCTGGGGGTTGGCGTCGGCCTTGACGCCGAGCTGGATGGCCCAGAAGGAGTGGATCACGTCGAGCGAGGTGACGTGCAGTTCGATCATCTGGCCGGCGGGGAGCTCGAGGTGGGGCGTCTCGACTCCGCCGTAGGTGGGGAAGCGGTAGGTGAACGCCCACTGCTGGGCGATCACCTGGATCGGCAGCTTCGGCCCCTTCGGCTTGGTCAGCGGGGTGGGGCCGCTACCCGACCCGGCCCCGTTGTCGGCCAGCAGGCGCACGGTCCCGTAGAAGGCGAGCGCCAGCACGAGCGCCGAGGTGACCACGATCCACACCGTCTGCACGCGGGCGTTGCCGCGCAAGGCGGGCCCTTCCAGGGCAGCCCCCTGGGGCTGGCGGAAGTAGATCACCGCGTAGGCGAGGTAGATCACCACCAGCAGCAGCACCGGCGTGGCCATCCCCAGCAGCACGGTGTTGTCGGTGACGTGCCCGGAGGCCTGTTCGCTGGCGTGGCCGGGGGGCAGGATCGGCCCCACCAGCAGGATCACCAGGGGCGTCGCGATCAGCGTCGCGATCAGCCAGATCATCGCCAGCCGGCGCGCGTGGTTGGGCTCGCTCATCGGGTGGAGTCAGCCATCTAGGTGACGTCGATGAAGCCGTCCATGTAGCCGAGCGTCTGCATCGGCCCGCCGAAGCCGGCGAGCCAGCCCGCCGCGCACGGCACGAAGCACTGCCAGTGGTAGCGGCCCTTGCCGCCGGTGCGGAAGCTGAAGCTGATGGTCCGGTGCGCCGCGCCTTCGCAGGGTGCGAATTCGCACTGGTTCTTGGCTTCTTCGGGAACCCCGGGCAGCGGCACGAGGATGCCCAGTTCCGGCACCGCGAAGGTGTGGGAGGCTTCTTCGGGGTCGATCGACCTGACGGTCTTGCCGTCGACCGTCATGGTGCCTCCGACCGTCCCCTGCACCTGTGAGAGGAACGGGTTGCGCAGGCCGCTGTCGCCGTCGTACTGGTAGATCGTCACGTGCACGATCGAGTGGGCGGGCACCGTGTAGACGGTGCTGTGGACCCACTTGCCGTTGCGCAGGACCAGGTATGAGACCCAGTCGGGGTGCGAGGGGCTGTACTTGGGCCCGATCGCGGCGACCGTCTCGAGCGTCAGGTCGGCGCCGTTGTGACCGGGCGCCGTCGTGGCCGCCACCGAGGTGGGGAAGCTCGTGGCCCAGCTGCTCACGTACAGCGCGATCAGCACCCCCAGCGCCACCACCGCGACGCCCACACCCAAAAGCTTCCGCGTGAGCAGATTCATGTTTCGAGCCTCACTCCCGTTAACACCCGCAACGACGCGACCATACACCGCCGGCCAGCCGACCCGGCCCAGAGAATCCTCGCAACGAGCGGGATTTTTGTGATAGGTCAGGCGCCGGGCGTAATTTGGCGCGCGCTTTTGGCGTCCGCGCGAGGCCGGATCAGCCGAAGAACAGCTCGGCCGTCTCGTACAGGCCCGGGTCCAGCAGCTTCGGCTCGCGTCAGCGCCTCGCGCCAGCGGGACCTCGACGATCTCGGTCCCGGCAGCGCCGACCATCTGGCCGAAGCGCCCGGCCGCGGCGGCCTCGAAGGCGGCCACCCCGAAGCGCGTCGCCAGCACGCGGTCGATACGCCACCGGGGTGCCGCCGCGCTGGACGTGGCCGAGGATCGTGACGCGCGTCTCGTAGCCGGTGCGGCTCTCGATCTCGCTCTCGAGCAGCACGCCGATCCCACCGAGGCGGGCGTGGCCGAAGGCGTCGGTGGCGGCGTCTTCGCGCACCTGCAGCGTGCCCTCGCGCGGGGTCGCGCCCTCGGCCACGACCACGATCGAGAAGCTGCGCCCGCGGGCGTGGCGGCGCGCGCAGGTGGGCGACAGACGTCGTCGATGTCGAACGGCCGCTCGGGCACGAGGATCGCGTCGGCGCCGCCGGCGATGCCGGCGTGGGTGGCGATCCAGCCGGCGTGCCGGCCCATCACCTCCACCACCATCACGCGGTCGTGGGACTCGGCGGTCGTGTGCAGGCGGTCGATCGCGTCGGTGACGATCTGCACGGCGGTCTGGAAGCCGAACGTGACGTCGGTGCCGCCGAGGTCGTTGTCGATCGTCTTGGGCACGCCCACGACCGGCGACGCCCTCGCTCGTGCAGGCGCAGCGCGACCCCGAGCGTGTCCTCGCCGCCGATCGGGATCAGCACGTCGACGCTCGCGGGCTTCGAGCGTGCGCCTGACCGCGGCCGTGCCGTCGGCGCCGTCGGCGTAGGGGTTGGTGCGGGAGGTGCCGAGGATCGTGCCGCCGCGGGGCAGGATCCCGGCCGTGCTCTCGCGTGTCGAGCTCGATCACGTTGTCGCGCAGCACGCCGGCCCAGCCGTGGCGGAAGCCGAGGAAGCGTGTGTCCCGTGCCGGCCAGCCCGCGCCGCACCACCGCGCGGATGACGGCGTTCAGCCCGGGGCAGTCGCCGCCGCCCGGTCAGCAGTCCGATGCGCGCCATGCGGCCCTCAGATCCCCTGCCCGGGCAGGAACTCGTTGCTGAACGGAGGCAGTTCGGCCCCCGGCGGGTGGTTCGTCAGCCGCTGCGCGTACATCCACTCGGCGAAGTGCGCCCAGGCGGTCGGTTCCTGCCAGCCGAAGGGCTTGCCGGGCGGGGGCTGCGCGGCGGGCAGCGTGTGGCGGATCGATTCGAGCTGGAGCTTGCGCTGCAGCGAGGGGTTGGCCTTGACGATCAGCGCGGCCGCGGCCGCCGGGTTGGCGCGCACCTCGCGCTCGCCGCGGCTGAGCGCCTGCATGAACGCGCGCAGGTCCTGCCCGCGCGTGCGCGCGTCGCTCTCGCGCACCACCAGCACGAGCTCGTTGTACGTCGGCACGCCCGCCTTGTCGACCGGGATGACCGTCGGCGAGCGGTGCGCGAGGGCGCAGCTGGATGGCCTCGTAGTTCCAGTACCCGCCGAGCGTCGCATCGACCTTCCCGGACAGCATCGCGGGCACCAGGTTAAAGCCGACGTTGACTTCCTTGGCCGCACCCGCGCTGAGGTGGGCGGCGTGCAGGGCGGCCGTCAGCATCGCCTTCTGGTAGGGGATCCCGGCGGTCCCCACGGTCTTGCCGTGCAGGTCCGCCACGCTGCTCACGTGCGCCGCCGGGAGCGCGATGATCGACGTCAGCGGCCGCTGCACGAGCGCGCCGATCGAGACCAGCCGCAGGCCCTGGTCGCGCGCCAGCAGCAGCTCGGGCTCATAGGAGACCGCCATGTCGACCTTCCCGGCGGCGAGCAGCTTCAGCGGTTCGTCGGTCTGCGAGGGCGCCAGCAGCTTCACGTTCAGTCCCACGGCGCGGAACTCGCCGTTCGCGAGCGCCGTGTAGAGGGCGGCGTGGTCGGCGTTCGGGAACCAGTCCAGCATCACCGTGAAGGGCTTGGTGCCGGCGGCGCTGAGCGTGTCCTGCTTGGCGCCGCAGGCCCCGAGCGCGAGCAGGCAGGCACCCGCGAGGCAGGCCAGGAGCACGCCCCGCAGGCGTCTCATCGTGCCACCGCCGCGGCCGCCGGCCGCCGCCATGGCGCGAGCCGTCTTTCGGCCACCGCCAGGCTGTAGAAGCACGCGACCGCGAAGGCGAACAGCAGCACCGTGGCAGCGTATGCGCGCGCGGTCTGGAAACCGCCCGCGTCGAGCACGATCTCGCGCCCGAGGCCGGTGTAGGTGCCCGTGGTGGGCGTGCTGGTCTCGGCGATGAAGGCGCCGATCACGCCCACCGCGAGCGCGATCCTGGCGCCACTGAGGGCCGCCGGCAGGGCCGCCGGGAGCTCGGCGAAGCGCAGCGCCTGCCAGCGCGAGGCGTCGAGCGTGCGCAGCAGCTTCACGCGCTCGGGGTCCAGCGATGCGAGCCCGTCGATCGTCGTCACGAGCACGGGAAAGAAGCAGATCAGGGCGATCACGACGAGCTTGGGGAAGATGCCGAACCCCCACCAGAACACCAGCAGCACGCCGATCACGGGGATCGGGACCGCCTGCGAGCCGACGGCCAGCGGGTAGAAGGCGCGCCTCAGCAGCGGCGAGACGTGGATCGCGATCGCCATCGCCAGCCCCGCCGCCAGCGCCATCGCGAGCCCGAGCACGACCTCCTGAGCGGTGACGGCGAAGTTGTGGGCGAGCAGGCCGCCGTTGTCCCACAGCGCGCCGGCGACTTCGTGGGGGGCGGGGAGCACGGCCGCTTCCACGCCGCCGAGATCGCAGTAGAGCTCCCACAGCCCGAGGATGGCCAGCGCCAGCAGCGCGGCGGGAGCGATCCGGCGCAGCGAGCCCCTCACGACCCGCTCCCCGCGAGTGCCTGCAGGGCGCGCGCCCGCAGCGCCGCCACCTCGGGCTCGCCCGCCCGCCGCGGGCGTGCCAGCGGCACCTCCAGCTCGGCCAGCACCCGGCCCGGGCGCCGCGAGAGCACGACCACGCGGTCGCCCAGCACGATCGCCTCCTCGACGTCGTGGGTCACCAGCAGCACGGTCCGCGGCTCGCGCTGCAGGCTGCCGGCCAGCCATTGCTGCATCTCGCTGCGCGTGATCGCGTCGAGCCCGGCGAAGGGCTCGTCCAGGCACAGCAGCTGCTTGCCCGACAGCAGCGTGCGGGCGAATGCCACGCGCTGGCGCATGCCGCCGGACAGCTCTTCCGGGCGGGCCCGCTCGAAGCCCTCGAGGCCGAGCTCGCAGAAGAGCTCGTGGGCGCCTTCACGGGCTGCCCGGCGCCGCTGCCCGGCGAGCCGCAGGCTGAGGGCCGCGTTCTCGAGCGCGTCCAGCCACGGCAGCAGCAGGTCGCGCTGGGGCATGAGCACCGCCGGCGGTCCGTGGACCGTGCCCGAGTCGGCGCTGCGCAGCCCGCAGACGACTTCCAGCAGCGTGGTCTTGCCGCAGCCGCTGGGGCCGACGACCGCCACCAGCTCCCCGGCGCGCGCCCGCAGCGAGACCCCGTCGAGTGCCCGCACCGGCTCTCCCCGCTCGGAGTTGTACGTGAGCTCGAGCCCCTCCACCACCAGCTCCCGTCCTGGCGGCGGGCTCGCAGCGCTCCTCACCGGCACGAGCGGCGGGGCCCCTGCGCGAGATCTGGTTGCGGTTGTCACGGCACTCCCTTCGCGGGCATTACCCCACAGGTTCGAAGGGTCGACGCCGGGGGAAGCACCGCTTCCCGTGCGCCATCTCAGCCAGCCTGCCCGCCAGCACCCCTGGTGTGTCGTCTCTGCAGGCGCGATGCTAGCGGCCGGCGCTCAGCGCCGGCCGCGTGAGCGCGCGCACGAAGTCCTCGAGCTGGGCCGTCGTCCAGCACTCGAAGGCGACGCAGTACTCCTCGTAGGCGGCGATCACCGAGTCGCCGTAGTTCCAGTACAGGCGCGGCTCGGGGTTCAGCCAGAAGGTCCGCCCCGCGCGGGCCGCGACGTGGGCGAAGACCTCGGCCCGCGGATCGCGGCCGTTGGTGCGCGCGTCGCCGAGCACGATCACCGTGGCGCGCGGGTGCAGGTCGTCCTCGACCTGCTCGAGGAACTCCGACCACACGCGCCCGTAGTCGGTGTATCCGGAGATGTCGGCCACGCCGGCGTCGCCGGAGATGCGCTCGCTGACGGCTTTGAAGTTGCGCTCGCGTTCGAAGATGTCGGTCACCTCGGAGATCCGCTCGATGAACACGAACGAGCGCATCTTGCGGAAGGTGTCGTGCAGCGCGTGCAGCACCGAGAGGAAGAAGACCGACGCCGAGGTGACGCTGGTGGAGACGTCGCACAGCACGTAGATCTCCGGCCGGCGCGGGCGCCGGGGGCGGAACTTCAGCTCCACCGGGACGCCGCCGGTCTGCAGCGAGGCGCGCATCGTGCGGCGCACGTCGACGTGGGCGTGGCGCCGGTGCCCGCGCGCCTGCTGTCCCTGCGTGGCCAGCCGCCGGCGCAGTTGGGCCACGACCCTGTGCACGGCGGCCAGGTCCGCGAGCGGGCCCGAGGGCAGCGCACGGTCGAGCTCTCCCAGCGGCCGGGAGGGGGGGAGGTTGCCGGTGCGTTCGATCTGGGAGCGTTCGAGCTCCCGCCGCAGCAGCGCCTCGAAACGCCGCAGCGCGTCGCGCGGGAGGCCGTCGCGCCTGGGGTCCCCCTCCGGCAGCTCGGGCTGGGGCTCGGCCCGCAGGCCGAGCGCGCGGCGGATGCGCTGCACGTCCACGCCGATCACCCCGGAGCCCTCCTGGCGGCGCGCCAGCGCGGCGATCGCAAGCCGGGCGAGGTCGCGCATGGCTCCCTCGGAGCCGTCCCTCAGGGCCGCGGCGATCTGCGCTCGCAGCGCCTCGAGCTCGTCCTCGGAGAGCTCGTCGAGACCGACGACCTCTTCCTCGTTGACACCCTCGCGCTGCGCCGCCACCTCGACCTTGCGGAAGAAGAAGCGCTCGAACACGAGCTCGAACACGCGGCGGTCCTCCTGGCTCTTGGCCAGCGTGGCGGCCAGCGCCTCGCGGAAGTCGTCTTTCGAGGTCCAGCTGACCTCGCCCAGGACGTCGAAGGCGTCGAGGATCTCCGAGGTGCCGATCGCGATGCCTTCGCGGCGCAGCTCCTCGCCGAGCTCGAGTATCCGGGCCGGCAGCCCGTCGGCGGTCTGCTCAGGCGACATCGGCGGGCGAGCGCAGCTTCAGGCCCACCCGCTCTGCGACCACATCCATGTCGGTGCGGTGCTTGACGATCACCGACATCGTCTCGGTGAAGGTGTCGGCGTCGATCTCGCGCACGCCGAGCAGCAGCAGCGCCCGCGCCCAGTCGATCGACTCGGCGATCGAGGGCGGCTTCTTGAGGTCGAGGTCGCGCACCATCCCGATCACCTCGACCAGCCGCCGCGCCACCGACTCCGACAGCTCGGGAGCGTGCAGGTGCACGATTTCGAGCTCGTGCTCGAGGGTCGGGTAGTCGAGCCACAGATACAGGCAGCGCCGCTTCAGCGCCTCCGTCAGCTCGCGCGAGTTGTTGGAGGTGAGCAATACGACCGGGTGCGTGCGCGCGCTCAGGCGCCCGAGCTCGGGGATCGAGATCTGGAAGTCGGACAGGACCTCCAGCAGCATCGCCTCGAACTCCTGGTCGGTCTTGTCGATCTCGTCGATCAGCAGCACCACCGGCTGCTCGGAGGTGATGGCCGTCATCAGCGGCCTGGCGAGCAGGAACTCCTCGCCGAAGATGTCGTCCTGCACGGCGTCCCAGCCGGCGTCAGCCTGCTCGGTCTGGATGCGCAGCAGCTGCTTGCGGTAGTTCCACTCGTACAGCGACTTGGCCTCGTCGAGGCCCTCGTAGCACTGCAGCCGCACGAGCTCGCGCTGCAGGTGCGCGGCGAGCGCCTTCGCGAGCTCGGTCTTGCCGACCCCGGCCGGGCCCTCGACGAGCACCGGCTTGCCGAGCCTGATCGCCAGGTAGGCGACCAGCGCCGTCGCCTCCCCCGGCAGGTAGCCGACGTCGCGCAGCCCGGCGGCGAGGTCTGCCACGGAAGCGGGCACCGAGGGCTGTCCAGCGGAGCTTGCGATAAGGAGGCCATGATAGGCGCCGCCAGCGGGCGGCTGCCCGCAGGGCGTGCTCCTACCGCTTCAGCGTGAGCGTGCCCGACGCGCTGGCGGTGTTGCCCGCGAGGTCGGTCGCGGTGAGCGTGACCGCGTAGCTGCCCGGCGTCTTGGGAGTCGGCCACAGCAGCTTCGGGTGACCGCCGGGCACGGTCGCGGCCACCGTCCAGACGACCTTCGCGCCGCGCCTGATCGTGAGCCTCACCGAGGAGATCTTCGACAGCGACACGGTCACGCCGGCGCGGGTTCCGGTGCGCAGCGTGGTGGACAGCAGCGAGACCACGGGCGCGGTCGTGAGGTCGGCGGTGAAGCGCTGCGCGGTGGTGCAGTAGATGCCGTCGGCGGTCAGCGGCGTGGGCGCTCCGAGCGGAAGCCCCTTGGTCGTCCGTTCGCACAGGTGCTGGAGGAATTCGGTCAGCAGTTCGTGGTAGTTGAGGTTCGATTCGCCGAACTGGTCGTACAGGCTCCAGGCCCCGGTGTCGTAGCGCGGCACCAGCACCCGGGCCTCGGCGTCACCGGCTTCGAAGAGCGTCTGCCCGAGGGGGTCCTTGGTCAGCGAGGTGTAGTCGTAGAGCCCCACCAGCGACTGGATGAAGCCGTTGAGGATGCGGTCCGAGGGCGCGAAGGAGTACTGCGCGTAGAGGGCCGCCCCGTTCGCGGCGGCGACCCGGACGCCCTGCGGGGGCGGCGTGCGGAAGATCCCCAGGGCCTGCTGGGCGGCCGTCAGGAAGGCCGCTTCGTGGTAGCGCGAGTAGGCGCGCGCCAGCACCTGGATCGCGGTGCCCTGCGAGAGCCCGCTCGTCCACGGTGGGGCGCCACCGTCGAAGCTGAACATGTACTCCCAGGCGATCCCCCCGGCGCGCGCGGTGGCCAGCGGGATCACTTCCGCGAGCAGCTGGCGCAGGTGCGTGTTTTCGTGCGCCAGGTAGTAGCCGTTGCCCTCGCCGAAGGTTCCCAGCCACTGGATCTGCAGCCCCTGGCCGGCGTAGTGCTCCCACACGATCTCGCTGTCGGGGAACGAGATCCGCTGGGAGGCGCCGAGCAGCGGTTCGGTGGTCCACCACTGGCGGTTGCGTTCCAGCGTCAGGAACACGATCGGCAGCCGCGAGGGGATCAGCTGGCGCGAGGCGGCGAGCGCCTGGGTCGTGCTGAGCACGGCCTGCAGTTCGCTGCGGCGGGTGCCGCTGAGGTTGGCGACGGAGTGTTTGGCGCCCACGTAGATCGCCAGGTCCTGGCTGTAGGTGGCCGCTTCGATGCCGCCGCTGTGCAGCAGCGCCGACAGCGCTCCGCTGACGGTTGGGCCGCGCGTCGCGGCCGCCCGCGCGCGTGCCGGCCTGCGCCCGGATGTGGTGGCGGCGAGGGGCGCCCGGACCGGTGCGAGCCGGCTGCCAAGCGGCGCGCCGGCACGTGCTCGCGTCTGCTTTCCGGAGGCTAGAGCCGGCGCCGATGCGGTGGCGAGCAGCGCCGCGAGCAGCAGCCCGCCGATCAGCTTGGCGCGCACGCGCGCCATGGTACGCTCGCCCGCCCGCTGGAGCGCCGGCCGGCGCCGTCCCGGCAGGTTGGAGGGTGAGAGCATGACCACCGGAAACCGTCCGACCCGCGCCAGTTGCGCTCTGTCGGCGATCGCCGCAAGCCTGCTCGTGCTTGCGGTCTCCTGCGGCGGCTCCGGCCCGCACGCCCCCAAGCCGCAGTCGGCCTCCCAGCTCGTAGGGCAGGCGCTCGGTGGCCGCGCGGCCGTGCGCAGCGGCCAGGTCGAGCTGTCGCTGTCGCTGCTGGCGCCGAGCGCCCGCGAGGCGTTCGTGCTGCACTCCGCGACCCGCTTCCGGCTGGGTGCGCCCGGCGCGACGCCCGAGCTCACGATGACGCTGGCCACGCGCTCGCACAGCGGCTCCGGCCCCTCGCGGGCGCTGCGGGTGGCGCTGGCCTCGGGTCCGCACGGTTTCTCGCTCAGCGTCCAGGGCCGCCCCGTCCACGCAGGCCCGCAGGCCCGGCGCGCGCTGCAGGCCGGCTACGCCCGGCTGACCGGCGTCCCGGCGGCTGGGGGCGGCGCGGTCACACCGCTCGGCCTCGACGCAGCCGCCTGGCTCACGGCTCCCCGCTTCGTGCCGGGGGCGTCAGGACGGTCTGCAGGGGCACCGGGAGGGTCGGCCGAAGCCGCTCACGTGCGCGCGGGCCTCGCGCTGGCGCCGTTCCTCGCCGACGTGGCGCGGCTGGCGGGCGTGTCGGCCGGGCTGGAGCAGGCGAGCGGCCGGGTGGGCGCCACCTCGACGGCGCTGGGCCTCTCGAAGGCGGCCCTCACGGAGTCCGGCGCCGGCACCGTGGACCTCTACGCCGATCCCCACAGCCGGCTGCCGCGGCGCCTGGTCGCGAGCCTGAACCTGCACTCGGGCAGCGGCGCGGGAGGGCACTCCTCGCCCCCGGTCTCGGTCTCGCTGCGGATGAGCTTCACGGCGCTCGGCGAACCGGCCCAGGCCGGCCCCACCTAGGCGGTTGACCACCTAGCCGCGCGGCTTACTCGCGTTCGAGCTCCAGCCCGTCGAGCTCGTCCTCTTCCTCCTCCTCATCCGGGTCGAGCTCCTCGTCCTCGTCCAGGTCGAGGTCGGGATCGGGGTCGTCGTCATCCTTGGGGACCATCGCGGCAGGGTCCTGGTGGGTGCGCTGGAATCCCTCGACGAGGTCGTCGCGGCGGCTCTCGTCGAGGGGGATGTCCTCGGCGATCAGGACCCACTCGTCGCTGTCGAACTCGTCCATGTCGAACAGCTCGTGGTCGATCTCGGGCGAGTCGTCGACGACGATCATGATCTCCGTCTGGGGATTGAAATAGGTCCCCGGACGCAGGGTCAGCTCGTCCAGCGCGAAGCGACGGGCGTTGGTCATGGCGCGTTTATACCCGACCCTTGGCCCGGGTGGGCGGGCCCGGCTTGGTGGGCCAGGGTGGGCGCGGGTGGGTGGGCTCCTATCACGGATCGAGCTCTTCCAGGGTGCGCGCCACCTCGCTGTCCACGTCGAGCTCCTCCAGGCCCTGGCGCAGGCGCCGTTCGTTGCGCGCGATGACGAGCTGGCGCACCTCTTCCTCGAGCGCGGCGTCGTGGCTCTTGTCCGGGGGCGCCACCGCCAGCAGGCGGGCCACTTCGGCGTCCACGTCGACGGCCGGCTCGCCCCTGCGCAGCAGCCGCTCGTTGCGGGCGCCGAGCATCTGACGGATCTCCGCCTCCTGCTCGGCCCGCGCGGCCGCGCTGTCGAGCTGCTGGGCGCCCGCCGAGGGGGAGTCGTCTTCGCGCGAGATGCCCCCCTGGCCGATGTGGTCATAGAGGGAGTCGCTGCCCTTCGTCACCAGGAACAGGATCGACATCAACAGCGAGAAGGCCACCGTCCCGAACACGACGAACGTGAAGCCGTTCTCGGCGACCCCCAGCAAGAACGCCGACGCGCTGCCGTCCACGCGGCTGATTGTTGCTGATCGCCGAGCGCTCCGCTACCCTCCGGGCGGTGCTGGTTGACTGACCAGTCAATCTACGTTGGGCCGAGGGCCCGTTAGGAGACTGCGGCAATGGTCGAATTCACGCTCACCGACGAGCAGAAGAACCTCCGGGAAATGGCTCACGACTTCGCCGTCAAGGAGATCCGGCCGGTCGCGTGGGAGTACGACCGCGACGGCACCTGGCCCCAGGGGGTCATCGAGAAAGCCTGGGAGGTCGGGCTGATGAACTCCCACATCTCCGAGGAGTACGGGGGCGCCGGCGCCGGCTTCCTCGACGGCTGTCTGATCGAGGAGGAGCTCTCCTGGGGCTGCTCCGGGATCCAGACCTCGCTCGGCTGCAACGGCCTGGCCACCACGCCGATCCAGATCGGCGGCTCCGAGGAGGTCAAGCGCAAGTACCTGGGGATGCTCACCGAAGCCCCCAAGCTCGCCTCCTTCTGCCTGACCGAGCCCGACGCCGGCTCGGACGTCTCCGGGATGCGCACCACCGCCGTGCGCCAGGGCGACAAGTACGTGCTGAACGGCTCCAAGTGCTTCATCACCAACGGCGGCTACGCCGACTACTACACGGTCTACGCGAAGACCGACAAGGACGCCGGCCACCGCGGCATCTCGGCCTTCGTGGTCGAGCGCGACTGGGGCGTGGTCGTGGACAAGAAGGAGGACAAGCTCGGGCAGCGCGCCTCCAACACCGCCACGATCTCCTTCAACGACGTCGAGGTCCCCGCCGAGAACCTGCTGGGCGAGGAGAACAAGGGCTTCAAGCTCGCGATGATGACGCTCGACCGCACCCGTCCCGGGGTGGCCGCGATGGCCACCGGGATCGCCCGCGCGGCGTTCGAGTTCGCCACCGACTACGCCCGCGAACGCGTCCAGTTCGGGGTGCCGATCGCGATGCACCAGGCGATCCAGTTCATGATCGCCGACATGGCGACCGAAATCGAGGCCTCCCGGCTGCTGACGTGGAAGTCGGCCGCGATGCTCGACGGCGGGGAGCGCAACACGCTGATCTCCTCGCACGCCAAGCGCTTCGCCGCCGACGCCGCGATGAAAGTCACCACCGACGCGGTCCAGATCTACGGCGGCTACGGCTTCATCAAGGACTACCCGGTCGAGAAGCTCTTCCGCGACGCGAAGATCATGCAGCTGTACGAGGGCACCTCCCAGATCCAGCGGCTCGTGATCGCGCGCGAAACCCTCCTCCCGCGCAGGGTGGAGGAGCCGGCCACCGTCGCCGCCTGAGCGTGGGCGCGGCGGGTGGCCGCAAGGACCAGGTGTGAGCGCGGCCGCCGGCCGCGAGGACCTAGAGTGCGCGCGGCGACTCGCCGCGACAATCAGCTAGCAGAGGAGGCTTCCCAGCCATGTTCGTGTTCAAGGCCGCGGTAGTGGGCGCCGGGACGATGGGCGGCCAGATCGCCCAGACGATCGCCGCCGCCGGCGTGCCGGTGATCCTCAAGGACATCGACGAGGCCCTCGTGCAGGCGGGCATCGACGAGGCCCGCAACGTCACCTCTGGGCAGGTCTCCAAACTGGTCGAGAAGGGGCGCCTCAGCGCCGAG
The DNA here is from genome assembly GCA_963773145.1 of uncultured Solirubrobacteraceae bacterium. GTDB lineage: Bacteria > Actinomycetota > Thermoleophilia > Solirubrobacterales > Solirubrobacteraceae > Palsa-744. Next base: position 479,065 of record CAVYZV010000003.1, read on the forward strand.
CAGGGCGAGGCGCAGGTGGCCGAGGTGCTGGGGCGCATCCAGCCCACCACCTCCTACGACGGCTTCGGCGACGTCGACTTCGTGATCGAGGCCGTGCCCGAGCGGATGGCCATCAAGCAGGCCGTGTTCGCCGAGCTCGACGCCTACACCCCCGGCCACGCGATCCTCGCCTCGAACACCTCCTCGCTGTCGATCAGCGAGATCGCCGATGCCACCCTGCGCCCGGAAAAGGTGGTCGGCTTCCACTACTTCTACCCGGCCTCGGTGATGCCGCTGGTGGAGATCGTGGAAGGCGAGGAAACCTCCGCCGAGACCGTCGCCGCCGCCATCACCTTCGCCCAGGCGATCCGCAAGCAGGCGATCACCTGCGCCGAGGTGCCCGGCTTCGTGGTCAACCGGGTGCTCAACTCGGGCGTCTCGGAGATCTGGCGCGAGCAGGAGGAGAAGGGCCTCTCGATCAAGCTGATCGACGAGGGCGTGGGCGCCGCCAAGGTCACGCCGATGGGGCCCTACTTCCTGGTCAACCTGCTCGGCCTGGACACCGTCCTGCACGTTGCCGAGCACCTCGTGGAGTCCTACGGCGAGGAACGCTTCTACGTACCCAAGGGCATGCAGAAGCTGGTCGCCGACGGAAAACTGGGCGCCAAGACCGGGGGCGACGGCTTCTATGACCCCCAGGGCCAGCCCAACCTCCCGGGCGAGAACGAGCCCGACGTCGAGGCGCTGGTGGAGATGCTGTCGCTGAAGACGTTCCTCGAGGCCTGCCTGGTGCTCGAGGAGGGCGTCGCCACCCACCGCGACATCGACTTCGGGATGATGGCCGGCGCCGGCCTGGACCCCCGCCGCGGGCTGCTGCCGCCCTTCATGAAGGCCGACAGCGAAGGCCTCGACACGGTGCTCGAGCGGATGGAGAACGCGCGTGAGCGCTACGGCGAGCGCTTCGCTCCGCCGACGATCCTGCGCCGCCTCGTGGCCCAGGGGCGGCTCGGCCAGAAGAGCGGCCAGGGCTTCTACGCCTACCCTCGCCCCGACGCCGAGCAGCCCGCCGAGACGGTCAAGCTCGAGACCCGCGAGGACGGGATCGCGATCGCCTGGCTGGCCAACGGCCAGATGAACTCGCTCTCGCCGCAGGTGATCGCCGACCTCCGCAGCGTGTGGGAGGCGATCCGCGCGGCCGGCGTGAGGGCGCTCGTGATCGCCTCCGCCAACCCGATGCTGTTCTGCGCGGGCGCGGACGTGAAGTCGTTCACCACCATGGACGAGGAGGCGGGCGCGAAGCTGATCAACGAGGGCCACGCGCTGCTGCGCGAGCTCGGCTCGCAGGGCATCGCCACGATCGCGGCCGTCAACGGCCTGGCCTTCGGCGGCGGCTGCGAGCTGGCGATGGCCTGCGACATGCGCATCGCCGCCCGCTCGGCGCTGTTCGGTCAGCCCGAGATCAAGCTCGGCATCCTGCCCGGCTTCGGCGGCACCCAGCGCCTGCCGCGCCTGGTGGGACCCGGAAAGGCGCTCGAGATGAACCTCGTCGGCGACCCCATCCTGGCCGAGGAAGCCTTCGAGCTGGGGCTCGTCACGCGACTGGTCGAGGACCACGAACTGCTCGACACCGCCCTCGCCTGGGCCCGCCGTCTGGCCGGTCAGGCGCCGCTGGCGATGGAGCAGATCAAGCGCGTCTCGGACGCCGGCGACCTGGACGAGGGCATCGAGGCCGAGAAGGCGGCCTTCGCCACCGCCTTCCGGAGCAATGACGCGCAGGAGGGCATCTCGGCCTTCCTGGCCAAACGCCGCCCGACGTTCACGGGCAATTAGGAGGCGGCCGCCGGCCATGAGCACGGCCACCGAAAGCTCCCAGCTCGCGCGCCTGGCCGAGCTCGTCGGCGGGGCCCGCTCGGTCGTGGCCCTCACCGGTGCCGGCATCTCGGTGCCGTCCGGGATCCCCGACTTCCGCAGCCCCGGCACCGGCCTGTGGGAGAACGTCGACCCGATGGAGGTTGCCCACATCGACGCCTTCGTGCGCGACCCGTCCGGGTTCTGGGGCTTCTACGCGGAGCGCTTCGCCACGCTCGAGGGCAAGCGCCCGAACGACGCCCACGTGGCGCTGGTGAGGATGGAGCGGGCCGGGCTGCTGGAGGCCGTGATCACCCAGAACGTGGACATGCTGCATCGCCGCGCGGGGACCGACGAGCTGGTCGAGGTGCACGGCTCGATCGCCACCTGCTCGTGCTCGGAATGCGGCGAGCAGGCGGAGCTGGCGGCCGTTCGTGCGCGCCTGCAACAGCGGGCCGACGGCGTGCCCCGCTGCCAGCGCTGCGGCGCCCCGATGCGCCCCGACGTGGTGCTGTTCGGCGAGATGCTCCCGCGGGCGGCGCTGCAGCGCGCCCACGATCTCTGCCTCGCCGCCGAGCTGGTGCTGTGCATCGGCTCCTCGCTGGAGGTCCACCCGGTCGCCTCGCTGCCCATGCTGACCCACCGCGCCGGGGGCAAGATCGCGATCGTCACGCAGGGCCCCACGCCGTTGGATGAGATCGCCGCCGTGCGCCTGGACGGCGACCTCGAGGTGGTGCTCCCGGCGCTCGCCGACGAGCTCGGGCTGCCGCCGGCGCCCTAGCCGGTCCGGCGCCGCTGCTCAGCCGGTCCCGGCGCCCGAGTGGCGGCCGGGCAGCTGCCAGAGCGTGAGGCCGCGCCCCAGGCCCGCGGCGGCGGAGACGTTCTTGCCGTGGGCCACGACCCAGCGCGCGGCCACCGAGCAGTCGGGGTTGCTGCGCGACGAGCGGGGCGAGCACGGGGCCGACAGGATCGCGTAGCGCACGGCGCCGGCCGCGGCCAGCGCCTGCAGGCGCGCCAGCGGCGTTACGACCCGGGAGTTGATCGAGTTCAGCACCACCAGCGGGCGCTGGTCGTGCACGACGAGGGCACCGAGCCTGGTGGCCGAGTCGTAGGCGGCCTCGTAGCGGGCCGAGCCCTGGTGGGAGCGCAGATAGGAGGAGAGCGCCGCCAGCTGTCGCGACGGCAGGGTGCCGAGCTGGTTGGTGTCGCTGGTGTGGTGTTCGATCGCCCGGACCGAGGCCCAGGTCGGCACCGCGAGGAGGCTCATGAGCGCCAGCACCAGCACCGCAGTGCGACCCCGCGGTCCCGCGAAGGCCGCCGCGGCCAGGCCGCCGAGGGCGCTCACGATCACCACCCACCAGATCGCCGGGGTGCCGAACAGCAGCCGCTCGACGTAGATCGTCACCACGATCAGGCAGACCGCGAGCGCTCCGAGGCGTACCGGGCTGCGTCGCGCGCAGGCCCACGCGAGGCCGATCCCGAGTGTTCCCGCCACGGCCGGGGTGATGCTCTCGCTGTAGCGGGGATGCAGATGGGCCATCTGGCTGAACAGGGCAACCCCCAGCAGCATCCACAGCACCAGCCCCGCCAGCCCCCCCAGCCGCCTGCGCTCGTCCCCCGTTGGCGGTTGCCCGCCGGGTCGTCCCGGGCGGCGGCGCTCCAGCAGCTCGCAGACGAGCGCGGGGAGGCCGAGCAGCAGCGCGGCCAACACCAGCAGGCCGAGTTTGTCTCCCGACAGGGGTCCGGCGCGGTCGAGCAGGCGGCCCGCCGAGGGAGGCCGGATCGGGATCTCCCGTTCGCGCTGGGTCTGGCTGAGGCGGCCGTAGGCCGAGGGTGGGGGGGTGCCGGGCGGATCGGCCGTGGTCGTGCTCTGGCCCGGCGTCGGCTTCCCCTCCAGGCGGTCGACGCCGTTGAACACGAGCGCCGCGTTCCAGGCGCTGCCGTTGCTGGAGCCGACCGCGAACGGTCGCTCGTGGGCGGGGTAGGCGAGCGTCCCCAGCAGCCACGCCAGCGCGACCAGCAGATACACCGCCGCGCAGGCCAGCAACTGCAGTCCACGTCGTCGCCATGAGCCCGGGAGCGCGAACGCGGCGAACAGCACGAGGCCTGGAAGCGCCAGCAGCGACTCCGTCAGCTTCACGTCGAAGGCCAGCCCCAGCGCAGCCGCGCCGCCCAGCAGCCAGGCGCTGCTGCCCGACCGGGTCGCCTGTGCCACGCACAGCAGCGCGAGCACCGTCAGCGCCATCATCACCCCGTCCATCGTGTCGCTGCGCGAGGTGATCACCTCGATCGGCAGCACGGCCAGCGCGAGCGCGGCCGCGAGGCCCGCAGGGACGCTCCAGATCCGCCGCACGGCGAGGAACAGCAGCGGCACCGCCGCCGTGCCGAACAGCGCCTCTGGGAGCAGGAGCGCACTGGTCGAGTAACCGAACGCCTTCACGCTGGCGACCTGCAGCCACAGGTCGACCGGCGGCTTGTCGATCGACACGCTGCCCCCGGGCTCGAGGGCGCCGAAGAAGAAGTTGTGCCAGGACTGGGACATGCTCCTGACGGCGGCGTCGTAAAAGGGGTTCAGCGGCGATCCGCCGAGGTCGGCCAGTCGCAGCGCTCCGGCCAGCAGCGTGATCGCGCCCAGCGCGATCCACACGAGCAGTCCCGTGCGCCCGTCCGAGGCCGTCGCGTCGGCGGGCTGCTCCGGCAGGGGCTGCTCCTGGGTCGCCTGCTCGAGCATCGGGGGAAGGGCCGACTGCGCCGCCTAGCCGGGGCGGCGGACTAGCCCGCCGCCGGCATCGGCTCGTGCCGCGCGAGGTCACTCGCCGGATCGATCCCCCAGCGTGCGGCCACCTTCCCCAGCTCCTCGTTCAGGGGCCAGCGGTCGGGCAGCTCCCGTCCCTCGTGTTCGCTGCTGGCGCCCTTCAGCGTCATGCACCCCGAGTTGTCGCCCAGCTCGCGGATCGCGCGCAGCTCGTCCTCTCCGAGGCGCACGCCGATGCCCGCGAGCGCGGCCAGCTCGGCCCGCTTGTCCTCGACCGGGCGCGCGCCCTCGCCGGGCTCCTGGATCAGCGTCGGCACCACGCAGCGCACTCCCGGCTGGCCGAGGTTCCAGAGGCAGGCGAGCTGCAGCATCGTGAGGTCGTGGCGGGCCGCGTAGGGGCGCATCAGCTCGAGCCTGCGGCGGCCCTCCTGCACCCACCCCTCGGGCCGGAAACCGCGGTGGTCGCGCGCCGCGAAGGTGTGCCCGGGCAGCACGTCGTCGTGGAACAGCCCGCCGTAGTCGACCACCCTCGTGATCACGCCGGCGCCCGCCTTGCCGGCCGCTCCCAGGACCAGCTCGCCCGGCCAGGGCTCCATCGGCCCGAGAATGATCATCGTCCAGTCGATCACCTCGGCGAAGCGCTCCAGGCACCAGATCACGTCGAGGGTGAAGCCGTTGGCCGGTCCCGGGGCCACGCCGAGCGTGTCTGCGAGGCCCTCCTCGCGCAGCGCCCGCATGCCCTCCCAGACGGCTTCGCTGGTGTAGCCGATGCGGTCGGGGTTGTGCAGCAGCAGCACGTCGAAGCGATCGACGCCGCAGCGTTCGAGGCTGCGCTCGGCCGCCATCCGCAGGTACTCGCCGTAGCGCTCCGGCCCGCGCAGGCTCGCGTCGGTGAAGCGCGGAAAGCCCTTCGGCCCGTCGCGGCGGCCCTCGTAGAAGTCGTGCCCGACGGCGCCCACCAGGCAGTACTCATCGCGGGGCACACCGGCGATCGCCCTGCCCAGCATCTGGTCGGCGGCGCCCTCGCCGTAGACGTCGGCGGTGATCACGGTGTCGATGCCGCCCCCGGGCGTGAGCAGTGAAACCAGTCGCTGCTCCTCCAACGGCTCTCCGAAGTGCATGAAGCGTCCCCCGCTCCAGGTGCCGATCGCGGTCGCGGTGGGCTGCATCGCGCTGTTCAGGTTAGACGCGCTGCTGGCGTGTGCGCAGCGCCGCCTCCAACCGTCCGAGCGCGTGGGCGAGCAGCTCGCCGTCGGGCTGCGGGCCCTCCTCGTCCTCCGGAGCCGCCTGCTGCGCCTCGAGCACGCGGTCGGCCTCCCGCACCACGCCGCCGGAGAGCTGATCCAGCTCGTCCACACGCAGGACCATGTCCTGGCGCCCCTCCGCGCGCAGCTCCGCGACGCCCGTCGCCAGCGCCTGGCGCAGCTCGAGCGCCGCGTGCGCGAGGCGCCCGGAGTCGAGGTCGGCCCGCGCTCGCAGCACCAGCTCCTCGCACACGAGCGGACGCAGGCGTGCGCCCAGCAGCGCGGCGAAGTGCTCCAGGTGCACCAGCTCCTCGTTGCGCTCGCGCCGGGAGCGCCGGCCGAACAGGCGCCGGCGCGTCGCGGCCTTCAGCGGCAGCTCCCGCGCCTGCGTCCAGCGACCATCGGCGAGCTGCTCACCCTCACCCCAGCCGGCCCGGGCGACGGTGGCCTGGTCGGCCGTGACCTCGTGCACGTGGGGATCGGCCGCCGCCACGCGGTGCAGGTACACGACCCGGTTGACAGCCGCCAGCGCCTCGGCCACGCCGCGGCCGGCCTCGCCGAGGAGATCCTCCAGCCAGGCCTCTGCCTGGTGCTCGGCCGACAGCGACACCGGGTCGATCACCATGATCTTCGTCTCCCCGGCCCCCACCGGCTCATCGCGCCGGCCCTGCTCCTCGATCACCACCACCCGCTCCGGGTCTCCCCCCGCGCGGGCCCTCGTCAGGTAGCGCCCGGCGGTGGGCCCGAGCACCCACGGGAACTCGAACTGCACGAACACGAACAGCCGCGCTGCCACGCGTGCACCGTATCCTTCCGCGCAGCGCCGCCGAGCCGCTGCCGCCATAGACCCCGGCCGTCACCCGCGAGCGCGTCCCCGACATGCACGACCCCACCTTCAGCGACGACCCCGCCAGCCCGGTCAAGAGTCTGCGCGACCGTCTCGGCGGCAACGCCGAGGAGCGCCTCGGCAGGGCGCTGTCGGAACTGCTCGAAAGCCCTCTGTTCACCGGTGCGATCGGCAGGGCCTTCGACGCCCGCGAGAAGGCCGCACAGGCACAGGAGGTCGCGCTGGGCGCGCTAAACCTGCCCTCCGCGGCAGACATCGAACGCCTGACCCGTCGCATCCGCTCGCTCTCCCAGCGCCTGGAGTCGATCGAGGACGGTGTCGAGCGCATCGACACCACCCGCTTGGCCGAGCGCCGCTCACCCGCCGAACTGGAGGTCCGCCTCGACCGCGTCGAGCAGCAGCTCGACGGGCTGCTGGGCAAGCTCGACCTGCTGCTGACGCGCGTCCAGCAGGCCTCCCGCGAGACCGCCGGCGCCGGCGCCGCGGCACCCGCCGCGCGTGACTCCGCTCCCAAAGCCTCCGCAACGGGCAAAGCCAAACCAAAAGCCGCCCCCCGCAAAGCCAACGCCCGGGTCGCGCCGCGCAAAGTCAAGCCCAAAGCCGCGGCTGCAGCGCGCAAAGCCGCCCCGAAAGCGGCCGGCGCCCCACGCAAAGCCTCCGCCCGCAAAGCCTCCGCGAAAGCCGGCGGCGCCCGCAAAGCCGGGCCGGCGCCCGTCAGCTAGGAGTCGCCCTCGAGCGCCCCGACGGCGGCGCGGCCCATCGCTTCCGCGCTCTGCACGAGCGTGTGGTCGTCGATGCGCGTACGGGCGCCGCGCTCGTCGAAGGTGTCCGAGACGACCAGCACGCACCCCACGGCGATCCGCGCACGTGCGCCGAGAGCGAACAGGGCAGCGGCCTCCATCTCGACCGCGAGTGCCCCACCGGCGCCTTCGAGATCGGCGTCGTAGAAGAGGTCCACGCTGATCACCGGCCCGACCCGCGCATCCGGCGCGGCGCGTTGCAGCGCCTGGGTCACGGAGCCGTCGGCGGCGGCCCGTTCGCCCGCGCCGAGCGCTCGGGAGGTGCCGTCGGCGCAGATCGCCTCCCCCGCGATCACCAGAGAGCCCAGCTCGAGCCCCGCGACGAGCGCCCCGCAGGTCCCCACCCTGATCACCCGGCGGGCACCGAGGTCGATCAGCTCCTGGAGCACGATCGCGGCCGAGGGGCCACCCATGCCGGTCGCCTGGATCGTCAGCGGCCGCCCGTCGGAGGCGCTGCCCGTGTAGCCCCACAGGCCGCGGTGGTGGTTGAACATGCGCGGCGCCTCCAGCAGCGCCTGCGCCAGCATCAGCGCCCGTCCCGGGTCGCCGGGCAGCAGCACCCGCTCGCTCAGGGATGCGGTCGGACGCAGGTGCAGGGGCTCGCCGTGCGACAGGATCGCGACTCTAGACTGGTGGGGAGATGGGGGATACCGGACGTCCTGATCGCCACCACCGAGGCCGTTGAGCGCCCCCGACCCCGTGGGCGGCACGGGCACGCTGACGATCGAGCAGGTCGCCGTCGGGGCCGGAGTCTCGGCCGCGACGGTCAGGCGCTGGGTCGAGAAAGGGCTCGTGCCCGGCTACGAAGGGCAATGGACGCTGGCCGCGGCCGCCTACGTGAGGGTGGTCGCCCGGCTGCGCGTCCGGGGCCACTCGCTGGAGCAGATCAAGCACGCCAGCGACGCCGGCCAGCTGGCGATCGGGCCGATCGAGAACCTCCTGCGCCGCACCGAGGGTCGCTACACCCTGCGCCAGGTGGCGCGCACCACCGGCCTTCAGTCCAGCATGATCGAGCGCATCCTGGCCGCGCTCGGGCTCGCCACGCTCGTCTCGGAGCCGATGAACGACGAGGACGTGGAGATGCTGCGCTACGTCGCCACGATGCTCGACGTGGGGCTGCCGCCGGTGGCCTTCCTGCAGCTCGCCCGCGTCTACGCCCAGGCCCTCGGCCAGATCGCCGACGCCGAGGTGCGGCTGGTGCACCTGTACGTCCACGAGCCCCTGATGCGGGCTGGCGTCCCCAGCGCGGAGATCGGCGAAGAGATGGAAGGCATGGTCCGCGAGCTGATTCCCTTCGTGGTGCCGCTCCTGGGCTACGTCCACGACCGCCTGCTGAGCCACTTCATCGAGCAGGATCTGATCGGCCACGTGGAGGCCGAGCTCGGCGACGGCGTCGGGCAGGACGGCCGCCTGCGGGTGGCGATCGCCTTCGCGGACCTTGCCGGCTATGCACGGATGACGGTCGAGCGCGGCGACGAGGAGGCGGTCCGTACGGTCGAGCGCTTCGTCGATGCGGTCGGCCAGAGCCTGCCCGCCGACGCCCGCGTGATCAAGACGCTGGGCGACGAGGTGATGGTGATCGGCAGCGATCCGGCGGCCCTCGTCGGCTGGGCGGTGAAGCTGCAGTCGGGCACCGTGACCGGCGATCCCGCCCCGCGCATCGGGATCCACTACGGCGAGGTCCTCTACCGCGACGGCGACTACTACGGGCGCGAGGTCAACCAGGCCGCCCGCGTCGTGGCCAGGGCGGCCGGGGGCGAGGTGCTCGCCACGCGCCCGGTCGTGGACGTGGCGATGGGCAGCAACGGGCTGGAGTTCCACCGCATCGGGGAGGTGGCCCTGAAGGGCTTCTCCGACGCCACAGAGCTGTTCTCGGTGGCGAGCCCGGAGCACTAGCCGCGCGATCGCCGCCGAGCAGCCGCGTGACCGCCGAGCCAGCCGCGTGACCTCCGAGCCAGCCGCGTGACCTCCGAGCCGGCCCGCGTGACCGCCGAGCAGCTGCGCGACCGCGTCCGCGAGGGCGGCCTGATCACGCCGGGGGCGCCCCTGCTCGCGATGTTCTCTGGTGGCCGGGACTCGACCTGCCTGCTGGACGTCGCCGTCACCCTGCTCGGGCCCGCGTCGGTGAGCGCCCTGCACGTCAACTACGGCCTGCGTGCCGCCGCCGAGGAGGACGAGCGGCATTGCCGTCGCCTCTGCGAGCAACTGGGTGTCGAACTGCACGTGCACGCCGCGGCCGGCGAGCGCCCGGCGGAGGCGGGGAACCTGCAGGCCTGGGCACGGGAGGTGCGCTACCGGGAGGCCGGGCGGCTGGCCGGCGAGCGCGATGCCCTGATCGCCACCGGCCACACCGCCGACGACCAGGTCGAGACGATCGTCTACCGGCTGGCGGCCTCTCCCGGTCGTCGCGCGCTGCTGGGGATGCCCGTACGGGAGGGTTGCCTGGTGCGCCCGCTGCTGGACGTGACCCGCGAGCAGACGGCCGCCTACTGCCGCGAGCGCGGCCTGGGCTGGCGCGAGGACGAGAGCAACAGCGACGAGCGCTTCGCCCGCACCCGCGTGCGCGACGGGGTGCTGCCGGCGCTGCGGTCGGTGCACCCGGCGGCGGAGTCGAACGTGCTGCGCACGGCCGCGCTGCTGCGCGAGGAGACCGAGCTGCTCGACGGGCTCGTCGCGGCGGAGCTGGACGGCCGTCCGAGCATCGAGACGGCCCGCCTGCGGGCGCTCCCCGCGGCCCTCGCGCGGATGGTGGTGATCCACCTCGCCGAGGCCGTGGCCGGCACCTACGTCCCTCAGGCCGGCGGCCGTGTGGGCGAGATCCTCGAGCTCGACCAGCGTGGCGGGCGGGGCGAGCTGCATATCGGGGGCGGGGTCGGGGCGGTCGTGCAGGGAGGCGTGTTGAAGATGGTCAAGCTGCCGCCGCGGCAGGGTTAGACTGCCTCGGGTGGCCACGCTCGCGCGCGTCTCACCGCCGCCGACGCTCGGCGAAACGCTCGTGGGCGAGGAGGATCTGCGCCGGCGGGTGGCCGAGCTGGGGGAGCAGATCTCGCGCGACTACTCCGGCCGCTCGCTGCTGCTCGTGGGGGTGCTGAAGGGCGCCGTCTTCTTCCTGAGCGACCTGATGCGCTACATCGATATCCCGGTCGAGGTGGACTTCATGGCCGTCGCGTCCTACGGCTCCGCGACCGATTCCTCCGGGGTGGTGCGGATCCTGAAGGACCTCGACGCCGCCATCGAAGGCCGGGACGTGCTGATCGTCGAGGACATCGTCGACTCCGGCCTGACGCTGCAGTACCTGCTGCGCAACCTGGGTTCCCGCAACCCCCGCAGCCTGGAGGTATGCGCACTGCTGACCAAGCCCGCACGGCGCAAGGTCGACCTCCCGAGCCGCTACGTCGGCTTCGAGATCCCCGACCGCTTCGTCGTCGGGTACGGCCTCGACTACAAGGAGCAGTACCGCAACCTGCCCTTCGTGGCGGTCCTCGAGTCCACCTGAAGGGCTCGCCGCCGGGGCCCGGCGGGGGTCCTGCAGGCCCAAGAAATCAGGGGATGCCGTGGTAGGCTAGGTGGCCGGTCGCCCGAGCGTCTGGACGGCCCCGCAACACCTAGGAACCTGCAATGAGCCGCTTCTTCAAGAGCGCAGCATTCCCGATCTTGATCGTGGTGGTACTGGCGTTCCTGGCGGTGAAACTGGTCAACCCGGGCCCGTCGCACTCGCGGCCCCACAGCTACCAGACGCTGATCTCGAAGGAACTGCCGAACGGCGAAGTCCAGTCGGTCCAGTTCAAGAACAAGGGCAAAGCGCTCGAAGTCAAGCTCAAGAACAAAGAAAGCTGGGAAGGCGGGTACGTCGAAGCAGCGGCTCCCGAACTGATCAAAGAACTCCACAACTACGGGGTCTCCTACAGCATCGAATCGGAAAAGAGCAGCGCTCTGCTCTCGCTGCTGACGTACATCATCCCGTTCATCCTGTTCTTCGGGTTCTGGATCTTCCTGATGAACCAGGTCCAAGGCGGGGGCTCGAAAGTGATGTCGTTCGGCAAGTCCCGCGCCAAGCGCATGTCGGCGGATTCGCCGAAGATCACCTTCCGGGACGTGGCCGGCGTGGACGAGGCCGTGGAGGAGCTCCACGAGATCAAGGAATTCCTCGAGAACCCGAAGAAGTTCCAGGCGCTGGGGGCCAGGATCCCCACCGGAGTGCTGCTGTACGGCCCTCCCGGCACGGGTAAGACGCTGCTGGCGCGCGCGGTCGCCGGCGAGGCCGGCGTGCCGTTCTTCTCGATCTCCGGCTCGGACTTCGTGGAGATGTTCGTCGGCGTCGGCGCCTCGCGCGTACGCGACCTGTTCGAGCAGGCCAAGCAGAACAGCCCCTGCATCATCTTCATGGACGAGATCGACGCCGTCGGGCGCCACCGCGGTGCCGGGCTCGGCGGAGGCCACGACGAGCGCGAGCAGACCCTCAACCAGCTGCTCGTCGAGATGGACGGCTTCGAGGCGAAGGACAACATCATCATGATCGCGGCCACCAACCGGCCCGACATCCTCGACCCGGCGCTGCTGCGCCCCGGGCGCTTCGACCGCCAGATCGCGGTGGACCGCCCCGACCGCAAGGGCCGCGCGAAGATCCTCGAGGTCCACACGCGCGGCAAGCCGCTGGCGAAGGTGATCGACATCGACGCCCTCGCCGGCCAGACCCCCGGCTTCACCGGCGCCGACCTGTCGAACCTGATCAACGAGGCGGCGCTGCTGGCGGCGCGCACGGGCAAGCGCGAAATCGGCCAGGAGGAGCTCGAGGAGGGGATCATGAGGGTGATCGCCGGCCCCGAGAAGAAGACGCGGGTGATGAGCGAGAAAGAGCGCCTGATCACCGCCTACCACGAGATGGGCCACGCGCTCGTGGGGCACTTCCTCGAGCACTCCGACCCCGTCCACAAGATCTCGGTGATCTCGCGCGGCCAGGCCCTCGGCTACACGATCTCGATGCCCCAGGAGGACCGCTTCCTGACCACCCGGGCGGAGCTCGAGGACGCCATGGCCATGACCCTCGGCGGGCGCGCCGCGGAGGAGATCACCTTCGGTGAGATCACCACCGGCGCCTCCAACGACATCGAGAAGGTCACCGCCACCGCCAAGCAGATGGTGATGCGCTTCGGCATGAGCCAGAAGCTCGGTCCGCGGGTGTTCGGGCACGACCACGGCCAGCCGTTCCTCGGCCGCGAGTTCTCGACCGAGCCCGACTACTCCGACGAGATCGCACGCGAGATCGACGACGAGGTCCGCCGCATCATCGAGTCCGCCCACCAGCGGGCGCGGGCGATCCTGACCGAACATCAGAACCACCTGGCGAACATCTCCACGATCCTCGTCAAGCGCGAGACGATCGAGAAGGAGGAGTTCCTCGCCCTGCTCGCGGGCAAGAGCGAGACCGAGGTCTTCGGGGCCGACGAGGGGACCACCCCGCCGCAGCTGCCCTCCGCGCCCGAGCCGGTCGGCGAGAGGACACCCGAGCGCGAGACCCCGCGCACGCTGCCCCGTCCCGGTCTCGCGGGAGGCACCGCCGAGATGCGCGCGGACGAGCAGCAGCCGCCGGAACCGCTCTAGCGGCTCCCGCCGCATCACCCTGGCCGCAGCCGCCGGAGGCGCTCCTGCCGTTGGCTTCGGCGCGCGAGGCGCCCGGCAGAGCGCCGGCTGGATAGCTTCCCGCCGTGGCTTCCTACCGGCTGATGGGGATCATCAACGTGACCCCCGACTCCTTCTCCGACGGGGGGCGCTTCCTGGCGCCCGCGGCGGCGCTGGAGCACGGGCGGGCGCTGGCGGGCGAGGGAGCCGAGATCCTCGACGTCGGGGGCGAGTCCACGCGCCCGGGAGCCGAGCCGGTGTCGACCGCGGAGGAGCTGCGCCGGACGGTGCCGGTGCTGGAGGAGATTGCCGCGGCGGGCCTGGGGGTGCGGCTGTCGATCGACACCGTCAAGGCGCCGGTCGCGGCGGCCGCGATCGAGGCCGGCGCCTCGATCGTCAACGACGTCAGCGCCCTGCGGGCGGATCCCGAGATGGCCGGGCTGGTGGCCGCCAGCGGGGTCGAATGCTGCCTCATGCACATGCTCGGCGAGCCCCGCACGATGCAGCGCGAACCCCGCTACGGCGGTGACGTGGTGGACGAGGTCAAGGCGTTCCTGCAGGAGCGCCTGGAGTTCGCGGTGGCGGCGGGCATCGCCGAGGAGCGGATCGTGCTCGACCCCGGCATCGGCTTCGGCAAGACGCTCGCGCACAACCTCGCCCTGCTCGGGCGCCTGCACGAGCTCTGCGCCCTCGGGCGCCCGATCCTGGTCGGCACCTCCCGTAAGAGCTTCCTGGGGCTGCTCGGGGCCCGTGCCCATGGGCTCGCGGAGCCGCTCGCGGCCGATCGCAGGCTGCCCGGGACGCTCGCCACCTGCGTGCTGGCACTCGAGCGGGGAGCCACCATCTTCCGCGTCCACGAGGTCGCCGCGGTCGCCGAGGCGCTAACCGTGGCGGCTGCTACGTTGGGCGGCGATGGAGGGTGAGGAGCCGGGCGGGGACGATCTGGACGACGAGGACGCCCACGAGATCGACGAGGATCGCGAGGAAGCGGCCGAGTCGGTCACCGTCGAGATCAGTGGACTGTCGCTGTACACGCACCACGGCCTCAGCGAGGCCGAGCGCGAGATCGGCCAGCGGCTGGTGATCGACCTGCGCCTGGACGTCGGCGAGAGCGATGCCACCGTGACCGACTCGATCGAGGACACGGTCGACTACGCCGAGGTCTGCAACACCGTGGCGCTGCTCGCCCAGCAGCGCTCCCACCGCACGCTCGAGCGGCTCTGCAGCACGATCGCCGACCGTCTGCTGGCCGACTACGAGCTGGAAGGCGTGTGGGTCAAGGCCTCCAAGCCCGAGCCGCCGATCGCGCTGAGCGTGGACGAAGTCTCGGTCGAGGTCTGGCGGGAAGCGCAATGAGCGCCACCGCCTTCCGCACCGCCGTCGAGGCCATGGACATCGAGGCGATCTCCTCGCAGCTGGCCGAGGACGTGGTGTTCCACAGCCCGGTGACCTTCCACCCGTTCCTGGGGCGCGAGGACGTGACCCGCCTGCTCGAACTCGTCTCGCAGACCTTCAGCGACTTCCGCTACACCGACGAGCTGACCGTCGACGGCGCCGAGGCGCTCGTGTTCCGCGCCAGCGTGGGCAACCGCGAGATCGAGGGCATCGACCTGCTGCGCTTCAACAAGGACGGCCTGATCAGCGACTTCACCGTCTTCATCCGCCCGCTCTCCGGGCTGGTGCCCTTCGCCCAGGCGATGGGCGAGAAGGCCGCCGCGGCCGGCCTGCAGACGAGCCGGGACTGAGGCCCCGGACCTGGCCGTGCCCGCGCGCCCGCAGCGCGTCGCGAGGACGGGACTGCTCGGGCTAGGCTCCAATGTGGGCGAGCGCCGCGCCCACCTGCAGGAAGCCGTCCTGGCGCTGCCGGGGGCCGGCGTGGAGGTGCTGGCGAGCTCATCCACCTACGACACCGACCCGGTGGGCGAGGTGCTCGACCAGCCCAGCTTCCTCAACGCCTGCCTGCGGGTCAGCACAGAGCTGGAGCCATTGGAGCTGCTCGCCGCCGTCAAGGAGCTCGAGCGCCGGCTGGGGCGCAGCGCCGGCCAGCGCCGGCACGGACCACGAACGATCGACATCGACATCCTGCTGCTCGGCGAGGTGCAGCTGAACCACGAGCGGATGACGCTCCCGCACGAGCAGCTGCTGGCCCGCCGCTTCGTGCTGATCCCGGCCCTCGAGCTCGACATCGGGCTGGCGACGCCGGCCGGCGCCCGCCTCGCCGACGCGCTCGCCGGGCTCGACGTGAGCGAGGGCGTCACCTGGGCGGGTCCGCCGCTGGAGCTGGCGCCCGGCGCCCAGTAGCCGCCTGCGGCGTCGCCCGCGGGCGCCTGCCCGGGGTGGCCTAGCCCTGGGCGGTTGCTACCGGGATCCAGGCCGCCGGCAGCGCACCCGGCGGGACTTCGCCCTGCAGCGGCGGGAAGTAGCGGCTGAGGGCGGCGGCGGGCCGGCCCTCGATCAGCGGAAGTACGTCGCGGATGCTCGCCAGCAGGCGGATCGTGGAGCCGATCTGGAGGTCGGCGGCGTTGGGCGCCTCGCCGCCCAGCAGGCCGTCGTCGATCCAGTCGTCGATCCGCTGCAGCTGGGCGGGCAGCCCCATCAGGTCGGCGCGGGCGTTCTCGTCCTTGGCCTTGTTGCGCAGCGCCATCGCGCGCGCGATCAGCGGCTGCGTGGGGCGCAGCATCCACAGCGGCAGGGGCAGGTTGTCGGGGTCGGCGTAGCTCTCCATCGCCCTGGGGTTGCGCAGGAAGGCGGCGTCGATCAGGCGACGGGGGACGGCCTGGAAGACCTCGTCGCCCCAGCGCTCGGCCTCCAGCACACGCGCGTAGCGGGCATCCCCGGGCGCCGGCAGCAGAGGTGGCTCGGGCGCGAGTTCGTCGATCCGGTGCATGATCGCCCGCGAGCCCGCCACCCGCTCCCCGTCCACGCGCATCCCGGGCGCGGTCACCCCGCCGTAGAGCAGCGGGCCGACGATCAGCTGCGAGAGCGGCAGCAGCTCCACCCGCTTGTAGTCCACCCGCTTGAGCTCGAGCGCGGCTTCGACGGCCGCGCACGGGTGCGAAGCGGGAACCACGTAGAGCTTGGGTGCGCTCGTGGGCATCGGGGGGCCGAGCATAATGGGCGCCGATGCTGCTGGCAGTCGACGTCGGCAACACCCAGACGCACTTCGGCGCCTTCGAGGGCGCACGCCTCGTGGAGCACTGGCGCTTCGCCACCGTGCGCCAGTCCACCGCCGACGAGCTCGGGGCGGCCCTGCGCAACCTGCTCGAGCTGAGGGGCTGCTCGTTCACCGAGCTCGACGCCTCGATCGTCTCCTCCACGGTCCCGCAGCTGGAGCCCGAGTGGACCGAGATGGCGCGCCGCTACCTCGGCCACGAGATGCTGGCCGTGGGTCCGGGCACCCGCACCGGCATGGCGATCCGCTACGACAACCCGAGGGAGATCGGTGCCGACCGGCTCGTCAACGCGGTTGCCATCCGCGAGCGCTTCGGCGGCCAGGCCGTGTGCGTGGACTTCGGCACCGCCACCACCTTCGACGTCGTCTCCCGCGAGGGCGAGTACCTCGGCGGCTCGCTGATGACGGGCATCGAGATCTCCCTCGAAGCCCTCTCCGAGCGGGGGGCGAGGCTGCCCAAGGTGGACCTCGCGCCGCCCCGCAGCGTGATCGGCAAGAACACCATCGACGCGATCCGCTCGGGGGTCGTGTACGGCTACGCCGGCGCCATCGACGCGATCCTGCGGCGCCTGTTCGACGAGCTGGGCGAACGGGCCCCGGTGATCGCCACCGGCGGGCTGGCGTCGCTGGTGGTGCCCTTCACCGAGGAGATCCAGGAGGTCGACGAACTGCTGACGCTGACCGGCCTGCGCCTACTGCACGAGCGCAACTCCTAGTCACAATGCAGGGGATGGCGAGCGAGCGCACGCTGCGGGAAGGCTGGAAGCTCGGGTCCCTCGAGGTTCCCAACCGCGTGATGCTGGCGCCGCTGGCCGGGATCGGGAACTGGTTCGTGCGCCTGCAGGCCAAGCGCTACGGCGCCGGGATGGCGGTCTCGGAGATGGTCTCCACCTACGCCATCCACTACCGCAACCGCAAGACCTGCGAGGAGATGCTGCGCATCGACCCGCGCGAGCGCGAGGGCGGGCCGGTGGCGATCCAGCTGTTCGGCGAGGACCCCGAGATGATGCGCTCCGCGGCCGCCTATGTGGCCGCCGTGGGGGCCGACGCGATCGACATCAACATGGGATGCCCGGTGCCGAAGGTCGCCAAGACCGGCGCCGGGGCCGCCCTGCTGTGCGACCCCGAGCGCGCCCTCGCGGTGGCCTCGGCCGCCGTCCAGGGGGTCTCCGAAGCTCGCCCCTCGGCGCCCGCACCGGTGACCGCAAAGCTGCGTTCGGGGATGCGGGCCGGTGACACGCGCGGCTTCGAGCTGGCCCAGCGGCTGGTGGCCGAGGCCGGCGTGGCCGCGATCGCCTTCCACGCGCGCCCGGCGGCCGTCCAGCACAAGGGCACCCCCGACTACGAGCTGGTCGCGGAGCTGGCCCGCAGCCTGCCGGCGCCCGTGATCCTGACCGGCGGCCTGAACGAGGCCGACGAGGTCCGCGCCGCCTTCGAGCAGACGGGCGTCACGGCCGTGATGCTCGCCCGCGGCGTGCTCGGTAACCCCTGGCTGTTCCGCGAGCTGCTCACCGGCGAGGAGCACCGGCCGAGCCCGGAGGAGGTGTGCCGCGAGCTCGAGTGGACCATGGCGCGCGCCGGCGAGCACCTCGGGCCCGAGCGGGGCGCCCGCTACGCGCGCAAGTTCTACCCGTGGTTCGTGGAGCGCCTGGGGCTCGCCCCCGGCCCCGCACGGACCCTCCAGGAGGAGCTCCAGCGGGCCCCCACACTGGAGCAGGCGCGGGGGCTGCTGAGCGACGCGGTCCGGCCCGCGGCGGCCATCGCCTGAGGCGCGCGCGGGTCCTCACCCGCGCCGTCACCCGAGCTGGGGGCGCCCGCCATGTGAGGCGCGCGCGGGCGCCCGGGACCCCGCCCAGGGGGGCGCTATACTGCTGCGCCGCTGAAGGGCCCTGCGGCCGACGGCCCCGTTCGCAAGAGCGGGGTTTTTGCGTCCCCAGCCGCGGGCGCAACACTCGCTAGCGAGGCTCGCATGCCGAAAGACGTCATCCTCACCCCCGAAGGGCTGCAGAAGCTCAAAGACGAGCTCGACGTGCTCCAGACGGAGAAGCGTCGCGAGGTCGCCGAGCGCATCAAGGAGGCCCGGGAGTTCGGCGACATCGCCGAGAACTCCGAGTACGACGACGCCAAGAACGAGCAGGCGATGCTCGAGGCCCGTATCGCCCAGCTGGCGGAGAAGCTGCGCATGGCGAGCGTGATCGAGGCCAAGGACCTGTCCACCGACGTGGTCCAGATCGGCTCCGTGGTGCACGTCAAGGACGAGAAGACCGGCAAGTCGGTGAAGTACACGATCGTCGGTTCGGCCGAGGCCAAGCCCGACCAGCAAAAGCTCTCCAACGAGTCCCCCGTGGGTCGCGCCCTGCTCGGCCACAAGCGCAACGACATCGTCGCGGTGAAGGTCCCGCGGGGACCCGCGCGCAAGCTCAAGATCACCAAGATCGACGTCGGCCTCGAGTAGGCTCGCCCCTGGCATGGGCGCAACCGAGCAGCCGCCAGCGGCCGGCGAGCCGGGACGTCACGGCCTGCAGGAGCTGATCGAGGAGCGCCGCGCGAAGGGTCAGCGGCTGCGGGAGTCCGACGCCGAGTCCTTCCCCTACGAGTTCCCGGACGTCGAGCCGATCGAGCGCGTGCTGGCCGACTACGAGCACCTGCAGACCGGCGAGGAGACCGACGACCGCCACCGCGTGGCCGGACGCATCCTGGCGATCCGCCGCGGCGGCAGGGCGGGCTTCCTCGACCTCGTTGACCGCAGCGGCAAGATCCAGCTCCACGCCCGCCAGGACGTGCTCGGCAAGGACGCCTTCAAGCGCCTGACGACGCTCGACAGCGGCGATTTGATCGGCGTCGACGGGGCCCCCCTGCGCAGCCGCCACGGCGAGCTGACCCTGCGGGTGGACTCCTTCGTGGTCCTCGCCAAGGCCCTGCGCCCGCCGCCCGAGAAGCACCACGGGCTCAGCGACGTGGAGACGCGGCTGCGCCGGCGCGAGCTCGACCTGATCGCCAACGAGCCGACCCGGAGGCTGTTCATCGACCGTGCCCGGATCATCTCGGCGGTGCGCACCTACCTGGACGAGAACGGCTTCGTGGAGGTGGAGACGCCGGTCCTGCAGCCGCTCTACGGCGGCGCCCTGGCACGGCCGTTCACCACCCACCACAACGCGCTGGACCGCGACCTGTATCTGCGGATCGCGACCGAGCTGTACCTCAAGCGGCTGCTGGTGGGCGGGCTGGAGCGCGTCTACGAGCTGGGCAAGGACTTCCGCAACGAGGGCCTCTCGACCAAGCACAACCCCGAGTTCACGATGGTCGAGTGGTACGAGGCCTACGCCGACTACCGCAGCGAGGCCGAGCGCCTGCAGCAGATCACGCGCCGGGCCGCCGCCGCCGTGGACTACGAGGGCGAGCTCGACTTCGCCTCCCCCTGGCGGCGGGTCACCTTCTTCGAGGCGGTCGCCGAGACCACCGGCATCGAGCTGGGCGCCGACCGCGAGGCCTCCGCGCTGGCCGAGCAGATCAGCGCCCGTGGGCTCGAGGTGAAGGTCGAGGGGGCAGCCTGGGGGCAGATGGCCGACGACCTGCTCTCCAAGTACGTCGAGCCCCGCCTGCAGCAGCCCACCTTCGTGCTCGACTACCCGGTCGAGCTGTCCCCGTTCGCGCGGGCCCACCGCGAGCAGCCCGGGCTGGTCGAGCGCTGGGAGGCGTTCGCCGGGGGGATGGAGATCGCCAACGCCTTCAGCGAGCTCACCGACCCCGACATCCAGCGCGAGCGCTTCGAGGCCCAGCAGCGCCTGCAGGAGGCGGGCGACGAGGAGTCCCAGCCCTACGACGAGGGTTTCGTGGAGGCGCTCGAGCAGGGAATGCCGCCGGCCGGCGGCGTGGGTCTCGGCATCGATCGCCTGGTGATGCTCCTGACCGGCCGCGACTCGATCCGCGAGGTCGTCCTGTTTCCCGCACTACGCGGCTGAAACGCCCGCATTTCGCGCTTGACAGCGGTCTGCGAACGGTCAAGCGGGGGCGCTGCGGTGCCGATGAACCCGACAAAAGCGGGGTAGGCGGTTGGTAGACTGACGCCCAAGCAGAAACGGGACCACATCTCCACCGAGGCGCCGTCCTAGCAGGAAGGAATCACAGCATGTTCGAGCGATTCACAGAACGGGCCCGCCAAGTGGTCGTCCTGGCTCAGGAGGAGGCCCGGACCCTCAAGCACAACTACATCGGCACCGAGCACATCCTGCTCGGGCTGCTGCGTGAGGAGGAGGGCCTGGCGGCTCGCGTGCTCGAGAGCCTCGACATCACCGTCGAGCGGGTGCGCGCCCAGGTCGTGCGCATCGTCGGCTCCGGCGAGGAGGTCACCTCCGGCCAGATTCCGTTCACCCCCCGCGCCAAGAAGGTCCTCGAGCTCGCCCTGCGCGAGGCGCTCAGCCTCGGTCACAACTACATCGGCACCGAGCACATCCTGCTCGGGCTGGTGCGCGAGAACGAGGGCGTGGCGGCCCGCATCCTGCTCGACTTCGACGCCGACTCCGAGAAGATCCGCAACGAGGTCATCCGCATGCTGTCCGGTCCCGGCGGACGTCGCCAGGGCCAGTCCAGCGGCGGTGGCGGTGGAGGCGCCCCGGGTGAGGGCAAGAAGTCGTCCAAGCTGCTCGACCAGTTCGGGCGCAACCTGACCAAGCTGGCCGCCGAATCGAAGCTCGACCCGTGCGTCGGACGCGAGACCGAGATCGAGCGGATCATGCAGATCCTCTCGCGGCGCACGAAGAACAACCCCGTCCTCGTGGGCGAGCCCGGCGTGGGCAAGACCGCCGTGGTCGAGGGACTGGCGCAGCGGATCACGAGCTCCGAGGTCCCCGAGCTGCTCAAGAACAAGCAGATCTACACGCTCGACCTGGCAGCGCTGGTCGCGGGATCCAAGTACCGCGGCGAGTTCGAGGAGCGCCTCAAGAAGGTGATGAAGGAGATCACCCAGCGCGGGGACATCATCCTGTTCATCGACGAGCTTCACAACCTCGTGGGCGCCGGCGCCGCCGAGGGCGCGATCGACGCCGCCTCGATCCTCAAGCCGGCCCTCGCCCGCGGCGAGCTGCAGACGATCGGCGCCACCACCCTGGACGAGTACCGCAAGTACCTCGAGCGCGACTCCGCGCTGGAGCGCCGCTTCCAGCAGATCCGCGTGGACGAGCCCACGATCGACCAGACCGTGGAGATCCTGCGCGGCCTGCGCGACCGCTACGAGCAGCACCACAAGGTGCAGATCACCGACGAGGCGCTGCGCGCCGCCGGGGAACTGGCGAGCCGCTACATCTCCGACCGCTTCCTGCCCGACAAGGCGATCGACCTGATCGACGAGGCAGCCTCGCGGATGCGGATCAAGTCGATGACCTCCCCGCCGGCGAACCGCGAGCTCGAGACCGAAGTCGAGACCACGCGCCGCGAGAAGGAGGCCGCGATCGAGGCCCAGGAGTTCGAGAAGGCGGCGGCCCTGCGCGACAAGGAGCGCAAGCTGACGCAGAAAAAACGCGAGCTCGAGCAGGCCTGGGAATCGGGCGAGTCCGGCGAGCGGCCCTCGATCGGCGAGGAGGAGATCGCGGACATCGTCTCGATGTGGACCGGCATCCCGGTCTTCAAGCTGACCGAGGCCGAGACCCAGAAGCTGATGCGCATGGAGGACGAACTCCACAAGCGCGTGATCGGCCAGCACCCCGCGATCGAGGTGATCTCGAAGGCGATCAGGCGCTCGCGGGCGGGTCTGAAGGACCCCAAGCGGCCGACCGGCTCGTTCATCTTCCTCGGGCCCTCCGGCGTGGGCAAGACCGAGCTCGCCCGCACGCTGGCGGAGTTCCTGTTCGGCGACGACGACGCGCTGATCCGGATCGACATGTCCGAGTACATGGAGAAGCACGCCGTCTCGCGGCTGGTTGGATCGCCCCCGGGCTACATCGGCTACGACGAGGGCGGCCAGCTGACCGAGGCCGTGCGGCGCAAGCCCTACAGCGTGCTGCTGCTCGACGAGATCGAGAAGGCCCACCCCGACGTCTTCAACATCCTGCTGCAGATCCTCGAGGACGGCCGCCTGACCGACGCCCAGGGGCGCACGGTCGACTTCCGCCACGCGATCGTGATCATGACCTCGAACATCGGCGCGGCCGAGATCGCCCGCAACACGCCGCTCGGGTTCGCCGTCTCCGACGACGAGACCGGCATCACCTACGAGGACATGAAGAACCGCATCATGGGCGAGCTCAAGAAAGTCTTCCGGCCGGAGTTCCTCAACCGCATCGACGATGTGATCGTCTTCCACAAGCTGCAGAAGGAGGAGATCAAGCAGATCGTGGAGCTGTTGCTGCTGCGCATCCGCGAGTCGATGGCCGAGCGCGAGCTGCAGCTGGAGCTGACCGAGCCCGCCAAGGATCTGCTGGTCGAAAAGGGCTGGGACCCTGCGATGGGCGCACGGCCCCTGCGGCGGGCGATCCAGCGCTACATCGAGGACCCGCTCGCCGACTTCGTGCTGCGCGAGGAGCTGACCCCGGGGGCGACCGTGGTGGTCGATCCCGACGAGGGCGAGAACGCCGGCGAGGTGCGCCTCTCGATCGTGCAGCCCAAGAAGCAGAAGACGCCGGTGGCGGTCGGCGCCGAAGGCACCGCAGACGCGGAGCCCGAGGCCGAGGCCGAGGCTCCGCCGGCGGAGCCCCCCGCGACCGAGGAGTAGCCCGGGCCGGGCCCTGCCCGGCGCCGCGAGACCGAGGAGCAACACCCGCCGGGCGGCGCCGCCCGGCGCCCGTATGGGGACGCGCGCCGGCTTGCGCCGGGCAGGGCCGGCCGGCGTGGCGGACCGTCCCCACCGCTCCCTAGCCTTGCTGAGCGCATGGCCAAGGCCGCGACAGTCCACGTCTGCTCGGAGTGCGGAGGCAACTCGGCGCAGTGGCGCGGGCAATGTCCCGGCTGTGGCGCCTGGAACACGCTCGTGGAGGAGCGTGTGGCGCCCACCCCGCGCGGGCGGGGCCGGGGCGGGGCCGGGGCGCCTGCCGGCGCCGGATCCGGCGCCCGATGCTCGGAGGTGCGGATGCTCGGGGACGTCGGCGCGAGCCCGCTGGAGCGGCTCTCCACCGGGACCGGCGAGCTCGACCGCGTGCTCGGCGGAGGCCTGGTCCCGGGCTCGCTGGTGCTGCTCGGCGGGGCCCCCGGGATCGGCAAGTCGACGCTCACGAACATGGTCCTCGCCAACCTCGAGCACGCGGGTGTGAGCACCCTGTACGTGAGCGGGGAGGAGTCGGCCGAGCAGGTGAGGCTGCGGGCCGAACGGCTGGCCGGCGAGGACGCCGGCGATGGCTCCCGGACGAGCGCCCTGCGCGTGCCCGTGCTGGCCGAGACAGGGCTCGAGCGGGTGCTCGAGGTGCTGTATGAGCGCCGCCCAGAGGTGTGCGTGATCGACTCGGTCCAGACCCTCGCATGTGCCGAGCTGGGTGGGGCGCCGGGGACCGTGGGCCAGGTCCGGGAGGTGGCCGCCAGGCTGCTGCGGGTGGCCAAGGAGCAGGCCACGGCGGTGATCCTCGTGGGTCACGTGACCAAGGAGGGATCGCTCGCGGGGCCGCGGGTGCTCGAGCACATGGTCGACTGCGTGCTGCAGTTCGAAGGTGAGCGCGAGCGCTCCTACCGCGAGCTGAGGGCGCTGAAGAACCGCTTCGGCTCCACCAGCGAGGCGGCCCTGTTCGAGATGCGCGAGGCGGGCCTGGTCGAGGTGCTGGACGCGTCCGCCCGCTTCGTGGCCGACGCCACGTGCGCGCCGGGCGGAGTCGTGCTGGCGACGATGGAGGGCTCACGGCCACTGCTCGTGGAGGTCCAGGCGCTGGTGGCGCCCTCGGAGCTCGAGCAGCCGCGACGGGTGGTGTCGGGCCTGCACCGCAACCGCCTGGCGCTGGTGCTGGCGATCCTGGCCCGCCACGGGCGTGTCCGCACGGGTACCTGCGACGTGTTCGTGAACGTCGTCGGAGGGGTGCGCCTCGAGGAGCCGGGAACCGACCTGGCGGTGGCCCTGGCGGTCGCCAGCGCGGCCCACGGCAAGCCGCTCGCGGGTGCCCCGCGGGCCTGCTTCGGAGAGCTCGGCCTGACGGGTGAGCTGCGCTGGGTCGGTCACCCCGAGCGGCGCCTGGCGGAGGCCACCCGACACGGTCTGGAGGACGTGATCGCGCCGCCTGGCAGCGGCCCGGGCGCATGCGAGGCGGCGACCCTGCGCGAGGCGCTGGCGCTGGCGATCGGCTCCCCGCAGTCCGAGCAGGAGCACTCCCCGGTGGAGCACCGGGGCGCAGGCAGGCTGGCCGCCTAGTCCCAAAACCCTCTCCCGCACTTGTCTCCGGGGTTTTCGGGCAGGCGTGGCCTTGGCGCAGCCTAAATGGCAGATGTCCTAGAATTAAGCACTGTGGCACCCCGGTCAGGCGAAGATCTCGATAGTGAGGTAAGGCCAGATCCGGGACTCATGAGGGCGCTGGAGATGATCGCGCCCGGCACAGCTCTGCGGGAGGGGATCGACAACATCCTCCACGCCCGCACCGGCGGCCTGATCGTGATCGGCGAGCCGGAAGACCTGAGCTTTTTGAACTCCGGTGGGATCAAGCTTGACATCGACTACACGCCAGCCTTCCTCTACCAGCTGGCCAAGATGGACGGCGCCATCATCCTCAACGCGAACGCGACCAAGGTGACGATGGCCAACGTCCAGCTGATGCCGGATCCGACGATCCTCTCCCACGAGACCGGCACCCGCCACCGCACCGCCGAGCGCGTCTCCAAGCAGACCGACGCCCTGGTGATCGCCATCTCCCAGCGCCGGGAGGTCGTTTCCACGTACGTGGACGGGGTCAAGTACATCCTCGAGGACATCCCGGTGGTGCTGGCGAAGGCGAACCAGGCGCTGGCCACGCTCGACAAGTTCCGCTCCCGCCTGGATCAGGTCGCCACTCGTCTGACGGCGCTCGAGTTCGAGGGCGGTGCCACCCTCCACGACGTCCTCACGGTGCTCCAGCGCTCGGAGCTGGTCACGCGCATGGCGGTCGAGATCGAGCGCTACATCGTCGAGCTCGGCAGCGAGGGGCGCCTGATCGAGATGCAGCTCGAGGAGACGATGGTGGGGGCCGCGGCGGAGAAGTCCGCCCTCGTGAGGGACTACCTGGCCGACGATTCCGACGAGGTGTTCGCGATCGCGATGGAGGAAGTCGGCAGGCTCGCCCACCAGGACCTGCTCGACTTCGGACGCCTGGCCGAGCTGCTGGGCTACGACCGCAAGCTGAACACGCTCGACTATCCCGTTGCCCCGCGTGGCTATCGCGTGCTGGGCCGGATCCCGAGGCTCCCGAAGCTGGTCGTGACGAGCATCGTCACCGAGTTCGGGGGCCTGGACGAGCTGCTCGCAGCCAGCGACTCGGAGCTCGAGGGAGTCGAGGGCGTCGGCGAGATCAGGGCAAAAGACATCCGCGAGGGCCTGCGCCGTTTGCAGGAGCTGAACCTCGTGGATCGCTACCTACAGACTTAGTTCAACAGGCGGCCGCAGGGGCGCCACAGCCAAGGAGGTACACCGATTCCGGTACGAGACACTGACGAAGTAGCGCTCAACGAAGAACTCGTGCAGACGCGCGAGGTTGAGTACATCGAGTTCGAGCTGGGGGACCACGTCGTCTACCCACACCATGGCGCGGGCAAGGTGCTCAAGAAGGAGGACATGGAGGTCATGGGTGAGTCGCGCGAGTACCTCACCATCAAGATCCTCCACAACGACATGACCGTCCGGGTCCCCACCGAGAACGCAGCCCTGGCAGGGCTGCGGCGGGTGATCGACGAAGAAACCGTCAAGAAAGTGCTCGACGTGCTCAGGGACGAAGTCTCGGAGATGCCGAAGAACTGGAACCGCCGCTTCAAGCACAATCGCGACAAGATCAAGACCGGTGACATCTACGAGCTCGCCGAGGTCGTCCGCAACCTCTCGCTGCGCGAGAGCGAGAAGGGCCTCTCGACTGGCGAGAAGCAGATGTTCACGCGCACCAAGAAGATCCTCGCGTCCGAGCTGATGTACGCGCTCGACAAGGACGAGGAAGAGGCCGAGAACTATCTCGACGAACTGCTCGCGGACTCGGCCAGCCAGCAGATGGCGATGGCGGGGGCGAAGTAGCGAGGCTTTCACGCACGCGGCAGCAGAGCGCTGCCGCGTGCGCGAGCGCCCCAGCGAAGATGGCAGTCGCCCTGATCGTCGCTGCCGGCAGCGGCGAGCGGCTCGGGGCGAGCCTGCCGAAGGCCCTGGTGCCGCTGCACGGCAGGCAGATGATGCAGTGGAGCATCGACGCCCTCCGGGCCGTGCCCGCGATCGATGAGATCGTGCTCTCGCTACCGGCGGGCGCGAGCCCTCCCGAAGGCGTCACGGGCGTCCGCGGCGGCGCCGTGCGCTCGGAGTCGGTGCGCCTGGCGCTGGCCGCGGCCGGCCCGGGCGATCCCGTACTCGTCCACGACGCCGCCCGCCCACTGCTCACGGCGGAGCTCGCCGAGCGCGTGCTGGCGGCGCTGGCGGGGGATTCGACGCTGGATGCCGCCATCGCCGCCGCCCCCGTGAGCGACACGGTCAAGCGGGCCGACGAGGACGGCAGGGTGCGCGAGACGCTCGACCGCGCCGGCCTGTGGGCGGTGCAGACGCCCCAGGTGTTCCGCCGCGAGGCCCTGGAACGGGCGCTCGCCGTGGGCCCCGAGGAGCTCGCCCGGGCGACCGATGACGCCTGGCTGATCGAGCGTCTCGGGGGCAGCGTGGCGGTGGTGGAGTGCGGCGAGCAGAACTTCAAGGTCACCACCGCAGGCGACCTGCGGCTGGCGGAGCTGGTGCTGGCCGGGCGCTCGGCCGGATCCGCCGATCCTGATTGAATCGCACGACCCCGTGCTCAGTGACCTGCACCTGCACCTGCGCCCCGACGACCCCGACGCGCCCGCCGAGGATTACTACTGTGCGGCCAATGCGGCGCTCTACCGCGAGGCGGCCAACGAGCGCGGCATCGACGAGCTGGGCGTCTCCGAGCACGTCTACCGCTTCACCCAGGCGCTCGAGATCTGGCGCCATCCGCTGTGGCAGCGCTATGCCCACGACGACCTCGACGCCTACCGCGCGGCGGTGCGCGAGCAGACAGACCTGCTCCTGGGCCTCGAGGTCGACTTCATCCCCGGCCGCGAGCAGCAGATCTCGCAGCTGCTGGAGGGCCGGGACTTCGACTACCTCGTGGGCTCGGTGCACTTCCTCGGCGACGAGGCGCTCGACATGGACGAGTTCAGCGTCTGGGAGCCGATCGCCGCGCGTGCCCCCGAGGAGGTGTGGGAGCGCTACTTCCAGACGATCGCCGCCAGCGCCCGTAGCGGCCTGTACGACATCATCGCCCACCCGGACCTGGTGAAGTTCTGGGGCGACCCCGGTCGCGCGCCCGGCGGGGACCTGCGCCGTTACTACGAGCCGGCGGTGGAAGCGTTCGCCGACGCCGGCGTGGCGGTGGAGCTCTCGACGGCCGGGCTGCGCAAGCCCGCCGGCGAGCTGTACCCCGCACCCGCCTTCCTGGAGCTGTGTGTAGAGGCCGGCATCCCGGTGGCGCTGTCGAGCGACGCGCACCGGCCGGCGGACGTGGGCGCCGGCTACGACCAGGCGCTGGAGCTGCTCGCGCGCCTGGGCGTGACACAGCTGGCCCGCTTTCGGGAGCGAGTTCGCACGATGGCGCCGGTGGGCGCCGGACAGCACGCCGGGTAGTCACCTTGACGCTGGTCGGCATCGGCTATGACTGTCACCGCCTGGTGGCGGGTCGCCCGCTGGTGCTCGGCGGCGTGGAGATCGAGCACGATCGCGGCCTGGAGGGTCACTCCGACGCCGACGTGCTGGCCCACGCCGTGAGCGACGCGTTGCTGGGGGCCGCGGGCATGGGCGACATCGGCCAGCACTTCCCGGACACCGACGAGCGCTGGCGGGGGGCGGACTCGATCGAGCTGCTGCGGGCCGTGGTGGCGATGCTGGCCGAGCGGGACCTGGGGCCGGTGAACGTCGACTGCACCGTGATCATCGAGGCTCCGGCGCTCGCGCCGCACCGCGAGCGGATCCGCGGGCGCCTGGCCGACGCGCTCGGCCTGGACAGCGGACGCGTGAACGTGAAGGCCACCACCTCGGAGCGGATGGGCTTCGTCGGCAGCGGCGAGGGTGCCGCCGCGCTGGCGGTGGCCACGCTCGCCGAGGCAGAGCGGGGGCGGGGCGGGTGAGCGCCACGATCGTGATCCACGACACGCGCAGCGGGGAACTGCAGGCGCTGAAGGGGCCCGCCGAGGGCACGCTCGGCATCTACGCCTGCGGCCCGACCGTGTATGGGCGCATCCACATCGGAAACGCCCGCCCGTTCGTGGTCTTCAGCCTGCTGCGGCGCTTCCTCATACACGAGGGCTACGAGGTGCGCCTGGTGGTCAACATCACCGACGTCAACGACAAGATCTACGACGCCGCGATGGCCGCCGGCGAGCCGAGCGCCACCCTCGCGCAGCGCATGATCGACGCCTACCGCGCCGACACCGACGCGCTCGGCCTCGGCCGTCCCGACGCCGAGCCGCTGGCCTCCGAGACGATGGACGCGATCATCGACTACATCCGCGTGCTGGTGGAGGCAGGCCACGCATACGCGGTCGACGGCGACGTCTACTTCCGTGTGCGCTCGGACGAGCAGTACGGCAGCCTCTCGCACCGGCACATCGAGGACATGGACCAGGGCGAGGGGGTGGAGGGCGCCGAGCGCAAGCAGGACCCGCTGGACTTCGCGCTCTGGAAGGCCCGCAAGGAGGGCGAGGACACCTGGTGGGAGTCGCCCTGGGGGGCCGGCCGGCCCGGCTGGCACATCGAGTGCTCGGCGATGGCCGAGCAGCTGCTCGGTGACGGCTTCGAGATCCACGGCGGCGGCTCGGACCTGCTCTTCCCCCACCACGAGAACGAGGCCTCCCAGACGCGGGCGGCGCGCGGGCACGAGCTGGCGCGGCTGTGGATGCACAACGGGATGGTGCAGATGACCGGCGAGAAGATGGCCAAGTCGGCGGGCAACATCGCGCCGCTGCACGAGGTGCTCGCCCGCCACGAAGCCTCCGCGGTGGTCATGTACCTGATCTCCGGCCACTACCGCCAGCCCCTCGCCTTCGCGGATGCCCAGCTCGAGGACGCCGCCCGGCGCCTGCGCCGGGCCCGGGAGGCGCTGCGCAGGCTGGCTCCCGGAGAGCCGAGCCCGACCGACATGGCCTCCTACAAGGCCGACTTCTTCGCCGCGCTGCGAAACGACTTCAACACCCCCGCGGCGCTGGCCGCGATGGACGGCTGGATCCGGGAGGCCAACCGCCGCGCCGAAGGGGTCGGTGACGGCGATCTGCGCGAGATGCTGGGGGTCCTCGGCCTCGGCGAGCTGGCGCCGCTCCAGAGCGCCGACGCCGCCGGCGAGGACCCGGAGGCCATGGCCCTGCTGCAGGAGCGCGAGCGGGCGCGGGGCGAGCGCGATTTCGCCGCCGCCGACCGCTTCCGGGATGAGCTGCGCGAGCGGGGATGGGAGGTGCGCGACGGCCCCGACGGCCCGGAGCTGATTCGGGCGTGATCGTGTACGGGCGCAACCCCGTGCGTGAGGCCCTGCGCGGCCGCCGCGCCGCGCAGGTGGGCGAGGTCTGGGCCACCTCCGGGGCCGCCCGGGAGCAGTGGTTGCGCGAGCGTTCTCCCCGCATCACCTCGGCGGAGGAGATCGAGCGTCGCTGCGGCTCCACCGCCCATCAGGGCGTGTGCGCACAGGCGGGCCCTTATCCGTACGTGAGCGCCGACAGCCTGCTGGACGCCGCCGGGGGGCTGCTGGTGGCGCTCGACCAGATCCAGGATCCGCAGAACCTCGGCTCGATCTGCCGCACCGCCGAGTGTGCCGGCGCCGACGGCGTGCTGATCCCCGAACGGCGGGCCGCCGAGGTCACCGCGGCGGTTTGCAAGGCATCGGCCGGCGCGGTCGAGCACCTGCCCGTGGCGCGCGTCAGGAACGTCGCCGACGTGCTCGGCGAGGCCCGCAAGGCCGGCTACTGGTGCTACGGGGCCAGCGCTCCGGTGGCGTCCGGCGGGCGCAGGCCCGTCCCGTATGACCGGCCGGACTACAGCGGCGCGGGGGTGGTGCTGGTGCTCGGCAGCGAGGGCAAGGGTCTGCGCCCCCGCGTGGCCGGCGCCTGCGACGAGCTGATCGCGCTGCCCCAGCGGGGGCGGATCGAGTCCCTCGGTGTGGCCGCAGCGGCCGCGGCGCTGCTGTACGAGATCTTGCAGAACCGCTCCGAGAGTCTTGACAAGGGTACATAAGTATGCGAATGTACCCTCAAGTAAGGCTGAACCTAAGGTTTAGACATACTTAGGAATTGAATAAGTTCTGGCGCCAGGGGAGGAGTGCGCCACTGAGCGATCCAGCCCGTAAACACGGGCCGGAGAAAGGAATTGCTCGTGGCCAGGATCTCCCCGATGCACAACCCTGAACCCAAGGTTGAGGATGAATTTCTGATCGCCTTGGCCAAGCAGGGGGACAGGAACGCCTACGACCGTCTGGTCCGCCGTTATCACGGCTTCGTCCGCCTGAAGGCCTCCTCCTACTTCCTCGCCGGGGGCGACTCGGAGGACCTCATCCAGGAGGGCCTGGTGGGCCTCTACAAGGCCATCCGGGACTTCCGCAACGACCGCGAGTCCAGCTTCCGCAACTTCGCCGAGCTGTGCATCACGCGCCAGATCATCACGGCGGTGAAGACCGCCACCCGCAACAAGCACAGCCCCCTGAACCAGTACGTGTCGTTCTCATCGACCCCGGCGGGCAGCGGCGACGAGGTTCCCACGCTCGACCAGATGCTGCCCGGGCCGACCGTCCACGACCCGGTCAACCAGGTGATCTCCTCCGAGGAGCTGCGCTCGCTCGTGGGCTGCCTGTCATCGGCCCTGTCGGAGCTCGAGAGCCGCGTGCTCTCGCTGTACCTCGACGGCTACTCCTACGAGCAGGCCGGCGAGCGCCTCTCCTGCGACACCAAGACGGTCGACAACGCCCTGCAGAGGGTCAAGCGCAAGGTCGGCGCCCACCTGCAGTCGCGGGCGGTCGCCGCCTAGCTTGCGCTTGCTTGGTGCCTCAATGGCCTAGGAGTGGCCTTCACCCGGCAGCCGTTCCGGCGGGAACACCCGTAGGGCGGCCGCCGGGGAGGGCGTCACTTCGATCGTGAAGGGGGCGCTGGCCACGCCCTCGTTGGCCGGGTCACCGGGAACCTTGATGCGCAGGATCTGCTTGCCCATGCCGAAGAAGGCGTGGGTGATCGAGTACGTCCCAGTGCCCGCGGGGCCGGGCGTCAGGGTGCTCAGGTCGACCACGTGGAAGCCGCCCCCGTTGGCGTTCTGGCGCTCGAGGTAGACCACGTGTCCTTGGCGGAAGGGCGTCACCGTGCCCGCGAAGGTCAGCGTCTGCCCGGCCGGCACGGTGCCGGCCGAGACACCCGCCGTGAGCACGTATTTGACGCCCTCGAACAGCACCGCCGAGTGGCGGCCGCCGCCGAGCACCTTGTAGGCGGTGTTTTCCTGCGGGGCCTGCGCGAAGCTGTATTTGCCGCCCGAGTCGGCGGTCGTCGTGGCAATTGTCGCGAACTGGCCCCGCTTGCTACGTGCCTGGAGCGTGATGGTCTG
Source organism: uncultured Solirubrobacteraceae bacterium (assembly GCA_963773145.1). Lineage (GTDB taxonomy): Bacteria > Actinomycetota > Thermoleophilia > Solirubrobacterales > Solirubrobacteraceae > Palsa-744. The sequence continues at coordinate 511,029 of CAVYZV010000003.1, forward strand.
GCCGCCGCCCGCGGCGAGCACCCCGTGGAGCGTGACCGTCTGGGCGAACAGGATCGGGTCGTTGGAGGCACCCGAGCCGGTCGCCAGCAGCGTCAGCGCCGGGTTCTGGCGCTGGCTGATCACGTATGACAGCGGCGTTGAGGCGCCGAAGGCCGAGAAGCGCCGGTGGGGGCGCACCACGACGCGGATGTTGGCGTCGCCGGGGATCTTGAAGACGTGCACGAAGGAGTATTCGCCGTGCCTGCCGACGACCCCGCGCTGGATCGCGTGCCATTCTTCGACCGCGACCGCCTGCTCGCGCTGGAGGACCACTTCGGCGCCCACGTCGACGGGACTGACGGTGCCGCTGAAGGTGACGCGGCTACGGACGCCGGTCAGCAGGGACGCGGTTTCGGCCGGGCCTTGAATGGTGACCGCGGGGGCCACTTTGACGGCCTTGCTGGCGCTGGTGGCCCCCACCGCGGTGACGTAGTAGAGCGTGTCGGTCGCCGGCGCCGGCGCCACGAGCGTGAAGTAGCCGCCGGGGTCGGTCGTGGTGGTGCCGACCGGCTGGTTGGGCTGCCCGATCGAGTGGGCGTAGAGCGTGACCGTCTGCGCGGCGGCCGCGGCGCCGGGGCAATGCAGGCGGCCGAACACCTGCGGCGCTTCGCCCGCCGTCAGCGTCCTCGGCTGGGCCTGGATGCTCAGCTTGCAGCCGGCCGGGGAGGCGCTGCGCGGGTGATGTTTTTCGAGCCGGTGCCGTTCCTGGATGCGCCGGCCGGACACGCGCGCGCCGGCCAGAGACGGGATGGAGAGGCCGACGAGCATCATCAGGGCCGTGAGCGCCACGGCCAGCCTTTTTGCGGTCATTTCAGTGCTCCTCCTTTTGCGCGACACCTGATCGCCTCGTGGCCTCATGGTTCGGGCCTTTGAGGGGCGGACAACTAGCCCGGTAACCCCTCCGCCACGGCATCGATGCGGTTCCTGCGGGCCGATTTGGACCGAAAGAGGGATCGCTCATTTTCGAGGTTTGACGGGGTCGGTTTCGGGGTAGTGCGTGCAAAGGGTTATTCGTAGGCGAGCAGGAACGGGGCACGGGGAGCGGATGCAGGTAACGGGTTGGAGCGTGGACGAGATCGTGATCGATCGGCGCTGGGCGCGCGTTGCGCGTCGCGCTTGCGCTGGCCACCCTCGTCCTGCTGCTGGGGGCGCGCGATGGCGCGCGCCGAAGCGCCCCCCAAGCACCACGCCCCGCCGAAGATCAGCGGCTCCCTGGAAGACGGCCGCCTGTTGAACGTCGGCGAAGGCAAGTGGAAGTCCGCCACCGCACCGACCTTTTCCTACCAGTGGGAGGTCTGCGAACCCCGGCACGGCCCGTGCAGCCTGATCCCCGGTGCGGACGGCTCCACCTACCGCAGCGCCAGCGACCAGGTCGGCAGGCGCCTGAGGGCGATCGTGACGGCCACCACGCCCGGCGGAAGCGCATCCGTCACCTCTCGCCCGACCAAGAAGCTCCTCCCGGGGTCGCCCACTCGAGGTCGAACCGCCGGCGATCGAAGGAGACCTCGCGGAAGGCGCCAAGCTGCTCGCCAACCCCGGCGTGTGGGCCGGCTCGGCGCCGATCACCTACCACTACCAGTGGGAACGCTGCAGCTCGCTGACGGCCGTCTGCGAAGCGATCTCCGGGGCCACCGCCGCCACCTACACCCTCGAAGCCGTGGACGTGGCCAGCTCGATGATCGTCAAAGTGCTGGCCTCGAACTCCGTCGGCAGCGCTTCGGCGAGCTCGCCGGAAACCACCGTGGTCGGAGCGCTGCTGCCGGTCAACCTCGGGCTCCCCTCGATCCTCGGGAGCCTGCTCGAAGGGCAGCTGCTGAGCGCCGTACCGGGCTCCTGGTCGGGGACGGAACCGATCAGCTACGCGTATCAGTGGCTGGCGTGCAACGCGGCCGGGGAATCGTGCTCTGAAATTCCCGGAGCCACCGCACCGACGCTGAAACTGCTCTCGGGCCTGATCGGCGAGACGGTCCAGGTGGTCGTCACCGCCACCAACGCCGGCGGCTCGACTTCGGCCACGAGCTCGCCGACCAGCCTCGTGCAGGGTCTGCTGCCGTCGAACACCGGCTGCCCCGTCGATCCTCGGGAGCCTTCTCGAAGGCCAGCTCCTGAGCGCGACGACGGGGTCGTGGTCGGGGACGCGAACCGATCAGCTACGGCTATCAGTGGTTGCAGTGCAACGCCGCGGGCAAAGAATGCTCTGAAATCTCGAAAGCCACGGGTTCGACACTGCCACTGGTGTCGGGGTTGATCGGCGACACGGTCGAGGTCGTGGTGACGGCGACGCAACGTTGCGGGCTCGCACTCGGTGACGAGCTCTCCGAGCGGCTTGATCAGTGGGATCCTGCCGTCGAACACGAGTGCTCCGTCGGTCTTGGGCAGCCTCGCTCGAAGGCCAGGTCGCTGAGCGCGACGACGGGCTCGTGGTCGGGGACGGAACCGATCAGCTACGGCTATCAGTGGTTGCAGTGCAACGCGTCGGGCAAAGAATGCTCTGAAATCTCGAAAGCGACCGGGTCGACGCTGAAACTGGTAACCGGGTCTGATCGGGGACACGGTGAAGGTGGTCGTGACGGCCACGAACGTCGCGGGCTCGCACTCGGAGACGAGTGCGGCGACCGGCGTGATCAGCGGCATCCTGCCCTCCAACGGCGAAGCTCCGTCGGTGGCGGGGAGCCTGGTGGAAGGGCAGACGTTGACCGCTTCGCCGGGCTCGTGGTCGGGGACGGAACCGATCAGCTACGCCTATCAGTGGCTGGCTTGCAACGCGGCGGGCAAAGAATGCTCTGAAATCTCGAAAGCGACCGGGTCGACGCTGAGTCTCGTAACCGGTCTGATCGGGGACACGGTGAAGGTGGTCGTGACGGCGACGAACGTCGCCGGGTCGCACTCGGCGACGAGCTCGCCGACCGGCGTGATCTCCGGCATCGTCCCGGCCAACCACGTCCTGCCGTCGATCACCGGAAGCCTCTTGAGCGGGCAGCTGCTGACTGCCCACCCCGGAACCTGGTCGGGGACCGAACCGATCACGATACGGCTATCAGTGGCAGCTGTGCAACGCGCTCGGGAAATCGTGCGCCAACATCAGCGAAGCGACGGGCTCGACCTTCAAACTCGTGGGTCTCGACGTGGGGCTCACCCTCGATCGTCGTCGCGACGGCGAAAAACGTCGCGGGTTCGACCTCGGCCACCAGTCCCGTGACCGGGCTGATCGGCCTGTAGGCGCGGAACGCCGGGCTAGCGGACGCTGCTGGGGCCGCGACGGCCGGCGGCCGCCACGCACAGCGACAGCACGACAAGCACGACGATCAGCCACAGGGCGCCGATCGCGACCAGCGTCATGCGCCACCCAGGGAGCGCACAAAGGACGCCTGGCGGGCCAGGTCGTACCTGGCCCGCCAGGAGCGAGGGAGATCCCGGTGACGGCGGACAAGCCGCCTCCGGGGGGAGGGATGGGATGGATCGTTCCGAGCGTGTGCAGCGGCCTCGCTCCGCGCACCGGTGAGGGCACGCGCGACTCGAGGGGGCTTGGAGTCGAGGGGGTTGGCGAGGCCGCTGCTCATCACTCTGGAACAAAGACTACCAGAATTATGAGAATTGTCAACCGCTGCGACGAAGAAGCTCGGCGAGGCAGCGAATTGGCCCGAGAAGACGCGCTGCGTCTAGCGCCCGGAGGACCCCAGCGAAAGCTGGGTCAGGGAGGCCGCACCGTCGATCACGATCGACTGGCCCGCTATCTGGGCCGCCTCCTCGCCGGCCAGGAAGGCCACCGCGGCGGCGATCTCCGCCGGCTCCACGGGCCGCCCGCTGGGCAGCGCCGCGAGCACGCGCTCGCGCACCTCCTCGGGCATCGCGAGCACCTGCTCGGTCGCGACGAGGCCGGGGAGGATGGCGTTGACGCGTGATGCCGACGCGCCGCGTTCTCGCCGGCGATCGTCGTGACCATGCCGAGCTGGCCCGCCTTGGAGGCGGCGTACGCCACCTGGCCGGGCAGCCCGCCGAGCGCCGCGACGCTCGAGATCACGACGATGCGCCCGTAGCGGCGCTCGCGCATGCCCGCCCAGGCAGGCCTGGATCGTGCGGAAGGCAGCCCGTGAGGTTGACGTCGATGTCCCGCTGCCACTGCTCGGCGGTCATCCGGTGGGCGGGGGCGATCGTGGTCGTGATGCCGGCGTTGGCCACGCACACGTCGATGTCGCCCAGCGGCGGGAACTCGTCGCGGGCGACGTCGAGCGTCGAGGTCGCAGCCCGTCGCTGCAGGTCGAGCGTGAGCACCTCGAGCCCGTCCGCGCGCAGGCGCTCCGCGATCGCCGCGCCGATCCCCCGCGCCGCGCCGGTCACCAGCGCTCTGCGCCGCTCGGTCACAATTGTGCCCCCGGCTGTGACCCGCTCACCATCGAAGGAGGAAACGATGACAGACCGCTGGTTCTCCGAGGAGGAGCTCGCACAGCTGTCGCGTCCGACGATGGATCGCGCGATCGAGGCGATCGACGCCGGCGACCTCGAGACGGCCCGGCGCCTGTGCGCGGAGATGAAGCACGAGTGGCAGATGCTCCACGACCTGATGGCCGCGGGCGTGCTCGACCTCGTCTCGTTCATCCAGCAGCGGCTCGGCGAGGACGGCGTCGCCGAGGCGTGGGAGCGAGAGCATGAACCGCGGCTGGCGCCGCCACCACGACGCGATCGAGGCGCTCGACCGGCGCGACCTCGTGCGGCCTGCTCGCGGCCACCTGGCGGGCGCACTCCTGCTCGGGCGTGGGGCCCAACCCGGGCGCCTTCACGATCAGCGAGGACGAGGAGAAGGTGACCTTCACGATGAACCCGTGCGGCTCGGGCCAGCGGCTCGTGCGCAACGGGGCCTACGAGGGACTGCCCGACGGCGGCGCGCACGCGCGAGGCCCACGACTGGTCCTTCGACCGCAAGGACTTCCCGCTCTACTGCACCCACTGCAGCTTCATGAACGAGTCGCTGCCGATCCAGTGGTCGGGCTACCCGCTGTATCCCTGCGACCCGCCGGAGGACTACTCCAAGGACCCCTGCACCTGGTACTGGTACAAGGACCCCGACGCGATCCCCGAGCGCCACTACGCGCGCTACGGGGCGGTCAAGCCGGGCGCGCGGAGCCGCCTGAGCCGCTACGGCTCGATCACGTTGGCCGGGTTCGGCTGCTCGCGAGCGCGGCGCCTGGCTGTAGTCGCCGAAGGGCCCGTCGCGCCCGGCGATCGCCTGCTCGACGCCCTCCGCTCGGCGAGCTCGACGAACTCCAGGCGCCTCGGGGATGTTGCGCATCAGGCCGTCGAGGACCGGGCCGAGCAGCTGGGTGCGAGGCGAGGCCCATGTTCTCGTAGGCCTGGTTGACGATCAGCTTCATCGCCGCCAGCTGCGCGGCGGCAGGCCCGCCAGCGCGCGTCTGCTTCGCGCGCCACCTCGCCTCGAGCTCCGCGAACGGGACGGCCGCGTTGATGAGCCCGGCGTCGACAGCCTCCAGGCCCGACAGGGGCTTCCCGGTGAGCGCGTACTCCTTGGCGCTTGCGTCAGGCCGAGGCGGTAGAGCCACATCCCGCTCAGGTAGCAGCCCCACATGCGCGAGTAGGAGGTGCCGATGCGCGCGTCCTCACTGGCGATGACGAGGTCCGCGCACAGCGCCATGTCGCTGCCGCCGCCCACGCACCAGCCGTGCACCTGGGCGATCACGGGCTTCGGCGCGCGCCACAGGCTCATGAACTTCGGCACCGCGCCGAGGCTCGGCGGTGGTCGCCCCGATGAAGTCCTTGCCGGGGTCCCAGCGCGCCGTCGGTGGTGAGCATCTCGTCCCAGTGGTGAAAGCCCGTCCCCGAAGTCGAAGCCGGCGCAGAAGGCGCGCCCGGCACCGCGCAGGACGATCACCTTCACCTGCTCGTCCGCGACCGCGCTGCTCGACCGCCTCCTGGAGCTCGTCGGGCATCGGCGGGCACGATCGTGTTGAGCCGCTCGGGGCGGTTGAGGGTGATCGTCGCAACCCGGTCGTTGCGCTCGTAGAGCAGCGTCTGGAAGGACATCGGGCCCGCGATGCTATTCGCTCAGGACGCGCCCGGTGAGACGACATCGAGCGCCGCCGCCAGCCCGTGAGGGTCGTCCGCTGCGCCGCTCGCTGCGGTCGGCAAGGCGGTACAGCGCGTAGACGCCGCGGATGCCGGCCCAGCGCAGCGGCTCGGGCTCCCAGCGCCGTGGCGCTGCGCCCCACCCACGGCAGCCTCGTGATGGGCTGTCGGCTCGCCGAGCATCAGGTCGCGCAGCGTGCGCCCGGCGAGGTTCGCGGCCGCGACGCCCTCGCCGACGTAGCCGCCCGCCCAGGCGAGCCCGCTGCCGGGGTCGGCGTCGACCGACACGCACCAGTCGCGCGGCACGCCGAGCACGCCCGACCACGCGTGTTCGAGCGCGGCCTCGCGCGCGGGCGGGAACATCGCCCCGAGCTTCTCTCGCAGCGCGGCCACGGTGCGCGCGCGCCGTCTCGCCCGCGGCCGTCGGTGCGCGAGCCGAAGCGGTAGGGAACGCCGCGCCCGCCGATCGCGATCCGCCCGTCGGCGGTGCGCTGCAGGTAGACGTACACGTGCGCCTCGTCGGCCATCAGCTCCTGCTCCGGCCCAGCCGATCTCCTCCCAGGTCTCGGCGGGCAGCGGCTCGGTGACGATCATCGAGCTGTTCATCGGCACGAGCGCCGGCGCTGGCCCGCCAGCGACGCGGTGTAGCCCTCGGTCGCCCGCACCACCCAGCGCGCGCGGACCGCTCCGGCGGGCGTGAGGGCTTCGTGCGGGCCGATCGCGCAGCACCGGCGTGTGCTCGTGGATCGTCGACGCCGAGCGCCTCGAGCACGCCGGCGCGAGCCCGCGCAGCAGCTTGGCCGGATGGACGCGCGCGACGTGCGGGCGTGAAGGTCGCGGCGCGTGCGCCCCGCGACCCGCACCCGCTCGTCGCAGCTCCGCCGCTGAGAGCTCGCGCAGGTCGCTCCTCGCCGAGGCCCCGGGCTCGGGCCGCGGCCACCAGCTCGCGCTGGCGCGCCGCCTGGGCGCTGCCGAGCGCCACGCCGAGCTGCCCGCTCTTGACGATAGTCGGCGTCGATGCCGTGCTCTCGCAGGAACGCGCGCCACCTCATCGACGGTGGCGAACATCTCCCGCTGCAGCGCCTGCAGGGCCGGCCGGCCCGCACGCGCGCTCGTACCGGCGCGGGGCACCGGCGAAGAAGCCGGACACCCAGCCGCCGTTGCGTCCCGAGGCTCCGAAGCCCGCGACACTCGCGCTCGAGCACGACGATCTGCAGGTGCGGGGCGGCCCGCTTGAGGTAGTAGGCGGTCCACAGGCCGGTGTAGCCGGCGCCCACGATCGCGACGTCCGCTTCCAGCCGGCCTCGCGCAGCGGCGCTCGCGCCGGAGGCGGGCCTCCGAGCGAGCGCCACCAGAAGCCAAGCTCCGCCGAGCGCACGGCCGCGAGCCTAGCCCTCCGCGTGCGGGCTATGATCGCGACAGGCGGCACGACCGCAGAGTTTCACTGGCGCAGGGGCGAGATCGGGGAGGAGCAGACGATGGAGGCGGCAGTCACGCAAAGGCGGCTAAGGCGCGGGACGGCGGCCGAAGCGCCCACCCTCGCGGAGGCGTTTCGCATCACCGCGGCCGAACGGCCGATCGAGGTCGCGATCCGCACCAAGGAGGACGCCTTCACGATCACGTGGGGAAAGCTGCGCGAACGCGTGGACGCGCTCGCCGGCGGGCTCGCCGAGCTCGGTCTGGAACGCGGCGACACGCTCGCGCTGATGCTCGGCAACCGACCCGAGTTCCACCTCTGCGACCTCGCCGGGATGATGCTCGGCGCGACCCCCTTCTCGATCTACAACACCTACACCCCCGAGCAGATCCAGTACCTCGTCACGGACGCCGGCGCGAGGATCCTGATCTGCGAGCAGGAGTACCTGCCGCGGGTGCTCGAGGCGCGCAAGGAGCTGCCCGGGCTCGAGCACGTGATCGTGGTCGACGGCGAGGCCCCCGAGGGCACGCTCGCGCTGTCGGAGGTCGAGGGCTCGAACGCCGACTTCGACGTCGAGGCGTCGGTGGCCGAACTGCAGGCCACCGATCTGCTGACGCTGATCTACACCTCCGGGCACGACCGGCCCGCCGAAGGGCGTCCAGCTGATCCACCGCAACCTGCTGGCCGCGGTCGAGGGCCTCGACGCGCTGATCGAGTTCCCCGAGGACGGGCGCGTGATCTCCTGGCTTCCGAGCGCTCACGTGGCCGAGCGCAACGCCCACCACTACCTGCCGATCGTCTTCGGCCTGCAGATCACCTGCTGCGAGGATCCCCGCCAGGTGCTCTCCTACCTGCCCGAAGTGCGGCCCAGCTGGTTCTTCGCCGTGCCCCGGATCTGGGAGAAGCTCAAGGCCGGACTGGAGACGATGATCGCCGGCCAGCCCGACGAGCAGGGCGCCAGAGATGCACGCCGCGCTCGACGCGGGCATCCGGAAGGTGCGCCTCGAGCAGCGCGGCGAAGAGGTGCCCGCCGAGCTCGCCGAGCAGGTCGCCCGCGCGGACGACGAGATCTTCGCCGGCCTGCGGGCGATGCTCGGCCTCGACCAGGTCGAGGCGATCAACGTCGGCGCTGCGCCCACCCCGGTCGAAGTGCTCGAGTTCTTCCACGCCATCGGCCTGCCGCTGGCCGAGCTGTGGGGCATGAGCGAGACCTGCGGCGCAGGGAGCGTCAACCCGAGGGACAAGATCAGGATCGGCACCGTCGGGCCGCCGGCGCCGGGCGTGCAGATCAAGCTCGACAGCGACGGCGAGGTGCTCGTGAAGTCCGACGTCGTGATGCTCGGCTACCGCAACCTGCCGGAGAAGACCGCGGAGACCTTCACCGACGACGGCTGGCTGCGCACCGGCGACATCGGCGAGTTCGACGAGGAGGGCTACCTGAAGATCGTCGACCGCAAGAAGGAGCTGATCATCAGCGCGGCCGGCAAGAACATGTCGCCGGCCAACATCGAGGCGACGCTGAAGACGGCCTCGCCGCTGATCGGGCAGGCCTGCACGATCGGCGACGCCCGCCCCTACAACACCGCCCTGATCGTGCTCGACGCGGACTTCGCGCCGGCGTGGGCCGCCAAACAGGGGATCGAGGACACCGACCTGGCCGTGCTCGCGCGCGACGAGCAGGTGGTGGCCGCCGTCAAGGAGGGCGTCGACGCAGCCAACGCAGAAGCTCGCGAAAGTGGAACAGATCAAGAAGTTCACGATCGTCGAGGGCGACTGGCTGCCGGGCGGGGACGAGCTGACCCCGACGATGAAGCTCAAGCGCAAGCCGATCGCCGAGAAGTACACGGGCCAGATCGAGGAGATGTACCCGGGCTCCTAGGAGGATCTGCAGGCCCGTCGCGGCGGCGCCGGCGGGGCCGCCCGTTTGCGGGGCCCGGGTCGCCGCGGCGGATAGCCCTGCGGGCGTGATCTGAAAGGGTTGGGAGCCGTGAGACAGCGCGTCACGGTGATCACGCTCGGGGTCGGCGACCTCGCCCGCGCCAGGCGCTTCTATGAGGACATGGGCTGGCACACGAACGCCGGGCCGCAGGACGACGTCGTCTTCTTCCAGGCCGGCGACATGGTGGTCTCCCTGTGGGACCGCGCTCGTCTGGCCGAGGACAGCTGTGTCAGCGACAGCGGCGGCTGGGGCGGGGTGACGCTGGCGCTGAACGTGGAGGGCCCGGCCGAGGTGGACGCGATCATCGAGCAGGCGCGGCAGGCCGGCGCCACGATCGGGCGCCCCGGCGCCGAGACCTTCTGGGGCGGCTACAGCGGTGTGTTCGTCGATCCCGACGGTCACCCCTGGGAGGTCGCCCACAACCCCCACTGGTCGCTCGGGCCCGACGGCGAGGTGCGCCTCGGCGCGTGAGCGTCCGGTGGGCCGGTGCCTGTCGGCGGCGCGGTAGTTCGAGCGTGTCCGGCTTGACTTTGCGAGCTGTCGCAGGTCAGGCGGTGCCGGCGCCCGCCTGATGTGGCGGCTGCGAGCGGGTCAGAGCGGCCCGGTTTTGTGTGTGCGGGACCCGCGATTGGCCGCGGTTCGCGCAATCATCTTCCTGGACCATGGCGCAAACGGCTGTTCCCTGCCCGAGCTGCGAGGCCTCCAATCCAGAGGGGGCCGCCTTCTGCATGGCCTGCGGCAGCGCTCTGGCCGTGGACTGCCCCTCCTGCGGGACGTCGGCGCCGGCCGGCGCGCGCTTCTGCATGGCCTGTGGAACCGCACTCGGCGGGGCTCCCGCGGGGACGCCCACCCAACCCTCCTCTCCCACCAGCGAGGAGCGGCGCACGGTGACGGTCCTGTTCGCCGACCTCTCCGGCTACACCTCGGTCGCTGAGCAGCTCGACCACGAGACCGTGAAGGTGCTCATCGAGCGTTGCCTGAACCGCTTCGCGGAGGAGGTGGAGCGCTTCGGCGGGCGCGTGGACAAGTTCATCGGGGACAACGTGATGGCCGTGTTCGGTGCTCCCGTGGCGCACGAGGACGACCCCGAGCGGGCGGTGCGTGCGGCCTTCGGGATGCACGCCGCGATGGTCGAGCTCAACGGCGACATCAAGGCCCAGTTCGGCTTCGACCTCGCGCTGCGGGTGGGCGTCAACACGGGCGAGGTGCTCGCCGGCCGCGTCGGGGACTCCTACACCGTGCTCGGCGATGCGGTGAACGTGGCCGCGCGCCTGCAGTCGGCGGCGCCGGTGGGGGGACGCTCGTGGGCGAGCGCACCCAGCGGCTGACCGCGAAGGTCATCAACTACCACGAGCTGGAGCCGCTGGAGCTGAAGGGCAAGGCGGAGCGGGTCGCGGCCTGGGAGCCACTGTCGATCGGCTCGATCGAGGAGGGCGCCGGTCCGGCGATGCGCTCCTCGGCGCCGCTGATCGGCCGTGACGAGGAGCTCGGGCGCCTGCAGGGCCTGCTCGGGCGGGTTGCGCGCGAGCACGCCCCGCACCTGGTGACGATCGTGGGCCAGGCCGGGGTGGGCAAGTCGCGCCTGCTGGCGGAGCTCGAAGGGACCCTCGGCGGTGACGGGACGCAGACGAGGCTGCTGCGGGGACGCTGCCTGGCGTTCGGTCAGGGCGTCGTCTACTGGCCCTTGATCGAGATGGTCCGCAGCGAGTGCGGGATCTCCGAAGGGGACGATCCCGCGACCGTCCGAGAGCGCCTGAACGAGCGGCTGCTGCCGCTGTTGAGCGAGCACGAGGAGGTCGACCAGGCGGAGCGACGGATCGCTCCCATCGCCCGCCTGCTGGGCGCCGCCGGTTCCTCGCGCGAGCCGCTCGCCGACCAGCAGGAACAACAGGACGCGCGCGAGAGCTTCTTCGGGGCGGTGCGTGTGGTGATGGAGGCGCTGGCCGCGCAGGGAGCGCTGGTGCTGTCCTGGGAGGACATCCACTGGGCCGACGAGGGCACGCTCGACCTGATCGACTACCTGTCCCGCTGGCTGCGGGCACCGGTGCTGCAGGTGTGCCTGGCGCGGGACGAGCTGCTCGGGCGCCGGCCCGGCTGGAGCACGATGCGCCGCACGGCCACGGTGACGTTCCTGGAACCGCTGCCGCCGGAGGACGCCCAGGCCCTGATCCGCGAGCTGCTGCGGGCATCCGGTGCGATCAGCGAGCAGGCGGTTGCGCTGGCCGAACGTTGCGGAGGAAACCCGCTGTTCGCCGAGGAGATGGTGCAGCGGATCGCCGAGGACGGCGGTCCCACGACTGCCGAGCTCCCCGACACCGTGCAGGGCCTGCTCGCGGCCCGCCTGGACGCGCTGGAGCCGTTCGAGCGCCAGCTGGTCTCGCACGCGGCGGTACTCGGCAGGACCTTCTGGGAGAGCGCACTGGAGCCGGTGGCGGCGGCCGCGGGCGAGCAGCTCAGCGACTCGCTGGCGTCGCTGCGCGAGAAGGACATCCTGCTGCCCGGCGAGAGCCGCGATGCGGGCGGCGAGCGCGAGCTGGCCTTCAAGCACGTGCTGATCAGGGACGTCGCCTACGAGATGCTCCCGAAGGCGGTTCGTGCGCGCAAGCACGCCGAGGTGGGGGGGTTCATCGAGCAGCGCGTGGGCGGGCGCCGGGAGGGCACGGTGGCGCTGGTGGCCGAGCACTACTCGCGCGCGTCCTCATTCGCCGTCGAGGCCCACCTGCCGGCGGAGGAGATCGACCAGCTGCGCGGCCTCGCGCTGCGCTACCGGGAGGCGGCGGGCGACGCGGCCGCGTCGCTGTACTCCAACCGCGAAGCCCTGGTCCACTACGAGTCCGCGACGGCCCTGCTCGACGGCGAGGAGGAGACGGCCCAGCGGATCGCGGAGAAGAGCGGCGACGTCGCCCTGCGGCTCGGACGGGTGGATCCCGCGATCGAGCTCTGGCAGGGCTGCCTGGAGTACCACTCCGGACGGGGTGAGCTGCAGCACGTGGCCGAGTTGCACCGCAAGATCGGCGCGGCCCTGGCACACAAGGGGGAGCGCAAGAGCGCGATCGAGCACCACCAGCAGGGGATCAACCTGATCAAGGACGAGGAGCCCTCGCTGACGCTCGTGCGGCTCTACGAGGAGGCGGCCTGGCTGTACATGCAGGTGGGCGACAACATGCTCGCCATCTACGCCTCCGAGAAGGCCCTGCGCCTGGCGGAGAGCCTCGGCGAGGCACGCGCCGCCAGCCGCGCCCACGGGATCTTCGGCCGCGTCTTCGGCCGCATCGGGGACGCCGCCAAGGCACGCGAGAACCTCGAGCGCGCCGTCGAGCTGGCACGCGAGTCCGACGAGGAGGAGACGGTCCTGGCGCTGCTCGCCCTGGGCCACAACCTCGAGCACTCCGAGGGCGACTACGCCGGGGCCGGGGCCCGCTACCGCGAGGCGCTCGCGCTGGCCGAACGCATCGACGAGCTGCCGGCCCAGATCGAGCTGCTCTCGGCCCTGGCCCAGCTGGCCTTCTACCGCGCCGACTGGGACGAGGTCCGCAGCGCCAGCGACGCCAGCGCGCAGCTGGCCGAACGCGAGGGGCTGGTCGGCAAGCTGTGCCTGCCGAACATCATGCGCGGGCGCCTGCTCTGGCGCGAGGGCGACTGGGACGCCTCCGAGCAGCTGCTCATATCGGCGCGTGAGCTCGCCGACCGCATCGGCTGGTCGGAGGTCACCTTCAGTGCCCTGATGGCGCTCGCCGCCACCCAGCGCGACCGCGGCGAGCTCGAGCGGGCCCGCGGAACCCTGGGCGAGGCGCTGGCGGTGTGCGATCGCGCCGGCCTGGTTCCCCAGTCGGTGCAGGCCCACTCGGCGCGCACCATGATCGCGATCCTCGCCGAGCGCCCCGAGGAGGCCGCCGAGGCGGCCGAGGCGGCCGAGGCGGCCTCCAAGCGGGTCCACGACCCCGCCGGTGCGGCCGCGGCCGAGGAGGCCGTGGGCATGGTCACCGCCATGCCGCAGGCACTCGAGCGCCTGCAGGCCGCGCGGGGCGAGTGGATGCGCCTCGGGCGCCCGCTGGAGGTCGCCCGCTGCGAGCTCTTGATCGGGCGGCGCATGCACGAACACAACGGGGGTGCGGCCAGCGAGGCGCTCCAGGACGCGGCCTCGATGTATGACCAGCTCGGCGTCGTCCACCTCGCTGCCAGGGCACGCCAGCTGGCGGCCTCCTGAGGGTGGCGTCCCAGCAGAACGTCGAGCTGCTGCTCGCCGGCCTGGAGGCGTTCAACAGCGGCGACGTGGAGCGGATCGTGACGTTCGTGGACCCGCGCTTCGAAGTCTCGATCCCGCGCTGAGGTGTCGGCCGAGCCGGACACCTACCGCGGCCACGAGGGCGTGCGGCGCTACTTCGAGACCTTCGCCGAGGCGATGGCCGACATCCGCTTCTCGGCCGAGCGGGTATGGACGGCCGGCGCCGAAGACCTGGTCGTCGAACTGCGCCTCACCGCCGCCGGGAGGCAGACGGGGATCCCGGTCGAACAACGCGTGTTCCTGGTGTGGACCGTGCGGGAGGGCAAGGCGCTGAAGGTGGACACCTACGCGTCGCTGGAGCCGGCGCTGGCGAGCGCCGGGCTGCCACAGGAACCCGGCAGGCCGGTGTTCGAGCGCCCCGGCCGGGCCCCCCTCAGCTGAGGATTGCTTTCAAGGCCAGGATCGCGCCGCCGAGGACGGCCCCGACGGTGGCGTCGAGCACGAGCTCGGTGCCACGCGCCCCGGCGTTGATGCCGGCGCCGACCTCGAGCACGATGATGCTGACCACCGAGGCCCAGATGCCGATGGTGACGGCTTTCTCGAGGCTCGCGCCGGCGAGGCCCGCGATCACGATCGTGAGCAGCGGGATCGCGGCCCCCGGGATGATCGTCCACTCCTCCGCGAGCGAGCGCATGAGGACGCCGACCGTCAGCCGTTCCTGGCGGGCCACGCGGCGCCCGAGCGCGCTCGCGTAGGCGTGCAGGAGCCAGAACACGACCGCACCGATCAGGCCCGACGCGATCGCTTCTTTGTAGGTCTCGGGATGCCCGCTCTCGGCGGCCAGCAGGGCGCCCACCAGGATCGCGCCGTAGGCGATGCCGCCGGGGTTCTCCGCCGTCCGCATCACGGCCCCGGACCAGCGCCTGCGGCGGGGCGAGCCGGCGCCCGTCGGGGCGTCGGAGGGAGGGGGAGGTGACGGCGGGGCGATCGCCCAAGTATTTCCCACCGGTCGGCAGGCTCGAGTGCGCAGCGGCCGAGCCCGGGACCGGCCTGGACCGGGGACCGGCGGGCCACGGCGCTGCTGCCCCGGCGCCCGCGTCCGCGGGCGAGCGCCCCAGAACGACCAACGCCGTCTCGGCTGAGACGGCGCGGGCCGGACATGCACCTATAGATCCCGGCCGTGAGGCCGCGGGATGGGCGGGCAAGCTAGACGGGGCCGCGGACGGAAGGCGCACGCGCACGGCCACCACTGGACGTGCGTCGGGCGCGGTGCTATCAGGAGGGACGGTGGTTCACGGAAGAACCCTCCTCGCTGCTCTCGGAGTCCTGGCGGCCGCGCTGCTGTTCGCGAGCGCGCCTGCGCTCGCGCGCTCCACCCACCGCAAGCAGGCCAGGGCCGTGGCGGCGGAAACGTGTGTCGTGCGGGCGCTGCCCGGCTCGTTCGTGGCCGCGGGTGACATGTACGGCTCCGCCAGCGTCGCCGACGTGGTCGAGGTCTCCTGCGAACCGGTGTACGCGCGGGCCCACGTGCGGGTCAGCGCCGACCAGCTGTACGCCCGCTGCGCCCAGCGCCTGTCCTGGTACCTGCCCTATCCGAGCTCGACCGTCACCACCGGCTCGCGCTGTCGAACGTCCAGCTCGACAACGACGGCAACGCCACCGTGGCGCTGATCGGAGGGCCCTCGTGCGCGGCCGGGGAAAGCCTGATCTCCGCCCACATGGAAACCGCGCCCTACACGACCGCCACGACCGCCTTCGCAGGTGCTGGCCCCCCAGGACGGGACCGTCGGGCATCCGCGTCAGCCCCGAAGCCAAGGTGGAGGGGGAGACCAACGGCGACGTGGCGACGATCGTGCAGGTGTCCTTCGCGCCGGTGTTCGCCGGGCAGGCCGTGGTGCTGATCAACGCCGCGCAGCTGTACTCGCGCTGCCGGCGTGGCCCCGCGGCTGGTGTGGGTGACGATGGGCGAAGAACCCGGCCCGGGAGGCTCGGCCGCCGAAGCCGTCGATCCTGAGCGGAGCCGAAGAAGCGACCGTGCGCCTGGACGACGACGGCAACGCCTTCGCCCTGCTGCTGGGCGGCGGCTCGTGCGCCGCCGGGTCGAGCGTGATCGAAGCCAGCCTCGAAAAAGCCCCCTACACCACGTATACGGCGAGCTTCTCGATCGAACCGCCGGTGCCCGGCTACTCGGGCTAGGGGCCGTCCCGCGGCCGGTCCGAGGGCGCCGCCGCGGTCCTGTGACCAGGGCGTGATTAGGGGTGGACGCGAGGCCGCCGAGGTCCGCTAGAGTCCGGCCGGCGTCGTGCGACCGCGGCGCCGTTCTTTGGAGGGTTCGAGCAGGGGGTGCCAGCCGTGACACGGAGGTTTTCTGTTCTGAACGCGTCGCACGCGCGCGCGCTGCGTCGTCGCTGCTCGCCGCCGCCCTGGCGGCGCTCGTGTGCGCGTGCCGGCCGGCGCCACTGCCTTCACACGCCGGCGACGTGGTCGTCCTGCGCGACGGCAACGGCGGCGTGGAAGCGGTCACGAGCAACGCGATGCCCGTCCACTTCGACGAGTTCGGACCGCTCGGCGGCCTCGTCGAATCGATCGCGCTGCCGACGGTCGAAGACGAAGGCGGCGCCGGCAACAAGCCCTTGACCGACAGCGGCGTCGCCAGCTCCGAGGGGCTGCTGACGCTGTCGGAAAACGGCGAATGCCTGTTCGCCGTCGGCTACAACGCCAAGTCGACCCCGGCGACCGAAAAAGTCGCCGAAACGAAAGCCACACGAACGGCCGCGCGTCGTCGGCCGTCGTGAGCAAAGCCGGGGAAGTCAACACCGACCACCGCGCTGACCGACTTCGCCAACGAAAACAACCCGCGCAGCGCGACGAGCTCCGACGGCACAAAAATCTGGGTCGGCGGCAGCGGCAAATCAACGACCGGCGGCGTCGCACTTCACCGAACTCGAAAAGAACGACCTCGACGATCAGCTCAACGAAATCGACTACAACGTCCGCCAGGTCGAGGTCTTCAACGGGCAGCTCTACACGTCGGCCGACCCGACCAAGACCGGGCGAAATCACGATCGCGAACGGTTGGCAGCGGGACTGCCCGCCGCCGAGGAAAGGACGACGATCACCAACCTGCCGTTCGAAACGGCGGAAAGGCGCCCAAACAGCCGTACGCGCTACAGCTTCGTGACGCTCGGCCTGACCAGCACGCCCGACACGATGTACGTCGCCGACAGGGCGAAGGGCGCAACGCGATCGTCAAGTACTGCCTGATCAGCGGCAAATGGGTCGAAGAGGGCTCGGTCGAAGTTCCGTTCGTGACGGGTGTGACCGCCAACGACATCAACGGCCTCGTCACGATCTACGCGACCAGCGGTGGCTGAAAAAGGCCTCGAAGGGCGCCTCTACAAGATCAGCGACGCGAGCGGCTTCGACGGCACGCTCAGCGACGTGCCGGAGGAAATCACGCAAAGCCCCCGTGAACGAGGGCTTCCGCGGCGTCGCCTTCGCGCCCGGGACGACCATCGGCTCGGGCGGCACGCCGCCGCCGGCGCCGACGATCTCAGCGTCCGGAAAACCCTCGCCGACGCGATCGGCGACCCCACCAACCCGACCGCCACGATCACGGTCGGCGACCCCGCCTACCCCGCGAACGAACTGACGGTGACGGTCCACTCCTCCAACCGGAACGGTCGCCCCGCAGGCGAACATCAACGTCACCGGCAGCGGCAAAGAACGGACGCTGAAAGTCACACCCGGCGGCCGTGGGTGAATCCAAACTGACCGTGACCGTCGAAGCACCCAACGGCTGTTCGACGAGAACCGCGGCGGTGCAGTACGGCGCCTCCGCATACCAGGGCAACGCCAGCGACCGCTACTACTCGGGCGCCGGCAACGGCTCGACCGCGATCGACGTCGGCGGCGGCTACATGATCGTCGGCGACGACGAGAACAACGTCCTGCGCCTCTACCACGAGCGCCACTCGGGCCCGCCGGTGAAGACGTTCAACTTCACCGGTGTGCTCCCCTACGGCGCCGGCGAAATCGACATCGAGGCCTCGGCCCGCGCCGGCAACACGCTCTACTGGATGGGCTCGATGGCCAACACCCACCACGGCGAACCGCAGCCGGCGCACGACGTGCTGTTCGCCGCCACGATCAGCGGCTCGGGCGCCAGCACCGAACTGACCTACCTCGGCAGCTACACGCACCTGCGCGAGGACCTGATCGAATGGGACAACACCAACGGCAAACCGCTCGGGCTGTCGGCGTCGGCCGAAGAAGGCGCGCCGTCCGACGTTCCCACGGGCTTCAACATCGAGGGGTCGAGTTCGCCGCCGGCTCGAAGAAGAAGCGTACGTCACGTTCCGCGCCCCGCTCGAGCCGACGAGCAAACGCGAAAAGGCGCTCGTGATCCCGGTCACGAACTTCTCGACCTGGTCAAGCACGGCAACCCCGGGCTCACCAAAGCCGACGTTCGGCACCGCCGATGGAATGGAACCTCGGCGGCCTCGCGCATCCGCGAGATCCGCAAGAACGCCGAAGGCGAATACCTGATCATCGCCGGCCAGTCCGAAGAGTCGAACACGAGCTACGCGCTCTACGGGCTGGGACGGGGAACCCGAAGACGAACCGGTGCTGCTGAACACACCCGTCCCCGGCCTGGTCGCCGAAGGCGCGTGGGAGGACATCGTCGTCGGTGCCCGAACCCGATCACCAACGGCGACGAAGTCGAACTGCTCGAGGACAACGGCGACACCGCCTGGTACGAAACCGGACCTAAGACGCCAAGAACGGCCTCGCCGAAGGGCTGCAGAAGGATCTCGGACGGCTGTTCACGATCCAGATCCCGGCTCCGGGACCGCTCCGGCCCGCCGCACCTGCAGAGCGGCAGCAACCCCAACTCGGGCAAATTCACGATCCGCTGGAAACCCGCGCCGACGCTGCGCGCGCAGGTTCACGCTCCAGCACCAGAACGCCGAAGGCGGCTGGACCACGGTCGCCAGCAACCTCAGCAGCCGCGAATTCACGCTTCAAACCCGGAGACCGAGGGGACCTGGAACTACCGCGTCAAGGAGAGCAACGAAACCGCTGAAGCCGAATTCTCGACCGAATCGGAAGCGATCAAGGTCGACCGCACGCCACCGGTCACCCCCACGGCAAGCCGCCTCGCGTGGCTTCGACTACGCCGGCAACGGCGGCTGGTACAAGGACAGCGTGACGGTGTCCTTCACCTCCAACGGTGACCCGGTCGCTGGCCGACGAAAGCTCGCCGAGCGGCGTCAAACCGGGCTCGCTGACCGCGCCGAAACCGTTCAACACGAGCGGCTCGCACGAAGGCGTGCGGCACCGAGGAAGACAACGTCAAAAACCTCTCCGCCGAAGGCTGTCTGACCGTGCAGGTCGACGCGACGGCCCCGACGCTCGAAGTCGACATGCCCGGCGACCGCCGTGCAGGGCGAAAACGTGCACGCCACGGTGACCGCCTCCGACGGCGAGTCCGGCCTCGCCCAGGACCCGAGCGGGAACGTGCCGATCAACACCTCGACGACCGGGCCGCAGACGATCACGCGCACCGCGATCGACAACGTCGGTCACGAAACGACGAAATCCTGCACGACCGAAGTCGTCTACCCGACGCCGGGAGCGCCCACGCTTACTGGAGCAAACCCGAACAACGGGAACTTCAAACTCACGCTGGACCGGTGCGAACCCGGGCTCGAACGTGGGGCTGACCTACACCCTGCAGCAGCGCCTGATCACGAGCGGCACCTGGACGACGGTCGCCAGCGGCATCGAATCGCTGAGCTACGAATTCCCGAAAAACGCCAAGGAGGCCGAAGGCACGTGGCTCTTCCGCGTCCAGGCGGTTGACTCGGTGAACCTCAAACAGACCGCCTTCTCACCGGAATCGGCGGCGGTCGTGGTGGGGCTGCCGCCCGAACTCGGGCAAATGCGTGGAAGCGACGAAAGAAGAAGTCAAAGGCAAAATCGTCGGCACCGGCGCGTTCACCAAGAACACCTGCTCGGCCCTGAGCAAAAAACACAACGGCGGCTTCAACTGGCAGGGCGGCGTACAGAAAGGGAAATTCTCCAGCGGCGAAGCGAAAAACCTGACGCTCATCACGGCGAGCAAGGCGAAGGTGGAATGCCACGGCGCCCAGACCGTGGTGGGCGAATTCGTCAGCCCGCGACGGGCCGAAAACGTGTCGCTGAAATTCTCGGAATGCGAAAGCGCTCTCTTCGGACCGTGCACCAGCCCGGGCTCGCTTCCCGGGAAAATCGTCAGCAAGACGCTGGAAGGCGTGTTCGGCGTCTACAAAGCCAGCACGAAGCCCGCGGGCAACAAAGCCGGCCTGGACCTCTTCCCGAAAGGCAAAACGGGCGCGTTCGCCGAATACAGCTGCGGCGGCAGGTCCTTCTCGATCCGGGGATCGGTGATCTTCGCGGCCCGCGCGAACAAGATCACGCCCGGCATCGAACTCAGCGCGAAAGCCTCGAAAGGCTCACAGAAGCCGGCCGCAGCGTTCGTCGAAGAACCGAAAGCGCAGCTCGAAGTGGCCGAAGGCGCGGAACCGTATGAAAACGTCGGGCTCACCGACTCGATGCGGCTCGAAACCGAAGAACCGCTCGAGCTGAACACCGTCGCCTGAGGCGCTCACCCCGGACCGGGTCAGGCGGCCCGGTCCGGCATCGCCCTTGCGGGGCTCGGTCCGGCGCACTGACGCCGTAGTTCACCCCGGGACCCAGGACCGGCGTCGCGTTCGGGACCGTGCGCCGCGGTCGGGACCGGCGGTCTCGTCACGACCGGCGGTCGCCCGCAACGAAAAGGGGGGCCGCCTGGGCCCCCCTTTGAATTACCTCGCCGGGGGCCTCGCCCCCCGGCTCGACATCTCGTCGTTGGCTACTGCGGAACCCCGGCTTCGACTTCCGGAGCCTTCGCCAGCTGGTAGATCACGATCACCGAGAGGGCGAACACGCACAGCGACCAGAACGGCAGCACGTTGATGTTCAGCAGCGAGTCGATCGCGACAAGCGAGGCCGCGAAGATCCCGAACCAGCGGCCGTAGCCGCCGCCCGAGAACAGCGACATCGCGGCGAGGATCTCGAGCACGCCGAGGATCAGCGTGACCCAGCCCCAGGTTTTGAGGCCGCTGAAGACGTACGTCGCTCCGCTTACCGTCACGAAGTGAGATTCCGAGATCGCTGCGATGCCCCAGATGATGTTCAGGACACCGGCGATACTGAGCATGATGGCTGCGAAGATCCACCAGCCTGTAACCCTGTCCAAGTTTTCCACTACGCCTCCTGACAATTAGTTGGCGCCCCACGTGGGCGAGCGAGGCGGGATTCTAGACCCACCCGAGCCCGCTACCGGTCCTGGGGAGGCGGCTTGCAAGCCGCGACTTCAGCGTTCGCTGCCGGTGGCGGATCTCCTCTCGCCGACAGGGCCGTTGCGACTACGCGAGCGCGGCGAACCGGGGCTCGCGGCGCTCCACGAAGCTGAGCACGCCCTCGGCGAAGTCGGGTGCCGTGAACGACTCCAGCATCACCCGGTCGGCGTTGGCGATCGCGTCGTCGATGCCCCGATCCAGATCGGCGTAGATCTGGCGCTTCATCGTGGCCATGCTCGCCGGCGAGCAGTTCACGGCCAGCTCGCGCGCGTAGGCGAGTGCCTCGTCGAGCGCGGACCCAGGCTCCGTCACGCGGTTGACGAGCCCGAGCTCGCAGGCCTCCTCGGCGAGCACCACCCGCCCGGAGAACAACAGGTCGAGCGCCCTCGCGGGCCCGACCAGCCGCGGCAGGATCCAGGAGATGCCGTGCTCGGCCACCAGCCCCCGGCGGGCGAAGGCGGTCGTGAGCTTGGCGCCCGAGGCGGCGAAGCGGATGTCGCACATCAGCGCCTGCACCAGGCCGATGCCCGCACACGGGCCGTTGATCGCGGCGATGATCGGCTTCGGGATCGAGAGGGGGTGGTTCTGGGGGGTGCGCTCGGCGTTCTCCCGCGCAGCCGCCCCGTTGGCGTCCTCGGCGGCGCCGAGGTCCTGCAGGTCCTTCATGTCGGCGCCCGCGCAGAAGCCCCGCCCGGCCCCCGTCACGACGATCACGCGCACGTCCTCTGAAGCGGCGCACTCGTCCAGCAGCCCGAAGTAGCGGACCTCCATCTCCCGCGTCCACGCGTTCAGGCGGTCCGGCCTGTTCAGGGTCAGAACGGCGATGCCCCCGTCCACATCTTTCATCACCACTTCGCTCATCTTCGGCCTCCCGATCGTTGGGAGGCCAGGCTAACCGCTCGGAACGGCTCGTGCCCCACGACCCGAGCGCCGCCCTCGTGCCCCTCACCGCGAGCCGCGTCAGCCGCGCGGCGCCTGTCGCGGTGCGGCACGCGCGGCCCGCTCTCGTCGCGAATCGGGCGGTCAGAGCGTGGCGCGCCGCAGCTCGTTGCGGACCGCTCCGAAGATGCGGGCTTCGCTCGGGGGGACCCAGCCGCGCATGGCGTCCCACGCGGCACCCGGGTTGCGGGCGAGCTGGTCTTTGAGGCGCTCCGCCTCCCGATCGGCTTCGCGCTTGCGCAGCCACGCCGAGTAGGGGTCGGGCGGGACGAGGCGACCGGTACGCATCGGGGCGGCTCGTGTGGCCTCGACCACCGCGCCCAACTCACACGCCGGTGCCCCCCGGCCACGCGCCACGTGGTGGGTGGTGGAGAGGGGATGGCTCGCCGGCCGGTTTCTGTGAAGCATCCGCATGTGGGACTCCTTGAAGTGTGTTTTGCGTCCGACGCCTGCCGCCCCCGGCGTCTCCCTGTATGCGGGGAGGGCCGCTTCCGTGTTCGGTTCGCCAACAGCATGGCGTCCCGCAAACGCCTTTCCGCTCAGGTTCGACGTACGATCCACGAAATGCACCCGCTGGACGGCCGCGCGTAGTCCGTGGGGTCGCCGGCGGTGCCCGAAGCGGGCAGAATGCATCCGCCGATCAGGACGGCAACCGGCGATGGGCGAGGCGGCGCTTCCCCCTTTGGACCCTCAGCGCGCCTCACCCACGGCCAGGCGGCCCTCCCGGGGACACTGTCCGGAAGGAGTCGCGGGACACACCGCCCGTTGCCGGCGGGGTGCCTGCCCCCAACCAAGCCGAAGAGAACGCCGGCACTGCGCGTAACGAGCAGCGTCTCGCTCGACCCGGTCGGACTGGCTTGTCAACGTCACCTGCTCTGCCCCTGGTGGTGGCGTCTGCCACTCGCGCAGCGCCCCCGTGGCCGGCGGAAGCAGCCCGACCGCACGGACAGCCTGGCTGCGGCGGACACCGGTGTCCACCGGGGCGCTGCGATTACGGCGCGCCCAGCACAAGCGGTGGGCGCTGCCGCTCGGGAGACCGGTCCCCTCGGACACCGGCCGAAGAGCTCTGCGCCCCGTCGACCCCAATGCCTCTCCGGTATCCCACCTCCCATGGGGCGCACCCTATACCCGGGTAAACCCCTAGTCAACCCCTAATTTCAACTTTTGTATTAGGACTCGGGGTCCTATGTGCCGATCCGCACCCAATTGACGAATCGGCCACCTTTTCCATTGACCTTTTCCCGTGTTTGGCCTTATGATCAGGAGCACCTTGCAGACACGTCGCCAGCCAGAGAAATGGCGCGCACGGAGACTCCCGCATCATTGGGGTAAACCCGGGGAGTTGTCTTTCGGGGTAGCAGGGGTCCGGCGCGCACGTGGGGGTCAGAGAAATTGGCCGACCCGCTCCTGAGCGTTCGCCGGCGTGAGCTGGCCGAGATCGACCGCCTGCTGACCCGCGGCGAGTCGGCACAGGCGAACGTGATCCAGATCACCGGCGAGACCGGGATCGGCAAGACGGAGCTGTTGACCCACGCTGTGCGGACGGCCGCCGAGGGTGGGCGCCTGACGGTGTTCGGGCGCGCCGCCGAGTTCGAGGCGGACGAGCCGTTCGGCGTCTTCCTGGGTGCCTTGGAAGGGATCGCCGCGGAGCTCTCCGACGAGGAGCTCTCGCGCCTGCGCGCGGACGAGAGCCTGGAGCTGGCGAGCCTGCTGCCCGCGCTCGCCGGGCGGCTGCCGAGCACCGAGGGCTTCGCCTCGGAGCCCCCGAGCGGGGTCGGTACCGAGCGCTACCGCCTGCACCGCGCGATCTGCTCGCTGCTCACGACGCGCGCGGGCGACAGTCACATCCTGCTGGCAGTCGATGACCTGCACTGGGCGGACCCCGCCTCGGTGGAGCTGCTGCTGTATCTGGTCCGCCGTCCTCCTCGCTCGCAGCTGGACGTGATCGCCACACTGCGCCCGGGCCAGCTCGAGCCGGCCACTGCCGCCGCTCTGCAGCAGCTGCAGCGAGACGGTCAGGGCGAGCTGATCGAGCTCACGCCCCTGGATCGCGAGGAAGCGGCCGCCTTCTACCCGCCGGGGATGTCCGGCCGGGTGGCCGAGCGCATCTTCAGCGAGAGCGGCGGCAACCCGTTCTACCTGGAGGAGCTGATCCGCTCGGCCGGAGACACCGTGCAGCCGGGACACGCGACGCTCGACAACGACGCCGAACTGCTGCCGGCCCGCGTCACGGCCTTCATCTCCGCCGAACTGGAGCGCCTCTCGCCGAAGGCGCGGGAGCTGATCCAGGCCGCCTCGATGGTCGGCGATCCCTTCGAGCCCGAGCTCGCGGGCGAGGTCGTCGGGATGGACGAGGCCCAGACGCTGGCGGCGCTCGACGAGCTCGTCGACCGCGAGCTCGTGCAGTCGGCGGTCCTGCCGGGTCGCTTCAGCTTCCGCCATCCGATCGTGCGCCGCGCCGTGTACGAGTCCGCCAAAGAGGGCTGGCGGCGCAGCGCCCACGCCCGCGCGGCAACCGTGCTGAGCGGCCGTGGCGCCTCAGCGACCACGCGGGCACGCCACGTCGAGCGCTCCGCACGGGTCGGCGACGCGGAGGCCATCGCCACGCTGCGCCAGGCCGGCTACGAGGCCAGCGCGAGGGCGCCCGCGGCGGCGGCGAGGTGGTTCCGCGCGGCCCTGCACCTGCTCCCCGAGGGCACCCCCTCGCAGGAGCGCCTCCAGCTGCTGCTGGCGCTGGCGGTCGCGCTCGGCTCCGCCGGGCACCTGCAGGAGAGCCGCGAGGCATTCCACGAGGCGCTCGCGCTGCTGCCGGCGGACTCGCCCGCGAAGGGCGCCGCGATCACCGGCGCGGCCATGATCGACCACCTCCTCGGCCAGCACGACCAGGCCCAGAGCCTGCTGCTGGAGAGCCTCGCCGAGCTCGACGATCGCTCCGAAGCGGCGGCCGCCCTGAAGGTGGCGCTCGCGGGCGGGAGCTTCTTCAGCGCCGACTGGACGGGGATGCGCTACTGGGCCGGGGAGGCCCTGAAGGTGCCCGAGCACACGTCCGCCCTGTCCGCCCGTGGCTCGGCTCTGCTCGCCCTTGCCCACTACGGCCTGTGCGAGATCGAAGAGGCGGGCGCCGAGGCCTCGAGGGCGGCCGCGATCGCCGACGAGCTGTCCGACGAGGAGTGGGCCGGGCAGCTGCAGTCGCTGTGCTCGCTCGGTTGGGCCGAGTACTGCGTGGGGCGCCTGCAGCTGGCCGCGAAGCACATGACGCGAGCCCACAAGGTGGCCAACGCGACCGGCCAGCAGCACCTGCTCGGCGTGATCCTGACGGTGCTCGCGAACACCAACCTGGCGCTCGGTCGCCTCGCGCTGGCCAACGAGCAGGCCGAGAACGCGATCGACAGCTCGCTCCTGTCAGCCAACAACCTGTTCCTCACCTGGGCCCTGACGATGCGTTGCACGGTCGAGATCGAGCGCGGCAGCCCGGCGGCCGCGGTGCGCTACGGGATGCGGGCGCTGGAGGCGGGGATCAAGAGCCGCAGCCCGTGGTCGAACGTGGCGAGCCTGTACCTCGCCGAAGCGCGCCTGGAGGCCGGTGAACCGGAGCAGTTCCGGCGTCAGCTGCTGGCGGGCCAGAGCACCCCCCGGGTGCCGCCGTTCCCCTTCTACGGCGTTCAGGCATACGAACTTCTGACCCGCGCCGAACTGGACCTCGGGCTCCCCGACGCGGCCGGCCGCTGGGCCAGCCAGGCGAAGGACCTGGCGATCAAGATCGGCCTGCCGATGCCGCTCGCCCAGGCCCAGCGCGCCGAGGCGATGCTGCTCCTGAGCCGGGGGGAGTTCGTCGAGGCGGCCGCGGCGGCGCGCGCTTCCGCCGAGCAGGCCGAGCTCGGCGGCCAGCCCCTGCAGGCCGCACGCTCGTGCCTGCTGGAGGGGATCGCCCTCAGCCGGGGCTCCGACAGGACCGCGGCGGTGGCCCAGCTACGACGCGCCCAGGAGACGTTCGCCGCCCACGGCGCCACCCGCTACCGCGACCGGGCGGCCCAGGAGCTGCGCGGGCTCGGCATCCACCGCCCGGAAGGCAGGCGCGCGCCCCGCACCGAGACGAGCGTCGGGTCGCTCAGCAAGCGTGAGCTGACGATCGCCCGGCTCGTGCACGAGGGCCTCTCGAACCGCCAGATCGCCGAGCAGCTATCGATCAGCGTGAAGACGGTGGAGAACCACCTCACGAACATCTTCCGGCGCCTGGAGATCTCCTCCCGGGCGCAGCTGGCGACGCTCGTCGAGCGCTCCCGGGGCGCCGCGGCGTAGGGGCCGCGGGCCGCGTCGGGCCGGCGTGGCGCTGTTCGGTTCGGCCGCGGGCGGCGGCTAGAGCGGCTCGGAGGTCGTGGAGGTCGTCACCAGGGGCTCCTCCTCCGGGAGCGTCTCCTCATCCGGGTGCGTCCGCGTCCAGATGCTGCGGCCGATACGCCCGCCCACGGCCCCGAGCAGCATCCCGATGATGGCGGAGACGATGATCAGGAAGGGCGGGAAGCTCCCCAGCGAGACCTTCGCGTGGACGCCGCTGATGTAGTGCGCCAGCAGCAGGCCGAGGGCGTAGATCGCCCCGCCCACGAGGCCCCTGTCGGCTCCTCCCCAGCCGTCGGGGTGTTCGAAGCCGGCGAGCACGCCTCCCAGCCCCGCCAACCCAGCGAGTATCCAGTAGGTGGTCGCGTCGACGCCGAGCACGAGGCCCACGACGACCCCGAACACGAACGGGACCACCCCACCCAGAAGGATCTGCTGGTTCTGCGGCCGGTGGCGAAATAGTGGCGGTGGCTCGCCCATTGGGTCCTCCCGTTGAACAGGGCGTCCGGACCGTCGGTGGCCGGACTCCTCCCCGAGCCTCCAGATGAGCGTACATCCTCGGCGCCCGCGCGCCTGTGCTCGTCCCTACAGCGGCACGGGTCGCGAGCGGCGGTCCACCCCGACCTCGGTGACGCCGACCGAGGTGATCTTGATGCGCACCGGCACGCTGCGGTGGGCCAGCAGCTGCAGCAGCACCGATTCACCCTTGGACTCGATCGCCGAGCGCAGCGGCCCCTGCGCCTGCTCGGGGTGCAGGGTGTCGGCGATCTGCACATACACGTGCTGCTCGGCGGTCCCGTTCTGCACCTTCCAGCGGTAGATCGTCCCCGGCACCCGGAGCACGTGGATGGGAGTTGGTCCTCCTACGATCTCCAGTTCAGCGACCATGCCGACAGGATCGCGCGCACGCGCCGGGGCGAGAACGGCCGTATGGCCAGAAACCGCCCACCGTGGTTGGACACGTGCACAGCGGCCCCCGCGGCTGTGCGGAGCCCGCCACGTGCGCGGCCGCCCGCGGTTGGCACGGCGACTCCTGGAACGCACGGCGGCACCGTACGATTCGGCCGGTGACGGCCTCGAGCGAGTCGGCGCTGGCCCTGTTCGCACGCAGGATCGTGGTGCTCGGGCTGATCGTCGCGGGCCTGCTCGCCGCGGGCACCGTCGGGCTGGCGCTGGCCGAGCACGTCGGCGGGTGGTACGCCTTCCGCTGGTCGCTCGACACGGCGGCCACGGTCGGCGGCTTCTCCCAGCCCCACTCGACCGCGGGGCAGGTGATCCACGTCGCCCTGATCGTGGTCGGCGTGGGTACGCTCTTCTACGCGCTTGCGATCGTGGCGGAGTTCTTTGCCGCCGGGCACCTGGGCGAGGTGCTGGCGGGCAGGCGCTCGCAGAGGATGATCGACTCGCTCGAGAACCATCACATCGTGTGCGCCTACGGGAGGGTCGGCCGTCAGGTCGTGCGCGACCTGCGGGCGGCCCGCTCCAGCTTCGTGGTGATCGACCCGCTGCCCGAGAACCGCCAGCTGGCCGAGCGGGAAGGGTTGCTGTTCATCGAGGGCGACGCCGCACAGGACGCCGTCCTGCTGCAGGCGGGGATCAGGCGGGCACGCTCGATCATCGTGTGCGCCGACTCCGACGCGGACAACGTGTTCATCACGCTCACCGCCCGGGAGCTGCGCTCGGATGTCGCGATCGTGGCGCGGGCCGCGGCCGAGGACACCGAGAAGAAGCTCACCCGCGCCGGCGCCGACCGCGTGATCTCCCCCTACAAGGCCAGCGGCACCGAAATGGCGCGGCTTGCCCTGCACCCCCAGCTCAGCGGGGTCGTGGACGTGGACGTCGAGTACCGCCTCGAGGAGCTGGTCGCTAAGGAGGGTTGTGAAGCGATCGGGCAGACGATCGGCGACATCCGCGGGGGCTCCATGATCGTCGGCCTGCGCGGCGCGGAAGGGTTCGAGCCCCAGCCCACGGCGGACACCGCCATCGGGGCCGGCGACATCGTGGTCGCGATCGGCACCCCGGCCACGCTCGACCGCCTCGAGCGGCTGTTCGCCTCGCTGTGAGAACCGCCGCCCGGCGGGCGGCTAGCTCGGCCTGAGGGTGCTCTGCTGCGGCGCCCGCGCTGCCAGCGGCACCTCTGCCGCTGCGGGGCTCTCCGGCAGGCCGCCCAGGTCCCGGGCCCGCGCGAGCGCGGGCTGGGCGCCGAGCTCCGCCAGCGCGCTGACCGCCTCTGCCAGCAGCGTCTGCGCCTGCGGGGCGCGGTCCTGGCCCAGCAGGCAGGCGGCGAGGTCGATCTGGGCGCGGGCGATCCAGTAGGGGTAGGCGAGCGCGCGGAAGGACTCCAGCGCCCGCAGCAGCTGCGGCTCGGCGCCGGCGTGGTCTCCCGCCGCTGCGGCCACCAGGCCATGGCCGCGAATCAGCTGCGCGCGCAGGAACGGCGGCACGTGGCCTGGGGGCTGCTCCTCGAGCAGCGCCAGCAGGGTCGCGGCGTCCTCCTGGCGGCCGAGCTCGATGGCCGCCTCCAGTGCGAACGGCCACGCGTGGCGCACCGCGTCGTGGGAGGCCCCGAGCGCCGCCGTCGCGGTGGGCAGCATCTGCAGGCCCAGCTCGAGCGCCTCCTGCGGACGGCCGGCCGTGAGGGCCAGGCTGATCGCCACCGAGGTGTGCGTCGAACCGAGGTCTTCGTCGTCGCTCAGCTCCCATCCGACCATCCGGGCGACGATCGCGGCGGCCTCCTCGAGCTCGCCGCGGAGCGTGTGCATGACGGCCAGCGGCCAGCGCACGTATTCCGCCCCCGGACGTTCTTCGAGTTCCTCGAGCAGGCCGGGGCCCATGGTCGCCACTTCGTTCCAGCGCCCATCCATGACGTACAGGAACATCAGGTTGCCGGCCGAGATGCTCTCGCGGAAGCGATCCCCCAGGCGCCTGGCGAGCGCCAGCGCGCGGGCGAACTGCTCGTCCGCGCCGGGCTGGTCCCACTGCATTCCGAGCATGCCGCTGTTGCCGAGGGCGTTGTGGGCCCGCTCGATCAATTCGTGGCGCTCGGCGATCTCCAGGGCGCCGGTGAGCAGGGCGCGGGCCTCGTCGGGGCGATTGTCCTGCAGGGTCATCAGCCCCATGTCGATCAGCGCCCCGCTCTGCACCTCGGGAGCGCGAGCTCCTCGGCGATGCGAAGCGCGATCTCCAGCGAGGCCGCGGCGCGCTCGTCTTCTCCGCGGTACAGGTAGGCGTGGCCGAGGACCGCGTGGAGCTGCGCGACCTCGGCGTCCACCTGTTCGGCGCCGAGGATCTGCAGGGCACGGGTGAGCTCCTCGATGGCCTGGTCGTTGCGACCCACGTAGCTGAGCGATCGCCCGATGTGACCCGTCATCGTCGCCGCCTCCCGTTCGCGCCCCGCTGCCAGGTAGGCATCGCTTGCCTGCTTCAGCAACTCCATCGCCTCCTCGAAGCGGCCCGCCCGCATCGCCATCTCGCCCGCGGCCGCGGTCAGCTCGGTGCGCTCCTGCTCGTCGCGGGCGAGCTCGATCGCGTGGCGGTAGGCCCGCTCGGCGGACTCGGGAGCGCCCACCGACGCGGCGCGGCGGGCGCCCTGGCGCAGGGCCGCGATCGTCGTCTTCGCCAGCTCGTCCAGGTCCGGGTCGCGCGGGCCGGCGGCGCGGTAGGCGTCGAGGTAGTGGGAGGCGATCGCCTCGGCGGCGACGTCCTCGCCTTCGTTGGGGAACAGCTTGCGCAGGTGCGCGGCGGCGGCCAGATGGCGGGGCTTGCGCTCGCGCCGGGAGAGCATCTCGTAGGCGACGGTGCGCAGCAGCCCCTGGACGAACACGTACTGCCCGCTGTCGGGTGTCAGCGGATCGGCGCGAATCGCCAGCACCTGCTTGCGCACGAGCGACTCGAGGGTCTCGTCCAGGCGCTCCTCGGGGATGTCGCCGAGCTCGCTCGCCGAGGCGCGCGAGAAGCTGGTCCCGAACACGGCCATCGCCTTCACGAAGCGGCTCTCGAGCGGCTCCAGCGCGTCCAGACGCGCCGCCAGCAGCGACCCGAGGCTGGCGGGGACGTCGAGCTCTCCGAGCTCCCCGGTGAGCGTCAGGCGACCTTCACGCTGCTCGAGCACCCCGCGGTTGGCCAGCGCTCGGATCGTCTCGATCGCGAACAGCGGTACGCCCTCGGCCCGATCGATCATGCGCGCGCGGACACTCCGCGGCAGGCCGTCGACCAGCGCGTCCAACAGCCGTCCCATCGTCTCGGTGTCGAGCGGGTCGAGCTGCTGCATGCTGGCCCCCCGGCGACCCCCGGGCCACGCTTCCCTGCCCGACACGAGCTCGGGACGCGGCAGGGTCAACATGAAGATCGCGCTGTCGGCCGACCACTCCAACACGTGCTCGATGAAGTCGAGCATTCCCTCGTCGGCCCACTGCAGGTCGTCGAACACGAGCACGACGGGCAGGTGTTCGGCCAAACGCTCGAAGAACAGGCGCCAACCGGCGAACAGCTCGGTGCGTCCGAGGCCTGGATCGGCCACGCCGAGCAGGACGCCGAGCCGGGGCCGCAGGAAGTCGCGATCGGCGGGGTCGGGGACCCACTGCTCGAGACCCGCGTCGAGCTTCGCGCGTGCCTCCTCGGTCGAGGCTTCTTCGGGGATCCCGAGGCGCTGGCGGATCATTTCGGCCAGCGCCCAGTAGGCGACGCCGTCGCCGTAGGAGAGGCAGCGGCCGGAGTGCCAGAGGATGTTCTCGGCCAGCCCGTCGGCGTACTTGTCGAACTCCCACAGCAGACGCGTCTTGCCGACTCCGGCGGCGCCATAAACGGTCACGAGCCGGGCCGCGCGGCGCTCCAGCGCACCGTGGAAGAGCTCCTTCAGCAGCCGCAGGTCGGCGTCGCGGCCGATCAGCGGTGCCTCGATCCCACGCTCGCGCTCGGCTCCACCCAGGCCGGCGATCACACGCGTGGCCCGCCACAGGTGAATCGGCTCGGACTTGCCTTTGACGGCGTGATCGCCGGCGTCCTCGTAGGCGATCGCCGCAGAGGTGACTTCGTGGGTCACGTCGTCCACCGCCAGCGTTCCCGGCTCGGCCGCCGACTGGGCTCGGGAGGCGGTGTTGACGCGGTCGCCGACCACCAGTCCTTCGCCGGGGTTGGCCAGCGCCGCCACCTGCCCGGTCACCACTCCCGCCCGCGCACGCAGTTCCGGCACCCCCACTTCGGCCCCGAAGGCGGTGACCGCGTCGAGGATCTCCAGGCCCGCGCGCACGGCTCGCTCGGCGTCGTCCTCGCGGGCGGTGGGGGCACCCCACACAGCCATCACGGCGTCGCCGATGAACTTCTCCACGGTGCCGGCGTAGCGGCCGATGATCGTGCGCGTGGACTCGAAGTAGCGACCGAGCAGCTCGCGCACTTCCTCGGCGTCACGACCCTCCGAGAGCGATGTGTAGCCCACCAGATCGACGAACAGCACCGACACCAGACGCAGCTCGGGAGCGCTCGGCGCCAAGGGCGCCTCGGCCGGCACGGGCGCCGGCGGCTCGGCGCTTCCCAATGACGCGCCGCACTCGGCGCAGAACTTCTGGTTGGGAGCGTGCGGCGTTCCACAGGAGGCACAGCGAGGCGCCTCGACCGGGCTCCCGCACTCCGCACAGAACTTGGCTCCCTCCGCCAGCTCGGCGGCGCACGCCGGACAGACCATCGATGCCTCCTGCTAACGCTGTCCGGACAGACTAGCCGCCCGCTTCGGCGGCCCGGTCGGCCGCCCACCGTCACGTCGAAGCCGGGTGTGTTGTCCTAACAGGGCGCTCAGTGCAGCTTTGGTTCGCGCGCGAAGAACACGTTGCCGGGGACCGAGCCCTTGGGGACTTCGGCGTCGAGCGTCAGCAGCTGCGCCAGGGTGTGCTTGTAGGAGACGTCGTAGGCCTTCTTGATCGCACCGAGGGTGGGGTCGTTGGCGTAGAAGAAGCGGTCGCCGTCACGGAGGGCTTCGAACTGCTTGCGCCACAGCGCGTACTGCAGCGGACCGAGCTCGCTCCCCCGCACGGCGGGTTCGCTGACCATCCCCACGAACGCGTCGAGGTCGGCGACCGAGCCGTAGATCGCCTTCAGGCGCGCCGCCAGCGGGCTGCCCCGGGTCGCGCTCACGAAGCGTTCGGCGTTGGTGGGGCGAGCTTCGGCGCTCGCGGCGTCACCGGGTGGAGGAGTGAAGCTGGTGTGACCCCTGCGGTCCGTGAAGGAGGTGAACTTGAGGATCAACGGGTTTTCGATCGTCAGGCCCGCGGTCAGGGCTTCGCTGCTGTCGCCGGTGAGCTCCTCGAAGGACGTCGGCACGGGGAGGCCGAGGACTTCGCGCAGGCGCGTGTAGCTGGGGATGCCGTGGTCGCGCCCACGCTGAACGTCGATCGCGCCGAGGTCCACGATCCCCGAGAAGCATCCGCTCAGCTGCGGGCGTTCGAAGCATTCGGTCGGCGTGCGTTCCGCCGAGCCCGGCGTCTCGAACAGCACCGAGCGCAGCGCGTCGTCGATCTGCTCGTCGTTCTTGTATCCCGGCGTCTGGGAGAGGCCGCCGAGCACGTTGGCGAGCCCGACCGCGGGCACGAGCGCGGGGTCGAAGAAGGCCGCGTTCTGGGTGATGTTGATCAGTTCTCCGTGGCGGCGTCCGACGGTGACCGGTTCGACCTTCGCGCCGAGCTGACGCAGCGCCTGAGCCTGTTCGGGCGAGTAGGTCCCCGAGGGCACGACGATTTCCTCCTCGCCGTTGACCATCGAGTGGGCGCGGTAGCCGACGGTCGCGAATTCGTCGCTTATCTCCGGGTCGACGGCGGGGTTGTAGTGCTTGTACGGGGCGAGCTTGACCCCCACGGCGGGAAGGAACGCGTTGTAGGTGATGTACTGGATCTCGGCGCCGACGACGCGGCGCGCGATCTGGAACTTCTGTTCGGCGCTGAGCGATTCGGGCAGCTCCGAGACGATCCGGTTGTGCTCTCTGGCGAACAGCGTGGTGACGGCGTCGAGGGCGGTGTTCTCGTTCGTGCGCACGTCCCCGCCGATGACCGCGGCTTCGGGGGTGAGCGCGCCTTCCTCGACCATCTTCGGAGCCGTGGCGACGTTGCCGCGCGTGCCGGCCACCGGCAGGTAGCCGCCCGGGCAGCATCAACGTCGGACCGGCTTCTTCGGGGTTGCCGTCGTCGGGTCCGGTGCGCAGCCATTCCAACCGTGACTGCGTCCCTCCGTAGACGGCGTAGCCATCGATGTAGGAGGGAACCGTGTTGACCTGCTGGCGGGGGTTTTCGGTGCTCGTGGCCGATCCCGGGGCCGGCGTGTCACGCACGAACGGGATCATTCCGAGCGTGTCGCTGAAGCTCTCCAGGGGGTCGTTCTGAGCCACCGAGATCGGCAGTTCTTCGCTGCCGCCTTCGGCGAGCTCGAAGTTGTGGTCCAGGAACTGGCCCCACACCCACACCCACTGGCTGACGTTGCGCGGAGAGAAGAGGTCCACGCCGAGCGAGTTGAAGATGCGGTTGCTGATGTAGCGGGGGTTGGGTCCGGTGACCGGCTGGGAGGTCCCGTCGGCGTAGTTCGGCGGCGCCAGGCGCACATAGCGGGAGCCCGCCTCACCCCATTCGGGGTGCTGGGGGTCATTGCCCGAGCCGTTCAGGGCACGAGGTTCGGAGACGACCACGTCGCTCTGGGGGCTCTGCGCGGGGTGCCGGCGGCCGTTGGCGGGATGCTGCGGGCGCCCGGCGGAATGCCGGGGCGTCCTCGCCGCAGCCGGGCCGGGCGCGATCAGCGCGCACGCCAGTAGAGCGAGAAGCATCGATCCCGCCACGAGCCACCCGTGTCTCGGCCATGCGTGAGCCATCAGCTGTTCCGTCCGTGGAATGGTCTGCCGCCCCTCCCCCGGAGACGGGATTTTACATCCGGCGCCTGTTCACGGCGACGCTTGGCGTGGGCCTTGCGCGGCCCGGCGAGACGTGGAGCGCGCGGCGAGACGCCGAGCGCGATGAGCCCCGGCGCTGTTTGAGGAGGCCTACCCGCGGTTGCCGATGCGGCGCAGGTAGGCCTCCGCGCTGCGCCGCGACTCGGGGTCGGTGAGGGCCGTCATCAGCGAGTCCGCATCGCTCCAGGCGCCCGTGGTGCTGAGCAGCTCCTCGCTGGCGGCGTCCACGGCGCGCTTGGTGGCCAGCAGCGTCAGGCGCGACTTCTCGACCAGCACGCCCACCAGCTCATCGACGGCGTCCGCGAGCTGCTCGTCGGGCACGACGCGGTTGAGGAACCCGAGCTCGCGCGCCTCCGCGGCCGAGAAACGCCGGCAGGTGAGCACGAGCTCCCTGGTCATGGCGGGCCCGATCTCCCTCACCAGGCGCGGAATCCCGCCCCACGCCAACGGGATCCCGAGGTCGACCTCCGGAATCGAGAACACGGCCGTCTCGCAGGCGACCCGCAGATCGCAGGCGGCCGCCAGCACCACGGCACCCCCGACGCAGTAGCCGTGGATGCGCGCCACGGTGACGGCGTTCATGCGCTGGATCGCCTCTGCCATCAGCCTGCCCGCGTCGGCTGCCGCCCGCCGCTGCTCGGGCCCGGGATCGTCGCCGGCGAAGGCCGACACGTCGGCGCCGGCGCTGAAGGAGCGTCCGTTGCCGCTCACGACCACGACCTTGATCTCGGCTTGGCTGTCGAACCAGCGAGCCGCTTCGGCGAGCTCGAGGAGCGTCCGCTGATCGAGCGCGTTGAGCTTCTGGGGCCGGTTGAGAACGAGCTCGCCGCGGGTCCCGCTGACGCGCGTCTCGATCGTCGCGAAGGCCATCGGGCGACCTTATCGCCGGGGGCGATCTTGCGCCGGTGGCGGGCCGAAGTGGAGATGCTAATGTCGCCGCAGTAGGTCCGGCCGAGGGGATGTATGTCAACCGGGGATGTGGGTCAGGCAGGTCACGAAGGAGTGCGCTCGCGCGCGGCCCTGCCGGCGGTAGGTCCTGCTGGCCGCGGTGGTCGCCGCGATGCTGATCGCGGCCGGGTCTGCGGCCGCGAGACCCCTTCACGTCCTGGCGGCAATGGGCAGAACCAAGGGCAACGCCGCGATCTCGGCCACCCGTTCGGCCACCAGCCCCCACTGGGCGTGCCCGCAGGGAGCCTGCGAAGCGATCGTCGAGCCGCGTCTCCTCAGCAGCTCGGGGCGCGCCGTGTCTCCGCGAGGGCGGCTATACGAAGGCAGCGGCGAACTCGGGGGTCTCAGCCCGCAGGACCTCGAGTCGGCCTACAAGATCCCCATCGGGACCGGAGCAACCCAGACGGTCGCGGTGGTTGACGCCTTCGGCTATCCCAAGGCGGAAGCCGACCTCGCCGAATACCGGGCGCGCTACGGCCTGCCGCCCTGCACGAAAGCCAACGGCTGCTTCAAGAAGCTCAACCAGCAGGGCCAGGAACTGAAATTCCCCGCAGAAGAACCGGGGTGGGACGTCGAGCAGGCGCTCGATCTCGACATGGTCTCGGCGGCATGCCCGGCGTGCCACGTGATCCTGGTGGAGGCCGAAAACGAATCCCCTTATCCCGACGACCTCGCCGAATCGGTCAACACGGCGGTCAATGCGGGGGCCACCGAGGTCTCCAACAGCTACGGGCTGCCCGAGGAAGGCTGCGGGGTGTTCATGCACTGCACCGGGTTCGCCGCTGACTACTCACACCCCGGGGTGTTCATCGATGCCTCCTCGGGGGACCACGCCTACGACAACCAAGACTCGCCCTTCTTCGCCGAATCGCCCCTGTATCCCGCCGACCTGTCGTCGCTGTCGGCGATCGGTGGCACCAGCCTCTCGCAGGCGGCCAACGCCCGCGGCTGGTCTGAGCGCGTGTGGAACGAACCGGGCCTGCAGATCGGCACCGGCAGCGGATGCAGCACGTTCGCCTCCAAGCCGAGCTGGCAGAAAGACAAAGGCTGCCCGGGTCGTATGGACAACGACGTCGCGGCCGTCGCGGCCGTCGAAACGCCCGTCTCGGTGTACGCCACCGCCGAAGGAGGCTGGACCATCGTCGGCGGAACCAGCGCCAGCTCACCGCTGATCGCGGGGATCGTCGCCCATGAGAGCGAATCTCTGCGCTCGCTCGGGGCGCAGGCCTTCTACGAAGGTCTCTCGCCGCTGTTCGACGTCACCGAAGGCAGCAACGGCACCTGCACTCCACCGGCCACCCACGCGTACTTCTGTACCGCCGAGGTCGGCTTCGACGGGCCCACCGGACTCGGCACGCCCGACGCCGGGGCGGTACTGCCGACGGTCACGAACGTCGAACCACCCGAAGGGCCGGGGACAGGCGGCACGGTCGTGAGCATCACCGGGACACACCTTGCAGGCGTCTCGTCGGTCAAATTCGGCGAAAGCGAGGCCACCAGCTTCGAAGTCCACTCGGACACCTCGGTCACCGCCCAAGCCCCGGTCGGCGCCGGCACAGTGGACGTGACGGTCGGCACCTCAGAAGGTCCCAGCGAGACGAGCTCCGCCGACCACTTCACCTACTCGCCCGTCGGGCTGGCTCCCTCGATCAAGCGCATGAAGCCCCGCAAAGGCCCCGAAGAAGGCGGCACGGTGGTCGCGATCACCGGCTCCAACTTCACGGGCGCGTTCGCCGTCAAGTTCGGCGGTATCCCGGCGAAAACGTTCGAAGTCAACCCCACGGGCACAGGGATCACGGCCACGGCCCCGCCCGGTAGCGGCCTCGTGGACGTGACCGTGACCACCGTCGGTGGTCAGAGCGCCATCAGCAAAAAAGACCGCTTCCGTTACAAACGGCCGAAACTGCACTAGAGCGCCGCGCGTCGGGGCGCCAGCCCGGCCGCGCCGGGGAGCATTCGCCCGCGGTGGGGGTCGCGGCTCGCTGCGGGCGGCAGTGCGCGGGGCACGTGAGCGCTTCGCCGCGGGGTCGCCCGGCGCTTCAGAATCCGTTCCTGCATGAGCTCGAGCCGGCGTGCAGACCTCCTCGCCCGTCTGAAGCTGTTCGTGCGGTCGGTCGAACGCGGCGACGAGGCGATGGTCGAGGAGGTCCTGCGCCTGAGTGGATCCCGGCGCCTGTTCGCTCCGCTCGCCTACCTGGTGGGTGCCTTCGCGATGCTGCTCGAGGGGCTGCGGCGCCTGCTTCACGACTGGCGGGTGATTCCGATCGAGGTGTTGCCCGCCGTGTGGCTGTGGCTGGCGATGTACGACCTGCGCCTGCAGGTGCTGCGCGGGAGCTCCTACCACTCCGCCCACGAGGGCGAGCTGGTGGCGATCGGAGCGCTGATCGTCGGCGTGACCGTCGCCGCGCTGTTCCTCAACGTCGTGTTCGCCTTCGCGGTCGCCGATGAGCGGACGTTGAGCCTGTCGGCATCGCTGCGGGCGGCGTGCGCCAAGGGCCGCACGATCGTGCTCGTGGGGCTGGTCGTGGGTTTGCTGCTGGCGCTCAGCGTGACGGCCGGGCCACAGCTCTCACACCGGTTGTTCATCCTCTCGCTCGGCGCGTCCGTGGGGCTGCTGATGATCGTCTATCTCTCCCTGCCCTCGCGGCTGCTGGGAGTGGACGTGCGCCGGCCGCGCCGCGACCGCCTGGCCGCAAGCGCGATCGGGGCGACGCTGTCGTTGCTCGTGACGGCACCCTTCTACGTCATCAGCCGCGTCGGGATCCTGATGCTCGGCTCCACGGTCCTGGCGATCCCCGGTTACCTGGTTCTCACCATCGGCGTGCTCTTCCAGGCGGGCGGCGTCGGCGCGGTGCGCGCGATCCGGATGAGCAGCGCGCTGGTCGACGTGCGGCGGGAGGGCTGACCGTCGTGGGTGGGCTGCGCACCTGTGCACGGTTCGCGGTCGTCGTGTTGGCCGGCACGGTCGCGGCGGGCTGTGGCTCCTCCGGCGGCGGGGGTGGCGAGGCGCACGGCTGCAACGGGTCACAGGCACTCTGCTCGCGGCCGCTGCAGGACGTGGTCTTCCCGGGCACCCACAACTCGTTCGCTGCCTCCGATGAGCCCGGGTGGCACTTCGCCAACCAGACCTACCCGATCCCGCGCCAGCTGCGCGACGGGATCCGCTCCTTCCTGCTCGACGTCCACTACGGGGTGCGGGACCCCGCCAACGGGCGCGTGCGCACCGACCTGGCGGCCGAGGGATCGGACCGCAACAAGGTCGCCGAGCAACTTCCGGCGAGCGCGCTGGCCGTCGCCGACCGGGTGGCCGGCGGCGTCGGCCTGGGCCAGCTGAAGGGAACCTCCGAACCGTTCCTGTGCCACACGCTGTGTGAGCTCGGAGCGGAGCCGCTCGAGCGCGAACTCAAGGCGATGGCGAGCTTTCTGAAACGCCACCCGGGGCAGGTGCTGATCGTGGTGGTGGAGGACTACGTGCCGCCGTCGACGGTCGAGCGGGTCTTCGGCGAGGCGGGTCTCACGCGCTACGCGGAGACGCTGCCGCTGCACGGGAAGCTCCCGACGCTGGGGCAGCTCGTGGACAGCGACCGCAGGCTGCTCGTGTTCGCCGAGGAGAAGGGGGGATCGCCGTCCTGGTACATGCCCGCTTTCGACTTCATCCAGGACACGCCGCTGGGGGCACTGCACCCCGCCCAGCTCAGCTGCGCCCGCTACCGCGGCACGGACGCCAGTCCGCTGCTGCTGATCAACCACTGGATACCTCCGTTTCCGCCCAGCCCGACCCTCAACGCCCAGATCGGGCGGGCCGCCTTCCTGCGCGCGCGCATCGAGCGGTGCACCCGCGAGCGTGGCATCAGGGGGCGATCCTGGCGGTCGACTTCTACCAGCGCACGGCCGTGGTCGACGTCGCCCGCCAGCTCAACGGCGGGGGCTGAGCGAGCGGCCGGATCCGGCTGGGAGGGTGCGCCGGTGGCGCGGGCGCGGTTGCACTTGTCCGCGACACGCCCCGATAGTGTCTGAAACGTGTCTGCGGCGGCCCGATCGGCCCAGGGAAGGACGGAGACCGAGCCGATCTCTCGCCGCGCGGTTGCCACGTCGGGCAAGGCGGCCCTGGCGCTCGGCGCGCTCGGCGTCGTCTTCGGCGACATCGGCACCAGCCCGCTGTACGCGGTCCAGGCGGTCTTCACGGCCGACGACAACGCCGTGCATCCGACCACGGGCGAGGTCTACGGCGTGCTGTCGCTGATCTTCTGGGCGATCACGATGATCGTTTCGGTCGGCTACGTGACCTTCATCATGCGCGCCGACGACAAGGGCGAGGGCGGGATCATGTCGCTGGTGGGCCTGCTGCAGGGGGCGAAGGCGAAACGCGCCGGGCTGACCGTCGGCCTCGTCACGCTCGGGGTCCTCGGCGCGGCGCTGTTCTTCGGGGACAGCATGATCACCCCCGCGATCTCCGTGCTGTCGGCCGTGGAAGGCCTGAAGGTGGCGGTCCCGAGCCTGGCCTCGCTGGTGCTGCCGATCGCGATCGCCGTGCTGGTCGCGCTGTTCGCGATCCAGCGCTTCGGGACGGGCGTGGTGGGCAAGCTGTTCGGCCCGGTGATGGCCGTGTGGTTCACCGTGCTGGTGGTGATCGGCATCCCGGAGATCGCCCGTCGCCCGGAGATCCTGCGCGCCCTCTCGCCCACCTATGCGGCCGAGTTCTTCATCAACCACGGCGCGGTCGCGTTCGTGGCTCTGGCGGGGGTCGTGCTGGCCGTCACCGGAGCGGAGGCGCTGTATGCCGACATGGGGCACTTCGGACGCTCCCCGATCCGGCGGGCGTGGTTCTTCCTCGTGTTCCCGGCCCTGACGATCAACTACATGGCCCAGGGCGCGCTGATCCTGCGCTCGCCCGGCGCGGTCGTAAACCCGTTCTTCCTGCTCGTGCCGGGGTGGGCCCAGGTACCGGTCGTGTTCCTGGCGACGTTTGCCACCGTGATCGCGTCGCAGGCGGTGATCTCGGGGGCGTACAGCGTCACCCAGCAGGCGATCCAGATCGGGTTCCTGCCGCGTCTGACGATCCGCCACACCTCCGCGGAGCACATCGGCCAGATCTACACGCCGGCGATCAACGCGCTGCTGTTCGTGGCGGTGATGGTGATCACGATCGGCTTCGGCTCTTCCACCGGGCTCGCGTCCGCCTACGGGGTGGCGGTCACGGGTACCTTCATCCTCAGCACGATCCTGTTCCTGGCGGTCGCGAGACTGCTGTGGCACAAGTCCCGCCGCTGGGTGGTGCTCGGCGGATCGGTGTTCCTGACGATCGAGGTCGCGTTCTTCTCGGCCAACTTGACCAAGGTCGTGCACGGCGGCTGGCTGCCCTTGATCGTGGCCGCGGTCCTGTTCGCGTTGATGACCACGTGGCACCGGGGACGAGAGATCGTGACCGGAAACCGCCGCCGGCTGGAAGGGTCGTTGCCCGACTTCGTGGAGGGCCTGGGTGCGCAGGAGCTCCGCGTGCAGAGGGTGCCCGGGGTGGGCGTGTTCATGAACCCCAACCTGCACACCACGCCGTTCGCCCTGCGCGCCAACGTCGAACGCAACCGGGTGCTGCAGGACTTTGTGATCATCGTCGCCGTCGAGACCGTGAGGATTCCGCACATACCGCCCATGCGGCGGGTCAGCACGGGAACCAGGATCATGTTCAGCGGCGCCACCGGAGAGCCGCTCGACCTGGCCGCCGACATCGCATATCTGTCCCTGCGCTTCGGTTTTCTGGACGAGCCGGATGTGCCCGCAACGCTGCATCTACGCGGCCGAGCGGGGGCTGATCGACGGCGACGTGGCCCACGCCACGTACTTCCTCTCGGCCACCACGATCGCGCCCTCGGACGACCCGGGGATGGCCCGCTGGCGCAAGAAGATCTTCGTCGGGCTGGCGCGCAACGCCGCCAACTCCGCTGACTACTTCCGGCTCCCCTCCGACCGCACGATCTCGATCGGCGCACGGGTGCCGCTGTGATCCGATGACCGGCCGGGGGACCTAGACGGTGTCGCCACAGGACGTCGAGGTCGTGGAGCGTGCGATCGATGCCTTCAGCCGCAAAGACGCGGAGGCCTTCTCGGAGCTGATCACCCCCGACTTCGAATGGAAGGTTGGCCTCGCCGCCGTCGAGGGTGAGGTGTTCCGGGGACCCGACGGCGTGAGAACCTACTTCGAGCGCCTGCGTGGAGCGTGGAGCGAGTTTCACTTCCTCGCCGACGAGTACCGTGACCTCGGGGATGCGGTACTCGTGCTCGGCCGCCTGCGCGGCTACGGCCGCGGGGGTGAAGTGCCGGTCGAGTCCCCGGTGGGCGCCGTCTGGGAGCTGCGGGACGGCAGGGTCTGGCGCCTGCGCGCCTACCTCACGCACGCGGAGGCAATCGCCGCCGCGGGCGAGGGTGGGTGAAGCGCGAGCGTGGCCGCCACGAACGTGGCGATCGCGGAGCCGGAACCGCTAGCCATGGGTATGGCTCGGAGCGAGTGTGACTCGATCCAGCACCTTGAGCGACTTGGACGAGCCGCGCCGCGAGCCCACGGGTGCGAAGGTGATCGTCGCCGCCACCTGCAGGCCTCGGTGCCGACGCGACGCGATGCGCAGCGCATCGGTCGCGAGGGCGCCGGGGCGGGCGGTGATGGCGGCGGCACCGGCCTTTGCGACGGCGAGGGTTCCTGTCGCGAAGGTCGCGAGTCGTGACCGGCAGCGTCGATGGAGCACGCGCTCGTTCTTGGGGCATTTCTGCGTCGTGCTCTGGATGGCGCCGAAGCTGCCGTTCGGGAAGGTCAAAAGCCAGCTGAGCGTGCCGGGCGACGTCAGCACGAACGAGAAGCTGATCGATCCAGTGCGATGGTTCAGCCTCGCCGGAGCGGCCATGCTGAAGCTCCCGAGCGGTGAAACGAGCGGGTTCGTGGAGGTGAACGACGCAGTCCCAGAGTTCCCGGTGCTTTCCGCTCCCAGAGCTTCCGGGGCCGGAGGTGACGGGCGGTGCCGCGTCTTCCACCGCGAAGGTCTGACGCGCGGGCGGCGCCGCTTGATAATCGGAGCTGCCGGGCTGAGTCGCTTCGATCGTGCAGGTGCCCGCCTGTAGGAAATCGACCGTCGGCCCTTCGACAGAACAGACCTCTGGTGTTGTCGAGGTGAGCGAGACCGGCAGCTGTGACGAGGATTCCGCCGAGACGGAGTAGGGGGGGCCAGCGACGATGGCGTGGTTCGGGGGCGTCGACGTGATCACGATGGTCTGGGCGCCCTTGGCGACCGTGAATGACTGTTCGACCCGGGCTGCCGGTTCGTATTCGCCGTCGCCCGGCTGATCGGCGGTGATCGTGCACGTGCCCACGCCGACGAACTCCACTGTCGAGGCCGCGAACGAGCAGACCGACGGCGTCGCGGTGGAGAGCGCGACAGCAAGCCCCGAGGAGGCCGTCGCGGTCGGTGCGTATGCGGGTCCCCCAACGGCAGCGGACGTCGGAGCATGGGAGGTGAATTCGGTCAGCTGGGGTTTCTTGCGGCGGTACGGGCCGAAAGGCCTGCAGGCCGTCCGGCGTCCCGAGCCCCGAAGGTCCGTCATAGCCCGTGCCGGCGACGCAGACGGCCTGCTGCGAGCACGAGGCTCCCAGTTCGGCGACGGAGCACCCAGTCAGCTGTTCGAATTCGAGAAGCTTGGTGCAGGCTCCGTTCGACCCGGACTCGAGGTCGTGCATCGAGGTCGGTGAGCGGAGCGCGTTTTCATACAGCGTGCGGGCCGGGTATTCGACGCCGCCGGCGCCGCCCGCCAGCGCGAACGCTGCGGCGATCACGGGGGTGGCGAGGCTCGTGCCGCCCAGCTTCTGCCATCCGGTCGTGCCGCGTTCGTTGGGGGTCGAGTCGTAGATGGCGGCCCCGGTCCATGGATCGGCATCGGCGGCGATGTCGGCGCTGGCCCGCAACGAGCCGCACCCCACTCCGCCCCAGTCGGGAAGTTCCCGCTGCCAGTGACGGGGCGGGGAAATGTTCACTGCAGCCGCCCCCGGTTGCCCCCCAGACGGTTTCTATCCCATCGCCGTTCCAGACGCTCTCGCTTTCCCAGGAGCCCGACGCGGCGTGCAGGCGCGTCCCACCGACTGCGACCACATGTGGTGAGGAAGCCGGATATCCCACC
Source organism: uncultured Solirubrobacteraceae bacterium (assembly GCA_963773145.1). Taxonomy (GTDB): domain Bacteria; phylum Actinomycetota; class Thermoleophilia; order Solirubrobacterales; family Solirubrobacteraceae; genus Palsa-744. Next base: position 554,412 of record CAVYZV010000003.1, read on the forward strand.
AGGCCCGCTTCGGGCGAGCCGGGCACCCAGTTGAGGTAGCCTTCGTCGCCGGCTCCCGCCGTGATCACGATGCCGGGGTGATCGAACGCGGCACTGTCGGTGGCCGGCTCTTCGGCCGTCCAGGAGTTCGAAATCTCGCTCGCCCCGCTGGCTGCAGCCTCGTTCTCGGCAGCTTCGAGATCTTCCATGCCTTGCGTGCCTTCCGCGGAGGCCGCCTCCACCAGCAGGATGTGACAGTTCTGGCAGATCGCGTGTGCCATCTCGACATCCATCGCGATCTCCTCGGCCCAGCCGTGGTCCACCTTCGGTGGCTTGCGCTTGCCTTCCTGGTTGATCTTCTTCAAGCAGCCGTTCTTTTTGGTGCACGGCGGCAGGCCGAATTCTTCGTCGTAGACCTTGAGGTCCTTTTCGGCGGTCGGGTCGTCGAAGGAATCGACGATCGCGATCGTCTGCGAGCGTCGGAGCCACCAGGGGCAGCGAGTAGGCGCCGTGGAGGTCTTCAGGACGCAGGCCGCGGCACCCTTCTCTCGCCGGGTGTTCGGCGCAGCCTTCTGCCGCTCGGCTCCGATCGCCCGCTGACCGCGGCGCGGCACCCCTTGCCCGCGCCCCGGCGGCCGCCGTCTCGGGGATCAGTTCGAGGGCCAGGCATCGCGCGCCGCCCGATGCTGATGAACACGCGGGGCGAACCGAGTAGCCCGAAGCGGACGAGACGGCCGACCTCGAGGGGGACTGCGCCTCCGCGCGGGCAGCTCCCGCTGCGATCGAGGCAAAAAGCGCACAGAAGATGCCGGCACGGAGCACCGTCCGCACCGCCGGCTGGCGCATCGCCGCGACCAATCGTCTCACCTGCCCCCGCGCCTCCGGTGACAGCGCTCCCGGAGCGCATCCCCCTTTCGACTACCGCCCGGAATGTACCACGCGATCGCCCGCACTCGATCGCACCAGCTGACCGGCACACGTGGGTCACGGGCCAGTGGCGGACCCAGCAGTCCACCACCATCGAGATTCTGTAAAGTCTCGAGGCCAGTTCCTCGATGTCGCCGGGGGCAGCGCTCAGCCGATGCGGCAGTCGAGCTTGCAACTTGGACAAAAGGGGGCGTTGTGCGTGAGCCAGGGGATGTCGCAAAGCTTGGTTTGAGGAGCAGGCGCAGGCGCCTTGCATGCGTGATCTCGGCCGCCGTCGCGTGCGTGTGCGTGGGCGTGCCCGCAACGGCCGCTGCGAATGGCCACAGCATCTCCGCCGGCGAATCCCACGCCTGTGCCGCGCTCGCCACCGGCCACGTCAAGTGCTGGGGGCAGAACGAATCCGGTCAGCTCGGCGACGGCACCCTCGAAGACAGCTACACGGCGACCGAAGTCCTCGGTCTCAGCGGCGCCACCCAGGTCTCGGCCGGTGGCGAACACACCTGCGCGCTGCTCTCCAGTGGCCACATCGACTGCTGGGGCTCAGGCGCCAGCGGTGAGCTGGGCAACGGCGCCTACGAAGGCAGCGCCCTCCCGGTCGAAGTGCAGGGTCTCTCGGGCGCCACCCAGGTCTCAGCCGGGGTCAATCACACGTGTGCGCTGCTCTCCGGCGGCCACATCGAGTGCTGGGGCGCCGGGTCGTACGGCGAGCTCGGCGACGGCTCCGAAAGCTCGAGCAACGTCCCGGTGGAAGTGCAGGGCATCAACAGCGCCATCCAGGTCGCGGCAGGGGGCTACCACACGTGCGCGGTGCTCTCAAACGGCCACGTCGACTGCTGGGGCTATGGCGGAAACGGTGAGCTCGGCGACGGCCACGAAGTAAGCCACGACACGCCCGTGGAAGTGCAGACTCTCAACAGCGCCAACCAGGTCGCGACCGGTCGCGACGACGCCTGTGCTGTGCTTTCCAGCGGCCACGTCGACTGCTGGGGCTATGGCGGAAATGGTGAGCTCGGCGACGGCAACGCCACCAACAGCGACACGCCGGTTCAGGTGCAGGGGCTCAGCAGCGCGATTCAGGTCGCAGCCGGTTCCGACCACGCGTGTGCGCTCCTGGTCTCCGGTCATCTCGAATGCTGGGGATACAGCGCGCATAACACGCTCGGTGACGGTGAACACACCTCGTCCTACACGCCGGTGGAAGTGAAAGGTCTCTCGGACGGTGTGCAGGTGACAGCGGGGGGCGAAGCCTCGTGCGCCCTGCGCACCACCAATCACCTCGAATGCTGGGGATGGAACCAATACGGCCAGCTCGGGGACGGGACGGCCGAATACGCGTACAGGCCGGTCGAAGTGCGCGGTCTCACCACCGCCGTGCAGGCGTCGGCCGGCAACTACAGCACCTGCGTTGTGCTCGAAGTCGGGCATGCCGACTGCTGGGGCTACGGGGCCGAGGGTCAGCTAGGCGACGGCAGCACCGAAACCAGCTTCACGCCCGTCGAAGTCCAGGGGCTGAGCGGGATCACCCAGATCTCGGCCGGCTGGTACCACGCGTGCGCGGCACTTTCGGGTGGCCACGTGGACTGCTGGGGCTATGGACGTGACGGAGAGCTGGGGAACGGCAGCGAAGAAAACAGTGACGTGCCGGTGGAAGTACAGGGCCTGACCGGCGCCGCACAGGTCTCGTCCGGCGGGTACCACACGTGCGCAGCCTTGTCGAACGGCCACGTCGAGTGTTGGGGCTACGGCGCAGAAGGCGCGCTCGGCAACGGCAGCGAAGAAAGCAGTGACGTGCCGGTGGAAGTACTGGGCCTCACGAACGCGACCCAGGTCTCGGCAGGCCAGTACCACAGCTGCGCGGTGCTCTCGAACGGCCACGTGGAGTGCTGGGGTAACGGCGAAGAAGGGCAGCTCGGAAACGGCAAAGAAGAAGACAGCTTGGTCCCGGTCGAAGTCCAGGGTGTCGGGAACGCCACGCAGGTCGAGGCCGGCGCATGGCACACGTGCGCCCTGCTGTCCACGGGTCACGTCGAGTGCTGGGGCTGGGGGGGGAACGGGGAGCTCGGCGACGGCACCAATGAAAGCTCAGACACGCCGGTTGAAGTGCAGGGGATCACCACCGCGACGCAGGTCGCCGCGGGCGAAGAAATCTCGTGCGCCCTGCTGACGGGCGGACACGTTGAATGCTGGGGATGGAACGGTTGGGGCCAGCTCGGCTCCGGCAGTTACGCGAGCAGCGATGTGCCCGTGCAGGTCACGCACCTCACAAACGCGCTCCAGGTGACGGCCGGGGAACGCCACACCTGCGCGGTGCTGTCGGGCGGCCATGTCGAGTGCTGGGGTTTGAACTCGGAAGGGGATCTCGGGACAGGCAGTCCTTGGAGCGAAGTGCCGATAGAAGTGCTCGACGTCTCGCTCGCGGAACCTCCCAACGTTGAAACGGGCGCGGCCGAAGAAGTGGCCGCCGAAACCGCCGTGCTCCACGGGACCGTTGATCCCGAGGGCGAAGAAGTCACGAGCTGCACCTTCGAATACGGGCAGACGACCTCGTACGGCTCGACCGCGCCCTGTTCGCCGACGCCCGGTTCGAGCAAAGTGAAAGTCACCGCGGCCCTTTCCGGACTCGTCACAAACGGCATCTACCATTTCCGCATCACCGCCACCACCGCGGCCGGCACGACGGTGGGAACGATCGCGAATTCACCCTGTTGTTGACGAGCTCGACGGGTGAAACCACCAACGCCACGATCCCGGCCAAAGCGGAAGACGGGGAACTCTCGGTGGAACGCAACCGGCGGGACCGGAAAGATCACGATCGGCCGCTACGGCCCGAACATCGGCGGGCCCGCCCTGGTAAGTGGCAGCGGTTCCTACTTCCAGGTGTACCACAGCGCGTCCGCGAGCTTCAAAAGGATCGAATACAAGGATTGCGAACTCGAAGGCGCCACGGCGCTGTGGTGGGAAAACCCCGCCACCGGCTGGGAACCGATATCGGCGCCGACGGCGGTGTACACCGCCTCGCCCGAACCGTGTATCACCGTGACGGCGACGGAAAGCACGACGCCGAGCATCGCTCAGCTATCCGACCCGCGCCACGTGGGCGGCCCGGCGGGCAAGCAGGAGATTCGGGCAGTGTCGTGCCGTGAAGAAGGGCATCTACAGCGATCGGGACGTGCACGACACTTAAGGAAAGCGACAAGAAAAACGCCAAGGGAACGTTGGAATGGTATCCCGCACCGTCGTGCTACGGGATGAAGAAGGGCCATTTCGGCGACAACGAATGCGGCAAAGAAAGGCTACACGAAAAAAAGGGCAAAGTCAAGAAGTACAAAGGGAAGTACGAACAGGGCGTGACCGAATTCGAGGGAAGCGGTAAAGGCATCACGGTGGAAGCAGCGGACCCGACGCTGAGCGGGAAAACTGTCAGCCTGACTTGCACGAGCAGCATCTTGGCGGGCGAACTGCTGGAAAAAGACAGGGCGAGCGAGGTGATCACCTACTCGGGCTGCAAACTGGGGAGCACGGGGAGCACCATGTGTGCGAGTGGCGAAGTCCACGGACAGATCGTCACCAGCAAAGTCGAAGCCTATGATCTCGAGGACAGCGACGGTCATGCTGTGGCCGTGATGGTAGGCAAGCCGATCATGACATTCGAATGCGAAGGCTCGGGACGAAGGTTCGAATTGACCGGGAGCGTCGCGGGCCGGGTGGGCAGCTCAGACGTGAATGTGATGCTCACGAAGAGCGAAGCGAAATTCGGGCAGGGCTCGGGCGAAGAGAACGTCCAAGTCAGAGACGAGACCGGCAGATCGTCGACCGCGACCTTCACCGAAGCGCAACCGATGACGTTCGAATACAAAGAACCGATGGAGCTGTACTTCGCGCCACCCGCACCGCCGAAATAGGGTCGTGGGCCGGGCATTGCGGGCCCCTTGTGAGAGCCGGAGACGGGACTCGAACCCGTGAGCCCCTGTTTACAAGGGCGCCCCGGCCCCAGCTAGCACCAAACGCCGGGACGGGTATCTACCTGCGCCGCCGCTAGCTCGGCTGGGCGCGTTCCCGCTTAGGGGCGAGCCTGCAACTACTCTGGGGGCAATGGACGAGCCTCGGTGGTTCGCTCGCTTCTACGGGCCTAAACCCCGGACGAGATGCGACGAGGCTGGACCGACTGCGCTGGTTTCGCGGTTACTACGTGCGCAGCTTTCCCCTGACTGTCCTTGGGGTGGTCGTGCTCGTGGTGCTGCTGGGGGGATCAATGTGGTGGTGCCTGCTCTTACTGATTCCGGTGCTCGGCTACGCGCGTCTGGAGTGGGAAATCCGGAAAGCGCGGAGGCCGTGAGCAGGGTTACCGCGTTCACACTCTTGCTCACACTCCCGGCCCCGACGCTTTCTCGCAGGTGTCCTACTTCGTGGAAAGTCAGCCGTGGCGGGGCTTTTCTGAGAGCCTCGGTGAACGGCTGCCTAGATCAAGGGCGTAAGGTTGGGCAGTCCAAGTAAGCGATGTTCGGAAACCCCGAGAGGAGGACACGCATGGCAGAGACGGCGAAGGGCAAGAAGATCGTTTGGGTCCGCGGCTACACGCGGGCCGACGGCACCAAGGTGCCTACGCACGAGCGGTCAACTCCCGACACATCCAAAGGGCCAGCCAAACGCCCGACTCCTCGGCGGACGCCTCGCAGGTCGTCGGGCTGATCGGGACTCGCCCGCCCGCCTTTACCTTCGCGCCTTCGCGGCAGTCATCAACTGGGAAGCAGCGGCCGGCCCTCCGCCCACACGGAGGCCGGCCCGTGTGCACTTACGTCCGTCGAGGGGCGCATACTGATATGCGATGACTGCCGTAAATCAGAATCCGCGAAGCGATACAGCACCCGGCGTCAATTAGCCGCCGCGGCAATGACCTTGTTGTGGCTTCTGATCTGGTTCATCGCCGGTCAGGAAGCGCTGATCCTCGACCCGGTAAACGCCTGGGCGGCGACGTTGATCCTCGCCGTCGGACTCGACCTGGCCCGCGCGGGGGTCTTCCCCCAGTCAGGTAAGCGGGCGTAGGACGCGACGACGCTCACGCCGCTGGCGTGACTTCGAGCCGCCAGAGTTCTACCGGCTGGGGGATTCCCTTGAGGCGCTCCGTGCCGGCGAACTCCTCCAGCGGCGCTCCCCTATGCAGAAGGTGCTGCAACAGGGCGATGCGCTCGGCGCGCTCGCGCGGATCGTGCAGGTCCTCGAGCAGTCCCTCGGCCCCGAAGTCGATCGGCATCAGCGCAGCGTGGTCGTGGGATACCCGTACCCGACCGGTGGCGGCCACGGATTCACCGCGGCTGGCGTGGGACTAGCCTTACGATCGATGTCCGTCTGTAGTCCACGGCTCCGTCGCCCGGTTCGCTTCGCCGGCCTGCTCGGCACAGCTTTGCTAGGCGTAATGCTCTGGTGGCGTCGGCATCCGTCGGCGTGCCCTTACTCGCAGCGGTTCTGGCTCGAGCCCCCTCACCCGCTTATCACCCGCGCGCGGCTGCGCGAGATCCTCGAACCACAGCTCGGCGAGCGGCTCCTCGAGATCGGCCCCGGCACCGGCTACTACACACTGGCGCTAGCAGAATGGATCGGGCCGGACGGCCAGCTCGACATTCTCGATATTCAGCAGGAGATGCTCGACGACACGATGCGCCGCGCCCGCGAGCGGGGCCTCGGGAGCATCACGCCGACCTGCGCCGATGCGCAGCGCCTGCCCTATCCCGACGGAACGTTCGACGCGATCGTGCTCGTCACGACCCTCGGAGAGATACCCGACCAGGACGCCGCCTGGAGTGAGATGGTCCGCGTGCTCAAGCCCACCGGCCGTATCGTCAACGGCGAGCTCTTCGGTGACCCACACTGGGTCAGCCCGAAAGCAGCCTCACAGCGTGCGGCCGCAGCCGGCCTCGACAGTACCCGGCGCCTCGGTCCCTCAGCTGGATACTTCGGCCGCCACGAGCGCACCTGAACGACCAAGCCAGCAAACTGGCGTCTGCTTCTCGGCAACAGTTCCCGCCAGGCCACTCGGGTGTACGTATTAGTCCGAAGTGCAACGCGTGGGTCGTCCGGTCATGGCAGCGGTCGTATCGGCCGATCATCGTTGTATGCGAGATCTGCGACGACTGGCGGGGTTCGCGACGGTTCTCCTCGTCTCGGGGTGTGGAGGCTCGGTATCAGTCAACAACAGAGGGCAGGTCGCGGTGGGAGCGAACAAGCTGGACGTTGCGGCCGTGCCATTCACGTTTCGCTACCCGGTGTCCTTCCAGGAAGCGACCGATGCCAGCGTGAGAGCGGCGCACTCGGTCGCGGTCGTCGGCATTCCCGGCGAGGACTCCTACATAGCGGTTCACCTGAACGGCGATACGCCCATGTCCCTGGACGCGCTCGAGGCTCAAGCGCGCGAAGCATTGGGCGCGAACGTTCTCAGCATGGCACGCGAGAACCATTCCGGAATGCCAATGGTTGCAGTGACGACGCGCGTGGCGGGGCGCCCCGGCCTTCTAGCGACGATGCACGGGTTCTCCGCGGCAGGGAAGACCTGGTTGGTCGAGTGCCGATCCAACGCGGCCAACCGCGAGTCGATGAAGCAATGGTGCGCGCAAGCGCTCGATTCGCTGAAGTTACGGTCCTAGCCGGAGCAGAAGCGCGCGGACAGATCGAGCATGGGAGATTCCGCGGGGCCGTCTACGTGCCCAATACGTGCCCAGACTTGTAACTACTCGTGAGGCACACCGAAGAGACAGTCGACCTTGCAGGCACTTCGCCCAAGCCGGAGACGGGACTCGAACCCGTGACCCCCTGTTTACAAGACAGGCGCTCTACCAGCTGAGCTACTCCGGCGTCGGGCAAAGCTTAACCCGGCGCCGTCGGTGCGCCGGCCGGGGGCGGCGCCGCGCATCCCCGTCGAGAGGTCGTCCTTTGGCTTGGCCACAGGTCCACGGCCGCGGCCGGGCAGTCTGCTCCCACGTGTGGCCGGACGTCGGCCGAGAAACACCGGGGTCCCCAAAATCGTCCCCGGGCGGCTGCGAGGACAAATAGGGGCCTGACCCTATACCGGGGGCCCGAGAGGCCCGGTATCAATACAGCAGCGGGGCTCGATCGGCCCGGTCAGACCCTCCGGGCGATATGGTTACGAATGATCACATGAGTACTCTCACAAAGGGATCCCAGGTCCCCTCACGCGTTCGCGTCGCCAAGCCAAATTCGGTCGTTCTGATCGATGAGCACGACCTCACCCGGGGCGCTCTCAAGCAGACCCTGGTTGCCGGCGGCATGCAGGTGGTGGGCGAGGGTAGGAACCCACGAGAGGTGCTCGACGTCCTTCGCCGCCAGGCGCCCACGGTTCTGGTCATCGATCCCGTGTTCGGGGGCGCCGTACATCTGGACTGGGTCGAGCGGCTCGCCCAGCTGGTGCCGTCGACCCAGGTCGTCGTGCTCACCTCGAGCCCCTACCGGGCCCTGGTGTCCGACGCCATCGCGGCCGGCGCCCGCGGCTTCTTGCTGAAGAGCTCAAGGCGCGAAGCGATCGCCACCGGCGTCCGCGCCTGCGCCGCGGGCGAGTCGGTGGTCGCGCCCGAGCTGCTCGAGGGCCTCGCCGGCCGCGCCGCCGCAAACGGCTCCCTGGAACAGGATCCGGACGAGGCCGATGCGATCGGCACGGTCCTGACCAAACGGGAGCTCGAAATCTTCCGTCGCCTCCCGACCGGCGAGAGCAACCGCGAAATCGGCGTGGTCTTCGCCCTCAGCGAGAACACCGTCAAGAACCACGTGGCCAGCATCCTCACGAAGCTGAAGCTGCGCAACCGCATCCAGGCGGCCGTCCACGCCGTGCGCAACGGCTTCGGGGCCGCGGGTGCGGTGGTCGCCATCCAGCTTCTCAGCGACGAAGCCAGCCCGGTCGGGCTCGTCGCTTCGCTGTTCGGCTGAGCCTCTCGTCCGGGCACCTGTAACGCGCGCCCGCGCCGCGGTGTATTTCGTGTGTGGAGAGTGAGCTCACCCGCGATCTGAGGACAGCGCCGCCGGCCGTGGCGGCGGATCGGGCCGCCGCCTGTGCACCGGCCGTGGCCGAGGTCGATCTCGAAGCGTTCCGCGAGCGCTCCCTCCAGAACGGCGTCAACCCGTTCGTGTACAGGATCATCAGGGCGCTGTTCCTGCCCTTCTTCCTGATCTACTTCCGCCTCCAGCGGATCGGCCGTGAGCACCTGCCCGCGAGCGGACCGCTGCTGCTGGCCGCCAATCATCGCTCCTTCCTGGACCCCTTCGTGATCGGCAGCCTCGTGCGCCGTCCCGTCTACTACATGGCCAAGCGCGAGCTGTTCGAGAGGCGCTGGCAGGCGTGGGTGCTGAACGCGCTGGGAGCCTTTCCCGTGGATCGCGGAACCGGCGACGGCGACGCCATGAGGACCGCCCGCGCGATCCTCGAACGAGGCGACTGCGTGGTCGTGTTCCCGGAGGGCACGAGGATCCGCAAGGGACCCCTCGAGTCACCCCATCGGGGCATCGGCCGCCTGGCCCTCGAAACCGGCGCCCCCGTGGCCCCGGTCGCCGTGCACGGCACCGAGGAGGTCCGTCGCGGCTGGCGCATCCGCCCCCGCAAGGTGCGCCTGCGCGTCGGGCGCCCGCTGCTGTTTCCCACCACGCGCGAGTGCTCTCCGGCGCTTGCCGCGAGCGTCACCGCGCGCGTGTGGGCGTGCGTGACACTGCAATGGGAGTGGCTCGGCGGCGAGCAGGCGCCGGAGCCGGCGAATGTGAGTCCTCTGCCGGGGCGTGAGGTCTCCCGCGCCGCCTGATCGGCTGCTGCTTCAGGGGTAGGGTGGCATGAGTGGCCGACCGCGACAGCCCCAAGACGAAGGCGCAGCTCGACGCCGAGTTCGCCGAGCTGTACCGAGCCCACCTGCGCGATGTCTACAGCTATGCCTACTACCGCGTCGGCGACCACCACGACGCCGAGGACCTCACCGAGCAGACCTTCCTGCAGGCCTATCGCCACTTCGAGCGCGCACAACGCGAGTCCCACGGCCGACCTCTGCGCCCGTGGCTGATCCGCATCGCCCACAACCTCGCCGCCAACCTCTACCGGGACCGCTCCCGGCGGCCGGCCTCCCCGATCGACGAGACCACAGAGCTGACGGCATTGCACACGACCGAGCAGCTGGTGGAGGGTCGCGAGGAGCTCAGCCGTGTGCTCGACGGAGTCCGGATGCTTCCCGACGATCGTCGCGAGGCGTTGATCATGCGCTTCGCCCTCGGCATGGACAACCGCGAGATCGCGCGGGCGCTGGGACGCACCGACGGCGCCACCAAGGTCCTCATCCATCGCGCCATCAAACAGCTGGAGGAGATCGTCTCCGACCCGGTCGTCCCGGACGGCAGCTCCTCGCCGCCCGAGGCCACCAGCAACGGAGGGTCGCGTGACTGACCCCGCCTCGAACTTCGAGAGCCTGCTCCGCGAAGCCCTCGCGCCGGTGGAGCCACCGGACGCGCTCGCGCTGCGCCTGGAGGAGACGCTCACGAGCATCACCGAGATGGCCGCCGACGAGCTCGAGGCCTGGGAGCTGGGAGCGATGCGCGATCCCCGCAACTGGGTGCGTCCCGCCGCGGCGGTGGTGGTGGGCGGCGCGGCCGCCACCGGCCTGGTGCTGCTGCGCGCCCGCCGGCGCGCCAAGGAGAACACGCCCGACCTCAACTCCGCCCGCTCGGCCGCCGAGCGCTCGCTGCGCGACCTGTCCGAGCAGACACGACGACTCCTCGCCCGCCGCACCTGAAGCGCGGCCGGGGAGAGCCGGCCGAGGCGCCGGTGGGGCACAGCTAGGCTTGCCTGCCACCCCCATGGCCACCTGCTATCGCCACCCCTCACGCGAGACGGGCGTCTCCTGCTCGAACTGCGGACGCCCGATCTGCCCGGACTGCATGACGACCACCCCGGTGGGGATGCGCTGCCCGGAGTGCGCCTCACAGCGCACCAAAGTGGTGCGCCTGCGCGAGACCCCCAGCGGCCCGGTCGTCACCTACGCCCTGATCGCGATCAACGTGATCGTGTTCCTGGCCGAGGGTGGTGGCGCGCTCAGCATCTCCGGATCTCCGAGCGGGAGCCTGTACGAAAAAGGATCGCTGTTCGGCAGCCTCCCGCGGGTGCCGGAACTGGGGGTCGCCTACGGCGAGTGGTGGCGCATCGTCAGCTCCGGCTTTCTCCACGCGAACCTGCTTCACATCGGGTTCAACATGTGGGTCCTCTACTACCTCGGCGTCATGCTCGAGCCCGCCCTCGGGCGCGCCCGCTTTGCGCTCGTGTACGGCGTTTCGCTGTTGTGCGGCTCGTTCGGCGCGCTGCTCGTGTCCCCCCACGTCCCGACCGTGGGGGCCTCGGGCGCCATCTTCGGCCTCATGGGTGCCGCTGCGGTCGAGCTGCGCGCCCGTCAGATCCCGATCTTCCAGACCGGTGTGGGGGGGCTGATCGTGCTCAACCTGATCATCAGCTTCAGCGTCCCCGACATCTCATGGGGAGGACATATCGGCGGCCTCATCGGAGGCGCGGTGTGCGCCGCGGTTCTGCGCCTCGGGGACGTGCAGCCGACACCGCGTGCTGGGTCTCCTCGGCGCGGCCGCGATCGGCGTGGCGGCGTTCGCGGGCTCGATCGCCACGGCCCAGTCGAGCAAGGTCCAAACCGTGGCCGCGCCCGCCGTGACGCAGCTCAACCAGGAACCGTGAGCTCCACCTCCAGCGCCTGAGCGCCCTGCGGAGGCGAGGGCACCCTCTGCGGGTGCAGGATGTGGGCCAGCAGCTCCAGCCCGTCGATCAGCCGCGGTCCGGGCCTGGAGAAGTAGGCCGATGCGTCCACCGCGGTCACACGCCCCGCCTCCAGGCCGGCCAGCTGCTCGCCGAACGCGAGCGCCTCGGCGTGCGCCCGGGGGGCGTCGTAGCCGCACGGCATCACCACCACGACCTCGGCCTGCGCTCCCCGCAGGGCCTCCCAGTCGAGCTCCTGGCTGGGCTCCCCGGCGAAGCCCACCACGTCCTCGCCCCCGGCCAGCTCGATCAGCTGGGGGGTCCAATGGCCGGCCACGAACACCGGGTCGAGCCACTCCACGGCCAGGACCCGGGGTCGCGGGCTTCCGTCCACCGCCTTGCGGATCGCGTCGATGCGGGCGGTCGCAGTGAGGAGCAGCTCCTCGGCGGCCCATTCGCGCCGGGTCGCCTGCCCGAGCGTGCGCACATCGCCCAGGGTCTCGCCCAGCGTCTTGGGGTCCAGCGCGACCACCTCCGGGTTGGAGGGGAGCTCCCCGGCGATCTCCTGCACCTGCTCGTAGGAGACCGCGCACACCGGGCACAGCGCCTGGGTCACGATCAGCTCCGGGTCGAGCTTCCTGAGCGCCGCCCGGTCGAGCTCGTAGATGGCTTCGCCGTTCAGCGTCCGCTCGCGCACGGCGGCGTCGATCTCGTGGGCATTGAGGCCCGGCGGCAGCACATCCCGCGTGAGGTGCTCGAGCTGGAGCACCTCGGGCGGATGGTCACACTCGTGGGTGACCCCGAGCACGTCACCTCCGGCGCCGAGCGCGAAGAGCAGCTCGGTGGCGTGAGGCACGAGGCTCGCGATCCTCATGCACCGACTGTACGCGGCGTAGCCGGCGAAGCTAACCTTCCTCGCGTGGCGGTCCTGAGCGACGCCGAGATCCAGGCCCGCCTGGGCGACCTCGAGGGGTGGAGCACCTCCGGGGGCGCCATCGAGCGCGAATGGAAGCTCGATGACTTCGCCGCCGCGATCGCGTTCGTCGACCGCGTGGCGGAACTGGCCGAGCGGGCCAACCACCACCCGGACATCCTCATCCACGGCTGGAACAAGGTCCGCCTGACTCTCTCCACCCACTCCGAGGGCGGCCTCACCGGGTCGGATTTCGCGCTCGCGGCCAGCATCGACGGGCTCAGCTGAGCGGCGCCCGGACGCGAGCCCCTCCGCGGCCGCCTCCCACCACCCGGCTTGCTACGTTTACGGGGCCGACGAGATCGATGACCGAAGAAGAAGAAGATCCTCCTCGAAGTAGCGTCGGCTCGCCTCCCCGCCCCGGGCGAGGAGGCTCCGGTGACGGAGCCCCAGGTCCCCGCGTGGCCTCAACGGTGAGCATGGCTGCCGGCCTGTGAACGGGCTCAAGCTCGTCGTCACGGCGCTGCTGATCGCCCTGAACGCGTTCTTCGTGATCGCCGAGTACGCGCTCGTGCGCTCACGCCGCGCCCGCCTGGAAGTGCTGCGGGAGGAGAACGCCCGCGGCTCCAAGCTCGCCCTCGAGCAGCTGGGGAACGTCAACGAGTACATCTCGGCCGTGCAGATCGGCGTCACCGTCTGCTCGATCGGGATCGGTGCGCTCGGCGCGCCCGCGCTCGCGTCGCTGCTCGAAGAAGTCTTCCCCTCGAGCGTCAGCAACGGCATCGCCGTCACGATCTCGGTGGTGGTGGCGTTCCTGATCATCACCACCGTGCAGCTGATCGGCGGCGAGATGGTGCCGAAGTTCTACGCCATCGACCGCGCCGAGAGCGTCGCCCGCCGCGTGGCCCGTCCCCTGCAGGCGTTCAGCGTCCTGTTCCATCCCTTTGTCGTCGCGCTCACCGCGGTGGCCGACAGGATCCTGCGCCTGCTGGGCATCGACATGCGTCAGCAGGCCGACGCGGGCTCCTCGGAGGAGCTGAAGCTGCTGATCGCCGAGTCACACGCGGGGGGTCAGATCGACCCCGGCGAGGCCGGCATGCTGAGGGGGGTCTTCCACCTCCATGAGCAGGAGGCACGCCAGGTGATGACGCCGATCCCCGCGGTGGTCACGATCGACATCTCCCAGGACGTCGAAACCGCTCTGCGCGCCTCGATCTCCAGCGGCCACACCCGCCTGGTGGTGACCGAAGACGAAGACCGCGACCGCGTTCGCGGCATCGTCCACGTCAGCGAGCTGGCCCGTCTGTTCATGCAGAAGGGCTCCAACGCGTCGCTCGAGGGGATCGTCCACGCGGCCCTGATCGTGCCCGAGACCAAGCCCCTGGACGACCTGCTCGCGGACCTGCAGCGCGAGCGGGCCTCGATGGCCGTGGTGGTGGACGAGTACGGGCGCGTCGTCGGCGTCGTGAGCGTCGAGGACATCGTCGAGGAGATCGTCGGCGAGATCACCGACGAGACCGATCCGAGCACCGGCGAGATCCGGCGCCTGGCCAACGGCGACTGGTTCGTCCGCGGCCACGTGGCGGTCGCCGACCTGGCCGACTACGGGCTCGATCTGCCCGTCGACAGCGACGCCTACAACTCCGTCGGCGGGTTCGTGTTCGCCGAGCTCGGCCGCCTGCCCCGCCGCGGGGACACCGTCAACGCCGGCGGCTACTCGATCCGGGTCGAGTCAGTGCGCGAGAACCGCGTGGAGGCGGTTCGCATCCGCGAACGCCGCGTCGCCCGCTCGCGCGAGGTCCCCGAGGAGAGCTGAGGGGTCCGACCCCTGGCGAAACCGGGCCGTTAAACACGTCCGGCCCGCGGGGGGGAGCGGGCCGGACGATGCGCACTGGGAGGAGGCGGGTGTGCGATTGCGACTATCGAGGGTCGCAGGAACAAGTATCTCCGGGCGGCTCAAGCGGGCCTAAAACTGGCTTGGGCGCCGGATAAATTCTTGATTTCGCCGCCGCCACGGTGCCGATGGGGCTCCTGGAGGCCCCGCTGGAGCGGCTTCAGGCGGTTCGCTCGGCTTCCCGCTCGGGCTCGTAGAAGCCCCGCCCGCTCTTGCGTCCGAGCGCCCCTTCGGCGATCAGCGCGTGCACCTGCTCGGGAACCTCCGCACCGATCGTCTCCCCGATCGCCCGCGCCACGTCGAGCCCGATCAGGTCCAGCAGCTCCAGGGGCCCCATCGGATGCCCCGCCCCGAGGCGCATGCAGGTGTCGACGTCCTCGGGTGCCATCGAGGTCTCTTCCATCAGCCGCACGGCGCTGAACAGGTATGGGAACAGCAGCCGGTTGACGACGAAGCCGGGGATGTCCGGCACCTCGACGGGCACCTTCTCGAAGGTCTCGCACAGCTCCTGGGCCCGCCGTCGGGTCTCGGCGCTGGCGGCGCTCGGGAACACCAGCTCGACCAGCTTCATCTTCGTGACGGGGTTGAACACGTGCAGGCCCACGAAGCGGTCCGGCCGTCCGCTCGCCTGCGCCAGTTCCTGCACCGACAGCGAGGAGGTCGTGCTCGCCAGGATCGCCCCGGATCCCAGGACCTCGTCAAGTTCGCCCAGCAGGGTGGCCTTGACGTCGAGCTCCTCCACCACCGCCTCCACCACGAAGCTCGCCTCCGCCAGCGCGCCCGGGTGGGTGACCACCTGCACGTGCTCGGGGTCGATCTCGGCGCCCAGTCGCGTGAGGGTCTTTTCCACGCGCGTGCGGGCGCGTTCCGCGGAGCTCTCCGAGCGCGCGAGCACCAGCACCGGCCCGTGGTGGGCCGCCGTGGCAGCGAGTCCGCATGCGATCGCGCCGCTGCCTGCTATGGCGAGGCCTGTAGTCAGAAGATGCTCCCTTTCTTGGAGGCCGCCCATTCCACTCTTCCTGGCTGACTGGCCAGTCAACGAGCGGCGGCCGCGCGGTAAAGTACCCGATGGGTCCGGGCATTCTCTCAAAGGACGCGTCTGCGACGCTCGGGAGCGGGGCCGGGTCTCTCGTCCATCCACGCTTGGCAATCACCGAGGAGACTCCTGACATGAGGCAATCAGAGGGCCGCGAGGTCGTAATCGTCGAGGCCGTCCGCACGCCGATCGGCCGCGGGCACAGGGAGAAGGGCTACTACAAGGACACGCACCCCAACGCGCTTCTGGCCAAGACCTACACCGAGGTCATCGAGCGCTCCGGTGTCGATCCCGTCGAGGTCGAGGACGTGATCGCCGGCTGCGTCCAGCAGTTCGGCGAGCAGGGCTTCAACATCGCCCGCAACGCCTGGCTGCAGGCGGGCCTCCCGATCGAGACCCCCGGCACCACCGTCGACCGCCAGTGCGGCTCGGCCCAGCAGGCCGTCAACTTCTCCGCCGCCCTGATCGCCGCCGGCGTCCACGACGCGATGATCGGCTCGGGCGTCGAGCACATGGGTCACCTGCCGTTCGCGGCCGGGATGAAGACCCAGGAGGACTTCGGCTACGCCTTCACCCCCGAGCTGATGGCCAAGCACAACATCATCGGCCAGGGGCTCGGCGCCGAGATGATCGCCGACCAGTGGGAGATCCCCCGCTCGGAGCTCGACGAGCTCGCGCTGCGCTCCCACCGCCTCGCCCACCAGGCCACCGAGGAGGGCCGCTTCGAGCGCGAGATCGTGCCGATGGAGGTCAACGGTGACACCCTCGTGACCGACCAGGGCATCCGTCCCGAAACCAGCCTCGAGGCTCTCGCCCAGCTCAAGCCGGCCTTCAAGGCCGACGGCAAGATCACGGCCGGGAACTCCTCCCAGATCTCCGATGGCGCGGCGGCCGTTCTGCTGATGTCGGCGGACAAGGCCAAGGCCCTGGGACTGAAGGCCCGCGCCCGCATCGCCGACCAGACGACGGTCGGCTGCGACCCCGTGAAAATGCTCGAGGGCCCGATCCCGGCGACGCGCAAAATCCTGGAGCGCAACGGGATGAAGATCGACGACATCGACCTGATCGAGATCAACGAGGCCTTCGCCCCGGTGATTGCGGCCTGGCGCCGTGAGCTGAACCCCGACATGGACCGGGTGAACGTGAACGGTGGGGCGATGGCGCTCGGTCACCCGCTCGGCTCGACCGGAGCACGTCTGATCACGACCCTGCTGCACGAGCTCGAGCGCTCCGACAAGGAGATCGGCTTCGTGACGATGTGCTGCGGCGGCGGCCTGGGCACCGCCACCCTGATCCAGCGCGTCTGAGGACGAGCACCACGGCGGCGGGAGGCTCTCCCGCCGTCCGCGACGAATTCGAGTGCGGGCCGGCGTGTGTGCGTCGGCCCGCTGTGCCTGCAGCTGCACCTAGAATCGCCCGCTACTCGACGGCGGCCCAGCTGAGATGAACCGCGCCACGTTCCAAGACCGGCTCTACGACGGCCTCGCGGCACGTCCCGCCTCGCGGCGGGCCGCCCAGTGGCTGCGCAACGCCGCGACCCAGGTTCTCGCCCATCGCCTCGCGCCGTCCATCGACCCCGAGCACAACGGCGAGGCACTGCTGCTGCGGGAGCTTGCGCCGCGTCTGAAGGTCGTGTTCGACGTGGGCGCCAATCGGGGCGATTGGACGAGCCATGTGCTCGCGATCGCGCCCGACATCGAGAAGGTGCTCTGTTACGAGCCCGGCGCATCCGCGCTCGCTGAGCTGCAGCGCCGGTACGCGGATGACCCGCGGGTCCAGATCACCGCTGCGGCGGTCTCCGACCGGCCCGGCGAGCAGGAGTTCTTCGAGGAGCCGAACGCCGGCGAGACATCGTCGCTGATCGCCTCGCACAGCCAGGACCTCGCCACAGCGCGCGCGGTGCGTGTGGTCACGATCGACGAGGAGCTCGATCGTCTCGGGATCGACCGTGTCGATCTGCTCAAGGTCGATGCCGAGGGCATGGACCTCCACGTCCTACGAGGTGCTGCAAGCGCTTTTCGGGACCACCGCGTTGCCGTGGCCCAGTTCGAGTACAACGCGCCCTGGGCGGCGGCCGGGAGTACGCTCGCAGCCGCATTCGGGCTGCTCCGCGAACACGGCTACGAAGTGCTGGCGCTGCTGCCCGACGGACTCCACCGACACGAGCCCAGCGACGTCGGCGAGCTGTTCGTGTACTCCAACTTCGTCGCGTTCCTGCCCGACGTCTTTGCGGCAGACGAGCGAACCCGTCCTCAGACGTTCTAGGCCCGCGCCGGCCTAGCCCTTCGGTCCGCCGCCGGTCCAGCTGACCGCCGCCGGCGGCAGTGTCAGCAGCGCCTGCCAGGTGGCTGCTTCCACCACCCCGCTGGGGGAGATCCCGTGGCTGGTCTGGAAGCTCTCGACGTCCGCCAGGGTCTGGCTGCCGAAGATGCCGGTGGTTTCCTGGGTGGGGATCGCGCTCGCGAGGTGCTCCTGCATCCACAGCACCGTGTCACCCTTGCTGCCGCTGGCCAGTTCCGGGTAGCTGGTGTTGGGCGTGACGCTGGTGAGCGGCGTCAGTGGCGCGGCCAGCGTGGTCCAGCCCGAGGCGGGGGTCTCCTGCCAGTCCCAGTAGGAGGAGCCCGTGGCGCCGTAGTCGACGGCCTCCTCGCGGAAGCGCAGCAGGTCGGAGCTGGAGACGCCGCCATAGGTCTGCCCAAGGGGGTAGATCGGGCGCGCGTACACGCGGTTGGCGATGTAGGTGTTGGCGTACACGGTGTCAACCGACACGCCGATGTCCTTCCAGTACATCTGGGGCAGGTTGAACTGGGCGCCTTCGGGACCGAGGAAGACCGAGTAGGGGAAGGTGGGGTGGTAGTTGACGTAGGGGAAGGAGGCGAGCCCCAGGGGGTAGGCGCTGCCGATCTTCGCCCGCAGGTCAGTGAGGTAGGTCTGGGCGGCCGCGTAGTGGCCCTCGTACTCGGCCTCGGCGTCGATCACCAGGCATTCGGCGCCGTTGGCCACGGCCTCCGCGCCGAGCGCCGCCTCGCCCGCCGGGTTGCTCCCGTACACGTACTGCCAGCCACAGACTTTCAGCCCCACGGCGTGCAGTTCGCTCACGAGCTGGGCCGAGAACTGGCTCCAGTAGTTGGTCGAGCCGTCGGAGCTCTTGATGAACAGCGTCGTCACGCCCGCCGCGTGGGCCTGTTCGGCGATCGCCGTGACGCTGCCCTTGTCCGAGGCGCTCATGTACCAGATCCACATGCCCTGGCCGTCGAACACGCTCGGGTTGGCCGGAGACGGGACGACCAGCCTGGCGGCCGGCGGGCCGATCGAATGGGCGAACACGTAGATCGGGCCGAAGGAGCTCGTGTAGCGGTGTTTGCTGAGCAGCACCTTGATGCGTCCCGAGTGTGCGTGGGATGGGACGGTGACGACCAGCGACTTGCCCGAGCGGCGCAGGCGTGAGGCCGGCGAGACGCTGCTGATGCGGGCTCCCGGGGCGCTGGGGAAGGCCACCACCATGTTGGGCGCCAGACCGATCCCTTCGACCACGAGCGTGCCCCGCAGCGACACCTGCCGCGGGTTCTTGCTGCAGCGCGTGCTGGGCGTGCAGCTCACACGCGTGATCCGCACCGTCGTCACGTGCAAGGAAACCTGCACCTTCCCGCCCTTGGCGGGAGCGGTCGCGGACGGCTGGCTGCCGCCCGATTTGGACGTGGGCGTGGACGGACCCGCGGCGCCGCCGGGCCCTGCGGCCAGGCTAGGTGCGGGTGCCGCACCTACGCAAAGCATCGGCGCGAGGAGCGCGCCGGCGAGGAAGCTCCTTCGCAGTTGCACTTGCAGTGAGCAACCTAGCGGGGGCCGTCAAGTTGCGCTGGGGCCCGCGGCTTTATCTGGCCCCGCCGGGCCCGCTGCGGTTGCGCGCCGGAGTCCGGCCGTCCGCCCGGCCCGGGGGGATTCCCGCGCGCGCCGTCACGGGCCCCCGGTTCCGCTAGCCCCAGCGGAATCCCAGCGCGGCCGCGGCCGGCGCGAGGGGGCTGCTCGGGAGCCCGTCGCGGGGCTCGGGCAGGTTGTAGCCCGTCGGGGCCACGTCGTTGGGCGCGTCGGCGTGGAACATCGAGGCCAGGTACTGGTTCTGCCCGCGGCCCACGCCCAGCTCGAACTGGCCCCCGCCGTAGTTGCCGATCCCCCGCTCGGCGCAGTAGGCGTAGGCGTCGAGCAGGTTGCGCAGGCCCCCCAGCCGGGAGGGCTTGATGTTGACCATCTTCGGTGGGTAGGGCAGCGCTTCGATGTCCTCGATCGAGTGGATCGGGGCGTCCCACGAGAAGCGCTCACGGTGTGGGGCCAACGCGGCGTCGGTCTCCTCGGTGAGCGCCGGATCCTCGATCCAGGCGTCCGGGAACGCCTCCGCCACGCGCCGGTAGAGCACCGGGTCGGCGGGCTGGTCCACGATCGAGCCCGAGTAGTAGCCCTTGAAGTCGACCGAGTCCACGGCCCCGGTGGCGACCAGTTCACCGATCAGCCCCTCGTCCCAGGAGCTCGTCGGGTCGAGCTTGAAGCGCAGTCCCGGGTAGCGGCGCAGGCGGACCTCCAGCGGCTCCAGCGAGGGCGGCTCGCCGAGCCGCAGCGAGACCACGAAGCGCACCGCCTCGGGCGTGCGTCCCAGCGCCTCGTGCAGGGGGACCCCGGCCTGGCGCAGGGCGAGGTCCAGGGCCGCCGACTCGTACGCCCACGTGCGGTAGCGCTCGGAGACCTCGCGCTGGGGTGGCTCGGGGAACAGGGACATTCCCGCCAGGAGCTCGCTGAAGGATCCCAGCGTGTGCCGTCCCGCGAGCGGCAGCACCGGCCCGGTGGCCTGCAGGATCTCGTGGTCCTCGGCGTCGTAGGTCACGTCCTCGCCGAGGCCCTCCTCGCCCGCGCCCCGCAGGTGGATGACGGTGCTCTTGCGCTCGAAGTCGCTCGACACGCTGGCCTGCAGCGGCTCCAGCGAGTAGTCCTCGATCTCCAGCTCCAGCCCCGCCAAACGCTCCCAGTCGCTCATCCCTCGGTGCTCCCCTCCAGGCGGCTGACGAGCTCGTCCAGGCGCAGCTCCTGCAGGGCGTCCCCGACAGCGGCCAGCTCGCGCGCGCAGAGCTCGATCAGGGTCTTGCCCTCGCTCAGCAGCGCGAGCGTTTCGTCGAGGCTCGCCTCGCCCGAGTCCAGGCGCCGGATGATCTCCTCGACCCGCGCGGAGGCCGCCTCGTAGCTGAGCTTGCCGTCCTGCGGCGGCTGCTCGTCTGCGACCGGCTCGGTCACGGCTCGCGCACCTCGGCCTCGAGCTCGCCTTCGGCGAAGCGCAGTCGCAGCTCGCCCGCGGCGCGTGCGGCGTCCACGCCGGTGAGCGGCTCGCCGGCCCGCGAGAAGGCCAGGGCATAGCCGCGTTCGAGCGTCCGCTGGGGGTCGTGGCCGGCGAGTGCCAGCGCCAGCTGTTCGAGCTCCCGGGGTCGCCGCTGGCGGCAGTCGAGCAGGGTGGAGGAGGCCTTGCGCTCCAGCACCACGCCGTGCCGGTGGGCCAGCGCCCGCTCGTCGCCGAGCCGCCGCCTGGCGCCTGCCCGCAGTTCCCGCAGCCGCTGCTGCAGCAGGCCCCGCTGTCGCTCGAGTCGCCCGGTGGGGGCGCGGGAGAGCATCGTCAGGGTTCGCGCCCGCGACAGCACCGCCCGGCGGCCGTGGTCGCGCAGGCGCACGGCCGCGGCGAGGGTCTCCCGTCGCGCTCGTCCACAGTCGATGCCGACCGCCGCCTCGGCCGCGTGGGTGGGCGTCGAGCAGCTCACGGCGGCCACGTCGTCCAGCAGCGTACGGTCGCTGTGGTGGCCCACCGAGGCGATCACCGGGATCGCACACATGGCAACGGTCCGGCACAAGGTCTCGTCGCTGAGCGCCAGCAGGTCCGCCTGAGAGCCCCCGCCGCGGGCGATGATCGCCACCTGCACCTCGGCCACCGCGGCGAGATCCGCGAGCGCCCGGCAGATGGCCGGTGCGGCGTGGCGATCCTGGACCGGCGTAAAGGCCCACACCAGCCGTCCCCGCCAGCCCCGGCGCTGAAGTGCGGCCAGCACGTCGTCCCGGGCCTTGCCGCTCTCGCCGGTGATGACCCCGATGGCACTCGGCAGCAGCGGCAGGGGAAGCTGCTTCTGGTGCTCGAGCACACCCTCCGAGCGCAGCTGCCGGCGCAGGCGCTCGATGCGTGCGAGCAGGTCGCCCTCGCCGGCCACGCGCAGGTCGTGCACGGAGAAGGAGAAGCCCGGGGACGCACTCGCGCTGCCGGGGTAGTAGTCGCAGCCGCCGGCTACCACCAGCTGCATCCCGTCCTGTGGGCTCACGCCCTCACGTGCGCAGGTCGCTTCCCATTCGTTGCGCCAGGCGCTACAGGGGATCGCCCCGGTCGCGTCCCGCAGCTCGAAGTACACGCGTGCGCGCGCGACACGCAGGTTTCCGAGCTCGCCGATCAGCTGCACCCGCGTGAATTGGCGCAGCCGGTTGCGCAGCGCCGCCGCGTACTCGCCCACCGGGTAGGGGCCGCTGAGGGGGCTGTCGGGGATGCCCGCGCCCGCGGGTTCGGCGGGAGAGCTGGCGGGCAGCATCAGCTCCCAAGGATAGGCGCTAGCATCGATGCCAATGCAGCGCCGCGGACCCTGGCACGCTCCCTAGAGCGACCCCGTGGCCAAGCGTAAGAGCTCCAAACGGAGTCGGTCCCGCAGGCCGACCTCCCAGCGGGCCCAGGCGGAGTCATCGGTTGCGCGGGAGTCCTCGTCCGAGGCCGACCCCGGCGCCGGCGTGGCCACGACCGAGCGTCCCGGCGGCAGCCGATCCGCATCGTCCCGCACCCGGCCTGCCCGCGCGGGCGCACGCGGCGAGGCGGCCGACGGGCGTCCCCAGGCCCCGTGGCATCCGCTGCCGCTGGCCGAGCTGCTGATCCTGGTGGGGGTGGTGGGCGTGATGGTGGCCGTGTTCCTCGAGAACGAAGTCAAGCCCGCGCTGCTCGGCGCGAGCATCGTCGCCGTCGCGATCGGCACGTTCGAGGTGACCCTGCGCGAGCATCTCGGCGGCTACCGCTCGCACACGGTGCTGCTGGCGCTGGTTCCCGTGGTCGTGCTGCACTCGGCCGTGCTGCTGATCGCGGGCGCCTTCACCTCGGTGCCACGCTGGGTCAACATCCCGCTGCTGGCGATCGACATCGCGATCTTCAGCCTGCTCTACAAACTGCTGCGCCTGCGCTACCTCGACGCCAAGCGTGAGCGGCGCTTCGCGCGCTAGCCGCGCGGGCCCTCGGGCGCCAGCTCGAGCGAGGGGAGGGGCCGCTCGCCCTCGACGAAGCCCTCGCCGCGGTTCTCGCCGCTGAGGGACAGGCGCTCGAGCCTTGCGATCTCGCGCTCGCCTTCGGTGCGGGCGGGGTTCCCCGGCGGGAGATCCGCGATCAGGGTCGCGATGCGGTTACGCAGCTGCAGCGCGAAATGTGGCGTGGAGGCGCCCATCAGCTGGCGCACGTCCTCGACCGTCACCGTGCCGGTGCTGTCCTTGCGCGCCACGCGCTGTGGGTCCTCGGCCTCGCTCATTCTGGGGTTGAGGTGGTCTGTTCGCTCTGCCCGGGGGCTTCTTCGCCGCTCTGCTTGCTCGGGCTGATCGCCAGCAGCGAGTCGATTTCGGCCTGTGTGACCGGCGTGATCATGTGTTCGTCGCCGATCAGCCAGCCGTGATTGTAGACCCCGTGCACGGGCTGGTAGGCGGGCGCCGAGGTGTAGGCGGGCTGGATGTCGGCGAGGTAGGCCGCCAACGACGCCGGCAGGCGGTTGGGGCTTTCAAGCAGCAGCAGCGGGCCGTACTGGCTGCTCGCGGACAGCAGCGCCGCCGCGGGGCCGTCCAGCGGGCGAACGGCGTTGGCGAACACCAGCCCGTGCCCCGGTTCTTTGACCCCCCACCCGAAGCTGCCGTCGGTGAAGCGGGCGATCGCGATCGCGTTGCCGGCGGGGCTACGGTCTTCGCCGCCGAGCTGGGTTGTGCCGTTGATCGCCGTGACGGTCCCGAAATGGCGCAGTTCCTGGACCGTGGGGTGGTGCAGCTGGCCCTCTCCGATCACGTAGATCGCGGGGTGTCCGAGGCTTTCGAGCACGTCGGCGGTCGCACGCGGCACCCCGGCCGCGGTGGCGAACAGGATCGGCGCCCCGGTCTGGGCCGAGAGTCCCGCCACGGGCGCCAGCTGCGCGTACGGGGCGAAGGTCGGGACCACGATCACCTGGTGGGGCCGGCTGCCCCGGACGCGGGCCAGCAGCCGCTCGACGGCGGCCGCCGCGGCGGCGGGGGCGCGGGGGGGAAGGGTGAGCGTGCGCGGGCTCCCCGGCGCCGAGGCCGAGCTCCCCACCCTGATCACCTGGGCGCCGCCCAGCGGGGCCGCCCCCAGCGGGTGGAGGTGTTCGATCGCGTCCGAGCTGACTCCCGGCAGCGAACCCCCGCTGCTGAAGATCAGGGGCGCGTTCAGGGGCGCGCTCGCCAGCACCGAGGCCGCCAGCGCCGTCTGGAAGCTGCCTTCGTCGACGACCACGACCGCTTCGGGGCGGCTCGACTGGGTCAGGCCCGGATAGACCGAACGGGCCACCGCGGCCGCGTCGGAGGCGGGGTCGGAGCCGCCGATGCGGCTCGTGTTGCCGGTGACCACGCTCACGGCCCCCTGTTCGGCGACCGGCGCCAGCGAGGAGCTGGGGCCCGCGCTCTTGCCGCAGGCGGCCAGCAGGCAGGCGCTCAGCGCCACCACCGGGACGAGCCGGAGAGCGCCGGACCGTACGCGGAGCAGCGGTGACACGGGGCGGACCCTAGCGCCATGGGCGGGCGCGAACGCCGGGCATGACCGCGCTCCTGCAACGGCACCCCCTGCAAGCGTCATTGCACTTTGCTAGCCTGCCGCGGCATACGCCGAATCCGTGACCGGGTGTCACGGACCGGGGGACCCAAATTGTTGGGGCTAACCACACGGTGAGTCCGTGTGGGGCGCAGGCTCTTTCAGCGCCAGCCCGTCAGCTAACCCCGGAGGCCCACGAAAGAGGTGTTGTCTTGTTGTTTCGCACAAGCGGCGCGTTAATCATTGGTATCGCGTTACTGACAGCTGGCGCCGGCACTGCGTCGGCGGCGAACACGGGCGGGGTCTCCGCCGGTAGCTCCAGCAGCTCCAAGCACAACACCAAGGCACCGGTCGCTCCGGTGGTCCCTCCGGGCGCCGCCCCGATCACCGCGAAGTCCTCGAACCTCGCCTATCACGGGCCGGTCTACGAACGCAACGCCGCCGGCCAGGTGGTCCCCTACGAGCCGGCAACGGTCACCGCCACCGCGGAAGTCTCGGCCACCGGCGGCAGCGCGGTCACCGTCGTCAGCCCCGCCAAGCCCGACCTGCTGGTGCCCGGCACGCGCGCCCGCTACGTCGAAGGACTGGCCGCCGCGCCGATGTCCGCCCCGGCGAGCATCCAGGCGATGGTGTGGGCCGCCAACCAGATCATCGGCCTGCCCTACATCTACGGCGGCGGTCACGCCTCCTTCATCTCTCCCGGCTATGACTGCTCGGGGACCGTGTCCTTCGCCCTCCACGGCGCCAGCCTGCTGACCGTGCCGGAGGACTCCTCGGAATTCATGCACTGGGGCTCATCCGGACAGGGACGCTGGGTGACGATCTTCTCCAACCCCGAACACGCCTACATGACCGTGGCCGGGCTGCGGCTGGACACGAGCGCCGCCGACGACCCCAGCAACCAGCAGGGTCCCCGCTGGCGCCCGCTGCGCCACGCCAACAGCAGCTACACCGTCCGCCACCCGCTCGGGCTCTAGCGCACCGCAGGCAGTACGGCCCGACGGCGTAGCGGACGCCGTGGGCCGCGGCCGCACGGCACCGCCGGCGCCAGAGCGGGCGGCGGGGTGACACCCCTGCCGCGCGGCTCGGGTCGGCTAGGCTTTTCCCGGAGTGGCCGGCAGTAAGACCGGCCGCCCTTCTTGACACCCGATAGGAGGATCAGATGGCCGGGCTCACCGGGCGCATGTCAACTGTGGTCAAGGCCAAGGTCTCGAAGCTGCTGGACCGCGCCGAAGACCCATCCGAGACGCTGGACTACAGCTACCAGAAGCAGGTCGAACAGCTGCAGAACGTCAAGAAGGGGATCGCCGACGTGGTGACCGCCAAGAAGCGCCTGCAGATGCAGGAGAGCTCGCTCCAGCAGAGCGTCGTGAAGCTCGACACGCAGGCCCGTCAGGCGCTGGCCGGCGGCAACGAAGAGCTCGCCCGCGCCGCCCTGGAACGCAAGAACGTCGCCCAGACCGAGCTCCAGGGACTCGACACCCAGGTCACCGAACTCGAGCAGCAGCAGGAAAAGCTGACCGATTCCGAGAAGAAACTGCGCGCCAAGATCGAAGCCTTCCGCACCAAGAAGGAGGTCATCAAGGCGCAGTACTCGGCCGCCGAGGCCCAGGTCCGCATCTCCGAGGCCGCCACCGGCGTGGGTGAGCAGATGGCCGACGTCGGCCTGGCCATGCAGCGGGCGGTGGACAAGACCGAAAACATGCGCGCCCGTGCCGACGCCGTGGGCGAGCTCGAAGCGGCCGGCACCTTCGACGACATCACCCAGATCGGCTCCGGCGAAGACGACATCGACCGCCAGCTCAAGGAGCTCTCCAGCCAGCCCGCGGTCGACGAAGACCTGGCCAAGCTCAAGAGCGAACTTGGTCAGGGGGCCCAGCCGGCCCCGCAGATCGCCTCCGGCAGCCCCGAGCAGCCCGCACAGGGCGAGTGAGCGCGATGATCGTCCGCATCTCCGGCGAGGACCAGTACCGCCTCGACGACGGCCAGCGCGAGCACCTCAACCAGCTCGAGGAAAAGGTGGTCGGGATCGTCGAGTCGGGCGCCGAGGACGGCTTCGGTGACGCCTTCGCCACGCTGCTCCAGTTCGTGCGCGACAACGGCCAGCGCGTGGCGGCCGACGACATCGAGTCCTCCGACGTGATCCTGCCCCCGGCCGACGTCACCTTCACCGAGGCCGCCGGCGACTTCACCGGCGAGGGCCTGATCCCGGACTGACTCGCGTCCGCGAGGGCCTGATCCCGGACTGGCCGGCGCGCCGGCGCCGGGCCCCTCGCCGCCGGTGCGCGGCGCCGCGAGCGCCGGCGGAGCCGGCGGGGTGTCTAGATCGGGATCCCCCAGAGGGGGAACCAGCGCTCGATTTCGGGCTCGATCGGCAGTTCGGCGCCCATCTGGGCCTTCAGCTGCAGCTCACGCTCGGTGGAACGCTCCTCCGAGCCCGACCCCTGCGGGACGAACGGGTACCAGTGGCCGCGCTTGTAGTTGTAGATGAAGTACACGGGGGCCCCCGCCGGGCGTCCGCCCGCGCCGGAGCGGTCCTCGAAGGCGAACACCGCGCACAGCAGGCGCTCGCCGTAGCCCGCGGTCTCGATCGAGCCGGCCACGGCGTTGATCCCGACCGCCAGGTCTTCGACGCTGGGGCTGCCGGGCGGGTTCGCCAGCAGCATCCAGCGGTAGCCGTAGCTGTCCTCCTGGGTGGAGACCGTGGTCGCGCTCTCGCCGCCGGTGGCCTCCACGACTTCTTCCATTTCGTGGATCGTGTTTTCGAAGTCGCTCGTCGCCAGGGCCTGGAAGACGATCGCGGCCTTGCCCGCGGGGACGATCTGGTGCTCGGTCTCGAGCGTGATGTAGGCGGTGGCGATCGCGAACAGCCGATCCGGCGCCGGCCCCTTGACCTGGTGGCGGCCGGTGAGGATGTCGCGCAGACCCACTTCGCTAGACGGTGGCCTGCAGCTGAGACTCGAGCCGCGCCAGCGCCGCCAGGCGCTGCTCCAGCGGCGGGTGGTCGGCGAACAGGTTCATCAGCGACTTCTTCTTGCGCGCGGGGATGATGAAGAAGGCGCTCATGCCCTCGGCCCGGCGCAGGTCTTCGCTCGGTACCTGCTCGATCGCGCCGCTGATCTTGATCAGGGCCGAGGCCAGCGCGCTGGGGCGGCCCGTGAGGATCGCCGAGCCGCGGTCGGCGGCGAACTCGCGGTAGCGCGAGAGCGCCCGCAGCAGCAGGAAGGAGATCGCGTAGACGGCGACCGACACCAGCACGACGACCATGATGTCCCGCTCCTCTTCGTCGCTCCCGTAGCCGCCGCCGAAGAAGAAGGCGAACTGAGCGATCGTCGAGGCCAGCGTCGCGAAGAAGCTGGCCAGCGTCATCACCATCACGTCGCGGTTGATCACGTGCGTGAGCTCGTGCGCCATCACGCCTTCCAGCTCGGCCGTGTTCAGCGCGTCGATGATGCCCCGCGTGGCGCACACGGTGGTGTTCTTGCGCGATTTGCCCATCGCGAAGGCGTTCGGCATCGAGGTCTCCATCACGCACACCCGCGGCTTGGGCAGGTCGGCCTGCACGCACAGCCGCTCGATGATGCCGTGCAGCTCGGGCTCCTCGGCGGGGGAGACCTCCTTGACCCCCAGCGTGGCCATCGCGATCTTGTCGGAGGCGAACAGCTGCAGGAGCAGCAGGAACACGGCCACGACGACGATCACGCCGGCTCCCGCGCCGGCCGCGAACAGCACACCGATGAAGACCACGTAGACGAGCCCGAGCAGGAACATCGTCAGCAGCATCCGGGCCTGGAGCCCGGTGTCGCGACCGAAGTTGGAGCGGGACGCGGCCATCGCCCTCATTCTGGCAGACGTGCTTACCGTCCAGCTAAAGCGATAATCAGCCCCGCGATGGCGAGCGGCACGACCGTATCCGACGTCTTTCCCCTGGGCAGCCGCGTCAATGAGCGCGGCCGCCTGGAGGTCGGCGGCTGCGATCTGATCGAGCTGGCACGCGAGTTCGGGACGCCCGCCTACGTGGTCGCCGAGGGGGACCTGCGGGCGCGAGCCCAAGCCTTCGTGTCGGCTGCCGCCGAGGCGGGCAACGAGCAGCTGGAGGTCGTGTTCGCCTCCAAGGCCTTTCCCTGCAGCGCCGTGCTCGAGCTGTTCGCGGGCGAGGGGCTGTGGTGCGACGTCGCCTCCGGCGGTGAGCTGCACCTGGCGCTCAGCGCCGGCTTCGCGCCCGAGCGTCTGCTGCTGCACGGCAACGCCAAGTCCCATGAGGAGCTGCGCACGGCCCTGCGCCATCGCCTGGGGGCGATCGTGATCGACAACTTCGACGAGCTGGAGCGGCTGCGCGAGCTGATCTCCGCCGGCGCCCTGGAGGACCCCGCCCGCGAGGATGCTCCCGAGCGGCAGCCGGTGCTCGTGCGGGTGACCCCGGACGTGGCGGGCGACACCCACGCCAAGATCTCCACCGGCCAGGCGAACTCGAAGTTCGGGTTCTCGATGGACCAGGCGCCGAGCGCCCTCGAGCTCACCGCCGCCGTAGACGGGCTCGAGCTGCTGGGCGTCCACGCCCACATCGGCTCGCAGCTGCTGGAGCTGACGCCCTTCGCCCGTGCCGCGGCCGCGCTGGCGAGCCTCGGCGAGCAGCCCGTTTGGGACTTGGGGGGCGGCCTCGGGGTGCGCTACACCTCCGACCAGCAGCCCCCGCCCTCGATCGAGGAGTACGTCGCGGCGATCGTCGCCGCGGCCCGCTCCGAGCGCGGCCGCGACGCGCCGCTGCTGATCGAGCCGGGGCGCGCCCTGTGCGCGAACTCGACCGTCACCCTGTACACGGTCGAGAGCGTCAAGCAGAACGTCTCCCGCTGGGTGGCGGTCGACGGCGGCATGTCCGACAACCTGCGCCCGATGCTCTACGGCTCGCGCTACGAAGCCCACGTCGCCGACCGCCCCGGGGGCTCGACGGCCTGCGTGCTGGCCGGCAAGCACTGCGAGTCCGGTGACGTGATCGTGCGCGAGGCGACGCTCGCCGATCCCCGCCCCGGCGACGTCGTCGTGACCCCCGCCACGGGCGCCTACGGTTACGCGATGGCCAACAACTACAACGGCGTCCCCCGGCCGCCGGTCGTCTTCTGCCAAGACGGAGACGCCCGCGTGGTGGTGCGGCGCGAGAGCTTCGAGGACCTGCTCGGCCGCGATGTCCGCTAGCTCCTACTCGATCGGGCTGCTCGGCCACGGCACCGTCGGCGGGGCGTTCGACGAGCTGCTCGAGGAGCGCGCCGAGGAGATCGAGCGCTTCAACGGGCGCAGGCCCGTCATCACCGGCGTGTTGACGCGCAGCAGAGGGCAGTTCGAGGAGGTGCTGGAGGGCGCCGATCTGCTCGTCGAGCTGATCGGGGGACTCGAACCGGCGCGCGAATATCTGCTGCGCGCGATGCGTGCGGGCAAGGACGTCGTGACCGCCAACAAGCAGCTCCTCTCCCAGCACGGCGAGGAGCTGTTCGAAACCGCGCGTGCCCACGACGTCAGGCTGCGCTTCGAGGCCGCGGTGGCCGGCGCCGTGCCCGTCGTGCGGGTGCTCGAGGAGTCGCTCTCGGCAACGCCGATCGAGCGCATCCACGGGATCGTCAACGGCACGACCAACTTCATCCTCACCCGCATGGCGCACGGCTCGACCTACGAGGAGGCGCTCGCCGAGGCACAGCGGGTCGGCTACGCCGAGGCCGATCCCAGCGATGATGTCTCCGGACGGGACGCCGCCGCCAAGATGGCGATCCTGGCGCGTCTCGCCTTCGGATCGCCGGTGCACCTCGACCAGGTGCGCTATGAGGGCATCGAGCACCTGCGCGTCGACGACCTCGAGTACGCGCGCGAGCTGGGCCTGGGGCTGAAGCTGATCGGCACGGCCGAGCGACGCCAGGGCGGCCTGTCGGTGCGCGTATACCCGACCTTCCTCTACGGCGGGCACCCGCTGGCCACGATCTCGGGCTCGTTCAACGCCGTCACGGTCGAGTCCGAGACGATCACGGAGCTGACGCTCTCCGGGCCGGGCGCGGGCGGCCGGCAGACCGCGAGCGCCGTGCTCGGCGACGTCGTCAGCGTGATGACCGGCGGCGCACGGCCCCCGGCGCCACCGCTCCCGCTCGAGTTGATCGGGGACGTCGACAGCGCCTTCTATCTGCATCTCGACGTCACCGACCGCCCGGGGGTGCTGGCGTCCGTCACGAAGGTGCTGGGCGAGCACGATGTGTCGATAAAGTCGGTCGTCCAGCACGGCATGGGCGAGCGCGCGCGGCTCGTGATGGTTACCCATCAGGTGCTCGAGTCGCGCATGCGCGCGGCCGTCGCCGAGGTCGCGCAGTTCGACTTCGTGCGCTCGCCGCCGCGCTCAATCCGCGTCATCGAAGAGGAGTTTCTGTGAGCGAACTGCCGACCGTAGAGGGCGTCCCGCACGTCGGCACGCACGTGCCGCTGATCGAACGCTTTCTGGACCGGCTGCCGTTCGAGCCCGGCGACCCGCTGGTGAGCCTGCAGGAGGGCTCTACGCCGCTGCTGCGCGCGCCCGTGCTCTCGGAGATGCTCGGCGCGAAGGTGCGCCTCAAGCTGGAGGGCTCCAACCCCACCGGCTCGTTCAAGGACCGTGGCATGACCTGCGCGGTCTCGGCGGCGGTGCGGGAAGGCGCCAAGGCGGTCATGTGCGCGTCCACCGGCAACACGGCCGCCAGCGCGGCCGCCTACGCCGCACGCGCCGGGATCACCTGCGCCGTGATCGTTCCCGAGGGCAAGATCGCGCAGGGCAAGATGGCGCAGACGCTGATGCACGGCGCGCGCGTGATCTCGCTGGCGGGCAACTTCGACCAGGCGCTGGAGCTGGTGCGCGAGCTGACCGACACCCAGCCGATCGTGCTCGTGAACTCGATCAACGAGTACCGCATCGAAGGGCAGAAGACGGCCGCCTTCGAGATCCTCGAGGCGCTCGACGGGGAGCTCGACGCGCTCTGCATCCCGGTCGGAAACGCCGGCAACATCACCTCCTACTGGCGCGGCTTCACCGAGATGGGCGCCGCGCCGAGGCTCCTGGGCCTGCAGGCGGAGGGCGCCGCCCCGATCGTCGAGGGCCGCATCATCGAGCACCCGGAAACGGTCGCCAGCGCCATCCGGATCGGCAACCCGGTGCGCTGGGAGGACGCGAACGCCGCCGCGACCGAGTCGCGCGGCTGGATCAAGACCGTCAGCGACGAGGAGATCCTGGACGCCTACCGGCTGCTGGCGGGCAGGGAAGGGATGTTCTGCGAGCCCGCCTCGGCGGCGTCGGTGGCGGGCCTGCTCAAGTACGGCACCGACGGGGCGGAGTCGATCGTGTGCGTGCTCACCGGACGCGGGCTGAAGGACCCCGAGACCGCCATCGCCCACCACGACGGGGCCGTGATCCAGTGCCTGCCCGAGCGGGAGGCGATCGAGGAAGCGGTGCTGGGTGATCCGTAGGCGGATCGTCCGGGTCCCTGCCTCCTCAGCGAATCTAGGACCCGGCTTCGATTGCATGGCGGCGGCGCTCGCGCCGCGCCTGGAGCTCGAGGTCTCGGAGACCGGCAACTTCTCCGTCGACACCGATCTCGCGGTGGCGAAGGGGCGCGAGAACCTCGTCGTGCGCGCGTTCGAGCGCCTGCACCCGGCCGACGGCCTGAGCTTCACGATCCGCTCTGAGATCCCGCTCTCGGGAGGGCTCGGCTCGAGCGCGGCGGCGGTCGTGGCCGGCCTGATGGCCGCCGATCACATGTTCGAGCTCGACGCCGACCTGCTGGCCGAGGCCACGGCCATCGAGGGTCACCCCGACAACGTCGCCGCCGCCCTCCACGGGGGCTTCGTGATCGTCGCCGACGGACAGGTCGCGAGGCTCGACCCGCCGACCGGGCTGGAGGCGCTGGCGGTGGTGCCCACCGAGCCGGTGCGCACGCGCGCGGCCCGCGCCGCGCTGGCGGAGAAGGTGCCGATGGCGGAGGCCGTCTTCAACGTCGCCCACGCCGCCCTGCTGTCCGTCGGCATCGCGCGCGGAGACTGGGATCTGCTGTCCCGGGGACTGCAGGACCGCCTGCACCAGGAGCGCCGTGCGCACCTGTTTCCGCGCTCGTTCGAGCTGGCCGGCCGGGCCCGCGAGCTCGGCGCCCTCGGTGCCACCATCTCCGGCGCCGGGCCGACGGTGCTGGTGTGGTGCTTCTACGAGCAGACGGGCACCGTGGCCGGCGCCCTGGAGAAGGAGGTCGAGGGCTGGGCGCACCTCATGCGCGCCCCCTTCGAACCCCAGGGGGCCTACGTCGGAGAGCTCTGAGCGAGCTCGGGCGCCGCGGCCGGAGGCTAGGTCGCGGAGCTCTGGGCGAGCTCGGCGACGCGGGCGCGGGCGCCCTCGAGCTCGGGCAGACGCTCGAGCAGTTCCGCCGCCAGGGCGGTGTAGTCGGCCCCGAGATCGGGGCGGTGGTCGAGGATCGAGCGTGCCCGCTCGGCCGACTCCGCGTAGGCGATCGAGGCGCGGATGACAGTGTCGAAGACGCTGTCGCCGAAACGCTCCTTCAGCGAGGTCAGGGCCTCGCGCGAATGGACCGTGCGCATGTCGGCGAGGTTCAGCATGATCCCGAGCAGCTCGAGGTCCGGATTCAGGTTCTCGCGCGCCAGCTCGACCACCTCCATCGCCTGCTCCACCCCCTGCAGCGCGAAGTACTGCGCCTCGGCGGTGATCAGGGCGCGGTCGGCCGCCACCAGCGCGTTGACCGTCAGCAGGCCCAGCGAGGGCGGGCAGTCGATCAGGATCACGTCGTAGGCGTCCAGTCCCTTCGCCAGCGCCCGGCGCAGGGTCAGCTCGCGTCCCATCTTGCCGCCCAGCATCAGCTCGGCCTCGGCCAGCGACAGGTTTGCGGGAATGATGTCCTCGCTGACCGCCTCGGCCGCGCTCGAGCCGCCGGTCAGCACCTCGGCGATCGTGGGCTCCACGTCGGGCGGCAGGTCGAAGTACTCGGACAGGTTGCCCTGGGGGTCGAGGTCGACGGCCAGCGTGGCCACGCCGCAGCGGCGCAGCACGTCGGTGAGCGTCCGTACGGTGGTCGTCTTGCCGGTGCCGCCCTTCTGGGAGAGGACGGCGATCTTGACGGTCATCGACCCGATACTACGCACCCCCGGCCGAGGCGGCGGGGCGGCCGCCGGCCGGCCCCATGGAGCGCGCCGGTACGCCCGCGCGGGGACCAGCGAAACCCCCGTATCGGCGGGGTGGGACGGCTCGCGGGGAAGGCTCGGGCGGCCCTAGCCAACCGAGTGCATGCGGGTGTCCTGCTTGCCGGGCGCCGAGTGCAGGCGGGTGTCCTGCTGGCCGGACGCGCGTGCCCCGGCTTCGACTGCGGGCACCGACAGGAACAGCAGGTGGTAGCGCCCCACGACGATCTCATCGCCGTCACTGAGCGTGCGCCCGTCGACCCTCGTGCCGTTCACGAACACCCCGTTCAGGGAGCGGTCGTCGAGCAGGCGCACCCCATCGGGCTGGCGCACGATCAGGGCGTGGCGCCGGGACACGGTGGGGTCGTCGAAGCGGACGTCCGCCGCCAGGCTGCGCCCGACCCGCGTCCACTCGCGCGTGAGCGGGATGATGCGCAGCTGACCTGAATCCTCGTAGACGACGTAGTCGCCGGGCTGGTCGACCCGTTCCCGGGCCTCCGCGACCCGCGTGTCCGAGCTCCGGAGAGGGCGCGGCCATCACGGTGGCGCCCGTGGAGGTGGGCTCCGAGGCCGGCGGGATGCGCTCGGTGCTGAACATCGAGGCCCTCACGAACTCCTCCCCGCCGCACGATTGGCACTCCGGCAGACGCTCGGAGCCGTCGAGCGTGACGATGTAGCCACAGCGCGTGCAACGGAAGGAGCCAGACCCCATAGAGGTGCCTGAACGAAGAGATTCCATTTGTGCTCCTCCCTCTCTCTTGGCGCTGGTGGGTGGGCGCTCCTTCGCCGGAGGAAAGTCGTGTCAATCATAACAAGATTCTGGACCCCGAAACGTTGATGTAGTCCCGTAAAACTACGGAAACTACCCGTAAAACTACGGAAACTACGACGGCTCGGACCCAACCTGCGGGACTCCTCTTCCCCGGTTTAGCGTTCGCTACCCGCACCTCCCCCGCTGCAAACGCCATTGCGTGGCGGATGGCGCTCGCAGGAGCCGGGCGGGCGGGGGCGAATGCCTACCCCACGATGGCCAGCGCCGCCGCCGATCGCGAAAGACTCGAGCTCCTGCTGCTGCACCGCGGCATCATCGCGCTGCAGGCCGACCGCACCAGCTGCGACGACTGCGGGCGCACCCCGCTCGTAGGTGAGCAGGTCCACGTGTACGGCGGCCGGCGCCCGCGGACCGTGTGTGAGCTGTGCAGTGCCCTCCACGAGGAGCCGCCCCAGATCAGCGCGGCCGTCCGTCACACCGAGCACGGCCAGACCGTACGCCTGCTCGCCCGCGCCGCCTAGCCGTATCCGCGCCCGCGGGGGCGGATAAAGTGGACCCGCCTTGGACCCGGTCAGCGTCTCGATCGTCGTCTCCGCTCCGCGTGAGCAGGTATTCGACTACCTGCAGGACATCGCCAACCACCCGGAGTTCACCGACCACTACCTCGTGGATTGGCACCTCACGCGCATGGACTCGGTCGGCCGCGGAGCCGGCGCCCGCTTTCGCGTCAAGGCGCCGGGCAACCGCTTCAGCTGGGCGGACGTGACCTTCGCCGAGGTCGACCGCCCGCACCGGATCGTCGAGATCGGCCGCACCGGCAAGAACAACCGCATCCGCACCCTCGGCGTGTACGAGCTGGCGGAGACGGCCGGGGGCACGCGGGTGACCTTCACGCTGCGCACCGAACCGGCCACGACGTGGGACCGGATCTCAGAGAGCCTGGGCGCGCGGGCGTGGTTCAAACGCAAGAACGTCCGCGCCCTGCAGCGCCTGCGCGGAGTCCTCGAGGAGGGCGTCGGTCGCGGGCGGCGAGTGACCGTTGCCGGTGGCTAGACTGCCGCCTCGCATGCGACTTCGCTCCCGCAAAGCACCCCTGGCGCTCCTCGCCGCGGCGGCCGTGATGCTGCTGGCCGGGTGCGGCGACTCCCACTCGAAGGTCAGCACGGGCACCTACGCCGGCGAGTCCGGGGCCAACGCTCCCTACCTCGACGTGGGGCCCCTGATCTACGAGGTCCAGATCTCCCGCCAGCTGAACCCCTGGAACAACGGCGACTCCACCTACCTGCAGGGCCTCCTGCCCGCGCAGAGCAGGCTGCTCCCCGGGCAGGAGTGGTTCGCGGTGTCCCTGCAGGTCTACAACGAAACCACCAAACCGCTGCTGGCGACCAACGCGATCACCCTCACCGACACCCAGGGCAAGGTCTACCGGCCGATCCCGGTAGGCCCCACGAACCTGTTCGCCTACCGCGGCGGGGTCGTGCGCTCCGAAGAGCATGCTCCCGGTCCCCGGCACGCCCTCCCGCGTATTCGGCAGCCAGGGACAGGTGCTGCTGTTCAAGATCGCCACGATCTCGCTCGACAACCGCCCGCTCGAGATCAAAATCATCAACCCGCTGAACCCGCACAGCTCGGCGAGCGCCGAGCTGGACGTCTAGCCCCCGCGGGGGGCCGGGCGGTTCTGGCCGCCGCCGGCCCGCGGGCGGCCGCGGCGCCGCTCAGCTCCCGCCGTGCAGGCCGGCTTCGAGGATCGTCCGGGCGACGGGCGCGGCGGTGTCCCCGCCGGCCCCGTCTTTGACGAGCAGCACGCACACGACCAGCCGCGGGTGCAGCGCCGGCGCGAAGGCCGCGAACCAGGCGTCGGTGTTGGCGCCCTGCGCTTCGCCGCTCGCGCACGATTCCTGCGCTTCGCCGCCCGTCGAGGTTTCCTGGGCGGCTCCCTGACCGGCGGGGCAGGCGCTCTTGAGTTCGGCGGTGCCGGTCTTGCCCGCCACGGTCACGCCCGGGATCGCCGCCGAAGTGCCGGTGCCGCCGCGCACGACGCCGATCATCATCCGCCGCACGGTCCTCGCCACCGATGCCGACAGCGCTCCGGAGCGGGCCGGCGGCTGGGCTTCGTCGAGGAAGGTGGGCTGCGGGCGCCGCCCGCCGTCGGCGACCGTGGCCGCCACGGTCGCCATCTGCAGCGGGGTCGCCAGCACGCTGCCCTGGCCGATGGCGGTCGACCCGACGTCCAGTTCGCCGTGGATTTCGGAGGCGCTGGGGAGCGTGCTCTCCGGGGCTCCCGGGATGCCCGTGGGGGAGTTGAAGCCCAGGCGCTCGGCGCTCGCGACCAGGCGTTCGGCGCCCAGCTTTACCCCCAGCGGTGAGAACACCGAGTTGCAGGACACGGCGAAGGCCGTTTCGAGCGAGCCGCCGCATTCCTCGCCGTTGGCGTTGCTCAGCTTGACCCCGTCGAGGGTCGCGAAGGTGGCGTAGGGGAAGACGGTGTGGGGGCTCGCCAGGTGTGCGCTCAGCACGCCCGAGAGGGTGATCATCTTGAAGGTCGAGCCGGGGGGCTGCAGGCCGTCGAGTCCGATACCGGCGACCGCCAGGATCTGCCCCGACGGGCGCATCGCCACGATCCCTCCGTACTGGGCGCCGAGCGCGGCGACCGTCGCCTGCTGCAGGGTGGGGGAGATGCTCGTGCGCAGCGCGGGTGCGGGGTGGGGTGCCACCGAGGCCAGCACGCGGCCTCCTGCCATCAGCTGGCCCCCGGGCGTCCCCCGCAGGCGCTCGTCGAGCGCGAGCTCGATCCCGCTCAGCCCCACCGGCCCCTGCGCCGGGACGCCCAGCGCTTCCATTTCCGCCCGCCGTTCGGCGGGCACCGGGCCCACGCTTCCGAGCAGCGCCGTGCCCGCGTTCCCCAGCGGCGAGACACGGGCTTCGGCCTGTTCGCCGGCGGCGCTCCCCGGCGATTCCGCCAGCACGCTGCCGTCGCTCGCCAGCAGCGAGGCCCGCCGCGGCAGGTTGGTGGTGCGGGTCAGCTGCTCGCCGGCCCGTAGGCCCGGGAACGCGACCGAGCGGCTCCACGCAACCCCGAGCGAGCCTTCGTGGCTGACGATCCGCAAGCGGTAGGGCAGCACCAGCGTTCCGAACATGCGCGTGCGGGCGCTGACGGACACCTCGTATTCCCCCGCGCCAAGCGCCCGTGGGCCTCCGACGAGCCGGGCCCCGATCAGCGTCGCCGTGGCGCCGGCGGAGCGCAGCACGCTGCTGACGTGCGCAGGCGAGACGCCCCGGCGGGTCTGCGGAGCGAGTTGTTCGTACATCGCCGCGTAGTCGTGCGTGGACCACTCGCGGGCGAAGCTGCGGGCCAGTGCGCGTGCGCCCATGCCGCCCGAGTCGGCGGCCACGTACGCCCCGAGTCCGAACGCGAGCACGGCCAGCGCCAGCAACCACCCGGCCCGCCGCGCGTGAACCCTACGGGTCGGTTGCATCGAGGCTGTAGAACACGCGTGGTGACATCGCTGGACTGGTTTATTGTCGCGTTCGCCAGCATCCTCGCCATCCTCGGCTTCCGCCAGGGCTTCATCGTCGGGGTGCTGTCGTTCGGCGGCTTCCTGCTCGGCGCCTTCCTCGGCACCCGCCTGGGACCGCTGCTGCTGCCCCAGGGATCCTCCTCTCCGTACGCCCCCGCCTTCGGCCTGCTCGGAGCGCTGCTGGCCGGAGCGCTGCTCGCAACCGGCCTCGAGGGCTTCGGCTTCAAACTGCGCCGTGGGCTGGTGATGCCCGGTTTCGGCGTGCTCGACGGCGTGCTCGGCGCCGTCCTCGGCGTGGCCGTGGGTCTCGGGATCGTGTGGATCGCAGCCGCCGTGGCCGCCCAGGCACCGGGGGAGTCACAGCTGCGCTCGGACATCCAGCACTCCGTGATCCTCAGGGAGCTGAATGGACTGCTGCCCCCGTCGGGCCCGGTCCTGGGGGCGCTCGCCCGTCTGGATCCGCTGCCCTCGATCACCGGGCCCGCGCCCGGCGTGGCTGCCCCCGAACAGCGCCTGACCGGCAACTCCGCCGTGCGCTCCGCCGCCCACAGCGTCGTACGTGTGATCGGCACCGCCTGCGGCCTGGCGGTCGAGGGCTCCGGCTGGGCGGCGGGCGGCGACCTGGTGGTGACCAATGCCCACGTGGTCGCCGGCGAGGACGACACCGGGGTGCAGGTGGGGGGCGAGGCGGCCACGCTGCCGGCCCAGGTGCTCGCCTTCGACCGCCACGAGGACATCGCCGTGCTGGACGTCCCCGGCCTCGGGCTGCACCCGCTCAGCGTGCATCCGGACCCGCCGTCGGGAACCGCCGGCGTGATCGCCGGCTATCCGGAGAACGGCCCGCTGAGGCTCGAGCGCGGCCCGCATCGGGCGTACCCAGAACGTGCTCACCGACAACGCCTACGGCCAGGGCCCGGTCGAGCGCCTGCTGACCCCGCTGCGTGGCCTGGTGCGACCGGGCAACTCGGGCGGCCCGATGCTCGACTCCTCCGGGCGGGTGCTCACGACCGTCTTCGCGGCCACCGTCGACAGCTCCTCCCACGGCGGCTACGGGGTGGCGAACGCCTCGCTGGGAGCGGCGCTGAGCAAGGCCAGGGCGCGGGCGGCGGCGGGCCTGACGGTGAGCACGGAAGGGTGCACCAGCGGCTGAGCCGAGCGGGCGGCGGTGCCCATCGCTACGCTGACCGCCATGTCCAAGACCCTCCTGGTGGCTGAGAAGCCGTCCGTCGGGCAGGACCTCGCGCGCGTCCTCACCGGGCCCTTCCAGAAGCACGAGGGCTACCTCGAGGGCCCCGACGACGTGATCACCTGGGCCGTCGGGCACCTGGTCCAGCTGGCCGAGCCCGACGCCTACAACGCGAAATTCAAGAGCTGGAAGATGGCCGACCTGCCGATCGTGCCGGAGCGCTTCAAACTCGTCGTGCGCGACGAGCGCTCGCGCAAGCAGATGTCGGTGATCACCAAACAGCTGGCCCGCGAGGACATCGAGGAGGTCGTCAACGCTTGCGATGCCGGGCGCGAGGGGGAGCTGATCTTCGCCTACCTGTACGAGCAGGCGAAGGGCAAGAAACCGGTCAAGCGCCTGTGGCTGAACTCGATGACCAACGCCGCCATGAAGAGCGCGCTGCAGGGGCTGAGGCCGGCACAGGAGTTCGAGCACCTCGAGGAGGCGGCCCGCTCGCGCTCGGAGGCCGACTGGATCGTGGGCATGAACGCCACCCGCGCGGCCACCATCCGCCTGCGCAGCAGCTTCGACGGAGCCGTCTCGCTGGGACGCGTCCAGACGCCCACGCTGGCGATCGTGGCCCGCCGCGAGGAGGAGATCAGGGCCTTCAAGCCGGAGCCCTACTGGCTCGTCGACGCCACCTTCGCGGCCGCCCCCCAGAACGGCGGCGGTGAGCGCGTCTACCGCGGCCAGTTCCACGCCCCCGCGGGGCAGAAAGAGCTGGCGCGCGGACCGCGGATCTCGAGCCAGGAGTTCGCCGACGCGATCGTGCGCGCCTGCAACGGGCGGCCGGGAACGATCACCAAGCTGGAGAAGAAAGAGCAGCGCGAGAAAGCACCGATGCTCTACGACCTGACCACGCTCCAGCGCGAGGCGAACACCCGCTACGGCTTCTCCGCGCGCCGCACGCTGGCCGCTGCCCAGCGCCTCTACGAGGAGCACAAGGCGCTCACCTACCCGCGCACCAACTCTCGTTACCTGACCACCGACATGGTCGAGGAGATCAAGCCGATCGCCGAGCTGGTCGGCTCGCACGCGGAGTACCGGGCCGGCGCGCAGTACGTGACGGGCCTGGACGTGCTCCCGCTGGCGCGCGTGGTCAACGACGAGAAGGTCACCGACCACCACGCGATCATCCCCACCCGCTCCGAGCACAAGCTCGAGAAGATGGACTCCGACGACCGCCGCATCTTCGACATGGCGGCACGGCGCTTCCTGGCCGTGTTCCATCCCGAGGCCGTGTTCGAGAACACGCGCGTGGAGACGACCGTCGACGGCGCCGAGGAGGTCGGCCCGGCGGGCTCGCGGCTCACCTTCCGGACCCGCGGCAAGGTGCTGCTGGTGCCCGGCTGGCGGGGCGTCTACGACGAGGCGCCCGTGGCGGCCTCCCGCGGCGGCGAGGAGCGCTCCGACGAGGAGGACGACTCGACCGAACAGCAGCTCCCGCGGCTGGAGGAGGGCGAGCCGGTCGACACCCGCAAGGTGGAGAGCGCGCGCAAGGAAACCAAACCGCCGCGCCGCTACAGCGACGCCTCCCTGCTGGGTGCGATGGAGACCGCCGGCAAGCTCGTCGACGACGACGAGCTGCGGGAGGCGATGAAGGACTCCGGGATCGGCACCCCGGCGACCCGCGCGGCGATCATCGAGCGGCTGATCACGGTCGGCTACCTGGAGCGCGACGGGCGCGCCCTGGTCCCGACCGAGAAGGGCCTGAACGTGATCCGGCTGCTGGGCGAGCACGCCCTCACCTCACCCGACCTCACGGGTTCCTGGGAGCACCGCCTGGGGATGATCGAGCGTGGCGAGGACTCCCGCAAGAGCTTCATGAGCGACATCTCGGAGTTCGCCGACGAGACCGTCAAGGAGCTCGACGAGGCGCTCAAAGACGTGCGCATCCCGCGGGCACGGCTCGGGCCCTGCCCGGTCTGCGGCCACGAGATCGTGGAGAACCGCAAGGGCTACTCGTGCTGGGCCCGCGAGGACCCCGGCTGCGGGTTCGTGATCTGGAAGGCGAAAGCCGGCAAGCAGCTGCCGCTGGCGGTCGCCAAGGAGCTGATCAGGACCGGGTACACGGCCAGTGCCGTGACCGGCTTCCGCGGTCGCAGCGGGCGCGGCTTCCGTGCCCGCCTCGCGCTCAGCCAGACCGATGAGGGCAAATGGCGGGTGGAGTTCGACGAGCCCTGGGCGAAGGAGGGGGCCAAGCCCCCGGACGCCGAGGACGTCGACGGCGTCGCGGCGGACGCCGCGAAGGACGCCGGCGACACCGTCGGCGAGCGCACCGCCGCCTAGTCGACACGGCCGACCCGAGCGCTCCGCGCCCGGCCCTCCGAGCAGTGGGGGCGGCGGGACCAGAGCGAATCCGAAACTCCCGAATCCGGCCGTGGGGCCACGTCCCCCGCGTGCGCCAGGATGGAGTGCTTGCCCCTGAAGCTGATCAGCGGGCCCGCCAACGCGGGCAAGGCCCAGGCCGTGATGGAGGCCGTGCGGGCGGAGCTGGCCGGCGGGAGCCAGCCGCTGTTGGTGGTCCCGACGGGCGCCGACGTGCAGCGTTACACGCGCGAGCTGTCCGGCGAGGGCGCCCTGATCGGGGCCCGGGTGACGCGCTTCGGTGGCCTGCTCGGGTGAGGTGGTGCGGCGGGCGGGCCTGCACGGCCAGGTGCTGAGCGAGCATGCCCGCGAGCGGGTGCTCGCGGTCGTGAGCCGCCGCAGCGGCCTCGCGCCGGAGCGCGACGGTCCCCTCTCGGCCGGCCTCTCGCGGGCCGTGCGGGAGCTGATCGACGACCTCCACGCGGGCGCCGTCACGCCCGCCCGCTTCCAGGCGGCGCTGGCCAAGCTCGACGCGGGCGAGCAGCGCGAGAGCTCCTTCCATCGGCGCCTGGCGGCGCTGTACTCCGACTACGAGGCCGAGCTCGCCCGCCTGGGCATGGCCGACGCCCAGCAGCTCCGGATGCGGGCGCTCACGGCGATCCGCTCCGATCCGTCCCTGTGGGGAGCGACGCCCGTCCTGCTGTACGGCTTCGACGACCTCAACCCGATCCAGCTGCGGGCGGTGCACACGCTCGCAGAGAGCGGAGCGCCGGTGACCGTATCGCTCAGCTTCGAGGAGGGCCGCACCGCCTTCGCCGGCCGGGCGGCCACCTATGAGGCGCTCGCGCCCCTCGCCGCCGAGCACCGGCGCCTGGCCTCGCGCGCCGATTACTACGCGCCGGGGGCGCGCGCCGCGCTCAGCCACCTCGAGCGCCACCTGTTCGAGCTCGACGCCCCACGGGTGCCGGCGGACGGGAGCCTGCGACTGCTCGAGGGGGCCGGGGAGCGCGCCGAGCTCGAGCTGGTGGCGGGCGAGATCTCACGGCTGCTCGCGGACGGGTTCGCTCCGGGCGAGATCGCGGTCGCCGTCAGGGGTGGCGGCGTCTCCCGCGAGCTGCTCGGGGAGGTGCTCGCCCGAGCCGGCGTTCCCGCCGCGATCCAGCGGCCCGTGCCGCTCGGGGACAGCGCGATCGGCAGGGCGCTGATCGGGCTGCTGCGCTGCGTGCCCCGCGCGGGGGAAGAGGCGCCTCCCGGCTCGAGCGCCGATCTGCTCGCCTGGCTGCGGGCGCCCGGTTTGTTGCGGGTGGCGGTGCTGGCCGACGACCTCGAGCGCGAGCTGCGCCGTGCGGGGACGACCGCCGTGTCGCGGGCGCGGGCCCTGTGGGAGCAGCGCAACTGGCCACTGCAGGCGCTCGACGAGCTGCAGCTGGCGCAGGCCCGCTCGCCGGCCGCGCTGATCGACCGCTGCGGCCGGGAGCTGGCCCGGCTCCTGGGCGCGCCGCTGCAGGGCACCGCGGCCGTGCTGGCCGGTGAGCAGGCGGACGAGGCGCTCGCCCACGCTGCCGCCGCCCGTGCGCTGGGAGACCTGCGCGAGCTGGCCGTGCGCGCACCCGAGCTGGCGCCGGGCGATGCAGCGGCGCTGGCCGGCGAGCTCGCCGCGGTCGAGTTCTTGGGCGGCCGTCCTCCCAGAGGCGACGCCGTGGCCGTGCTCGACCCGCTGTCGCTGCGCGCGAGGCGGGTCAGGGCGCTGTTCCTGTGCGGGCTGCAGGAAGGCGTGTTCCCGTCCCAGCGCCGGCGCCGGGGCCTGCTCTCCGAAGAGGACCGTTTCGAGCTCGAGCGCCTCACCGGCACACGCCTCGGCGGCCCCGAGGATCCGCTCGCGGCCGAGCGCTATCTCCTGTACGCGGCCGTCTCGCGCCCGGAGGAGCTGCTCGTGCTGAGCTGGCACCTGGCCGACGACGAAGGCCTCTCGACGAGCAGGTCGTTGTTCGTGGAGGACGTCTGCGATCTGTTCGAGGAGCAGCTGCTGGAGCGACCGCTGCGCGGCGGCGCCCGGGCCACTTCGCCGGTCGCCTCCGGAACGCCCTCGGGCACGGACGACCCCGAGCGGGAGCGCTCGCTGCGCGACGAGCGCGTGCTGGGCGAGCTGGCCGGTCGCCCGTGGTCCGCGAGCCAGCTCGAGAACTACATCGGCTGCCCCATGCGGTGGTACATCGAGCGGATCCTGCGCCCGGCATCCTGGGACCCCGACGCCGAGCCGCTGCGCCGCGGGGGCCTCGCTCACGCGGCGCTGAAGGACACGCTGGAGGAACTGCGGGAGCAGACGGGCAGCGCCGCGGTGACGCCTGCCACGCTCGAGACGGCACGCGCGCTGCTGGCGCAGGCGCTGGCCCGGCGAGAGCCCGAATATCCCCTGTCGGTGTCCGGCGAGCGCCTGCCCGGGGCGCGGCTGCGCTGCGGCCGACCTCGAGCGCTACCTGGAGCACGCCGCGGAGGCTGCGAGTGGCCGCTCGAGCCCGGGCCACTGGAGCTCGTCCTTCGGCGCTTCCGGCCGAGGAGGAGGGGGACCTGGAGCTGCCCGGCCTTCGAGCTCGGCGACGGCGTGGTCGCTGCGCGGGCGGATCGACCGCGTCGACTACTCGCCGGCCGGGGACGCGGTCGTGGTGGACTACAAGAGCGGCGCAGCCACGCTGCCCTCACGCTGGATGAGGGAGGGCAAGGTCCAGGTTCCGCTGTACATGCTCGCCGTGGAGCGGCTGCTGCAGCGCACCGCGGTGGGCGGCTTCTACCAGCCCCTGTCCGGTGGGGACCTGCGTGCACGCGGGCATCCTCGACGAGTACACCGGGCTCGAGCTCGGCTGCGTAGGAGACGACGAGCGGCCCGGGGAGCAGGTGCGCGAGCTGCTGGGCGAGGCGCTCGCCATGGCCCGCTCGGCGGCCGTGAGAGCGCGCGACGGGGAGCTCGAGCCGAAGCCCGAGACCTGCACTCCGGCGGGGGGCTGCAGCTACCCGTCGATCTGCCGGTGTCGCTGACCGACGAGCAGCTCGTGGCGGTGCAGCGGCGCTCGGGGCCGCTGTCGCTGTCCGCGGCGGCCGGCAGCGGCAAGACGGCGGTGCTGGTGGAGCGCTTCGTGGCCGC
The DNA here is from genome assembly GCA_963773145.1 of uncultured Solirubrobacteraceae bacterium. Lineage (GTDB taxonomy): Bacteria > Actinomycetota > Thermoleophilia > Solirubrobacterales > Solirubrobacteraceae > Palsa-744. The sequence continues at coordinate 598,888 of CAVYZV010000003.1, forward strand.
GGTACTGGACGACGGCCTGAGCCCGTCGCAGATCCTGGCGATCACGTTCACCGACCGTGCCGCCGGCGAGCTGCGGGAGCGCGTCCGCTCCGCCTTCCTCGAGCTCGGGGAGCGCGCTGCCGCGCGCGACACCGAGGCCGCCTACGTCTCCACCATCCACGGCTTCTGCACGCGGCTGCTCGCCGCCCACCCGCTGGCGGCGGGCCTTGACCCCGGCTTTCGGGTGCTCGACGAGGGGGTCGCCGGGCGCCTTCGCAGCAACGCCTTCCAGGCGGCGCTGGGGGAGTTCGTGCGCGGGGAAGAGCCCGAGGCGGTCGCGCTCGTGGCCGCCTACGGACCCGACCGGCTGCGGACCATGGTCGAGTCCGTCCACGCCCAGCTGCGCAGCCGCGGCCAGCGCCTGCCGCGGCTGCCGAGCCCGCCCCCGCCCCGCGAGGGGCAGCCGGACGACGCGCCCGCGGCGGCAGCCTGCCTGCTGCTGGAGCGGCTGCTGGGCGGCTTCACCGATGCCTACGAGGCACTCAAGCTCGAGCGCGCGGCGGTCGACTTCGACGACCTGGAGCTGCTGGCGGCGGCACTGCTCGGCGGCCGGGATGAGATCCGCGACTCCTGGTCGGGGCGCTTCGAGCTCGTGATGGTGGACGAGTTCCAGGACACCAACCGCCGTCAGCTCGAGATCCTGCGCCTGCTCGAGCGCGGGAACCTGTTCACGGTCGGCGACGAGTTCCAGGCGATCTACGGCTTCCGGCACGCCGAGGTGGCGATCTTCCGCGAGCGCGTCGAGCTGCTCTCACGGTCCGGCTCGAGCCTCGCTCTGACGCTCAACTTCCGCAGCCGACCGGCGCTGGTGGCCGACGGTCGGGGCCGTGTTCGAGGAGCGCCTGGAGAGCTTCACCCGCGCGCAGGGGGCTCGCGAGCCGGACCCGCGCAGCGACGGGGTGGCGGTAGAGCTGCTGCTCACCCAGAAGGCCGGCTGGGAGGAGGCGCTGGGCGGCGACGGGGCGCGGGTGATCGGCGCCGGGCTGCCGCGCGCGGCGCGTCTGGCGCCAGGCCGAGGCACGGCTGCTCGCCCGCCGCGTGGAGGAGCTGGTCGCGGCCGGGGACGCGCAGCCGCGGGAGGTGGTCGTGCTGCTGCGGGCGCTCGGGGACATCGCCGTGTACGAGCGGGCGCTGCAGCAGCAGGGACTCGCGACGCTCGCGTCGGCCGGCGCCTACTGGGAGAGCCGCACGGTCGAAGACCTGCTCGCCTACCTGCGAGTGCTCGCCAACCCGCTCGACGAGGAGGCGCTGTACGCCTGCTGGCCGGGCCGCTCGCGGGGCTCTCGCACGACGGCATGGCGCTGCTCGCGCTCGCCGCCCAGGAGCGCAGCGGACGGGCCTTCGAGCTGGCAATCGGCGCCGGCGGTCGAGCTGGGCCTGCGCCCGCCGACGAGCTCGCGCTCGAGCGCTTCTGCGTGTTCGCCGAGCGCGAGCGCAGCGGGGCCCCGCTGCGGGCGCTGGGCGAGCTGATCTCGCGGGCGCTGCGAGCAGCCCGCGTCCGGCGAGGGCTCGCCCACCTTGGCCGGCCGGGAACGCCGGGCGAGCTCGCCAACGCCCACAAGCTCGCCCGGCTCGCGCGCCGCTTCGAGGAGAGCGAGGGCCGCGACCTGCGCGGGTTCCTCGACCACGTCGCCTACCTGAAGGAACAGAAACGCTCGGGGGAGGCGGACGCGCCGGCGCTGTCCGACAGCGACGCGGTGCGGCTGATGAGCATCCACGCCGCCAAGGGCCTGGAGTTCCCGGTGGTGTGCGTGGCCGACCTCGGCCGTGCCCCGAACAAGCGGACGCCCGGAGCCTGCTCGTGCAGGGCGACCGTATCGGCCTGCGCCTCGCCCACCTGGACGGCTCCGACAGCACGCCGGCGCTCGAATACCAGCAGCTGAGCGAGGAGCGCCGCGCCGAGGAAGCCCTCGAGGAGGACCGGGTCCTGTACGTGGCCATGACCCGCGCCCGCGAGCGGCTGCTGCTGAGCGGCGCCATCGAGCTGCCGGCGCGCTCCTCGCAAGGACCCAACGGCACGACCATGTCGTGGCTCGCCCCGGCGCTCGCCGGCGACCTCGGCGAGCTCGAACGGCAACTGGCGCCCGCCGCCGGCCTCGAGGGCATCGTCGTCCCGGCCGCGACGGGCGGGGAGGACCTGCGCTGCGCTGATCGCGACGCCACAGACGGCGGCCGGGCTGCTGGCGCAGCCGCGCGGTGGCAGAGGACAGCGCGGGCCCGCCCCGGCTCAGGACAGCGCGGGCCCGCCCCCGGATCGGGAGGGTCGCCCGGCGCGCGCCCGAGGTGGCCTGGCACCGGTGCCCCCGCCGCGCCGCGACGTGCAACCTGGCGCAACTGACACTGGATGACGCGGTCGCGGCGATGGTGGGTGGCGGCGGCCCGGGTGGCGGCGATGCGGGTGGCGGCGATGCGGCGGCCGACACGTCCCCGCCCCGCGGCTGGTCGCGCTCGCGCCCCCGGCGGCGATCGAACTGGAGACCGCGAGCTACTCGTCGCTGAAGGAGCTCGAGCGGTGCGGCTACAGGTACTACCTCGAACGGGTCCTCGGCCTCGAGCAGCAGGGCGTGGAGGAGCCGGCGCGTGAGCGCCGCGGCAGGGCACTGGACGCGCTCTCGCGGGGCTCGCTCGTGCACCGTGTGCTCGAGCTGCACGACTTCGGCGGCGGGGAGGGCCCTGCCGTGCAGGACGTCGAGCAGGCTGCCCGCGGGCTGGGGCTGAGGCCGGGCCCCGACGAGCTGTCGGCGATAGCGCAGACCATCGCCGTCGCCGTGCGTGAGCAGCCGGCCCGCCGCATAGCCGCGGCGGCCGAGGTCTGGCGCGAGCAGCCGTTCGCCTACCCCGCCGGCGAGCAGCTCCCCCTGCTGAGCGGCGTCATCGACGTGCTGGCGCGGGAGCACGACGGCGAATACCTGGTGATCGACTACAAGAGCGACTCGGTCGCCGCCGAGGACGACCTCGAGGCGCTCGTGGCCCGCGACTACGCACTGCAGCGGGAGCTGTACGCACTCGCGGTGTTGCGCGGCGGGGCGCGCTGCGTGGAGGTCCAGCACTGGTTCCTGGAGCGACCGCGGGAATGGGCCTCGGCACGTTTCGAGGCCGACCGGCTGGGCTCGCTGCAGGAGTCGCTGAAGGAGCGCCTGCGGTCGGCACTCGAGACCGGCTTCGCCGTCAGCCCGCGGCCGCACAGGGGGCTGTGTGCGAGCTGTCCGGGACGCTCCCGCATGTGCTCCTGGCCGGACAGCGCGACGATGGCCCCGGCGCCCGCGGATACGGCCGCCGAGGGCTGAGCCCGGGGCCCGGCCGGACGGCGCGATATCGGCTCTGTGAAGCGGCGCGATATAGGTCCTGCCAATTGGTTGAGGCGCTTCTCATTTTCCCTGCCAGGAAGGGTTTTCCCGGCGTCTTTCGCTGCTACCCTTCGGCTTCCGCCTCAGGTGCCCGACTGCCACCGCCAAGGTGCACGGTCGTCTTGTAAGGACGCCCCCAAGCGCCAACCCGGGATGCACGGCCCCAAGGGAGCACTCACATGACTTCGCGAAACATGCACCCGCCCCGGGAAGCCGGACTCTACGACCCCCGTTTCGAGCACGACGCCTGCGGCGTGGGGATGGTGGCGCGGCTGGACAACGAGCCCACGCACGAGGTCGTCGTGCGCGCGATCACCGCGCTCGAGAACCTGGAGCACCGTGGCGCCACCGGCGCGGACCCGTGCACGGGCGACGGCGCCGGGATCCTGATGCAGATGCCCGACGAGCTGTTCCGGGCGGTGGCGCCGTTCGAGCTCCCGGCGGCGGGCGCCTACGGGGTGCTGATGTGCTTCCTGCCGGCCGACGACGCTGCCCGGGGGCGCCTGGAGAAGCTGGTCGAGGACGCCGTCGCCCAGGCGGGCCAGCGCCTGCTCGGCTGGCGTGACGTACCCGTCTCGCCCGAGGAGACGGGGCGCGTGGCGGGCGCCTGCCGGCCGGTCATCCGCCAGCTGTTCGTCGCCGCCGTGGGGCCCTGCGAGAACGACCAGGACGCCTTCGAGCGCAAGCTGTACGTGATCCGCCGCATCACCGACCTGACGGCCGAGGAGCCCGGCCTGTACGTCGTCTCCAGCTCCTCACGGACGATCAACTACAAGGGCATGCTGATCAGCTACCAGCTGGCGCCCTTCTATGCCGACCTGCGCGACGAGCGCACCAAGAGCGCGATGGCGCTGGTGCACTCGCGCTTCTCGACCAACACCTTCCCGAGCTGGGAGCTCGCCCACCCCTACCGGGTGATCTGCCACAACGGCGAGATCAACACCCTGATGGGCAACGTCAACTGGATGCGGGCACGCGAGAGCGAGCTGCACTCGGAGCTGTTCGGGGACGACCTGGAGCGCATCCTGCCGGTGGTCGCGCCCGGCAACTCCGACTCGGCCACCTTCGACAACGTGCTCGAGCTGCTGATGCTGGCCGGGCGCTCGCTGCCGCACGCGGCGATGATGATGATCCCGGAGGCCTACCGCGACCGCGACGACCTGCCGGACTACCTGAAGGCCTTCTACGCCTACCACGCCTGCCTCATGGAGCCGTGGGACGGGCCCGCCTCGGTGGCCTTCACCGACGGGCGCGTGGTCGGGGCCACACTCGACCGCAACGGCCTGCGACCGGGGCGCTGGGTGGAGACGCTCGACGGCTACGTGGTGCTCGGCTCGGAGTCGGGGCTGCTGGACATCCCCCCGGAGAACATCAAGCGGCTGGGCCGCCTGCAGCCGGGGAAGCTGTTCCTGGTCGACCTGGAGCGGGGGCGGATCGTCGAGGACGAGGAGCTCAAGCGCGAGATCGCCACCCAGCAGCCGTATGGCGAGTGGTACGCGCGCAACGCGGTGCCCTTCGGCGACCTGCCGCCCTCCGAACAGGTGACGATCTCCCAGCAACCCCTGCACCTGCGCCAGCGGGCCTTCGGGTTCACCCAGGAGGACCTGCGCGTGCTGCTCGCGCCGATGGCGATCGAAGGCGCCGAGCCGATCGGCTCGATGGGCAACGACCTCTCGCTGGCGGTTCTCTCCGACCAGGCCCCGCCGCTGTTCTCCTACTTCAAGCAGCTGTTCGCGCAGGTCACCAACCCGCCGATCGACCCGATCCGCGAGGAGATCGTGATGAGCCTCGCGACCAGCCTCGGCAACGAGCGCAACCTCTTCGAAGAGACCCCCGAGCACGCCCACAAGCTGCTGCTGGAACAGCCGATCCTGCTCAACCGCGAGCTGGAGACGCTGCGCAACGTCGAGCACGACGTCTACAAAGCCGTCACGCTCGACATCACCTGGCCGGTGGAGGAGGGCCCGGCGGGGATGGAGAAGGCGATCGAGCGCATCTGCCGGGAGGCCGAGGAGGCGATCGCCGAGCGCGTCAACATCATCGTGCTGTCGGACCGCGAGCTGGGGCCGCGGCGGGCGCCGATCCCCTCGCTGCTGGCGGTGGCCGCCGTGCACCACCACCTCACGCTCGCCGGCACGCGGCTGCGGGCGGGGATCATCCTCGAGTCCGGTGAGCCCCGCGAGGTGCACCACTTCGCCACCCTGATCGGCTACGGGGCCAGCGCCATCAACCCCTACCTCGCGCTGGAGACGCTCGACGAGCTCGTGTTCGAGAAGCGCCTGCTGCGCACCGGGGCGGACGGCAAGCCGGAGGCGCTCGACCCCGAGCGGGCCGCCCAGAACTACATCAAGGCGATCGGCAAAGGCCTGCTGAAGACGATCTCGAAGATGGGCATCTCGACGATCCAGTCCTACCGCGCGGCCCAGATCTTCGAGGCCGTCGGGCTCGAGCGGGAGCTGATCGACAAGCACTTCACCGGCACCGCCTCGCGGATCGGCGGGGTGGGCGTGACGGCACTGGCCCGCGAGGCCCTGGAGCGCCACGCGCGCGCCTACCCGATGGTCCAGGACCCGCTGTTGCCGGTGGGCGGCGTGTACGCCTGGCGGCGCGACGGCGAGCACCACATCTGGAACCCCGAGACGATCGCGCTCGTCCAGCACGCGGTGCGCAGCGCCAACGGCGACGTGGCGGCGGCCCTGCAGGGCGACGAGCAGGCCCACGCCGAGGTGCGCACCAGCGACGCCTACACCCGTTACCGCGAGTACGCCGAGATGGTCAACGAGGACGCCGCCCGCAAAGCCACCCTGCGCGGCCTGTTGAGCTTCTCCCCGTCCTCCGCGGGGCCGATCCCGCTCGAGCAGGTCGAGCCCGCGAGCGAGATCGTCAAGCGCTTCTGCACCGGCGCGATGAGCCTCGGGTCGATCTCCCGTGAGGCGCACGAGACGCTCGCGATCGCGATGAACCGCCTCGGCGGGCGCTCGAACACGGGCGAGGGTGGCGAGGACCCGGTCCGCTTCAAGCCCGACCCCAACGGCGACCGCCGCCGCTCGGCCATCAAGCAGGTCGCCTCGGGGCGTTTCGGCGTGACGATCCACTACCTCGTCAACGCCGACGAGCTGCAGATCAAGATGGCCCAGGGGGCCAAGCCCGGCGAGGGCGGCCAGCTGCCCGGGCACAAGGTGGACGGCTATATCGGCTCGATCCGCCACACCACCCCCGGCGTCGGGCTGATCTCGCCGCCGCCCCACCACGACATCTACTCGATCGAGGACCTCAAGCAGCTGATCTACGACCTGCGCTGCTCGAACCCGGAGGCGCAGGTGTCGGTCAAGCTCGTCTCCGAGGTCGGCGTGGGCACGGTCGCGGCGGGCGTCTCGAAGGCCAACGCCGACCGCGTGCTGATCTCCGGCCACGACGGCGGCACCGGCGCATCGCCGCTGTCCTCGATCCAGGCTGCCGGGGTGCCGTGGGAGATCGGGCTGGCCGAGACCCAGCAGACGCTGCTGCTGAACGACCTGCGCTCACGGATCGTGGTGCAGACCGACGGCCAGCTGAAGACCGGCCGCGACGTCGTGATCGCCTCGATGCTGGGCGCCGACGAGATGGGCTTCTCGACCGCCCCCCTGATCGCCACGGGCTGCATCATGATGCGCGCCTGCCACCTCAACACCTGCCCCGTCGGGATCGCCACCCAGGACCCCGAGCTGCGCAAGCGCTTCCAGGGGACGCCCGAGCACGTCGTCAACTTCTTCTTCTTCGTGGCCGAGGAGGTCAGGGAGATCCTGGCCGAGCTCGGGCTGCGCTCGCTGGACGAGGCGACCGGCCGGGTGGACCTGCTGCGGGCCGGCGAGGCGATCGCCCACTGGAAGGGCCGGGGCGTCGACCTGACCCACATCCTCACCCACGTGGAGCTGGAAGAGGAGGCTCCGCGCAGGCGCGTGGAAGCCCCGCCCGAGGTGCTCTCGGACGCGCTCGACTGGGAGCTCGTGAAGGGCGCCCAGGCCGCCCTGGAGGAGCGCCGTGCGGTCAGCCTGAGCCTGCCGATCCGCAACCGCAACCGCTGCGTCGGGGGGATCCTCTCGAGCCACATCGCCCGCCGCCACGGGCCGGATGGGCTCCCCAGCGACACCATCACGGTTGACTTCGAGGGCTCGGCCGGGCAGAGCTTCGGCGGCTGGCTGGCGCCCGGGGTGACCTTCACCCTGCGCGGAGACGCCCAGGACTACGCCGGCAAGGGCCTCTCCGGGGGCGTGTTCGCGATCCGTCCGCGGGAGGGCATGGGCGAGCACTTCAGGGCCGAGGAGAACGTGATCGTGGGCAACACCGTGCTGTACGGGGCGACCGCCGGCCGGGCCTTCTTCCGCGGCCTCGCGGGCGAGCGCTTCGCGGTACGCAACTCGGGCGCCTGGACGGTCGTGGAGGGCGTCGGCGACCACGGCTGCGAGTACATGACCGGCGGCCGGGTGGTCGTGCTCGGCCCCACCGGGCGCAACTTCGCCGCCGGCATGAGCGGCGGCGTGGCATACGTGCTCGACGAGCAGGGGCTGTTCCCGAAGCGCTGCAACATGGGGATGGTGGGCTTCGAAGAGCTCGCCGAGGCCGACGTGCTGGAGCTGCGGGCGATGGTGGAAGAGCACCACCAGCGGACCGGCTCGCCAGTCGCCGAGGGCGTGCTCGGGCGCTGGCAGGAGCTGATCGCGAGCGGCGCCTTCGTGAAGGTGATGCCCCAGGACTACAAGCGCGTGCTGCGGGAACGCGAGCGAGAGGAGGCGCTGGCGGCGGCGTCCGCCAACGGCGGGCAGGCGCCGCAGCGGTCGCTTGACGCCGTCGCCGAGGCCGGACCCTGATGGGCAAGCTCGGCGGCTTCCTGCAGATCGAGCGCAGCGGGATCCCCCAGCGGGACCCGCGCGAGCGCGTCGGCGACTACCAGGAGTTCCAGCTGCAGCGGCCGGTGGACGAGCTGCGCGACCAGGGCGCCCGCTGCATGGACTGCGGGATCCCCTTCTGCCACAACGGTTGCCCGCTGGGCAACCTGATCCCCGACTGGAACGACCTCGTCTACCGCGACCGCTTCCAGGACGCGATCGCCCAGCTGCACGCCACCAACAACTTCCCCGAGTTCACCGGCAGGCTGTGTCCCGCGCCGTGCGAGGCGGCGTGCGTGCTGGAGATCCGCGAGGGGGACGCGGTCACGATCAAACAGATCGAGAACTCGATCATCAACCGTGCCTGGGAGGAGGGGTGGGTGCGCCCCGAACCCCCGCACGCACGCATCCTCAGCGGACGCTCGGTGGCGGTGGTGGGCTCCGGCCCCGCCGGCATGGCCGCGGCCCAGCAGCTGCGCCGGGCCGGGCATGAGGTGACGCTGTTCGAGCGCGACGAGGCCGCCGGTGGGCTGGTGCGCTTCGGCGTGCCGGACTTCAAGATCGAAAAGTCGCTCGTGGAGCGCCGCGTGGAGCAGCTCGTGGCCGAGGGCGTGGAGCTCCGCTGTGGCGTGGACGTCGGCCGCGACGTGACCGTCACGGAGCTACGCGAGCGCTTCTCCGCGGTCGTGCTGGCGACCGGCTCACGGGTGGCCCGGGAGCTGGAGATCCCCGGGCGCGAGCTCGACGGGATCCACCCCGCGATGGACTACCTGTACTTCCGCAACCGCTGGGTCGCGAGCCGGTCGGGTCCGGTGCCGAGCGTTCCCGCGCCGAGCGACCAGCGCCCGATCACGGCCGCGGGCAAGGACGTGGTGGTGATCGGGGGCGGCGACACCGGCGCCGACTGCGTCGGCAACGCGATGCGCGAGGGAGCCCGCTCGATCGTGCAGCTGGAGCTCCTGCCGCGACCGCCCGAGCACCGTCCCGACGACCGCACCCCCTGGCCGCTGTGGCCCGCCAAGTACCGCCTCAGCTACGCGATGGAGGAGGCCGGCCAGGGCGGTGTCGGCGAGCAGGACTACTCGGTTGCGACGACGGGCTTCCGTGACGACGGAGCGGGCGCGGTGGCGGCGCTGCAGATCGCCGAGGCCGAGCCCCAGCCTCCCTTCGCGCCGGCGGCTGGTACCGACCGCGAGCTGCCGGCCCAGCTGGTGCTGCTCGCGATGGGCTTCCTGCACCCCGAGCAGGAGCTGATCGACCAGCTGGGCGTGGAGAAGGATCCCCGCGGCAACGTCAAGGCGCTGGCTCCCTACACCTCCTCGGTGGAGGGGGTGTTCGCCGCCGGCGACGCACGGCGCGGGCAGTCGCTGATCGTGTGGGCGATCAACGAGGGGCGTCAGTGTGCGCGCATGGTGGACCGCTACCTGCGGGGACTCGACGGCCAGCCGGCCGCCGGCGCCCCCCACGACGACGCCCTGGCGGGCCACAGCGACGCCGACGAAGGGCCCGAGGGCCCGCCCCAGCACGTGGGACCCGGCATCGGCGCCGGATGAGCACCCTCGAGAGCAGCTCCGAGCGCGTCTGCCTGATCGGCGCCGGGTCCTCCGGGATCGCGGCCGCCAAGGCCCTGCACGAGCGGGGGATCCCGTTCGACTGCTTCGAGAAGTCCGACCGCGTCGGCGGCAACTGGGTGTTCGAAAACAGCAACGGCATGTCGGCCGCCTACCGGGACCTGTTCATCAACACCTCGCGTCCGCGGATGCAGTACTCGGACTTCCCCATGCCCGAGTCCTATCCGGACTTCCCCCACCACACCCAGATCGCCGCCTACTTCGACGACTACGTGGACCACTTCGGACTGCGCGGGCTGATCGCCTTCAACACCGGGGTCCGCCACGCCGGCCGCGCCCCGGACGGCACCTGGACGGTCGAGCTCGAGGACGGCGAACAGCGCACCTACGGGGCCCTGATCGTGGCCAACGGCCACCACTGGGACCCGCGCTGGCCCGAACCCGCGTTCCCCGGATCCGAGCAGTTCCAGGGCCGGCAGCTGCACGCCCACTCCTACATCGACAACTCGATCTTCAAGGGCTCCAAGGTGGTGGTCCTGGGGATGGGCAACTCCGCCATGGACATCGCCGTGGAGTCCTCCTACGTGGCCGATGAGACCTACCTGGCCGCCCGCAGCGGGGTCTGGATCGTGCCCAAGTACCTGTTCGGCAAACCGGCCGACCAGCTGCGCAACGACCCCCGGGTGCCCTTCAAGGTCCGCCAGCGCTTCATCAACCAGCTGCTGCGCACCTACAGCGGGCCGCCCGAGCGCTACGGGCTGCCGAAGCCCGACCACCGCTTCGGCGAGGCCCATCCCACCGTCTCGGGGCGGATCCTGGACCGGATCCAGCACGGGACGATCACCCCGAAGCCCAACATCGAGCGCTTCGAATCCGAGCGGGTGCGGTTCGTCGACGGCAGCGTCGAGGAGGCGGACGTGGTCGTGTACTGCACCGGCTACAGGATCAGCTTCCCGTTCTTCAGCAAGGACTTCATCGCCGCCCCCGACAACCGCATCGAGCTGTTCCGGCGGGTCTTCCACCCCGAGATCCCGAACGTGTTCTTCATCGGCCTGCTGCAGCCGCTGGGCGCGATCATGCCGCTGGCAGAGGCCCAGGGGGCGTGGGTGGGGGACTACCTCGTCGGTGACTACGCGCTGCCGGCGCAGGAGCAGCTGCGCGCGGACATCGCCACCGACCAGGCCGCGATGCGCGCGCGCTACGTGGCCTCCAAGCGTCACACGATCCAGGTCGACTTCGACGACTATCTCTACGCGCTCGAGAAGGAGCGCCGGGCGGGAGCCGAGCGGGCCCGCGCCCGTGGCTACGCCAGACCCGTGCTGTGCCGAACTTCTGCCGTCACAACCGCTTCGTAGATCGCTGCCCGATCTGCGCCCGCGAACGGGCGCAGACGCAGCCCGTGCCCGCCTCCGGGGGCAGGGGCCGGCGCGCCGGTGCCGGACGCTCTGCGAGCCGCTCCGGAGGGGCCTCGGCGAAGGCCCTGCGCGTGCGCCGCGACCAACGGGCGCTGCAGGACGGCTACAGCTGCGAGTTGCTGCCGGGGCTCGGCTCCAGCCAGGACGCCGAGCGACTGGCCGGCGAGATCGCCTTCGCGACGGGACGGCTGAAGCTGCTCGCCTCGGCGCCCCCCGGGCTCTACGGGCGCCTGCGGGAGCTGGCCGGCGAGGATCTCGAGCGGGCCACCTGGGGGTGCCTGCTTGAGCGCCTACCTGTCCCCGTTGCAGGACGGAGACCCGTTCGACTCGATCGAGCGCGCGCTGGCGGGCTCGGCAGGGCCTGGGGAACCGCCGGACCTCGCGGGCCTGGAGCTCGGGCCGCGCAGCTCCCACGACCCCGACCGCGGGACGGCCACGCTGCGCGCCTACGGCCAGTGGGCCGGGGCCTCCCAGGCGGACGCCTTCCGCGGTGACCCCTCCTGGACGCCCGAGCGGCGCTTCGAACGCATCTTCGAACGCCTCGCGTTCCCGGGCCTCGGTCGCATGGGCCGCTATGACCTGCTCGTCACGCTCGGGCGGCTGGGGCTGTATGAGCTGCGCGGAGAGGACCTGCGCCTGGGCGCCGGACGGGGCGCCGGTGGCGACGATTTGACGCGGGCCGGGGCCAAGCGGGTGTTCGCGATCGGCGATCCGCTGCTGCTCGAGCGCCGCGCCGGCGCCCTCGCAGGGGCGCTGGAGGTGCCCGTGGAAGCGCTGGATCTGGGCCTCGCCAACTGGCAGGCGGGCGAGCGGGCGACGCTGGGGGTTCCGGCGGAGACGCTCGACGAGGGGGTGCTCGAGCGAGCCGGGGCGGTCCTCGGCATATAGCCAGAAGTGACGTCCACACAGGTGCCTACAGTGGCGATGAGAAACCCCCTTGTCATTCATGGGAGCCCCGATGCCACTGTGTTTCATCGAGCCTCAGGATGCGATCCGCGTGATCGTGGGATCCGTGGGCCGCGAGGCGCGCCGCCAGCTGGTTGGCGAGGTCGTGCGTGCCTGGGTGGACGCGATCCCCGAGCAGGAACTGTCGCTCCACTACGCCAAGGCGATCGCTGACCTCGACGAGCAGGACCTGAACCTGCTGGCAGCCTGGCACGCCTCCCTGGAGGTGGGTCAGCCGATCGCCAACCTGGAGTTCCTGGTGGGCGTGTTCCCGAGCCTCGGCGAGAACCGCCGCGAGGCGCTCAAGATCGCGGCCGGCTTTCGCGGCGAGGAAGCCTTTCAGGCGGGGGTCTCAGAGGACGAGGCGCTCGACACCGTGCTCCCGCGGCTCTCCAGGGAGCGCGCCGCCGAGCTCGCCGACGAGTGCATCCAGCTCTACATCTGGGACAGGCTGGGCTGCGAGAACTAGACTGGGGCTCGATGGCAGACGCATCGCAGCCACAGGGCCAGGACGTCGACGCACCCGCGGCCGCCGCGGTTTCGTCCACCGCCTCGTCCCCCGGGCCCCCCGCTGCGCAGGTGCACACCGCGGGCGGATCGTTCGGCGGGCAGCAGGAGCGCGCTCCGGCGGGCCCGTCGCCGAGCAGGCGCCGCCGGTTGACGAGGTGCCCGCCGGTCCGGCGGCAGCGACCGCCTCGCCCGGCGAGCAGGCGTCTGGCGCCGGCGGAGGCTCCGTCGCGGCCCCCAGCGAGGAGGACGTCATGGACGCCCTCGGCAACGTGATCGACCCCGAGCTGGGCCTCGACTTCGTCGAACTGGGCCTGATCTACGGCGTCGAGATGACCGGCGGGGACGTGCGCGTGACCTTCACGCTCACCACCCCGGCGTGTCCGATCGGTCCCCAAGTGACCGAACAGATCGAAGAATTCGTGGGCGAACTGGAAGGCGTCAAAAGCGTCTCGGCCGAGATGGTCTTCATCCCTCCGTGGTCGCCGGAGAGGATGAGCGAGGACGCGAAGTTCGCGCTCGGGTTCTAGACCCGCGCCGGCCTAGTCCTCCAGGCCCACGGCTCTGATGGCCTCCTCGTGGCTGCGATACGTGGATGCCTTCGACATCAGGGCGCCACGGAACACCGCCACGAACGCCAGCGGCATTTCGACGCTGACCCCGCTTCCCAGCCCGCGACCAGCGGCGCGCCCGAGCATCAGCACACCCAGCTCGAGGTCACGGAGGGTGTCGGGGATCACGGCAAGCTGGTTCCAGGTATCGCCGATCTCCGAGAAGTAGCGGCTGATGCCCTCACGGCCGACGTAGCTCGGGGAATCGAGTGCCCCGGGGAGGGCCGGAAGCCACACGAAGTCGCTGGTCGCGTAGCTCGCAAAGGCCTCGACATCGCGTCGGTTGAAGGCGTCGAGCGCCTGCTTCACGGTCTCCACGTGCTGCCGCGACACTGCTCGTCCAGGCCGGGTCGGTGGTCCGGTTCTAGACGGTCGCGGCCTGCTGCTCGTGAGCGAGCCTGATCAGCGTCTGCAGCTCGGCGGAGATGTTGTCAGCGATCGTGTCGATGTCCGGGAGGGCGTCGAAGTCGCCCAGCAGGCCGAAGTTCATCTGGCCGTTGTAGGACATGATCGCGATCGCCATGGCGTGGTTTTCCGGCAGGAACGCCACCGGGATCGCCTGCAGCATCTCCCTGCCCAGGACATAGAGCGGGAACTGGGGGCCGGGGACGTTGGTGACGATCAGGTTGAAGAGCCTGGTGGAGAAGTTCAGGCGGGAGGCCTGCGCGAGGATCGTGGGCGGGGCGAAGTTCTGGGCCCCGGAGATCACCTCCGCGCCGACCGCCTGCTTGGACTCCTTCAGGCCGTCCATCGCGTTGGAGACGAAGCGCAGCCGGTTGATCGGGTCGGAGATGTAGATCGGCAGCGGGCCCCGCATCACCACGATGCGGTTGCCGCCGTCGTGTTCGCCCTCATGACGGACGGATACCGGCACCAGCGCCCGCATCTCGACCCCCTCGGTGCGGCGGCCCCGCGAGATCAGCCAGGAGCGCAGGGCGCCGGCCACGACCGCCAGGACGACGTCGTTGACGGTCCCTCCGAAGGCGTTCTTGACGGTCTTGAAGTCCTCGAGCTCGTTGGTCACGGCGATGAACCGCCGGTGCGGGCCGATCGGGACGTTCAGCGGCGTTTCCGGCGCCGGGTTCAGCCCGGCCCAGATCAGCTCTCCGATCCCCTCGGCGGCTTCGCGGGCGCGATCCAGCGCCCACTCTGGGTGAGAGACGGCCGTGAAGGCCCCCTCCATGAGCGAGATCCCGGCGCGAACCGCTCCCTCCAGGCCGGCGGCGAGCAGGGCGACGGTGCCGGGCTCGGCGTGGGGCTGCCAGGCGGCACGGTCGGAGGGCAGGGGGGTGGGCTCCGGGGAGAGGTCGAACAGCACGGTCGCGAGATCCACGCCGGCGATGCCGTCGATCAGCGAGTGGTGGGTCTTCGTGATCAGCGCGAAGCGGTTGTCCTCCAGCCCCTCGATCAGCCACATCTCCCACAGCGGCTTGGTTCGGTCCAGCTGCTGGGAGAAGATCCGCGCCGTGAGGTCCTGTAGCTGGTCCATCCCACCGGGCGCCGGCAGGGCGCTGTGACGGACGTGGTACTCGAGGTTGAAATCGGGGTCGTCGACCCACACCGGACGGCCGCTGTCGACGGCCGTGTGGGCGAGCTTGTGGCGGTAGCGGGGGACCAGGTGCAGGCGCCGGCGGATCTGCTCGAGGAACTCGTCCATCGACGGCGGCGGGCCCTCGACGAGCGTGAGACCGCCGATGTGCATGTGCGAGACAGGGCCCTCCTGGTGCAGGAAGGATGCGTCGACGGGGGTCAGCCGGTCGAGGTGGCGCTGCGGCACCGGCTTAGAGTAGCTCGCCCGCGCCTACAATGATGTTCGTGGCGAACACGGTCGAGAAGCTGCTGCTGGCAGCCCCCCGTGGCTATTGCGCAGGCGTCGACCGGGCCGTCCAGACGGTCGAACGGGCTCTGCAGATCCACGGCGCGCCGGTCTACGTCCGCAAGGAGATCGTCCACAACAAGCACGTCGTGGAGACCCTGCGGGACAGGGGCGCGATCTTCGTGGAGGAGCACACCGAGGTGCCCGAGGGCGCCGTGTGCGTGTTCTCGGCCCACGGCGTGTCCCCGAGCGTCCGCGAGGGGGCCGACGAGCGGCACCTGCAGACGATCGACGCCACCTGCCCGCTGGTCACGAAGGTGCACCGCGAGGCCGTGCGTTTCGCCAACGACGGCTACACGATCGTGCTCGTGGGCCACGATGGCCACGAGGAGGTGGAAGGCACGATGGGGGAGGCCCCCGAGCGGATGGTGCTGGTCCAGAACGAGCAGGACGTGGACGAGCTCGAGATCGAGGACACCGAGCACATCGCCTACGTCACCCAGACGACACTGGCCGTCGACGAAACGGCCTCGATCATCGCCCGGCTGCAGGAGCGCTTCCCCGGCATCGTGGGTCCCCGCACCGACGACATCTGCTACGCCACCACCAACCGCCAGGCGGCCGTCAAGGACATGGCCGGCAGCTGCGACCTGCTGCTCGTGATCGGCTCGCGGAACTCCTCGAACTCCAAGCGGCTCGTCGAGGTGGCCCGCGACCTCGGCACCGAGGCCTACCTCATCGACAACGTGGGCGAGGTCCAGGAGGCGTGGCTGCAGGATGCCCGTGTGGTCGGCATCTCCTCGGGCGCGAGCGCTCCCGAGAACCTCGTCGTGGAGCTCGTGGACTTCTTCCGCGAGCGCGGCGTGAGCGATATCTCAGAGCACGAAGTAAGCCGCGAGGACGTCCGCTTCATGCTCCCCAAGCAGATCCGCGAGCACACCCCCGCCTAGCCCGCCGCGGCGCGCATTGGCGCCGCGAGCGGGGCAAGGGGACGCCCGCCTCAGACGTGGGCCGAGAAGCTGGTGGAGCCGCTGCACTCGGCGGCTTCGGTGCGGATCGTGCCGCTGACCTTGTTGCCGTTGAAGTGGCCCGAGACGACCTGCGTGATGGGCGCCGGGCCGACCGATTTTTTGAAGCGTTCCTGGATCGTCGCCTTGAAGGAGCCGCTGGAGGAGATCGTCGCCGGGCTCGTTTCCGCCACGTGGACCTGCTCCTGGGTGGAGCAGTAGAAGAGCGGGCGCCCGAAGGAGATTTTGACGCTGACCTTCTTGCCGTTGGAGGACACCTTCAGGCTGATCGAGTGGCTCGCGACCTTGACCTTGTGGTGTTCGCTTTCCTGGCCCGTCGTGGCCGAGCTGCCCTTGTAGGTCTTGCCCTTCATGGGGCCGGCGAATGCGGCCACAGCCAGGGCGAGCGTGAGGGCGATGGTGAGAGCGATTGTGCGCGAAGCCATTTGCTTGCGAGTCCTTTCGTGGTCTGAGGCCTGAATTCCTCTCCGGCGTACGTCCGTGTCCCCGGAAGGGCGGGATTATCGCAAAGGCTCCGACGCCGCGAGCCGGTTCCTTTGGTCCTGGGCGAATCGTTGCAGGGACCGCACGAAGACTGGGCCGGACGGACGGCGAATCCTCGAGGCAATCAGCACAAGCCCCGCGGCGGTGGGCGGCGGCGGGGTCAGGTCGCGTGGGGCGGTGGGGCGGAGCGGCGCGTGGCGGCCAGGCCCCAGGCGCCGGCTGCGGCTAGGCCCGAGGCGCCGGCGGGAGCGCGGCCGAGCAGATGGTCTCCAAACCCGTCTCCACGCTCCCCCGGAGTCTGGACGGCGGCCCTCCGGAATCGAAAACGTCCAGGTTTTGCAAGCCCGCACGCTACCCCTTCCCATGCCCCCCGGGCATAGTTATGATCGACCGCTCGAAGCGGTTGCGGGAGGCCGGATGGATCGGGCCGAACGCGAAATGGAGAACCAACAGGCCGGATGGCTGACATGCAGTCGAAATCGCGATGGATCGCGCGCAGAGCTCTCCTCAGAATCGTCGCGCTGACGCTCGGAGCTGCGCTTGCGCTCGTGGTGGTCCCGGTGGCCACCTCAGCCGCGGCGATCTCGATTGTTGAACCGGGCGAAGGAGTCACGACCGGCCCGCTGCCTTCCTTCGCCGGGGCCACGGAACTCGAACTCGTCCCCGTGACGGTCCAGGTCTATGAAGGCCACACCCCCTCGGGAACGCCCCTGCCGCTCGTGTCGCTGGCGCCCACGGGCGGCATCTGGAAGGTCGCCGACGAAACCCCGCTTGAAGCCGGCGAATACACCGCCGTCGCCGAACAGCTGGGCGAAGGATCGAGCCCCGAACGCCACTTCTCGGTCAGCACCAGCCCGCCCTCGGTGTCGATCAAAGGGCCGGCCTCGCCCACCAGCGACCCGACGCCGTCGTTCAGCGGCACGGCGAGCGAAACCGAACCGGTGACGGTCAAGATCTTCGAAGGCAAAAAAACGACGGGCAGCCCGGCGGCCACCGCGGCGGCGACGGTCAAATCGGGCAAATGGGGCCCGGTCTCCTCCGCGCCCGGCCTGAAAGATGGCGAATACACGGCCATCGCGGTCGAGCCGAGCTCGCTGGGCAACGAAGAAGGCAAGAGCTCGCCGGTGAGCTTCAACGTCGAAACCAAAGTGCCGACCGTGACGCTGGCGACGCCGACGACCCCTTCGAAAGTCCGCACGCCGTCGTTCACCGGCACCGCCAGCGCGGAAACCCAGGTCGTGGTCCACATCTACGAAGGGCCCAAAGCCGAAGGCACGCAGGTCGCAAAAGCGACAGCCGCCGGCACGGAAGGCGCGTTCTCCACCGGCGCCGCCAGCCCCGCCCTTCTGACCGGAAACCACACCTACACGGCCGTGGCCACTCAGGAAAGCCCGGCCGGCCTGGAAGGCACCTCCAACGAAGTCACCTTCGTCGTCAATACCGAAGCTCCGAAAATCAATCTGCAGACCATCAATCCGCGCTCGAAGGTGACCACACCGTTCTTCCGCGGAAAAGCCAGCGAACCGGGCACGGTGACCGTGCACGTGTACGCCGGCGAAAGAAGCCAAAGGCACGGAAGTCGCGAGCTACGAAGTGGCGGCTCCCGACCCGAGCGTCGTATGGGAAGTGCAGGCCTCGCCGGAACTCCCGAGCGGGCTCTACACAGCCCAGGCCACCATCCCGAGCACGATCGGGAACGGGACCGGCAAAAGCGAAACCCGGACCTTCGAAATCGACACCGAACCGCCGGAAGTGACCTTGAAAGCGCTCCCCGCGCGCTCGAACGTGACCGAACCGACGTTCAGCGGGTCGGTCAGCGAAGCGGGGACGGTCAAGGTCCGCGTGTTCAAAGGCAAAGAAGCGAAAGGCACCGTAGCCGGGAGCTATGAAGTTGCCGTCGCCGCCGCCGGCGAATGGGAAGTGACTGCCTCGCCGGCGCTTGAAAAGGGCGTCTACACGGCCCAGGCGAGCGAGCAGAGCGCGATCGGCAACGGCGCAGGCACGAGCGCATCGCGGACCTTTGAAATCGAAACCGAACCTCCCGAAGTCACGCTCGAAGCCGTACCTACGCCCACCAACAACACGCATCCATCGTTCAGCGGAACCGCAAGCGAAACGAAAAACGTGACCGTCAAGGTCTACAAAGGCGCAACCGCTACAGGGTCTCCGGTCGCCACGGCCGAAGCGCCGGTCTCGGGCGGGCACTGGAAAACCCCGAGCCTCGTGACGACGCTCGGAAGCAACGAATACACCGCCGTCGCGGGCCAGGCGAGCTCGATCGGCAACGAAGAAGGCAAAAGCGAACCGGTCACCTTCGAAGTCAACACCGGCTCGCCGGTCGTGACGCTGGCGACGCCCACGACGCCCTCCAACAACCGCACGCCCACCTTCACGGGCACGGCCAGCGCCAAAACCGAAGTCGTGGTGCACATCTACGAAGGCACCAAAGCCGAAGGCACGGAAGTCGCCAAAGCGAGCGCCACCGGCACCGAAGGCGCCTGGAGCTCCGGTGCCGCGAGCCCGTTGCTGCTCACCGGCAAACACACGTATGCGGCGATCGCAACGCAGGAAAGCCCGCTCGGCAACCCGGACGGCAAATCAAACGTGGTCACGTTCGTCGTCGACACCAACCCGCCGACCGTGACGCTGAAAGCGATCCCGACGCCCTCGAACGACACCACCCCGACGCTCGAAGGGACCGCCACCGGCACCAAAAACGCGGTCGTGAAGATCTACAAAGGCGCCACCGTCGCGGGCTCACCGGTGGCGACCGCGGAAGCCGCGGTCGGGTCGGGCAAATGGGGTCCCGTGAGCTCCTCGACGCTGCTCACGAACGGCACCTACACCGCACAGGCCGAAGAGGAAAGCGCCATCGGAAACGGGCCCGGGAAAAGCGAAACGCAGACGTTCGTGGTCAACACGAGCCCGCCTGAAGTGACGCTGAACCCCATCGAAACGCCGTCAAAAAACACGAAACCGTCGTTCAGCGGGACGGCCAGCGACACGGAACCGGTGAGCGTCAAGATCTTCAAAGGCGAAAAAGCCGAAGGGACCCCGGTCCAGACCGTGCCGGCGAGCGTCACGTCAGGGAGCTGGGGCCCGGTCAGCCCGGCGAGCGCCCTCAAAAGCGATACCTACACGGCGGTCGCAGTCGAGCCGAGCTCGCTCGGCAACGAAAGCGGCCAGAGCAGCCCCGTCCACTTCGTCGTCGACACCTCCTCGCCGGAAGTGACGCTCGGCGCGCCCGCGAGTCCCTCCAACGACCAGACACCGACCTTCGCCGGCACGGCCAGCGCCACCACGAACGTCGTCGTCCACGTCTACGAAGGCACCAAAGCCGAAGGAACCCAGCTGGCCAGCGCGACCGTCAAAGGAACTGGCGGCGCCTTCACGACCGGGGAAGCCGGCCCGGCCTTGCCAAGCGGCAAACACACCTTCGCGGCCCAGGCCACCCAGGAAAGCCCGCTCGGCAACCCGGAAGGCAAATCCAATGTGGTCACGTTCGTCGTCAACACGAACTCGCCGACCGTGACCTTGAACACGATCACGACCCCGACCGGCAACACGGCCCCGGCCTTCAGCGGTACGGCCAACGACACACCGACGGTGACGGTCAAGATCTACAAAGGCTCGGAAGCCAAAGGAACGCCGTTTGCGACCGCCGAAGCCCCGGTGAGCTCTGAAAAATGGGGCCCTGCCAGCTCCACGACGCTGCTCGTGGACGGGGAATACACCGCCGTCGCGCTCGAGCCCAGCAGCCTCGGCAACCCTGAAGGCAAAAGCGCGGCGATCAAATTCGTCGTCAACACCAAACCGCCCACGATCACGCTCGCCGAAGTCGAATCGCCGTCCAACGACACGACACCGTCCTTCAGCGGCACCACGACCGACACGCCGACGGTCGCGGTCAAGGTTTACAAAGGGACGAAAGCCGAAGGCACCGTGCTGGAAACCCTCGAAGCGACGCCGAAAAGCGGCGGCTTCTCGACGGCCGCCGTCAAAAAAGAACTCGCCGACGGTGTCTACACGGCACAGGCCACTGAGCCCAGCTCGCTCGGGAACCCCGCGGGCGCGAGCAACGCGGTCACGTTCGTCGTGAACACCAGCCCGCCGACCGTGACCCTGGCTGCCGTGCCGTCGCCATCGAACAACACGACGCCCTCCTTCAGCGGCACCGCGAGCGAATCCGCCAACGTCACGGTCAAGATCTACAAAGGCGCCAAAGCCGAAGGCACGGTCGTGACGAGCGTCGAAGCCGAAGTCAGCTCCCGCAACTGGAGCTCGAGTGCGCTGAGCAAAGCGCTCGCGAACGGCGAATACACCGCCCAGGCCGTGGAGCCGAGCTCGCTCGGCAACGAAGCCGGCAAGAGCGAACCGCGGACCTTCGTGGTCAACACGAACCCGCCGGAAGTGACGCTGGCCGCGGTTGCGACGCCGTCGAACAACACGAGCCCCTCGTTCAGCGGCACGGCCAGCGAATCGCTGCCGGTGACGGTGAAGGTCTACAAAGGCGCGAAAGCGGAAGGCTCGCCCGTGGCTACGGCTGAAGGCGCAGTGGCGAGCAAAAAATGGGGGCCGGTGAGCTCGGCGACGACGCTCACGAGCGGCACTTACACGGCGGTTGCGGAAGAGAACAGCTCGCTCGGGAACGGCTTCGGCAAAAGCGAAACGCGGACCTTCGTGATCAACACCGAACCGCCGGAAGTGACGCTTGCATGCTGTGCCGACCCCGTCGAACAACACGAAACCGTCGTTCAGCGGGACCGCGAGCGAATCGCTGCCGGTCACGGTGAAGATCTACAAAGGCACGAAAGCCGAAGGCTCGCCCGTGGCGACCGCGGAAGGGACGGTCAAAACGGGCAAATGGGGCCCGGTGAGCTCCGCGACCGAACTCACCGGGGGGACGTACACGGCGGTGGCGGAAGAGGCCAGCTCGCTGGGGAACGCGACCGGCAAAAGCGAAACGCGGACCTTCGTCGTCAACACGAACGCCCCCGAAGTGACGCTGAACGCGGTGGCGATCGCCGTCGAACAACACGACGCCGTCGTTCAGCGGGACGGCCAGCGAACTGCTGCCGGTGACGGTCAAGGTCTACAAAGGCTCGAAAGCCGAAGGCACGGTCGTGGCGAGCGCCGAAGCCATCGTGCTGCTCGGCAAATGGGGTCCGGCCAGCTCCTCGCCCGCGCTCACGAGCGGGACCTACACGGCGGTGGCCGAAGAGGCCAGCTCGCTGGGGAACCCGACCGGCAAGAGCGAACCGCGGACGTTCGTGGTCAACACCGAACCTCCAGAAGTCACGCTGGCCGCGGTGCCGACGCCGTCGAACGACACGAGCCCGTCCTTCAGCGGCACGGCCAGCGAATCGCTGCCGGTGACGGTGAAGGTCTACAAAGGCTCGAAAGTGGAAGGCTCGCCGGTGGCGACCGCGGAAGGCACGGTGGCGAGCAAAAAATGGGGCCCGGTCAGCTCCTTGACGCTGCTCACGAGCGGGACGTACACCGCGGTGGCCGAAGAGGCCAGCTCGCTGGGGAACCCGACGGGGAAGAGCGAAACGCGTACGTTCGTGATCAACACCAGCCCGCCGGAAGTGACCCTGCAGGCGGTGCCGACGCCGTCGAACAACACGAAACCGTCCTTCAGCGGTACCGCGGGCGAATCGCTGCCGGTGACGGTCAAGGTCTACAAAGGCGCCACGGCCACGGGCTCTCCGGTGGCGACCGCCGAAGGCCCCGTCAAAACGGGCAAATGGGGCGCCGTGAGCTCCTCCACACCGCTCACTAGCGGCACGTACACGGCGGTGGCCGAAGAGGAAAGCTCGCTCGGGAACGCGAACGGCAAAAGCGAACCGCGGACCTTCGTCGTCAACACCGAACCGCCGGTAGTGACCCTTGAAGCCGTCCCCACGCCGTCCAACGACACGACGCCCGTCGTTCAGCGGGACCGCCAGCGAATCGCTGCCCGTGACCGTCAAGGTCTACAAAGGCACCGAAGCGAAAGGCACGCCCGTGGCCACGGCGGAAGCCACGCCGTCGGGCGGCAAATGGGGTCCTGCGAACTCCTCACCCGCGCTCAAAAGCGGGACCTACACGGCGGTGGCGGAAGAGGCCAGCTCGCTGGGGAACGCGACCGGCAACAGCGAACTGCGCACGTTCGTGGTCAACACCGAACCGCCGGAAGTGAGCCTGCAGACGATCAAAGCCCGCTCCAAGGTCACCAAACCGACGTTCCACGGGACAAGTGAGCGAAGCCGGGACCGTCATGGTGCACGTGTACCTGGGCAAAGAAGCGAAAGGCACTGAAACCGCGAAATACCCCGTCACGTTGGCGGCGCCCGGCGATTGGGAAGTCGTGGCCTCGCCGGCGCTCGCCGAACGGCGACTACACGGCCCAGGCGACCGAGCCGAGCGCTCTCGGCAACGCCGACGGCAAAAGCGAAACGCGGACCTTCGAAGTCGACACCGAACCGCCCGAAGTCACGCTGAACCCGGTGCCCACGCCGTCGAACATCACGAAACCCAGCTTCAGCGGAACGGCGAGCGAAACGCTGCCCGTCACGGTCAAGATCTACAGCGGCTCGAAAGTGGAAGGCTCGCCGGTGGCGACCGCGGAAGGGGCTGTCTCGAGCGAAAAATGGGGTCCCGTGAGCTCATCCACGGTGCTCCCGAGCGGGACCTACACGGCGGTGGCGGTGGAGCAGAGCTCGCTGGGAAACGCGCCGGGCGAAAGCGCGCCGGTCACCTTCGTGGTCAACACCAAACCGCCGGAAGTCGCGATCGAACCGCCGCCGCCGGCCCGCTCGAAGGAAAACAAACCGACCTTCAAAGGCACCGCCAGCGAAGCCGGCACGGTCACCGTCCACGTCTACAAGGGCACCGAAGCGAAAGGCGAAGAAGCCGCCAAACCGACGGCCGTCGTCGCCGGAAGGCAAATGGTCGGCGACCGTCCCGAGCACGCCTTGCGGACGGCAAATACACGGTCCAGGCGACCGAGCCGAGCGCGCTCGGGAACGCCACCGGCAAGAGCGAACCGCCGGTGACCTTCGAAATCTTCACGAAACCGCCGACGGTCACGATGGAAGCGCTCGCGACCCGTTCGAAGGAAAACAAACCGACCTTCAAAGGGACGGCCAGCGAAGCCGGGCCAGGTGACGGTGCACGTCTTCAAGGGCAAAGAAGCAAAAGGCACCGAAGCCGCCAACCCTAAAAGCGACGGTGGGGCGCAAAAACGAATGGTCGGTCTCGCCGGCGTCCGCGCTGCCGGATGAAACCTACACGGCCGTAGCGACCGAGCCGAGCGCGATCGGCAACGAAGAAGGCGAAAGCAAACCCCCGCGCACCTTCGACGGTCTTCACGAAACCGCCGACGGTAACGATCACCCACGGCGCCGAAGAACGCTCGAAGCAGAACAAGCCCGACGTTCGAAGGCGAAGCCAGCGAAACCGAACCCGGTGACGGTGCACATCTACGAAGGCACCGGGACCGCGGGCAAAGAAGTCGAGTCGCTGACGGCGACCGTCTCCGGCGAACACAAGTGGCACGTGACCGTCACGACGGCGCTCGCGGACGGCAAGTACACCGCGCAGGCCACGGAGCCGAGCTCGATCGGCAACGCGACCGGCAAGAGCGAACCGCCCCAGACGTTCGAAGTCTTCACGAAACCGCCGACGGTGACGATGGAAGCGCTGCCGGAACGGTCGAACGAAAACGAACCGAAGTTCAAGGGCACGGCCAGCGAACCGGGCACCGTGACGGTCCGCGTCTTCAAGGGCAAAGAAGCGAAAGGCACCGAAGCGGCGAAACTGACCGCGACGGTGGGGGCCAAAGGCGAATGGTCGGTCACCCAGGCGACGCCGTTGCCGGACGAAACCTATACGGCGATCGCGTCCGAGCCGAGCGCGATCGGCAACGAAGAAGGCAAGAGCGAACTTCGGAACCGTTCGAAATCTTCACCAAGCCTCCGACGGTCAAAATCACCAAGGGCCCGAAAGAACGGTCCAAGGTGACCACGCCGACATTCGAAGGCGACGGCGAGCGAAACCGAACCGGTCACGGTGCACATCCACGAAGGCTCCGGACACGGGGCACGGAAGTCGCGACGCTGAAAGCGCCGGTCGAAGCGAACACAAATGGCACGTGACAGCCGACGAAACTCGCCGGACGGCAAGTACACGGCGGTCGCGACCGAGCCCAGCTCGATCGGCAACGAAGCCGGCGAAGGCTCGTGGCCCGACGTTCGAAATCGACACGCAAACCCGCCGAACTTAAATGCGCCGCGCCCCAGGCGAAATCCGGCAACGCGACGCCGGCGTTCAGCGGCACCTCCAACGAAGCCGGGACCGTCGTGGTGCGTGTCGTCAACGTCGAAAGCGTCCAAAGAAGTGGCGACGCTCGAAGCGCACCCCACGGGCAAAGGGACGAGCGTTCTCGTGGACGACGGCCCACGTGAACCCGGAACTGCTGGACGGCGTCTACAGGGAGGACCGCGACGCAGAAAAGCAGCCTCGGCAACTGGCACGGCCTCCTGCAGCCCATCGAATTCGAAGTGGCCGGCGTGCCGACCGTGTTCCTGAACGCCGTGGAATCCCCGTCGAACAACACGAAACCGACCTTCTCGGGCACCGCGAGCGAAAAGGCGCCGGTGACGGTGGTCGTATACGAAGGCCCCACGCCGGAAGGCAAAATCGTCGCCACGGTCGAAACCGAAGTCACGGGCAGCACGCTGCTCGCTGAAAGTGCCCGTGCAAATGGTCGGTCGCCCGTGACCAAAGCGCTGTTCGAAGGCCTGGCGACGCACGTGTACACGGCGGTCGCCGAGCAGACGAGCAAACTCACGAGCCTCGAAGGCGTCAGCGAACCCCAGACCTTCGAAGTCGACACCAGGCCGCCGCGGGTGACGATCACTCAGATCGGGCCCCAGGTCGGGGAACACGAAGCCCGCCCGACGCTCACGGGCACGGCGACCGATCCAAAGGAAGAAGTCACGGTGCACCTCTTCAAGGGCGGCGAAGCAAAAGGCGAAGAAGTCGCCAGCGTGAAAGCCACCGTGAGCGGCGGCCGCTGGGCGGTCCAGGCTGCCGAGCACGCTCAAAGAAGGGAAGTACACCGCCCTCGCCACGCAGCCGAGCTCGATCAAAAACCCGGCCGGCGAAAGCACGCCGATGACCTTCGAAGTGATCCCGAAGTCCCCGGTGGTGACGCTGAGGGAAATCCCCAGCCCGACGAGCGACGCGGCGCCTTCGTTCAGCGGCACGGCCACCGATCCCAAGGAAAAGGTGCTCGTGCGGGTGTACGCGGGATCGCAGGCCGAAGGCACCCCGGTGGCGACCGTCGAAGCCGAAGTCTCCAACGAACAGTGGTCCTCGGTGACGCTGGCCATCGAAAACGAATCTCTGCAGGACGGCGAATACACCGCGATCGCCGAACAGAAGAGCTTCCTGAAGAACAAACCCGGCCTGAGCAAGCCGATCACCTTCGTGGTCCAGGTGCAGCCGCCCACGATCTCCGAAGTCAGCGCCTCGGCGAACCGTACGGCCGCGATCATGAACGGGACGGTCGACGCCAACGGCGGCCGCCTGGGCTACTGCCGCTTCGAATACGGCACCACGACCGCCTACGGACGAGAAGGCGAATGCGGATACTTCATCGGCAGCGCCGGGCCAGAGGGCGCGGGGTGTGCCTTCAAATTCCCCGCCGAAACGCCGGACTGCGAATTCCCGCTCGACCACCCGGTTCCGGTGCTGGCCCGCGTAAATCGCCTCACGGCGGGGACTACCTACTTCTTCCGCGTCGTGACCGAAAACGAGCACGGCAACGGCAACCAGGGCATCGGGGAAGGCTCCTTCCGGACCGCGAACTCGGAAGTGGTCGAAGAAACGCCCTCAAAACAGCCGACGTCGAAAACGCCGACCAGCAACGTCCCGAGCGACGCCGTGCTGGCGGCCACGATCGTCAAGGAGCTCGCTCCGAGCGGCAAGAACGCCTCGATCGCAAAGCTCCTGAAGAACGGCGGCTACCGCGCCCAGTTCAAGCTCCAGGTGGCCGGCACGGCCGTGATCGGCTGGTACTACCTGCCCAAGGGCGCGAGCCTGTCGAAGAAGTCCAAGAAGGGCCCGAAGCCGGTGCTCGTGGCGGCGGGCAAGGCGAGCGTCTCGGCATCCTCGGGCGCCACCGTCAAGATCGGCCTCACGCCGGCGGGTCGCAAGCTGCTGAAGAAGCTCGGCAAGATCAAGCTCACGGCCAGGTGCACGTTCACGGCCACCGGCAAGACGACGCCGATCGTCAGCTACCAGACCTTCACGCTCAAGCGCTAACCGCCCGGGGCCTTCGGCCCGGAATCGGGCCTACGGGGGAGCCATCCGGGCCAAGGTTTAGGGTGCGCTCTGTCGGGGAACCGCCCCGAGCCAAAAACCCCGCAAATAGCGGGGTTTCTGACGCTCGAAGGGACCCCGAAGGTGGTATTCAACAGGTTAGACATGCCCGCGGGGGAGAGCCCATTGGGGCTGGTTCTCCAGAGATCCGCTTCGGGACGTTCCGGAGCAGCGGGTTGCCAACGAAAACAGTCCACTGGAGGAACTAATGACTAGTGTCATGGAGAGACGCAAGCTCGTGGCGGGTCTCGCGATATTCATCGTCGCAATCTTCGCCCTGACCGGTACCGCGTCCGCGCGCCTCGCCCACCACAAGAAGGCGAAGTCGCCCAGCAGCGAGGTCCCCCCGACCGACCCCGAAACGTGTGTGGTCCACGCGCTTCCGTCGTCGTTCATGGACCAGGGCGAGTTCGGCAACGCTTCCAGCGTCGCCGACATCGTCGAAGTCGAGTGCGAAGAAGTCTACGCCGAGCAGGAAGTGACGATCAGCGCAAACGAGCTCTACAGCCGCTGTGACAAGCGCCTGTACTGGACCGAACCACACGACTTCGCTCCCCAGAGCGGGCCGAGCTACAAAGTCACGCTCGACAACGACGGCAACGCAACCGCCGTCGTGTTCGGCGGGCCTTCGTGCGCGGCGGGCGAAAGCCTGATCGCTGCTCACCTCGACGTCGCCCCGTACACGACCGCGACCACCGGGTTCACCGTGCTGCCGCCGCGGCCGACGGTACCGGGCGTCTTCGCCACGCCGGCGAAAAAGGTCGAGGGCGAGGTCTACAGCGACGTGGCGACGATCGTTCAGGTCGAGTTCCCGCCCGTGTTCGCTGAGGAACCGGTCAACATCAACGCCTCGCAGCTCTACTCGCGCTGCCACATGGACCCGAAACTGGAGTTCGTGGAAGTGACCTCCGGCGGGCCGCGCATCCGGACCGAGGAGAGCGAAGAAACGACCGGCGTGCAGCTCGAC
Source organism: uncultured Solirubrobacteraceae bacterium (assembly GCA_963773145.1). Classification (GTDB taxonomy): domain Bacteria; phylum Actinomycetota; class Thermoleophilia; order Solirubrobacterales; family Solirubrobacteraceae; genus Palsa-744. The sequence goes on from CAVYZV010000003.1 coordinate 626,850, forward strand.
AACGACGGCAACGCGTTCCTCGTGCTGATCGGCGCTAACTCTTGCGCCGCGGGCTCGAGCATGATCGAAGCCAGCCTCGAAAACGCGCCGTACACGACGTACACGACAGAGTTCGAAATCGAAGCACCCCGTCCGACCTTCCCCGAATAGGGGCGGGCAGACGGAGGCTGGGATGACCGTCCCGGCCAGTTGAGTAGCGAGGGCCCCGGGGGATCACCTCCCGGGGCCCTTTTTCTGGTCTCTGGGCCCGCTCGCGGGGCGGGCCCAAGCAGGCTTCGGGTCGTCGCTTGACAGCCCTCCGCAGAGGCCCTAAGGTCGCTGTTGGAGAGCTCCACAGGGTTGGCGACCAAGACTCAAGGAGGAAGCTTGTCGGCATCATCCCTGCCCGGCGCCGGTGTGCGTCGTCGCGTCATGATTCTGCTGGCCGTCATCGGCGGTCTGCTCGTGCTGCTCGGAGTCGGCGCGCCGATCGCCTCTGCGGAACCGGCCTACGACGTCGAACCGCCCGAAGTCGAAGTGGCAGCCGGTGGGCGACTGGTGTGCGGGCCTGGCAGCTGGGAAGGCGCCGGCATCAAATTCGCCTACACATGGCTGAAGGACGGATCGGCCTTCGCGACCGGCGACGTCTACGTCCTCACGAACGCCGACAAGGGCCACATCTTCACGTGCATCGTCAAGGGCACGAACAGCCAAGGCTCTGAAGAAGAAGAAAGCTGGAACGCGGTCGAAATACCCGGCGGGGCGCAGCGAAACCACCGGTCACCACGGTCCCGCCCGAAGTCGCGGGCATGGCGAAAGCCGGGGAAGCGAAAGTCGGCGAACTACTCGAATGCAGGACAGGGCACATGGACGGGCACGCCGGCGCCGACGTACACCTACAAGTGGCTGCGTGAAGGAGCGGCGATCGAATCGGCGACCGCGATCACGTACAAAGTCCGAGCCGAAGACCAGGGCTTCTCGCTCGCGTGCAGCGTGACGGCGACGAACTCCGCCGGGTCCGCGTCCAAGCAGAGCAGCAACACCGTGAAAGTCAACGGCACCGGCGCCGTCGGATGTGACGCTGCCGCACGTGGAAGGAACCGGCGCGGTCGGTCAGCAGCTCACCTGCAAACCCGAACAATGGAACGGGGCGCCGCCGCCGACCTTCACGTACAAGTGGCTACGCACCGGCACCAAAGAACCGGTCGGCACCGGCGCGACCTACACGATCGAAGAAGCCGACCGGCTGCACGGGCTCTCGTGCGAAGTCACCGGCGAAAACCCCTACGGCAAAGCCACCGCGAAAAGCTAGAACGAAATCGAAGTTCCCGGCAGCCCGCCGAGCAACACCGAACTGCCGGAAGTCGTGGCGGCGCCGCCGAAGTCGGCAGCAAACTCACCTGCGAACCGGGCAAATGGTCCGGCGTTCCGAGCCCCGAACTTCCAGTACCAGTGGCTGCGCAGCGGCCAGCCCATCGCGGTCGCGACAGCGTCCACCTACAAAGTCGTGGCCGAAGACGCCGGGGAACTGCTCTCGTGCGAAGTCACCGCGAGGAAAACTCGGCGGCACTCAACGAAGCGGTCGTCACCAGCGAACCGGTGAGCATCCGAGAAGGCGGCAGCCCACACGAAATCAGCTCCCGGTCAACACGGTGCCCCCGACGGTCTCGGTCGAACCGTCGCTCGGGAGCACTCTGACCTGCTCGACCGGCACCTGGCAGCGAAGAACCGCCGGTCGAAAAATACTCCTACGAATGGCTGCGCGAAAAATCGCGATCGAAGTGGGCACCAAAAGCAGCTACACGAGTCGTGGCCGCCGATCGCGGCACGACACTCACCTGCAGGGTCACCGCCGAAAAACGCGCATCGGCGTCGGGCGCGCGAAAGCGAACCGCCCTTCCACGTCAAAGGCCTCAAGCCGGAAGTCGAAGACCGTGCCGACGCATCAGCGGCGCCGCCGTGGTGGGCGAAACGCTCACCTGCTCCGCGGGTACCTGGGAAGCCTCCCCCAAACCGACCTTCAGCTACCACTGGCTCGGCGTCACCGGGACGCCTTCGGGGAACAGCTACGTGATCCTGAAAGCCGACAAGGGGCGCCAGCTGGTCTGCGAAGTGACGGCCACCAACGTCGAAGGGAGCACCTCGGCGCAGAGCGCGGCGATCGAAGTCCCTGCGATTCCCCCGCGGGTCGTCATCGCTCCCAGCATCTCGGGGGGCTCCTCGCCCGCTCCCGGCACGGTGCTGACCTGCAGCAGCAAATGGTCCGGAGAACCCGAACCGACGATCACCTACGTGTGGCGGACCAACGGCGGGCCGATCGAAGGCGCCAACGCCGCCACGTACACGGTCACGAAGTTCGACGAGGGACACCAGCTCGCCTGTGAAGTGATCGCGACCAACCCCGCGGGGCAGCGAACGGGCTCGTCAGCCCGCGCGTCCACGTCCCGGGGAGCGAACCGGAAAACGTGGAACCTCCGAGTGTCACCGGCGTACCGCAGGTCGGTGACGTGCTCACGTGCGACCCCGGCCTGTGGCGCGGCAAGCCCTCTCCGACGCTCACCTACCAGTGGCTGATCAACGACGTAGAAGTGGCGGGCGCGACCGAAGACACCTTCACGCCCGAACAGGAAAACCTCGGTGCCAACATCTCCTGCGAGGTGATCGCGACCAACAGCGAAGGAAGCATCGAAGCGTGGAGCGAAAACGCCCCCCAGATCGTGCCGCGGTCCGTCAAGAAACTCGAAGTGCTCCCCTCGGTTCCGTTCACCAAGGAAGGCCCCAAGCCGCCCACCGCCGCCCAGATCCTCGCCGCGCTCCAGAAACAGCTCTCTGCCGCGCTGAAGAAAGCTCGCCGCAGCGGTCTGCTGAAGCACGGCGCATACTCCTTCTCGTTCCTGCCTCCCACCGGAGGCAAACTCGAATTCCTCTGGTTCCAGCCGCAGAAGGGCTCCAAGACGAGCACCAAGCCCAAGCCGGTGCTGCTGGCACGCGTTCGCAGCACCTTCGGGGTCGTCTCCACACAGACGCAGAAGCTGCGCCTGACGCTCGCCGGGCGCCACGCGCTGGCGCAGTCCAAGCACCCGAAGCTCACGGTCGAGGGAGTCTTCACCCCCGCCGGCGGAACGCCGGTCACCTGGTCGAAGACCGTCGTCCTCTCGGGCTAGGCCCAGGCTGGCAAGCACCGGCCGCTCGCCGAAGCCCATATGGCCAAGCTGATCTACTCGGCACTGGGCTCGCTTGACGGCTACTTCGAGGACGCAGACGGGAGGTTCGACTGGGCGGCTCCGGGTGAGGAGGTGCATGCGTTCGTCAACGATCTCGAGCGGCCGATCGGCACCTATCTCTACGGGCGCCGGATGTACGAGACGATGGTGTTCTGGGAGACCGCGAGCACCGCGGGCGAGTCGGCGGTCTTTGGCGACTACGCCGGGATCTGGCGGGCGGCCGAGAAGATCGTGTACTCGCGCACGCTCCAGGCGCCATCCAGCGCGAGGACCCGGATCGAGCGCGAGTTCGACCCGGACGCGGTCCGGCAGCTGAAGCTGTCCTCGACGGCCGACATCTCAGTCGGCGGCGGCGATCTCGCCGGCCAGGCGATCGGCGCCGGGCTCGTCGACGAGTGTCATCTCTTCCTCTGCCCGATCGTGGTCGGTGGTGGCAAGCGCACCCTGCCGGACGACGTCCGCGCGCGACTCGAGCTGCTCGATGAGCGCCGCTTCGAAAACGGCATCGTTCATCTCCACTACCGCGTGAGCGCGTGATCACGATGACCACGTGGCGCGGGAAACAGACCGCGCTGCGGTCGCCCCACGATCTGGATTGAGCGCGCCAGGCGGGCGCCTGGCCCGGGCCGCGGGACGCTCAGCTGGAGCGGATCGTGACCGTCGTGCGGGCCGCTTTGCCGGCGGCGGGGGTGATCGTCGCGCTGGCGTGAAGGACGTGTGAGCGGCGCAGCAGGGTCTTCGCGGTGTGCGACAGGCGCAGGCGGACCGTGGTCACGCGGCCGCCGAAGACCTTGAACGTTCCGACGGCCACCAGCACATGGTGCTTGGTGCCGTGGCGCTGGTGCGAGCTGGCTCCCGCCGCCTTCACCACCTGCAGGCTGATGGTTCCCGCGCAGGTGCTGGATCCGGCGGGGCACTTGACGGGGACCGCGAGGCGTCCCGTGGGAGTTGACCGACAGCTTGTGGCTCGCCAGCGTGGGCAGTCCCGGGCCGGGCTGGACATGACCTTCGAGCGGTTCTTCGAGGCCGCCCCCCGGCAGTTTGGCTGCCACGGTGGTGAAGGTGAGCGTGTCTCCGTAGGAGGTCCCGCCCGCGCTCGAGGTCACGAGCCTGTAGTGGTAGGTCGTTGCGGCGGCGAGCCCGCTGACGAAGGCCGACACGGCCGCGCCTTCTTCGGGGTCTGCCGGTAGCGACGAGCACGGCACCGAGGCTTCGAGGATGCCCGCCGGGGAGGTCCCGTATTCGAAGCGGCAGGTGGTGATGGCCGCGCCGTTCGGGCGCGACGCGCCCCGGTCAGGGTCGCGGAGCCGCTGCCGACGGCGAGCGCGGATTCGGTGACGGCCACGGGCGGTTCGGCGACGGTGACGAAGCTTGCATCCGCACTCGTGCTGGTGCCGTGGGGGTTGCGCGCGACGCACCCTGAAGTGATACGACGCGCCCGGGCAGCAGTTCCGAGATCGCGGCCGACACGCGCAACCGCGCTGTGTCCTTCCCCGGGCAGTCGTCGAGCACGGGACGGTCGCTTCGTAGGCGGTCGAGCGACCGTATTCGAACGTGCATTCGATGACCTTGACGCCGGAGCGGGTTGACCGTCCCGTTCAGCGTCGCTTCGGTCTGTGACACTTCGGAGGCGGCTTGGGGCGCCACGATCGGAAGCTGAACGAGCGTCGTGAACGATGCGCTCGACTTCCCCGTGGGCGGTGCCGATCGCGTTCGAGGCCGACACCCGGTAGTAGTAGGTCGTGGCTTCCGCGAGGCCGGTCACCGTCGCCGACACGCTCACGTACGACAGAGCCCGAGCCGGGTTCGGGTTTGCAGCGGCGCTCGAGCCCAGCGAGCGGGAGGTCCCGTATTCGAGCACGCACGCGGTGACCTGCTGGCCGTTCGGATCGACCTTCGCGTTGAGGGTCGCGGCGGTCGTTCCGACGCCCGTGGCCGCTTCGGTGAGCACCGACGGCGCTTGCGGGCCAGCCGCCGCGGTGGTAAAGGACTGATCGCCGCCGCTGAAGGTTTCGCCTTCGGTGACCGCTGCGATGCGGAAGTGATAGGTGGTGCTCGGACTCAGTTTGGTGAGCCGCGCCGAGACCGCCACGGGGGAGATCCCGGATCCCGGCGATTTCGAGCAGGGCGCGACTGGCGCCATACGAGGTCGAGGTGCCGTATTCGAACTGGCATTTCACGATCGTGGGGCCGTTGGGGTTGACGGTGGCGTTCAGCGGTCGCTTCCGCCGGAGGCCAGTTCGGTGGCCGGCTTCGATTCGACCACTGGCGGCGGGATTTCCGGGACACCGTTGAGCGTCCCGAGGCCGCTGGGACCGTCGTAGCCGACCCTTGCTTCGCAGAGGTAGCGCTTGCCGCAGTTGCCGTCTTTGCCGCTGGTCACATCGTTGAAGGCGCCTGTGTTGACCAGGGCGTCGATGTAGAGGGCGTGCGCACCGTCGAAGGAGCGCGTGTAGTCGCTGCTGAGCGCCATCGCCGCCGCCACGATCGGGGCGCCGACGCTCGTGCCGCCCTCGAGCGACCACGGTGTTTCACATTGCACTTTGCCGCAGTAGCTGTTGTAGGCGGACACGGGGGTGTTCTGGTCGCCCACGACGGCGATGTCGTTGTTCGTGCGGAACGCGCACCCGCATCCGCCGGAAGTTCCGTCTGCCAGGACGGCTTCGGTTCGTTGCTGCAGCCGCTACCGGTGCCGGAGACTTCCCCGCCTTCGACGCCGTACCAGACGGTCTCCTTCCAGCCACGCGGTTTCGATTTCGAGACGGGTTCCGGGATGAGCGAGGTGCCCCCGACGGCGATCACGTGGGGATTGTCGGCGGGAACTTCCACGCCGTAGCCTTCGTCGCCGGCGGCGACCGTGATCGGGATGCCGGGATGGTCGTAGGAGGACACGAACGGCGGTTCTGAGCCCAGCGGGGAGCCGTAGCTGTTGCTGATCTCGGTCGCCCCAGCTCGACGGCCTCGTTCACCGCGGCGGCGAGGTCTTTCGAGGATGGAGTGTTGGCCTCGACGAGCAGGATGTGGCAGTTCGGGCAGATCGCGGAGACCATGTCGAGGTCCAGCGAGATCTCTTCGGCCCATTCGACGCTCTTGCTCGGCGGGATCGAGCCACCGCTCTGGTTGACCTTGCGGAAGCAGCCGCTGGCCTCGTGCACGCGGGATCCCGTAGTGGGAGCGGTAGACGTTCATGTCTGCTTCGGCGTTGGGGTCGTCGTAGGCGTCCACGATCGCCACCGTCTGGCCGCTCCGTTCGCGGCGGACGTGGGCAGGTTGTAGGCCTTGCGCAGGTCTTCGGGGGAGTAGCCGCCTTCGACGCCGGTTCCGCTCAGAGCCGGGCTCGCTTCCTGCTCCGGCCCCATCGTGATCGCTCCCGCCGCCACCGGGCCGTTGCGACGCAGGCCGCGGGTGGGATCGACGATCAGGTGACAGCTGGCGTGTAGCGCGCGCGAGCGGTCGCAGGCGAAGAACGGCTGCGGTCGTCGAGCGGTGGCGGGAGACGTGCTTCCAGCGCGGCGAGCGCGCCGGCGGGCAGCACGCATGCAAACGCAAGGACCACGAGCAGCGCAGACGGCAACGACGCGCCGTCTGAGCGCCTCCATCTGCTGGATCCGGCGATCGGTCGATCGCCGGCACCTGGTCGCCTGGTCTTCCCTGACATCCCGCGCCCACTCACGTGCTAGCACGCATCTGATCTCGAAGTCGCCGGCGTTTCGCCGGCCCGAAAAGCGACCCGCAGATTAGCATCGACGGGCGGCCGGACACCAGGGCTGGCAGTGCGTCCGACCAGGGCCCCGAGGAGCGCGCTCCAGGACCGCCAGGACGAACCCCCGTCGTACGCCGCTTCCGACGGCGGGTCGCCTGACGGCAGCCGCTGGTCACGACGACCTAGTTGATGACGATGAAGAAGCCCTCGTTGGCGGGTTCTTCGACCGAGTTCGCCTTCGCCCACTTTCGTGCCTTCTTCGAGTTCCTGTTCGAAGGTTTCGACCGTGATCATTTTCGACGCTTCGTTGGGGCAGGCCGATTCGTTGGTGTGGCCGATGTGCACGAGCACCGGCATGGCGAAGCTGGCTTCTTCGCGCCAGTCCAGCGTCGACGGTCACGTTTTCCGGTTGGAAGGGCAGTCCCGTGATGCAGTACATGCCCGGTTCCGCTTTTTTCGTGCCTTTGTTGATCGGGTCAGCGCTCACCATCGACTGTGCCGAGGCCGTGGCTTTCGTGACTACGCCGTTCGCGGCTGATGTGCGCCCACGCTTTCGCGCCGCCCGAGCCGGCTTCGCCCGTGGCACCCGTGCTACCGGTGGAGCCGGTGGCGCCGGTGGAGCCCGTGGTCGCCGGTCGCTCCGGCTTCCCCGGTCGGACCCGTCGCGCCGCCGACGGCCGTTTCGCCTTTTCCGCCCCGTCGCTCCGTTGGAGCCTTTCGTGCCCGTGGCGCCCGTTGCTCCCGTCGGGCCCCTGACGCCCTGGCTGCCGACGCCTTCCTTGCCCTGCGAGCCCTGCGGCCCGGCCGGGCCCTGTGCGCCCGCAGGCCCACGATTTCCGCGCAGCTTCTTCATCACCGACGGCTTGATCTGTTTGGTCGAGCTGACGACGTAGTGCGAAGCGGCCATGCTCGTACCCGTGAGGGCGACGAACAGGGCGAGCCATGCGATGGCGTTGCGCCGAATGGACGTGACGATACGAGCGATCATCGGGTTTCCCTGCCTCCTGCGGTTGTAGTTCTTCCCTGAAGCCTTGACGCGACCGTGGGTCTTCCCTGACTCCCGAGAGTAAAGGTTCCCATAAGGTCGATGTCGCAGTTAGCGGCTGCAAGCTCGCTTGCGCGCCGTCCACTCGGATGGACGTCGACGCGGGCCGCCGGAGTCGCGTCCCGGAGGCAGGCGGTCGACACGCTGCGGTACGCGGCCCGAGGGCGCCGCACGAGCCCTGGCGGTGGCGAGCCGGGGCGCGGCTAGCCTTGGTGGGCGCATGCGCACGCTGATCGTCTCGGACCTCCACCTCGGCAGCCTCACCCGCACCGACGTGCTGCGACGGCGCGAACTGCGCGAGCCGCTGCTCGCAGAGCTCGAGAGCGTCGACCGGGTGGTGCTGCTGGGAGACGTGCTGGAGCTGCGCCACGGCCCCGTACGCGACGCGCTCGCGAGCTCGCGGGAGTTCTTCGAGGAGCTGGGTGCGGTGATGGCGCAGGGCGAGATCGTGATCTCCGCCGGCAACCACGACCACGCGCTGGTTGAACCGTGGCTGATCGCCCGCGGGCAGGAGCTCGAGCCGCCCCCGCTCGGTGTCGAGCAGCTGTTCGAGCCCACCGCCGCCTCACCGGCGCTCGAGCGCATAGCCGAATGGAGCGCCCCCGCGAAGGTCACGGTCGCCTACCCCGGTCTGTGGGTGCGTCCTGACGTGTACGCCACCCACGGCCACTACCTCGACTGCCACCTCACGATCCCGACGCTCGAGCGCCTCACGATGGGCGCCATGGAGCGGATCCTGGGCAAGCCCCCTGCGAGCCTGCGGGGCGCGGCCGACTACGAGTCGATCTGCGCGCCGATGTTCGCCTGGCGCGACGCCGTCGCCCGCGACGAGCGCACCGGGGCCGCACTGAACGGCATCGCCACCGTCACCGCCTGGCGGGCCCTGCGCGGCGATACGGCCGCCGCGGCCGCCTCCTCGGCGGACGCGGGCGGAGTCGGCCGCCATCGCCGAGCGCGTGCGCGGCCACGCCAGCCGGCTGCGCACCCGCGCGCTGGTGGCGGGGTTCCCGCTCGCGGTCGCGGCGCTGAACCGCGCCGGCATCGGCCCCCTGCGCAGCGACATCTCGGCCGAGGAGCTGCGCCAGGCGGGCCTGCGGGCGATGGGCGAGGTGGCCGACCGCCTCGGCCTGGGTCAGTCCTACGTGGTCTTCGGGCACACCCACCGCACCGGCCCCCTGCCCGGGGACCCGGAGGGGGAGTGGCGCTCACCCGCGGGCGCCCGCCTGCTCAACTCCGGCAGCTGGGTGCACGTGTCGGTGTTCATGAGCGACGCGCCCGCCGATAACCCCTACTGGCCCGGGGGCTGCGTGGTCGTGGACGACGACGGACCGCCACAGGTCAGGCGCCTGCTGCAGAACTTCACCCGCGCCCAGATCGCACCGCCGCGCAGGCGGCCGAGCGCGAGCTCCTCAGAGCCCTCGCCGGCGTCTCGATAGGGGCCTGCGTCGGAGCCGGCGGGCCGGCGGCCGGGGCGCCGCAGCGCTAGCCGATGCTGCCGACCATCTCCAGCTGGATCAGGCGGTTGAGCTCGACCGCGTACTCCATCGGCAGCTCCTTGGTCACCGGCTCGATGAAGCCGTTGACGATCATCGCCGCGGCCTCGTCCTCGGTGAACCCGCGCGAGCCCATGTAGAAGAGCTGGTCGTCGGAGATGCGTCCGACCGTGGCCTCGTGGGCGACCGTCACGTGGGGGTTCTGGATCTGGATGTCAGGCCAGGTGTCCGAGCGCGATTCGCCGTCCATCATCAGCCCGTCGCACTGCACGCGGGCTTTCGAGCCGGCCGAGTTGTGGCCCATCTTCACGAGCCCGCGGTAGCCCATGATGCCGCCGTCCTTGGAGATCGACTTGGCGAGGATGTTGGAGGTCGTGTTCGGCGCCAGGTGCACGACCTTGGCGCCGGTGTCCTTGTGCACCCCTTTGCCGGCCACGCCGACGTTGAGGTGGTCAGCCCGCGCGCCCTCGCCCATCAGGTATGAGCCCGGGTAGAGCATCACGTACTTGGCGCCCATCGAGCCACCGACCCACTCGACGGTGCCGTCGGCGTCGACGATCGCGCGCTTGGTGTTGAGGTTGTAGACGTCCTTGGACCAGTTCTGGACGGTCGTGTAGCGGGCCTTGGCGCCCTCGTGGACGAAGATCTCGACGACCGCCGAGTGCATCGAGTTGACGCTGTAGGTCTGCGCGGTGCAGCCCTCGATGTAGTTCACCTCCGAGCCCTCGTCGGCGATGATCAGGGTGTGCTCGAAGGTGCCCTCGCCGGCGCCCTCCATGCGGAAGTAGGCCTGCAGCGGGAGGTCGACCTTGACGCCCTTGGGCACGTACAGGAACGAGCCGCCCGACCACACGGCGCCGTGCAGGGCCGAGAACTTGTTGTCCTGCGGCGGGACGCACTTGTTCATGAAGTAGCGCTGCACCAGCTCGGGGTACTGGGTGATGGCGGTGTCCATCGAGCAGAACAGGATCCCCTGCTTGGCGTAGGCCTCCTTGAGGCCCTCGTAGACCGGCTCCTGGCGCCACACGCCGACCACGCCGGCGAGGTGCTCGCGCTCGGCCTGGGGGATGCCGAGGTCCTCGTAGGTCTGCTTCATCTCGGCCGGGACGTCGTCCCAGCTGTTGTAACGGCCGGCCGTCGGGGGCGAGTAGAGCACGAGCTCGTCGAGGTTCAGCCCGCTGAGGTCGGGGCCCCAGGTCGGGATCGGCTTGCGTTCGAAGATCTCCAGCGAACGGAGCCGTTTCTCGGCCATCCAGTCGGGCTCGCCCTTGACCTTCGAGAGCTCGGCGACGACCTCCCGCGAGATCCCCTGGCGCGCCTTCAGCTGGCCCTGCTCGTCCTCGACGATCGGGCTGGGCTTGGTGATCTTGGTGCTCTCAACTGTGGCCATTTGGGGTCCTCAGATGGGGGGTTTGGCGAATCCTGTGCTCTGAAGTAGGAATTGTATCGCGGGCCTGCACGGAGCTTGGGGCGCTCGAGTCGGGCATGGGGCGCTCAGGCCGGCCAGCCGTCGTCGCCGGTGACCGCCCCACGGACCGCCTTCAGCCCCAGCAGCGCGCACTTGCGCCGGGTTGCCGAGATCGGGATCCCGAGCAGCTCCAGCAGCCAGTCGGCGCTCAGCTCGCCGGCCTCCGAGAGGGGCATGCCTTTGAGCTCCTCCGAGGAGATCGAGGCGGCGGCCTGGGAGATCGCGCAGCCGTGGCCGTGGAAGCGGAGGTCGGCGATGCGGTCGTCCTGCACGCGGATGTGGACGCCGAGTTCGTCCCCGCAGAGCGGGTTGTGCTCGAAGGCCTCGAGGTCGTGCGGCTCCAGCTCCCCGAAGTTACGGGGGTGCTTGTAGTGGTCGAGGATGTAGTCGCGGTAGAGGTCGTCCATCAGGCCACCCGCGCCGGCGAGGCCCCGTCCAGCGCGAACACCTCGCGGGCCCCGTGCAGCGCCGCCAGCAACGCCTGCACGTCGGCCGGCTCGTTGTAGACGCCCACGCTCGCGCGCGCCGTCGCGGCCACACCCAGGCAGCGCATCAGCGGCTGCGCGCAGTGGTGCCCGGCGCGGACGCAGACGCCCTCCCGTCCGAGCAGCTCGGCCACGTCGTGGGGGTGGATCCCGTCGACCGTGAAGGACACGAGCCCGCCACGCTCCGGCGCCGTTGGGGGCCCGACGATGCGCACGCCCGGCACCTGCGCGAGGCCGTCGAGCAGCTGCACGGTGAGCGCCTGCTCGTGCTCGCGGACGCGCGCCATGTCCAGCGACCGCAGGTACTCCACGGCGGCCGCCAGCCCGACGGCCTCGGCGATCATGGGGGTGCCCGCTTCGAACTTCCAGGGCAGCTCGTTCCAGGTCGCCTGCTGGAAGTCCACCGAGGCGATCATGTCCCCACCGGTCAGGAAGGGGGGCATCTGCTCGAGGATCTCGCGGCGCCCGTGGAGCACCCCGATGCCCGTCGGCCCGAGCGCCTTGTGTCCCGTCCAGCCGTAGAAGTCGGCTCCCAGCGCGGCGACGTCGACGGGCATCTGCGGCACCGCCTGGGCGCCGTCCACGAGCGTGACCGCGCCGGCCGCGCGTGCGCGGGCGACGATCTCGGCGACCGGGTTGATCGTGCCGAGCACGTTCGAGACGTGGGTGAAGGCCACCATCCTCACGTCGCCGCGCGCGAGCTCCTGCTCGAGCGCCGCCAGCGAGAGCCGGCCGTGCTCGTCGACCTCGAGGTAGCGCAGGCTGGCCCCGCGCTCGCGGCAGAGCACCTGCCAGGGCACGAGGTTGGCGTGGTGCTCCATCTGCGTGACGAGCACCGCGTCGCCGGGGCCCACGTTCGAGCGCCCCCACGCGTAGGCCACGAGGTTGATCGCCTCGGTCACGTTCTTGGTGAAGATCGTGGTCTGCGGGTCTGCGCCCGTGAAGGAGGCGATCCGCCGGCGGGCCTCCTCGAAGGCCGCGTCTGCCTCCTGGGCCAGCCCGTAGACGCCGCGATGGACGTTGGCGTTGTGCTCGCGCAGGTGGGCCGCCTGGGCCTCGATCACGACGTTCGGCTTCTGCGAGGTCGAGCTCGAGTCCAGGTACACCAGCGGGCGGCCATCGAACTCGCGCGCGAAGATCGGGAAGTCCGCGCGGACCCCGAGCCCGTCGCCGGCCGCGAATCGCTTCTCAGCGGCTGGTGGCATACGTCTCGATGTCCTCGCGCGCGTGCGCCAGCTTCTCGGCGAGGCGCGAGCGCACCAGCTCCTGCAGCGGCTCGTCCGCGAGCTCGGCGATCAGCGGCTCGAAGAAGCCCTCGACGATCACGCGCACGGCCGTCGGCCGGTCCAGCCCGCGCGACTGCATGTAGAAGATCGAGGACTCGTCCAGCTCGCCGACGGTGCCGCCGTGGGAGGCGGAGACGTCGTCGGCGGACACGAGCACGGAGGGGATGGCGTCGATCCTGGCCTTGGGGGAGAGCATCATCGAGTGGATCTGCAGGTAGGTGTGGGTCTGCTGGGCGCCGGGGTCGATCTGGATCAGGCCCTCGAAGCTCGCCCGGCTCTCACCGGTGGCGATGCCCCGCCAGTGGACGTCCCCCTCGGAGGGGCCGGTCTCGTGGAGGTCGACGGCGAACAGGTCCAGGTGCTCGTGCTCCTCGGCGAAGAACATCCCCCGGAAGGCCATCCCGCCGCCCTTCTCGGACACGGCCAGCTCGAGGTGCTGGCGCACCAGATGCCCGCCGAGCAGCGCCGGAAGCCAGTGGCAGTAGGCGTCCCGGCCGACGCCCACGAAGCGGGTGGAGACGTCGTAGACCTCGCCCGAACCCCAGTCCTGGACCTGGGCCAGCCGGCAGCGGGCGCCGTCCTGCAGGTACATCTCGAAGGCACCCGCGTACAGCGCCTGGCGCTGTCCCTCGGGGTACTCGCCGAAGTCCTCGGCGAGGTCGTACTCGTGCACGGCGAACTCGCTGGCGGAACCGCCCACCACCAGCGTGCGCCCGAACTGGGCCACGCCGGGGCGCTCGATCGCGTAGACGATCTCGAAGGGGTCCTCCACGGCCACGCCGTCGGGCACGTACAGGAAGGCGCCGTCGCGCCAGAAGGCGGCGTTGGCGGCCTCGAGCTTGTGGCGGTCGATCGGCAGGCGCTTGGAGAACCAGCGCGAGGCGAGCTCGGTGTGCTCACGGAAGGCCTCCTCCAGCGAGCACAGGATCACGCCCTGCTCGGCCAGTGCCGGGTCGAGCTCGACGCTCACGATGCCGTCGGCCCCCTGTACGAGCCGGCCCGCCCGCGAGCGCTCGGGGAGCGTGCGCTTAACGACCTCGGGGAGCGCGCCCGCCTTCTTCTCGGCGGAGGAGCGCTCGGCGGCCGTTCCCTCGCCGAAGGGCTCGAGCGCCTCCAGGTCGAGGTCCTGCAGGCTCGTCATCCAGAAGCCCGAGCGCCTCCAGACCGGAAGCTCCAGGCGCTCGTAGGCGGCGCGGGCGTCCGCGCGCAGCTGCTCGAGGCTGCGCCCGTCCCCGGCTCCGGCTCCGTGGAGGGCGTGGTAGAGGGTGGCCTCGCGGTGGCGGCCGGCCTTGACCTGCAGCGCCTCGCCGCCGCCCTGCGCGCCGTCCAGGCTCTTGCGCAGCTCAGCCATGGGTGTGGCCCTCCCTCGCGGGCGAGGAGCCGGGCGCTGTGCCGGGCACCGGCCTAGACACCGTCGTCGCCGGCCAGCGCCGCAGCGCCCACCTCCTGGCGAATCTGGTCGTAGCCCTCGCGCTCGAGTCGCTCGACGAGCTCGACCCCGCCCTCCAGCACGATGCGGCCGTCCATCAGGATGTGGACGAACTGCGGCTTGACGTAGTGCAGGATGCGCTGGTAGTGGGTGATGATCAGGGCTCCGAGTCCCTGCTCGTCGTGCAGGCGCTGGACGCCCTCGGCGACCGTCCGCAGGGCGTCGATGTCGAGCCCCGAGTCGGTCTCGTCGAGGATCGCGATGTCGGGTTTGAGCATCGCCATCTGCAGGATCTCGGCGCGCTTCTTCTCGCCCCCGGAGAAGCCGTCGTTGAGGTGCCGCGAGGTGAACGAGCGGTCGACGTCGAGCAGCTCGATCGCGTGCTGGAGCTCGTTGCGGAACTCCTTCACCTGGATCGGCTCCTCGCGTTTGGCGTTGATCGCCATGCGCAGGAAGTTGGCCACCGACACGCCCGGGATCGAGACGGGGTACTGGAAGGCCAGGAACAGCCCCGCCCTCGCGCGCTCGTGGGGCTCGGCCTCGGTGATGTCCTCGCCCTTGAAGGTGATCGTGCCCTCGGTGATCTCATAGGTGGGGTGCCCGAGCAGCGTGTTGGCGAGCGTCGACTTGCCGGACCCGTTGGGGCCCATCAGGGCGTGGATCTCGCCGCGGTCGATGTCGAGGTCCACCCCTCGCAGGATCTCCCGCTCCTCGGTGCGGACGTGCAGGTCCCTGATCTCGAGTTCGGCCATGTTCCTCCTAGGCTCCGCCGCCGAGCGGCGCGATCTGTAGCGGTGGGCTCGCCGGACGGGTGATCGCCGGCGTTACGAGCAGGTCTGCCAGCGTGGTCTCGCGCAGGGTCTGCACGATCGACATCCGCACCCTCGTCCACAGCAGCTTGGTCGGGCAGATGTGGTCGGCGCCGGTCTCGCGCGAGCACACGATCGAGCCGTCGGGGGCCTCGGAGATGCACTCGATCGGCGCGATCGAGCCCTCCAACGCCTCCACCACCTCGGCCATCGTGATCTCACGGGCGGGCCGGGCGAGCAGATAGCCGCCGCGGGAGCCGCGCCGCGAGTCGACGAGACCCGCCTTGCGCAGGCGCGCGGCGAGGTGCTCCAGGTACGCGAGCGGGAGTCCGTCCTTGGCGGCGATCTCCGCCAGCGGCACCGGTTCGTCACCGGCGCTGCGGGCGAGCTCCACCATCACGCGGATCCCGTACTCAGCCTTGGTCGAGAACATCATCGCTGGATTTCCTACCTGCGAGCTAGGGTATCAGCCGCCCTGGGAGGGCCCGCCCTGCAGCCTGGCGATGTCGTGGGCCAGGCCCTCGGGGGTCAGCTGTTCGGTTCCGAACACGACCCGTTCGCGGCCCTGGGCGTCGAGCACCCTCACCTCCGCGGCCGCGCCGAAGGCCGCCGCGCCCGCGCTCGCGGGCTCGACCCGGTAGTTGCGCCAGATCGCCCGCAGCTGCTGCGGGCGGCCCTCGAGGAACAGGGCCCGCCCGGACAGCGAGACTTCGTCGAGGAAGCGCTTCACGGCCGCCGGCGGGCTGGGCGAGGGGCCGGCGTCGACGATCACCACCGGCACGGGGTGGGGGAGGTCGTCGAGCGCCCCCGGATCTGCTCGGCCACGAGCACGCAGCTGCGACCGCAGCCCGGGTACAGGAAGGCGAGCACCACGGGGCGCCCGCGCAGGCTTGCCAGCGACACGCTCCTGCCGCTCTGGTCACGCAGCGTGAAGTCCGGGGCGGGCTGCGGCGAGGGCAGCGCGGCGCCGTCGAAGCCCCCGCCCGCTGAGCTGCTCACCGCCAGCGAGGAGGACCCCTTGCCGCCGCCGGAGGTGAGCGCCAGCACCAGCGCGAGCAGCCCCAGCACGACCACCCCCGCCAGCAGGGCGGCGCGTCGCGGAGGGCTTCCAGATGGCACGATTCGGAGGGTATGACAGCCCTTGGAAGGGCGCACCCACATCGCTATACTTTGTGAAGTTGGTAAATCCCGACCGTGGTTTAGGAGTTTTGAGTCGATGAGCGTCTCCGGAGCTGAGCTTCTCCGCCGTGTCAAGAACGAGATCGAGGAGGTCGACCCCGCCCAGGTCAACGAGCTGATCGGCGAGGGCGTGATGATCGTCGACGTCCGCGGCACCGACGAGTTCGCCACGGGCCACCTCCCCGGCGCCAAGAACATTCCCCGCGGGCACCTCGAGTCCCGCATCGATACCGCCGCCCCCAACCGCAGCGACGAGCTGATCCTCTACTGCCAGTCCGGCAACCGCTCCGCCTACGCGGCCCGCACCCTGCAGGAGGACCTCGGCTACGAGCGCGTGCGCTCGATGACCGGCGGCATCACCCTCTGGAAGGACCGTGGGTACGAGGTCGAGGTGCCGCGGGCGCTGAGTGCCGAGCAGCGCGACCGCTACTCCCGCCACCTGCTGATCCCCGAGATCGGAGCCGAGGGCCAGCAGAAGCTGCTCGACGCCAAGGTGCTGCTGCTCGGCGCCGGCGGCCTCGGGTCGCCCACGGCCCTCTATCTGGCGGCCGCGGGAGTCGGCACGCTCGGCATCGTCGACGACGACGAGGTGGACCTCTCGAACCTGCAGCGTCAGGTGATCCACTCCACCCAGCGGGTGGGCATCCCGAAGGTCGACTCCGCCGAGGAGTCGATCCACGCGCTCAACCCCGAGGTGAACGTCGTCAAGTACAAGACCCGCATCGACGCCTCGAACATCGTCGAGATCATCAAGGACTACGACGTGGTCGTGGACGGGGTCGACAACTTCCCCACCCGCTACCTGCTCAACGACGCCAGCGTGCGGCTGCGGATCCCGGTCGTGTCCGCCTCGATCCTCGGCTTCGACGGCCAGCTGTCGGTGTTCAAGCCCTACGACGGCCCCTGCTACCGCTGCCTCTTCCGTGAGCCGCCCCCGGCCGAGCTGGCTCCCTCGTGCGGCGCCAACGGCGTGCTCGGGGTCCTGCCCGGGACGATGGGGCTGCTGCAGGCCACGGAGGTCGTGAAGCTGGTCCTGGGGATCGGCGACCCGGCGATCGGGCGCCTGCTGCTGTACGACGCGCTCGGCGCCACGCTCACCGAGGTCAAAGTGCACCGCGACCCCGAATGCCCGATCTGCTCGCGCGCTCCCGACGAGATCGCCGACGAGGAGATGGGCGTGTTCCCCGACTACGAGGCGTTCTGCGCCGCAGCCGGTTAGCCTCCCCTGCCGATGGCAACGATCAAGATCCCCCCGGTGCTGCGGGCATCGGTCGGCGGCGAGAAGCAGGTTGGCGCGAGCGGCTCCAACGTCGGCGAGGTGCTGCGCGACCTCGCCACCAGCCACCCCGCCACCGAGAGCCAGCTGTTCTCGGCGGAGGGCGAGCTCAACCGCTACGTCAACGTGTACCTCAACGACGAGGACGTGCGTGTCCTCGACGGGCTGCAGACCCCGGTGGGCGAGAGCGACACGCTCGTGATCCTGCCGGCCATGGCCGGCGGCTGATCCGGGCTATCCCCGGCGCTTGACCCGCACGTTGAGGGTCCACAGCACGAGGTAGTCCGGGCACGGGCTCCCGGGCCGGCACACGGGGCCCTCGGTCGCCCGCAGCTGGGCCGTTCCCGGGCGGACAGCGCGGAAGCTCGCGATCGTTTCGCCGCCGCTGCGCCGCGGCTGCCCAAGTGCCTGCAGGGCGTTCCCGCCGGACGGGCGGGGCACGCTGAAGCGGCGCCCGGGCGCCCCCAGCCGCAAGGTCAGCGTTGATCCGACGGTCAGCTGCACGGTGTGCCCACGGGCCGTCTCGGTGACGCACACCGACCCGGGTCGGCTCACACACGGTGCGCTTGCGATCCGGCCGCCGGAGCCGGCTCCTCCCGGCGCTCGCTCCGCAGGCGCTGGCCGCGAACACCAGCGCCACGGCCGCGGCGGTCGCCGCGAGGGCGCCGCGCGATTGCCCCGGCCGGCCCTCGGGTGCTCGTCCGGGAGGGTCATGACGCTTCTTTTGCGAGCTTCCCAACCTCGCTATATTCCGTAAAGTAATGGCGGTGGAGAGGCTCAGAAACCGGCCGTGCGGGGGCCGCTACGGCGACATCGTGCAGTCGATCGGGAACACGCCCCTGATCGAGCTCCCGCGCCTCTCGCCGAAGCCGGGCGTGCGCATCTGGGCCAAGCTCGAGTCGCGCAACCCCACCGGCTCCGTCAAGGACCGCGTGGCCCGCTCGTTGATCGAAGACGCCGAGGAGAAAGGGGCGATCTCCGCCCGGGCAGACGATCCTCGAACCGACCTCCGGCAACACCGGCATCTCGCTGGCCATGATCTGCTCGCGCAAGGGATACCGCCTGAAGGTGGTGATGCCCGAGAACGTCACTCCGGAGCGCACCCAGCTGCTGCGGATGTACGGCGCCGAGATCGTCTACTCGCGCGGAGACCTCGGCTCCAACGGCGCCGTCGCGAAGGCGCTCGAGCTGGCCTCCGAAGACCCCTCCTGCTACATGCCCTACCAGTACGGCAACGCGGCCAACCCGGCGGCCCATTACAACGGCACCGCCGTCGAGATCCTGGAAGAGCTCGATGAGGTCAGCGCCTTCGTGGCCGGCCTCGGGACCGGGGGCACGCTGATGGGCAACGGCCGGCGCCTGAAGGAGACCTTCGGCGACGCCGTCAAGATCGTCGCCGCCGAGCCGATGCAGGGCGAGCCCGTTCAGGGCCTGCGCTCGCTCGAGGATGGGTTCATCCCGCCCAATCATCGACATCTCGCTGCTCGACCGCAAGATCTTCGTGACCAACCGCGACGCGATCGTATGGACCCGCAAGCTGCTCGACGAGGAGGGCGTCTTCGCCGGCGTCTCCAGTGGGGCGATCGCCAGCATCGCCGTGCGCATCGCCGGCGAGCTCGACGAGGGCAACGTCGTGTTCGTCGTCGCCGACGACGGCTGGAAGTACCTCTCGAGCGGCGTCTACACGCTGCCCGTGGAGGAGATCGAGAACCTCGAGTCCACCGTCTGGTGGTAGAGGCTCCGGACTGACGGCGGAGCGGCCCCGATGGTCATAGACCGCGCGCTGCTGGACGACGTGATCGCGCACGCGCGCGAGGAGTACGACGCGGAGTGCTGCGGGGTCATCGCCTACGCGGAGGACGCAGACGAGCGGCGCGCGATCTGTGTCCGCCGCGCCACCAACATCCACGCCACACACCTGCGCTTCGAGATAGGCCCCAAGGAGCTGCTCCACATCTACACGGACTTCGAAGAGGCCGGCTGGAAGATCGGGGCCATCTACCACTCGCACACGCGTACCGAGCCATACCCGTCGCAGACCGACATCAACAACGCAGCACGCTGGGGAGACGCCGAATGGCTGATCGTCGGGCTTGCATCGGGGGACCCCGACGTCCGCAACTATGCGATCGCCGACGGCGAGGTTCGCGAGACCGAGTTGGAGATCGTCTGATGGCCCGCGAACTGGAGTGTCCCCGCTGTCTGCTGCCACACCCCGAGGTCGAGCGTTTCTGCCGCAGCTGCGGGATGCCGCTCGTGCACCCCGAACGTGGGGAGGAGGCGGCCAGCGAGAGCCGCCGGCGCAGGCGCAAGGTCAACCCCCGCTACACCGAGGGCCGCCCGGTGAAGGTCGCCCGTGCCGCCAACCTCGTGCAGGCCGAGTTCCTCGCCGGGCTGCTGCTGGAGGAGGGGATCCCCTGCATCCTCAGCTCCGGCCGCGCGATCATGGCCGTGTACGCGCCCGTCGTCGGCCCCCGCGACGTGCTGGTCCCCGAGTCGGCCGCCGAGGCCGCCCGTGAGGCGCTGGCCTACAGCGCCCAGCATCACCCTCCGTCCGGCGAGCCGGACGGAACCGCAGCCGTCTAGACGAGTACCGGCTGGCCGGCGTCGGTGGTGATCGCCCGGATCTCCTCGGAGGCGCGCTCGAACTCGGCGTCGGAGAGGACCGGGGTGCCCTCGAAGGGAAGCTCTCGCTGCAGCTCGATCCAGGCGCTGGGGCCCGAGTACTCGTCCTTGACCTTGACGGTCACCGGGCGGGGGATGCGGTAGGTGCGCAGCAGCAGTATGTGCAGGGGCTGG
Organism: uncultured Solirubrobacteraceae bacterium; assembly: GCA_963773145.1. Lineage (GTDB taxonomy): Bacteria > Actinomycetota > Thermoleophilia > Solirubrobacterales > Solirubrobacteraceae > Palsa-744. The sequence goes on from CAVYZV010000003.1 coordinate 647,025, forward strand.
CGTCCACGCCAGCGCAGGCGCTTCTGGGCGTAGTCGGTGCTCCACACGTAGAAGGGGGAGAGGGCGTCGACGCAGCGCGGGTCGAGCACCGTGAAGTGGTCGCTGACCTCGGCCCAGGCGCGGATCCTCACGCGGTCGGGCTGCTGCAGGGGCGTGCCGGACGCGAACGTGTGCAGGGGCGGCTCGCCGTCGCTCCAGACGCCCTCCTCCAGCGCCCGGCGCAGCTCGGGCTGGTGGGACTCGCGCACCAGATCCCCAGGCTGGTCCTCGAAAGTGGGGTACAGGAAAAAGCGTTGGTGGGGCAGGCGGAAGGGCTTGCCCGACTGCGGCAGGACACCCCTGCGCAGCGTCACGAGCTGCTCTCCTTCGGCGAGTGCGCGGACCGTTACGGCCCACTCTCTGAAAGCGATTGGCATGGCGATATTGATCCGGATTAGAGGGACGACCAGGGATTATTGGACGGCGCCTCTGCGCATGAGAGGCCGCCCGTCACTGCGATGTAAAGATACGAAACCTCAGCGAAAATCCCAAATCGCCTGCAAAGCGACGCAATTTTGCGCCCAAAACGACGCGCAGTGTTACTGCTTACTTCAGGCTCCGTCCGGCGAATCCCTCGATGGCGTCTATCAATGCGGCGTAGTCGTCCTCGCCGTGACCACGACCCACGGTCGCGGTGAGCACCTCGCGTGCGTGGGCGGCCGCCGGGAACGGCACGCCGGCCGCTTCGGCCTCCTCCAGGCAAAGGCGCACGTCCTTGAGCATGTGGGCGGTCTTGAACAGCGTCGTGTAGTCGTGCTCGCGCATCGGCCGGCCCTTCAGCTCCAGCTGCACCGAGGCTCCTGAGCCGGCCATCACGACCTGCGTGAGGACGTCGAGGTCGATCCCGGCGGTGTCCGCCACCAGCAGGGCCTCGGCGAGCGCCGCCGCGTTCGCCGCCCCGAGCGAGTTGTTGATCACCTTCAGCGTCTGGCCCTGACCGAGCTCGCCGACGCGCACCACCAGCCGGCCCATCGTCTCCAGCAGCGGTTTCACGCGCTCGAAGGCCTGCTCCCCGCCGCCCACCATGATCGTCAGGGTCCCGTCCTCCGCCCGTGGGGAGGAGCCGGTGACGGGTGCGTCGAGCAGCTCCACACCCGCGCCGGCCAGCTTCTCCCCGAGCGCGCACGTCGCCCGTGCTCCGATCGTGGACATGTCCACGCACACCAGACCCGGGGACGCGCCACTGAGCACGCCCTGCTCGCCGCTCAGCACAGCCGCCACCTGGTCACCGTCGACGACCATGCTCAGCACGATCTCGCTGCGGGCTGCGACCTCTGCCGGCGTCGCGCAGGCGCTCGCGCCGTGCTCGGCGGCCCAGCGCTCGGCCTTTCCCGGCGTGTGCGTCCACACGCTCAGCGCATAGCCGCCCGCCGCGACGTTGGCCGCCATCCGCGATCCCATGATCCCCAAGCCGAGGAAACCGATGCGCTCATCGGGCACGGCCGAATCCTCCCCCACCGGGCGTTTCGATGCGGATCCGCTGGCCGGGCGCGAGTGTTCCCGTCGCCTTGCCCGCCAGCTGCTCGCCGTCCAGCAGGTCACGGCCCCGAGCCCCGGGCGCTCCACCCTCCGCGCCGGCCGGCGCGTGGCGCCGGCGCTCGGCGATCAGGGAGTAGCTCATGGCGGTCAGCGCCTGCAGCTCGCGCACGACGCCGTCGCCGCCACGGTGGTCCCCCGCGCCGCCCGAGCCGCGCCGCAGGCCGTAGGCCAATACCCGCAGCGGAAATTCTCTCTCGAGCGCCTCGATCGGGGTGTTCAGGGTGTTGCTCATGGCGACGTGGACGGCGCTCGGGCCGTCCGCATCGTGGCACGCTCCCTGACCCCCGCCGAGCGTCTCGTAGTAGGAGAAGGAGTCGTTGCCGAGGGACAGGTTGTTCATCGTCCCCTGGCCCTGGGCGTGGCCGAAGGCACTCAGCACGAGGTCGGCCACCCGTGAGGAGGTCTCGACGTTGCCCGCCGCCACCGCGGCCGGCGCGCGGGCGTTCAGCAGGCAGCCGGCGGGCACGTGCAGGCGCAGGGGCCGGTAGGCGCCGGCCGTCGGCGGGATGTCGGGGTCGGTCAACACGCGCAGCGCGAACAGACAAGCCGAGCGGGTCACGGCGAGCGGGCAGTTGAGGTTGCCCTCGTGCTGCGGGGCGCTGCCGCTGAAGTCGAGCGTGATGCCGTCGCCGCGCACCTCCGCGCGCAGCTTCAGCGGCAGGTCTCGCTCGCTCGCCTCGAGCACGTCGTTCGCGCTACGGACGCCGTCGGGCAGCGCGGCGAGGCATGATCGGGTGCGCCGCTCGCAGTAGTCGAGCACCGCGTCGGTCGCCTCGCGCAGGCCGTCAGGGCCCAACACGCCGGCGAGCGCGGAAAGGCGCGCGCAACCCACCCGGTTGGCGGCCAGCTGGGCCCGCAGGTCCGCGCGGCGCTCCTGCGGCTGGCGCATGGCGGCGGTCAGGCGCACGAGCGCGTCCTCGTCGAGGACCTGGGGCGCGATCACGACGCCCTCCTCCTGCAGGGTGCGGCTGTCCGCGGGCATCGACCCCGGCAGCCGGCCGCCCACGTCGGCGTGGTGGGCACGGCTGACGGCGAAGCCCACCAGCCGCTGCCCACGGAAGGCGGGCGTGATGACCGTGATGTCGGGCAGGTGGGTGCCGCCCGCGAAGGGGTCGTTGAGGATCCAGGAGACCTCGGGCTCCTGGGCGGCGCCGATCACCGCCTCCAGCGCCGCCGGCATCGCCCCCAGGTGCACGGGGATGGCCTCGGCCTGCATCACCATCTGGCCGTCGGCGTCGAACAGCGCGGTGGAGGCGTCCCGGCGCTCCTTGATGTTCGAGGAGTGCGCCGAGCGCACCAGCACGCTCGCCATCTCTTCGCACGCCGCCCGCAGGGCCCCGGTCGCGAGCTGCAGCTCGATCGCATCGATCATCGCGGCCTCGTCTCCCCTGGCGCCTCTCGCTCCAGCAGCACGTTGCCGAAGCGGTCCACGTCTCCGCGCCAGCCGGGCGGCACCAGCAGCGTCGCCTCCGGCAGCGCCCACAGGGCGGGCCCCTCGATCGCGGCTCCCGGCGCGGGCTCGCCTCCGAACACCAGCGAGCTGACGCCCTCTCCCGCGAACACGATCTCCCGCCGCTCGGGCGCCGGAGGAGCCGCCGCGGAGGCCTCGGGCGTCAGCTCCGGCGCAGGGCCCCATACGGAGACCCGCATCGTGACCAGCTCGAGCTCGCCCGTGGGATCGCTGTAGCCGTAGCGGCGCTCGTGCTCGCGGGCGAACGCCGCCCGCAGCTGCTCGGGACCGAGCGGTGCCCTTTGCGCCGAGAGCTCCTCGTCCACGGCCAGCTCGAAGGACTGTCCCACGTAGCGCAGCTCGTGTCGCAGGCGGGCGCGTAGCGGGGCCGTGCCGAGCTCCGCGGCGGCGCGCTCCAGCATCTGCTCGCGCTCCCCCAGCAGGCGCTCGGTGGTGAACGAGTCTCCGCGCAGGAGCACGCTGCGGGCGTGATCGCGGCGGGGCGCGGCGGCGGCCAGGCCCAGGGCCGAGAGGACGCCGGAGGCCCGCGGGCACAGCAGCCGCGAGATGCCCAGCTGCTCGGCGAGCGCTGCGCCGTGCAGCGGGCCCGCGCCTCCGAACGGCAGCAGCACCAGCCCGCGGGGATCCACCCCGCGCTCGATCGTCACCAGGCGCAGGGCCGCCAGCATCTCCGCCTCCGCCACCCGCACGACACCCTCGGCCAGCTCGAGCAGGCCGAGGTCCAGCTCGGCCGCGAGCCGGCTCATGGCCCGCTCCGCCGCCTCACGGCTGAGGCGCACACCTCCTGCCAGGGGAGAGTCCTCCAGCAGCCGGCCGAGCAGCAGGTTCGCGTCGGTCACCGTCGGCAGCTCGCCGCCGAGCCCGTAACAGGCCGGACCCGGCACCGCACCGGCCGAGCCCGGGCCCACCCGCAGCGCCCCGCCCGCGTCGCACCAGGCGATCGACCCGCCGCCCGCGCCGACGGTCTGGATGTCCAGCGCCGGGAGCGCCAGCGGCCGGCCTCCGATCAGGCGTTCGGAGGTCTCGCCCACGTCGCCGTCGGCGATCAGGCACACGTCGCAGGAGGTGCCGCCCATGTCCAGGCACAGCACGTCACGCTCACCCGCCAGCTCGGCCAGCAGCGAGGCGCCCCCGACGCCGCCCGCCGGGCCCGAAAGCACCGTCAGCGCCGCGTGCTCGCCCGCCCGGCCCGCGTCGGTCAGCCCGCCCGAGGACTGCATGATCTGGGGCTCCGGCAGGCCCTCCTCGCCGGCCTCGCTCCTCAGACGCTGCAGGTAGGAGGACAGCAACGGCGAGAGCGAGGCGTCCAGGGCGGTGGTCGCCGTGCGCTCGTACTCGCGGAAGGTGCCCACCAGTTCGCTGGACAGCGACAGGGCCGCGTCAGGAAGCAGCTCCCTGACATGCTCGCCGAGCAGCCGCTCGTGCCCGGGGTCGGCGTAGGAGTGCAGCAGGCACACCGCCACCGCCTGCGGCCCGGCGTCCGCCAGCCTCATCGCGAGCTCCCGTGCGTGGCTCGGGTCGAGCGCGTGAATGACGCCCTCCGGAGCGATCCGCTCGTGCACGCCGAAGCGCAGCTCGTGTTCGACCAGCGGAGGCGGGGCGGCCTGGCAGAGGCGGTAGAGGTGGGGACGGTCCTGGCGGCCGAGCTCGAGCACGTCCTCGAACCCCGCCGTCGTGAGCAGCGCGGTGCGCGCGGTGTTCCCCTCCAGCAGCGCGTTCGTGGCGACCGTCATCCCGTGCGCGAAGCGCCTCACCTGATGCGGCCGGGCCGCGGCGGCCTCGAGCACGAGGCGCACCGCCTCGATCACGCCCTCCGACTGAGCGGAGGGCGTGGTGGGGACCTTCGCCGTGAACAGGCCGCGGCCCTCGGCGACGAGGACCGCGTCGGTGAAGGTGCCCCCGACATCCACGCCCAGTAGCACTGGGCGTGAGCGTACGTCAGGCCGCTATTGGTTCGCGGTCCTCGGTGTCGGCGAGGTGCTGGTGCGACGGGCAGTAGCCGTTGTGGGGCAGCGGCGTGCGCTGGCAGGCCGAGCCTTTGCGGGTGGTGGCCCGGCACTGCGGCGGCGCGCCCGCAACGGCCGCGTAGCCCTCAGCCGGGTTTTCGAGCAGGTACTGCTGGGCGAACGTGAGATACCCGGTGACCACGTTCAGGACGTAGGTCTGGTCGGACATCGAAAAGTAGCTGCGGATGTCGCAGAACAGGGTCCTCGCCGGATGGGCGAAGTAGTGCGGTTCGGTGGCGAGGCGCGTGACGACCGACTCGCAGGCGCTGAGGACCGCGGTCTGGTGGCGGCCCGGCGTCGAGGTTGTGGGCGGTTCGATGATCCGGGGAGCCAGCTCCCTGTAGATCGCGCGACTGAATTGATACATGGTGTGTTTTGGACTCCTACCCTCTCGTCTCAACGAGATCAGTGGTTCAGGAGCACACCCGCCAGGTATATGAGACTCCCGTGAGCCAAAGACCTTCTCCGTCCTGAACACGTCCACGGGCGGAAAGGAGCGCTCAGTTCGCGGTCCGTCCGAGGACTCGTCGCGAGTCCGGCCCCCGCGGGCGCTCGGAGACCCTGCGAGCGCTCAGTCCCAGGCCTCCCAGGCCAGCTCTCCCGAGCCCTCCACGACCACGTGGCGCCCGTCCATCGCGGGGTCGCGCTCGGGGTGGTCCGAGCGCAGCTGAGCGCCCCTCGACTCCGTACGCTCCAGCGCGCAGCGGGCGATGCCGCGCACGAGCGGATGCTCGATCGCCAGCAGGCCCTCCAGACCCTCGGCGTCGCGCACGATCCCCGCTCCCCGCCACAGCGCGCGACGCATCTCGCGGTCGGTGGCGGGAGGCGCCGGCAGCTTCCGCAGGACCTCGGCCTCGCCCGGCTCCGCGACCGGCAGCTCGGCTTCGGTCCGCGCCAGCGCCGCGTCGATCGCGCGGGCCGCGAACACGAAGCACTCGCTGAGCGAGTTGGAGGCCAGCCGGTTGGCGCCGTGGAGGCCCGTGCAGGAGGCCTCACCGACCGCGTACAGACCCGGCAGGCTGGAGCGGGCGTCCAGGTCGGCGACGATCCCCCCCATCATGTAGTGGGCCGCCGGCGCCACCGGCACAAGCTCGCGCTTCGGGTCCAGCCCGGCCTCGCGCAGGGCGCTGAAGACGTTCGGGAAGTGACCCGGATCGATCGCCCGCATGTCGAGCCCGACCGAGGACTCCCCGGTCTCGGTGAGGCGCTCGGAGATCGCCCGCGAGACCTCGTCCCGGGGCGCCAGCTCGTCCACAAAGCGTTCCCCGCGCACGTCGTGGAGCGTGGCCCCCTCGCCGCGGATGGCCTCGGTCACGAGGAATCCCTCGCGGCCGGGCACCCCGATCACCGCGGTGGGGTGGAACTGGAGCAGCTCGAGGTCGGCGAGCCGGGCTCCTGCGGCCTGGGCGAGCATCAGCCCCACCCCCTGCGAGCCCGGGGGGTTGGTCGTCCGCTCCCACAGCGCCGCCGCGCCCCCGGTGGCGATCATCGTCGCCCCGGCCGCGATCAGGTCTCCGTCGTCGCAGACCACCCCCAGGCAGCGGCCGTCCCGGCACCACAGCGCCGACGCCCGCACTTCCTCGAGCACGTGCACGTGCGGATCCTCGGCCGCCAGCGCCGACAGCTGGCGCACGAGCCTGCGTCCGGTCGCGCTCCCGCCGGCGTGGACGACCCGGCGTACCGAGTGTCCTCCCTCCAGGCCGAGCGCGAGCTGGCCGAAGCGGTCGGCGTCGAAGTGCACCCCGAGCTGCTCGAGGTCGCGCACCCGTGCCGGCGCCTCGTGGACGAGGATCTCGGCGGCCGAGCGCCGTACCAGGCCGCGGCCCGCCCGCTCGGTGTCGGCCAGGTGCAGCGCGAAGCTGTCGTCCGCCGCCAGCACCGCCGCCAGCCCTCCCTGCGCCCAGTAGCTCGCGGTCCGTGCCAGCGGGGTGGCGGATACGAGCACGACCCGCGCTCCCTTCCGCGCCGCGCACAGCGCCGCGTACAGACCGGCGGCGCCCGCGCCGACGACCGCCACCTCGGCTTGCAGGAACCTGGCCGCAGGGCGGCTCATCGGCCGAACCGTATCCGTCGCGCTCAGCGGGCCGGGGACGTCGCACCCGAGGCGGGCGCGCCGCTGGTGGCGGCCCCGGGCGCGGTGGTGGTCCCGGTCGCACCGGTCGGCGCGGTGCTTCCCGCCCCGGTGGTGCCCGTGGCGCCGGGTTTCGTGGTCGTCCCGGCCCCCGGCGTCGTGGCGCCCGGCGTGGTGGTCCCCGGCGTGGTCGTCCCCGGCGTCGTGGTCCCCGGTGTGGTGGCACCGGGCGTCGTGGTCGCGCCGGCCGCGGAGGGCGCCGTGATGACCGTGGTGGTGGCGGGCGGCGCGGGGCCCGGGCCGTGGGCGAGCTTCACGAGCGCGGCGGCGAGGACCCCGAGCAGCAGTGCGGCGACCACGATCGCGGCGGCCAGCGGGGCCTTCCAGTTCGGCGTCGCAGACAGGCGTGTGTGGGCCGCTGCGCCGCAGTGCAGGCACCAGTCCTGGTCCGCCTGCAGCGGCGCGCCACACAGCGGGCACGCCTCCGCGGGCGCCGGTACGGCGGGCACCTGCCGAGCCCACCGGGGGGCGCTCGGCTCCCGCCGGCGTGGCCGAGGCCGCGGCGGGCTGCGCGGGCCAGCTCACTGCCGGTTGACGGGTGGGCGCACGATCGCCGTCGCTTCGTCGTCGTCCTGCCCGCCCGTAGGCGCCGGTTGTTGCGCCGGCGGTGGCGTAGGCGTGGCCGGCGTGGGGCTTGGGGGCGGCTCCGCGGCGGGCGCGGCGGGGGTGGACGCGGCGGGCGCGGCGGGTGCCGGCGACTGCGCCGGGAGAACACCGGCGGGCGCGGCCGCAGCGCCGGGCCCCGGTGCCGGCACGGGAGCGCCCAGCGTGCGCTGGAACGCGCTCGGAGCGGGCGGCGCGGCCGGCGGGGTCGCGGGTGGCGTGGCCCCGGTGCGAAGGTCCGCGGGCAGGTCCGCGTGGCGGTGCAGCGGGAGCCCGCAGTTGGGGCAGAAGCGGTCCTCGCTGGAGTGGATCGCCGCGCATCGCGCACAGGCTGTGATCCCCGCCTCGCTCAGCACCGTCAGCGGCTGGGGCTCATGCAGATTGGTTTCCAGCGCACGCGCCTCGGAGTCGATGTGCCCGAGCGTGGTCAGCTTCGCCAGCACGAGCGCGTCGTTGCGCTGGCCGAAGCGGTGCAGGTTGAAGACGAGGCCCCCGAGATCGCGATAGGCGAGCTCGCGTGCCTTGCGCAGGAAGCGGATCCGGCGGCGAATCCGCCCCCGCGCGATGAAGCCGGGGCGCTCCTCCGGCCCTGCGGGTGAGGCGGGTTGCTGCTCCACTGCGAACGCCATGCTAACCAGCCGCCGTCAGCGCCGTTGCACGGACGCCTGCTCCCAGGCGGCCCGCACCCGTTCGGCCATCACGTCGCTCGAGTAGTCACAGGCGCGCGAGCGCCCCTGAACGCGCGGGTCCGCGCCTTCCAGCGTGGCAGCGAGGGCCTCGCTCCAGCGCTCCAGCGAGAAGGGCTCGCACAGCACGCCCGCGAGGCCCGCCAGCGCCTCGGCGTGGATACCGACGGGCGTCGCGAGCACCGGCACGTCGCAGGCCAGCGCCTCCAGCACGGCGAGACCGAAGCCCTCGCGATCTGAGGGGACGACGACGGCGTCGGCCGCGTTGACCCACAGAGGCACCTGCTCGGGCGCCACGTGACCGAGCGTCAGCAGCTCCACCGCGGCCGCGCGGGCGAGCGCGAGCGCGAGGTCGTAGCGCTTCTCCGGCCGCGCCGGGTCGGCTGCGAACAGCAGGTAGCGGCGGCCCTGCTCGAGACCCAGCTCCTGGCGCGCCTGCGCGCGGGGGATCGGGCCGAAGCGGGCAACGTCGACACCGCAGGGGAGCACCATCGCGCGAGATCGGGCCCGGCGTCCGGGAAGCTCCCGTACGAGCCCCGCCGAGACGGCCGCGACGATCTGCATCAGGCCAAGCACCGGTGCGGTCGCCAGGCGGGTGCGCGGGTGTGTCACGTCGGTCCCGTGCACGGTCAGGGCTCGCACCCGCGTGGGCACCGCCAGCGCCGGCCAGGCGGTGAGACCGAAGTGGGCGTGCACGACGTCGAAGCGGGCCGAGGCGGGACGGCGGGTGAGGGTCGAAGGCGGGCCGTGGCGGCGGCGCAGATCGACAGCCGCCCGCGCCAGCGCGCGGGGGCCGGGTCCGAACTCGTACAGCTCCACCTCGAGCCCGTCGAGCCTGCGTAGCGCGGCCACCTGATCCCGGACGAAGCTGCCGCGGCCCGGGTTGGCGGCGTCCGGGCGCATGTTCGATATGACCAGGGCGCGCAAGCGAACCGCGACGCTAGCGCCTCTGGAATGATGGCGCCCGTGCCGGGCCCGACCACGCGCAGTTACGAACGCGACGCGGCGGACCTCCGCCCGACCGCGATCCAGCCCGGCTTCATGCGTACGGCCACGGGGTCGGTTCTGATCGAGGTGGGGGAGACGCGCGTGATCTGTACCGCCTCGGCACAGGGGGGCGTGCCGCGCTGGATGAACGGGCAGGGCCGGGGCTGGCTGACGGCGGAGTACGGGATGCTCCCCGCCTCCACCGGGGAACGCCGCCAGCGCGACGTCAGCCGCGGACGCCCGGACGGCCGCACGGTCGAGATCCAGCGCCTGATCGGCCGCTCGCTGCGGGGCGTGATCGACCTGGGGCTGCTCGGGGAACGCACGATCTACCTCGACTGCGACGTCCTGCAGGCCGACGGCGGCACCCGCTGCGCCTCGATCACCGGCGCCTACGTGGCGCTCGCGCTGGCCTGCTCGCGACTGCAGCAGGAAGGGCAGTTGGAGAGCTCGCCCCTGACCGGCTCGGTGGCGGCGATCTCGTGCGGCATGGTCGACGGCCGGCCGCTCCTGGATCTCGACTACTCCGAGGACTCCACCGCGGAGGTCGACGCGAACGTGGTCATGACCGGCGACGGCGGGCTGGTGGAGGTGCAGGCCACGGCCGAGCGCACGCCGCTGTCACGAGCCCACCTCGACGAGCTGCTGGCGCTGGCCGGTGCCGGGATCGAGCGACTGCGCGCAATCCAGGACGAGGCGATCCAGGCGGCGCCGAAGATCGTCCGCGCGGAGCCGGCGCCGGGCGAGTGAGCGAGGACCGGGCGCAGTCGCCCGCGCAGCCGCAGGCGTCCGCAGGCACCGGGCCGGGCGCCCCGGGAGCCCGCCGTGAGCTGCTGCTGTCGACCCACAACGAGCACAAGCGCCGCGAGTTCGAGCGCCTGCTGGCGGCCGGAAGGCCGGGGTCGATCGTGCTGCGCGCGCTCCCGGATGAGGTCGAGCTGCCGCCCGAGCACGCCGACAGCTTCGCCGGCAACGCCCTCGGCAAGGCCGTCGCGGCGGCGCGCCAGACCGGAGCGGTCGCGATCGCCGACGACTCCGGCATCTGCGCCGAGGCGCTGGGCGGGGCACCGGGCGTGCGCTCGGCCCGCTTCGCCGGCGAGCACGCCGGCGACGAGGAGAACCTCCAGAAGCTCCTGCGGGAGGCGCCCGCGGGGAGCCGGCTGGAGTACGTGTGCGTGATCGCCTACGTCGACCCCGGCGACGGCCTGCAGCGGTGCTTCGAGGGCCGCTGCGCGGGGCGCCTGGCGGCGAAGCCGCGGGGCAGCGGCGGCTTCGGCTACGACCCGGCCTTCGAACCGGACGATGGTCCTCCCGGGAGCACCATGGCCGAGCTCGGCGACGCCGAAAAGGACGCCATCAGCCACCGCGGCCGGGCCGCCCGGGAGCTCGTCGCGTGGCTGGCGGGCGAGCCCGCGCGCGCCGCCGCCGGTTGAGCCCGCGTACCGCCGCCGGCCGGGCCTTCCGCCGCGGCCTCTAGAGCAGGTTGATGGCCGCGGCGATCGCGACCGCGAGGCCCAGCCCGGCATAGCCGGTGTAATCCGAGATCAGCAGCAGCAGCGCCGTCAGCAGCGCCACCGCGACCGTCACGAGCCACGCGATCCGGTTGATGGCCATCAGCGCGAGATTGTCCCGGATCCGGCGGCGGGGGGCGGCTTGGGGGCCGGTGCCGTCCGTGAGCGCTGCTAGCTTCGAGCCGCTGTTCCTGTGCCCATTTTCACGTGCTGTACGAACGAGGAGGACCGAAGTGACGAAGTCCGAGTTGGTCGAACAGGTCGCCGATCGCGCCGAGCTCACACGCAGCGACGCCTCGAAGGCGGTTGACGCCATGCTTTCCACCGTCGAGGACGCCCTGCGGCGCGGCAGTGATGTGACCGTCTCGGGGTTCGGGAAGTTCCATGTCAGCCAGCGGGCCTCGCGTGCCGGGGTCAACCCGCGCACCGGCGAGCGCATCCAGATCGCCGCATCGAGGGTTCCGCGCTTCACCGCCGGCAGCGCCCTGAAGAGCGCTGTCAAGACCCGCTGACACAGGTTCGTAGCTTCGGCGACACGCTCGCCGCGCGTGTCGCCGAGCGCGAGTCCCAGATCGTTCTGGGGCTCGACCCGGACCCGCTCGACCTCTGGCCGGGTCTCGCAGCTCCAAGCGGCGCCTCTCCCCGGGAGGCCGCTGCCGCGGTGATCCGGCAGCAGTGCCTCGCCCTGCTGGCGGCCGCCGGACCGGCCTGCGTGGCGGTCAAGTTCCAGCTCGCCCGCTTCGAGGTGCTGGGGGCGCCCGGGCGGGAGCTCTTGGAGGATCTCGTGGCGAGCGCCCGCGAGCAGGGCCTGGTGGTGATCGCGGATGGCAAGCGGGGCGACATCGACGTCACCGCCCAGGCCTATGCCGCCTCGCTGTACGGGGGCCTGCAGACGCCGGCGGGGGAGCTCGAGGGGCTCGGCGCCGATCTCGCGACCGTCAACCCCCTGATGGGCCTCGACGCCGTGGAGCCGTTTGTGGCGGCCGCGCGCAGTGCCGGAGCGGGGGTGCTGCTGCTGGTGCGCACCTCCAACCCCGGGGCCCGGGACGTCGAGGATCTCGAGCTGGCCGGTGGCGGGGCGCTGTGGGAGCGCCTGGCCGGGATCGTCGAGCAGCTCGGAGCCGGCGGGCTCGGGAGCAGCGGGCTCAGCGACGTGGGCGCGGTGATAGGCGCCAGCGAGCCCGGCCATCTGCCGCGCGCCCGCGAGCTGATGCCGGCGGCGCCCTTCCTGCTGCCCGGCGTGGGCGCCCAGGGAGGGGAGGTGTCCTCGCTCGCGGCGGCCTTCGCGCCCGGGCGGGCGGGCGGCCTCGTGAGCGCCTCGCGCAGCATCGCGAACGCCCACCGCCAGCTCGGCGGCGAGCCGGCGGACGCCGCCCGGTCAGCCGCCGAGAGCCTGCGCGAGCAGGCCTGGGCACTCTCCGAGTAATCCTGAGGACAGCGCAGCCGGTTCGCTAGCCTGTTGTCTCGCGCCCGTAGGACCGAGCGGAATGGGCGCTCGCGCAGTCGGGTTGCAACCCAAAAATGATCATCACCGTCACGCTCAACGCGGCGATCGACAAGTCACTGGCGGTGCCGAACTTCAGACCGGGGCGGCGCCACAGGACCGTGGAACAACGCACCGCCGCGGGAGGCAAGGGCGTCAACATCGCCCGCACGCTGAAGGCCCTCGGCCAGCCGGTGATCGCGACCGGCTTCGCCGGCGGCGCGACCGGCACCCACATCGTCGAGCAGCTCACAGAGGAGTCGATCCTCAACGACTTCGTGCGCATCCGCGACGAGTCGCGCACCAACACCTCGGTGCTCGACCCGACCTCGGGGCAACAGACCGAGATCAACGAACGCGGCCCCGAGGTGTCCGAGAGCGAGGTCGAACTGTTCAAGGACAAGCTCGTGTACCTCGCCCGGGGCGCCGCGATCGTGGTGTTCGCGGGATCGCTGCCGCGGGGCGTGGAGCCCGACTTGTACGCAACGCTCGTGCGGGAGCTGGAACGCCTCGATGTGATCACCGTGGTGGACACCGACGGCGAACCCCTGCGCCAGGCGATCAAGGCCGAACCCGACCTCGTCTCACCGAACGTGCTCGAGGGCGAGGAGCTCGTCGGGCACGAGTTCGCCAGCGAGGAGGAGCGCGACCAGGCGGTGGCCGAGATCTCGGCGCTGGGCGCGCGCGAGGCGATCATGACGCTCCCCGACGGGTGCGTCGCGCAGCTGCTCATCGACGGCCAGCGGCTGATCAAGCGCGCTCGCCTGGAGCCGCGCGAAGCCGTCGGCAAGATCGGCTCCGGCGACGCCTTCCTGGCCGGGTACCTGGCCGCCCGCTATGAGGGGCGCAACCCCGATCAGTGTCTGCGCCTGGGGGTCGCCTGTGGGGCCGAGTCCACCGCCCGCCTGGGCACCGGCATGATCGACCCCCGTGAGGCCCGCCGCATGATGGGCGACGTCGAGCTGTCCCTGATCGAGCTCCCCGCCGAGGTCTCCTGAGCGCTCCCGCGCGGGCGGGGTGTCAGCCGCCGGCGACGTCGCGGCGCAGGAAGACCAGGTAGGCGGCCACCAGCGACGGGACCGCGTACAGGGCGCACACCCAGATCGAGTGCAGGATCGGAGCCCAGTCGGTGGGCGTCCGTAGCAGTCCCTGCCAGGCCTCGAACTGCTGCGTGAGCAGGTACGGCTGCGCGCCTTCGAGCCCCGGGATCCCGGAGATGATGAACAGCAGGATCACGCCTCCGATCGTGGCCACCACCGCGGCCGCGCTGTTGCGGGTGACGACCGAGAGCAGCACCCCGATGCTCACAACGGCCGCCAGCGGAATCAGGTAGAGGGCGTTGGAGGCGGCGATCAGGGCGAGCGCTTCCCCGGCCGAGACGACCGTGCCGGAGAGGCTCACGACGGGGTGGAAGCCGAACGAGATGATCCCCGCGACGGTCGCCACGACGGCCGACAGGAACACCGCCACGACGCCGTAGGTGAACGCTGCCAGGGCCTTGCCCGCCAGCACCTGACCGCGGTCCACCGAGCGCGTGAGGATCGTCTTGAGCGTGCCGTTGCCGTCCTCGTTGGCGACGATGTCGCCCGCCACGAGCGAGGCCACCAGGGGCAGCATGAAGACGGACAGGAAGGTCAGCATCAGCACCGGGGTCGCGAGCCCGGACTGGGTGATCTGGGCCTCGAAGATGCTCTGCCCGCCGCGGTCGTGGTGCTGGTGGACGTTCTGGAAGATGACGAAGAACAGGGGCAGGATCACGATCAAGCCGAGGCCGAGGTAGGTCCGCTTCTGGGAGATCAGCTTGCGCAGCTCCCAGCGGTAGACGGTCAGCGTCGAGGGGCGCCGCAGGCGGCTGCGAGCCGGGGCCGGGAGTGCTCCTGCGCCGGTGGCGGCAGCGCTCACGAGGCCTCACCGCCGGTGCTCGCGGCGCCGGGGTCGGCCACGGCGCCGGCCGGCACGGCGTTCCCGTTGACGGCAACGGATCCACCCGCGCCGTCCTCGGAGGCGCCCTCGGTGAGGCGGAAGAAGAGATCCTCGAGGCTCGCCAGCTGGGGCGTCAGGGCGAGGATCGCGATGCCGGAGCGGCCGAGCGCCAAGGAGACCTCGCCGACGTCACGCTCCTGGGCCTGGAACTCGAGCCCTCCGGCGCCATTGGCCACCTGGCCGACGCCGGGCTGGGAGCGCAGCAGCGCGAGTGCGCGCTCGTCGTCGGCGGTGCGCAGCGCGTAGCGCGTGCCGCCCTGGCGGCGCAGGTCCGACAAGGCCCCCTCATACACGACCCGGCCGCGATCGACGATCGCCACCCGGTCGCACAGTTCCTGGACCTCCGGCAGCTGGTGTGAGGAGAGCAGCACCGTCATGCCGCCGTCGGCCAGGCGCCGGATCAGAGCCCGCATGTCGCGCATCCCCGCCGGGTCGAGCCCGGTGGCGGGCTCGTCGAGGATCAGCAGCCGCGGCCGGCGCAGCAGCGCCGCGGCGATTCCCAGCCGCTGGCGCATGCCGTGCGAGTAGCCGCCCACCTTGTGGCGTGCCCGCGGGGTCAGCTCCACGGTCTCGAGGACCTCCGCGATGCGCCCGCCGGCACCGTCGCCGTCGAGCGCCCCCAGCAGTTCCAGGTTCTTCTGCGCGCTCAGGTAGGGGTAGAAGCGGGGGGCCTCCACGAAGCCCGCCACGCCCTCCAGCGCCCGCGCGCCGTCGCGCATCGGGTCGCGCCCGAACAGCTCCACCGCGCCTGCGGTCGGCGTGATCAGGCCCAGCGCCATGCGCAGTGTGGTCGTCTTGCCGGCCCCGTTGGGACCGAGGAACCCGTATACGTCCCCGCTGCGGACGTTCAGGTCGATGTGGTCGACGGCGAGGATTTCCCCGTAGCGCTTGACCAGCCCTCTGGCCCTCACGGGCTGGGGCTCGACGGGACCGCTAGAGGCCACGCGCGACGGCTTCGAGCTGCCCGGGCGAGACCGAGCCCGCAAGCAGGTACCGGACCCCTGAGCGCTCGAAGCTGAGCAGCGTGCCGAGCTCGGTGCGCAGCTCGTCGGCCTTCGTGCCGTTGATGTTCACCTGGGGCAGGCCTTCCAGCCCGCTGCTCTTGCCCGAGCCCTTGGAGCGGCCCTGGAGCACCACGATCGTCCCCGGCCCGTGCCCGTGGGTGGTCACCTTCGGGCGGGAGCCGGAGCGCTGCGTGGCCGCGGCGTGCTTGGCCGCGTGGTCCTCGAGCTTGACTTCTTCGACCTTCACGTTGGACGGCGGGCTGATCGCGAAGACCGAGTCGGGCACCGGGCCGTAGGAGATTTCGGTGGCCGCCAGTTCGAGCGCCGGCGAGGAGCTGGCGGTGGAGTAGAGGGCCGCGCGCAGGGGGGTGCCGTTGTCGGCGTTGAACGACAGCTCGGCTCCGGCGAACAGGCTTCCGGCTTCCTTGGGGCCGACCCTGACGGTGTAGGCGGGCTGGCCCGCCACGTCGCTCGGTTCGGCGCCGGACACGGAGGCGTGCTGCTGCAGGTGGGAGATCCCTTCTTCGATCTGCTTGACGGACGGGACTTCGTGGTGCTGGCCGTCGCTCGCACCCGAGGAGCCGCCGGATCCCGAGGCTTCGCCGGGGTAGGAGGCTTCGCCCGGTTCGCCCTTCGGCGGGGTGTAGCGGTAGAGCGTGTTGGTGGCCGCGTCGTAGACCTCCAGCTTGTGCCCGTCGTAGATCACCTGCGTGTCACCGGACTGGTCCTGGAGCTCGAGCCGGAAGCGCCCGTCCTTGGAGGCCCACAGGCGCCCCGAGCCGCCCGTGAACAGGGGACTGGAGGTGATCGAGGAGCCGCCACCGCCACCGCCGCCGTCGCCGGCCGCCTGGCTCGCGAGGCCGGCGCCTTCCAGCAGCTGGTCCGTGAGCTGGATGTTGGCCGAGACGCCTTCGGGCGCGGGGGCCACGAGGCCGTCGTGGATCGCCTGTGCCAGCGGCTTGGGTTCGGGTGTCGGTCCGGATCCGAGGGCCGAGGCGAGCGCCGTGACGCCGATGCCCACGCCCACGACGATGCCGCACAGCAGCAGCAGGCGGTTGAGGGGGATGCGGCGAAGGAAGTTCAACGTGCGCCTTTGCCTCGTCGGGGCGATGCGAGCATCACGATAGCTACCGTCCATAAGGGGCCCTAAAGCTAAGAAAGGGCTCACGGGGGGCCGAGCAGGGACTCCGCCCGGGCCTCGGAGGCGCCCCAACGGAGGTCGAGACGGGGCTTCGCGGAGGGGGAGCCGATATGTTCTTGCCCGCTAATGGTCTACGTGGTCGTCCTGTTCTGGCTGATCCTCGGCCTCGCCGTGTTCTTCGTGGCGATGCGCCGCGGGCCCGGGCGTGCCGCCGAGGAGGCTGGCCGCGGCGAATCCAAGGCCGGGCGGCGCCTGATGCTGCTCGGGGTGCTGGTGTTGATCGCCTTCGGTGTCGTGGTGCCCACGCTGGTGCTGGCCCACAACGGCAACCACAAGGCCAGCGAAGCGCCCGGCGGAGTCCAGCTCACCGCGGCCCAGACCAAGGGCCGGGAACTGTTCGCCCACTCCTGCGTGTACTGCCATTCGCTGGCGGCGGTGCGCTCCTACGCCCGCACCGGTCCCGACCTCGACGTCCGCGTGGGCGACGACATCTCGACCAACGCGGGTCGCCGGGCGCTGGTGCTGAACGCGATCCTCGAAGGCCGCGCCCGCGGCAACGGGCAGATGCCGGCACTGCTCTACCAGGGCAAGGAAGCAGAAGACGTGGCCGCGTTCGTGGCCGCCGTGGCCGGACACTGAAGCCCGGCGGGCGCCCCTTTCGCGGGCGCGTCGATCCCCGGTGCGCCGACGGTTTTGGCCACACGTCGATAGCGGGCCCCCCGCGGGCTCGGCTATAAGTCGCATAGCCAGTGCCCGAGGAGCATCCCAAGACCCCCGATGACGTGAAGGCGTTCGTTGCCGAGCGCAACATCCGCTTCATCCGTTTCTGGTTCACGGACATCCTCGGCCAGCTGAAGTCGTTCTCGATCAACGCGGCCGAACTCGACGACGCCTTCGAAGCGGGGATGGGCTTCGACGGCTCCTCGATCACGGGCTTCAACGCGATCGAGGAGTCCGACATGATCGCGATGCCCGACCCCGCGACCTTCGCCGTGCTGCCGTGGCGGCCCGAGGAGCAGGGCGTGGCGCGCATGTTCTGTGACGTCATCACGCCCGAGCGAACCCCGTACGAGGGAGACCCCCGGCACGTGCTGCGGCGCGCGCTCGAGCGGGCCCGGGGCATGGGCTTCGACACCTTCAACGTCGGGCCCGAGCTCGAGTACTTCCTGTTCCGCGACTCGCGCTCCACCGAGGTCCTCGACCAGGGCGGCTATTTCGACCTCACGACGCTGGACGCGGGCTCGGACGTGCGCCGCGAGACGGTGCTGGCGCTGGAGCAGCTCGGTATCCACGTGGAGTACACCCACCACGAGGTCGGCCCCTCCCAGCACGAGATCGACATGCGCTACGCGGACGCGATGAAGATGGCCGACGACTGCATGACCTACCGCATCACGGTCAAGGAGTTCGCGATGAAGTACGGCTGGCACGCCACCTTCATGCCGAAGCCGCTGTTCGGCGAGAACGGCTCCGGGATGCACACCCACCAGTCCCTCTTCCGCGACGGGCACAACGCCTTCTACGACGCCGACGACCAGTACTTCCTGTCGGACGTCGGCAAGGCCTTCATCGCCGGGCAGCTCAAGCACGCGCGCGAGATCTGCGCGATCTTCGCCCAGTGGGTCAACTCCTACAAGCGGCTCGTCCCCGGTTTCGAGGCGCCCGTTTACGTGGCCTGGTCGCGCCGCAACCGCTCCGCCCTGGTGCGGGTGCCGCTGTACCACCCGGGACGCGAGCGGGCCACGAGGATGGAGCTGCGCTGCCCGGACCCCGCCTGCAACCCCTACCTGACCTTCGCGGTGCTGCTGCAGGCGGGCCTGGAGGGGATCGAGAAGGGCTACGAGCTGCCCGAGCCGATGGAGAAGAACCTCTACCACCTCTCCAGCGACGAGCGCCGGCGCCTGGGCGTGGAGCAGCTGCCCGAGAGCCTCGGCGAGGCGATCGAGCTGATGGCCGAGTCCGAGCTGGTGCTGCGCACCCTCGGCGAGCACATGTTCAACCGCTACGTCGAGATCAAGCGCCAGGAGTGGGACGACTACCGCGTCCAGGTAACCAGCTGGGAGCTGGACCGCTACCTGGCGATCCTCTGAGGCTCGGCCCTCGGCAGTGCCGGCGCCCCGGGCCGCTCAGGCGGCGCCCGGGACCGGGCAGGCGATCGGGCGCATGGGCGCGAAGTGCCAGTGCAGCCCCTGCAGCAGGTGCCCGAAGGCGCCCGGGTAGCGCCCCGCCATCTCCGCCCGCGCTTCCAGCACCGAGAGGGCGTGCTGCTCGTAGGTCGGCTCGCCGCTCAGCTGATACAGCCGCAGCAGCCCCGTCGCGGCGCTCGACGCGCCCGCGGGGATGGGCGAGTCCTCGAGGTCCTTGCGCCGCACGATCAGGGCTTCGCCGTCGGCGGCGGTCGAGAAGAAGCCCCCGTCGCGGGTGTCGGCGAAGCGCTCGATGAGGGTGTCGGCCAGCGCCCGGGCACGCAGGAAGAAGCGCTCCTCGCAGCTGGTTTCGAACAGCACCAGCAGGGCCTCGAGCAGGAAGGCGTGATCCTCGAGGTAGGCATCGATCCTGGCGGCCCCGTCGTTGAAGCTCCGCAGCAGACGCCCCTCGGGGGTGCGCATGCGCTGCTCGATGAACTCCGCGCAGGCGATCGCGGCGTCCATGTAGCGGGGCTCCGCCAGGGCGGCCCCCGCCTCGGCGAGGGCGCTCACCATCAGCGCGTTCCAGCTCGTCAGGCGCTTGCCGTCCAGCCCCGGGCGCACGCGTAACTCGCGCGCCGCCGCCAAGCGCGAGCGGATGCTCTCGCGCAGCTCCGGGGTGGGACTGAGGCCGCGGTCCTGGAGCACGTTCAGACCCGGCTCGGGGTGGTGGGGGTCGTGGAAGTTGCCCGCCTGGTCGACCCCCAGCCAGGCGCTCGCGGCGGCCGCGTCCGTGTCTCCCAGCAGCTCCTCCAGCTCCTGCTCGCGCCATACGTAGAAGCGGCCCTCGACCCCCTCCGAGTCGGCGTCGAGGGCGCTGTAGAAGCCTCCCTCCGGCCCTTGCATCTCGCGCAGGGCCCACTCCAGCGTGTCCACGCACACGGCGCGCAGCTGCTCCTCGCCGGTGGCCTGCCAGGCGTGCAGGTAGGTGCGCGCCAGCAGGGCGTTGTCGTAGAGCATCTTCTCGAAGTGGGGCACGGTCCAGGTGTCGTCGACGCTGTAGCGGTGAAAGCCGCCGCCGAGCTGGTCGTGGATCCCGCCGCTGGCCATCGCACCCAGCGTGTCGAGCGCCATCGGTTGGGCTCCGCGCAGCAGCAGGAACTCCAGCAGCGAGGCCTGGGGGAACTTGGGCGCGCCGCCGAAGCCCCCGTGCACGGGGTCGAAGCTCTCGCGGGCCCGCGTCACCGCCTCCTCCAGCACGCCCTCCTGCAGCGGCTCGTGTGCGCGCGCGTGCAGGGAAATGCTCCCGAGGTGCTCGCGCAGCCGCTCGGCTCCCTCCTGGAGCTGCTCGCGGTCCTCGCGCCAGGCCTGCGCGATGGCCCTCAGCACGTCCCTCCAGGCGGGCATCCCGCTGCGGGACTCGGGTGGGAAGTAGGTCCCTCCGTAGAAGGGCAGCTGCTCGGGGGTCAGGAACACGTTCAGCGGCCAGCCTCCCCGCCCGCTCATGCTCTGCAGGGCCTCCATGTAGAGGGCGTCCACGTCGGGTCGCTCCTCGCGGTCCACCTTCACGCACACGAAGTCGGCGTTCATCAGCTCCGCCGTGGCGGGGTCGTCGAAGGACTCGCGCTCCATCACGTGGCACCAGTGGCAGGCGGAGTAGCCGATCGAGACGATCACGGGCCTGTCCAGCTCGCGCGCCCGCGTGAACGCCTCCGGGCCCCAGGGCATCCAGTCCACGGGGTTCTCGGCGTGCTGGCGCAGGTAGGGCGAGCTCTCGCTCGCTAGGGAGTTGACCACCACCCGCCCCCGATCTGCGCGGCCGTCGGCCATTCACCTCCGCCCACGCTCGACAGCTTGACGCTCGCTACCGCCAGCCGGAAGCTGTGCCCTCCGAGCGTGCCGCTGACCCTCTTCAGGTTGTCGCTGAGGCGCATGCTCCCGCCCGAGGCCTGCGAGCCGCTGACGCGCAGCACGGCCTGTGCCACGCCCTGCGCGCTGACCGACAGGCGGCCGGAGAGGTGTACGCCGGGAACGAAGGAGAAACCGTGCAGCACCACTGCGCCGCCGGCCAGCGTCGCGTAGCCGCCGCGCAGGCCCCCGAAGCCGGCGCCGCTGGGCAGGGCGGCGGCGGCCTCGAGGGTGGCCCCCACGACCTGGCGGCTGAGATCCACGATCGCGTCCAACGCCGCCACGAGCGTGCGCCCGGGACGGCCGGAGAGGCCGTGCGGGGCCCGCACCCTGCTCAGGCGGGTGGGGTCCAGCGGCGTGGGGGTGAACGGGTTGCGCGTCGAGGCGCACGGCGAGACCGCCTGCGCGGAGAAGAACCGCGTGACGGCGTTGGCGGCACATTCGCCGAGGTCGCTGCCGAGCACCGAGTGCCCCGTGAAGGGCACCACCTCGACCTCGGCGTCCGGGATCTCGGCGGCGATCTGGCGCGCGTTGGAGGTGGGTGTGCGGAGGTCCTGCGTGCCGGACAGGATCAGCGTGGGGACGTTCGGGAGCTGGCCTTCGGCAGGGGGCGCCGGCGAGGCGTCGGGCCAGGCCGCGCACGCTTCCAGCAGGCTGGAGGCGTAGGCCGTGGCCGCGTCGAAGGGATAGAAGTAGCTGCTCGGCTGGGCCTCGAGGAAGGCATGGGCTTCGGCCAGCCGGGTCGCCGCGGTGGCGCTGCGCGACCACTGGAACGGGGACTCCTCGCAGGTGGTGGTGGCGAACAGGGCTTCGTCCACTTCGTCGGTGCTTTCGGGCCGGCGTTCGCGGGGCAGCGTCGGGATCAGGCCCTCGGACAGGAAGTGCAGGCGCAGCAGCGGGTCGGGATCTCCGTTCAGTGCCGAGCGCACGGCCCCGGGCAGCAGCGCGCGCAGCGCGGGGTTTACGTCCCCGGCCTGGATCGTGCGCAGCAGCCCCGTCTCGTCGAGCGCGGCCGGGTGGCGGCGGCCTTTGCCGTCGTACACCGAGCCGCTGAGCGCGTGGCGGCGCAGGCGGGCGTTGAGCTCGGCGAGGTCCGCGACCGGATCGCCGGTGATCCCGGCGCAGCCGCGGTTGGCACAGACTTCGCGCAGTCACCCCCGGGAGCGCCCGGAAGCTGGGGATCGCGAACGGTTCGGGCGCATCCACGGGGACGACCGAGTCGAGCACGAGCGATTCCACGTGCTGGGGGTACTGCTGGGCGTACTCGAGGGCCACCTTGGTGCCGTAGGAGGTGCCGTAGAGGACGAGCTTTTCGTAGCCCCCGGCGACTCGCAGGGCCTCGATGTCAGCGACGCTTTCCTCGCTGGTGAAGCCGGCCCGCGCGGGGCCGATCTCCAGTGCGCACTGTTCGAACAGGTGCGATATCGAGCCGCCGCTGAAACGTTCCACCGCCTGGCAGGCGAGCGGGCTGGAGCTGCCCGTGCCGCGCTGATCGAAGACCAGCAGGTCGCGCGTCTTCAACGCCGGGGCGATGGCTTCAGCCATGAATTCGGCCAGCGGCACCGCGGCCTGCCCGGGTCCGCCGGCCAGGCTCACGACCGCGCTCGTGCTCGGCTGCGAGCCCGCCAGCTTGCGCCTGACGCTGAGCCCGATCGAGCCGGGAACATTCCCCGTGCGCGACAGGGGCACCGGCAGCGAGGTGCAGGAGAAGGCGACCGTGTCGGGGCAGGGCGTGAAGGTGAGCGATGCGGCCGTCGCCGGCTGCGCTGCGAGCAGGGTCGCAACGAGGGCGCAGAGGAGACCGGCCGGCATCGTCATGATGGCGCGGCTGCGCATCGCGGACGACGATAGCGGTCCGCCGCGCGGCCCGATCCACCTCTCGATGACCGTCGCCCGCCGACGGATCGCCGCCGGCGCTGGCCCGTCGATCGGGCGCCCGCGCTGCGGTAGTGTGCCCGGCCTCGATGGTGCCCAGCGAGCGCCAGACCCTCGACGCCCCCGGCGCCCCCGCCGCCATCGGCCCCTACAGCCACGCCGTGCGGGCCGCGGGACTGCTGTGGTGCTCCGGGCAGATACCGCTGGACCCGCAGACGGGCGAGATCACGGGCTCGAGTGCGGCCGAGCAGGCCGAGCGCTGCCTGCGCAACCTCGAGGCCGTCTGCGAGGCGGCCGGCACGACGCTCTCGAGGGCGGTGCGGATGACCGTCTACATGACCGACCTCGGCGCCTTTGCCGAGGTCAACGAGGTGTACGGCCGCTTCTTCGCGTCCGAGCCGCCGGCGCGGGTGGCGATCGGCGTGGCCGCCCTGCCCCGCGGGGCCCAGGTCGAGATCGACGCGGTGGTGGCGCTCTAGGCCCCGCGCAGCTCGGCGCGCTTGACCTTGCCGCTGGCGGTCTTCGGCAGCTCGGCGGCGAAGTCGACGATGCGGGGGTACTTGTAGGGGGCGGTTTCCCGCTTGACGTGGTCCTGCAGCTCGCGCACCAGCTCGGGGCTCGGCTCCGGGGCGCCGTCGCGGAGCACGACCACGGCCCGCACGACCGCGCCGCGCTCCTCGTCGGGAGCCGCCACGGCCGCCGCCTCGGCCACGGCGGGGTGGGCGACGAGGGCGGACTCGACCTCGAAGGGCCCGATGCGGTAGCCGGCCGAGACGATCACGTCGTCGGAGCGACCTTCGAAGTACAGCCAGCCGTCCTCGTCGCGGCGGACGCGGTCGCCGGTGTGCCAGCGCTCCCGGGCCGGGTCGCCCTGCACGCTCCAGCGCGACGGGCCGCCGTCCGCCGGCTGCTCCCGGCGCACCTCCTCGCCGAGATAGCCGAGGAAGAAGGTCGGGTCGCTGGAGGGCTCCAGCACGAGCTCGCCGTCCTCGATCTCGAGCTCCACGCCGGGCAGGGCGCGCCCCATCGATCCAGGCCGCGCGCGTTCGCCGGGCAGGCTCCCCGTCAGCTGGCCGGTCTCGGTCTGGCCGTAGCCATCCCGGATCTGCAGGCCCGTGGCCTCCTCCCAGGCCCGCAGCACCTCGGGGTTCAGGGCCTCGCCGGCGGCGACCATCCCTCGCAGGTCCGGGAGCGCTCGGGGGGTGGCCCGCTTGGCGATCACGCGGTACTCGGTGGGGGCCATGCAGAGCACGTTCACGCGCTCGCGCTCGAGCAGCTCGAGCCGCTCGTGGGGATCGAAGCGGGCATCGTGCAGCAGGGCACCCGCGCCCGCCAGCCAGGGGGCCATGAAGACGTTGCGAGCCGACTTCGACCAGCCGCTGGCGGCGGTGCACCACACCAGCCCGCCCGGGTCCGGCGCCAGCCAGCTGCGCGCCTGCAGGCGCTGGCCGAGCATGTAGCGCTGCGCGTGCACGACCGCCTTCGGCTCGCCCGCTGTGCCGCTCGTGAAGGTGATCAGGGCCGGCTCCGCGGGGTCCAGCTCGGCCGCCGGCGCGGGCTCGCCCGCGAACAGGCTCTCGTCGGGGATCAGGAGCACCGGGGCCTCGGGACGGGCCAGCTCGAGCTCGGCGCGGTTGCGCTCGTCGGCGACGATCAGCGAGGGCCGCGTGACCTCGATCCGCAGACGCAGGTCCTTGGCCCGCAGCTGCTCGGTGCAGGGCAGCACCACGGCGCCGGTGCGAAAGCAGGCGAGCATCGCCAGGACCCACTCGGGGCGGTTGCCGATCAGCGTCATCACCACCTCCCCGCGGCCGGCGCCGTGCCGGGCGAAGGCGCCGGCGAGCCGGGCCGCCCGCTCGGAGAGCTCGCCGAAGCTCCACTCGCGCCGGGACCCCTCGCGGGAGAGCTCCACCAGCGCGCGGCCGTCCGCGGGGGCGCCGTCGAGGATCTCGCGCGTGAAGTTCACGCCGGTATTCTCTTCACAACCAGAGACAACGACCCCGGAGCCAGGACAAAGAATGGCCGTAGCCGCCGACCAGAACACCGAGATGACCGACGAGCAGCGCGCGATCACCGAGATGGTCCACCAGTTCGCCGACGAGCAGATCATCCCCAACGCCGAGCACTACGACCACGAGGACAGCTTCCCCGAGCCGATCGTCGAGCAGATGAAGGAGCTCGGTCTGTTCGGGGTCACGATCCCCGAGGAGTACGGCGGCATGGGGCTCGACCTGACGACCTACGCGATGATCGTGGAGGAGCTCTCGCGCGGCTGGATCTCGATCTCGGGGGTGATCAACACCCACTTCATCGGCTCCTACCTGCTGATGAAGTTCGGCACCGAGGAGCAGCGCCAGAAGTACCTCCCGCGGATGGCCACGGGAGAGATCAGGGCGGCCTTCTCGCTGTCCGAGCCCGAGCTCGGCTCCGACGTGCAGGCGATCAAAACGTCGGCGCGCAAGCTCGACGACGGCAACTACGAGATCAACGGGCAGAAGATGTGGGTCACCAACGGCCTGCTCTCGACGCTCGTGTTCGTGCTCGTCAAGACGGATCCCGACGCCGACCCGCGCCACAAGGGCATGACCTGCTTCATCGCCGAAAAAGAGCCGGGCGTGGGGGAGAACACGGGACCCTTCGCGGGGCTGACCGTGCCCCCCAAGATCAAGAAGCTGGGCTACAAGGGCGTCGAGTCGACCGAGCTCGTGTTCGACGGCTACAAGTGCCCGGCCGAGAACGTGCTCGGCGGCGAGCAGGCCGGGCTCAACAAGGGCTTCGCGCAGATGATGGACGCGCTCGAGGTGGGCCGTGTGAACGTCGCCGCCCGCGGCGTCGGTCTCGCGCAGCGGGCGCTGGAGCTGGCCCTGCGCTACTCGCAGGAGCGCAAGACCTTCGGCAAGCCGATCGCCCAGCACCAGGCGATCGAGTTCAAGCTCGCCGACATGGGCACCCAGGTCGAGGCGGCGCGGCTGCTGACGATGCGCGCCGCGCGCCTGAAGGACGCCGGTGAGCGCTCGGACCTCGAGGCCGGCATGGCGAAGCTGTTCGCCTCCGAGGCGGGTCGTTTCTGCGTCGAGGAGTCGCTGCGCATCCACGGCGGCTACGGCTACTCCAAGGAGTACGAGATCGAGCGCCTGTACCGCGACGCGCCGCTGCTGCTGATCGGCGAGGGCACCTCCGAGATCCAGAAGATGGTCATCGGCCGCAAGCTCCTGCAACGGCACAAAATCTAGGGGCTGCGACGCTCACCCCCCGAGGCATCACCAGCTGGGAGGGCCGCCGTGTCCGATGACGCCCGTGTGTTGATCGAGCAGGCCACCAGGCGCTTCCTGGAGGAAGTCCCGGCGCTCGAGCCGATCAAGCTCGTCGTTGGTGTGGAACTGCGAGGGCGGGGCGACATCCAGCAGTTCCGCCTCGAGATGCCCGGTGTGAAGGTCACCAAGGACGTGGCCGCCGACGCGCGTGTGCGGGTGGACATGCGCCGCGAGTTCTTCAACGTGATGGCCCGCGAGGGCAAGGTGCCCGACTGGGTGGAGGCCTTCACCTACGGCCAGGCCAAGGCGTCCGGCCCCGAGCAGTTCCTGAAGCTGATCGTCAACGTCGTCGAGCGCCACCAGGAGCGCGAACGCACTCCCAAGGCGCGCAAGCACGCCTGACGGCCCCGGCGCCCGGGCGCGCCGGCGACGGGCGCTAGTGGTAGGCCGTCAGCTGCTCGGCCAGGAACGCGAGCGACCCGAGCAGGAACAGGCACATCACGATAAGTGAGAAGTTCTCGTTCATGGCCTTGGCCGGGACTTCGACAAACACCTTCCCCTGCGGGGAAGTCTAGGCCAGGACGGCCTCGTTGTCATACAGCTTCAGGATGCGCACGGCCCCATCGGGCGTGGCGTCCAGGCACAGACGGCAGAGCACGCACTCGTCGAGGCTCTCCTGCACGATCTCGAGCTTGCCCTGGGCGTCCTGCGCGAAGATGTCCACCGGGCAGGCTTCGGCGAGGGCGTGTGCCAGCTCGGCATCGCTTGCGGCCTCGTCGCTGACCTCGACCGCGATGAAGGTGCCGTCGCGTCTCATCGCGCCCCAGCTCCGTTGCCGGCCGACGCACGGGCGGCGATGCCCGCGCCGATCATCTCCGGGATGTCCTCGATGCGCTCCGCGACCTGGATCCCCGCGTGGGCCAGGCGGGCGATCTTCTCGGAGGCGGTGTCCTCCTTGCCTTCCACGATCGTGCCCGCGTGGCCGAAGCTCATGCCCGGCATCTCGTCCATGAAGCGGCCGGCCATGAAGGCCACGATCGGCAGGCGCTCGGACTCCTCGCGGGCCAGGGTCCAGGCGGCCAGCTCGGCCTCCATCCGCCCTCCGGGCTCGGTGTAGATGACGATCCCCTGGGTCTGGGAGTCGGCCGCGAACAGCCCCATCAGCTCCGCGTAGGTGGAGCCGATGATGGCGTCGCCGCCGATCGATACCGCCGAGGACTGGCCGAGGCCGGCCGCCGACAGGGTCGAGGACATCTCCGTGGTCATCCCGCCGGAGCGGGAGATAACGCCGATCGGCCCGGGTGTGTAGGCCTGGGCGGCGTTCTTGGCGGGGCCGCCGATGCCGCCCATCTTGATCACGTCCGGGACGATGATCCCGAGGCAGTTGGGTCCGATGATCCGCGCCCCGCGCAGGCCCGCGAGCTCCACCATCGCCGCGACGTCGCGGCGCGGGATGCGCTCGGTCACGATCACGATCAGCTTGATCTGATTCTCCAGCGCCTCGAAGACCGCGTCGCGGGTGAAGGCGGGGGGGACGGTCACGACCGAGCCGTAGATCGGGGCCCCGTGGTGCTCGACGGCCTGGGCCACGGTGTCGAACACCGGCACGCCGTGCACCTCGCGCCCCAGGCGCCCGGGGGTGACGCCCCCGACGATCTTGGCGCCGGCGCCGTAGTCCAGGCACTCGCGGGTCAGGTTGACGGCCTCGCGGCCGGTGATCCCCTGGACGATGAAGGTCGTCTCGGCGTCGATCAGGATCGACATCAGGCGGACGCCTCGGTGGGGGAGGACGCGGCCGCGGCGCCGGCGCCCTGGATCTTCTCGACCGCCCGCCGGGCGGCCTCGTTCAGCGACACGCTGCGGTCGGCGTACTCGACGCCATAACGCTCGAGGATCTTGAAGCCCTCCTCCTCCCAGGCCCCCGGGATGCGGAAGATCGCGATCTTCTCGGCCGGGTCGTGGCCGAGCTCCAGGCAGGCTTTGATGACCCCGCGGGCGACGATGTCCACGCGCGTGTTGGAGACGATCGACATCATCACCGCGATCTTGTCCACGCCGGGCTTGGACAGCACCAGCTTCGTCAGCCCGCAGGCCTTCGCCACGGACGGGTTGCCGCCGATCTCGCAGTAGTTCGCCGGGCGTCCGCCGTGGGCCCGGACGGCGTCGAACAGGGTCAGCGAGCCTCCCCCGGCGCCGATCACCAGGCCGAGGTTGCCGTCGAACTCGGTCACGTTGCCCGCCACCCCGCGGTGGTCGCTGGAGTCGATCTGCTCGCCCGCCAGCTCGAACGGCGTGGGCTCGCGCGCCTGGCGGGTCTCCTCCTTGCCGACGCCGAGCTCTGCGAGCAGCTTTTCGTGGCGCGGGCGGGCCTCGTTCTCCATGTCCATGTGCGCGTCGAGGGCCACGAACGAGCCGTCCGCGAGGCGGCCCAGCGGGTTGATCTCGGCGAGCACCATGTCGTTCTCCACGAACATGCGCGCCAGCCGGCTGACGATCGGCACGAGCTTGTTGAGGGCCGGTCCCGTGACCCCACTGGAGGCGATCGCCTCCTTGGCGATGAACTCGCTGAACGGGAGGATGTTGGAGAAGTGCCGCCGGCCCACCTTCTCGGGCTGCTCCTCGGCGACCTGCTCGATGTCGATGCCGCCGACGGGGGAGAAGATGATCACGGGCTGCTTGCGGGTGCCGTCCCAGACCACGCCGGCGTAGTACTCCTGCTCGACCTCGGCCCGCGGGTCCACGAGCACGCCCCGGGGCATGTGCCCGTTGATCTCCAGCACGAGGATCTCGCGTGCGTGCGCGATGGCCTCCTCGGGGCTGTCGGCGAACTTCACCCCGCCCGCCTTCATGCGCCCGCCGCTGAGGACCTGGGACTTGATCACCGTCGGCCCGCCGATGCGGGCGGCGATCTCGCCGGCCTCCTCGGCGTCGGTCGTGAACCCGTAGTCGGTGACCGGGATCCCGGCTCGCTTGACGAGCTCGCGGGCCTCGTACTCGAAGAACCTCATACGGCGGCTGGGGTGAAGCCGTACGCCTCCGCCAGCTCGGGGTCCTTGCGGGCGAGCATTTCGGCGAGGTTGACCATCACCTTGCACTGCTTCCAGGTGGCGTCGTCCTGCATCTTGCCGTCGATCATGTGCACGCCCCGGCCGTCGGGGATGGCCTCGATCACCTTCTTGGCGAAGGCGACCTCGTCGGGCTCGGGTGAGAACACGCGCTTGGCGATCGCGATCTGGGCCGGGTGCAGCGACCACGCGCCCACGCAGCCCAGCAGGAAGGCCGCCCGGAACTGGGTCTCACAGCCCTCCTCGTCGCGGATGTCACCGTAGGGGCCGTAGAAGGGGAGGGCGCCGACGGAGGTGCAGGCGTCGACCATGCGGGCGATCGAGTAGTGCCACGGGTCCTGCTGGTAGCTCGGGCGGGGAGCGTCCGGGTTGTCCGGGTCGGGGTCCGCGATCGTGCGGTAGCCGGGGTGCCCGCCGCCGACGCGGGTCGTCTTCATGCGCCGGGAGGCCGCCAGGTCGGCGGGTCCGAAGCTCATCCCCTGGATCCGCGGCGAGGCGCTCGCGATCTCCTCGAGGTTCGCCACCCCCTGGGCCGTCTCGAGGATCGCGTGGATCAGGATCGGGTGCTCGATCTCGTAACGGGCCTCGAGCTGGGCCAGCAGGCGGTCGACGTAGTGGATGTCCCAGGGCCCCTCGACCTTGGGGATCATCATCACCTCGAGCTTGTCCCCGATCGCCTCCACGACCTGGGTGATGTCGTCGAGCACCCACGGCGAGGCCAGCTCGTTGACCCGCGTCCAGAGGGCCGTCTCGCCGAGGTCCATGTCGCGGCCGACCCGGATCAGGCCTTCGCGCGCGGCCACCTTGCGGTCCACCGGCACGGCGTCCTCGAGGTTCCCGAGCAGGATGTCCACGGTGGGCGCGATGTCGGGGACCTTGGCCACCATCTTCTCGTTGGAGAAGTCCAGGAAGTGGATCATCCGCGAGGGCTTGAAGGGGATCTCGCGAGCCGGTTCGGGGGCGCCGATGGCCAGCGGCTTGAGGAAGTCACGGGGGTTTCGCAAGGGCTCTCCTGGTCGTCTGAATCCGCTCGGCGGCTGGCACCGCCGTGCACGCAGTATCGAGCATATGCGCCAGCGGCGCACTAGAGTGGGGTCCCATGAGCGAGACCCAAGCCCCCGAGAGAGACGCACTCCAGACCGACCAGGCAGCCCGCGAGGCCAGCGGCGCGCACCCCTACGGACGCTACCTGGAGGAGTTCGAAGTCGGCGACGTCTACAAGCACTGGCCCGCCAAGACGGTCACGGAGTCGGACGACCACCTCTTCTGCCTGCTGACCATGAATCACCACCCCCTACACATCAACGACGTGTACGCAGCCGCCTCCCAGCAGGGCCGCAACGTCGTGGTGGGGCCGCTCGTGTACTCGCTCGCGCTCGGGATGTCGGTCAGCGACGTGAGCGGCAAGGCGATCGCCAACCTCGCCACCGAAGAGCTCAAGCACCCGGCGCCGGTGTTCCACGGGGACACCCTCTTCTGCGAGTCGGAGGTGCTCGAGAAGCGCGAGTCCCAGTCCAAGCCCGACCGTGGGACGGTGAGGGTGCACACCCGCGTCCTCAACCAGGACGGGGTGCTGGTGGCCGAGTTCAAGCGCCTGGTGCTGGTTCCGCGCCGGAACCCCGGCACCGCCGCCAGCAACGGCTCCGCCTGAGCGGACCGGCTCCCTCCGAGCCGGGTCCGTAAGGACCGCAAAACGCCTGGACAGGGACCCTTCTCGGCGAAATACGGACGGTAGAAGCGGCTAATCCCGGCACTGCCGCCGCGCGGTCCTGCGATAGGCTTTGTCGAGCGCCCCTGGATGGGCGATTTTTTGTTTCGGCGGACCATGACAAGCCGCCGCCCGCGCCCCCGAGGGAGGCGCCCCAGATGACCGCGAACCCGAAGGAGCCGCCTGCCCCGATGAGCACCACGCTTCCCGCCCCAACGAAGCACGAGCGACTGCTGGCGTGGGTCGAGGAGATGGCGGCCCTCACCGAACCGGACGAGATCCGCTGGTGCGACGGGTCGGCCGAGGAGTACGAGGAGCTGTGCGCCGAGCTGGTCGAGGCGGGCACCTTCGAGCGCCTTTCCGATGCCAAGCGGCCGAACTCCTACCTGGCGATGTCCGATCCCGGCGACGTCGCCCGCGTGGAGGACAGGACCTTCATCTGCACCGCCACCGAGAAGGAGGCGGGGCCGACCAACAACTGGCGTGACCCGGCCGAGATGCGCGAGGCGCTGACCGAGCTGTTCGCGGGCTCGATGCGGGGACGCACGATGTACGTGGTGCCGTTCTGCATGGGCCCGCTCGGCTCCGACAAGAGCCACGTCGGGGTGCAGCTGACGGACTCCACCTACGTCGCCGTGTCGATGCGGATCATGACCCGGATGGGCAAGGGGGCGCTCGAGGCGCTCGGCGCGGGCGGGCAGTTCGTGCCGTGCCTGCACTCCGTCGGCATGCCCCTCGCCGAGGGCGCCCACGACGTGCCCTGGCCCTGCAACGCGGAGAACAAGTACATCGTCCATTTCCCGGAGACGCGCGAGATCTGGTCCTACGGGTCCGGCTACGGCGGCAACGCGCTGCTGGGCAAGAAGTGTTTCGCGCTGCGGATCGCCTCGGTGATGGCCCGCGACGAGGGCTGGATGGCCGAGCACATGCTGATCCTCAAGCTGACCTCGCCCGAGGGGGACGTGAAGTACGTCACCGGCGCCTTCCCCAGCGCCTGCGGCAAGACCAACCTCGCGATGCTGATCCCGACGCTGGAGGGGTGGACGGTCGAGACGATCGGCGACGACATCGCCTGGATGAAGTTCGGCGACGACGGGCGCCTGTACGCGATCAACCCCGAGGCGGGGTTCTTCGGGGTCGCCCCCGGCACGGGCGAGAAGACCAACCCGAACGCCATCAAGATGGTCTCCCACGACGCGATCTTCACCAACTGCGCCAAGACCGACGACGGCGACGTGTGGTGGGAGGGACTCAGCAAGCAGGCTCCGGAGCATCTGATCGACTGGCGCGGCAACGACTGGACGCCCGCCTCCGAGACGCCGGCCGCCCATCCCAACGCCCGCTTCACGGTGCGCGCCGACCAGACGCCGGCGATCGCCCCCGAGTGGCAGGACCCGGCGGGGGTGCCGATCGACGCGATGCTGTTCGGGGGGCGCCGCTCGACCGTGGTGCCGCTGGTGACGGAGGCTCTCGACTGGGAGCACGGGGTCTTCCTCGGCTCGGTGATGGGCTCAGAGAAGACGGCCGCGGCCGCGGGCACCGTCGGCGAGCTGCGCTTCGACCCGTTCGCGATGCTCCCGTTCCTCGGCTACAGCATGGCCGACTACTTCGGTCACTGGCTGAAGATCGGGCGCACCTCCGGGGCCAAGCTCCCGAAGATCTTCTACGTCAACTGGTTCCGCAAGGACGACGACGGCAGCTTCCTGTGGCCCGGCTTCGGCGAGAACTCCCGCGTGCTCGCCTGGGTGTTCGCCCGCTGTGCCGGCCACGGAGCCGCGCAGGAGACGCCGATCGGGTTCATCCCGCCGGTGGGGGTCGAAGGGATCGACACCCGCGGTCTGGAGGTCACCGACGAGCAGGTCTCCGAGCTGCTGCGGGTGGACAACGCCGAGTGGCGCGCCCAGCTGCCCCAGTT
This sequence comes from uncultured Solirubrobacteraceae bacterium, assembly GCA_963773145.1. Taxonomy (GTDB): domain Bacteria; phylum Actinomycetota; class Thermoleophilia; order Solirubrobacterales; family Solirubrobacteraceae; genus Palsa-744. The sequence continues at coordinate 679,460 of CAVYZV010000003.1, forward strand.
CCACGAGCACTACGGCCGCTTCGAGAACCTTCCCGACGAGCTCCACGCCCAGCTGCGGGCGCTCGAGGAGCGGCTCAGCTAGCGACTATTCGTGGCCGTGGGCTTCGCTCGCGGCCGCCGGTGGGCGGGACTCCTCCGCCAGCGAGGTGATCGTCAGCGATCCCCGCGCGGACGACTCGAGCACTTCGGTTGCCTCCTCGAGCGAGCGGGCGTACAGCTCGACCAGCAGGTGCACGATGATGCGCGAGTCCTCCTCGTGCTTGTGGAAGCGCACGTGGGTGAAGAACTCCCTCACGCCGTGGTCGCCGAAGGCCGCGTAGGAGAGCGCGTCGCCGGCCTCGGGCCCCGAGCAGCTCTCGACGTCGTCGGCGTCGACCGTGACGGTGCAGGAGGCCACCCATGGCGTCCCGGCGATCATCCGTTCCCAGCGGTCTTCGACCGGCTCCACGCGGCCGTTGTTGAAGCCGAGGTGGGGCTGGTCGTGCATGCACTCCAGGCACTGCACCACCGCCTCCTGCAGCTCGTCCACGACTTCGGCGCGCTCGCCCGTGTCCGGGTCGATCTTGTGGATGCCCTCGTAGTGGACCTGGACCTCGAGGTCCCGCGACCAGCAGCGGTAGCAACGTAGCCAGCTGCGCGCGCTGGTCTCGGCCATCGAGCCCTCCATGCAGACCATTGTATTCGCGGCCCGACCCCGGCTTCCTCGCGCGTACGCCGGCGAGGGCGCGGCGCGCGGCGGCGGCCGCTTCGAGGTGCTCGCGGCGCGGCCGGGGGGCGCCGCTGCGGCCGGCCCGGCTCAGCCGAAGGTGAACGCGTAGCCGCTGACGCCGTTGGCAAAGCGCAGCGAGAGCTGGTGGCGCTGGTCACCGCGCAGCGAGACCAGCCAGTAGAGCCGCTGGCGGCGCACCGTCGCCACGCCCCCGTGGACATCGGCGCCGGAGTCCGCAGCCGAGATCGGATGTCCGTCGAGCAGCACCGTCACCGGCAGCGGCCGTTCGCCGGGGGAGCTGAGCACGAGGTACACGTTCTTGGCCTGGAAGCCCACGTCGATGCCGGCGCCCGAGACCGCTTCCGCCGGCTGGCCGGAGATCCGCCACGTGCCGCTGTAGACGAACGTGTTCAGCGCGGGAGAGCTGGTCGGCGGCGGCCCGTAGTCGTGCAGTCCTCCGAACGGGCCGTGCAGCCAGCCTTCGGCGCGGGTGGTACCGAGATAGGTCTCCGGCGTGGCGGAGCTCGTCGGCACCACCACCCCCGTAGCGTGGCTGTGGGCGCCGACATCGGCTCCCGCGGACGCCAGCAGCGCGCGGATCGCCGTTTCGGTCTTGCCGTAGTCGCCCTCGCCGAAGCTCGCGTATCGCACCTGACCGTGGGCGTCGATCAGGTAGTCGGCGGGCCAGTACTGGTTGCCGTAGGCGTTCCAGGTGCCCATTTCGTTGTCCTGGGCCACGGGGTAGTGGAGGCCGAACTGCTGGATCGCGTTTTCCACGTTGCCGGCGTCGTGCTCGAAGGAGAACTCGGGCGTCTCCACGCCCACGATCGTGAGTCCGTCCCGCCGGTAGCTGGCGTCCCATGCCTTCAGGTAGGGCAGGGTGCGGATGCAGTTGATGCAGGTGTAGGTCCAGAAGTCCACCAGCACCACCCGGCCGCGCAGCGAGGCGAGCGACAGTGGTTTGCCGCCCGGGGTGTTGAACCAGTGCTCGGTACGCGTGAATTCGGGCGCCATGCCGGCCATCGGCAGCGAGCGCGCGTCGGCCAGCAGGGTGGCCTGGCTGGCGGACGGGCCCGCCGCGGTGAGGTGGGCCGCCGAGCCGCTGCCGCCGCAGGAGGAGGATCCGTTGGCGGCCACGAAGCGGGCCTTGTGACCGGTGATTTCGGGCAGGTGTTTGGTGACCGTGGGCGAGCACTCCAGGCCCGCGGTGAGGTTGACGTTCGGGATGTTCCGGGCGACGAACTGGTCGAAGTTCACGTCCAGGCTGGTCGCCAGCGCCACCGCCGTGACGATCATCACCACGCCGAGCGCCCGCTGCAGGGCCGGTCCCCGGCCCGCCTGGCGCACGCGGTCGAAGACCTTCCTGCCGCCGAGCGCGAGCAGCAACAGCACGGCGCCCGATCCGGCCGCGTACGCCAGCGCCAAGAGAACGGTTCGCCCGCTCGCCGCACTCACCGAGATCACCGCCGCCAGGATCGGCGAGGCGCAGGGCGTGTAGACGAACCCGAGCGCGCCCCCCACCAGCAGCCCGGAGCGGAAGCCGTCGCCGCGCGATCTTGGGGCCGAAGCGCGCCAGCCGCGACAGCGGCGCCTCGATCCGGTCCGACAGCGCCGGTGCCAGCAGGCTCACGCCGAACACCAGCAGCACAGCGATCGAGAGGTCGCGCAGGGGGTCGCTGCCGACGCCGACGCCGCCCACCACGCTTGCCACCCCCACGATCGTGACGGTGAACGTAAGCGACAGCCCGAGCACGATCCCCAGCGGCCGCCGGCGACCGCCGACCCCGCTGGCCGACAGCAGCGCCGGGAGCACGGGCAGCACGCACGGCGACAGGGCCGTACCGGCTCCCGCGAGCACCGCGAACACCAGGAGGACGATCATCTGCTCTGCGCTTCAGTCTTACGCGGTCGCGCTGCGTTACGCGCCGGCCGCGGTGAAAGCCGGCAACGCTCTACACGCCGAAGGCGCCCTACGCGGCGACCGCGCGCAGGGTGGCGTCGAAGTCGCTGCCCGGGACCGGGCCGATGCACGGCGACGAGGCCCCCGCCGAGCGGTAGCGCTCGACGCCGGACTTGACCTCCGCGGCCGAGCCGACCGCCGTCAGTTCGTCCAGAAAGGCGTCGGAGATCGCGTTCTGCATCGCCGTCGCATCCCCGCCGGCGCCGTCGAATGCCTCGACGTCGGCGGCGAAGCCGCTGCGCTCGATCATCGCCCGGTAGAACGGCAGCGAGAAGTAGGTCAGCAGGTCGCGTCGCATCGCCTCATACACGGGCCCGCGGTCATCGGTGACGGCGCTGGGGACGGCGGCGACGATGTCGACGCCGCCGGGCTCGCGCCCGGCCCGGCGGGCGCCCTCGGCCAGCTCGGGCACGACCACCCGCTCGATGTAGCTGGGGTTGCACAGCCACAGGATCACGCCGTCGGCGACCTCGCCTGCGAGGCGCAGCATGGCGGGGGAGAGGGCGGCGATGTAGATCGGCAGCTCGCTGCGTACGGGCACGCCGTGCAGGTGAAAGCTCGTCTTCCACTTCTCGCCCTGGGGCGGGTCCTCGCCGGCGAACATCGCCCGCAGGATCGCGACGTACTCCCGCATCTCGGCGACCGGCCGGTCGATCGACTGGCCGTGCCAGGCCTCCACCACGGGCCGGTGGGAGACGCCGAGCCCGAGCCGCATGCGGCCCTCTGAGAGCTCGTCCAGCGTGACCGCGGTCTGGGCCATGGTCGCGGGCGTGCGCGAGTAGATCGGCACCACGCCGCTGCCGAGCATGATCTTCTTGCTCGACTGCGCATATGCCGCCAGCACCGTCAGCGAGTCCCGCCCGGCGGTGTGGGTCGTGTACACGGCCTCATAGCCGAGCGAGTCGGCCAGCGCCACCCGCTCGAGCGCCTGGCTCAGCGAGCGTCCGGTCGAGATGAAGCAGCCGGTGGCCATGCCCGGCGGCAGCATATGTGAGCGCCGGCGCGGCGGGTCCGCCCGCGCGGCGGTGAGCGGAGCGGCGCGCCGCGGGTTCGCGCCCGCCGGCGCCCACCGGGGCCGCGGCGCGTCAGTCCACCAGCGAGCGCTCGAGCGCCGCGATCAGAGCGGGGACCTCGGCGCCGGGGTCCTCGCCGGCGAGCAGTGTCTGCGCGCGCGAACGGCCGCCGATCGCGCGCAGTCCGCGCTCTCCGAACTCGTCCTGGAACTCGCGCAGGGCCCGCGCACGGCGGGCGGCGAGTGCGGCGGGCGGCGACGTCCTCGTCGGCACGGTGCTGCTCGAGCGCGTCCAGCAGCTCCTCGATCCCGCTCGTCGGGGGCAGCGAGGAGACCGCGATCACGGGCGTGGAGCGGGCGCCGAGCGAACGCAGCGCCGCGGCCAGGTCGCGTCGCGCGGAGATCGCGAGCTGCCCGAGGTCCGCCTTCGTGACGACCAGCACGTCGGGGACTTCCATGATCCCCGACTTCAGGAACTGCAGGGCGTCGCCCGCGCCGGGCTGCACGACCACCACGACCGTGTCGGCGGCCTCGGCCACGTCGGTCTCGGCCTGCCCCACGCCGACCGTCTCGATCACGACCACGTCGAAGGCCACGGCCAGGGCGTCGGCGGCGGCGGCGGTGGAGCGGGCCAGGCCGCCGAGGCGTTCTCCGGCGGCGCTGGAGCGGATCAGCACGCCGCCGTCGGCGGCGTCGTAGTCGATCCTGGCGCGGTCTCCCAGCAGCGACCCGCCCGAGCGCCGGGAGCTCGGGTCCACGGCCAGCAGGGCGACCGTCCGTCCCCGCTGACGCCAGCCCGCCAGCAGCGCCGAGAGCATCGTCGACTTGCCCGCCCCCGGCGGCCCGGTGACGCCGACCACGTGCCCCGGCGCCTCTTCGCCCAGCTCCCCGGGGGAGAGGGCGGCGAGCAGCGCGTCGGCCTCGAGGCGGTCCTCGGGGGCGTGGCTCTCGAGCAGATTCAGCGCCGCGGGAGCGGCGCCGAGGTCGTGCTCGCGCAGTCGTGCGGCGAGCGCCTCGCCGTCTGCGCTCACGCGGGCGCGGTGCCGGCGGCGAGCGCCGGGCGCTCAGCTTCCGCGGCGAGGAGCGCCACGATCTCGCGCATGATGCGCGTGATGTCGAAGTCCTTCGGCGTGTAGACGGCGGCCGCGCCGTCCTGGAGCAGGTCGGGCACGTCCTGCTCGGGGATGATGCCCCCGACGATCACCGGAGCCTGGACGCCGCGGTCGCGCAGTGCCTCCATCACCGCCGGGATCAGCTCGCGGTGTGAGCCGGAGAGGATCGACAGGCCGATCACGTGGACCCCCTCCTGCAGCGCCGAGGTGGCGATCTGGGCGGGCGTCAGGCGGATCCCGTCGTAGACGACGTCCATGCCGGCGTCCCGCGCCCGCAGCGCCACCTGCTCGGCGCCGTTGGAGTGTCCGTCGAGGCCGGGCTTGCCGACCAGCATCTTCGGCCGGCGGCCGAGCTGCTCCTGCAGACGCTCCACCTCCGCACGCAGCTCGGTGAGCTCGCCGTTGGAGCTCCCGGCGGATGCCTCCCCGACCCCGGTCGGCGCCCGGTAGCTGCCGAACACCCCGCGCAGGGTCGCGGCCCACTCGCCGGTGGTCACGCCCGCCCGCGCGGCGGCGATGGTCGGGATCATCAGGTTGGTCTCGCCGCTCTCCTCGCGGGCCGCCTGCGCGAGCTGGTCGAGCGCCTCTCGCGCGGCGCCCTCGTCGCGCTCGGCACGCCAGCTCTGTAGCGCCTCGATCTGCTCGGCTTCCAGCGCCGGGTCCACGACCAGGATGCCGCCCTCGGCATCGGCGGTCAGCGGCGACTCCTCGGTCTCCTCGAAGCGGTTCTGACCGACCACCACCTGCTCACCGCTCTCGATCCGCCGCAGCCGCTCGCGGTGGGAGTCGACCAGGGCGGCCTTCATGTAGGGGACCGCCTCGACGGCGCCCCCGTGCTGGGCCACCACGTCCATCTCCGCGCGGGCTCCCTCGAGCAGCTCCTCCACGAGTCCCTCCATCACCTTCGAGCCCTCGAAGATGTCCCCGTACTCGAGGATGTCGGTTTCGTAGGCGAGGACCTGCTGGATGCGCAGCGACCACTGCTGGTCCCACGGCCTGGGCAGGCCCAGCGCCTCGTTCCAGGCCGGCAGCTGGATCGCGCGGGCGCGCGTGTCGCGCCCGAGCGTGACCGCCAGGGCCTCGAGCACGATCCGCTGCACATTGTTCTCGGGCTGGACCTCGGTCAGGCCCAGCGAGTTCACCTGCACGCCGTAGCGGAAGCGCAGGTGACGCGGGTCCTGGACGCCGTAGCGATCGGTGCCGAGCTGCTCCCACAGGACCGACATCGCGCGCAGCTTGGCGTGCTCCTCGATGAAGCGCACGCCGGCGTTGACGAAGAAGGAGATGCGCCCGAAGACCTGTTCCATGCGCTCCGGCTCGACCCGCTCGCGGGCCGCGTCGAGCACCGCGATCGCGTTGCTCATCGCGTAGGCGATCTCCTGCACGGGCGTGGCTCCGGCCTCCTGCAGGTGGTAGGAGCAGATGTTGATCGGGTTCCAGCGCGGGACGTGCTCGACCGTGTAGGCGATCATGTCCGCGATCAGCCTCATCGAGGGCGCGGGCGGGAAGGCGTAGGTCCCGCGCGCCAGGAACTCCTTGATGATGTCGTTCTGGGTCGTCCCCTGGAGCTGGTCCTCGGCCACCCCCTCCTGCTCGGCCGTGACGATGTACAGCGCCAGCAGCCAGGCGGCCGTGGCGTTGATCGTCATCGAGGTGTTCATCTCGCCGAGCGGGATCCCGTCCATCAGCGCCGCCATGTCCCCGCGGTGGGAGATCGGCACGCCCACCTTGCCGACCTCGCCGCGGGCGAGCTCGTCGTCGGGGTCATAGCCGGTCTGGGTCGGCAGGTCGAAGGCGATCGACAGCCCCGTCTGGCCCTTGGCGAGGTTGCGCCGGTACAGCTCGTTGGACGCCTTCGCGGTGGAGTGGCCCGCGTAGGTGCGCATCATCCAGGGCCGGTCGCGCTCGGATAGCCGCACTGGACGCTCTCCGCTCATGCAGCCATTGTACGGCTGCGGCAGCGCCCTTATCCTGCGCCCCAGATGCCCGATACCCTCGCCAGGCCCCGCACCGACGGGCCCGACACCGGCACCGGCGGCTCCTGGAGGGTGATCGTCCGCAACGACGACCACAACACCTTCGAGCACGTGGCCAGGACGCTCGCCCGCTTCATCCCCGGCGTCTCCCAGGAGCAGGGGATGCATATCGCAGAGCTGATCCACAACAGCGGCCAGGCGATCGTCTACACCGGCATGCAGGAGCCGGCCGAGCACTATTGGGAGCAGCTGAAGGACGCGGGCCTGACGATGGCCCCGCTCGAGCGCGGCTAGCTCGGGAGGGCCCGGTTCGGGGCCCCTCTACGACAAGCCGAGCGGGCCTGGCGGCGCCGAGTCCGCCGGCCGGGTCGCCCGGTGACTAGCTGGGCTCCCCGACGGCGTGGCCGTTGCCGTGCCCGTTGCCGGCCAGCAGGGGCGCGTCGTCGGTGACGCCGGAGGTCTCGAGGTCCCACCAGTCGTACAGCACGGGCACCTGGTACCAGCTCGAGTGGACCGTGCGGAAGTAGGTCATCTCCGGGCCTTCCCAATAGCGTTCCCAGTCGAGGTGGCGCTCGAAGCCGGCGAACTGCTGGAAGCGGTATTTGTCCGACTGCGAGCGGTACACCGCGTAGGAGGTGGCGCCGTAGCGCAGGGCGATGCCGGCGACCTCCTGCAGGTCCTCGGCGAAGCCGTTGGCGCGCAGCCCCGTCGCGTACCAGGGGACGATCACCGTCCCCGCCATCAGGCGCCCACCTCTGCGTGGATCGCGCCGGGACCCTCGGCGGTGGCTCCCTCGCCCTCGCGCTCGGCCCCGACGAGCACCGAGATCTTGCCGAGGTGCTTGTTTTCCATCATCAGCTGGTGCGCCTCGGCAACCCCGTCGAAGCCCAGCGTGCGCCACAGCACGGGCCGGATCACGCTGCTTTCGATCAGCTCGTTGGCCTTCGTGCACTCATAGGCGTTGGCGAAGTGGGAGCCGAGGATCTCCTTCTGGCGCATCCACAGGTAGGCCACGTTGAAGTCCACGTCGATGCCGGTCGTGCCGGCGCAGATCACGACTTTCCCGAACGGCTTGACCGTGAACACGGAGGTCGGGAAGGTCGCTTTGCCGACGTGCTCGAAGACGATGTCGGGGGCGTCCCCGAGGATGTCCTTGACGCGCTTGGCGAAGCCCCGCGCCGCCTTGAAGCGCTCGGCCTCCTCTTCGGGCGTCTCGCCGCCCTTGCGCATCATCCCCGCGAACTCGTTGCGGTTGATGTAGTCCTCGGCGCCGAGCCGCTTGACCAGCTCACCCTTCTCGGCCGACGAGACGACGCCCACGCAACGGGCTCCCGCGGCCTTGCAGATCTGGGTGGCGAAGACTCCGAGGCCGCCTGCCGCGCCCCAGATCAGGACGGTGTTGCCCGCCTGCAGTTTGCAGCGGGTCATCAGCATCCTCCAGGCGGTGAAGTACACAAGCCCGTAGGAGGCGGCCTCCTCCCAGCTCAGCGCCGGGGGCTTGTGCAGCAGCTGCTGGGCCTGGACCTTGGTGAACTGCGCGAAGGAGCCCCACGTCGTCTCATAGCCCCAGATCATCTGCGAAGGGGCCGCCATCGGGTCCAGGCCGTGGACCTCGGGGTCCTCGTAGGAGGCCTGGTTGCAGTGCATCACGACTTCGTCGCCGGGCTTCCAGCGGGTGACCCCGGCGCCGACCTTCCACACGATCCCGGAGGCGTCCGAGCCGCCGATGTGATGACCGAACTCGGGGTGGTCGCCGTAGCGCATCACCGACACGGGCTTGCCGAGCGCCGCCCACACGTTGTTGTAGTTGACGCCCGCCGCCATCACCCGCACGATCACCTCGAAGGCCCCCGGCTCGGGCACGTCGATCTCCTCGATCTGAAAGGCGTCCTTGGGCTCGCCGAAGCGCTCCTCGCGGATGACCCAGGCGGCCATCGTCTTGGGCAGCTCGCCGGGCTCTACGTCAACTGCTGATACCTGCTGCAGGTCGATCGCCACTGTCTCTTCCCAAACCTCGTGTGTAGAAGGGCCGCTGAGGGGCCAATCCTAGCCTGGCCCGCCTCCGCCCGGGAACGGGAGCTCGACCACCTCCGCGGTGACGCCCTGCCCGCCCACCTCCAACGTGCTCCCCGGCTCCGCCTCGCGGCGCACGAGCGCCAGCCCGATCGGGCCCAGCCGAGGTGCGCGGACGCTGCTCCCCAGCCGCCCCACGGCGCGATCTCCGCTGCGCAACTCGCTGCCGTGCGGCGCCGGGGCCGACAGGCGCAGGCCGCGCAGGTGGCGGTTGGGCCGGCCCTTGTAGTGGAGCCGGGCGACCGTCTCCTGCCCCACGTAACAGCCCTTGGAGAAGCTGACGGCCCGCTCGTTGAGGCCCGCCTCCTGGGGGATCACGGTGTCGTCGAGGTCGAGTCCGTAGCGCGGGCGCCCGCTTTCGATGCGCAGGCACTCCGCCGCCTCCTCCTCGATCACCGTGGCCCCGCGGCCGCACAACGCCGACCACAGCCGCTCGCGCTCGGGCGCCTGGCAGAAGAGGTCGACGCCGAGGTCCGTGCGCACCGCCAGTGCCCCTACGGAGTCGATCTGCACCGCGGCGCTCGAGTGCTCGTCGCTGCCGAGCCCCGGGGCCTCGGCCAGCGCCGCCGATCCAGGTCCGATCAGCGACAGCAGGGCGCGCTCGACGGTGCGCTTGTGCAGCTCGAAGCGGAAGCCGACCTTGTAGCGGCGGATCATGTCGAACAGCGCCTGCAGCGCGACGCGCTCGGTGTCCAGCAGCAGCATCCCGGCGTCGGGGTCGCCGTCCGGGACGACGAGGATGCGCAGGTCTCCCAGCATCTTCCCCTTGTGGGTCAGGAAGGCCGCGTAGCGGCCCTCGCCCGGGGCCAGCCCGGCGAGCTCGTTGGTCACCTGGCCGTTGAGGAACTCGATCGCGTCGGGTCCCTCGAGGGCGAGCTTGCCGCGCTCGGAGCGGTCGAGCAGGCCCGCGCCCTCGCGCAGAAGCTCGAGCTGTGAGGCGAGGGAGTCCTGGCCGCCGGCCTGCGGTGCTGCGGTGCCCATCAGATTTCGAGAATAGCCACGCTAGGCTTGCCGGCAGCGATGGCACTGGCGGACACCTTCCAGGGAATCCTCGACGAGCTCCCCTCGGACTGGACCGACCTCGAGCTCGACCTGCGCATCGCCGACGAGTCCCGCTACGTCGACGCCGCGCTGTACCTGACGACCTGCAACGCCCGTCCCTACTCCCACCACGACTGGCACTGGCGCCTGCTGGTGGCCAACGGCTTCGGGCATGCGGCGGCCGCCCCGACCGTGCACGGCACCCTGACGCTGCTCGACCAGGCCGGGATCGAGGGCGAGCTGGTGCTGCGCGAGACGCGCGTCGGGCGGGCCGAGGTGGTCCAGATGTGGGGCCGCCCGGAGTCCGCTCGCGAGGAGTTCCGCCGGCTCCGCGCCCAGTAGCTGCCGATGGCGCGGGTGCTGGCGCTGTGCGGCGACCTGATGTTCGGCTCGCGCGTCGCCGCCCAGCTGCAGGCGGCCGGTGAGGAGCTCGAGCTGCTCCCCGACGCGGACGCGGTGGGCGCGCGGCTGCAGGGCCCCTCCGAGCAGCGCCCGCTGGTGCTCGTCGTCGACCTCACCACCGACAGCGAGGCCGCGATCGAGCTTGTGGCCGGGCTGGCAGGGGAGAGGCCCCGGACGCTCGGCTTCTACTCCCACGTCGAGGCGGACGTGCGCGAGCGCGCCGAGGGCGCCGGCTTCGACCTGGTCGTGCCCCGCTCGCGCATGGCGCGTGAGGGCGCCTCGCTGGTGGAGCGGCTGCTCGGGGAACCCCGCAACGGGTAGGGCAACGAGATACCCAGGCCGGTCCGGCCTATGTATCCTGCGCTCGCGCCGATGACGAGCGAACTCGCGTCACCGTCGGAGAGCCGCGTGCGCCCCCGGTGGCGTCCGAGCGAGGATCACCTCTGGCTGGCGCCGCTGCTGATGAGCGTCGCCTACGTGATCACGTTCGCGACCCAGATCAGCCGGCTGCTGTCCGTGACCTATCTCAACGCCGATGCGGCCTCCGCGCCCGTGATCGGCCAGCTCTACGGCGGGTCCGCCGGCACGCGCATCGTGATCCTCGGTCACCTCGGCTGGTACTCGACCCTGCTGTACGAGCTCGCTACCCGGTGGCTGCCGCTGCATCGCCAGATTTGGGAGGGATCGCCCTACCTGATGGCGCTGCTCTCGATCGTGGCCGTCGCCTGGGCGGTGTGGCGCATTGCGGGGAGGTGGGCCGGGATCCTCGCCGGCTGCATCCTCGTCTGCGCCGGCCCGGCGCTGCTCCAGCTGCTGCTCGTGCTCAACGATCATGCCCCCACGTGGTTCACGCTCGCACTGCTGGGCGCGTTTCTGGTGCTGCTCGAGCTGCGCGCCGAGAACCTCCGGCTGCCGCTGCTGGTCGCTGCAGGCGTTGTCGTGGGGTGCGTGCTCGGTGCGAACGCCGCCTCCGATGTACTGGCCACGCTGGCGGGTGTGGGCCCGTTTCTGCTCGCCGCGGTCATCACCTGGTGGCTTGGGCGCGACCGCGGCAGCGCCCGGGCGGCCTGGATGGCCATCGCAACGTGCCTGCTCGCGCTGCTGGTCGGTGTGGTGGTTCACAGTTACGCGCACCACCACAACATCGTGCCCGCGAGCGACGCACGCGCGAGCCTGTTCGTCGCCCAGGAAGCCGTCGGGTCGAACTTCAGGCTCTGGTGGCAGTCCCTCGCGGTCCTCGGGAACGGCAACTTCTTCGGTCTCAGCCTCGGCTTCACGAGCGTGCTCGAGTTCATCTGCGCCGTGCTGACGATCGCCGGTGTCGTGCTCGTCGCCCGCGTCGTCAGGACTGAGCTTGTGGGATGGCACACGCGCAATCGTGCCGCCGCGACCGTGCCCCGAGACCGCGCGACCCTCGCCTGGTGTGTCTACTGGGCCGCGTCGCTGATCGCGCTCAGCGCGGCGTTCATCTTCAGTGCGATTCCCGAAGGACTCCCGTCCGACCGCTACCTGGTGGGGGGGATCTACGCCGTCGCCGCGCTGGTGCCGCTGCTGGCACGCAGGCGCTTGGGCCTGCAGGTCGCCATCAGCGCAGCGGTCACCGTGTACGCATTTGCGGGCTGGCTCGCGCTGGCTCAGAAGCGCGTAACCGCACCGGTCTCGCCGACGCACCAGATCGCCAACGAGATCGAGCGGATCGCCCACAAGGAAGGCCTCACCGTCGGTTATGGGGGCTATTGGGACGCCGCCCCGATCACCTGGTCAACGCACTTCGGGGTGAAGGTCTTCCCGGTCGATGACTGCGACGGAAACCAGCACCTGTGCGCGTCCGAACTGCACCTGATCACCTCGTGGTACAAGCCGAGGGGCGCAATCCACACGTTCCTGCTCTCCGATTCGACCTACCCGTCTCCGCCCTCGGCGCCGACGCCGGACCTGGGGGCTCCGCTCGCAGTGCACCAGGTTGGACCGGTCACGATGTACGTCTACGGCTACGACATCGCCAGTCGCCTGTTCGCCATCTAGCCGTCCGCCGCAGCGGTCGCGGTGCCCGATCAGCCGGTCAGGATCAGCGCCGGGGGCCCGTTATCGTGGCGCGGGTGGAGGCAGTCACCGGCGCGCAGCGCAGCCGCACCTTCAGTTGGCACGACCCGCTCGAGACCGCCGCGCGCGCCTCGTCGCTGTCCGGGGTGCAGTACATGACCGCGATCGCCGAGGGAACCCTCCCGCCGCCGCCGATCGCCCAGCTGATGGGCTTCTCGCTGATCGAGGTCGAGAGAGGGCGGGCGGTGTTCGCGTTCGAGCCGGCCGAGTGGATGTACAACCCGATCGGCTCGGTCCACGGGGGCGTGGCGGCGACGCTGCTGGACTCCTGCATGGGCTGCGCCGTGCACACCACGCTCGACCCCGGCTCGGCTTACACCACGACCGATCTGCAGGTCCGCTACATCCGCGGGATGACCGCCGCCACGGGCCGGGTGCTGGCCGAGGGCACCGTTGTCCACGCCGGCGGGCGCACCGCCACGGCAGAGGGACGGCTGTTCGTAGAGGCGGACGGGACGCTGATCGCACACGCGAGCACCGGGTGCGTAATCCTTCGCTAGGTGAAGCACTACACGGTGGCCGAAATGGAGGTCACGGATCCCTCCTGGGTGCGCGACTACGTCAACGACGTCACGCCGATGGTCGAGGCCCACGGCGGGCGCTACCTGGCGCGCACGGGCCAGGCGGAGCTGTACGAGGGCGAGCGCCGGCTGCCCCACGTGATGCTCCTGATCGAGTGGCCCTCGCGCGAGGCGGCCGAGGCGTTCTATGAGAGCGAGGAGTACCGCCCCTACCGCGAGGCCCGCAGGGCCGGCTCGCGTGGTGTGTTCGTGCTCGTCGCCGGCGAGGACTCGACCGGCCGCGCCGCGCCCTCCTGAGCGATCCTCAGGTGGCGACCGTGGCCGCCCCGCCGCCGAGGTCGGCGTGTTCGGCCGCCTCGAGGTCGAGCGGGACCAGGGCACCGTTGGCCACGCGCTTGATGTTCTCGACCCCACGCCCAGCCTGGGTCGTGAGCGCCGCCCGGATGACCATCCCGTGGCACACCACCAGCGCCGGCAGGGACCCCTGCTCGACATCTTCGATCGCCGCGGCCACGCGCACGTCCTGTTCGGCGAAGGACTCTCCGCCCGGGAACGAGAAGGCGGGGTCGACGGAGATGAACTGGCCGAAGCGCTCGCGGTTCGCGGGCCTGCACTTCGGCGAAGCTGAGGTTGGTCCAGTCGCCGGCGTCGGTCTCCATCAGGCGCGCGTCATCGCGCGGCGTCAGCCCCAGCCGCTCGGCGACGATGTCGGCGGTTTCCCGCGCCCGCAGCAGTGGGCTGCACCACAGCTCCACGAAGCCGTAGGGCACCGCCCGCTCGGCCAGCTCCCGTGCCTGGCCACGGCCGACGTCGTCGAGCGGGATGGCCTGCTGGCCCTGGAAGCGGCCCTCGAGGTTGTAGGCGGTCCGGCCGTGACGGGCGAGGTACACCTGCGGTCGGGGTCGCCTGCTCACCTTGGCCTGAGCATAATGGGGGCGTGCCCGCCGACGACGCCAACGAGCCGGCGCGTCGCTGAAGGAGAGCGGTCCTAGGGCATGCGCCGGCGCGTCACCTTCTCGCGCAACCTGACGCTGTCGCTGTCGCGGACCTGCCGCTGCTACTGCAAGTACTGCTCCTTCGCGACCCACGGGGCGCACCTCTACAGCCCCGAGGAGGTGCTCGAGCTGCTCGACGGCGCGGCCCGCCGGAGGGTCAAGGAGCTGCTCGTGCTCACCGGCGAGCTCCCCGAGGTCAACCCCGCGGTCCGCGAGCGGCTGGATTCCTACGGTCACGAGGACTTCACCGCCTACGTCGTGTGGACGTGCGAGCGGGCGCTCGAACGGGGACTGCTGCCGCACACCAACCTCGGCGTGCTCGCGCGCGAGGACCTCGCGCGGCTGCGCGAGGTGACGCGCCTCGCAGGGGCTGATGCTGGAGTCGATCTCCGAGCGGCTGATGGAGACCGTCCACGCGGGCTCGCCCGACCAAGCATCCGGCGCGGCGGCTGGAGACGATCCGCGCGGCGGGCGAGCTGCAAGATCCCGTTCACGAGCGGGATCCTCGTCGGCATCGGCGAGACCGAGCAGGAGCGGATGGACTCGCTGCAGGCGCTGGCCGAGGTGCACGCCGAATACGGCCACCTCCAGGAGGTGATCCTGCAGAACTTCGTCCCCCACCAGCGCTACTACGGGCAGGAGCCGGCCGAGATCGCCGACGACGCCGCGCGCGAGTACTGGCGGACGGGCGTGGCGGAGGAGCCGGTGGCGGCTGCCGCTGCCCGCCTGGGCCACGCCGGTGAGCGTCGAGGACATGAAGCGGCTCGTCGGTCACGCCCGCCGGCTGATGCCCGACGTGGCGGTCCAGATCCCGCCCGAACCTGGCCGACTGGTGGGGCGAGCTGGTGCGCGCCGGCGCCAGCGACCTCGGCGGGCTGTCGGCCAACGGCGACCACATCTCTCCGGAGCACCCGTTCCCGTCGCCCCACCAGGTGCGCCAGGCGCTGCAGGACGACGGCTTCGCGCTGACCGAGCGCCTGTGCGTGTACCCGCAGTACATCGACCCGGAGTGGCTGTCCGGGCGTGCTGGACACGATCCGCTCGCGCTACTGGAGCTTCATCCCGCGCCGCGGCTCCGGGCGCACCGAGCCGCCGGCGCCGATCCGCCGCGACCTCGTGCCGGGTGCGATCGAGCGCGCCCGCGACGGCACGGCGCTGACGCCGGAGGAGCTGACGGCGCTGTTCGCCGAGACCCGCCCGGAGGCGATCGAGGACATGCGCCAGGCCGCCGACGAGCTGCGCGCGGAGCTCGCGGGCGACACGGTCACGTTCGTCGTCAACCGCAACATCAACATCTCCAACGTCTGCACCGTCGGCTGCGCGTTCTGCGGCTTCGGGCAGGGCAAGCGCTCGCCCGACGCCTACGAGCACGACGAGCAGGAGTTCGTCGCGCAGGGTCGGCGGAGGCCGTCGACTTCGGCGCCACCGAGCTGTGCATCCAGTCGGGCATCCACCCGGACTGGACGCTCGAGGACTACCTCGGCTGGCTGCGGCTCGCCAAGCGGGCGGCGCCACAGCTGCACCTGCACGCCTACAGCCCGATGGAGATCGCGCACATGTGCGACATCTCCGGGCTGCCCGCCGACGGAGGTGTTCGCGCGCCTGCGCGAGGCGGGCCTCGGCTCCACGCCCGGCACGGCCGCCGAGGTGCTCCACGACGGCGTGCGCGAACGGATCTCGCCCAACAAGCTGCCGGTGGCCCGCTGGGTGGAGATCATCGAGGCCAGCCACCGAGGCCGGGCTGCGCTCGACCGCGACGGTCATGTTCGGTCACATCGAGGAGCCCTGGGAGCTGGCCGAGCACATGCGCGTGGTGCGCGAGCTGCAGGAGCGCACCGGCGGCATCACCGAGTTCGTGCCGCTGTCCTTCATCCCCTTCCAGACGCTGCTGGGGCGGACCCACGGCGTCGAGGAGATCTCACGCGAGGAGAACCTCAAGCACACGGCCGTCTTCCGCCTGGCGCTCGGGCGCACGCGTCCCCAGCCTGCAGGCGAGCTGGGTGAAGATGGGCCTCGACGCCGCCACCGAGTCGCTGCGCTGGGGCGTCAACGACCTCGGCGGGACGCTGATGGAGGAGTCGATCAGCCGCCTCGCCGGCAGCTACCACGGCACGCGCCTGGAACCCGAGGAGCTCGTCGCCGCGGCCCACGCGCCGGCCGCCCGGCCGCCGAGCGCACCACGCTGTACGAGATCCGCCGCCGCTACCGCTGAGCTCGCGCGCCTGGCCGCGGCCGCCGCTGCGCGCCGCTGCAGCGGCAGCTCGGCTCGGGCGAACTGCCCGTGGAAGCCGAACGGGATGTGGTGGGGCAGCGAGGCCCGCGCCAGCTCGTCGCAGCTCGGCCGCGTCGAGCACGAGCAGGAACGAGCTGCCGGCCTCGGCGTCGAGCACGACCGACAGCAGCACGCCGTCGTCCTCGCGCCTCGGCGCCCGGGCGCGGCGACGAACACCGGCTCGCCCGGGTAGCAGCCGGGCTCGGCGACCAGGCGGTCGTCGGCGCCGTCGTCGGTGTCGACCTTGACGATCCGCTCGAGCCAGCCGCTCGGGCCCGCGCCGGCGCCCCAGACGTAGCGGTAGGGGCGCTCGTTGCAGCGCCCGTAGTTGATCCGCGGCAGCTCGAGGTCGCTCCTCGCAGAGCCGTTCGCGGGTCACCGCGCCGGTCGGCAGGGTCCGAGCCGGAAGCGCGTCAGCTCGGCCGGCGCGATCGGCTTGCCGGCGCGCAGCCGCTCGAGGTAGAGGTCCTCGACGATCGCCGGCGTCGGGGTAGGCGCACAGGTCGACCACCACCTCGCCCGCCGTCGCTCGAAGGCGTTGACGTGGTGGAAGGCGAAGCAGGCCTCGGTCTGAAGCTCGCCGGCGACCTCGCCCGCTGCGAGCGGTCGATCAGCGTGAAGCGCGTGCCGCGCTCGGGCTTCCAGCGGTAGTTCTCGATGTACGGGCGCCCCGACAGCGCCAGCGTCCAGCGGGTTGACCACGAACGGGAACTCGGCCAGCACGAGCCAGCGCTCGGTCAGGCCGAAGGAGTGCATGTAGGCCGGCTCGCGCGACCGGGCAGCGAGCCGATCAGCGCGCGGCTCGCCGCGGCGTCCGGGTCGACCGCGAAGAAGCGGTAGCTGCTCGAGCGCGCCCGAGCTTGGCCGCGTAGTTGAGCATCGCCGCCGCCGGCACGGTCGAGGTGGGGGTGGGCCGTCGTCAGCTGCGCCGGGCGCCTGCGAACGGGCGGCACCCCGGCGGTCTCGAGCGTGTGCGCGTCGAACTGCACCGGCATCGGCGTCTCGGTCATCGCGATGAAGCGCTCGCCCAGGCGGGTGACGTTGACGTTGGCGTTGTCGGTCAGCGCGGCGCCGGGCGAGAACAGCGTCTGCACGCGCTTGAAGAGCGAGCGGCAGGGGTCGGTCGCGAACTCGCCGTAGGACGATCTCTGCCGCTGCTCCTGGGCGGCGCGGTAGGCGCGGCTCTGCAGGTAGCGGTTGCCGTAGGAGCACCCGCCGCCGGCGATCGTGAAGCGGTGCAGCATCGCCAGGCCGTCGAACCAGTGGCGCATCTGCTGCTCGCCCACCTCGAAGCGGGCCGGCCCGGTGCGCAGCAGCGAGCCCGCCAGCCACGGCGGCAGCTCGCCGCGCAGCGGGCAGCTCGTCGATCAGCGCTCTCCTGCTCGAGCGTCGTGAAGCCGAGCGCCGGAGCCCCGCTGGCCCGGGCGACCGTGGCGGGAGCGGCGGTGGTGGCGGCGCCGGCGGGGGCGCCGGATGGTCCCGTGGTCCCTGGAGTGCTCTGGGGCGTGGTCGTCGGAGAGGGGGCGGGGTCATGGTTCCTCCTGGCTGCCGAGGGAGAATAGTTCGGATCGAACCATTCAGACCGTACGCTAATGTGGTGGACGTGTCAAGCCCCCGCCCGGCCCCGCGCCTGACCGAGACCTCCTACATCGTGCTCGGGCTGCTCGAGCAGGTCGAACCGGCGACGCCGTATGACCTCAAGCAGCTCGCGCACTCAGCACGAGCAACTTCTGGACCGTGCCGCACACCCAGCTCTACACCGAGTGCGCGCGGCTCGCGGAGGAGGGCCTGCTGGACGAGACCCGCGAGCAGACCGGCCGGCGCCGGCGCATCTACCGCCTCACCCGCAGCGGCCGTCAGATCCTCGACCGCTGGCGGGCCCAACCTACGGGCGAGCTCTACGAGCTGCGCGACGCGGGCCTGCTGAAGCTGTTCTTCGGGGCCGACCCGGGGCGCTCGCCGAGGACGCAGCTCAGGCCCACACCGCGCGCGGCTGGAGGCCTACGAGGCGCTGATGCGCGAGCTCGGCGCGACGATGCCGCCCGGGCTAGCGCCTGGCGCTCGAGGCCGGCATCGGCCACGAGCGCGAGTTCGTCCGCTTCTGGCAGCGGCTGGCGGCATCGGCACCGCCTGACGCCGGCGCGGCAGCGGATGGACGGGCCTCGCCGAAGCCCTCGGCGCGACGCGCGCGCGCCGGCGGCTAGACGAGGCGTCGCCTAGCGGAACAGGTCCTCCTCGCGGGCGCAGCAGGGCCGCGGCGCCGGGGCCGTCCTCGGCGGTGACGAACCGCTCGAGGCCCTCGAGCAGCACGACGGGCTCGCGCGAGTCCTTCGCGCGGGCCAGGTCCGCCGCCGCCGCGGCGGCGTCGGCGACCGCGAGCCAGGTGGCCTGCAGCTCGAGGCCGCGCGCAGTCGCTGCGCCCGCGCCAGTCGTCCAGCGGCGCCATGCCGGCCAGCCCGATCGCGACGTCGATCTGCCCGTGGCGCCAGGCGCGGCCGAAGCTGTCGGTGATCAGCACCGCCCAGGCGCGGCGCCGGTGAGCTCGCGCAGGCGCGCCCGCAGCGAGCGGGCCGAGGCGTCGGGGTCGCGCGGCAGCAGCACGAGCGTGTCGCGCGTCGGGCGCGTTGGAGGCGTCCACGCCGGCGTTGGCGCAGACGAAGCCGTGGTGGGTGCGGCAGATCAGCACGCCGCGCTCGGCGCGCAGGATCTCGGCTCGACTGGTCGAGCACCACCTGCACGACGCGCGGGTCCTTGCCCGACTCGGCGCGAGCTGCGATCGCCCGTGCGCCG
Source organism: uncultured Solirubrobacteraceae bacterium (assembly GCA_963773145.1). Classification (GTDB taxonomy): domain Bacteria; phylum Actinomycetota; class Thermoleophilia; order Solirubrobacterales; family Solirubrobacteraceae; genus Palsa-744. The sequence goes on from CAVYZV010000003.1 coordinate 698,426, forward strand.
GCGGTGACGTCCGCGAGCGCGACGAGCGCGCCCTCGGCCTTGGAGACGACCTTGTGGGCGATCGCGACGCGCCGTCCCGTCGCGCGGCGAGCCCGTCGAGCGCCGCGGCGATCAGCGCCGCCAGGTCGTCGCCCGGCCGCACCTCTCGGCGATCGCGGCCGAGCGGATGTGCGCGCAGCACCGGCGACTCGTGGCGGCCCTGCCGGGCGCAGCCACGGCGCGTCGTGCGCGGCAGCGCGCGCGTCCGCGTGCGCCGCCAGCGCAGTCGCAAGGCGCAGCGCAGGGCCGGAGGTCGGCGCCGGTGTCGATGTCGAGCAGCAGCGAGGCGGGGCGCTCCACGCGCAGCGCCGCGCCGGCGGCCAGGACCAGCGCGCGATGGCGCTCGCAGCTGCCGGGCCCGAAGCTCGGCTCGATCGCGTCGGGCGGCGCGAGCAGCAGGCCGTTGGTCCCCGTCCCGTGGCGGTCGGGGACGATCACGACCTCCGGTCCCGGTGCCGACGGGCCGGCGAGCAGCGCCTGCAGCTCCGCGGGCGACAGCGCCGGGCAGTCGCCGGGGACGCACAGGACCCGCTCGAAACCGTCCTCGAGCGCGTGCCGCGACACCGAGCGAGGCGGCCGCGGACTGGCCCTGCTCGAGGTCGTCCTCGACCACCGTGAGGCCGGGATCGGTCCCAGTCGGCGAGCTGCGGCTGGCCGCTGACGACGATCGTCAGCTCGATCGCGGGCGTGGCGGCGAGCGCCTCGAGCACGTCGGCCACCATCGCGCGCACGAGCGCGTCGTGCAGCTCCTGCTCGACGCTGGCCCCGAGCCGCTGCTTGGCCGCCGCGAAGCGCTTGACCGGCAGGATCGCGGCGGTCCGCATCAACGGCGCTCGAGTCCCGCGGCGAAGCGCATCGTCTGCTCGGCCAGGCGCTCGCGCGTGCCGGCGTCGTCCATGCGGGTGTCGGTGTCGAGCGTCGGCAGCCCGGGAACCGCTTCGTCGGCCACGATGCCGTCGAGCAGCTCGCCGTAGAAGCCGGCCACCCCGGCGGCGTTCGGCTCGCGGCCCGCGAAGGCCATGAAGGCGGCGGTGGGGCCCTTCAGCACCTGGCCCGCGACGATCGGGCTGACGGCCACCACGGGCGCCGGCGAGGAGCGCATCGCCTCGCGGATTCCCGGCACGGCCAGGATCGGCGCGATCGACGCCAACGGGTTGGACGGGCCGATCACGATCGCCGCCGCGCGGGCCAGCGCGTCGAGCACGGCCTGCGACGCCGTGGCGCTCTCGGCTCCCCGGAACTCGAGCTCCTCGACCGGTCCCGCGGCGCGGTCCTGGATCATGAACTGCTGGAAGGCGCGCCAGCCGAGTGAGGGCGTCCTCACCCAGGTGCGCACCGGGTCGTCGCTCATCGGCAGCACCCTGCTGCGCACGCCGATCGCGTCGTTGAGGCGCGCCGAGGGCTTCGGTGGGCGAGGCGCCGTCCGCCATCAGGCGGGCACGCTGGGCGCACCAGGCCAGGTCGCGGTCGCCGAGGTTGAACCACACCTCGACGCCGAGCTCGCGCAGGCCGTCCATGACGGCGAAGGTGTCATCCCGCAGGCCCCAGCCGCGCTCGTCGATCACGTCCGGCCAGCCAGAAGGACACGAGGTCGGGGTCGGGTGAGACGTAGGCGCCGTAGATCTCGATGTCGTCGCCGGTGTTGACGACGGCCGTGAGCGCGCTCCGCGCCGAGCGCCCCGGCGAACCCCCTCGCCAGCTTGGCCCCTCCGGTTCCGCCGCAGAGGACGACGTACCTCGTCGGAGCTCACTCCCACAGCTGCTCGGGCAGCCGCGTGAGCTTCACGCCCGCGTGGATCTTGTAGCGGGCGTTGACCGCGATCAGCAGGGCCGTCAGCGCCTCGGTCGTGCGGGACATCTCCAGGCGTCCGCAGTCCACGCAGCGCAGGCCCTCGATGCGGTCGATCAGCTGCGCGGCCTCGCGCTTGTCGGCGCGCTTGTCGCCGCACACCAGCACGTCCTGGTCGAGCTCGGCGTGGAGGTCGCTCAGCGACGCGGCGCTGACGGTGTGCAGCGCGGACACCACGCGCACGCCCGTCGGGCACCATCTCCAGCGCCTGCTGGGCGGCCGACCCCTGCCACACGCCGAGCATCCGCGTGGCCTTGCCGGCCACGGCTGCGGCCAGGGGAACGGTGGCGTCGATGAACAGCTGCCCGGGCCGCAGGCCCTCGGCGAGGTTGGCCAGCGTCTCGGACTGGTTGCGGAATGGAACGCTGAGGATCACGGTCTCGGCCGCACGGGCGGCGCCGGCGTTGTCGTGGGCGGAGAACTCGCCGTCGGGCAGCGTGCTCCTTGGCGCGGTCGGCCGTTTCGCGGGCCCGCCCGGGGTCGCGGGAGCCGATCACGATCGGGACCCCGGTGCGGGCGAGACGCAGGGACAGGCCGAAGCCGAGCGCGCCAGAGGCGCCGATCACCGCGACCGGATCAGTGCTCTTCGCTGGCACGGCGGCCGAGTATAGGCTTCAGAAGATGAAGCCCCCCGGCGATGCGCAGCCCTCGCCGAGCCCCTCGGCGGACACCCGGCAGGCGCATCTGCCCGGCAGCGTGCGCATCCGCGAGGTCGGTCCCCGCGACGGCTTCCAGAACGAGCCGGAGACGATCTCGACGGCCGACAAGGTGGAGCTGATCAACGCACTCGCGCGCACCGGGCTGCGCCGGATCGAGGTGACGCGTTCGTGCGCCCGGAGGTGATCCCGCAGCTGGCCGACGCCGAGGAGGTGCTGAGCGCGGTCGACGATCCCCAGCGACGTCAGCGTCTCGGTGCTGATTCCCAACGAGCGGGGCCTCGAGCGCGCGCTGGCGCTGCGCGAGCGGGCGCGGATCGACGAGGTGAACGTGTTCCTGTCCGCGTCGGAGACCCACAACCGCGCAACGTCAACCGCTCGGTGGAGGAGTCGCTGGCGGGGGCGCGGGCCGTGCTGCGGGGCGCCCGCGAGGCCGGGCTGCGCTGCGAGGGGGTCGTCTCGACGGCCTTCGGGTGTCCCTATGAGGGCCACGTCCCACCCGAGCGGGTGCTGGAGATCGCCGCCGCCCTGCGCGACGGCGGCGCCCAGGAGATCGCCTTCGGGGACACGACCGGGATGGCCAACCCGGCGCAGGTGGAAGGCTTCTTCAGGAACGCCCGCGCCAGGCTCGGCGAGGACGTCGAGCTGACGGCCCACTTCCACAACACCCGCGGCGCCGCGCTCGCGAACGTGCTCGGCGCGCTACACGCCGGGGTGGCGAGCTTCGAGTCGAGCTTCGGCGAGTTGGGCGGATGCCCCGTGCCCCCGGGCGCGACCGGCAACCTCGCCAGCGAGGACCTCGTCTCGATGCTCCACGAGATGGACATCCAGACCGGCGTGGACCTGGCGGCGCTGCTGGCCTGCTCGCGACGCGCCCAGGAGATCCTCGGCCGCCCGCTGGGCAGCCACACGCTGGTGGCCGGACCTGTCGACTGGAGTGGCTCGCCGGGCGTCGCCGCCTAGGGCGGCGCGGGAGTCCTAGCCGGCGAGCGCGCCCTCGGGCTGCGGCGAGGCCTGCTGCAGCGCGCCCGTCGCGGCCGCCACGCAGTACTCCTGTACGTCGATCTCCATCTCGAGTGACTGGGCGATCGTGGGGCGGGCCGAGGCGTCGATCACGCGCTTGGCGCGGCCGACGGCGATGTGGGAGTTGGCGAGCAGTTCCTCGACCAGCGCGTCGGTGGCGTCCTCGAGCTCGGCCGGGGGCGACCACGCGGTTGACGAGACCGATCTGCGAGCGCCTCCTCGGCGCCGATCGCTGCGGGCCGTCATGATCAGCTCCTTGGCGCGGCCGAGACCGACCACGGCGGGCAGGCGGGTGGAGCCGCCGACGTCGGGGATGATCCCGAACTTGACCTCGGGCAGGCCGAGCTGGGACTCGCTGTCGGCGACCCTCAGGTCACACCCCAGGGCCACCTCCAGCGCACCGCCGAGGCAGGCGCGGCGGATCTGGCAGACGACCGGCTTGGCCATCTCTTCGCAGGCGTTGGCGCAGTCGAGGAACACTTTGCGGAAGGGCCGCAGCAGCCCGCACGCGGCCGGTGGACTGGGCGAGCTCGCCGAGGTCGACGCCGGCCGAGAACACGGGGCCTTCGCCGCGCAGCACGACGCAGTGCACGTCTTCGGCGGCGGCCGCGTCCCGCAGCGCCTCGCCGAGCGCCAGCAGCAGCTCCTGGTTCATCGCGTTGCGCTTCTCGGGACGGTTGAGGATCACGTGGCGGACCGAGCCGCGGTCCTCGGTGAAGACGATGCTCATGGCTGGCCCTCCTGCTCGTTCTCGGTTTCCGGTTTGCTCGCCTGCGGGCGGGTCGCGCGCGGCTGCGGCGCCCTCGTCCCGTTCGCGATCCCCAGGCTATCCGTTCCGAGCTAGGCTCTGATCGCTCTCGAGCCGCCCGGATGCCCGGCGCGCCGGGACGTTCAGCGCGGGAGCGCCGCAGCCAGGGTTCTCCCCGACCACCGAAAGCGAGATGAGGGAGAGCAATGGCGCAGCAGATCGAGAAGGTGGGGGTGCTCGGGGCAGGGCTGATGGGCCACGGGATCGCCCAGGTGGCCGCCCAGGCCGGCTATGAGGTGGTGCTCAGGGAGGTCGACGAGGACCGGCTCGGGAAGGGCGTCGGCAAAATCGAGAAGCAGCTCGCGAGGGCGGTCGAGAAGGGTCGCGCCACGGCCGAGGACGCCGAGGCCGTGCGGGGCCGGATCAAGGGCACCGTCGACTACAAGGACCTGGCCGACTGCGATTTCGTGATCGAGGCGATCACCGAGAGCCTGCCGCTGAAGCTCGAGATGTGGGCCGAGGTCGACAAGATCGTGAAGGCCGACGCGGTGTTCGCGACCAACACGTCCTCGCTGCCGGTGGTCAACCAGGCCGCCTCCACCTCGCGTCCGCAGCAGTTCGTGGGCCTGCACTACTTCAACCCGGCGCAGGTGATGAAGCTGATCGAGGTGATCCGCTGCGTGACGACCTCCGATGAGGCCTTCGCGACCGCGCTGGAGTTCGCCGGCTCGCTCGGCAAGCTCGCGATCCCCACCAGCGACAGGGCCGGCTTCATCGTCAACCGGCTGCTGGTCCCGTACATGCTCGACGCGATCCGTGCCTACGAAGAAGGCGTCGGCTCGGTGGTCGAGATCGACGAGGCGATGAAGGCGGGCGCGGGGCACCCGATGGGGCCGCTGACGCTGTCGGACTTCGTCGGCCTGGACACGCTCGGGTCGATCTGCGACGTGCTGTTCGACGAGTTCCGCGAGCGGCGCTTCGCGGCGCCGCCGGTGCTGCGCAAGATGCTGGCCGCGGGCTGGTTCGGCACCAAGAGCGGGATGGGCTTCTACGACTACTCGGGCGAGTCGCCCCAGCCGAACCCGGCCTTCAAAGGATGAGCGACCTCCCCGGCGCGACCGAGCGCGCCCTCGGCGGAGGCCCCGAGCGCCACCACGAGAAGTCCCTCGAGCAGGGCAAGATGCCCGTACGCGAGCGGGTCGCGCTGCTGCTGGATGAGGACAGCTTCGCCGAGGAAGCGCTGCTCGCCAACTGGCAGGAGGACGGGCTCGGAGCCGACGGCGTCGTGACGGGGCTGGGGCGCATCGGCGGGCGCCCGGTGGCGTTGATGGCCAACGACCCGACCGTGAAGGCGGGCTCGTGGGGCCCGAAGACGGTCGAGAAGATCCTCCGTATCCAGGAGCGGGCGCTCGAGCTGCAGGCGCCGATGGTCTACCTCGTGGACTCGGCAGGGGCGAGGATCACCGATCAGGTGCAGATGTTCCCGGGGCGACGGGGGGCGGGGAGGATCTTCTACAACCAGGTCCGGCTCTCGGGCGTGGTGCCGCAGGTGTGCGTGCTGTTCGGGCCGAGCGCGGCCGGGGGTGCCTACATCCCCGCCTTCTGCGACATCGTGATCATGCGCGAGGGCAACGCCTCGATGTACCTCGGCTCGCCGCGCATGGCCGAGATGGTGATCGGCGAACAGGTGAGCCTCGAGGAGATGGGCGGGGCGCGGATGCACACCGGCGTCTCCGGTTGCGGCCACCAGCTCGTGGCCAGCGACGAGGAGGGCATCGACACCGCCCGCCGCTACTTGTCATACCTGCCGGGCAACTGGCGTGAGCCGCCGCCCACCGCCCCGGGGCGCCCGCCGGCCTCCGGCGGCGGAGGGGACGGCGCTTCGCTGGCGGAGCTGATCCCGGCGGATGAGAACAAGCCGTTCGACATCAAGCTGCTGATCGCGGGCCTGGTCGACGAGGGCTCGCTGCTGGAGATCCATCCCCGCTGGGCACGGGAGCTCGTGGTCGGCTTCGCGCGCCTGGAGGGGGCGCCGATCGGGATCGTGGCCAACCAGCCCAAGCACAAGGGCGGGGTGCTGTTCGGCGACTCGGCCGACAAGGCCGCGCGCTTCATCTGGAACTGCAACGCCTTCAACGTGCCGCTGCTGTTCCTGGCCGACGTGCCCGGCTTCATGATCGGCACCCAGGTCGAGCGGGAAGGCATCATCCGCCACGGGGCCAAGATGATCAGCGCCGTCAGCGAGGCGACCGTGCCGAAGCTGTCGGTGATCATCCGCAAGGCCTACGGGGCCGGCCTGTACGCGATGGCCGGACCTGCTTTCGCCCCCGACGGGTGCATCGCGCTGCCGAGCGCCTCGATCGCCGTGATGGGGCCGCAGGCGGCCATCAACGCCGTCTACTACAACCAGCTGCAGGCGATCGAGGACGAGCAGGAGCGGGCGGCCAAGACCGAGGAGCTGCGCACGGCCTATGCGGAGGACATCGACATCCTGCATCTCGCCTCGGAGCTGGTGGTGGACGCCGTCGTCGAGCCCGATGCGCTGCGGGAGGAGTTGATCCGCCGCTTCGCCAACGCGTCCGGAAAGGTGCGTGCATGGCCCGATAAGCACAACCCGGTCACGCCGGTGTGATGGCGGGCGCGGTGCTGCACTAGATTTGAGCAGCCGATGGAGCCCGCCGACCTCGCCTACGCAGGAATCGCCCGGCAGGCCGAGCTGATCCGCGACGGGGAGATCTCCTCGGTCGAGCTGGTCGGGGTGTACCTCGAGCGGATCGCGCGCCTGGACCCCGCCCTCAACGCCTTCCGCAGCGTGCTCGGCGAGCGGGCGCTGCTCGAGGCCGAACAGGCCGACGCCCGCCGCGCCGGCGGCGATGGACGTCCGCTGCTGGGGGTGCCGGTCGCCGTCAAGGACGACATCGACGTCGCGGGCGAGCCGACGGCCTGGGGCACCAACGCCAACGAGCGGCCCGTCCAGCACGACGCCGAGGTGGTGCGCCGCCTGCGCGAGGCGGGGGCCGTGATCATCGGCAAGACCAACGTCCCCGAGCTGACGATCTGGCCCTTCACCGAGACCGCCACGTGGGGCGCCACGCGCAACCCCTGGGATCCGCAGCGCAGCACCGGGGGCTCCTCCGGTGGGAGTGCGGCCGCGGTGGCCGCGGGGCTGGTGGGAGCGGCGCTCGGCTCCGACGGCGCCGGCTCGATCCGCATCCCGGCGGCCTGGTGCGGGCTGTTCGGGCTCAAGCCCCAACGCGGGCGCGTGTCGCTGGCGCCCCGCCCCCGCGCCTGGCACGGTCTCAGCGTCAACGGCGTGCTGACGCGGCGGGTCGCCGACACGGCGCTCTTCCACGACGTCGCCTCGGGCACCACCGACGTCGACGAGGACCGGGCGCCCGCGCCCGAAGGTACGTTCTCCGAGGCCGCCTCCCGTTCGCCCGGGCGCCTGCGGATCGCCTACTCCTCGAAGCTTCCCCCGGGCACGCTGTCCAAGCTCGAGGCCGACGTGCGGCGGTCCTTCGACCGCACCGTCGAGCTGCTGCGCTCATTCGGGCACGAGCTCGTCGAGCGCGACCCGGCCTACGGCGCCGACGCGATCCCGTCCGTGATCGTGCGTTACCTGCGTGGCATCCACGACGACCTGCGAACGCTCGAACACCCCGAGCGCACCGAACGGCGAACGCGCGGGATGGCGCGGCTGGGAGGCCTGATCCCAAAGGGCGTGCTGCAGTGGTCGTACAACAACGAGCGCGCGCTCGCGGGACGCTTGAACGAGGTCTTCGCGGACGCCGACGTGCTGATGACCCCGGCGACGGCCGTCGCCGCCGCCGGCGATCGGTCAGCTCGAGGGGCGGGGCGCGCTGTGGACGCTGAATGCGGTCGCGGGCATGGTCCCCTTCAACGGCGTGTGGAACCTCACCGGTCAGCCCGCCGCCGCCGTGCCGGCGGGATTCGGGGCCGACGGGCTGCCGCGGTCGGTGCAGCTGGTGGGACGCGAAGGGGACGAGACCACGCTGCTGGCGCTCGCGGCGCAGCTCGAGGCCGAGCGCGCGTGGGAGCAGGAGCGCCCACCCCGCTTCTCGTGAGCGACCCCTCCGAGCTGGCGAAGCTCGCGCAGGAGGCGGCCCGGGGGGCCGGGGAGCTGTTGCTGGAGCGTGTCTCCACGGGTGCGGAGGCCGAGGTCAGATCCAAGAGCACGCCCACGGACCTGGTGAGCGAGGCGGACCTCGCCGCCGAGCGCGCGATCCGGCAACTGCTGCGCGAACGACGCCCCCAGGACGGCTTCGTGGGGGAGGAGGGGAGCAGCGACCCGGGCTCGAGCGGGCTGAGCTGGGTCGTGGACCCGCTGGACGGCACGATCAACTTCCTCTTCGGGATCCCGCAGTGGTGCGTGAGCGTGGCCGTCACCGATACGGCGGGGACGATCGCCGGGGCGATCTTCGACCCCAACCGCCGGGAGCTGTTCACCGCCACCAGGGATGGGCCGGCTCTGCTGCTGACCGACGGCGGGGAGCGGGTGCTTGGCGCCGCCCCCCGGCACCTCGGGAAGGTCGAGCTGTCGAGCGCGATGGTGGCCACGGGCCTCTCCTACAGCGCCGAGGTGAGGGCGGCCCAGGCGAAGGTGCTCGAGCGGGTGATCCCCCGGGTCCGTGACATCCGACGTTTCGGCAGCGCCGCCCTGGACCTGGCGTGGACGGCCCTCGGCCGCTACGACGCCTACTTCGAGCGGGCGGTCAAGCAATGGGACGTCGCGGCGGGGGCTCTGGTCTGCGAACGGGCGGGCATCAGCGTGCTCGACCTGCCCGTGCACGAGAACCTGCCCTGGGGGATCCTGGCGGCGCCCAAGGAGCTGGCGCCGGCGCTGCTCGAGTTGGCCGGCGGACCCTGAGCCCGTCGCAGGCGGCTGATGCGGCGGGTGGGATTCGAACCCACACGCCCTGTCGGACAAGGCCTTTTGAGGGCCTCGCGTCTACCGTTCCGCCACCGCCGCCGGTACGGCCGCCGAGGCGAGCATACCTGGGGCCGCCGCGGTGTCCTCAGGCCGGATGCGGTGCAGCGGGGGCGTAGGGGTCGGCGCCCGGGGGCACCTCGCGGCGCTCGAGCTCCACGTTCCAGCCCTGGTTGAACCCGCGCATCGCAAACGCCACCAGCAGGACCTGGACGGGGGCGATCAAGAGCGTGATCACCCCGAGCAGGTTCGAATTGATGGAGGGCTGTTCAAAGCCGAACGAGTCGCGCTGGAACCAGGACGGGGCCGCCACCAGCGCGAAGATCCCCAGCAGCACCGCAAGCCCGGCGCCGACCGGCAGCACGCCCCGGTTCCAGCGCGCGGCGAAGAAGGCCAGGACGAGGTAGACGAGGATGTAGGCGATCTGGATGGGCTTGGCGCCCTCGAGCACGTTCCACCCGCCGATCGTCACGATCAGGACCATCGCGGCGCTGACGAGGAACAGCAGGATCACCGTCGCCCGGGTGGCCTGCACCGCGGGCTTGTCCCGGTTGGGGTGGGTGATGATGACGCCCTCGTCGGGCTCTTCGTCGCGCATCACGGTCGGCATCAGTACCTGAAGATACAGGCTAGGCTCGGCTCTCACGCGGGCGTGGTGGAACTGGTAGACACGCCGGCCTTAGGAGCCGGTGGGCTTACGCCCTTGGGGGTTCGAGTCCCTCCGCCCGCATCCGCGGCGGAGCGTGGGCGCCGTACTCGAGCAGTGCACCAGGATCCCGGCCTGCGGGCAACTGCCGTCGTCAAAAGTGAGCAGGCGCCTCGATCACTCCGCGTAGCGGATCTCGGCGGGGGCCGCCTCGGGCGAGAACTCCTTCGCCTTTGCGCGCTCGTGGATCTCTGACAGGTCCGCGCCCGCGCCCTCGGCGGCGGCCTCGGCGACGACCGCCGGGTCGACGAACGTCCCCATCGGGTTCGAATGGCTGACGGGTATCTAACGCGTCGCGACGTGACCCCCGTTGAACCGGTCTTCGGCGTCTCGAGCAACTAGGACGCCAGCGCCAGCCGCGTCTCACCCGCCTTCGTGAGGCCGGCGTGTTCGCGCCATTGAGGCTTTGCCAGATGCGTCTGCACAACGCCGATCCGCCGCTCGACAAAGCCAGCCTCGCAGTAGGCGAGATACATCCGCCAGAGCCGTCGAAAGCGCTCGTCGTAGCCCAGATCTTCCAGCCGCGTGCCGGCGGCCTCGAAGTTCGCGCGCCAGCGCCGCAGCGTCTCGGCGTAATGTGGCGTGAGGTCCTTGAGTCCGACGGTACGCAGGTCCGTATGCCGGGCGACGCAGCGTGCGATCACCTCGAGCGAGGGCAGGCAGCCGTTGGGAAAGATGTGCGTTCGAATGAAGCTCCGCGAGGCCTTCTCTACCGCGTAGGCGCGGTCATCGATGACGATCGCCTGCAGCAGCATGCTCCCGTCATCCGCGAGCAGGCTCGAGCAGCGCTCGAAGAACGTGTCGAAGTCGCGCCACCCGACGGCCTCGATCATCTCGATCGAGACGAGCTTGTCGTAGCTCCCGCGCAGATCGCGATAGTCCTCGCACAGCACCGTGACTCGATCGGCGACCCCGGCCGCGCGCACCTGCGCTCGGGCGTACTCGTACTGCTCGCGAGAGATCGTGGTGGTCGTGACCCGACAGCCCCGCGTTCTCGCCGCGTGCACGGCAAAGCCGCCCCATCCCGTGCCGATCTCCAGCACGTGGTCGTCGGACCGAAGGTCGAGCTGCTGACAAACCAGCTCGAGCTTGGCTCTCGAGGCCTCCGCGAGCGTCATCCCTCGGCGCGGGAAGTACGCGGAGGAGTACATCATCGTCTCGTCGAGCATCAGCGCGAAGAACTCGTTCCCGAGGTCGTAGTGAGCCGCGATGCTGCGCCGACTGCGCACGCGCGTGTTGCGTGCCCGGATGCCGCGCACCGTCTGGAGCGGTATCCGCGCCGGCGCCAGCCGGCGACGCCACTCGTCCAGGCCTGTGACGTTGCGTGCGGCCACCCGCACGACTGCGGTCAGATCGGGGGCCGCCCACAGTCCCTCCATGTAGGCCTCGGCCATCCCGCGACTTCCGTGTAGCAGCAGCGGCCAGACCCGTGGCGAGCGAACCTCCACCGTCGCCTGCGGGCTGCCGTGACCCAGCGTAAGCCGCTGCTGGCCCTCGACGATTGTCAGCTGGCCGTCGCGGAGATGTGCCAGCAGGCCCAGCACGATGCGGCGCGCCATGCGCTGCCCGAGCGGTCATGCCGGCACCTGCGGACGGGGGTGGAGTGGCACGCCCTTGAGCTTCAGCGCAAGCGCATGGCCGTAGATGAGCGCCAGCACGCGCAACGTTGCGAGCCGGGTAGCGCGCCGTGACGCGGACGAGACCGCCGCGCGTGAACGGGGCACGACGCAGCGCCAGCGTCGCGTCGAAGGCAGGTCGCTCGCGCTCGTGGCTCTCGATGTGAACCGACAGCGTCGGGCCGGGCGCGGCGACACGCCATAGGTAGCGCTGCTCCATCGCCATGAACGGGGACACGTGCAGCTTCTTCTCAAAGCTCCCCGTGAGAACGGGTCCTTCATCGGTTCTCGCGAGTACGTAGGCGTGGCGCTCTCCCCACGGCGTGCTGGTCACCTCTGCCACGACCGCCTCGAGTTGGTCCTCGGGCGTGAAGCAGTAGTAGAAGCTGACGGGGTTGAAGCAGTGCCCGAACGTGCGCAGCTGCGTGAGCAGGCGGACGGGCCCCGTCGGCAGCCAGCCCGTCCGGCGCTCCACCTGCATGCGCACCGCATCTGCGAGCCCAACGGAGGGATCGCCGAGGTAGTCGCATCGGCGGAAGCGAATGAGGCCCGGACGGTCGGCGACAAGCCGTCCGCCGAGCAGGCCGTCGAGCTCCTCCAGGTCGAGGTACGCGAGCGCCACGCGGTGGCTGAACTCGTGGCTGCGCACCGCAAAGCGCCGGTGGCGGATCGTGCCCTCGTAGATCGCGCTGGCCTTCACGCCCCCACCGCCTCCATTCGCCGGGCGCCGATCTCGCGCACGACCCGCAGCGCGCTCTTGGCGCCGTCCTCGTGGAAGCCCCATCCCCAGTAGGCGCCGCAGTAGTGCGTGCGATTGCGTCCGCTGATCTCGTGGTGGCGTGACTGCGCCGCGACGCCCGCGGGCGTGTAGACAGGGTGCGCGTACTGGATCGTGCGGATGATCCGCTCTGGGTCGATGGCGGCGGTGCGGTTGAGGGTGACGCAGAACTCGCGGTCGGCCCGCAGTGACTGCAAGCGGTTCATGTGGTAGGTCACCGTGCAGCGTCCCGCCACGCCTGCGTCGAGGTGGTAGTTCCAGCTCGCCCACGCGCGCCGGCGCCGCGGGAGCAGCGAGCGATCGGTATGCAGCACCGCCTCGTTGCTCTGGTAGGGAATCGCACCAAGCAGCTCGCGCTCGCGCTCGCTGGGGTCGCCCAGCAGCGCGAGGGCCTGGTCGGAGTGCGTCGCGATCACCACCGCGTCGAAGCGCTCTGACTCACATTCGCGGGATGACACAGCGACGTGGTCCGGATGGCGAGTGATCTCCGTCACCGGTGTCGAGAGCCTGAGACGGTCGCGCCAGGGCCGCGTGAGCGCCTCGACATATCTGCGCGACCCTCCGGTGATCGTTCGCCAACGCGGACGCTCACGGAATCCGAGCATTCCGTGGTTGTCGAAGAACTCGACCAGGAAGCGCGCGGGAAACGACCACATCTGCGCCGGATCTGCGGACCACACCGCCGCCGCCTGGGGCACTATCAGCCGTTCCACGAAGGCACGCGAATACCCCCCGACAGCCAGCCACTCGCGCAGCGACGGATCCTTCTCGGAGGCGAGCAGCTCGCGAGCGTCGCGGTTGAAGCGGACGAGATCCGCGATCATCCGGTGAAATGAGGGCCTGACCATCTGGCCGCGGCTCGCGAACAGCCCGTTCGGCGATGCCCCGTTGTACTCGAAGTCGCCCCCGTCGCTCACCCCGAAGCTCATCAGGGAGGCCTGCGTCTCCACGTCGAGCTCGTCCAGCAGCCGTTCGAAGTTCGGGTAGTTGCGGTCGTTGAAGACGATGAAGCCCGTGTCGAGGTCATAGACCCCGGCCTCGGTCTCGACGCGCACCGTGTTGGCGTGCCCGCCGGCCCGATCGCTCGCCTCGAACAGAACGACATCGTGCTCGGAGTGCAGCCGGTGCGCGCACACGAGCCCGGAGACTCCTGCGCCGATGATCGCGACCCTCATGCCCAACCTATACGGGTCGCAGCGCACCGAGGATCAGCGGCGATGAACAGAGCCCAGCGCTGGGCGCGCGCAACCTGCCGTCGCCCTGCTCCCTTGATGGCTTTCGGCGTCATCGGGGTTCAGTGTACAGCTTTTGTAGAGATTCGGTAGAAGTTCGGTAGACTCCAGTTGTGACCGACGGTCCACGACTCCGTATTGGCGAGCTCAGCAGACGCGTTGGTGTGAGCCCCGAACTGCTGCGCGCCTGGGAGACGCGCTACGGGCTCCTGCGCCCTGACCGCACCGCAGGCGGGCTTCGTCTCTTCTCCGAGGAGGACGAGCGGCGCGTGCATCTCATGCGCAAGCACATCGCCGCCGGGCTGTCCGCCTCGGAGGCCGCCCGACTCGCCAGGGTCGGGCGAGGAATCGGCCTCGCGCGAGGGTTCGGCGAGCTTCGCCGAGATCCAGACGGCGCTCGCGCACGGCATCGAGGCGCTCGACGAGCCAATGGCCCAGTCGGCGCTCGACCAGCTGTTCAGAGCTTTCGCGCTCCCATACGCGCTCTCGGAGGTGATCCTCCCGTTTCTGCACCAGCTCGGTGAGCGTTGGGCGGCAGCGGAAACGAGCATCGCCCACGAGCACTTCGCGAGCAACGTGCTCGGCGGGCGGCTGCGCGCGCTGACTCAGGGCTGGGGGAACGGCGTGGGCCCGCGCGCCGTGCTCGCGTGTCCGCCCGGCGAGCGACACGAGTTTGGCCTGCTCTGCTTCGGGCTCGCCCTGAGGGAGCACGGCTGGCGGATCACCTACCTCGGCGCAGACACGCCTCTGTGCGAGATCACCGACGCCCTTGGGGAGCTCTTGCCGAGCATGGTGGTGCTCTCCGCGATCAGCCAGCAGCGGTTTCTCGACGCCAGCGAGGAAATCAGCCGTTCTCGGGAGTCGAGTGCGCGTGTGCATAGGCGGCGCAGGCGCCACCTCGGCGCTCGCCCAAGCGATGCGGCGTTGAGTTGCTCGGAGGAGATGCGATTGGCGAGGCGGCCCGCGTTGCAGCGTGAGCGGTCCCGCGTGCGGTCGGGAGCCCCTAGTGTCAGCGGTGGGACACGCTTGTCCTCGGCGAGCGCCTGGCGCAGCGTGACCTCGAACGGAGCGGGCTCGATGTCAAAGAGCCGGCGGGCGGAGTCGTCGGTCACGACCGTCTCGGTGCTGAGCCCCTCGATCAGTGGGCGCGCGACACCCGCGTCGACCGGTGTCACGAGACCGATCCAGAGCGAGGACAGCCACGGTGTCAGGAACGGCACCGGGATCTTCGGGCGCGGACGTTTGCCGAGGGTGAGCGCCATCACGTCGAGCATTTCACCGTAGGTGAGAACGTCCGGGCCTCCGATCTGCAGCTCACGGCCGGTCGAGGCCTCGAGGTGAGGCGCCTGCGAGAGGTAGCTCAGGACGTCATCGATTCCGATCGGCTGGGTTCTGGTCGCGAGCCAGGCGGGAGCGATCATCGCGGGCAGACGCTCGACCAGGTATCGCAAGCGTGCGATAGGACTCGCTTTCGCTGCCGACGACCATCCCGGCGCGGAAGTAGGTCAGCGGCGGGCCGTGCGCCTCGAGCTGTCTGGCGGTCTCGTGGCGGCTTCGCAGGTGCTCGGAGCGAGGATTGTCGCCGAGGCCACCGAGGTATATGACGCGGCCAATGCCCTCCTGCTTGGCCATGCGCCCGAATCCCTCGGCCGCTCGTCGCTCGCGCTCTGCGAAGTCCGAGGCGTTGCCGCCCCGGCCCATCGAGTGCACCAGGTAGTAGGCGACATCGACACCGCGGCCGGCGCCCGAGAGCGACTCGGGACGGAGAACGTCCCCCACGTGGACCTCGAAGCCCTCCCCGAGCAGCCCGCGCGCACGAATGCCGTCGCGGTCGCGGACCAGGCAGCGCACCTCATCGCCGCGCTCGCCAAGTCGGCGGGCGAGACGCCCGCCGATGAAGCCGCTGGCGCCTGTGACGAGGACGTGCACGGGAACACAAACCTAGCCGAGGCGAGCAAGCCGACACGGCGTGCCGATGCGCCAAGCGCGCCGTGCGAGCGGCTCGATTGCCCAGGACGAACCGCGTGATCAACTCGCTGCTCGACACGATCCTCGACCGCACCGTGGTTGCGGGCTACACGAGCGTCGGCTATCGAGTCCGCAGGCGCACGTGGAGCCCCGCCGACCTGCCGGCGCTGGACGGGAGGGTAGTGCTCGTCACCGGTGCGACCTCCGGGCTCGGGCTCGCTGCAGCCGAGGGCTTCGCGCGCCTCGGTGCCACCGTCTGGCTGCTCGCCCGCAGCGAGGAGCGCGGTGAGCGTGCTCGCGCGGAGACTCGTGGCACGGTCGGGCAATCGCGATGTTCAAGTCGGCCTCTGCGACCTCAGTGACCTCAAAGCCGTGCGGAAGTTCGCCGAGCGCTTCAGCGGCGAAGTGCCACGCCTGGATGTGCTCGTCAACAACGCGGGCGCGCTGCTCGGCGAGCGGACGCTCTCGGTCGACGGCATCGAGCTGACATTCGCCACCAACGTCCTCGGACCGTTCCTGTTGACGAACCTGCTGACCCCGCTGCTCGAGGAAGAGCGCGCCCGCTCGCATAGTCAACGTGTCCTCAGGCGGCATGTACACCCAACGGATCCACGTCGAGGACCTGCAGAGCGCCCACGGGGAGTTCGACGGCGCCACCGCCTACGCCCGCACCAAGCGCGCCCAGGTGATCCTGACCGAGCAGTGGGCGGAGCGGCTCGAGGGCAGCGGGGTGCGTGGCTCACGCGATGCATCCCGGCTGGGCGGACACCCCGGGACTCGAGTCCTCGCTGCCACGCTTCTACGGCGCGACAAGGAGGCTGCTGCGCACGCCGCAGGAGGGCGCCGACACGATCGTCTGGCTGGGCGCCGCTCCCGAGCCGGCACGCTGCTCCGGCGGCTTCTGGCATGACCGCCGAGAACGCCCGACCCATCGCGTGCCGTGGACCAGGGAGAGCGCCGCGGACCGCGACCGGCTCTGGGCCGAGTGCGAGCGTCTCAGCGGCTGGCACGAGATTCCGACCACAACCAACTCAAACAGATAAGGAGAACCCGATGGCCCGCTACAAGGCATCAGTCGACACGCCCCATCCCCCAGGCGAGGTGTTCGCCTACCTCAGCGACTTTTCGACGACCGCGGAGTGGGATCCGGGGGTCGTCGAAGCCGAGCAGCTCGGCGACGCGCCGGTCGCAGAGGGGAGCGAGTTTCGGCTCGTGGCGGACTTCCTGCACCGCAAGACAACGCTCACCTACAGCATCGTCGAGTACGACCCGCCGAGCGCGGTCACCTTTCGCGGCGAGAACTCGAGCGTCGTCTCGCTGGACCGGATCACCTTCGAGCCGTCGGACGGCGGCACACGAATCACCTACGACGCGGACCTCGCGCTGAAGGGTCCGTTCAAGCTCGCCGACCCGCTGCTCGCGCTCGCTTTCAAGCGGGTCGGCGATCGCGCCCTCGCGGGTATGCGCAAGACACTCCGAGCCGAGCAGCTCGCTTCGTGAGCGGCAGACGTGTTTACGTACTCGAGCGCAGACAGCGGCTCGAGCTGCCGGTCCAGCGGGCATTCGAGTTCTACGCCCAAGCACGCAACCTCGCGGTGATCACGCCGCCCTGGATGGGTTTCGAGGTGATCACGCCGGGGCCTATCGAGATGCGCCCCGGCGCACTGATCGACTACCGCCTGAAGCTGCATGGCGTACCCGTCCGCTGGCGCACGCGGATCGCGGTCTGGGAGCCGCCCCTGCGCTTCATCGACGTCCAGGTGCGCGGCCCGTACGCGCTCTGGGAGCACACGCACACCTTTGAGCGCGACGGCGAGCACGCGGTCGTGATCGGCGACCGCGTCCGCTACGCGATGCCGCTGGGCCTGCTCGGGCAGGCCGCTCATGCGGCGTTTGTCAAGCGCGATCTCAAGCGGGTTTTCGACTACCGCGAGCGGGCGGTGGCAGAACGACTCCAACCAGAGCCAGCCGGTACGTGAGTGCGATCGTCTGGTTCCGGCGCGACCTGCGCCTGCACGAGCACCCAGCGCTGCGGGCGGCGCTGGACGCCCACAACCACGTCGTGCCCGTCTTCTGCCTCGATGACCGCCTGCTCCACGGCCGCCACGCGTCCGGCCCACGGACGCAGTTCCTGCTCGAATGCCTGGCCGACCTCGACGGGTCGCTGCGCAGAGCGCGGCAGCGGCCTCGTCGTTCGCCACGGCCCCCCTGAGCGCGAGCTCGCAGTGCTCGCAGAGGAGATCGGGGCCGAGGAGCTCCACTTCACCGCGGACATAAGCCCCTTCGCGCGACAGCGCGGGGAGCGCGTGCGGAAGGTGCTCGATGCCGCCGGGCTCGCGCTTCATGGCCACCCCGGCCTCAGCGCGATCGACAACGTCGGCGCACCGCGAACACAGGCGGGCAAGCCCTACACGGTCTTCTCCGCGTTCCACCGTTCGTGGGAGAGGGAGGGCCGGCGCGAAGTGCTGGGCGCGCCGCGCCAACTGCCCGCGCTTCCGTCGGGCCTCGCCACGAGGCGAGATCCCATCCCTTGCCTCGCTCGGCCTCGAGCAGGAGGTGGACGAACCCCCCAAGGGAGGAGAGCACGAGGGGCGCAAGCGGCTCGAGCGGTTCCTCGCGCGCGACGTCGCCGGGTACGGTGAGAACCGTGACGCGCTCTGCAGCAACTCCACTTCGCGGCTGTCGCCCTACCTGCACTTCGGCTCCGTCTCCGCACGCGAGGTCGAGCACCGGCTGGGGTCCGACGGCGGGTCCGCCGCCTTCCGCCGCCAGCTCTGCTGGCGCGACTTCCACCACCACGTGCTGCTCCATTTTCCCCGCAACGCCACCTCAGAGTTCCAGCCGCGCTACCGCGGAAAGATCAAGTGGAGTCACGCCGAGCGGCGGTTCGTGGCGTGGTGTGAGGGGCGCACCGGGTACCCGCTCGTCGACGCGGGCATGCGCCAGCTGCGGCGCGAAGGCTGGATGCACAACCGCGCGCGACTCGTGGTCGGGTCATTCCTGACAAAGGACCTCGGCATCGACTGGCGCTGGGGGGAGCGCCATTTCATGCGCCTGCTGGTTGACGGGGACGAGGCCAACAACAACGGGAATTGGCAGTGGATCGCCTCGGTCGGGACCGATCCCCAGCCGGCCTATCGCCGGATCTACAACCCGACGCGCCAGATGGAGGCGCACGACCCTGACGGAAGCTACGTCCGCCGCTACGTTCCCGAGCTGAAACACGTCCCCGACGACTACATCCGCGAGCCGTGGACCATGCCGGCGCGTGTGCAGCGCGAGGTGGGCTGCGTGCTGGGGACCGACTATCCGAAGCCGATCGTGGACCATGCCGACGCCAGGCGGCGGGCGCTCGAGCGCTACAGGATCGGCTAGTGCACGGGCGGCTTGAAGGCTTGCGCGACCGTGTAGGAGTGGGGTTTGGGTTCGGCGATCCCCCGCACCCTGCGCATCATGGCCTGCAATCCGGAGTCGATCAGGGCGGCGTCGCGCTCGGGCGCTGATCTCATGCGCGCGTAGGTCGCAAACAGGGATGGGTTGGCCCCTCTGAGGATCTGGCCCTCGATGAAGCCGTCCATCTCTCGCAGGCGTTCGAACATCTCGACGATCGCCCCCATGAACTCGTCCCGGTCCTCCTCGGGCACCGTCCAGACGTCGAGGATGATGGCCTGCTCCGGGGTCTGCGGCATGCTCCTTGCCAGGGTAGGGCACACGGGATGGGTCCGTCTGGGATGGTCCGCGAGCCGCGGGTCCGGGCACGGCCCCCGCGCTACGGGCACGGGCACACCGGCTTCGGGCACGCCCCGGCGCGTCACCGGGCGCTCTCTAGCGGCAGAGCGCGGAGCGGCGGATCGCCCCAGCGCCCATCGGGGGTGGCTCGGTCGCCCAGGAGCCGAGAGCGAGGGGCCCGCGCCGTACAATGCCCTTCCCCCCGGGGGACTGGTGTATCGGTAACACGGTGGTCTCCAAAACCGCAACGCCAGGTTCGATTCCTGGGTCCCCCGCTCCTGAGAAGCCCCGCAGATTAGGGCCGGTCACCTCCGGCTTACCCGGATGTGCGGGTCACAGCCATGATCCGGAAGGTTCCGCCGAGGAGCTCGTGGTAGTAGAGAGTCTGGCCGTCGTCGCTCAAGGACGGCGCCTCGGCGAAGCCGGAGATTGCGGCGACGCGCTGGACGTGACCAAACGGCTTTCCCAGGCGGGCACGCGATGCGCGGTACACAGCAGGAAGACCCTTCGCGCCTCTGGCTGGGACTGCCCGCGTGAAGAACAGTTCGAGTCCGTCGGGGGAGACCGCGGCGGCATAGTCGAGCGCGCCCGCCTTGTTGACCGCGTGCAGCAGCCGTTTGCCGGCCGGATCAGGAGTAAAGCCCGTCGGCGAGCGCTCATAGAGGGTGATATGGGCGGCCGACACCGTGCCCGACCGGAAGTCGCCGACGCTCACGAACAGCGAGCGACCGTCCGGACTCACAGCGACGTCGAAATCTACGTAGCCAGGGGATTCTGCGGCGACCCCGGGCACTGCGTGCACGCCGGTCGCTGAGCCCGCGGCGAACCGCGCCGCGTAGACGGTGGCGAGAGTACCCACGTAGGTCCGAGACGAGACGAAATAGAGGTTGCCTTCGCGGTCGACGCTGGGCGTTGCGGAGAGCTGCCCGGGTTCGTTGACTGCTTCGCCGGCGAGCGGGCCGTCGTATTCGAAGCTGTCCGGACCGGAGCGGGCAGCGATCTGGAGCGCCGGGATGTTCGCCGACACGTTCGAGGTGTTGAACAGCAGGTAGTTGCCGTCCGGCGAGATCTCCGGCTCCATCGCGTTGCCCGCATAGCCGGGCAACATGACTTCGTGCGGATCAGAGAAGCCTACGTAGGTCGCCGCCGGCACGCTGTGGGCGCAGGCGAGCAGGGCAACAACACACACGGCCCAACACCCCGTCCACAGCGACCGCCTGCAGCCAACCATGGTCGGCATCGTACGGGAGGAACATTGTCCCCCGGCCGCGAATCGCGGCGGACTACGGCTTCGCCGAAGTGAACACGTCCGCGCCGAAGGTGGCGGGGACGCTCGCGGCGTCGGCCAGGCGCGCGCAGCCCGAACAGCTGCTCGAAGCTCGCCAGCGAGGAGTAGTGGTTGTACGGGGTCGTGCTGACGGTGCCCGGTTTGATGAAGGGCGAGATCAGGACGGCGCCGACGCGCCCGCCGCCGGGTCCCGTGATGCCGGGCTCCGGAGAGGACGGGACCGGCCTTCTCTTCACAGCAGGATGAGGCGTCGGACTGGGGGCCGTCGGACTCGTCGAAGGTGATCTCGAGCAGACCGTTCTTCTTGAAGGCGGGGGAGCCCGTGATCAGCGGCACCCAGGTTTCCAGGAAGCCGTCGATGTCGGCCAGCGCGGAGGCGCCGCCCGACTGGTTCTTACATGGAAAATCGTGACCGTCTTCGCACAGGTTCGGGGTGATGAACGAGAAGGCGGGCGTCTTGGATGTTCTCTTGAGGTCGGTTGCGAGGCCTGTCTCACCGTGCAGCGAGGCCGCCGGCATCGTGCCGCTGGGGGAGCCCAGCGCGACCACGTGCGCGTCGCAGTAGCTCTGGTTGGCGATCACCGACTTGAAGTACACGAACGGGTCGTGGCGGGTGGCGTAGCCGTCGCCTTCGACCGCTTCCTGGGTGTGGTCCTGTTCGCCGAGACCCGGGTGTCCGCAGGCCGCGGTCTCGCGGTTGGGGTCGTTGCCCATGTCCTGCATGTATGCCTTCCACGTCCGTTTGGCGCCCGTCAGCTGGGTGCCGATGTTCTGGACCGCTTCGGGGTACACGCAGCCGGCTCCCTGCTCGACCCCTTCGGAGTTGATCTGGGAGAGCGGGAATTCGCCGAAGTCCTGGCAGTCGCCCTGGTTGTCCGGGTTGGGCGGCTGACCGGAGACGAGCGAGACGTAGTTGTCGTTGCTCTCGTGGCCGGTGCCGTAGTAGTCCTGCAGCAGCGCACCCTGTGCGGGCAGCGTGCCGGCGAGATACGGGTCGGCTGAGGGTTCGCCGAAGGTGCCGGCGTAGTTCTGGTTCTCGAGCACGATCACGAACACGTGGCGCACGCGCGGGAGCTTGAAGGGTCGCGTCCTGGCCGCAGGCGCGGCCGGTGCCGGTCGCGACGCCGCCGCCGAGCTGGGATTTGGCGAGGTGCCGCTCGCCGTGTAGGCGCCGGCGAGTGCGATCAGAGTCAGCGCGAGCGCGGCGACCGCCATGCCGGCGCGGGCGCCGCTCCTGCCGAGGAGTCTCCTGAATGCGTTCATGGCCGCGCCCTCAGCTGCTCGTGAGGGCTTCGGTGGGCACGGGCGGTTCGGTCAGGGCCGGCGGCTCGAGCATCTGCGGCGGCCCCTTGAGGTCGAGGAATCCGGCCACCGTCTTGGCGTTGGCGTCACGGTAGGTGAGCGCGGGCAGGTTCCACTTGGCCTCGATCGTGGCCAGCACGGAGGTGTGGTCGTAGGTGGTGTTGGTGACCCCGCCGGGCTTGGAGTAGGGCGAGGCGACGATGCCGGGCACCCGCGGGCCGTAGATGTCGTAGCCGCCCTGGAACGTCTTCCGGGCCGAGCGCGGGCGGGATCGAGTCGGGCGCGATCGCCGCCGGCGGTGGCACGTGGTCGTAGTAGCCGCCGTGCTCGTCGTAGGTGTAGATCAGCAGCGTCCGCGGCCAGGCCGGGGACTTCAGCACGGCGCTGACGGCCTGGTAGGCCCAGTACTCGCCGTAGGACATGTCCTGTTCTGACTCCTCGTCGCCGCCGGTGGTGTCGAGCTTCTCGGCGATCGGTGCCGAGCTGCGGCAGCGCCGCCAGCGGCGCACCGATGTCCGTGAGCGCCCCGAACTCGGGGTCCACGAAGCTGACCGACGGCAGCGTGCCCGCCGCGCAGTCGGCTGAAGAACTGGGCGATCGGGGTGATGTTGGTCGGGTATTTCTCGATCACCGAGGGGATGATTCCCGTCTGCGGGAGGTCGGTGAAGTAGTTGCGCCAGCTGACGCCGTAGGCCTGCAGGCGGTCGAAGATGGTGCCGTTCGGGGGTGGCGGATCCAACAGGCTTTCGTTGTCGGTGGCGATGTTGCCGTAGGCGGTGCCCGCCATCAGGAAGCGCCGGTTGGGATAGGTCTGGCAGGGCGCCGAGCAGAACCAGCGGTTGGCGATCGTGAAGGTGCGGGCGAACGAGTAGGCGAACGGCAGCACGTCTTCGGTCCAGTAGCCCATCGGCTCGTCGCAGCCGACCGAACGCGGGAAGCCGTCCATCCTGCCGCCGTCGATCTGGGTGTGGGTCGCGTTCCAGCTCTGGTCGACGCTCGGGGCCTGCGCCGTCGTGGGGAGCGGGAACGACTTGACGATCCCTTCGCCGTTCGGTCCCGGGTTGCTGTTGCGGGCTTCGCCGTGGCGGTTGAACTTCAGGCCGTCGGCTCGCCTGTGGCCGGAGATCGGCAGCGCGCCGAGGAGGTTGTCGAAGGAGTGGTTCTCCATCATCACGACCACGATGTGATCGAACGGGAGTCCTTCGTTGACCGTCCCGGCCGGCAGCTTCGGGTTGGGCAGGCTGTCGGGGACGCGCTGCCTGGCCGCGAGCGCGGCCGCCGCCCGCCACGCCGAGCCGCCCCCGCTGAGGGCCGCGGTGGTCGCCGCCAGCTCGCCGCCGCGGCGCAGCAGCGCGCGGCGTGTCAAGCCGCTCTGGTTCAGCCGTTCATCGGGATTGGGCATGCTCGCACTGGCTCCTTGTGTCTCGAGGAAGGGCACCTTCGGCCAAACCGCCCCCACGGCGCCGGCTGCGAGCGTGATGCCCGCATCGGTCCCCCCGCACGTGAAGATCCGGTGACTTCGCCCCTTGATCGTCAGCAGTCGTTGCTCGCTCTGCTACCCGCTGCGGCCCCGGGCATAACGCACAGACCCCGCGCCACGGGCCGGGCTCCGTGCGCACAGCGGCCGGGCCCCGCCGCTGCAGCGGCCCTCACGCGTCGCTCGGAGGCTGCTCTCCGTCGTAGTAGTCGACCGTGTCGGCGAGGCGGAACATCGTGCGCAGCCCGCCGCCCTCGGGGAGACGCTCGAAGGCGCCCACCTTGCCCGAGTCCGGGTACATCACGACGTCGGGCTCACCGCTGGTGCTGAAGGCGAGGAAGCGGACGATCTCCGGGGTGCGGTTGACGAGCTGGTGCCCGCCGGGCTCTCCACGCAGGAAGGCCACGACCTCGCCCTGCTCGAGCTCGCGCCAGCCCGCCGGCGTACGCAGGCTCGGCCGGCCGCTGAGGACGACCAGGAGCTCCTCCTCGGTGAGATGGAAGTGGTACGGGTAGGCGGCCTCGCCGGGCGGGATCTCCCACAGGCTGAGCCCCAGCCGCTCGCACCCCGCCTGGCGCCCGACGCGTGCCCGCAGACAGCGAAAGCCTGGGTGCTCGCGGGGCTCGTCGAAGACCGGATCGTCGATGCTCGCCAGGCCGCCAAAGCTACGCGCGGGCGCGGCGGAAGCCGCCCCCCGGGCGCCCCGGCGATGGCTATTCGATCCCGACCCGCAGCAGCACGGTCGCCTGGGCCGGAACCGAGGCGGCCACGGCTCCGGTGCTGGAGCGCACAGCGCCGCTCCACAGGTTCTGCACCGAGTAGCGGGGCACTCCCGGCAGCCCCACCGCTGCCGCGGTGGTGGCGATCTTCAGCGATTTGTGACCCCGGTTCAGGAGCGCGACCGCCACCGAGCCGTCCGCCAGCGGCTTGGCCCAGGCCTGGCCCGACCCTGTGGTGGAGATGAGCCTCCCCTGGACGCCGGCGTGGTCCTGGTCGACCGCCAGCACGGCCGGCTTCGACACGGTCGCGAGGCTTGCCCTGGAGATGTGCGTGAGGTCGTCGCTGATCATCAGCGGGGCGGCGAGGATCGACCACATCGAGAACTGAGTGCGGAACTGGGTCGCCGACATCCCCTGGTCGGGGCCGAGGTAGTCGGGGTCGTTCCAGTGGCCGGGGCCGGCGGCGTCGGGCTGGGCCGCGTCGGCGTCGACGTTGCGAAGCATTTCTTCGAAGTGCACTTTGCCGGGCCGGCCCACGTCGGTGTCGGTCCGCCAGCTGTTCGCCACGCCCGGGCCGTAGCTGTAGGAGGCGAAGGCCGATTCGGCCACCGTGGGCTGGCCTTCGGCGTACTGTTCGGGCTGCAGGAAGTTGCAGATGTTGAGCAGCATCGGGCGGTGGCGTGGCGGCCATTGCGGCGTGGATTTCCGAGTACGCCGCGACCGGGTTGAGGTGCAGTTCCGCACCCCCGCAGAAGTCCACCTTGACCGCGTCGATGCCCCACGAGGCGAACGTGGCGGCGTCCTGCTGGTAGTGGCCGTAGCTGCCCTCCCCGGAGCCGCCGCAGCCGTTGCGGCCGGCGTCGGTGTAGAGGCCCAGGCGCAGGCCGGCGGCGTGGAGCGTGCCGGCCAGCCAGCGAAGCCCGTGCGGCCACTGGGAGTGGCTGAGGGTGATCGCCCCCGAGGCGTTGCGGGCGCCCTGCCACCAGCCCACGTCCATCCACACGTAGCGGTACCCGTCACGGGCCAACCCGAGCGACAGCAGCCGGCTGGCCTGCATCAGGATCGTCGACTCGCTGAAGTGCCCGCCGAGGGCGAAGTAGCTGTCCCAGCCCATGTAGGGGGTCGCGGCGAGCACGCCCGCGGTGCGGGCCCGGGTCTTGCGTGCGCGGGTGGCGGCGTGCGCCGGGGGCTTGTGGCGGGTGTCCGCCGCCGGCCGGCGGCGGGAAGGCGGGGCCGATGCGCCCGGCGTGGAGCCTTCCGCCGCGAACCATTGCGCGGCGGCCACGGAGGCCTTCTTCCCCTTGTGCCCGCTCGAGACCAGCACCACGGTCTGGCTCGAGAGCGCGGCCCTGATCACCCCGATCACGGTGCCCGTGACGGTCAGCGTGGCCGCGATCCGCTTCTGCCTGGCGAGCAACCGCCGCCCGCTGCCGGCGAGGGCCAGTGACAGGGTCTGGTGCTGGCCGGGGGAGAGGCGGGCAGCGGCGTGGCCGAGCGTGGCCGATCCGCCCCCGGAGCCGGACGCGGTGGCGCGCATCGACAGCGAACAGGCACCTTCGGCTCTGGGTGAGCAGAGGACCGGCACGTGCACGCGTCCGCTGTGCCAGCTGGCCCGTCCGACGGCCGTCTCGCCGCTCGAGACAAGCGGGCGCGACGCGGGGATCGTCACGAAGGAGCTGGTGGCACTGGCGCTGCCACCGCCGTTGGTGGCGGTGACCTTGCATTGCAGGTGGCCTCCGCTGTCCACGCCTTTGGGGGTGTAGGTGGAGGAGGTGGCTTCCGCGATCGGGACCAGGTCGCGCAGCCACGTATACGCCAGGCGCACTCCGGTCGTGCTCGACACACCGCTCTGGCAGGTGAGCTTCTGTCCCACGGCGGGCGTGCCGTTGATCGACGGGTGGGGGTGGACGACCGCCACGGCGCTCGAGACGCTGGTCGTGAAGATCCCGTCGGGGGTCGACTGCGAGCCGCGCGGCGTCGCCGCGGAGAGGCGGAAGTGGTAGGTGGCGTTGGGGGAGAGCCCGCTGATCTGGGCGCTCACCGTCTGCGCTCCGCCGTTGGCCGACGGTATCCCCGAGCACGGCACCGACTGCCCGTAGCTCGCGCTCGGGCCGTATTCGAACAGGCACGTGAGGGGGGAGGAGTCGTTGCCCGACACGGTTCCCGTCAGGGTCGCCGTGCTGGAGGCGATCTGCGCGGCGCTGGCGGCGGTGGCACTCGGCCCTGGGGCGAGCCCCACGAGCGCCCGTCCGATGCCGTCCACCGCCACGCACAACCCCCCGGGCAGGCACGAGACGCCCGCGAGGGCGATTCCCGAGGGTGACAGCGACCCTTCCCAGGCGGGCGTCGGCGAGATGCTCTGGTCGGAGACGAGCGCTTCGCCATGGGCCCCCACCGCCACGCACAGGCCGCTCGTTGCACACGACGCTCCCGTGAGGGCGCCGGCCAGGGAAACAGGGGTCGCGCTCCAGGTGGCGTTCACTTCGGCGGGGTCGGCGCTGGCGAGGGCCTGTCCGGCTTCGTCCACCGCCAGGCAGCTCGTGGAGGCGGCGCACGTCACCGCTGTCGTCGGAGGTGAGGGGTCGATCGGCCTCACCCGCCAGCTCCCTCCGGCCGGGTGGGTGCTCACGGCCACGTCGCCGGCGCCGCTGACGGCTGCGCACAGGTTTTCCACGCAAGAGATCCCCGACGGGGACCCGTGGACTTCCAGCGCGGTGGACTGCCACCCGCCGGCGCCGGCGGTGGGATTCGTGCTGACGTGGACTTCCCCGCCGGCGTCGGTCGCAGCACACAGGGAGGCCGAGGCACAGGAGACGCCCGTGATGGCGCCTTTCCCGATTGCGGCGGGTCCTGCCCACGATGAGGCGCCGGCGAGCGGGTTGGGGCTGGCGAAGACCCGTCCGGAGCGGTCACCCGCGAGGCACAGTCCCGAGGGTGCGCACGAGACGGAGCTGAGGGCGTGTTCGGCGTCGATGTGCTGCAGGCTCCATTTGGCTGACGGCGAGGCGGCATTCGAGCTCACGAACGCGTTGCCCGACGCGTCCACCGCCACGCACAGCCCTTCGGAGGCGCAGGACACCCCCGTGGGGGCCCCGCCTTCGTCGAACAGCCGCGGCGAGGACCAGCCGAGCGGAGCCGCCGCCGGCGAGCTGGGGGCGATGGCGCCGAGCAGCGCGAGGGTCACCGTCAGCGACGCCAGCAGCGAGCCTGCCCGGCGGACGCGGTCACCCGCGAGCCGGGCACGAGCGTCCGCGCCGGCGACGCCGGGATCCGCGCCGGCGGCAGGGGCGTGCGCGGCTGCGGCGCGTCCGCCATCCGAGCATCGAGCCGTTACCCGCGTGTCCTGCGGCACCTAGCACCTAGCAACGCGCCCGGCGGGCCCGAGTTGCGCTCGTTGGTCCGTCCTCCCGGGGCCCGGCGCCTCAACGGCGGTCACGGCGCTTCGGTGCGGCGTGGGCCCGGGCTTGCGCTGCGAGCCGTTCGACCTGGAGATGGGTTTCAGAAGGTGCAACTCCCAAAAATGGGGATCTCGATGTCGCCGGAGCCTAGAGCCCCGGAGCTACCCGGATCGAGGCGGACCTGTCCACGAAGGAGAGACCAGATGCGCCGAGCAACGACCGTCCTCGCCGGATGCCTGCTGGCAACGCTAACGGCGGCCAGCGTCGCCGAGGCCGCGCCGACCGTCCGGTTCAAAGCCGTCCCGGTGCCGATCAAGGGCTACCCCCACACCGGCAACCACCTCGGTGCGGGCGCCGCGGTACAGGCCGAATACCGCATCTCCGGTACCGAATACGGCGGCTTTCCGCCGCCGCTGATCGGCGTGAACTTCTACCTGCCGAAGGGCACCGTCCTGCACCCCTCCGGCTTCCCCACCTGCAAGCTCACGACGCTCGAACAGGTCGGCCCCTCCGGATGCTCGCGCGGCTCCGCCGCGGGCCCCGTGGGCAAAGTCCAGGGGATCGTCTCCTTCGGCTCCGAACGGGTCGAAGAGGGAGCCACTCTTGAATCCTTCTACGCCCCGGGCGGCGGGGTCGAGTTCTTCACCAACGGCCACTCGCCCGTGTCGCTGGAAATCCTCTCCAGCGGCCACTACGTCCACCTCGGCGGAGCCGGCGGCTTCGGGCCGGAGCTGATGGCCCAGGTGCCGCTGGTCTCGACCGTCCCCGGCGCGCCGTTCGCATCGGTCGAGTCGATCAGCGTCAAGGCGGGTTCCGCCCGCAAGGTCCACGGCAAGCCCGTCTACTACGGCCGCGTGCCCAAGAAGTGCCCCAAGGGCGGCTTCCCGATCAAGACCGAACTGACCTTCGACGAAGGCGGCGCCGTGCCGCCGGTGCCGGAGGTCGTGACGGCGACCTACAAGTCGCCCTGCCCGAAGCGCTGAGCGCGGGCGGCGCTGCGCGCGGCGGCTCCGCCCGGTGGGCGGCCGCGCGCGGCGAGTAGGCGCCGCGGGCAGAGCGGAGGCGGCCCGGCGCGGACGCGCAGCCCCGGCAGGCTCCCGAGCGGGGCACGCGGGCCGAGCGAGCGCTCACCCGCGCCGTATGCGAACATACGTTCGTATGAACCCGAGACCGTACCGGCCGGCCGCGGAGTTGGAGGCGGCGCTGCAGAGGGGGGACCTGGAGCTGGCGGTGGCGCTGGCCCGGGAAGTGGCCGAAGATCGTCATCGCCCACTGGAGCTCGGGGTGGCGTTGCGGTTCCTGCCGCTGGTGGCGGCCCAGCGCCCCGACGACTACGACGGGTGGGCCTCGAGGTGGCTCGTGAGGTGGCTCACGGAGGCTCCGGAGGCGAGCATCGACGGCGCCGTGGATGTGGCCGCCGCGCTGGCCGCGCTGCCGCTGGAGCCGCAGGCGATCGATGCCATCGGCCAGGTGGCCGGCTAGCTGTAGTTCTAGGCAGGTTCGCCGGTTATTTTTTGGCGCCTGCCTGGCGGCGTACCCCGCCCGCCTCGGCGATCAGCACCTCGCTGACCATCTCGGGCTCGAACAGGCCGTGCTCGACGACCCCGGCGGTGGCGCTCAGGCGGGCGGCCAGGGCAGCGGGATCCTCGAGCGGGCCGAGGTAGTCGCCCACCAGCCCTCCATCGGGGCTGACGACGTCGTCCCGTAGCCGGCAGGGGGCCAGCGCGGCGAGCGTGTGCTCTACGCCGAAGGCCAACAGCTCGACGGGCACCGGAGCGTGCAGTGCCGGTACGACCTTGTCGGCGGAGGCGATCACCACGAAGCGCGCGGCGGCCGCGGCCACGATCTTCTCGCGCGTGTGGGCGCCGCCGCCGCCCTTCACGAGCCAGCCGGCTGGATCCACCTGGTCGGCGCCGTCGATCGCGATGTCGAGCTCTCCGAGCGAGTCGAGGGGCTCGAGCCTCAGCCCCAGGGAGCTCGCCGCCGCTTCGGTGGCGGGGGAGGTGGCCACGCAGCGCAGCTCGCGGCAGTCCAGCTCTGCGATCAAGGGCAGCAGCTGGGCGACGGTGCTGCCGGAGCCGAGGCCGACCCGCATGCCGTCGCGGATCAGCTCGGCCGCCGCCGCCGCGGCCGCCCGCTTCTGTTCGACGATGATGGGATTCTCGTTCGGCGGCTCGCTCAGCCGCCCAGCCGCACCGTGGTCCGCCATGGAGCGGCGGACGTTACCTTCCGCCCGGTGCGCTTGAGGCGCAGACGCTCCGGTGCGTCCGGCTTGTGCAGCAGGAAGCCCTGGCCGATGGCACAGTCGAGCTCACGGGCGAGGGCCAGCTGACGGGGGGTTTCGATGCCGACGGCGATGGCCCGCAGGTTCGCCTCCTTTGCGAGCGCGATGGTGGCGGCGAACATGGCCCGCTTCTCCATGTTGGTGTGGAAGCTCGCGACCAGGCCCTGGTCGAGCTTGACGACGTCCAGCGGGAGGTCGCTGGGGAGTCCAAGGGGGTACTTGCCGGAGCCGAAGCGGTCCAGCGCGATCAGCACACCGAGGCGCTTGACCTCGCGCAGCGATGCCCGCACCCGCACGGGGTCGCGCTGGATGCAGTCCTCGCTGACCTCCAGGCACAGCGCCTGTCCGGGCAGCCGGAAGCGCGCCAGTTCCTCGCCGATCCTGCCGGCGAGGTCGAGCTCGGTGAGCTCGCGGGGGGACACGTTGACGTGGACCGGAAGGGGAATGCCGTTGCGCCGCCAGCGGTCGGCCTGGGCACAGGCGGAGTGCAGCACCCAGGAGCCGATCTGCACGATCAGCTCGCTCTCCGCGGCGGGCGGCAGGAAGGTTGACGGGAGCAGCTCCTGGTCGTCCACGAGCTCCACGTCGCGGGCGCGCCAGCGGACCAGGGCCTCGGCGCCGATCGCCTGGCCGCCGGCCAGGGGGAGGATGGGCTGGTAGACGAGCGCCAGCTCGTCCTGGGACAGCGCGTTGCGCAGCTCGACCTCGAGCTGGACGTTCGCGCTCAGCTCGGTGCGCATGCGCTCGTCGAAGACCTTGGGGCGCTGGCCGCCGGCGGCCTTGGCGCGGTACATCGCCACGTCGGCCTCGCGCAGCATCGTTTCGGGGTCCGTGGCGGGGTCGCTGGCGACCGCGATGCCGACACTCCCCGCCATCGGGACTTCGGTGGAGGCGAGCGCGACCGGCTGTTCGATGGCCTCCACCACGCGCACCCCGAGGGCCACCGCTTCGGCTTCGGACTCCAGGTCCACGGCCAGGATCACGAACTCGTCGCCGCCGAGACGGGCGACCGTGTCGCTGTCGCGCATCAGTGCGGCGAGACGGCTGGAGATCGCCACCAGCAGTTCGTCGCCGACCTCGTGGCCGAGGGTGTCGTTGACGGCCTTGAACTTGTCGAGGTCGATGAACAGCATCGACACCACGCCGTCGCTGCGGTCCAGACGGGCGATGGCCTGCTTGGCGCGGTCGAGCAGCAGCAAACGGTTGGGGAGCTGCGTAAGGGGGTCGTGGCCGGCCTGACTGGCCTGGTTTTCGAGCTGCATGAGGTCGGTGACGTCCTTGGCGGCGGCGTACCAGGTGTCCCCGTCGCGGCTCGCGCTCCACAGCAGCGAGCGCCACTCGCCGTCGCGGTGGCGGTAGCGATTGGTGAAGGTCTGCTCGCCGGCGCTCTCGTCGGACTGCATGATCTCTGAGGTCAGCTCGTGGTCGTCCGGGTGCATGAACTCCTCGATGGGAGCCGCCTGGAGCTCCTCCCGGGACCAGCCGAGGACCTTCTCCCAGGCCGGGTTCAGCAGCGTGAAACGCCCCTCGTGGGAGATCGTGGCCAGCAGGTCGCTGGTCATCTCGAACAGCCGCGCGATGCTCGCGTCGGCGTATCCACCGGACGGCGGCTCGGCCAGGCCGAAGGGGGCCTGCGGGTGGTGCTCCAGCACCGGGGGGTCCTCCGCCAGCAGCGGCCGGTCGTCCTCCGGCCAGGCCTCTGGGGAGCTGCTCGAGTCTCGGAATGGCATCTCTGCGAACAGTTCGGCCGTGGAAGCCCGGCGTTCGGGCGCTTTGCGCCGTGACTGGACGAATTGTCTAGTGCAGTGCGGGTGCCCAGACGGAAGCCGGGATCCGATGCCCGTGAGCACCAGCACGTGGCGCCCGGAAACGACGGACAGAGGGCGCCGCGGGCGGGCTAGGAGCCGGCGGGCAGCGCGGGGGAGGGCCGGGGCTCGTCCGCTAGCGGGACATCGCCGCCGGCGAGCTCGTCCGGGGGCCCACCGGAGGGCGCGGCGGTTGCGCCGGGCAACAGGAACCGCCACAGCGAGAGCAGCATCATGATCGTCATCAGGATCGCGCTGCCGACACACCACTCGCAGATTTTTTCGAGCGTGAAGACCTCTCGGTAGGTCAGGTAGACGCTGAAGCCGAAGCCACCGAGGGTGAGGCCCGCGGTGGCGAACCGCGTGGTCTCGGTTTCACGCACCAGCAGCGAGCCGAGGATCACGATGTAGCCGATCAGGCCGATCAGCGCGACCGGAACCCCCGCGAGCTCGGAGTACTGCGATTTCTGGACCTGGCTGCAGGGGTTGCCCTTGATCGAGCACGGTGGTTCGGTGCCCGAGTAGTGGATGTAGGTGAGGTAGCCCGCGAGCGCGACCCCGATGGTCGCGAGCACCAGCAGCACGTTGCGAAGCCTCCGTGCTCGCATGCCGCGCTCAGGCCTTCAGTTGCTTTTCGATCGCTTCGTTGAAGGAGGCCGGGTCTTCGAGCGAGGAGTATCCGAGCGTCTTCGAGGCCCCGCCGGTGTGGCCGATCAGGAAGGAGGGGGTGCCGGTGAAGCCGGCGGAGTTCGCTGCCTGCGCGTCGGCTTCGATCTGGTTGGCGAATTCGGGCTTGGTGCGTTCGGCCGACCACTTGGTCATGTTCAGCCCGGGGACCTGTTCGGCGAGGCCGCGCAGGTACTGTTCGGTCACGTAGCCGCTGTCCTCAGCGCCCTGCTCGTGGTAGAAGGTCTCGATGTAGTTCCACAGCTTGCCCTGCTTGCCCGCGGCCAGGGCGGCGGCCTCCTGGGTCTTGAAGGTTTCCGGTTCGCGGGTGGCGGTCTCGAGGTTGTGGTACTCGATCCGCAACTTGCCTTCCCGGACCCAGTGCTGGATCAACGGCGAAAGGGCGGAGAGCGTGAATTTCTGGCAGATCGGGCACTCGAGGTCCCCGAAGTACTGGAGCGTCACGGGCGCTTTCGGGTTGCCGAGCGCGTTGCCGCTCTGGGGGATTCCGGCGAGCAGGGTGTTGACGACCTTGACCGTTTCGTTGGCGGGTTTGGTGCCCGCTTTCGGTGGTGTGGAGCTCCCGCCCGAGGTGGCGACCAGAATCACGACCACTGCGGCGACCACGACGGCCACGACGACCCCGAGCTGGGTGAAGCGTTTGCGGCGGGCGGCGTCGGCGGCGGAGGCCTCCTCCATCGCTTTGCGGTCCGCGCGGGCCTGCTCGCGGCGCTGCTTGCGGGTCAGATCCTCTTCGTTCTCGGCTGAGCTCACGGCATAACTTTTACACGCTCAGGATCAATCGTGCTTAAGTTGGGAGCCTTCGCCCAGCGGCCGTCGCGGTTCGTGCGGACCGCCCGAGCTGCCACGATGGTCCCGGCGGGTCCTCAGCCCGATCGCGGGTGCCTGACCGGACCCCCAAGGCCCCCGTAGCTCAGCTGGATAGAGCATCGGACTTCTAATCCGAGGGTCGCTGGTTCGAATCCAGCCGGGGGCACCTTGGAGCGAGCCACCGCGGGAGGCTGTCCTTCACGACATTCAGAGCAGCGATAGCGCGGTCGAAGTGCTGTCCGCGATCGCCGGCGGCGGACACGAAAGGGCCCATGTTCGCGGGCCCTCGGTGACCGCCGACGCGACGTTGGGGGCGGCAACCCGGGTGTGCTGGTGTGTGCGCGGGTCCCAGCGCCCGATGTAGTGGGGGCTCGCGGGGAAGTCGCAGGCAAAGCCGCCGACCACGTAGCTCACGCGCCCGCCGGCGATCGCTGGGGAGAAGGCGCCTTGGCTGCCCGCGCCGCCGGCAGCCGCGCTCGCAACAACCGTGTAGTGAGGGGCGCGCGCGAGCACGTCGGGTAGATAGAGAATGAGCGTCTGCGAGTAGGGCGCGCCGACGTCCTGATTCAGCCACGTCATGGCGAGCTTGCGGCCGACGAGCGCCAGCCCTAGGACGCCCGCTCGCCGAGGACCTGACTTGCCTAGCTTCTCCCCGCTGATCGGTGGCCCGGCCGGCAGCTGCACGCAAGGACCGCCGAGACGGCAGACCCGCGGCCCGCGCGCCTTGCGGGCTTCGACGACCCCACTCGGCGCGTACGCCACCAGTGAGCCTGCGATCGCGGGATACAGCGGCGCGGCCGAGGTGTTGCTGGCCCCCGGCAGCACGGAGCGCACCGAGCGCGTAGCAAAGTCATACGCTCTGATGCGGTAGCGGCCGCCGGAATAGACCGAGGCGACCGCCGTCGGATGTCCGGCGAGGCCCGGGCCGATCGAAACGCCGATCGGCTTGACGCTGGCGAGCGCTGACACGGGGGCCGCGCCACCCACGGTCGCGGTCATCAGCACGTACATGCCGCTCGCCGCCCGCGCACTCCACACCGCGCGGCCGCGGTCGGCGCCCAGCCGGGCGCAGCCGGTGGCCCATGACGCATCCGCGTTGCCGGCGATCAGCTGGTCAACCGACACGCACCCCGAAGACGGCGTGACGACCGCAGCGGGAGTGCCGCTCGCTGCCACCGAGCTCAGGCCGACGACGGTCACCGCCACGCCGAAGGCGACGATCATCATCGCCGCGATCCGTGTCGGCAACATGGCTCCATGGGGCTCGTACTCGCGCATTGCGCCTCCTATCGAATCTAGTTCCCACGCAGGGAATCAGTTCGAAGCACGACCGTCATCCGTATCGATGCTCGATCTCGTGTCGGCTTTGCCGCAAGTCCAGACGCAAGAGCGTGCGTCGCGATGTCAACAGTTAGCTGATCGTCCGATGCCGTTGAGCGAGGCGCAAGCCTCTGTCGGGGCTGTGCTTGGCCACGGTGTCCGGGGATTCAGTCAACAGCTGCCTCTCGACCGGTGCCCGCGGCGGCAAGCATGTTTCCGGGGCATCGCGCAAGGCCGTACGAACTCGCGGGGCCTCTCTTAGGCGCTCGCGGCACCAGCGCCGGGGAACGTGTCCGGGCAACGAAGGGGAAAGGGCAGCCTCGCGATGGCGGGGTCAGTGGCCGGCCACGGTGCGCCTGGGAGCACCGAGCGGGGTCAATGTCTGATGCGAGCGCCCCGGATTCGCCATCATCGACGAATGGCGCAGAGATCGTCCGTGGGGTCGTCACGATCCACGACGTAGGCGTGAGCACCGGTTCACTGAATTCCGCGCGGCTCGACGCGTCAGAGTCTGGTGGCGCCGGCGGGCCTGCCGGGTTAAGCGAGAAGGAGGCGGCACGCCGGCTGTCCGCACGCGGCCGTACCAAGTCGCAGCGCTCGAGCCGCTCCTATGCCAGCATCGTGCGCGCCAACATATTCACGGTCTTCAACGCGATTCTCGCCGGCTTTGGGATGCTTACGCTCGCGTTTGGCG
The DNA here is from genome assembly GCA_963773145.1 of uncultured Solirubrobacteraceae bacterium. GTDB lineage: Bacteria > Actinomycetota > Thermoleophilia > Solirubrobacterales > Solirubrobacteraceae > Palsa-744. The sequence continues at coordinate 733,502 of CAVYZV010000003.1, forward strand.
ACTGGCGCGACGCGCTGTTTCTCAGTGTGATAGTTGCCAACTCCGGCATCGGGATCACGCAGGAGCTGCGGGCCAAGCGCGCCCTGGACCGGCTCTCGCTGCTGGTCACGCCACAAGCGAGGGTGAACCGTGATGGAAACGTGCGGCGCGTGGCGGTCGAGGACGTGGTGGTCGGGGACCTGGCGCAGCTCGAGCCGGGCGATCAGGTGGTCGCAGACGGCCAGCTCCTTGCCGCGCTCGACCTGCGCCTGGACGAGTCGATCCTGACGGGGGAGTCCGAACCGGCGTCGCGAGTCGTCGGCGATGAGGTCCATTCAGGAGCATTTGTCGTCGACGGTACCGGTGCCTACGAGGTGAGCGCAGTCGGCAGCGACAGCTTCGCAGCGAGGGTGACAGGCGAAGCGCGTTCGTTTCGCCATCCGCGCTCGCCGTTGGAACGGGCCGTCAATCGGCTGCTGTATGTCCTGGTCGGATTGGTGCTCGGCCTGGGCGCACTCCTCGCCTACTCGCTCTACCACCGCCACGTGCATCTGCACACCGCGGTGGCCACTTCAACGGCCGGTGTGGTGAGCATGATCCCGGAGGGCCTGATGGTGCTCGTGAGCCTCACCTACGCGGCTGCCGCGCTGCGAATGGCGCGGCGGGGCGTGCTCGCCCAGCAGCTCAACGCGATCGAGTCGCTGGCCTCGGTCGACACCATATGCATCGACAAGACGGGCACGCTCACCGACGCGGCGTTGCATGTCGTGGAGGCTTGGCCGGCACCGGGGATCACCGAGGATCACCTCCGCGTCATGCTGGGGGAGTTCGCAGCGAGCGCAGCCGCACGCAACAGCACGCTCGAGGCGATCGCCGATGCCTGTCCGGCCGAGCCGCAGCCCGTGCTCGGCGAGGTGCCGTTCTCCAGTCGCCGTCGCTGGAGCGCAATGTCCTTCTCGAGCGGCTCCCTCTACCTCGGAGCGCCCGGACGCCTCCCGCTCGGCCTACTCGCCGCGACCGCCGAGGCACGCCAACGCGACGGCCGCCGTGTGCTCGCGCTCGCCCGAGGCGGCGGCTCGCTGCCCGATCCGAGCCGCGAGCAGCCGCCCGCGGATCTGGAGCCCGTGGGGGTGGTCGTTCTCGCAGAGAGGCTGCGTCCAAATGTACGGGACACGATTGCGTTCCTGAAACTCGAAGGAATCGAGATCAAGGTGCTCTCAGGCGACTCGCCGCAGACCGTCGCAGCGATTGCCCGCGATGCCGGGATCGAGGTCAGCGGCGTGAGTGAGGGGGATGCGATCCCGACCGATCCAGAGGCCCGCCGCGTCCACGCGGCTGAGACGACGGTGGTCGGGCGCATCTCACCCGAGGGCAAGAAGGCGATCGTCGAGGCGCTGCGCGCCCAGGGACGCTATGTGGCAATGGTTGGTGACGGAGTCAACGACGTCCCCGCGCTGAAGAGCGCGCGTCTGGCGATCGCTCAGGGGAGTGGAACGCAGATGGCGCGCAGTGTGTCCGACCTCGTATTGATCTCAGGCGACTTCGCGAGCGTACCCCCGCTCGTCGCGGAGGGTCGCCGTTCGCTCCGCAACCTACAACGCGTCAGCCGGCTCTACATCACAAAGTCCGCGTTCGCTGCATTCCTGATCCTCACGATCGGGATCGGTTCCGACTCCTATCCGCTCTTGCCGCGCCATCTAACGCTCGCGGCGAGCCTCACGATCGGGATTCCGACCTTCTTCCTGGCGCTGGCCCCGAGCTCGGGCCCTTGGAGGCCCGAGCACTTCGCCAGGCGCGTCGCACGCTTTGCGGTACCAGCTGGCGCCGTGCTCGGCGCGGGGGTCGTGGCCGGCTATCTGTTCGCGTTGCACGACCTCGACCTCTCGCTCGCGGATGCCCGCACGGTGGCGGTTACAACTCTCATCGTAGGAGGGCTGTATCTCGTGATGGCATTGGAGACGGAAGGCTCGTGGCGTCGCTCGACCTTGGTCGCCAGCATGTGCGCAACACTCGCCGGCCTCTACGTGGCCACGCTCTTGATCCCCGCCACGCGTCGGTTCTTCGAGCTGACGACGCCCGATGCGGGCATGATCGCAACCTCGGTGCTGGCCAGCGCTCTGACCGTCGTCGCACTGGCTCTCTGCGGCTTCTCAGTTCGCGTCAGCAACTTGACTACAGGCGGCCCGTCATCGTGACCGGTCCCGCGCTGCTGTGCTTCGACGGATCAGAGCAGGCAGCTGCCGCTGTTCATCGCGCCGGTGCGCTTCTTCCCGGGTACCAGGCAATCGTGCTGGCGGTCTCGATACCGGCAGCCGATCAGTTCCCGCTTGACCCATTGGGTGACTTCGTCGGAAGGCTGAGCGGCGTCTATAGGGAGTGGGACGAGGTCTCCACCGAGCTCGCCGAGCGCCAGGCCCGCGAGGGTTGTGAACTCGCATCACAAGCGGGCCTCAGCGCGCGACCACTCACAGCCAGGGGCAATCCGGTCCCGACCATATTGCGCATTGCCGACGAGCAGGATGTTGCCGTAATCGTGCTGGGCGCGCACGGACGCGCCGGGCTGGGTGATCGGTTAGGCAGCGTCTCAACCGGCATCGTCCACCGGGCGGGCCGGCCGGTCCTCGTGATCCCACACGGCAGAAACGTCTCGGGGCCTTAACGCCCGGCTCGAGACCCCGCGAGCAGGAGGAGGAGGACCTGTAGCGCGGCTCACTCTGCGGGCGGAAGTGGTCGTGTGAGAGGTGGTGCCGCTGGCTAGACGGGGCGGATGCTTCGATTCAATGCTCGGCCGCGGACGGGCGACGGTCTCGGGCGGCTAAACGTCCCGGCGCTCGAACATCCATGCGCCAACAGTCGCGAGAGCCAGGGCGGTGCCAGTCACGCCAAAGAAGGCGAGGGGGTTGATCCCTTCTTGGGTCGCGTTGCCGTAGTAGCGGAAGACCGACACGTAGCGGAGCCCATCGACGCTGGTGTCGAGCCGGCCTGCCAGGTCGATCACGTACATGGCGACCAGGATCCCGGCGACCGAGCCGGTCACGACACTCGTCCTTAGCGACCAGCCGCTGACGATCGCCCCGAGAGCCGCGGCGAGGAGCGCCAACGGCCATACATTCGCGAAGCCCTCGGTGGCCGCGCGGAACGACAGACCGGCTCCGGCTGCTGCGCTCCCGATCATCGTCAGCGCCAGCGCGATCGCGAGGACCGCTGCCACCTCTGCCGCGCTAGCGGCGAACACCCCAGCGACCAGCCTGGTGCGCGGCAGCGGTGCGGAGAGCAGGACGTCGAGCCGGCCGCTTTCGGCTGCACCGGCGAGTCCGCTGGCGAACGCCCTGACCGCAAGGTAGCCGATCGCGAGTGGCACGATAAGGCTCAGCATCTCCGCGTGTAGGTACTGCGAAGCCGAGCTCAGCTCGCCGACGCCAAACGCCTTCTTCAGCGCCTCTGGATAGCTGCGGACGGCCGTGCGCAGCGAGTCCGCGACCGACGGGTAGATCGCGACGATGAAGGCGGACCAGAGGCCGACGGGTAGTCCCCACGAGAGCAGCGAGCGACGCCGCTCATGCAGCTGCGCGGCGAAGATCGACCTCACGTGTCTGCGCTCTCACGGTAATAGGCGAGGAATACCTCCTCCAATGTGGGACCGGAGACCTCCAAGTCCTCGACCGTTCCGCCGCTGAGAGCCTTCACGACCGGGTCGAGGCTTCCCGCGACGTTGAATCGTGCGATCGGGCCATCAACCTCGAGGTCGCTGACCCCTGGGCAGGAACGCAGGAGATGCGTCTCGTTCGCCCGCAGGAAGCGAACGGCGACCCGATGAGTCATGCGCCCGGCCAGATCGGCGACTCGCTCGACCGCGACAAGCCGACCCTCTCGGATGATTCCGACGCGGTCGCACACGCGCTCGACCTCGTCCAGCTCGTGGGAGGAGAGGAACACGGTCACGCCGCGGTCGCGTTCCTCTCGCATCAGCGCAAGGAACTCCTCTTGCATGATCGGATCGAGGCCGCTGGTGGGCTCGTCGAGGACAACGAGCTCTGGCCGGTGGAAGAGCGCCAGAATCAAGCCGACCTTCTGGCGATTTCCGCGTGAGAGCTTGCCGAGGCGCCGATCGAGGTCGGCTTGAAAGCGGTCCGCGAGCTCCTCGGCACGTTTCATCGAGGTGACACCCCGCACGCGCGCGAGCAGCGTGAGTGCTTCACGCCCGGTGTTATGAGCGCCGAAGCCGAAGTCCCCAGGAAGGTTCCCCAGTCGCGCGCGGATCGCGACGCTCTCGGAGACGATGTCAAGGCCGAACACGCGCGCGGAGCCGGCGGTCGGGTGCAGCAGGCCGACCAGGGTACGTATCGTCGTCGTCTTGCCCGCGCCGTTTGGCCCCAGGAAGCCGAAGATCTCTCCCTCGGGCACCTCCATCGACAGGTCCTCGATGCCACGGTCGCCCCCGTAACGCTTCGTCAGGCGAAAGGTCTCGATCGCCAACACCGGGAGAGCCTTGCATGACGAGCCGGGAAGCGCAGTCGCCACGGCCGAGCGCGACTCGGGCTCGACGCTGCTCATAGGCGCAACGGTCGGCGGGGCGGGGCTGCCTCGTTTCGAGCGCGTCACACCGAGCTGGTATCAGCTCGTGCGGTGCTCGAAACGGAGCCTCGCCGCAACGGTACCTGCCGATAAACAGCGGCGCGGCGCCCTGCCCTTAGATACTTCTGCTTGCGCTCAATCCGTTCGACCGCATGCTTTCGGAGATCCTCCCCTCGCTCCACCGAGGTGGAACCGGCGTCGCCGCTCTCCACGATTAGACCTTCTTCGGGACGTTGCCGCTGAGAGTGAAGATGACTCGCATCGCCTTGTGCCCGAGATCGGCGGTGGGATCGAACATGCACGGGCAGCCGCCATCAATCACAGCTATGCCCTGCTGCCGGCCATAGTCGGCAGCAGCCTCCGAGACGCTCCCCGCGCCCGGGCCGCGATGCATCCACACGTGCTTAATGCCGAGGTCGACGCACTCCCGCATCGTCTCCTCGGCGATCTCAGGCTTGGTTGCGATTACGACCGCATCGACACCGCCGGGGACCGAGCGCAGGTCGTGATAGCACGGATCGCCCTCGACCTCATCTGCGTTCGGATTGACCGCGAACACCTCATACCCCCGCCCTCGAAGGCGCTGATAGACGACGTTGCTTCCGTGATTCTTCGGTTGCCTGGAGACACCCGTCACGGCCACCCGCTTGCTGGCCAGGAACTCCGACGCGGCCTCCTTGATCTTCTGCATGCCTGCAGCCTCCTTCCGGAGAAGCGGTTTCACCAACGCCGCGATAGGGCGCGGCGGACAGCTAGATCTTGCTGCGGCGAGCGCCGCGGCACATCAGGGACGTGCACGGATGCGACCTGCGCCAAAACACGTAGTCGGCTGCCATTCGACCCCGTGCCGGGCGCTCCCCTATTGCTCGCGGCTTGCCATTAGCTTGTGGAGGTCGTGGTGCGAAAGGCCGGCTGCCCGAGCGATGTCTTCGTCTGGCAGCCCTTCCGCGCGGGCAATTTGGCAGTAGAAGCGGAGCTCCCGCGTCGCCTCGCGCTTGAGAGTGTCGGCATGGTCGCGCTTCTGCGCTGCTCGGTGGATCCCGTGAAGAGCCGAAGGCCGGTCCATGAGACACAGCATCGCAGCGTCTGGACCCCCGGCGGCGGAGTCCGTCCGCGCTTAGTGCGCACCCCAAAGAGCCTGCGCGGCGCCTTGCGCGAGAGCTATACCCAGAAGTTGTGGATGGCGACGCTCGTTGCCAGCGCACTGACGATCGGGGCGCTCCTTCTGTGTGGCCTCACACCGAGTAGCAAACTTGGCACGCGAGACGCCGCGCAGTGGCCGGACCGGTCGCCGCAAGGTATTCGCCCCGTGTGCGCTCGCCGCCGAGTGGCGGGCTGGCGGCGCTAGTTGCGGGGCGTTGACAACGGCTTCTGCCCCGCTTGCGTGGCGTAGTAGACGGCAAGCGACGCATGGGCGCCAGCTTTGATCACGGTCGTGATGACGTCCCATCGTTTCGCAAGAAGCCGCTCCGCTTCTTTAGCGTGATGCTCAGCGAGTCTCTGGGGATCAACCTGCTCAGCGCTCATGGCCGAACCACCTCACGCCGCGACGGGCATCGCATCGCGACTTCGCCGCACTTCAGACCGGGGCGAACCACCTAGGGGACTTCCGTGTTGGCTGCGCGAGCCACCGACGCTACGTTGTCGGTGCCCCTTGTACTTCGCGCGAGAAAAGCAGGCGGCGGCATGAGACGCGGCTCACGCTCGCGCCGGACGACACGCAGGCGTGTCGCGGGCCCGCGAGCGCGCGCCTCCTATCGAACAGAAGCGACAGTCGGCCCAGGGTGTGAACGAGGTGCGAACAAGCCCCACACCGCTCGACACCATTCGGCTCGATGAGGCAGGGACCAATCTGGCTTCTAGAACCCAAGTCTCGGACTCCACGACGCCCTACGACAGTCCCGCCGCGCTCGTCTAATCCGAGGGTCGCTGGTTCGAATCCAGCCGGGGGCACTCGCTACTCCGTCGGGGACGGTTCGAGCGGGACGGTGTGTCGAAGAGCTCTTCAGATATCCCGTCTCTCGGAATTTCGGTCAGTAGCTCGTCTCCGGGATCCTCGCGAGGGCGCGAAAGGGCGCGCTCGGACGTCTCGGCCCTTGAACCGGCAAGGCGCTAGGAGCGCTGCGTCCCGGAGAGGTCCTGCTCGGACACCGGCATGTGTTCGTCCTGGAGAGCGTGGCGCCAGCCGGTGAGGATCTCGTGTACCGAAGCGGCGCCGATGATCGGCTCGGGGGGCGCCGGCAGCTCGCTGGGATAGACGAGGAAGGGGCGGGTCTGGGAGCCGCCCATGCCGCCATGGAACGAGATGAGCTCCTCGAAGGCGCAGCCCTCGTCGAGCTGGCTGTCGTAGAAGCTGTTGACCATGATGTCCGCGACGTGCTCGAAGGAGTCGGTGCGCTTCAGGTGCGCCGATGCGGTGCTCGAGAAGTGGGCGAGCGGATCCTCGCCGTCGACGCGTCCCGTGGCCAGGTAGCTGGTGCCGCGCGCACCGAGGACGACCGGCCCATGCTCGGATGAGTGCACGAGCAGGAAGCCGACGTGGGGGTGCTCACGGAGCGCTCGGAGCAGGCGGGGATGGCGCTGTTCGATCTCCTCGAGCGTCACGCGGCGCGGCTCTTCCATCAGGTAGACGAGGCCGAGGTTCCCCGACCCGAGAACCACCACCTCGCGGCCGCTGACGTCATCCTTGGAGCCCTTGCCATCGGCCGCGGCACGACCGGTGGCCTCGTTGAGAGCGTGACCGACGGCGGCGTCGTTCTCGTCGCCACCAGTCAGCCGAGACACTGTGCCCGTCTCGAGCGACCGCTCGACGAGCTCATCGAGGCCGTACCCGTTGCGCTGTTTGAAGGTCGCGCCCTGCGTCTGGCCGTGATCGGAGAGGACGACGAGCTTGTAGGGCCTAGGGGCGTAGCGACGAGCGCGCGCGATGCGCCCGAAGTGCTCGTCGAGCTGGTACAGGGCCTCCATCGTGTCAGGGCGCTCGAGCCCCGAGTGATGGGCGACCTCGTCGTAGCTCGAGAACGTTGCGTAGACGGCAGGCCGGCCGCTCATCATGTCGGTGAGCACGCCGAAGACGATCAGGTCGCGCACGACCACGCACAAGGCCGCGCGCAGGAAGGGGTAATAGCCGCCGCGGTGACCGCGGGGGCGGATGTCGCGCCGACGCTGCCGCGTGGCGGCGAGCAGCTCGAGGATCACCTCCCATCCGAACAGGACGAGAGCCCGCGTCACGTTGAAGCCATTGGCCAGGAAGGGGCGGTATCCCGGGTTTGCCTGCTTCTCGGCCTCCATCCGGCTGACCGTGAGGATGACCTCGTCGGCCTCTCCCGAAAGCAGGTTGCCACGGCTCGCGCCCCCGTTGACGAGCAGCCCGTGGCCGTTGGCATGGCGAGCCTCGATCTCGGCGCAGTCGGCGGGCGCCGAGCAGGTCATCAGCCGCCCCGTCTCCTTCTCCACCCAGCGAAACGCGGGGATGTCCTCGTTGGAGCCGAGCAGGATCCCCGCCTGGCTGGCCCCGGTCTGCGAGGAGAGGTCGGTCTCCCACTCGACCAGCCGATGAGTGTCCTCCTCGAGCCAGCGAGCCAGATTGGGCGCGTGGCCGTCGCGCATCGCGCGCTGCAGCACCGGCAGGGCCAGTCCGTCGATCTCGAGATACACGATCCCGGGCGCGTCCGTTGACGTCGGCTTGCCTTGTCGCCGCGCGATGCGCCGGATCACCCGGAGCGTGTAGGTGTCGTCATCATCAGCGCCGAAGATCACCTCGAGCACCACGCTCGCGGCAGCCATGACCAGCGATGCCAGCAGCGCGTCCCCGAACGTATCGACCTTGATCGCGTTGGAGGCGATGTCGGAGACGAGCAGCAGCATCAGCGCGTCGACGAACAGCACGAGCACGAAGCCCAACGCCAGGGTGAACGGCAGGCGCAGCGCAGCCACAGCCGGTGGGAGTACCGCGTTCAGGATCGCGATAAGGGCAGCCGCGAGCAGCGCCCCACCGAAACCCTGAACGCTCACCCCCGGAACGACTCCCGCCGCCACCAGCAACGCGATGGTCGCCACCAGCCACGACACGAGCACACGCACCACCCGGAAGCGCGGCGGCTGCGGGCTCCACTGCACAGCCTCGCCGTACTGCGAGTCCAGCGACTGCCCCGTCAAGTCCCGCTCCGAGACGACGGGCGCGTGCTGGCGGGCGGTGCCACGATGTCTTCGGGCGCGTCGCAACGCGCCGAGCGAGGCGCTCGTCTCATCGGGGTCACCCCGCTCGCCAGCGACCCGGAGATCGCGCTGAGCTGAGCATCGTTACGCGATCCACCGCGCTGGATAATCGCCACCCCGACAAGCGTACGCCAAGCACACCGTAGGCAGCCGCTCGCCACCGGCACTCGAGATCAGGCGTTGATGATGCCGCGGATGACGAGGAACGCGCCGAGGACCATGCACAGCACGATCGCGATCCTCCGGCCGTTCGCTGAGAACCAACCGTTGAGCTTGAGCACAGCGTCCTCGGTGGCCTGCGGTTTGACAACCAGGCCGATCAACGGAACCTCTGCGAGCATGAACATGATCAGATTGAAGGCGACGACGAGCGCGATCGTTGCGCCGGTCGGGTGGTGCGCTGCCGTGATGTCCTTCAGCGCGACCAGGTAGGCCGCGCTCGGCAGGTTCATCACGAGTGCCGCCAAGATCACCAACGGCGTGGACTCGCGAGCCAGGATTCGCTGCATGAGGGGCTCCGTCTTCTGTGCGCTCGGGTCGCCGGCCTCGGAGGATCCGCCCTTCCGTCGTTCGGTAAAGCGTGCGTCGGCGCGCGTCGCCAATGCCACCGCGAGGAGCAGCGCCAGGCCGCCGACCGCCAGGTCGATGGTCGAGCTCAGTCCTTCGTTGCTCCCGTGGAAGGCGCCTTTCAGCCCGAAGATCACGAGCAGTCCGGCGCCGATACTGACCACGAGCCCGGCGGCGAGATACGCGCTCAGGAGCGCCAGCCGCCGCGGCTGATTGAGCAGAATCACGACCGCCGCCAGCAGTGTGGGGTAGAGCGCGGCGTCCAGTGCCAAAACCAACAGCTGCAGCTGCGCGTCGACTGTCGCGAGGGGCAGGTTCATCATTCAGCCGTGAGTGTGCACCAGGCACCGGGTGCGGCCGCTCTCCGCCGGTTTCGTATGAGCGTGGAATGCGATCGCTAGCTACCGGGGTGCCGTCCGCAACCCGTCGGCCTGCATTCGACGGGCACAACTGGGCGACAGCAGGGCGCACGGTCGGCGGGCGGCGCGGCACGCCCACGCCTGCGTCATCCCCATCCATGCTCCCTGGACCCCCGGGGGGCGGTCAGCGGCGATCGCGGCGGTCTTGACGGTCGTCGCGGCGGTCATCGCGGCGGTCATGGCGGCGGCCGACGCCTTTGCCGACGACTGCTGCGGTTCCGACAACGGCCGCAGTGCGCGCGACCGGTGCCCCGATCACGCCTGGGCGGCCTACACGTCTTCTCGCTAGAGGCATCTCATGCTCCCTCGGTTGTGGTTTGCTCTTCGGCTTCGACAGCGGCGATGATCGCCTGGGTGGGGATGCGCCCGTTGGCCACGAGCTGCCCGCCCGCGCGCCTGACTGCGGCGCCGAAGGGGCCGGCCCAGGTGTTCTCCCACACGAGCACCCCCGCAACCGAACCCGGCTCAAGCGCCGCGCCGATCGACTCCACGTCCTCCGCCGCGAGCAGCATTGCCGTCTCGCGCTCGAGCTCGCGCAGCTCACCGACGATGCCCTCCTCGACGTCCTCGAGCTCGATGCCCTCCACCGAGCCGTCCTCGTCCTTGCGCATCAGCAGCAGGTCGAGCACGCGGATTGTGCCGCTCTCGATCAGCGCCTTCAGCTCCGCTGCGACCTCACCCTGGAAGTTGGCCTCGTCCGCTGGGAACTCGACCACCAGGTAGTCGACCGGCCCAAGCACGTCCACGTCATTCATCAGGTCAATCCTTTCTCTCTTTTCAAGGTCCTCACAGCGCGCTCACCTCACTTGCCCGGCGCTGCTGGCTTCACGACCTTCGCTAGCTTCACGGGCTTCGGCTTCCGGGCCCTTTGCAAGCTCATAGATCACGATCACCGACAGCGCGAACACGCACAGAGACCAGAAGGGCAGAACCCGAATGTCCAGCAGTGACCCGATTGCGACGAATGTCGCAGCGAAGATGCCGAACCAGCGTCCGTACGAGCCACCGGTAAAGAGCGAGAACGCTGCGAAGAGCTCGAGCACCCCCAGGATGAGCGTGATCCAGCCCCAGGTTTTCAGGTCGCTGAAGACGTAGCGAGCGCCGGTATTGGTGAAGAAGCTCGATTCGGCGATGCCGACGATGCCCCAGATGATGTTGAGCGTGCCACCGATCCCGAGCAGGATCCCCGCAAAGACCCACCAGCCAGTGACTCTGTCTTCGTTCACAACATCCTCCTCGTGTATCGCGTCTTGCCACCATGGCGGCCTCGGAACTCACAATGCCTGCTCGCGGCGAAGAATGGGCTGCGCGGGCGCACGATCACCCGGGTGATTCACTCGGGCCGAGGAGTCGCCCGTCCCTTGCGCGCAATCGCATCATCGCGATATTGGTTGCGGGAATCTTCGGGCGACGATCAGCATTTGCTGCGCGCCTCTCTACGCGCGCACGAGTCTTACGACGATCATCACGGCGAACCTCCCGTGTGTCATCGGTCATGGGCAATGTTCACCCGGGTGAGCGAAGTGGTCCGTGTGGGCCTGTCGACGGCACACTCGGAAGGGGGCTGGAACGCCGGCACCCAGCGGGTCCGTGAACCGATTGCCAGCGAGGGAGGTCGCGGACTCCGACGCGTAGGTGTCTAGCGAGCGCTGTTGCGTGGTAGATTGCGCTCGTCCGGACGAGGCGGGGGACCGCCCGCCGCCGTAGGGCCAAGGCGCCGAGTGGGAGGCCAGAAGCAATGAGTTCGCAGGCTGGGCACGCCCATCCTCCGAGCCTCAGGGTCATCGAGCCAAAGCTGATGCCGCCCCGGATTCAGCCGGGGATGCTGCGGAGAGCACGCCTGCTCGCGATGCTCGACAGCGACGGCGGGGCCGCAATTACAGTGATCAACGCGCCGGTCGGTTACGGCAAGACCACCCTCCTGCGATCTTGGTGCGCGGAGCGGCCCGAAGCCGTGATCTGGCTGACCCTGGATGCGGCCGACGACGATCCCGTGCGGCTTTGGACGCACCTTGCGACCGCGGTCGAACGGATGGGTGACGGCCTCGGCCAACGTGCGCTGATAGCTCTCGACGTTCGAGGCGCGCCGATCGAGACGCCCGTTGACGAGCTGATGAACGGCCTCGTCGCTTACGGTCGGCCGCTCGTGATCGTGTTGGACGACCTGCACGCCGTCAGGAGCGAGACTTCGCTCCGATCGATCGGACATGCGGTCGAACGGCTGCCTGTCAACGTGCGCCTGGTCGTGTCGACGCGGGCGGACCCGGCGATCGGCCTTCCACGCCAACGGGCGCGAGGAGCGCTCGCCGAGATTCGTGCTCGAGAGTTGGCCTTCACGATTCAGGAGACTCATGAGCTGATGGTCGGCGAGAGCATCGTCCTATCTCGCAGGAGCGTCGAGTTGCTCACTCAGCGAACGGAGGGCTGGCCTGCCGCGTGTCGCCTCGCGGCTCTGTGGCTGCGGGATCTCGACAGCCGGGACGAGGGTGTGCGCGCGTTCGCGGGGAGTGCTCGACACGTCGCCGACTACCTAGGAGATGAGGTTCTCGCCGCGCTGGCACCCGGGACCAAGGACTTCCTCGTGCGGACCTCGGCGCTCGGGCGCTTCACACCAGAGATGTGCGATGCCGTGCTCGGTCGTTCGGACTCGGCCTTCGTACTTGACGAGCTTTCGCGCTCGAACTCGTTCCTCGTCGCTCTCGATCCCCGCGGCGAGTGGTATCGCTTTCACCATCTCTTTGGTGAGCTCCTGCAGCTGGACCTCGGGCCCGAGGATGCGCGTACGCTTCGCCTCCGTGCAGCGACATGGTGCCGAGCCGAGGGGCTCATAGAGGACGCGATCGAATACGCGATCGCCGCCGACGCGCCCGAGACCGTGGCCGAGCTGCTCGTCGAGCACGACCGCGAGTTCGTCTGGGGTGGGCGGGTAGCCCAGTTCCTGGGCTGGGTGCGGAGGCTCTCCGCCGAGGTGCTCCTGCAGCACCCCTCGCTGGCCGCGGTGGGCGCATTCGCCGCAGTGCTGCTCGCGCACCCAGAGGTCGACGTTGAACGCATGCTCTTGATCGCGGAGCGGTCCCGAGACGAGCGACCCGAGCTTTGGTCGCCCTATATAGAGGCAGTCGTCGAGGTGACGCGCGCCGCCCAGATCGAGCATGGCGAGGTGGGCGCTGCCGTCGAGCACGCTCGTCGCGCGGTCGCCGCTGCCGCGGCGGGTGCCGACGTCCTCAGCGTCGGCGTACTGGCGAGCCTGGCCCATGCGCTGTTCTTTGCCGGCGACCTCAGCGGGGTTCGGCACACCGCACTTGAGGCCGTCCAGCGCAGCGACGCACCCGACGTTCCCGACGGTTACGTTGCGAGCCTCGGGCTTCTTGCTCTCGTAGACGCGGAGGAAGGCCGAATCGAGAGTGCTCAGGCATGGGCCCGACAGGCGATAGACCAGGCGGAAGCACGATTCCAAGCGAAGGCTTGGACCGCCTCGATGGCCCATCTCGCTCTTGCTCTCGCACTCAGCGCGTCGGGATCTCTGGACGAAGCCGAGCGCGAGGCGCTGCACGGCGAGCGTCTGCGACGGATGCCACAGCCGAGCGTCGGCCGCGCTCACGCCCTCCTGGTGCTCGCGCAAGTGCGCGTCGCGCGGTCACGACTCGCGGCGGCGCGCAAAGATCTCGAACACGCACTCAGGATGATCGCGGAGTTTCCCGATCCGGGGCGTCTACCGACGATCGCAGCCACCGTCGACCAACAACTGGTCGCGGCGCAGGCGCATGCCGGAGACATCCACCTCGTCGAGCAGCCCAGCGCGGCCGAGTTGGCCGTCCTAGGCGGCATCGCAAGGGGCCTCTCGCGACGCGAGATCGGGGCGGAGCTCTACATCTCGCTGAATACGGTCAAGACGCATATCCGCGACCTGTACCGGAAGCTTGGGGCAACCTCGCGAGAGGATGCTGTCGTGCGCGCAGAGGCACTCGGCCTTCTCGATCTCGGCGAATCACCCGGGTGATCCTCGCCCAGACACGTGCGGGCACGAGACGGTGTGCGCGATGCTGCGTCCTGGATGTCAATTGGCCGTTACCGCATCGTGGTCGAGGGAGAACTTGGCCCACGCTATGCCTCGGCCTTTGACGGCCTGCAGGTCGACTCTGTGAGCGGTCAGACAGAGATCACCGGACCGATCATCGACCGCTCTCATCTCCAGGGCATCCTCGATCGGATTGCGGACCTCGGACTCACGCTCAAGAGCGTGAACGAGGTCGGCAACGGCCAATAGAACCCGAACCACGCCTGGCGCGCGCAACACGGGAGTACTTCGAGGCAACGAGGTACTGCTTCCGGTCCTCGGCCGGGCCGCCGGGTGTGGTCCCGGCGATGGCCTACCGGGTGAGACAGCGGAAGCCGATGTGGCTGGTGGACGTATCGACCGCCTGGGGCTGGCGAGCCGCGGGCCGGTAGCGCAGGCAGTAGCTAGGTGCGCAGAGATGCGAGCCGCCCTTGATCACCCGGCGGAGAACATCCGCGCCCGGTCCTTCGAAACCATTGCCTTGGTCGGGAGCCTCGAGGTGCGGTTTTCGTGACCCGCAGCAGGCGCTCGGGAGAGAGTCCGCGACGGCGCCCGTGGTCGAGTAGGTGTCGGCCGTCCACTCCCACACATTCCCGGTTACGTCGTGCAGTCCGTATCCGTTGGGCGGGAACAAACCGACGGGAGTAGTGCCACGCCAGCCCTTCGCCCCGATGTTGCGCCAGGGAAACGCCCCCTGCCAGAAGTTCGCCATCAGCTCATCATCGGGACTCTCGTCGTCCCCCCAAGCGAAGATCGAGCCGTCCAGTCCCCCTCGCGCCGCGTACTCCCACTCGGCCTCGCTCGGCAGCTCTCTCCCGGCCCAGCTCGCGTAGGCCTCGGCGTCCTCGTAGGCGACCTGGGTGACAGGATGGTAGGGGTGGGTGGAGCTATCGCTCTCCGGTCCCCAGGGGTGGCGCCAGCTGGCGCCGGGCACGTAGGTCCACCAGCGCTCCGGATCATCGAGCGGCACCGGGCCTGGCGTTGGTCGAAACACGGCCGATCCAGCGACCAGCAGCGAAGGGTCGGCGTCAGGGTAATCAGCGAGATTCGGTGATCGCTCGGCGAGCGTGACGAAGCCGGTCGTCCTCGGTGAAGCTGCGAGAACTGAGCGACCGTGACCGGCCCCCGTTCGATTGCGAAGGCGTCGACGTCGACCTCGCGCGCAGGACCCTCTTCGGGGTAGAAATCGGCAGAACCCATCCGAAAGGTGCCCGCAGGGATTTCGACCAGGTCGTCGCCGCTCACCGTGGGCCGATCGTAGCTCTTGACATGATTCAAGATGGGTCTGACTCGGTGCCCGTCGTGCGGGTCAGGACCACGTTAGGCCCTGATGGGTGCCGGGCGTCCAGGCGTCGTCGATTCACCCGGGTGATCGTCGATCGCGAAGCCCCAATCGCACCCGATGTGCGTCATGCTGGCGGTCATGCGTTCCAGGGGAGCTGTCGCCGGGCCGGCCGACTTCACCCTCGCCGGGCCGGAACGCCTTGCCACCGTCGGCCGGAGTTTCCTCCCGGTCGCCGTGATGTTGACGCGCATGGCCGGCAACCGCATCGCTGGCGCCTAGGCCATGCCGCCGGTCGCGAAGAAGAGAGCGCAGCCCCGGGTGGCCCACCTGACGCCGCCCGAGCGAGTGGCACGGGGCAAGGCTGCACGGGCCGAGGTGCCGCGCTCGAGCCACGCGGTCTTCGAGCCGCCGTCGCGCCGTGCTGACCCGATCAAGCTGCTCGAGCGCCAGGCCACGACGCGGGTGCCGGAGCTCGTGCCGATCCGCTACGGGCGGATGCTGGTCTCGCCGTTCACGTTCTATCGGGGAGCTGCACTGATCATGGCGAGCGACCTGGCGGCGACGCCGCACTCGGGGCTGACGGTGCAGTGCTGCGGAGACGCGCACCTGTCGAACTTCGGCGCGTTTGCCTCGCCCGAGCGCCGGCTGGTGTTCGACATCAACGACTTTGACGAGACCCTCCCCGGGCCGTGGGAGTGGGATGTGAAGCGCCTTGCCGTCAGCATGCTGATCGCTGCGCGCGACTGTGGCTTCCGCGCCAAGGAGCAGGAGCGGATCGTGATTGACACGGTCGCGGAGTACCGCAAGACGATGGCGCGCTTCGCGGGCATGAAGAATCTCGAGGTCTGGTACGCGCATCTGGACATCGAGAGCACGATTCAGCAGCTCGCCGCGCAGTTCAAGGCGAAGACGGTGAAGCGAGCCGAGAAACAGGTCGCAAAGGCGCGCACCAAGGACAGCATGTCGGCCTTCTCCAAACTGACGCGCGTGGTTGACGGAGAGGCGCGGATCGTCGCCGACCCGCCATTGATCGTGCCGATCGAAGACCTCGAGACAGGCAGGGGGCGCGATGAGATGTTCGACCTTCTGCACGAATTGCTGCGCGCCTATCGCGGAACGCTCGAGCACGACCGCCGCGTGCTGCTGGAGGAGTTCCACCTTGCGGACTTCGCCCGCAAGGTGGTGGGCGTGGGGAGCGTCGGTACGCGTGCCTGGATCGCGCTGATGCTGGGGCGCGACGGCGAGGACCCTTTGTTCCTGCAGATGAAGGAAGCCGAGTCCTCGGTGCTCGAGGAGTTCCTCCCCGCGAGCGAGTTCGACAATCACGGCGAGCGGGTCGTTCGCGGGCAGCGGCTGATGCAGGCCACCAGCGACATCTTCCTCGGCTGGGTGCACATCGAGGAGGGAGAAGGCGGCGTTCCTCGCGACTTCTACGGTCGCCAGCTGAAGGACTGGAAGGGCTCGGCGGAAATCGAGCGGATGGTCCCCGAAGGAATGGCTCAGTACGGCAAGCTGTGCGGCTGGACGCTCGCTCGGGCGCACGCACGCAGCGGCGACCGGATCGCGATCGCCGCCTACCTCGGCAACGGGTCGAGCTTCGACCGCGCGATCCTCGAGTTCTCCCACGCCTACGCCGAGCAGAACGAGCGCGACTACAACGCCCTCGCGAAGGCGGTCGACGCCGGCCGTGTCGTCGCCGAGAAGGGTCTCTGAGCGATGGCTGACAGCTCGCAGTCCCGCGGCTTCGTCGTCATCACAGGCGCCTCTACGGAGATTGGTGCAGCAACCGCTCTCCATCACACCGAACCGTTGAAACCTGCAACGCCTGGAGGTCAGACATGAGCGAACCCGATCGAACCAAGCTTCCGATCCGCAGGAAACCGTTCGGAGGAGTGGCGAACAGGACCCTCGACGGCTCCAGTCCTGACTGGGAGGCGATCGGGCACGTCGATGCACCCGACGGTGCGCCGAACGTTCTGCTGGTGCTGATCGACGACGCCGGCTTTGGCAACGCTGGAACCTTTGGTGGTCCGATCGAGACGCCGAACTACACGCGGATCGCCGAGGGAGGCGTTCGGTACAACCGCTTCCACGTCGCCGCGCTCTGTTCGCCCACGCGTGCGGCACTCTTGACAGGGCGCAACAGCCACGCGGTCGGCTTCGGCTCGGTCGGCGAGTTCTCGACGGGATTCGCGGGTTACACGGCGTTCGTCCCGGACGACTGCGTCCCGTTTCCCGCGGATCCTGCGGGACAACGGCTACAGCACCGCGGCGTTCGGCAAGTGGCACTTGACGCCTGACGGCCAGCAGGGACCGTCCGGGTCCGTTTGAGCGCTGGCCCGTGGGCTGGGGGTTCGAGTACTTCTACGGATTCCTCGGCGGAGGGGCGTCGCAGTGGGATCCGTGCCTGGCGGAGAACCAGAAGATCATCGGCACCCCCGAGGGCTTCTACGACGAGGAGGATCCCTACTACCTGCCCGACGCTATGGCCGAGAAGACGATCGAGTGGCTGCATGCGATCCGGGCGCAGGACGCCAAGAAGCCGTTCTTCGCGTATTTCTCGACGGGTTGCAGTCACGCTCCGCATCACGTGTCGGCCGAGTGGGCCGCGAAATACAAGGGCAAGTTCGATCAGGGCTGGGACAAGCTGCGCGAGGAGACCTTCGCCAGGCAGAAGGCGCTCGGCGTGATTCCGGATGACGCCGAGCTCACGCCGCGTGACGACGCGTTCCCCGCATGGGATGAGGTCCCGGAGAAGCTCAAAACGTATTACGCGCGCCAGATGGAGGTGTATGCGGGCTTCTCCGAGAACGCAGACCACAACGTGGGCCGCGTGCTCGACGCGATCGACGAGCTCGGCGAGCTCGACAACACCGTCGTGCTCTGGATCTGGGGTGACAACGGCGCCAGCATGGAGGGCACGATCACCGGCTCTTTCAACGAGCTGACGATGCAGAACGGGATCCCGTTGACGGATGAGATGCAGCTACAGCTCGCCGAGCGCTACGGCGGAATAGAGGCGTGGGGCAACCAGATGATGGACCCCCACTACTCGGCCGCGTGGGCGTGGGCGGGCAACACGCCGTTCAAGTGGGGAAAGCAGGTGGGCTCACACCTCGGCGGCACCCGCAACCCGCTCGTCGCCCACTGGCCCGAGAGGATCAGGGAGGCTGGAGTGCTGAGGACGCACTTCACCCACGTCATCGACGTCGGTCCGACGATCCTCGAGATCGCAGGCATCCCGATGCCGACGCACATCGACGGGATCGAGCAACAGCCGATGCACGGCGTGACGTTCGCCGACTCGCTGACGGACGAAAACGCTCCCGAACGCCATACCCAGCAATACTTCGAGACGATCGGCAACCGCGCGATGTACAAGGACGGCTGGTGGCTGTCGATGAAGACCGCCCGCATACCCTGGGTGCTCACGCCCGAAGCCATCAAGCCCTATACCCCCGGCGTGTGGGATCCCGACAAGGACCCCACCGAGCTGTACTACCTGCCAGAGGACTTCACCCAAGCGAAAGACCTCGCCGTGGAGCAACCCGAGAAGGTAAAGGAGCTCAGAGAGCTGTTCTGGCACGAGGCAGAGAAGTACAACGTGCTTCCTTTGATGGCTCCGCTCGCGGCGTTCTTCGGCATCGTGCCGCCGCTACCGGACATCGCCAAGTACGAGTTTCGCGGCGACGTCGAGAACGTCTTGTCAGGCATGATCCCGCGGATCTACAACCACTCCTACACGATCAGCGCCGAGCTCGTGATCCCCAAGGGTGGTGCAGAAGGGGTGATCGTCGCCGAGGCCGACCACCTGGGTGGATTCTCGCTGTTCGTGGACGACGGCAAGCTGACGCACACATATTCGATGATGGGCGTGTTCATCTTTCGCCAACAGGCCGAGGAGCCACTGCCCGAGGGCGAGGTGACTGTCCGGATGGAGTTCGTCGCCGACGAGGCGAAGCCGGCGACCGGCGGCGAGGTCACGCTCTTCATCAACGATCGGCCGGTCGGCACGGGTCGCATGGATCACACAGTCCCGGTCCGCTTCTCCGGCTACGCCGGGATGGACATCGGCCGCGACAATGGCGGCGTCGTCGATCGAGGCTATGAGAACAGGAAGCCGTTCGCTTTCACCGGCACGATCAAGAAGGTCGTCTTCGACGTCAACCCGCACCCGTCCGCCGAGCAGGAGCACGAGCTCCACACGGCCGCTCACCACGGCCACACGGCGCACGCGCTGAGCGCGTGAGCGAACGGATGCGAGGAGGGAGGAACCGATGACGCACGATGACACGATCGACGTACTGATCGGAGGCTATCTCTCGAAGGACGCCGCCGAGGAGGACTACAACGCGGTGCTCGATTGCGGCGCCCACCTGGACGGGGCGGTCGTTGTGAGCAAGGACCTCGAGGGAGAGCTGTCCGTCGAGCAGACCGACCACATGGTTCGCAAAGGCGCCGAGGGCGTGGGCGCCGTCGGCTTCGCCGTCGGGCTGTTCGCGCCGCCGCTGCTTGCCGCCACAGCCGTCGGCGCAGCGATCGGGGCTGCGTCGGGCGCCCTGCTGCACCACAAGGCCGCCGACAAGCTCTCCGAGCAGGCCGGGGCGACGATCCCCATCGGCGGGGCAGGACTGATCTTGGCGTACTCACACTCCGAGGCCGCAAAGGTCGAACCCGCTGTCACACGTGCCGTGGAGAAGGCTGTCGGTGAGGCCGACGGCAACCACGTCCAGGCCCTGAAGGGTGCGCTCGCGGATGCCCAGCAGAAGATGGCCCAAGGCGGTGGTGTCTGAATGGGCAGCTCGCCGTCGACACCCTCACACGCTCAGCTGCCAGGACCCGAGGAGGCGATCCCCCCAGGGGAGGGTCCGGGCTACGGGTTTCTTGGTCCGCGGACCCGGCATCTACTCACGCTCGAGTTCGGCTCAAGAGAACAGTTCGATGACCCGCGCCTTGAGTGGCGCCGGCTCTTCTCCGAGTTGCTCGGCACGTTCGCGCTGGTGCTCGTTGCCGCTGGCGGCGGCATCCTGCATGGCCAGGGGCAGATCAGCCTCGCCGCTGCGGTCGTGGCACCCGGCCTGATGGTGATGGCGATCATCCTGTTCATGGGCGCGATATCCGGAGCGCACCTGAACCCGGCCGTCTCACTGGCCTTTGCCCTGCGCGGCGACTTCCCCTGGAAGCGGGTCCCGGGCTACATCATCATCCAGCTCGTCGGTGCAACCCTTGCCTGCCTGTTCCTGCTCGCCGTGTTCGGGAACATTCAGCACCTCGGCGCGACGCTCCCAGGCCCCGGCTACGAAGACTGGCAGGCGCTGCTCATGGAGATCGTGCTCACCGCACTCCTAGTCAGCGTCATTCTCGGAACCGCATCGGCGGCGCAGAACGTCGGGGCGATCGCTGCGCTCGGCGTCGGCGGGTACATCGCCCTGGCGGGCCTGTGGTCGGCACCCGTCAGCGGCACGTCGATGAACCCGGCACGCTCGTTTGGTCCCGCCCTGGTGAGCGGGGACTTCTCGGGCTATTGGGTGTATGTGGTGGGGCCGCTCGCCGGTGCCCTGATAGCGGTCGGCTGTGCGTTCGTGCTGCGTGGCAGGGGCGGTGATGTCATCTCCCAGGCGGCGGGCTCCGGTGTCCTGGACGAGGGCAGCCTTGCCGCGAAGCAGCGCCTCTCACGAGAAATCGACCGGGGCGACGTCGTGCCGCCCGGCATCACCGACTCCGACACGCAGGCGAGCTGACGATGGACGAGTGGTATCGCCGCCAGCGGCGTGCGATGGGCCGTGACTGAACGGGCCAGCGCGGCTACGGTGGCCCGCGGAAGCAGCGGTGAGCCGACTCTGGGATCTTGCGAGGCCGTCCGTCGGGCCCGGTAGACCGCACGGCATGAGCGCCAGCTTCAGTGACCGGCTCACGGGCGAGGCTCGCACGCCGGCGGAGATCCGTGAGGCGGTGGATCTGTTCATCGGCGACGTCGGCGCCAAGCAGAGCCGCTTCTGGCTGCTGCTCGTGTTCTCTACCGTCGTGGCGACCGCCGGCGTTCTCGGCGACTCCACGGCCACGGTCATAGGGGCGATGATCATCGCACCGCTCGCGACGCCGATCCAAGGCGTCGCTGTAGCCGTCGCGGACGGGGACAGGCGCGCACTGCTCCGCTCGACGGCGATGGTTCTTGCCGCCTCGTTCGTCGTTGTAGTACTGGCGGCGGGTCTCGCTGCAGTGCTGCCTCAGCTTAAGCCGCTCTCTGAAAACTCCCAGGTGACCGGACGCGTCTCGCCCACGATCATCGAACTCGTCGCGGCGGCGGCGGTCGGCCTCGTGGCGGCTTTCGCGATCGCGCGGCGCGATATCGCCGACGTCCTCCCGGGCGTGGCGATTGCCATCTCGCTTGTCCCGCCGCTAGCTGTTGTCGGAGTCACGGCGGTGGGTGACGACTGGAGCGGATCACTGGGAGCGCTGCTGCTGTTTCTTACCAACGTCCTTGCGATGATCGTCGTGGGCGCGGCGCTGTACGCGGGCCTCGGAATTGTGCGGGCACGGGGGTCGCGATCAGCGTTCCGTCCGGTCTACGCCGTCCTTGCCATAGCGAGCGTGATCGTCGTGGCCGCCCTGGCTGCTGTCACCTACCGCACCGTCAAGCTCTCCGAATGGCAGGAAGCTGCGACCGGCGTCGGCTCGGTGTGGGCGCGTCAAAACGGTGAACGCCTGATCGAAGCCCGCTTCAGGGGCGAAACCCTCGTTCTGGTCGTCCAGGGCCGCGGCGGCCCAGGCCAAGACGCCAGCCTGCCGCAGCTGCTCAACGGTTCGGTACCGAACGGCACTCCAGTAGCTGTCGATCGGGTCCAAGGGTCTTACGAAAGCGTCGGCGTCGTGAGCGCCTCCCCGGCGAGCTGAGGCGCGGGCAGTCGGCGCCACGCGTGATCGAGGAAGACTCCGACTGGGGCCCTACCACGATCGACGATGAAACGGTGTCCCCAAATGTGTCCCCGAGTCGGCAATTCCGGTGCGTCAATACCGTCGCCAACTTTATGTAACCTGGCTCAACAGAGCCGAATTGCACCTCCAGCGAGCAACTTCTAATCCGAGGGTCGCTGGTTCGAATCCAGCCGGGGGCACTCGCTACTCCGTCGGGGATGCTGCGAGCGGGACGGTGTGGGGCCCTGGATGTCGGGATCCCGTGCGTGCGGGCTGCGGCCTGCGGCCACGGGAGGGACGCGCTCGCGGATCTGTCTGAGCAGCGCTTGGGCGAGCTCCGCGTTCGTTTCGCTGTGCCCCGTCGGGTTTGCGCGAGGCGCAAACAGTTCCACCTTAAGGATCGGACGCCGTGGGAATCTGACCAGGTCGGTGCCCCCGCTTACGGCGGCCAGCACGACCGTCGTATGTGGGCACGCGTGGATCAGCCGAGCGGCCCCGCTCCGCGCACGCACGTTCGCGCCGCGCGAGAGGCGCCCCTCGGGAAATATGCAAACCGCCTCTGCCGCCTCGAGGGCGTCGATCGCGGCCTGTAGGCCGGCGGCGTCTGCGGCGCCCCGTCGGATCGGGATCTGCCCCGTCCCGTCCATAACCCACGCGATCGGACGGCGGCGCCACAGGCGCGCCATGGCCAGAAAGCGGACTGGCCGGCCCGCGCGCACCATGGTGTCGGCTATCGCCAGCGGGTCGAGCATGCTGTCGTGGTTCGACACCACCAACAGGGGCGCGTCCGGCGAGGGAAGGACCTCGTGTCCGTTCACCTGCAGTCGGCACCACCGGCGCAGGGGCACGCCGAGCAGGACCAACAGGCAGTAGAGACGCATCCCGCGCCGGCCGTCGGCGGATCGCCTTCCGGTCCACCGTCCGGAAACCGGGATGGCGGTCGGTTCGCGCCCTTGCCCGCTGGCGTCGTTGCTCATTGTGGGTAGTTCGCCCTAACGCGGCCCGCGGTCGCGCACGGATGCTGGATGGCCTCGCGGCTGCGAGGGTATCTCGGTGCGCGACGCCCCGAGTCCCGGCACCGATGGCGGCGTTGTGATGGCCGATTCGGCGACGGGCAATGCCGGGCCGTTCCTGCGCGAACCAACCGGCTCTATGAGTCGAGTCGTGCGAACCCTCATTCGGCGCAGCTGCGACGGGAGTGTCCCGGGACAGCGCTTGGACGACGATGTCGTCTGCCTGGCCATCGAGGGAGGCGGCATGCGGGGAGCCGCGACCGCCGGGATGTGTCTGGTACTGGAGGCGGCGGGCCTGACGCAGGCCTTCGACCGCGTTTACGGCGTCTCGGCCGGAGCCCTGAATGGCTGGGCGTTGTGCGCGGGTCAGGCGGCCGTGGGTGCGATGCATTACCAGGATGCAGTCGCCGCCGGCGTCGTCGACGTTATCGGCCCGCTTCGGGGCCGACCGCTCGTCGACTTCGAGCTCTTGTTCGAGGACCTGATCGGCGCCCGGCGGCCGCTCTCCTTCGAGTGCCTCACATCGGGCCCGGACCTGCGCGTGCTGGCGACGTCCTTAGAGACGATGACGCTGCGCGTGCTGCAGGGATTCGAGGACGGGCGAGAGGTGCTCGACGCGGTCCGAGCCAGCGCCTTCCTGCCGCGCTTCTCGGGCGCGGCCCCGCTCTTCCATGGCGAGTCCATGGCCGATGGCGGCCTGCTGGAGCCGATTCCCTTCGACTCGGCGCTGGATGAGGGCGCTACGCACGTGTTGGTGTTGCGCTCGCGCCCCGCCGACTATCGCAAACGTGCCATCAGCGAGCTCGCCGAGCTCCTGGCTCTCCGGGGACAGCCCGAGGTCGCAGGTGTATTGCGCGCGCGTCACGCCACGTATAACCGTCAGGCCGCCCGGTTACAGGAGAATCGCCATCCGGCGGGATCCACGTCCACCAGGTGGTCGTCGAGGATCACGCGAGGCTGGTCGCACCCCTACAAGCGAGCGCCGATCTGGTCGGGGAGGCTCTGCGGCTCGGTGCCGCGGCGATGGCCAGCGAAATCCTCGCGACGCAAGTCGATGTGCAGTGGCTCCCCATTCTGGTCGCGGCCCCCCTTGCTGGTGCCGTGGAGCTGGCGCTCCCTGCTCGGCCTGTGCCATGAACGACGCGGCCGCGGTGGAGACGGTCGAGGGGCAGGGGAATCGGCGCCTGTCGCTCCTGCTGGCGATGGCGATGTTCGTGCTCGTGGTCGACACGTCGCTGATGAACGTGTCGATCTCGGCCGTCGTGCACGACCTGCACACGACGGTCAGCGGAGTGCAGAGCGCGATCGCGCTCGAGGCTCTGGTGTCAGCGGCGTTCATCCTGTCAACAGCAAGGTCGGCGATCTCATCGGACGCAAGCGCGCATACGTGCTGGGCCTGCGTTGCGTATGCGATCGGCGCACTCGCGATGACGCTCGCGCAGGGCCTGGCGGCCGATCGTCATCTTCTGGGCGATCATCGGCGGTCTGGGAGCCTCGCTGCTGCTGCCCGCGATGCAGTCCCTGATCCACGGCAACTTCGAGGGCGCTGCGCAGAAGAAGACCTACGCACTCGTCGGGGCGGCGGCTGCGATCGCAGCCGCGGTCGGCCCGCTGCTCGGGGGCTTCCTGACCACCTACATCTCGTGGCGTGTCGGCTTCCTGCTCGAGGTCGTCGTGATCGCGGTCGTCCTGTCGCAGATCAGGCTCGTCAAGGATGTCCCGTACACCGGAGACCGGCAGGTGGACGTCGTCGGCGCGGTCCTGTCGGTCGTGGGCATGGGCGGAGTGGTGTTGGGGATCTTGGTCTGGCAGGAGGGCGGGGAGTACGTCGGGCTGTTGATCGCGATCGGCGCGGCCGCGCTCTGGGCGCTTGCCGCGGTGGCTCGTGCGGCGCCACCGCGAAGGGAAGGTGACGGTGCTCGACCCCGATCTGTTCCGGCTTCCGCACTTCCGGCTCGGGATCTCCTCACAGACGCTCCAGAACATCACGCTCGGCGGCGCGATGATCGCGCTCCCGATCTTCCTGCAGATCAAGCTCGAGTACAGCGCCATGCAGACGGGGCTGTCGCTCGCGCCACTCTCACTGACCATGTTCGCTGTCGCGATACTCGCCGGACGCAAGGCAGGCGACCGGCGACCCGCCAAGGTCATCCGGACCGGGTTCGCGCTGCAGCGCCCTGGGCATGATTCTGATCATCCCGATCGTGCCCAAAGCCGACTCTGGCTGGTACCTGCTCCTACCGCTGGTGATCGCGGGAGCGGGTCTTGGCCTGCTGGTCTCTCAGCTCAACAACTACACCCTCGCCCCGATCGATGAGGAGCGGGTCAGCGAGGCAGCCGGCGTGAACTCCGCGTCGGGGTCGTTCGGATTGTCGTTCGGTCTCGCGGTGGCCGGTGGCGTGCTGCTCGCAACGCTGTCCCTGTCGTTCACGAACATGACGAACGCGAGCAAGGTCATCCCGTCCTTCAAGCAGCAGCAGATCGCCGACACGCTCGAGCACGACGCACAAGTCATGAGCAACACACAGCTCGAAGAGGCACTGGGACTCGAGCGTCCCGCCGTCAAGCAAGGAAGTCCTCAGCATCAACACCCGCGCCACGAACCTCGCCCTTCAGGTCGCACTGCTTGTACCGATGCTCGCCGGCCTTCTCGGCCTGTTCAACTCGTTCCGCATGATGCGGCTACCTGATATCGAGCCCGCGGCCCCGGTCGAGGCCGCGGCGTTGGCTTGATCGGTCGTCCACGCGGATGGTGCATTCAAAGTGACCGAGTCCAAGAAGATCCGACAGTCACGGTCGCCGGGAACCGAGATCGTGCCTCGCGAGCCCGATCGGCCGCGCTCGGGCGTGACGAGCGCGTTGCTGCGTCGCGACCGACATCACCGTGGGCGTGGCCTCGCAGGCGACGCGCTTGGCGCTGCGGGCTGGCACGACAGGCCGGAACGCGAGCGTCGCCGCCGGGCGACTCGCATCGGTACTGCCTGGCGTGGGTACGCGGGGCCGGTTACTTGGTACCGCTGCGCGCCCGCTGATCGATCGCGGCCGCGAGGTGCGGGCTCAAGCACGGTCAGCCACCGAGACCCGCACGCAGCACGTGCTCGAGGCGGTCGTGCCGCCCATCGTCGACGCGCTCGACATCGACGCGCTCGTGCAACGGATCGACATCGATCAGCTTGTCCGCCGCATCGAGATAGATGAGCTCGTTGGCCGGATCGACATCGACGCTCTGGTGCGACGGATCGAGATAGATGATCTGGTGCAGCGCATCGATATCGACTCGCTCGTGCAGCGGATCGACATCGACGCTCTGGTGCGGCGGATCGAGATAGATGATCTGGTGCAGCGCATCGAGATCGACGAGCTCGTCGGCAGGATCGACGTCGACGCTCTGGTGCAACGGATCGACATCGATCAGCTTGTCCGCCGCATCGAGATCGACGCGCTCGTCGGTCGCATCGACATCGATGCTCTCGTGCGGCGGATCGATATCGACGAGCTGGTGGGCCGCATCGATATCGACGCGCTTGTGCAGCGGATCGACATCGACGCTCTCGTGCAACGGATCGACATCGATCAGCTTGTCCGCCGCATCGAGATAGACGCGCTCGTCGGTCGCATCGACATCGACTCGCTCGTGCAGCGGATCGACATCGACGCCCTCGTGCGCCGGATCGAGATAGATGACCTGGTGCAGCGCATCGATATCGACCAGCTGGTCGGTCGCATCGACATCGACGCGCTCGTGCGTCGGATCGACATCGATGCCCTCGTGCGACGGATCGAGATAGATGATCTGGTGCAGCGCATCGATATCGACCAGCTCGTCGGTCGCATCGACATCGACGCGCTCGTGCGACGGATCGACATCGATCAGCTTGTCCGCCGTATCGAGATCGACGAGCTCGTCGGCCGCATCGAGATCGATGATCTGGTGCAGCGCATCGATATCGACCAGCTGGTCGGTCGCATCGACATCGACGAGGTTGTGCAGCGGATCGGTATTGACGCCGTAGTGCGCCGCATCGATATCGATCAGCTCGTCGGCCGCATCGACATCGACGCGCTCATGCAACGCGTCGACCTCGATGCCGTTGTCGCCCGCATCGACGTGGACCGGATCGCAGAACGCATCGACATCGACGCTATCGTCGAGAAGACGGAGCTGGGTACGATCGTCGCACGCTCCACGAGCGGCGTCGCCAGCGAGGCGCTCGACGCGGCCCGGGGTGAGACCGCAGGCCTCGATACGCGCGTCAGCCGCGCGGTTAACCGGGTGCTTCGCCGCAAGGAGAGTGAGGTGCCCATCGGACCGCCGCTGCTCACCGGAGAGACTGACACGGAGGACACGGCTTCGGCGTCGAGCAGCGAGTCCCCGCCACCCGGCGCGCCGGACGGTGAGGCGAAGTGACGAACCGTCGATGCCCAGAGTGCGATGGCCCACCAGGGCCATTACGCGGGCGCCGTGAGCCGCCTGCTCGCGTACGGCGCTGACGTCCTCATCCTCACCACCCTCTATGCCGCGGCGCTCGCTCTGGTGCAGCTCGCGATCAACGCCGCCACGCCGTGGAGCGTGGACCTCGAAAGCGCTCACGGTCTCGTCCTCGCGGGAGAGCTGCTCTGGGCCGCGTTCTACTTCGGCAACTCGTGGGTCATCTTCGCTCGTTCGCCAGGAATGACGCTACTCGGACTCCGGATCGTCCAGGCAGACGGCTCGGCGCTCGACCGCCACCACGCGATCGTCCGCTTCCTGACCTTCCCGCTCGGGTTCCTGACGCTCGGGCTCGGGTTCCTGGGGATCATCTTCGGCCGCACCCACCAGGCGATCTACGATCGCATCGCGAAGACAGCGGTCGTCTACGACTGGGATGCCGAGGCAGCGAAGCTCCGCGGCCTGGCCGCGCGCGGCGCCCGCCGGCGCGAGGCGCAAGTGCAGGCGCCCACCGAGCGCTGAGATCGCACCAACCCACGAATCCGGTCGCCAAACGCATCAATCGAGGAGCGAGGCCATAATCTCGCGCGCGGTTGTGTTGAGGTGACTATCGAGATCATCCTCTTGGCGCTGGCGAGCGCCGTACGGCCGACCAGTCTCGTGGCTGTCTACGCACTGGTCCGTGAGCAACCACCCGCGCACTTGATGGCCGCGTACCTAGCTGCAGGGCTTGCATTCACGGTCGCAGTGGGGGTGGTCGTGATCTTCGTGTGCAGCGGGATTGAACTTCACGCGGGCACGGACCGGACGAAGGCGATCGCCGAGATCCTCGCCGGGGTCCTGGCGCTGGGTCTTGGCGTCGCGGTGCTCGCCGGGCGCGTCGGCGTAGGAGCCGTCACTAACGATCGCCCGACGAGAGGCCGAAGGGAGCGCCATCAGCAGCGCAAGATCACCCCCCGCAGTGCGGCGCTCGCGGGCCCTGCGACGCACATCCCCGGGCTCCTCTACCTCGTCGCCCTCGATCTGATCGTCTCCCAAGAACCGGACGTTCGCGGTGGGCTACTCGAGATCGGGATCTACAACGCGATCTGGTTTGCCATGCCGATCGTCGTCCTGGCGATCTGCGTCGTGAACCCCTCGGCCGCCCGCGCGCTGATGCGCGGGGTTGAGGAATGGACCGGCGGCCACGCACGGAGCATCCTCCTGCTCATCTCATTCGGGGTAGGCGCCTGGCTCCTGGCAAAGGGGGCATCGACCATTTAGGGAGGCGCCCGGGCGAATTCGCTCACGCCAAGCCGCCCTGTCTGTCAGGGGCTAATCGGCGTCCACATCACGATCGGGAGAAGAGCGCCGGCGCCAGGTCAGATGCGCTCGGTCGCTTCGGTCCGGGGAGTGTGGATCGACACCCCCCGGACCCCGCGATCGATGAGACGTGGAAAGGCCGCCTACCGCCAGGGAGGAAGGAAATCATGTCCCGAAATGTGTCCCCGACTTGGCAGATGTGACCCGAGGATGCCGTCCCAAGCCTGATCTCACATGGCTCAACAGAGCCGAATTGGACCTCCAGCGAGCAACTTCTAATCCGAGGGTCGCTGGTTCGAATCCTGCCGGGGGCACTCGTCAGTCGATTGCTGCGACCGCGGCGGCGGCCACCTCGTGGCCGGCAAAGACCATCAGCCACAGGTACAGGACATCGCTCTCGAGCTCCGGCAGCGAGCTGACGCGACCCTCTCGGATGTACTGCGACGTGATCTCGACCGCCCCGACCACCATCGCGCGCGCCACGAGATCCGGGACCGTCGGCAGCTCAGGCTCCTCCGCGGCCGCTCGCTCAGCCATGGTCCGGAAGAGGCGTGTGAAGCGCTCGAGCGTACGTTCGCGGTGGACGAGCGCCTCGTCGCCGGCGGCGAGGATGTCGATCGACCAGAGACGCGCTGCGTCGGCCCGCTCGCTCCAGAACCTCAAGTAGGCGCGCACGCCGTCACGTATGCCCTCGACGTAGCCCGGCTGGCTCGTTCCCGCGGCGACCATCTGGTCGACCAGTTCGCGTGTTGTCGCGTCGTAGGCGGCCAGGAGACACTGTTCCTTGTTGGCGAACTGTGCGTAGAAGGTGTCGCGCGAGACCCGGGCGCGGCGGGTGATGTCGCCGATCGTCGTCGATCCATAGCCGTTCGCCCCCGCCTCGCTGATCATCGCGGCGATTATGCGCCCCCGCTGGTGGTTCTCAACCTGCTCGCGCGAGAGGCGGTGCGGCCCACGTGGGAGCCGGTCGGTACCCGTTTGCAGAGTGGAGGACACGCTGGTACACTACCACGCCGAGTGAGGGACGCGGTAGTCCACCAGTGGCCCGGCCAGAGGGAAGCTGCAACTTCGAGGGATGGGGAGCGACACAGATGCGACGCCTGATTCGGACGGATCCTGCAACCACCGCGAGCCTGCACCGCTCGGGGGAAAGGCGGTTTCTCGGGGGCCGCTTGCTCGCGGGCCTCGCGGTGGTTGCAGCCGCGATCTGCTTCCCGGCTTCCGCCGCGGCGAAGTACAGCGTCTCGCTGACCAGGACTACGGGAGGCGTCGCGAACGTCTCCGGCCAAAACCTCGCCGACGTCGGATTCGGAATCGGCTACGCGCAGGCGCAGGACGGAATCTGTCTGCTCGCCGAAACCTTCCTGACAGTGAACGGTGAACGCTCTGCCTTCTTCGGCCCGGAAGGGACCTTCAAGAACGAAGCCCAGGGGGGCCTGGTGTTCACGAACCTCAACTCGGACATCTACTGGACCGGTGTCAAGAGCCAGCACATTGTCCAGAAGCTGCTCAAGCTTCCCTACCCGCAGGGCCCGTCGGCCGAAGCGCGCGAAGCAGCGCAGGGCTACGCCGCCGGCTATGACGCCTACCTCAAGCACGTCGGCGGGGCCAGCGGAGTCACGAACCCCGCCTGCAAAGGGGCGGCGTGGGTGAGGCCGATCAAGAAGCTCGACGTGTGGCGCCGCATCTACCAGATCGACGACCTCGCGGGTGGCTCTGCCCTCGGACCGGCCGCCGAGGCGAATCCGGCCTACGGTCCGCCCGCTGCGGTGGCGAAGCCGCAGGCCGCGCGGACGGCCTCACACTCGACGCGGACGACCTCCAAGTCGACCCTTTCGCTCGCGGAACTCGCGCAAATCGGCCACAGCGAACTGATGGGCTCCAACGGCCTCGCGGCCGGAAGCGAAGACACCGTCAACGGGGGCGGCGTCTTGCTCTCCAACCCGCACTTCCCCTGGCATGGCTCAGAACGGTTCTGGGAGATGAACCTCGAAGTCCCGGGCAAATATCACGCCGCCGGCGTCGGGACTCTGGGGGTTGCCCGGGATCAACATCGGTCACAACCAGGATGTCGCGTGGACGCACACCGTCTCGACGAACACGACGGTCTCGTTCTGGTACCTGCCCCCCGCCGCGACGCTCAAGTACTACTACAACGGCAAAGCGGAAAAGATCAAGAAGCGCACCGTGACGGTGCAGGCGCTGGAACACGGCGAACTGGTGCCGCGCACCGGTGCCCTCTATTTCAGCCACTACGGGCCGGTGATCTGGGAGAGCGGTCTGCCGATAGCGGTCGGTGACGCCAACGGCAACAACCTCCGCGGTCCCGACCAGTGGCTCGCGATCAGCAAAGCCGAAAACGCGTCCCAGGTGGTCGAATCCGAGCGCACTCTCCAGGGTGTCCCGTGGGTGAACACGATCGGTGCCGACGACCAGGGCAACGCGTTCTACACGGAGATCACCGTGGCCGCGAGTCTGACGAACTCCTACATTCACTCGCCCTGCGACCTCTCGCAGGGATCTCTCACCGGCCCGTTCGTGGGCAACGGTGAATGTGAACTGCCCGAAAGCCCGGGTGCAATCGTGCCGGGCATCCTTGCAGGCAGCGTCGAGCCGGCGCTGATCCGGAAAGACTATGTCGAGAACTCAAACAACTCGTTCTGGCTGGCGAACGCGAACAGCCCGCTCACCGGGTTCTCGCCTGCCCTCGGTGGCGAAAAACAAAACCCGGGCCTGCGCGCCCAGACGGGGATCGACATGGTCGCCCAGCGCATGGGGACCTACAACAGCGGAGTCCCGACGGACGGGCTCTCGCCGACGCCCGGATTCACGGCCGAATCGATGCAGGACTCGTGGACCAAGTTCCGCTCGCTCCCAGCCGAGCGCGCCCTCCCGGGCCTGCGCGAAATCTGCGAAAACGCAGTGAGCGAAGCTGGCGGCGTGATCAACGGCGTCAACATCAGCGCCGCGTGCCCTGTGCTCAACGCCTACGGCGCGAGCGCCACGCTTGGAGACAAGGGCGCCTGGCTGTTCCAGGAATGGTTCCAGCACGCACCCAACGGCCAGGCGAACTTTACGGTCCACCCCTGGACGGCGAGCGAACCGGTCTACACCCCGAACACGCTCAACACCTCGCTGCAGGCGAGCAAGGAAGCGCTCGCGACGGCAGTCAGCTCGATGGAAGCCCGCGGCATCCCGCTCGACGCCAGCACCGGCGAAGTGCAGCGCGCACCGCAAGCCGGCGCAGCCCCGCTGCCAGGCTGCTCGGACGGGGGCAACTGCTTCGCGGCCATCGGGTCGTCCTTCCCGACGCCCACCTCGAAACAGGCCGAAGTGAGCGGCGGCACGAGCATCGTGATGTTCACGGAACTGCAGGCCGGCCACGAACCGCTCACGAAAGCCCTCCTGGCCTACTCACAGTCGGAAGACCCGACGTCTCCCTACTACGAAGACCAGACCCAGCGTCTCTCGAAAAACGAATGGATCACGCTGCCGTGGACGCCGGCCTCGGTCACCGAAGATGCGATCACGCCGACGGAACACCTGAAGTAGACGCAGACGAAGGCAGCGGCCGGGGACAAAGACCGCGCCGCTCCCTCGCCGCGTCGCCGCCCATAAGCGCCGAGCCCGTCCCGACGGTGCAGGCGGACGTCGCGCAGCAGGTCTGTCCACCCATCTCGCCCGCTCGACACGACCTCAAGGTGTCCGGCAGATGCGACGCGCTCCTACCTTGTGCGGTTTCTACTGACGTTTCGTGCGGGTTTGAAGGGATGTATGGGTTACGCGAGCGCCTCTAGCGTCATGACGTGAGGTTCTTCATTGTCATGCTCGCCGCAATAGTTTCGTTGCTGCTGTGGCCTACTTTTGCGGGAGCCGCCTCCGTTTCTCGGGTGTTCGCGGCGGCTGGCTCGGGCGAGTCTCATTTCGGCGGCGACGGCGGTCCCGCGACAGATGCCGGAGGCGAATTTGGGCGCGTTGCGGCGCTGCCACACGGCGGCTTTCTAATCGCTGAACCGAACACCGGCCGGGTGCGAATGGTGAGCGCCGGCGGAGGCATCACCACCGTTGCCGGAAGCGGGTCTTTCAGCTTTTCAGAACCGCTGGGCGACGGCGGGCCGGCAACCAGCGCCAACCTGAACCCGGCGGGAGTGGCCGCGCTGCCCGGCGGGGGATTCCTTGTTGGCGACGCGGGTCACCATCGCGTGAGGCTGGTCAACGCGCATGACGTCATCAGCACCGTTGCGGGGTCCGGCTCGACGGGGCCCGTCTTCTCTCCGCTGACGGGTCCTCCCACCCCCCTCGGTGATGGTGGGTCGGCGACGTCGTCGCGTTGCTGGTGGACACCTAAGCTCGAGCCATGTCCCTCGGCAGGTGGCATTTCAGGCTCGTGCAGGGCCTCATCGCCGCTTTCGTTCTAGCGTCACTGCTCACCGCGATGTCTGTTGCCGGGGCCCCTCGCGCCAAGGGCATCTACGGCGGGGTGATCGTCGTGGGCCGGGGTGTCGCCGGAGCCAGGCTGGGAATGACACGGGCCCAGGTGATCGCGCGCCTCGGACCACCCGTGAGCGAGATGCCCAATCGCTTCATGAGCTACGAGGTCCTCCCGCCCAAGAACCCGCACGGGCAGTTCGACATCGTCCTCCAGGGGGGGCGTGTTCGGATGTTCATCGTCTCGCCGCGCAGCACGTGGCGCCTGGCAAACGGGATCCACATCTTCTCGAGCGGCGCGATCGCCCGTCTCATGCACCGGTACGGCCGCCGTCTGAAGCCGACCCGGATCGAGGACGGCGAGCGTGTCTATCGCATCACCGAACGCTACCTCGGCCGCACCGTCTGGACGGAGTTCTACGTCGAGCGTTTCGGGCCCGGGGCGAGCATTTACGGCTTCGACCTGCTCTTTCCGCTCACACACTGATGTGCCCCCGCGCTCGAGCGACATCCGTAGGGTTAGAGATCGTGAAGCTGCTCAGCGCACTTCTGGTGGCGAGCGTTGGGCTCGCGTGGATCGCTGCCGCAGCGATCGCCGCTCCGACCACGATCGCTCCGTTGCACGGGGACACGGCTGTTGAGGCGTACCGTGACGTTGCGGTATGGAGTGACTACGAGGCGACGGACCAATCCTGGCATGTGGTAGTCCGTCGCCACGGACGGATCTCGACGCCGCCGATCCCCACGGCCAAGAAAGTGATCGAAGTCGACGTTGGTCCCGGCCCGTCCGGCTTGCCGATGCTCGCCTACGTCAGCTGTGCCGGTGGATGCCACGTCGTGGTCTCGGGCGTGGATGGCAGCGCTCCGCGAATGGTCCCGGGCAGCGAGGGAGCCTCGCATCCGACGGTCTGGGGCGACCGAGTGGCATGGGTGAGCGGCAAGGCGAAGGTGATGATCAGCCGCCTCAACGGCAGCGGGCGCGGGGTGCTCGGTGGCGCGCCCCATCGCAAGTGCTACTACCCGTCACCGTCGGAACACCCGCCGCTGGTCTGCGCCCCGCCAAAGAGCCCCAGTGTCGACGCGCT
Organism: uncultured Solirubrobacteraceae bacterium; assembly: GCA_963773145.1. GTDB lineage: Bacteria > Actinomycetota > Thermoleophilia > Solirubrobacterales > Solirubrobacteraceae > Palsa-744. Next base: position 767,774 of record CAVYZV010000003.1, read on the forward strand.
GTCGCTGTACCGCGGGCAGCTCGCGCTGGTCGACACCTTCAACCTCAATGACGGCATCGGAGCCGATGGCACTACCACCGAGGTGCGAACAGAGGCAGTCACCGGTGGACCGCAGCGACTCATCGCCCTGTTGAGCGTGGGAGAGGGTGACGAGAGCTGGCTTGGCCCGTCGTGGTCTGACGGGAAGCTGTACTTCTATGAGGACAGCATGGGTGCGGGCTTCGTCGTGTATCGCTTCGACCCGGGGCACAACACCTACGTCAGTGCTCGCGCCGATACCTATCTGACAGGCTTCTCGGTTGTCGGTAAACGCGCATACGAAGCGACGGCTCCTGGCGATCCGAGCGACCGGCGGCATGTGCGGGGAGGAAGGACTCACGCCGTGCGTCGTGCGGGTGAGCGAGCGGTTCGCGTTCAAGCCAACCAGAGCTCCAGTGCACGTGCCATGAGACTCCGCAAGCACACATGTCGCGACCTGATCCCGATCCGGTGCCGGACGGGGGTTGACTCAGTGAGCGTCGTGCGCGTTCGGGTTGTGGTGGCGTTCTCGCTGGTGGCGCGGGACGTCTCGCGCGGCGAGGCACACAACGCGTGGGAGTGACGGCGAGCGCCTCGACCGTGTGGTCGCCCGAGGAGACCGTCCTCTGGCACGACCTCGAGTGCGGCGCCTATCGCACCGACCTGCCGCTGTGGCTCGAGCTCGCTGCCGCCACACCTGGCGCCCCCGTGCTCGAGGTCGGTTGCGGGACAGGTCGCGTGACGCTCACGCTGGCGCGTGCAGGGCATCCCGTGACGGCCGTCGACGTGGATGGGGCGCTGCTGGCCGAGCTCTCGCGCCGGGCTGCCGGGCTGCCGGTGGATGTCGTGCATGCGGACGCACGCGAGCTCGACCTGCCGTCGCGCGGCTATGCGCTTTGCGTCGCCGCCCAGCAGACGGTCCAGCTCTTCGGCGGGCCCGGGCCCCGTGCGCGCTTCCTTGCGGCTGCGCGCGAGCATCTGCGGCCGAACGGGGTGCTGGCCTGCTCGATCGTCTCCGCGCTCGCGTCCTACAGCCTCCTCGACGGGGACAAGCCGCCACCCGCCGACCACTTCCGCCGTGATGGCCGCCTGTATGTCAGCCACGCCACGGCCATGCGGGTGCTCGCACGGACGATCGAGGTCAAGCGCTGGCGTTTCGTCATCGGCGAGGGCGGCCGCCACGACGTGCTCGAGCCTTCATCCGTGGAGGTCCTGCAACTCGCGCGCTTCACGGCGACGGAGCTCGAGCGCGAGGGCCGCGCCGTCGGCCTTACGCCCCTTCCGCGCCGTGTGATCCCCGAAACGGATGAGTTCCTCGGTAGCGAGGTGGTGCTGCTCCGAGCATGACCCCGCACGGGCGCGCGCACGCTGCGAGGCGTGGCTGGCCATCGCGACCTGGCTCTACAAAGAAGGACTTGGCCTCCAGAGGGCAACTTCCAAACCGAGGGTCACTGGTTCGAATCCAGCCGGGAACATTCAGAACGTATGGGTCTTGTCCTCGGACCATGCGGCAGGTGCTAGCTTCGCCTAGGTGGTCAGCCAGGGCAGCGTTCAGCGAAAGGTCTAGACAAATGGGAGCGACAACGACGAAGGTCGTGGGTCCCCGGGACGGCAAGGCAGGGTTCCTGGGAAGCATCGGGGTCCGATTCATGGTCGACGGCGAGGAGGCCGGGGGCGGGTTCTCACTCGTCGAACACCCGATGTCGGCACGGGCGCTGGCTGCTCCCATGCATCGGCACACGCGCGAGGACGAGTACAGCTACGTGCTGGAGGGGAATATGGGCGCGCTGCTGGGCGATGAGGTGGTGATCGGCGGCCCCGGCGATCTGGTCTTCAAGCCGCGCAATCAATGGCACACGTTCTGGAACGCCGGCGACGAGCCGGCGCGGATCCTGGAGATCATCTCTCCCGCGGGCTTCGAGCGATTCTTCGGCGAGCTCGTCGACCTCGGCGGTGTCACCCAGGTTGAGCCGCAGACGCTCGCGGATCTTTGCGCCCGTTATGAGCTCGAGATGGATCCCGATAGCGTTCCGGGACTCCTCGAGCGCTTCGAGCTGCGGTTCCCAGGCGAGCTGATCTAGTCAGCCGAGGCCGTCCCGCCGAGGGGGCCGGGGGCACTCACAACTCCGTCGGCACCGGTGCGTCCGGGACAGGGTGAACGAGCACGTTCCTGCGTGCTCGGCTCTCCTGCGACCCGAGTCACGCAACGGCGCGCAGGCGCTTGTAGGGCGCGCCTCTGAGCTCGCGCACGAGCGCGTCGACGACGCCCTCCTCATCATCATCGCGGCCGTCGGTGACCGCCCCGATCACCGCTCGCTTACGCTCGAGCAGGGTCGCGATGGTCTCGTCGATCGTGCCAGCAGCGAGGATGTAGGAAGCGTTGACCGAGTCCTCCTGGCCGATGCGGTGACAGCGGTCCTCGGCCTGGTCGTGCTTGGCGGGCGTCCAGTCGAGCTCGAGGAAGACAACGTTCGAGGAACGGGTCAGGGTGAGGCCCTGTCCCGCTACCTCGATGGAACAGACGAGGAGCTGGTTCCCAGGCCCATCCGGTGCCTGGAAGGCGCGCAACGCGACGTCCCGGGCAGCGTGACTGTCCTCACCCAGAATGTGGAGTGCCGAGGGGAAGCGTCCGAGCAGGGCGCGCTGGATCTCACGGTGGTGGGCGAACACGACGAGCCGCTCGCCCGAGGAGCAGAAGTCATGGATCCAGGAAAGCGCGGCCGCGAGCTTGCCGCGCGCGGCAAGCAGCTTGAGCGCGTTCAGCCGCACGAGACGCTCGGCGCGCAGCGCCGCCGCGACCTTCGCCCGGAGCTCGCCCAGGTCGAGCGGCTGACTCTGAAGCCATGCGATCAGATCGCGCTCGGCGAGTCGATACTCGGGCTCGTTGTCGAGCTCGACCGGCACGATCGCGCGCGTCTTCGCCGGCAGCTGCGGCAGGACGTCGGCCTTCAGGCGACGCACGAAGCAGCGCGAGCGAAGGTGCCAGTGCAGGCGCAGGTGGGCATCGGGCCCGCGGAAGCGTTTGCCGAACTGTGCGCCGGAGCCAAAGTCCCCGAGCCGCCCCAGGATCCGCAGCTGGGAGATGAGCTCTGCAGGGCGGTTCATGACGGGCGTGCCGGTGAGGGCGAGCACGAGTCCATCTTGCGGAAGGACAGCGGCGAGCCGTTGAACCGCCCGCGTTCGCTTGGCCGCAGCGTTCTTGCAGTAATGGGACTCATCGAGGACGAGCGCCCGGGGCTCAAGGTTGCGCAGCTCATCCAGCCGCGCGGCAACGATGTCGTAGTTCACGACGGTGATTTCCGCGCCCACGGATGTGTAGGCGGGGTCGGCGTTCGGGCGGGCAAGGCCGGTACCCACGAGCGTCTGGACGCTGCGATGTGGCAGCCAGCGCTCGAGCTCGCGCAACCAGTTGAGCTTGAGGCTGGCTGGACAAACGACGACTGCCGGGTACGCGGAGTCGGCCTCGATCGTGGCAAGGGCCTCGATCGTCTTGCCGAGGCCCTGCTCATCGGCCAGGAGCGTCCGTCGCTGGGAGAGCAGGTATCTCACCCCGGCGCGCTGGAACGGCTTGAGCTCGCCGCCGAGGCCGCAAACGTCCAGTTGCGCGTCCGTGGCGCCCGACAGTGCAACGATCCCGGCGGCCCGGGAGTGCTGCTCACGGACCTCCTGCAGCAGCTCGAGTGCCTCGGGAGCGACCCAGACGCCGCGGGAGGCAATGAAGCGATCGAGCTCAGGCACGCAGAATGGGTCGGCGCGGATCGCCGGGAGCCGAGCATGGTCGCCGTCCTGACCGCGTCTGGTCCTTCGCGGCAGCGCTCCCTGCAGGGCGGCAAACGCCTCGAGTAGCGAGGGATCGTGTCCGGGTGCGAGCACGAACGTCGAGTCCTCGTGAACGGTGGAGAGCTCGAGGACCGCCGGTGGCGCCGGCCGCCCGTCGGTGAGGGCCGCGATGCAGCGCCTCGCGGCCCCACTCATCCAACCGTCGAGCCGCTCCTCGATCAGGCGCCATGAATCGAGCGTGAGCGGGACGGTCGCTCCGCCCGGCACGCTCGCGGCCTGTTCGCGCAGCACCCGCGGCAGGCGGGCGACATCGCCGAGCAACAGGAAGACGGGCTGCTCGCTGGGACCCTCGACCTCGATGTTGCCGTGCCAGGTGCTTGCGTGCTCGAGCCATGCCATCACCCGTGGGTCGACACTTGCGTCCTCGAGGTGGGGGACCAGCTCGAGGAGCGGCTCGGCGTCGCGCTCGTCGGCCGCAAGTCCGAGCGTGCCCTCAGGACCCTCGAGCGCACGCAGGCCGGCCTGACCGGCCAGCACGCGCGCCAGCGGCGCATGCTCGCGCGCAACGAGAATCCAATGTCCGCCGCGACGGTCGCGGCGAAACTCGACGTCGTAGCGCTCATCACGATTGCGGACCGCGGTCTGCTCGCCGTCTGCGGTTCGCCCGGCCTGCCCTGCGCGAGCGCTGTGCGCAAGGAGCGCACGGCCAGCGGCGTCACTGAGCCGCACGTGCGTGGTTCGCGCGCGCAGCCCTTCGACCAGCTGCGCGGAGCGATCGTCGATTGGAAGGACCGCACGGCCGATCGCCGGCAGGCAGCGTGCCTCAGGGTGCTCGAGCAGGTCAGCTACGGCCTCGGGCGCAGTGTCGGTGGCGAAGCTGAGCCACCAGTCCTCGTCGGGCCGCGCGAGGTCGATGAGGCACTCATCCGCGCGACGTCTCGCCCGCCGACGCCCGATCGCGCGGGTGAGCTCCTCGCTCACCTCGGGCTCGCCGGGCAGGCTCGCCAGCAGGCGCGCGAGTGCCTCCGCCTGCTCGGGTTCGAGCGGGAGACACCACACACGCTCCTCCGGATCCCAGCGGCGGCCCGGGATCGCTCGCAGGAGTTGGCGCAGGCGTTCGTCGTAGGGAAAGCGCAACACGGCCTCGCCGCGAGCCATCGAGGCTGAGAAACGGAGCTCAGACATGGCAGGCCACGATATGCGCCGCAGTGGATAAGCCTGGCCACCGCGACTTCGAGCACCTGGGCTGCCCGGTCTCTCGGCTTGTGCGCTCGGAGGCGTGAACCGGCCCTCGATGCCCGCTCTCGCGTTGATGGCGGAGTGGGTGGTCGCTGTCCTCGTCAGCCGCGATGTGCCCCAGCCGAGGCCTTCGAGACCGGCCCGCCGCAGAAACGTCACGGTGGGCGTATGCTCGGCTCCCGTGGCCGACACGACCGAGCTGAAGCGGGACGCTTGGCGCCCGTTCTTCGATGAGCTGAGCCGAACCCTTGCGACTACGCGGGCGACGGTCGAGATCGACGCTCCCGGGCTCGGCGCCCAGCTTCAGGCCGAGGATCTCGTGCTGGCCGGCATCACCTACGACGATCGCGACGACATCCTCATCGTGGCCCTTTCACCCGGCGGTCCGGCCGAGTCTCTGCAGCACTTCGTCTCCGGGCCCAGACGGATATCGGTCGAGACTTCCCAGGGGGTCGTCCCCGCGGCCATCGAGGTCGAGGACGCCGAAGGTCAGCTCACGCTCGTGCGCTTGGCTGCGGCCCCATCGCTACCGGCTGAGTAGAGGCCTACTCGACCGGATTCGGCGCTAGCGGCGGGCTGGTGCTCGTCGACGGTGCCTACCCGATCACGATGTTCGACGAGGCCGGAAGGCAGAAGGTCCGTGCCCAATTCCGTCGTGTGGGATGGATCATGCGCATCCTGGCCGCACTCGGCCGCTCGGCCCGCATGTCTCCCGCCGAGTCTGCTGAGGTCGTAATCGAGATGGACGCCGTCAACGGTGCACTCGGCGCCGACTTCGCGGCGCTGGAATGCCCGACCGTGTTCGTGGTCGGCAGCGGCGCCCACTCGGGCGCGACCGAGGAGCAGATGCGCACGGTGCGCGCGGCGGTCGCCGGTGCAGTCGAGCGCAACGCGCGCGTGTCGGTGTTCGCAACGACGCCCCACAAGCACACGCAGATCCTCAACAAGGCACCCGACACCGTGGTCGCGGCGATCGAGGAGGTGATCGACCGGTCTTCCTGAGCAGCGCTGCGAGCATGGCGATGCAGGCACCGGTATGGTTGCGCGCGCAACAGTCGCTATCCGCAACGAGGAGAGGCATCAAATGGACACGGCAAACCGCCAGTACCGTCTCGCAGCGCGCCCCGTCGGGATGCTCAAGCCCAGCGACTTCGAGCTCGCCGAGGCGACCGTCGGCGAGCCCGGCGAGGGCGAGGTGCTGGTCCGCGTCCTGTATGCGTCGATGGACCCCGCGATGCGAGGGTGGATCACCGATCGCCCCTCATACATCCCTCCCGTCGGCATCGGCGAGGTGATGCGTGCGCTCGGGATAGGCGAGGTCGTGGCTTCCAACTTCCCCGGCGTCGAGCCCGGCGATCACGTGGTCGGGATGCTCGGCGTCCAGGAGTATGCGATCGCTCCCGGCGCCGGCCTGATCAAGGTCGATACCTCGATCGCTCCGCTGCCGGTCTTTATCGGCACGCTCGGCATGCCGGGGATGACCGCCTACTTCGGACTGCTTGACATCGGCCGCCCGCAGGAGGGCGAGACGGTGGTCGTCTCCGCCGCCGCCGGCGCGGTCGGCTCGATAGTCGGCCAGATCGCCAAGCTCAAGGGCTGCCGCGTCGTGGGCATCGCGGGCGGCGCTGAGAAGTGCGCCTACATCGTCGACGAGCTCGGGTTCGATGCCGCGATCGACTACAAGAGCGAGAACGTGACGGAGGCGCTTGCCGAGAAGTGCCCGGACGGGATCGACATCTACTTCGACAACGTCGGAGGCGAGATCCTCGACGCCGCGCTCACGCGCCTGGCGCGCGGGGCTCGCGTGATCATCTGCGGCGCCATCTCTCAGTACAACGCGACCGGCGAGATGAAGGGCCCGTCGAACTATCTCTCGCTGCTGGTGAACAGCGCGACGATGACCGGCTTCGTGGTCTCCAACTACTACGCCCGCTACGCCGAGGGCGCCGCTGAGATGGCGGGCTGGCTCTCGTCCGGGAAGCTGGTCTCGCGCGAGGACATCGTCACCGGCGTGGAGAACTTCCCCGCCGCGCTGCTGCGACTCTTCAACGGAGACAACAACGGCAAGCAGGTGCTGCAGATCGCGGGCAACTGACGAAGCTCGAGCCGCGGACGACTCGCGAGTCGCCGTCAGGGTCGGCGAAGGGGCGGCGCTCGCGCCCCTCGCCGGAGGTCAATCCGGCAGGTCGGTGAGAAATGCGAGCAGGCGCTCCTGGAACAGCTCAGGGCGCTCGCGATGCGGCCAGTGGCCGGCGCCGTCGGCGATCAGCACTTCGCATGGAGCGTCGAACAGCTCGACGGAGCGAGAGAAGAGCTCCGCCGGGACGATGTCGGTGGTCCCACCCACCACGAGCGCGGGCACCGAGAGTCGTCCGAGGTCTTCGCGTCGTGAGACATCGCGGTAGTAGCTGATCGCGCCGTCCAGCACCCTCGGATCGGCGAATGCCCGCTTGACGTCGGCGAGCGTGGCGTCCCGGTCCGGGCCCGACCACATCGGCGCCCAGCGCCGCATCAGCACGTCCAGGTATTTGAAATCGTTGCGCCGCGCGAGCCATGGGCCGCTCGGGAGGGCGAGCGTTATGAAGTGCCGCCCGCCCCACACCAGCGCGGGCGACGGCTTCAGCAGTCGTAGGTGCGGGATCGCGACCGGGCAGATGGCGCGCACCCGCTCGGGCGCCATCGCGGCGGCCCGGTAGACGACCGAGGCGCCCCAGTCGTGGCCGACGAGCGTGGCCCGCTCCAGCTCAAGGGCGTCGAGTAGGTGAATCGCGTCCTGACCGATCTCGTTGCCGCCATAGGAGCGACCGGGGACGATCGTCTCGGGGTCATAGCCGCGCAGGTAGGGGACGATCGTGCGAAAGCCGGCGGCGTTGAGCGCCAGGCGCGTGTCCTCCCAGCCCATCGGCGTGTCGGGAAAGCCGTGGACGAGAACCACCGGCGGCCCCTCGCCGGAGTCGCAGAAGCGGAAGGTCTGGTCCTGTGTCCTTGCGGTCTTGAAATCCATCGGCGATTCCCACTTCCTGTCGGTGCCCGCGGCCGGCTCGCGCCGGACTATAGGCGCGCCCGTCGAACTCAGGCCTTCAGCTGTTGTTCGATGGCTTCCTCGAAGCTTCCGGGTTCGCCGACGGGTGAAGACCCGACTCGGTTGGTCGCACCACCGGTGTGCCCGATCTCAAACGAGGGCGTCCCCGTCATGTTGTCCACGGCTGCAAGTTCCGCATCGCGGTTGACTTCTTCTTTGAGGGCGGGGTCAGAGCGAGCCTTGCTCCACGCGGCGAGCTTCAATCCGGGGATCTGCTGCGCGAGTCCGCGCAGGTATTCCTCGTTGACGTAGTCCGTGCCCTCGGCGCGCTGCTCGCGGTAGAAGAGATCGAGGTAGTTCCACATCTTGTCCTGGGTCCCGGCCGCAAGCGCTGCGACCTGCTGCTCTTTGAAGACTTCCGGTTCGTGCGTCGCCGTCTCGAACGACAGGTATTCGATTCTCAGCTTCCCCGGACGCACCCAGCGCTTGATGATCGAAGGAAGCTGTCCGAGAGTGAATTCCCGGCATATCGGGCACTCGAGGTCGCCGAAGTACTGGAGCGTGACGGGCGCCGTCGGCGAGCCGAGCGCGTTGCCGCTCTGGGGAATTCCCGCCAGGAGTTTGTCGACTTCGTGGCCCATCCCCGCGAGTACAGACGCCTTGCCGCAGCCCTGCGCGCCTTCGTCGCCGGTTGTGCACGGTCCGCGATTGGAGCTGCCACATGCGGTCGCGATCAGGACGACCGCGACCGCCGGGCCCAAGCGTTTCACCGCTCCCAGCATGGCCCGCGAGGCATGGATGCTCAGCCGGCGCTGTAGTGCTTGCGCGTTTCGGCGAACATGCGCCTGAATATGAACCCGTTCAGCGGCGCTCCCGGGCGACCGAGCGCTGTCGGCTCGATCGCGAACGTCCAGGTGAACCGGCAGCGATCGGCCCCGTCGGGCTCGACCACGTAGTCCTCTGCGAAGTGCTTGAAGAGGGGGAGGTTGGCCTCGGTCACGTAGAAGGCCTGGCGATGAGCGTCCTCCCAGATGAAGTAGCGCTCCTTCAGTTTGATCGCGCCTCCCAGCGAAGCTGCCCGCCGGGTCGTGCCCACCGCGAACGGTCGCGTGGAGGTCCAGGAGAGCGACAGCCCCCGAACCCATGCCAGCGGCGTGTCTGAGACCAGGTCGGCCCACACCGCCTCCGCGGGGCGAGCGATCGCGAACGTGTCCGAGTAGCGCTCGGGCGCCGAAGCAAAGAAGCTCTCGTCGACAGGCTCGAGAACGGTGGGCATGCGGTGGTCGTCCCTTCAGTCGTTTGCGGGGCAGCGGATGCGGCCCGGACTGCCCGTTCCCCCGGTCTGCTCCCGTCGCGTCCCAGGAGGCGGGTGGCCGGCCGGATCATGACATGGGCCCGCATTCCGCGATCCGCGCCGTCGTTGACCGGGGAACGTCGCGATCGGCTCGGAGGGGCACCAATCTGAGGTCGGTTGTAACGGGCGGGTCGCTCGCTGGACTGCGCTGCGAGCAGAACCCAAACCCTTGACTTCGAAGGAGACTCGTTATGCATCGAATCGCCACTCTCGGCGCGGCAGCCCTTGCCGCGCTGGCCGCCTCTGCGGCAGTCGCGACGTCCGCGCTGGGTGCACAGGTTGCCCCTGCCGCGTCGGCAGAAGGGGGCGCCGTGTTCGTGCAGAACGACCGCCTCGGAGGCAACCAGGTCGTCGCCTACAGCCGCTCGGATGAAGGTACGCTGACCCAGGCCGGGGTATACGACACCGGCGGCAACGGCGGGCAGCTCGAAGGCTCGGTCGTGGACCACACCGCCTCGCAGGGAGCACTCGCGCTCGACTCCGCCGACGGACTCTTGTTCGCGGTGAACGCGGGCAGCAACACGATCTCCGTCTTCTCGGTCACCGGGACGAATCTGAAGCTCCGTCAGGTGATCGGCTCGGGAGGCGTCGTTCCCGGTCAGCGTCACCGCCAGCGAGGGATACGTGTACGTGCTCAACGCCGCAAACGGCGGGTCGATCCAGGGACTCGTGCTCGACCGTGGACGGCTATACCCGATACCGCGTAACCACCGCAATCTCGGACTCCCGCAGGCCAGTCCGGGCTCCGGCGAACAGTTCACCCACACGCCGGGGCAGATCGCCTTCACGCCCGACGGCTCGAAGCTGATCGTCACGACCAAGGCCGCGGGACAGTCGGTCGAGGTCTTCAACGCCCACACGCTCGCGCCGGCGCCCGTGGTGACGTCGCTGCCGGGCGCGGTGCCCTTCGCCGTGACGTTCGACCGGCAGGGACACGTGCTGCTGGCCGAGGCGGGCCCGAGCGCGTTCGGCAGCTTCTCGCTGGCTCCCAACAACCGGCTCTCCCAGCTCGATCTGGTGGCCACCGAACAGGCCGCCGCGTGCTGGGTGGCAGGCGCGGCCGGCTACTACTACGTCTCCAACGCCGGTAGCGCGTCGCTCACCGGCTTCCAGGAGGGCTTCGGCGGAGCGCTGACGAAGCTCGGCAACACCACAACCCATCCCGGAACTGTGGACGCGGTGGGCGCCGGACGCTTCCTCTACGTCCAGGGCGGCAAGGAAGGGACGCTCGACGAGTTCGAAGTTCAGCCGAACGGCTCGCTCGCGAGCATCGGCTCGCTGGTGGTCCCGGACGCGGTTGGCGGCGAGGGGATCGTAGCCGCGGGCTGAGCAGACGACAATGCCGGGCTCGGGGCAGGCGCGCGTACGCGCGTGCCCCGAGCAAGCCGGTCGCTTGAAGACAAACGCCAACACGGGGGTGGACAGCTCGATGGAGGAGGATCTTCAGATGACGGGCGACGATCTCAGCCCGCGCCAGCAGCAATTGTGCGACGAGGCGACGTGGGACTTCTCGGACCTGCGGGCGCTGTTCATCAACTGCACGCTGAAGCGCTCCCCCGAGGTCTCCAACACGCGTGCACTGGCGGACCAGTCGATCGGGATCATGCGCCGCCTGGGCGTCGAGGTCGAGGTGGTTCGCGCCGTGGATCGCGAGATCGCGACCGGCGTCTACCCGGACATGACCGAGCACGGTTATGAGCGCGACGACTGGCCGGAGATCTTCGAGTCGGTGATCGGCTCCGACATCCTCGTGCTGCTGTCGCCGATCTGGCTGGGCGAGAAATCGTCGGTCTGCACGCGCGTGATCGAGCGCCTATACGGAAACAGCCACCTGCTGAACGAGGCCGGCCAGTGGGCCTACTACGGGCGCGTGGGCGGCTGCATCATCACCGGCAACGAGGACGGGGCCAAGCACTGTGCGATGAACATCCTCTACTCGCTCCAGCACCTCGGCTACGTGATCCCGCCCCAGGCCGACTCGGGCTGGCTGGGAGAGGCCGGGCCGGGGCCGAGCTACCTGGACCCGGGATCGGGCGGTCCCGAGAACGACTTCACCAACCGCAACACGACCTTCCTGACCTGGAACCTGCTGCACATGGCGCGGATGATCAAGGACGCGGGCGGGATCCCGGCCCACGGCAACCAGAAGAGCCTGTGGGATGCGGGTTGCCGGTTCGAGTTCGAGAACCCCGAGCACCGGGTCTGAGGTCCAGCCCCGCGTACGGCCGCGCCGGATCGCACGGCCGTAGGTCCGACCGCTCAGGCGCCGGTGAGCTGTCCTTCGCCGACGATCAGCGGACGCACCGCATTACCCACTGCGCCGGAATCCGACCTCCGTGACGGCTCCGAGGGCACTCTGGAGACGCTCAGGCTTCTCTCGCAACACCTCCAGGGGTCACGGCGATGATCGTCTTCATGCCCGGCGACGTACCGGAACATCGAAGGGAATGGCGATGACCCCCAAGCGATTCATACGACCCGTGATCGGCGCTGCTGTCCTTGCCGCGGTGGCCTTCGGCGGCTCAGCCGCCGCTGAGGCCGCGACCGCCGCCAGCGGTCCATCCTCGGCCACCGGACCCGTCCCGCCCTCGGGCGCGGCGGCAGCGCCGCTCACCAGCCTCGCCGGCGGCTCGGTGGCGGCGACGAGCTCTCCGCGCGGAGTTCGGCTCGACGGCCGATACCTCACCGACCACGAACGCTACGTCAGGCACCACCAGCGCCTGGCGTCCGCCGCCTAGCCCTCGCGCGCCGCTCCGGGTTCCGCGCCCCTCAGTGGCCGGGACGATGGGCGGAGTCGCACCCGGGTGCCGACCGCGCGAAGCCGCCGACGACGAGACCGCGACCGACGACGGGCTCGCGTGGGCAGGGCCTCTAGACGGGCTCGGCCATCGCCTCGTGCGCGCCTTCGGCGCTGGCCGAGAACAGCACGTAGCGGTCCTTGCCCGCGCCCTTGGCCTGGTAGAGCGCCAGGTCCGCGTCACGCAGGAGATCGTCGGGGGCCGAGTAGAGCCCGCATGCGATCCCGATGCTGGCCGTCATGTGCACCGGCTCCGCTCCCGGGCTGAGAACGACGGGCTCACGCAGCACGGCGTTGATCCGATCCGCGAGTGCCTCGATGGGCTCGTCGGGGTTGGCCTCGAACAGCACCACGAACTCGTCGCCGCTCATGCGTCCGACCGTGTCCTGTGCGCGGACCGTCGACTGCAGCCGTTCGGCGACCTCCCGCAGCAGCGCGTCGCCGGCCGCGTGTCCCATCGAGTCGTTGACCTCCTTGAAGGCGTCGATGTCGATGAACAGGGCTGCGGTCAGCTCCGGATGACGGGTGTGGCGGGCGATCAGCTCCTGGGCCCGTTCCAGGACCAGCGTGCGGTTCGGCAGCCCGGTCAGGGGGTCGTGCGTCGCCTGGTGGGCCAGCTCGCTGGTCTTCGCCGCCACCATTGCGAGCGCACGGCGCCTGCCGGTCGCCAGCAGCAGGATGCAGGAGCTCGCGAGCAGTGTCAGCAGGACACCGCCGAGCAGTCGGGAGAGCGCGTTGGGGCGGTCGAACACGATGCTGGAGACATGCGGCGCGTAGGTGTGCAGCACCCACTCGGCGTGGGCTGCGGGGACGTCTCGAACGACCAGCGTGTCCATCATCGCGTGCTTCGGAACCGTGCCACGGGCGAACGCCACGTGTGATGTCGAGGACTCGAAGCTGAGCTTGACCGCGATGTCCGAGCGGCCTTCCAGAGCCCGGTTGATGACGACGTTGGGCACCAGCAGCTCGCCCAGCCAGCCCAGGAAGGCGCGCCGTCTCGCGGCGACCGTGCTCGGGGGTGTGCGGGTGGTGTAGACCGGGGTCGCCACCCCGAGGGTGGTTTTGCCCGCCAGCGTGATCGGCGCGAAGTTGGGGGCGCCGGCGTCGCGGTCGTACATCAGCGTCGGTGCCAGCGCGCAGTAGTTGAGGCCCACGGGCATGTACGCCTGGGCGTTTCGTGCCATGCCGGCGGAGGCCAGGCAGTAGAAGGGCTGGTTTGCGCTCGGGAGCACCCCCGCTTCCCAGGCGGAGGGGCCACGTGCTCCGAACGGATGGACGGGATCCTTCGCCTCGCGGGCCTTGAAGGCGGCCAGGCCCGAGGCCGGCACCAGCACCGTGAAGCCCACGTTCTCGAGCTCGGGGAAGCGCTGCATCGCGGCCTCGGATTCGATCCAGCGGTCGAACTCCAGCGGGGTGCGCGCGGCCGCGCCGGTGGACATGTAGGCGCTCGTGCTGACGACCAGGTCTTCCTCGCGGCTGATCGAGAGCTTCAGCGAGGACGCGATCTCGTGCGAGGAGAAGCGGAACGAGTCGCGTGCGTTCCTGGCTTCGCTGTTGGCGAGCGACTGTGCAAGCAGGGCCGAGGTCGTCAGTCCGACGACGAGGATCAGCAGGCTCAGCGGAAGCCAGATCCCGAGGCGGGTCCCGCTGCCGGGGAGCAGACGGCTCAGCTTCGGCACTCAGCTGCACCCCCGCGCCGAACGGCCTCGGGGTGGGTCTGTCGGTAGGTCCTGCGCTGGCTTGCTCATGGGCCCCGTGCCGGCGGTCACTTCCGCCGTCCTTCCGGATCGGATCGGGGCCCCCGCGGCGGTCCGATCAGCGCGCGACTCTGGACGGATGATCCATTGCTCGCGTGGCCCAGCGGCGATCAGGACTGGCGCCTGCGGCTCGATCTGGACGAGCCCGGCTCAGGCGTAGTGGTCAGGGGCGTGGCGCAGCTGCGACCAGTTCTCCGGGTCGTGCCCGAAGACGATCAGCGCCTCGGTCTGGCCTGCGAGCTCCCGCAGGCGCTCCAGTGAGCGCTGGGCGTCCTCGCGTGAGGACAGTGCGCGCGGGTGCGTCCTGCCCTCCCACTGGTCGCGGTTGTCGGCCGCGTCGGCCGTGAGCAGGACCGGCCCCGTCTCCTGGAGCTCCAGCAGCAGCGACGTGTGGCCCGCCGAATGACCCGGCGTGGGCAGCAGGCGGATCGTGCCGTCGCCGTACACGTCCAGCTCGCCCTCGAACTCCTGCCAGTCGAGCCCCGGCTGTTCGAAGTCCTCGCGCACGTAGCCCCGCGCGTGGGGCGGGTCGGCTGCGCGGGCGCCAGCCAGCTCCCGGGACGCCACCAGCACCGTCGCCTGCGGAAAATGGCCGAGGGCGCCCGTGTGGTCGATGTGGAGGTGGCTCTGGATCACGTACCGGATCGACTCCGGCGCGACGCCGTGCCGGCTCAGCTGCGCGGCACAGTGCTGATCGGGGGTCATCTGCGGCCGGAAGACGTCGGCGAGCGGGCCCCAATGGGCGCGGACGTCCCGGGCCACCGCCAGCGGGTTGCCGCCGTCGACCACGAGGTCGCCATGCGGGTGGCCGATCAGGAAGAACGGCACCGGCACCTCGACTCCTCCGGCCTCGAGCGTGCCGCTGCTGAACAGCCGCAGCGTGACCCCGGCCGGCACCTCGTCCTCCGGGCCCTAGCGGACGCGCCCGGCCGAGATGCGCAACCAGACCGTCACGCCGCTACCCCTGGGCGGCCTGCTGCTCGCGCCACGCGAACAGCGCGTCCAGGCAGGCGTTGACCACGCGGCCGCGGAAGGTCTCTTCGTCGTTGGCGTGGGGGAGGGGCACGTCCGGGACGGGCAGCTCGAGGAACTCGCACAACGGCTCCCAGCCTTCCTGGACGCGCCACACGAGCAGCCGCTCGGGTGGAATCGCGCGTTTGACCGCTTCGTTGTGGGCCGTCATCTGGGCCATCATCTGCTCGGGCTGGTCGCCGGCGCCGAACGGAGAAAGCTCGCTCCACAGCATTCGTGAGACGAGTTCGAGGTAGCGCTTCCAGCGGGGGTCGATTTCGCGGCGGGCGTCCGAGAGGTGGCGGACCAGCGAGTCCCCGCGCGTGAAGTTCCAGATCGTTTCGCGGTAGCTGTGCTCCCACTTCTGCGGCTCGCGCACGCTCAGCAGCACCTTCGCGTCCGGATAGCGCTCGGCGAGCTCGCGGTAGAAGAAGCCGCCCGGCCAGTCCACGGTCGCCTGATAGCCGCCGAAGATCTCATCGAAGACGTCCTCGCCGTCGACCGCCCGGTGCCACAGCGCGACGGCGTCGGGGTCGGTGATCAGGTTGACCCAGTGGTAACAGGGGCCAACGCCGAGCAGCTCGAGGGCCTCCTTCTGGGTCAGCGTGCCTGTTCGCGGAAGTCCCGCGCCGATCAGTTGCATGTAGCTCCCGTTCACTAGCTCGTGGGCCGGTCATGTTCGCTGATCTGACGGTGGGACGCGGCAAAAGAGGGCCTCAGGAGGCCTCGGGGCGAGGCCAAAAGCGGCGAATTGGGCCCTCACGGAGGCGCAACCGCCGTGCATGGGCGGTGTTTTGGGGGTACTGGCCCCTGCTCGTGGCAGGATGTGGATGCCAAAAGCCGACCCTGAGCCGGCTCGAGGACCGACCCAGAGCCGGTCCGACAGCCGACCCGAGCAAGTTTGGAGACCGAGATCAGCTCGCCCGATCTACTGCCGCGCCGCCAAGGGAAGTACCCCCGCGATCACGTCCGCGCGTCCGTGGCCGTGCGCCCGAGCGCACGACTCACCGGCCTGGCCGTCGTCGACGGGGCCGCCCTGACGAGCCAGCGCGACGCCCTCCAGCGGCTGGGCCTGGACGACGATGAGTTCGCACAGGGGATCTTCGCCCGCTCCGGCGTGCGCCAGCGTCAGCTGAACCTCGAGGCGGAGTTCCTCGAGCGCAACCTCCAGGGGCGGGCCACGGAAGTCGAGCAGGAGCTGCTCGAGCAGGCGGTGCTGGCGATCGACCAGCTCGGCGTCGATCCTGCCGAGGTCGGCACGCTGCTCACCTCGAGCCTCTACTCGCTCGGCTGCCCGAGCCTCGCCCATCGCCTGATCGAGCACTACCGCATGTCGCCCAGCACCGACAAGTACCACGTCACGGGCGTGGGCTGCGCGAGCGCGGTGCCGCTCCTGCGGCTGGCGGCACAGACCCTGCAGGGGGACGCCTCCCAGAAGGTGCTGGTGGTGGCGGCCGAGAGCATGAGCTCGATCCTGATGCCCGCGCGGGCCGACGATCCCCGTGCCAAGACGGTCGGCTCGGCCATCTTCGGCGACGGCTGTGCGGCGGCGCTGCTGAGCGGCGGCGGGTCGAGCGGCCCCGCGATCCTCGCGAGCCGGGTGCATCAGATACCCAACACGCTCGACGCCGTCACGCTCGAGAGCGACGCCGGGGACAGCCACCTCGACCTCGCGCGCGACCTTCCGGAGATCGCGGGCGAGGAGCTCGCCGACCTCGTGGTCGCGTTCCTGCACTCGAACGGGCTCAAAGAGCAGCAGATCGACCACTGGATGCTGCACCCGGGCGGCAGGCGGATCCTCGAGCACGCCCGTGACGCCCTGGGGCTGCGCGACGAGGACATCGAGGTCAGCTGGCGGGCCCTCGCCGAGCACGGGAACGTCGGCACCCCGTCGATCTTCTACGTGCTCCACCGCACGATCAAGGAGCGCAACCCGGGCAGTGGAGAGCGCGGCCTGGTCGTCACGATCGGTCCCGGCGTATCCGTCGGGCTGATGCTGCTCGAGTTCTAGGCGCGCCGCCGGAGGGCCCGCCGGAGGCGGCCGTAGGTGTGCTGCCGGGCGTGCGCGGGCGGGACTGTAGGGTCGCTGCCCTGATGGCTCGCGCAACCAGGGTCTCGACGGGGTGGCGCGTGATGATCGCCTACGCCAGCGTCTGCGCCTCGACGCAGCTGCTGTGGCTCACCTTTGCGCCGATCACCACCGAGACGGCCAAGCATTACGGCGTCTCAGAAGGAGCCGTGGGCTGGCTCGCCCAGATCTTCCCGCTGATGTACGTGGTGCTGGCGCTGCCGGCCGGCATGATGCTCGACCGCTGGTTCCGTCCGTCGCTGGCCGGCAGTGGTCTGCTTGTCGCGGCCGGAGGGCTCGTGCGGTTGGGGGGCGACACGTACGCGTGGGCGCTCGCCGGGCAGACGCTCGTGGCCGTGGCCCAGCCATTCGCGCTCAGCGCCGTCACCAAGGCCGCCGGGCACTACCTGCCGGCCGAGCAGCGGCCCGCAGGCATCGCCGTGGGGGCGGGGGCGGGGTTCGTCGGCATGCTGGTCGCGCTGCTGATGGGCCCGACGGTGGGTGCCCACGGGCAGATCGAACGACTGCTCGTCGTGCAGGCGGTGATCGGCGTGGTGACCGGCTGCGCACTCGCTCTGGCCATGCTCGCTCCGGGTCACCCCGACCACGAGCACGCGGCGATCGAGGGGAGCGCGGCGCGGGCCCTGTGGGCGCTGCCTACGATGCGCCTGCTGTGCGGCCTGGTGTTCGTCGGGTTCGGGATCTTCGTGGCCCTCGCCACCTGGCTGCAGACGCTGCTGCACCCGTCGGGGATCTCCGAAGGAGAAGCGGGAGCGCTGCTCGTCGGCATGGTGCTCGCCGGCACGATCGGCTGCGCGGTGATCCCCCAGGTGGTGGCGCGAAGACACGCGGAGAGGCGCTTCATGTTCGTGGTGGTCACGATCGGAGTGCTCGGCTGCCTGGTGCTCGCCACGATTCCGCAGCTGGCCGGCATCGCGCTCGTCCTGGTCGTGATGGGGACGGCTCTGTTGCCCGCGCTCCCGGTCGTGCTGACCACGATCGAGCAGCTGGCGGGTGCCGCCGCGGGCACCGCTGGGGCGATCATCTGGCTGGCCGGCAACCTCGGCGGGATCGTGGTCGCGCTGCTCGTCCAGGGCCTCGTCCACGAGCCCACGGCCGCCTTCCTCGCCCTCGCCGCCGTGGCGCTCCTCGGGCTGCCGGCCGCCGCGCGCCTGGACCGGGTGATGTCGAGCACGGCGGCGTGAGCGCGCGGGGCGGCCGCCGCGGCCGAGGCCGGTAGGCTCGCGGCCGGTGAGCGATCACAGGCCACTAGCCGACCGCCTGGAGGTTGCAGCCCCCGGTGTGGCCGCTGTGGTCGCCCGGTTCGTGTCGCGCGCCCCCGCCGGCCTGCGCGCCCGTGCTCTGGAAGCCGCCTTCGACCGCGCCCGGGACGCCTTCAACCGCGGAGACATGGAGGCCGTGTTCGCGCTGTTCGCCGCGGATGTCGTGTACGCGCCCCCTCCGCCTCTGTACGAGGGTCCGCCGATCACCGGCCGTGACGCCGTGCTCGCTTTCTGGTCCGATCAACTCGCGCGCTTTCGGTCGAGCTCGATCGAGAACCTCTCGATCGTGGAGGCCGGCCCCGGCAGATTCGTCCGCAGAGCCTCGCTGCGGCACCTCCCCGCGGGCGAGGGTGAGGCGCTGGAGTACGTAATCCTCCAGACCACCGAGCTGCGGCGGGGCCGCGTCGTGCGCCAGGTAAACGAGCTCGGCGAGTAGCCGCTCAGAATGTCCCCGTGACGCTCATCGCGGCCGGGGCGAGGCTCGCCGTGGGCGGCTTCTATGGCGCCCAGGCGGAGCGTGCCGTCGCGGCCTTCCAGCGCCACGACCGCATCGCGCGGCCACCGGTGTCGGTCTCGCCACCTGGAAGCCCTGTTACGGCGCCGCGGGCCGAGGCGGCTCAGGCGGCGCCGGCCGACGCCAGTCGGGCCGCGGTCTCCTCCTCGGTGCCCACGGCCGACGCCGGCAGCGCGGCCCGCACCCGCGCGGATGCGGGCGCGCCCGATCCGGGCAGCGAGAGCCGCACGATCTTGCGGAACACCGAGCCGAGCTGGGTGTGGCAGCGGACCGGCGTTGTAGGGGAGGTCGTAGCGCTCGCAGATCGCCCTCACCTCGCGCGCGATCTCGGCGTACCGGCGGGCGGGGATGTCGGGGAACAGGTGGTGCTCGATCTGGTGGCTGAGGTTGCCCGAGAGGATGTGGAACAGCGGCCCGCCCGTGAGGTTGGCGGACCCGAGCATCTGTCGCACATACCACTCGCCGCGCGTCTCCTCGGCGGTCTCCTGCTCGTCGAACTCGACCGTGCCCTCGGGGAAGTGCCCGCAGAAGATGATCGCGAACGACCACAGGTTCCGCGTCAGGTTGGCGGTCGCGTTGCCCGCCGCGACCAGCGGGGCCTGGGGTCCCGCCAGCAGCGGAAAGAGCACGTAGTCCTTCAGCGTCTGTCCGCGCACCTTGCGCCAGATGCCGCCCAGCAGCTCCCGCCGGGGTCGCTCGGCCTCGCCCCTGCCGAGCGTCTCCAGCTCCAGGTCGTGCAGGGCCACGCCGTACTGGAAGAACAGCGCGAGCGCGAGCGCGTAAAGGGGGTTGCCCAGCCAGCGCGGATGCCAGGGTTCGTCCTCGCTCATCCGCAGCACGCCGTAGCCGATGTCGCGGTCCTTGCCGAGGATGTTCGTGTAGGTGTGGTGGATGTAGTTGTGGGAGTGGCGCCACTGATCGCCGGGGCAGGCGGTGTCCCACTCGAAGCCGCTGCTGGACAGGGCCGGGTCGCCGGTCCAGTCGTACTGGCCGTGCATCACGTTGTGGCCGATCTCCATGTTGTCGAGGATCTTCGACAGCGACAGGGCGGCCACGCCCGCAAGCCAGGCCGGCGGCAGGAAGCTCGCGAACAGCAGCCCCCGTCCGGAGATCTCCAGCGCCCGCTGGGTCTTGATCAGCTTGCGGATGTAGGCCAAGTCCTCCTCGCCGAGGTCTTCCATCACGCGCTCGCGCAACGCGTCGAGCTCGGCGCCGAGTGCCTCGATCTGCTCGGGTGAGAGCTGCGGTCTCTCGTCGGGCATGTGCTTTCTCCTTGGGGCCGTGGGTGGGTCGTGGGGTTTCGGGTGCTGCTCAGAGGTCCAGCTCGACGTCGCCTGCGGGCACCGATACGCACAGCTGCACGTCCTCGGCGTCGGGGCCCGAGAGCGCGCCGCTGCGGATGTCGCGCACCTGCCCGGCCAGCTTGCGCGTGGTGCAGGTGTGACAGATGCCCATCCGGCAGCCGTAGGCGGGTGAGAGTCCGGCCCGCTCGGCCTGCTCGAGCAGGCTCACGTCCGCGCACGAGCCCTCGACGCCGCTGCGGGCAAAGCGAACCCGGCCTTCGCCGGCACCCGCGGGCACGGAGCAGGGCAGGAAGCTCTCGCTGTGCACGTGCTGCGGGGCGCCGGCCCGCGTCCAGATCGCACGGGTCGCGGCGATCAGCGCGGGCGGCCCGCACACATAAACCTCGGCGTCCAGGCAATCGCGATCCAGGCCTGCAAGACGCCGGCGGGTCAGGTGACCGCCGCTCGGACGTCGCCCTTCGCGGGTGCCGACCACGTGGATCCCGACGTCGGGACGGCGCCGCTGGAGCCGTTCGAGGAGCGTGCGGTAGGGGTGCTCAAGCCGCCGCGGCGTGAAGTGCAGGAACGTGATCGGGCCCGGGTGCTCCTCGTCGAGCAGCGTCCGCAGCATCGCCAGCACCGGGGTGATGCCGCTGCCGCCGCTGAGCAGCAACACGCGCTCCGGTCGCGGGTGGGGCAGGACAAAGTCGCCCAGCGGGCGGCTCAGCCCGAGGAGCAGGCCGGAGCGTGCGGTGTCGTTCAGGTGTCGTGAGACGAGCCCGTGCGGGTGCGCACGAATCGTCAGCTCCAGCTCCCTCGTGCGGCCGTGCTCGGAGCAGGCCGGCGAGTAGCAGCGCGTGTACCGGCGGCCGTCGATCTCGACGGTCACGTTCACGGACTGCCCGGCGCGGAAGCCGGGCCAGTTGCGGTTGGCCAGCAGCTGCAGGGTGACCGAGCCGCGGGCTGGGCCGGGCGACCCGGATGACCTCGGCACGGACCTCCTCGGAGGAGAACCGTGGGGCCACCAGCTCGAGGAAGCGGTCCGGACCGTGGGGGGCGGTGAGGGCCCGCAGGAGGCCGGAGCCGGCGCGGCGGACAGGTGTTTGAGTGAACATCTGTTAGCTGAACGTAGAGGAAGGGATCTCGGCTGTCAACCCGGTTGTGTATATTGTTGACACGGCCGTATATAGGGAGGAGCAAGAGATCGCTATGGGCATCAGTAAACGCTCGTTTACCCTGACGTGAGCCTTTCTACACACCCTCATAGCCGCCGCCGGCGCCGCTCTCACGAGGGCGAGACGCGCGCCCAGCGCAAGCAGCGAACCCGCGAGGCGCTGCTCGACGCGGCCCTGTCGATGCTCGAGGACAGGCCGTTCGCGAGCCTCAGTCTGCGTGAGGTCTCGCGCGCGGCGGGCATCTCGCCGGCGGCCTTCTACCGCCACTTCCAGGACATGAACGAGCTCGGTTTCGCGCTGGTGGACGAGTCCTTCACAAGCCTGCGGGAGATGCTGCGCAGCGCGCGCGAGAGCGACGACTACGCCGGGGTGATGCGCAACTCGGTCACGATCCTCGCCAGCCACGTCGAGAAGAACCGCCAGCACTTCCGCTTCATCGCGCGTGAGCGGGGGAGCGGCGTCCCGGCCCTGCGCCGCGCGATCCGAGGTGAGATACGGCTCTTCACCAGCGAGCTCGCGGCCGACCTGGCGCGCTTCCCGGCGCTGCGCGAATGGAGCTCGGACGACCTCGGCATGATCGCCGCCCTGATGGTCAGCACGATGGTCGCCACGGTCGAGGAGCTGCTCAACGTGCCGCCCTCGGACCCGCTCGCGGAGCGTCGCGTGCTCGATGTCGCCGAGCGTCAGCTGCGCCTGATCGTGCTCGGCGTACCCCAGTGGCGGGTGCCGTCTCGCGAGCGCGCGGCGACGCCCAAGCACCCGACAGCCTCACGTCGGTAGCCTCGGCTCCGGGGCGGTCGAGGTTCGCAACCGACGCCCTGAGCGCAGCCTCGATGGGAGATACCGCACCCAACATCTGCGCCGGTGGCTTCGGCGCCTTGCTACGACGCTCTCAGCCCCCGGCGGCCTGACCTCCGTCGATGTGCAGGACCTCGCCGGTCACGAAGGTCGCCCCCTCCAGATAGAGGACCCCCTCGACCACGTCGCTGACCGTGCCGACGCGGCCGATGGGGTGGAGCTCCGCGAGCCCTGAGTAGGAGGCGGGATCGTGGTTCGGCGTCTGGATGACGCCGAGCGAGACGGCGTTGACGCGGACCCCACGCGACGCGTACTCGATCGCCAGGGACCGTGCCACGGCTGCCAGCCCGCCCTTCGTGAGCGCCGCCAGGGCCGCGGGTCGGTCGCCGTCGGGGTGATCGACAAGGCTCGTGCTGACGTTCACGACGTGCCCGGAGCCCTGGGTGACCATCTGCCCGATGACCCTCTGGGTGATGTGGAAGAAGCCGGCCAGGTTGGTGGCCGTGATGGCATCGAAGTCGGCCCGGGTGTAGTCGGTGAAGGGCTTGCCGATGAAGATCCCGGCGTTGTTGACCAGGCAGTCGATCCGCCCGAAGCGCTCGATCGCCCTCTGGGCGACCAGCTCGGCGGTATCGGGATCGGTGATGTCGCCGGCCACGGTCACGTAGTCCGGCTCGTCGCGAGGCTCGATCGACCGCGATGTGCCGAGGACCCCGTAGCCGGACGCACGGAAGGCGTCGACCAGGCCCGCCCCGATCCCCTGCGAGGCGCCGGTGACGATCGCGATCCGCTGCGGCGCGGCCACGTCAGCAGCTCGACTGGATGTCAGCGGGCGCGCGCGGCTCGGGCCGCCCGGGCGTTCAGCGCCACGGCCGCCTCCGGGGTGGCGGCGTGGAAGCTGAAGCTCTGCTCGAGATACAGCGACACGGATCTGCCGTCGTGCGAGGCGTACCCGATCGAGATGTCCTGGCCCGAGTCGAGGATGAAGTCGCCGCCCCGAAGGCTGAGGACGATTCCTCCCCCGACGCCGGGCGCCCACACGATCGGACCGTCGATGATCCCCTGTAGGTGGTCGCGCAGTGGGTAGGCGCCCCGCTCGGCGGTCTCGGCCACGACCCGGTACTGCTCGGGGCCGAGCGCCAGCCCGTAGGGGCCTGCGATTCCGCTCTCCAACAGCTGCTCCACCGCGAGCGCCACCGCGCGTGGGTAGCTCTCCGGTTTGCCGAGCGGGATCGGCCGGTGCGGGGAGGCCTCGCTGATGCCGCTGAGCGCACCGGGCCAGCCGTGGAAGACGGCGACGTTCTCGGCCGTCGCAAGCTGGTGGGCGGCCGCGTCGAGCGCGCCCAGGTCGGCGTCATCGGCGCCGCGATCGGCGTCCTGGAGCTCGGCCAGCGGGAGCTCGAAGCTCGCACGCAGCTCGACCAGCGGCAGGACGCGCCGCTGCAGCGCCGAGACCCCTTTCACCGGCGCCCCTTTCAGGGCTGACGTACGCCCGAGGTTGGTGGCCGAGTGCTCCCAGCCGTGCGGGCCCGAGAAGTCCACCAGCCGGCGGGCGGCCAGTGCCGGCGCCAGCCGCTCCTTGGCCTCTCCGTCGAGCAGCTCCCAGCCGGACTCGCTGATCGGCGCCAGCTCTCGCAGCAGGTGGTTCAACGCTGTACCTCCCTCAGGCTGCCGATCCCGAGTGAGCCTTCGATCGAGGCCACCGGCGGGTCCTCGGTCTCGCCGGGCTCATCCGCGCTCGGTGGCGCCGCCACACCCTCCGCCGCGACCGCGCCGGGCCCCGGCGGGTCGTCGAGGAAGTCGGTGCTGGGCACGAAGAACAGGGCCCCGGTGACGGCCCTCGAGTAGTCGAGGATGCGGTCGTAGTTGCCCTCGGGCTTTCCGATGAACATGTTCTGGAGCATGCGCTCGATCACCTCAGGGTCGTGAGCGTAGCCGATGAAGTAGGTGCCGAACTCGCCCGCTCCGACCCTGCCGAAGGGCATGTTGAAGCGCATGATCTGACGCTCGGTCCCGTCCTCCTCGACGATCGTGTTGAGGGCCACGTGCGAGTTGGACGCCTTCAGCTCGTCGGGGAACTCGAGGTCACTGAGCTTGGTGCGCCCGACGATCGTCTCCTGCTCACCCACCGCCAGCGCATCCCAGGCCTGCAGGTCATGCAGGTACTTCTGCACGATCACGTAGCTGCCCCCCTCGAAAAGGGCGTCCTGCTCGCCGATCAGCACGGCCTCACGGGCCGGCTCGCCGGCGGGGTTCTCGGTCCCGTCGACGAACCCGAGCAGGTCTCGCTCGTCGAAGGACCTGAAGCCGTGGACCTCATCGACGATGCGGGCGCATCCGCGCAGGCGCTCGGCCAGCCGTTGGGCCAGCTCGAAGCACAGATCGAGGCGCCGCCCCCGGATGTGGAACAGGAGGTCGCCCGGCGTGGAGGGGGCGTCGTGGCGCGCGCCGTGGATCTGCGCGAGCGGGTGCAGATGGGCCGGACGTGGAGACCCGAACAGCCGGTCCCACGCCGAGCGGCCGATGCCGGTCACGCACGTCAGCTCCGCCTCGGGAATCCGGAAGCCGACCGACCGCCGCAGCCCGCTGACCTCGCCGAGCAGGTCGCGCACCATGTCCTCGCCGTCGGGGTCGATTGTGACAGTGAGGAAGATCGCCGCCTCGGTCAGCGGCGTGAGGATGGCCTGGGGTTCGGGTGCAGGCATCTGGGCTGGATGGAGATCGCGGTCGCCGGGCCGCCCCGGGCGGCCGGGCGCTTGCGGGTCGCCGGGTCGCCGCGGGTACTTCGCGCGGCGGGCAGAGCGTATCTGCCTCAGGCGAACTCGAGCAGCGGGAAGGCCCGGTGGTCCCGCCGTAAGCTGGCGGGCATGAGCAACCTCGGACCCTTCACGGTGGGACGCGTCGGCTTCGGCGCGATGCAGCTCCCCGGGCCGGGCGTGTTCGGGCCGCCACGCGACCCCGCCGCCGCCCTTGCCGTCCTGCGCCGTGCGATCGAGCTCGGCGTCGATCACATCGACACCTCCCAGTACTACGGCCCGGACGTGGCCAACGATCTGATCTGCGAAGCGCTGTTCCCGTATCCCGAGGGCCTGCGCATCGTGACCAAGGTCGGCGGACGCCGTGACGAGAGGGGAGCATGGCTCCCCGCCCAGCGACCCGACGAACTGCGCTCGGGCGTGGAGGAAAACCTGCGCTCGCTGAAGCTCGAATGCATGGCGCTCGTCAACCTGCGCCTGATCGGCGGCGGCGAGGCGGAGGTGCCGCTGGCCGATCAGCTCGGCGCGCTCGGCGACCTCCGCCAGGAGGGCAAGCTCCAGCTCATCGGCCTCAGCAACGTGACGAGCGAGACGGTCCATGAGGCGCTGGCCCAGGCCGATATCGCCTGCGTGCAGAACGGCTACAGCCTCCTCGACCGCTCCCACGAGGACGTGCTCGAGTTGTGTATCGAGCGCGACATCGCATTCGTGCCCTTCTTTCCGCTCGGCTCGGCGTTCACCGGCGGCCCGGCCGCATTGGCCGCCGATCCGGCCGTGGCCGGGGTGGCCGCCCGGCATGGGGCCACGCCCTCGCAGGTGGCGCTCGCGTGGCTGCTGGGCCGTGACGAGCACATCCTGCTGATCCCGGGCACCTCGTCGGTCAGCCACCTCGAAGAGAACCACGCTGCCGCCGGCCTCGCGCTCGACCGTGAGGACCTCGAGGCGCTCGAGCAGGTCCGCCAGCTCGGCGACCCCCACAACGCCGTGGCCGACTGACGGCCCGCCGGCGCCGGGGCGCGTGACGGCCGGCGCCGCCGGCGGCGCCGGGGATGTGTGATGGCCGGCGGCCCCGGACCAAGCCGGGCTAGGATCGGATGTCAGTGGAGCTGGCTGAGGGCTATCAGCTGAAGGACATCTCCCCGCGCGCTTACGAGCACCCGGCGGACCGCGCCGCCACCGCGGCTCTGAAGGCGATCCCGTACGTCGACAGCACGGTCCGGAAGATCATCGAGTACGGATACGAGCGGGCCCTGCGCAGGGGGATCCTGGGGTCGGCCGTGCGCCTCGGGGACAACCAGCTGGGGGACGTGTACCGCGCCCACGCACGGGCCTTTGTGACGCTCGACATGGAGCCGGTGCCCGAGCTGTACATGACCCAGGATCCGCTCGCCAACGCGATGACGATCGGCTCGGCACGTCCGCTCGTGGTGGTCAACTCCGAGCTCGTCAGGCTGCTGGACGTGGAGCAGCTGCGCGGCGTGTTCGCCCACGAGGCCGGACACGTGCTCTCCGATCACGTGCTGTACGGCACCGCGCTCACGATCCTGATGCTGCTCTCGGTGCTGCCCGGCATCCCCGTGCCCCTGTTCCCGCTCAGGACGGCCCTGATGGAGTGGTCGCGCGCGGCCGAGCTCAGCTCTGACCGGGCGGCCGCGCTCGTCACCCGGGACCCGCTCGCGATCTGCCGCACGCTGATGGTCCTGTCGGCCGGCGCCGAGGCCGCCAACCTCGACCTCGACGTGTTCATCGAGCAGGGCCGTGAGTACCGCGAGAAGGTCTCCGCCTTCGACCGCATCTCGCGCCTCTTGAGCGACCTCAACCTGACCCACCCGATGTCCGTCCAGCGTGTCCACGAGCTCATCTCGTGGGTCGAATCGGGCGCCTATGACCGGATCGTGGCGGGGGATTATCCGCGGCGCGACGAGCCGCCGGACGTGCGCGCCGAGGCCGGCGACGCCGTCAACCACTACGCCGACCGGCTGCGTGGCACCTTCCGCGGCCTGGCCGACTCGGTCGAGGAGGCAGCCCAGCAGCTGAACGACTGGCTGCGCAAAAACGGTGACGGGGACGAGTAGCGACCTCGAGCGCTTCGTGCAGGCACAGGACGCGGGCGGCACCTACCAGCGGGCACTGGTGGAGCTCAGGGCCGGTCGCAAGCTCAGCCACTGGATGTGGTTCGTGTTCCCGCAGATCGCGGGCCTCGGGCGCAGCTCCACCTCGCGCCATTACGCGATCGCCTCGCCGGCGCAAGCCCGCGCCTATCTCGGGCACCCGATCCTCGGCGCCCGCCTGCGGGAGGCAGCCGGCGCGGTGATGGCGCTGTCGGGGCTGAGCGCCGAGGAGGTCTTCGGGCCGCTCGATGCCCAGAAGCTCCGCTCCTCGATGACGCTCTTCATGAGGGCGGACCCCGGCGAGACGCTGTTCGCCGAGCTGATCGACCGCTACTTCGCCGGGCGGGCCGATCCCGTCACCGACGAGCTGCTCGCGGCCGGCGACTGCGCCGGCTGAGGGCCAGCCGCCTCGGCCACCGCACCGGCGCGGCGCTGCTGCCCGTGCTCCGGCACCCGGGATGTGCCCTTCTGCACAGCTTTCTGCACCTGTTGGCTTTTGGGGCCCGGCTTCGTTCAATCATCGCGATGGCTCGCATGGAGCGCACCTCCCGTACCCAGCTGTGGCTCGAAGGCCTCGGCGACTGGAGCTGGCCCGGCCGCGGCGGAAACGGGAGCGGTGACCACCTTCCGCCCCCCTGGGTTCCCGCCCTGCCCCCGCGGCTGGAGCCCGCGGCGGCGCTAGCCGGCGGGGGATCGTGGGCGGCTGGAGCCAGGGAGAGCCGGCGCGGGCGCCTGTGGATGGTCCTCGGCCTGCTCGGCCTGGTGGCCGTGATGGCCCTCGGCGCGCTGCTGGCGGTGCCCCACCTCGGCGAACGCCTCGGCCTGCAGCGGCGCCCCAGGGGAAGAAGTCAGGGCCGCCCCGCCCGCCACCCCGCCGCAGACGCTCGCGGCCCTGCCGGCGCTGAGCCCCGTTCACACCGATCCGGACGGGAGCCTCGTGGAGCAGGGCAGCTTTCACTCGGCCTCGCTCGGAAGTGGTGGCTCGTTCTTCGTGTACCTGCCGGCCGCCTACGCGCACGCGGCGGGGCGCTACCCGGTCCTGTACCTGCTGCACGGCCGTAACGGGCACGCTGACGCGTTCCTCGAAATGGGCATCCAGGCGAGTCTCGACGGGCTCATCTCCCGCCATGTGATCGCGCCGATGATCGTCGTGATGGTGCAGGACGCCCCGGGCCTGAACAACTGGCGGGACCTCGGCACGCGCCACAGCGAGACCTACGTGGTGGAAGTCCAGGAACTGGTCGACCGCATGTTCAGGACGATCCCCACCCGCGCGGGGCGGGCGATCGCGGGCAGCTCGATGGGCGGCTTCGGGGCGATGAACGTGGCGCTGTCGAACCCGTTGCGCTTCGCCGTCGTGGAGAGCTGGCTCGGCTACTTCGACAACCTCCACGAAACGCTGCGCTCGGACCGCTCGGTGATCGCGCGGCTCGGCCTGCACGCCTTCCTCTACGGCGCCTCGGAAGATCCAGTGGCGGTCCCCTACGAGGACCCCGAATTCGCCGCCGAACTCGGCGCCCTCGGAGCCCGCGCGCGGGGCGTCATCTATCCGGGCGGCCACAGCCTCGAAAAAATCAGGGCGCATCTCGACTACGGCCTGCTGTACGCCGGGCGCTCGCTCGCCGCGGCCCAGCACAGGGCCGCCCGCGAAGCGGAGCCGAGCTTGGCGGCGGGGCGCCGTCAGCGCGGCGGAGCCGCTTCGCGGACCGAGTAGCGCAGCAGCTGGCCTTCTCGCCACACCGCCACGGCGCGATCGCTGTCGGGATCGACGGCCACCGTCGCTTCGCTGTTGTGGCCCGTCGGGGCGAGCTCTTCCGGGGCTTCGAAGACGATCCGGCTGCCCACGCCGCGGAAGGCCCTGGCCGCGTCGATGGCCTGTTCGGTCGTCCCGCCGGGCACCGGCGCCGGTCCCTGGCTCGGTCCAGAGGAGCAGCGCATCGGCCCTCGGCCCCGGCTGCAGGTCGGCCAGCACGGCGTCCCCGGAGGCAGCGGAGGTGGTCGTCGGCGCGCCCACGCGGTCCTGGTCCACGGCGGCGGAGCGGATCACCCAGTGGCCGCTCACGATGCTCGACCACGCCAGCATCACGCTCTCGGTGCTGAGGCGGATCAGGCTCGGGGAGGCCGTGGAGGGGGCCACGCCCTGCGCGTTGGCGAAGCTCTCGAGCAGCCGGGGGGCGCCGAACGTGACCCCCTTGGCGGAGCGGTCCAGGTACACGTTCGTCCTGCTTCCCTGCTGCTCGCTCCAGGCCACGATCGCGCGGCGGTCGTCTGAGACCAGGGCAGCGATGCGCAGATTCGGGCCCGGCGGTAGCGAGGCGCTGGGGCCTCCCGGCCGCCCCGCTGGCGGGCAGGTACTGCGCCAGGATCGAGCCGCCCTGCTCCCACACCAGCATCGCGTCGCTGCGGTAGTCGAGCGCGGGCGTCAACAGGCGCACGCCGGGGCCGGCCGTGAGGAGCGCGTGGCGCACAAAGCTGGTGGTGTAGAAGCGCTCGACCTGTAACTGCAGGTGCCCGCCGGAGGTCGCGCCCGCGACCGCGAGGTCGCCGAGGTAGCCGTTGGTGGCCGTGAAGGGCGCCGTGAACTGCGGTTCGGGCGAGATCGCTGCGAAGGGGCCGCCGGCGCGTCCCTGCATTGCGATCGCACCGGCTCCGGCGCCGGCGGTGGGATGGCCGATCACCGCCACCCGTCCGCCCGGGGCGACGCCGGCTGCCAACGATCCCTGCAGCGGCAGTCCCGCTTCGCGGTCGATCGCGCTGGCGGCCGACGCGGCCCCGCCCTGGAGCGATCCGATGGCGGCGACCCTGGCCCCCGTACCTGCGGCGCAGCCGGCGGCTGCGCGCCATACGACCGCGCCGGGGCCGGTGCGGTGCTTGGGTTCGTTGCTCGGGAAGAGCACGTGGGGTTCGCGTCCCGGGCAGGGACTGAGCACGGAGGAATCGGTCCACGCGTGCGGGTGCGTGGGGGAGAGGCGGCCGGGATGGGAGCGCGAGGAGGAGCAGGCCCCGAGGCTTGCGGCGAGCGCGAGCAGGGCGGCGAGCCTCAGGCTATGGCGGCGGGAATTCCTCAGCCGTCTGGCGCCGTAAGAGGTAGGCGCCGAAGAAGGCCAGCGCCGAGTACACGATGATGCCCGCCAGTTTGCCGGTCGAAGGAATCGGGTTCCAGATGAAGACCAGCAGCAGGATCGCGGCCACGATCGCGTAGGTCCATTCCGGGCGATCGCGCAGGAAGGGCGAGATGAATTGGCGCGCCCGCGTGGCGTAATCGGACGGGCCGGCGAACCAGGCGGCCACGATCAGCGGGATGCCGATCACCACGAAGGCCCCCGCGATGTCCGACAGGATCGAGGTCGCGATCGAGAGCGCGGCGTGCGCCGCCGGCTTGACCGCTTCGGTTTTTACGAGTGAGTTCGTCACCTGGTTGACGACGAGCGTGCGCAGCAGGAACACGAACACGCCCGCGATCACGGCCGCGAAGCCGACGTTCATGAGCGTGCGCCGGCGGTAGCCCTTGGCCAGGAAGATGGCGATCGCGTACAGCACCGGGATGAGGATCGTGAACAGCAGCGCGAGGCCTTTGAGGATTTTGCCGATGTCCTGCACGGCCTTGATCTGGTTGGACTTCAGCACCGTCAGGTGGGCCACGTTGGCGGGCAGTTTGGAGGCCACTTCCGGGAGCCCGAGCCGGTTGGTGATGTTGGTGAGGACGCTGGCCAGGTCCAGCGAGACGACCCCGTTGTTGATTTCCAAGTCGCCCTTGCCGCCTTCGACGATGTTGACGAGCGTCTGGTCTGCAACCCGGTTGGCCGCCTTCCAGGCTTCCTGGACCTTGGCCGTGGCGAGCGCGCGTTTGGCCACTTCGGTGGCGCCGGTACGCACCAGCCCGGACGCGGGGCCCGCGAGCGCCTGCACTTCCTTGGGCAGGCGTTTCTTGATTTCTGCTTCGACGTCGACGTTCGCGTAGAGCTGTTCGACCAGGTAGTTGGCGGTCGCGTCGCGGATCTTTTCGTTCTGCAGCAGCTTGGTGCTCGTGTTGGCCCAGTTGTCGGCGCTGAACATCTGGCGGTCGGCCCAGATCGCGAAGATGCCGATGATCGCGAGCACGGTCGTGCCCCAGATCAGCACGCGCACCGTGATCCGCCGTCCGCGGGTCGCCGGCACGCCGCCGGACGCAGTCGGCGGCGGGGACGACGCCGGGGCCGGCTGACCGGCACCGGCTCCCCCGCCGTCGCCCCCGGCGGGTGGCGGAGCGGGCACGCGAGGCTCCTCCATGGCCGACATCATGCCGATCGGCTCGGGCGCGTGCATCGCGCCGGACGGATGGGGTCCATTGCGGCCGGTGCGGCCGGTTGGCGGCCACGGCCGGATGTGGGTGTGGCCGGCACTTGACAGGTGACCATATGGTCACATATAGTCGGGCACGATCATGGACGCCGTCTTCCGAGCGCTCGCCGACCCCACCCGCAGAGAGCTGCTCGACGAGCTCTTCCGGCGGGACGGGCAGAGTCTCGGCGAGCTCGAGGAGCGGCTGCCGATGACGCGCTTCGGGGTGATGAAGCACCTTTCGGTCCTCGAGCAGGCGGGTCTGATCACGACCCGCCGAGAGGGCCGCCAGAAGCTGCACTTCCTCAACCCGGTCCCGATCCGGCAGGTCCATGACCGCTGGGTCAGCAAGTACACGGAGCCCTGGGCGGCGATGCTCAGCGGGCTCAAGGAACAATTGGAGGACGACATGACGACGGACGCCACAGACAGCGGCGCGCGGCCCTGGACCGCCGGGCCGACCGAGAAGGTCTTCGAGATCTACATCCGCACCACCCCCGAGCGCCTGTGGGAGGCGATCACCGACCCGCAGCTGAGGCGGCGCTACAGCTTCGGGCTGGAGGTCCACTCCGACTGGACGGCCGGATCGGAGTACGAGCTCTCCAACCCGCAGGCGGGGAGGATGGCGATCGGGGAGAACCTCGAGGTCGATCCTCCGAGGCGGCTCGTGCAGAGCTTCACCGCGTTATGGAGCGACGAGGTGCAGCGCGAGGGCCGCTCGCGGGTGACCTGGGAGATCGAAGCGGTCGGCGACTCCTGCCGGCTGACCGTCACCCACGACGAGTTGCGCCCGGATGCCCACGGCGAGATCTACGGCGGCTGGCCACAGATCCTGTCCGGGCTGAAGACGCTGCTGGAGACCGGTGAGGACCTGACCACACCGGGCTCCCTGCGCTACACGA
Organism: uncultured Solirubrobacteraceae bacterium; assembly: GCA_963773145.1. Classification (GTDB taxonomy): domain Bacteria; phylum Actinomycetota; class Thermoleophilia; order Solirubrobacterales; family Solirubrobacteraceae; genus Palsa-744. Next base: position 799,962 of record CAVYZV010000003.1, read on the forward strand.
GCGCGAGCACGTAGCCGCACCCGGGGCCGAGCGGTAGATTCCTGGCCACTTCGGCGAATCAGGGACAGGAGGGGCTGCGATGGCGGACGCATTGATCTTGGAGTTCGAGGGCGTGAGCCGCGAGGACTACGAAGCGGTCAACGGGATTCTCGGCATCGACCCGGTCGGCGGCTCCGGCGATTGGCCCAAGGGACTCACCTCGCACGTCGGCGCGGGCAAGCCCGGCGGGTGGGTGGTCGTCGAGGTGTGGGAGTCCAAGGGCGACCAGGAGGCCTTCATGCAGGAGCGCCTCGGCCGGGCCCTGGAGCAAGGAGGGGTGGCCGCTCCCACCCGGGTCGAGTGGCTCGAGCTGGCGGGCTACACCACCCCCGGCTCCTGACATGGCCGGGCCCTCGAAAGCGATCCTGATCACGGGCTGCTCGACGGGCATCGGCCGCGCCACCGCCGAGCGGCTGGCGCGCGCCGGGCACACCGTGTACGCCACCGCCCGCAACGAGTCCACGCTCGAGCCGCTGCGGGCGCTCGGCGCGCACACGCTGGCGCTCGACGTATGCGACGAAGCCTCGATGCAGGCCGGCGTGGAGCGGGTCGTCGCCGAGCAGGGGGCGGTCGGGGTGCTCGTCAACAATGCCGGCTACTCCCAGGACGGCGCCATCGAGTCGGTCTCGATGGACGCGGTCCAGCGGCAGTTCCAGACGAACGTGTTCGGGCTGATCCGGATGTGCCAGCTGGTGCTACCCGGGATGCGCGCCCAGCGCTACGGGCGGATCGTGAACATCAGCTCGATGGGAGCCAACTTCACCTTCCCGGGGGCCGGCCTCTATCACGCCACCAAGTACGCCCTCGAGGCGATCAGCGACGCGTTGCGCTTCGAGGTGAAGGACTTCGGCGTCGGCGTGACGGTGATCCAGCCGGGTCTGATCCGGACCAACTTCGGCGAGGCAGCCGCCGACTCACTGGAGGGCCAGAGCCACAACGGTGAGAGCGGGGAGGGGGTCTACGACAGCTTCAACCGGGAAGTCGCGAAGATGACCGTCGAGGCCTACCACAAGGGTCCGCTGGCGAGGTTCGGGGGCGAGCCCGACGCGGTCGCCAAGGCGATCGAGAAGGCGATCACCCGCGACAATGCCCCGATCCGGGTGCGCGTCACGCCGTCGGCGAAGATGCTGGTCGCGCAGCGGCGCATGATGGGAGCCGGGATGTGGGACAGGTTCCTGGCGACGCAGTTCACGCGCCCGGCACCGGACTGAATCCCGGGGGAGACCCCGCGGGCTAAGCTCACGCGCAGCGCCGTGCGAGCCGCCCCGCCCACCAGCCCGCGCCGGAAGCTGCCTGGGCGTGGACCGAGATGTTCCTGAGCACGACGCTGCTGTACCCGCTCGAGCTCGCCCTGCTGTGCGTCGGCACCGGGCTGCTCGTCGATCGCCTGAGTGGCCGCTTCCTGCCGCTGGCGCTGCTGCCGGCCACGGGTCTCGCCGGCCTGATCGCGGTGAGCCAACTGTGCACCTACGCCTATCCGATCGCACCCGCCACGCCGTACGTGGCCGCGGCAGTCGCGCTGGCCGGGTTGCTCGCGGGACGTGGCCGCGCGCGGGCGATCCTGGATGCCGCGCGCGAGCGGCCGTGGCTGTTGCTGCTGCCCGTCGGCGCGTACGTGATCGCCCTCGCGCCGGTGCTCGCCTCGGGCCGGGCGAGCTTCTCCTCCTACATGGCGCTGGCGGACTCAGCGGTGCACCTGGCGGGCGCCGACTACCTGCTCCACCACGGCCAGCACTACGCACACCTCGACCTGCGCAACTCCTACGGGCAGGTGATCAACAACTACTACAACTCCAACTACCCGTCCGGGGCCGACACCGCCTTCGGGGCCAGCGCGATGCTGGTCGGGCTGCCGCTGATCTGGGCCTTCCAGCCCTTCAACGCGTTCGTGCTGGCGAGCGCCTGCGGCGCGGCGTGGCTGCTGGCGCGGGCCGGTGGCCTCTCGCGCGCGCTGGCCGCGGTGGCGGCGCTGACGGCCGTGCTCGGGGCGCTGGTGTACGCGTACGAGCTGTTCGGCTCGATCAAGGAGGTGACGGCGCTGGGCATGATCCTGGCGCTCGGGGCCCTCGTCGTGATCCAAGAGCGGTGGCTGCGCTCGCCCGGGCGGGGTGTGATCCCATTCGCGCTGATCGCCGCGGCGGGCGTCTCCGCGCTGGGCGCGGCCTTTGGCGTGTGGGCGCTGCTCTCGGCCCTGGTGCTCGCACCGGCGCTCGTGACCGCTCTGCGGGACGGCGGCGGCACCCGGCGGGCGGCGCTGGCGACGCTCGGGTTGGGGGTGGTGGTCGTACTCGTGGCCGCGATTCCGGTCTGGACCTCCGCGGGAGGCTCGGTGCAGGTAGCCGAAGGGATCGCCTCGACGAGCAATCCCGGCAACCTGCTGCACGCCCTGCGGGCGATCCAGCTGTTCGGCATCTGGCTGGGGGGCAGCTACAAGCTCGAGCCGACGGGAGCGTCCTCGGACCTGACCCACGGGCTCGTGCTGCTCGCGCTGGTGGGCGCCGGGCTCGGCGTGTGGCAGCTGTGGCGCCTGCGCGCCCTCGCGCTGCTGGCCTGGCTCGGCCTGATGGTGCTCGCGTGCCTGATCGTGGTCGAGTCGGTGTCGGTCTGGGGTGGGGCGAAGGCTCTGATGCTGAGCTCTCCGGCCGTCGTGCTGCTCGCGTGGGCCGGGGTCGGGGCGCTCGTCGGCCTGCGTCCCCGCGCGGCGGCGCTGGCGTGCTCGGGTGCGCTCGGATTGGCGCTGACGGCCGGGGTGCTGGTGTCGGACGCGAGGCAGTACCACGTCTCCAACCTCGCCCCGACGGGCCGCTACGAAGAGCTCGCGCGGCTGAACACCCGCTTCGCTGGCCGCGGCCCGGCCCTGTTCACCGATTTCGACGAATACTCGCTGTACGTCCTCCGCGACCTCGACGTCGGGGGTCCGGACTTCGTGTACCCGCCGCCGGCGGCCGCAGCAGCCGCGGGCGGCCACGGGCTTCCGGTACGCCTCGATCGGCTGGCCCCGCCCGTGTTCGGCGCCTACCCGCTGATCATCAGCCGGCGGGACCCGCTCGCGAGCCGCCCGCCGGCCGCCTACGGCTGGTGTGGCAGGGCTCCTACTACGAGGTGTGGCAGCGGTCTTCGGCGGCCGCTGCCGCGGTTCGCCATGTGGCGCTGGCGGGCGACGCGGCGCAGGCAGTGCGCCGTCCTTGGCCGGCTCGCAAGCGCGGGTCGGGCCGCCGGCGTGCGCACGCTGACGGTCGCCGCCGCCCCCGAGGTCCTGGGGGTGCCCCTGCGGCGCAGCCGGCGTCCGTCGCGCTGGCGAGCGGGGCGCGCGGGCCTCGTCCTCGGCTCGGCCGGGCGCCTTCGCAGCACGATCTCGATCCCCACGGCGGGTGTCTGGGACGTGTGGGTCAAAGGCCAGCTGATGCGCCCGCTGCACGTCTCGATCGACGGGCACGAGCTCGCCACCGTCTCCGGCCTGCTGGACGGCAACTCGCTGGTGGCGGGGAGCGCCCGTCCGATCGCCGTGCGTCTGGCGGCGGGCACCCACCAGCTCGAACTCGAGCGGGGCGGGTCGAGCCTGGCGCCCGGCGACGGCGGGGCGGCGGTGCTGAAGAGCGTGTTGCTGACCCCCGCCGGTGGCGCTGGCGCGAGCCTGCGCGTGGTCCCGGCGGCGGCGTGGCGGAGCCTGTGCGGGGGTCGCTATCAGTGGGTCGAGCTGTCCCGCGGCACCCGGCCCGCCCGGCCGTTCGCGGGGCAGGCATAGCCCGGCGCCGGCGTGCGGCAGCTCCATCGGGGGCCGAACATAGGCTTCGCCGGCTGATGAGTGCTGCCGTGGCCCCCGACGAGGACCAGATCCTGCTGGGGGAGTGCCTGGAGCTGCTGCCCGCGCTGCCGAGCGACTTCTTCTCGCTGATCTACCTCGACCCGCCGTTCAACACGGGCCGCCGCCAGGTGCGCCGCACGTTGCGGGCGGTCGAGGATCGCCGAGGCGACCCGCACGGGCTTCGGCGGGCGCACCTACCGCACCGAGCTGCTCGCCCGCTCCAGCTACCGCGACCAGTTCGACGACTACCTCGGCTTCCTCGAGCCCGCGCCTGGAAGAGGCGCGCCGGGTGCTGAGCGCCGAGGGCACGCCTCTACCTGCACGTGGACTACCGCGAGGCCCACTACTGCAAGCTGCTGCTCGACGAGATCTTCGGCCGCGAGTGCTTCCTCAACGAGATCATCTGGGCGTACGACTACGGCGCCCGGGCCCGGCGGCGCTGGCCGGCCAAGCACGACACGATCCTGGTGTACGTCAAGGACCCCCGTCGCTACCACTTCGACGCCGAGGAGGTGGACCGCGAGCCGTACATGGCGCCCCGGCCTGGTGACGGCCGAGAAGGCCGCCCGCGGCAAGCTCCCGACCGACGTCTGGTGGCACACGATCGTCCCGACCAACGGCCGTGAGAAGACCGGCTACCCGACCCAGAAGCCGGAGGGGATCGTCTCGCGGATGGTCCTCGCCTCGACCCGGCCGGGCGACTGGTGCCTGGACTTCTTCGCCGGCAGCGGCACCCTCGGCGCCGTCGCCGCCCGGCACGGGCGCCGCTACCTGCTGATCGACTCCAACCCGGAAGCCGTCGAGGTGATGCGCACGCGGCTGGGCGAGCAGGCGTGCAAGCCTGTGGGCGATGTACCACGTCGAGCTGCGCCAGTTTCCCCATAACTTCTGCCGCTTCAACCTCTCCGAGGGTGAGCTGGCGGCCCTGCTGACTCCCTGGAGGGCGGGACAGGTGATCGAGGCGGGAGAACGCAAGTGGAGCCCCCACCAGGCCAAGATCACGATCCTCGAGGGGCCCGAGCTCGACGTCCAGGAACTCTCGATGGGCCGCGGCTGGCGGACGGCCGAACGCCGCGGTCAGGACGTGACCGACAGCGTCCTCGCGGCGGCCATCCCAGCGGGCATCGCACCACAGCCGAACGCGCAGGCCCCCGCGGCCGGCCCGGCGGCGCCTGCATCTCCACCGGCCGGCTCGGGGCTCGCCGACCCGCTCGCGGCCCTGGTCCAGATCGGCGCCCTCCTGGGCCCCGAGGCCCCTCGGCTGCTCGAGGCCTGGCGGTCCGCCGCGGCGGCCGATCCCTCGTTGTCAGCGAGCGCGGCGCTGGCGGCGGCCGAAGAGAGTCTCCGCGGGGCCGTTGCAGACGCGCAAGGAAAGCCCCCGGAAGACTGAGCCACCGACGGTACACTTCGCCCCCGGAACCTGGTGGGCGTAGCTCAGCTGGTAGAGCTCCTGGTTGTGGTCCAGGCGGTCGGGGGTTCGAGTCCCCTCGCTCACCCCTCGGAAAGCCGAGCCCGCTCCGACGGCTTCTTCGGCGATGGCGTAGGAGCTGTCTCCCGAGCCCCAGTCCGCGCTGTCGGGATTCGTCCAACGCGAGCGTGAGTCAGGCCCTCCGTCGGATGCTTGCTCGTCCCCGAACGCGACAGCGCGCGAAGCTTTCGGAGAGGTACGAGCGTCGCATTAGTGCTTCTCGCCATCGGATGGGTGCTCGCGCGGCCTTGAGCTGATTCGGCGTTGGGATGCGTATCCTGCTGGCATGTCGTCCGAGACGCGGGTCGTCATCACGCCTCGCGCGCGGCGGGTCGGCGGTCGCTGCGAGGCATCGGTCGAGCCTGACCTCGACGCCCGGGAAGCGGTGGAGTTGGTCGTTGTGATCAAGGCGCTGGCTGATCCGACCCCA
>CAVYZV010000004.1:0-537088 GCA_963773145.1 uncultured Solirubrobacteraceae bacterium
CTCTTCGGCGGCATGGCCGCGCTGCTGATCTGCATCTTCCTGAGCCCCAAGTTCATCGAGTTCCTGCGCCAGCGCGAGTTCGGCCAGCACATCCGCGAGGACGGTCCCGAGGGCCACCACCAGAAGGCGGGCACGCCGACGATGGGCGGGCTGATCCTGTTCCTCGCGGTCTCGGTCTCGTTCCTGATCCTGACCGACTACGAATGGCGCTCGATGGGCGTCTTCGGGGCGGCGATCGCGTGCGCGCTGCTCGGCTTCGCCGACGACTACACGAAGCTCGTCAAGCGCCGCTCGCTGGGGCTGCGCGCGCGCACGAAGCTGCTCGTCACGATCGCGATCTCGGTCGGCCTGTGGTACGTCGCCCAGCACGAGGCGCACCTGGCGCCGACGCTGTGGCTGCGCTTCGTCGACTACCACGTCGACCTCGGCCCGCTGCTATCCGCTGCTGATCTACCTCGTCGTGGCCGGCACCACGAGCGCCGTCAACCTCACCGACGGGCTCGACGGGCTGGCGGCCGGATGCGCCGCGATCGTGCTGCTCGCCTACATCGGCATCACGTTCCTGGCCGGCGACTTCGACATGGCGATGCTCGCCGGCTGCCTGGTGGGCGCGATGCATCGGCTTCCTGTGGTTCAACGCCTTCCCCGCGACGATCTTCATGGGCGATACCGGCTCGCTCGGCCTCGGCGGCGCGATCGCCGGGCTGGCGGTGATGACCAAGACCGAGGTGCTGCTGATCCTGATCGGCGGCATCTTCGTGATCGAGGCCCTGTCGGTGGTGATCCAGGTGATCTCGTTCCAGACGACCCGCAGGCGCGTGTTCCTGATGGCGCCGATCCACCACCACTTCGAGCTGAAGGCGTGGTCGGAGACGAAGATCATCCTGCGCTTCTGGATCGTCGCCTCGATCTGCGCCGCGATCGGGTTCACGATCTACCGCCAGAGCCGCGGCGTCTAGTCGGTCTAGGGACGTCAGGAGGCTTCCGGCGTGGACGCGTCGAAGTGAGCGTCTCGATGCCAAGGGCCGCAGCAGCCGGAGCCGCCGAGGGCGGGCGCCGTCGGCGCAGGTTCGCGGCGCGGCGCGGGAGACGCTCCGCTGGAGCATCGCATGCTGCTGACGGCCACGATGTGCCTGCTGGCCTTCGGCGCCGTGATGGTCTACAGCGCCTCCTCGGCCACGTACGCTGCTGCACGGCGGCGGCTACGGCAGCGCCTACCTGGTGAAGTTCGTCGTCTACGGGGCGGTCGGGCTGGTCGCTGATGCACGTGCTGGCGCGCGACGGGGTCGCGAAAGTCCACGCCATCACCGGCGCCGCTGCTGGTCGATCTCGCTTCGTGCTGGTGGTCGCGGTGCACATCCCGCACGTCGGCGTGAGCGTCAACGGGGCGCGGCGCTGGATCGGGCCCGGCCAGCTGCAGTTCCAGCCCTCCGAGCTGCTGAAGCTCGCGCTCGTGCTCTACTCGGCGACGCTGCTGGCCAAGCGTCCCGCGCGCGTGCACGACCTGCGCGAGCTGATGCGCCCGCTGCTGCACGGTCGTCGGCGGGCGCCTGCCTGCTCGTCTTCACCCAGCCGGACCTCGGCACGGCGCTGGTGATCGCGTTCACGATCGCGCGATGCTGTCGCCGGCGGGATCCCGCTGCGAAGCTCGCGCGCATCGGCGGCTGCGTGCTCGCGCTGGTGCTGCTCTACGCGCTCGTGCGCCCCTACGCGCGGGCGCGCCTGACCTCGTTCCTGGACCCGTGGGCGCACGCCTCCTCGAGCGGCTTCCAGGCCGTCCAGGGCCAGATCGCGATCGGCTCGGGCGGCCTGTTCGGCGTCGGGCCGGGCCAGTCGGTGCAGAAGATCTTCTACCTGCCGGAGGCGCCCACGGACTTCATCCTGGCGGTGATCGGCGAGGAGCTCGGCGTGGTCGGGGTGTTCGCGCTGCTGTTCCTGTACGGCCTGATCGCGTACGCCGGGCTGCGCGCGGCCAAGGCGGCCCGCAGCCTCTACAGCGCCCTGATCGCCGTCGGCGTGACCGTCGCTGATCGTCTCCCAGGCGATCCTCAACACGTTCGCCGTGCTCGGCCTGGCGCCGCTGACGGGGGTGCCGCTGCCGTTCGTCTCCTACGGCTCGAGCAGCCTGATCGTGATGCTCGCCGCGATGGGCCTGCTGCTGAACGTCGCCGGCGGAGCCACCGGCCACGTGCGGCGTCGTGCGCCCGGCGCGACGCGGCGTCCGCCGGCGACGCGGTCCGCGCGCGAACGGGACGCTAGGCGCGGTGAGCGCGCCGAGGAAGAGGATCGTGATCGCCGCCGGCGGGACCGCGGGGCACGTCGTGCCGGCGCTCGCGGTGGCCGACGCGCTGCGGGCTGAGGGCGCCGAGGTCGCCTTCATCGGCGGCGAGCGGGCCGAGGCCGCAGCTCGTGCCGGCCGCGGGCTTCGAGCTGCACCAGCATCGCGGTCGAGGGCGTCAGCCGCTCGCAACCCGCTGCAGGCGCTGCGGGCGCTCGCCCGCGCGGCGCTGCCGCGGTGCCGCGCTCGCGCTCGCTGCTGCGCTCGCTGCACGCCGACGCGGTGCTGGGCGGCGGCGGCTACGTCGCCGGGCCGGTCGGCCTGGCCGCGCTCAGCGCTGCGGATTCCGCTCGTGCTGACCGAGGCCGACAGCCACCTCGGGCTCACCAACCGCGCTGCTCGCGCCGCTTCGCCCGCCGCGTGTGCCTGGCCTTCCCGATCCCGGGGCGCGAGGAGCCCCGCTACCGCGTCACCGGCCGCCCGGTTCCGCCGCGCGCCGGCCGACCGCGACGCGGCGCGGCGCGCGCTTCGGCATCGCCGCGGAGGCGACCTGCGTGCTCGTGTTCGGCGGCTCGCTGGGGGCGCGCTCGATCAACCTCGCGGCGGTCGAGGCGTTCGCCGCGGCGCCCTTCCACGTGCTGCACGTCAGCGGGCAGCCGCGACTACGCCGGAGCTGGCGACGCGCGAGCTGCCGGAGCCGGCTACGACCTGCGTCGAGTACCTCGACGTCGAGCGACTTCGGCGAGGCGCTCGACGGCCGCCGACCTCGGCGGTCGCCCGCGCCGGCGGCTCGGTGTTCGAGCTCGCCGCCCACGGCGCTGCCCGCGATCCTCGTGCCCTATCCGCACGCCGCCGCCGATCACCAGAGCGCCAACGCGCGCTGGATGGCGGAGGCCGGTGCGGCCGTGATCGTGGCCGACGCCGAGCTGACGCGCCGCGCGAGCTGGCGCGCGAGGTCGCCGCGCTGCTCGCCGACCGCGGCGCGCCTGTCGGCGATGGCGCGCGCCGCGCGCTCGCTGGCGCGACCCGAGGCCGCCCGCGCGGTGGCCGACGAGCTGCTGGGGCGGCCGGCGCGATGAGCGCCGCGGCGGTGCCCTGGCGCGGGCGGCGCATGCACCTCGTCGGCGTCGGCGGCGCCGGCATGAGCGCCTACGCGCGCGCCGCGCACGCGCTGGGCGCGACGGTGAGCGGCTCCGACGCCGCACGAGAGCCCCTATCTGCGAGCGCTGCGCGCCGACGGGGTGCTCGAACGCGCAGGTCGGGCACGCGGCCGAGAACCTCCCGGCCGGGGAGGAGGTCGAGCTCTACTACTCGAGCGCCGTCGCCGGCCGAGAACCCCGAGCGCGTCGCCGCCCGCGAGCGCGGCATCCCGGAGCGGCCACGCGCGCCGAGCTGCTGGGCGAGCTGTCGGCGATGCGGCGCACGATCGCGGTCGCGGGCACCCACGGCAAGACCACGACCGCGGCGATGATCGTGCACGCGCTGCGCGGCGCGGGCGTGGAACCGGGCTGGCTGATCGGCGCGCACGATCGGCGACGGGCTGCCCAACGGCGACTGGAGCGAGGGCGAGTGGCTCGTGGTCGAGGCCGACGAGTCCGACCGCTCGCTGCTCGAGCTGGAGGTCGAGATCGCGCTGCTCACCAACGTCGAGCTCGACCACCACACCAGCTTCGGCTCGCTGCAGGAGCTGCGCGGGGTCTTCAGCGGACTTCCTCGCGCGCTCGCACGACGGCCGTGATCTGGGACCGGCCCGAGCTGCTGGCGCTGCGCGACGGCCCGCTCGTCGCCTACGACGTGCCCGAGCCCGAACTGGTCCCCGGGGGCTCGCGCTTTCGCTGGCACGAGCACGAGGTCCGTCTCGCCGTGCCGGGCGTGCACAACGCGCTCAATGCCGCCGGCGCGCTCGAGCTGGTGCGCCTCGCCGGGCGCCCCGGAGGCGGGCGCGATCGAGGCGCTGGCCGCCTTCCCGGGCGCGGCGCGACGCTTTCAGCGGCTCGGCCGCAGCGCCGCGGGGGCGCTCGTGTACGACGACTACGCCCACCACCCGAGCGAGATCGCAGCCACGCTGCAGGGCGCGCGCACGCTCGAGCACCGCCGCCTGGTGGCCGTCTTCCAACCACACCTGTACTCGCGCACCCGGGCGCTCGCCGGCGAGCTCGGACGGGCACTGGCCGCCGCCGACGTGGTCGTGGTGCTCGACGTCTATCCGGCCCGCGAGCGGGCGCGAGGACTTCCCCGGCGTGAGCGGGCTGCTGGTCGCGGAGGCGGCCGCCGACGCGGCCGCCGGCAGGCCCGTCTACTGGCTCGCCGACCTCGCCACCGCCGAGCCCGTGCTGGCGGACATGCTCGGCGACGGCGACGTGTGCGTGGTGATGGGCGCCGGCGACGTCGATCAGCTCGCCCGCGGGCTGGTGGCGGGATGAGCCGGGGACGCCCCGAGCGCGGTGAGGAGCGCCCGCAGCGGACCGGGTCGGGGGACGAGGGGGCGCTCGCGCAGCTGCGCCGCGAGGAGCCGCTCGCGCCGATGACGACGATCGGCACCGGCGGTCCGGCGCGCTTCTTCGCCCGTGTGGGGAGCCGAGAGCGACCTGCCGGCCCTGCTCGCCTGGGCGCAGCGCGAGGGCGAGGCGGTGTTCGTGCTCGGGTCGGGCTCCAACCTGCTGGTCGCCGACGACGGCGTGGCGGGTCTCGTGCTCAAGCTCGACCGCGAGCTGGCGGCGATCTCGACCGAGGCCGAGCGCCTGCTCTGCGGCGGCGGCGCGCGGCTGCCGGCGGTCGCTGCCCGGGCCGCCCGTGAGGGCCTGTCGGGGATCGAGTTCGGCGTCAACATCCCGGGCACCGTCGGCGGCGCGGTGCGCATGAACGCCAACGCATACGGCGGCGCGCTGGCCGAGGTGCTCGAGTGGGTCGAGATCGCCGGCCCCGGCGGCTACGAGCGACGCCTCCCGCAGGAGCTCGGCTTCGCCTACCGCAGCTCGGCGCTGCGCGAGGGCGAGGTCGTCGCCGGTGCGGCCATGCACCTGCGCCCCGCGGCCGTGGAGCAGGTCAAGGCCACCCTGCAGGAGCTGCGCCGGCGCCGCCACGAGGCCCAGCCGCAGGGGATCAGGACGTTCGGATCCACCTTCAAGAACCCCGCAGACCCGGCCGCCGGCGAGCGCACCGCCGGCATGCTGCTGGAGCAGGCCGGTTGCGCCGGGCTGGCGGTCGGGGGAGCGCGCTTCGCCCCCAAGCACGCCAACTTCATCGAGAACACCGGCGAGGCATCGACGGCAGACGTCGTCGCGCTGATGGCGGAGGGGCGCCGGCGGGTGCACGAGAGCTCCGGCGTGGAACTGGAGCCCGAGGTGCACACGCTCGGGGCGGTGCGGTTCCCGTGGAGGCGCTAGCGGCCAGGGGGTAGGGGATGGGGCGGCGGGGTCGAAAGACCTTCCGTGGACCGCTCTCTGCCTGCGCGCCCTGCGATCGCACTCCCATGGCGCCGGCGCCGGCGCCACCTGCGGCGCGAGCTGCACATGCCGCGGGCCCTGCAGCGCCCTCGCGCCGCCTGCGCCCGCGTGCTCGCCCGGCGCCGGGTGCGGATCGCGCTGGTGTGCGCGCTGGTGGCCATCCCGCTGCTGACCTGCGGCTGGCTGTGGTTTCGCAAGTCCGGGCTCGTGGCCGTGGAGAAGGTGCGCATCAGCGGCGTGAGCGGAGCGCAGGGCCACGCCATCGAAGCGGCGCTGCGCCAGGCCGCCCACGGCATGAGCACGCTCGACCTCGACACCGGCGCGCTGCGCGCAGCCGTGGCGCAGTTCGCGATCGTGCGCGGTCTGCACACCAGCACCCACTTCCCACACACGCTCGTGATCGCCGTCACCGAGCGCCCGGCGGCGGCGGCGCTCGTGATCGGCAACGTGCGCACGGCGGTGGCGGCCGACGGGTTCGTGCTCGGGCCGGCGGTCCTGACGTCCGGCCTGCCGAGCGTCAGCGCCCGCTGGCAGCCACAGCCGGGCCAGAGCGTGCACGAAGGCGGCGTGCTCGCCGAGCTCGCCGTCATCGGCGCGGCTCCGAAGGCGCTCGCGGCCCGGGTGTCGAGCGCCTACACCGGCGCGCACGGTCTCACGGTGGCGATGCGAAACGGGCTGCTCGTGTACTTCGGCGACGCCGAACGGGCGCACGCGAAGTGGCTCGCGCTGGAGCGCGTGCTGCTCGACGAAGGCTCGGTCGGGGCGGGCTACATCGACGTCCGTCTGCCGGAACGTCCCGCCGCGGGCGGTTTCCCCGAAGGCGTCCCGCCGCCGGTCAGCTCCCAGGCCGGCACAGAAGCCACGAGCACCGACCCGGCCACCGAAGCCTCGGTCGCGGCGCTGGCCGAAGGCCTGCGCGGCGAGCTCACCCGGCGCCGGCTCCGGCCCGCCGGTCGGCGCCAACGAACCCGCCGGCGGCAGCCCTTCGACATCCGGCTCCGGCGAACCGCAGGCGAGCGGCGGCCACGAAGAACCGGCCGCGCCGGCGAGCACCGGCGCCACGTCCGGCAGCGGCGGGAGCGGGGAATCCTCCGCCTCCGCGGAAGCCTCCGAAGCGTCCGCCGCGGTGGGTGCCGCGGCCGCGCCCGGCGGCTAGCGCGCGGGCCTCTCGAGGGCGCCGGACGGCGCCGCCCTGACAACCCTGCTCACGCTTAACTCTCGACTGCAGATTGAGGGTGTCGCGGGCCCGAACTCTCAAGCTCGGGTCGAGGCTCGCGGGTTGCAACGCACGTTGCGAAGCTTCTTGACTTCGTTGACAGGGCGAAGATCCCTGCATAACGTGCAAACGCGGGGCCGTATTTGTCCGCTATGGTGCGAAACCCTCTATTTCCCCTGAAGGCTTTCTAGGAGCGGCTCAAACATGGAGTCCGGGTCCAGCTATCTCGCAGTGATCAAGGTCGTCGGTGTCGGCGGCGGCGGTACCAACGCCGTCAGCCGGATGGTCGACGCGGGCCTCCGCGGCGTGGAGTTCATCTCCGCCAACACGGACGCCCAGGCGCTCGCGATGAGCGACGCCGACGTGAAGCTGAACATCGGCCACGACTCGACCAAGGGGCTGGGCGCGGGAGCCGACCCCGACGTCGGCCTGGCTGCCGCCTCCGAGTCACGCGACGAGATCAAGGAGGCCCTGAAGGGGGCCGACATGGTGTTCGTCACGGCCGGCGAGGGCGGCGGCACCGGCACCGGCGCGGCGCCCGTGATCGCCGAGATCGCAAAGAACGAGATCGGCGCGCTGACCGTCGGCGTGGTCACGCGGCCGTTCGACTTCGAGGGCACCCAGCGCGGCCGCCAGGCGCTGGAGGGCATCGAACGCCTGCGCGACGTCGTGGACACCCTGATCGTGATTCCCAACGAGAAGCTGCTGGCGGTCGTCGAGCGCCGCACCTCGATGCTCGACGCCTTCCGTGAGGCCGACAACGTCCTGCGCCAGGGGATCCAGGGCATCACCGATCTGATCACGATCCCCGGCCTGATCAACCTCGACTTCGCCGACGTGCGCACGATCATGCAGGACGCCGGCTCGGCACTGATGGGCATCGGCAGCGCGAGCGGCGAGAGCCGCTGCGCGGACGCGGCCCGCGCGGCGATCTCCTCGCCGCTGCTGGAAGAGTCGATCGAGGGGGCCACCGGGATCCTGCTCAACATCACCGGTGGGCGCGAGCTGGGCCTGTTCGAGGTCAACGACGCGGCCGAGATCATCCACAACGCCGCCGACTCGAACGCCAACATCATCTTCGGAGCTGTCATCGACGAGGCCATGGGCGACGAGGTACGGGTGACCGTGATCGGCACCGGCTTCGACCACCGGCCCGGCGTGGGCGGCCGTCGCGCGGCCCGCTCGGCCCGGCCCGACAGGGGCCCACGCATCAGCGACCGCCAGCGCTCCACGCTCGAGATCTCCGACGACGAGATCGACGTTCCGCCCTTCCTGCGCTGACGCGATCCCCCGCGCCGCGGCCCTCCTGCGCCGAACGCGATCCCCCGCGCCGCGGCCTTCCTGCGCTGAGGCCGATCCCCCGCGCCGCGGCCTACCTGCGCTGACGGACCCTCCGCTAGCCTGGGCCGGCATGCCGACGGCCCCGCCGCTGCTGCAGCGAACCCCGCTGTACGACCGCCATCGTCGCCGCGGGCGGCAGGCTCGTCGAGTTCGCCGGCTGGGAGATGCCGGTGCAGTACGAGGGGGTGGTCGCCGAGCACCTGGCGGTACGTGACGCCTGCGGGGTCTTCGACGTCTCGCACATGGGCGAGATCGAGACCACCGGCCCGCAGGCGCTCGAGCTGCTGCAGCGGCTGCTCTCCAACGACGTCGCCGCCATCGGCTTCGACGAGCAGACGGGCGAGGGCGTGGCCCAGTACGCGCTGCTGTGCCGCGAGGACGGGGGCGTGCTCGACGACCTGATCACCTACCGGCTCGGGCCCGATCGCTTCCTCACCGTCACCAACGCGTCCAACCACGAGCGCGACCTGCAGTGGTTCCAGGAGCACGCCCAGGCGTTCGAGGGAGCCCAGGTCAGCGACCTCGCCGCCGGCTTCGCGATGCTGGCCGTGCAGGGCCCCGAGGCGCGCGGAATCGTGGCAGGCGCTCGCCGACGAGCCGCTGCCGGCGCGCCTGCGGGCAGCCAACCGCACGCTGGCCGGCGTGCCTGCGCTGGTGTGCGGAACCGGCTACACCGGTGAGGACGGGGTCGAGCTGATGTGCGCGCCCGAGGACGCGGGCACGCTCTGGGACGCGCTGCTCGCGCGCGGCGCGAAGCCGGCCGGCCTCGGCGCCCGCGACACGCTCAGGGTCGAGGCCTGCCTGCCGCTGTATGGCAACGAGCTGACCCTCGAGCGCGGCCCGATCGAGGCCGGCCTGGGCTGGGCCTGCAAGGAGCAGACGGGCTTCATCGGCGCGGGCGCCGTCGAGCGCGCCCGCCGGGAGCCGCCCGCGCAGCAGCTGGTGGCGTTCACGATCGACGGTCAGGGCATCGCGCGCGCCGGCAACCCGGTGCAGGGCGGCGGCGAGGTCACCAGTGGCACCCACTCGCCGTGCCTGCACGAGGGCATCGGCATGGCCTACGTGCCGCGCGAGCACGCGGCCGCCGGGGCGCGGTTGCAGATCGACGTCCGTGGCAAGATGCGCGCGGCCGTCGTCAGGCCCAAGCCGCTCTACAGAAAGGGTTGAACCAGCAATGGCCGAGGCCAGCTATCCAGATGAGTTGCTCTACCACGCCGAACACGACTGGGCGCGGATCGACGAGGCCCAGGGCGAGGCGACGCTGGGGATCACCTGGTACGCCCAGGACGCTCTGGGCGAGGTCGTGTTCTTCGACCCGCCCGCCGTCGGCAGCACGCTCGCGAAGGACTCCTCCTACGCCGAGGTCGAGTCCGTCAAGGCCGTCTCGGACGTGATCGCGCCGCTTTCCGGGGAGATCGTCGAGGTCAACGCGGGCCTCGCCGAGAACCCCGCCCTGATCAACGAGGACCCCTACGGCGAGGGCTGGCTGGTGAAGGTGCGGATGTCGGATCCCTCCGAGCGCGAGGCGTTGCTCGACGCCGCCTCCTACCGCTCCAGCCTGGCTGGCTAGGCTGGTCGCGAGAGCTTGAGCCGCTACACCGCCACCACACCGTCTGATCTCGAGGCCATGCTGGCCGCGATCGGCGTCGGCTCCCTCGAGGAGCTGTTCGAACGCCAGATCCCGTCCGCCGTGCGCCTGCGCGAGCCGCTGAACCTGCCCGCGGGGAAGCCCGAGCAGGAGGTCTTCGAGCACCTGCGCGCCCTGGCCGAGCGCAACCGCAGCGTCGAGCAGCAGATCAGCTTCCTCGGCGCCGGGATGTACGACCACTACGTGCCGGCCGTGGTCGACATGCTGACCGAGCGCTCGGAGTTCCTGACGCCCTACACCCCCTACCAGCCGGAGGTCGCCCAGGGTGGGCTGCAGGTGATGTTCGAGTACCAGACGGCGATCTCCGAGCTGACCGCGCTGCCGGTCTCCAACGCCTCGGTGTACGAGGGCGCCTCGGCGGTGGCCGCGGCCGCGTACATGGCCAAGCTCCACAACGGGCGCACGAGCATCGTCGTCAGCGAAGCGATGCACCCGCACTCGATCGAGACGCTCAGGACCTACGCCCGCGGCTACGGCATGCAGGTACGCGAGGTGCCCACACGCGACGGCGTCACCGACGCCGAGGCGTGGGCCGCAGCGATCGACGCCGACACCAGCGCGGCGATCTTCGCGCAGCCGAACTTCCTCGGCGCGGTCGAGGACGCGGCCGCGCTGAGCGAGGCCGCCGGGGCGTCGGGAGATGGGCCGGTGGTCGTGGCCCAGGTCGACCCGATCACGCTCGGTGTGCTGGCGCCGCCAGGCGAGTGCGGTGTGGACGTGGCTGTCGGCGAGGGTCAGCCGCTCGGCAACCGGCTCGACTTCGGGGGCCCCTCGTTCGGCCTCTTCGCGGCCCGCGAGGAGTACCTGCGCCGCATGCCCGGGCGCATCGCCGGCGCCACCGAGGACCTCGACGGCAAGCGCGGCTTCGTGCTCACGCTGCAGACCCGCGAGCAGCACATCCGCCGTGAGCGGGCGACCTCGAACATCTGCACCGCCCAGGCGCTCAACGCGCTCGCCGGCGTGGTTTACCTGAGCTGGCTCGGACGGCGCGGGATCGTCGAGCTGGGCGAGCTGCTGCTGGCCCGCACCCACTATGCGCGTGAGCAGCTGTCCGCGATCGAGGGGGTCGAGAAGCTGCACGAGCAGCCGGTGGTGCGCGAGTTCGCCCTGCGACTGGACGCCGACGTCGCCGCGGTGCGCCGCCGCTGCCTGCGAAACGGCGTCAACCCGGGTCTCGACCTGCACGCCCTCAGCGGCCTCGAGCGCGACCGTGGTGGCCTGCTGGTGGCGCTCACCGAGCGGCGCACACGGGCCGACATCGACCGGCTCGTGGAGGTGCTGGGCGCCGCCATCGAGGCCGAGCGCCCGGCGGGGTCTCCGGCGGAGAAGCTGCTGGCATGAGCGTCGCCCCCGCCGAGCGGCCCGGCAGCGAGCCTGCGCGCACGATCTTCCAGAAGGGTGCCCCCGGCCGGCGCGCGTTCACCTGCCCGGACAGCGAAGTCCCCGAGGTGGACCCGCGCGAGCTGCTGCCCGAGCGCCTGCGCCGCTCCGAGCCGCCGGCGCTGCCCGAGGTCTCCGAGCCCGAGCTCGTGCGCCACTACGTGGGCCTCTCGAAGCGCAACTACGACCTCGACTCCGGCTTCTACCCGCTCGGCTCCTGCACGATGAAGCACAACCCGCGCCTGCACGAGCGCGCGGCCGCGCTGCCCGGACACGCCCGCCTGCACCCGCTGCAGGACCCCGAGTACGCGCAGGGCGCGCTCGAGCTGATGTGGCGCCTGCAGGGCGCGCTGGCGGAGATCTCGGGCATGGAGCACGTCTCGCTGTCGCCCTGCGCCGGCTCCCAGGGCGAGCTCGCCGGCGTGCTGCTGACGCGCGCCTACCACGAGGACCGCGGCGAGCGCCGCCACAAGGTGCTCACGCCCGACACCTCCCACGGCACCAACCCGGCGACGGTCACGATGGCCGGGCTGGAGGTGGTCAAGCTCGACACCAACGAGGCCGGCGGGGTGGACCTCGAGGACCTGCGCCGCAAGGCCGACCGCGACGTCGCCTGCCTGATGCTGACGAACCCCAACACGCTCGGGATCTTCGACGAGAACATCGCCGAGATCGCCGAGATCGTGCACGGCGTGGGCGCCACGCTGTACTACGACGGCGCCAACCTGAACGCGATCATGGGCCTCTCGCGGCCGGGTGACATGGGCTTCGACATCGTGCACTTCAACCTGCACAAGTCCTTCACCCAGCCCCACGGCGGCGGCGGCCCCGGGTCCGGCCCGATCGCCGTCTCCGAGCGGATCTCGCCCTACCTGCCGGTCCCGGTCGTCACACGCGGGCCCGAGGGCAGCTTCGCGCTGGACCACGAGCGGCCGAAGTCGATCGGCCGCCTGCGCGCCTTCCACGGCAACTACGGGACCTTCGTGCGCGCCTACGCCTACATCTGCTCGCTCGGCGCCGACGGCCTCAAGGACGCCTCCGAGACGGCGGTGCTGAACGCCAACTACCTGCTCGCGCGGCTGCAGGAGCACGGCCTGGCCGAGTACCTGCCGCTCGCCTTCGGCGAGCTCTGCATGCACGAGTTCGTGCTCTCCGGGCGGGCCCATGAAGCGGCGCCTGCAGATCAAGACGCTCGACCTCGCCAAGCGCCTGCTGGACTTCGGCTTCCACCCCCCGACGGTGTACTTTCCGCTGCTTGTGGAGGAGGCGCTGATGGTCGAGCCGACGGAGACCGAGACGAAGGAGACCCTCGACGCGTTCGCGGCCGCCGTGGCGGCGATCGTGGCCGAGGCCCGCGAGGACCCCGGGATCGCCGCCGGGGCGCCGTACACGACGCCCGTGCGCCGCCTGGACGAGGTCACCGCGGCCAAGCGCCCGGTCGTGCGCGAGGCTCTCTGACGGGGCCTCGGCGGGTGCGCAGCTTCTCCGGGATCCAGCCGACGGGGCGCAAGCACCTCGGCAACCAGATCGGGGCGATCGCCCAGTACGTGACCGCCCAGGACCACGGCGACGGCATCTTCTGCATCGTCGACCTGCACGCGATCACGGTCTCCTACGACCCGCTCGAGCTGCGCGAGCGCACCCACGACACGACCGCGATCCTGCTGGCGGCGGGCCTGGATCCCGGCCCGCTGCATCCTGTTCCGCCAGAGCGACGTCCCCGAGCACACGGAGCTCACCTGGCTGCTGTGCGCGCTGACCGAACTCGGCCGCCTGCAGCGCATGCACCAGTTCCGCGAAAAGAGCCCCGCCCAGCGTGAGCTGGTCTCGGCCGGGCTGCTGCTGTACCCGGTGTTGCAGGCCGCCGACGTGCTCGCCTACCGCGCCGACGAGGTCCCGGTCGGGGAGGACCAGCGCGAGCACCTCGAGCTGATGCGCGACCTGGCGCGGCGCTTCAACGCCCGCTTCGGCGCCGGCGAGGAGATCCTGAAGGTGCCCGAGCACCGCATCCCCGAGGTCGGCGCGCGGATCATGGACCTGCAGGAGCCGACGCGCAAGATGTCCACGACCCTCTCCAGCGGGCAGGGCATCGTGTACGTGCTCGACGAGCCCGACGCGATCCTCAAGAAGCTGCGCAGCGCCGTCACCGACTCCGGCAGCGAGATCGTCCGCGGCCCCGACAAGCCGGGGATCTCCAACCTGATCGAAATCCTCGCCGCCGTGCGCGGCCAGGATCCGGCGACCGTCGAGGCCGAGTTCGCCGCCGCCCGCTACGGGGACTTCAAGACCGCCGTGGCCGAGGCGGTGATCGACTACCTGGCGCCGATCCGCGAGCGCTACGGGGAGCTGCGCGCCGACGAGGGCCGGCTCGAGGCGATCCTGGCCGAGGGGGCCGAGCGCGCCCACGCGATCGCCCGCGAGACGGTCGCCGACGTGCGCTCGGTGATGGGCGTGGGCGCGCCCCCGGGGCCCGGCCGCGCAGGGGCGTCGCCGGCGCTCGGTACGGTGCGCGGATGAGCGTGAGCAGCGCCGCCGGAGTGCGCGCCCTGGACCTCGACCTCGAGGTCTTCAGCGGGCCGTTCGACCTGCTGCTGACGCTCGTGCTGCGCGAAGAGGTGGACCTGCTCGAGCTCGAGCTGGCGGAGGTCGTGCTGGCATACCTGGACCACCTCGAGAGCTCCGGCGAGCTCGACCTCGAGAGCGCGACCGAATTCATCGTGCTGATCGCGGCCCTGCTGGAGTTGAAGTCGCGGCTGATGCTGACCGGCGAAGACGAGCAGTTGCTCGACCTCGAGCCCGGCGAAGCCGCCGAGGAGCTGCTCGCGCGGATGCTGGACGCGCGCCGCTACCGCGCCGCCGGCGAGCACCTCAAAGGCCTGCTGGCGGCAGAGCACGGGGTGCGCTTCCGGATGGCGCCCTTGCCCCCGGAGCTGCGCCGCACGTTGCTGCCGGCACCCGACGGCTCCGAGGACCCGGACGTGCTCGGCGCTGCGATCGGGCGGCTGCTGGCGATGCCGCCGGCGATCGACGTGCGCCACATCGCCGTCCCGCGGGTCAGCATCGGCGAGCGCCTGCACCACCTGCGCGACCTGCTGCGCCGGGGCAGCTTCAGCTTCGAGGAGGCGGTCCGCGGCGCCGACCGCATGACGGTGGCGGTGACCCTGTTCGCGCTGCTCGAGCTCTACAAACGCGGCGAGGCCTCATGGCAGCAGGAGGAGTGCTTCGGCGAGATCGCCGTCTCGGCGGTGGCGCACGAGCCTCCGCTGACGATGGCGCGCGTGACGCGCGGCGCTCCGCCCGGCGCCGGGGCTGCCGCGGATGGCGGCGAAGAGCCCTCGCTCCAGGCCGGCGAGGAGGTGCCCGCGTGAGCGCCCAGCCGGGACGCGGCGAGGGTCAGCTGCGCGCGCTGCCGGGCGGGCAGGGCGAGGTGCCGGTGGCGCTGGGCGAAGCGCCGGACGCGCACGGCGGGACCTCCGGCGAGTTGACGCGCACGATCGAGGCGTTGCTGTTCCTCTCCACGGACCCCCTCACGCCGGCCGAGCTGGCCGACGCGACAGGAGCCGACAGGGAAGCCGTCGGGACGGCCCTCGCCGAGCTGGGCGAGCAGTACGCCCCCGGCCTGCGCGGGCTGCGCCTGCGCGAGCTCGGCGGCGGCTGGACGTTCGCCAGCGACCCCGGGACCGAGGAGGCCGCGCGGCGCCTGTTCAGCCGCCCGCGCGTGGCCACGCTGAGCCCCGCCCAGGCGGAGACGCTGGCGATCGTCGCCTACCTGCAGCCCGTCTCGCGCCCCGAGATCGCCCGCATCCGCGGCGTCAGTGCCGACTCGGCGACCGCCTCGCTGCTCGACCGCGGCCTGATCGAGGAGGCGGGCAGCTCCCAGTTCGGGGCCGTCCTGTACCGCACCACGGTTCAGTTCCTGAAGCTGTTCGGCCTGCGCAGCCTCGAGGAGCTGCCCGACATCGCGCGCTGGGATCCCGACCCCGGAGGAGCAGGCCGAGCTGCGCGAGCGCCTGCTACGCGCCGGCGAGGCCCGCGCCGGCGGCGACGCCGGCTGACGCGGCAGCGGGCGCCGACCCGGCTGCCAGCTGCCCGCAGGCGGCCGCGATCTCGCGACCGCGCGTGAGGCGCACCGTCACGGGCACGCCCGCGTCCTCGAGCGCCTGGCGGAAGGCCGCGATCGCCCCCCGCCCGGAGCCCTCATAGCGGGAGCCGGTCGGGTTGTAGGGGATCAGGTTGACCTTGAAGGGACAGGAACGCTCGCCGGGCGTCAGCAACGCCCGGGCCAGCGCCAGCGCCTGCTCGTAGCGGTCGTTGACGCCCGCCAGCATCACGTACTCGACGAACACGCGCCGGCGCCGGCGCGCGTAGAACTCGCGGCAGGCATCGAGCGCCTCGGCCAGCGGGTAGCGCTCGTTGACCGGCATCAGCTCCGAGCGCAGCGCGTCTTCCGGGGCGTGCAGCGACAGCGCCAGGCGCATGGGCATGTCGCATTCGGTCAGGCGGCGGATGCCGGGCACCCAGCCGACGGTCGAGATCGTCGTGCGCCGGTGGGTGACGCCGAGGTCGGGCAGCCGCTCGCAGGCACCCAGCACGGCGTCGAGGTTGAGCATCGGCTCGCCCATGCCCATGAACACGCAGTGGTCGATCGGCCCCAGACGGCGGAAGTGCAGCGCCTGGTCGAGGATCTCCGACTGCGAGAGGTTGCGCGCGAAGCGCATCGAGCCGGTGGCGCAGAAGGTGCACGTCAGCGGACAGCCGGACTGCGAGGACAGGCACACCGAGCGCCGCCCGTCGCGGAAGCGCATCAGCACGGCCTCCAGCGGATGCCCCTCGGCGGTCGCGAACAGGGCCTTGACGGTGCCGTCACCGGCCCGCGCGCGGTCGAGCAGCTGCAGGCTCGAGAACGGCACCTCCGTCGCCAGCCGCTCGCGCAGCTGCGCCGGCAGGTCGGTCATCTCCTCGTAGCCCCTCGCCCCGCGCGCCATCCAGCCCCACACCTGGCGGGAGCGGAAAGGTGGCTCGCCGCCGGCGGCGAGCGTGCGATCGAGCAGCTCGAGGTCCATGGTCGCGTCGGGCTGGGATCGCCCGGCCTCCTATGGTGGCAGCCGATGGATCGCGACCGCGGCCGGAGATGCGGCTAGCGAAGTACCTGGCCCACGCGGGCGTGGCCTCGCGGCGCGCCTCGGAGGAGATCGTCGCCGCCGGACGCGTGACCGTCGAGGGCGTGAAGGTCACCGACCCCGCCTTCGATGTCGCCGAGGGGAGCCCCGTGCGCGTCGACGGTCGCCTGCTGAGCGGACCCGAGACGCGCGTGGCCTACATGCTCAACAAGCCGCTCGGTGTCCTCTCCACCGCGAGCGACACCCACGGACGGCCGACCGTGGTCGAACTCCTCGGCGTGGACGGCGCGCGGCTGTATCCGGTCGGTCGCCTCGACGGGCAGACGACCGGGCTGATCCTGCTGACCAACGATGGCGAGCTCGCCAACCGCCTGACCCATCCTCGCTTCGAAGTTCCCAAGACATATCGCGCCCGCGTCGGGGGCGGCCCGCTGACGGAGCTCGCGCTGAGCGCCCTGCGCGACGGCGTCGAGCTCGAGGACGGGCCGACGGCGCCGGCCGGTGTGCGCCGGCTCGGGCCCCAGGAGATCGAGGTCACGATCCGCGAAGGCCGAAACCGCCAGGTCCGGCGCATGTGCGAGCACGTCGGGCACCCGGTGCTCGAGCTGGAGCGCATCAGCTTCGGCCCGCTGGCGCTGGAGGGCCTCGCCACGGGCGCGTACCGCCGCCTCAGCGATGCAGAGCTCGGAAGCCTGCGCGCCCTCTGACACAATCGCCGCCATGCGACTGTTCGCCCTGCGCGGGGCCATCAGCGTCGAGCACAACGACGCCGCCGAGATCCTCGAGCGCACGACCGAGCTGATGCGCGCCCTGATGGAGCGCAACACGCTCTCCCCCGAGGACGTCGTCAGCTGCATCTTCACCGTCACCCAGGATCTCGACGCCGAGTTCCCTGCGGTCGCGGCGCGCGCGGTGGGCTTCGAGCGCGTGCCGCTGCTGTGCGCCCGCGAGATCCCGGTCCCCGGATCGCTGCCGCGCGTGATCAGGGTGATGATCCACTACTACGCCGCCGAGGAGCACCAGCCCGCCCACATGTATCTCGGCGAGGCCCAGGCGCTGCGCGCAGACCTCGCGGCCGCGCAGTAGCCGGGCGCGGCACAATAGGACCGTGGCGATCGAGTTCGCAGAGCGCATCAGGCGCATCCCGGTGTACCCGGCGGCGGGCGGCTACGCGCTGGAGGAGCCGGTCGTGCTGCTGGCCAGCAACGAGTCTCCGTATCCGCCGCTGCCCGAGGTCAGGGAGGCGGTGGACCGCGAGCTCGGGAAGCTGAACCGCTACCCGGACCCGTCCTGCGCGCGGCTGCGGCGCGCGCTGAGCGACCGCTACGACGTGCCGAGCGAGCGGATCGCGGTCGGCAACGGCTCCTGCGACATCCTGCTCGCCGCCGCCGAGGCGCTGCTCGAGCCGGGCGCCGAGATCGTGTATGCGTGGCCCTCGTTCTCGGTCTACCCGCAGCTCGCCGCCTCCTCGGGCGCGCGCGCGATCACGGTCGCGCTCGACCGCGAGGACCGCCACGACCTGCCCGCGATGCTGCGCGAGATCACCGTCGCCACGCGCCTGGCGATCGTCTGCAACCCGAACAACCCGACCGGCACGGCCCTGCCGCTGGCCGAGATCGCGGCCTTCGTCGAGGAGGTCCCCGGCCACGTGTGCGTGATCGTCGACGAGGCCTACTGCGAGTTCAACCTGCTCGACGACCCCGACGCCTCGATCGAGCTGCTCAGCGCGTCACCCCAACCTCGTGCTGCTGAGGACCTTCTCGAAGGTCCACGGCCTCGCCGGGCTGCGCGTCGGCTTCGCCCTGTGCGGCTCGGACGAGCTGCCCGCGCGCGCTCAACCAGGTGCGCCAGCCGTTCGGCGTCAACGCGCTCGCCCAGGCCGCCGCGGTCGAGGCGCTCGCCCACCAGGACGAGGTCACCAGGCGCGTCGACGCGGACGGTCGCCGAGCGCCTGTCGATGGAGGAGGGCCTGGCCGCGCTCGGGCTCGGCGTGGCGGCCTCGCAGGCGAACTTCTGCTGGGTGCGCCTCGGCGAGCAGACCGACGAGGCCGCGGTCGTCGAGGGCCTGCGCGAGCGCGGCGTGCTCGTGCGCGCCGGCGCCGCGCTGGGGGCCGAGCAGCCGGCGCTGCGGGTCACCTACGGGCTCCCGGAGGAGAACGCCCGCTTCCTGGAGGCCCTCCAGGAGGTCCTGGCGGGCGCCGCCGCGCGCCTCCTAGGCGGAGGACCCCGCCCGCGGCAGGGCGATCGCGCCGGTCCACGATTTGCACGCTGGACCCGCGCGGCGATTGTCTGCTACAACCGTGCCTGGATCACCATGCACCGGACGGCACGCGAATATCAGCGCACCTCAGCGACGAGCGCCGTCTGGTCGCCCTTCTACGCCTGGCGATTTAGCTAGGCGCTCCGGCCGTGAACCCGTGCGTGAGCGGGTTGCAGGGCCGCACCGGGTCCCCGTTGGGACCGAGCGCCACCTCCGAGGTGCCGTGCGCACCTCCCTCACGAGTAGCCGGTTCTGCCGCGCCGCAAGCGTGGCCCGGACCGCAGCTCAGAGCAGCGAACAGCTAAACCCAGACGCCAGTTGAAAGGATGAGTCAATGATGATCGTGATGAAGGAGGGCGCGACCGACGACGGAGGTCGCGGCCGTCGTCTCGAAGATCGAGCGAGCCGGGGCACGCGCCCACCGCAGCCAGGGCGCGCGCGTCACCGTGATCGGCGCGATCGGCGACGTCGAGCAGGACGCCAACGTCGAGAGCCTGGGGCTCGAGGGACAACCCGGGGTCGACCGGGTCGTGCCGATCCTCAAGCCCTACAAGCTCGCCTCGGCCCAGATCACCCACGGCGAGCGCACCGTGCTCGACATCGAAGGCCGCAAGATCGGCGGCGACAGCTTCGCCCTGATCGCCGGGCCGTGCACGGTGGAGTCGCGCGAGCAGATGATCCAGACCGCCAACGTCGTCCGCGACGCGGGGGCGACCCTGCTGCGCGGCGGCGCCTACAAGCCCAGGACGAGCCCCTACGCCTTCCAGGGTCTGGGCCAGGAGGGCCTGCGGCTGCTGGCCGAGGCCAAGGCCGAGACGGGGCTGCCGATCGTCACCGAGCTGATGGACATGCGCGACATCGACGCCGTGCTGGAGGTCGCCGACGTCGTCCAGATCGGTGCCCGCAACATGCAGAACTACCCGCTGCTGGCCGAGATCGGGCGCTCCGGGTGCCCGGCGCTGCTGAAGCGGGGGCTGTCCTCGACGCTGGACGAGCTGCTGATGGCGGCCGAGTACATCCTCAAGGAAGGCAACCCCAACGTGATGCTCTGCGAGCGGGGTATCCGCACGTTCGAGACCGCCTACCGCTTCACCCTCGACCTGATGGCCGTGCCGGTGCTGAAGGAGCTCTCCCACCTGCCGGTGATCGTCGATCCCAGCCACGCGGCGGGCCGCCGCGACCTGGTCAAGCCGCTGTCGCTCGCGGCCGCGCGCCGTCGGCGCCGACGGGATCATCGTCGAGGTCCACCCGAACCCCGACGAGGCGATCTGCGACGGCCCCCAGGCGCTGGTGGCGGACGAGTTCGAGGACTTCGCGCGTGCCGTCGAGCAGGCTGCGGCGCTGGCGGGCAAGGAGCTCAGCACGGTTTGATGGCCCGCGCTCGCAGACAGCGCCGTTGAAGGTCGCCGTCCTCGGGGTCGGGCTGATCGGCGGTTCGATCGGGCTGGCGGCCCGCCGGCGCGCGGGCGCGCAGGTCAGCGGCTTCGACCGCGACGAGGCCGTCTGCGCCCGCGCGCTCGCGCTCGGCGCGATCGACTCCAGCGCGGAGTCGATCGCGGAGGCGGTCGCGGACGCCGACGTCGTGTTCGTGGCCACGCCGCTGTCGGCGATCGCCGAGACGGTCACGGGCGCGCTCGACGCCGCCGGGCCGAGCTGCGTGGTCAGCGACGTCGGCTCCACCAAGCGCCCGCTGGCGGCCGCCGGGGCCGACGAGCGCTTCATCGGCGGCCATCCCCTGGCCGGGGCCGAGACCGCCGGCGTGGAGCACGCCCGCGAGGAGCTCTTCGACGACGCGACCTGGTACCTGACTCCCGCGCGCGAGTCCACCGCGGGGGTCCTGTACGAGCGCCTGCACCGGCTGCTGAGCACGATCGGCGCGCGCCCCACGGCGATCGACCCGGTCACCCACGACCGCCTGATGGCCTGCGTCTCGCACCTGCCACACGTGCTCGCCAACGCGCTCGTCGAGCAGGCCGCGGCGCTGACGGGCGACGAGGGCGCGCAGCGGCTGCCGGCGGTGGGGCCGAGCTTCAGGGACGCCACCCGCGTGGCCGGGGCCAACACGCGCATCTGGACGGACATCTACATGTCCAACCGCGACGCGCTGGCGGAAGGGATCGACGAGCTGCTCGAGCGTCTGCAAGAGGTGCGCTCGTGGCTCGCCGAGGGCGATGCGCCGTCGCTCGGGGACTGGAACGACGCGCGCCGGGGCCGCGCGGCAGGAGCTGCTCGGCGCGGGCCTCGTCGGCGGGCCCGTGCAGGAGCTGCGTGCCTCGGTGCCGAACAGGCCCGGCGTGATTGCGGAGATCGCCCTCGCGCTCGGACGGGACGGCGTCAACATCGCCGACATGGCCCTGTCGCCCTCGCAGGACAACCGCCAGGGCGTGATCGCGCTGTGGATACGGGGCGACGAGGAGGCCGGGCGGGCACAGGAGCTGATCAACGGCCTCGGCTTCCCGGTCGCGCGCGCGTGAGCGCCAACGGAGCATCGGCCGCGGGCGCCACCCGGATGCGCTTCGAGCCCGCCGAAGGCCTGTCGGGCTCGATCCGCGCGCCGGCCGACAAGTCGATCTCCCACCGCGCCGCCCTGCTCGGGGCGATGTCATCCGAACCGGTCCGCATCGAGGGCTACCTGCACGCCGCCGACACCGACTCGACGCTGCAGGCGGTGGCCGCGCTGGGGGCGCTGGTGGAGGTGATCGGGGACGCCGTCGTGGTGCGCGGCACCGGCCTGCGTGAGGCGCTCGCCCCTGCGGCGCCGATCGACGTCGGCAACGCCGGGACGCTGATGCGGATCCTCCCCGGCTGGCTCGCCGCCCAGGACGGGCGCAGCTTCACGCTCGACGGCGACGCCTCGATCCGCCGCCGGCCGGTGGACCGCATCATGGGTCCGCTGAGCGAGATGGGCGCCGAGCTGCGTGCCCGCGATCAGCGCTTTCCGCCCCTGCAGATACGCGGCTCGCGGCTGCGCGCGATCGACTTACGAGCTGAAGGTGGCCAGCGCCCAGGTGAAGTCGTGCGTGCTGCTGGCGGCGCTGGCGGCGGACGGCTCCACCAGCGTGATCGAGCCCACCCGCAGCCGCGACCACACCGAGCGCATGCTGCTGGCGGCCTCGGCGCCGATCGCCCGCGAGGGCTCCCGCCTGACGGTGTCGAACGTGGACGAGCTGCTGCTGGAGGAGCTCACCGTCCCCGGCGACGCCAGCTCCGCCGCCTTCCTCGTGGCCGCCGGCGTGCTCGTTCCCGGCTCGCGCCTGCTGATCCGCGACGTCGGCGTCAACTGGACCCGCACCGGCTTTCTGAGGATCCTGCGCCGCATGCGGGGGATCGTGATCGGGGACCTCGAGGAGGAGTCCGAGGAGCTCGTGCCCCACGAGCCCGTCAGCGACCTCGACGTGGCCCACGGCGCCCTCGAGGGGACCGTGGTGGAGGCCGGCGAGGTCCCGCTGGCGATCGACGAGCTGCCGCTCGTGGGGCTGCTCGGATGCTTCGCCGAGGGCGAGACGCTGGTCAGGGGGGCCGGTGAGCTGCGCCTGAAGGAGTCCGACCGCATCGCCGGGGTGGTCGAGGGCCTACGCGGCCTCGGCGCCGACATCGAGGCCACCGAGGACGGCTTCTCGGTGCGCGGCGGCGAGGGCCTGCGCGGCGGCACCATCGACGCCCGCGGGGACCATCGCATGGCGATGATGGGCGCCGTCGCCGGGCTCGCATCGCACGAGGGCGTGGAGGTCGTCGGGATCGACGCCGCCGCCGTCTCCTACCCCTCCTTCGTCGCCGACCTGCAAGCCGTGTGCTCGTAGCGATCGACGGCCCAGCGGGGGCCGGCAAGTCGACCGTGGCGCGAGAGCTGGCCCGCGAGCTCGGCTTCTCCTACCTCGACAGCGGCGCCCTGTACCGCTCGGTGGGGCTGCTGTCGCTGCAGGAGCCGGAGGCCGACCCGGCCCGGCTGGCCGCCGAGATGGACGTCGAGCTGGACGAGCTGACCCCGGCACACGAGCCGGGCGTGCTCCTGGACGGACGCGACGTGAGCGCCGAGATCCGCACGCCCGAGGTCGCCGCCGCGGCCTCCAGGGTGGCCGCCGACCCGTCGGTGCGCGCCGCCCTGCTCGGCAAACAGCGTGTCCTGCTCGGCAGCGGCGACTGGGTGGCGGAGGGTCGCGACATCGGCACGGTCGTGGCCCCCGATGCCGAGCTGAAGGTGTTCCTGACGGCCGACGAGCGCGAGCGGGCCCGCCGGCGGGCACTGGAGGAGCAGCAGGATCCCGAGGCGGT
This sequence comes from uncultured Solirubrobacteraceae bacterium, assembly GCA_963773145.1. Lineage (GTDB taxonomy): Bacteria > Actinomycetota > Thermoleophilia > Solirubrobacterales > Solirubrobacteraceae > Palsa-744. Next base: position 22,962 of record CAVYZV010000004.1, read on the forward strand.
GATGGCCGAGCTGGCCGCGCGCGACGAGCGCGACCGCTCCCGTGCCCACGCCCCGCTGAAGGCGGCGCCGGACGCCGTCGAGATCGACACCAGCTCGCTCACCGTCGCGCAGGTCGTGACCCGCATCGCCGAGCTGGTGCGCGCCCGCGCGGGGCGATAGCGGGCGGGGTCGCCCGCTCAGCCCCCACCGCAGCCTCCCGGGCGGCGGAGGTGGCGCGGTCATACTCATGCTCATGAAGGTCGCATTGGTCGGCTATCCGAACGTGGGCAAGTCCTCGCTCGTGAACCGTCTCACGGGCTCCCGCGAGGCGGTCGTGCACGCCCGGCCGGGGGTCACCCGCGACCGCAAGGACCTCCCGTGTGAGTGGAACGGCCGTCGCTTCACGCTCGTGGACACGGGCGGGATCGACGTGCTCGACGAGGACCCGCTGGCGAGCTCGATCCGCGAGCAGGCGCGCGCCGGCGTGAACGAATCGGAGGTGGCGGTGCTGGTCGTGGACGCCCGCGCCGGGCTGCGCCCGGGCGACGAAGAGCTCGCCGATCTGCTGCGCAGGCAGCCGGTGCCGAGCATCGTCGCGGCCAACAAGTGCGACGGCCCCGCGGACCTCCCGCTGGCCGCCGAGTTCCACCGTCTCGGCCTCGGCGACCCCGTGCCCGTGTCCGCCGCCCAGGGTCTGGGGACCGGAGACCTCCTGGATCGGATCGTCGAGCTGCTGGACCGGGTTGCGCCCGAGGACGCCGAGGACGAGGACGACGAGGCGGCGGTGCGCCTGGCCGTGATCGGACGGCCGAACGTGGGCAAGTCCTCGCTGGTCAACCGCTTCCTGGGCCGGGAGCGCGTGATCGTCTCCGACCGCGCCGGCACCACCCGCGATGCGATCGACACCGTCCTGCGCTTCGGCGAGAAGGAGATCACGCTGGTGGACACCGCCGGCATCCGCCGCGCCGCCAAGGTCGCCGACTCGGTCGAGTACTACACGGCGCTGCGCTCGCGGCGGGCCGCCGAACGCGCCGACGTGGCGCTGGTCGTGTGCGACGCCAGTGACGGGGTCACCGCCCAGGACCTGCGCATCGCCGAGCTGGCGATGAAGGCCGGCTGCGCAACCGCGCTGGTGCTGAACAAGTGGGACGTGCTGGAAGAGCAGGGCGAAGGCGAGGCGCGCGGCCGCGAGCTCGAGCACGAACGGGCCCGGGTGTCGCGCAAGCTGCGTCTGCGCCCGCGCGTGCTCACCGCCAGCGCCCGCACGGGCCGCCACGTCGAGCGGGTCCTCAACGAGGCGGTCGCGCTGAGCGAGCGGATGACGTTGCGGATCCCCACCGCCGAGCTCAACCGCTTCCTGTCCGAGGCCACCGCCGCACGCCAGCCGCCGGTCGGCGCCGGCGGACGCGCCACGGGCCACCGCCTGAAGCTGATCTACATGAACCAGATCGACCGGCGCCCGCCGCGCTTCTCGATCCAGGTCAACTCCCGCGCCCGCGTCACGCGCGACTACGCCTACTTCCTGGAGAACCGCCTGCGGGCCCGATATGCGATGGACGGCGTACCCCTGATCATCGACTTCGTGGAGCGCGGACAGCGCACCGCCATGCGGGCCGCATAGACTGCCGCCCAAGTTTTGAGCCAGACCTCAGACAACGAGTACCTGTTCACCTCCGAGTCGGTCACGGAGGGGCACCCCGACAAGATCGCCGACCAGATCTCCGACGGGGTGCTCGACGCCGTGCTCAAGGACGACCCCTACGGGCGCGTCGCCTGCGAGACGCTCGTCAACACCGGCCTGATCGTGGTGTCCGGCGAGATCTCGACCGACACCTACGTCGACATCCCCGAAGTGGCCCGCGAGACGGTTCGCAAAATCGGCTACGACGACGCCAAGTACGGCTTCGACTGCCACACCTGCGCGGTCATCAACGCGATCGACAAGCAGTCCCCCGACATCGCCCAGGGCGTCGATGCCGCCTATGAGACCCGGCACGACCCCGCCGACGAGGACGAGCTCGACGTGGCCGGGGCGGGCGACCAGGGAATGATGTTCGGCTACGCGTCCAACGAGACCGAGGAGCTGATGCCGCTGCCGATCGCGCTGGCGCACAAGCTCGCCAAGCGGCTCTCGGAGGTGCGCAAGGGCGAGGTGCTGCCCTACCTGCGCCCGGACGGCAAGACACAGGTCACGGTCCGCTACGAGAACGGGCGCCCGGTGGAGATCGAGAAGATCCTGATCTCGACCCAGCACGCCGACGGGATCGACGTCGAGTCGCTGATCAAGCCGGACCTGCTCGAGCACGTCCTGCGTCCCGTGCTCCCCAGCGACCTGTACGAGGAACGCAAGCTCGTGCGCAACTTCCTGGTCAACCCCACCGGGCGCTTCGTGATCGGCGGCCCGATGGGCGACTGCGGGCTGACGGGGCGCAAGATCATCGTCGACACCTACGGCGGCATGGCCCGCCACGGGGGCGGCGCCTTCTCCGGCAAGGACCCCTCCAAGGTCGACCGCTCGGCCGCCTACGCCGCCCGCTGGGTGGCCAAGAACATCGTCGCCGCCGGCCTCGCCGACCGCGCGGAGGTGCAGGTCGCCTACGCGATCGGCGTCGCCCACCCGGTCTCGGTGATGGTCGAGACGTTCGGGACCGAGAAGATCGCGCGCGGGCAGATCGCGAGCCTCGTGGCCGACCACTTCGACCTGCGTCCGGGGGCCTTCCGCGAGGAGCTCAAACTGCACCGCCCGATCTACCAGAAGACGGCCGCATACGGCCACTTCGGCCGCGAGGACCACGACTTCACCTGGGAGCGCGTGGACCGCGCCGAGGCGCTGCGCTCGGCCGCCGGCCTCTAGGGGCGCCGCCCCCGCGAGCAGCGGCTCGCACCGGTGTGAGCTCTGACCGGGGCCCGCTCTAGGGTCGGGGGCTTGTCCGCGATCGCCCAGGTCGAGCCGATCACCAGCGCCCGCGCCCTGCGTGGACCGTTCGATTACCTGCTGCCCGAGCCGCTGCGCGAGGGCGTGACGGTCGGCTCGATGCTGGTGGTGCCGTTCGGGGCGCGCACGATCCTGGGCGTGGTCACCGGCCTGTCCGAGCGCAGCGAGGTCGCCGACCAGCGGCTGCTGGCGCCCTTGCGGGCGCTGGAGCTGGGCGTCCCCGAGGAGCTCGTCGCGCTGGCGCGGTGGGTGGCCGGGGAATACTGCTCGACGCTGGCCAGGGCGCTCGGGCTGGTGCTCCCGCCGGGCGCCACGCGGCGGCTCGGAGGTCGCCGCCGCGCCGTCCCCAGGGCCCCCGCCGGCGCACCCCTGGGCGCCCAGATCGCGCCGGGCGCGCAGCTCAGCGCCGAACAGCAGGCGGCGCTGGAGCCGCTGCGGGCCGCGATCGCCGAGCAGCGCTTCGAGCAGCGCCTGCTGCACGGCGTCACCGCCTCGGGCAAGACCGAGGTCTACCTGCGCGCCGCCGCCGAGGCCCTGCAGCGAGACCGCGGGGCGATCGTGATGGTGCCCGAGATCGCGCTCACGCCACAGATCGTCTCGCGCTTCTCCGAGCGCTTCGGCGACACCGTCGCCGTGCTGCACTCACGCCTGACCACGGCCCAGCGCTACGCCGAGTGGCGGCGGCTGCGCGAGGGCCAGGCGCGGATCTGCGTCGGGCCCCGCTCGGCCGTGTTCGCCCCCGTCGGGCAGCTGGGGCTGATCGTGATCGACGAGGAGCACGAGGCCTCCTACAAGCACGAGGGCGACCCCCGCTACGACGCCCGCGAGGTGGCCGAGGAGCGCGCCAGGCGGGCCGGGGCCGCGCTGCTTCTGGGCAGCGCCACGCCGCGTCCGGAGAGCGCCCTGCGGCTGGCGTCCTCGCGCCTGGTCCGGCGCGTGGACGGGCGCCCGCTGCCGCCCGTAGAGGTGCTCGACATGCGCGGGCAGCCGAGCACCCTGCACCCGGCCTCGGTGCAGGCGCTGGCCGAGGTCCGCGAGCGCGCCGCCAAGGCGATCGTGCTGCTCAACCGCCGCGGCTGGTCGAACTTCCTCTCCTGCCGCTCGTGCGGGGCGAGCTGGGGTTGCCCGGAATGCGACGTGACGCTCGTCCTGCACCGCGCCGAGCGGCTGCTCGCCTGCCACCACTGTGGCCACCGCGAGCCCGTGCCCGCGCGCTGCCCGCACTGCTCCTCCAGCGCCGTCGCGCGACACGGCGCCGGAACCGAGCGCCTCGCCCACGACCTGGCCGAGGTCTTCGACGAGGGCGACTTCCCGGTCTTCCGCCTCGACGCCGACGCCGTCCTCGCGGGCGGCGAGCAGGCCACCGACGCCGGCGCAGCCGCGATCCTGGGCAGCTTCCAGGCCGCCGCGAAGGGCGTGCTGATCGGCACCCAGATGGTCGCCAAGGGTCACGACTTCCCCGACGTCCAGCTGGCGCTGGTGATCGACGCCGACGCCACCCTGCGCTTTCCCGACTTCCGCGCCGAGGAGCGCACCTTCGCGCTGATCGCCCAGCTCGCCGGGCGCGCCGGCCGTGGCGGGCAGGGGCGCGTGCTGGTGCAGACGGTGACCCCCGAGGCGCGGGCGATCGTGCACGCCGCCGCCCACGACAGCGACGGCTTCCTGGCCGGCGAGGTCGAGCGCCGCCGGGCGCTCGGCTACCCGCCCTTCTCGCACCTGGTGCGGATCGTCTGCTCGAGCCCCGAGGCGCCCGCCGCCCTCGCCGCCGCCCAGGACCTGCGGGGCGAGCTCGAGCGCCGCCTGACGCCGGCCGCCGCCGAGCGCGAGGGCGCCGTGGCGGTGCTCGGCCCGGCGACGCTGTTCCGGCTGCGCGGTCGCGAGCGCCAGATGCTCGTGCTGAAGGCCGGCTCCAGGCCGCACGCGGTCCGCGCCGCCGGCGAGAGCGTGCAGGCCCTCGCCGACGGGCGCGCCCACGCGGGCGTGAGCTTCAGCGTGGACGTCGACCCGCAGTAGGCTGGAACGCGACGATGGCCTCCCCCGAGCAGCTCCGCGACCACGAGCACGAGCACGACGCCGCCCGCGCCACCGACGAGGACGCCGAGCTCGAGCACGACGCCCTCCACGCCACCGACGAGGACGTCGAGGTCGAGCGCGAGGAGGGGGCGCCCGAGCCGGCCGAGCTCGACCCCGAGACGAAGGCCCGCCGCGATGCCGCGATGCGCATCATCCGCCGCTTCGGCGACCCGGTGCTACGCGCCAGCGCGGTCCCCGTCGAGCGCTTCGACGAGCGCCTGCAGGTGGAGCTGGCGCGCATGGGGGAGCTGATGCACGACGCCCTCGGCATCGGCCTGGCCGCCACCCAGCTGGGCGTGCTGCACCGCGCGCTGGTGTTCCGCACCGACCCCGAGGAGCCGGTGCAGGCGCTCGTCAACCCAGTGCTCGAGTGGAGCAGCGAGGAGCTGGAGGTGGCCGAGGAGGGCTGCCTCAGCCTGCCCGGCGTGCACGTCGACGTCGAGCGCCCGGTGAGCGTGCGCGTGCGCGCCCAGGACCCGGAGGGCCACGAGCTGACGGTCGAGGCCGAAGGCCTGCGCGCACGCGTGATCCAGCACGAGATGGACCACCTCGACGGCGTGCTGATCCTCGACCACATCTCCAAGGAGGCGCGCAAGGAGGCGATGCGCGCGATGCGCGAGGCCCAGGAAGAGGAGAGCGCCGCTTAGCGGCGAGCGCTCCCGGCGGGCTTGGCGACCGTCTTCATCGGCACCTCGCAGTTCGCCGCCGCCGTGCTCGAGCGGCTCGCGGCCGGCGAGCACCGGCCGACGCTGGTGATCACCCGGCCCGACCGGCCCGCGGGCCGCGGCCGGCGGCTGCAATCGCCCCCGGTGGCCGAGGCCGCCCGGGCGCTCGGGCTGGCGCTCGAGCAGCCCGCCGACGTCAACGGCCCGGACTCTCTGGAGCTGATCGCCGGTGCGCTGGGGGCCGCTGCGGCGGGCCGGGCGGTGGTGGTGGTGTGCGCCTTCGGCGCGCTGATCAAGGAGCCGCTGCTGTCCTCGCACGAGATCCTCAACGTGCACCCGTCGCTGCTGCCGCGCTGGCGCGGGGCGGCCCCGATCGAGCGGGCGATCATGGCCGGGGACCAGCGCACCGGCGTCTCCATCATGCGCCTGACGGCAGGTCTCGACAGCGGGCCGGTGTGCCTCGCCGGCGAGGAGCCGATCGCTGCCCACGACGACTACGGCTCGCTGGCCGAGCGTCTGCAGGGGCTCGGTGCGGGGCTGCTGATCAGTGCCCTCGAGCAGGAGCCGCCGTTTGCCGAGCAGCCCGAGGAGGGGGTCACCTACGCGGAGAAGATCGGGCCCGCCGACCGCGACCTCGACCCGGCCCGTCCGGCGGCCGAGCTCGAGCGCACGGTGCGCGCCCTGCACCCGCACATCGGTGCCCGCCTGCGCGCTCGAGGACGACAGCGCTGCTGGGGGTCCACCGCGCCGCGCTGCTCGAGGAGGGAGAGCCCGGGGCGCCGGATCGCGGCCTGTTCGCCCGCGAGGGCCGCCTGCTGCTGGCGTGCTCGCCCGGCGTGCTCGAGCTGCTCGAGGTCCAGCCGCCCGGGTCGCGCGCCATGGAGGCGGGCGCCTACCTACGGGGTCACGCCGCGCCGGGGCGCCGGTAGGGGCGCAGATAGGAGGGGAGAGGGATCGCCGGGTCCATCAGCACGTCGGGTTCGGGCGTGCCGGGGGCGCTCGCCAGCGGCAGCACGCCGGCCCACACCCCTCGCTCGAGGTCGGGCTCGTCGTCGATCGGGCCGCCGCTGCGGACCTTGGCCGAGACCTCCTCGATCGGGAAGCACAGGACGGCGGTGGCTGCGAGCTCCTTGTCGGTCGGCTCCCTGACCTCCTGCCAGCGGCCGGGGATGATGTGCTCCACGACGGCCTCCAGCGCCTCGCACTTCTCGCGTGGCTCGGTCACCGGCCGGGCCTTTCCGAGCAGCATCACCGAGCGGTAGTTGGCGGAGTGGTGCATCGCCGAGCGCGCCAGCACGAGGCCGTCGATCAGCGAGACCGTCAGGCAGGCCGGCACGCCCTCCGAGAGCGCCTTCATCGTGCGCGAGCCGAGCGAGCCGTGGCAGTAGACGACGTCGTCGCGGCGCGCGTGCAGGGTCGGGATCACGAACGGCTGGCCCTGCTCGTCGGTGATCCCGAGGTGCGCGAACAGCGCCTCGTCGAGGATCGCGTCGATCACGTCCCGCTCGTAGTGGCCGCGCTCGCGCTTTCGCCGCAGGCGCACGCGGTCGGAGGCGGCGCCGGCCGGGGTGTCGGAGGGAGCGCCGGGAGCGGGGTGCGCGGGCGCGGTCGCGGTGCTCGGCGCGGGGTCGGACGTGGCGCTGACGGTGGGCTCGTGTGTCATCGGGGTTCCTGCCGTGGGTTGTGGTTGTCCGGAAGTTTGTAATAGTACAGAGCTATGACTGTCACAGAACAATACAGGATCCACGCGCGCACCTCCGCCGGGCTCGTCGAGGAGGTCGAGCTGGCGGTGAGCGAGGGGTCGCTGGCGCCCGGGCAGCGGCTGCCGTCGGTGCGGGCGCTGGCCGCCCAGGGCGGCGTCAGTCCCTCGACGGTGGCCGCGGCGCTGGCGGAGCTGCGCCGCCGCGGGCTGGTGGTGACCGACGGGCGCCGCGGCACGCGCGTGGCCACGCCGGCCCCCGCCGCGACGGGAGCGGCGCTGGCGACGCTGCCCGAGGGTGTTCGCGACGCCTCGCGCGGGAACCCCGACCCGAGCCTGTTGCCGGACATCGTCGCCGCGCTCGCGCGTTGCAACCCTCCGGCCCGCCTGTACGGCGAGCCGGCGGTGGTGCCGGCGCTCGAGCGCCTGGCGGTGGAGCAGCTCGGGGTCGTGCGTGAGGACCAGCAGCTGTGCGTGGTCAGCGGCGCGCTGGAGGGGCTCGAGCTGCTGCTGCAGTCGAGCCTGCGCCCGGGAGACCGCGTGGCGGTCGAGAACCCCGGCTATGCGTCGCTGTTCGATCTGCTGCGCGCCAACGGGCTGCGACTGCAGCCGGTGCCCGTGGACGAGCGCGGGATGCGCCCGGAGGCGCTCGAGGCGGCCCTGCGCGCGGGGGCGGCAGCGGCGGTGATGACCCCGCGCGGGCAGAACCCCACCGGGGCGCTGCTCGACGCTGAGCGCGCACACGAGCTCTCGGCCGTGCTGGCCGCCCACCCGCGGGTGCTGGGGATCGAGGACGACCACCTCGGCATGCTCGGCGAGGGGCCCCTGCACAGCTCGCTCGGCGCCTGCGAGCGCTGGGCGATCGCCACCTCGGTGTCCAAGGCGCTCGGGCCCGATCTGCGCCTGGCGCTGCTGCGCGGGGACCCACACACGGTGGCCCGCGTGGAGCGCCGCCAGCAGTGCGGGCCCGGATGGGTCAGCTACGTCCTGCAATCGCTGGTGGTGGAGCTCTGGAGCAGCCGCTCGGTGCAGCGGCAGCTGGCCGGCGCCCGCGAGCGCTATCGCGAGCGCCGCGAGCAGCTGCTCGGGTGCCTGCGCGAGCGCGGGATCGAGGCTCGCGGGACCTCGGGCCTGAACGTGTGGGTGCCGGTTCCCGAGGAGTCGGCGGTGGTGGCGGGGCTGCTCTCACGCGGCTGGGTCGTCGCCCCGGGGGCACTCTTCCGGCTGGGATCGAGCCCCACCGCGGTGCGCGTCACGACGGCCACACTCACCGCCGAGGAGTCGCAGCGGCTGGCCGGCGACCTCGCCGAGATCCTGCTCTCCGGCGCCTCCCGCAGCGGCTAGGCGCCGTCCGCGATGCCCCGCTCGCAGGCCGCCCAGGAGGTCTCACCCGCACGGCGCTGCGCCTACGCGGTGCTGGTGCGCGTGTTCGAGCACGGCGCCTATGCCGACGAGGCGCTGCGCGCGGCGGCGCAGGAGCTGGACGGGCGCGAACGGGCACTGGCGATGCGCCTGGCCTACGGCGCGATCCAGCGCCGCGCGACGCTCGACCACGTGATCGGCGAGCTGGCCGAACGCGACGTGCGCCGGCTCGACCCGCCGATCGTCAACGCCCTGCGCCTGGGCCTGTACGAGCTGCTGTACCTGCAGGGCTCCCCCGACTACGCGACTGTCGCCCAGGCCGTCGAGCTGGCCAAGCACGAGGCTCGCGCCGGGCACGGGCTCGTCAACGCGGTCCTGCGGCGGGCCGCGCGCGAGGGGCCTGCTGCGCTGGTCGGGTCGCTGCCCGAGCTGACGCCCGCGCAGGCGGCGTTGAAGCACTCCCATCCCGAGTGGATCGCGAGGCTGTGGTGGCGGACGCTGGGGGCCGAGCAGGCACGCGCGCTGATGGCGGCCGACAACGAGCCGGTCGAGGTCGCGCTGCGCGCGAACACGCTCGTGGGCGACGCCGCGGCGGTCGCCGGGCGCCTGGGAGTGGCCAGCCACGGCGACCCGCGCCTGCCCGAGGCGCTGGTGCTGGAGGCGCCCTTCGACCTGCACTCCTCGCCCTTGTGGGCGCGGGGGGAGGTGATCGCGCAGTCACGCGCGGCCATGCTCGTCTCGCGCACGCTGGACCCGCAGCCGGGGGAGCGGGTGCTCGACCTGTGCGCGGCGCCCGGCGGCAAGACGACCCATCTGGCGGCGCTGATGCAGGGCCGGGGCGAGGTCGTTGCGGTCGAGCGCGACCGCCGCCGCGCCGGCGTGCTCGCCCGTACAGCCGAGCGGATGCGCGCCGCCAACATCCGGGTCGAGGTCGCCGACGCCGCCGAGCCGCGCGCGGAAGCACCCTTCGACCGCGTGCTCGTGGACCCCCCCTGCAGCGGCCTGGGGACCCTGCAGGCCCGCCCGGATCTGCGCTGGCGGATGCAGGAGGGCTCGATCGAGGCCCTGACCCGCGGGCAGCGGGAGATCCTCGATGCCGGCGCCCTGGCCCTTCGTCCGGGAGGACTGCTTGTCTACTCTACGTGCACGATCTCTCCGGATGAGAACGAGCGTCTGATCGCCGCCTTCCTGGAATCCAGACCCGACTTCGAGCCGGTCGGTGAGTCGCTGCAGACGCTGCCCCACCGCGATCGCACGGCGGGCTTCTTCATCGCCGCGCTGCGCAGGAGCTAGCTGGCGATGGACGGGGATCCGCCCGGAGCTGCCAAGGCGTCGGTCGATCTCGGGCCGCTGTGCCCGCACTGCGGTGAGCCGTGGCTGCGTCCCACCAACCTCCCGGGGCGCTACCGCTGCGTCTACTGCCTGCACCGCTTCGAGCTCACCTCCGTGTGCCCCAACTGCGGCGAGCACTCGACGATCGTGCGGATGTCCTCGACGGCGGTGCTGAAGTGCAACAACTGCGGCGACACCATGCTGCAGGCCGTATGAGCCCACGCGTAGAGCTCCGCGACAGCGTCCTCGTCGCCCCCTCGATCCTGTCAGCCGACTTCGGGCGTCTGCGCGAGCAGGTGCAGGAGGTGCTGGCGGCCGGCGCGCGGCTGATCCACGTGGACGTGATGGACGGCCACTTCGTGCCCCCGATCACGGTCGGGCCGCTGGTCGTGGAAGCGCTCGCGGGCACCGTCCGCGAGGCGGGCGCGATGCTCGAGGCCCACCTCATGACCGAGCGCCCGGAGCGCCACGTGCGCGATTTCGTCTCCGCCGGCGCCGATTCGCTGACGATCCACGCCGAGGCGACGCCGCATCTGGCCTACACCGTGAACCTCGTGCGCGAGCTGGGCGCTGGTGTGGGCGTGGCGATCAACCCGGCCACCCCGCCGGGCGTGCTGGGCGAGCTCGAGGGAGCGCTGGACATCGCCCTCTGCATGACCGTCAACCCGGGCTGGGGCGGACAGCCGTTCATCGAGCACTCGCTGCAGAAGCTCCCGCGGCTGAGGGAGCTCGTCGGGGCGGGCGTCGCGATCGAGGTCGACGGCGGCATCGATCCGCAGACGGCACCTGCCTGCGCCCGCGCCGGTGCGCGCCTGTTCGTGGCGGGCTCGGCGATCTTCGACGCGCCCGACCCGGCCGAGGCCTTCGGCGAGCTCGACCGCTCCCTGCAGGACTTCCGCTAGCCGGTGCCCGCGGCCGGCTCCGGCGCGGCGTGGGCCAGCTCGTCGCTGCCCCGGCGGTAGAGCAGGAACAGGAACCCGACCAGCGCCGCGGTGGCGCCGGCGTAGCCGATCTCCGCGCGGAGCACCTCTTCCCCGACCACCGGCGAGAGCATCCAGACGATGAACACACACGCCGCCAGCAGCCAGCAGACGGCGGCCGCGCGCGCGTGGTTGCGCGCCAGGGCCGCCTGGTTGAGCGCCCCCGAACAGAGGTGGAAGCCCATCCCGATCCCGATCAGGGCAAGACCCCAGCGCCCGTAGCTGTACTGCTGGCCGAAGAGCACGTGTTCGAGCGCCCACGGCCCCAGGATCAGCAGCCCCAGCGCGACCGCGCCCGCGAACGCGGCGATCGCCTTGATGGTGGTGCGCACCGCGCGCGCGAACTCGTCGTGGCCGGCCGTGGCCTCGAGCCCGGTCAGGTGGGGCAGCAGCGAGGTCTGGACCGCCTGGAACAGCTGCAGCGGAGCCCGCGCGATCAGCAGCACGTTGAAGACGATCCCGGCCAGCGCCCGCTGGTGGGAGGTCGCGTCGACCGTCAGGACCCCGCCGTTGAGGAGCGTCTGCTCGGCCAGCATGATCCCCGACACCCAGACCGCGAAGAAGCCACCGCGGCGCAGCGAGAGCTCGTCGTGGGCGGCTGTCTCCTGCACGCTCTCGGTGCCCGGCCCGGCAAACGCCGCGTCGGCCTCGTCCGCCGTCATCACCTCGCTGGCCGGCCGCGGCTGCTGGGGTGGCCGGCGCTGGCTCCTCGCCGGCCGGCGAGGGCCCCTCGGCGACCGCCTCCTGCGAGCCGCGACGGTCGGCAAGGAAGGCGGCCGGCACCACCACCAGCGAGAGCAGCGGAGCGGCGGCGATGCCGAGCGCGACGGCGTTCTCGCCGCTGGCCAGCCCGATCGCCACCGCGAGGGCGAAGCAGAAGCGCGACAGCGACTCCATCAGCACCAGCCCGCCGAACAGGCCGAAGCGCTGGTGGCCGGCCAGCCAGCCCCTGGCGAAGTAGCTGGCGGCGTAGGCGAGCGTGCCCACGAGCAGCACCACGTACAGCGCCGTGAAGCCTTCGAAGACGTTGTCGATCAGCTGTTCGTGCAGGATCCCCGCCACCAGCGCGAACAGCAGCGCGAAGGTGGCCTGGATCAACATCGGGGCGCGCAGCTGGTGCTGCTCGTGACCGCGGGCCCTGCGTCCCGCGATCGAGCGCGAGAGCAGCTGTTCCACCGGCCGGTAGATCACCGAGATGATCACGAACATCACCGACCAGAGGACGTCGATCCGCTTCGCCTGTGCGCTTGTGAGCACGTGGCTGGCGACCGAGAAGTAGGCGAACGTGAGCAGCCCGGTGGAGGCGATTCCGATCGCCAGGATGCGCGCGCCGCTGGCGTAGGAGGAGCTCGCCTGCCGGGGCCCGTCCGTGGAGGGGGACGCGGTCCTAGAGGCGGACAAGCACCATCGTCCAGGGGAACGGCGAGCGCATCTCCACGACCTCGCCGACGCCGGACAGCAGCGCGCGCAGGGAGCGCGCCGACCAGTGGTTGAGGTGCCCCGGGGTGTTGCCCAGCGACGACCAGTAGGCGCCCCGAGCCATGTTCAGCATGCGCCACATCGGCTCCCGCGGAACCGACACCAGCAGGTGGGTGCGCGCACAGCGGGCCATTTCGGCGAGCATCCGCTCGGGGTCGGGGAGGTGCTCGAGCACCTCCATCGCGCTGGCCATCTCGAACTCGTCGTCGCCGAACGGGAGCTCGGGACCGTCCACGACCCGGTACTCGAGGTTGGGCGCCGTGTGCTCGGACCAGCCCGCCTGGATCGAGGGCTCCTCGAGGTCGATGCCGACCATGCGCGAGGCGGGCAGCCGCTGCGCCCAGCGCTGGGCCAGCACACCCTCGCCGCAGCCGACGTCGAGCACCGAGCCGGGGGCGGCGAGGTCCAGCAGTTCGACGGCGGTGCGCTCGAAGGCGCTCATCATCCGCCGCACGAACGGGTTCGAGCTGCCGTACTTGTCGAAGGTGTTGCCGGTGACGACCCCGTCGCTGGAGACGGTTACGCCGCTCACAGCCGGACCGCCCTGCCGCCGCGCTCGGTCGCGAGCGGCTCGTCGGGGTGCTCCTGCAGGGCTCCCTGCTCGCCGGGGAGCGCGCGCCCGCCGGCGTCCGGGCCGCCCGGCACGGTGCGTTCGTAATGGGTGGGCTCGATCCCCAGCGCCAGCTCGATCCGGCGGATGCGCTCGAAGCTGCGCTGGGTCATCACGCGCTGCGCGGCGAGCAGGTCGCCGATCACGCCGAGCGCCCACAGGACGACCGCTGCGATGAACAGCACCGCCCCCAGGATCAGCGACTGCACGTGGCCCTTGCCGCTGCCGTCGGCGTAGGCGACCGCGAACCTGATCCAGACCGCGACGGACGCCACCCCGATCACGAGGGCGAGGCTCCAGAACACCCGCAGCGGCTCGTACTGGGCGTAGATGCGGAAGATCGAGATCGCGTTGCGGCGCACGTAGGCGCCCATCGACGGGAACAGCCGCGACTCGCGCGTCTTGGGGTTCGTGCGCACGGGCACGTGGTCGACCGCCACCAGCAGCTTGCCCGCCTGGATGATCGTCTCCAGCGTGTAGGTGAAGCGCGAGACGACCATCATCTGGATCGCCGCGTCGCGGTTGTAGGCGCGGAAGCCGGAGGTCGTGTCGGGGACCGAGGTCGAGGAGGCCTGGCGCACGACCCAGGAGCCGAGCCGCTGCAGCAGCTTCTTGACCGCCGAGAAGTCCTCGATCTCGGCGACCTGGCGGTCCCCCACGACCATGTCCGCGCGGCCGTCCAGGATCGGCTCCACGAGCTTGGGGATGTCGGCGCCGCAGTACTGGTTGTCGGCGTCGGTGTTGACGATCACGTCCGCGCCCAGCTTCAGCGCCGTGTCGATGCCGGCCTGGAAGGCGGCCGCGAGCCCCTTGTTGTTGGTCAGGCGTACGAGGTGCTCGACGCCGAGCTCACGGGCGACCTCGACCGTGCGGTCGCTGGAGCCGTCGTCGATCACGAGCCGCTCGACCTCGTCGAAGCCCGGAACCTCGCGTGGGAGGTCCGCGAGCGTCTGGGGAAGCTGCTCGGCCTCGTTGAAGCAGGGAATCTGGATGATCAGCTTCATCGCTCGGGCGATTTGCCTAGACTTGCCCGCACGCAGTATCCCAAAGCGCAGGACGTGGTCTTCGCGCTTCGTCACCGCGCCGCCGCCCGCGGGTGCGGGTGAGGCCAGATGGAGAGCGCGACGCCCACCCGGGTCCGCCCGGGCCCCACCAGCCCGGCAGCCCTGCGCGCGGGGCTGCGCTGGTCCCCGGCCAGGATCGCCTTCGCGCTGATGTGCGTGGCCGCCCTGATCGGCTACCTGGCGTTCCCCACCTACCCGACCTACGACTCCTTCTACGCGCTGCTGTGGGGGCGGGACCTGCTGCACGCGCACCTGCCCGACTTCCAGGTCTACCGCGCGCCCACCGAGCACCCGCTGGCGATCGCCTTCGGGATGCTGTGCTCGGTCTTCGGCCAGGGCGGAGCGCGCCTGATGGTGCTCGGCTCGATCGCCTCGTTCGTGGCCGCGGTGGCGGGGATCTACCGCGTCGGGCGGCTGTCCTTCGGCCCGCTGGTGGGGGTCGTGGCGGCGCTGCTGCTGCTGAGTCGTTTCTTCGTCGAGAACCTCGCCGCGCAGGGCTATCTCGACATCTCCTACCTGGCTCTGATCCTGTGGGCGCTGGCGCTGGAGCTGGAACACCGCCGCCGCGGCCCGGCCGTGTTCGTGCTGCTGGCGGCGGCCGGACTGCTGCGCCCCGACGCCTGGGTGCTGAGCGGCGTGTACTGGCTGTGGTGCTGCTGGCCGGGGCTGCGCCCGACCCGGGGCGCGCCACGCGAGCCGAGCCCGCGGCGGATGCTCGCCTACCTCGCCCTGGCCGCGAGCGCGCCGCTGCTGTGGGTCGCCTTCGATGGCGTCGTCACCGGCAACCCGCTCTACTCGCTGACGGCGACCGCCGGCCTGGCCCAGGAACTGGAACGCACACAGGGCTTCTCGGCGGTGATCGGGTCGGTGTGGAGCTACAGCGTGCGGATCGACCACCTCCCGGTCCTGCTGGGCGCGATCGCCGGGGTGCTGCTCGCGGTCGTCTTGACGCCGCGGCGGGCGCTGTTGCCGCTCGTCTCGCTGGTGCTGCTGTACGCCGTGTACCTGCTCGAGGGCGCCGGCGGAGCGTCGGTCATCGACCGCTATCTGACGGGGGCGGCCACCCTCGCACTGCTGTTCTGCGCCGTCGCGGTCGGGGGCTGGTGGATGCTCGAGCCGGGCACGGCGATCCGGCGGGTCTGGATCGCCTTCGCCGCCGTGCTCGTGATCTACGGGGCGGCCTCGGCGGTCAGCACGATCAGCCTCTCGAACCTGCGCACCACGCTGGCCGAGCACGAGGACTTCCACCAGGGGCTCGCGGCCGCCCTGCACGACCCGAAGGTGGCCTCGGTGCTGCACCGCTGTCCGCTGCTGTCGCTGCCCAACAACAAGCTCATCCCGGACGCCCGCTGGATCCTCGACAGCGTCGGCCAGCACGACATCGTGGCCCGTAGCCAGGCGCGCCACGACGCCGAACACGGTGCGCCCGCGCTCGAGAAGCGCTTGAAGGACGGCAGCGTGGCGGTCTACCCGCTGGGCAGCGCCGTGTTCGTCGAGGCCGTCGTCGATGTCGGCGACGATCCCCTCGACCAGGTGCCCGCGAAGGACTTCAGGCGCATCTTCACGAGCCGCTACTACGCCGTCTATGCCAACTGCTGAGCCCGCGCCGGCCGGCGCCGACGCACGGGCCGCCCCCGGGGCCCGCGCCGAGGACGGTGTGCGGGAGCGGGCGCCCTTCGTGACGAAGGCGCGCCTGTTGGCGTGGAGCGCGCTGGCGGTCGTGCTGGCGGGGGGCCTCGTGCTGCGGCTGTGGGGCTACCGCTCGGGGCTGCCGTTCGTCTACAACATCGACGAAGCCGACCACTTCGTGCCGCGCGCGGTGAAGATGTTCAGCCAGGGCACGCTGAACCCGCACTACTTCGCCAACCCGCCGGCGTTCACGTACGTGCTGCACTTCCTGTTCGCGCTCGTCTACGGCGGCAGCGACGGTGTCGTCAGGCACTTCCACAACGACCCGGCGGCTCTCTATGAGCTCGGCAGGATCGCCGCGGCGGTGCTCGGGACGCTCGCGCTGTGGCTGCTGTACCTCGCCGGCGCGCGGCTGCTCGGGCGGGCCGCCGGGCTGCTGGCGGCGGCGATCGAGGCGGTCGCCTTCCTGCCGAGCTTCTACTCCCACCTGGCCCTCAACGACGTCCCCACGCTCGCGCCCCTGACCGCCTCGCTGCTCGGGACGGCAGGGGTGCTGCGCAAAGGCAGGGTCCGCGACTACCTGCTGGCGGGTGCCGGTCTCGGGTTGGCGTGCGCGACCAAGTACACGGCGGGGATCGTGCTCGTGCCGCTGGTGGCGGCCGCCGCCCTGCGCCTGCGGGGGCCCGGCCGGGACTCATGGCGGCGCGTGCTCGCGTGCGTGCTGGGCGCCGCCGTGGCAGCCCTGGCGCTGTTCGTGCTCGCCAACCCCTACTCGGTGCTCGACGCGCACGCCTTCCACGCCGAACTGGTGCGCCAGTCCAGCCAATCGGCCGAATCGCAGGGCAAGCTCGGCGCTCCCCACCAGGGGGGCGTCGTCTACTACCTGTGGACCTTCACGTGGGGGCTGGGGTGGGTGCCGGCGCTGGCGGCGCTCGCCGGCATGGTGCTGGTGTGGCGGCGCGAGAAGGCGCTCGGCTGGGTGCTGGTGCCGGCGCCGCTGCTGTTCCTTGCCTTCATGGGGCTGCAGGGGCGCTACTTCGGGCGCTGGCTGTTGCCCATCTTCCCGATCGCGTGCCTGCTGGCGGCGGTCACGGTGGTGGTGCTGGTGGGTGCGCTCGGCGGGCGCGGACGGGCCCTGCGCTGGGCCGCGGCCGCGGTGCTGGGCGCCGGCCTGCTGGCGCAGGGCCTGGTGCACAGCCTGCACTCCGGTGCGGTGAACGCGCGCGCCGACACCCGCAACCTCACGCGTCTGTGGATGCTCGCGCACATTCCCCACAACGCGCGGATCGTGGTCGAGCCGGTCTCACCCAACGCCTGGGCGGACGAACTGCGGGGCTCGCGGGCGGGCCCCAGGCGCTGGAACAAGTATCCCTCGCTGGTCTCGCGCGTCGACGCCCGCGGCACGCTCTCCAAGCGCACGCACGTGGTCGGGGTCGAGAGCTATGAGACCACGCTGGCGCCGGCGCTGATCCGTTACTACGTCGAGAACCACTACTGCTGGGTCGTCAGCGGCTCGACGCAGTCGGGTCGCGCGTTCGCGGATCCGCGCGGCGTGCCGCAGGCGATCGCCTACTACCGGGCGCTGGCGCGCGACGGCGAAGTCGTGTTCCGCGCCTCCCCCTACGGCGCCGGCGCGCGTCCGGTCAAGTTCGGCTTCGACCTCAGCTTCGACTACTACCCGCTCGCCTACCACCGGCCGGGACCGGTGATGACCGTCTACCGCCTGCACGGCGGGCGCTGCGGCTCCGGACCGCGGCCGGCGCGCACCTAGGGTTATCCTCGAAGCAGATGCCGAGCTGTACCGACACCGACAAGCTCTTCCTGTCACGTGCGATCGAGCTCGCACGCAACGGCGCCGGCGCCGTCAAGCCCAACCCCGTGGTGGGCGCCGTGGTGGTGCGCGACGGGGAGGTGCTCGGCGAGGGCTGGCACCAGGAATACGGCGGCCTGCACGCCGAGGTCAACGCGATCGAGGCCTGCGGGATGGCGGACCTCGCGGCCGCGACCCTGTACGTGTCGCTCGAGCCGTGCTGCCACCACGGCAAGACGCCGCCCTGTACCGAGGCGATCCTGCAGGCCGGGATCCGCCGCGTGGTGGTCGCCTCCGACGACCCCACCGAGAAGGCCTCCGGGCGCGGCCTTGGAATCCTCCGCGACGAGGGCGTCGAGGTCGTGGTCGCCGACGGGGAGCTGGCGGCGAGCGCCCGCCTGCTCAACCAGGCCTTCCGCAAGCACGCACGCGTCGGGACGCCCATGGGTGCTGTTCAAGTCGGCGATGACGCTCGACGGCAAGGTGGCTACCGCGCAGCGGCGACTCGAAGTGGATCTCCGGCGAACAGAGCCGCCTGCTCGCCCACCGCTGGCGCGCCTCGGTGGACGCGGTGATCGTGGGCATCGGCACCGCCCTCGCCGATGACCCCCAGCTGACGGCGCGCCCCGACGGGCTCACCGCCGAGGCGGCGCTGCAGCCCCGCCGCGTCGTGTTCGACTCGCTCGCGCGACTGTCGCCCGTGTCCCAGCTCGTGGCCGCCGCCGACACCGTCCCGCTCACGGTCGTGGTCTCTCGCGCCGCCGCCCGCGCCGACACGGACGCGCTCGAAGCGGCCGGTGCACAGGTGCTCGTCGCCACCGGCGAAAACGAGCCGGCGCGCGTGCGCGCGGCGCTCGACCTGCTCGGCGGCGAGGGAATCAGCTCGGTGCTGCTCGAGGGCGGGCCGCACCTCGCGGGAGCCTTCCTCGACGCGGGCGAGATCGACGAAATCCGTCTCTTCCTCGCGCCCCTGCTCCTGGGCGGCAGCTCGGCCCGCGACCCGCTCGAGGGCGAAGGGGTGGAGAAGATCTCCGAGGCCGTGCGGCCGCTGGCCTTCGAGTGGGAGAACGTCGGCGGGGACCTGCTGATATCGGCCCGGCTGCGCGAGTGGTGACGCGCGCCGGCGCCGAGGAACGATGTTCACGGGACTGGTGAGCGAGCTGGGCGTGGTGTCCGGCATCGAGCGCGACGAGCAGGGCGCCACCCTGCGCGTGTCGGCCGCGCTGTCCGGGCAGCTGCAGCGAGGGCGACTCGGTGGCCGTCAACGGCGTGTGCCTGACGGCGATCGACACCGTCTTCGGAGAGCTTCGGCGCGCAGGCGATGCTGCGAGACGCTCCAGGGCAGTGCCCTGGGCACGCTCCAGGAGGGCTCGCGCGTGAACCTCGAGCTGCCGCTGCGGGCCGGCGACCGGCTCGGCGGCCACGTCGTGCAGGGCCACGTGGACGGCACGGCGACCGTGCGCGCGGTGCGCGAGGAGGGCTTCTCGCGCGTGCTGGAGCTGGAGTGCCCGGCGGCGCTGCTGCGCTACGTGGTGCTCGAAGGGCTCGGTGGCGCTCGACGGCGTCAGCCTCACCGTCAGCGCCCTGGAGGACGACGGCTTCTCGGTCTCGCTGATCCCCGAGACGATCTGGCCCGCACCACGCTCGGCGCACTGCGCGAGGGCGACCTCGTGAACGTCGAGGTCGACGTGCTCGCCAAGCACCTCGAGCGGCTGATGGCGGTGCGGGCATGAGCGTCTCCGGCACGGCCACGCCGTTCGCGACGATCGAGCAGGCGATCGAGGACATCCGCGCCGGCCGGATGGTGGTCGTGTGCGACGACGAGGACCGCGAGAACGAGGGCGACCTCACGCTCGCCGCCCAGTTCGCGACCCCCGAGGCGATCAACTTCATGGCCAAGGAGGGACGCGGCCTGATCTGCCTGTCGCTGACCCCCGAGCGCTGCGACGAGCTCGGCCTCGACCTGATGGCGGCCAAGAACGAGTCCTCATTCGAAACCCCCTTCACGGTCTCGATCGAGTCGCGCGAGGGCGTCACCACGGGGATCTCCGCCCACGACCGGGCGCACACGATCCAGGTCGCGATCGACCCCGCCAGCCGCCCCCGCGACCTCGTCCAGCCGGGACACGTGTTCCCGCTCAAGAGCCGCCCCGGAGGCGTGCTCGAGCGGGCCGGGCAGACCGAGGCGGCGGTCGACCTGGCACGCCTCGCGGGGCTCAACCCGGCCGGCGTGATCTGCGAGATCATGAACGACGACGGCACCATGGCGCGGGTGCCGGACCTGGTCGAGTACTGCGCCCGCCACGGCCTCAGCATGATCACGGTCGCCGACCTGATCGCCTACCGGCGCCGTAACGACAAGCTCGTCGAACGCGTGGTGGAGACGCGGCTGCCGACGACCTTCGGCGACTTCCAGGCGGTCGGCTACCGCTCGCTGGTGGACGACAAGCACCACGTCGCGCTCGTCAAGGGCGAGGTCTCCGGCGAGCCGGACGTGCTCGTGCGGGTGCACTCCGAGTGCCTCACGGGCGACGTCTTCCACTCGCTGCGCTGCGACTGCGGCGAGCAGCTGGAATCCGCGCTCTCGATGATCGAGCGCGAGGGCAAAGGCGTGCTGCTCTACCTGAGTCCCAGGAGGGACGCGGGATCGGCCTGCTGAACAAGCTGCGCGCCTACCGCCTGCAGGAGGACGGCCTCGACACGGTCGAAGCGAACGAGCGCCTCGGCCTGCCGGCCGACCTGCGCGACTACGGGATCGGGGCCCAGATCCTCGTGGACCTCGGCCTCGGCTCGATCCGGATCCTCACCAACAACCCGAAGAAGATCCGCGGGCTGGAGGGCTACGGGCTGTCGGTCAGCGGCCAGATGCCGATCGAGCACGCCCCCAACGAACACAACAAGGAGTACCTGCGCACCAAGGCCCAGCGCATGGGGCACACGCTCCATCACCAGGGCCTGAACCTCGACGAGCAGCTGCTGCACGAACGCGCACGCGAGCGCGGGGAGCGGTGAGCGAACGCTTCGCGATCGCCGTCGGGCGCTTCTACGAGGAGCTCGCGGCGCGGCTGGAGGCGGGTGCCCGCGGCGCCTTCGCAGAGGCCGGTGTGCCCGACGTCGAGGTGCTCGAGGTCCCCGGGGCCTTCGAGTTGCCACTGGCGGCCCACTACGCGGCCGGCAGCGGGCGCTTCGCCGGCGTGGCCTGCCTCGGGGCGGTGATCCGCGGCGAGACCGACCACTACCAGTTCGTCTGCGAGCAGGCCGCCGCCGGGATCATGCGGGTGCAGCTCGAGACCGGGGTTCCCTGCGCCTTCGGCGTGCTCACCTGCGAGACGATGGAGCAGGCCCTGGCGCGGGCCGGCGGGGACAAGCGCGACCAGGGTCGCCACGCCGCCCAGGCGGTCATGCGGATGGCAGCGCTGCGGGCCGAGGTCGCGAGCCTCTAGACTGGGCGCCCATGGCAAAGGTGTGTCACAGCTGCGGCAAGGGGCCGGCCTTCGGTCAGAGCCGCAGCCACTCGATGGTCGCGACCAAGCGCCGCTTCGACCCCAACCTGCAGAAGGTCAGGATCATGGTCGGCTCGGCTCCGCGCCGCGTGTACGTGTGCACCCGCTGCCTCAAAGCCGGCAAGGTCACCAAGGCCGCCTAGCGCCGCGGGCGCCGCGCCGGCGGGCCCGGTAGCGGACCCGAAGCCGCCCGCCGAGCGGGCACCTGAGCGCCCGAAACGGCGGCGGAAGTCTCCTGAGGCGCGGCGAGGGTCCCCCGAAGGTGATAGAGGTGTCTGGCGTGTCAGACACCAACCTGGTCCGTTTTCGGGCCGCCGTCGCCGGTGCGCTGGCGCACCTGGAGTCACGTCGGCAGGAGGTCAACGACCTCAACGTGTTTCCGGTCGCGGACGGTGACACCGGGGACAACATGGTGCTCACCCTGCGCGCGGTGCTCGACGAGCTCGACCGTCTGCAGGCTGCCAACGAGGACCGCACGCTGGACGAGATCGGGCGCGAGGAGATCGTCGACTCGGTGGCGCGGGCCGCGCTCCTGGGCGCCCGCGGCAACTCCGGGGTGATCCTCTCGCAGCTGATCCGCGGGGCCGCCGAGGAGCTCGTCAGCCGCCCCGGCCAGCTGGTCGACGCGACCCTGATCGGGGCCGCCCTGGCGCGCGCCGCCGACCGCGCCTACGCGTCCGTGCGCGAGCCGGCCGAGGGCACGATCCTCACCGTGGCGCGCGAGATGGCCCACCGCATCGCCACCGACCTGGCGCACACCAGCGAGAACCCGCGGCTGGACCCGGGGACGGCGCCGGCAGCCCAGGACGCGATGATCGCCGCCGCGCTCGAGCACGCGGTCTCCACCGGCGAGGAATCGGTCAAACGCGGGCCCCAGATGCTCGCCGCGCTGCGCGACGCGGGCGTCGTCGACGCCGGCGGGTACGGGCTCACGATCATGTTCGCCGGTGTCGTGTCGGCGCTCCGCGGCGAAGATCCTCCGGCGCTCGAGCACCACCGCCCGGCGCGCATCACCCACCCCCAGCACAGCTCCGGCACCTACCGCTTCTGCACCAACTTCGCGGTCACCGGCAGCGGACTGCGGGCCGAGCGCTTCACCGACCCGCTCGAGCAGCTCGGCGACTCCGTGCTGGTCGTGGGCGACGAGAGCACTCTCAAGGTGCACCTCCACACCGACGACCCGGAGGCGGCGATGGCGCTGTTCGCCGAGGCGGGGGAGGTCTCGCGTCTGGACGTGGCGGACATGCGCCTGCAGGTGGCCGAGCGCGACTCCCGCGTGGCCGCCGGCCCCGAGCCGGCGCTCGCCAACGGCTCGCACGCGTCTGCGGCGGGCCTCGGCGGGAGGACCAGCGCGGCGGGCGCCGAGGCGGCACTGCGATGTGGCGCGGTGGCCGTCGCCAACGGCGACGGGGTGCGGGAGCTGTTCGCCGAGCTCGGCGTGCTCACCGTCGACGGCGGGGCGACGATGAACCCCTCGACCTACGACCTGCTGGCGGGCGTGCACGCGGTCGGAGCCGAGGAGGTCGTGCTGATGCCGAACAGCCCGAATGTGATCATGGCCGCCCAGCACGCGGCACAGCTGTCCGACAAGGCCGTGCTGGTCGCGCCCACGACCAGCCAGCAGGCGGGGCTCGTGGCCGCGCTGGCGCTGGCCCCCGAACGCTCGGTGGAGGAGAACGCGCATGCCATCAGCGCGGCCCTCGCGCCGGTGCGCACCGGCGCTGTCGCGCCGGCCGCCCGCGACGATGCCCAGGGTCGCTTCAAGCGCGGCGACGCCGTCGGCTTCATCCAGGACGAGGTGCTCGCCTGGGGCGATGCCGAGCAGACGCTGCGCGCCGTGATGGCCGAGCTCGCACGGCCGGGCGACACGGGACAGCGACCCGAGCTGATCAGCGTGCTGGCCGGCGAGGATGCACCGCTGTCGCTCGGCGATCTCGAGCAGATGGCCAACGGCGCGGTCGAGCTCGAGCTCCGTCATGGGGGCCAGTCGGCCTACTGGTGGCTGCTCGCCGCCGAGTGAGCCCGCGCGTAGACGCCGCCGGCGCGATCATCATCTCCGGACAGATGCAGGCAACCGCCACGGACAGCGCGTCCGCCCGCGGGGCGGGGCGCTCGGCCCGCGGGGCCGACGCGGTGCGTGCCTTCGCCTCCGGCGAGCCCCTGCCGCGCGAGCGCCTGCTGGCGGCGCCCGTGCGCTGGCCGCGACCCTCGCGGCTGACGGCCCCGTTGCCCCTGTCCGGCAAGCGCATGGCGGCCGGGGCCGGGGCGCTCGGACTGCACACGGTCGGGGATCTGCTGCAGCACCTGCCCAGCGACAGTCGCGAGTCACGCACGCTGGCGGAGCTGCGCGCCGGGGAGCCCGCGACCGTGCAGGTGGTCGTGCGCTCGATCTCCGCGCGCCCGGTCCGCCGCCGCGGGATGCGCCCGCTCGTCGAGGCGCGCGTGGCCGACGCCAGCGGATCGCTGCGCGCGCGCTTCTTCAACCAGCCGTGGCTGGTGGACCGCTATCCGCCCGGCACCGCGCTGCTGCTGCACGGCAAGCCCGACGGCCGCGGCGGCTTCGGCGTCTCCCACCACGCCCTCGCCGAGGAGGGCGGGGTCGGCGCTCCGGCCGAGGCGAGCGGCGGCTCGGGCACCGTGGCCCACTACCCCGCCAGCGAGGGTCTCAGCTCGACCCAGATCCTCACGCTCGTGCGCGGC
Source organism: uncultured Solirubrobacteraceae bacterium (assembly GCA_963773145.1). Lineage (GTDB taxonomy): Bacteria > Actinomycetota > Thermoleophilia > Solirubrobacterales > Solirubrobacteraceae > Palsa-744. The sequence goes on from CAVYZV010000004.1 coordinate 46,783, forward strand.
GCCCGCGCCTCGCTGGCGGACTTCCCGGAGCTGCTGCCCTCCGCGCTGCGGGTGGCCGGTGCGCTGCCGGACAAGCCGGCGGCGCTCGGAGCGGCGCACTTCGCCGAGGACGAGGACGGGCGCGAGCGGGCGCGCCGGCGGCTGGCCTTCGAGGAGCTGCTGTTCAGCCAGCTGCTGTTCCTGCGCCGCCGGGCGCGCCGGCGCAGCCGGACCGGTGCCGTGGAGCTGCGCGAGCCGCCGCAGCTGACCGAGCGCTGGCTGGCGCAAGAGCTGCCGTTCACGCTCACCGCGGATCAGCGGCGGGCGATCGATGAGATCGCCGGCGACGTGGCGCGCAGCGCACCGATGCAGCGGCTGCTGATGGGGGAGGTGGGCAGCGGCAAGACCGTGATCGCGCTGTACGCGATGCTGCGCGCCGTCGAGCACGGCAGCCAGGCGGCGATGATGGCCCCCACCGAGACGCTCGCCGAGCAGCACTTCGCCACGATCCAGCAGCTGCTCGGCTCCGAGTCGGTGTCGGCGGCGCTGCTGACGGGCTCCACGCCCGCCCGGCGGCGCCGGGAGGTGCTGGCACGGCTCGCCAGCGGGGAGCTCTCGCTGGTGGTCGGCACGCACGCCCTGATCGAGCCCGATGTCGAGTTCGCCGAGCTGGCGCTGGCGGTCGTCGACGAGCAGCATCGCTTCGGGGTACGCCAGCGGGCGGCCCTCAGCGAGCGCCCCGGGCGGCGCCCCGTGCACACGCTGCACATGACCGCCACCCCGATCCCGCGCACGCTCGCGCTGGCCCGCTATGGCGACCTCGACACGACGCTGCTGCGCGAACGACCCGCCGGGCGCCCGCCGGCGAACACGATGCTGGCCTTCGGCGAGCAGGAGCGGGCCGCGGCCTATGAGCAGCTCCGCGCCGAGCTGCGAGCGGGGCGCCAGGCCTACGTCGTGTGCCCGCTGATCGACGAGGGCGAGACCGTCGACGAGGCCGTGCCCTCGGCCGGCGAAGAGCTGCGCGCCGCCCGCAGCGAGCTGGTACGCCTGTCAAAGGGAGAGCTGGCGGACTTCAAGCTCGTGCTGCTGCACGGCGGGATGCGCCCGCGGGAGAAGCAGGAGGCGATGAGCGCCTTCTCCTCCGGCGCCGCCGACGTGCTGATCGCGACGACCGTGATCGAGGTCGGGATCGACGTCTCCAATGCGACCGTGATGCTGATCGAGAACGCCGAGCGCTTCGGGATCTCCCAGCTGCACCAGCTACGGGGCAGGGTCGGCCGCGGCGAGCACGCCTCGATCTGCTACCTGCTGGGACCCACCGCCGCCCGGCGCTCTGCGCGTCTGCGGGCGTTGGCCGATCACTCCGACGGCTTCCGCCTGGCCGAGATCGACCTGCGCCTGCGCAGTCAGGGGGAACTGGTGGGCACGCGCCAGTCCGGCGTCGGCAGCTACCGCTTCGCCCGGCTGCCCGAGGACGAGCAGCTGCTCGAGCTGGCCCGGCGCCACGGCGAGCTGATGACTGCCGCGGACCCGGAGCTGCGCTCCCCCGAGCACGCGCTGTTGGGGGCCTGGCTGGCGGCCGGCGGCGAGCTGGAGGAGCCGCTGGCGGCCTAGATGGAACCAAGCAGCGAGTGAGAGTGATCGCCGGCAGCCTCGGCGGGAGGCGTCTGAAGGCGCCGCCGGGAAGGACCACCAGACCCACCTCCGACCGCGTCAAGGAGGCGCTGTTCGCGATGCTCGACCCGATCGAGGGCGAGCGCGTGATGGACCTGTTCGCGGGCAGCGGGGCGCTCGGCATCGAGGCGCTCTCGCGGGGGGCCGCGGCGGCCGTGTTCGTCGAGCGCGACGCCCGTGCGGCCGGCGTCCTGGCCGAGAACCTGGCGCTGCTGGGCCTGGAGGGAGAGCGGGCCGAGATCCGGCGAATGGAGGGGCTCGCGGCGCTCGCCAGGGCCCGCGAACGCGAAGAGACGTACGATCTGCTGCTGATCGACCCCCCGTACCAGATGGCCGGCGAGATGCGCGAGGTGCTTGCCGAGATCGTGCCCCCGCTGCTGTCCCCCGGCGCGCGGGTCGCGATCGAGAGCGACCGCCGCGCGCCACTCGAGCTCGACCTCGAGGTGGAGCGTCGCCGACGCTACGGGGACACTTGCATCACAATTCACCGCCAGCCATGACCCCATCGACCTCCAGCATCGCCGTCTGCCCCGGTTCCTATGACCCCGTCACCAACGGGCACCTCGACGTCATCCGCCGCACCTCGAACCTCTACGACGAGGTCGTGGTGGCGGTCGTCAACCGCTCGGTGCGCAAGAGCGGCGCGCTGTTCGGGATCGAGGAGCGGATCGGTTTCATCGAACGCGCCCTGGCCGGTGTGGAGGGGATCCGGGTGGAGCCGTTTTCGACGCTGGTGGTGGACTTCGCCCGCAGCGTGGGCGCCCGCGCGATCGTCAAGGGGCTGCGTGCGATCTCGGATTTCGAGTACGAGCTGGAGATGAACCAGCTCAACCGGCGGCAGGACCCCGGCATCGAGTCCGTCTACCTCATGGCCAGCCCGCAGTACAGTTTCCTGTCATCCAGTGGAGTAAAGGAGCTCGCGACCTTTGGGGGCCGCATCGACGATCTCGTGCCAGACGAGGTTGCGCGCCGCCTGCAGGAGGAGCTGGCACGATGAAGAATGCAGTGGTACCCACGGAGGTGACCGGTTAGTGGATGTCCTGGTGCTCATAGACAAGCTCGATGATCTGGTGCACAACGCCAAGACCATCCCGCTGAGCGACTCCGTGCGCGTGGACAAGGAGGAGATCTACGACATCCTCGACCAGATGCGCGCCACGATCCCCGAGGAGATCAAGCAGGCGCGCTGGATCGTCAAGGAGCGCCAGGAGATGCTCGCCGAGGCCAAGAAGGAGGCCGAGCGCATCATCAAGGAGGCGCGCGAGCGCCAGGAGCGGCTGGTCGGCGAGGAGGAGATCACCAAGCAGGCCGAGCGCGGCGCGGAGGACATCATCGAGGACGCCCGCACCCGCGAGCGCGAGATCCGGCTCGGCGCAGAGGACTACGCCGACGAGATCCTGAACACGCTGGAGATCAACCTGTCGAAGTTCATCGCGGCTGTGCAGCGGGGCCGCGAGCGCCTGCAGGGCAAGGAGGAGCCGGCGGAAGTCGGCTAGCCGGGCCACCGCGCCGGCGCGGGGGCATGGTGGAGTGCCGGGCGGCAGGGGGGTAGGGTCATGCCCGTGGACACACGTGCGGTGACACAGCGGCTGAAGGCGGCGAAGGTGCTGCTCGACACGGGCATGCTGGCGCCGACCCGCCCATCCCGGGCGATCCGCTCGATGGGCGTGATGCGCCGCTGGGGGCTGACGCCTGCGGCCGCCTACGGCAGCGTGGCGGCCCGCTATCCGGACCGCGCCGCGCTGGTCGACGAGCGCGGCGTGCTCACCTTCGAGCAGCTCGAGCGGCGCACCAACGCGCTCGCCCGCGGACTGGCGGCGGCCGGCGTCGGCGAAGGCGACGGCGTGGCGATCATGGCCCGCAACCATCGCGGCTTCATCGAGGCCACCGCGGCGGCGGCGAAGCTCGGGGCCGGCGCGCTGTATCTGAACACCGCCTTCGCCGGTCCGCAGATCGCCGACGTGATCGCCCGCGAGGACCCGGTGGCGGTGATCTACGACGAGGAGTTCACCGGGCTGGTGGGCGACGGCGCCCGCGGGCGCACGCGCCTGCTGTCGTGGAGCGACTCGGACGGCGACGGCGCCGCCGGCGATGGGGTGGCGCGGCTGGACGAGCTGATCGAGGGCAACGACGACGGACCCCTGCAGCCACCGGCCGAGCCGGGCCGCACGGTGATCCTGACCTCCGGCACGACCGGCACCCCGAAGGGGGCCGCCCGGCGGCAGCCCGACTCGATCGAGCCGGTCGCGTCCCTGTTCTCGAAGATCCCGCTGCGGGCGCGTGAGACCACGATGATCGCCGCTCCGCTGTTCCACTCGTGGGGCTTCGCCCACTTCACGATCGCCCTGCCGCTGGCCTCGACGATGGTGTTGCGGCGGCGCTTCGACGCCGAGGACACGCTGCGGGCGGCCGCCCACCACGCGGCCACGGCGCTGGTGGTCGTGCCGGTGATGCTGCAGCGGATCCTCGATCTGGGCGAGGACACGATCGCGCGCTACGACACCAGCTCGCTGCGGATCATCGCCCTCAGTGGCTCGGCGCTTCCGGGCGAGCTGGCGACGCGCGCGATGGACGTGTTCGGGGACGTGCTCTACAACCTCTACGGCTCGACCGAGGTCGCGTGGGCCACGATCGCCACGCCGGCGGACCTGCGCGCCGCCCCGGGCACGGCCGGCAAGCCCCCGCTCGGCACGGTCGTGAAGCTGCTCGACGAGCAGGGCCGCGAGGTTCCCCAGGGGCAGACGGGACGCATCTTCGTCGGCAACGAGATGGTCTTCGAGGGCTACACCGGCGGCGGCGGCAAGGAGATCGTGGACGGTCTGATGAGCACGGGCGACGTGGGACGCCTGGACGCCGGCGGGCGCCTGTTCGTGGAAGGCCGCGACGACGAAATGATCGTCAGCGGCGGGGAGAACGTGTTCCCGCGCGAGGTCGAGGACCTGCTCGCCGACCACCAGCACGTGGAGGAGGTCGCGGTCGTGGGCGTCGAGGACGACGAGTTCGGCCAGCGCCTTCGTGCCTTCGTCGTGGCGCGTCCGGGGCGTGAGCTGAGCGAGTCCGATGTGCAGGCTCACGTGCGTGCGAACCTCGCCCGTTTCAAGGTGCCCCGTGAGGTCGTGTTCCTCGAGCGGCTGCCCCGCAACGCCACCGGCAAGGTGCTCAAGCGGGAGCTGCAGGACGACGGCTGAGCGGCGCTAGCCTAGGCCGTATGGCCACGGCCACGCTGCAACTGGACCTCGGTTCGCTGCGGCTCACCTCCGGTGAGGGCCGCCGCCTGGCGCTGGAGGTCCCGATCGAGCCGCTCGAGCTCGGCAGCGAGACCTACCAGGTCGAGCCCTCGCCGGTGCCGGTGCAGCTGACCGTCTCGCGCATGACGGGGGACGGGTACGCGCTGCTGCTGCGCTTCACCGCCGCCGTCGCGGGGCCGTGCATGCGCTGTCTGGCGACGGCCGCCCCGCCGGTCGAGGTCGAGGCGCGCGAGGTCGACCGTCCGGGCTCCGGTGAGGAGCTCGACAGCCCCTACGTGGAGGACGAGACGCTCGACCTGGGCTCCTGGGCGCGGGACGCGCTCGCGCTGGCGATGCCGGTGAAGATCCTCTGCCGCGAGGACTGCGCCGGGCTGTGCCCGGTGTGTGCCGCCGACCTCAACGAGGCCGGTCCCGAGCACCATCACGAGCAGGCTCCCGATCCCCGCTGGGCGAAGCTGCGCGAGCTGCGACTCGAGTAGCGGGCACGGGCCTGCTGGTAGCCTTCCTCACTCGAAATGGCGGTCCCCAAGAAAAAGCAGTCGCACAGCCGCACCGCCAAGCGGCGTGCCCAACACCGGATCGACGCGCCGGCGATCAACGCCTGCCCGCAGTGCCACAGCCCCCGCCGGCCCCACAGGGTCTGCCCCGTGTGCGGCTTCTACGCCGGTCGGGAGGTCGTCACCGCGGCACCCGAGCACGATCACGATCACGACCACTCCTGAGCGCGATGGCCGCTGAGGGCCCGCCCCCCGCGCAACGCGGTGGTGGCGAGCGGGACCCGGTCGTGGCCGTGGACTGCAACGGCGCCGACCTCGGGCCCGAGGAGGTTGCGGCCGGCGCGGCCCTGGCCGCCGAACGCGGTGTGCGGGTGCTGCTGTTCGGGCCCGCGTCGAGCTTCGGGGAGCTTCCGGCGGGCGTCGAGGTGGAGGACGCCCCGGTCTCGATCGCGAAGGCGCCCGACCCCGTGAAGGCCGCCCGCGCCACGCCCGAGGCGTCGATCGTGAGAGCCGCTTCGGCGGTCGCGCAGGGACGCGCCGACGCGCTCGTGTGCGCCGGCGGCACGGGCGCCGCGCTGGCGGCCGGGATCTTCAACATCAAGCGCGCGCCCGGCATCTACCGGCCCGCCCTGGCCCTGCCCTTGCCGGTCCCCGAGCACCCGGTGACGCTGCTCGACGTGGGGGCCAACGCCGACGCCCGTCGCGAGCACCTCGTGCAGTTCGCCTACATGGGCGCCGCGCTGGCCGGTTCGGTGCTCGGCGTTGAGCGCCCGCGCGTGGGCCTGCTCTCCAACGGCGAGGAGTCCGGCCGTGGCAGCGCGCTGGTGCTCGAGACCCACGCCGCGCTCGCCGAGCGCGCCCGCGAGGGGGGCGGGGGGATGCTCGAGTTCGTGGGCAACGTCGAGGGCGGCGACGTGGTGGCGGGCAAGGCGGACGTGATCGTGACCGACGGCTTCACGGGCAACGTCGCGCTGAAGCTGATCGAGGGGGTCTCGCAGACGATCCTCGGCGCGATCCGCGGCGCGGCCCGCTCCTCGCTGCGCGGCCAGGCCGGCGGGCTGCTGCTGCGCGGCGCGCTCGGCGGCTTCCGCGAGGAAATCGACCCCGAGACTTCCGGCGGCGCCTACCTGCTGGGGCTGCGGCGCCTGGGTGTGGTTCCCCACGGCCGTTTCACCCGCCGTGGCTTTGCCCAGGCGATCGTGCGGGCCGACCGCGGCGCCAGGCAGGATCTGGTCGGCGTCACCCAGCGGGCACTCGAATCGGCCGACGCTCTCAAGCGCCCACCCGTGTCCGCGCAGCCCGTTAGCCTCCCGCATCCATGAGCGTCCGCGCCCGCGAGCAGGTGTTCGAGCTGATCCGCTCCCACCTGGCGGACGAGCTCGACGTCGACCCGGGCGTGATCGTGGAGACGACGCGCTTCAAGGAGGATCTCGAGGCCGACTCCCTGGACCTGTATACGCTCGTGCAGGAGCTGGAGGACACATACGGGGTGAGCATGAGCGACGAGCAGGCCGCGCAGATCCTGACCGTTGGCGCGGCCGTGGAGTTCGTGCTCGCCCATGAGTGACGCCGCCGACCACCGCGATGATGCTGCTTGCACAGCTGCTGGAGGAACTACCGGAGAGCCTGTCGAAGCAGGTCTTCACGCACGCCTCCTGGAGCGAGCGCCGGGCCGACTCCTACACACGCCTGGCGTTCCTCGGCGACAGCGTGCTGGGACTCGCGATCACCGCCCATCTGTACCCCCGCCTGGAGGCGGAGCGCTTCGGCGCCGGGCGGCTGACGAAGATCCGCGCCCAGGCCGTCTCCGGGCCGGCGTGTCGCGACGTGGCCGAACGCCTCGGGCTGCCCGAGCGCATGCGCCGGGCGGCGCCGGCGGAGGTGCGGGCGAGCGCCGCCGCGCTGCTGGAGACCGAGCGCGTGCTGGCGTCCGTCACGGAGGCGCTGATCGGGGCCTGTTATCTGCAGGTGGGGTACGAGCGCACGGCCGAGGCGGTCGTGGAGACGTTCGCGCCGGAGATCGAGCGCGCGCTGCAGAACCCGATGGACTTCAAGTCCGCGCTGCAGGAGCTGCTGGCCCGCCGCGGCGCCGTCGTCAGCTACGAGATCACGGCCGAGGACGGCCCGCCGCACGACCGCCGCTACACGGTCACCGCGCGGGTGGATGGGCAGGCGCTCGGCAGCGGCAGCGGCCGCAGCAAGAAGTTCGCCGAGCAGCAGGCGGCCAGGGAGACGGTCGAGCGGCTGATCTCAGAGCGGGCCGGGTAAGGAGCTTCCGGTGCGCCTGAAGTCCCTCACGCTGGCCGGTTTCAAGTCCTTCCCCGAGCGCACGAAACTCGACTTCGGCCCCGGCGTCAGCGTCGTCGTCGGCCCCAACGGCTCGGGCAAGTCCAACGTCACCGACGCCGTCCTGTGGGCGCTCGGCGAGCAGTCGCCGCTGGCGGTCCGCGGGGCCTCGATGCAGGACGTGATCTTCGCCGGGGGGCGCGGGGTCCAACCCCGCAGCGCCGCCGAGGTGGAGGTCGTGCTCGACAACCAGGACGGGGCCGTCGAACTGCCGCTCAGCGAGATCTCGATCGTGCGCCGGCTCGACCGCAAGGGCGAGGGCGGCTACTGGCTCAACGGCGCGCGCTGCCGGCTGACCGACGTGCTCGAGATGCTGTCCGACACCGGCCTCGGCAAGGAGACCCACTCGGTTATCTCGCAGGGACGGGTGGACGCGATCGTGACTTCCAAGCCGCGCGACCGGCGGATGCTGATCGAGGAGGCGGCGGGGCTCGGCAAGCACCGCAAGCGCCGCCGCCGCGCGCAGCTGAAGCTCGAGCGCACGCAGGAGAACGTGGACCGGGTGCTGGACGTCGAGCGCGAGGCGCGCAGCCGCCTGCGCCCGCTCAAGCGCCAGGCCGAAGCCGCCCAGCTGCACGAGCGCCTCGAGCGTCAGGTGCTCGACGCGCGGCGTGAGCTGACCGCCGACCGCGTCCGCGTCCGCCGCGAGGAGCTGGGGCTCGCCGAGACACGCTCCGCCGGCGCCCGCGAGCGCCTCGCGACGGTGGAGGCGCAGCTGCAGGAGACGCTCGAGCAGCGCCACGCGGCCGAGCAGGCGCTGGCCGAGCAGAGCGCCCGCCGCGAGCAGCTCTCGCGGCAGGTATACGAGGCGCGAACCGCCGTCGAGCGGATCGGGCTGCGCCGCGAGCAGGTGGCCCAGCGGGCCGCCGAGCTGGAGCTCCGTGTGAACCGCGCGGCGGCCGAGCTCGGCCTCGGGACCGCGCCCGCCGACGCTCGATGGAGCCCCGCCGGCGGCGCACGAAGGCGCTCCCGCTGTGCCGCCCCAGGAGCGGATCGCCGAGCTCGAGCAGGCGCTCGCCGAGGTCGAGGCCCAGCACGGCGAGGGCATCGAGAGCGAGCTCGCCGGGCTCAAGCAGGCGCTCGACGGTGAGCGCCGGCGGCTGCAGCAGCTCGATCAGCAGGGCGCGCTGTTGCGCGAGGCGCTGGAGCAGGGCGAGCAGCAGCTTGCGCGGGCCCGCGAGCGGCTCGCCGAGAGCGAGCAGCGTGCGCGCGAGGTGCGGCGCGAGCGGGAGCGGCTGGAGGCCGAGCTGTCCGCGGTCAACCAGTTCCTGCGCGACCACGCCCGCGCCCGCAGCGCGGACGGCGCCACGGCCCTCAGCGAGGAGCTGCGCGTCGCGGACGGGTTCGAGCTGGCGCTCGCGGCGGTGCTCGGAGGACGGCTGGACGCGGCGCTCGCGGACGGCCTCGAGGGCGCCCAGGCGCTGCTGGACAAGGCCGGCCCCGACGGGGGCACGGTGCTGCTGTCGCGCAGGCAGATCCCCTCCGGCGCTCACAGCGCGGCCACCGGGCAGCCCGCGGCCGGCCCTCCCGCGCCCGGCGCGCGGCCTCTGCTGGAGCTGGTGGACGGCCCCGCTGCGGTGCTCGAGATGGCAGCGCGGCTGCTGAGCGACGCGTGGGTCGTGGAGCGACTGGAGGAGCTGCCCGAGCAGCTTCACCGGGGTGGCCGTCACGCCCGCCGGGCGGGTGTGGTTCGCGGCCGCCGGGGAGGTGCGCCAGCTGAGCGCCGGGGGCAGCGAGCGGGTGCTGGCCAGGCGCAACGAGCGCGACCGGCTGGAGCGCGACCTGGCGGCGGCCGAGGCAGGCCATGCAGGCGGCCGAGCAGCACAGCGCCGGAGCGCTGGGCGAGCTGTCGGCGGCCGAAGCAGCGGCGGCCGGCGGGCTGGACGAGCTGCGCGAGCACGAGCGCGGCCAGGTCGAGGCGCAGGAGTCCGTGCGCCGCAGCGAATGGCTGATGGAGCAGCGCCGCGCGGCGCCCGCGCACGGCCCGCTGGCGGTCCGCAAAGCCCAGCTCGAGGGCGAGCTCGCGGGCGAGCGCCGCCAGCTGCAGGCGGCCGAACAGGAGCTGGCCGAACGTGAGGCGCGGCGGCGGCGCCTGCAGGCCTCCTACCAGCGCGACGAGGCGTTGTGCGCGCGGGCGGCGCGCCTGCTCGTGGCGCTCGAGACTGCGGCGGCGGGCGCCAACGCGCTGCTCGGCTCGCTCGAGCAGCAGCTCGGCGAGGACCGCCGCTCCGGCGAGCAGGGCGCCGGCGAGCTGACGGCCTTCGCGACACGTGAGGCCGCCATCCATGCCGAGCTCAAGGAGGCGGGGCAGGCCGTCACCGACGCGGAGGTCGCCGCCCAGCGCGCGCGCGACCACGCGGCCGAGGCCGAGGCCGAGCTCGAGGGGATCCTCGGCCGCCTGGGCGAACAGGCGCCCACCGCCGAGCAGCCGGACGAGCCCCTGGACGAGGACGCCGTGGCGGAGCTGAGCGCGCGTGTGGAGCGGCTCGAGCGCCGACGCGAGCAGCTCGGGCCGGTCAACCCGCTGGCCCAGCAGGAGTACGCCGAGGCGCTCGCCCACGTCGAGGAGCTCGAGGGCCAGCGCGAGGACCTGGAGACGGCGATGCGCGAGCTGCGCTCGCTGATCCGCGAGACCGACCGCCAGATCGAGCAGACCTTCGAGGAGACGTTCTCGGCCGCTTCACGCAACTTCGCGCAGCTGGTGGGGGAGGTGTTCCCCGGCGGTACGGGCCAGCTGCGGCTGGTCGAGGAGGAGCAGGCCCCGCGCCCCGTGCTGGGCGGGGAGCCCCTGGCCGACGGGCAGGATGACGCCGCGGCCGGCGAGGACGAGGAGGAGCTCGAGGACGTCTCCGTCGCCGAGCGCAGCCTCCCGGGCGTGGAGATCGAGATCACGCCGGCGGGCAAGTCGACCAAGCGGCTGACGCTGCTGTCCGGCGGCGAGAAGTCGATGACGGCGCTCGCCTTCCTGTTCGCGGTGTTCCTCGCCAAGCCCTGCCCCTTCTACATCCTCGACGAGGTCGAGGCGGCGCTCGACGACCTCAACCTGGACCGTTTCCTGGCGCTGCTGCGCCGCTACTGCGGACAGGCCCAGTTCATCGTCATCACCCACCAGAAGCGCACAATGGAGGCCGCCGACTGGCTGTTCGGGGTCTCGATGGGGCAGGACGGCGTCTCGAAGGTGATCTCGCGCCACCTGGAGTTCGAGAGCGGACAGCTGCCGGCGATCGGGGAGGTCGCCGAGGTCGCCTGAGCGACCTGCGCTGGTATCGTCGCGCCGCCCGTGCCGCGCGACTGGAGCGATCTGTTCATCACCGCCGAGGCGCGGGATCACGCCGGGGAGGACGCCGAGCAGCCGCGGCGGGGGTTCCTGCGCCGGCTGCGGGACAGCATGTCCCGCACGCGCCAGGCGCTCGGAAGCGAGATCCAGGCGACGCTGTTCGCGACGCTCGACGAGCACACCTGGGAACGCCTCGAGGAGGCGCTGATCATGGCCGACGTGGGGGCTCCGACGACCGCCGCGGTGGTCTCCCAGCTCGAGCAGGAGGCCTCGGCCGACGGGCTCGAGGGCGGGGAGGAGCTGAGCGAGCGGCTGATCGAGCTGCTGGCGCAGACCGCGAGCGTCGGCGAAGCGCGGATCGACCTCGTCAACAAGCCGACCGTGATCATGGCCGTGGGGGTGAACGGGACGGGCAAGACGACCACGATCGGCAAGCTCGCCTGGCACATCCGCGAGGAGCTCGGCTACAGCGTCGTGCTGGGGGCGGCGGACACCTACCGCGCGGCCGCCGCCGAGCAGCTCGCCGGCTGGGCCGAGCGCGCCGGCTGCGAGATCGTCACCGGCGCCGCCGGCTCGGACCCCGGGGCGGTCGCCTTCGAGGCGGTGGCGGCGGGGCGCGCCAGCGGCGCCGACGTGGTGATCGTCGACACGGCCGGGCGCCTGCATACCCAGGACGACCTGATGGCGGAGCTGGCCAAGGTCAGGCGGGTGATCGCCCGCCAGCTCGACGGGGCCCCGCACGAGACGCTGCTGACGATCGATGCCACCACCGGGCAGAACGGGGTCCGTCAGGCGCGCATGTTCGCCGACAGCGCCGAGGTCAGCGGCGTGGTGCTGACGAAGCTCGACGGAACCGCACGCGGCGGCATCGCGCTGGCGATCGCGCGCGAGCTGTCGCTGCCGGTCAAGCTGATCGGCGTGGGCGAGTCGGTCGAGGATCTGAGGCCGTTCGACGCGCGTGACTTCGCGCGCGCGCTGATCGCGCCGGAGCTATCGTGAACGGTGATGGACGCTTGGATCGTGTGGCTCGTGGCCGCCGCCGCCTTCGGGATCGGCGAGATGCACACCGGCGGCCTGTACCTGCTGCCGTTCGCGCTCGGGGCCGCGCTGGCCGCGCTGCTCTCGGCGGTCGGCGCGGGCCTCGCCGTGAGCGTGATCGCCTTCGCCGCGGTCTCGCTGCTCGTGGTGGCCGGGCTGCGGCCCATCGCCAGCCGCCACCGCCGCCTGCCGCCCGCGATTAGAACCGGTGCGGCGGCCCTGGTGGGACACCAGGCGATGGTGATCGAGCGGATCGCCAACGGCGAAGGCGTCGGCTGTGTGAAGATCGACGGGGGCGAGGTGTGGACCGCCCGCAGCCTCGGCGACGACGAAGTGATCGAGGCCGGGGAGCGCGTCGAGGTGGTTGACATCAAGGGCGCGACCGCGCTCGTGATGCGTTGAGGATCACCCTGATCAGAGGAGGTACACGTCCATGGTAGCCGTGATCGTGATCGCAGTGGTGCTGGTGTTCGCGCTGGTCGCCGCCTTCCGGACGATTCGCGTGATCCCCCAGGCGCGTGCCGGCGTGGTCGAGCACCTCGGCCGCTACAGCCGCACGCTGGAACCGGGGGTCACGCTGGTGGTCCCGTTCGTCGACCGCGTGCGGCCGCTCGTGGACCTGCGCGAGCAGGTCGTCAACTTCGCGCCCCAGTCGGTGATCACCGAAGACAACGTCGTGGTCGCGATCGAGACGGTCCTGTACTTCACGATCACCGACCCCCGCTCGGCGACCTACGAAGTGGCCAACCCGCTGCAGGCGATCGAGCAGCTGACCGTCACGACGCTGCGCAACGTGATCGGCGGCCTCACGCTGGAGGCGACGCTGACCGCACGCGAGAACGTCAACACCGAGCTGCGGACGGTGCTGGACGAGGCGACCGGCAAGTGGGGGATCCGCATCAATCGCGTCGAGATCAAGTCCGTGGACCCGCCGGCGGACATCCGCTCGGCGATGGAGAAGCAGATGCGCGCCGAGCGCGACCGCCGCGCCGCGATCCTCACGGCCGAAGGCGAGAAGCAGGCCCAGATCCTCACCGCCGAGGGGGCCAAGCAGGCCGCCGTGCTGACCGCCGAGGGCGAGCGCCAGGCGGCGATCCTGCGCGCCGAGGGCGAAGCCAAGGCGATCGACACGGTGTTCACCGCGATCCACGAGGGCAAACCGGACCACGAGCTGCTCAGCTACGAATACCTGCAGATGCTCCCCCAGCTGGCCGAAGGGACCGGCAACACGGTGTTCGTCGTGCCCTCGGAGTTCGCCCAGGCCTTCGGGGGCCTCAGTGAGGCGCTGAAAGCACGCGCCAGGGAGGGGACCACCAAGCAGGGCTCGGACGGGACGGGCAGCCCGCCGCTGCCGCCCGCGCCTCCGCCACGGTCGCCCCGCGAGCACTAGCGAGTGTTCGACGCCCTCTCCGAGCGGCTCCAGGCGACGCTGGCGGACGTCCGCCAGCGCGGCACCCTCTCCGAGGAGGACGTCGACGCCGCGATGCGCGAGATCCGCCTGGCGCTGCTGGAGGCGGACGTCAACTTCAAGGTCGTACGGCAGTTCACCTCGGAGCTGAAGGAGCGCTGCCTGCAGGCCGAGGTGGTCGGGCGGCTGAACCCCGGCCAGCAGGTGATCAAGCTGGTGGCGGAGGAGCTGACGGCGCTGATGGGCGGGGACGCGCCCGAGATGGACTTCGCCCCCAGCCCGCCGACGGTGATCCTGATGGCCGGTCTGCAGGGCTCCGGCAAGACCACCGCCACGGCCAAGCTCGCGCGCCTCCTGCACGAGCAGCACGGCTCCTCGGTGGCGCTGGCGGCGTGCGACGTATACCGGCCCGCGGCCGTCGATCAGCTCGTGAAGGTGGGGGCCCAGGCCGGCGCGGAGGTCTACGAGCAGGGGACCGACCGTGACCCCGTCGAGATCGCCTCCTGGGCCCTGGAGTGCGCGCGCCGCGACGGCAAGGACGTTTTGATCGTCGACACCAGCGGGCGTCTACACGTCGACGAGCAGCTGATGGCGGAGCTGGTCGCGACACGCGACGCCGTCAAACCCCGGCACGTGCTGCTGGTGCTCGACTCGATGACGGGCCAGGACGCGGTCAACGTCGCCGAGCAGTTCGCCGCGGCGGTGGACTTCGACGGGGTCGTGATGACGAAGCTCGACGGCGACGCCCGCGGAGGCGCCGCCCTGTCGGTGCGGGCGGTGACCGAACGGCCGATCCTGTACGCCTCCAACGGCGAGAAGCTCGACCAGTTCGAGCGCTTCCACCCGGACCGCATGGCCCAGCGGATCCTCGGCATGGGCGACGTGATGAGCCTGATCGAGAAGGCCGAGCGGGAGGTCGAGGAGGACGAGGCACGCGAGCTCGAGCGCAAGCTGCGCCGCAACGAATTCGGCCTCGACGACTTCCTCGACCAGCTCAAGATGATGCGCAGGATGGGACCCCTGAGCAGCCTGCTGGGGATGATCCCCGGCTTGGGCGGCCACCAGCTGCAGAACCTCAAGATCGACGAACGGGAGCTCGACCGCATCCAGGCGATCGTCCTCGCGATGACCCCGCAGGAGCGCCGCAAGCCCGAGCTCATCAACGGCTCGCGCCGGCTGCGCATCGCCCGCGGGTCCGGCACCAGCGTCCAGCAGGTCAACCGCCTGGTCAAGCAGTTCGACCAGATGCGCAAGATGATGCGCCAGGTCGGGCGCGGCAAGATGCCCGACATCGGCGCCCTGATCCGCAACGCGCGGTGACCGTCTAAGCTGCCCTCTGCGCCCAATACGCGGGCGCCTCGCAAGCGTCAGAGAGGAATACGTGTCGGTAAGGCTCAGGCTCACCCGGGTGGGCGGCAAGAAGGACCCGATCTGGAGGGTGGTCGTCGCCGACCAGCGCTCCCCCCGGGACGGGCGCGTGATCGAGACGATCGGGCAGTACAACGCCCAGACGGAGCCCTCGACGATCGTGATCGACGAGGAGCGGGCCCGTAGCTGGCTCGCCCGTGGCGCCCAGCCGTCCGACACGGTGCGCAAGCTGTTGCACATCCAGGGGATCTCGACCAAGGCCCGCTGACCGAGCGCGTACGCTTCGGGCCGGCAACGATGCTCGCCGAAAACGCAAAGCAGCTGCTCGAGTACCTCGCAGAGGGGTTGGTGGACGACCCCGACGCGGTCGAGGTGGAGCAGTTCGAGGAGGACGACGGGACGGTCGTGCTCGAGCTGTGCGTCGGGGACGACGACTACGGCAGGGTGATCGGCCGCGGGGGGCGCACCGCCCACGCACTGCGGACGGTCGTGAAAGCCGCGGCCGCCGCCGAGGGCGTCCACGTGCTCGTCGACATCGTCGATTGACGCCGGGGCAGGTGCCGGCCGGCCGCGTGGGACGGCCACACGGGCTCGACGGCAGCTTCTACGTGACCCGCCCCGTCCCGCGGTTGCTGGCGGTGGGCTCCACCGTGCACGTCGCCGGGCGTGAGGCCGAGATCGTGCGCCACGCCGGGACCGCCCAGCACCCGATCCTGCGGCTCGCGGGCGTGGAGGGCCGGGCCGCCGCGCAGGAGCTGCGCGGGCAGGAGCTGACCGTCAGCCGCCAGGAGCTGCCCGAGCTGGAGCAGGGCGAGTGGTGGGCGCATCAGCTCGTGGGCTGCACGGTTCGCGACGGCGACCACGAGGTGGGGGAGGTGACGGGCATGCTCGAGCTGCCCTCATGCGAGGTCCTCGAGGTGCGCCGCAGCGACGCCCCCGGCTCGTTGCTGGTACCGCTCGTCAAAGACGCCATCCGTAGCGTCGCCGCAGAGGAGCGCACGATCGACATCGATCTGGCCTTCCTGGAGGACGCCCCTCCCGGCGCGGAGGGGCCGGCCGCCGCGCACGAAAACCGCCAGGAGGCCGCGGGCGCGCCCCCCGCCGCGGGCGCCGAGGAGCACCGGTGAGGATCGACGTCTTCACCCTCTTCCCGCAGTGGTTCGAGTGGTTCCGCGCGCAGCGCCACGTGGCCAACGTGCTGGCCGGCGGCTCGACGCTGGAGATGATCGACATCCGCGAGCACACGCCGCTGCCCTCCCGCCAGGTCGACGACACGCCCTTCGGCGGCGGCGCCGGGATGCTCCTGCGGGTGGACGTGCTCGACAGCGCGCTGCGGGCCCACTACGGGGTCGACCCCGAGCGGCTGCGCGAGCGCCGGCGGGTGGTCGCGCTGGCCCCCGGCGGGCGGCTGCTCGACGACCGGCTCGTCGACGAGCTGGCGGCCGAGCAGGAGCTGACGCTGCTGTGTGGCCGCTACGAGGGCTTCGACGAGCGCATCCTCGAGCACTTCGCCAGCGACGTGGTGTCGATCGGGCGCTACGTGCTCAGCGGCGGGGAGCTGCCGGCGATGGTGCTCTGCGACGCGGTCATGCGCAAGCTCCCCGGGGCGCTCGGGGACGAGCACTCCGCGCAGGAGGAGTCCTACAGCGCGGCCCTCGAAGGACTCCCCGAGTATCCCCACTACACGCGGCCCGCCGAGTACCGCGGCTGGCGGGTCCCGGAGGTGCTGCTCTCCGGCCACCACGAACGGATCGAGCAGTGGCGGCGGGAGCAGAGCCGGGCCCGCGGCGCCGGCGAGGAGGACACCTCGGCCGGCCCCTGACACGGGGCTGGGACCGGAGTTGCGCCCGGCGGCGGTCCGCTACCATCTGCAGCGCGCTCCGTCACGCACGCTCGTGTACGGCGTCAACGGCGGTTCCCCCTCATGAGCAGTGTCATCGAAAAGATCGAGCGCGCCCAGCTGCGCCGGGTCCCCAGCTTCTCGCCGGGCGATCGCGTGAAGGTGCATTTCCAGGTGATCGAGGGCACCCGCAGCCGCGTGCAGGTCTTCGAGGGCGTCGTGATCAAGCGCCAGGGGCATGGTGCGCGCGAGACCTTCACGGTCCGCAAGCAGTCCTTCGGCGTGGGCGTGGAGCGGATGTTCCCGGTGCACTCCCCCAAGATCGAGCGCATCGAGCTCGCCGCCCGTGGCGACGTCCGCCGGGCCAAGCTCTACTACCTGCGCGAACGGGTCGGCAAGCGGGCGCGCGTGCGCGAGCGCCGCTACACCGGCCCCGAGGACGTCGTCGAGCCCGGGCTGCTGCACGCCCTCGAGGAGGAGGCGTCCGTCGAGGCGGCGCAGGACGGTCAGGGAGAGGCGGTCGAGGCCCAGGCGGAGGCCGCAGGCGCGCCCGAGGCCCAGGCGGAGGCCGTAGAGGCGGCCGCGGCCCAGCCGGAGGCGGCTGCGGAGGCCGACGAGCAGGTTGCAGCGCCGGAAGGCGCGGCGGCTGGCGGCGATGGCGGCCAGCAGGGGGGAGGCGCTCCAGGCGAGCGGCGACGGAGCGGGCGATGCGCCCGCCGAGGAGCCAGGCGCGCCGGCGGATGACGCTGATACCTCCCCCGATGCAGGCGAGGGCGTGGCCGCCCCCGCCGGTGATGACGCCGCGTGAGCACTGCGCTGAACGCCCGCAAACGCTCCAAATCGCTGACCAGCTCGATCGTCGAGCTGGTCATCATCGTCGCGGTGGCGCTCGGCCTGGCGCTCGCCATCCAGGCGTTCATCGTCAAGCCCTACAGGATCCCGAGCGGCTCGATGGAGCCCACGCTCTCGATCGGCCAGCGCGTGCTCGTGAATCGCCTCGGGATGGACTTCGGCAACCCCAGCGTGGGCGCAGATCGTGGTGTTCCATCCGCCCGAAGGCGCCGAGAGCGAGCGCTGCGGGAAGACCGATGGCCCCCGGGGAAGCGTGCGCGGCACCGGTCGACAAGAAGGCCAGCGTGAACTTCATCAAGCGCGTCGTCGCCGGGCCCGGAGACGAAATCTACATCCAGAACGGCCACGTCTACCGCAAGGCCAAGGGCACGACCAAGTTCGTGCCCGAGAAGGACTCCTACATCCGCCAGTGCGGGGCCAATCCGGAGTGCAACTTCTCGAAGCCGATCAAGATTCCCGCCGGGCACTGGTTCATGATGGGCGACAACCGTGGGGAATCGGACGACAGCAGGTTCTGGGGACCGGTTCCAACCTCCTGGATCATCGGCGAGGCCATCTTCACCTACTGGCCCATCGACCGGATCGGGCTCATCTGAGGTCGTCGTGGCGGGCCGCGCGGTGGGGACCGCCGGCAGTGGCGGCGGGCAGACGGGCTCACGGGGCTCACGCAGCGGCCGCGGCGGCGCGGCGCGCGGGCGGCACCGGCCGCAAGCTGTTCGCCTTCGACCGGCGCCTCGGAACGCGACTGATCGCGGGCGCGGACGAGGCCGGTCGCGGCTCGCTGGCCGGTCCGCTGGTGGCGGCCGCGGTGCTGTTCGACTACGAGCGCTCGGTCCCCGCGCAGGTGCGCCTGCTCGGCGCGCTGAACGACTCCAAGCAGCACACCCCCGAGGCCCGCGAGGAGCTCTACCCGCTCGTCATGCGCACCGCCGTGCGGGTGTACGTCGTCTCCCGCTGCGTGCGCACCGTCGACGGACGCGGGCTGCACAAGACCAACCTCGCGGCCCTGCGCGACGCCCTGATCGGCGTCACGGCGCCGGTCCCGGGCGAGGTCCTGTGCCTGGTCGACGGCTTCTCCGTCGGCGAGTTCGGGACGCCCCCAGCAGGCGATCGTCGACGGCGACGCCCGCAGCGCCGCGATCGCGGCGGCGTCGATCGTCGCGAAGGTCACCCGCGACCGCTACATGCACCGTGCCGAGGAGCGACACCCGGGCTGGGGCTTCGCCGAGCACGTCGGCTACTCCACCCCCGCGCACCGCGAGGCGATCGTCGCCAAGGGCGTCTCGCCGCTGCACCGGATGTCCTTCCAGTCGCTCGCCTACCAGCAGCTGGCGCTGTAGCTGCACCACGCGCCCTCGAGGTGCTCGAGCGCGAGCAGCCCGCCCTGCGCGTCGAGGACGACGCCGATCGCGTCGAAGCGGACCGTCGTGGCTCGCGGATGGGTGCGCTGCGGATCGGCCAGCCAGGCTCGTGCCAGCCGCCGCACCCGCAGGCGCTGGCGTGGGCGCAGCCAGTCGAGCGGGACCGCCTCCTGACGTCCAGGCGCCGGGGCCGCCCGGGCGGTCTTGACCTCGGCGAACACGAGCGTGTGCCCGTCGAAGGCGATCAGGTCGATCTCCCCTGCGCGGGTGCGGACGTTGCGCTCCACGACGCGGAAGCCGAGCCGCTGCAGGTGGGCGGCGGCCAGCTCCTCTCCGGCGCTCCGAGCCGTCCGCGGGCGTGCACCCGCCCGAAGCTACGCGCGGCTTGGGATGCCCCAGCCGAGCGAGACGCAGGCTCTGCTCGCGCCCGGGTGCCGCGCGATGCAGGCCTTTCTCATAGCCTGCCCCGCCATGAGCACACCGCCGCCGGCCGAGGGAGATGCAGGTGCCGCCGCCGAGGGCGATCCCGGTGCCGCCACCGAGGGGATCCCGGTGCCGCGGCCGGCGGCGGGCGCCCTGCCCCTCCGGGCCCGGCGGCGGGCCGCGGTCGCTCGACGGCGTCACCGGCTTCATCGGGCTGCGCTGGGAGGACCCCCAGACGGTACGGGTCACGATCCGCCCCGAGCTCATCAACCGCGGCGGCCTGCTCTCGGGCGTGGTCACCTACGCGCTGGTGGACTACTGCATGGGCTCGACGCTGTGGGCCCAGACGACCGAGGAGGAGCGCATCGCGACGATCAGCATCTCGATCAACTACATCCAGACGGCGACCGAGGGCGACGTCATCTGCCGCTCGACGCTCGACCGCCGCAACCGCTCGATCGGCGTGATGAAGTCGGAGGTCCACCACGAGGACGGCCGCCTGCTCGTGACCGCGATCGGGAGCTACTCGATCTTCCCGCCGCAAAGCGCATCTCGAGGATTCCGCCGTGCGCGCCCGCTCACGCGGCTGAGGGGACTCCCGCGCCGGTGGCGGCCAGGACGCCCGACCGCGCTCACGATCGCCGGCTCGGACTCCGGCGGCGGCGCCGGGATCCAGGCCGACCTGAAGGCCTTCGCCCGCTGCGGCGTGCACGGGACGGCGGCGATCACGGCGATCACCGCCCAGAACACGCTCGAGGTGCGCGCGGTGGTGGCGGTCGAGCCGGAGATCGTGCTCGCGCAGGTGCGGGCCGTGCTCGAGGACATCGGCGTCGACGCCGTCAAGGTGGGGATGCTGGGGACGCTCGAGACCGCCAGGGCGGTCGCGCGGGCGCTCGACGAGCTGCCACCGGGCACGCCGGTCGTGGTCGACCCGGTGATGGTGGCCGAGTCCGGCGCCCGCCTGCTCGAGCCCGACGCCGAGGGCGGCTGGTCGAGGACATCCTGCCGCGCGCCACGGTGCTGACGCCGAACCTGCCGGAGGCGCGCGTGCTCGCCGGGCGCCCCAGCGCGAGCAGGAGCTGCCCGGGGAAGCGGAGCAGCTGGCGCGCGCGGTGCTCGCGCTGGGCCCGGCAGCGTCGTGCTCACCGGCGGACACCGCGCCGAGGCCGCCGATCTGCTGATCGCCGGCCCGGACGCCGAGGCGATCGAGATCGAGGGCGAGCGCCATCCCGACGGCGCCGCCCACGGCTCCGGCTGCACCCACTCCTCGGTGCTCGCCGCGCAGCTGGCGCTCGGGCCGGGACCTGCCCGCAGGCGGCCCGCATCGCCCGCGCCGCGCCGGGGCCGCCGTCGCCCGGGGGCTGCGCGACATCGGCGGCGGCGCCGGGCCGGTCGGACGCGATCGGCCTCGCGCGGCTGCGCGAGCCGCTGAGAGCGGGGCAGGCGCGTTTGCCATAATCCGGGGAGCGATGAAGTTCCTGCGGATGAAGCCCGGTCATGGCGAGATCGTGCTCGCGGAGGGCGACGTGGAGGTGCCCGAGCAGGAGCGGGAGCTGATCGAGGCCTTCCGCCGCGAGCTCGACGCCGGGCATGTGGGCCGCGGTGCCGACGCGAGCGCCCGCCGGCCGCCGCGAGGCCGAGCTCGTCAAGAGCTTCGACGAGGTGCCGCGCGACGCCGAGCGCGTGATCTTCTTCCCGCGCGCCGCCGGCGGCGCGGCCCCTGGACGGCCGCTAGCGGCGTGCCGCTCGCGCTGGGCACCGCCGCGGTGGTGCTCGCTCGTGCTGCTCTGGGAGCTCGCCCGGCCCGCGCTTGCGGCAGCTCGCTCGCCCAGCGTGCGCGCGCGTGGCCGTCGCCCGCGCCGGCAGGGCGCGCGCCGCCGCGAGCTACGACCCCGGCCGCGAGCGTCGCGCCGAGCAGCGCGCGCGCGAGCTGCTGCGCTCGTGCGTCGACGAGGAGGACTGGGCGATGTACCGCGACCTCGGGTTCCTGCGCGTGTGGGGCGGCCCGGTGGGCGCTGCGGCGGGCGAGGCGCCGGCGCCGTACGCGTACCTGATCTACCCGCACAAGCCGATCGTCGCCTACGTTCCCGCCACCGGCGAGCTGCTGAACGAGTACTGCGTGGCCTTCCCCGACGACATCGCGCCCTACGGCAGCGCGCGGCTGCCCGACTCCGACGACGTGCTCGCGAAGTGGATGGCGCTGACCGCCGACGAGCGGCGGCTGATCGGCGAGGCGAACATGCACCTGCCCGGCCGCCAGGTCGACCCCGAGCGGGTCCGCCGCGACCTCGCCCGGCTCGGCGCGCTGGGAGCGCGAGCGTGCGCGAACGCCGAGCTCGGCAGTGTGCGCGCCGCGTGAGCGCAACGGCGGCCTTCGACGTCAAGCACCGCAGCCGCGCCCTCACCGAGGGCCCGGAGCGCGCCGCCGCGCGCGCCTACCTGCACGGCATCGGCTACTCGCGCCGAGGACCTCGCCAAGCCGATCGTCGGCGTCGCGCACTCGTGGATCGAGACGATGCCGTGCAACTTCAACAACCGCGTGCTCGCGGCGAAGGTCAAGGAGGGCATCCGCGCGGCCGGCGGCACGCCGATGGAGCTCAACACGATCGCGATCTCCGACGGGATCACGATGGGCACCGCCGGCATGCGCGCCTCGCTCGTCTCCCGCGAGCTGATCGCCGACTCGATCGAGCTCGTCGCCTCGCGCCCACCAGCTTCGACGCGCTCGTGGCGATCATCCGGCTGCGACAAGACGATCCCCGGCACCGTGATGGCGCTCGCGCGCCTCGACATCCCCGGGCTGATGCTCTACGGCGGCTCGATCCGCCCCGGCCACTTCAAGGGCGAGGAGGTGACGATCCAGCAGGTCTTCGAGGCCGTCGGCGCGTACGCCGCCGGGCAAGCATCACCGAGGAGGAGCTGCACGAGCTCGAGGAGGCCGCCTCGCCCGGCGCGGGCGCCTGCGGCGGCCAGTTCACGGCCAACACGATGGCGATGGCGTTCGAGGTGCTCGGCATCTCGCCCGCGGGCTCGGCGATGGTGCCGGCCGAGGACGGGCGCAAGCTCGAGGTCGCCCGCCAGGCGCGGGGAACTGGTGATGGACGTGCTGCGCCGCGGGCAGCGCCCGAGCGCGGTGATCACCAAGCCGGCGCTCGAGAACGCGATCGCGGCGGTCGCCATGAGCGGCGGCTCGACCAACGGCGTGCTGCACCTGCTCGCGGTCGCGCGCGAAGTCGGCGTGCCGCTGGCGATCGACGAGTTCGACGACGATCTCCGAGCGCACGCCGCTGCTGTGCGACCTGCAGCCGGGCGGCCGCTACGTGGCGACCGACCTGTACGAGGCCGGCGGCGTGCCGCTCGTGCTCAAGCGCCTCGCGGAGGCCGGCGTGCTCAACGGGGACGCGGAGACGGTCACCGGGCGCACGATCGGCGAACACGCCGCCGAGGCGCCGGAGACCCCGGGCCAGCGCGTCGTGCTGCCGCTCTCGCGAACCGCTCAAACCCACCGGCGGCTTCGCGATCCTGCGCGGCAACATCGCTCCGGACGGGTGCGTCGTCAAGCTCGCCGGCCACGAGCGGCGCACGCACACCGGCCCCGCGCGCGTGTTCGACGGCGAGGAGGCGGCGATGGCGGCCGTGCTCGCGAAGGAGATCAAGCGACGGCGACGTGGTCGTGATCCGCGGCGAGGGCCCGGCCGGCGGGCCGGGGATGCGCGAGATGCTCGCGGTCACGGCGGCGATCGTCGGCGAGGGGCTCGGGGAGAGCGTCGCGCTGATCACCGACGGGCGCTTCTCGGGCGCCACCCACGGCTTCATGGTCGCCCACGTCGCGCCGGAGGCGGTCCGCGGCGGGCCGATCGGCGGCGCTCGCGACGGCGACGAGATCACGATCGACGTCGACGTCCGCGCTCCCTCGACGTGGCGCTCAGCTCCGACGAGCAGATCGGCTGAGCGCGTGGCCGCCTACCGCCTGCGCCGCGCGCCGACGCGCACCTCGACGTCGCGATCCAGCAAGTACGCGAAGCTCGTCGGCAGCGCCGCCGAGGGCGCGGTCACGCGCTGAAGCGCCCGCCGGGGCTCGGCTGAGCCGCCGCGAACGACCGCGGGCGCCGGCCCCGGCGGCCGCGGCGGAGGGCGAGCCGCGCCCTACTCGGCGAGGAAGTCGCGCAGCAGCGCGTTGAAGGCGCGCGGGGCGCTCGAGCATCGCCATGTGGCCGGTGTCCTCGAAGATCACCTTGCGCGAGTCCGGGATCAGCTCGGCGAACACGTCGGCGTCGCGCACGCTGATCAGGTGGTCCTCCTCGCCCCACACGATCAGCGTCGGGCAGGCGATCTCCGGCAGGCGCTCGCGACGTCGTAGTCGATGATCGCCTCCAGCGCCGCAGGAAGCCGGGCTTGCCCGCGCCCCGCAGCTGCTCGGCGGCGAGCGGGCGCCGGCAGGCGTCCGCGGTGGCGGACGACCAGGTTGAGCGTCGCCTCGCGCAGCCGCGCGCGGCGCGCGACCGCCTCCGAGCTGGCGCGACGGCGGCCGCCGAGGCGGCCAGCAGGCGCTCGCCCCGCACGAGCATCGGGATCGGGCTGCGGGCGCTCAGGCGCGGGCTGATCGTCGCCAGCGGATAGCGGGTCGAGATGCCCGGCGGCCGAGACGAGCACGAGCCGCTCGACCCGCTGCGGGAAGGCGATCGCGAGCTCCGCGGCGATGAAGCCGCCCATCGAGTTGCCCGACGACGGCCGCGGCGTCGATCCCCAGCTCGTCCCAGCAGCGCGTCGAGCAGCGCGGCGTAGCCGGAGATCGAGATCTCCCCCGCGGGCATGGGCGAGTGGCCGAAGCCCGGCAGGTCGAGCGTCACCACGCGGTGGTTGCGCGCGACACGGGGAGCTGCTCGAGCCAGTTCGGCCAGCAGCCGGACAGGCCGTGGACGAACACCAGCGGCTGGGCGGGCCGCTCGGCCGAGCTCGATCGTGTTGACCACGTCGCCCGTCGACGCTCACCCAGCGCTGATGGGCGCGCCAGTCGACGTCGAGCCAGGGCGAGCGCCCGACGGGCCCGTACGCGGCGGCCTCTCCGGCCGGGATCCGCACCGAACGTTGGATCGTGGAGGTGTCCATCAGCCGCAGAATCTACCCCTCGCGGGCAGGCCCTGGCCAGCGCGTGGCGAAGCTGCAACCGCAATGGCTCCATCCCGATCGCGAGCCCCAGCCCGGAGCCGACTGGTCGGCGGCGCTCCGCTGCTCGAGGACGATCTGCGGCGGCGCGACGCGCGCCGAGCGCACCCGTCGCGCCTACCGCTCGACGTGGAAGAGCTGGCGCGCTGGGCCGGCGCGGCAGGGGCTCGCCCCGCGCGACGTCGGCCCCCGCGAGGTGCGCCGCTACGTCGCCCATCTCTCCGCAGCGGCGTCGGCCCCGAGCACCTCGGCACGCAAGCTGGCGGCGCTGCGGGCGCTGTTCGACAGCCAGCGCGAGCACGGCCAGATCGCGCAGAACCCCGCCGATCTCGTCTCGACGCCGCGGCGCGGCGCGCACCTGCCGCGGGTGCTCAGCGCCGCGAGGCCGCGCGCCTGCTCGACGGGATCCCCGCCGCGAGCCCGCTGGAGCTGCGCGACCGGGCGATGTTCGAGCTCGCCTACTCGTGCGGGCTGCGGGCGGAGGAGCTCGTCTCGCTGACGATCGGCGACGTCGACTCACGACGCCGAGCAGCTGCGGGTCGAGGGCAAGGGCCGCAAGACCCGGTTCGTGCCGGTCGGCGAGCCGGCTCGACGGCCATCACGGACTACCTGGAGCGCGGGCGCCGACCGCTCGCCGCGCACGCCGCACCCCGCGGGCGCGAGCGCGCTGTTCCTGAGCGCACGGGGACGACGGCTCTCGCACCAGCGACGTGCGGCGGAGGCTGCGGCGTGGGCCTCGCCGGGCCGGGATCGTGGAGGGCTGCTCGCCCGCACGCCCTGCGCCACAGCTTCGCCACGCACCTGCTCGACGGCGGCGCGGACCTGCGCAGCATCCAGGAGATGCTCGGCCACGCGAGCGTGTCCAGCACCCAGATTTACACTCGGGTAGAGTCCGCCAGGCTCAGAAGCGCCTATGCGCGCAGCCACCCTCGGGCCTGAGCGGCGGCGCCGCCCGGGGCGGTGCTGGCGAACTTGGCGGGGGATCGGGCCGCTAGGCTGCCGCTAACGCACGCCCCACCTTGGGAAGGAAGCCCTGGAGACGAACGTCAAACCGATCGAGCTGCGCGAACTGTGGCGGCGCTACAAGATCGACGGCGACGAGCGCGTCCGCGAGCGGCTCGTCGTCGCCTACTCGCCCCTGGTCAAGTACGTCGCCGGGCGCACCGCCGCCGGGCTGCCGCCGCACGTCGAGGAGGCCGACCTGATCTCCTACGGCCTCGTCGGGCTGATCTCGGCGATCGAGCGCTTCGACCTCTCCCGCGACATCAAGTTCGAGACCTACGCGATCATGCGCATCAAGGGCGCGATCATCGACGAGCTGCGCTCGCTCGACTGGGTCCCGCGCAGCGTCCGCGCGCGGGCACGCGAGGTCGAGCGCGCGAACGCCAAGCTCGAGCACCTTCTGCAGCGCGCCGCCCACCGACCAGGAGATCGCCGACGAGATGGGGATCACGGTCGATGAACTCAACGACTCGCTGCTGGCGATCTCGCACTCCTCGATCGTCGCCCTGGACGAGCTGTGGAGCGTCTCGGACTCCAGCGGCGACCAGGTCTCGCTGATGGACACGATCGAGGAC
This sequence comes from uncultured Solirubrobacteraceae bacterium, assembly GCA_963773145.1. Lineage (GTDB taxonomy): Bacteria > Actinomycetota > Thermoleophilia > Solirubrobacterales > Solirubrobacteraceae > Palsa-744. The sequence goes on from CAVYZV010000004.1 coordinate 72,840, forward strand.
CCCGGGGCACCGGACCCGGCCAAGGCGCTCGACGTCGGCGACCTCAAGGACCGCATCGCCGACTCGATCGCCAAGCTGCCCGAGCGCGAGAAGCTCGTGATCGCCCTCTACTACTACGAGAACCTGACCCTGCGCGAGATCGGCGAGGTGCTCGGCGTGACCGAGTCGCGCGTCTCGCAGATGCACACCAAGGCCGTCCTGCGTCTGCGCTCGCGGATGCAGGAGGAATCCTTCGACGCCTAGCGGCACCCCGGCGTCCCCCTCCCCGGGCACCCCGGACGACCCGGCCAGCCGTGCTGGCAGCCCGGCGCGCGCGGCGCTATCGTGGGCTCCCAGCGACGAGGAGGCGTTCAGATGGCAGGAAACGTGGCTCTAGGGAACGGGGGTCGCCCAGCGGCGGACCGGATTCGCAACGTCGCCCTCGTCGGCCACCGCGGCTCCGGGAAGACCTCGCTGCACGAGGCGCTCCTGTACGAGGCCGGAGCGACCACCCGGCTCGGGTCCGTGCCCGAGGACACCACCGTCTCGGACTCCGACCCGGACGAGCAGGCGCGCCAGATGTCGATCTCGGCGACGCTCAGCTCGATCCCGTGGCAGGACCGCAAGATCAACCTGCTCGACACCCCCGGCGAGCCGAGCTTCGTCGCCGATGCCCTCGGTGCGCTGCGGGTCTGCGAGTCGGCCGTGTTCGTGATCAACGCGGTGATGGGCGTCGAGGTCACCACGAGCCGTCTGTGGGCGCGGGCCGCCGAGCTCGACATCGCGCGGATGCTGTTCGTGAACATGCTCGACCGCGAGCGGGCCGACTTCTTCCGCACGCTGGAGCAGCTCAAGCGCGCCTTCGGCCAGCACGTGGTCGCGACCGAGATCCCGATCGGCTCCGAGCACGAGACTCGAGGGCGTGATCGACCTCGTCGACATGAAGGCCTTCCGCCAGGACTCCGCCGAGGCCGCAGCGTGACGGGCTGGAGCGAGATCCCGATCCCCGACGGCCCAGGCCGAGCTGGCCCAGGAGTACCGCGAGAAGCTGATGGACGAGGTCTGCGAAGTCTCCGACGCGCTGATGGAGCGCTACCTCGAGGGCGAGGAGATCTCACACGAGGAGATCGTGGAGCGCCCTCAAGGAGGGCACCAACCACGGCAAGATCTTCCCGGTCGTCTGCGGCGTGGCCACCCGCAACCTCGGCACCACGCGCCTGCTCGACGCGATCGTCGAGGACCTGCCCTCGCCGGTCAAGCACGGCTCCCTGCAGGTCGGCGAGATCGAGCTGCGAGCCGACGAGGACCGCGAGCTGTTCGCCTACGTGTTCAAGACCCGCGCCGACCCGTTCGCCGGGCGGATCAACCTGCTGCGCGTCTACCAGGGGGTGCTGCGCGGCGACAGCCAGGTGCTGAACACCCGCGCCCACGTCAAGGAGCGGATCGGCCAGCTGCTCGTGTTCGACGGCAAGGAGGTCGACCACGTGCCGGAGTTCGGGCCGGGCGACATCGGCGCGGTGGCCAAGCTCAAGGAGACCCGCGCGGGGGACTGGCTGGCCGACCGCGACGAGCCGATCGAGATGCCGCGCCTCGAAGCTGCCCGCGCCGGTGATGGCCTTCGCCGTGGCGCCGAAGAGCCGCGGCGACGAGGAGAAGGTCCTGTCCTCGCTGCGCCGGCTGCAGGAGGAGGACCCGACGATCGACCTGCACCGCGACCAGCAGACCGGCGAGCAGATCGTCGCGGGCCTCTCCCAGGTGCACGTCGAAGTGATCGTCGACCGCCTGCGCGACCGCTTCGGCGTCGAGGTCGACGCTGAAGCCGCCGCGGGTCCCCTACCAGGAGACGATCCGCCGCTCCGCCGCCGCCCACGGCCGCCACAAGAAGCAGTCCGGCGGGCGCGGCCAGTTCGGCGACTGCCAGATCGAGATCGAGCCGCTGGGGATCGCCGACGGCGACGAGGGCTTCGAGTTCGTCAACCAGATCAAGGGCGGCGTGATCCCCAGCTCGTTCATCCCGGCGGTCGAGAAGGGCGTGCGCGAGGCGATGCAGGCGGGCGTGCTCGCCGGCTACCCCGTGAAGGGCGTGCGGGTACGGCTCTTCGACGGTCGCACCACTCGGTGGACTCCTCGGAGATCGCCTTCAAGCTGGCCGGCGTGCAGGCGATGAAACAGGCGCTCGAGCAGGCCGACCCGGTGCTGCTGGAGCCGATCATGCTGGTCACGCTGTCGGTGCCCGAGGCTCACGTGGGCGACGTGATCGGCGACCTCAACAGCCGCCGCGGGCGCCCGCAGGGGATGGAGCCGGTCGGCGCGATGACCGAGATCAAGGCCGAGGTGCCGATGGCGGAGATGCTCACCTACGCCCCCGACCTGCGCTCGATCACGGCCGGCCAGGGCGACTACACGCTCGAGTTCCTACGCTACGAGGAGGTTCCCGGGCACCTCGCCCAGAAGGTCGTGGAGCAGGCGGGCGACGCGCACGCCCCAGCTCACGCGTAGCGCCGCAGCTCTACCACATGGCAACTCGCACGATCGTCACATCCCAGCCCGACGTCGCCTGCGAGGTCTGCGCGCGGCGCCTGCTGCGCGGCGAGCAGCCCGACGTGTTCGTCGCCGACGGGCGCCCGCGGACCGTCTGCGAGCTGTGCGCACCGCGCGCCGCCCACGCAGGCTGGCTGCGCGAGCGCGACGGCCAGGCCGACGCTCACACCGATCGCCGCCCCCGGCGCGGACGCAGCATCCTCGAGCGCCTGCGGCTGGGCTCCCGCGCCGGCGAGGCCTCCGTCCGCGCAGGGGCTGCCGGGTGACCCACCGTACGAGTCGCCCGCCGGTGAACGCTCCCGCCGCCGCCGCCAGCTCGATGACTCCGCCCGAAGCCGCCGCTGCGCCCGCCGGCGTGGAAGGCCAGCCGCAGGAACCCGTGCCCGCGAGCCCGCCGCCGAGGCCGGTCCCCTGGAGCGTGCCGCCGAGGTCTTCAACGCCAGCGAGTACCCCCGCCGCGTGGCCGGCCTGACGCGCTCGCTGGGCGCTCCCGCCGTGAGCATCCTGCCGGCCGAGCACCTCGCGGAGCGGTTCGCATCACGTCGCCTGGGAGCTCTGCTGGTATCGCTACGAGGTCGACCTCACCGAGGACCCGCCGCAGGCGACGCCGCTCGAGCAGGGCACCGAGCTCGGGCAGCTCTCCCGCGAGGAGCGCCACGCCAACGCGCACGTGGCCGAAGACGGCACCGTCTTCCTGTAGGCGATGCCACCCCGCTTGCGCCGCTTGCGGGGCGCCGCCCCGCCGCGTAAGATCTGCGGCCGAATGATCTACTGCGTTGTACCCAGAGCCCTCGCCGACGAGCTCTTCCCGAAGCTCATCGAGCACTACAGCGACGACGACAACGTCAACGTGATCGTCGAGCGCCGCGAGTTCGACCGCCGCGCCCGTCACGGCCACCGCGCCGACGCGGCGACGCTGCGAGCGGCGCATCGTGCGCGACCGCCGCCGCGCGCGGGTCGCCGGCGACACGCTCCCGCTCGCCCACGCCTAGCCGCCGGGCTTCGCCGCAGGCACCGGCAGGCCGGCCGTTGAAGGTGGTCGTCCACGTCGACGGCGGCGCCCGCGGCAACCCCGGCCCGGCGCCGCCGCAGCCGTGATCTCCGACACCGCCGGGACCGTGCTCGCCGAGCACACCGAGCTGCTCGGCACGGCCACCAACAACGTGGCCGAGTACCGCGCCCTGCTGCTCGGGCTCGCGCACGCCGCCGAGCTCGGCGCCAGCGAGGTCGAGGTCGTCGGCGACTCCGAGCTGATCGCCAAGCAGGTCCAGGGCCTCTACAAGGTCAAGCAACGCGGCGATGCGCCCGCTCCACGCTCGAGGCGCTGGCCGCCTTCGCGCGCTTCGAGCGCTGGTCGATCCGCACCGTCCCGCGCGCCCAGAACGCGCACGCCGACGCGCTCGTCAACCAGCGCTGGACGCGCCGCGCTCTGAAGCGCTCCGGCGGTGTGGCCGGCGGCGCCGCTCGCGTGCCCACGCCTGAGGCCGCCCACGCCTGAGGCCGCCCGCGTCTGCGCCGCTCGCCGGCACCCGTCGCGCTCAGTGCAGGCTCTGGGCGGATTTGGCGACGACCCACATCTGCTCGTTCGAGAGGTCCTCCAGCAGGGTGTTCGTGACCCAGTAGAGGACCTTCCCCTGACGCCAGCCGATCACGTGGATGTGGGCGCCGTCGTTGACCAGTTTGTAGTCCGCCCGTGGATCGTTGCGTTCGCGGGCGTGCGCGAACAGCGGCGGGTTCACCCAGTCGGTGCCCTCGAAGTCGTAGTAGCCGTCGATCCTGTTCTGGCTGCCAGACGACGACGTAGGCCTGGTGCAGGTGGCCGTGCTCGTCGCGCAGCGCGTAGGGGCGCGGTCGTGTCCTGGCTCGACGGCGCCGTCTGGTAGGCGGGGTAGAGCACCCGGAAGGGGAGGCCGAGGGCCGCTTTCACGACTTCGCTCTCGCCGTTGGTGTGGACCATCCCGGCCGAGCGGGCCGCAGATCACGTGAGCGTGGTAGCGGGTGTGGTGGGAGCTCGGGTGGGCCGGTTTCGGTGTCGAGGAGCCTTCGCTTTCTTCGTGGCCGTGCCCAGGAAGTCTTCCAGCGTGGCCTGCTCGAGCTCGGGCGTGGAGGTCACGTACGAGCCTCCGTTGATGACGGCGTTGACGTTTGAGCTCTTGAACTTCACCTGCCGCAGCGGCTTGCCCTGCGAGAAGGCGATCAGCTTGGCGAGTTCGATCAGCGTCGCTGGCCGAGGCGTGGATCGTCGTCGTGATCGCGTGACCGACGGCTTTGGCGACCGTGTCGAGCTGCCCTTCGATGTTGCTCGGGTTGACCTGCTCGCGCAGGTCGCGCAGGAAGTCCTGCTGGCGGGCGACCCGCACGAAGTCGGAGTCGGTGTGGCGGTAGCGGACGTAGTCGAGCGCGTTTTCGTAACAGAGCTTCTGGTAGCCGGGCTGCAGGTTGATGCTCGTGTAGTCGGTTTCGGGGCTGCCGACGTTCTGGTTGTAGTAGCGGTGGTCGACGTTCACGTAGGCGCAGCCGAGCGTGTCGACCAGACGGATGAAGCCCTGGAAGTTGACGTCGACGATGCCGTTGAGTTTCAGCGACGGGAACACTTCGCGCTTGATCGTTTCGGCCGCCAGCAGGCTGCCCTCGCTCGTGCCCCCGAGCCTGCTGCCGATCGTGTAGGCGGCGTTGATCTTCTGGTTCGCGTAGACGGCGCCTTGCTTGGTTTTGATCGTGACCAGCAGGTCGCGCGGGATCGACAGCAGCGTCGTCTGATCCTGGCTCGGGTCGAAGCGCACCAGCAGGATCGTGTCGCTGTGGGGCGGGTTTTCCCGGTCCAGAGCGTCGGTCGAGTGCGCCCGGCGGTCGGTGCCCAGCACGAGGAAGGTCTTGGGGCCGCCGGCGTACTGTTCGGTGATCAGGCCCTTGGGCGCCCCCTTGATCTGACTCTGGAACACCAGGTCGGCGATCTCGCTGGCCTTGTTGAGGGCGAAGGTGGCGGTCGCCGTGCCCGCCAGCGCGGCGATCAGGAAGGCCGCCAGGCCGAAGCGCTTCCACATGCTCAACCAGAGCTTTGGTGGGCGATCGTCATCCATTGGCTGCGGGTACGGCTCGGTTTGGCTGCTGGGACATGGTTGGCGCGCAGACGCACCGACAGGCACCACCGACAGGCCCCCCGCCCCGGTGGTGGCAGGGGCGCACTCCGCGAACAAGGGTAGCGGTCATGACGGCGTCAGCGGCCGCTTCGGCGGCTACCCTCGGGCGGTGTTCAGCGCTCGCAACAAGGAGCTCCTGGGCCTGCTCCCGTCGGCCCTGCTCGTCACGGCCGGCTTCACCGCGATCTTCATCCAGACGCAGGACAACACGCCGCACGCGGACACCAGCCTCACGCTCAACCACGCCTCGAGCCTGTCGCTGAGCTACGGGCTGCTGTTCCTGGGCCTGTGCCTGGCGGCCCACCTGGTGATCCGTTTCTCGCTGCCCGACGCCGACCCGTACCTGTTCCCGCTGGTGGCCGTGCTGGCGAGCTTCGGGATCGTGATGATCTACCGCATCGAACCGGTGCTGGCGCGCCAGCAGGCGCAGTGGATGGTCATCGGCCTGATCCTGTTCGCGGCCACGATCATCGCCCTGCGCGACCGTGGCGTCGCGGTGCTGGAGCGCTACCGCTACACGATCGTCACCGTCGCGATCCTGGCCACCGTGCTGCCGCGCCTGCCGGGGATCGGGCAACAGGTCAACGGGGCCTACCTGGCGATCCACCTCGGCAGCATCACCTTCCAGCCGGCCGAGCTCGCCAAGGTCGCGATCGTCGTGTTCCTGGCCAGCTACCTGCACGACAACCGCCAGATCCTCGTCACCGCCAGCCGCCGCGTGATGGGCCTCACGATCCCGCCGATGAAGCAGTTCGGCCCGATGCTGATCGTTTGGGGGGCGGCCATGGCGACGCTGCTGCTGACGCGCGAGCTGGGGACCTCGCTGATGTTCTACGGCGCCTTCCTGGCGCTCCTGTACGTCGCCACGGGCCGGTTCTCGTTCCCCTTCATCGGGCTGGTCCTGTTCGCCGTCGGGGCCTGGTTCGTGGCCGTGCACGTGAGCCACGTGCACGCCCGCGTGGTGGCCTGGGAAGAACCGTTCAACCCGTCGCTGTACAAACGGCGCGTACGGGGGCAGCTACCAGCTCGCCCAGTCGCTGTTCGCCCAGGCCGACGGGGGCCTGCTCGGCACCGGCTTCGACCGCTCGCTGCTGCGTGAAGCCCACGGCGCACGTCGATCCTGCCGGTGCCCGAAAGCGACATGATCTACGCCGTCATCGTCAACGAGCTCGGTCTCGCCGGCGCGATCGCCCTGCTGGTCGTCTACCTGCTGGTCGTCGCCCGCGGCCTGTCGATAGCCGTGATGGCGCGGGACTCCTTCTCCAAGCTGCTCGCGACGGGCCTCTCGTTCGTGCTCGCGCTGCAGGTGTTCGTGATCGTCGGCGGCGTCACACGCGTGATCCCGCTGACCGGCGTGACGCTGCCGTTCGTCGCCTACGGCGGCTCGTCGGTGGTGATGAACTTCGTCCTGATCGCGCTGCTGCTGGTGATCTCCGACCGCGCCCGCCGTCCGCGGCCCGGCTCCAGGCGCACCTGAGCGCGCAGGGGACACCGCCGCGCCGTCGAAGTGTTCTCGGCGGACCATGGCCACAGTCACGAAAGCCACAGGATCGGAGGGGGTCCTCGAGCGCCTGCGCCGGGCGCTGCGGGAGGACCTCTTCGTACTTCACTTCCAGCCGATCGTCTCGCTCGCCGACCGCCGCGTGGTGCGGCACGAGGCGCTGCTGCGGCTCGCCGACGAACCCGACGGACGGCTCGTGCGCGCCGGCGGAGTTCCTGCCCGCGGCCGAGCGTCACGGGATGATCGGCGAGATCGACCGCTGGGTGCTCGATCGTGTGATCGCACTGCTGGCCGGACACGAAGGCGCCGCGCTGGCCGCGGGCGGGGTGGCCGCGAACATCTCCGCGCTGTCGGTCAGCGACCCCTCGCTCGCCGGCGAGCTGGAACGCATGCTCGATCACTACGGGGTCGAGCCCTCGCTGCTGGTGCTCGAGATCACCGAGACCGCTGCGATCCCCGACATCGACCGCGCCCGGCGCTTCTGCGCGGCGGTGCTCGAGCTGGGCTGCGAGATCGCGCTCGACGACTTCGGCGCCGGCTACGGAGGCCTGCACCTACTGCGGGAGCTGCCGTTCAGCTTCCTGAAGATCGACGGCGACTTCATCCGCCGGCTGCCCTCCTCGCGCACCGACCGGCTGATCGTTGCGGCACTGCGCGAGCTCGTCACGCGGCATGGCCAGCGAGACGGTCGCCGAGTGCGTGGGCGACCAGCCCACGATCGCGATCCTGCGGGACTATCGGCGTGGAGCTGGCCCAGGGCTTCGAGCTCGGGCGCCCGGCGCCACTGCTGGCCGCTGCCGCTTAGCGCGCGGCCGTCCTTGTGCGGAGCACCCACGGCCGTCGCATAGCGCCGCTTCCCGGGGCCGCGGGCGGAGTAGGCTGCCGTGCCATGAGCACGACAACCGCGGCACCCACACTTCCCGACGCGCTCGGCGAGCCGGCGCGGGCCTTCCTGTCCAAGCCCCAACGCCTGGTGATCGGCGCCGAGCGGCCCGAGGCCGCCGACGGGCGCACGTTCGCGACCCTGGATCCGGCCAGCGGCCGCGAGATCGCCAACGTACCCCACGCCGGCCCCGAGGACGTGGAGCGTGCGGTGGCCGCCGCTCGTGAGGCGTTCGCCGGTCCCTGGTCGACGATGCCGGCCGCGGGGCGCGAGCAGCTGATGCACGCCCTCGCGCAGGCGATCGAAGACAACGGGCAGGAACTCGCCGAGATCGAGTCGCTCGACAACGGCAAGCCGGTGGGGCTGGCCCGCTACGTGGACGTCCGCTCCGCGGCCGCCCACCTGCGCTACTACGCCGGCTGGCCCACGAAGATCGAGGGCAGCGTGCTGCCTGTGGCGGTCCCGGGTATGCACTGCTACACGCGCAGCGAAGCGGTCGGGGTGTGCGGTCAGATCATCCCCTGGAACTTCCCCCTGCTGATGGCCTGCTGGAAGCTCGGCCCGGCGCTGGCCGCCGGGTGCACGGTCGTGCTCAAGCCCGCCGAGCAGACGCCGCTGAGCGCCCTGCGGCTCGGAGAGCTGGCGCTGGAGGCGGGCTTCCCGCCCGGCGTCGTCAACGTGCTCACCGGCGACGGCACCACGGGCGCCGCGCTCGTGGACAGCCCCGGCGTCGAGAAGATCGCCTTCACCGGCTCGACCGTCGTCGGCCGCGAGATCGGCGCCAAGACCGGTAAAGCGCTGAAGCGCGTCACGCTCGAGCTCGGCGGCAAGTCCCCCAACGTGATCCTGCCCGACGCCGACATCGAGGCGGCCGTGAAGGGCGCCTTCCAGGCGCTGTACTTCAACTCCGGACAGGCCTGCAACGCCGGCTCGCGGCTGTTCGTGCCCGAGCAGATGCTTCGACCAGGTCACCAGCGCCCTGGCGGACGCGGCCAACTCGGCCAAGCTGGGGCCGGGGCTGGACCCCGAGACCCAGCTCGGGCCGCTCGTCTCGGCCGAGCAGCGCGACCGCGTGATCGGCTACATCGAATCCGGCCGCGAGCAGGGCGCCGAGCTGCTGGCGGGCGGCGAGACGGCGATGCCCGACAGTGGCGGCTACTTCGTCGCGCCGACGCTGTTCAGCGCCACCTCCGACGAGCTGCGGATCTCCCGCGAGGAGATCTTCGGGCCGGTGCTCGTGGCCTCGCCGTACTCGACCCTCGAGGAGGTCGCCGAGCGCGCCAACGACACCGAATACGGGCTCGCGGCCGGCATCTGGACGCGCGACGTGGGCAACGCCCACCGGCTCGCGGCGATGCTGCGCGCGGGCATGGTGTACGTCAACACCTGGGGACTGGCGGACCCGTCGGCCCCGTTCGGAGGCTTCAAGGCCTCCGGCATCGGCCGCGAGCACGGGCGCGACGGCCTGGACGCCTACCTCGAGACCAAGACGGTGTGGACAGCGTTGTGAGCCGCCGCGCCTCGTGAGCGCCGTCGCACAGGGCGAAACGGGGCTGCTGCGGATCCGCTCGGGGCGCTGGGCGCAGGCCCTCGCCGCGGTCCTCGCGCTGGTCCTGCTGGCCGCCACCGCGGAGATCGTGCTCGACGGGGCCGTCGGGCACTCCGCGCTGATCCCGCGCTCGCCGCAGATCGCCGGCTGGCTGTCGGGTGTCGGCGAGCGGCTCGGCTACCGCGTCTTCCTGATCGCGCTGCTCGTGAGCGCCGGCGCCTACGCCGGGCTGCTGGCCCTCGCCCGCAGGGCCGACGCGGCCGGGCTGAGCCCGCGGCGGGCGATCGCGCTGGTGGGCGCCCTGCAGCTGATCATCTTCGTCGGCCCGGTGCTGCTGTCGACCGACGTGTTCAGCTACATCGCCTACGCCCGCATGGGGGTCGAGCACGGCGTCAACCCCTACCTGCACGGCCCGGCGTCGATCGTGGGCGACCCCGTGTACCACTACGTGGGACGCGACTGGAAGCACGTGGAGACCGCCTACGGGCCGCTGTACACGCTGCTGTCCTACCCGCTCGCGCCGCTCGGCGTGACGGGCGCCCTGTGGGGGATGAAACTCGAGGCGCTGCTGGCGAGCGTGGGGACGCTGGCGCTGCTGTGGCGCTGTGCCCGCCTGCGCGGGTTCGACCCCGCGTGGGCCCTGCTGGTCGTGGGCGCAAACCCGCTGTTCACGATCTACGGCCTCGGTGGGGCCCACAACGACCTGCTGATGATCTTCGCGATGATGATCGCGGTGGCGCTGATGTTGGCGCCGGACGTGACGCCGGCCCGCGAAGCGTGGGCCGCGGCGGCGATCGTGGCCGGGGCCCTGATCAAGGTCACCGTGGCCGCCCTGCTGCCCTTCATGATCATCGCCCGGCGGCGGCTGGCGCCGGTGGTGGGGACGCTGGCGGCCGCGCTGCTGGGGGCGATCGTCGCCTACGCGGCCTTCGGCGCCCACGGTGTGAACGTGTTCTCGGCGCTGAACCGCGACGCCGCGTTCGTCTCCAGCGACAGCTTCCCGACAGAGATCGCGCACCTGTTCGGCAAGCCGGGCGTGTTCCCGGTCGACCACGACCTGCTCAAGGGGGCGCTGGTGGTGATCGTGCTGTACCTGCTGTGGCGCACCTGGCGCGGCTACGACTGGATCGCCGCCTCGGGATGGACGCTGCTCGCGATCACCGTCACCAGCACGTGGCTGCTGGCCTGGTACATCCTCTGGCCGCTGCCGCTGGCCGCGATCGTCCGTGACCGGCGTCTGCTGGCCGCCACGCTCGCGGTGCAGGCGCTGTTCGTTCTGCACCAGATCTCCCCGTTGCTGGAACCCGTCAAATGAGCGCCGGGGCCTCGCAGCCGGTCGCGCCCGAGGGCCGGGAGGATCTGTTCGAGGGCCTGCCGAGGGCGCTGCGCCCGCGCGAGCAGGGCTCGGGCGAATCCTCGGGGAGGCAGTGGCGGATCGAGACCTTCGTGCTGCTCGCGCTGGGCGTGTTCCTGCTCATCGCCACGGTCAACGACCTCTCGCGGCAGCAGGGCGTCAACGCCCGCCTGAACGCCGACCTGCGCACCTGGCGGGCCTACACCGGCCACGACTACCAGAACCTCCTGGTCGACACCCAACTGCTCGGCCCGAGCACCAAGCGGGAGGTCGTGTGCGGCAACACCAGCCCCGGCGCGCCGAAGGCCCGCACCCAGCTCTGCCTGCTGATCTGGGGGCCGATCACCAACGGGCGGCGTCCGGTGCGCGGTGGCTGGTACCTGCCGCCGCGTTCGGAGGATGTCGTTCGCCAGCGCTATGGCTGCTTCGGGCCGGCCGGCAGGAGGTACTGCCGCCGGTGAGCGCCGCCGCCCCGCCGCTGGCCCGTGCCGGCAGGAGCCGGGACGCCGCCGCCGAGCTCGCCCGCTGGTGGCCGCTGGCGGCCCTGACGCTGCTGGCGGCGGTGCTGCGACTCTCCACGCTCGGCCTGCAGAGCTTCTGGTACGACGAGGCCTTCACGGTCGTGCGGGACCTGCACCCGAGTCTCGGCTCGACGCTGCACTCGGTCGTCCACACCGAGAACAACCCGCCCCTCTGGTACCTGATCGCGTGGGCCGACTCGAGGGTGCTGGGCACGGGAGCGATCGCGCTGCGGCTGCCGTCGGCGCTGTGCGGCATCGCGCTGGTGCCGGTCGCCTGGGCGATCGGCAGCGAGCTCGCCGGGCGCCGCACGGCGACCCTGCTGGCGGCCCTGGTGGCCGTCAACCCGCTGTACGTGTGGTACTCGCAGGAGGCCCGCCCGTACGGGCTGTTCGTGTTCACGGCCGGGCTGGCGATCCTCTGCTTCCTGCGCTTCGACCGTGTTCCCACGCGCTCGCGGATGGCGCTGTTCGTGGCCAGCGCCGCGCTGGCGATGCTCAGCCACTACTTCGCCGTGTTCCTGGTCGGGGCCATGATCCTGTGGCTGCTGCGGGCGCCCGGCGAGCGACGAAGGCTCGGCCTGGGTGCCGGGGCGGCGCTCGTGCTGGCGGGGCTGGCGCTGCTGCCGCTCGTGATCGCCCAGGGCGGACACGGGACCCAGTGGATCGGCCGCTGGTCGCTGTCGAGCCGCCTGCAGGCGATCCCGCAGTACTACCTCACCGGCTACTCCGGGTCTCCGCTCGGGCACGGGGTGGAGCTGCTGGTGGCGCTGCCGGTGCTCGCCGGATTGGTGATCGGGGTGCGCGCGCTGGCCGCTGCCCCGGCCGAGGAGAGCGCCCGCGAGCGCGAAGGGCTGGCGGCGATGCTGCTGCTGGCCGCGGCCGGGATCCTGGTTCCGCTGGCGCTGGCGGTGTTCGGCGCCGACTACCTCGCGCCACGCAACCTGGTGGCCGCGATGCTGCCGGTGAGCGCCATCATCGCGATGCTCGTGGGCTCGCCCCGCACCGGGCGCGCCGGGGCGCTGGTGGGGGCTGTGATCGTGCTCGCCTCGCTGGCCATCACGATCGATGTGAACCTCAGTCCGCGCCTGCAGCGCGGCAACTGGCGCTCGCTTGCCCACGCCATCGGGCCGGCCTCGAGCACGCGTGCCGTGACGACCGTGCAGCTGGGCGAGACGCCGCTGCAGTACTACCTCCCAGGCCTACGAAGCCTGCACTCGGGTAGGAAGGTGCTGGTGGACGAAATCGACGAGACCGGATACACCCCGCTGCGCCATGACGCGACCCGTCCGCCGGCGCCCGGCTTCGTGCTTTCCGGCCGTGAGGACCGCGACGGGCTGATCCTGCTGCGCTTCACCTCGCCCGTGCCGCGGCTCGTCAGCGAGGCGACCCTTCGCCGTCACGTGATCACGCTCGCCCACCCTGAGGTCCTCGTCCCCGGGTGACGCCCGCCTCTCCGCCTAGGATGCTGCTGATGAGAGTGCCCGCCCGGGAGCCCTCCGCCGGGAAAAAGATCTAGCTTTCCGCGCATGTCGGAGCTGACCATCGAGGCGACGGGCCGCGCCCAGCTGGCGCTTGCGCAGGGGATCGAGCACCTGCTCTCGCTGCAGGAGGAGGGCGGATGGTGGCGTGGGGAGCTGCAGACGAACGTGACGATGGACGCCGAGGACCTGCTGCTGCGGGAGTTCCTCGGCATCCGCCAGCAGGCACAGACCGAACGCTCGGCCGCCTGGATCCGCTCCCAGCAGCGCGACGACGGCACCTGGGCCAACTTCTACGGAGGGCCGGGGGAGCTGTCCACCACGATCGAGGCCTACTGGGCCCTGCGCCTGGCCGGCGACGGTGCGGATCAGCCCCACATGCGGGCCGCGTCCGCGTTCGTACGGGCCGAGGGCGGCCTCGAGCGCGCGCGTGTGTTCACGCATCTGTGGCTGGCGCTGTTCGGACTGTGGTCCTGGGAGCGGGTGCCGGCGCTGCCCCCAGAGGTGATCCTGCTGCCCTCGTGGGTACCGCTCAACGTGTACGACTTCGCCTGCTGGGCCCGCCAGACGATCGTCGCCCTCAGCCTCGTCAAAACCCACCGGCCGGTACGTACCCTGGGCTTCGGCCTGGATGAGCTGATCGCCCCCGTGGCGGCCTCGGACGAGCCCGCCGCCCCCAGCACCCGCGCACGCCTCCTGCGTCACCTCGACCGCGCGATCCGCGCCTACGAGCTGGCCCCGCTGCGCCCGCTGCGGCGTCTGGCGATGGAGCGGGCCGAACACTGGATCGTGCGCCGCCAGGAGGCCGACGGTTCGTGGGGCGGGATCCAGCCGCCGTGGGTCTACTCGCTGATCGCCCTTCACCTCGGCGGCTACCCGCTCGATCACCCGGTCATGAAGCGCGGCCTGGAGGGGATCGAGCGGTTCATGATCGAGGACCGTGACGACCGCCACGAGGTGGGTGCCCCCGCCGGTCCCTCGCGGCGCCTGGAAGCCTGCCAGTCGCCGGTCTGGGACACGGCCCTCGTGATGCTCGCGCTGAGCGACGCCGGGCTCGCGGGAGAGCACCCGGCAATGGTCCGGGGCGCCGAGTGGCTGCTGGCCGAGGAGGTCACGGGCACCGGTGACTGGTCGGTCGCACGCCCGCAGCTGCGCCCGGGCGGCTGGGCCTTCGAGTTCGCCAACGACAACTACCCCGACGTCGACGACACCGCCGAGGTGGTGCTCGCCCTGCAGCGTGTGGCGCGCGCCGCCCACGCCCACCACGCGGCCAACGCGGCCCAGAACGGCAGCGCCGCCGCGGGAGAGCTGGCGGCGCGCATCGACGGCGCCGTGGAACGGGCCGTGGAGTGGCTCGAGGGGATGCAGAGCCGCAGCGGCGGCTGGGGCGCGTTCGACGCCGACAACACGCTCACGATGGCCCGCGAGCTGCCCTTCCTGGACTTCGGCGAGGTGATCGACGAGCCGAGCGCCGACGTCACCGCCCACGCGGTCGAGATGTTCGCCTCGCTCGGGCTGCGCGATCGCCCGGCCAGCCGCCGCGGGGTGCGCTGGCTGCTCGACAGCCAGGAGCCTGACGGCTCGTGGTTCGGGCGCTGGGGCGTCAACCACGTGTACGGGACCGGGGCCGCGGTGCCCGCGCTGATGGCCGCCGGGGTCAGCCCCTCGGCACCGTGCATCGGCCGGGCGATCAGATGGTTGGAGCGCCATCAGAACGAAGACGGCGGCTGGGGCGAGGACCCGCGCTCCTACGACGACCCGCGCTGGATCGGTCACGGCCCCAGCACCGCCTCCCAGACCGGCTGGGCGCTGCTCGCGCTGCACGCCGCCGGTGAGCGCTCGCAGGCCGTCGAGCGGGGCGTGGAGTGGTTGGTGTCGACCCAGCGCGCCGACGGCAGCTGGCACGAGCCCCAGTACACCGGCACCGGCTTCCCCTCCGACTACTACATCAACTACCACCTGTACCGGCTGACGTTCCCGTTGATGGCGCTGGGCCGGTGCCTGCGGCTCGGGGACGCCGAGCGCGAGAGCGCGACCCCCGATCTGACGGCTCTGCGCCAAGAGGGGTGAAGACGGCAGCGGACGCGCCGGTGAGCGGCACCCCGGCCGGGGTGCCCGCGGCGGCGGACGTGCTGGCGCGCTCGGGTGGGGAGAACTTCCCGGTCGCGAGTTGGGTGCTCGGGCGCCGGGCGCGCTCTGACCTGCTCGCGGTCTACGGCTTCGCCAGGCTCGTGGACGAGCTCGGCGACACGCTCGAGGGCGATCGCATGCGGGCGCTCGAGTGGGTCGAACAGGAGCTCGACCGGGCCTTCCACGGCGAGGCCACCCACCCGATCCTGGTGTCCCTGCAGCCGGTGCTGCGGGCCCGCTCGCTGCCGCGGGACCCGTTCGCCAGGTTGATCGAGGCCAACCGCGTCGACCAGCGCGTCTCGCGCTATGAGACCTGGGAGCAGCTGCAGGGCTACTGCCGGCTGTCGGCCGACCCGGTGGGCGAGCTGGTGCTGGGGATCTTCGGCGCCGCCGACCCGTGGCGGGTGCGGCTGTCGGACTCGATCTGCACCGGCCTGCAACTCGCCGAGCACCTCCAGGACGTGGCCGAGGACCGCGACTCCGGACGGGTCTACCTACCGCTGGAGGACCTCGCACGCTTCGGCGCCGGCGAGCAGGACGTGCACGCCGACAGCGCTTCTGCGGCGCTGCGCGCCGCCGTCGCCTTCGAGGTGGCACGGGCCCGGGGCCTGCTGTGGGGCGGCCGGGCGCTGGTGGGGGCGCTGCCGCGGCGGGCCGGCTTCGCCGTCGCGGGCTTCATCGCCGGCGGGCTGGCGGCTCTGGTGGCGATCGAACGGGCGGGCCACGACGTGCTGGCGGGCACGCCACGGGCGGGGCACGGGCTGTTCCTGGGCACGCTCGCGCGGACGCTCGCCGGGCGTCCCGGACGCTCCCCGAGATGAGCGAGCTGTCCGACAGCTACGCCCGCTGCGAGGCGATAACCCGCGAGCAGGCGGCCAACTTCTACTACGGCATCCGCCTGCTGGCCCCCGATCGCCGGCGGGCCCTGTGCGCCGCCTACGCCTTCGCCCGCCGGATCGACGACATCGGCGACGGCGAGCTCCCCGACGAGCAGAAGCTGGCCGGCCTCGAGCGCGCCGAAGGGCAGCTGCGCGAGCTGGGCGCGGGCGGGCCCGGGGGGGACCCCGTGATGGTCGCGCTTGAAGACGCGAGCGCGCGCTTCGCGATCCCGGCGGGGGCGCTGCAGGAGCTGATCGAGGGCGTGCGCATGGACGTACGCGAAACGCGCTATGAGACCTTCGAGGAGCTGGTCGTCTACTGCCGTCGCGTGGCCGGGGCGGTCGGGCGCGTGTGCCTGTCGATCTTCGGCTCGCGGCCGGCCGCCGAGGGCGCGCTCACGGCCGACACGCTGGCCGACGACCTCGGCGTGGCGTTGCAGCTGACGAACATCCTGCGGGACGTCCGCGAGGATGCGCAGAACGGACGGGTGTACCTGCCCGGGGAGGACCTGCGGCGCTTCGGCCTGGCCGACGGGGTCCCGCTCGCCGAGCTGCCGGCGCGGCTCGCCGCCCTGGCGGGCGCAGCCGGTGCCGGGAGGCCGGGCGCGAGCGCCGCAGAGCTCGAGCACCTGCGCTCGCTGGTTCGCTTCGAGGCCGACCGCGCACAGCAGTGGTTCGAGCGCGGGATGCAGCTCGTGCCGCTGCTCGACCGCCGCAGCGCCGCCTGCGTGCGCGCGATGGCGGGCATCTATCACCGGCTGCTGGCGCGCATCGAAGGAGACCCCGGGCGCGTGCTGCGCGAACGTGTGTCGTTGTCCACGCGCGAGAAGGCGTGGGTCGCGGCCCGCGCGCTGGCGGGGGCGGGCTCGTGAGCGCCGCGCGCGTGGTCGTGGTGGGGGGCGGCCTGGCCGGGATCACGGCGGCACTCGACCTGGCCGCCCGGGGTGCCGAGGTGACGCTCGTGGAGGTGCGCCCGAGGCTCGGTGGGGCGGCCTACTCGGTGTCCCGCGAGGGCCTCGAGATGGACAACGGCCAGCACGTCTTCCTGCGCTGCTGCGGCGCCTACCGCTCGCTGCTGGCCCGCCTCGGCAGCGAGGCGCTCGTCCGCGTCCAGCCGCGCCTGGAGATCCCGGTGCTGCGCCCCGGCCACGAGCCCTACCTCCTGCGCCGCAACTCGCTGCGCCCGCCCCTGCATCTCGCGGCCGGGCTCGCCCGCTATCGCCACCTGCCGCTGCGCGAGCGCCTGGCGTCGGTGCGGGCGGCGCTGGGGCTGATGCGCCTCTCGCCCGCCCGTGCGCACGCGCTCGAGGGGCTGAGCCTCGGCCAGTGGCTGGCCCGCCACGGCCAGAGCCGGCGCGCGATCGCCTCGCTGTGGGACCTGATCGCCCTGCCCACGCTGAACCTCCCCGCCAGCGAGGCCTCGCTGGAGCAGGGCGCGTTCGTGTTCCAGACGGGGTTGCTGCAGAGCGCGGAGGCGGGGGACATCGGCTTTCACGAGCACACCCTTGCCGACACCCTCGGCCGGCCCGCCGAGCGGGCCCTCGCCGACGCCGGTGTGCGCGTGCGGCTCGGCTGGCGAGCCCGCGGGCTGGCGCGCGGCGCGAACGGCTTCGAGCTGCTCGGAGGCAGCGGCCGCGAGGGCGAGGAGGGGGAGGGGCTGAGTGCCGAGGCGGTGCTGGTGGCGCTCCCCCACGAGCGCGCCGCCTCGTTGCTGGAGCCGCTGCTCGGAGCCCGGGTCGACCCGTGGCGAGGGCTCGGCAGCTCGCCGATCGTCAACCTGCACCTGCTGTATGACCGCCCGGTGCTCGATGAGCCGTTTGCGGCGGGCGTGCAGACGCCGGTGCAGTACGTGTTCGACCGCACCCGCGCCGGGGGCGCGCCTGCCGGCCACCAGTACCTGGCCGTGTCCCTGTCCGGCGCCGCCCGCGAGATGAAGATGAGCGTCGACGAGATCCGCGAGCTCTATGTCCCCGCGCTGCGGGCCCTGCTGCCACGGACCCGCGAGGCCCGCCTCGAGCTGTTCCTCGTAACCCGCGAGCACGCCGCCACCTTCCGGGCCGCGCCCGGCAGCGGCTCGCTGCGCCCGCCGGCAGGTCTGGCGCTGCCCGGTCTGGCACTGGCGGGGACCTGGACCGCCACCGGCTGGCCGGCCACGCTCGAGAGCGCGGTCCTCAGCGGCCACGCCGCGGCGGGCGCGCTGATCGCCGAGCTCGAGGGGCGCCCGGCCGAGCCCGCGGCGGCACTGGCCGGCGGATGAGCGCGGACGCGGGGCCCGGCGGCGACGCCGCCACCACGCCGGGCGCGGAGGTGCCGGCCGGCGCGGCGGGCGTCGGCGAAGCCGTGCTGGCGGCGCCGCTGCGACTGGAGGCGCTGCTCGTGGCCAGCGGCTGCCCGCGGCAGGGTGGTGCAGCGCACCGGGATGGGCCCGAACCGGGCCCGCGCGGCGGCCCGCGGGATGTCCCTGCAGACGGCGGGGTCGCTGCTCGTGATCGGCTTCTGCGGTGGCCTGGGCGCCGACTCGGTGCCGGGCGAAGTGATCGTCGCCGACGAGGTCTACGCGGCGAGCGACGAAGGACACGCCGAGGGCGCGGTGAGCTGCGTGCTGCGCGACGAGCTGGTGATACGCCTCACGGGCCGGGGACTGAAGGTTCGCTGTGGTCCAATCGTGTGCGTCTCGCGCCTGGCCCTGGGCGAGCGCCGGGCGGAGCTGCACGCCGGCGGCGCGATCGCCGTGGACATGGAGTCGGTGTGGCTCGCCGCCGCCGCCGCTCAGCGCCCCTTCGGGGTCGTGAGGGTGGTCCTGGACAGCCCCTCACACGAGCTGCTGCGCCCCGGCGCGGTATTCGGGGCGCTGAGGGCGGCGCGGGCGCTGCGGACGCGTGTCGGCCGCCCTTAATGACATGGTTCAGGGCGGCTAAGGTCGGCGAAGGTGGCGGTGAAACTAAGACAGAGCGCGCGGATGGGTGCCTACCTGGCACGCCAGAAGCTCGCCAAACGTGAGCGCTTCCCGCTGATCGTGGAGCTGGAGCCGCTGTTCCAGTGCAACCTGGCCTGCTCGGGCTGCGGCAAGATCCAGCATCCCGAGCACACCCTGCGCCGCAGGATGCCCGTCGACCAGGCGGTCGGGGCGGTCCAGGAATGCGGCGCGCCGATGGTCTCGATAGCGGGCGGGGAGCCGCTGATCCACCCCGAGATCCACGAGATCGCAGGCGAGCTCGTGCGGCGCCGCAAGTTCGTCTATCTGTGCACGAACGCCCTGCTGCTCGAGCGCAAGCTCGAGAACTTCAAGCCCAGCCCCTACTTCGCCTGGGCGATCCACGTCGACGGCCTGCAGGAGCGCCACGACGCCTCCGTCGAGCGCGAGGGCGTGTTCGAGAAGGCCGTCAGCGCGATCAAGGCCGCCAAGGAGGCGGGCTTCCGGGTCACCACCAACACCACCTTCTTCACCCACGACTCGGCCAAGACCGTGCGCGAGGTGCTCGACTTCCTCAACGACGACCTCGGCGTCGACGAGATGATGATCTCGCCCGCCTACGCCTACGAGAAAGCCCCCGACCAGGAGCACTTCCTCGGCGTGGAGCAGACCCGCAGGCTCTTCAGCGAGGCGTTCGCGGACGGCCGGCGCAAGCGCTGGCGGCTCAACCACAGCCCCCTGTTCCTCGACTTCCTGGAAGGCAAGGAGGAATTCGACTGCACCGCCTGGGGGATCCCCAGCTACTCGCTGTTCGGCTGGCAGCGCCCCTGCTACCTGATGGCCGACGGCTACACCGAGACCTACCGCGAGCTGCATCGAGACGACCGACTGGGACGCCTACGGCCGCGGCCGCGACCCGCGCTGCGACAACTGCATGGCGCACTGCGGCTACGAGCCCACGGCGGTGCTGCAGACGACGCGCTCGCTGCGCCAGTCACTGCGCGCGCTCGTCGGCTGACGCCTGCCCGTCGGCGGCCGAAGCTCGCTCGAGGTCGGCCCGCCGCGCTGCGTCCTCGGCGTCAGCGACGTCGGCTCGCGCTCGGTGGCCGAGGCGCGGATGTCCTGCCAGCGCAGGCCCTCGCCGAGCAGCGCCGGCACCCCCAGCAGCAGGGCGGTGGTGACCTCGACGGCCTGCAGGATGATCCCGTAGGCGAGCGCCCGCGCCCGTGCCCACGCCGTAGGCGGCGAGCACGACCAGGCAGGCGGCCTGGAAGACGCCGACGTTCGAGGGGGTGGCCGGAAGCACCGCGCTGACGTTGACGGCCAGCAGCACCGCGGCGGCGGTCACCAGGGTGGCCTGCGACTGCAGCCCGAGGGCCAGCACGATCATGTAGCAGGCACAGCCACTGCAGCGCCCAGGCGGCCAGCTGGCTGAGGATCGCGCCGCCGCCGTGGCGGGGACGGGCGAACACCTGCAGGCCCTGCCGGGCCAGGCGCAGGCGCGCGCTCCGACCGCGCCGGCGACGCGCCGCAGGCGCTCCCAGCTCGAGCGCTGGGCGAGCGCCAGCAGGCGGGGCCCGAAGACGACGATCATCGCCACCGCGACCGGCACGGCGACGCGGTGATCACGCCCGCGGCCTTGCCGTTGAGCAGCGGCGCACCCGGAGAACGTGACGGCCGCGAGGATCGCGAGCGCGAGCAGGTTGATCAGCGTCTGGGAGAAGACGGTGCCCGCGACCACGGCGAGCAGGCGCGCCCTCGGGCCCCGCGAGTGGCGCGTGATCACGACCACGCGCGTGGGCTCGCCGATCCGGCCCGGGAACACCGCCGAGGCCATCACGCCGATCATCGTCGCGCGCATCGACCGGCGCCCAGCGGATCACGCTGTCCGGGAGGGCCGCCCGGAGCACCTGCTGCCAGGAGACCGAGCGCAGCACGAGCGAGGCACCCATCAGCAGCAGCGAGAGCGCGATCCAGCCGGGGGTGGCGGTGATCAGGGCGTGCCCGGCGCGACTGAGGTTCAGCCGCGAGAGCGCGAAGGCGACCAGGCCCGCGACCGCGACCGCGAGCAGCGCGATCCAGATCTTGCGGCGGTGGCCGTGGCGCGCGTCCGGTCGGTGGATCCGCGCCGCTGGCCATCGGGCGGGGTCTAGCACGTCGCGGCCCCGGGAGGCGGGAACGGCTCGGCCCACTCCTCGTGCTGGACGGCGGCTCCGTTGCAGACGTAGGCGATCACGTGGTAGTAGCCGCAGGTCACGATCAGCTCCAGTACCTGCGGCCTGCTCGAACAGGGCGCCGAGCCTCTGCCACAGCTGATCGCCGATCGTGCTCGTGTGGTGCAGCTCGTCGGCGAGCGCCATCACGGCCGCCTCGCGCTCGTCCCAGCAGGGATCCTCGGGGCCGCCGTGGACGGTCGAGCGCAGCTGCTCGTCGCTGAGGCCGAGCGGCCGCGCGAAGGCGACGGCGTGCACGCCCCACTCGTAGCCGGCGCCGGTGAGCGCGCAGGTGCGCGCGATCGCGACCTCACGCAGGCGGGGTTCCACCAGCGCGTGCGAGCCGAGGATGCCTGCGCCGAGCGGGCGCATGCGGCCGGCCAGCTGTTCGTGCACTGCGAGCGTGCGGAACAGGCGCAGCGGCTCGACGCCGGAGCCGGGCGGCATCCACCTGGCGAGCATCGCTCGGCGATGTCCTCCGAGTAGGGCTCCTGCACGGGCTCTATGCGGGGTGCTTGGCTCATCTAGACTCCCATCCTCGTTGCTTTTGTTTTCGCAGCATAACGAGTTTTGCTTCGATTTGCGAAGCGGGCGTCCGTGAGCTCCGGAACGGCCTCCCAAGCCCGGCGCGCCGGTGCGCGGGTCGAGGAGCGGGCGCCCCGTGATGGCGCTGCTCGACCTGCTCGGACGGCGCTGGGCGCTGCGCGTGATCTGGGAGCTGAGAGACGCGCCGCTGACCTTCCGGGTGCTGCAGGAGCGTTGCGCGGGGATGTCCTCGAGCGTGCTCAGCCAGCGCCTGCAGGAGCTGCGCGAGGCGGGAATCGTGACGCTCGCCGAGGAGGGCTACGCGCTGACGCGACGAGGGGCGCGAGCTGCTGGCCCTGCTGGAGCCGCTCGCACGGCTGGGCCCAGCGCTGGGCCGGGCGCGGCGGCAGCGCAGCGGCAGGGCGCGGCGGCTAGGACTCGAGCAGCAGGGTCACGGGCCCGTCGTTGACCAGGTCGACCTGCATGTAGGCGCCGAAGACGCCGCGGCGGGCGCCGGTGAGCTCGGCAGAAGCAGCTCATACAGCGGCTCGGCCCGCTCGCCGCGGGGCGGCGGCGACGAAGCTCGGGCGGTTGCCCCGCCGGGTGTCGCCGTAGAGCGTGAACTGGCTCACGCAGAGGATCTCGCGCTCGCCCAGGGGCTCGTTCATGCGTCCCTCGCCGTCGGGGAAGATGCGCAGCGCGCGGACCTTCCTCGCCAGCCGCTCCGCGGCCTGCTCGTCGTCCTCGACGGAGATGCCGAGCAGCACCAGCAGCCCGTCGCCGATCGCGCCCACCGTCGCGCCGTCGACGCTGACCGACGCCTCACTGACCCTCTGCACGAGCGCCCGCATCGCGCTCAGGCGGGCGCGGCCTCGGCCGCCCGTGGCGCCCGCTCGGCTGGCAGGCGCACGAGGAATTCCGCGCCTCCGCCGCTGGCCTGGCGGGCGCTGATCGAGCCGCCGTGGGCCTCCACCACCGCGCGCGTGATCGCGAGCCCGAGCCCGGCTCCGCCGCGGCCGCGCTCGCGTCCGGGAGCGGCGCGCCAGAAGCGCTCGAACAGCTGCTCGGGAGAGTCGGTGGGGAGCCCCGGGCCGTGGTCGCGCACCGACAGCGTCACGGCATCGTCGTGCTCGCTCACCGCCACCTCCACGGGGCTGGAGGCGGGGGTGTGGGTGAGCGCGTTGCGGAGCAGGTTCGCGAGCACCTGGCGCAGTTGCAGCGGGTCGCCGACGACGCATGCGTCGGGCTCGGCGTCGAGCGTGATGGTGCGGTCGGGTGCCACGGCGCGGGCGTCGGCAACGGCGTCGTTGGCGAGCTTGGAGAAGTGGACCAGCTCGTGCTCATGACTCGGGCGGGCGGTCCAGGCGGGCGAGTGCCAGCAGGTCCTCGACCAGCACCCCCATCCGGGCGGCCTCTTCCTCGATCCGGCGCATCGCTTTCTCCGTCGCGGCGGGGTCGGCAGTGGCGCCCATCCGGAACAGCTCGGCGTATCCGCGGATCGAGGCCAGCGGCGTGCGCAGCTCGTGCGAGGCGTCGGCCAGGAACTTCCGCAGCCGGGCCTCGCTGGCCTCGCGCTGTTGGAAGGCCTCCTCGAGACGGTCGAGCATCGCGTTCAGCGCCAGCCCGAGACGTCCGACCTCGGTGGCGTCGTTGGCGGGGCTCACGCGGTGTGACAGGTCGCCGCCCGCGATCTTGCCCGCGGTCGCCTCCATGCGGTCCAGGGGGCGCAGCCCGAGACGCACGACCAGCGAGCCGACGATCGCCAGCGTCAGCAGCACGGCGGCGATCACGAGCGCCTCGACCAGCAGCAGGTGGTGGAGGGTCTGCTGGACTTCGCTGGTCGGCACGGCGGCGATCGTGAGGCCGCCGTTGTCGACATCGCGGCTGGCGTACACGCGGTACCGCGACCCGGAGGAGCCGACCGAGCCGACGGTGAAGAGCTTGCCCACGGGGACGTGCGCCGGGAGCTTGGGAGCGGCCGGCGTGCGCTGGCCGAAGGTGATGAAGACGTGGCGCAGCACCTTGCCGGAGGCATCGCGCAGCTCGCCGTAGGTGCCCGGCTGCAGGTCGGCTCGCGGCCCGCCCGCACCCGTACCGCGCGGCCCGCCGGGCGCGCCGCCGGCGCCGGGTGAGACGATCGGGGGACCGAACGCGCCGCTGCCGGTGGTCGTCCCGGGAACGCCGAAGTGCTCGCCGAGCGGCCCCTGGGCAGAGCGGCTGAGGGTTCCATGGATCAGCGGCACGGCGAAGCGCACCTGCTGGTCCAGGCGCCCTTCGAGGAACGAGCGCTGCTCGGTGTAGGTGACCGCCGCGAGCGCCAGCAGGCCCGCGCCCGCCAGCACCAGCAGGCTGGCCAGCACGCGAGCACGCAGCGATGACATCAGGGTTTCGGGGCCTGCAGCGCGTAGCCGACGCCACGGACCGTTCGGATCAGCGAGGGACCGTCGGCGTCGAGCTTCTTGCGCAGGTAGCTGACGTACGTCTCGAGCACGCGCCCGTCGCCGCCGAAGTCGTAGTTCCAGACGTGGTCGAGCAGCTGGGCGCGGGTGAGCACGCGGCGGGGGTTCAGCATCAGGTAGCGCAGCAGCCGGTATTCGGTGGCGGTCAGCGAGATCTGGCGCCCGGCGCGCGTCACCTCGCGTGACTCCTCGTCCATCTCGAGGTCCTCGAACACGAGCCTGCCCGTCTCCGGCGCGGCCTGGCCGCTGCGCCTGAGGATCGTGCGGATGCGAGCCACGAGCTCCTCGAGGCTGAACGGCTTGGTCATGTAGTCGTCGCCGCCCCCGCTGAGCCCGCGGACCTTGTCCTCGGTGGTGTCGCGGGCGGTGAGGAAGATGATCGGGACCCCGGCGCGCTGGGCCCCGAGACGCCTTGCCACCTCGAAGCCCTCCATGTCGGGCAACATCACGTCGAGGACCATCAGGTGGGGTTTGAAGCGGGTCACCGCCGACAGCGCGCCCTGTCCGGTCGAGGCCTGCTCCACGGAGAAGCCCTGGAAGCGCAGCGCCATCGTGATCACCTCGACGATGTTCTCCTCGTCGTCGACCACCAGGATGCGCTGGCCGGTGCCCTGGGCGGGTGCCCCGCCGTTCGCCGGGGAGTCCGTGATCGCGGGGCTCGCGCCGGTGGATGTGTCGATCGTGCTCACTAGATCCTCCCGCTCGGCACTCTTGAAGTGCTCTCAGGCTCGCGGCTTGGAATGAGCGTAGCCTCTGTGGTTGCTGAGAAGTTCCTGAGAGGGGCTGGAAGGCCAGCGAATAACATGTGGCTCGCCGTGCCGGCCCGTCCGCTGAGAGCGATCATCGGCTGCCTGGTGGTGTTCGCCGGGTTGTCCGCCGCGACCGCGGCCGCCGCGCCCGGGATCGCCGCCGACGTGCCCCCGCACTGGACACCGCCGGCCCAGCTGACCTGGTATTGGCAGCTCCAGGGCAAGGTCTCAAACAGCCAGCCCGTGGCCGCCTACGACATCGACGGCTTCGAAACCGCAGCCGCACAGGTGAGCGCGCTGCACGCCCTCGGCAAGCACGTGATCTGTTACATCGACGTGGGCACGGCGGAGAACTTCCGTCCCGACTACGGCTCGTTCCCGGCCTCGGTTCTGGGTCACGGCAACGGCTGGCCCGGGGAGAAGTGGCTCGACATACGCCAGCTCGAAGTGGTCGAGCCGATCATGGCCCGGCGCTTCGAAATGTGCCGCGAAAAGGGCTTCGACGCGGTCGAGCCCGACAACATCGAAGGCTTCGAAAACAACAGCGGCTTTCCCCTCACCGCGGCCGAGCAGCTGACCTATAACGAGTGGGTCGCCGAAGAGGTGCACTCGCTGGGGATGGCGGTGCTGCAGAAGAACGATCCCCAGCAGACGCCCGAACTCGAGGGCTACTTCGACGGGGCCCTGACCGAGCAGTGCAACCAGTACAAGGAATGTGAAGCCTTCACTCCCTACATCGCGGCGGGCAAGCCGGTGTTGAACGCCGAGTACCACCTCGCCACGAAGAAGTTCTGCGCTGCCGACCAGTCCCGCGGCTTCATGGGCGCCCGCTTCGCGCTCGCGCTCAAGGGCAAGAAATTCCAGCCCTGCTGGTAGGGCGCCTGGCCCTGCTGCTCGCAGGGGCCGCGAGCGCCGGTGGGCTCGCCTACTCGCACGCCTCCGGATCGCAGGTGCAGCCCCAGCCGGCGGCGGGCAGCTGTCACACACGCGGCAGCGGGCTGTTCGCGCTGCCCGATGCCCGCTGCACGCCGGGGGCGCTGAACCCCGCTGTGACCCAGCGCTCGATCGGCTCGACCATCTGCTCGGCCGGCTGGACCTCGACCGTGCGTCCGCCGGAGTCCGTGACCGAGCCCGAGAAGCTCGCCAACATGCGCTCCTACGGGATCTCCGCAAGGCCGTCGGCGTACGAGTACGACCACCTCGTGGCGCTCGAGCTCGGCGGGGCCGTCAACGACCCCCGGAACCTCTGGCCGGAGCCCGACTACGCGAGCCGCGCGGGCTTCTACCTGAATCCCAAGGACCATCTCGAGCGGACCCTCAACCGGCTCGTGTGCAGGGGGCAGATGACGCTTGCGCGGGCGCAGCTGCTGAGCGCCCGCGCCTGGGTCAGCGCCTACCGCGAATACGGCTAGGCGCTCGCCCGACGGCGCCGGCAGAGCCCCGGCCGGGAGGCCGCGAGGATCGCCGCCACGGCGTCTGGGATGCTGCCGCGATGGATCCCGCGGAGATCGCTCCGGGACTGTTTCGCTGGGAGGCGGCCCACCCGGAGTGGGAGCCGCAGGAGGACTGGCCGCAGATGGTGGGATGCGTCCTCTACGAGCTCGAGGAGCGGGCGGTGCTGATCGACCCGCTGATCCCGGCTGAGGGGCGCGAGCCCTTCCTGGCGTGGCTGGACGCCCGTCTGGAGGGCCGGCAGGTGAGCATCCTCACGACGGTCCGCTGGCACCGGCGTGATCGCGATGAGCTGGCGCGGCGCTACGTACCCGAACGCCGAGACGACCCGGCCGGCCGCTCGGGCTCGCCGGCATGGAACGAGATCCCCCAGGGCGTCAGCGGCCGTTGGCTCAAGGGCGCCGGGGAGATCGTCTTCTGGCTGCCCGGCGCCGGGGCCCTGGTCCCGGGCGACAGCCTGCTCGGGGCCGGAGAGGGGCGCCTGGCGGTGTGCCCGGACAGCTGGCTGGAAGACGTCAGCGTGGACAGGCGGGGCCTTGCGACGCTGCTCGCGGCCCTGCTCGAGCTGCCGCTGGAGCGGGTCCTCGTCTCCCACGGCGAGCCGGTCCTGCAGGACGGCCGGCGGGCGCTCGCGCACGCCGTCGAAGAGGCCGAATCGGGGAGGCCGGGGTAGCTCTCAGCAGGAGGCCGGGGTCACGGGAAGGATCGGCCCGCGGGCGGAGTCCGGATAAGCGTGGGCCCACGAGCACGCTACCTGCCGCTCGTCGCCGTGCTCGGCGCGGCCCTCGGGGGGCTGCCGGCGCTTGCCACCAGCGCCGGGAGCACCCCCACCATCAACGGGCTCGAATCGAAGATGTGGTCGCCCAAGGAAGTGACCATCGGGGCCGGTGGCAGCGTGACCTTCAAGAACGCCTCCAGCACGCTGTCCCACAGCCTCAAATGGCTGTCCGGTCCCGAAAAACCGGCCTGCACGGGCACCCCCGAAAGCGGCCAGACCAACTGGGAAGGCAGCTGCAGCTTCTCCGCCGCGGGCACCTACGACTTCTTCTGCACGGTCCACGCGGGCATGACGGGCACCGTGGTCGTCTCGTCGTCGGGCACCACCACGACGACCACCACCGGCACGACGACCACGACCGGCACCACGGGGACGACCACCAAAACGGGCCCGACCACGAAAACGACCCCGACCACCACCACCGGCCCCGCCACCAATCCCGGCTCCCCGGAAGGCACGGGCGGCAGCCCGCAGGGCGGTTCGGGCGCCCCCGGCTCGCCGGGCGCCGCGGGCGGCGCCCACCTGTCGCTGTCGGGAGCGGCGGTGTCGGTCTCAGGGGTGCAGCACGGCAAGAGCGTGCACGGGACGGTGCTGGTGCCCTCCGGGGGGTCGCGGCTGGTGGTCCAGCTGCTGGCCGCCGCGGGTCAGATCTCCAAGACCGGCTCCGCGACGCCGGTGGGCAGCCTGACCCGGACCCATCTTCACGCCGGCCGGGTGGCCTTCACGGTCGCGATCAACTCGCGCGCCCAGCGCGTCCTGCACCGCCACGGCCGGCTCAAGCTGCTGGTGCGCCTCACCCTCAGCGCCCCCGGCGCCGGCTCCGCGCACCGCAGCCTGACGGTACGCCTGCGCACGGGCTGAACCCAGCGGGCGCTCAGGCCCAGGCGGCGAGGTGCAGGAGGGTCCGCGGGGCGACCCCGCGAGCCGCGAGGATGCACGTGTGACCTTCGCGGCGCCAGGTCACGACCGTTGCGCCGTGGTCGTTGAGCACGTAGTAGCGCACCCCGCGGTGCTCAACGGTCGTGCCCTTCGGCAGCGGCAGGGCGCCTCCGGAGAGGATCGTGTAGCCGACCCTCGCGGTGCCGCCCGAGGCGTTCGGGCCCGTGTAGAAGACCGTCGTCGCGGAGTGGCCCGCGAAGTGGTCGCTGCGGGCGCCGGTGGTGCTCCATCCGAGGGTGTGGCGCCAATAGGGGAAGGAGATCCCGTCGACGCCCCGCTGCAGCGCCGCGCGACGGTCGGGGCTCTCCGGGGGTGCGGGCTGGGTGGGCTCGCGTAGCGCCAACAGTGCGGCCTGGTTGACGGTCGGCGCGCTCGAGGAGCCGCCGGACAGCAGCACGGCTGCGAGCGCGATCACCAGGACGGCCATCGCCGCCACCGGCGCGAGCCGCCAGGCGCGCCCGGCACGCGGCTGCGGCGCCGGCTCGGCTGCGAGCAGCGACTGGACGCTCGCGTGCAACGCGGGTGGCGCCTGCTCGGTGTCCAGCTGGCGCATGAGGGAGAGGGCCTGCCCCTGAAGCTCGAGCTCGCCGGCCAGCTCCGGGGAGGCTTCGACCTGCGCAGCCAGCTCCCGGCGCGCGGGCTCCGGCAAGGTGCCGTCAGCCTCTCGGGCGATCCGTGCCTCTGTCTTTCTGCGTCTCATGATCGTGGTCCTTCGGTTGTAAAGACTCCTGAAGACCCCTTCCTATTCCCGCCCTCGGACTTTGGTCCGCTCTCGGGTGTGGAATTGCCGCGCTCGTTGGGCGCTTGCTGGGGCCGTTTCGGGGCCGTTACGCCCTCGCCGAGGTCCTTTGCGACGCGTTGCCGGGCGCGGAACACGCGGGTGGCGATCGTGGCCTCGCGCGTGCGCAGGGCCCGTGCGGCCTCACGATAGGAGAGTCCCAGGACATCGACGGCAACGAGCGCCAGGCGGTGATCCTCCGACAGGGCGGCGATGCGGGAGATGAGCTCGCGGGTCTCCACGGCCTGCTCGGGGCGGGCACCCGTGCGTGGGTCGACCGGTTCGATGTCGTCGAGCTCGGTGGCGGAGATCTGCGGCCTGCGCGAGGCGGTGCGTCGCTGCGTGAGAAAGGTGTTGCGCAGCACCCTCAGCAGATACGCGAGCTCGTCCTGGCCGTGCAGGACGCGAGGGCGGGCCAGCACGCGGGCAAAGGTCTCCTGGACGAGATCCTGGGCATCCTCGCGCGAGCCCGTGAGAGCCCACGCGGCCCGGAACAGACGGTCGGTGTGTTGAGGCAGCGATGCTGGGTCCAGCGACGGCATCAGACCCCCACTATGAGTGCTCGCGGCGAGCACATGACGGATGGACTGTAGCTGGCGGATGCGAGGTGCACCGCACCACGCCGGCGGGTGAAAGGTTGCGCGGCGGACGGAGTCTTAGTGGAAAGATGGTCGAGCGAGAGGCTCCCCGCCACTTCCCCCGAGACGAGCCCGGAAGGAGACCCATGTCCCCCACAAGCAAGCGCGCGGTACGCGCCCGCACCGTGCGGCGTGCGGCGCTCGCGCTGGCGCTCTGTGGCGCGATCGCGGCACCCGCGGCAGCTCTGGCCAGCAGCGGCCACACGGCCCGCACGCACATCGTCACGCTGCAGAACACGCGCTTTCATCCGTCCACGCTGAACGTCAACAGGGGCGACAGCGTCACCTGGGCGTGGCGCGACGGCGGCGTCGAACACAACGTCACCGCAGCGCATTTCCACTCCCACACGCAGGGCCACGGATCGTTCACGGTCCGCTTCACGCACAAGGGCAGCTTCTCCTACCGCTGCACCATCCACGTGTCGGAAGGGATGGTGGGCAAGGTGGTGGTCCACTAGCAACGGGCGGTGCGCGGAGGGCGGCCGGTGGGTGCGGCCGCCCGCCCGCGGTCAGTGCTGCGGCTGCCGGCGCGCGGTGCTCACTGCTGCCACACCCCGCCGGTCCAGATCGTGGGCTCGCCGAACACGCCGACGATGTAGAAGCCCGGGCCGATGACCTCCCATTCGCCGCCGTCGTTGGCGGACACGGTGACGGTGCGCCCGCTCCAGGTCTCGATCTGGAGCTCCGAGGTCGGCCACACGGTGGCGTAGTCGATGACGTCGCCGGTGAGCGTCCGCAGGGGCGAGAGCAGTGGCATCAGCTCGCGGGGTCCGTAGTAGACAGCGCCGTGGCCGGCCGGCTCGCTGCCGGGGTGGTCGTCCAGGCTGATCTCCCGCTTGGCGCCGCGCTCGTCGGAGAAGGCGAAGGGAAGGTTCAGCTGCACCGTCAGCTGTCTGCGGCTTCGTGGCTCGCGCGCAACGAGGACGGCCGGATAGCTCAGGTCCAGTTCCTCGACCACGTACCCGCCGACGGGCAGTGACCAGGGGCCAGGACCAGAGAAATCCGGCGCACCTGCCATGAGACGACTTTAGACCGTCCGCGGCCACTGCTCGGCGAGCTCACGACGGCGCTTGCTCGACCCCCAGGAGCGCCCGCGCCCGCTCGAGCTCACCGGCCTGCACGTACACGTAGCGCGACCCGGAGGATCCCCATTCCGCGCTGCCGATCGTGCGCTGGACGATCGCCGAGATCCCCTCGGCCTCCAGACGCTGGCGGATCAGTTCCGCTTCCGGCTCATTGGAGGCCGCCGCCACAACCACCAGCCGCTGGGACGGCGCGTCCTTGTCCCCGTCCGGTGGCTCGCTAGGTGGCGCGGACATGCTTGACGTCGTCCATGTAGCGGTTGGCGGCCGCTACCGCCGTGTGCGGGTCGTCTCCGTGTTGGCGGGCGTCGAGGTAGGCCGCGTACCAGTCCCACCAGTTGTGCGGCTCGTGGGTCTTCTCGTAGTGGTCGTGGTGTTCGGCCGTCTCGTGCAGCAGCTCGGCGAGCGTGCCGATGGCGGCGGCGTCGGATCGCTTGGCTGCGGTCTGGCTGCTCATCGTGACCTCCAGTCGATCGGGGTCAGATCAGTTTCCCGCTTTCGGACCTCGAGCGGGGTCTTATTCCCCGTAGGTCCAGGCGGCGCCGAACTTGTGGTCTTTGGGGCCGCCCACGAGCGCGGTGGCGCCGTCGTCCGACAGGGCAACGCTCCTGGCGAAGTCGGCGCGCTTGGTCTCGGCGCCGCCGCTGAGCGGTGCCGTCTGGGGGGTCCACAGCCCGCCCTGGAAGTTGAACACCCAGGCCGCGCCGCCCGCACCCACCTTTGCTTTGGGAGCACCGATGAGAGCGGTCTGACCGTTTCCGGACAGCGCCACGTCGCGGCCGAAGTCGGGGTGTCCCTTGGTGGCGGTGACGGCGAGCTTGGAGGACTGGCCCCAGCCTTCCCCGTCGAAGGTGAAGATCCACGCCGCCCCGAGGTCGTTGCTGTCCGTGGGTCCGCCGATCAGGGCTGTGGCGCCCGCGTCGGAGACCGACACGCTGCGTCCGAATTCCGCCGCGCCCACCTCGCCGGTCGGGGTCAGCTTGCCGCCCTGGGGCGTCCATTCGTCACCCGATCTGGCGTAGAACCAGACGGCACCGGCGGCGCCGTTGTCGGTCGGTCCGCCGATCAGGGCGGTTTCCCCGTTGCCGGACAGCGCCACGTCTCCGCCGAACTGGCCCGCGCCGGTCTCACCGGAGCCGGTCAGCTTCGGGCCCTGCTGGCGTCCAGCTTTCGCCCGAGCGGACGAAGACCCACGCAGCGCCGGCATTTTCGCCGTCCGCATACCCGCCCATCAGCGCGGTCTGCCCGTCGGAGGAGAGGGAGACCCGCCGCCCGAAGTTGGCGTGGCCGACCTCTTCGATCCCGACCAGCCGTGCCCGCTGGGTCCAGGTTTCACCTGAACGTGTGAGGACGTACGCGGCGCCTTCGCCCTTGCCGTCTTTGGGGCTGCCGATGAGTGCGGTGTTGCCGTCGGCGGAGAGCGCGACGCTGATACCGAAGTAGCCGTGCCCCACCTCTCCGGTGGCGGTGATCTTGCCGCCCTGCGGGGTCCACGTGGACCCGGAGCGGGTGAACACCCACACCGCGCCGGCGCCGTGCTTGTCCTGAGGGGCCCCGACGATCGCGGTCGATCCGTCCCCGGACAGGGCGACCGCGTAGCCGAACGCCCCGTGGTCCACCTCGCCCGTGGCGCTCAGCTTCGATCCCTGTTCCACCAGGGCCGCCAGCTTGGCTGCCCCGGAGCGCGATCCGCCGGCGTCAGCGACGGCGGCACAGGCTCCGAAGATCGTCGCGGCGATCACCGCCGCTCCCAAAACGCCACCAGGAAGCGTCACACCACAGCGACGCGCCCACCGCCTTCCGGCCATCCCCTCAGCCCTCCTCGATCCCGTGTGTCCCCGGCGCCCCAGCCGTCGGGATGAGCGGAGCATAGTCCCTTCGTCAAGATGGCGTTGAGGTGCGTTTCCATAGACGTGGACGCGCCGGCTTGGACATCGCCTACTCCGACAGGCCAGCCGCCTGGAGGGCCTCGGCTCTGCTCTGGTAAAGCTTGATTCGGAGCACCTTTCCATCACCGAGAGTCCAGAGGGTGGTGTTCGGGGCCTCAATCGTGACGCCACTTGCTCGCCCCGTCGCGCGCAGGTTCCCAACCGCGATGACCGCGTCTGGAGGAGCGTCGATCAGTTCGGCCGCGACAAATCCGGTCTGCTCGAAATAGTCGTACCGGCCCTGCACGAAGGCACGACAGGCCGCGATGCCGTGATAAACGGACGCATCCGGTGCGCTGGAGTTCGAATAGTCGATTTCAACATCGGGATGGACATGGTCGAGGATGCTTTCGAGGTCCCGATCGTCGTATCCGCGAAACACGCGTGCGACGATCTCCACGTTCTCCTGAGACAGCCGTACCTACTCCTCCAGGCCGAGATCGGCGAGGGCGCGGTCGCGGTCCCAGTAGTTGACGAGCCGGACCACCTTCGAATCGCGCACGAACAGGATCGCCCCGTCCTGGGTTCCCATGATCTGGCCGATCTCCATCCCGCTAGTGTCTTGCCGCGCCCCTGGTCTCGGACATACACGAGCACGCGCTCGTTATCGATCTCGCGGTACTCCTCCGGTTCGGTGCGAAAGCCATCCCAGGTGCTGAGGAAACGGCGATACGCCGCCGCCATTCCGGCCAGTCCCTTCGCGCTGTCCGGTACTGGCCCGTCGGCGACCACGAAGTTGATTTCGGGGTGTGCCCAGTCGACGGAGCTGTAGTCGCCGCGCCTCCAGTCTTCGCAGATGGAGCGCACGAGGTCCAGGTTCTCCGACACGGCCTATTCCTCCAGCGCCACGGCTTTGAGGGCTTGGGATCTGTCGGTGAAGATCTCGACGCGGATCGCCTTGTTGTTAGCGCCGACTGTGATCAGCCACGCCCAGTCAGCGGTGATCTCCTGCCCGGAATGCGGCATCCGTGCTCCGATGCGGACAACCAAGATGACACGCTCATCATCGACGTCGATGACCGCGAGGGGTTCTGCATGTCGGTCGGGGAAGACCTCCCCAAGCCGACCGATGTAGTCGCGCACGCCGTCGCGGCCACGGTAGACCCCTGGCTCCATCGACTCTCCGGGCGCGTGCCACTCGACGTTAGGGTCGAGGTACCCAAGCATGGCGTCCACCCCGCCGTGGTTCCATGCCTGCGGCACCTGCCAGACCAGCTCAACGATGTCCTGCGACACCGCCTACCCCCGTTCCTCAGCGAGGCGTTCGGCGGCAGGACGGGCTTCGTCGATGTCGCTGCGCACCACGACACGCTCGCACTTGCCCTCTACCCAAGTGGCGGTCCAGGACCATCTTTCCTGCACACGGGTTGTGCTGCCAGCAAGGCAACCGTCGATGTCGAGCACCGTAAACACGATCCCATTGCCGAGGTCCCAGCTCTCCACGATCTCATGCCCATACTCCTCGTAGGCGCCCACCCAGTCCTCAAAGAACCTGCGAACGGCCGCCGCACCTTCGAAGGTGCCAATCCCCGTAGCCGACGCATCCCAGACTGCATCGGGGGCGTAGAAGGTCATGGCCACATCCCAGTCACGACGACCGCCAGCCTCGACCGCCTGCCGCTGTCGCACCACCAGGTCGGCTGTCGTGGACTCCTCAGCCACCGCCCGCCCAGTATCCCGCTCAGAGCAGCACGTTGTGGGGCACGCAGACACCCCAGCGCCACTCGACCCCTTGGGCTTTCTCTAGTGCCGGAGGAGGGACTCGAACCCCCGACACGCGGATTATGATTCCGCTGCTCTAACCAGCTGAGCTACTCCGGCGGGGGCAGGCGAGCGTATCGCACGCCTTCCGGGCATTGCAGGGCGTCGAGGCCCGCCGGCCCGCGGTCTGGATAGCCTCGCTCGGGCGATGGCCGAGCTGCCCCTCCTGGGCGTACCGAACTTCTCCGAGGGTCGTGATCCCGCCGTCATCGAAGCGCTCGAGCGGGCGCTGGAGGGAGCAGGCGGCGGTGCGGCTGCTGGACGCCCACAGCGACACCGACCACAACCGCTCGGTGTTCACGCTTGCGGCGTCGCCCGGCGAGGTCGGCGACGCGATCCTGCGGGCCGCGGCGGTGGCCGTCGAGGAGATCGACGTGATGGGGCCGGCGGGGGAGGGGCACCCACAGGCCGGTCAGCACCCCCATGTCGGCGCGCTCGACGTCGCCCCGGTCGTCTACCTGGACCCGCGACAGGCGAGGCGAGGCGTGCGCGCAGGCGCTCGTGCTGGCCGACCGCATCGCCGAGGAGCTCGCCGTGCCGGTCTTCCTCTACGGGGAGCTGACGGCCTCCGAGGGACGCGCCCAGCGTTCGCGCGCGCAGCTGCGCCGGGGAGGGGTCGCGGGCCTGGCCCGGCGCATGAGCGACAGCGGGCGAGCGCCTCGTCCCCGACTTCGGCCCGCGCACGCTCCATCCGCGGGCCGGGGCCACCCTGGTGGCGGCCAGGGAGCCGCTGGTCGCGTTCAACCTGCTGCTGCGCAGGAGGGGCCGGCCTCGACCTGGCGCGCACGGTGGCGGCTTCGATCCGCGAGGGCGGGACCAATGGCCTCCCCGGCGTGCGCGCGATCGGCGTGCTGCTGGAGGGAAGGGGCGCGCAGGTGTCCGTCAACGTCGAGCGCCCGCTCGAGCTGCCCCTCGCCGAGGTCGTGGCCGCGGTGGCACGCCAGGCGCCGGTTGCCGAGGCCGAGCTCGTCGGGCTCGCACCTCGCGCCGCCATGGAGGGCTTCCCCGAGGATGTGCCGATGCCCGGATTCGATCCCGCCCGCCACCTGATCGAGAACGCGTTGGACGCCTGAGGCCGCACTCCAGGGCTGACTCATGCGCCCACCCGCCCGCGAAGGCACTACGCTCCTAGCCAGCGATGGCACAGACGCGCAGAAAGCGCAACACCAAGCACCGCGGCAACGCCGCCGGCGTCGTCGAGTCGCGCGGGCGCACGGGCCGCAAGCCGACCGCGGCCGAGAAGAAGGGCGCCGCACCTTCCGCCAAGGCCCGTCAGGAGCCGCAGGACCGCCGCGACCGCCCGCCGACCTGGAGCGGCGCCTTCGTGCGCGCGATGGTCGCCGCCATCCTCATGGTCGCGATCGTGATCCTGCTGCTGCACCAGACGGCACAGGCCTTCGCCCTCTTCCCGATCGTGCTCGTGATGTACATCCCGATCAGCTACTACACCGACAAATGGGTGTATGAGCGCCGTCGCCGCCGCAAAGCCTCCGCCGCGGAGGTCCGCCGGGGAGCCGGGTCGTGAGCGCTCCCGACGTGCGCTCCTTCACGGTCGGGCCGGTCCAGGAGAACTCCTACATCGTGCGCGCCGACGCCGGCTCGCGGTCGGCGGTGATGATCGATCCCGGCGACGAGCCCGAGCGTCTGCTGGAGGCGGTCGACGCACTCGGCGTCGAGCTCGAGGCGATCCTGCTCACGCACTGCCACTTCGACCACATCGGGGCCGTCGCGCCCGTCGCCCGCGCCACCGGTGCGCCCGTGTACTGCCCCGAGATCGAGCGTCCCGTGCTCTCGGATGTGATGCGCTGGGTGCCGCCCGGCTTCGGCCCCTTCGAGAGCTACGAGGCCGACCACACCCTCGCCGGTGGGGAGCGCCTGCAGCTCGCGGGCCTGGATGTCGAGGTCCTGTTCACGCCGGGCCACAGTCCGGGCCACCTCACGTACGCGATCCCCGGCCTCCTGCTGTCCGGCGACGTCCTCTTCCAGGGCTCCGTCGGAAGGGTGGACCTCCCGGGCGGCGACTGGCCCACGCTGGAGCGTTCGATCGGCACCCTGCTGGCCCGCTTCCCCGGTGAGACGGTGGTCTACCCGGGTCACATGGGCGTCACCACCCTGCAGCGGGAGCGCGACACGAACCCGTTCCTGGCGGAGCTCCGCGAGAGGGTCCCGGTGGCCGCACCAGCGGCGGGCCCGAGCGCCCCCGCCCGTTGAGCGCCCCCAAGATCAAAGCCCCGCGGGGCACATTCGACGTGCTCGGCGAGCAGGCGTCCGCGCGGACCGCACTCGAGTCCCGCGCACGGGCGATCCTCGAGCCGGCGGGCTACGAACGCATCGAGACCCCGACCTTCGAGTCCACCGAGCTGTTCGCCCGCGGCGTGGGTGCCTCCAGCGACATCGTGCGCAAGGAGATGTTCAGCTTCGAGGATGCCGGCGGGCGCGAGCTGACCCTGCGCCCCGAGGGCACCGCCCCAATCTGCCGCGCCTACGTCGAACACGGCATGCACAAGCGCCGCCAGCCGGTGAAGCTGTGGTACCTGTCGAGCTTCTTCCGCCACGAGCGGGCCCAGGCGGGGCGACACCGGCAGTTCTGGCAGGTGGGGGCCGAGGCCCTGGGCTCCGACGACGCCGCTCTCGACGCCGAGTCGATCACCCTTGCCAGCACCCTCCTGAGCTCGCTCGGCGTGCGCCAGGTGCGGCTGCGCCTGTCGAGCCTGGGCAGCCCCGAGAGCCGCGGCGCCTACCGCGAGAGCCTGGCGTCCTACCTGCGCGCCAACGAGGGCCAGCTCTCGGATGAGGTCCGGGCCCGCATCGATCTGAACCCCCTGCGGGCGTTCGACTCCGAACACCCCGGCACCCGCGCGGTGATGGAGAAGGCGCCCCTGCTGCTCGACCAGCTGGACCAGGATGACGCCGAGCACTTCGCGGAGGTCCGCTCCCTGCTCGACGCGGCCGGCGTCCCCTACGAGGTCGATCCCACGCTGGTGCGCGGCCTCGACTACTACACCCGCACCGTGTTCGAGTTCACCTCGGACGCGCTCGGCGCCCAGAGTGGGGTGGGGGGCGGCGGACGCTACGACCGCCTGGTGGCGGAGCTCGGCGGCCCCGCGACCCCGGGCGTCGGCTGGGCCGCCGGCGTGGAGCGGATCCTGCTCGCCGGCGAGGTACCGCCGGCCGCACCCGCACCGGTGGAGCTGTTCGTGGCGCTCGAGGACCGCTCCCCGGCGGCACGGGCGGGCGCCTTCGGCCTGCTCACGCAGGCGCGCGGGGCAGGGCTGTCGGCACAGATGGATCTCGCCGGCCGCTCGCTGAAGGGCCAGCTCTCGCACGCGAACTCGATCGGCGCGCTGTATGTGGCGATCGTGGGCAGCTCCCAGACGGTGCTCAAAGACATGCAGCAGGGCCGGCAGGAGCCGGTGGCGATCGACGCCGTCGTGCACGCGGTCTTGCGCGGCCACCACGCCCTCTGAGAGCGCTCCCCGAGGGGTGCCCGAAACGGGCGTCAGGGTAGCCGCGGAGGACGGGGCCTCGTCCAAGGCTGCAACCACCGTTCAACTTTCGTCCGCGAACTGCCGAAAAGGGTGGCGATGCAGCAGATCTCCCGCCCGTACCAGATCGCTCTGGTCGTCCTAGTACTTGCCGCGGCAACCTGGTTCGTCGCCTTCGGCCACCACTCGAGCTCCAGCGGCGGCTCGTCGGCCTCCTCGTCGGCGCCGAGCGCCTCCTCCCAGCCCAGCTCCGGCTCGAGCGGCTCCTCCAGCCACGTCTACCACGGCTCGGCACCGGGTGTCGAAGGGCTGACAAAGGACATCGAAAAGGCCCACGGCGCCGTCACCACATCCGAAAAGTCCGCCCACCAGGTCGAACAAAAGTCGGCCCAGGCGACCTCGACGACCCCCGCCGAAAGCGGCTCGGCGAGCGCCGGTTCCGGCTCCACGGGCTCCTCCACGACACACGGGGCAGGCACCTCGACCACCCCCGCCACGCATGCTTCCAAGCCGGCCACGACACACGTGAAGACGACGACCCACGTCACGACCACCCACGCCACCGCGACCACGCCCACCAAGACGGTCACCAGGACCACCACCAAGACGACCACGACGCATGCGGCCCCGGCGCCGTCCACCCACCACAGCGCCCCCACCACCACCGGGGCCGCCACGGTCGGCGCTCCCAGCGGCCAGAAGGAAGTCGAAGCCGCCGTCCAGCACGGCAAGGTCGCGCTGCTGCTGTTCTGGAACCCGGCCGGATCCAACGACCGCGCCGTCCACGGCCAGGTCCACTCCGTCGGCGGCAGCCGCAAGGGCGTGGACGTGTTCGAAAGCAGCGCCCAGAACGTCGCCTCCTACGGTGCCATCACGCGCCAGATGCCGGTCTACGGCACGCCCACGATCCTGATCATCGGCCCGCATCGCACCGACTCGCTCACGGGCTTGCAGGACACGTTCTCGATCGAACAGGCGATCAAGGAAGTCCGCGTCGGCTGACGCCTAAACTCGCTCGGGTGGGACACCACAGCGAGCAGCTCATCACCCATCTCGAAGGTCCCCTGGGGCGTGGCCACACGCCGCCGGGAGCCTTCACCGGCGCCGCCGGCGGGGCCGCCTGCGGCGACCTCGTACGTATCTCGCTGGCGTTGGAAGACGGCGAGGATGGAGCACTGATCGGGGACGCCGGTTTCGACGCCAGCGGCTGCGGGGCGATGGTCGCCGCCGGCAGCGCCTGCGTGAGCCTGCTGCGAGGGACGGGCCTGCTGCACGCCGCACGGCTGGGAGCCGATGAGATCGCCTGCGAGCTCGGCGGCCTCTCGCCCGCCAAGATGCACGCGGCCGAGCTCGCGGCCGACGCGATGCACCGCGCGCTCGGAGCCGCGGCCCGCGCCTGTCCGCCGCTGCCGCCACATCGCGGGCGGACGCTCGTGGCGATGAGCGGCGGTGTCGACAGCGCCGTGGCGGCGCTGCTGGTGAGCGACGCGGGCGAGGACGCGGTCGCCGTGACGCTCGAGCTGTGGTCGGACCCGGAGGGGGACGGCGAGCTCAGCTGCTGCTCGGCCCAGGCCGTCAGAGGGGCCAGGGCCCTGGCGCACGAGCTCGGGATTCCCCACTTCTCGATCGACCTGCGCGAGGAGTTCCGGGCCGGGGTCGTGGACGGCTGGCTGCAGGCCCACCGAGAGGGGCTCACGCCGAACCCATGCGTCGCCTGCAACGGGCACGTGCGGCTCGACGCGATGCTCGAGCTCGCCGAGCGTCTCGGGGCGCAGGCGCTCGCCACCGGGCACTACGCGCGCGTCAGCGACGAGGGGCTGCTGCAGATGGCCAGCGACGCCCGCAAGGACCAGAGCTACGTGCTGAGTGCCCTGTCGGCGACCTCGCTGGCGAGGATG
The DNA here is from genome assembly GCA_963773145.1 of uncultured Solirubrobacteraceae bacterium. Lineage (GTDB taxonomy): Bacteria > Actinomycetota > Thermoleophilia > Solirubrobacterales > Solirubrobacteraceae > Palsa-744. The sequence goes on from CAVYZV010000004.1 coordinate 112,393, forward strand.
CGCTTCCCCCTCGGCGCGATGGAGAAGACCGAGGTGCGCGCGCTGGCCGAGCGCTCCGGGCTGTCGGTGGCGCGCCGCCGCGACTCCCAGGACCTGTGCTTCCTCGCCGGCACCGGCCAGGAGCGCTTTCTGCTCCGCCACGCCGACCTCGGGCGGCGACCCGGGCCGATCACCGACGAGCAGGGCGTGCAGCTCGGCGAGCACCCCGGGCGTCACCTGCTGACCGTCGGCCAGCGACACGGGCTCGGCCTCTCCGGTGCCGGGCCCCTGTACGTGCTCGACACCGACCCGGCCACGAACACGGTCACGGTCGGTCCCCGGCCGGCGCTGCTGATCGACGAGCTTCCCTTGCGGGAGCTGAAGCTGCTGCGCGAGGGCGGCCGCGTGGACGGGGTGCGCGTGCGCGCCCACGGCAGGCTGCACCCCTGCCGCCTCGACGGCAGCCCCTCGCCGGGCGAGCACCGCGACGGCCTCGTGCGGCTCGAGCGCTCGATGGAGCGCACGGCGCCGGGACAGATCGCCTGCCTGTATGCCGGCGAGCAGGTCGTGGGGCACGCCACGATCGCCTCCCACCGCTGAGCGCAGGCCACACCTAAGATCCTGAGGGTGATGACCTCGGACGAGATCCGTGAGCGGTACCTGAGCTTCTTCGAGGAGCGCGGTCACCGCCGCATCCCCTCGGCCTCGCTGGTGCCCTCCGCCCACGACCCTTCGGCGCTGCTGACGGTCGCCGGGATGCACCCGTTGAAGCCCTACTTCCTCGGCCAGGAGGTGCCGCCCGCGCCGCGCCTGACCGACTGCCAGAAGGTCTTTCGCACGGTCGACATCGACAACGTCGGCAACACCGCCAGACACCTCACGTTCTTTGAGATGCTCGGCAACTTCTCCTTCGGCGACTACTTCAAGCGCGAGGCGATCGCGTTCGCGTGGGAGCTCTCGCGCGAGGTCTTCGGCTTCCGCGAGCAGGACATCTGGGTGACGGTCTTCGAAGGCGACGACGAGCTCGGCCTCGGCCCCGACGAGGAGGCGATCGAGTGCTGGGTCGAGCTGGGGATGCCCCGCGAGCGGATCGTGCTGTGTCCCCGCTCGGAGAACTTCTGGCAGGCCGGCCCCACGGGCCCATGCGGCCCCTGCTCGGAGCTGTATCTGGATCGGGGGCCCGTGTACGGCCCCGACAGCGACCGCCCCGGCGGGGACACGGAGCGCTTCCTGGAGTACTGGAACCTGGTGTTCATGCAGTACGACCAGCGTCCGGCGCAGAACGGGGCCGGGAGTGAGCTGCGGCCGCTGCCGGCGAACAACATCGACACCGGCATGGGCCTCAACCGCATGGCCGCGATCCTGCAGGACAAGCCGTCGGTCTTCGAGACCGACCAGTTCATGCCGCTGATCGAACTCGGCGAGGTCCTGTCGGGGGCGAGCTACGGGGCGGACTTCACGAGCGACCGCGCACTGCGGATCCTCGCCGACCACGCCCGTGCCTGCACGTTCCTGATCGCCGACGGGGTGGTGCCCTCCAACGAGGACCGCGGCTACGTGCTGCGGCGGGTCATGCGCCGCGCGATCCACCAGGGACGGGTGCTCGAGCTCGCGCCCGGCTTCATGGTCCGCTACGGCCAGCGGGTGAGCGAGCTGATGGGCGGCGCCTACCCAGAGCTGCTCGAGCAGGCCGACGTGATCGACATGTGGCTCGCCGCCGAGGAGCAGAGCTTCGGGCGGACCCTCGACCAGGGCACCCAGACGCTGGAGGAGGAGGTCGAGCGGGTGCGCTCCGAGGGCGGCAGCGCCCTCTCGGCCGAGGTCGTCTTCCGCCTGCACGACACCTTCGGGCTGCCATACGACATGACCCGTGAGCTGCTCGCCGAGGAGGGCCTCACGATCGAGGGCGACTTCGAGGAGCTGATGGACGCGCAGCGCGAGCGCGGCCGGGCCGGCACGCGGGCGAGCGCCGGGGCGAGCGACTCCACCCGCGCACGTGAGGCCGCCAGCGCGTTCGCCGGCGGCGGCTCCTCGCTGACGACCTTCACCGGCTATGAGACGACCGAGCAGCCGACCACCGTGGCCGCGCTGCAGAGCCTTCCCGCGGCCGGCCCCGCAGCGGCCGGCGAGGAAGCCCCCGGCGCGGAGGGTTCCGCGGGCAACGGCGCCGCGGCCGGCCCGGGGGGCAACGGTGCCGGGCGATTCCTGGTCAAGCTCGCGGAGTCGCCCTTCTATGCCCCCGGTGGCGGCCAGGTCGCCGACGTCGGCACGATCGAATGCGAGAGCGGGGATTGCCGCGCGCGGGTCGAGGACGTCTTCAGGCTCGGGGACGACCAGGCCCTGAGCGTGGTCGTGGAGCGGGGCACCCTGGCCGAGGGCGAGCCCGTGCTGGCACGCGTGGACGCCCGCGCCAGGCGTGCCACCGAGTGCAATCACACGGCGACCCACCTGCTGCAGGCGGCGCTGCAGCGGGTGCTCGGCACGCACGTGCGCCAGGCCGGCTCCTACGTCGGACCGGACAAGCTGCGCTTCGACTTCAGCCACGGGGCCGCGTTGTCGCGCGAGGAGCTGCGCGACGTCGAGGGCCTGGTCAACGAGTGGATCTACCGCAACGACCCCGTGCGCCCGATCACGACCACCCTCGACGAGGCCAAGCGGCTGGGGGCGATGGCGCTGTTCGGGGAGAAGTACGGCGACATCGTGCGGATGGTCCAGATCGGCGAGGGCGAGTACTCGCGCGAGCTGTGCGGTGGCACCCACGTCCGGGGTACGGCGGAGATCGGAGCCTTCCGGATCCTCAGCGAGACCTCCAGCTCGGCGAACGTGCGGCGCATCGAGGCACTCAGCGGCCCGCCGGCGGTGGAGCTGCTGCGCGCCCACGACGGCCTGCTGGCCGAGATGGTCTCGGAGCTGCGCTCGCGGCCCGAGGACGCGCCCGAGGCACTGCGCGCCGTGCTCAAGAGCCGCAAGGAGCTCGAGCGCGCCGCCCGCAAGGAGCCGGCTGCGGGCGGGACGGACATCGAGCAGCTGCTGGCGGGAGCCGAGGACCTCGACGGCGCACGCGTGCTGCTGGCCAGCACCCAGGCGCCCGACCAGAAGAGCCTGCTCGAGGTGCTCGACCGCGTCAAGGGTCGCCTCGGGGACGGGGTGATCGTGCTGGCCGCCCCCGGCGAGGGGCGCGTCAGCCTGGTCGCCAGCGTCGCCCCCGGGCTGGTCGAGCGGGGCCTGAAGGCCGGGCAGCTCGTGAAGGTGGCGGCCGCCGAGGTGGGGGGCGGCGGCGGCGGGCGCGACACGATCGCCCAGGCCGGAGGACGTGATCCCGAGCGCATCGAGGAGGCCCTGAGCAGCGCACGGCGAGCGATCGTCGAGGCGCTCGGAAGCTGATGGGCCGCCGCGGCCGGCCGTGGTGGGCGCGGTGCGCGGCCCCCGGAGCGCGGTAGACGGTGCGGGTGCTGGCGCTCGACTACGGCAGCGCCCGCTGCGGCTGTGCCATCAGCGATCCGACGGGCACGATCGTGACCCCCCTGGAGCCGGTCACCCAGCCGGGGACCCGCCGCGGGCTGGCGAGGCTGAGGACGCTGGCCACCGAGCGCGAGGCCCAGCTCGTGCTCGTGGGGCTCCCGCTGGGTCTCGATGGATCCGATACCGACCAGACCCGCGAGACCCGCGCCTTCGCCGAGCGCCTCGCGGGACGCCTCGGCGAGGCGGTGCCCGTGCAGCTCCACGACGAGCGCTTCACCACCAGGATGGCCCAGCGCCTGAGCGGCGACTCGCGGGCCGCCGAGGACTCTCGCGCGGCCGCCCATCTGCTCGAGGACTGGCTGGCCTCGGGGCCGCGATAGCGACGGCCACGGCGCCGCTGGCACGCGCGGCCTCCCGCCGGCCGGCGATCCCGGCGCACAGCGCGTCCTTCCGCGGGCCGGGTGCAGCGGCCGTTAAGGTCATTGGCCCCTTGTCCGGCGTGGAACGACCAGGGCCCTCGCAGCCGCGTGGGCAGCGCGAGCGTCCGTCCCGGCGGCACCCGCCGGCGCGAGATCGGCGCCGCCGGCGCGACCCGCGCCTACGCCGGCTGATTCTGCTGATGGCCATCGCGGCGGTGTTGGGGGCTGCGGTCGCGCTGCTCACCTCCCGCCGGCACAGCCATCCCGCGGCGACCACACCGAGGATCGTCAAGGTCGTGATCCCCGAGGGGTCCACGCGGCTGCAGATCGCCCGTATTGCCGCCCGCGACGGTCTCAGGGGCAGCTACCTCGACGCCTCCCGCTCCTCGCCGCTGCTGAACCCGGCCACGTACGGCGCCCCGGCAGGCACCCCGAACCTCGAAGGCTTCCTGTTCCCCGCGACCTACGAAATCTATGTCGGGGACTCCGTCAGCCGTCTGGTCGAAGACCAGCTGGTGGCCTTCTCCGAAAAAGTGGGTCACAGCCTCGATGCCCGCGCCCGTGCTCTCCACCTCACCGCCTACCAGCTGCTGATCATCGCCTCCCTGATCGAGCGTGAGGCGCTGCTCGCAGGCGATCGTCCCAAGATCGCCGCCGTGATCCTCAACCGGCTGGCGGCGGGGATGCCGATCGGCGTCGATGCGAGCATCTACTACGCCCTCGAGCTCGCCCGAGGGAAGCCGACGCTGAGCGGCGAACTGACACGGGCGGACCTGCAGATCGACTCGCCCTACAACACCCGCACCCACAAAGGACTGCCGCCGACGCCGATCTCGAACCCGGGGCTGGCGTCGCTGCACGCGGCCGCCCATCCCGCCCACGTCGCCTACATGTATTACGTGGCCGGAGCCGACGGCTGCGGCGAGCACGTGTTCTCGGTCACCGCGGCGCAGTTCGAAGCCGATGCAGCCGCCTACCAGGCCGCGGTCGCCGCCAACGGCGGGCAGCCCCCGGTGTGCAGGCACAAGTGAGCGTCCGTCTCGGCGTGCTCGGGTGGCCCGTCGCCCACAGCCGCTCGCCGGCGATGCAGAACGCCGCCCTGGCCCACCTCGGCCTTGCCGGATGGCGCTACCAGCGCCTGCCGGTCCCGCCCGAGCTGTTCGCCGAGACCGTCCGCGCGCTGCCCGCGGCGGGCTTTCTCGGCGCCAACGTCACGATCCCGCACAAGCAGGCGGCGCTCGAGCTCGCGAGCAGCGCCAGCGTCGAGGCCCGCGAGATCGGGGCCGCCAACACGCTCACGTTCACCCCCGAGGGCGGGATCGCGGCTGCGAACACGGATGCTCCGGGTGTATTGGAGGCGCTCGGCGTCTCGCCCCGCGGCATGAGCGCCCAGGTTCTCGGCGCCGGCGGCAGCGCGCGGGCGGTCGTGTGGGCCCTGCTGCGGGCCGGAGCCGCCGAGGTGTGGGTGTGGAATCGCACCGCTGAGCGTGCCGTGGCGCTAGCCCGGGAGCTCGGCGCCACGCCCGTCGAGCGCCCTCGGCCGGCTGATCTGCTGGTCAACTGCACCGCTCTGGAGCTGCCCCGCGAGGGCGCGGAGGGGGCCCCGGCGCGCGAAACGCCGCTCGAACCCTCGGCCACCCGGCCACCCACTACTCAACCAAGTCGAGCTGAAGTTCGATCAGGTCGGTAGGTACACCTATGTCGTGGATCTCGCCTACAGCCCGGGAGGAACAGAGCTGCTCGCCGCAGCGAGGGCTCACGGCGCACATACCGTCGACGGGCTCGACGTGCTCGTCGCCCAGGGAGCCCTCAGTCTCGAGCTGTGGACGGGGCGCACCGCGCCCAGGGAGCTCATGCAGCGGGCTGCCCGCGACTGAACGCGACCGGCGCCCGACACTCGAGCAGGGCGGCCTTCGTGGCTGAGCCGAAGACCCACGACCCCGAGGTGGAGTTGGTGGACCCCGACACGGGCGCGGCGGAGGAGCACGAACCGGTCGTGTCGGTGGCCACGCCCGACGAGGTCGAGGTCGAGCTCGAGGGCACGGAGCCCGACGAAGACGAGCAGCCCGCCGCTGCCTCCAAGGCATCAGCCGCCGGCAAGGGCTCCGCCGACGGGGCCCCCTCGCCTTCCAAGGCCTCGCGCGGTGGCGGGAAACGGCGCTTCTTGACCGACGTGATCGTCGAGCTCGGCCTGGCCTCGCGCACGGCCGTGGACGAAGCCCTCGAGGTCGCACGCAACTCGGGCACGGCCCCGGAGCGGCTGCTGCTCGAGAGCGGCGCCCTGACCCAGGACGGCCTCGCTCGGGCGCTGGCCGAGCGCTATGGCCTCGAACACCTCGATCTCGCCTCCTTCTCGGTCGACATGTCCGCGGCCAACCTGATCGGCATCTCGGTCGCAAGGCGCCACGGAGCGATCCCGGTGGCGTTCGCCGACGAGCACACGCTGCTGGTCGCGATGGCGGATCCGTCGAACGTGCTCGCGATCGACGACATGGCGATCATGACCGGCTACGACGTCCGCGTCGCGGTCGCCCCGCCGGAAGACATCGCCTCGCTGATCTCGCGCCTGAACCGGCTCGAGGACGTGGTCGAGGGCCAGGTCGAGGAGGAGGCCGAGAGCGACGGAGCCGAGGTCGTCGCCCTGCACGACGGATCCGAGGATGCGCCCGTCGTCAAGCTCGTCAACCGGCTCGTGGCCCAGGCCGTGGAGCGGGGCGCCTCGGATCTCCACCTGGCTCCCGAGAACCGCGAAATCCGCGTCCGCTTCCGCATCGACGGAGTGCTCCAGGACATCACCACCGTGCCCCGCAAGATGGCCGGCGGGGTCGTCTCGCGCATCAAGATCATGGCCGACCTCGACATCGCCGAGCGGCGCATGCCCCAGGACGGCCGCGTCGGCCTGTCGGTCGACGGCAGGCACGTCGACCTGCGTGTGGTGACCCTTCCCAGCGTCCACGGCGAGGGCGTCGTGATGCGCATCCTGGACAAGTCGAACGTGATGTTCGAGCTCGACAAGCTGGGCATGGGCCCGGTCGACCGCGAGCGCTTCGAAAGGGCCTGCCGCGAGACCCACGGCGCGGTGCTCGTCACCGGGCCGACGGGCTCCGGGAAAGTCGACCACGCTGTACGCGGCCCTCGCGCTCTTGAACACTCCCGAGAAGAACATCATCACGGTCGAGGATCCCGTCGAGTACGAAGTCGACGGCATCACCCAGCTGCAGGTGGCGCCGAAGGCGGGCCTCACCTTCTCGGCCGGCCTGCGGGCCATCGTCCGTGCCGATCCCGACGTGATCATGGTGGGGGAGATCAGGGACCGCGAGACCGCCAAGATGGCGGTCGAGTCGGCCCTCACGGGGCACCTCGTGCTCTCCACGCTGCACACCAACGACGCGCCCTCGACGATCACCAGGCTGGTTGAGATGGGAGTGGAGCCGTTCCTGGTGGCCTCGGCGCTGGACTGCGTGGTCGCGCAGCGGCTGGCGAGGATGCTCTGCAAGCACTGCAAGCAGCGGGCGATCATCCCGGCCGAGGCGCTGCGCGAGAACGGCTTCAGCGGGAGGATGGAGCTCGAGGCCTACGAGCCGGTCGGGTGCCCTCGCTGCGGCGGGAGCGGCTACAAAGGGCGTGTCGCCATCTACGAGGTGATGCGGATGGATGCCGAGCTGCAGACGCTGGCGCTCGAGCGCCGCCCCGCCGAGGCGTTTCGCGACGTCGCCGTCCGCGCGGGCATGACGAGGCTGCGCGACGACGGTCTCGAGAAGGTCCGCCAGGGCATGACCTCGATCGCCGAGATCACGCGCGTCATCGGCAGCGGCTGAGCCGCTGGCTGCGATACCCCCGCGCGCGGCGCCGGTCCAGGCGACGCCGGCGGTATGGGTGCGAGGGCGCCATGAGGGCGCTGCGCCGGCGCATGCGCGCACCTCGCGGGGGCCCGGTGACGCACGAAGCGGGCAGGCGATTGCTCGGACATCCGTCCAGGTGCCGTCCAAAGGGGGGCTGGGCCTGTAGCCCGGGGCCGATGTGTGGGCCATGGACATTGATTTCGCAGACCTGCTGATGGAGGTAGTGAACCGCCGCGCCTCCGACCTTCACCTGAGCGTCGGGGCCCACCCCACCGTCCGCGTCCGCGGAAGCCTGTCCCCGCTCACCGAGTACCCCAAGCTGTCCTCCGCGGACACGCGGGAAATCGTCTACTCGATCCTCACCAGCGACCAGCGCCAGCGCCTGGAGACCGACTGGCAGCTGGACTTCGCCTACTCGATCCCCGGCCACGCCCGCTTCCGTGTGAACGCGTACTTCCAGCGCGCCTCGCTCGGTGCCGCTTTCAGGCTCATCCCCTTCGGGCTGAGCTCGATCGACGACCTCGGGCTGCCCGCGGTCGTCCACGAGATGGCGCGCAAGCCGCGCGGCTTCGTGCTCGTCACGGGCCCCACGGGGTCCGGCAAGTCCACCTCGCTGGCGGCGATGATCGACGAGATCAACAGCACCCGCGAGGAGCACATCCTCACGATCGAGGACCCGATCGAGTTCCTGCACGGGCACAAGAAGTGCATCGTCAACCAGCGCGAGCTCGGCGCCGACGCGCAGAGCTTCGGGGCGGCCCTGAAGGCCGCGTTGCGCCAGGACCCCGACGTGATCCTGGTCGGCGAGATGCGCGACCTCGAGACGATCAGCACCGCCCTGACGGCGGCCGAGACCGGGCACCTCGTGTTCGGCACGCTCCACACCCAGGACACCGCCCAGACGGTCGACCGCATCATCGACGTGTTTCCCTCCTCGCAGCAGGACCAGGTGCGGGTGCAGCTGTCCGTGGCGCTGCAGGGGATCATGACCCAGCAGCTGATCCCGACCTCCGACGGGTCCGGGCGCGTGGTCGCCTGCGAGGTGCTCGTGCCCACGCCGGCCGTACGCAACCTGATCCGCGAGGGCAAGACCCACCAGATCTACTCCGTCCTGCAGACCGGCGCCAGCGTCGGGATGCAGACGATGGACACGTCGCTGGCCGGGCTCGTGCGCGAAGGCAAGATCGGCCTCAAGATGGCCGAAGCGCGTTCCTGCACGCCGGAGGAGCTCAGGCGACTGCTCGGGGCGCCCTCGCTGGCGGCCGCGTAGGCCACGTCCATGAGCACCTACGTCTTCAAGGCCCTCGATCTGGCGGGAGGAAAGGCCAAGGGCGAGGTCGAGGCGGAGTCCAAGCAGGCCGTCTCGGACCAGCTCAAGGCCCGCGGCCTGATCGTCCTGGACATCTCCGACAAGCACGGCTCGCGGGAGATCGAATTCGGCTTCATGAAGCGCGTGAAGGCGACCGAACTCGCCGTCTTCTCGCGTCAGCTGTCGACCATGATCTCCTCCGGGATGAGCATCCTGCGGGCGCTGTACGTGCTCGAGGAGCAGACCGAGAGCAAGTTCCTCAAGGAAACGATCGTGGCGGTCCGCAAGGACGTCGAGGCCGGCCTGTCACTCAGCGACGCGATGGCACGGCACCCGAAGGTGTTCAACACGCTGTTCGTCGCCATGACGCAGGCGGGGGAGACGGGCGGTGTGCTCGAGGACGCCCTGATGCGGGTGGCCGACCAGCTCCAGAAGGACGCAGCCCTTCGCCGTCAGATCAAATCGGCGATGATCTACCCGACGATGGTGATCATCTTCGCCGTCGGCGTGATGATGGCGCTCGTGGGCTTCCTGGTGCCGGTGTTCGTCGGCGTGTTCAAGCAGTTCGGTGGAGAACTGCCGAAGCTGACACAGGTCTCGGTGTTCCTCTCGGAAGGTGGTCACCGGTTACTGGTGGGCGCTGTTCTTCGGCACGGCCATCGCATCATCCTGTTCGTGCGGTGGAAGAAGACCGCCGTGGGGCAAGCGCCAGTGGGATCGCATCACGTCTTCGCGTGCCGATGAAGATCGGCTCGATCGTCCAGCAGGTGGCTGTGTCGCGCGCTGGTCGCGCACGCTCTCCTCGCTGACCGCGGCCGGCGTCCCGCTGCTGCAGGCGCTCGAGATCACCGGCAAGACGGGCGGTAACACCGTGGTCGAGGAGTCGATGGACGGCGTCATCGCCTCGGTCAAGCGTGGTGGCACGATCGCCGCGCCCCTGGCCCAGGCTTCGATCTTCCCCGCGATGGTCACGCACATGGTCGGGCGTGGGCGAGGAGACCGGCGCCCTGGACCACATGCTCGGCTCGCATCGCCGAGTTCTACGAGGAACAGGTGGAGGCGTCGGTGAAAGCCCTCACCTCGATCCTGGAGCCGATCATGATCATCGTGATCGGCGGAATGGTCGGCTTCATCGTGATCTCGATGTACCTGCCGCTGTTCGAAGTCTACAGCCACATCGAATAGGCCCGGGCGGGCTTGCGGCCCGCAAACACTGGCCGAAACGGGCCTAGGCGGGCGTGCTTGTCACCGGCTTGTCACTGAGAATCGCGGCGACGGTTTCCGCGGCCTGCGTGGAAGTCCGAGGAGGTTCTCGACCTCGGGAATGGAGTCACGTTCGCAGTCATACTGCAGCAGGGACGCGTTCTGGGAAACAGCAGCGCCGTTCAGCTTCGCTACGGGAGGGGGTTTAGAGAAGGCCGACACGACGCCCCAGCGCACAAAGGCGCTACACGAATCCTTTCGCAGCCAGACCCCTCATTCTGGTTTTTCGCGGCTTCCCCTATCCCTCCCCAAAGGAAGAGGCGAGGTCGCCGTCGTGCCAGCCCTCATGTCCCATGCTAGTCACAGAGTCGTGCGCCACCCACCGGTTTAACCACATGACCAGGAGGGGATGAGCCGTGGATGAATCAGCCGTCAACCTCCTGGCGGCGGCGGGCGCGCGGCAGCTATGTGTCTGCTCTACGACACGGGGCGGTATCCCGAGCACAGCACACGCATCCAGCCGATGAGTCCGTCGAGCTCGGAGATGTACGCCTGCTGCTCGACGAGAAACCGGCCTTCCGCGTTGCTGACGCTGAACCGATACCCGACCCGCTCTCGGTCGGCGAAGCTGTCGCTCTCAAGCCCTTCCAGCGCTTCGATCTCGTCGGTCTCCTCGAACCACTTGCCCAGGATGATCGAGAGAGCGTCGTCGGGGCTGGTCGCCTCCCAGGTTTGGCTGGGGGTCATCGCTCGGAAGTCGATCGCAGGGTGCATCAAATCGAGCAGGCGGTGCGAATCCTTGTTGGCGAGCGCCCGCGCGAAGTCCCGTCCAAGCGTCGTCGCGTCATCCATGCCGCCATTGTCGCCCATCCATCCTCCAGCGCGTCGTCTGGAGCGCATCGCCCAGGGGCAGGGTCAATTCACGACGGCCTCGCGCACGTTGACCCCGCACCAGTCAGCGTTTCTCCGAGACGCGAAGGAACTCTCCTGCGAGGTCGCCTACTCCTCCAGCCCAACGGCCTTGAGGGCCGCGTCCCAGCTGAGGAAGGTGCGGTCCTCGCCAATCATGCCGTCGCGGAAATCCGAGAGTACGTGTGCCGCCTTCTGACGGATCGGTACGCCCGAACCCTTTGCTTGCCCAACAACTTCAGTGAGGACCAGTACCCTCGCGCCGACCGGCCGAATGTCATGAACCTCGGCCGTAAAGTCATCGCCGAAGGCGTCGGTCTGCGTCTTGTGGAACGCAATGAACGCCTCTCTTCCGTGGTACTCCCGTTCCTCCATCCAGTTCGGGTCCGGATAGAAGACGCAATCCGGTGTGGCGTATTGGACCATCGCCTCGATGCCTCCTCGGGCGAACGCCTCAAAGGCATGCCGCACGATCTCCACGTTCTCCTGCGACACCGCCTACTCCTCCAGGCCGAGGTCGGAGAGGGCGAGGGCGCGATCGTGGTAGATGACGAGCCTCGTCACCTTTCCTCTCCGGACAGTTGAAGCAGCTTGCAACCTGGTTCCTCATTTCGCCAACTCCGAGTCCGCTGGTCTTTCCGCGCCCGCGATGCCGTGCCAGAACGAGGACGCATTCGTCATCAAGCTCGCGGTAATCCTCCGCTTCGGTGCGGAAGTCCGCCCAGGCCCGCAGCCAGTCGCGCCAGCCCTCGGACATTCCGGCCAGCCCGGTCCAGCGACCGGGTTCCGGCCCACCGACGATGACGTACTCGATCTCAGGATCAGCCCACTCGGTAGAGCTGTAGTTGCCGCGTTCCCAGTCCGCGTAGATCGAGCGTACGAGGTCCAGGTTCGCCGACACCGACTACCCCCGTTCCTCGGCGAGGCGTTCGGCGGCAGCACGAGCCTCGTCGATGCTCATATTGCGCATCTCCTGCTCGATCACGCCGTTGGTCCAAATCGCGACGCTCGCGAATCGGAATCGGATCTCCGCGCTGCTGTCAACCGGCCGGCCCGTCACGATGAACACGCCAAAAGTGACTCCGTGGCCGAGATCAATGATCTCCTCGGCCTCGCCGTGAAGCTCCTCGTAAGGGCTTGCCATCTCTTCAAAGAGACCACGGATCGCAGCCGCCCCTTCGAACGTGCCCACGAGCTCCGCTCCGCGCAAGACGGCATCCGGCGCGTAAAAGCTCTCTATCGCATCGAAGTCGCGCCGGTTCGTAGCTTCCCCCAGTCGGTTCACAAGCTCGACCAGGTCGGGGGTCGTGGACTCCTCGGGCATCGCTCGCCCAGTATCCCGCCCAGGGCAGGACGGCCCCGTGCTGGAATCGGCGCATCTACACGAAAACGGCTCCGTAGAGCCGCTTTCGCGTAGATGGAGCCACAGGCGGCTCCTATTAGGGGCGTTAGCGAGAGGCGAAGCCCAATGCTGCCCTCGCCTCTCGCCTCCGCGGAACGGGGAGAGGACGTGGGGGAGCACCGCCTCGTCCCCGCATGGGACCAGGTCAGTATCGAGTCGGGCCCGGCCCCCGGGAATGGGGTGAGGACCCCATTTCGCGGCCGTCTCGCCGGTGCCGCGCGGCGGGGGGTGGTGGGCCGCTAGTGCCCGCCCGGCCCGCCGGCTCCGCTCTCGCGGGCGATCTCCACGCGCGTATCGGATCCGGCGCCCGAGACCCGCAGCGAGGAGCGGCCGTCCAGCAGCTCGAGCAGCTCCTCTCCGGCCACCTCTCGCCGCCAGCCCCTGAGCGTGCGGACGTCTGTCTCGCCGCCGGTCCTGGTGGCGGTCACGATCGCCTGGAGCTCGGCCCGCGTGGCGAGCAGCTCGTATGCCAGCCCGGCTTCGCGTGCTCGTGCGCGCACCAGCGACTCGGCGAGGGCCACCAGCGGAGGGTCGTCCGGCTTGGGCGCAGGCGGCCGGGGGGCCGACGGAACGGTGTCCGCAGGTCGTTCGGTGCCGCGCCGGATGACTTCCAGCAGCTCGGCTCCGCGGCGGCCGCCGACGCCGCCTCCAAGTCCCCGGATCCGCCCGAGCGCCTCCCGTGAGCCGGGGCTGCGCCGCGCGAGCTCGACCAGCGTCGCGTCGCCGAGCACCCCCTGAACGGGCCGGTCCTGGCGCTCGGCCACGGACTCCCTCCAGGCCACGAGCTCGCGGGCGACCGCGGTGGCCTTTGCGCTCAGCCCCGAAACGCGGGGCAGGCGCCTGAGGATCGTCTCGAGGTCACGCTCGTCGCTGGCCTTTGCCACCACCTCGCACTCCTCGAGCGCCCACTGGAGCCGGCCGAGCTCTCGCAGACGCCCTTCGAGCACCTCGGCCAGCTCGAGCAGGTGCACCACGTCCTCACGTGCGTATGCGACCTGCTCGGCCGACAACGGGCGGGTGTCCCAGCGGGTGAAGCTCGCCGTCTTGGCCAGTCGCAGCCCCAAAAGGGCCGTCAGCAGCGAGTCGTAGGAGCTCTGCGCGCCCAGCCCCGCAAAGCCGGCAGCGATCTGGGTGTCGAACACGTTCGCCACGTCCGTGCTGAACCGCCGGCGCAGCAGCGCGACGTCCTGACGGCCGGCGTGCACGACCAAGCGGACGCCCGGATCCGCCAGCACCTCGGTCAGCGGCGAGGCGTCCAGCTCGTCCTCGAGGGGGTCCAGGATCGTGATCCGCTCGTCGGGACCCTGCCCTTCGGGAATCGCCAGCTGGACCAGGCACAACAGCGTCCGGTAACGCCCCTCGCCCATGAACTCGGTGTCCAGGGCGAGCCTTCCCGCGGCGCGGGCCCCGCCCGCGAGCTCACGCAGGCGCTCGAGGCGTGCCGGGTCGCTCACGGCTGCCGCACCGGCGCGGGCGCTACCCTGGGCGGCTCGTGGCCGACGAGACAGCAGGCGTGGACGGGGTCAGCAGCGGTTCGGATGAGTCGCGGGAGTGTATGCCCTGTGGGGGAAGTGGTCAGCTGATCTCAAACCTCGGCGGAAGCCCGCAAAACGTGACCTGCCCCTGGTGTTCGGGCACCGGTACGCGCCAGGCGAACGTCGACGCTCAGGCGGCCTGGCGGGAGCGCCAGGAGGCCGAGGCCGCAGCCGCGGGACCGCCTTCCGAGGACTCCCAGCCGACCGGTTCCTCCTCCGAGGCGGAGCCGCAGGGCGAGCAGCCGGGCGCACAGGCCGCGGGCGAGACCTCGGCCTAAACGCCCGACCGGAAACCCGTAGCCGCCCGTCCGGGCGCCTGGCGCGGGGCCCCACACGGCTCCCCCAGATGGGTGTCGTCCGAGAGGCCCGACACGCCACGGTGTCCGTTGTAGGCACTTTTGGACGTCATGCGTCCAGAGCTTCGTGCGTGGTTTAAGAACTTGTCCAACGCGGTCGATGGACGGGCTGACAAAGCCAGTAACCGGGGTAGCAGGGCAAAGCGTCACAACGATGCGTAGCAAAGCCGGCGGCTCCCGAACCAGCAAGGCGACGGAGGCGTTTCGCAATCAGGCGAACTCCACGGGGCTGGCGCCCAACAGACAAGTCAGGAGTATTTCCAAATGTTGAACCGACTGCGCCAGCGCTCCGCCGATGAGGGTGGTTTTACGCTCATCGAGCTTCTGGTCGTGATCCTGATCATCGGCATTCTCGCCGCGATCGCCATTCCGTCTTTCCTGAGCCAGAAAAGCAAGGCCACCGCGTCGCAGGCGAAGGAGCTTGCGCGTACGGCTGAGACCACGGCAGAGACCTTCTCGACCGACAACAACGGTTCCTACAAAGGGATCTCGGTCGCGGAACTCAAGAAATACGAGCCGTCGATCCTGACCGCCAAAAACGGTAAGGAAGCGTACCTGAAAGAAGCCGCTGAAGTGGAAGCCGGCGTCGGCTACAAAGTCGTCTCCGAAGGCACCGAAGGCGCCACCTTCACCATCGAACGCAACAAAGAAGGCGAAATCTCCCGTAAATGCGCGCCGGCCAAAGCCGGCACAGGCTGCCCCGCCTCTGGCGAATGGTAGTCAGCGACCGGGCCTGAGCCCAGTCGCGCTCGAAGTGTCACAGAGGGGCGGCCCACGGGCCGCCCCTCTTCGTTTGCGCGCAGGCAGACCCGTGCCTCGGGCGATTTTTCCCGAGTACTGATCGCCGGGAATGGCACGGCGATCGGCTGCCCGGATGGGGAACGGCACGGCGATGGGCCGCCCGGATGGGGAGGGGTTACATGGGACTAGGGGTGATGCGTGATCGGTCCACGCGGATTTGCGCCGCTCAACCGACCGAAGAGGGCCCGCCGATGGCCTTCACAAAGGGTCAGCGCCGAGGTGAAGGCAGCACCACATGTGGTGCATGGACAAGCCAGCGGCTCTCTGTGGTCACTCAACAGGAGAGCGCGCACCGCGAAGTGAGCGGTCACATCGGGACTGGCACCTAAAACCAAACCAGTCCCAGGAGATCAAGCAATGTTGAACCGACTGCGCCAGCGCTCTGCAGATGAGGGTGGTTTTACGCTCATCGAGCTTCTGGTCGTGATCCTGATCATCGGCATTCTTGCCGCGATCGCCATTCCGTCGTTCCTGAGCCAGAAGAGCAAGGCCACCGCGTCGCAGGCGAAGGAGCTTGCGCGTACGGCTGAGACCACGGCTGAGACGTATTCGACGGACAACGGTGGTTCTTACAAAGGGATCTCGACGGCGGAACTCAAGAAATACGAGCCGTCGATCCTCATCGCCGCAAACGGTAAGGAAGCGTACCTGAAAGAAGCCGCTGAAGTGGAAGCGGGCGTCGGCTACAAAGTCGTCTCCGAAGGCACCGAAGGCGCCACTTTCACCGTCGAACGCAACAAAGAAGGCGAAATCAAACGTACCTGCGCGCCGGCCAAAGCCGGCACCGGCTGCCCCGCCTCTGGCGAATGGTAGTCAGCGACCGGGCCTGAGCCCGGTCGCGCTCGAAGTATCAGAGAGGGGCGGCCCACGGGCCGCCCCTCTTCCTTTGCGCACGCACACCCGGGTACACGGGGCCTTCGACAGCTCGCTTGGGTGTGCAGCCCTTGGTCGGCCGAACGGTACGGCGGTGGCCGTCCCGTATGGGGACGTGCCATGTAGCGCCAGAGGTGAAGCCGTTTGAGGTCCATTCGGTCCGCGATCGGTCCATACATGTTTGCACCGCTCAACTGGTGGGAAGGGCCTGCCGATGGCACTTCACAAAGGCCAGTGCCGACGTGAGGGCAGCACCGAATGTGGTGCATAGACACGCCGGCGGCCCTCTGTGTCAGTGAGCACGAGAGGGGCGCACCGCGAAGTGAGCGGTCACACCGGAGCTGGCACCCAAACAAAACCAGTTCCAGGAGATCAAGAAATGCTCAACCGACTGCGCCAGCGCTCTGCAGATGAGGGTGGTTTTACGCTCATCGAGCTTCTGGTCGTGATTCTGATCATCGGCATTCTTGCCGCGATCGCCATTCCGTCGTTCCTGAGCCAGAAGAGCAAGGCCACCGCGTCGCAGGCGAAGGAGCTTGCGCGTACGGCTGAGACCACGGCTGAGACGTATTCGACGGACAACGGTGGTTCTTACAAAGGGCTCTCGACGGCGGAACTCAAGAAATACGAGCCGTCGATCCTTATCGCGGCAAACGGTAAGGAAGCGTACCTGAAAGAAGCCGCTGAAGTGGAAGCGGGCATCGGCTACAAAGTCGTCTCCGAAGGCACCGAAGGCGCCACTTTCACCATCGAACGCAACAAAGAAGGCGAAATCAAACGTACCTGCGCGCCGGCCAAAGCCGGCACGGGCTGCCCCGCCTCTGGCGAATGGTAGTCAGCGACCGGGCCTGAGCCCGGTGGCGCTCGAAGTATCAGAGAGGGGCGGCCCACGGGCCGCCCCTCTTGCTTTCTCCACACAACCCGACGCGCCCGACGAGGTGTCCCTGGGCCTCTTGCTCATCTGGTCCCCGGCTCACTAAGGCGTAACAGGGAACGTGTCGAATGGGCCGGTGATGCGAGGACTCGGCCCTCAGCTTCGCCGCCACGACGGCTTCACGCTCATGGAGCTGCTGATCGTGATCCTGATCGTCGGGGTGCTTGCGGCGATTGCGATTGCTTCCTTCCTCGATCAACAGGGCAAGGCCTTCGACACCACGGCCAAGGAAGCAGCGCGCGCCGCTTCACGGGCAGGGCTACGCCGTCACGGCGGTTGCGCCCCAATCGAACGACACCTTCACGGTCACGCGTAACGCCAGCGGGGAAGTCAAACGCACCTGCACGGGCTCCGGCAGCTCCGGGGGCTGCCGCACCGGGACCTGGTGAGGCGCGGTCGCCGAGACGCGCCGATGGGCCATCGGGCGGGCACATGCGGCTCAAGGACCCGGGCCGCCCCGTCGATGATCTGAACGTGGCTGAGGCAGCGACATTCGCCGGTCTGATGGGCGCGATCGTGGGGTCGTTCCTGAACGTCGTCGCCTACCGGCTGCCCCGTAAGGAGTCGCTGGTGAGGCCGGGCTCGCACTGCACCGGCTGCGGCACGCCGGTCAAGCCCTACGACAACATCCCCGTGCTCTCCTGGCTGCTGCTGCGAGGGCACTGCCGCAGCTGCGGCGCGTCGATCTCGGTGCGCTACCCGCTCGTGGAGGCGCTCACGGGCGTGCTGTGCGTGGGCGCCGTGCTCGTCCACCACACCCCCGTCTCGATCGCGCTGAGCATCCTGGTGATCATCGTGGTGGTGCCGGCGGCGCTGATCGATCTGGAGTACCGCATCATCCCCAACCGCATGACCGCCTTCGCCGCGATCGCGGCCTTGGCGATCGGCACCGCGCTGGACCCCGCCGGGGAGCCCGAACGCCTGATCGCGGGCGCCGCCGCCGGCGGCTTCCTGCTGCTCGCGGCGCTCGCCTATCCCGCCGGCATGGGCATGGGCGACGTCAAGCTCGCCGGGGCCCTCGGACTGATGCTCGGTGCGGCCGTGGCTCCGGCGCTGCTCGTCGCGCTGGTCGCGGGTGTCCTGTTCGGCGCCTTCGTGATGGCCCGGAAAGGGGTCGTGGCCGGGCGCAAGACCGCCGTCCCGTTTGGTCCGTTCCTGGCGATCGGAGCCATTTTCGCGGTCTTCCTGGGCCATCCGGTCCTGCACGCGTACACCAGCAACTTTCTGCACTAAAGCGCGTCGGGGCTGCCGCCGATACCCCTCGTGCAGGCCGACCGCCCGGAACGCCCCTCCCGATGAGAATGCCCCAACTCTCCACCCCTGACGCCCTCAAGGCCAAGCCGAGCCTCAGCAGCCTCAGGCTGCCTGATCTCAAGAGGCTCAGGCTCCCTGACCTGAAGAGCATCAACGTCACGGACGTCATGAACCTGAACTTCGCCCGCCCGGGGGGCTCGGTTGTCGGGCTCGACATCCAGCCGGGCTTCATCGCGGCCGCCCAGGGCCGCGGGAGCGGCTCAGTGATGGTCGAGAAGGCGGCCGCCATGTCGCTGCCCCCCGACACCCTCCACCACGGCGAAGTGAACGACGAGGCCGGGCTCGCCGAGGCCCTGAAGGAGCTCTTCGGCGAGAGCGGGCTCACCAAGCGCGTTCGCGTGGGCATCGCCAACCAGCGCACCGTGCTGCGAACGCTCGAGCTGCCGCCCGTGACGGACGCCAAGGAACTGGCCGCGGCCGTGAACTTCCAGGCCCAGGAGCAGGTGCCGATGCCGCTCAACAACGCCGTTCTCGACTTCCACCCGCTGGGCGTGATCGACACGCCGGCCGGGCCCCGCCAGCGCGTCGTTCTGGTTGCGGCCCAGCGCGACATGATCGAGCGCCTGCTCGGCGCGATCGAGCAGGCCGGCCTGATCCCCGTGGGCATCGACCTCTCCGCCTTCGCCCTGATCCGCTCGCTGTACGCGCCCGAACCGCGCGCCGAGGGCGAGGAGAACGGAGAGACCCCGCGCGTGCTGTACCTCAACGTCGACGGTCTCACCAACCTCGCGATCGCCGAGGGTCCCGTGTGCCGCTTCACCCGCGTCGTCGCCGGGGGTATCGAGTCGATGGCCGCGGAGCTCGCTGCCAAGCGCGAGATCAGCACCCCCGAGGCGCGTGCGCTCTTGTTCGCCGCCAACCTCGCGGACGCTCCCAACGGGGACGAATGGGGCCCGGCGCTCGCCGAGCAGCCCGTCCCCGCCGAGGCGCCGGCCGCGCCCGTCGCCGAACAGCAGCCCGCGCCCGGCGAGGGCGTCGAGCCCATGGACCTGCAGGAGCCCGCCGCTGCGCCCGCGGGCGAGGCTGTCCCGAGCGACTTTCAGGTGCCCCAGGCGCCCGAGGGGGGCGACCCCGAGCAGCAGGCGGGCGGCTACGAGGGCGAGGAGCAGGCCTCCTACGACGATTCCTACGGCGACGGCGGCTTCGGCTCCGACGACGACGATGTCTACGGCGTGCTCGAGAGCGGCATCCGCGACATCTACGGGGAGGTTCGCAACTCGCTGGACTTCCACCGCTCCCAGGAGGGCGGCGGTGACGTATCCCAGGTGGTCCTGAGCGGCGCCGCGCAGGACATCCCAGGTTTCGCTGACGCGCTCCAGGCTGCCCTCGGCATCGAGGTCAAGCAGCGCGAAGTCCAGGTCGCGAGCGGCGCCGGCGGCGAGGTCTCCGCGCACCGCCTGGCTGTCGCCGCCGGGCTCGCCGTCGAGGAGGTCTCGCGATGAAGGCCGTCAACCTGATCCCCGTCGAGCGGCGGGTCGGCGCAGGCGTCGGGCTCGGCCGCTCCCAGGGAGGCGCCTATGCGGTGATCGCTCTCCTGGGCGCGCTTGCGCTGCTCGTGTTCGTATATGGCAAAGCCAGCCACGAGATCTCCAGCGACAACTCCCAGGCGGCGAAGGTCACGGCCGAAGCAGAACAGGCCCGCTCCGACGCCGGCGCGCTTGCGCGTTACAACGGCCTGATCGCCCAGAGCGAAGCTCGCACGACGGCCGCCGAAGGCCTGATGGACCAGCGCTTCGACTGGGCCCACGCACTGCACGAACTCAGCCGCGTGCTGCCCAAGGGCACGTCGATCGCCTCGCTCACCGGCACGATCGCGTCCACCGAAGCGAGCAAAAAGGCTTCCAGCAGCCCGTCCAGCAGCTCCAGCGGGACGAGCAGCACCAGCGGGTCGAGCGCCAGCGGGGCCGCCGCAGCGGCGCCCGTGACCTCGGCGACCCCGGCGGGCACCGTCCCGAGCGTGACCCTCACCGGTTGTGCCAACAGCCAGACCGTGGTGGCCGAAACGCTTCAGCGCGTGCGGCTGATCGCCGGCGTCAAGGAAGCCACCCTGACCAGCTCCGTGAGCTCCACCGGCTCCGGTAGCGGTTCCACCACCTGCCCCAGCCCCAACCCCACCTTCACCATGAACGTCACCTTCGAACCGCTGCCCGCGAGCGTCCCGAGCAGCACGACCAACGTCTCCAACCCGGCCACGGGCGCCGCGGCCGGCACCGGGAGCTCCAAATGACCGCTCGTGACCGGCTCGTCCTGATCGGTGTCATCGCGGTCGCGTTCGTCGGGGTCGTGTGGCTGATGTTCGTCTCGCCGGAGCGCAAGAAGGCCAGTACGGCGGCAGCCGCGGTGGCCGCGGCGGAAGCTCAGCTCGCCAGCGCGCACAGCGAACTCGTGACGGCGCGCGAGGCGCGGGCCAAGTACGCCGCCAGCTACGGCACGATCGTGCACCTCGGCAAAGCGGTTCCCACGACCCAGGAAGTGCCGTCGCTGATGTACGAACTGGCGCAGGCCTCCAAGCAGAAGAGCGTGGAATTCGCCTCGATCACGTCCGCGGACGCCGGCACAGCGGCCGGCTCGGCGTCGTCGGCCGACGCCGCCACGGGCGGCTTCCAGCAGATGCCGTTCACGTTCATCTTCAACGGGACCTACTTCGGGCTCGAACACATGCTCCGCCAGATCACCAACTTCGCCACCAAAACCCGCTCGGGTGCCCTCAAGGTGAACGGCCGGCTGTTGACGATCCAAGGTGTGGCCCTCCAGCCGGTGGTCACCCAGGGCCACGCGAGCACCAATCCCCACCTGACCGCGACCGTCACCGCGACCGCGTACGCGATGCCGCCCGAACAGGCTTCGGCGGGCGCTGCGAGCGCCGGCTCGGCGACCTCGGCGGGCAGCGGCGGCTCCACGGCAAGCGGCTCCTCTTCGACCTCATCTGCCCCCCCGGCCGTCATCGGAGCAAAACCATGAACGCAATCACCGATTATCTGAGCGCGCTCCGCGAGGACCTGCGCGACCGCCGCATGCTGCCGCTGGTGGTGCTGGCCGGCGTCGCCATGCTGGCGGCGATCGCCTTCGTGATCATCGGCGGCTCCGGCGGCGGATCGAGCCCGGTCACACCCCCGGCCGGCAACTCGGCGAGCACCAACGCGGGCGAAACGACGGCCCTCACGCTCACGCCGGTGAGTTCCGAGAACGCCGTCGCCGAGACCGCGACGGGCGCCGCCGGCCTGCCCATGAGGGGGAGCACCCACAACCCGTTCTCGCTGCTTCCCTCCGCGATCGCGGCCGAAGCCAAGGCTGCCGGCGGCACGAGCTCCGGCTCCTCCAGCGAATCCGGCTCGTCCTCCCCGTCCAGCGGCTCGTCGAGCAGCAGCGAATCCTCGGGCGGCTCCTCGAGCGAATCCTCGGGCGGCTCGTCGAAGTCCGGCGGCTCCGGCGGTGGCTCGGGCAAACACAGCGGCGGCACCAAGCCCTCCAAACCGAAGTCCGTCTACCAGGTGTCGGTGCTGTTCGGCGAAGCCGTCGCCGGCTCGGCCGAAACAGGCGCCGGACTGACCCCCTACGAAAACCTCAAGCTGCTGACCCCGCTGCCCTCCAAGGCAGAGCCCCTCGTGGTCTTCCGCGGCGTCAACAGGGGCGGCACGATTGCGACCTTCACGGTGGCGGCGGAAACGATCCTGCAGGGCCCGGGGAGGTGCCTGCCGAGCTCCTTCGAATGCAAGGCGATCCAGCTGAAGGCGGGCCAGAACGAGACGCTGCAGTACCTCAAACCCGGCACCCAGAACGTCCAGACCTACGAACTGCGGCTCGTCACCATCACCCCCGCGACAGCCTCCGCGGCCGCCGTCGCAAGCCTCTACGGCCACCAGTCGAAAGCCGGCCTGGAAGTGCTCCGCCGGACGAACCTGGTCGCGATCCCCGGCCTCGGCATGAGCTCGCTGGCCGGCGTGCTGGTCCACACCTCCTGACGGCGCCTGCGCCGGCAGCGACGGCCGCGCGGGCGCAGGTGCGCCGCGGGGGCTGCTCGGGCGGCCAATAAGCTTGCTGGCAGTGTCAGTGCGCCTGATCACGGCCGGCGAGTCCCACGGACCCGGCCTCACCTGCATCGTCGAGGGACTCCCGGCGGGACTCGAGCTGTCCGAGGAGGCGATCAACCGCGACATGTCCCGCCGCCAGCTCGGTCACGGCCGTGGCGGGCGCATGAAGATCGAGCGTGACAGCGCCCAGGTGACTGGCGGCGTGCGCCACGGCCGTACGCTCGGCGGACCGGTGGCGCTGCAGATCGCGAACCGCGACTACGCCAACTGGGAGGAACGGATGAGCCCGTGGCCCGGGGACGAGGAGGTCGCCCAGGTCCACCTCCCGCGCCCCGGACACGCCGATCTGGTGGGCACACAGAAGTACAAGCAGAGCGACGTCCGCAACATCCTCGAGCGTGCCTCCGCCCGCGAGACCGCGGCGCGGGTCGCCGGCGGGGCGCTGCTGAAGGCGCTCCTGAAGGCGCTCGGGGTCGAGATCCGCTCGCACGTGATCCAGATCGGGTCGGTGCGGGCGCCCGCAGCCGAGCAGGCCCTCACGGCCGCCGACTTCGCCGCCGTCGACGAGTCGCCCGTCCGCTGCCTGGACGCCGACGCCACGCGCGCGATGGTGCGCGAGATCGACGACCTGCGCCGTGCCAACGAGTCGCTCGGAGGAGTCTTCGAGGTGCAGGCATTCGGGCTGCTCCCGGGCGTCGGCTCGCACGTGTCGTGGGAGCAGCGCCTCGATGGTCGCCTGGGGATGGCGGTCTGCTCGATCCAGGCGATCAAGGGCTTCTCGATCGGGGACGCCTTCACGCTCGCCGGGCTGCCGGGTTCGGAAGCCCATGATGAGATCTTCTACGCCGCCGACCGCGGCTACTTCCGCGAGACCAACCGCGCGGGGGGCCTGGAGGGCGGTATGACCAACGGCCAGCCGCTGATCGTGAGGGCCGCGATGAAGCCGCTTCCGACCTTGACCAAGCCGCTGCGCTCGGTGGACACCGAGACGCACGAGCCCGCCCAGGCCCTGCGCGAGCGCACCGACTCGTGCACGGTGCCGGCCGCCGGCGTCGTCGGCGAGGCGATGGTGGCCGTCGTGCTCGCCCAGGCCTACCGGGAGAAGTTCGGCGGTGACCACATCGACGACATGCTCGAGGCGGTCGGCGCCTACACGCAGCGGATCGGATGGCACTCGTCCTGATCGGGTTCATGGGCGCCGGCAAGTCGAGCGCCGCCCGCGAACTCGCCGCCGCCTGGGGAGGTAACGCTCTCGACAGCGACACGCTCGTGGTGGAGCGCCTTGGGCACTCGATCGCGGAGGAGTTCGAGCGTGGGAGCGAGGACTCGTTCCGTGCCGTCGAGGAGGAGGTCGTGTGCGGACTGCTGGCGGGCGCCGGGGAGCGGTCGGTCGTCTCGCTCGGCGGCGGAAGCGTGCTCTCCGAGCGGGTCAGGGATGCCCTGCGCGCACACACGACGGTCCTGCTCGACGTCGATCCCGCGAGCTGCTGGGAGCGGGTGGCGGGCGCGCGCGTCCCCGGACAGCGCCCCCTGGTCACCGACCGGGAGGCGTTCTTCGCGCTGCACCTCGCCCGCCAGGACCTCTACGAGCAGGTCGCCGATGCGGTAGTCGTCGCGCCCGTGCGGGGAACCCTCGGGCGCGCCGCGGGGAGCCTCTCGAAGCTCGCCCCCGGCTCCGGCACGCGGATGCTGTGGGCGCGCTCCAACTCAGGCGAATACCCGGTCTTCCTCGGCAGAGGACTGCTGGGTGACGGCCGTGCGATCGCCCTCTGGCCACTGGACCGCGACGCCTCGCGCCCGTTTCTGGTCAGCGACGAGAACGTGGTCGCCCTGTACGGGAGCCAGCTCGGCACGCTCGCCGGGAGCGTCACGCTCCCGCCCGGGGAGGTGCACAAGACGCTGGCCCAGGCAGAACGAGTGTGGCGCGAGCTGCTGGGCGCGGAGCTGACGCGCGCCGATCACGTCGTGGCCCTCGGCGGCGGGGTGGTTGGCGACCTCGCCGGCTTCTGCGCGGCGACCTACCAGCGCGGGATCGCCCACGTGCAGGTGCCCACCAGCCTCGTCGCCCAGGTCGACTCCGCCTACGGCGGCAAGACCGGTGTCGACCTCCCCGACGCCAAGAACTATGTCGGCGCCTACCACCAGCCCGCGGGCGTGATGGTCGATCCCGAGACGCTCTCGAGCCTGCCGCCGGCAGAGCTGGCAGCCGGCTGGGTGGAGGTGCTGAAGACCGCCCTGATCGCCGGCGGGGCGCTGTGGGAGGCGGTCGCCGCCGGCCGGGAGGTCGACGAGCGGATGATCTTCTCGTGCGCCCGCACGAAGCTCGAGGTGGTGGCCGCCGATGAACGCGACGCGGGGCTGCGGCAGGTGCTGAACCTCGGCCACACCGTCGGCCACGCGATCGAGACCAGCACCGGATACGGCCGCTACCGCCACGGCGAGGCGGTGGGGCTCGGGCTGCTCGCTGCCCTGCGGCTGTCCGGTCAGGATGCCCTGCGCGAGGAGGTGCTCGAGCTGCTGCGCTCCCACGGGCTCCCGGTGCAGCTGTCGGGCGCGCCGACCGAGGAGGTGCTGGCGGTGATCTCCCACGACAAGAAGCGCCTCGGCGCAGAGGTACCGTTCGTGCTCGTGAAGGCTCCCGGAGAGGTACGCCAGGGCTGCTCGGTGCCCGACAACGACGTCAGGGCGGCGGTCCAGGAGCTCGCCCCTTGAACGCCGCCCGCTACCGCATCGAGGTCATGCACGGGGTCAACCTCGATCAGCTCGGGCGCCGGGACCCGAGGCTGTACGGAACCATGACGCTGCCCGAGCTGCAGGAGCAGATCGAGCACGACGCCCATTCCCACGGGCTGGCGGTGCGCTTCTTCCAGAGCAACTACGAAGGGGCCTTCATCGAGCACCTGCACTCGCTGCGCGGGGACGCCGACGCGATCCTGCTGAACCCGGGGTCGTGGACCCACTACGCGTGGGCGATCCGCGACGCGCTCGAGATCGCGAACCTGCCGGCGCTGGAGATCCACCTCTCCGACATCGAGAACCGCGAGGAGTGGCGGCGCTTCTCGGTGATCCGCGACCTCTGCTTCACGACCATCTCCGGACGTGGCCCCGAGGGCTATCGCGACGCGCTGGCGGCGCTGCGCGAGGAGCTGGACAGGGTGGCGGGATGAGCCCCCCGGCGCCCCCGGGGGCGGGCGACGCGGCCTCGCTGCGGGAGCGCACCCGACGCCTCGCCGAGCGCCTCGCCGAGCTCCAGCTCGACGGTCTGCTGGTGAGCACGCGCTACGACCTGCG
Organism: uncultured Solirubrobacteraceae bacterium; assembly: GCA_963773145.1. Taxonomy (GTDB): domain Bacteria; phylum Actinomycetota; class Thermoleophilia; order Solirubrobacterales; family Solirubrobacteraceae; genus Palsa-744. The sequence continues at coordinate 138,053 of CAVYZV010000004.1, forward strand.
CTACCTGACGGGTTTCACCGGCAGCAACGGGCTGGCGGTGATCGCGGCCGAGCCCGCCGCTGCGATCAACGAGCAGCTGTTCCTGACCGACTTCCGCTACGAGACCCAGTCGGCCGAGCAGCTGCCGGAGATCTACCGCCGCCAGATCGTCAACGGCGACCTGTTCGCGGCCGTGGCCGCCACGCTCCCGGACGCGGGCGGGCGCCTCGGATTCGACGAGCTCGCCCTCAGCGTGCGCTCCCACCGCCGCCTCGGGGAGGCACTGGGCGGGAAGTGGGAGCTGGTTGCGTGCGCGGGCGAGGTGGCACGCCTGCGGGCGGTCAAGGACGAGGGTGAGCTGGCACGCATCCACGAGGCCTCGAAGCTCGCCGACGAAGCCCTGCATCAGACCCTGGAAGCCGGGGTCGTGGGGCGCAGCGAGCGCGAGGTGGCGGTCGAGCTCGAGTTCCGCATGCGCCGGCTGGGCGCGGAGGGCCCGAGCTTCGAGTCGATCGTGGCGGCCGGCGCCCACGGAGCGCTCCCGCACGCCCAGCCGCGCGACGAGGTGATCCCCGCGGACACGCTTCTGATCATCGACTGGGGCGCCCTGCTCGACGGCTACTGCTCGGATTGCACTCGCACGTATGCGACGGGGGAGGGGATCTCCGATCGCCAGCGGGAGGCGTATGCGAGCGTGCTCGAGGCCCAGCTCACGGGCCTGCAGGCTGTGCGCCCAGGCGTCAGCGGGCGCGACACCGACGCGGCCGCCCGCGAGGTGCTCGAGCGGGCGGGTCTCGGCGAACGCTTCGGGCACGGACTCGGCCACGGGGTCGGGCTCGAGGTGCACGAGGGCCCGCGACTGTCGCGCACGGAAGCCGACGCTCAGCTGCAGCCCGGCAACGTGGTCACGGTCGAGCCCGGCGTGTACCTGCCCGGCGAGTTCGGGGTGCGGATCGAGGACCTCGTCGCGGTGGGGGAGCAGGAGAACGCGATCTACACCTCGATCTCCAAGGAGCTGACCGTCATCGAATGAGCGTCCCGGCGAAGCTCTACTGGTTTCCGATGTCCCACCCGGGGATGGCCGCGAAGGCGATGCTCGAGTTCAAGGGGGTGCCGTTCGAGACCGTCGACGTGCTCGTCGGGGCCCAGAAGGTCCACCTGCGCCTCGCCGGCTTCCGCGCCGGCACGGTGCCCGCCCTGAAGATCGACGGTCGTCGCGTCCAGGGCTCGCTGGCGATCCCGAGGGCGCTCGAGCGGATCGCCCCCGAGCCTCCCCTGTATCCGGCCGACCCCGGCCTGCGGGCGCGCGTGGAGGAGGCCGAGGTGTGGGGCGAGCGCGAGATCCAGAACGCCCCGCGGCTGCTGATCCGCTGGGGGCTGACCCGCGATCCCGGACTACGGCGCTGGCTGGCGGAGGCCGCGGGCATGCCGGTGCCGGCGCTCGCCGCCCGCACCTCGGTGCCGGTGGCCCGCTACTACGCGCACGCGATCGGCGCCGACGAAGCCGCGGCCCGGCGCGCGCTGGAGGGCCTGCCGGCGATGCTCGACCGTGCCGACGCGCTGCTCGCGGACGGCACCCTCACCACCGATCCACCGAACGCCGCCACGTTCCAGATCCTCTCCAGCGTCCGCGCGCTGGACGAGTTCACCGATGTGCAGCCGCATACGGCGGGGCGGCCCTCAACGCGCGCGGCGCACGAGCTGTTCCCCGACTACCCGGGGCCGGTGCCGCCGTTCCTCCCGCGCGAATGGCTCCAGGAGCTGCCCGCGGCGTCGAGCGCCGGCGCCGTCACGAGCTGAGCGCACGCGCCGGGTGGGTGCGTCGTGCGTTGGCAGCTGCAGGCGCACGGGAGCCTCAAACCGCAGCTAGTGTGCGGTTCGTTGCGAGGCGCCCGCACGGCGCCCTCGGCGAAAGGAGGCGGTTGTGCTGAAGGGCTTCAAGAACTTCCTCATGCAGGGTGAGCTGGTCGTGATCGCCGTCGGCCTGGTGGTTGCGCTCGCGTTCAGCGCGCTGATCAAATCGTTCACCGACAACATCATCACGCCGCTGGTCAACGCCATCGGCGGAGGCGGAACGACTGGCCTCGGAGTTCACGTCAACGGCCAGCTGATCAACTTCGGGGCGTTCATCTCGGCGATCGTCTACTTCGTGATCTTCATGGCGGTGATCTACTTCGTGATCGTCCTCCCGTACCGCACCTACATGGCGCGGCGCGGCCAGACCGTCTTCGGCGAGCCCGCCCCCACCAAGACCTGCCCGTTCTGCCTATCCGGCGATCTCCCGGCGCCAGCAACCAAGTGCCTGCACTGTGGGAGCGAGGTAGCGGCGGCGGCCGCGTAGGCGCCGGCAGACGGGGCGCAGCGTGAAGCTCGGCTCATCCCAACGCAAGACATGTGATGACGACCACAGCGCTGCTGTCAGCAGACGCCATGCGAGTCTCCGCGCAGCCGCGTCACTCCTATCCGTGCGGCAACGGAGACCCGGCGAAGAACAAGAACCACACGATAAGAACGATCACGGCGACGTAGACGATGGCGGTGACGATGCGCTCGATCGCGCTCGTGGGGACGTTTCGCACATTTTCGCTCTGTGCGTTGAAGGAGCGCAGCCATGTCAGTCGGTTCTCGCGGAGGGGAAGACCAACGAGCCGCCGGTAGCGCGCCTCTAGCCAGCCGAGTGCAACTGAGATTGCCAGCGTGAGGGCCGTGAGGGTGAGGATGACGACGAGAATGGGCTTGAGGCTCAGGGTTTGCTGCTCTCCCACCTGTGAGCCGAGCCAAAGCGCGAGGAGCGGCGACCCAGTCCAGAGGTTGATGGTCAGGAACGCGGTCGCAGCCGCCATCAGCGTGCGCTTTAGAGTAAGGAAGCGGGTAGGGGCGTCCGTGCTGGCTCCGGCCGTATCCGGCGGGACTCGCGCGGGGTATGACGGAACGGGCATCGTGCTTCCCCGGCTAGGTTAGACCTCACGCCAAATACCGCACAAGCCGCGTTTGCAGCCTGATCACCCGCGGCGTGGTCGCGCATGCGCTGGCTCTACCAGGGCGGGGAGTCCCGCCATGGCCGCTACCCTCACAGGCCGTGATCAGTACCAACCAGTTCAAGAACGGCAACCACATCGAGGTCGACGGGACCGTCTTCAAGATCCTCGAGTTCCAGCACGTCAAGCCCGGCAAGGGCGGGGCGTTCGTGCGCACCAAGCTGCGGCGGGCATCCGACGGGAACGTGATCGACCGTACGTTCAGGGCGGGGGAGAAGTTCCGTCCCGTGCGCACCGAGTCCAAGAAGATGCAGTTCCTCTACGCCGACGGTAGCGATGCCCACTTCATGGACACGGAGTCCTTCGAGCAGATCGCGATCGGCGAATCGAGCATCGAGGAGCCGCTCCGCTGGATGACGCCGAGCAGCGAGGTGGACGTGCTGCTCGTGGACGGCGAGCTCAGCGACGTGCAGCTGCCGAGCGCCGTTGACCTGGAGGTCAGCCAGACCGACCCCGGCGTGCGCGGCGACACGGCCTCCGGCGGCGGCACCAAGCCGGCCACGCTCGAGACCGGCGCGGTCATCAACGTGCCCCTGTTCGTCGAGCCCGGACAGCGCATCCGGGTGGACACGCGCTCGGGGGAATACGTGGCGCGGGCCTGAATGCGCCGCTCCGAGCAGCGCCGGGAAGCGGTGATCGCCCTCTACCAGCACGACCTCACCGGCAGGGACCTTGAGGAGACCCTGCCCGCGGGCGCCAGCGACTTCGTGCGGGCGCTGGCCGCGGCCGCGATCGAGCACCGCCCCGAGCTCGACGAGCTGATCGACAGCCACGCCCACGGCTGGTCGGTGGATCGGATCCAGCCTTTGGAGCAGAGCATCCTGCGGGTGGCGCTGGTGGAGATGCTGCACCCTCAGGAGATCCCTGCCGACGCCCCGATCCCGGCCGAGGGGGCGATCGAGGAGGCCGTCGAGAGCGCCAAGGTGTTCTGTGGCGCGGACGCTCCGGGCTTCGTCAACGGCGTGCTCGCGGCAGTCCTGCGCGAGCTCAGGGAGAATGCCCACAGCCGATGACCAGCGCTCAGCGTCTCGACGAGATCATCACGCGCCTGGAGCGGGCCGCCGAGCAGCTGCGCTCGGGCGAGCTCTCCCAGGACGCGGCCGCGGGCATGGTGGAGGACTGCGCCTCGCTCGCCACCCAGGCGGCGGCGGAGCTCGAGGAGCTGGCCCGGGTGGAGGTCAGCGAGCCGGCCCCCGGCCAAGACCCGCTCCTCTAGCGGCGCCAACCGAGCCGCTCTGCGTGGAGGCCCGCTACCCAGACCACCTGCGCGAGGAGGTCGAGGCATACCTCGAGCGGCTGCATTTCTCGGAGGAGCCGCTCACCGGGGGCCTGGACGAGGCGATGCGCTACTCGCTGCTGGCGGGCGGCAAGCGGATCCGCCCGGTGCTCACGCTCGCGACCGCGCGCGCGCTCGGGATGCCCCACCGCGAGGTCCTGCCGCTGGCGGGCTCGATCGAGCTGATCCATACCTACTCGCTGATCCACGACGACCTGCCGGCGATGGACGACGACGAGCTGCGCCGCGGGCAGCCCACCTGCCACGTGAAGTTCGGCGAGGACGTCGCGATCCTGGCCGGGGACGGCCTCTACGCCGAGGCCTTCCGGCACCTGCTCTCCAACCAGCGGGCCGAGCCCGAGCGTCTGCTGCGGGCCGCGGCGGAGCTCGCCGCCGCGACCGGGGTCAACGGCATGGTGGGCGGCCAGTACGCCGACGTGACGGCTCACGCGGACGGCGGATCCCGCACCTTGCGGCGAGTGCACGAGCTCAAGACTGGCCGCCTGATTGGCGCCTCGGTGCTGTGCGTACTACTGTTGACGGGGACCGAGGATGCCCGCATCATCAGACCGTTCCGACGTTTCGCGGCCGAGCTGGGCGTGCTCTTCCAGATCGTCGACGACATCCTCGATGTGACCGGCAGCGAAGATGCGCTTGGAAAGCCACAGGGCAGCGATGAGCGTCACGGAAAGCAGACATACGTGAGCGAGTTCGGCGTCGAGCAGGCGAGGCGGCTGGCGGCCGAGTCGCACGCCACCGCCAGGGGCGCCCTGGAGGAGATCGCGGGCGTGTCCTCCGGCGAGGGAGCCCCGAACGCCACCGCCGAGCTCGAGAACATCACCGACTTCATCTTCACCCGGAGCTCATGAAGCTGCTGGCCCAGATCAACGGACCCGAGGACCTGCACGAGCTCTCCGACGCCGAGCTGGTGGAGCTCGCCCAGGAAGTCCGCCAGCACATCATCGACACGGTCGGGGAGATCGGCGGGCACTTCGGGGCCAACCTCGGCACCTGCGAGCTCGCCGTCGCCCTGCACTCGGTGCTGGACTCACCGCGCGACAAGATCCTCTGGGACGTCGGCCACCAGGCCTACCCCCACAAGGTCCTCACCGGTCGCCGCGACCAGCTGGCCACGATCCGCCAGTACGGCGGCCTGGCGCCCTTCTGCTCGATCTCCGAGTCACCCCACGACATCATGGGCGCGGGCCACGCCTCCACCTCGATCGGCTACGCGGTCGGGATCAAGGAGGGGATGCGCCAGCTCGACCCCGACAACAACGCGCGGGTCGTGGCGGTCATCGGCGACGGCGCGATGACCGGCGGCGTGGCCTTCGAGGCGATCGGCCAGGCGGGCGGCCTCGGCACCCCGATCGTGGTCGTGCTCAACGACAACGGCATGTCGATCGCCCCCAACGTGGGGTCGCTGTCGCGCTACTTCAACCGCGTGCGGCTGAACCCCAAGCTGTGGCGGGCGCGCTCGGATCTCGAGGGAGGCCTGACGAGGCTCCCGATCGGGATCGGCGCCGCCTTCGAGCGCCTCGGGCCCCACCTGAAGGAGTCGATCAAGGCCTTCTGGGCGCCCGGACTGTGGTGGGAGGAGCTCGACTGGGCCTACATGGGCGTGATCGACGGCCACGACGTGCCCGCCCTGCGGGAGGCACTGCGCGAGGCGCTGGCGGCCGAACGCCCGGTCGTGGTCCACATCGCCACCGTCAAGGGCAAGGGCTTCGCTCCCGCCGAGGAGGGTGGCCTGGAGGGGATGGAGAAGTGGCACGCCGCCAAGCCCAACTCGATCGTCAACGGCTCCCCGGCGCGGCCGAAGGCGGCCGCCAACGGGTCCACGGGCCGCAAGCGGATCGTCCCGCCGCAGTACACGCAGGTGTTCGGTGAGGCCCTGGTGCGTGAATGCGAGCGCGACGCGCGGGTGGTGGGGATCACCGCCGCGATGAACTCCGGCACCGGCCTCAGCATCCTCCAGAAGGCGCTCCCGGATCGCTACTTCGACGTCGGCATCGCCGAGCAGCAGGCGGTGCTGTTCGCCGCCGGGCTCGCGCTCGAGGGCGTCAAGCCGGTGGCCGCGATCTACTCCACCTTCCTGCAGCGGGCCTACGACCAGATCGTCCACGACGTGTGCCTGCAGCGGCTGAACGTTGTCTTCGCGATGGACCGGGCGGGTCTCGTCGGTGACGACGGGCCGACCCACCACGGCGCCTTCGACATCGCCTACCTGCGCTGCCTGCCCAACATCGTGCTGATGGCACCCCGCGACGAGGCGATGCTCGTCCACATGCTGCGCACGGCTCTGGAGTACGACGACGGGCCGATCGCCCTGCGCTATCCCCGCGGCGAGGGCACCGGGGTGGAGATGCCGCGCCGAAGGCCGGGCGATCCCGATCGGCTCCGGGGAGATCCTGCTCGAGCCCTCCGTGCAGGCGGGCTCCGGTCCCCGCGTGGCTCTGATCGGATACGGCACGGGCGTCGGCAAGGCGCTGGAGGCGGCGGCCCTGCTCGGCGAGCACCAGATCGCCGTGACGGTCGCCGACGCGCGCTTTGCGAAGCCGATCGACGCCGGCCTGATGGCCCAGCTCGCGGCCGAGCACGACCTGCTCGTGACCGTCGAGGAGGGCGTCCTGGCCGGGGGCTTCGGCTCGGCCGTGTGGGAGGTCCTCAGCGAGGCCGGAGCGGCCCCCAGGATCCTGCGGGTGGGGCTGCCGGACCGCTACGTGGTCCACGGCAAGCCCGCCCTGCTGCACGAGGAGGTCGGCTTCACCGGGGCCCGCATCGCCGAGCGGGTCCGCGCGGCGATCTCCGACCCTCAGCGCGAGCCCGAGAGCGGAGGCTCTGCGGTCATCGGCGCCTGAGGGCGCCGGCCTGGGCCACCCTCAACCCCAAGGGCCACGGCGCCCGCGCCACCGGTACTGGGCGCGGGACGGCGCCCACCACGCGCTCCGGGCGGCTTGCTGAAAGAAACGGCCCGCCGGGGAGTGCGGGCCGCTTCGGGGAGGAGGGATCCAAAGAGGTGCAGATGAAACGATGCAACTCGGGGATCGACATCAATATGCTCGCCGCGGGGGCTGGTCAGTGTGACATCGGTCACAGAGACCAGCCGCGAAGGCCGCCGGAGCGCCGGACCTGTATCCTTTGGCTCCCTCCGTCGCCGCCCTGTTGGCGAGAGCCACTCTCGAGAAGGGCAAGGATTCGGCGGCGCTCCCTCGCAAATACGCCCGGTAACCCGGGCGTATTTGTACCCAGGGCTATTTGTGCAAGGGTTGAGCGGGATGCCCAAGCGACGGCTTGACGTCCTCCTGGCGGAGCGGGGGCTGTTTCCCTCGCGCACGCGGGCGGCGGCCTCGGTGATGGCCGGCGAGGTCCAGCTCGGAGCCTCCCGCCGCCGTGCCTCAAAGCCGGGGGAGCTGGTCGACGCCGACGAGCTGGTGGCGGTCCTGGACCGGCCCCAGTACTCCTCCCGGGGCGGCCTCAAGCTGGCCAACGCGCTGCAGGCCATCTCCCTGCAGGTGAGCGGCCGCCGCGCGCTGGACGTGGGCAGCTCCACGGGAGGGTTCACCGACTGCCTGCTCCAGCACGGTGCCCGCGAGGTGATCGCCGTGGATGTCGGCTACGGCCTGCTCGACTACCGCCTGCGCCAGGATCCCCGGGTGCTGGTGATGGAGCGGACCAACGCCCGGGAGCTGTCCCCGCAGCTGCTCCCGGCCTCCCCCTCGGGGGACGCCGGGCTGCCCGATCTCGCGACCGTGGACGTGTCCTTCATCTCGCTGGTGAAGGTCCTGCCGGCGCTGCTGAGCTGCCTGCAGCCCCCCTTCGACGTGCTGGCACTCGTCAAGCCCCAGTTCGAGCTCGGTCGCGGCCGCGTTCCCAGAGGAGGGGTGGTGCGCGATTCCGCGCTACGGCGCGAGGCACTGGTGTCGGTCGGCGAGGCGGCCCTCGGCCTCGGGGTCACGGTGCGCGGATATCACTCCTCGGGCCTGCCCGGGCCGAAGGGCAATCAAGAGACGTTCATCTGGCTGGCGCCCCCCGGCGACGGCGCACAGTCTCAGAGCCCGGGCGAGATCGAGGACATGGCCCGCGAGGTGGAGCCGGTGGAGCGGTGAAGGAGATCACCGTCCTCACCCACCAGCGGCCCGCCGACACCGGCGCGACCCTGCGGCTGCTGGCCGAGCGGGCGGCAGAGGCCGGCTTCCGCCTGCGCCTGTCCCCGGACGAGACCGCGAAGCACGACCTGGAGGCGGGGCCGAACCTCGTGCGCGACGCGCCCCTGCAGCGCGACGTGGCGCTGTGCGTGGTGCTGGGCGGCGACGGCACGATCCTGCGTGCGTTGCAGGACTACGCCAGCACCGAGGTGCCCGTGTTCGCGATCAACTTCGGCGAGATCGGCTTCCTGGCGACCGTCGAGCAGGCGGACGCCAGCGCCGGCATCGACCGCGCCCTCGCCGGGGACTTCGAGCTGCTGCGCCTGCCGGGGATCGTCGTCTCGCTGGACGGCGAGCGGCGCACGGCGATCAACGACGTGGCGGTCCACCGCAAGGTCGGCGAGCGGGTGGCGGAGCTGGCCTACGCGCTCGACGGGGAGGAGGCCGGAAGCGTCCGCTGTGACGGGCTGGTGGTGGCGACCCCGGCCGGCTCCACCGGCTACAACCTCGCCAACGGGGGGCCCGTGATGGCGTGGGGGGTGGAAGGCTTCGTGGTGTCGTTCATCGCGCCCCACTCGATGAGCGCGCGAGCGCTCGTGGTCGCGCCCGATGACCGTCTGACCGTGCACAACAACTCTCGTGAGCCGCTGGATGTGGCGATCGACGGGCGCCCGGTCGGGGAGATACCGGCCGGGGAGGCGATCGCCGCGAGCTTCCTCAGCGACTGCGCGACCCTGGCACAGCTTCCGGGGTCGTCCTTCTACCGCCGCCTGCGCGACAAGTTCGGCCGTCTGGCCAGTTGAGCGGCGCCACCGACGGCGACGCGCTACCGGTCAGGCGACGGCCGAGTGGGGCCCGGCCGGGCCCTCGTCGTGCTCTTCGGTGCCCCCGTGGGCCATCGAAGTGACGAAGGTGTCCAGCTGGTCGCGCGAGAAGCGGCGCTGCCCGCCCGGGGTGCGATAGCAGTTGATGTGCCCGGCGTCCGTCCAACGACGGACCGTCGCCAGCGAGACGCCGAGGTAGCGTGCCGCCTGTGAGCTGGTGAACACCATCTTGCGCTCGTCCCGCGGTCTGTGTGTTGCGAGGGGGGTCATGTCTGTCTCCTGATCGTCAGAAACGGACGGGAACTTGAGCGGGATGCAGGTTTGCACGCGTTTGAGGTGAGAGGGAGCGCCCACGAGCCGGGATGTCCGTGAGCTAGCTTCCCGTCCGTGACGAGCCGCCCCGCCCCGGGATCGCCGCCTCGCTCTCGCCAGCTGGCCCGGATCCTGATCGCCTACACGGTCAACCGGCTCGGCAGCTGGGTCGGCCTCGTGGCCCTCTCGCTGGCGGTCTTCGACCACACCCACAACGCGCTTGCCGTGGCCGGGCTGCTGCTCGCCTGGCAGGCGCTGCCGGCGTTCCTGGTGCCGGTCGTAGTGACCCGCGTCGAGGCCTCGCGGCGCCGCTTCAAACTCAGCGCCCTGTACCTCTTCGAGGCGCTCGTCACGCTGCTGCTGGCGTGGCTCTCGCAGCATTTCTGGCTGCCGGGGGTGCTCGTGGCGGCGGTCTTCGACGGCACCGCCGCGCTCGCTGCCAGCGCGCTGCTGCGGACCGAGGTGGCGCGGGTGGCCCGCTCGCAGGCCACGCTCGCGGGCGAGGGGCTGGCCCCGGAGGAGCTCGAGGAGCGCGCCGAGCAGGCGGAGCGCAGGGCCAACGGCCAGGTCAACGTCGCCTTCGCGGCCTCGTTCGTGGCGGGCCCGCTGATCGGCGGGGCCGTCACCGCCGGGGCCGGGGTCGCGGCTGCGCTCCTGATCGACGTCGCCTCGTTCGCGATCTGCGCGGCGCTGCTGCTCGACCTCAACCCGTATGTGGAGGAGGCCGGTGGGGCGGAAACGGTCGGCGCCAGGCTGCAGGCAGGGCTGCGCCACATCAGCGAGACGCCGTTCCTGCGGTCGCTGCTGATCGCCGAGGCCGTCGCCCTCACGTTCATCCAGGCGGGCTCGCCGGTGGAGGTCGCCTACGCCAAGGACACCCTTTCGGCGGGTGACGGCGGCTACGGGCTGCTGGTCGCGGCCTGGGGTGGAGGCTCGGTGCTGGCGAGCATCGTGTTCGCGCGGAACGTGCGCTGGCCGTTGCCGGTCGTGCTCGTTTCCGGGCTGTTCGCGCTCTCGGCGGCCTTCATCGGCTTCTCGGTGGCGCCCTCGCTGGCGGTCGCGTGTGCGTTCGCGGTCGTGGGCGGCGTCGGCAACGGACTGGAGTGGCCCTCGCTGATCAGCCTCGTCCAGCGTCTCAGCCCGCAGCATCTGCGTGGGCGGATGATGGGGGCGGTGGAATCGCTGGCGGCGCTCTGTCTGGCCATCGGCCTGCCGCTGGGCGGGCTGTTGGTGGCGCTGCTGTCGGCCCGTTGGGCCTTCCTGATCGTCGGCGTGGGGGCCGGTGTCTCCACCGCCGTGTTCGCCCGCCTGACCCTGATCGGAGGGCGCGGCCGGGAGCTGCTCGCCACCGGCGCTCCGGAGCAGGCTCAGCCGAGCGAGCATCTGTCGCTGGAGCCGGTGGGCGACTAGGCGTAGTTCGACCGCACCGGTCCCGTGATCGCCGCGTCGCCGAGGGGACGCCGCCGGCCCCGACGCCGCCCGCCGATGGCCCGAGGACGGCCTAAAGGCCCTCTCCCTGTCGGTCGTTAAGGACTACAGACCGGATAATGGGTGCTTCCGACTTCACGCGGCGATTGTTCTTCGCGGGCGAGTTCGCGCTGATGGCGGCAACCATCGCCGCGGCGGTGTACGTCTCCCACCCCGACGAATGGCGTCCGACCGCCCTCGTGGTGACACTTCTGGTGATCGCGCTGGCCGGCGAATGGTTCACGATCAAGACGCGGGCGGGGATCCTCAGCGCCTCGCTGGGAGTGATGGTGCTGGCGATGGGCCTGCTCGGCCCCGGGGCAGCCGGTGCGTGCGGAGCGGCGGCCATCGCCCTGCATTCGGCCATGGCCCGCCGGGGACCGGCGCACTGGCTGAACAACCTGCTCGCGATCGGGGTGGCCGGTTTCGCCGGAGGGCTCGTGGTGAGAGCCATGAGCGGGGATGTCACGCGCCTGGGTGCACAGTCCTCGACGGACAGCCTCGTGTTCGTGTTGATGCTGCTCGCCGGGGCTGTGGTCCTGCTGGTCGTCAACTTCCTCCTCTTCGCGCTGCACGGGCGGGTCATCACCGGGCGCCCGCTCGGGCGGATGACAAACGAACTTTTCCTGCCGCTGCTGCCCGGCGAGCTGGCCGTGGCGGTGATCGCGATCATCCTCGTGCTCGCCTACCGCGGCGCGGGTCTGCCGGTGCTGCTGGCGGCGATCCCGGTCCTGCTGATCTTCCGCCAGCTGGCGGTCGCGCTCGAGCGCTCGGAGACCCACGCCGAGCAGCTGCAGGCGCGCACCCGGCAGCTGTCCTCGTTCCAGTGGGGCGTGCCGGCGATGTTCATGGAGGGCCTGGGCCTGCGTGACCCGACCTCCCTGCGTCACGCCGCCGCCGCCGCCAGCTACTCGCGGGGGATGGCGATCGAGCTCGGCTGTGAGGAGGACGAGCAGGAAGTCATCCACCTCGCCGGCCTGCTCCACGACATCGGCAAGTTCACCTGGTCGGACCGGCTGCTGCACCCCGACCAGCTCAACGACGAGGACTGGGCCGTGATCCGCCGCCACCCCCAGGACGGGGCGGCAATGGTCGGCAAGCTCGACGGCTTCGGCCCGGTCGCCGATGCGATCCTCTACCACCACGAGCGCGTCGACGGCGGCGGCTACCCCGCGGGCCTGATCGGCAACGAGATCCCGCTGGCGGCACGCATCGTCGCCATCGCCAGCGCCTACGACAGCATGCTCAGGCGCGAAGCCTTCGGCGAGCCGATGAGCCCCGAGGAGGCGATGGGGGAGCTGCGCAAAGGCGCCGGAAGCCAGTTCGACGAGGACCTCGTCGAGGTCTTCAGCAAGGCCCTCGAGAGCAACGGCGCGACCTACGGCATGAACGCCGACTACAAGAGCGAGCTGGCGTTCGAGACCCGGGTCAGGAAGATGGCCGAGCCGACGACCGTGATGGAGAGGCCCGGCGGACGCCAGATGATCCGGGCCCGTCTGAAGGCCCGCAGGCGCCCGATGCCCGCGGCTCACTCCACGGAGGATGGCCGGTGAGCGGCCCGGGAACGAAAACGGGGACGCTCCGTGGAACGTCCCCGCTATCGATACGTCTTTGTGCTGGTGCTAATGGGCGTGTGGTGAATGGGCATGCGGCATATTCGAACTCCTTGTCCGGGGAAGCCACGTCCTGCATGGGGCGAGGCTCCTATTCCGTCCTTCTCACGTGGCATTGCGCCGCGCCTTGAGTAGCTTTGAGGAGATAGTACACGCGATGTCGGCATATGTACACCCCCGTTCAGCGAGCTGCAGCTTTCGTTGCAGGTTGGCAGAAAGGCGGAGCTTGCGGGAAGGAGAGCGCGGCGAGGTGGCGACGGCCGGCCCGATCGGCGCCGGCGGGGCCTTCCGTCGCGCCGCAGGCGGTGACCCGGTCACCGTCCAGACCAGCGGCTACGGTGTCAACTGATGGACCATGACGCGCCCGCTATGAGCCGTCCGATCGAGGTCATCATCGCCGACGACCACGCGATCGTACGCGACGGTATCCGCTCGGTGCTCGAGCGCGAGGACGGCGAGTTCACGGTCGTGGCCGAAGCGGCCGACATCCCCTCGATGATCCGCGAGGTCCGCGAACTGAAGCCGGATCTGCTGACCCTCGACCTGACGATGCCGGGAGGCTCGAGCCTCGGCGCCCTGCCGCAGGTGTTCATGTCCCATCCGACGCTCGCGGTCGCGATCCTGACGATGCGCGAGGACCCCGAGTACGCCCGCCAGGCGCTGCGTGCAGGCGCCAGGAGCTACGTCCTGAAGGAGGCCGAGCCGGCCGAGCTGCTGCAGGCGTTCAGGACCGCGGTCGAGGGCGGCAACTACCTGCACCCGCGGCTCGGAGCCGTGCTTGCGGCCGCCGACAGCGGCGGTAGCGGCGACGACCCGGCGCTCAGCGAGCGCGAGTCGGAGGTGATCCAGCTGATCGCGGACGGCTTCACGAACCCAGAGATCGCCGATCAGCTGAAGGTGGCCGAGCGAACCGTGAAGACCTACCGGGCCCGCGCGATCGAGAAGCTCGGCATCTCCTCCCGGGCCGAGATCACGGCCTACGTGCGCCGCAGCAGCGGCACCCGCAGCTAGCCCTCTCCTCCGGCCCGGCGAAGGAGCCTCAGGCCCGGGCCGAAGGCGGGCCGACCGACAGATGGGGCCTCACGCCCGGGCCGCCGGAGGCCGCCGTACAGCGGCAGCGCCTCAGGCCACGGTCGCGGGACGACCGCGCAGGGGCACGCTCAGGATCACCTCGGTGCCCTTGCCCGGGCCGGGGCGGAACTTCAGCTCGCCGCCGACCAGCTCTGCGCGCTCGCGCATGCCCGACATCCCGAAGCCGCCCTCGAGGCCGTCTCCGCGCGGTCCCAGGCGCTCGTGGCCCGGCATGCCCTTGCCGTCGTCGGTGACGGACAGTTCGAGTGCCCCGTCGTGGGCACTCACCGCGACCACCGCGCTGGTCGCCTCGGCGTGGCGGCTGACGTTCGTGAGCGCCTCCTGGGCGACCCGGTAGACCGTGCTCTCGAGCTCCGCGTCCATGCGCTCGCCGCCGGCGCCGTTGCCGTTGGGAGCGTCGGCGGCTGTCGCGGTGATGCCCGACAGGTCGATCTCGGTCCTCACGTCGAGGCCGTCGATCGCCTGGGCGCGCCTGGCCAGGGCCTCGAGCGCGGCGGCCAACCCGAGATCGTCCAGCGCCGCGGGCCTGAGCTCGGTGATCAGGTGGCGAAGACCGTCGATCTCATGCCCGAGGCCCTCCAGGGCGGCGTCGACGGCGGCCCTGAGGGCTGCGGGATCTTCGTTGTCGCGGGCGTTGGCCAGCTGCAGGCGCAGGGCCCCGATGCCCTGGATGCTCTCGTCGTGGATCTCCCGCGCCCAGCGCGTGCGCTCGTGCTCGCGGGCCTGCATGCCGTAGCGCAGGCGTTCGATCTCGACCGATCGCTCGGCCGCGAGACGCTGGGCGACGCTGGCGGCGAAGGCCTGCACGGCGTCGCGGTCGGGCTTCTTGAAGGACCGCTCGGTGGCAAGCGCGATCACCAGGCCGCCGCCCTGGTCCTCCAGCCGCAGCGGCTCGACGAGCACCGAGCGGGCTTCGATCCCCAGCTCGTAGAGCCAGGCCGCGTCGTCGCCGCGAGGGCGCTCGAGCGCGAGCGGCTGTCCCTGGGCGTAGATCGCTCCCAGCGCGCTGCCGCGGCTGGGGACGATTCGAAGCCGCGGGCTGGAGGTGCCGCTGGCCGCCGCCACGCGCAGCTCCTCGCCCTCCTCGATCACCACAATGAGGCCGTCCGCGTCGAGCAGCGCCAAACCGCGGTCGGCCATCAGCCTCAGTAGCCACAGCTCCGAACCGGAGAGCACGTGACGAGATTAGTCCGCCGCTCTGACGTCCCCGGTCTGCGTCCAGTGGGAGCCCCTCGCGGCCGACCTGGCCGCCTCTACGAGGGCCAGCGGCGTGACCCCCTCCGTCCAGGTGGCCAGCCCGATCGTGACCCGCAGCGGGCGCCGCCCGCCGTCCACTTCGATCTTGATCGTGCGCAGCCGCTGCAGGGCGCGCCTGGCCACGATCTCCCCCCGTGGCCCGTCCGCGCCGGGGAGCAGGACGACCAGCTCGCGCTCGCTCGGGCGCCCTACCTGGTCGAACACCCGCAGCTCCCCCCGCAGCGCCTGGGCGAGATGCGCCAGCGCCTGCTCGGCGAGCTCGTCCCCGTAGCGCTCCACGACCGAGTCGAGGTCCTCGATCACGAGCAGCAGGCAGCTCAGGGGGCCGAGGTTGCGCTCGGCGCGGGCCACCTCCTCCGCCAGGCGCTCGGCCAGCGCCGGCGCCGAGAGCCAGCGCGGGGCCTCCCGCCCGGGCGGTTCCGTGCGCGCGTTGGGATCCTTGGCAGCCATCCGTGTCGCCGATCGAGTCTAGGTTCGGGCCGGGTGTCCGTTCACCGGCGCCCCACGGCAGTATGAACCCCGCCGCCGCCCTTGGAAAGGGGTGATCACCCGCACCCAGGGCGAAACTCGTGCCCGTCCGTCCCCGGGCGCTGGTAGACCTGCTCGCGATGCTGGTAGAGCTACGGGTCGAGAATCTCCTGCTGATCGAGCGGGCCGAGCTGCGCCTGTCCGGGGGTCTGAACGTGCTGACCGGGGAGACCGGCGCCGGCAAGACGGTCCTGGCGCACGCCCTCGACCTGCTCCTCGGCGGCCGCTCGCGGGCGGGCATCGTGCGTCCCGGTGCAGAGGAGGCCTACGTCGAGGGCGTCTTCGAGCTCCCGCCGGAGCTGGGACGGGATCTCGGGGAGGAGCTCGCGGACCTGCTGGGGGCCGGTGAGCAGGAGGGCGAGGTGGTGCTCGCACGCCGCGTCCGTGCAGACGGGCGCACGCGCGCGCTCATCAACGGTCGCACCGCCGCCGTCGGGGACCTGCGCGCGCTCGGGGGCGCCCTGCTGCGCTTCTACGCCCAGCACGAGCACCGCAGCCTCACGCTGGCGAGCGCCCAGCTGGCGATCCTCGACAGTCGCTGCGGCCCCGAGCAAGCCGAGCGCCTGCGCGCCTGCGCGGACGCCCACGGGCGCGTACGCGAGCTCGAGCGCCGGCTGGAGCAGCTGCAGGCGACGAGCCTCGAACGCGACCGCGAGCTCGACCTGCTCGACTTCGAGCTGGCCGAGATTGAGGAGCTCGCGCCTGACCCCTCCGAGCACGCCCGCATGCTCGCCGCGCGCGAGCGCCTGCGGGCGCTGGACTCGCTGCTGGCCTCAGCGGGCGCGGCGAGTGGACGCCTGCTGGGCGAGGACGCCTCGGCCGGCGGGACGGGCGCGGGCGGCGACGGGGGTCCCGGAGCGGCCCAGCTGGTGGCCGAGGCGAGCGGCGCTCTCGGGCCGGTGGAGGGGATCGACGAGCAGCTCGACGGGCTGGCCGAGAGGCTGCGGGCGCTGGCGCTGGAGACGCGCGAGCTCGCCTACGAGCTGTCGGCCTACTGCGAGCGGGCCGCCGACGGTGCGCAGGGGGGCGCCGACGGCAACGGCCCCGCGACGCTCGAGGAGCTCGAGGAACGGCTGGCGGCGGTCGAGCGGCTGGTGCGCAAGCACGGCGGCAGCATCGAGTCCGTACACGAGCACGCGCTTGCGGCGCGGGCCCGGCGCGAGCAGCTGGCCGCCGCGCGGGTCTCCGCGGGCGAGCTCGATCAGCAGCTCGAGGACGCGAGGGCGGATCTGCAGCGACGAGTCCGCGCCCTCACCAAGGCCCGCCGGGCGGCGGCCGGCCCCTTGGCGGGGGACGTCGCGGCGCAGCTGGCCACCCTGGCCATGCCGCACGCCGGCTTCGAGGTCGTGCTCAGCGGCTGCGAGGTGGGCGCGAGCGGCGGCGACGCCGTCGAGTTCATGATCGCTCCGAACCCCGGCGTGCCGGGCGGGCCGGTGCGGGAGATCGCCTCCGGCGGTGAGCTCTCGCGCGTGATGCTCGCCATCCTCAGCGCGGCCGAGGGCCACGAAGCGGGGATCACGCTGGTGTTCGACGAGGTCGACGCCGGGATCGGCGGTCACACCGCCCGCGCGGTCGGCTCGCGCCTGCGCGAGCTCGCCCGGGACTGTCAGGTGATCTGCATCACCCACCTGCCGCAGATCGCGTCGCTGGCCGAGCGGCACTTCTCGATCGTCAAGCAGGCCGGACCGTCGGACACGCGCACGGAGGTGCGGGAGCTGTCCGAGGAGGAGGTCGTGGAGGAGCTCGCGAGGATGCTCGGAGCCGAGGGGGACCAGGACGGAGCCCGCGCGCACGCCGAGGCGCTGGTGCGCGCGGCCTGAGCACCGGCGCCGACCAGAGCGCGCGCGTCGGCGCGGGCGTTACTCTCGCAGTCGATGGCAGCCAGGCCATCCACCTCCACGAGCAGCCGGAGCCCCTCCGGTCCAGCGCCCGCGGGCGAGCCGCGGCTCGCCCGGGTGGTGCAGGGGCCGGTGCGCCCGGGCCGGCGTACGAAGCTGCTCGTCCGCCACCTGGTCCGTGGCGACATCGCGCTGGTCGACCACCTCGACATCGACCGCGTCTCGGCCGAGGAGCTGATCGCCGCCGGTGCCGTGGCGGTGCTGAACTGCAGCCCCTCATCGGGCGGCACCTATCCGAACCTCGGTCCCCAGCTGCTGGTGGAGGCCGGCGTGCTGCTCGTGGACCTCCCCGACGACGGGCTGTTCGAGCAGGTGAGTGACGGCCAGGCGCTCACGATCCGCGCCCGCTCGGCCCCGCGGGGGGAGCCCGGCGTGGAGGTCCTTCATCGCGAGAAGGTGCTCGCGCGCGGGGAGCTGCTGGACCCACAGCGGGTGGGGGAGGAGACGGAGGCCCGCCGCCGGGAGGTGGCGGAGGCGCTGGAGAGCTTCGCCCACAACACGATCGAGCACATGCGCGAGGAGCGCGAGCTGCTCACCGGCCGCATCGGGCTGCCGCGCTTCGCCACCGACTTCCGGGACCGCCCCACGCTGGTGGTCGTCCGCGGCGTCGGCCACCAGCGTGACCTGCGCGCCCTGCGCCCGTTCGTACGCGACATGCGCCCCGTGATCGTGGCCGTCGACGGGGCCGCCGAGGCGCTGCTGGACGAGGGCCTCGTCCCCGACATGATCGTCGGCGACATGGACTCGGCAGGGGAGACGGCGCTGCGCTGCGGCGCCGAGCTGGTCGTGCACGCCTACCCCGACGGCCGGGCGCCCGGGAGCGAGCGCCTGAGCGAGCTCGGGCTCGCCTTCAAGATCGTGCCGGCCCCGGGCATGAGCGGCGACGTGGCGATGCTGATCGCGGCCGAGAAGGGCGCCCGCCTGATCGTCTCGGTGGGCTCGCAGTTCAACCTCGTCGAGTTCCTGGACCGCAATCGCCGGGGGATGTCCTCCTCGCTGCTGACGCGGCTGCGCATCGGCGAGATCCTCGTCGACGCCAAGGGCGTGAGCCGCCTCTACCGCCCTGCCCCCGCGCTCACGCCGCTGCTGGTGGTGATCGCCGCGGGGCTGATCGCGATGCTGGTCGTGGTGTGGAGCACCCCCGCGCTGAAAGACGTGGC
The DNA here is from genome assembly GCA_963773145.1 of uncultured Solirubrobacteraceae bacterium. Lineage (GTDB taxonomy): Bacteria > Actinomycetota > Thermoleophilia > Solirubrobacterales > Solirubrobacteraceae > Palsa-744. The sequence continues at coordinate 156,645 of CAVYZV010000004.1, forward strand.
GGAACTGCTGTGGCTGAAGCTGCAGCTGCTCGCGCAGGTGGGCGCCCGCCCGCCCGGCGGCTGAACCGCCGGAAAGCGCAGGGCCTCGGATGTTCGACTACCGCTATCACGCGCTGTCCCTGGCCGCGGTTCTGTTCGCGCTCGCCCTCGGCGTCCTGATCGGGGTGGCGATCGGGGACTCCAACCTCGTGTCCAGCGCCAAGAGCGGGATCGTCCACGACCTCGAATCGGAAATCAGCGCCGCCCACCAGCAGCTCGCCGAACAGAAGGGCCGCGTCGCAAGCCAGGAGGCGTTCGCCAACGGCCTCTACCCGCTGGCGGTGCACGGGCTGCTGAGCAGCCGCTCGGTCGGGCTCGTGTTCCTCGGGGACTCCTCGCAACGAATCGACGGGCTGGTCCACGACGCGGTCACGGAGGCCGGCGGGCAGGTCCCGAGCGTGGTGACCGTGTCCGAGCCGCTCGACCTCGACGGCATCGAACAGGACGCCGCCGGGACCCACTTCCAGAGCCTGGCCGCCTCGCCCGAAACGCTCGAACGGTTCGGGTACGTCGTCGGCCGCCAGCTCGTCAGCGGCGGGCACCGGGTGGGCGGCGAGCTCCTCAGCCGCGTCCGCTCCAGCCTGCTGAGCTCCTTCGACGGCCAGCTCTCCCACCTCGACGGCGTCGTCGTGGTGCGGGCCGAGCCGACCGACATGAGCGCTCCCCAGAGCGAAGCCAGCACCGCCTTCGACACCGGGCTGCTGGCCGGGATCGCCGCGGGCCGGGCCACGGCGGTGGGAGTGCAGGTGAGCTCCACCACGCCGTCGGAGATCTCTTGGTACAAGGGCAGAGGCCTCTCGAGCGTCGACGATGTCGACACGGTGGTGGGCCAGACGGCGCTCGTGTACGCCCTCGCGGGCGAGCGCGGAACCTACGGGTCGAGCTCGACCGCCGACTCGCTGCTGCCGACCCTGGCAGTCCCCAGCCAGGCACCCTGAGCGGGGCCCTCCGAGCGTGCCCCCGCGCGCCGCCCGCCGAGGGGCCGCCGGCACGCCATCCGAGGCCCCGAGCCATGTCTGGGCAGGTGAGCAGCCGCGTCCGCGGACGGCGTTAGCTTTCAGATCCGTGCACGCCCTCCCGTTCCTCGTGGCCCTCGCCACCGCGGCCGTGCTGTCGGGACCGCTGCTGGCACAGATGCGCCGCACGGGAGCGGTGAGGCCCAACTACCGCGCGCGCGAGCTGCCGTTCCCGTTCGGGGTGCTGGTGCTCGCGGCCGCGAGCATCGCCCTGATACCGCTGATGCTCGTGGAGAGGCTGGCCGAAACGCAGGTGTTCACGCGGCCGATCGGCCCGATCACCGTGTACTGCCTGGGGGTGATCGGCCTCGGGCTGCTCGACGACGCGCTCGGCGGGCACGGCGCCCGCGTCGCCGGGGGCGATGACCCCGTCGCGCCGCGGGGCTGGCGCGGGCACTTCGGCGCCCTGCGCCGCGGTGAGCTGAGCACGGGCGTGCTGAAGGCGCTGGGGGCGCTCGGGCTGGCGCTGCTGGCGGCCGGCGCGCTGGGGCAGTCGACCGGCCGCTGGCTGCTGGCCGTGGCCGTGCTCGTGCTGTGCACGAACGTCTTCAACCTGCTCGACCTGCGTCCCGGCCGGGCGATCAAGGTGCTGGTGGTGCTGGGGGCGGCGCTGACGGCGGGGTCGGGGCAGGTACGGACGCTGTGGGCGCTCGGCCTGTTCGCCGCTCCGGCGCTCGTTGCCGGTGCCTTCGACCTGCGCGAGCGGGCGATGCTGGGGGACACCGGCGCGAACCTGCTCGGCGCCGTCGGTGGGTTGTGGCTGGTGCTGACGCTGTCCGGAACCGGGCAGATCGTGGCCCTCGGGCTGCTCGCCGCGATCACCCTCTATGGAGAGGTGCGCTCAATTTCCGGGTTCGTGGACCGGACGCCGGGGCTTCGGTATCTAGACTCCCTGGGCAGGCCCTCATGAGCTCGCACAGCACCGACCGACACGCGCAGGCCCCCGCCAAGACGCGCTTCATCTTCGTCACCGGCGGGGTCGTGTCCGCGCTCGGAAAGGGCATTGCGGCGTCCTCGATCGGGCGCCTGCTGGTGGCCCGGGGCCTCAGCGTGGGGCTGCAGAAGTTCGACCCCTACATCAACGTCGACCCGGGGACGATGTCGCCCTACCAGCACGGCGAGGTGTTCGTCACCGAGGACGGGGCCGAGACGGATCTGGACCTGGGCCACTACGAGCGCTTCACCGACTCCAACACGAGCAGGGCGGCCAACGTCACCGCCGGGGGCATCTACGACACCGTCATCCGCCGCGAGCGCCGCGGCGACTACCTCGGGGCGACCGTGCAGGTCGTTCCCCACATCACCGACGAGATCAAGCAGCGGATCTCGCTGATCGCCCAGTCCAGCGACGTCGACTTCGTGATCACCGAGATCGGCGGGACCGTGGGGGACATCGAGTCGCTCCCGTTCCTGGAGGCGATCCGCCAGTTCCCGGTGGACGTGGGGCGCAGGCGCTGCATGTTCATCCACCTCACGCTGGTCCCCTACGTCGGGCACGCCGGCGAGCTGAAGACCAAGCCGACCCAGCACTCGGTCAACGAGCTGCGCCGCATCGGGATCGCCCCGGACATGCTGATGTGCCGCTCCGAGAGCGCCCTCTCGAGCGATATCCGCAAGAAGATCGCGCTGTTCGCCAGCCTGCCGCCGGAGGCGATCGTCTCGGCCCGCGACGTCGACGACATCCACAAGGTCCCGCTCACCTTCCACGAGCAGGGCGTCGACGACTTCCTGCTCGAGCACTTCGGCGTCCAGGCCCGGCCACCCGACCTGTCCCACTGGAAGGAGCCGATCGAACGCTCCGCCCGCGCCACCCGCACGGTCCGGATCGCGCTCGTAGGCAAGTACGTGCAGCTGGAGGACGCCTACCTGTCGGTCTCCGAAGCCCTGCGCCACGCTGCCTCGTTGCAGGACGCCAGGGTGCAGATCGACTGGATCGACTCCGAGGCCCTGGAGGGCGGAGACGCGGAGCAGCTGCTGGGCGAGGCCGACGGGATCCTGATCCCCGGTGGCTTCGGTGGGCGCGGGATCGAGGGCAAGATCGCCGCCGCCGGCTATGCGCGGCGCAACGGCGTCCCGTACCTGGGGATCTGCCTGGGCATGCAGGTCGCGGTGGCCGAGTTCGCGCGCAACGTGGCCGACATGGATGGCGCCAACTCGACCGAGTTCGACATCGAGACCCCCCACCCGGTGATCGACCTGCTGCCCGAGCAGAAGGAGGTGGCGGACCTCGGCGGCACGATGAGGCTCGGCGCCGACCCGATCAAGCTCCACCGCGGGACGACGGCACGGGAGATGTACGGCGAGGCGGTCATCTACGAGCGCCACCGCCACCGCTATGAGGTCAACAACCTCCTGCGCAAGCGCCTGACCAACGCCGTCGGGCCGGCCCCGGGCACGCGGCTGAAGGTCTCCGGCACCTCTCCCGACGAGCGCCTGGTGGAGGTGATCGAGCTCGAGGAGCACCCGTTCTTCGTCGCCTCCCAGTTCCACCCCGAGTTCAAGTCCCGTCCGGAGCGCCCGGCGCCCCTCTTCCGAGGCTTCGTCGCGGCCGCCCTGGAGTACTCCGGCGAGGACGACGGGCTCCACCCGGGCGCCGGGCGACGACGACGAGCAGGCGCTTCAAGACGCGCCCTCCGCGCGCTCGACCAACGCGTGAACGCCAGCCCACGGGTCGAGATCGGCACGCTCGCGCGTCGCTACCTGAGCGGCACGTTCGCCGAGCTGTGCCGGATCGAGAGCCCCTCCGGCAGCGAGCGCCGCTGCGGTGAACGGGTGATGGCCGAGCTGCGTGCGCTCGGCATCGAGATGCAGGAGGACGACGCCGGCGGCCTGACCGGCTCCGACTGCGGCAACCTGCTCGCCCGTCTGCCGGCCGCCGGTCCGTCGGGGCCGCACTCCGAGGGCGGTGCGGGGGACCCGGGGGTGCTGTTCTGCGCCCACCTCGACACGGTGCCGCCGCAGGCGCCGGTCGAGCCGGTGCTCAGCGAGGGGGTGTGGGAGAACGCCAACGAGGGCATCCTCGGCGCCGACAACAAGGCCGCGGTGGTCGTGCTGCTGGCGCTGGCCCGGACGCTTCACGACCCGGGCCCGCCGGTGGATATCGAGCTCCTGTTCACGGTCGGGGAGGAGCGCTCGCTGGCCGGGGCGAGCGTGTTCGACGTCAGCCGGCTGCGCAGCCGCGTGGGTTTCGTGTTCGACCACGCCTCCCCGATCGGGGAGGTGATCGAGCGTTCGCCGGGTCACTTCCGCCTGGAGGCGCGCTTTCGCGGGGTCGCCGCGCACGCGGGGATCCGCCCCGAGGACGGACGCAGCGCGATCGTCGCGGCCAGCCGCGCGGTCGCCGCGCTGCCGGTCGGCCGGGTGGACGAGCAGACCACGATCAACGTCGGCTCGATCTCCGGTGGCGGGGCGATCAACGTCGTCCCCGATGCCTGCTCGTTCACGGCCGAGGTCCGCAGCCTCGACCAGCAGCGCGCCGAGCAGCTCGTGGCCGAGGTGGTGGAGCGCGTCCACGACGCCGCCCATCTGCCCGACTGCGACGTGGACGTCGACGTCAGCGTCGAGCAGACCTTCGCCGGCTACCGCCAGCATGCGGGCGCCCGCGCGATGGGCGTGGCCGAGGCGGCGCTGCGCCGCTGCGGGCACGAGCCCCAGCGGATCGCCAGCGGCGGCGGCTCGGACGCCAACGCCCTGATCGCGTCCGGCCTCGACTGCGTGAACCTCGCCAACGGCACCACCCGGCCACACGAGCCGGGGGAGAGCGTCGCCGACGACGCGCTGGCCGAGATGCTCGAGGTGGCCCTGGCCCTCGTCGAGGAGTCGCTGGCACCCGAGCCCGTGGGCCCGCGCTAGCGTGGCGCTGAGATGCTGAAGCTCCGCCCCGCCAGGGTCGTCGAGGTGCTCGAGGTCGCCGAGCCTTCCGCACGGGACGAAGTCGCGATCGCCGAGCAGGCGCTCGTGGTCGAGCTCGCTTCGCCCTCCGACGGGACTCCCCAGCGGCGACGCGCGGTCGCCGACGTCGGGCTCGTGGGCGCCGCCGAGGTCGGCGACGAGGTGATCGTCAACGTGCAGGCGCTCGACCTCGGGCTCGGCTCCGGAGGCTTCGACGTGGTGCACGCCAACCTGTCCCGCGGTCTCTCCGGGGAGGACGGGGAGCTCGCCCCCGACGGCGCCATGAAGCTCAACTACACGAGCCTGCAGCACCTGGTGGCCCCGGTCGACGACGAGGGGCTCGAGCTTCCCGTGGGGCGGCCGGTGGCCGTGCTGGCCCTGCACGGCCAGCTAGCCCCGCTCGCGTGGGCCTTCTCCTGCCAGGCCCCCGGGCAGCGCCTGGGATACGTCCAGACCGAGGGCGGCGCGCTTCCGGGCGGGCACTCTCGCACCGTCCGCGAGCTGCGCCGGCGCGGACTGCTTGCCGGCCACATCACCGCGGGCGCCGCCTTCGGCGGCGAGGAAGAGGCGATCAGCACGGCGGGCGCCCTGCATCACGGCCTCCTGAAGCTGGGTTGGGACGCGGCCGTGTGCGGCCCGGGGCCGGGAATCGTGGGGTCCGCCTCGGCGCTCGGCCACGGGGGTATGGCCGCGCTTGACTCCGCCCACGTGTCGCTCGCGCTGGGGTGCCCGACGTTGCTCGTCGCGCGCATGTCCTCCAGCGACGAGCGTGAGCGTCACCGCGGCATCTCCCACCACACGCTGACGGTGCTCGACCTGCTGCTGGAGCCGGTCACGGTGGCCCTGCCGGCCGGCATGCGCTCGCCGGTGGGGACAGAGCTGGCGGCCAAGCTGGGCGGCGTGTTCGGCGAATCCGGCGAACCGCGCCCGGCGCTTGCGCTGGACGTCGAGCGGCCGGTGAGGATCACCCGCCACGACTGGCGTCGCGCGGCGGTGGACCTCCCCGGGTTCGCCGGCAGCGGCCTGGCGAGCGTCACGATGGGACGCGATCTGGCGCAGGACCCGCTGTTCTTCGCCGCGGGGCTGGCCGGAGGCGGAGCCCTGTCGGAGCTCGCGCAGGAGGCGTGCGCGCCGGCGGCAACGCCGTGAGCCAGACGCCCGGCGGCCGGGCGCCGCGGCGGATCGAGCCGCTCGGTGGGGAGACCGTCTATGAGGGCCGCCTGGTCGAGGTCCGCAACGAGCGCTTCCGCCACGCCGACGGCGAAGAGGTGACGCGCGAGATCGTCCGCCATCAGGGGGCTGTGGCCGTGGTCGCCCGCGACGAGGAGCACGTGTGGCTCGTGCGCCAGCCCCGCGAGGCCGTGATGGAGCCCGACCTGCTCGAGCTGCCGGCGGGGAGGCTCGACGTTGAGGGGGAGGAGCCCCTGGCGGCCGCCCAGCGTGAGCTGGCCGAGGAGATCGGGTTCGCAGCACGCAGCTGGGAGCCGATCCTGAGCTACTACTCGAGCGCCGGCTTCACCGACGAGCGGGTGTTCCTGTTCCAGGCACGGGGCCTCTACGAGCACCACGCCGAGAGCGGGGAGGAGGAGCGCATCGAGGTCGTCCCCTGGCCGCTGACGGCGCTCGCGGACGCGATCGCCGAGTGTCGCGACGCCAAGACCCTGATCGGCCTGCAGTGGCTCGCCCGGGTCTGTGAGGTCCCGCCCGGCGCCTGAACGGCGCGTTGCACCTCAAGGAGCGCCAGCCGGGCGAGCGAAAAGCTGAGGCGATGACGCCGCCCGCGACCGCACCCGCTCGTCCCGAAGCGGATGAAGCGGGTGTGGCGGATGCGGTCGAGGGACTGATCGGGGACTTCCTCGCCTACATGGAGCTCGAGCGGGGACTCTCGCGCAACACGCTGGAGGCCTACCGCAGCGACCTGCTCCAGCTGCGGCTCCTTCCTGCGCCTGCGCGAGCTCGACGTGCTCGAGGTCGACCACGCCGAGCTGAGCGCGTTCTTCACCCTGCTCTCCGAGGGCGACGGCGAGCACCCGCCGGTGGCCCCGGCCACGCTCGCCCGCAAGGTCGCCTGCGTGCGCTCCTTCTACCGGCACCTGCGCATGGAGGGGGTGATCGAGCACGACCCCACGGCGGAGCTGAAGGGCCCTCGCAAGGGCCAGCGCCTGCCACGGGTGCTCTCCCGCGACCAGGTGGCCAAGCTGCTCGCCTCACCGCGGGGAAACGACCCGCTGTCGCTGCGCGACCGGGCCCTGCTCGAGCTGATGTACGCGTGCGGCCTGCGCGCCTCGGAGGCGATCGACCTCGAGCTGGCGGACGTGGACTTCGAGGAGGGCCTCCTGCGGGCACGGGGCAAGGGCTCCAAGGAGCGGATCGTGCCGATCGGCAGCAGCGCGCTGACGGCGCTCGGGGCCTACTGCCGCTCGGGCCGTCCGGTGCTGCTGGGGCAGGGGGTCCAGTCGCGGCTGTTCCTGAACCGCCGGGGGGCGCCCCTGACCAGGCAGGGCCTCTACAAGATCGTCCAGGGTCACGCCCGCCGCGTGGGCCTCGAGCAGCAGATGAGCCCCCACACGCTGCGCCACACATTCGCCACCCACCTGCTCAGCGGGGGCTGCGACCTGCGCTCGCTGCAGGAGATGCTGGGACACGCCGACCTGGCCACCACCCAGCTCTACACCCACCTCTCCTCGGACCGCGTCAAGGACGCCTACTTCGCCGCCCACCCCCGCGCCCGGCGTTAGCGACGCGCCCGCGCCCGGCGCCGGAGACCCGGCCTAAGCTGGGGCCGATGCCCGAGCTCCCGGAGGTCGAGACGATCAGGCGCCAGCTCGCGCCCCTGGTGGAGGGCCGCAAGATCGAGCAGATCGAGATCCTCGACCCGCGCTGGTCGCGTCCGCTCTCCCCGGCGGAGCTCGAGGACGCCCTGCGTGGACGTCGGGTGCTGAGGCTGGGCCGCCGCGGCAAGTACCTCGTGTGGGAGCTCTCCGATGAGGTCTATCTCGCCCAGCACCTGCGTATGACCGGGACCGTCCTCGTGGAGCCCGACCCGGAGCCCGTGCACACGCGCGTGCGGATGCTGCTGGGCCCGCTGCGTGCCTCCGGGGCGGCGCGCTCCGCGCCATCGCGCGCGGCGGCGCGGGGGGCGCGCCCCCCCGGCGGCTGCACCTCGTCGTCAGCGACCCGCGGCGGTTCGGCACCGGAGAGCTGGTGCTCGGGGAGGCGGAGCTCGAGCGCTTCTTCGCCTCGAGGCTCGGCCTGGAGCCATTCGACCCCGCCTTCACGACGGCCCACCTGCGCGAGCTGGCGCGCCGGCGGCGGGCTCCCATCAAGGCGCTGCTGCTCGATCAGCGGCGGGTCGCGGGCGTCGGCAACATCTACGCCGACGAGGCCCTCTTCCGTGCGGAGATCCACCCGCTGAGGGCGGCCGGAACCCTTTCCACCGAGCAGCTGGAGAGACTGCGGGAGGGGGTGATCGGCTCGCTCAGCGCCGGCATCGACGCGCGCGGGGCCTCGATCGACGACTTTCGCCACGTGGACGGCGTGCGCGGCTCCTTCCAGGACCGCTTCCTGGTGCACCTGCGGGCGGGCGAGCCGTGCGGCCGGTGCGGCACCACGATCGTGAAGATCGTCGCGGCGGGCCGGGGCACGTACGTGTGCGAGAACTGCCAGCGACCGCCACGGCCTCGCCGGCGCGCGCGAGGCTGAGGCTCAGGCGGCCAGCAGCTCGCCGAGTCGCCCCTCGTCGGCGGCGGCCTGGAGCTCGCGGTAGCCGCCGAGCAGGCGCCCGTCGACGGTGACCTGGGGGAAGGTCATCATCCCGGTCCGCTGGGCCAGCTCGACGCGGCCCTCGGGGTCCTTCGAGAGGTTGACTTCGGTGAACTCCACCCCGTGGGCGCCGAGGATCCCCTTCACCTTGCGGCAGAAGGAGCACGGATCGGTGGTGTAGACCTTGATGTCCGCCATTACTTCATAAAGTATAGCCACTCGGCACGGTCCGATGGCGCCACCGATGGCACTCCGGAGCCGCCACCCTGCGAGCTCCCGGAATCATCCCATGAGGGCGCCCGCGGGTGCCCCGGCGCGGGATCTAGACTCGCCGAGGATATGCCAGGACAGCTGCAAACCGAGGCGGTGGTGTTGCGCTCGATGCGATACGGGGAGGCCGACCGCATCCTGCACGTGTACACCCTCCATCGGGGCAGGCTGAGCGCGATCGCCAAGGGCGTGAGGCGGGCCCGAAGCCGGTTCGGGGGACGTCTGGAGCCGTTCTTCCGCCTGCAGCTGGAGCTCCACGAGGGCCGCGGGGAGCTGCTGACGGTGACCGGCGCCCACACCGTCGATCCCCACGCGCGGTTGCGGGGCGACGCACAGGCACTCGATGGCGCCTCGCGCGCGTGCGACGCCGTGGGGCGCCTGTTCGAGACCTCCGAGCCCCACCCGGCGGTCTTTCACCTGCTGTGCCGCCAGCTCGCCCTCCTGGACGAGAGGGCCGGGGCCGCGGGCGGCGCCCCGACCCCCGCCGCGGCGTGGGCGGGAGCGCTCTCGCTTCCGGCTCAAGCTGCTGCTCGCCGCCGGGCTCGCCCCCCAGCTCGGAGCGTGCGCGAGCTGCGGCTCGCAGGAGCACCTGGTGGGCTTCTCGGGAGCCGCCGGAGGGGTCGTGTGCAGCGCCTGCGAGGCGGGCTCCTTCGCGCTGGCGCAGGAGGCGCACGAGTTCATGACCGAGGCACTCGGACGCTCGCTGGCGGAGACCCCCGAAGCCTCCGACGCGGCGCTGCGGCAGGCCGAGCGGGCGATCTCCGTGACGCTCGAGCACCACGCCCACGTGCGCCTGGTCGCCCGCGGTCGCGGCATAGCCCCGCGCGGAGAGTCTCGGGAATCACGGCTATCTTTCGTGCCGGTGGACGAGGGCCAGCCCATCTCCTACGAACTGCTCGACTCGGGAGTTCCGGTGTACTCCAGCGACGGCCAGCAGGTGGGGACCGTGGGCAGCGTCATCAGCGCGCCAGGAGAAGGACATCTTCCACGGCCTGCTGATCTACGACGAGTCCAGGAAGCCGCGTTTCGTGGAGGCCTCGGCGATCGATGCCCTGCACGAGCACGGCGTGGACCTGCGGATCGACGCCGGCGGCGGCCCGGAGCTGCCGCCGCCTGAGGGCAGGGCGCCGGTCTTCAGCGAGGATCGCGCAGCGAGCATGGGCCGCTGGCACCACTGGGTGCACAAGCTCACTCACCGGGCGCAACGACTGGAAACGAGGGAGCTGAGCACGACCGGCCCCGGGACCGTCGCGGCCTCGTTCGCGGCTCGGATCGCGGCCGAGGAGCAGGAGCTGCTCTCGCCGCTGGCGGCGCGCTCCTATCCCGCCCGGCGCGCGCACCCCGAGGAGGACTGCTCGCTGCGGACGCCCTTCCAGCGCGACCGCGACCGGATCGTGCACGGGAAGGCGTTCCGGCGCCTGACCCACAAGACGCAGGTGTTCGTGGCGCCGCGGGGCGACCACTACCGCACCCGCCTCACGCACACGCTGGAGGTGACCACGATCTCGCGGACGGTGGCGCGGGCGCTGCGCCTGAACGAGGACCTCGTGGAGGCGATCGGGCTCGGCCACGACCTCGGCCACCCGCCGTTCGGGCACATCGGCGAGGAGGCGCTCGACGGCTGCCTGAAAGAGCGCTTCGGGCGCGACTTCCGCCACTACGAGCACTCGCTGCGGGTGGTCGAGCACCTCGAGCGCGACGGGCTCGGGCTCAACCTGACCGAGCAGGTGCGCGACGGGATCGTCGCGGCACTCCTCCAGGGCGCCGTTACCGCAGACGCTGGAGGGGCAGATCGTGCGCGTGATCGACCGGGTCGCCTACATCAACCACGACATCGACGACGCGGTGCGGGCGGGGCTGCTCGACGAGCGGGAGCTGCCGAGCGGGCCGATCGAGGTGCTCGGCCACACGGGCTCGGCGCGGATCGACGCGCTCGTCCACGACATGGTCGAGCACTCCGAGCAGCGGGGGGAGATCGTGCAGGGCCCGATCGCGGGGCCGGCGATGGGCGAGCTGCGGGACTTCATGTTCGAGCGGGTGTACCTGGGGCCGGCGGTGCGGGAGGAGTACGCCAAGATCACCGAGGTGATCGGGCGGCTGTTCGCCCACTACGTCGAGCACCCGGAGGTGCTGCCTGCCGGGCCCGACGGAGGACCTCGCCCAGCGGGTCACGGACTACCTCGCGGGGATGACCGACCGCTACGCGATCCGGGCCTACACGGACCTCCAGGTACCGCGCGCGTTCGCCCGCTAGGTTGGCGCCCATGGCGCTGTACACGAGCGAGTCCAAGGAGCGGGTGAGGGAGGCGGTCGACTTCCTCGAGCTGGTGGGGGCGCGAACGGAGCTGCGCCGCGCCGGCCCGGCCCGTTACGAGGGCCTGTGTCCCTTCCACGACGAGCGCACGCCCTCGTTCGGGATCGACCCCGTGCAGAAGGTCTACCACTGCTTCGGCTGCCAGGCCTCAGGGGACGTGTTCACGTTCGTGCAGGAGACCGAGGGGGTGGACTTCAAGGAGGCCCTGGAGCTGCTGGCGGAGCGATCCGGGGTCGAGCTGGTGCCCGAGCGGGAGGACCCCAGGGAGGAGGAGCGCCGGCGCAGCCGCGCGCGGCTGCTGGAGCTGGTGGGCCGTACCGCGACCTACTACGAGCGCTACCTGTGGGAGTCCGAGGAGGCGGAGAAGGCGCGGGCATACCTGGCCGAGCGGGGACTCGGCGCAGGAGATCCTGAAGGAATTCGGTGTCGGCTACGCGCCCGAGCGCCTGGGACCGCGTGCTGCTCGCCTCCCGACGGTCGGGGTTCTCCGAGCGTGAGCTGTTCGAGACCGGGCTCGCGCAGCGCTCCAAGCAGGACGGTCGTCCCTACGACCGCTTCCGCGGGCGGATCATGTTCCCGCTGGCCGACATCCGGGGCAGGATCCTCGGCTTCGGCGCCAGGGCGATGCGCGAGGACCAGCGGCCGAAGTACCTCAACACCTCCGACAACGCGGTCTACCACAAGGGTTCCAACCTGTTCGGGGCGCACCTGGCGCGGGCACACGCCGCCCGCGCGGGCCAGGTGATCCTGTGCGAGGGCTACACCGACACGATCGCGCTGCACCAGGCCGGGATGCGCAACGCGGTGGGCCTGATGGGGACGGCGCTCACCGACGAGCAGGTCTCCGAGCTGGCGCGCATGGCGCACACGGTGCTGCTGGCGCTCGACGCCGACAGCGCGGGCCAGGAGGCGATGCTCCGCTCCGCCCGGCTGGCGGTCAAGAAGCGCCTCGAGCTGCGGGTGGTCGAGCTGCCCGACGGCGCCGATCCGGCCGAGCTGATCCAGCGGGAGGGCCCCGAGGCGATGAGCCGCGCCGTGGAGGGCGCGGTGCCCTTCATCCGCTTCCGCGTGGAGCGGGTGCTGCAGAGCGGCGACGACTCGAGCTCGGAGGGACGCGACCGGATGCTCGACGAGCTGCGGCCCCTGTTTGCAGAACTGCCGGAGAGCGCGACGCGGATGGAGCTCACGAGGCTGGTCTCCAACCGCCTGGCGCTGCCCGACCGGCTGGCCGAGAAGGCGCTGTCGGCGACCGGCGGGACCGCCGCCGCGCGCGCGCCACGGCCGCAGGGCGGGGGAGAAGGGCGCGGTCCGGACCGCTCCGGGGCGGAGCGCCGACCCTCACACGAGGGTGGGGCCGGTGGGCCGGGGCAACAGGGCGGCGCCGCGCCGGAGCTGCACGCCCGCGAGGAGACCGAACGGGCCTTCCTGGCCCTGTGCCTCGCCTCACCCGAGCAGGGAGCCGTCACGCTGGCGGCGATCGATCTCGAGCAGCATTTCGCGAGCCCGTTGCTACGGCGCGCGGCGGCGCGGCTGCGGGCGGGGAGCCTGTCGGACCCGATCAAGGACCCGCCCGGGGCGGTGCCCCTCGAGGACGATCCGCAATTGAAGGAGCTGCTGGCGGAGCTGATCGTGGCGGCCGGCCGGGAGCACCCCGACACGGCCATGCTCGACGTCCAGCGCCTGCAGCTGGAGCTCGCCGGCGTGGAACGCGAGATCCAGCGTGCGAGGGGGAGGGGAGACGGCGAGACCACCAGCCTGGCCCGCCGCAAGGCCGAGATCAAGCACGAGTTCGACCAGGCCAACGAGCGGGTGCTCGAGAAGAGCGGGAACAGCACCGGCTGAGGCGGGGCGCGGCCTGTGGGCGTCGGCCGACTGTGGCGCCGCGAGAGAGTTTCATCCCAAGCCGCCGGGACACTGGTTTGGTGGACCGTGCGCCGCTGGAGGGTCTTCTGGATGACGGCCTGTCGTTGGCCGAGATCGGCCGACGGGTGGGGCGCCATGAAGCGACGGTCGGGTACTGGTTGACAGAAGCACGGGCTCGAGGCCGCGAACCGCGAGCGGCATCTACCGAAGGGTGCCCTCGACCGAGCCGAACTCGAAGGTCTCGTGCAGCAGGGTCTGTCGATCGCCCAGATCGCCACCTCCGTGGAGCGCAGCCAGGCGACGGTCAGGCATTGGCTGCGCGAGTACGGGCTGCGAACGGTTGGATCGGCAGCGGACGACGCAGCCCGCTTCGCCGGACGACGCGTCCCTGAAACCGTGTCCGCGTCACGGCCTGGTCGAGTTCAGACGGCGGCCGGACGGCGGTATCCGCTGCGTGCGCTGCCGCGTCGATGCCGTCACCCGGCGCAGGCGCAAGGTCAAGCGGACGCTCGTCGAAGAGGCGGGCGGGGCATGCCAGCTGTGCGGCTACGACCACTGCTTGGCGGCGCTCGAGTTCCACCACCTCGAGCCAGAGGAGAAGGTCTTTCAGGTGAGCGCTCGCTACGCACGCTCGCTGGACCGTGCGAGAGCCGAGGCCCGCAAGTGCGCTCTTCTGTGCGCCAACTGCCACGCCGAGGTTGAGGCCGGCGTTGCGGTGCTACCCGCGGGAGGCCTGGGCTCCTAGAATCTGCCGGGCCCGGGAGATCCCGGGTAGCCCGGTCCGGGGTAGCTCAATTGGCAGATGCGCTCGGCTGTTAACCGAGAGGTTGTGGGTTCGAGTCCCACCCCCGGAGCTTGATTCAGGCCGGTGCGGGTACGTCCGCCGGCCGTGCAACGAGAGCCCGGCCGTCGAGTCCGGGCCACCACGGAGCCTCGCCGGAGACCGAGAGCGGCCGCATGCGCACGAAGGCCGATTCGCGGTGGAAGGGCTCGGCGGAGTGCTCCTGGACCGCCCGTCGGTGTCCGTCCGCGCCGTTGCCGCCGATGTAGTGGCGCAAGGCCCCGAGGCTCTGCCAGATCGAGAAGGTCGCCACCATCCGCGGCGGGCGGGCGAGCCCGGTCGAGGCGAGCATCGCGCCGTCGTTGAGGGCGTCGCGCTCCGCCCGCGCGCTGGCCTTCAGGAAGCGAACGAGCTGGGACGGCCGTAGCCGGCCCAGCGTGAGTCCCGCAGTCGGCTCGTCCATGTCCATCGGCAGCTCATGACCGGCGAGGGGGGCGAGCCCCGGCCAGGATCCCAACAGCCGCGTGGGCTGCATCCGCATCTGCCAGCCACCGGCCAGCAGGGCGCCCGCCTCGTGCTCCGCCAGGAAGCGGTCCAGCGCGTCCTCGTCGGTCCAGAACGCGAACGCCCCGATGCGGTGATGGTCGGGCCGCGGCAGCAGGTGCTCGGAGACACGCGCCACGATCACGGCGTCTCCGGCGATCACGCCCGGAACGCGGCTGAGACGTCCCCGTCATGAGCGCCCGCAGCGCTTCGGACGGCCGGGCCTCGCGGATGTGAAGTGAAGCGATCAAGGTGATCCCTCCCGAGAGCTTGTTACTATTAAGTATACCGTATGGTAACAAAAGCCGCCCAAGACCGCACAGACTCGCAGGACAGCAACGCCGCCCGAGACCGTCCCACCCGCCTGAAGGCCCCAGAGCGCCGTGAGCTGCTCGAAGACGCGGCCGCCCGCCTGTTCGCCGAGCACGGCTACGAGGCGACCACGGTGGAGCAGATCTGCGCGGCCGCCGGCGTCAGCAAGCCGATGCTCTACCGCCACTTCGAGTCCAAGCGCGAGCTGGCCAGGGGGCTGCTCGAGCGCCGCAGGGACGAGCTCGCCGCCGCGCCCCTGGACGAGTTCATAAGCCGCCCCGACGCCGGCTCGTTGCAGCCGATGACCGACAGCTGGTTCGCCCACGTCGAAGCCCACCCCGACAGCTGCCGCTTCCTGTTCCGCGACATCAGCGGCGACGAGGAGCTCTCCGCGCTCCAGCAGGAGCTGCGCCGCCGCCAGCGCGCGGCTGACGTCGTGTTGCTGCGCGAGCTGGCGCCAGACATCCCCGAGCACGAGCTGGAGCCGCTCGGAGAGGCGATCCGCAGCACGCTGTACGGCGTCGCCCTGTGGTGGCTGGACAACCCGTCGGTTCCTCGCGCCACGGTCGTGGACGCGGTCCTGCGCCTCGTGAGCGGTCTGGCCTCGCGCTGATCCGGACTCAGCTGCGTGTCGGGGCGCGCGGCGCGGTGGCGGTCGAGGACGCCATCGCCTCCAGCAGCTCGGCAGCTGCTCGTCCGCTGTCGTGGCCGGCCGCCCAGCGCGCCATCTCCCGCGCCCGGGCGGCGATCGAATCGTCGCCCAGGATGCGCTCCACGCCCACCCGCACCGACCGCGGCCCCAGCAGCCGCGGGGGGATGCGCACACCGGCCCCCGCCCAGTCGAGCCGGGCGGCGTTCTCGCTCATGTCGCCCACCGACGGACACGCGAGCACCGGCACCCCGTTGGTGAGCGCCCGCACGAGCGTCCCGTGGCCCGCGTGGCAGATCACGAGGTCGCATTCGGGCATCGTGCGCGAGTAGGAGAGCCACTCGACGACGGTGGCGTTGTCCGGCACCCCCAGCGGCCGCCGCGGCAGGCGCCCGTTGTAGGTCGCGAGCACCCGCACGGGCAGGCCGGCGAGCCCCTGCAGCGAAGCCCGCAGCAGGCGCAGCTCGGGGTCCTGGGCGGTCGAGGGCGCCACCAGGACAAGCGGGTCCCGCCCGGGCGGCACGGGAACATCGCGGGCCGGCGGCTCCCACATCAGCGGACCGACCACCCGCGCCCACGGCGGCCAGGCACGCGGGTACTCGAGCTGCGGCAGGGTGGCCACGAGCGTCAGCTCGCGGCTGATCCCCCCGTGCACGTGCTCCAGCGCCGGCAGGCCGAGCTCGGCGCGGGTGCCATTCAGCTCCAGCCGGCCCCGCTCTAGCCCCTTCGCCACCGGCCGCTGGGCCGTGCGCCAGAAGGAACGTCCGATCGCCCGCCGCGGCAGGCGGGCACCGATCGAGTAGACCGGAAAGCCGTCGCCCGCATCGGGGTAGACGTGGGGGATGAGCGTCGCGAGCGGCACCCCGGCTAGCTCCGCGGCCAGCGCCGGCGCGAGCGTGAGGATGTCGGCCACCACGACCTCGGGCGCCAGCTCCCGCACCGCCGGCAGGGTGTCCCTGGTCGCCTGGACGACGGCCTCGTAGAAGTCCAGCGGCTCGGCGCCGGTGGGGAAGACGCGGTACTCGGGCGCCGCCAGGAAGCCGATGCCCTCGGCCTCGACGGGCTCGCGCCAGCGCGCCCACGTCTGCAGCGAGACCTCGTGGCCGCGTGCCAGCAACGCGCGCCCGAGGGCGATCATCGGGAACGCGTGCCCCGGGTCGCCGAAGGCGCCGAGCAGGAACCGCCTGGGCTGCACTGAGGGTTGGGCGCGCCCGGCCCGGACGCTCACGCCGGGGTCCCCGAGCGGGCTAGGCCGCCAGCTCGGCCACCAGGCGCAGCTGCTCGAGGCGCTCCGGTGCGGTGAATGCCGTGGGCGTCACTCCGAGCGTTCCCACGCCCGCGTCCCGGTACACGGCCAGGCGCTCGCGGACGTGGTCGGGAGGGCCGCACAGCGAGACGGTGTCGATCAGCTTGTCGGGGATCGCCGCCATCGCCTCCTCGCGCTTGCCTTCCAGGTACAGGTCCTGGATCTGCGCGGCCTCCTTCTCGAAGCCGTAGCGGCACACGAGCTGGTTGTAGAAGTTCTGCTTGCGCGAGCCCATGCCGCCGACGTACAGCGCGATGAACGGCCGCATCGTGTTGCGGGCGCCCTCGAGGTCGTCGGTCACGTTGACGCTGACCGTGGGGGCGATGTCGAAGCCGTCGAGCGATTTGCCCGAGCGGGCGGCGCCTTCTTCGAGCAGCGGCCGCAGCTCGGAGACGTGCTCGGGGGAGAACAGGGTCGGGATCCAGCCGTCTGCGATCTCTCCGGCCAACGCCGTGTTCTTCGGCCCGATCGCGGCGATGTAGATCGGGATCCGCTCCTGGACGGGGGAGATGGTCAGCTTCAGCGCCTTTCCCGGCCCGTCCGGCAGCGGCAGTTCGAGCGTCTCGCCCTGGAAGTCGACCCGTTCGCGGGCCAGCGCCATCCTCACCACGGCCACGTACTCGCGCGTGCGCTGAAGCTGTTTGGCAAACCGCTGCCCGTGCCAGCCCTCTGCCACCTGGGGGCCGGAGGAGCCGATCCCGAGCAGCATGCGCCCGTCGGAGAGCTGGTCGATCGTGGCGGCCGTCATCGCGGTCATCGCCGCCGAGCGGGCGGGCATCTGGAAGATCCCCGAGCCGAGCCGGATCTTCGAGGTCTGGCCCGCGAGCCAGCCGAGCACGGTGGCGGCGTCGGACCCGTAGGCCTCCGCGGTCCACACGGAGTCGTAGCCGAGGCGCTCTGCCTCCTGCACGATCCCGAGCTGGTCCTGTGAGCTGAGGCCCAATCCCCAGTACCCGAGGTGTACGCCGAGCTTCATCCGCAAGTTTCCTTTCAGGGGCAGGGATTTCTTGGCTGGAAGGGACGCCGTGCCATAGGCTTGGCGCGCCCTCGCCCGAAGAGCTCTCCTCGCCCCCCGGAGGCCACAGCCTATGTCAAAGCGCCGCTCCCGCCACAGCCGCCAGACAGGGTCACTTCACGCCCTGCGCCTCGCGATCGACTGCATGCCGGTGGCCACGCGCGAGGCGATGCTCGCCGGTCTGCGCGAGAGCGATCGCATCATCGCCGGGGCCTACGTGGACGGGCTCGGAGGCGTGTGCCCGATGCTCGCCGCCCACCGCCGCGGCGGTCGCACCGACTTCCTCTCCTTCGCGCGCTCGTGGGACCGCTTCACGAAGGCCCGGGGCAAGGCCAGGGAGGCGACCGTGCGGGAGATCGCGATGCTCGCCTCGCAGCTGGAGGACAGCCTCGAAAGCGTCGACGGCCTGGAGCTCGATCGCGCGATCGCCGAGCACCGCAGCCTGCGCCGCGAGCGCCTCACCCGTCCCCGTCGTGTGCTGGAGGTGCTCGACCCGCGCGGCGAGATCCGCGCCCGGCGCCTGCGCGCGCCGCGGTCCGCGGCTAGAGGGCGTCGCCCGGCCGCACGAACATGAACTCCGGGATCACGCACGCCGGCGAGAGCTTGAGCAGGTAGCGGACCGACTCGGCCACGTCCTCGGGGCGGATCATCTGGTCCGCGGGGACGTGCTCCTTGACGAAGTCCGTCATCGGCGTGTCCACGAACGCCGGGCAGAGGGCGGTCGACTTGATGCCGTCGCCCCCGAGTTCCTTGTTCATCGCCTCGGTGAACCCCACCACGCCGTGCTTGGTCGCGGAGTACACCGACAGCCAGCCCTCGCCGCGCTTGCCGGAGATCGAGGAGGTGTTCACGACCAGCGCGTTGCGGTGCTCCTCGCCGGCTTCTTTGAGCATCCCCACGGATTCCCGGTAGAAGAGGAAGATCGAGCGCAGGTTGATGTTCAGCTGCATGTCGATGAACTTCGTCTGCATCTCCCCGACGGGCGCGCCGACGCCCATGCCGGCGTTGTTGACGAGCACGTCGAGCCGGCCGTAGCGCTCGCGGTGGGCGTCCACGATCCGCTTGACCTCCGCCTCGTCGCCGAGGTTGGCGGGCAGCGCCTGCAGGTCGAAGCCTTCGCCCCGCAGCCCCTCTGCGGCCGCCTCGAGCTTCTCCGGGCGCCGCGCCGCGATCGTGAGGCCGTGACCCTCCTCGCCGAGCACTTTCGCGATCGCCAGCCCGATGCCACTGGAGGCTCCCGTAACTATCGCTGCCCGTGCTGGTGCCATGCCGTCTCTCCTCGGTGGTGGTCAATGCTCGACGCCGCCTGCCGGAGCACCGATGACGGCGGCGGGAGCATCCCATATCTCGCTGGTAGCGTCCCTGCCGCGCGGGCATGCCGTACGGCGTGCACCGTGACGGGCCCGTAGCTCAGTTGGTCAGAGCTGCCGACTCATAATCGGTAGGTCGCTGGTTCGAGTCCAGCCGGGCCCATCTCGATAGGCCCCGTGAACACGGGGCCTGGTTGGGGCCGGGTGCTGGTGCCCATCGGCGACGACTGCGTGAACGCTGACCGGTACACTCGGCGCGGCCGACGATGGCGTACGACGAGAACCTGGCCCAGCGCGTTCGCGAGATCATGGCCGCCGAGGCGACCGTGACCGAGCGCAAGATGTTCGGTGGGCTGGCGTTCATGCTCGGTGGGCATATGGCCTGCGGAATCCTCGGCGAAGACCTCATGCTGCGGCTCGGCCCCGAGGGTGCAGACGCAGCTCTCGAGAGGCAAGCACGTTCGGCCGATGGATTTCACGGGCCGTCCGATGAAGGGCATGGTGTTCGTCGCTCCAGCAGGCCTGAAAGGCACAGCACTCTGCGGCTGGGTCGCCAAGGTCATCGGGTTCGTCTCAACGCTCCCACCGAAGAGCAGCGCCCGCGCGCGGACCACCTGACGCGCTGGGGACAGCAGGCGGAGCACGACACGGCGCGAATCACCTTCGCCCTCGCGCAGGGCATTTGCCTGTTGCGCGCTGCCCGATGAAGAGGAGGACCGGATGGGCGCCGACGACCATCCCCGCCCCGGGCTAGTCAAGCTCCCCTGAGTTGCGTTCTGGAGCCCGATGGTATTTAATGACCGCGTTAATTAACCGGGACCTTACACGCATGCCAACCGACCAGCTCAGCCTCACCTTCGCCGCTCTCGCCGATCCGACGCGCCGCTCGATCCTGACCCGCCTCGCCGAGGGCGAGGCGACCGTGAGCGAGCTGGCGGAGCCGTTCCCGGTGAGCTTGCCCGCGATCTCGCGCCACCTGAAGGTGCTCGAGCGCGCAGGGCTGATCGCCCGCAGCCGGGAGGCTCAGTGGCGGCCGAGCCGGCTGCAGGCCGACCCGCTCGAGGAGGCGGTGGACTGGATGCAGTCGCGCAAGCGAACGTGGGAGGCCCGGATGGACCGACTCGAAGCGCACCTGCGCCAGAAAGGAGAACAAGATGAATGACTCGACCCCCGTGCGCCGCCGATCAGGAGGTCCTGATCACGCGCATCTTCGACGCGCCCGCGCGAGCATGTGTTCAGGGCCTGGACCGACCCCGACGAGGTGGCGGCGTGGTACGGCCCCGAGCACATGGAAGCGCCGCGCGAGCGGATCCGCATCGACCTGCGCGTCGGCGGACGCTGGGAGCTCACGATGGTCCAGCGCGGCGGAGGCCGCGAGTTCTCGATCGGCTACGACATCCTCGAGCTCGTGGAGCCGGAGCTGATCGTCCTGCGCTCGGACCCGATGCCGGAGGCGGGCATGCACGAGCCCACGTTCACGCGCGTGGAGTTCCACGACCACGGTGCCAAGACGCGCATGACGCTCAGCGACGGTCCCTACCCGCCCGCGGGCCGCGGCCACGCCGAGGCCGGGTGGAGCGCCGCCTTCGACAAGCTCGCGGCGCTCGTCGCCGGATAGGGATGGCCTGGTCGAGCTTATGCGGCGGCACATGGACGCCCACGCTCGTCAGATGATCGTGGACCAGAACTGACACCGGCCGGTTGGCCTGATCGGGACAGGTGGGACTCCTCGATCTGAGCTCCGCCCTCGCTGTGCAACCCTCGGCCGATGGGCGAGCGCGACCTCGATCGGATACGCCGGATCAGCCGTAGCCGGCGTGGTCGTTGATCTCGCCGCCGCTCGGGACGACCAGCGATCGTCGCCGACGGAGCGATCGGGTTCTGGGCGGCCGCGACTAGATACGGGGTCGGCGACCTGGTAGGCGCCGCGGTGTAGCTCACGCCGAACCCAAGAGCCGCCCAGCATCGCGCGAGCTCCAAGGAGCCGGAGGTGCGTGACAACACGCCGACTTCTCGATCTAGACGTGGAAGCGGCTCGCCGTGTCGCCAGACTCCGACGACGGCGGCCTGCTGCGCCTGTCTCCCAGAGGAGGTGCGGGTCCGAGTCGCAACGGGACTTTGGTCGCACAGGTCGTGCGCGCTCGGTGGGTAGCCGGCATCATGGGCGCCGTGACCGGTGCCGGTGAGAATCGAAGGCGACGGTCGAACCGCTCAGCGGACCCGCCCAGCATCGGCTCGGCGGTCGCGCGGTTCATGCTCGGCAGCCTCGCGGCGATCGCCGTGGTGGTGGTCGGCGGGTTCTTTGCGCTGCGGTCGATCACGATCGACGAGGCGCGCAGAGATTCGCGCGAGCGCGTCGAAGCGGAGGGACACTTGGTGGAAGCCGCCGGTCTCACCGACGGCGTCCTGCGCGGCGATCGCGCGGCGCTGACTCGCCTGGACGACGTGGTCGTGGGTCAGGTGCTCGCCGGTTCGATCGTGCGCGTCAAGGTCTGGTCTACGGACGGGACGATCCTGTACTCGGACGAGCCGTCGCTCATCGGACGACGGTTCAGTCTCGGGGCGGCGGAGCGCGGTCTCCTGCGCACTGGAGGATCAGACGCCGAGCTCAGTGATCTCTCCAGGCCGGAGAACCGGCTGGAGCGGCCGGCGGGAAAGCTGCTGGAGGCTTACACCCCGATCCGCACGCCGAACGGGACGCAGGTGCTGTTCGAGATCTATCAACGTTTCAGCTCGGTGAGCGCCAGCGGCGAGCGGCTGCTCAAGACCCTGGCTCCGCCGCTTCTCGCCGGCCTGCTCGTGCTGCTGCTCTTTCAGGTTCCGCTCGCGTGGTCGATGGCCCGGCGACTGCAACGCGGTCATCGCGAGCGTGAGGAGCTGCTGGAGCAGGCGGTCGACGCCTCGACCCGGGAGCGCCGCAGGATCGCCGCGGATCTGCACGACGGGGTCGTCCAGGATCTCGCGGGCGTGGCCTTTGGCCTCGCGCCGCTCGCCGAGGACGCCGAGCGCCGGGGGAGCCGTGACGAGGCCGGCGTCCTGCGCGCCGCGATCGAGCGTCTGCGTCAGGGCGTGCGCGACCTGCGCACGCTCCTCGTCGAGATCCACCCACCGAACCTCGCCACCGCGGGCCTCGAGGCGGCGCTAAGCGATCTGCTCAGCCCGCTGCAGAGCCGCGGGGATCGCCACCGAGCTGCGCGTCGCGCCCGGTGTCCCGGAGGGGCGCGACGAGCTCGTCTATCGGGTCACTCGTGAGGCGCTGCGCAACGTTCAGGCGCACGCCGGCGCGGAGCACGTGCGCGTCGAGCTGATGCCGGCGGCGCTCGGCGGAGTCCATCTCGTAGTGACCGACGACGGCCGCGGCTTCACGCCGGCCGAGCGCGAGCGCCGCGAGGGAGAGGGGCACGTCGGCCTGTCCCTCCTCGCCGGCGTCGTTGAGCGTGAGGGCGGCCGGCTGGCCCTCGTCTCAGAGCCTGGCCTGGGAACGACCGTCGACATGGAGGTGCCCTCGGCATGATCCGCGTGCTGATCGTCGACGACCATGGCGTCGTCCGGGACGGCCTTGGCCGGCTGATCGCGGCGCTGCCCGACATGGACGTGGTCGGGCTCGCCGCCGACGGCGCGGAGGCGATCGAGCAGTGCCGGACGGCGCATCCCGACGTCGTGCTGATGGACCTCGAGATGCCGGGAGTCGACGGCATCGAGGCGACCCGCCGAATCCTCGTCGACGCGCCCGCCACCGCGGTGCTCGTGTTGACGTCGTTCTCCGACCGCCCGCGCATCCTCGGCGCGCTCGAGGCGGGCGCCTGCGGCTACCTCCTCAAGGACGTCGCCGCCGATCAGGTGGCCGAGGGCATCCGCGCGGCGGCGCGCGGCGAGTCGCCGCTCGACCCGCGCGCCGCGAGCACCGTCCTGGCCGCACGCAGCGAGCCGGACCCGGCGGCGGGTCTCTCGCCGCGCGAGCGCGAGGTTCTCGGGCTGCTCGTCGCGGGCCTGCCGAACAAGCTCATCGCCCGCCGGCTGGAGATCAGCGAAAAGACGGTGAAGTCACACCTGACGAACGTGTTCCGTGCGATCGGCGTGACCGACCGCACCCAGGCGGCACTGTGGGCCGAGCGCAACGGCTTCCGCCCACCGGAGCGCCCGTGACTGCGACAAAGGTCCCATTGCCGACGGGACCGATGGTGCCTGATGATCGGCGGTCCCTCTCATGATCACCGCCGCTCCCATGCCCGCTCCACTTCGCCGACGGCTGACGGTGACGCTGCTCGTCGCCCTCCTGCTCGCCGGCTTCGCCGGAGCCGCGTCGGCGCACGCCCGCGGGGGCGGCGACGTGGGGGCCGAGGTACGCGTTGCAGGAAGCTGCGGCTCGGGAGCGACCTCGAAGCTGCGCCTGCGCGCAAGGGATCAGGAGATCAGGGTCCAGTTTGAGGTCGATCAGAGCCGCTCCGGCGCCTTGTGGCGCGTGGTTCTGGTGCAGGACCGGCGCGTCGTGTGGCGCGGACACGCGCGGACGGGAGGCGTAAGCGACTCCTTCGAGATCGAGCGCCACCTGCGCGACCTTCCCGGCGCCGACGGCGTGACCGCTCGCGCCTGGGGGCCCGGCGGCGTCACCTGCGCGGCTTCGGCCACGCTCCCCGCCTAGCCCCCAACGTCGGGGACGAACCCGGACCAAGGTCCACTGGTGTTTGGGACCGGCCGGCTGTGAAGCTGACCGTGCCTGCCCCTTCCACCCGAAAGGACCACCATGTACAAGCGCATCTCCACCCTCCTGATCGCCGTTCTGGCACTCGCCGCGTTCGGCTCCACGGCGAGCGTCGCCGCCGCCAAGCAGGGCGCCGACGACCCCGCCAGGCCACGTGCTGCCGGGTGCCGACGACCCTGCCGGCCACGTGCCGGGCGCTGACGACCCCGGCCGTGCCGGCCGATGACCCTGCTGGCCACGTGCCGGGCGCCGACGACCCTGCCGGCCACGTGCCGGGCGCCGACGACTTGAAGGTCCGAGCGACACGTCGCGCCCATCTCCGTGCTCGGCACATCCGTGGCGCCGACCACCGCGGCCGACACGTGCGCCGTTCCCACGGCAACGACAACGGCCCGAACCACAGCTGATCCCTCGAACTCAGAGATCTCACACGACGGCCGCCCGAGAGGGCGGCCGTCGGCGTTGCAGGACGGGCACGCCGCAGGTCGATCACACGGTGCGCCGCTGGCTTCACCCTGTCACCCGGACGCGACGTCGGGGCACCCCAGTCGGAGGAGGGCAGACCAGTGGGCGGGCTGGCAGCTTGAGCCGCTCCGTTAGCCCACGGTCTCAGGTTCTCCCAGCCCCAGAAACGCCGGAGCGTACTCATTCCTCGGTTTCGCGCTATGCGGTCGAGCGCAGTCATCCCGTCTCGGCCAAGTCGCAGCGAGAGGGGAGGAGCGCCTCACCCATTTCCTGGCCGACGGCTGGAATCGGCTACGGGAGCCCAGAGCGGGGGCGGCGGTTGCCCGCCGCCCCCGGCCAGGTACGAGTGTTAGCTAGTGGCCGTTTTCGTTTCCGTCGCCTTTTCCGTTGTCGCCCTGTTCGCCCTGCTGGTCTTCGCCGTCGTCGGCACCCTGTTCGCCGTCGTCGGAGGAAGAGCCGAGGAGTTCGAAGCCTCCGCCTTCAAGTGGCTGGACGTTGAGCTCGACCTCTTCGCCGATCATGAACTTCGAGATGTCGAGCGCCGTGGGAACGTTCACGACCACGGCTTCGCCGGACTGCCCGTCGTCGTCGGCCGACACGGTCACCGTGCGCGCTTCCGTATTGACTTCGAGGATCTTCCCCTCGAGCTTGAACCCGTTGTTGTCCTCACCTTCTTCCTGGATGTCTTCTTCGTCGATCTCGCCTTCGTCTTCTTCATCGACGGTGCCGGTGACGGTCACCACGGAGCCTTCGGGCGGGGGTGTGTCGCCCATCCGGGCCTTCACGAGCATCGACACGCCCGTTCCAGACAGGGTGAAGGTGTCGGCGGCACCGTTCACATGGCTGACCGTACCGTGCACATGGACGCGAGACCGGCGTCCGGTCTTGTGCTGCTTGGTGGTCGTGCCGGCGAACGTGCCGTTGGCCAGAGCACGTATGGATACGACGACCTTCGCCCCCGGAGACGGGCTTTCCTGGGCGTGAACGGCGAACAGGTGGCCCTTTCGGTCCGCTACGACGAACGAGCCTGCGCCCTGGTTGCGGTGCACGACGGTCCCCTTCACGGACGTCCGGGCGCCCTTCGCCTGCGCGACGCCGGCAACGCCGGCAAGGACCAGGCAAGCGACGGTCATCACGAAAGCAAGCCTGCGGCCAGAGTTCACTACTCGATCCATAACCCCTCCTCGAATATCAGGATTTTTCCGAAGTCGTGGGCGTTGGCGTGGTTTCGGGCCGGATCGTGGCCCCGAGGCCGACAGCAATGCCCTCTTCAAGGACCGAGGACGCCGCGTTGCGCTGAAACTTCCCGCGCTCGCTGCGCTCGCGGTGCGAGCATCCAGCCAGCGCCTACCCCGCCCGATCACACGGGATAGGTCGCCGTCTTGCGCCGTGTCTATCCGGCCCGTCCGGGCGTAACTACCGTCCGCGCCACTCGCCCGGCTCCGCTACGAGCGCCGGCGACATTGCCATCACGCCAGCGACGGCCGGCGGCCGAGTTGCACGTACACGGCCGCACCGAGCACGTCCCGGCAACCGCCACGATCGATGGCGTCCAGTACTACGTCTGCGCCTCGGGATGCCGCTCCGAATTCGAAAGCCGGCGAGCGGCAGACACCGAGGCAGCGGCCCGACACTAGGAGGTCCAAGTACGTGCCCGGCGACTATCGCTCGGGGCCACCTCGGGGCCACCGAACACCCGGAGACAGCCGCAAACCCCGACCGCGACCGAGAACCACAAAACCGGCGTCTCTAGAGCCGAATCGGCGAACAGCCGCAAACAGCCGCAAACGCAGGAGCGCACTCATAATCGGTAGGTCGCTGGTTCGAGTCCAGCCGGGCCCACCTAACGAAACCCTCACGGGTACGGTCTTTGGGGAGCGGTCGTCCGGCACAATCGCGGATGTGTGGTCGGCCGGGGCTTGAGTGGTCATTGGCTTCCCAGGAACGTCAGCACCGCCAGCACCCGGCGGTGGTCCTCCGCGGTCTGCGGCAGGTTCAGCTTCGAGAAGATGCTCGTCACGTGCTTCTCGACCGCACGCTCGGAGATCACGAGCGTCTCGGCAATCGCGTGATTGCTGCGACCCTCGGCCATCAGCCGCAGCACTTCCCGCTCGCGGGGGGTCAGCTCCTCGAGTGGGTCCTTCACCCGCCGGCGCCCCACCATCTGCGAGACGACCTCCGGGTCAAGGGCGGAGCCGCCCTCGGCGACGCGCCGGACAGCCTCGGCGAAGCGATCCACATCCGAGACGCGGCTCTTCAGCAGGTAGCCCACTCCGGCGGCGTCGTCGGCCAGCAGCTCGAGCGCGTACTGCTCCTCCAGATACTCGGATAGCACCAGCACTCCGGTATCGGGCATCGTCTCGCGGATCGCGATCGCCGCCCGTAGGCCCTCGTCGGTGTGGGTCGGCGGCATGCGGATGTCGACGATCGCGACGTCGGGCTTGTGCGCCTTCGCCTTGCGCATCAACTCCTCGCCGTCGCCGGCCTGCGCCACCACCTCGAAGCCCGACTCGTCCAGTAGCCGTGCGAGTCCCTCCCGCAGCAGCACGGAGTCGTCAGCCACGATCACCCGCACGGGATCCTCGCGCGCACGACCGTGCCCTCGCCGTCGCTGCTGTCCAGCTCGAGCTCTCCGTCGAGGGCCGATACCCGATCGTTCAGACCCCGCAGGCCGGAGCCACTCTCCGGGTCCGCTCCGCCCACGCCGTCGTCGCTCACCTCCACCTCGACGTGCCCGTTGTCGCGCCAAACGCCGACCTTTACGCTTTTCGCGGCGGCGTACCGCGCTGCGTTCGTGAGCGCCTCGGCCACCACGAAGTAGATGGCGGACTCGACGGGGGCAGGTAGACGCTGGGGCGGCGTCCCCACGAGCTCGACCGGCACCGGGGAGCGCCCAGCGAGCCCTCGCAGCGCGGCCTCCAGGCCACGGTCGGTGAGCACCGCCGGATGGATTCCCCGCGCGAGCTCGCGCAGCTCCTTGGTCGCCTCGTTCAGCTCCTGCAGTGAGCTGTCAAGGAGGTCGATCGCCTCCTTCGGGTCCCGCTCGACCCGGTCGCGCGCGAGGCGCAGATTGATCCCCAATGCCATCAGCCGCTGCTGTGCGCCGTCGTGAAGATCGCGCTCGATGTGCCGGCGCTGCTCGTCCCCCGCCTGCACGATCCGCGTGCGCGACGCGCTGAGCTCGGCCACCTTCGCCCGCAGCTCGGCCTCCAGCTGCTCGTTCGCCTGCGTGAGCTCGGCGGCTGTGTCCTCGGCCTCCACGTAGCGCGACCGCAGCAGGCCGGCGAAGAACGCGAGCGGCAGGCACGCGAGCGACGCGAACTCCGCGATCGTGAGCCGGT
Source organism: uncultured Solirubrobacteraceae bacterium (assembly GCA_963773145.1). Taxonomy (GTDB): domain Bacteria; phylum Actinomycetota; class Thermoleophilia; order Solirubrobacterales; family Solirubrobacteraceae; genus Palsa-744. Next base: position 184,224 of record CAVYZV010000004.1, read on the forward strand.
CGGCGAGCACTTCTGAGACGCCGGCCTGTTCGAGCACCAACGTCGTCATCAGCAGCACGAACGTCACGGCGCCCACCGCCATAACGGGCGCCACAGCCCGGCGCTGGGCGGAGGAGCTATTGCGCCAGCGGAGGTAGAGGATCGCCACGACGCCTCCGAGCAGCGCGACCGCGATGTCGATCTGCGCCGTGGCCAGCGCCGAGGCGGCGTGGGAGTGGTGCAGCGAGAGCGGGTTGGTTGGGCAGCGCGTGCACCCTTCGCTCGAGGGCTGGCTGAACACGAATGCCGCCACCTGCACGACCGTCACGTTTATGTAGGTGAGCACCACGAGCGCCCTGTCCACGCCGCCTTCGAGCCGACCCGCCGGGAAGGACAGCAGCAGGTGCACGAGCAGCCCGTAGATCAGCACCTCGAAGATCGACGCAATCGCGAAGACGGTGCTGTTGTTCGAAAAGGTCAGCGACTTGACCAGGCCGCTGAAGCCGACGGCGATCATCAACGGCCCCGTGTTGCTCGAAGGCGATTGCCTCCACGCGTACAACCCGGTCGCTGTGAACCCCCAGCGCGATGCCCAGCGTCAGCAGCGCGTAGACGCCGCGGTGCACGTTGTGGTGCCCGCCGAGCATCACCACGACCGTGCATACGCCCCCCACGACGGCGAGGGCTGCAAGCCCGATCTGCAGGCGACGCGGGGCGCTCATGAGACCAGCGAGTCGATCGCCTCCGTGCTCAGCTCGCTCTTCGGGATGAAGCCGCGCGCGCCGCTGGCGCCGATCGCGTCGCCGAGGTCGGATTGGTCGTGGCTTGAGACCAGCACCACCTGCGGGGCAATGCCCCGGCTCCCGGAGCATCCGCTGTGCGACCTCGAGCCCGTCGATGTCGGGTAGCCGCACGTCGAGCAGCACGAGCTCGGGGCGCAGCTGCGCGGCGGCCGTCACGGCCGTCTCACCGTCCTGCGCTTCCCCGACCACCTCGAAGCCGTCGGCTTCGAGCATCCGCCGCGCGCTCGCGCGGAAGCTTGGATGGTCATCGACGATCAGCACTGTCTTTCCCATGTGCGAGTGATTGTCGCGCACGGGCGCGCTCGGAATCCAATACGGCTGACCGCATCGTTCGGGCGGTTAACCGAACCGTGCCAGGTCGCGAGCCGCACCACGATACGCATGCCAGCTGCCTGGCCACGCCGGCCTGAGCGCTGGCAGTTTGGCGCCATGCACACCGCACGCCAAGGAGGTTCGAGCATGAGCGTTACAGCCAGCCCCGCCTTGAGCACCCCCGCGATCGCACTTCGCGAGGTCCGCAAGGTCTACGGGAGCGGCGAGGGCGCCGTCACCGCACTGGACGGGGTCACCGTCGAGCTGCCGCCGCGATCGTTCACGGCGATCATGGGCCCGTCGGGTTCGGGCAAGAGCACGCTGCTGCACGTGGCGGCGGGTCTTGACCGCCCCACCTCGGGGAACGTCGCCTTCGGGGACACCGAGCTGACCCGGCTGAGCGAGCGTCGCCTGACGCTGCTGCGCCGCGAGCGGATCGGGTTCGTCTTCCAGGCGTTCAACCTGATCCCCTCGCTCACGGTGGCGCAGAACATCGCGCTTCCGCTGCGCCTGGACGGCCGTCGCGCACGGCGCTCGGAGCTGCGCGAGATCGCGGCGCGCGTCGGTCTGCAGGACCGCATGCGCCACCGTCCCGCGCAGCTGTCCGGAGGCCAGCAGCAGCGCGTCGCGATCGCCAGGGCGCTCATCACGCGCCCCGAGGTCGTGTTCGCCGACGAGCCCACCGGGGCGCTCGACACCCGCACCGGGCAGGGCGTCCTCGGGCTGCTGCGAAACCTCGTGGACGGCGACGGGCAGACGGTCGTGATGGTCACCCACGATCCGGTGGCAGCGGCCTACGCCGACCGCGTGCTGCTGCTCGCCGACGGCCGCGTGGCCGGCGTGCTGGACGCGCCGAGCGTCGATGACGTCGCAGAGCAACTCGCGCACCTGGGGGGATGAGGACATGTTGCGCTTCGCACTGCTCAGCTCCCGCGGCCGCCTCGGCACCTACCTCGGCGCCCTGATCACGCTGTTCGCCTCCTCGGTGCTCGTCATGGCCGGCGGCATGACGCTCGAGGCCGCGCTGAAGAACCACCCTCCGATCGAACGCTACGCCGCGGCGAGCGCCGTCGTGACCGGCCACCAGGTCGTCAGCGTCGGCGAAGAACACGTGCCCCTCGGTGAGCGTGCCCGGGTCTCCTCGGCGCTCGCGCAGCGCCTGGCCGCCGTCCCCGGCGTCCGCGCCGCGATCGCCGACGTGTCCGCGCCGGTATGGCTCGGCTCGCCACGCCTGCCGTCGCCCATGGCTGGCAGAGCGCCGCGCTGACGCCCTATCGCCTGACCGGCGGACGCCCGCCGGCGGCCCCCGATGAGGTCGTCGCCGGCTATCCCACGCGTCTCGGCTCGACGCTGCGCCTTCTCTCGAACGGAGAGCGCCGCACGGTCACGGTCGTGGGCCTCGCGCGTCCGCGCCACGCCGTCCCCCAGCAGCGCGCGGTGTTCCTCACCGACGCCGAGGCTGCGCGGCTGTCCGGCCATCCGGGGCAGGCCGACGCGATCGGCATCCTCGCCTCGCCCGGCTTTGACGCCTCGAGCCTTCGCCCCGCGAGCAACGGCGCCACGATCCTCACCGGCAGCGCGCGCGGCAAGGCCGAGCACCCCGAGCTCGAGCAGTCGCGCACGAAGCTGATCGCCGTCGCCGCGTCCTTCGGCGGGATCGCGCTGTTCATCGCCGTGTTCGTCGTGGCCAGCACGATGGGCCTCTCGATCCAGCAGCGCGAGCGGGAGATCGCGCTGCTGCGCGCGGTCGCCGCCACACCCGGCCAGATCCGCCGCATGATCGCGTGGGAGGCGGTCTTCATCGGTCTGCTCGGCGCCGCAGCGGGGATCGTTCCGGGAGCCATCCTCGGCCACGCGCTCGGCAAAGGGCTCGTGGATCACGGGATCGCCCCGGCGAACTTCGCCGTCAAGGCCGACGGGCTGCCCGTCGCCGCCGCCATCGCCGGCTGCGTGATCGCCGCGCTGCTCGCGGTGCTCGGCGCCGGACGGCGCGCCTCGCGGGTGCCCCCCACGCGCGCCCTGGGCGAGGCTGCGGTCGAGCCGCGGCTGCTCGGCCCCGGACGCCTGATCGGAGGCGCCATCGCGCTCGCCGGCGCGGTGCCGCTGATCGCGGTCTCGGCCACCAGCAACGCGCCTGACGACCGTCGCCTCCACTCCGGAGTTGGCGGCGCTGTTCCTCGTGGTGGCGGTCGGCTTTCTCGGCCCGGTCGTGGCGCGCGCGGCCGCGGGCGTGCTGACGGTGCCGCTCGGGCGTATCTCGCCCGTCGGCGGGTTCCTCGCGTCGGCCAACCTGCGCACGGCCACGCGGCGCTTCTCCTCGGCGAGCACGCCGCTGGTGCTCATGGTCGCCCTCAGCTGCACGTTCCTGTTCAGCAACACCACCGAAGACCACGCCGTCACCGAACAGCGCCGCGCGGGCATGACCGGCGAGCTGGCCGTCAGCGACGCCGGGCCCGGATTGCCCGCCACGGCGCTGGCCGAGGTTCGTGCCACGCGCGGCGTGCGTTCGGCGGTCGCCGTCACGCCCACGACACTCGGTCCCAGCCTGGGCGTCTCAGATGAAGCCGTTCCCGCGGCGGTCGTCGATGGCGGCCAGGGCGGCGGCTTCGATCCAGGCGTGACCGCGGGCTCGCTCGCCGCGCTGCACGGCAACGTGATCGCGCTCGGGCGCCACCGTGCGGATGCCGTCCACGCCGAGGTGGGCAAGCCGGTGGCGATCATGCTCGGCGACGGCACGCGCACGCACGCCACCGTCGTGGCCATCTACTCGCGGGACCTCGCCTTCGGCGAAGCGCTGCTCTCGCCCGAGCTCGCCGCCGGGCACCGCAGCGGCCCGCTGCTGGGCACGATCCTCGTGAGCACCTCCGATCCGGCCGCGGTGCAGCGGCGACTCGGAGCGCCTGGCCGCGCGCTACCCGGGGATGCAGGTGAACTCGCGGGCCTCGCTGACCACCTCCAGGGACGCCGAACGCGAGGGCGATCGCTGGCTGTGGCCACTGTTCGTCCTGCTGATCTTCGGCTTCACCTCGATCGCCGTCGCCAACACGCTCATCATGATCGCGCTGCAGCGCGGCCGCGAGCTGGCCCTGTTGCAGCTGGTCGGCGGCACGCGCCGGCAGGTGCGCTCGATGGCGCGCTGGGAGGCGGCGCTGATCGTGACGATCGGCGTCGGGCTCGGGTTGGCGATCGCAGCGGTCGCCCTTCTGCCGCTCAGCCACGTGCTGACGGGCAGCATCCTTCCCTACGTGCCGCTGGGACAGCTCGCGGCGATCATTGGTGTCGCGGCGCTTCTCGCAGTCCTGGCACTCGCCCTGCCGACGCGCCGGATGCTGCGCGCGCGCCCGGTGGAGGCGATCGGGATCAGGGAGTAGACGGAGAAGGCGGCGAGAAAACGGCCATCCAGGAGCACCCACCACCCGCCATGTCACCGAATCCGATCTACCAACCCTCAGCTTTGCGACACGTCAACCACACGACCAAAGGGGGGCGGCGACATGCACGCTTCGAATAGAACCCGGAATCTGGCGGCACGAGCAGGTCGTTGGAGTGCCGAGCATCGCAAGCTGGCGATCTGGGGATGGCTCGGCTTCGTGTTCGTGGCGTTCGTTCTTGGCAACGCCGCGACGGTGAAGACCCAGGAAAACGCCCAGAGCGGGGTGGGGGAGTCCGGGCGGGCGTCGGCGGCGATCGACAAGTCCTTCCCGAAGCACGCGACCGAGGAAGTACTTATCCGTAACGCCTCGCTACCCGCCACGGCGCCCGCGTTCCGGGCGGTCGTCGCCGACGTGCAGCGCCGGCTCGCCGCGGTCCCGTACACGAAGGCGTTCGAAAGCCCGTACGCGGCCGGAAACCAGGCGCGCATCTCGGCCGACGGCCATTCGGCTCTGCTGCGTTTCCAGCTCGCCGGCAAGGAAAGCGAGGTTGAAGAACGCGTCGCCGCGACGTTGAAGGCTACCGGCGCGGCACAGGCGGCCCATGCCGGATTCGCGATCGGCCAGTTCGGCCAGGCGAGTGCATCGAAGCAGATCTCGGATGTGATCAGCGAAGACTTCCAGCGCGCGCTGCTCACCTCGCTGCCGATCACGCTGTTGATCCTGCTGGTCACGCTTCGGCGCTCTGGTCGCGGCGATGATCCCGCTGCTGCTCGCGATCACGGCGGTGCTCGGGACGATCGGGATCGTGGCGCTGATCAGCCACATCAGCCCGGTCGACCAGTCGATCAACGAGGTGATCCTGCTGATCGGGCTCGCCGTGGGCGTGGACTACTCGATGTTCTATCTGCGCCGCGAGCGCGAGGAGCGCGAGCGCGGGGCCGGGCCGCGAGGCCTCGCTCGCGGCGGCGGCCGCGACCTCGGGGCGGGCGGTGCTCGTCTCGGGCCTGACGGTGATGTTCGCGATGGCCGGCATGTACCTCGCCGGCGCGCCCACGTTCGAATCGTTCGCCACGGGCACGATCATCGTGGTCGCGATGGCGGTCATCGGATCGCTGACGGTGCTGCCCGCGATGCTCGCGTGGCTCGGCGACCGCGTCGAGAAGGGCGGGGTTCCGATCATCAAGAACATGCCGTGGAACGCGGGCGAGAGCGGGCTGTGGGCGCGGATCCTGAACCCGGTCCTGCGCCACCCGGTGATCTCGGTGATCGGCGCCGGCGGGATCCTGGTGGTGCTCGCGATCCCGGCCTTCAGCATGCACACCGCGATCCCCGGGCCGACCTCGCTGCCGCAGAACCTCTCGACGGTGAAGACCTACAACAAGGTCCAGAAGACGTTCCCCGGCGACGCGACGCCGGCCGTGGTCGTGGTCCGCTCTACCAACGTCGCCTCGCCGCAAGTCGCGGCAGGGATCGGCAGCGTTGCGTCGGGCGGCGGCAGCGAACCCGCTGTTCAAGCAGCCGAGCATCGTGCGCATCAACGGCGCACGCACGGTCGCCGAGGTCGACATCCCGATGGTCGGATACGGCAACGACTCGGTCTCCAACGAGAGCGCTGGCGGCGCTGCGCGGCACCCTGGTCCCCGCGACCGTCGGGACGGATACCCAACGCGAGTGTCGACGTCGGCGGAGACACCGCCGAAACCAAGGACTTCAACGACACGATGAAGTCGCGCGCCCCGCTCGTGTTCGCGTTCGTGCTCTCGGCCGCGTTCCTGTTGCTGCTCGTCACGTTCCGCTCGCTGGTGATCCCGATCAAGGCGATCGTGCTCAACCTGCTGTCGGTCGGGGCCGCATACGGGGTGCTCGTGTGGATCTTCCAATACGGGCACCTGCAGTCGTTCCTCGGCTTCAAATCGATCGGCTCGATCACCTCGTGGATGCCGCTGTTCCTGTTCGTCGTGCTGTTCGGGCTGTCGATGGACTACCACGTGTTCATCCTGTCCCGAATCCGCGAGGCCTTCGACCGCGGCAGCACGACCGAGGAGGCCGTCGCGCACGGCATCAAGAGCACCGCCGGGGTCGTGACCAGCGCGGCCGTGGTGATGGTCTCGGTGTTCGCGATCTTCGCAACGCTCTCGCTCGTGATCTTCAAGGAGCTCGGGGTCGGTCTCGCGGTTGCGGTCCTGCTCGACGCCACGCTCGTGCGCGGGGTGCTGTTGCCGGCCACGATGAAGCTGCTCGGCGACTGGAACTGGTACCTGCCGAAAAGCCTCGAGTGGCTGCCCCATGTCGGACCCGGAGACGGCGCGGGCCTTCCCCCCGATGTACAGAGGACGAGCCGCCCGGCCAGTACGCCGACGCCCGATGCCGCGTAGCGTTCCGTCGGACAACTAGCGGCTCGGGGCCACCGCGGGGCCACCGAACACCCGGAGACAGCCGCAAATCCCGCAGCGGTCGAGGCGCACAAAACCCGCGTCTTAGAGCCAGATCAGCGAACACCCGCAAACAGCCGCAAACGCAGGAGCGCACTCATAATCGGTAGGTCCCTGGTTCGAGTCCAGGCGGGCCCACTCGCCGACTTTCGCTCTTGGTCGGTAGCGAGCGCGCGGTCGCTGGCTGGGCCGCGCGAGCCTTCGCCGTTCCCGCTCTCGGACGTGCGCTGGACCCCGCGCCCCGGTCTGCGGCTTACCGCCTGCGACCAGTCGACGAGCGATGACCTCCCGCCTCGTCGCTGCGCTCAGACGGGGTCAAGGCGGCTGCGGCGGTCCAGCATGGATGCGGGAGCGAACGTCGTCGAGGCTGCCGCGAAACCAGCCCAGCTTCTCGACCCACCACGTCAGGCCCGCCGCCCGGTATCGGGCCACCTTGTCGCGATCCTCCGCCGGATCGACATTCCACGTTTGTCCCTCGTGGACGACGTCGAACGGCTCGTCGTGACGCTGCAGGGCGACAAAGTCGACGATCTCCCTCAGCTCCGAGGGGTCCATCATCTCCGTGTGACCGACGCCGGCCCGGATGGGGAAGACGCCGTCAAAGCGTGCTGCGCGCCGAAATGGGCGCCGGTTTGGCCACATTCCGGCCACCCAGATCGGTATTCGCGGGCGTTGCACGGGCACCGGCAAGAACTGCGCTCGCGCAGCGTAGTGGCGCCCCTGGAATGCGAGCGGCTCGCCGCTCCACAGCCCGAGCAGGATCTCGAGTCCCTCATCCAGCTGCTCGGCGCGAACGCGCGCACCGACGTCTTCGCCGAAGTTGCCGAACTCGACCTCCGGATTGGCACCCAGACCGACGCCGAGATGAAAGCGCCCGCTCGACAGCAGATCCATGGCGACCGTCTCCCGCGCCACCTTCCACGGGCGCCGCCGCGCCAGCGGCGTGACCATCACGCCGACACGCAGCGTCGAGGTGACACTCGCCGCGCCCGCGATCGCGATCCAGGGGTCCGTCGCAGGGACCGCCGGCTCGGGATCGACGAGGTGATCCCAGACGAACAGCGCGTCCCACCCGCTCGCCTCGGCCTCGCGCGCGAGCGCAGCGATCACGCGCGGGTCGGCGTATTCGCGCAGGTTCGGCACCCCGACGGCGAAGCGCAACCTCACCCTCGATCCGGCTCCTCAGGCGGTGCTGGCATCCTCAGAGATGGCGAGGGCCAAACTACAGCCGCGCTGGATGAGCCCAGAGGTTTCAACACGCCAAGTGAGCCCGCGTTGAACGCCCGCTGAGCACGTTCCACCAAGTCCGCGGTGGTGGACTCGTCGGCCATCAAACAGGAAAAGTATCCTGGCGTGAGTCTGGCCGTGGTCGGCTCCGCCGCGTTCGTGGCGCTCGGGCTGCCGAGGGCAGACCCGATCATCGGTTTGGGGATCACCCTCGTGATCCTGCGGATCACCTGGCAGTCATGGGCAACAGTTCGCGGCCACCACACGTCCGGGTAGCGAGCCGAATCGAAAAGGCAGCAGGCGCAGGCGGGCCCACTCGCCGTTTTTCGCTCTGCGATCGGTACTACGCGATCGCTCGAGGACTTCCGCCGAGCCCGATGCCGAGTAGTGTCGCCTCAAGTCCACGAAGCATTCATCGAAGGAGAAGCCGTGACCAACCACGTCCGAATGGGGATCTACGCGATCACGAAGGGCACCTATGACGAGCTCATCGAGCAGGCGCGGGCGGGCCTCGCGCCCATTCTTCGCGACAGCCCGGGCTTCGTCTTTTATTCGACGACCGACGTGGGTGGCGGTCGCTTCGTCTCGGTCAGCACGTGGCAGACACGTGAGCAGGCCGAGGCGGCAGCCGCCAAGAGCGCCGAATGGGTCAGCGAGAACATGGCCGACTCGGCCACACTGGAAGAGAACCTCATCGGGGAGATGACGACGCTCGCCGCAACCGAGCGCAGCGCAGTCTGAGGAACCGGGTTGGCGCGAGCGCCCAGCGGTCGGCCCGCTACAGCGCCGCGCGTGACGCGCCGCAGAGCTCGCGCGAGAGCTCCGTGGCGAGCCGCCGCGCGAGGGGAGTGCCCGCTCACCGCCGACCCGTACGCCCCGCGCCCCGCCTCTCGAGCTCCCGGAATGTCCGCACCGGCGGCGCCCGGGCGGCTCGGGCCGACGCCGGCGCGCCCCAGCCGCCTCCAACCTTGCCCCGTCGGTCGCGTTCTAAGAGGTAACAGCGGACAGGGCGACGAAACGAGCCGTTCGGCGTGCGGCGCTCCCCGCGGGCTCAGAAATCAACAGGGAGGGAACACACATGCGAGTAATGAGACTGGCGATCGTGGCCGGCGCGATGGCTGCGATGGCGCTGGCCGGGACGGCCTCCGCGAACGCCGCCAGCACCTCGTGCAACGCGGGCGGCTTGATCAAGCTCTCGCCGGGTCTGGGCACCGAACCGCAGGTCCAGAACGTGACCATCAAGGGCACGCTCTCGGGCTGCGAAAGCAGCGAAAGCAAAGCCACCGAAGGCAAGTTCAAGGCCCACTTCAAGACCGCCTCGGCGATCGGCTGTGAAGCCCTCACGGCGGGCGGCGTCGGCGCGGCGGCCGAAGAAAACAAGATCATCATCAAGCTGAACAAGCAGAAACACATGGGCAACTCGCAGGGCACGTTCAGCGTGGACATCGCCGAAGGGCCCGGCCAGCTCCTGAGCGGGCTGATCGAAAGCGGCCCGTTCGCCGAAGACGCGATCGGTGGCTCGATCAACGAGACCTACACCGGCTCGCACCACTGCGGCGAACGCAAAAACGGCAAGCAGGTCAAGAAAGGCACGTTCGTCGGGACGCTCTCCCTTTCCTGAGCTCAACACGTACATCGGGAGGCTCTCTGTGTCCTAGCCCCCCGCCGGGCCGAAGCAGCTTCGGCCCGGTCCGCGGGACCTCCGTCACCCCTGCGACGGAGGTCCCGCCTCTTGCTCGGCCGTGCTGCTCGCACACTCAGCGGGCGCTGAGCACGGCGTCAACGGCGCTGCGCGTGAACTGGGCGGCGCGGCCGACGCACTCGGCGCTGCCGCCGGCCACGCTTCGCGGTACCCCCGCGCAGGCCAAGCCACACGGCGGCACTGCTGACCCGTTCGGCCGCTGCGCGCGCACTCGGCGCTGCCGCCGGCACGCTCCGAGGTAGCGCCCGCGCACCTCAAAATCAGTGGCTCCCCGGCACGCCACGCCGCAAGGGGGTAGCGCGTGGCTGCTCGGGGGCATACGGCCCTTGTTTGCCGGGGAGCCGCGGCGAGCCTATCCGTGCGGCCAGTCATAGGCAATCCCATATGCGACGAGCCCGCAAACCGATGGGTCCGTATGCCGCAAATTGTGGGGTATGCCGGTCTCCTGGGCGGGTGTTCCCAGTCGTCGACGCTAGTCGTCGAAGCTCGGCGGGCGCTTCTCAAGGAACGCGCCCACGGCCTCCGGAGGCGCGGCCCCGAACGTGGCCATGATCTGCTGGCGATCCTCGTACTCGACGGCTGCCCGCTCGGAGGACACCTCGAGCGCGGCCCACATCCCCTGCTTGGTCAGCCGCACCCCCCAGGGCGCGGACGCCGCGATCTGCGTGGCTCCCTCGAGCGCTCGCTCGGCGAGCTTCCCGCCGGCCACGACATCCGCCACCAAGCCGATGCGCAGAGCCTCCGCGGCGTCGAAGCGCCGCCCGGTCAGCATCAACTCGTGCGAGCGGGAGGCTCCGATCAGGCGCGGAAGCAGCCAGCTCGTGCCCATGTCGCAGTTCGACACGCCGATGTTCAGGAAGGCGACGCGGAAGACGGCCTCCTCGGCTGCGTAACGGATGTCGCAGCCGAGCGCGAGCGCGAGCCCAAAGCCGGCCGCCGGGCCGTTGACGGCTGCGATCACCGGCTGCGGGAGCGCCCGCAGCTCGAGGATCAGGCTCGACATGTGCTGTTGGTTGGCGAGCCGGTTACGCGGTTCGTCGCTGCCTTCGTTCCCGGGGGCCGCGCCATACCCGTGCAGGTCGAGCCCCGCGCAGAAGCCGCGCCCCGCGCCCGTGACGATCACGGCCCGCACCGAACGCTCGGCCGCGACCTTGCGCAGCTCGACGTGCAGCGCCTCGCACAGCTCGGCCGTCATCGTGTTGAGCTGCTCGGGCCGGTTGAGCACCAGGCGGCGAACGTGCGGGGCCGGGTCCTCCACGATCAACGGTGCGCTCATGGCGGCGGATCCTAAGAGGTCGCGCCCGCGCGCGGCATCTCCAGGGCGAGGGGCGCTTGGTCACGGCGGACCGATGTGTGACCGATGCCACGCGGCTTGCGCCGCAGCGCGGGTAACGTCGCTGCCATGAGGGGAACCAATCGGCAAACGTCGAAAAGGAGAGACGCGATGAACACCTATGTGATCCTGAGGCGCTCGGCGTGGACGTCGGGAGACGAGCTCGGCGCGGCCGCCGTGCGCTCCAAAGCCGTCGGCGACGAGGAGATGTCCGACGACATCCGCTGGATCCGCAGCTACGTGCTCGAGGAGCCCGACGGTCGCGTCGGAACCGTGTGCATCTATCAGGCCACCAGCCCCGAGGCGATCCGCCAGCACGCATCGCGCGCAGGTCTCGTGGCCGACGAGATCATCGCCGTCGCCGACACGGTCGTGATCCGCGAGGACCCGGCTCCCGCCCCGGCCGCCTAGCGCCGCACGCCCACCTCCGCGCACCGCTGCGCGAGCGTCAGGAGTGTCGCTCGCGCGCGTCGCGCGACGTGCGCGACACGCGCGTGAAGGAAGCACGTCGCGCGCACAGCTTCGAAAGCGAATCTGCCTAACTAGCGGAACCGCGTCGAACGTGCCGTCGCGGCCGACAATAGGATTCCGTGACGTGATCACCAAGACGGCGCTGGTGGGCGGTGAGCGAACGGGTGACGAGCTGGTCGTGTGGCGTGCGGCCGTCGCACGTGCTCGCGGTGCACTCAGCAAGACCTTCGAGGGCAAGATGGAAGCGGCCCTGGCCTCGTTCGACGTCGTGCCCCAGCACGGCCGGGGAGCGGCCGGGCGCACACTGTCGGACTTCGCCGCGGAGGTCGGCATCAGCTACGGCGCGCTCGACCAGTACCGCCAGGTGCTGCGTTGGCTCGGGGATTTCGTACACGTGTACGAAATCCCCAGCTACAGCCTCGCGAGGATCGCGCAGGTGTCCGGTCGCTGGCGCAGCGGCGCCGAGTTCGCGCGCTTCGTCGAAGCCGAAGAGAGCCCCACCGGCCTGCCCTGGACGGTGAGCGCGCTGCGCCTGTACCTGAACGAGCACCCACGCCGAACGGCCGCCGAAGGACGCACCGGCGCACGCAGCCGGCCCGGTCGCGGGGACACCAGCGAGGCGGCGCCGCCACGCGAGGGCGGCCCACTGTCCGCGGTCGCCGCGCGGGCGGCCAAGAAGGTCGAGGGCCTGATCGCGAAGGGTGTCTCGACCAGCTACCCCGAGGAGCAGGACGTGTGCTGGAAAAAGGCATCCGACCTGATCCGCACGCACGACCTCACGGTCGCGGTCTCGCCGGGCCGGTAGACCGCGTCGTCGCATCGCCGTCGCTAGCCCGCCGCGGCCCGGCTACGGCGACAGCCGCTCGATGACCCAGCCGGCGCCCTCGCGCCGGTAGCGCAGGCGGTCGTGCAGGCGGTCGCGCCGGCCCTGCCAGAACTCGACGCTCTCGGGGGCGATGCGCCAGCCGCCCCACCACTCGGGCCGCGGAACGGGCCCTCCCTCGGGGTAGCGCGCCTGCAGCTCGTCGCGCGCCTGCTCGAGAACCTCGCGCCCTGCGATCACGCTCGACTGGTGGCTCGCGAGGGCGCCGATGCGTGAGCGGTAGGGGCGGCTGGCGAAGTACTCGTCGGAGGCCTGCTCGTCGAGCGTCTCGACGGTCCCGTCCACGATCACCTGGCGGCGGATCGGATACCAGGGGAACACAACCGCGACGCGCGGATTCTCGGCCAGCTCGCGGCCCTTGCGTGAGCCGCGGTTGGAGAAGAACACCAAGCCCCGCTCGTCGAGCCCCTTCAGGAGCACGGTCCGCCCGCCGGGCCGTCCGTCGGCGTCGGCCGTCGCCAGCACCATCGCCTCCGGTTCGGCGAGGCCCGCCGCGCGCGCGTCATCGAGCCAGGCCTGCAGCTGCGCCAGCCAGTCGCCGCGCAGATCCTGCTCGCGCAGTTGCGCCTCGATGGCCCCCGAATCGCTCATCTCGGCGCGGATGATGGCACGCGCCCGGCGCGTCCCCGCGAGGGCGCGGACGGGTCCGCCCCGATCCGGGGGGTGCCCGGCGGGCGCCCGGCCCGCCTTCGCGCGGGCGTAGTTTCGGCCGCGCATCGCGGGGAGTACAGTCCCTGGCAGGACTGGCATTCGAAGGAGAGAGGATCACATGGCGACCGTGGAACCGGGGATCGAGAACGTGGAGCTCGCGCAGAGCGAGCTGTGGAAGGACGGCCCGCCCTACGAGCTGTTCAAGGAGATGCGGGCCAAGTGCCCGATGCACTGGTCGGAGAAGATCGACCAGTACCCGGATGAGGCGGGCTTCTGGTCGGTGACCACGGCCGACGACGTCTACACCGTCAGCCGCGACTGGGAGACCTACTCCTCGGAGCTCGGCGGCGTGACCGTGTTCGCCGAGATCTTCCCGCTCGAGCTCGTGCGCGCGATGTTCATCGGCCAGGACCCGCCCAAGCACGACCGCGTCAAGGCGCTCTTCCAGCGCGGCTTCACGCCGAAGCGGATCGCCGACCACGAGGACCGCATCCGCGCGATCACCTGCGAGGTGCTGGACGGCCTCGAGGGGCAAGAGCGCTGCGATCTGGTCTCCGAAGTGGCCCAACCGGTCGTCTCGCGAGTGATCTCGAGCTTCATGGGCCTCTCCAAGGATGAAGACGCAATGTGGGCGCGGATCATGAACGCGGCGCTGGCGCCCGACGATCCCGAGCTCGCGCCCGAAGGCATCGACGGCGTGCTCGAGAAGGACTTCCCGGAAATGTTCGAGCGCTGCCGGACCTTGATCGCCGAACGTCGCGAGAACCCCACCGACGACCTCATGAGCGTGCTCGTGCACGCCGAAGTCGACGGCGAGAAACTCGAGGAGATCGAGATCGTGATGGGCTTCTTCCTGCTCATGGCTGCCGGCAACGACTCGACCAAGGCGACCTACTGCAGCGGCATGCGGGCGTTGATGGAAGACCCGGTGCAGCAGCGCGAGCTGGTCGAGGACCCCTCGATGGTCCCGGCGACGGTCGAGGAGGCGCTGCGGATGTTCCCGGCCTTCGCCCACTTCCGCCGCACCGCGACGCGCGACGCCGAGCTCGGCGGCAAGCAGATCAAGAAGGGCGAGAAGGTCGTCATGTGGTACGTGTCCTCCAACCGGGACGAGAGCCGCTATGAGGACCCGGACCGCTTCGACATCCACCGCAATCCCGAGCACCAGGCGTTCGGGGCGGGGGGCCGGCACTTCTGTCTGGGCACGGCGCTGGCGAGGCTGGAGCTGCGGATCCTGATCGAGGAGACGCTGCGCCGCTACCCGGAGATCGCGCTGGACGGCGAGCCCGTGGCGGCCGAAGCGATGTTCGTCAACCAGCTCAAGCGCCTGCCGGTGAAGCTGTTTCCGGCCGGGGCCTAGCGGGTACCACCCGTCCGGCAAAGGGATCTGAGCTCTTCATAAGCAATGCTTATGCCAGAACCGGCTCGGAGATGCGGCCTTGCCGACACAAGAGGCTTTGACACTCCGAGGTGGGACATGGTATAAAGCGCGCTGTGGGGGGCACCGCGCTGTGGTCCCTCGAACGGAGTTTTCCCAAGGAGGCAAGGAGGAGGATGGCATGCCCGGGGCTGTAGGAGTCATGGATGCGGCTGCAAGTGCGCAGCGTGCTTTCGCGACGGTCTCGACGTGGCCTCTCTCGTCTGAGCTGGGAACTCACCGCGCTTTGTCGTCCGGATCGGACCGCAGTCGGGTGACCCCCGGTAGGACGACGCTATAGGACAACGCCGTGAGGCATGGATCGTCAGTCTGCGCCCGTGCAGAGCTTGAGGGGGCACCGGCGACGATCAGAGCGAGAGAACGAATCAGGGACACACGAGAGAGGATGGATACGTGAAGCGCTTTAGCATTCTCGCCCTCTGCCTGATCGCCGCTTACGCGATGACCGCCGTCGTCGCAGGGGGCGTATACGCAGAAGGCACGCCAAAGGAAAAGCTCGAAGTCTGCAAGGAAAAAGTCACTGAAGGCAAAGAAAACCTTGCGGAAAAAAAGGAAGAACAGAAAGAACGCATCGAAGAACTGAAAGAAAACGGCGCGAGCAAGGAACACATCGAAGCCGTGAAGGAAAAATACGCTGAAAAGGACGAAGCGTTCCAGGAAAAGCTCGGCGAAAAATCCGAAGCCTGTAAAGAAAAATTCGAAGAAGGCAAGGAAAAAGTCGGCGAAAAGTTCGAAGGCTGCAAGGAAAAGGCCAACGAATTCAAGGAACGACTAGTCGAAAAGAAGGAAGCCTTCAAAGAACGGATCAGCCTGAAGAGAAAGAAGAAGGCAAGCCTTCGCCGGAAAAGCGCAAGGAACAGCAGGAAAAATTCAAGGCGCGCTACGCGGAACTGAAGGAAAAGCTCGTCGAAAAGAAGGTTGTCTGCAAGGAACGGAAACTAGAAGGAAAGTAGACACCTTCGGTTGATCTGAGAGCGGGGCCCGCCGGGCCGGGCCCCGATTCTCAGCAGACCAAATTGGGAATGAGAGCGCCCCTTCGGGGGCGCTCTTTTTTGCGCGCGCACAGGGCGATCCGGGCTAACCGCCGGCAACGCCGGGCGCCGCGGTCGCTCACCCAACTCGCCTGGACGCGCACCCCGCCGGTGATGCGGCTAGCCGCGCAGGCCGAGCCCCGTCGACCGGCGGCCCCGCCCAGCCGCGTTCGCGCTACTGGCTCGCGCCGCTCGGGTGCCGGTCGATCTCGAACCACAGCGAGACGCTGTGGCCGTCCGGCTGGATCGACCAGCGGTCGGCGATGCGGTCCAGGACCATCGCGCCGAGGTCTTCGGAGCGCTCCTCCTCGGGGGCGAAGAAGCGCTCGCGGGGGACGCTGAGCTCGACCCTGACGATGTCGGAGGGCATCCAGACCTGCAGGCACATCTCCTCGTCGGCCACCTCCTCCGGCCTCACGGCCCGCGTCACCAGCTCGCTGGTCAGCAGCGCCACCGCGTCGCGAAGGTCCGGGGAGGGCGAGTCCACGCGGCGGACCCAGTGGCGGGCGGCACGCGGCGCGTGGGGATCGAGGTGCAGCGATGCGATCAGGTCGGGGTGTTGCGGATCGATCGGCACCGACCTCTGGTTTGCCCGCCGCGGGGCCCCCCGAAACGCCTGACGGGCCGAGCCCAACGGGCGATCGAGGTGGCCGGGGGCGCGCCCGGCGCGGGGCCGCGAGGGGGGTCCGCCGCGGCGAATACGCTCACGGCATGAAGCCCGGGGAGCGGCTGGGGGTCGTCGATCTCGGCTCCAACTCGTTCCGGCTGGTCGTTTTCATGGCCGGCGACGGTTGGTGGCGGCGTACCGACGAGATCTACGAGCCCGTACGCATCGGCGAGGGCCTGGCCGCCACGGGCGAGCTGGGTGAGCTGCCCGTCTCCAGGGCGCTGGCGACGCTCGAGGTGTTCGCCCATTTCTGCCGTGCCAGCGGCCTCGACGAGGCGCATGTGGACGCCGTCGCCACCAGCGCGATCCGTGAAGCCCGCAACGCCGAGGCCTTCCTGGCGCCGGCGCGGGAGTGCTTCCCGGGGGAGATCCGGGTCCTCTCCCGCGAGCAGGAGGCCTACTACGCCTACCTGGCGGCCGTCAACTCCACCACCCTGGAGCAGGGCTGCGTGCTGGACCTCGGCGGCGGCTCGATGCAGCTGCTGCGCGTCGAGGACCGCCTCCCGCGCCAGTGCGGCTCCTGGCGGATCGGCACGGTGCTGATGAGCGAGCGCTACCTGCCCGCCAACGGGCCCGCCAAGCGCAAGCAGCTGGACGAGCTTCGCGGGCACGTCGCGCAGGAGCTCTCGGAGGCGCGCTGGCTGGAGAGCCTGGGCCAGGGCTCCGGGCGTCTGATCGGCCTCGGGGGGACCGTCCGCAACCTCGCCGCCGCGGCCCAGCGGGCAGCCGGGCTGCCGTCGATCGGGGTCCAGGGGATGGTGGTCGAGCGCGGGGCGCTGCAGGAGCTGATCGCAAAGCTCGCTGAGCTGCCCGCGCGCGAGCGGGCCAACATCCCCGGGATCAAGCCGGCACGGGCAGACCTGATCCTGGCGGGGGCGATCGTCGTCGACGGGGTGCTGCAGGCGGGCGGCTTCGAGTCGCTCGAGGTGACCGAGGCGGGCCTGCGCGAGGGGGTCTTCTTCGAGCGCCTGCTGGGCGGGACCCCAGGCGGCAGCGGACGGCCGCCGATGTTCGAGGACGTGCGCCGGCGCAGCGTGCTCAACCTCGCCCGCCAGTACACGGTCGACGCGGCCCACACCGAGCACGTGGCCTCGCTGGCGCTGGGCATGTTCGACAAGCTGGCCGCCCTCGGCCTGCACGACGGCGACGCCCGCGAGCGGGAACTGCTGTGGGCCGCGTGCATGCTGCACGACATCGGCATGTCGATCGACTACGACGATCACCACAAGCACTCCCGCTACCTGATCCTCAACGGCGGCCTGCCCGGGTTCGCGCCCGTGGAGACGGCGATCATCGCCCAGTCGGCCCGCTACCACCGCAAGGGGATGCCCTCGCCCGGGCCGATGGCGCCGCTGTTCGGCCCCGGCGACGCCGAGCGCCTGGATCGCTGCGCCACCCTGCTGCGGCTGGCCGAGGATCTCGAGCGCTCGCGCGATCAGCTCGTGCGCCGGGCGCTGCTGGAGGAGAGCGACGGCACGGTCGAGCTGCGGCTGGTGGCGGACGGCAACTCCGCCGTGCCGAGCTGGGCGGCGCGCCGCGAGGGGGAGCTGTTCGAGCGCGCCTTCCGGCGCGAGCTCCGCGTGGCTGCCTAGGCGCTCAGCCGCGGTCGGGCGGGGGCGCGCCGTAGCCGGGCGGCGGCACGTATCGCGCCAGCGCGCGGGCGTCCCCGGCGCAGTCGAACAGCGTCACGCCGTTGGTGTAGCTGGAGGGGCTGTGCCACTGGCTCGGCTTCAGCTGGCGACATACGTGCAGTACCGCGACGGTCGCGCGGTTGCCACCGCGCTGGGCGTAGGGGCCGCCGAGCAGCACCCAGCGCGCTTCGCCGCGTTCGACCAGGCGCGCCAGGCCGGCGCCCGTGAGCGCCGGGTCGGTGCCGCTGTAGCCGGCCAGTGACCCGGCCGGGAAGCCCATCAGGATCATCGGGGCGGCCGCGTCGGCGGCGACGGTCAGCACCGGCCAGCGGGTTGGGAGGGGGCGCGCGTCGATGTACTTGATCAGCGCTTCGTCGACGGCGATCGAGCGCGGTGAGATGCCGTATTTGCCTTCACCGGCGTGGTGGCGTGGGCCCGCGACCGGGAACGTGCCCTCGACCGGGGCCAGCCAGCTGGTGCTCGCGTAGGCCGTCGGCGTGGCCAGCATCACCAGGAAGCCGACCGTCACCGCCGGGCCCGCGAGGCGGCGTGAGAGCGCCAGCACGACCCAGCTGAGCGCGCCCCCGGCGATCAGGAAGGGGATGAACCACTCCATGTAGCGCTGCTGGTGCATCAGCACGATCTGCACCGCGATCGTGGCGGCGATCGCCAGCAGCGCCAGCACGATCCCGAGGATCCGCCGCTGTCCGCCGGCGAGCTTCGCGAACGCGAACGCACCGGCGGCCGCCATCGCGGCCGCACCAGGGGCCAGCGCGGAGACGTAGTAGGGGTGCACGATGCCCTTGGAGCCGCTCAGCACGGCCACCTCGACCGCGAACCAGCCCCCCAGCACCAAGCAGCGCCGCCAGGCGCGGGTCGTGCAGCGCCTTGCGGCGCTCTGCCCCGGCGGCGCGCACGCGCGCCATCAGCGCCGGGATCAGCAGCAGCGCGAAGGCCAACAGGCCCACGAGCGCGTAGGGCAGGAACCAGGCGGCCTGGTCGCCGAGGCCCAGGCGGAACAGGCGCAACGGTCCCGGCGACTTGCCGAACGGGATCGGCCGCGGTTCGCGCCCGCCCGTCGGCGCCGGGCCGGGCGGCGGTTTGGGGACCGCACCCTTGAGGCCCACCGTCGCCGCCAGCGGCGGGTGACCGAGGCCCCCGCCGGCGCGCACGTGGGGCACCGGGACGTAGGCGCCGGGCTTGGCGGGCACCCGCCCCGGCCCGCCGACCTGGCCTTCCACGCGCCCGAGGCCGTTGTAGTTGAACGTCAGGCCCAGCTCGTTGTTGTCGGTGGTGCTGCCCACCCACGGCCGCTTGGCGGCCGGCACGGAGTCGACGTACAGGATCCAGGAGAAGGACACGGCCACCATCACAATCCCCCACAGCGCCGTGCTCGCGATGCGCCGGCCGAGTGGGGTGGGGGCGCACACGAGGTAGCCGGCCACGATGCCGGGGACGGCCAGGTAGGCGGCCAGCGTCTTGGTGTTGAAGGCCAGCCCCACCAGCACCGCGGAGCCCAGCAGCGCCCACAGGCTGCCCGTGTCGCAGGCCCGCAGCGCGGCCCAGCAGGCCAGCACCATCAGCGCCAGCAGCAGCGGGTCGACGCCGTTGTCGCGCGAGATCGCCACGAAGGAGGGGAACACGGCCAGTGCCAGGGCGGCGCCGAGGGCCGTCCAGCCGCCCACGCGGCGGCGCAGCATCACGTACATGGCGAGGATCGCGACCAGCCCGCAGGCCACCTCCGGCAGCAGCAGGCTGAGCGGTTTGAAGCCGAACACCTTGGCGCTGCCGACCTGCAGCCACAGTCCCAGCGGCGGCTTGTCGACGCTGACCAGGCCGCCCTGGTCGAAGGACACGTAGAAGAAGTCGTGCAGCGAGTGCAGCATCGACTTCACGCCCGCCGAGTAGTAGATGTTGGCGAAGCCGTTCTGGGACAGGCGGTGGGTGGTCAGCACCAGCCACAGGGCCGCCACCAGCACGATCCCCGCGTCGGCTGCCATCAGCCGCGCGCGCATCGCGGGGCGGGGCGCGTCGGCGAGCGGCGCCTCGGGAGTGAGCCCGGGCGGCTCGGTTGCGGCGGGTGGTGTCGCGCTCACGCGAGCGCGTCCAGCAGCCGCTCGAGGTCGCTCTCGTCGTTCCAGGCGCCGACCGAGGCCCGCAGCCACGGCCGCCCGGGGATGTTGCGCAGCACGATCCCCTGCTCGGCAAGGCGCTCGCGCTCGCCCTCGGGGTCCTCGCTGGCGAAGGACACGAGCGTCGTCTCACCCCGCGGCGCGGGCTCGCGCCCACGCTCGGCCAGCGCCTGGGCGAACTGCGACGCCAGCCCGCGGGCACGCTCGTGCACGGCGGGCCATCCGGCGGACTCCAGCAGCGAGACGGCGGCCAGCGCGCAGGCGGTCGCCTCGGCGCTCAGCGAGGCCGTGTCGAAGCGCCGCGCGTCGGGGTGCAGGCCGGCATCCAGGCCGGCGTCGGGCTTGGCGAGGTTGGTGTAGGCGCGCCGCAGGACGCCGAGGCGCTCGCGCAGATCCGGGCTGACGAACAGCATGCCGGTGCCGTCCGGGCCGCACAGCCACTTCTGCCCGGCCCCGGCGTAGGCGTCGCAGCCGAGCTCGGCCAGGTCCACCGGCACGGCGCCCACGCCCTGTGCCCCGTCGAGCAGCACCGGCACGTCCAGCTCGCGCAGATCGGTGGGCGCGTACGAGCCGCTCATCCAGCCCACGTGCGAGCAGGCCACCAGGCGCGTCTTGGGGCCGACTGCGTTCGCCACCTCCGCCAGCGGGACTTCGCGCACGCTGACGCCGCGCAGCTCGCGGGCGGCGCCCAGCGGTCCCAGGAGGCCGGGGTGCTCCTCGTCGCTGGTCACGATCTCATCCCCCGGGGCCAGCTCCAGGCCCGCCAGCACCTGGTTGATGCCTTCGGTGGTGCAGGTCGTCAGTGCGACGTCGTGCTTCTCACAGGAGAGGGCGCGCGCGTAGGCGCCCCGCAGCTGCGAGGTGAGCTCGCCGCGGCGCACGAAATGGTTGCCCGCGCGGCCCTCCTGGAGCTCGCGCTCGAACTCCTCCGCGGCCGCCCTGCTCGCGACGGCCGGCAGAGGGCCGTCGGTGCCCGCGTTCAGATATGCCCTCCTGGCCAGGACGGGGAACTCCGCGCGTAGGCCAGACGCATCCACGGGTGCCGAGAATATCCTTCCGTCACCATGGCAAGCGCACCTTCCATCCGCGAGCAGCCGCTGTGGAGTCCCTCGGAGGAGTGGCGCGAGCGGACCGAGCTGACGGCCTTCATGCGCTGGGCGGGATCGCGCCACGGTCGCGAGTTCGGCTCCTACGCCGAGCTGTGGCAGTGGTCGGTGGCCGAGCTCGAGGACTTCTGGGCCGACATCTGGGAGTTCTGCGGCGTGCGGGCCTCCCAGGGGTACGAGCGCGTGCTCGCAGACCGGACCATGCCCGGCACGCGCTGGTTTCAGGGCGCGCAGCTGAACTACGCCGAGAACCTGCTGCTCGGGGCACTGCCCGCGGCCGGCCGCGGCGCGCCCGCGCGCGGGGACGAGCTGGCCGTGCTGCACTGCTCGGAGCTGCGCGAGCTGGACCAGCTCAGCTGGGGTGAGCTGAGCGCCCAGGTCGCCGCCGCCGCCGGCGGCATGCGCGCGCTCGGGGTCAGGAGTGGGGACCGCGTGGTGGCCTACATGCCCAACATCCCCGAGACGCTGATCGCCTTCCTGGCGGCCGCCAGCATCGGCGCGATCTGGTCGAGCGCGGCGCCGGAGTTCGGGGCGCGCAGCGTGATCGACCGCTTCGCCCAGATCGAGCCCAAGCTGCTGCTGGCCGTGGACGGCTACCGCCACGGGGGCAAGGACTTCGACCGTACCGCGGCGCTGGAGAGCATCCTCGCCGAGCTGCCGACGGTGGAGCACGTGGTCGAGCTGCCGTACCTGTCAGCCGGCCGCAGCCGCGCAGCCGCGACGGGCGGGCCGGGCGCCGGTGGGGGAGGGGGCGCCAAGCGCCTGGCCTGGGATGAGCTGCTCGCCCTGGGCGAGGGCCAGACGCTGGAGTTCGAGCAGGTGCCCTTCGACCACCCGCTGTGGGTGCTCTACTCCTCCGGCACGACGGGGCTGCCGAAGGCGATCGTGCAGGGGCACGGGGGGATCCTGCTCGAGCAGCTGAAGAAGCGCATGCACCTCGACCTGCGCCCCGGGGACCGCATGTTCTGGTTCACCACCACCGGCTGGATGATGTGGAACTTCGTCGTCGGGGCCCTCCACAGCGAGGCCGCGATCGTGCTCTACGACGGTAGCCCCGCCCACCCCGACCTCGGCTTCCTGTGGGAGCTGGCCGAGCGCACCTCGATGACCTGTATGGGCGCGAGCGCGGGCCTGCTGGCGAGCGCCGAGAAGGCCGGCGTGCGGCCCGGCGCCGAACACGACCTCAAGAACCTGCGGGCGATCGGCTCGACCGGCTCGCCGCTGGCGCCGGAGAGCTTCCGTTGGGTGTACGAGCAGGTGGACCCCGACGTGTGGCTGTTCTCGACCAGCGGGGGGACCGACGTGTGCACCGCCTTCGTCGGCGGCTGCCCGCTGCTGCCCGTCTACGAGGGCGAACTGCAGGCGCGCATGCTCGGGTGCGCGGTCGAGGCCTGGGACGCGGAGGGCCGCAGCGTGATCGACGAGGTCGGCGAGCTCGTGATCACCGAGCCGATGCCCTCGATGCCGCTGTTCTTCTGGGGCGACGAGGACGGCGAGCGGCTGCGGGAGAGCTACTTCTCGATGTACCCGGGGATCTGGCGCCACGGCGACTGGATCCGCATCACACCGCGCGGGGGCGCCTTCATCTACGGACGCTCGGACTCGACCATCAACCGCCAGGGGGTGCGGATGGGGACGAGCGAGATCTACCGTGCCGCCGCCACCGTCCCGCAGGTGCTCGACGCGCTGGTCGTGGACGTCCCTCGAGACGGGGGCGAGCTGTGGATGGGAATGTTCGTCGTGCTCGAGCCGGGCGTACAGCTCGACGCCGAGCTCGCGGCCCAGATCAAGAAGCGCATCCGCGAGGACTGCTCTCCTCGCCACGTCCCCAACGACGTGATGCAGATCGAGGAGGTGCCGCGGACGCTGTCGGGGAAGGTGCTGGAGGTGCCCGTCAAGCGCATCCTGATGGGCGCCCCGCCGAACGAGGCCGCGAGCGTGGACTCACTCGCCAACCCCAAGGCGCTCGACTACTTCGTGGAGCTGGCCGCGACGCTGAAGGCCGGCTGAGGGCGCCGGGAGGCGGAATGCTCGGCGGCTCGGCCGCCCGCGCCGCCCAGGCCTCGCGGCGACCCCCCTACAGCCCCAGCGAGCGGCCGATGATCTCCTTCATGATCTCGTTCGCGCCGCCGTATATGCGGGTCACACGGGCGTCGGCGTAGGCGCGGGCGATGGGGTACTCGAGCATGTAGCCGTAGCCCCCGTGGAGCTGCAGGCAGGCGTCGACGACGCGGCCCTGGAGCTCGGTGCACCACCACTTGGCCCCGGCGGCGTCCTCGGCTGAGAGCTCCTCGGCGTCGAGCGCCTCCACGCAGCGGTCGAGGTAGATGCGCGCGACCTGGACTTCGCTGTGCAGCTGGGCGAGCGTGAAGCGGGAGTTCTGAAAGGAGCCGATGGGCTGTCCGAAGGCCTGGCGCTCGCGCACGTAGTCGAGCGTCCACTCCAGCGCGGCCTCGGCCGCGGCCACGGCGGAGGCGGCGATCGAGAGGCGCTCCTGGGGGAGGTTCGAGACCAGGTGGATGAAGCCCTCGCCCTCCTGGCCGAGCAGGTTCGCGGCCGGCACGTGCACGTCCTCGAAGGACAGCTCGGCGGTGTCCTGGGCGTGCTGGCCCAGCTTGTGCAGTTTGCGGCCCCGCTCGAAGCCCTCCATCCCGCGCTCGGCGATCAGGAGGCTGATGCCGCGGTGGCGCTCGCGGGGGTCGGTCTTGGCGGCCACGATCACGAGGTCCGCGTTGATGCCGTTGGTGATGAAGGTCTTGGAGCCGTTGAGCACGTAGTGGTCGCCGTCGCGGATGGCGGTGGCGCTCATCCCCGCCAGGTCGGAGCCGATCCCCGGCTCGGTCATCGCCAGCGCCGTGATCAGCTCCCCGCTGACGATCCCCGGCAGCCAGCGCTCGCGCTGGGGCTCGTCGGCCAGGCGCAGGAAGTAGGGCAGGCAGATGTCGTTGTGGAGGGTGATGCCGAGGCCGAAGGAGCCGACCGCCGCGCGCTGGCACTCTTCGCCGATCACCAGGTTCAGGCGGAAGTCATCCGCGCCCGCGCCGCCGTAGCGCTCGGGGACGGACATCGCCAGAAACCCTCCCCGGCCGGCCGCCTCGAACACCTCCCGGGGGACGATGCCCTCGCGCTCCCACTCGCCGTAACGGCCCTCCTCGCCCACCACCTCGCGCTCGAGGAAGGTGCGGAAGCTGGCCCGGAAGTCTTCGTGGAGGTCCTCGAACAGGGCCCGCTTCACGATCGCCGCTCGATCCGCAGCCAGTACTGGTGTGAGACGACCTCGCGGGGAAGCTGGCGCACGGCCAGCCCGTGGCGGGCGGCCTCGGCCGCGACCCAGCCGAAGCTGTGCCTCACGGTCCCGGACATCTTCGAGACGCCGTCGCGGCCGACCCAGCCGCTGCCCTTGTAGTCGGTGAAGGGGACCAGGCCCGGCCAGTGGCGGGCGAGCCCGGGGCGGTGGGCCGCGAGCGAGATCGACGCGGCCGCCGGCTGCAGCGGGGGCACGCGCTCGGCCACCACGGCGGTGAGCGTGGCGGGCTTGTAGGAGGTCAGGAAGATCCCGGTGGGGGAGGCGGTGGCGGCGAAGGAGGCCAGCATCGAGCTGATCTGCTCCTTGGAGGCGTGGCTCCAGATCGAGCGCGCCACGACGAAGTCGAAGTCGGTGTCGAAGACCGAGAAGTCGAACTGGAGGTTGTGATCGAAGCGCGCCTGGGCGTGCTCGACGACGTCCGCTTCGACGATCTGCTCGAGGCCCACCCGGAGCATGTCCTCTTGGGGCTCGATGCCGTGGTAACCGCCGGGCTCCAGGAAGCGCATCAGCCAGTAGCCCAGCCGCAGCGCCCCGCAGCCGACGTCGAGAACGCGCGAGGACGGACGCAGCCCCTGCTCCAGCAGAACGGTGAACCCCATCCGCCCGACCGCTTCGAACGCGCGCGGCGGACCGCCGAGCCAAGTCGTCTCGGCCAGCCGTTCGGCGCGCACCTGTAATGGCTCGGAGTTCACGAGCACCGGAGGATATGGGGAGGAGTGCGGCAAGGGGACGTCGAACAAGAGCGGGCAAATGAAGCGAGCCGCCACCAAGAGCCCCGAGCATCCCCCCGTCGACGGCACCAGCGAGCACCAGAGCCTGTCGAAGTACATCCAGGCCCGGTTCGACGAGTGCTCGCGCTCCCAGAAGGACGTAGCGCAGTACATCGTCGACCACCTCGACGAGGCCGCCTTCCAGACCGCGGAGGAGCTGGCGCGCCGTGCCAACACCTCCAGCTCGACCGTCGTGCGCTTCTCCCAGGCGCTCGGCTTCGAGGGCTTCCCCGAGCTGCAGGCCGCCGCGCGCGAGGAATACCGGCGCGTCAACGCCAAGGCCGCCCAGGAGGGCGCCAGCTCCTCGGGCCCGCTGTTCTCGCTCGACCAGAACGAGTTCGAGGCCGCGCTCGCGGCCGACCACCTGAACCTCGAGGAGACCGCCCGCAAGCTCGCCCGTGGCGAGGTGCAGTCGCTCGTCGACGCGATCGTGGCCGCCGAGAAGGTGCTCGTCGCGGGCACCGACCAGATGGCCTTCTTCGCCAGCTACCTGCGGCACCTGCTGATGCTGCTCGACCTGCGCGTGGAGGTGGTCGCGAGCCCCTCCCAGGAGGCGCTCAGCCGCCTCGGCCGGATCGACGGCTCGACGCTCGTGGTCGGGCTCTCGGCAGGACGTCCCCACCCGCTGGTGGTGCGCGCGATGAAGCTCGCCCGCCACCGCCAGGCGGCCACCGCGGCGATCACCGACGCGACCCTCTCGGAGGTCGCCAAGCTCGCCCAGATCAAGCTCTACTACTCCTCCAACAGCCCCGCCTTCGTCCGTTCCCACGCGGCGCTGCTGAGCATCATCCAGGCACTCGCCTACGGCGTCTACGCGCAGAACACCGCGCAGTACGACGACCGCATCAGGGCCTTCCGCCTGAAGTAGCCCTCTCGGGGGCCGCACATGTGCGGCCGCCCTGGCCGTGCATGCACGGCCAGCCGTCCGGCGCATGCGCCGGACGGAACACCATGAATCGCCGCGGATACACTGGCCGCATGCGCGACGAGGCCACATTCAGGGTCAAGAGCGGGCTCGCAGAGATGCTCAAGGGCGGGGTGATCATGGACGTGGTCACGCCCGAGCAGGCGGTCATCGCCGAGGACGCCGGTGCGGCCGCGGTGATGGCGCTCGAGCGGGTCCCGGCCGACATCCGCCGCGACGGCGGCGTGGCCCGCATGTCCGACCCGGAGATGATCGCCGGCATCCAGGAGGCGGTGAGCATCCCGGTGATGGCCAAGGCCCGCATCGGGCACTTCATGGAGGCGCGCGTGCTGGAGGCGCTCGAGGTCGACTACGTCGACGAGTCGGAGGTGCTGACGCCCGCCGACGAGGCCAACCACATCGACAAGTGGGACTTCAAGGTGCCGTTCGTGTGCGGCGCCACCAACCTCGGCGAGGCGCTGCGGCGGATCGGGGAGGGCGCCGCCATGATCCGCTCCAAGGGCGAGGCCGGCACCGGCGACGTGGTCGAGGCGGTCCGTCACATGCGCCGGATCACCGGCGACATCCGCCGGCTCGGTGCGCTCTCGGAGGAGGAGCTTCCGACGGCCGCCAAGGAACACGGGGCCCCGCTCGATCTGATCCGCGAGCTGGCCCGCGAGCAGCGCCTGCCGGTCGTCCTGTTCTGCGCCGGGGGCATCGCCACACCCGCCGACGCTGCCCTGATGATGGCGCTCGGCGCCGAAGGCGTGTTCGTGGGCTCGGGGATCTTCAAGTCGCAGGACCCTCCCACGCGTGCGCGGGCGATCGTCGAGGCCACCACCCACTGGCAGGACCCGGAGCGGGTGGCGGGCGCCTCTCGCGGCCTCGGCACCCGCGATGGAGAGCCTCGAGAGCTCCAAGCTCGCTCGACGAGCAGCTGCTGGCCCAGCGCGGCTGGTAGCCGATCCAGCTCGACGGGGGCGGCGTGGCAGGCCAACCGCTGATCGGCGTGCTCGCCCTGCAGGGCGGCTTCGAGGCCCACGAGCGGATGCTGGCGGGGCTCGGTGCGTCGAACGCGCCAGGTGCGCGTCCCGGGCGACCTCGAGGGCCTCGACGGCCTCGTGATCCCGGGCGGGGAGTCCACCACGATGACGCTCGGGATCGAGCGCGAGGGCCTGGCCGAGCCGCTGCGGAAGCTCGCCGCCGCGGGGACTGCCGATGCTCGGCACCTGCGCGGGGCTGATCATGCTCGACCGCGAGCACCTCGGCCTGATGGACATCACCGCGGCCACGCAACGCCTTCGGCCGCCAGATCCGCAGCTTCGAGGCCGACCTCGACGTTCATGGGATCCCGGGAGGGCCGCTGCGGGCGATCTTCATCCGTGCGCCCTGGATCGCCGAGCACGGACCCAGGGTGGAGCTTCTGGCGACGCTCGAGGGGCACCCGGTGGCGGCCCGTGAGGGGTCGATCGTGGCGGTCAGCTTCCACGCCGAGCTCGGCGGCGACGACCGCCTGCACCGCCTCTTCCTGGAGCTCGTGGGCTAGCCGGCGCGGAAGCGCACGACGCCGTCGTGCTCCTCTTCGACAGCGCGCCCGTCGCCCAGCAGCAGGTCGACGTGCCCCAGCACCTCCGAGAGCGTCAGGTAGGCCTGGGTGACGGCCACGTTGCCCCACAGCTCCTGGGCGATCTCGTGGGCCGTGCGGGGCTGCTCCACGATCAGCCGGTGGATGCGCTCGGCGCGGCGCTCGTGCATGCGGAAGCGTTCGTCGATCAGGGACTCGTGGTCGGTGATCGGCCTGCCGTGGCCGGGCAGCACCAGGTCGAGGTCCATCGCCCGTGTCTGTCTCCAGCGAGGCCATGTAGGTGACGAGCGCCTGCGGGCGGGGGCCGTCGGGGTCGGGCTCGCTCCCGAGCGGACGGGCGAGCAGCGGGTTCGAGGAGATGTGGGCGATCAGGTGGTCGGCGGCCAGCAGCATGGAACGGCGCTCGTCGTGGAAGACGGTGTCCGAGGGGCTGTGTCCGGGGCGGTGAAGGACGCGCAGGGTGCGGTCGCCGAGCTCCAGCTCGCGAGCCGTCGGAAAGGGGTCTCGTCACCTCCACCGCCGAGCCCCAGGCGCGGAAGCCCGCCGACACCGCTCGTAACGCGGTCACGACTTCGCGGGGGATGCCGTGGCGCAGCATGATCCCCTCGGCGAAGGCGTCGTCGAGGTCGGTCTCGTGTCCGTAGGCGGCCAGGTAGCCGGCCAGCGGCTCGATCGCCGCCACCTCGGCGCCCGAGCGGCGGGCGAGGATCGAGGCCAGCCCGAAGTGGTCCATGTGCTGGTGGCTGATGACGAGCAGCTCGATGTCCTCGATCGCGTGCCCGCGGGCGTTGAGCTGCTGCTCGAGCTCGTCCAGCGCCTTGGCCGAGTTCGGGTCCCGAGTCGATCAGCGTCAGCGGGGAGTCCTCGATCAGGTAGGCGTTGACGCGACCGACCATGAACGGCGTGGGGACGGCGAGGCGGTGTATCCCGGCGGCCGCCGCCTGCGCCAGCGACTCGCGCTCGGCGCGGTCGTCCTCCTCGCTCACGAGCGGATCACTGCCCTCACGAGCGGATCACTGCGAGCACCTCGTCGCGGCGCCGCTCCATGTCCTCGGGAGAGACGAGCGACTCCAGGCACAGGCGCAGCAGCGGCTCGGTGTTCGACGGCCGCACGTTGAAGTGCCAGTCCTCGTAGTCGATCGAGATGCCGTCGAGGCGCCCCTGGCGGGCGTCGCTGTAGCGCTCCGCGAGCTCCTCCATCTTGGCGCCGGGATCCTCCACCGTCGAGTTCACCTCTCCGGAGATGAAGTAGCGCGAGCGGAAGGGCTCCAGCAGGCTCGAGAGCCCACGGCCCTCGCGGGCCAGCAACTCGAGCATCAGCAGCGCCGGCAGCGAGCCGGAGTCCGCGCAGTAGAAGTCGCGGAAGTAGTAGTGACCGGAGACCTCGCCCCCGAACAGCGAGCCCTCCTTGCGCATCCGGGTCTTGAAGAAGGCGTGGCCGACGCGGTTCACGAACGCCTGCCCGCCGGCTTGGGTGACGGTGTCCGGCACCGCCCGCGAGGCGCGCACGTCGTAGAGGATCGCCTCGCCCGGGTGCCGGCGCAGCAGCGACTGCGCCAGCAGCGCGGTGAGAAAGTCGCCGGGCACGAACTCCCCCGTGTCGTCGATGAAGAAGCAGCGGTCGGCGTCCCCGTCCCAGGCGATCCCGAGGTCCGCTCCGCGCTCCTTGACCTGCTCGACGATGAAGCGCCGGTTCTCCTCCAGCAGCGGGTTCGGTTCGTGGTCGGGGAAGTTCCCGTCAGGGGTCCAGTAGGCCTCCACCAGGTCCAGCCCCAGGCCCTCCAGCAGTGGTCCCACCATCGGCCCGGCCATGCCGTTGGCGCCGTCTAGGACCACCTTCAGCGGCCGCCCGCCCCTGATCACCGCGGGGTCGATGAAGCTCAGCGCCGCCTCGCGGAACTCGCCGTACAGGTCCACCTGCTCGACCGTGCCCGGCGCCGATCCGCTCGCGCCGCCCTGCTCGGACTGCTCGCGGGCCCCGTCCGCCCCGGCGCCGTTCTGGTGGGCTTCGACCTCCACACGGATGTCCTGGATGCCCTCGTCCCCGGACAGGGCGAGCGCGCCCTCGCGCATCAGCTTCACGCCCGTGTAGGCCTTCGGGTTGTGGGATGCGGTGCACATCAGGCCACCGTCCAGCCCCCGCGAGCCGACCAGGTAATAGACCATCTCGCTCCCCACCTGCCCCGCGTCGAGGACGTGCACGCCCTCGGCCAGCATCCCGGCGCGGTAGCGGGCCGCCAGCTCGGGGGCGGTCAGGCGCATGTCGTGACCCATCCCCACCGCAGCTCGGCGGGGGCCTTGCCGGCCAGCCTCCCGAGCACGCGCACGAAGGCGCGCCCGATCTGCTCCGCCAGGTCGGCGTCGATCTGCTCGCCGTACAGGCCCCGGATGTCGTAGGCCTTGAAGATCTCCGGGTCCACGGGGGCGCCCACGCCGCCATCCTATGTCCCGCCGCGCCCACGCCGCGCCCGCGTCCGCCGCCCGCAGCGGGCCGCCGGACGTACCCGAACACGGCCCTGGAAATACACTGGACTCATGTCAGGTCACTCCAAGTGGGCGTCGATCAAGCACAAGAAGGCCGTCGTGGACTCGCGCCGCGGGGCCGCCTTCTCGAAGCTCGTACGGGCCATCACGGTGGCGGCCCGCGACGGCGGCGCCGACCCGGCGGGCAACCCGGCGCTGGATCTCGCGATCCGCAAGGCCAAGGAAGCCTCGATGCCGAAGGACAACATCGAGCGCGCGATCGCCAAGGGCGCCGGCGGCGGAGCCGACGCGGACGGCATCGAGAGCGTCCTGTATGAGGGCTACGGCCCGGGCGGGGTGGCGCTGCTGGTGGAGGCCCTGACTGAGAACCGCAACCGCACCGGCGCCGAGGTGCGCCACATCTTCTCCAAGCACGGCGGCAGCCTCGGTGAGCCCGGATCGGTGGCCTACCTGTTCGACAAGAAGGGCACGATCGTGGTCGACGGCTCGCGCTACTCGGAGGACCAGCTGCTGGCGGCGATCGAGGCGGGCGCGGAGGACATCAGCGCCGACGAGGACATGTTCGAGGTCGTGACCGAGCCGGCCGACTTCTCCGCCGTGCGCCAGGCCCTGGAGGACGCCGAAGTGGAGATGGAGAGCGCCGAGATGGCCTACCGGCCCTCGAGCCTGGTGCCGATCGACGAGAGCAATGCCGGCAAGCTGATGCGCCTGATCGAGGCGCTCGAAGACAACGACGACGTCAACGCCGTCCACGCCAACTTCGACATCGCCTCCGAGGTCCTCGAGCGCGTCGCCGGCTGATGCTGCCCCGCCCGCCCGTGGTCATCCTCTGCGGGGGGCGCGGCACGCGCCTCAACGCACAGTCCGGCGAGATCCCGAAGCCCCTGGTGGAGATCGGCGGCCGGCCGATCCTCTGGCACGTGATCCGCCTGTACGCGGCCCAGGGCTTCGAGCGCTTCGTACTGGCCACCGGCTACCGGGGCGAGCTGATCGAGCGCTTCGTCGCCGGCGAGCGCTGGCCGCAGGGGGTGCAGGTCGAGGTGCTCGACACCGGCGCCGACACGAACACCGGGGGCCGCGTGCTGGCGGCCGGGCGCGAGCTGTCCGGCGAGCCGCGCCTCTGCGTCACCTACTCGGACGGGCTCGCCGACATCGACCTCGGCGAGCTGGTCGGCTTCCACCGTCACCACGGCGCGCCCGGCACGGTGACGGTGGTGCGCCCGCGACTGCAGTTCGGTGTCGCCCGCCTCGACGTCCACGACCGCGTGCTCGCCTTCGAGGAGAAGCCCCGCTCCGAGCACTGGATCAACGGTGGCTTCTTCTGCTTCGAGCGCGCCTTCCTGGAGCGGCTGGCGCCCGACAGCGTGCTCGAGCGCGAGCCGCTGTCGCGGCTGGCGGCCGCCGGCGAGCTGCGCGCCTTCCGCCACCGCGGCTTCTGGCAGTGCATGGACACGCTCAAGGACGCGCTCGCGCTGAACGAGCTGTGGGACTCCGGCGCCGCCCCCTGGCGCCTCTGGCACGCCGGCGAGGACGAGCTCGAGCCCGCGCCCGCGGCTACGGATCAGCCGCTCGTCGCATCCTGAACAGGGCCACCGGCTCGCGGATCCCCTTCAGCCGCCGCTCGCCCGCGAACGAGGCGCGGTATCCGCTGCCGACCGCCTGATACAGCGGACTGTCCACGAGCAGGCTGCTGGGGCGGGCCACGGCGGTGATGCGGCTGGCCAGGTTCACGGGCGCGCCGAACCAGTCGCCCGCCCGCGCCAGCGCCGCGCCCGAAGGCGGCCCCCGCGCGCAGCTGGGGGAAGTCCCCGCCCTCGGCCTCTGCGCCCTCGATCAGGGCGAGCGCCGCCTCCAGCAGCGGCTCGGGATCGGGCGAGGCCAGCATCGCCGCGTCGCCGATCGTCTTGACCAGGCGCACGGGCGCCGAGGCCACCTCGAGCGCGATCGCTTCCAGGCGCGTGGCCAGGCGCCCCAGCTCGTCGGGCGGCACTTCCTCGCCGAGGCGGGTGAAGCCGACGAGGTCGGCGAAGCCCACCGCCACCTGGCGCGAGCCCGGCAGCCGGCCGCCGTCGCGCTCGGCGGCGCCCACGATCTCGGTCTCGGTCGCGTGGCGCAGGTGGGAGGTGAGGATGTTGCTCATCAGCGGATCCACCATCGGATACAGCTGCGCCACCGTCTCGCCGTAGTGCTGCGCCAGCTCGAGCTCGCTGATCCCGGCCCGCAGGACCAGCTTCAGCGGCAGCGCACGCATCGTTTCCGCGGCCTGGGCCAGGCCCCGCCCCAGCACCCGCAGCAGTTCCAGCAGGTCCTCCTGGGAGACCCCGGCCTCGATCGCCACGAGGCTGCGGCGGGCGGCCTCGATGTCGTTCTCGGTGAAGGCCGCTTCCCCCGGTTCGGGGATCGGCAGGCCCATCGCCCGGCGCGAGGCGAGCAGGAAGTCGAGGCTGATGCCGCTGCGCTGCGCGACCTCTTCGGCGGTGAAGCTCCGCGGCCCGCCGATCACCCGGTCGGCGAGCAGGAATACGAGCCTGCCCGACTCGACGTTGCGCCGCAGCTCATCCAGGGTCAAGCCCTGCGCGGCCAGCTGGCGCAGCAGCGCAAGGCGCTCCTCGCGTTCGGCGCCCTGCAGCCCGTCGAGCAGGCCCTCCGCCGCGAAGTCGATCTCATGGCCCTCCATCGCGCGGCCAGCCTATGACAGGCAGGCGTCCGGGCAGCCGCGCAGAATCACTGGCCATGATCGTGCTCGGAGTGGATCCCGGACTGGCGAGCACCGGCTACGGCGTCGTGGAGCGCCGCGGGAGCCGGCTGCTGGCGCTCGACGGGGGTGTGATCGAGACCGCCCCAGGCCTCGCCCAGGAGCGCAGGCTGGCCGAGATCCACGCCGGTGTGGACGCCCTGCTGGAGGAGCACAGCCCGCAGGCGATGGCGCTGGAGCAGCTCTACTTCGGCCAGAACGTGCGCACCGCCTTCGCCGTCGGGCAGGCCCGCGGGGTCGCCATGCTGGCGGCCGGGCAGCGCGGCCTGGAGTGCTTCAGCTACACCCCCCAGCAGGTCAAGGGCGCCGTCTGCGGTAACGGCCGCGCGCCCAAGGAGCAGGTCGGGCGGATGGTGGCCGCGCTGCTGTCGCTGGCCGAGGAGCCGCGTCCCGACCACGCCGCCGATGCGCTCGCGGTGGCCGTCTGCCACGTCAACCGTGCGCCGCTGGCGCTCGCGCTGGCGGGAGCCGGAGGAGGGCGATGATCGACATGCTCCAGGGCGAGCTCGCGGCGCGTGGTCCCGACCACGTGGTGGTGCTGTGCTCCGGCGTCGGCTATCGGGCCGCCGCCTCGGCGCAGACGCTGCAGCGGATGCCGGCCCTGGGCGAGACGGTCACGCTCCACACCCAGCTGATCTCCCGCGACGATGCGCTCACGCTGTACGGCTTTCAAAGCGAGGCCGAACGGGAGCTGTTCGGAATGCTGCTGACCGTCCAGGCCGTGGGCCCGAAGGTCGCCCTGGCCGTGCTCTCGGTGACCCCGCCGACGGAGCTCGTGACGGTGCTCGCGGCCGGCGACGCCGACAGGCTGCGGGCGGTCCCGGGGATCGGCAAGCGCACGGCCGAGCGGATCATCGTCGAGCTGCGCGAGAAGGTCGCCCCGGAGGGCCCGGCGGCGGCCGGCCGGGTACCGCTGGTGGCCCGCCGCGGCCGCGCGGGGGACCCGCGGACGCTCGCCCGCGCGGGGCTGATCGAGCTCGGCTACGGGCCCGAGGAGGCCGACGAGCTGCTCAGCGACGCCGACGGCGAGAGCGCCGAGGAGCTCATGTCGAGCGCCCTGCGCCTGGCGCGGACCGGCGCGTGAGCCGATGACGGCCGCCGAGACTCGCATCCAGACACCCGCCGAGGCCCGCATCCAGACGCCCTACCTGGTGGCCGAGGACGAGCTCGACCGCTCGCTGCGCCCGCTGCGCCTGGAGGAGTTCGTGGGCCAGGACGGGCTGCGCAACCAGCTCTCCGTGGCGATCGAGGCCGCGGCCGCCCGCGGAGAGGCGCTCGACCACCTGCTGCTGGCCGGGCCCCCGGGCCTCGGCAAGACCTCACTGGCCCAGATCGTGGCGGCCGAGCTGGAGGTCCCCTTCGTGGCCACCGCCGGGCCGGCGCTGGAGCGCAAGGGCGACATCGCCTCCTTCCTGACCGCGCTCGAGCCCCGCAGCGTGTTCTTCGTGGACGAGATCCACCGCCTGGCGCGCACGCTGGAGGAGACCTTCTATCCGGCGATGGAGGACCACCGCCTGCCGATCACCGTCGGAGCGGGGGCCGGGGCACGGGTCGTGACCCTCGACCTGCCGCCCTTCACGCTCGTCGGCGCCACCACGCGCACGGGCCTGCTGAGCACACCGCTGCGCGACCGCTTCGGCATCCAGGCGCGGCTGGAGCCCTACACCGTGGCGGAGCTGGCTGTGATCGTGCGCCGCTCGGCCAGGATCCTCGAGATCGACATCGAGGAGGAGGGGGCCCACGAGATCGCCTCCCGCAGCCGCGGCACGCCGCGCGTGGCCAACCGCCTGCTCAAGCGCGTGCGTGACTACGCCGAGGTGCGCCTCGACGGCGTCGTCGGCGCCCAGGCCGCCCGCGAGGCGCTGGAGATGCTGGAGGTCGACTCGCTCGGCCTGGACCGCCTCGACCGCCGCATCCTGGAGGCCATCTGCGTGAAGTTCACCGGCGGCCCGGTGGGGCTCTCGACGCTGGCGGTGGCGGTGGGGGAGGAGCAGGACACGATCGAGGACGTGTACGAGCCCTATCTGCTGCAGGAGGGTCTGATCAAGCGCACTCCCAGGGGCCGCGCGGCGACCGCGGCGGCCTTCTCCCACCTCGGCCTGTCGGCGCCGGATGAGCCCGGCCAAGCGCTTTTCTAGCCGTTTAGCGGCGGCTGAGACGAATCTGGCAGCGTTACGGTCCGGCGGCCTTCCCGCCGAGCCTTTCGTAGTCTGTGTACGACGATGACCCACCCGTTCATCTGCCCAAACTGTGGACACCGGACGAGCGAGCTCGACCGCAACATCGGCTTCACGCGCCAGCCCAAGGGCTGTGCGAAGTGCGGCTTCGCGTTCCTGTTCGAACTGCTCGACGACTACTACCCCGCTCCCGACGCCGCCTTCTTCGTGTGTGACGGGGAGGGCCGCATAGTGGGTTGCGGCAAGAACTCGTTCTCGTTCACCGGGCTCGAGGAGGAGGAGGTCATCGGCCAGCGCGTGGAGGAGGTGCTCGGGCTGAGCTTCTCCAACGGCAAGGACCCTGTCGAGACGGTGCTCGAGTGGGGCGTACGTGCACTCGAGGTGCCGGTCGAGGTCAGCGGCGAACGCGACGTCGCCGCCAGCGCGAAAGCCGACATGTTCCCCGCCTACGACGACGACGGCGGACTGCTGCTCGTGCTGACCCCGGACAAGTAGTCTGAACTCGGCCCCATGACCGACCGTCGTCGCAATCTCATGATCCTGCTCGTCGTGGTGGGGCTGCTCGCGGCCTCGGCGGCTGCGATCGCCTCCAAGCCGACACGCCTCGGGCTCGATCTCAAGGGCGGCGTCGAGCTGATCTACCAGGCCAAGCCCACCGCCCAGTCGAAAGTCGACACCGCATCGCTGGAACGGGCGATCAACATCATGCGCTCGCGCGTCGACAAGATCGGCGTCTCGCAGCCCGAAATCCAGCGCTCGGGCAATGACGAAATCGACGTCGCCCTGCCCGGCGAAAAAAACGTCAAGCACGCCGAAGAAACCGTCGGCACCACCGCCCAGCTGAACTTCTACGACTGGGAGACCAACGTCATCGGCCCCAGCGGCAAGCCGGAACCCAGCTCCGGGACCGTCACCGGCGACAGCACCAGCGACGGCGCCGGCGGCGCCACGGCGGGCCTGACCCAGTACCAGGCAGTGCTGAGGGCGGCCAAGCGCCCGGCGCAGTTGCGCGGCAGCGACACCACCTGGACCCCCGGGTGCACGCCCGAACAGAAGAACGGCTGCATCTACGGCAGCTGGTACCTGCTCGACACGGCCCATGAACAGGTGGTGCGCGGGCCCGAAGAAACCGAAGCCGGCCTGTACCAAGGCCTCACACACGAACCGCCGGCCTGCAAGACCGGTGAGCAGGGCTGCGTGAAAAATGGAGCCAAGCTCAAGGCCGTGCGGGTCAACCCCGGCACCGTGATCGTGCAGGCGCACCCGGTCGAAACCGAAAACGGCAAGGTCACCAACCCGAGCCCCAACAGCTACTACGTGCTCAACGACAAGCCGGTGCTGAAAGGGTCGGACATCACCAACCCGCAGCAGGGCTTCGACGAAGGCGCCGGGGGCAGCGGCCAGCCGAACGTGACCTTCGGCTTCACCGGCAAAGGCAAGTCGATCTTCGAACGCATCACGCGTGAAATCGCGCACCGCGGCCAGGAAGCCCAGCTGCCGGGCGTGACCAAGAACGCGGCCCTGCAGCATTTCGCCGTCGAGCTCGACGGGCAGCTGATCACGGTGCCCTCGATCGACTACACCCAGTACCCCGAAGGGATCGACGCCTCCACCGGGTCGCAGATCTCCGGCGGCTTCACGATCTCGAGCGCGCAGAACGTCGCCAACGAGCTCCAGTCCGGCGCGCTGCCGCTGCGACTGAAGGAGATCTCGCGCTCGCAGGTCTCGGCCACGCTCGGCAAAACGGCGCTCGAACAGGGGCTGCTGGCCGGGCTCATCGGCTTCGCCGTGGTGTGCATCTTCCTGATCGTCTTCTACCGCATGCTGGGCCTGATCGCGGTCGGCGGCCTGTTCATCTACGGCGCCTACTTCTTCGCCCTCATCAAGCTGATCCCGATCACGCTGACGCTGCCCGGGATCGCCGGCCTGATCCTCACGATCGGCGTCTGCGCGGACGCCAACATCGTCATCTTCGAGCGCGTCAAGGAGGAGATCCGAAGCGGCAGATCGGTCGTCTCGGGGATCGCCACCGGCTACAAACGCGGCTTTGCGGCGATCGTCGACGCGAACGTGGTGACGTTCATGACGGCCTTCATCCTGTTCGCGCTCGCGACCGCCGAAGTCAAGGGCTTCGCCTTCACGCTCGGGATCGGCACGCTGGTGTCGCTGTTCACGGCCGTGCTGGCCACGCAGGCTGCCCTGGGTGCGATGGGGCGCTCGCGGTTCGTCACCCATCCGGCGGCGCTCGGCGCAACCAAACGTCGCGGCAAGGGCTGGACGTTCGACTTCATGGGCCACTCGAAGTGGTTCTTCGCGCTGTCCGGGACGATCCTGCTGATCGGTGCGCTGGCGATCGGCGGCAGGGGCCTGAACTTCGGTATCGACT
The DNA here is from genome assembly GCA_963773145.1 of uncultured Solirubrobacteraceae bacterium. Classification (GTDB taxonomy): domain Bacteria; phylum Actinomycetota; class Thermoleophilia; order Solirubrobacterales; family Solirubrobacteraceae; genus Palsa-744. The sequence continues at coordinate 221,764 of CAVYZV010000004.1, forward strand.
TCAAGTCCGGCACCCGCATCCAGACGGCCTTCGTCGACCAGAAGGTGTCCGAGAGCGACGTCGCCAAAGTGATGGCCGAAAACGGCCTCGGCAACGCCGAGGTCCAGAAAATCAAAAACGCCAACGTCGGCGGCGCGGGCTTCCAGATCTCGACCAAGACGCTGGGCCCCGAGCGGGTGACGAAACTCCAGGAACAGCTCGAAAAGAGGTTCGGCAACTCCGAACACGGGGCCATCGGGACGCGTGGATTCGTTCCCGGGACGAGGAACTTCTCCTCCACCTCGATCGGGCCCACGTTCGGGAAAACCGTCGCCAACAGCGCGATCATCGCGATCATCGCCTCGCTGCTGGTGATCTCGGCGTACATCGCCCTGCGCTTCGAGTGGAAGTACGCGGTCCCGGTGCTGATCGCCCTGATGCACGATCTGTTGATCACCGCCGGCGTGTACTCGCTGACCGGCCGCGAAGTCACCACCGCGACGGTGGCGGCGCTGCTGACGATCCTCGGGTATTCGCTCTACGACACGATCATCGTCTTCGACCGAGTGCGTGAGAACGTGCCGCGAATGCCCAGGGCCGCCTTCTCGCAGATCGTCAACCGCTCGATGTCGGAGGTGCTGACGCGTTCGCTGGCGACGAGCTTCTGCACCTTGCTGCCCGTGCTCGCGCTGCTGTTCTTCGGCGGCGAAACGCTGAAGGACTTCGCCTTCGCCCTGATGGTGGGGATCGCCTCCGGCGCCTACTCCTCGATCTTCATCGCCTCGCCGGTGCTGACCCACTGGAAGGAGCGCGAGGCCGGCTACCGCAGCCGCCGCGAGCGGATCGTGCGCGAAAACGGCTTCGTCCCCGCCTACGCCACCACGGCCGCCGGCGCGCCCGAGGACGTCGAGCCCGAACAGAAGCGCCGCCGCAGCCGCCGCGGCAGCCTGATCGCCCCGGAGGCGCCGGGCGAGCAGCTCTCCCGCGACGAGTTCCAGGAGCTGGTCGCCGACCTCGACGTCGACGGCGAGCCCAAGGCCAAGGCCGGAGCCGCCGCAGCGCCCGCGAAAGCCAAAGCCGGGCGCACGGCCACGGCCGCGCCCCCGCCGGCCAAGGCCCCCGATCCCAAGGCGCCGGAAGAGGTGGCCCCCGAACGTGACCCCGCAGCCGACCTCACCCCCGAGGACCTGGTGCTGAAGGACGAGCCCAAGACCTCCAAACCGCGCCGCCCGCGCAACCGCCGCCACGGGAGGTCGCGCTGATGGCAATGCTCGGCTGGGTGATGATGGGGCTCGCGATCTGGCACTACACGATCTTCATGCCCGACCGCTTCTGGGGCGGCATCGTGGGCGCCTTCCTCGGCTCCCTGTTCGGCGCCGCCATAGTCGGGTTGATCATCAGCACGATCAGGTTCTCCGAACTGCGCGTGCCGGGCGAAAAGGAGACCACCATCGCCGTCGTCCTGTACGCCGTCCCGGGCGCCGTGCTCGGGATCGCCCTGGTGTACCTCGAGGGCATGCGCCGCGAACGCGCCGGCCGGCAGCCCGCTCCAGAGCACATCTAGCCGCGGTCCCACGCCATCGGTTCTGCCAGGGCGGGCCGCCGTGGTGCGCCGTTTCCGTCCCAGCCCGCCCGTACGCTCGGAGCCTGGACGAGTGGCGCCTTGAGATCCCCGAGTGCCCGCCGCAGGCCGTCGCGGCCCTGCGCGGCGAGCTGGGCGTGAGCGACGCGCTCGCCCAGGCACTCGTGCGCCGTGGGCTCGGCGAGCCCACGCAGGCACGCGCCTTCCTGGACGCCAGCGAGCAGCACGACCCGAGCCTGTTCGAGGGCATCGGGGCGGCCGTGGCGAGCATCGCGCGTCACATCGACGAGCGCCGGCGCATCACCGTGCACGGCGACTACGACGTCGACGGGGTCTGTTCGACGGCGGTGATGGTGACGGCGCTACGGCGTCTGGGCGCCGACGTCGACTGGTACCTGCCCGACCGCGCCGGCGACGGCTATGGGCTGAACCGGGCCACGATCGAGCGGCTGGCCGCGCGCGGGACCTCGCTGCTGGTGAGCGTGGACTGCGGCGTGGCGGCGGTGGAGGAGGTCGAGGCCGCGCTCGCGCTGGGCCTCGAGGTCGTGATCAGCGACCACCATTCGCCGCGCCCGGACGGGGTGCTGCCGCGGGCCCCGGTCGTGCATCCGGGCGTGTGCGGCTACCCCTGCCGCGACCTGTGCGCCACCGCGGTCGCCTACAAGCTCGCGCAGGCGCTGTACGGGGCCCGCGGACGCGACCCCGCCGAGCTCGAGGCCGAGCTCGACCTGGTGGCGCTGGCCACGATCGCCGACGTGGTGCCGCTGCTGGGCGAGAACCGCACGCTGGCGACGCGCGGACTGCGGCGCCTGGAGTCGACCAACCGCCCCGGGCTGCGGGCACTGATGGAGGTCGCCCGCGTGGCGCCCGGGAAGGCGGGAGAGCGGGCGGTGGCGTTCGCCCTGGCGCCGCGGCTGAACGCCGCCGGGCGGCTGTACCGCGCCGACGCGGCGCTCGAGCTGCTGCTGACCGAGGATCCCGGCCGTGCCCGCCAGGTGGCGCTCGAGCTCGACTCGGCCAACCGCGAGCGCCGCGAGGTCGAGCGCGCGATCCGCCACCAGGCCGAAGCCCAGATGCGCGAACAGGGCGAGCGGGAGGCCTACGTGCTCGCCGGCGAGGGCTGGCACCCGGGCGTGATCGGGATCGTCGCCTCGCGCCTGGTCGAGCACAGCGGACGCCCGGTGGTGATGGTGGCGCTCGACGGCGAGGACGGCCGCGCCTCGGGGCGCAGCATCGACGCCTTCGACCTGCTCGGCGGCCTGCGCGCCTGCTCCGGGCACCTGCGCCGCTTCGGCGGCCACCGCGTGGCCGCCGGGATGGAGATCGCGCGCGAGGATCTGGCGGCCTTCTCGAGCGCCCTCTGCGATCACGCCCGCGAGGTGCTGAAGCCGGCCGACCTGTGCCCGGTGGAGCGGATCGACGCGGTCGTGCGCGTGGCCGACGTCGACATGGGCCTGGCCGAGGAGCTCGAGTCGCTGGCCCCGTTCGGGCGCTCCAACCCCCGCGTGACGCTGCTGCTGGAGGGCGCGAGCTTCGCCGACAGCAGGCCGATGGGGGAGGGCAGGCACATGCGCTTCAGCGTCAGCTCCGGCGAGCGCAGCGCGCGGGCGGTGGCGTTCGGCTGCGACGGACGCCTGCCGGTCGCCGACGGCGAGCCCGTGCAGGCCACCTTCTCGCTGGAGATCAACGAGTGGAACGGGGTCTGCGAGCCGCGTCTGGTGCTGCGCCGGGCGAGGGCGGCGGAGCAGCCGGTGGCCGACACCGCGCCGCGCCGGCGGGCCCGCCACGAGGGCCAGCAGGAGCTCGCCCTGTTCGCCGTCTGAGCGCCGGCGCGTGCGCCGCTTGGATCCGGGTATCTGTTTCCCTAACCTTTGATCATGAGCGTCACCGACGATCCACACCCGGCGGCGACCACCGAGGAGCCCGCCCCCGCCGCGGCCGCCGACGAGCGCGCGCCAGCGACGGCCGCCGGCGAGCGCATCGTGCCCGCGGCCAGCGACCTGCAGACGCTGAGCGTCTCGCAGCGACGGCTGCTGAGCGACCTGTTCGCGATCGTCTCCGAGCACGCCGCCGACTCGGCCGTCCCGATCGACCGGGCCCGCGTGCAGGACGCCTTCGTGTTCGCCTGCGAGCACCACGCCGCCCAGCGGCGCAAGTCCGGTGAGGACTTCATCGTGCACCCCGTCGGCGTGGCCCGCATCTGCGCGAGCATGCGCCTGGACACCGAGACGCTGTGCGCGGCGCTGCTGCACGACACCGTCGAGGACACCTCGGCCTCGATCGAGGAGGTGCGCGAACGCTTCGGCGGGGAGATCGCCGCGATCGTCGACGGCGTCACCAAGCTGACCGGGATCACCTTCCAGTCGCGCGACGAGGCCCAGGCCAACAACTACCGCAAGATGATGGTGGCGATGGCCACCGACGTGCGGGTCATCCTGATCAAGCTCGCCGACCGCCTGCACAACATGCGCACGATCGACGCGATGCCCAAGCAGAAGCAGATCGAGAAGGCGCGCGAGACGATCGAGATCTACGCCCCGCTGGCCCACCGCCTGGGTATCCACGCGATCAAGTGGGAGCTCGAGGACCTCGCCTTCGCGACCCTCTACCCGCGCAAGTACCAGGAGATCAAGGGCCTCGTCGCCCAGCAGCGCGACGAACGCGAGCGCTACGTCGAGGAGGCCGGCGAATACCTGCGCCGCGAGCTGAGCGAGCTCGGCATCACAGCCGAGATCGCCGGTCGCGCCAAGCACTTCTACTCGATCTACTCGAAGATGACCAAGAAGGGCCGCGAGTTCAACGAGATCTACGACCTCACCGCGATGCGGGTGATCGTCGACTCCGTGAAGGACTGCTACGGCACCGTGGGCGTCATCCACTCGCTGTGGAAGCCGCTGCCGGGGCGCTTCAAGGACTTCATCGCGATGCCCAAGTTCAACATGTACCAGTCGCTGCACACGACCGTGATCGGGCCCGAGGGACGTCCCCTGGAGATCCAGATCCGCACCCACGAGATGCACGAGATGGCGGAGTTCGGGGTGGCCGCCCACTGGGTCTACAAGTTCCAGTCGCGGCTCGGGACCGAGGACGCGGGCGCCACGCGGCCCACGGTGGGCGAGGACGCCAAGCTGCAGTGGCTGCGCTCGATGCTCGACTGGGAGAACGACCTCTCGGACCCGAGCGAGTTCATGGAGACGCTGCGCACGGACCTCTTCGAGGAGGAGGTCTACGTCTTCACGCCCAAGGGGGAAGTCAAGTCGCTGGCCGCTCGGGGCCACACCGCTGGACTTCGCCTACGAGGTCCACACCGAGATCGGCCACCGCTGCGTGGGCGCGCGCGTGAACGGCAAGATCGTGCCGCTGCACTACGAGCTGCGCTCCGGGGACATCGTCGAGATCCTCACCGCCAAGCGCGAGCGGGGACCCTCGCGCGACTGGCTGGCGATGGTCAAGACCACGCGGGCGCGCAACAAGATCAAGGCCTGGTTCAAGGCCGAGTCGCGTCAGGACACCGAGCACAGCGGCCGCGAGCTGCTCCAGGAACAGCTGCGCAAGCAGGGCCTCCCGGCCCAGAAGATCACCGGCTCGGCGCTGCTGGCCGACGTGATCCGCGAGGTCGGCTTCCGCAAGGCGGACGACTTCTACATCGCCCTCGGCGCCGCCAAGATCTCGCCCAAGCTCGTCGTCAACAAGGTCATGCAGCGCCTCAAGCAGGGCGAGGCGGCCGACGGCGAGGACTCGGCCGGCGAGCTGCTGCAGGTCGGACGCTCACGGCGGCGGCCGACGAAGTCCTCGGGCCAGTACGGGATCCGCGTCGAAGGGGTCGACGACGTGATGCTGCGGCTGGCCAAGTGCTGCCGGCCGGTGCCGGGCGACGAGATCGTCGGCTACATCTCGCTCGGGCGCGGGATCACGATCCACCGCGAGCGACTGCTCCAACGCGGCGCTGCTGGGGCGCAACCCCGAGCGCTTCGTGAACGTCTGCTGGGAAGGCGAGCAGTCGACCGGCTTCGTGGTCGAAATCCAGATCGACGCGTGGGACCGCCACCGCCTGCTCGAGGATCTGTCGCGGGCCTTCTCGGAGTCCGGCGCGAACATCGTCGAGGCGCGTTGCCTGTCGATGCCCCCGATGGTCAAGAACCGCTTCGTGGTGGAGGTCGCCGACAACCACTCGCTGAAGGGCGCGATCACGCGCCTGCGCAACATCGACTCGGTGTTCGACGCCTACCGGGTCACGCCCGGGCGCCGCCGCCTAGGGCGGACCCGCCCGGCGTCGCGGCCGCGGGGCTAGCAGACGACGTTCAGCGCGTCGGGCAGGATCGAGTAGCGCGCCTCGGCGACCTCGCCGAGGAAGTCCCCGTCGGCCTGCAGCGGCAGCGGGCGACCGTCGGCCGTCCGCACGGTCAGCTCGCGTAGCTGTCCGGCAGCGGGGTGACCTGGCGGTGGCGGCCACCCGGGCACGGCGGCGAGAAGGCCCGCCACGCGATCGAGAGCATCGACGACCACGCCGGCGCGGTGCAGTACGCCGCCGGCGAGCGCCCCGGAGTCGAGCTCGACCTCGTCGGCGATGTCGATCGGGCGGTCCTGGAAGTAGGTGAAGGTCGCGCCGTTCTGGATGATCGCGAGCACGCCGTCGAGCGTGCGCCCGCGGTGTGCACGCGCAGTCGCGGCGGGCCGGCGCAGGTAGCGGCGCAGAAACGTCGAGACGGCCACCCAGCTGTAGTACCAGGGGCCCAGGCGGGCCTTCAGGTGGGGGTTGGAGTCGACCTGCTCGACGACCATCGCGTCGAGGCCGAGACCGGAGTTGAAGGTGAAGCAGCGGCCGTTGACCACGCCGAGATCGACCCGCCGCTCGCGCCAGTCGTCGGCCAGGCCCAGCAGGTGCTCGGTGGCGTCGAGCATGTCGCCCGGGATCCCCAACAGCTTCGCGAACACGTTGGCCGAGCCGCCGGGCAGGCACGAGAGCGGGGTGGAGGAGCCGAGCAGGCCGTTGGCGGCTTCGTTGACGGTCCCGTCGCCGCCCGAACGCCACCACGAGGTCATAGCCGCCGGAGGCGGCCTCGCGCGAGAGCGTGGTCGCGTCGCCCGGGGCGCGCGTGTTCGACGGCCTGCACCTCGAAGCGGCTTTCCAGGGCGCGCAGCACCAGCCCGCGCAGCGAGGTCGAGACGGTGCTGGCGTGGGGGTTGACGATCAGCAGCATCCGCCGCTGGGCGCCGTCGGGAGCATCCGCAGAGGGCGGGGGCGCATCGCTCTGCTCACTGCTGACGCCCGCGCTCGCCCGTGGAGGTGCTCACGGCGATGCCTACACCGGGGGGCGCCGGCCGTTACCGCCCCGTGCGGAAGCCCTCGAGATCCCATCGTCGAGTGCCCCACAATCGCCTGATCCGCCGCCCTGACGGGTGCTACACTCCGCGCCACATAGCTGGACACATCCAGAGGGGTGAAGGGACTGGCCCTACGAAACCCCGGCAACCACCGTCATGTCACAGCGGGAAGGTGCCAATTCCAGACAGATGTGTGGCGGGCCCCCGCGCCCTTCGCCACACCGTGACGGCGAAGAAACGACGCGAAAGGGTCCCGCAATGGCTGTCAGTCATCTTCAGTGCAAGGAGTGTGAAGCGCGCTACCCGCTCGACGCCCTCTACGTGTGCGAGCGCTGCTTCGGTCCCCTCGAGGTCGCCTATGACCACAAGCGTCTCGGCAGCGACATCGGCGAGCTGCGCCGGCGCATCCAGGGGGGTCCCCAGAACATCTGGCGCTACGCCGACTTCCTGCCGCTCGCCGGAGGGCCCCCCGGGCCGTCGGGGCGGCTGACCTCGCGGGTCGGGCTGCCGGCCGGCTGCACGCCGCTGGTGCGGGCCGACCGGCTCGCCGAACGCCTCGGGCTCAACGAGGTGTGGGTCAAGAACGACGCCGCCAACCCGACCCACTCCTTCAAGGACAGGGTCGTCTCGGTGGCCGTGACGAGGGCCCGGGAGCTCGGCCTGGAGACGATCGCCTGCGCCTCCACGGGCAACCTCGCGAACTCCGTCGCCGCCCACGCGGCCGCCCTCGGGATGACCTCCTACGTGTTCATCCCGTCCGACCTCGAGGAGCAGAAGGTGCTCGCCACCGGCGTCTACGGGACGACCGTGGTGGGCGTCGAGGGCAGCTACGACGACGTCAACCGCCTCTGCACCGAGCTGTGCGCCGAGAAGGACTGGGCGTTCGTGAACATCAACCTGCGCCCCTACTACGCCGAGGGCTCCAAGACGCTCGCCTTCGAGATCGCCGAGCAGCTCGGCTGGGAGCTCCCCGACCGCTGCGTGGTGCCGATCGCCTCCGGCTCGCTGTACACCAAGATCGCGGCCGGCTTCCGCGAGTGGCGCGAGCTGGGCCTGCTCGAAGGAGAGCTGCCGAAGATGAACGGCGCCCAGGCCGAGGGCTGCTCCCCGGTCTCGAGCGCGTTCGCCTCCGGGGCTGAGGTATGCCGCCCGGTGAGGCCCGACACGATCGCCAAGTCGCTGGCCATCGGCAACCCCGCCGACGGCCCCTACGCGCTCGAACTGGCCCGCAACAGCGGCGGCTCGGTCGACGCCGTCAGCGACCAGGAGATCCGCGACGGCATCCGGCTGCTGGCCGAGACGACCGGCATCTTCACGGAGACCGCGGGCGGCGTCACCACGGCCGTGCTCTCGAAGCTCGCCAAGCGGGGCGACATCGACCCCGACGAACGGGTCGTGCTGGTGATCACCGGCGAGGGCCTGAAGACGCTCGACGCGGTCCGCGACAGCTTCCAGACGAGCACGATCGCACCCAGCGTGGAGGCCTTCGAGGCCACCGTGCCGCAGCCCGTCTCGGCCTGATGGCCGTAGTCGTCAAGATCCCCACCCAGCTGCGCACGGCCGCCGGAGGCCAGTCCGAGGCCGTGTGTGAGGGGAGCACCGTGCAGGAGGTCCTCGACGGCCTGTTCGAGCGCTTCGAGGAGCTGCGCCCGCGGCTGGCCGACGACGACGGCTCGCTGCGGAGGTTCGTGAACGTGTACCTGGCCGGCGAAGACATCCGCTTCCTGGATGGCCTCGCCACCCCCGTCAGCGACGGCGCCGAGCTCACGATCCTGCCCGCGGTCGCAGGCGGCTGAGCGGCCGGCCCGCGCGCGGCGCGCGGCGCCGCGCTCGTCCCGGCCCGGTTCGCGCCGACCGGGCTTCGCTTCCGCCTGCGGGCGCCCTGGGCGTCCTCCCGGCGGCCTAGCGGCTGCTCTGCGGCGTGCCGCGCCCCTCCAGGCGCTGGCGCAGCTCCTCGCCGCGGCCCGCGGCCACCGCCCGCGCGGCCCGCGCCTCGCTCAGCTCGAGGCCGTTGGCGCTGGCGAAGTCGAGCAGCTCCTGGCGCTCCTCGCCCTCTTTGGCGGCCTTCAGGAACAGCCAGCAGAACAGCCCCAGCGTCAGAAACGACTCCTCCACCATCATCACCGCGCCGGCGATGTTCTGGTCGGCCAGCGGAGAGATGTGGTGCAGCGCGTCGCCGTGCAGGTAGTAGGGGTAGAAGACCGTCCCCGACCACAGGAAGATGTTCCCCAGCACCGTGCCGGTGAGGCGCACGGCGACGATGTAGAGCAGCTTGCCGAGGTTCCCGAACCAGGTGGGCGTCGGCAGCGGCCCCAGCAGGGGCATCCACATCAGGATCCCGAAGCCGAGGAACATCACGTGCTCGAGCGCGTGCACGCCCGGGTGGCGCAGGGCGGCCTGGTAGAGGACGGGGATGTGCCACACGTACAGGTCCACCGCCCACAGCGGGAAGGCCACCAGCGGGTGGGTCAGCACCCGCAGGCGGTCGAACAAGGAGATCCGCAGTATCGGGGCCAGCAGCGGCGCGGTCAGCCCGAGCACGATCAGCAGCGAGGCGATGTCGCCGACGAGCAGGTGCTCGACCATGTGCATGTACAGCAGCTGGTCGCTGAGGTCGTCCAGGCCGGTGAGAGCCGCGGCAATCACGGCCACGCCGGCGTAGAAGCACGCCTGGCGCCAGCCCGGGATCGCCCGGGAGGTTCCGGCGAGCGTGCGGGAGCGCTTGCGGTAGCACCCGACCATCAGCACCAGTGGCGAGATCTGCACCAGCACCGAGACGATCGAGACGCTTGCGAGTGGCAGGGAGGGCATTCGCGGGGTCCGAAACGAGGGTATCCGTCCGGGGCTCACCGGCGAGGCACCCAAAGGGCGCTGCGGGGTCCTTCAAAGGGCGCCGCCAGGCCCTTTCGCCGGCGGCCGTTAGGCCCCAGAAATGGCGGCCAGCGCGCATCTGGAGGCCCTCCAAAGGTGCTACCTTCGGGTGCCCTCGCGCCTCCACGCCGGGCCAGGATTTAGGTTCTTTTTAGCCCAATCTGAGCCGATCCTGAGCCTCGATCAGTTTGCTTTCAGCATGAGCCTCCAGTCCGTCAGCCCCCCTCCCGCCGTCGACGGCAAGACCGAGCGCTTCGACGCGATCGCCTGCCTCGACGCACGGATCCGTGACCAGGCGGTCGCGGACCGGCCCGCCGGCCCCGGCCAGTACCTCGAGGTCCAGGGCCCCGACCGCTCGTTGACGATCAAGCTCGAGGGCGTGGCGCTGCACATCGGCCGCGGCCTGTCCGCGGACCTGCGCCTCGACGACAGCTCCGTCTCGCGCCGCCACGCGATCCTGGTCCCCCGTCCGCGGGGCGCCCGCATCCTCGACGACCGCAGCTCCAACGGGACCTTCGTGAACGGGCGCCGGGTGCAGCAGTCGGAGCTGCGCAACGGCGACGTGATCGTGCTCGGCCGCGCCGTGCTCCGCTACGTGGAGCTGGGCGAGCCCGGCAGCTGAGCCGCGCCGCGCCGGCGTGCGTCCGGTCGCGGCGGACCTCCCAGAGCGCCGCTAAGAACTTCGGGCCTCGCCTGGTGCTAGGATCCACGCGTTCGAGGGATGACATCGACAGCCGCCCAGCTCGGCTGAGGGGCAGCTAGGAGGCGGGGGTGCAGCACTGCTGAGGGGTTCTGGACACGGATTATGGCGCGTGCGCGTGGGCGATGGGCCGTGGCGCGCTGCTTCTCGGCGGCTTGGCCGCCCTGACGCTGCTCGGCGCTTGCGCCGGCGGGCGCGCTGGCCGCACCGGTGGACGACTCCGGCGGCGCCTACCAGATCCTCGCGCCCGGCGAGGAAGGGAATATCCGCGCTCGAAGCGCACCGAATTCTCGACCGACCAGAGCAAGCTCTACAGCGCGCTGACGCCGCTCGAAGGGCAAGCGTCACCGCCAGGGCGCTCGAAAAGGACTTCCTGTCCGAGAAATTCGGCGTGCTCCGGAACGCCGCTGAGCGCGGAAGAACCGAAGCCCCGGGCTGGAAATCGTGCGCGACAACCACGACATCCCGCACATCTTCGGCGAAACCCGCGCGGACGTGATGTACGGCTCCGGCTGGGTCGCCAACAAGGATCGCGGTCTGCTGCTCAGACTGGGCCTCGGGCCGGCCTACGTCGCTGCGCTCAGCCTCCCCGGCCTGAACGCGTTCGAACTGCTGCTCACGCAGCGCTCGTTCAAACCGAGCAAGCAGGCCGAAGAATTCGTCGGCCAACCAGGTCTCGACGCTGAAAGAAAAAGGCCCCGACGGCGAACAGGTGATCGAAGACCTCGAAGCCTGGTGCGAAGGTGTCAACGCCGCCGGCGGGCTGCCCCATGTGGGGCTGGCGCAGGCGATCGCGGGCTTCGCCTTCATCGGCTCGATCTTCGGCAACGGCGGCGGCGGCGAAGTCACGAACTCCAACTTCCTGGCGCGCCTCGAGGCCAAATTCGGCGAAACCGAAGGCGCTGAAGATCTTCCACGACCTGCGTGAGAGCAACGACCCCGAAGCTCCCACGACGATCAGCACCGCCGTTCCCGTACGACAAGGAACCGACCGGCAAACCGCCCGCGGGCGCCGCCGTGATCGAACCGGGCTCGCTCTCGCCCGCGCTGGTCAAAGCCAACCAGGCGCTGACAGGCCTCGCGGCGCAAGGCCTCGAACTTCCTGCTCGTCGGCGCTGCCAACACCAAGGCAGGCCACCCGGTGGCGGTGATGGGCCCGCAGCTCGGCTACTTCTACCCCGAGATCGTCTTCCAGGCCGACCTGCACGGGCCCGGCGTCGACGCCCAGGGGATCGTGGCGCCGATCTCGCCGTACGTGTTCATCGGGCGCGGACGCGACTTCGCCTGGAGCCTGACGAGCGCCGACCAACGAGAACACGCAGCAGTTCCTGCTGAAGCTGTGCAACCCCGAAGAAGGCGGGGAAGTCACACGCGCGAAACCGAATTCTACGAACACGACGGCGAATGCATCCCGATGACGACCTTCGACGCCGGCAAACTCGGCGCGCAGGGCGCGGAACCGGCGCATGAGGTGTTCATCAAAGAAAGCATCTACGGGCCCGTGACCGGCACGGTGATGGTCGAAGGCAAACCGTACGCGGTCGTCAGCGTCGACCGCTCCACGCGCGGGCACGAGCCCGAAGGCGAGCTCGCGTTCAGCGACCTCGACTCCGACCGCGTGCACAGCGCCGAACCAGTTCTTCGAAGCGGCCAACGATCTCGAGACGACGTTCAACATGGCCTACATCGACAGCAAAAACATCGCCTACATCTCGACCGGGCGACTGCCGAAGCTCGCGCCGGAAACCGACCCGGCGCTGCCGACGCTCGGGACCGGGCCGTATGACTGGAAAGGGTTCCTCTCGCTGGAAGAACACCCCCACGCGATCATGCCCGCGAACGAGAACCTGCTGAACTGGAACAACAAGCCGGCGCCCGAATGGGGGTCGGCCTCCGACAACTACTCCTACGGGCCGTTGCACCGGGTGCAGATGTACACCGGCTTCACAGACCAAGGATGACCGAGGCCGACGACGCTCGTCATGAACAAGGCGGCCACGCAGGACTTCCGCGCGACCCAGGTGTGGCCGTGATCCAGAAGGTGCTCGAAAAGACGCCGGCGCCGAGCGCACTGGCGACCGAAGCGGACAAGCTCATGACCAGGTGGATCAAGACCGGCGCCAGCCGCTGTACGGCAAGGAACAGCCCGAAAGCGGCCGCGGCGGCGGTCATCGACGCCGTGTTCACGCCGATCGCCGAAGCCGTCATGAGCCCGGTGCTCGGCGAACTGCTGCCCGAACTGCGCTCGATCGAAGGCACCGACAACGGGCGCAACAGCAGCGGCTCGTCGTTCGGCGGCGGCTGGTACGGCTACGTCTACAAGGACCTGCGCACGGTGCTCGGCGAAACGGTGGCCGAACCGTACAGCCGCGGCTACTGCGGCAACGGCAACCTCGAAGCCTGCAGCAAATCGCTGTGGGCGGCGATGCAGACGGCGCTGGAAGGCGTGGCCACCGAACAGGGCAGCGAACGCCGAAGAAATGGAGAGCCGCGAACAGTCGTGATCGAATTCCCGCCCGGCGGCGAATTCTTCAACCGAAGCTGACGATGCCCTGGACCAACCGCTCGACCTTCCAGCAGGTGATCGAATTCACCTCCCACCAGGAAGAACACCTGGAAGGGCCGATCGAATAGGCCGGCTGAGCAGCCGGTGGCCTCGCCGCTAGCGCGGCGGTCCACCGGCTGCGCGGCCCCGCCGCCGGGGCTGGCAGGCGACGGCCCGTCAGGCGGGGTCCAACGGAAAGCCGACCCCGGTGAGCTCCTCGGCGACAGCCCCACAGCCGTGCCGCGGCCTGGGGGTCCAGCGCCTTGCGGCTGGGGGCGACGATCCGCGGGTGGCCGCGGAACTCGCCGATGCCGTCGGGGCCGACGTAGGTGCCGCCCTCCAGGCCGGGCTCGGTGGCGGCATACAGGCTCGGCAGGGCGCCCATCTCGGCGCTCTGGGCCACGAGCACGTTCGTGAGGGCCATCACCCAGCGGTCGATGGCCGGCGCCGCGGCGCTCTGGAGGTTGGTGGCCGCGTAGCCCGGGTGGGCGGCAACGCTCTTGACCGACGACCCGGCGGCCCGCAGGCGACGGTCCAGCTCGAGCGCGAACATCAGGTCGGCGAGCTTGGACTGGTTGTAGGCGATCCAGCGGTTGTAGCGGCGCTCGGACTGGAGGTCGTCGAATTTGATGTGCCCGAACTTGTGGGCGTTGCTGGAGAGGGTCACCACGCGGGCGTCGGGGCGTCCCTGCATCTGGCCGAACAGGCCGGCGGTGAGGGCGAAGTGCCCCAGCAGGTTGGTGCCGATCTGCAGCTCGAAGCCGTCGCTGGTCAGGCGACGGGGAGACGCCATCACGCCGGCGTTGTTGACGAGTAGGTCGATCCCGCCGGTGCGCTCGGAAAGGCGCTCGGCAAAGCCCTTCACGGCCTCGAGGCTTGCCAGGTCGAGGGCCGCGAGCTCCAGCTCGGCGTCCGGAGCCGAGCCCTGGATGTCCTGCAGGGCCCGCTCGCCCTTGGCGGTGTCCCGGCACGCGAGCACGACGGCGGCGCCGTGGCGGGCGAGCTCGCGGGCGGTCTCCAGGCCGAGGCCGCTGTTGGCGCCCGTGACCACGGCCGTGCGTCCGGTCTGGTCGGGGATGTCCGCTGCTGTCCAGTTCCTGCTCATGACGCCTCCTCGTGGGCCCGATCCGGCTTGCGGGTCGTTGACGATCGAGCACCGGCCCCGTGGGAGGGGCGGGAAGGGGCCGCAGGGGATTCAACCAGGTGCGCCCGCGAGGCGTCTGCGGCGCGTGATCTGCGCCCACACAGCGGGAATCTAGGCCGGATCACCTATAAGCGGGAGATATGAGACGCCTTTGTAAACTTATTCCTTGGGAGGCCCCGCTACCCCCTTGCGGGGGCCCCCGAGCGAGGGGCCGCTCCGGTCCGCTCCTTCAAAACGCGCAGCCCCTGCTCTGAGCGCGCAGGAGCCGCCGGAGCGCCGGAGCGGTCCTGTATTCCGCCTCCGAGGTCTGCAAGAGCCCGTGCTTACTGGCTCCCTGCACGATGTCGTGCATTGTGGTTAAGGTGTCGCCTTCCGGTCCGCCTCGGTCGGCCTTGTGCGACAGCCCCGTTCGTCCACATCCCCCGCGTGCCGCGCGCTCCTGCACCCTCTGGGGTCGGACGTTGCGCTGCTCGGCCCTGCCCGCGAGCACGCGCGGCGGCAGCCAGGCGCGCCCACGAGGGGCTGGCACGGGCGGCGTCTCGGCCTGGTGCTGGGGCTGGCACTGCTGGTTCTGCTCGCGCTGATCCCGGCCTCGGGCGCGCTCGCCGCAGCCGGCGCGTCCCACCGTCGCCACGCCAAGGCGCGTGTGGGCCATCGCAGGATCCGTCACACCGCGCGCTGCGCCCGGCGCACCCATCACGGCCGCTACCGGGCGGTCCGGCACCGGAGCAGGCATCATTCGCGCGCCCATCGCTCGCGCTATCCGTCGTGCGGCTCCCACCACCGGCGCCACCACACCCGCGCCCACAAGCACCACGCCAAGGTCCACCGCAGCGCGACCCCGCGCCCGCCCGTGTCGCACGCGACCGCCAGCGCGGGGCCGAACGGGACCGTGACGATCGCCGCCCCGGGTGGCGCCTGTGAAGGCTCGGGCCTGGATCCCAGCGAAGCGAACCTCGAAGCCGTCAGGGGCGCGAGCCTGTGCCTGGTCAACCGCGAACGGGCCGCCCACGGGGAGGGTCCGCTGGCGACGAACACCGACCTCCAGCACGCCGCACAGGGCCACTCCGAAAGCATGACCTCGGGCGCGTACTTCGAACATGCGGGCCCCGGGGGCTCGTTCCTGGAACGGATCATGAACTCCGGCTACCTGCCGGGCCCCAACGCGCTCTACAGCGTGGGCGAGAACATCGCCTACGGGAGCCTGCAGGACGCCACCCCGGCGGCGATCGTGGCGTCCTGGATGGCCTCGCCGGGACACCGCGCCAACATCCTCAACTCGGCCTTCCTGGAAATCGGCATCGGGATCGTGCCGCGCTTGCCGGCTTCGCTCGGCGGCGGGGAGGCCGGGGCGATGTACACCGAGGACTTCGGCGTAGTGGAGTAGGAGGGCCCGGGCCGCGGGTCAAAGCCCGCGAGGCCGCCTGCCCGGCGAACGTGCCTCAGCCCGGGCGTTCTCCGCGTGCCACTTCGGCGTCTTCGGCGGTGTTCTCGTGCCAGCGCTTGCCGTCGAAGGAGACGCGGATGACCTTCGTGAGCGGTTTCGAGAAGCCGGGCAGCCCCGCCGTTTCGCCCCTGCAGTAGTAGCGGTATTCGGCCTTGGAGTGGATCTTTTCTTTGAACTTGCGCTGGCGTTCGTAGGGGATCACGCCAGCGCACTTGACGTGCACGAGGTGGCCTTTGGAAGCGCCTTCCACCGCGCCGGCGAGGGCTCCCATGTCGCTGTTGTAGTTGGTCGTGCCGCAGGCGGCGAGCAGCACGAGAACCGCCCCGAGTGCTCCGCCCGCGCCGATCGTCCTCCGCGGCCCTGGCATCGGGGTAGCCTAACCGGCGCCACTCAGCCCCGGCGGGGTGGACAGCGACCAGGGCGCCGTCCGGGGTGAGGCATTCCGGGGCCCGGCCCCCGCCCGGCGACGGCTCAGGCCGACAGCTCGAGCTTGAGCTCGCAGGCGTCTACCGAAGCCCGCGTGCCCGGGGTGTCTCCGGTGTCCATCGCGTCGAAGATCTTGGCGGCCGCCTCCAAGGCCTCGGCCGTGGGGAATTCCTGCAGCACGACCGCGGTCCCGGCCGCGGCGTCGAACATCACCTTGATGCCCGTCGCCTCCACGCCGGGCGGCGGCCCGTCGGACTCCTGGATGCGCTTGACCACGTTGCCCATCTGCTCCTCGGTGACACCAGTGAACCGGACGACCCTTACGAACATGCGCAAACCTCCTCAAATAGGTTGACGGGCGACCGTATCCGGCCCCGCTCGCGGACGTCAAGGAGCGGGTAGTCTGGCCGGGCGCCCCGGAGGCGCCCAGGGGGCGAGGCCGCCGGCCAGCCTCGCGCACGGACGACAGCCGACTTGCAAGGGTGGAACAGGTGTCCAGGCGCCGTTTTGGCCCATCTGCCACGGGTACCAAAGCCGGGATGCCGGTGGTTCAAGTGCGGCGATTGCTGATCGTCATGGTGCCGGCCCTGCTCCTGTTCGCCGCACCCGCCCAGGGGCAGCTGACGGTCGAAGGGCCGGCGAGCGACGCGATGATCCCCCGCCTGCAGCAATGGATCCGCGAGGACGCCATGCCGACGGGCCAGGGAGTGATCCTCCTCACGCCCGAAAACTGCATGGCGATGCAGGCCGAGGCGTGCACCTACTGGACGCACGCGCCCACGTTCACGATGTACTTCCCCGACCTCGAGTACCTGTGGAGCGAAGCCCGCCACACCGAAGCCGAACGCGAGTCGACGGGCCTGAACTTCTACCACGAGGTGGGTCACGTGCTCGACTTCAGCCTGCGCCGGCACGGCTACCGCCTGAAGTGGTTCGAAATCATGCGCTACGAGGCGCCGGAATCGGCCCGGCAGGCCCGCGAGCTCGCCGGCACCCGCAACCCCTCGCTGTGGTTCTCGGCACTCGATGCCGAAGGCGAACCGGTGATCCCCGACGAGCAGTTCGCGCAGGCCTACGACTACTGCGCCGAGGGCATGGGCTACCAGGAAATGGAGTCCACGATGAAGAGCACCTACTGGGGCTTCTCCTACGACCCCAGTCCGCGCCAGTACCGGGAAGCCTGCCGCCTGATCAGCGCGCTCTGAGCAGGGGCTCGCCACGCCCTCCCGTTCCCCCGGCGAGCCCCTGTCGAGTGCGGGAGCGGGGTAGCCGCGCGCTTCGGCACCCCGCTCCCGCTATCGCACGACAGGTTCGCTTCGTGCGAGGGGACCTCGACCGTCCCCACACGCCTAACCACAGCGCGGGCACGCCGTTGCGGGCGAGGGGGCGTAAATAGCGCGACTGTGGGATGGGGGAGGGCGAGACGTGCGCCGCTCCGCTCGCCGCCGACGTATCCGGCGCCGGCGGTCATGCGGGAGACCCGAGGATCTCGTGGCCGGGGCTACTCCTTGACCCCCACGGATACGAGCGCCTCGTGCACGTTGTGTAGATGCCGGGACTGGCATGGGTGGGTGGCGCTTCATGGCCTCTGGCTGCGGCGCGGCGCACGCGCTGAAACTACTCGACGAGTTACGCCCCACGGTCGCGCTACACGGTTAAAGGTGACGGCGGCCAAAAACGCTCCGACCCGGGCCGATCGAACGGCCGACGTCCGAGCGGAAGCGGAAGCGTCCCTCACCTCGGCGGCATAGTCTTCCCAGGCCCCTGCCGCCCGCTCGGTCATGACCCGCGCAAGATCGTCTAAGCTCCCGCGGCCGGCGGGTCGGCGGAACGAGGGTGGGCTCGCGACAGTTGTGATCGGCCCGCACGGACAACCCCAGGAGGAGGCGAGGACGGATGAGAAGTGGCATGTCGAGCTTTGCGGTGCGCCTTGCGACCGCGGTAGGGGTGGCGGTACTTGCACTGGGATTGTCGGCAGCGGGTGCCTCGGCGTCGCCTGTCTTCTCGAGGCTCTCGGCGGAAATGTCCGAAGCCCGTTACGCGCCGGCGGCGGCGCTTCTACCCAACGGGAAGGTACTGATTGCCGGCGGCTACAACGAAACCGGGAAATACCTGAAGACTGCGGAACTGTTCGATCCCGCAACCGGCACTTTCGCCAAACTCGCCGCTGAAACGACCGTGCCGCGCGAGGAAGCGGGGTTCGTGGCGCTGCCCGGCGGCAACGTGCTGATTGCTGGCGGTTACAACGAAACCGGCAAAGCGCTCAAGAGCGCAGAACTATTCAACGCGGCAACCGGTGCGTTTGAAACAATCTCCGCAGAAATGGCCGTCGAACGCGACGGGCCCGCGGCCGCGCTGCTGTCGAACGGAAGGGCACTGATCGTCGGCGGTGCATTCGAAGGCAAATTCGTGCCGAGCGCCGAATTGTACAATCCTACGACGCGGACATTCGAAACGGTGTCAGGCGCACCGGCAGCAGCACGTTACCTAGCTGCGGCGGCGACACTCCCGAGCGGGAAGGTGTTGATCGCCGGGGGCTACAACGCGACCGCGAAATACCTGACGAGCGCGGAACTGTTCAACCCCCAGACAAACACCTTCGAAAAGCTCGAAGGGCCGACACATGAACTTACCGAACCGCGCGATGAAGCCGGCTTCACGGCGTTAGCCAACGGGAAGGTGCTGATCGCGGGCGGCTACAACGAAGCCAACAAGGACCTGAGGAGCGCGGAACTCTTCAACCCTGAAACGAGCACGTTCGAAAAGCTCTCGACGGAACTCACAGAAGCACGCAGCGGGCCCGCAGTTGTGCTACTCCCAGAAGGGAAGGTCCTGATCGCGGGCGGCTACAACGAAGCCAACAAATACCTGGCGAGCGCTGAAGAGAGTGCGGTTACTCCGCCGATTGTCGCCACCACCCTCGCATCGAGCGTCGGTGTGAACAGCGCGACTGTCAGCGGCAGTGTTCTCGGTGAAACCGCTAGTGCCACATACTTCCAGTACGGTACGAACACCGCCTACGGCGCCGCAACCGCCCATGAAACCGTGGGCGCCTCGATCGTACCGCGGCCGGTGTCCGCTGTCGTCAGTGGGCTTTCCCCCGGCACGGTCTATCACTTCAGGATCGTCGCCGAAAACGCGGGCGGCCCGAGCTACGGCGTCGACCAGACGTTCACGACCGCGCCCTCGTCGCAGATTCCGCCACCGAGCGTTGGGAACGCAACGCAGTCTCATCGCAGGTGGCGCGCGGGCAGCGCTCTCGCGAGGATCTCGGGCAAGACGAAGGGCGCGCCGATCGGCACCACGTTTTCCTTCACTCTCAACGAGCAGGCGACGGTGAGTTTCGCGTTTTTGCAGCAAGTGGGCGGACGCAGGGTCAACCACAGGTGTGTGGCCCAGACGAAGAGGAATCGCTCCAAAGGCGCGTGTAAGCGCACCGTGACCCGCGGCGCACTGTCATTCACCGGCCACGCCGGGACCAACAAGGTGTCCTTCCAAGGCCGGATCTCGCGATCGAAACGACTTCGGCCGGGTACGTACACGCTCGTCATCAGTGCCAGGAACGCGGTAGGCCAGCATGCGAGCCCCAAGCGGCTCACGTTCACCATCGTGAAGTAGAGAACGCCAAGGGCACGAGAAGGAGGCCGAAGAGCTGTGGGCGTCCTGCGAGCTGGCTCCGCCCGGGTGCGCGTGGGGGGTCAGCCGAGGAGTCGGCGGAACTCCCACCTAGAGCCCGCAGCCGAGCGGGCGGTCGCAGGCGCCACGAACCTCGGAGCGGGTCCGATTCGAATCCCTAGCGCGCCCGGGAGGATTCGAACCTCCGACCTCTCGCTCCGGAGGTCAGCCCAAGGCGCGGTCACCCGCTGCCGTGCGTCACCGCTCCAGGATTCAAGGGCAAATTGTCCTGCCACCGGTCAGGCCTGCTGCCGGTTGCTGCCGCCGCCGCTTCCAGGAGCCCGCGAGCGGGTCCGACGGTCGACGGGAGGTGTCGTTGGACGTCCTGACCGGTCACCTCCCCGCCGATCGGCGTATGGCCATGCTCCCGTGCATGAGCAGGCGTCCAACGTGCCGGACGCCGGTGACGCCACGCTCGGCGAGCGGACAGGCCGGACCCCAGAAGGAATGCGGATACAGCCCCGACTGTCAGTTGCAGGCAGACTGATCGCTAAGACGAGTCCTTGACCCTAGTCTGCTCGCTCGCCATTGCCCGTGCGTCCGAGCGGCCGTAGGTGCCCGAGTACGATGCGGCGAGGACTGTGGCGAGCTTGAGCGATAAGCCGTTCGGAGAGGCGCTTCGTGCGCTGATGAACGACCGTGCCCTGACCTACCGCAGCCTTGCGGAGATGACGCGCGCGCTCGATGGGAGGGGTGTGACGCGTGCGCACCTGAATATGCTCGCCAACGGGCATGACAGGCCCTCGATGCGTGTGATGGAGTTGATCGCGGGGGCGTGTGGGGTCGAGCCGGCCTACTTTGCCGAGTACAGGCTGGCGGCCGCGATGCGCGAACTCGACCCGGCGAAGGTGGGGCTCGAGCAGGCTCTCGAGAACCTCAGCGTCCGCATGGGCGGGCGCGGACGCTCCGGTGCCAGAGAGCGCCCAGCGCAAGGACGGCGAGCAAGGCCTCGTCCAAGCGGCTAGCGATCGGGTCGATCGGGCTGAGCGCTAAGCGCGAGCAGCGCAGCCCACACGAACCATGCCATCTGGACGCCCCGGCGGGTGACCTCGGGGTAGCGCCAGATCGTCTCACTGAGGCGTCCGGCGAAGAACCCCAGCTCGTGTGTCTCGCCCAGGAGCCTTGCCGTCGCCGATAGCGCGGCCAGCGCAAGCACGAACACGAGGTAGCCGAACGGCCGTGAGCAGAGCATCAGCGCGTCTCGCACTCGCCGGCCCAGGACGAGGATCCCGGCTGCCATCATGGCCCTCCGCTCGATGGCCCGCTTGCCCCCATGCCGAGCACAGGACGCTATCTCGTTGCGGCGGAGCTGTAAGAGGACGCCTTTTCGGGCACCACGGAGATAGTACGTAGGTTGACTACCTACCTAATCCGATGTAGGGTTTCCGCCTCCGCCAATTGCTCGGGGAGCGGGTCCGTGCGGACTTAGGAAAGACGGCAAGGGATGCATCTTCACGCGTCCATGCCACAGAAACACCGATAGGAGGCCGAGAACATGAAGGGAATTCGCGTTGGTGGGCTGATAGCGGGTCTCGTTGTATTCCTCGCGACCGCGAGCAGCGCGTCTGCGAAACACACACTCACGTTCTACACAGAAGCCGGGGTGCTCGCGCCGGGCGACAACATCGTGATGGTCGCCAGCGAACCTGCGACATTCGTGACTTCGGCCGGCACACTGACCTGCGCCAACGCAGCCCTGAAAGGCGTCGTGACCACGAACACCGCCCCAAAGGATGTGTTGACTTTCAACGAAGCGACGCTCTCTGGTTTGCCCTCCTCGGAACCCTGTGAATCGACGCTCCCGTTGGGAGTGCCCGCCATCGAAGCGTCGGGATTCCCATGGACCGATGAAGTCAAGACGAACGGCACGAGCAAGATAAAAGGCTCAAGCGCCCTGCAGATCATGATGTTGTTCTTCTCGAGCTCCGACGGCGTGCCTCTACGAAAGCAAGAAGCTCGCGATCACGTTCAAACCGGGGGCTGGACTGTTCACGACGAGCGCCCAGAAGTTCAAGCGCAACAAAAGCAGCGACCCGACGTGCCCAAAGGAAGGCAAACTGAGTGCCACATGGCTGCCGATCCATCTCACCGAAACGTTCTTCGAATTCGTGGAAACCGAAGTGAAATAGGATCTCGCCCCGCGAGGGTGGCGTAGCATGTCGAGGACACTGGCCGGAGGGGGCCGCCGGTGACCTCCTCGAATACCCACCGGCTGGCCTACGGCGTAGACTGAGGCAGTCCGCGACCCTCATGGCCTACGGTTCTTGCTCCCGCGGCGTCGGCGAGGATCGTCGCTTCCCAGCCACGCAGGCGGTTCACTAGCGCGCCCGGGCCGATTCGAACGGCCGACCTCTCGCTCCGGAGGCGAGCGCTCTATCCACTGAGCTACGGGCGCAGACCTCGAAGTCTATTGGGCTGGCACCGAGGCAACGCGGGGGGCAGGAGGCGCAATGCTCGGGCCCGTGCCGGCGAGCAGATTTAGCTCCCGTTCAGGCCTGAGGAAGGGCAGCTTCAGGCTTTTGCCCCATGATGGCCAGCAGTCCATGACGTTCCTCCTCATTCCCCTCATCTGGCTGGCCGTCACGACCTTGGTCGTGGCGGTTTGTCAGGTCGCCGCAAGCACCCGCCAAGACCTGTAGTCCACGCCCTCCACGAGCCGACTTTGCGGCTGGCGAAGTGGTACCGTTTGCGGGCTGGAGACCTTCGCGATACCGCCGGGGGCGGTCCCGAAGATCGGCTTCGGGTGGACCGAAGCGATGGCATCAAAACACTGGAGGAAAGTCATGGAGAGACGTAGTCTTCTCGCGGGGCTTGCGGTGCTCGCTCTCAGCCTGTTCGTGCTGAGCGGCACTGCGTTCGCGCATGCGACCCACCACAAGAAGGCAAAACCGCGGGTTGAGGGCAGCCCTGGAGTGGCGCCCGAAACGTGTGTTGTGCACACCCTGCCCAATTCGTTCATGGATCAGGGCGAGTTCGAAAACGCCTCGAGCGTCGCCGACATCATCGAAGTCGAGTGCGAAGAAGTGTACGCCGAGAAGTACGTGCGGATCAGCGCCAACGAGCTTTACAGCCGCTGTGACAAGCACTTGTACTGGCGGACCCCGTACGACCCGAACAACACCGTCGTGGGCAACAAGGACTTCTCAACGGGGCCCAGCTTCTCGGTCGAACTCGACAATGACGGCAACGCCACGGCCATTGTGCTGGGCGGGCCCTCATGCGCGGCAGGTGAAAGCCTGGTCTCCGCGCACCTGGAATCACCTCCGTTTACGACGGTGACGACCGGCTTCACGGTGCTGCCGCCGCGGCCGACGGAACCGGGCGTGTTCGCGACCCCGGCCAGCAAGGTCGAGGGTGAGGTCTACAGCGACGTCGCCACGATCGCGCAGGTCGAGTTCCCGCCGGTGTTCGCCGAGGAACCCGTCAACGTGAACTGGGCGCAGTTGTACTCACGCTGCAAACACAGTCCGCACACCGAAGTGATCGTGTTTGACGACGGCTATCCGTACGCCTACGAGAACCTCGAAGAAACGACGCTGTACCTGGACAACGACGGCAATGCCTTCGCGGTCCTGGTCGGAAACTCGTCGTGCGCAGCCGGTACGAGCATGATCGAAGCGAGTCTGGAAAACGCTCCGTACACCACCTACACGACCGACTTCACGGTCGAACCACCCCGACCCACGTTCCCCGAATAGGGACGTGAACGGACTCCAGTGAGTCTGCTGGAGGGCCTCGGAGGCAACAGGCCTCCGGGGCCCTCCCGGCGTTAACGCGTCGTCGTCGGGCTCATATGGACGCGTGCAGTCGCGGCGTAGAGGCGATACTCGGACGGGTGACCTCCGAGGAGTCCACGACACACGACCTAGTTGGCCTCTGGTGCTCGTCATTCGAACCGGGATCGGCGATGTCGAAGAACCACGGCCACGTCCTCGTCCTCGCCGACCTCGGCCCGGGGGAGTAGGCGGTGTCGCAGGAGAACGTGGCGATCGTGCGATTGGCCGTCGAGGCGTTCAACGCAGGTGAGCCGGACCTCTCGGTCTTCGATCCGGCGCTCGTCTATCACCCTCGCTCGGACGAGCCTGATCCGAGCCCCCACATCGGCCGCGGTGCGTACGAACGGCTGCTCGGTGGGTTTCTGGAGTCCTTTAGCGAGATTACGTTCGATGTCGTGGAGTTGATCGACGCTGGTGACCGGGTGATCACCTCGACGGTCTTGCACGCGCGGGGGGCCGCAAGCGGCGCGAGCGTTGACGACGCCTACGTCTTCGTCTACGAGTTCCGAGACGGCTTGGTGGTGGAGGCGTGGGAGTTTCGTGACCTGGGCGAAGCCCTCAAATCCGTGGGCCTGGAGGACTGAGCTACGGGCGCAGGAGCCCAAGTTTATGCGGTGGGCGGCGGACGCTGCGGGGGGTCCCGCCGCGAAACCCGCGGACAAGACGCGAGTTCCCGCGGGTAAGTACCGAGGGGCGGGGGCGACCGCGTGACCTACGATCGGCCACGCGTGACTGTCCCCGCAACCCTCCTTCGTTTGTGCAGGCCGCTCGGCGCAGCGGTCGCGATCCTGGTGATCGCGGGGGCCGCGCCGACGACGTGCCCCGCGTCGGCCGGCTGGACGCCGCCGCAGACCGTGGCAACCGGTAATCCCCTGTTCGGGGAACCGCTTCTGTTCGCCGGCGCGGGCGCCGAGCTGCTCAGCTGGAGCTACACCACCGCGGCCCCACACCCGATCGAAGGCGCGGGCGAGTCGGTGGCCGCCGCGGGTGGGCGCTTCGGCGCATCCCGCCCACTACCGCACGGATACAACGGGCGCCGGCTCGTCGACCTCGGCAACGGTCGCGTGGCGCAGCTGATCCTCAAGCCGACGGGCCTCAACACCAGCGCGGCGTCGGTCGCGCTGGGGTCCACCAAGGGCGCGTTCGGCCACGTGTTGCGTGTGAGCGGGTCGGTCTACAACGGCAGGGCGAGCCTCGCCGGAGACGCCCATGGAGACCTGTTGCTCGCCTGGATCTCCAGCGACCACCACGGCGTGCGCCGGCAGGTGTGGGTGAGCGTCCGCCGCGCCGGCAAGGGCTTCGCTGCGCCGCAATTGCTGAACGGGTCCGCCGAGGCACAAGCGGTCCAGGCAGGCGTCGGTGCGCACGGGACGATGGCGATCGCCTTCGCCTCCAAAGAGCCGCATGAACGCATGTTCGCCCGCGTCCGCCCTCGTGGTGGGCCGTGGGGCCCACAGCAGAGCATCGGGCCCGCGGCGGAGGGCAACGAGAACGACGTGTCGATCTTCATCACCGCGGGCGGCGAGACGGTGATCGGGTGGTACCACACCCAGCTGTGCGAGGGTGGATGCGAATCTCCCGGCTACGTGCACGTGGCCGTCCAGCCGGCACGGGCACGGCGCTTCGCTCCCGCGCAGCGGCTGTGGCGCAGCAGCTACGGACTGATCGGGGCCGGTATCGGAATCGGCCTGGCGCCGGCGCTCGTCGCGCCGCCCGGCGGTGCGCCGCTGGTGGCCTTTCTCGCGCGCGTCGGCTCGTCCGCGCCCACCTCCGCGCTCGTGCCGACCGCGGTCATGGTCGCCGTTCCCTCGGGCTCGCACTACGGTCCGGCACGTGCCATCTCGCCACCCGGCCAGCAGGAGGCCGATGTGGCGGCCGCGGCCGGCCCGCACGGTGTTCTCGTCACGTGGATCCGGCCGGAACCTCGGCACTACGGTGGGCCTGTGATGGCCGCGATCGGGGATCTCGGTGGTCACTTCGGCGCCCCCGAGCAGGTCTCGCCGAACGAGGAAGCGCTCAAAGCGGTCCCGGTTTTCGATCCGGCCGGCCGCTGGCCCGCCAACGCGCTCGCGCCATGGACGGTCGCGTGGGTGGGACGGCCGTTCGCTGAACTGTTCGCGACCCAGGTGACGGAACGGGTCCGCGCGTCCAAGCCGGTCTGCCCGCTTCCGCCGGCGGAGCGGATCCGGCCTGCGTGGGTGGCTGACGCGCCCGCGTCGGAGAGCTCCCGCCGGGCGGTGCGTCCCGGCGGTGCGTCCGGCCGGTGCCCTGCTGGCGGACCCCAATAGGATCGCTTGCCAGTGAGCGACCACACGGGCAACGGACGTGTCCACCCGCCCAAGGGACGGCGCCGGCCCCGTCGCGTCGCGATCGCCGCCCTCACCGCCGTGATCGTGGAAGCCCTCGCCACCTGGCTGCGGAGCGGACGGATCGGGGGGAGGCTGATCGTGCGCTGCCGCCGGGGACACCTGTTCTCCACGATCTGGCTGCCCGCTGCGTCGGTGAAATCGCTGCGGCTGGGGTTCTGGCGCGTGCAACGCTGTCCCGCCGGGCACTGGTCGCTCGTGACGCCCGTCCGCGCATCAGAGCTCTCAGCGCGCGAGCGCGCGCGAGCCGGCCGGCTGAAGGACATCCGCGTGCCGTAGCGGCACGGAACGGTGGGGGCGTCCCGGCCGCTACCGTCCTGGACATGGACCTGTCGATCTTCTTCGCCGGCACCGGCGGCTCGGTGCCGAGCGCCCGCCGGGGCCTGCCGGCCGTGCTCCTGCAGCGTGGGGCGGGACCGCCTGCTGTTCGACTGCGGCGAAGGCACCCAGCGCCAGCTGCTGCGCTCGGTCGGCCTGGCCGAGCTCGACGCCGTGTTCATCACCCACTTCCACGCCGACCACTGGCTGGGGCTGCCGGGGATGTTGAAGTCCTTCGCGCTGCGCGACCGCACGACGCCGCTGACGGTGTACGGCCCCCGCGGCCTGAGGGAGCTGATGGGCACGATGCGGATCGTCTAC
Organism: uncultured Solirubrobacteraceae bacterium; assembly: GCA_963773145.1. Classification (GTDB taxonomy): domain Bacteria; phylum Actinomycetota; class Thermoleophilia; order Solirubrobacterales; family Solirubrobacteraceae; genus Palsa-744. Next base: position 248,239 of record CAVYZV010000004.1, read on the forward strand.
GGCAACGCCTCCCGTACGAGCTCGAGCATCGTCGAGCTCGAGCCGGGACGAGGTCCTCGAGCGTGACGGCTACGCGATCGCCGCCGTGCCGGTACGCCACAGCCGCGAGAACTGCCTACGGCTATGTGCTCGAGGAGGACCCCCGGCCCGGTGAATTCGACGTCGAGGCCGCCCGCGCCCTCGGGCGTTGCGCCCGGGCCCGGACTTCGGCGCGCTCCAGCGGGGCGAGCCGGTGGGGGGCGTGCTCCCCGAGCAGGTGACCGGACCGGCGCGGGAGGGACGCAAGATCGTCCTCTCCGGCGACACGGCCCCGTGCGAGGCGCTCGCCGTGGCGGCTCACCAGGCCGACGTGCTGATCCACGAGGCCACCTTCGCCGAGGAGGAGTCCGAGCGGGCACGGCGAGACCTCCCACAGCACCGCCCGCCAGGCGGCCGAAGTGGCGCGTGAGGCCGAGGTGCGCCTGCTGGCCCTCACCCACGTCTCGAGTCGCTACGCCGGCGGCGAGCTGCGCGACGAGGCCCGCGCGGTGTTCGCCGCGACCGAGGCGCCGCGGGACTTCGACACGATCGAGGTCCCCTTCCCCGAGCGGGGCGGGGCGCAGCTGGTGCGCTGGTCAGAGCGTCAGGCGCGGGAGCGCCCGGACGATTCACAGACGCCTCAGGAGCCCGGCGGCGGGCCCTCCGGACGCCCGACCGAGGCGGTCGCACCGACCTGATACATTCGCCGCCACTCCTTAACCCGGTCCCGAGAGGCCAGGAAGGAAGCATGCAGACGAACGAGAAGGTCGTCCTCCGCGAGGAGGAAATCTCCAGCGGCGCTCACGCGGATCGCCCACGAGATCCTCGAGCGCAATCCCTTCGAGTCGCCGCCCGCGCTCGTCGGCATCCACCGCCGTGGTGCGATCCTCGCCCGGCGCCTGCACGGGCAGCTCGAGGAGCTGCTCAGACGGCGACGGTGCCGCTCGGCGACCTGGACATCGGCTTCTACCGCGACGACGTGGCGCACACGTCCCGACGCCCCCGTCCTGCACGCCAGCCACATCGACTTCGACCTCAGCGGCCTCACCGTCGTGATCGTCGACGACGTCCTCTTCACCGGCCGCACCGTGCGCGCCGCGATCGAGGCCCTGTTCGACTACGGCCGCCCGCAGCGGGTGCAGCTGGCGGTGCTGGTGGACCGCGGCCACCGCGAGCTGCCGATCCGGCCCGACTACGTCGGCAAGAACCTGCCGACCTCGACCGCCGAGCACGTCCACGTACGGGTGCGTGAGCTCGACGGCGTGGACGAGGTCGCGATCGCCGAGCCGAGGGCGGTGACGGCGTCGACATGAACCACCTGCTCTCGATCGAGGAACTCGACCGCGCCGGCATCGAGCGGATCGTCGCCCAGGCCGAGCGCTTCACGGAGGTGTCCGAGCGCGAGATCAAGAAGGTCCCGGCGCTGCGGGGGCGGATGGTGCTGAACCTCTTCTACGAGGCCTCCACGCGCACCCGCAGCTCCTTCGAGCTGGCCGCCAAGCGCCTGTCCGCCGACGTCGTCAACTTCGCCGCCAGCGGCTCCAGCGTCGAGAAGGGGGAGTCGCTGAAGGACACGGTGCTCACGCTCAGCGCGCACAAGCCCGACGCGATCGTGCTGCGCACGCCGTGGGCGGGCGCCTCGGAGCTGGTCTCGAAATGGTGCAGCGCGGCGATCGTCAACGCCGGTGACGGCAAGCACGAGCACCCGACCCAGGCGCTGCTGGACGTCTACACGCTGCAGCGTCGCCTCGGCAGCATCGACGGCAGCTCGATCTGGATCGTGGGCGACGTGGCCCACTCGCGCGTGGCACGCTCGAACGTGCTCGCCTTCCAGCGCATGGGCGCCAAGGTCACGCTCGCCGGGCCTCCGACGCTGATCCCGCGCGGGATCGAGGAGCTCGGCTGCGAGGTCCGCTACGAGCTGGGCGAGCTGCACACCGCCGACGTCGTCTACGCCCTGCGCATGCAGAACGAGCGCATGCAGGAGACCTGGGTGCCCTCGCTGCGCGAGTACGCCACCTGGTATCAGATCAACGCCCGCCGCCTGACGCCCTCCCAGGTGCTGATGCACCCCGGGCCGGTCAACCGCGGCGTCGAGCTCTCGGGCGAGATCGTGGACTCGCCCCAGGCCGTCATCACCGCCCAGGTGGAGGCGGGCGTGGTGGTGCGGATGGCGGTGCTCTACGAGCTGCTCGCCGCGGCCCGGCCCGAGACCGCGCCGCCCGCGGCCGGCGCGCATGAGCCCGGGCGTGAGCGCGTCGGCGAAGGGCAGCTGGCATGAGCGTCGAGAAACTGCTCTGCGGTGGGCTGCAGGGGACGCCCGCCGAGCTGCTGCTGCGCGACGTCCACGTGCTCGATCCCCGCGCGGGCATCGACCGCCGGCTCGACGTGAGCGTGCGCCAGGGAGCGATCGCCGAGCTGACCGAGCCGGGCGCCGCGGCCGCCCCCGAGGACGGGCAGGAGACCATCGACGGGGAAGGGCGCCTGCGCCTGCTGCCCGCCTTCTTCGACCCTCACGTGCACCTGCGCACGCCAGGTCAGGAGCACAAGGAGGACCTCGACTCCGGCACCCGCGCCGCCGCCGCCGGCGGCTACTGCGGCGTGATCGCGATGCCCAACACCGATCCGGTGCTCGACTCCGCCCCGCTGCTGCGCTCGCTGCGCGACGCGGCCGCCCGCGAGGCGCGCATCCCGGTTGGCTTCCTGGCGGCCATCACGCGTGGGCTGGGAGGCGAGCAGCTGACCGAGATGGCCGAGCTGCGCCAGGAGGGGGCGCTCGGCTTCAGCGACGACGGCGAGCCGGTCGAGAGCGCCGGAATGCTGCGCAAGGCGCTGCAGTACCAGCGCCTCTGCGGCGGCGTGCTTGCGCTGCACGAGGAGGACACCTCGCTGTCGCGCAACGGCGTCATGCACGAGGGCGCGATCAGCGCCGCCCTCGGGCTCGACGGCATCCCCACGGTGGCGGAGTCGACGATGGTCGCCCGCGACGCCGAGCTGGCCGGCTACGAGGACGCGCGCGTGCACTTCCAGCACCTCAGCTGCGCCGCCTCGGCCGAGGCGGTGGCAGCCGCCAAGGCACGCGGCTGGCACGTCAGCGCGGAGGTCGCGCCCCACCACCTGCTGCTCACCGACGAGGCCGTGCGGGGCATGAACACCTCGATGAAGATGCACCCCCCGCTGACGAGCGAGGACGACCGCACCGCGCTCATCCAGGCGCTTCGCGAGGGCACGATCGACTGCGTGGCCACCGATCACGCCCCCCATGCGCGCGAGGAGAAGGAAGTCCCCTTCGAGCAGGCCCCGATGGGCACCACCGGCCTGGAGACGGCCTTCGCCGCCCTCTACGGCGGGCTCGTGCTGCCGGGCGCGCTCGAGCTCTCGGTGCTGGTCGAGCGCATGACGGCGGGCGCCGCCCTGTTCGGGCTCCAGGCGGCCCAGATCGCCGTCGGGCGCCCCGCCGAGCTGGTGCTCGTCGACCTCGAGGAGCAGTGGACCGCCGGCGAGCACGGCTGGCAGAGCCGCTCGGAGAACTGCTGCTTCTCCGGACGGCGGCTGCAGGGGCGGATCCAGCTGACGCTCGCCGCCGGGCGCCTCGTCCACCGCGACCGCGCACTCGCGCTCGCCGGCGCCTGATGGGCCTGCTCGTACGCGACGACGCGGCCCTGGTGGTGGTCGACGTGCAGGAGGGCTTTCGGCCCTATGACTCCTTCGAGGGCGTCGCCCGCGCGTGCGCGAAGCTGGTCGAGGGCGCGCGCATCATGGGCGTGCCCGTGCTCGCCACCGAGCAGTACCCGAAAGGCCTCGGCCCCACCGCTCCCGAGGTCGGCCTCGGCGAGCAGCCGCGCGATCGAGAAGACCGTCTTCTCGGCCGCCCGCGCCGAGGGCTTCGACCTGCACGGGCGCAGGCAGGCGATCGTGTGCGGGATCGAGGCACACGTGTGCGTCAGCCAGACGGTGCTCGACCTGCTCGCCGGGGGCGTCGAGGTGCACGTGCCGGCCGACGCCGTCGCCTCCCGCCACCGCTCGGACTACGAGCTCGGGCTGCGGCGCATGGACGACGCCGGCGCCCAGCTCGGGAGCGTCGAGTCGGTGCTGTTCGAGCTGCTCGAGCGGGCCGGCACACCCGAGTTCAAAGCCGTCCAGAAGCTGATCCTGTGAGTGCCGCGGGGCCCGGATACCTGCTGCTCGAGGACGGCGAGCGCTTCGACGGAGAGCTGTGCGGGGCCGACGCCCCGGCGCTCGGGGAGGTCGTCTTCACGACCGGCATGTCCGGCTATCAGGAGTCGATGACCGACCCCTCCTTCGCGGGCCAGCTGATCACCTTCACCTACCCCCACATCGGCAACTACGGCGCCAGCTCCCAGGCGATGGAGTCCGAGCGCGTGTGGGCGCGGGCGGCGATCATGCGCGAGGCCTGCAACCGCGAGGACGCCCCCAGCGCCGAGCGCGGCTGGCTGGACTGGCTGGAGGACTGCGGGATCCCCGCCATCAGCGGGCTCGACACGCGCTCGCTGGTGCAGCACATCCGGCAGGCCGGGGCGATGCGCGGCGGGCTGTTCGCGGCGTCGCTGCCCGAGGCGCAGGCCCGCGAGCAGATCGAGGCCGAGCCGCCGATGGCCGGCCAGGACCTGGCGAGCGTCGTGAGCCCCGAGCAGGTCAGCCGCCACGGCGACGGCGACGGGCCCCACATCGCCGTGCTCGACACGGGCATCAAGGCCTCGATGGTGCGCGAGCTGCTGGCCCGCGGGGCACGCGTCTCACTGCACCCCTGCCGCAGCTCCGCCGCCGAGCTGCTGGCAGGAGGACCCCGACGCGGTCTTCCTCGCCAACGGTCCCGGTGACCCGCTCGGCGCTGCCCGAGATCGTGCAGACGGTGCGCGAGCTGATCGGCCGCAAGCCGGTGTGGGGGATCTGCCTCGGCCACCAGCTGCTGTGCCGCGCGGTCGGCCTGGAGACCTACAAGCTGCCGTTCGGCCACCGCGGCGCCAACCACCCGGTCCGCGACCTGCACACCGGGCGCGTGGAGATCACCTCCCAGAACCACGGCTTCGCCGCGCTCGCTCCCGGCGAGCAGCGCACCATCGAGAGCGACGAGCCGGTGCGCTGGGACACGGACTTCGGGGTCGCCGAGCTGACCCACGTGAACCTCTACGACCGCACGGTCGAGGGCCTCGAGCTGCTCGACGTCCCCGGCGGGGCGGTCCAGTACCACCCCGAGGCGGGCCCCGGGCCCCACGACAGCCTGTACCTCTTCGACCGCTTCCTGACGCGCATCGGGGCGGCCGACGGCGGAGCCTCCTAGAGCGCTCGATGCCGCGCCGCGAGGACATCCGCAAGATCCTGATCCTCGGCTCCGGCCCGATCGTGATCGGCCAGGCCGCGGAGTTCGACTACAGCGGCGTGCAGGCCTGCAAGGTGCTGCGCGAGGAGGGCTACGAGGTCGTGCTGGTCAACTCCAACCCGGCCACGATCATGACCGACCCCGAAATCGCCGACGCGACCTACATCGAGCCGCTGCAGCCCGGCGCGGTGGCGCAGGTGATCGAGCGCGAGCGCCCCGACGCGCTGCTCGGCACGCTCGGCGGCCAGACGGCGCTCAACCTGTCGAAGGCGCTGCAGGACGACGGCACGCTGGAGCGCTTCGGGGTCGAGCTGATCGGCGCCGACTACCGCGCGATCGCATGCGCGGAGGACCGCGAGCTGTTCCGTGACGCGATGACCGCGGCCGGCCTGCGCATGCCCCGCAGCGAGATCGCGACCAGCATGCGCGCCGCCACCGAGGCGCTGCCGCGGATCGGCCTGCCCTGCATCGTGCGCCCGGCCTTCACGCTCGGCGGGCGCGGCGGCGGCATCGCGCGCAGCGAGGAGGAGTTCCAGCGCATCGTGGCCCGCGGCCTGGAGGCCTCGCCGATCGGCCAGGTGCTGCTCGACGAGTCGGTGATCGGGTGGGGCGAGTTCGAGCTCGAGGTGATGCGTGACCGCGCCGACAACGTCGTCATCGTGTGCTCGATCGAGAACGTGGACCCGATGGGCGTCCACACCGGGGACTCGGTCACGGTCGCGCCCCAGCAGACGCTCAGCGACCACCTCTACCAGCGCATCCGCGACCAGGCGATCGCGGTCATCCGGGCCGTCGGGGTCGAGACGGGCGGCTCCAACGTCCAGTTCGCGGTCAACCCCGAGACCGAGGAGATCCTCGTGATCGAGATGAACCCCCGCGTCTCGCGCTCCTCGGCGCTGGCCTCGAAGGCCACCGGCTTCCCGATCGCCAAGATCGCCGCGCGCCTGGCGGTCGGCTACCGCCTGGATGAGATCGACAACGACATCACGGGCGTCACCCCGGCCTGCTTCGAGCCGACCATCGACTACGTGGTCGTCAAGTGGCCGCGTTTCGCGTTCGAGAAGTTCCCCGGCGCCGACCCCACGCTCTCGACCCACATGCGCTCGGTGGGGGAGGCGATGGCGATCGGGCGCACCTTCAAGCAGGCCTTCGCCAAGGCGCTGCGCTCACGCGAGCTCGACAAGCAGCCCGTGGTCGAGCAGCTGAGTGTGGCGGAGCTGCTGGAGGCGGTCGCCAGCCCCGGCCCGGATCGCTATCGAGCAGCTGCTCGAGCTGCTGCGGCCGATACGACGAGCTCGAGCCCGTCCACGCCGCCACCATGATCGACCCCTGGTTCCTGCGCGAGCTGCGCGAGCTGGCGCCGCGACCCGGACGCGGCCTGCGAGGGCGAGCGCTCGTTCCGCTCGGTCGACACCTGCGCCGCCGAGTTCCCGGCCCGCACGCCCTACTACTACTCAGGCTGGGAGCGCCGCGCGGCCAACGAGGTCGAACGCGGCGAGCGCGAGTCGGTCGTGATCCTCGGCGCCGGCCCCAACCGCATCGGCCAGGGCATCGAGTTCGACTACTGCTGCGTGCACGCGGCCATGACCGTGCGCGACTCCGGCCGCGACGCGGTCATGATCAACTGCAACCCGGAGACGGTCTCGACCGACTACGACACCTCCGACCGGCTGTACTTCGAGCCGCTCACGCTCCAGGACGTGCTGGCGGTGGTCGAGCAGGAGGATCCGCTCGGGGTGATCGTGCAGTTCGGCGGGCAGACGCCGCTGAAGCTCGCCTCCGGGCTGGAGGCGGCGGGAGTGCCGCTGCTCGGCACGAGCGTCGAGGCGATCGACCTGGCCGAGGACCGTGCCCGCTTCGGGGCGCTGCTCGACGAGCTCGGCTACAAGGCACCACCGTACGCGTCGGCCTCCTCGGTGGAAGAGGCGCTCGCCAGCGCCGACTCGGTCGGCTTCCCGCTGCTGGTGCGCCCCTCCTACGTGCTCGGCGGGCGGGCGATGGAGATCGTCTACTCCCACGATGACCTGGCCGGCTACCTGCGCCGCGAGGCCGGCGACGGCGGGCGCATCTACCTCGACCGCTTCCTGGAGGACTCGCTGGAGGTCGACGTGGACGCCCTCTGCGACCGCAACCAGGTCTGGATCGGGGGCATCATGCAGCACGTCGAGGAGGCCGGGGTGCACTCGGGCGACAGCGCCTGCGTGCTGCCGCCGCACTCGCTCGGGGAAGAGATGCTCGACCAGATCCGGGCCGCCACGCGCGACATCGCGCTGGCGATCGGCGTGGTCGGATTGCTGAACGTCCAGTACGCGATCCACGCCGGCGAGCTGTACGTGATCGAGGCCAACCCACGCGCCTCGCGCACGGTGCCGTTCGTCTCCAAGGCGGTGGCCGTGCCGCTGGCAAAGCTCGCCTGCAGGATCATGCTCGGCGAGACGATCGAGTCCTTCGGCCTGCCCGGCGAGCGCCAGGGACTCGGCTTCGGCAGCCACGTGTCGGTCAAGGAGGCGGTGCTGCCGTTCGACCGCTTCGAGGGATCCGACGCGCTGCTGGGCCCCGAGATGCGCTCCACCGGCGAGGTGATGGGCATCGCCCGCGACTTCCCGACCGCCTTCGCCAAGGCCCAGGCGGCCGCCGGAGTGCCGCTGCCGCGGGAAGGCACGGCCTTCATCACCGTGACCGACGAAGACAAGACCGCCGCCGCGGGGATCGCCCAGACGCTCCACGACAACGGCTTTCGCATCCTCGCCACGCACGGCACCGCTCAGGCGATCGCGCGCATGGGCGTGCCCGTGGAGCCGCTGAACAAGCTCGGCGAGGGCTCGCCGCACGTGCTCGACTGGATCGAGCGGGGAGAGGTCGACCTGGTCGTCAACACCCCCACCGGCGTCGGCGCCCGCACTGACGGCTATGAGATCCGCCGCGCCGCCGTGAGCCACGGCATCCCCTGCCTGACGACGCTGGCCGCCGGCGCCTCGGCGGCCAGAGCGATCGCCCGCGCCGGGCGCGACGGCGAGCCGGAGGTGCTGTGCCTGCAGGAGCTGCACCGCGAGCCGCGCGACCCCGCCGCACACGCGGCCCCCGCCGGCACCCTTTCCCGCGGGGCCGGCGTGGCGTGAGCTGGACCCGTAGGAGCGCTTCACCTCAACGGCGCCCGCTCGAGGTCCTCGCCAACGAGAAGTTCGGCCCCTATCGGCTGCTACGCGTGCTCGACCCCGGCGGCGACTGTGCGCCGGGGCAGTTCGCGATGCTGGCGGCCGAGCACGGGTGGGGAGGGGGTGCCGACGAGCGCCCGTTCCTCGCCCGCGCCCTCTCGGTCGCACGCCACACCGGTGAGGAGGCCCACTTCCTGCTCGAGGACGTGGGTCCGGGCACACGCCGGCTGTGCGAGCTGCAGGCGGGTGAGCGGGTGCTCGCCGTGGGGCCGCTCGGGCGCGGCTTCAGGGCACCCGAGCCGGGCCGGCGCGTGCTCCTGGTCGGCGGCGGCGTCGGGATCGCTCCGCTGATGATCCTCCAGGACCGTCTCGGCGGGGCCGCGCGGGCGCTGCTCGGATTCCGCGACGGCGAGCGGGCGCGGGCCGCGGAGCTGATGCTCGAGGTTCGCCTGGCCACCGACGACGGCTCCCACGGCCATCACGGCACCGTCACCGAGCTGCTCCAGCGCGAGCTCGAGGAGGACTCCACGGCGGAGGTCTGTGCCTGCGGCCCCGGTCCGATGCTCGAGGGCGTGCGGGCGCTGTGCGCGCGCGCCCGGGTGCCCGCCCAGCTGGCCCTGGAGGCACCGATGGCGTGCGGCTTCGGAGCCTGCTTCGGCTGCGTGGTGCCGGCCCGCGACGGGCGCTACCTGCGCGTCTGCGTGGATGGCCCGGTGATCGACGCCGAGCTGCTCGAGCAGGTGGGCGACTACGCGGGGGCGCCGGCTTGAGCGTGCGCTTCTGCGGCCTGGAGCTGGCCCACCCGATCGTCAACGGCTCCGGCACCTTCGACGCCGTGGCCGCCGCGGAGGCCTTCGGAGAGGAGCTGCTGGAGGACTTCCCGTTCGCCGCCTACGTGTCCAAGACGATCACGCTGGCGCCCCGCGCCGGCAACCCGCCGCCGCGGATCTGGGAGGTGCCGGCCGGGATGATCAACTCGATCGGCCTGCCCAACAAGGGCCTGGATGGCTATCTCGACGTTGATCTGCCCCGACTTACGGGTATCACCACCCGCGGGCACGATCCCGGCGGCGAGCTCCGGGACGTGCCCCTCATTACGAACGTGATGGGTTCCAGCGCCGCCGAGCTGCGGACGCTGGTGGAGGCGTGCGAGCAGCGCCAGGAGATCGCCGCGATCGAGTTGAACGTGTCCTGCCCCAACGTGCAGACGGGACTCGACATCGGCGCCGACCCCGAGCAGCTGTGGGCGGTTCTCAGCGCGTTGCGCGACGCGACCTCCAAGCCGCTGATCGTCAAGCTCACGCCCAACGCGGCGGACGTGCCGGCGTGCGCGCTGGCGGCCGAGCAGGGAGGAGCCGACGCCGTCTCGCTGATCAACACCCTGCGCGCGATGGCGCTCGCGCCCGCCGCCAACGGCACGCGCGCGAGACCGTGGCTGGGAGGGACGACGGGCGGGCTCTCGGGGCCGGCCGTGCGCGCCGTCGCGCTTGCCCAGGTGGCGGCGGTGGCGGCACGGGTGAGGATCCCGGTGATCGGGATGGGCGGGGTCCAGACGGGGACCCACGCGCGCGAGCTGCTGGAGGTCGGCGCGACCCTGGTGGCGGTGGGGACCGAGTCCTTCCGCGATCCCGACGCCGGGCGCAGGATCGCGCGTGAGCTGCAGGCACAGCGCGCCCCGCTCTGAGCGGGGCAGATACTTTTCCGCAGTTTCCGCACACGCAGCCGGCCCTCCCCCGCGCCGCGACCGCCGCGCTCCGGCATGCCCGATTGAGGGTGCAACAAAACCCCTGCAAAACGACACCAGAGGGTGGACCAGCCTCGATGAATCTTCACCTCAAGCTGAGGTCTAGGTGAATTAGGGGGGTTTGGCTTGATCGCCAGTCCGTGGCGTGTAGACTCGCCGCCCATGACAACGGCGACTGGTACGACGCCCTCCAGCCCCGCGACGGCTCCGGAGCGCTCGCTCAACCAGCGTATGGATGCCCTCGCGCGGGCCAACCAGATCCGCATCCAGCGCGCTCAGCTCAAGCGCGACCTGAAGTCGGGCCGGCGATCGATCCACGCGCTGCTGCTCGACCCGCCCGAGTACGTCGAGACGGCCAAGGTCTTCGACATGCTGCTGGCGGTGCCGAAGTACGGCCGGGTGAAGGTGAACAAGATCCTCGCGCACTGCAGGATCGCCCCGAGCAAGACCATCGGCGGGCTCTCCGAACGCCAGCGCAGCGAGCTGATCTCGCTGCTGCATCGCTGAGCCGCGGCGCGACGCGGCACCTGCGACCGGATTACGTCTGAGGGCACCCAATAGGGTGTTCGGCCGTTGAGCGGGGTGTTCGTGATCACGGGACCGTCGGGGGTCGGCAAGGGCACTCTGATCAGAGGCCTGCGCGAGCGCCTGCCCGAGCTCGAGCTGTCGGTGTCGGCCACCACACGGGCGCCCCGGCCGGGGGAGCGTGACGGGGTCGACTACCACTTCCTCAGCCGCGAGCGCTTCGAGGAACTGGTGGGATCCGACCAGTTCGTCGAGCACGCCGACTACGCCGGTCGCCGCTACGGCACGCTGCGCTCGGAGCTCGAGGGGCGCGTGCAGCGGGGCGTGCCGGTGGTGCTGGAGATCGAGGTCCAGGGCGCACGCCAGGTTCGCGCGGCGATGCCGCAGGCCGTGCAGGTGTTCATCTCGCCGCCCTCCCTGGAGGTCCTGCGCGAGCGTCTGCAGGGCCGCGGCACCGACGATCGCGAGGAGGTCGACCGGCGCCTGGCCGTGGCCGAGCAGGAGCTCGCCGCCCAGCCCGAGTTCGCCCACGTGGTCGTCAACGACGACCTGCAGCGGGCCACCGGCGAGCTGTACGAGATCGTCACGGCACACATCGCCGCGGCGCGCCAGGGCGGCGGAGCGGCCAGCCGCTCCGGCTAGACTCCTTTGTAGAAGGCCAACGAGGAAAGGCAGACCCGCACCGTGATCTCGCCACGCATCGACCGGCTGCTCGAGCAGGTTGACTCAAACTACGCCGGGGTGATCGTCGCGGCCAAGCGCGCGCGCCAGATCAACAGCTACTACCACAACCTCGGTGAGGGAACGTTCGACGAGTTCCCCCCGCCGATGATCGAGACCGCCTCCAAAAACTACCTCACGATTGCCCTCGAGGAGGTAGCCGGCGGGAAGATGAAGTACCACTACCGCTAGGCCACGCGGGGAGCAGGCGGGGCGCCACGCAAGCGCCCTGCCAGGGCTTGCCGGCTCGTCCCTCACTCTCTAGAACCAGATAGGCCATGTCGCGCATACTGCTCGGCGTCAGCGGCGGGATCGCCGCCTACAAGGCGCTCGAGTTCGTCCGCTTGGCGACCGGCGCCGGCCACGCCGTGCGCGTCGTGCAGACCCCGACGAGCCGCCGCTTCGTCGGCACGGCCTCCTTCGCCGCGCTGACGGGGGCGCCCGTGCTCGTGAGCGAGTTCCAGCGCGACCCGGCCCGCGGGGCCTTCCCGGACCAGCGCGCTCCCGACCACGATCCGCTCAGCCACCTCGAGCTGGTGGCCAACGCTGACCTGTTCCTCCTCGCCCCCGCCTCGGCCAACACGATCGCCAAGCTCGCCGCCGGCCTGGCCGACAACCTGCTCTCCAGCTGCGCCCTGGCGGCCGGCTGCCCGCTGTTGCTCGCGCCGGCCATGAACTCGCGCATGTACGAGCACCCGGCCACCCAGCAGAACCTGCAGACGCTGCGCTCACGTGGCGCGCAGGTGCTCGAGCCCACCTCCGGCCGGCTCGCCTCGCCGGGCGAGCACGGCATCGGGCGCATGGCCGAGCCCGCGCGGCTGCTGGAGGCCTGCGAGGCCGCCCTGCGGGGGGAGCGCTCCGACGGCGCGGGCACCGCATCGCCCGGCAACGGAGCGCTGGCTGCGGTCGCAGGGGCGGGCGCCGACGGGTCGCTGGCCGGCGTGAAGGTGCTGGTCACGGCCGGCGGCACCCGCGAGGCGATCGACAGCGTGCGCTTCATCGGCAACAGCTCGTCCGGGCGGATGGGGCTCGCGATCGCCGCCGCGGCCCGGGGCCGCGGGGCCGAGGTGGTGCTGCTGTGCGCCAACGTCGCGCTGGCGGAGCCTGCCGGGGTCAGGCGCGTGGACCTCGTCAGCGCGCAGCAGCTGCGAGAGGCGTGCGAGCGCGAGTTTCCCGCCTGCGACGTGCTGCTGATGGCCGCCGCGGTGGCCGACTTCGCGCCCCTGCACGCCAGCGACGGCAAGATCAAGAAGGGCGGGCGCGACACCTCTCCCTGGAGCTGGCGCCGACCACCGACATCCTCCGCGAGCTGGCCGGCCGGCGCCACGACGGCCAGACGCTGGTGGGCTTCGCCGCCGAGCACGGCCCGGACGGCGTCGCCGGCGCGCAGGCCAAGCTGGCCGCCAAGCAGCTCGATGCGCTGGTCGTCAACGACATCTCGCGCGCCGACATCGGCTTCGACTCGCCCGCCAACGAGGTCACGATCATGACCGCCGCCGACGGGGGTGGGGTCGAGCACCAGGAGGTGGTGCGGGCCCCCAAGGAGGAGCGTCGCCGAGTCGATCCTGGACGTCGTCGAACGGCTCAGGAGCAGGGACAAAAGGGTCTAGCGGCCCCATCTGCCGGGGGCTAAGATTTGACGATGGACACCGTCTACGACCTGTACCAGCGCGGGATATCGCTGCTCGACCACGGCGATCACCTGGCCGCGATCGTGCCCCTCAGCAAAGCCCGCGACCTCGAGCCCGACAAGGCCTCGATCCGGGAGGCGCTCGGTCGCGCGCTGTTCCACGCGCGCCGCTACGCGGGTGCCGCCGCCGAGTTCGGGGCGGTCGCCGAGAGCTCACCCACGAACGACTACGCGCTCTTCTGCCTGGGCCGCTCGATGCAGCTTCTGGGGCGCCATCGAGAGGCCTGCCAGCCGCTCGCGCTGGCGTGCTCGCTGCGCCCCGATCGCGAGGATTACAGGCTCTATAGGGACCGCGCACGGCGCGACGCCGGGCGGGTGTGAGGCCGCCCACGGGAGCGTGGGCGATGCTATCCTCGAAGCACAGCTTTCGGCCGTGGCTAACCGCTTCGGCAGCAGTACCGAGAGTGGGCGCCCGCCCGCTTTTTTTACGTACGGAGTCAGTTCACTTGAGCGCATTGCAGGCAGACATAGAGCAGCGTCTGGCGGCCAGCGAGCCGGACATCGAGGTGCTGCTCGCCGAGGTCGTCGGCGGGCGCTGCCTGCGCGTCTACATCGACCATCCCGACGGCGTCACGCTCGAGATGTGCGAGCGCGTCACAAAGGAGCTGAACGACCTGCGCGAACGCTACTCGCTGGAGGTCTCCTCGCCCGGCAGCGAGCGGCCCCTGACCAAGCCGGCCCATTTCCGCCGCTTCATGGGGCGCCGCGCGCGCGTGCGCTCGCGTCACCCTCTGCCGGTCGGCCAGCGGCCGGTACGCAGCTTCACCGGCGAGCTCGTCGGCGCCACCGACGAGGAGGTCACGCTCGCCGCCGACGAGGGCCTGATCGCGATCCCCTATGCGGAGATCCGCCGTTCCAACCTGATCGGGGAGTAGGAGAGCCATGTCACGCGAAATCCTGGAGGCGATGCACGCGCTCGCGCGTGAGAAGGGGATCGAGCCCGAGAAGCTGATGATCGCGCTCGAGGACGCCCTGCTGTCCGCCTACAAGAAGCAGCCCGGCTCGGCCAAGTACGCCCGGGTCGAGATGGACCGCGAGACGGCGGACTTCCGGGTCATCGAACTGATCATCCCCGAGCGCCTGGAGGCGCACCTGATCGTCGAGACGATCGACGAGGAAACCACGATCGATCCGGAGACGGGGGAGATGCGCGAACCCGAGGAACCGGAAATCGACCCCAAGAAGTTCGCCGAATACCGCGACCAGATCGACGAGCGCGACGTCACCCCCGACGACTTCGGGCGCATCGCCGCCCAGACCGCCAAGCAGGTGATCCTGCAGCGCATCCGCGAGGCCGAGCGCGACATGATGTTCGAGGAGTACCGCGACCGCGTGGGCGAGCTGATCACGGGCATCGTGCAGCAGTCGGACTCCCGCTACACGCTCGTGCAGCTGCGCGAACGGGTGGAGGCGCTGCTGCCCAAGTCCGAGCAGGTCGAGGGCGAGCGCTACGACCACTCGCAGCGGATCAAGGCGGTCATCAAGGAGGTCTCGCCCTCCAGCAAGGGCCCCGCGATCATCGTCTCCCGGCGCGACCCGGAGCTGATCAAGAAGCTGTTCGAGCTCGAGGTCCCCGAGATCGCCGACGGCCTGGTGGAAATCGCCAACGTCGCCCGCGAGCCGGGCTACCGCTCGAAGATCGCCGTCGTCTCCAACACCGACGGGGTCGACCCGGTCGGCGCCTGCGTCGGCCCCCGTGGCTCGCGCGTGCGCATGGTCGTGTCCGAGCTGCGCGGCGAGAAGATCGACATCATCCCCTTCAACGAGGAGCCCGCCCGCTTCGTCGCCAAGGCGCTCTCGCCCGCGCGCGTGCGTGAGGTGCTGGTCGACGACGAGGCCAAGCAGGCGACCGTGATCGTGCCCGACGACCAGCTGTCGCTGGCGATCGGCCGCGAGGGCCAGAACGCCCGTCTCGCCGCCCGTCTCACCGGCTGGCGCGTGGACATCCGCTCGGAGACCGAGTTCGCCGCCGAGGAGGCCGAGCACGGCTACGAGGAGGAGGAGGTCGCAGGACGCTGCGCGGCGATCCTCTCCAACGGCCGCCGCTGTCCCAACGCGGCGCTGCCCAGCTCCCGCTACTGCGGCCTGGAAAGCCACCAGGCTCTGACCGCGATCGACACCGACAACCTCGCTGATCTGAACGTCACCGAGTCCCAGGAGATCGCCGACGAAGAACTCGAGATCGCGGTCGAAGACCACGAGGTCGCCGCCGAGCAGGCCCACGAGGAGCCGCTCGCGCAGGAGCCGGCCGTCGAGGACGAGCAGCCGCCGGCCCCCGAGCAGGAGCCCGCCGCCGAGGCCCCCGGCACCGTGGCCGAGAACTCTTCCGGCGCGGAGCCCGCGCCGGTCGCGGAAGCCAGCTCTGCCGAGCACGCTCCCGCCGAGGAGCAGACCACATAGCCCCCGAGAACGCCGCGGGCGAGGGTCTGCAGCGCCGGCTGCGCGTACCCTCCCGGCGCTGCATCGGCTGCGGCCGCCGTGCCCCCAAGCACGAGCTCGTGCGCCTGGCTGTGCGTGACGACGGGGGACGGTTGCTGGCCGTCGCAGACCCGCCCAAGCGGATGCCCGGCCGCGGCGCCTACCTCTGTTCAGGCCCCGGCCCGGCCGGCTCCGACCCGTCCTGCCTGCAGCACGCGCACCGCCGTGGGGCGCTCGCGAGGGCACTGCGCGCGCGGGTGTCCGCCGGTCCCGAACTCGTAGAATCGAACTAGAGCATGAGCAAGAAGCGGGTACACGAAATCGCCAAGGAGCACGGGCTCTCCAGCAAGGAGCTGCTCGCGAAGCTGCACGCCGCCGGCGTGGAGGCGAAGGCGGCGGCGTCCTCGGTCGAGGAGTCCGTCGCCCTGAAGGCGCTCGGCGAGAGCGCCCCCGGGGCTCCAGCGAGCTCCAACGGCAGCTCGGGCTCCGACGGCAAGGCCGCCCGCAGCGCCGTCGCCGAGGCACCCCGCAGCGCGCCGGCCGGCCCACCCGCCGCACAGGCGAAGCCGGCGGCGAAGGCTGCCCCGAAGCCGGACGCGAAGGCGCCCGCCAAGGGCGCCGCCGCACCCGCCGCCCAGGCGGCACCCCCGGCCCAATCCCAGCCGTCACGCCCGCAGCAGCCGGCCGGCGGTGCGCCTGCCGCACAGCGTCCGGCCACGGCCGCTGCTCCCTCCGCGCCTGCTCCGCCGCGAGCGCCCGCCGCGGGCGCCCGCCAGGCGCCCCGGCCGCTCCGGCCGCGCCCCGGGCGAGCGCGCCAGCCGCTCCCGGCGCGTCGGCCGCCCCCGCCGAGCGGGTCCGCCCGACGCGCGACTCGCGCACCGGCGAGCGCACGCCCGGAGAGACCGGTCCCGGTGGCCGCCGGCGTGTGGTGATCGACTCGCAGGCCTCCCGCCGCCAGCAGGGCGGCCCCTCCAACCAGCCCCAGCGCCGCCCCCGCCGCGGACGGCGCCGTCGCGGCACCTACGACGACACGATCGCGCCGATCGACAACTCCGCGATGGAGGCCACCGACCTCATCCGTGTCAGCTCCGGCTCGACCGTCAAGGACGTGGCCGAGTACCTCGGCGTGCCGGTGCCCGAAGTGATCAAGAAGCTGATGTCGCTCGGCGAGATGGCGACGCTCACCCAGACCCTCTCGGACGACGCCATCCAGGTCCTCGCGGACGAGTTCGAAAAGCAGGTCGAAATCATGCACGCGGCCGACGACGTCGAGGTCGAGCCGGTCTTCGACGACGCCGAGGACGACCTCATCGAACGGCCGCCCGTGGTCACCATCATGGGCCACGTCGACCACGGCAAGACCTCGCTGCTGGACGCGATCCGCGAGACCGAGGTGGTGGCGGGCGAGGCCGGCGGGATCACCCAGCACATCGGCGCCTACCAGGTCCACCACGGGGGCAAGTCGATCACCTTCCTCGACACCCCAGGCCACGAGGCCTTCACGGCCATGCGTGCACGTGGCGCCCGCGTGACCGACCTGGCGGTGATCGTGGTCGCCGCCGACGACGGCGTCAAGCCCCAGACCGAGGAGGCGATCGACCACGCCAAGGCCGCCGAAGTGCCGATCATCGTGGCGGTCAACAAGATCGACAAGGAGGGTGCCCAGCCCGAGCGCGTGCGCACCGAGATGACCCAGCACGGCCTGCAACCGGCCGAGTGGGGCGGCGAAACGGAGTTCGTGGACGTGAGCGCGAAGACCCGGGTGGGGCTCGACTCGCTGCTCGACACGATCCAGGTGGTCACCGACCTCGAGGAGCTGAAGGCCAACCAGGAGGCCGACGCCTCCGGGACCGTGATCGAGTCCAAGCTGGACCCCGGACGCGGCCCGGTGGTGACGATCCTGATCCAGCGCGGAACCCTGCGGGTCGGGGACGCGCTCGTGGCCGGCGCCCACTTCGGGCGCGTGCGCGCGATGCACGACTTCGTGGGCGTGAAGCTCAAGCGCGCGATGCCCGGCCAGCCCGTCGAGGTGCTCGGCTTCGACGGCGTGCCCGAGGCGGGCGAGCTCGTGCGGGTGGTCGAGAACGAGCGCCGCGCGCGCCAGCTCGCCGGCGAACGCGCCAACCGCCTGAAGACCGAGGCGCTGGCCCGGCGCTCGGGCCGCAAGGTATCCCTCGAAGACGTCTTCAAGCTGGCCCAGGAGGGAACCGTCAAGGAGCTCGCGCTGGTCGTCAAGGCCGACGTGGCGGGCTCGCTGGAGGCGATCGAGGACGAGATCGCCAAGCTCCCCCAGCAGGAGGTCAAGGTCAACATCATCCACCGCGGCGTGGGCGGGATCAACGAGTCCGACGTGATCCTGGCCGCCGCTTCGGAGGGCGTGATCCTCGGCTTCAACGTCAGGCCGGTCGGCGACGCCCGTCAGGTGGCCGACCGCGAGGGAGTGGAGATCCGCTCCTACGCCGTGATCTACCGGGCGATCGAAGAGCTGCGGGCGGCCATGCAGGGCATGCTCGAGCCCGCCGAGGTCGAGACCCCGCTGGGCACGGCGGAGGTGCGCCAGCTGTTCAAAGCCTCCCGCATCGGCACGATCGCCGGCTCCTTCGTGACCGAGGGGACCGTCTCACGTGGAGCCAGCGTCCGCGTCGTCCGCGAGGGCACCGTGATCTACGACACCACGATCGAAAGCCTGCGCCGCTTCAGCGAGGACGCCCGCGAGGTCAGCGCCGGGTTCGAGTGCGGCATCACGCTGGCCAACTTCCAGGACGTCCACGAGGGCGATCTGCTGGAGACGTATGAGACACGGAGAGTCGAGCGCGAGCTCTCCGCCTGATCGGACGAGATGCTGCAGGGACCCGCAGCTCGGTGGGGAATTGGAGGGCATGGATGAGCACGCCGAGAATGCGACGGGTCGATGAGGCGGTCCAGCAGGTGATCGGTGAGGCGATCACCGAAGGGCTCAAGGATCCGCGGATTGGAGGAATCCTGACCGTGACCGACGTTCGCACCAGCCCCGATCTGCGCCAGGCGCGCGTATACGTCAGCGTGCTCAGCCCGCGCGGCGAGCCCGCGGCCATCGACGAGCGCGAAACCACGCTCGAGGGCCTGCGCAGCGCCCACGGCTATCTCCAGGGCCGGCTCGCTTCCGAGCTGCGCCTGAAGCGCACCCCCACGCTGGAGTTCGTCTACGACGACACCACCGACCGCGCCTTCCGGGTAGAGCGGCTGCTGGGGGAGGGCCAGAGCGCATGAGCGCCACGGCCGACACCCAGCGCGCGCGCGAGCTGGTGCTCGATCGGATCCGCGAGGATGAGCGCTTCATCCTCGCCTCGCACGAGAAGCCCGACGGGGACGCGCTCGGTTCGATGGCGGCCATGCAGGGTCTGCTGACGGCGCTCGGCAAGGACTCGGTGATGTTCATCTCGCCCGGCGACCTGCCGCTGCCCGACGAGTACGGCTTCTTCGCGCTGGCGGGCATGATCAGCCAGCCCCCGCCGGACGTGCGCGAGCGGACCGTCGTGTTCCTGGACTGCGGCAACGTCGACCGCAACCCCGCCGGGGTCCTGCGCGACAGCCCGTTGCTGCTGAACATCGACCACCACCACGACAACACCCACTTCGGGACCATCAACCTGGTGGTCCCCGGCGCTTCCTGCACGGCCGAGATCGTGTGGGAGCTGATGCACCACCTCACCTTCTCGCCGACGCCGGAGATCGCCGAGGCTCTGTATGTGGGCCTGATCACCGACACCGGGCGCTTCATGTACGAGAACACCTCACCCCGGTCGCACGAGATGGCCGCCGAGCTGCTCGACGCCGGCGTGGACGTTCCCGGCGTCTACCGGCGGCTGTACGAGGACATGACGATCGGCAAGCTCGCCCTGCTGGGAATCGCACTGGCCCGCATCCAACGCTATGACGATGACGAGCTGGCGGTGGTTTCTCTCTCTGCTGCCGACTTCGCCGCCGCCGGGGCCCAGGAAAGCGACTCCGAGGGCGTGATCGACCACCTGCGGGCCCTGCGTGGGACGAGGGTCGCGGTGCTCGTCCGAGAGGTGCTGCGCGGCGAGCGCGCCGGGCAGAAAAAAGTCTCGCTGCGGGCGACCGACGACCAGGTCGACGTCTCGCTGATCGCCCGTGCCCAGGGGGGCGGGGGCCACACCCGCGCGGCCGGCTTCTCGACCGCGATGGAGCTCGAGCAGCTGGTCGAGTTCCTGCGCGCCGAGGTGGGCGCGCAGCGCAACTCGCTCCCCGGCGGGCAGCCCGCCACGCCGGTCGCCTGAGGGCCACGCGCCCGGGAGACCCGTCGCGTGGACGGCGTCCTGCTGATCGACAAGCCCGCCGGGATCACCTCCCACGACGTGGTGGCGGCCGTGCGCAGGGCGCTCGGGGGCGTCAAGACCGGCCACGCCGGCACGCTCGACCCGTTCGCGACCGGCCTGCTGGTGGTGCTGCTCGGGCGGGCGACGAAATCGCAGGCGGCCTTCATGGAGCTGCCCAAGCGCTATGAGACCGTCGCCCAGCTGGGTGCGCTGTCGAGCACCGGCGACCCGGAGGGGGAGATCACGTTCACCGGGCGCGTGCCGCCGAGCCCGCCCGAGCTGCCCGTGGGCGAGGTGCGCCAGCGCCCACCACGGCACTCGGCCGTGAAGGTCGGGGGCCAGCGCGCCTACCGCCGGGCACGCAGGGGAGAGGAGTTCGAGATGCCCGAGCGCATCGTCACCGTGCACGCCTTCCGCGAGCTGTGGCGCCGCGAGGGACCCGCCGGGGAGCCGCCACGGGCGGCGTATGAGATCGAGTGCTCCTCGGGCACCTACGTGCGCTCGCTGATCGCCGACCTGCGCGACGGCTACTGCCTGGAGCTGCGGCGCACCGCGATCGGGGATCTCCGCGTGGAGGAGGCCTGCGCCCCGCCGCCACGGGGCTCGACCTGGGAGGACCCGCCCGTCATCGACCCGGCCAGGGCGCTCGAGCGAGCCGGCGCGGCCGCCCCCCAATAGGCTTCGCTGCAGACGTGAAGGTCATTCCCCTGCCCGAAGTCGAGCACGGGCGCTCGCGCAGCATCGCCGTCGGCACCTTCGACGGCGTCCACCTCGGTCACCGCGAGGTGATCCGCGGTGCCGACAGCGTGCTCACCTTCGACCCCCACCCGGTGTCGGTGGTCGCCCCGCAGCACACGCCGCGGCTGCTCACCGACCCCGAGCGCAAGGCCGATCTGGTCGCCTCGCTGGGGGTGCAGGAGATGATCGTGATCCCCTTCGACGCGGAGTTCGCGGCCCGGCCCGCGGAGGAGTTCATCGAGGACGTGCTGGTGGGGGCGCTCGGGGCGCGCCAGGTGTCGGTGGGCGAGAACTTCCGCTTCGGCCGGCGCGCCCAGGGCGACCCCGAGCTGCTGCGCGCCGACGGGCGCTTCGAGACGGTCGTGCACCCGCTGCTGGAAATCGACGGCGAGGTCGTCTCCTCGAGCCACATCCGCGGGCTGCTCCTGGCCGGTGAGCTGAGCCAGGCCAACCGCGCTGCTGGGGGACACCTTCCAGCTGCGCGGGACGGTGCTGCACGGCGATGAGCGGGGCCGCCAGCTGGGATTCCCGACCGCCAACCTGGCTCCCGAGGAGGCGCTCGTTTGCCCCGGGCACGGGGTGTACGCGTGCCTGGCCTCCTCGGCCGAGCTCGAGCCGCGCCCGGCGGCCGTCAGCATCGGCGTACGTCCGACCTTCAACACCGGCCGCGGGGAGCTGATCGAGGCCTACATCCTCGACTTCGACGGCGACCTCTACGACAGCGAGCTGCGCCTTGACTTCCTCGCCCGCCTGCGCGGGGAGCGGCGCTTCTCCGACGCCGACTCGCTCGTCGAGCAGATGCGCAACGACGTCGAGCTGACGCGGGAGCTGGCTGAGCACGCCGGTTAGCCCGTCGCGTGAGCCCGCGGAGCCCAGCCGGTAGGGCGCCGTCGGGGTGCCGGTAGGCGGCCGTTCTGGCGCCAGGGGTCTGCTACCGTCCGGCCGATGCAAGCGATCACCAGCGAGCGCAAGCGGGAGATCGCCACGCAGTTCGGCTCCAGCGAGGCCGACACGGGCAACACCAAGGTCCAGATCGCGCTCCTGACCGAGCGCATCAACCACCTCACCGAGCACCTGCGCGAGCACGGCAAAGACCACCACTCCCGCCGCGGGCTGCTGATGCTGGTCGGCAAACGCCGGCGCTTCCTGGACTACATGCAGCGCCACGACCTCGACGGTTACCGCGCGCTGATCAAAGAGCTCGGCCTGCGCAAGTAGTGGCGGTGCTGCAGCCAGGCACCCCGGCGCCGGGCTTCAGCCTGGCCCGCGGCGACGGCGAGCGCTTCACCGAGCAGGACCTGCAGGGGCGGCGCACGGTGCTGGTCTTCTACCCGTTCGCCTTCAGCCCGGTGTGCACCGAGCAGCTGCAGCTGTACGAGCCCCTGACCCGCGAGCTGGCCGAGGCGCGGGGACGCTCTGTACGGCGTCTCGTGCGACTCGACCTGGGCGCAGGGCGCCTTCCGCGAGAAGCTGGGCGTGTCCTGCGAGCAGCTCTCGGACTTCGAGCCCAAGGGGGCTGCCTGCCGTGCCTTCGGGGTGCTCCACGATGGCGGATTTCCCGAGCGGGCGCTGGTCGTGACCGGCCCCGACGGGGTCATCAGCTGGAGCTACCAGGCCGAGTCTCCGGGCAAGCTGCCGGGCCTGGACGTGCTTCGTACAGGCCTGCGGTAGACCCGAGCGGTCCGCTAAGCTCACACGGTTCGGAGAGAAAAAAAAGAAACGATCCGCCGACCGACGGGCGGAACAGGAAGGTAGTGAACATGGCTCAAGACGCCGTTACGCGCGTGTCCGCGGAGATTGCGGGCAGCGAGATTTCCTTTGAGACGGGGAGGATGGCCAAGCAGGCCTCCGGCGCCGTCGTCGTCCGCCAGGGCGACACGATGGTCCTGTCGACCGCCGTTGCCGGCTCGGTCCGGGACGTCGACTTCCTCCCCCTGACGGTGGACGTCGAGGAGCGGATGTACGCGACCGGGAAAATCCCCGGCTCGTTCTTCAAGCGCGAGGGCCGTCCCGGCGAGAAGGCGACGCTGACCGCCCGCATGATCGACCGCCCGATCCGCCCGCTGTTCCCCAAGGACTGGCGCTACGACACCCAGCTGGTGGCGATCCCGCTCTCGATCGACCACGTCCACCCCTACGACATCCTCGCCATGAACGGCGCCTCGGCGGCCCTGATGCTCTCCGACATCCCGCTGCCGACTCCCGTCGGCGCGGTCCGCATCGGCAAGGTCGACGGCAACTTCGTGGTCAACCCCAGCGAGGAGGACCTGCTGGCCGAAGGCGACGGCGAGGACGAGGGCAACCGCTCGGACCTCGACCTCGTGGTGGCGGGCACCGAGGACGCGATCCTGATGGTCGAGGCCGGGGCCAACGAGATCCCCGAGGCCGAGATCCTCGACGCCCTCGACATCGCCCACGCGGCGATCAAGAAGCTTTGCGAGCTGCAGCGCGAGCTGGCCGCCAAGGCCGGCAAGGAGAAGAAAACCTACGAGGCGATCAAGGTCGACGAGGACCTGCTCTCCCAGATCCGCTCCTCGCACGGCTCGGAGCTCGACGCCGCCACCCAGGTGGAGGACAAGCTCGAGCGCCAGGACGCGACCAAGGCCGTCGAGGAGGCGATCGTCGAGCAGTACGGTCCGCCCGCCCGTGAGGGCGCCACCGACGAGGAGCAGCAGGCCGCCCGCGAGCGCCGCTCCGCGGCCAAGATGGCCTTCGAGGCGCTCGAGAAGTCGATCATCCGTGAGCGCATCGCGGTCCACAAGAAGCGTCCCGACGGGCGCAGCGAGGACGAGATCCGCGACATCTCGATCGAAGTCGGCGTCACCCCCCGCACGCACGGCTCGGCGCTGTTCACGCGTGGCCAGACACAGGCCCTCAGCGTGGTCGCCATGGGCACGCTGAAGGAGGAGATGCGCCTCGACACGCTGGGCCTGGAGACGAAAAAGTACTACTGGCACCACTACAACTTCCCGCCCTTCTCGGTCGGGGAGGCCGGGCGCATGGGCGGCGTCAAACGCCGCGACGTGGGCCACGGTGCGCTCGCCGAGCGGGCATTGACGCCGATGGTGCCCTCGATCGAGGAATTCCCGTACTCGATCCGGGTCGTGTCCGACATCCTCGAGTCCAACGGCTCCTCCTCGATGGCCTCGGTGTGCGGCTCCTCGCTGTCGCTGATGGACGCGGGTGTGCCGATCAAGCGCCCGGTGGCGGGGATCGCCATGGGCCTGATCAAAGAGGGCGATGACTACATCGTCCTGACCGACATCGCCGGCGTCGAGGACCACCTCGGCGACATGGACTTCAAGGTCGCCGGCACCTCGGAGGGCATCACGGCGCTGCAGATGGACATCAAGATCACGGGCGTCACGTTCGACATCCTGCGCGACGCCCTCAGTCAGGCCAACAAGGCGAGGACCTTCATCCTCGGGAAGATGGCCGAGGTCATCCAGAGCCCGCGGGAGCAGCTCTCCCGCTACGCGCCGCGCATCCAGCAGATCCAGATCGACCCATCCCAGATCGGCCTGCTGATCGGCAAGGGCGGCGAAACGATCCGCGGCCTGTCGGAGGAGTTCGACTCCCAGATCGACGTCAACGACGACGGCCAGGTGCTGATCTACTCGTCCAACGGCGAGCTCGGGGACGAGCTCGTGGAGCGGATCCGGATGATGATGAAGGAGGTCGAGGTCGGCGACGAGTACATCGGCAAAGTGGTCAAGACGACCACCTTCGGCGCCTTCATCGAGCTGGCCAAGGGCACCGACGGGCTGCTGCACATCTCCAACGTCTCGCCCGGCGAGCGCGTCGAGAGCGTCGAGGACGTCCTCAACCGCGGCGACGAGGTCACGGTGCGGGTGGTCGAGGTCGACCGCGAGCGCGGCCGCATCGGCCTGCGTCTGGCCGCCGACCCGGACATCGCCGGCAAGTCCGTCGAGGAACTCGCCGGGGTTGGTACCGGCGGTGCGGCGGTGGCGGCGGTGGCGGACGCGAGGGTGGCGGACGTCGTCCCTCCAGCAACGGCCGCGACCGGGGTCCGCGCCGAGCCGACGGCGATCGTGGCAGCCGCGGCTCCGGCCGTCCGCGCCATGGCCGCGACCGCGACTGACCTGCACGCCCCAGCAGCCCCCGCCGAGCATCGTCTGACGACGCTCGGCTCCGGGCTGCGGATCGCAACCGAACGGGTCCCGAGCGTCCGCTCCGCGGCGCTCGGGTTCTGGATCTCCAGCGGCTCGTCCGGAGAGCTTCCGGACGAGGCCGGCATCTCGCACCTGCTCGAGCACATGCTGTTCCGCGGCACCGAGCACTTCGGCTCGGAGGAGATCGACCAGATCTTCGACGCCATGGGCGCGGAGATCAACGCGGGCACCGACAAGGAAGCCACGTCGCTGTACACGCGCGTGCTCGACGGTCACCTCGCGCGTGCCTTCGAGGTGATGGCGGAGATGATCTCGCTGCCGCGCTTCGGTGAGCTCGAGGCCGAGCGCCAGGTGGTGCTGGAGGAGATCGCGATGTACGAAGACGATCCCCAGGACCTCGTCTTCGACCTGCTCGGGCGGGCGATCTTCGGCGACCATCCGCTCGGTCGCCCGGTGATCGGGCGGGCCGAGGTGGTCGCGGCCGCCACCCGCGAGCAGCTGGCCGCCTTCCACGACGGCCGCTACCGCCCCGAGGAGATCGTGATCGCGGCCGCCGGCTCGGTCGACCACGACGAGCTCGTGGCACTGGTGGAGGCCTCGCCGATCCCCACCACGGCGGCCTCGGGGCCCGCTGCGGAGGAGACGCCGGCACGCGAGCAGCCCACGGCCGTGCCCGCCCCGCAGGCGCGCCTGGAGTTCCTGCAGAAGGACACCGAGCAGTACCACGTGTGCCTCGGCGCCCGCGGCCTCGCCCGCGAGGACGAGCGGCGCTTTGCCCTGCGGGTGCTGGAAGGGATCCTCGGCGGCACCTCCTCCTCGCGCCTGTTCCAGGAGGTGCGCGAGCGCCGTGGCCTGGCGTACGCGGTCTTCTCCTTCTCCAACCTCTACTCCCAGGCCGGCGAGGTGGGGCTGTACGTCGGGACCCGCCCGGACAAGCTCGCCGAGGCACTGGCGGTCGTCGCGGCCGAGCTCGAGCGGCTGGTGGAAGACCCCGCCAGCGAGGAGGAGCTCGTGCGTTCGCGCGAGAACCTCAAGGGTCGGGTGGTGCTCGGCATGGAGTCCACCGGAGCGCGCATGAGCAGGCTCGGGACCTCGCTGCTGCACGGGATGCCGATCCTGTCGGTGAACGAGATGCTGGCCCGCATCGACGCGGTCGAGATCGAGGATCTGCGCTCACTGGCCCGCGAGCTGTTCGCGCCGGAGCGCATGTCGGTGGTAGGGATCGGGCCGGACCGCGCGCACATGCTCGCCGCCCTGGAGCCGCTATCGCTGGGCGCGGGGGCGGCCAGCACGGACGGCCGGGCCGCGAACGGCGGGGCGGCGAAGGACTCGGCGCCGTGATCCGCGTCGTGGTCTCCGGGTCGGAGGGACGCATGGGCATGACCGTGTGTGACGCCGTCTCGGGCGCCCCCGACATGGAGCTCAGCGGTCGCGCCGACCCGCTGCTCGGGACCAGCCTGCAGGAGCTCTTGGGCGACGCCGACGTGGTGGTCGACTTCACCACGCCCGACGTGGCGCTCGAGAACGCGCTCGCGTGCGTGCGTGCCGGCGTCCACGTGGTGATCGGCACCACGGGCTTCGACCGCGCGCCGCTGGCCGATGCGCGCCCGCAGGATCCTCAGCGGCGCGCCAACGTGCTGATCGCGCCCAACTTCGCGATCGGGGCGGTGCTGATGATGCGCTTCGCCGCCGAGGCCGCCCGCTTCATGGCGAAGGCCGAGATCATCGAGCTGCACCACGACGCCAAGCTCGACGCCCCCAGCGGCACGGCCGCGCTGACGGCCGAGCGGATGGCCGAAGCCGGCGGCGGTCCGCCCCCGCCGATCCACTCCGTGCGCCTGCCCGGCCTGGTGGCCCACCAGGAGGTGATCCTCGGCGACCTCGGCCAGACGCTGAGCATCCGCCACGACTCGATCAGCCGCGAGTCGTTCATGCCGGGAGTGCTGCTTGCGGTGCGTCGCGTGGGCGAGCTGGACACCTCTCCGGTGGTGGGCCTCGAGAAGCTGCTTTTCCCGTGATCGCCAGGGCGTGCGTGAGATACTGAGCCCGATGGCCGACCTGGGCGCGATCCTGACAGCAATCGTGACGCCGTTCGACGACCGCGGGGCGGTCAACGAGTCCGCGTTCGTGGCGCTGATGCGCCATCTCGCCGACAACGGCTCGGACGGCTTCGTGGTGGCGGGGACCACCGGAGAGGCCTCGACGCTGACCGACGAGGAGCAGCTCGGCCTGATCGAGCTGGCGGTCGCCGAGCGCCCGCCGGGGAAGACCATCATCGCCGGCACCGGCACCAACGACACCCGCCAGGTGGTGTTCCTGACCGAACGCGCCACCGAGCTGGGGGCCGACGCGGTGCTGTCGGTGACGCCCTACTACAACCGCCCCAGCCGGCTCGGCATGCTCCGCCACTACGAAGCGGCGGCGGCCGCCACCGACAAACCGACGATCCTCTACAACATCCCCGGCCGGACCGGCACCAACATGCCGCCCGACCTGCTCGCGGAGCTGGCCCAGATCCCGGGCATCGAGGCCGTCAAGCAGGCCAACGCGGACGAGCTGCAGATGATCGACGGCCTCGACCTGTACGCCGGCGATGACGGCACGCTGGCGCGGACGCTCGACATGGGCGGGGCCGGCGGGATCCTGGTGGCAAGCCACATCGTCGGCAACGAGATGCGGCGGATGGTCGACGAGCCCGACCAGCGGCACGAGATCGACGCCTCGCTGCGGGATGTGTACGAGGCGCTCTTCATCACCTCCAACCCGACCTGCACGAAGGCGGCGCTGAACATGCTCGGCCACGAAGTCGGGGGGCTGCGGCTCCCGCTGGTGGAGGCGACCCCCGAGGAGTCGGCCCCGGTGCGCGCGATGCTCGAACGCCACGGGCTGCTCGCCGGCGCACCCGCGTGAGCAAGAAGCTTCGGGTCCTGCCTCTCGGCGGCCTCGGCGAGATAGGCAAGAACATGACGGTCGTCGAGTACGACGGCCGGCTGGTGGTGGTGGATGTCGGCCTGCGCTTCCCGACGCCCGAGATGGTCGGCATCGACCTCGTGCTGCCCGACTTCAGTTACCTGCGCGAGCGGGCCGAGGACATCGAGGGAATCGTCGTCACCCATGGCCACGAGGATCACCTGGGGGCGCTGCCGTGGGTGCTGCGGGACCTCGGCGATCGCCTGCGGGCGCCGGTCTACGGGGGCCCGCTGACGCTCGCCATGGCCCGCTCCAAGCTCGAGGAGCACAAGCTCACCAACGTCGACCTGAACGAGCTCGACGCCGGGGAATCGCTCGAGCTGGGCCCCTTCACACTCGAGATGATCCACATGACGCACTCGATCCCCGACTCCAGCGCGGTGGCGCTCGGGACCGACCTCGGGACGGTGCTGGTCACCGGCGACTACAAGTTCGACCAGACCCCCGTGGACGGGGCGCCGGCCGACATCTCGCGGCTGGCCGAACTCGGCCGCGAGGGCGTGCTGCTGCTGTGCGGGGACTCCACCAACGTCGACCGGCCGGGCTTCTCGCCGTCGGAGTCGGTCGTTGGGCCCCACCTGGAGGAGGTCTTCGCCCGCTGTCCCGGGCGGATCGTGGTGACCAGCTTCGCCTCCAACATCCACCGCGTCCAGCAGGTCATCGACGCCGCCTACGCACTCGACCGCAAGGTCGCCCTGGTCGGGCGCTCGATGCGCAAGAACGTCGGCATCGGGCGCAACCTCGACCACATCGAGATCCCCGACGGGACGCTGGTCGGCCCGCGCGAGATCTCCGACTTCCCCGACGACAGGGTCGTGATCATCTCCACCGGCTCACAGGGCGAGCCGCTCTCGGCGCTGCGGCGGATGGCCTACCGCGACCACCCCCAGGTGGAGCTCAAGTCCGGCGACACGGTCGTCTTCTCGGCCACGCCGATCCCGGGCAACGAGCGGGCCGTGAACGAGACCATCGACCGCCTGTACCACATCGGCTGCGAGGTGATCACCCCTCGCGACGCCCCCGTCCACGCCTCCGGCCACGGCTACGAGGAGGAGGTCAAGCTGATGCTCAACCTGGTCAAGCCCCGCTACGTGATGCCCTTCCACGGAGACTTCAAGCGGCTGCGGATGCACGCGGCGCTGGCCGAAGCGGTGGGGATCGCCCCGGGCGACATCTTCAAGGGCGAGAACGGCCTGCCGCTCGAGATCGACGAGCGCGGAGCCGGCTTCGGCGAGCCCGAGCAGGCGGGGATGATCTTCGTCGACGGCGTGGAGATCGGGGACATGGCCGACGTGGCGCTGCGCGACCGGCGGATGCTGTCGGCCGACGGCATCTTCATCGTGGTGGTCACGATCGCCGAGCAGGACGGCTCCTCGGTGGCGGACCCCGAGGTGATCTTCCGGGGCGTGCCGTTCATGGACCAGGCGGACGAGCTCACCGAGGAGATCCGCCTGACGGTCGACAGCTCGCTCAACCACGCCGCCAGCGAGGGCATCCACGAGACGGATCTGCTCGCGCAGGTGCTGCACGACGACCTGGCGAAGCTAGTTTACGAGCGTCTCAAGCGGCGGCCGATGGTGCTCCCCGTCGTCGTCGAGGTCTGAGCCCGCCGGCAGGCGCACCACGAAGCGGGCGCCGCTCCCGCGCAGGGGCGGCTCGAGCGTGACGTTGCCCCCGTGCGAGGTCGCGATCGAGTGCACGATCGCCAGCCCGAGCCCGAAGGAGCCGCCGCGATCGCCCTCCCCGCGCACGAAGCGCTCGAACAGGCTCTCGGCCAGCTCGGGCGGGACGCCGGGCCCTTCGTCTTCGACGACCAGCTCGGCCAGGCCCGCGGGCGTGGTGGCGGTGCTGACCCGGATCTCGGTGCCCGGCGGGGTGTAGCGGAGCGCGTTCTCGATCAGGTTGATGCTGACTCGGTGCAGCTCGTCGCGGACGCCCTGCACCGGCGCCGCCCGGGCGTCGATCACGATCTCGTGGCCGTCCGCCACCGCGCCGAGCTCGCCCGCCGCCTCGACCACGATCTGGGCCAGTTCGCAGCGCTCACGGACCGTCGGCTTGGCCGCGTCGTTGCGGGCCAGCAGCAGCAGGTCGGCCACCAGCCGGCGCATCCGTCGCGAGGAGCGCAGGGCCGAGCTGGCGGCGTCGCCCTGGTCGCCGTCGAGCGTCTCCGCGAGCAGCTCGAGGTTGGCGAGCACGCTCGTCAGCGGGGTGCGCAGCTCGTGCGAGGCATCGGCCACGAACTGGCGCTGGCGCGCGAGCGTGGCCTCGGTCTCATTGCGGGCGCTGTCGAGCTCGTGAAGCATGCCCTGCAGCGTGCGGGCGAGCTTGGCCACCTCGTCCTCTGCGGCGGGCTCGGGGATCTGCCGCGAGGGATCCCGCGTGCGCGCGATCTCGGCCGCGCTGGAGGTCAGCTCGGCGATCGGCGCCATCGCGCGGCGGGCGATCGCGAGGCCCGCCAGCAACGCCAGCGCGGTTCCCCCGAGGACGCCGAGCAGCAGGAACAGCTCGACGCGGCGGACGGTGGACTCCGTTTCAGAGACGTTGCGGGCGTACTGGACGAACACGTGCCCGCGCGGCACACCGTCGACGCGCACGGGCGCGGTGCCGGCCAGCACGCGGTAGTTGTGCAGCGTCTGGGCGACTGCTTCGGGACGCCCGAACGAGGGCGCGTGGGCGGGGGATTCGGCGAGCACGCTGCGGTCGAGGCCGAAGATGCGGATCACGGCGTGTTCGGAGGCGGCCGTGAAGTAGCCCAGGCCCGGCGTGATCACGAGGTGCTCCTGCCCGGTCGTGGAGAACTCGACCTCGATGTTGAGCGTCGTGCGCAGGCGTTCGGTTCTCTCGAGCACCTCGCGGTTGAAGTCCTGGCGGATGCGGTGGACCGTGAGCGAGCCGATCGCGACCGCGAACCCGCACAGGATCACGAACGTGAGCGCCGCCGAGACGCCCGCCAGGCGGACCCTGATTGGCCGGCGGTCAAAGGCGCCCGAGATGCGGGCCGGGAGGCGGCGCACCGCCGCGAAGCGTTCAGGCCCGGAGGACGTAGCCGGCTCCCCTGATTGTGTGCAACAGGCGTGGCTCGCCGCCGGACTCGAGCTTGCGCCGCAGGTTGGAGACGAACACCTCAATCGTGTTGGTGGTCGAGAAGGGGTCATAGCCCCAGACCTCGTCGAGCAGGCGCTGGCGGGAGATCACGATGCGCTCGTTGCGCATCAGGTACTCGAGCAGCTCGAACTCACGCTGGGTCAGCTCGATCGAGCGCTCGCCGCGGGACACCTCGTGGGTATCGGCGTTGAGCATCAGATCCCCGACCCGCAGCGGGGCCGAGCCGCGGGGCGGGCGTCGGCGCAGCAGGGCGCGCAACCTGGCCAGCAGCTCCTGGCGCTCGAAGGGCTTGACGAGGTAGTCGTCGGCGCCGGCGTCGAGGCCCTCGACGCGCGACTCGACGGCGTCGCGAGCGGTGAGGATCAGGATCGGCACGTCGTCGTCGGCACGCAGCGAGCGCGCCACCTCGACGCCGTCGATCTGGGGCAGGCCGAGATCGAGGATCACCAGGTCGGGGGCGAAGGCGCGTCCCTGCTCGATGGCGTCGCGCCCGTCGGGGGCGATGCGCACCTCGTATCCCTCCATGCGCAGGGACCGCTGGAGGGCCTGGGCGATGTCCTCGTCGTCCTCGACGACGAGCACGCGGGGGCTGCGGGCAAAGTCGGTCATCGATCTTTATCTAAAGGCCTGGGTGTTAAGCGATGGTAAGCCTCGCAGGCAGGTTACGGGCGCGTGGCGTCGAAGTTGCGCTCGATGCCAGCGACCCGCCG
Source organism: uncultured Solirubrobacteraceae bacterium (assembly GCA_963773145.1). Taxonomy (GTDB): domain Bacteria; phylum Actinomycetota; class Thermoleophilia; order Solirubrobacterales; family Solirubrobacteraceae; genus Palsa-744. Next base: position 279,825 of record CAVYZV010000004.1, read on the forward strand.
GAGATCCTCCTCCGCCTCCCGCACACCCGCCCGCAGGGCCCCCGCCAAACGCCGCCGGGCGCCCCGGCGCCGCAGGCGTCTCGCGGTCATCCCGGCGATCCGCGGCAACGTCGCCCGCCTGCGGGCGCGCACGCCGCTGCTCGGTGAGCGTGGCAGGGAGGTGCTGGCGCTGGCGCTGCTGGCCTGCGGGCTGTACCTCGTGTTCGTCATCTACGGCGGCTGGGACGGCGGCCGCGCCGGCCACGGTCTCACGGTCGCGCTCGGCTGGGTTCTGGGGCGGGCGCGCATCTTCGCGCCGCTGGCGCTGCTGGTGGCCGGCTGCTCGTTGCTGCTCGGCCCCGCGCTCGGCCTGGAGCGGCCGCTGCGGGGAGGTGCGATCTGTTTGTTCGCGGCCGTCACGCTCGCACTGGCTGCCGGCACGTTGGGGATCAGCTCGGGACCGGGCACGCACGCCGAGGCCTGGACCTCCGCGCACATGCAGAGCCACGGCGGCGTGGTCGGCGAAGCCCTCTTCCGCCTCGCCAGCCCGCTCGTCCAGAGCGTGGGTGTGGGGATCCTGGTGGTGTTCCTCGCGCTCACCGGCACGATGCTGCTGACGGGGTCCTCGCTCGGGACCCTGCTGCGCGACTTCGCCCGCGCGATCGCGGGCGTGGCGCGCTTGTTGCAGCGTCGCCTGCTCGGCGGTGAGCCCGCCGCAGGGCAGGGGGACCGTGCCCCGGCGCTCGATCTCCACGACGACTTTCCCGCGCCCGCAGCGCTCACCCACGCAGCGGGGGGCTCCGCCGTCGCCGATCCCTGGGACGAGGATCCGCTGCCGGAGCCCGAGGCCGCCGCCGAGGACCCTGTGGTGGACGAGAAGGAGGAGCAGCTGCAGCTCGCCGCTGTGCCCGATGAACCAGAGGGCGGGGAGGAGGACGAGGACGCCTCCGGAGCGACTTTCACGCCCGCATCGGCCGAGGACAAGGACCAGGAGCTGACCCCGCAGGGCCGCTACCGCGGCTCGGTCATCGACGACCCTGACTTCGTGTGGGAGCTGCCCGATGCCGGCAAGCTCCTGACCCGTTCGGGGGCCGAGGCCGAACGGCCCGACACCACCGGGCAGGAGCGCACCTCGCGCGCCCTGGTGGAGGCGCTCGGGCACTTCGGCGTGCAGGCCAAGGTGATCGGGACCGTCGCCGGTCCCCACATCACGCGTTATGAGCTGAGGCTCGCGCCGGGCACGAAGGTGGGGGCCGTGGCCAAGCTCAAGGACGACCTCGCCTACGCGCTCGCCGCCACCGACATCCGCATCCTCGCGCCGATCCCGGGCAAGCAGGCGGTCGGCGTGGAGGTCCCCAACGCGAAACGCAAGATCGTGCGCCTCGGGGACGTCTTCGGGGAGCCCCCGCGCGACTCCTCGCCGCTGACCGTGTGGTTGGGCAAGGACGTGGCCGGCAAGGCGATCGGGGCGGACCTCGCGAAGATGCCCCACCTGCTGGTGGCCGGCACCACCGGGGCGGGGAAGTCCGGCGCCATCAACGCGATGCTCTGCAGCCTGCTGCTGCGGGCCACGCCGCACGAGCTGAGGCTCGTGCTGGTGGACCCCAAGCAGGTGGAGCTCAACCACTACGAGTCGATCCCGCATCTGCTCACGCCGGTCATCACCAGCCCCCGCATGGCCGCCAACGCGCTCGCCAACCTGGTCAAGGAGATGGAGTCCCGCTACGGGATCATGTCGCTGTCGCGGACCCGCAGCCTGAACGAGCTCAACAAGGCCAGGGCGCGGCGCAGCGAAGCCCCGCTGCCCTACATCGTGTGCGTGATCGACGAGCTCGCGGACCTGATGATGGTCGCCCCCGCCGACGTCGAGGACTCGATCATCCGCCTGGCCCAGAAGGCGCGCGCCGTCGGCATCCACCTCGTGCTCGCCACCCAGAGCCCGCGCGTGGACGTGATCACCGGCATGATCAAGGCCAACGTCCCCTCGCGGATCGCCTTCGCCGTCTCCTCGCAGACCGACTCGCGCGTGATCCTCGACCAGAACGGCGCCGAGTCGCTGCTGGGCCAGGGCGACATGCTCTTCAGCCCCGTCGGGAGCTCGCGCCTGCAGCGCATCCAGGGCGCCTACATCGACGAGCCCCAGATCGCCAGGCTCACGGAGCTGTGGCGCCGCCAGGGCGAGCCGGAGCTGCGCGAGGAGCTCCTGCAGGAGGTCGAGCCGCCGGAGGGGGAGGGGCCCCGCGACGAGTTCGACCCCGACGAGGACCCGCTGCTGCGGGACGCGATCACGCTGGTGGCGGAAATGCAGACGGCCTCGACCTCGATGCTCCAGCGGCGCCTGCGCCTCGGCTACACGCGTGCGGGGCGGATGATCGACATGCTCGAGAAGCGCAAGGTGATCAGCGGCTATGAAGGATCCAAGCCCCGCCAGGTGCTGATCACCGAGGCCGACCTGCCGCGTTTCCTGGCCGAGCTCGACGAGCCCGCCGCGACGCTCAGCGACTAGCCTCTCCCAGCGAGATGCCCGAAATCGGCGCCACGCTTCGCGAGGCGCGCATGCGTGCGCGCATCGACGTCTCCGAGATCGAGGCCACCACCAAGATCCGGGCCAAGTACCTGCGGGCGCTGGAGAACGAAGAGTGGAGCCTGCTGCCGGGGCCCACGTTCGTAAAGAGCTTCCTGCGCACCTACGCCGAGGCGCTGGGCCTCGACGGCAAGGCGCTGGTCGAGGAATACCGGCGCTCGCAGGAGTACCAGGGCGACGGACCCGGGGACCCGATCGTCCCCAGCGGCGAACGGCGTCGCAGCCGCAGCCCCTCCACGGGGCCCTCGCGCGGCTACATCATCGCCGTCGGCTCGGTCCTGGCCGTGATCGTGCTGCTGGTGGTGCTGCTGGTCGCCGGCTCGGGCTCGAAATCGGGCAGCGGCGCGTCCACCCACACGGGCACTGGCCAGAAAGCCCACACGCAGGGCTCCGCCGGCGCCACCCACGGCAGCGGCGCCAGGGAGGTGACGCTGTCGCTGCACGCAACCTCGGTCGTGTACGTATGCCTGCTCGGCGACGCCGGACGCAAGCTGATCCCGGGCCTGGAGCTGAAGGCCGGGGAGATCACCCCCACCTACCATGCAAGGCGCTTTGAGGTCACGCTGGGGAACAGCGACGTCACGATGGTGATCGACGGCCGCCCGCGCTCGGTCCCCGCCTCCAGCGAAGCGATCGGCTACTCGGTCTCCAAGGCCCGCGGGCGCCACACGCTGCCGGCCGGAAGCAAGCCGACGTGTCAGTGAGCGAGGGGCCCGGAGCCCGGGCCGGGATCGTGGTCACGGGCACGGAGGTGCTCACCGGCCGCGTGAGCGACCGCAACGGCCCCTGGCTGGCGGAGCGGCTGCGCGAACTGGGGGTGCAGCTGGCTTACACGCTGATCGTGGGTGATCGCCCGCAGGACATGCACGAGGCGCTCTCCTTCATGGCCGCCCGGGACCTCGACCTGGTGGTCACCAGCGGCGGGCTCGGTCCCACGGCCGACGACCTCACGGCCGAGGTGGTCGGGCGCTTCCAGGGCCGCGAGATGCGGCTCGACCCGGCCGTGGAGGAGCGCATCGCCGAGATCCTGCGCCCGCTCGCCAAGCGCTTTCCGAACATCGACATGGAGGCCGTGCGGGAGGGCAACCGCAAACAGGCCACGGTCCCGGACGGCGCCACCGTGCTCGATCCGGTCGGCACCGCCCCGGGCCTCGTCGTGCCCCCGCCGCCCGAGCGCGAGCGCCCGACGGTGGTGGTGCTGCCGGGCCCGCCCAGGGAGCTGCAGCCGATGTGGGGCACCGCCGTGGCCAGCGAGGCGATGAAAGCCGCGCTGAAGCGAGCGCGCCCGGTCGAGCAGCGCATGCTGCGGCTCTTCGGGATCCCCGAGTCGGAGATCGCCGAGACCCTGCGGGTGGCCGAACGCGAGGGCGTCGAGCTGGGGCGCCTGGAGGTCACGACCTGCCTCAAACGCGGCGAGGTGGAGGTCGTGAGCGTCTTCGACCCCGCCGCGGCGGACGTCTACGCGCAGTTCGAAGCGGTCGTCGCACAGCGACACCCCGACACGCTCTTCTCCACCGACGGACGCTGGGTCGACCAGCAGGTGGCCGACCTGCTGCGCTCCGGCGGCCCGGACGGCCGCGGGCCCCAGACGGTGGCCACGGCCGAGTCCTGCACCGGCGGGCTGCTGGCGGCCAGGCTGACCGAGTTGCCGGGCTCCTCGGACTACTTCAGGGGCGCGATCGTGGCCTACGACAACGACGTCAAGGTGCGAGCGGCGGGCGTGGATGCAGCCCTGATCGAGGCCCACGGCGCGGTCTCGGCCGAGGTCGCTGTGGCACTCGCGGAAGGCGCCTGCGAGCGGCTCGGCGCCGACCTCGGCATCGGCGTCACGGGGGTCGCCGGGCCGGGTGGGGGAACCGAGGAGAAGCCCGTCGGGCTGGTGTGGCTGAGCGTCGCGCGCGCCGCCGGGGGCGAGCAGCTGACGCGCAAGGTCGAACTCCCGGGTGCCCGCGTCGACGTGCGCGACCGGGCCACGACGGTCGCGATGCACCTGCTGCGGCGCGTGCTCGAGGGGGAGATCGCGGGCGGCGGATGAGCGGCGGCGGGCACGCCACCGCGCGGCTGTTCCTGGCCGTAGACCCCCCGCAGCCGGTGTGCCTCGAGCTGGCGGGCTGGGCCCGCACGATGGCCGCCTCGGTGCCCGGAGAAGCCCGCGGGCGCTCGCCGCTGAGGGTGTTGCCCGCCGAGGTGCTGCACATCACCCTCTGCTTCCTCGGCAGCCGCGCGGCGGAGGAGATCGACACGCTCGCCGCGGTGCCGGGAGCGAGCGCGACCGAGGTGGGGGAGCTGTCGGTGGGGGCCCCGCTGTGGCTGCCGCCGCGGCGTCCGAGGAACCTGGCGGTGGAGATCCACGACCAGGAGGGCGAGCTCGAGCGCCTGCAGCGCGAGCTGGTGGAGGAGCTGGAGAGGGCGGTCGGATGGGGGCCCGAGCGACGGCGCTTCCGGGCCCATCTGACGGTCGCACGCGTACGCGGCAGGGAGCCCCTGGTCGCGGGCCCCGCAGACCCTGCGGCGGTGCCGGCGACCCCCGCCCTGCGCTTCCAGCCCGAGTCCCTGACCCTCTATCGCTCGTTCCTGGAACCTTCCGGCGCCCGCTATGAGGCGCTCGCCTCGCGGCCCTTCGTGCGCATCTCCTGAGCGGCCGGGGGCGTCGAGAAGATCCGTCGGCGAGCGGCCAGGCCCCGGTCAAACGGGGTCGGCCGCACCCTCGTACGCCCGTCCAAAACCGTCGTCCTGAGCCCCGGCCGGCGCCACAATGCGCCGATTCGGGGAGGAGCCCGTGCGCCCGTCCAAAGCGCATGCGGCCCGCCATTGATCCGCCCGACACCGGGAGGCAAGGATGCTCGTGCAAGGGATGTCTGCGCACCCGCGCAGCTCGAGGGCCGTCGGTCGTTGCATCGCCGCGGCCGCAGCCGTCGTGACCTGTGCCTTCGCGCCGGCGGCCGCGATGGCGGCCAATCCTCCGGCGAACATCCCGCTCGGGTCGTTGCCGGCCGCCTGCTCACAGGAAGGCTCCGCCGAATGCCAGCACGCGCTGCTCTCGAAGCTGAACGCGGCGCGGGCGACCCTGGGCCTGCCCGCCTACCAGCTGCCGGGCAACTTCCTCACCCTCTCAGCGGACAGGCAGATCTTCATCCTCACGGACCTCGACCGCAGCGCCTACGGGTACACGACGATCTCGGGCTTGAACATGGCGCTCGACGAAGCCGCGGCCGCGGGCGTGCGCAACGGAACCGACCCGCTGCCGCCGTCGACGGAATCGCCCTGGCGTGGCTTCGGATCCGATTGGGCGAGCACCGGGCCGCTGCTCGCGTACTACCTGTGGATGTACGACGACGGCTATCCCGGCCCCAACCTCGACTGCCCGAGCCCCGGCGCCAGCGGCTGCTGGGGCCACCGCCACGTGATCCTCGGCGAAGGGCTGGCGCTGCCTCAACCGGAGGTGCTGGGGGTCGCCACGAGCCAGAGCGGGCGGACCGGGACGGCCTTGATCGTGAGCTCCCATGTCGGGGCCAGCACCTACTACACGTGGACGCAGGCCCAGAGCGAAGGGGCCGGAGGCGTGACCGGTGGGGAAGAAAAACCCGAACTGCCGCTGCCGCCCCCGTCGCCCGTCGGTGGAGAAGAAAAACCGGAAGCTCCGCCGGCGCCGGCGCCGCCCACGGGCGGGGAACAAGAACCGGGCCCGCCGCCGCCCCCGCCGGCCACGTGCAGCCGCATCGGGGGCACGGCCAGGATGAAGCTCCCGGCGCTGAGCGGCCGCGTATCGGACCAGCTCTCGACCTCGCTCTCGAGCAAGCAGTCGATGCGCGCGTCGATCACGTACCCGCCGCTGGGCGTCGTGCGGCTGAGGACGCTGACGAGCGCCAGCTGCACGGTGACGAGCTCGGGACGCGAGTTCCACGGCGTGGCGAGCGCGCGGGTGAACGGGGTCGGCGGCTACACGGCCTCCTTCACGTTCTTCGTGGGTCCGTCCAGGTCGACCTTCAGCCTGCAGGTGACGAAGGGCTCAGCGCTGCGCCTGCGCATTACGGCGATCCCCCTGCGAGGGTCGGGCGAGGTCATCTCCTAGGGCCCCGTTTGCGGCTTTCTGGTGCCGCTTTTTGGGAGCGAATTCCGTCCGGGGAGGGCACTACAGTGCGCTCTCCCAATTCGACCGGAGGACTATCGCCATGCCCGTGACTGACCAGGAGAAGGCCGCCAAGGCGCGGGACGCCGCCCTCCAGGGCGCGCTCACGCAGATCGAGCGCGAGTTCGGCAAGGGGTCGGTCATGCGGATGGGCGACGAGGGTGCCCAGGTGCGCTGCGAAGCGATCCCCACCGGGGCGCTGTCGCTCGACCTCGCGCTCGGCATCGGCGGAGTGCCCCGCGGACGCATCGTGGAGCTCTACGGCCCGGAGTCCTCGGGCAAGACGACGCTCATCTACCACGTGCTCGCGGAGGCACAGAAGCTCGGCGGGGTGTGCGCGTTCATCGACGCCGAGCACGCGATGGACCCGCTGTACGCGAAGGAGATCGGCGTGGACATCGACGAGCTGCTCGTGTCCCAGCCCGACTACGGCGAGCAGGCGCTCGAGATCGCCGACATGCTCGTGCGCTCGGGGGCCGTGGACGTCGTGTCGATCGACTCGGTCGCCGCGCTGACCCCGCGGGTGGAGCTCGAGGGGCAGATGGGCGACCAGACGGTCGGCGCCCAGGCGCGCATGATGTCCCAGGCGATGCGCAAGCTGGCGGGGAACCTGCACCGCACCAACACGCTCTGCATCCTCACCAACCAGATCCGGGAAAAGGTGGGCGTCATGTTCGGCTCGCCCGAGACCCAGCCCGGCGGCCGGGCGCTGAAGTTCTACGCCTCCCAGCGCCTGGACATCCGCCGCATCGAGACCCTGAAGGACGGCACCGAGGCGGTCGGCAACCGGGTGCGGGTGAAGGTCGTCAAGAACAAGATGGCGGCGCCCTTCCGCCAGGCCGAGTTCGACATCGAGTTCGGCAAAGGGATCTCCTCCTCGGGCTGCCTGATCGACCTCGGCCTGGAGCACAACATCGTCTCCAAGTCCGGCTCGTTCTTCTCCTACGGCAACGACCGCCTCGGGCAGGGACGGGGCAACGCCAAGGCCCACCTGGACGCCAACCCCGAAGTGGCGAAGGAGATCGAAGACAAGGTCTACGCCGCCCTGGGCATGGACAAGAACGCCGTGACCACGATCGAGCGCGACAAGGACGAGGTCGTGGCTCCGATCGTCAGCGAACCTGCGGTCGCGGCGGCTTAGCGCTCAGGGCACGGGCCCGAGCGCTCTCACTCTCGGCTCCCGCGACGGGTCGGCGGCGGGGCAGTCCTAGGCCGCGCCGGTGCGTCCTGCGGACATGCCGGCCTGCGCCGCGCGCAGCATCACGCCGGGGTGGGAAGCAAGCTTGGCTCCCAGGATGAGCGCAAGGACCGTCGTGCCCAGCCACGGCCGCAGGTGGGGGCGAATCCTGACGATGCTGCCATCGGGGCCGAGCTCGAAGATCATCGCGTCGTCGATCCGCAGGCCCGCGACGCGGGAGGATCCGACCACATAGGCACGCGACCCGTTCCAGGCCGGTGGGTCCCAGTGCAGGCCCTTCAGGCTGGAGTAGATCGCGCCGAGCAGCACGCGTAGGTCATCACGACCGCGGATGACCGCGGTGGCCGACAGGGGGGAGACGAGCTCGACGTCGGGAGCCAGCGTCGCCACCATGCCCTCGAGGTCGTTCGCGGCCGACGCGGCGCAGTAGCGCGTGACGGCGTCGGTTTGGCTGGGGGACTCGACGGTGCTCATCGGGAGCGGCACGAGCGAGGATACTGCGGACACCGTGTTTCGGACCGGAAAAGCGCCGAAGCTGCTGGCGGTCGCCGTGCCCCTTGTGGCGCTGGGCGCGTGGCTTGCGGGATGGGGTCCCTCCGCCCTGGCCGGAACAAGCCGCCGCGACGTGGCCGCGACGCGGTCATACCTGCGGACCGAGGTCGCATTCTTTCGCACGGTCGTCGTCAACTCGCATCTCGGGGCTCGAGCAGGCGACGAACTCGTAGGACACGTCGCCAAGGAATGTCGCGGCGTGGCCTCGGGAGCCCCTCGCGGCGAGGCGGCCGAAGAGGCGGAGGACAAGATGCGCGAAGAGGCCCTCGACGCCCTCGTGCTGGTGGTCGTGTCCCCCGACCTCGCGGCAGAGCGGCAGGCCGCGGTCACGCTCGGACGCCTGCACTGGAGTAGCCGCAAGCTGACCGTTCTGGTGCACCGGCGCGCGCGCATCGAAGCCGCAACAAGCGCGCTCGCGCTTCCCGACCTCTGCGGTGATCTGAAGGAATGGGCCGCGAGCGGCCGCGTCACGAGTCCCGCGGCAGACGCGCACCCTCTGGCAGGCGGGGTACGCGGCGCACGATGCAGATGGCCGGAGACCTCGCAGGAACAGGGGGATCCATGATCCGGATGCATCGGATTCCTGACGCCAGCGGCGGTCGTCGGGGAGCCAGGTCGTCTCGTCGGGTCCATGTAGATGACGACGTTCGTAACCCTGCCGTCGCGGATATGGAACAGATAGGCAGCCCTCGAGGCGATGTCGGCAAGGTCCAGGCCGCTCGTTCTGCCGCGCCCGGTGAGTCGAACGGGCACGACCACCCGTTCCTTGTCAATCTCTCTGTACTCCACTACCACGTCGCGGAGGTCTTCCCAGGCATTCAGGGTCTCGCGGAAGCCCTTTGCCATACCGTCCAGCCCTTTCCAGATGTCCGGTGCAGGCCCGTCGGCGATGACGAACTCGATCTCGGGGTCCGCCCAAGCCGCCGAGCGGTAGTCACCGCGCTCCCAATCGGCGAAGATCGAGCGCACAAGGTCCAGGTTCTCCGACACCGCCTACCCCCGTTCCTCGGCGAGGCGTTCGGCGGCAGCACGGGCCTGGTCGACGTCGGAGGTCGTAAGGCGAGCGATCGAGCCTCCCACACAGAGGTAGACCCATCCCTCGCGTTGTCGAATACGACCGGCGCTACCAACCAGACACCCGTCCTGAATCACCACAGCAAACACAACCCCACCGCCGAGATGACTGACCTCCTCAAGCTCGAAGTCCAATTCCTCGTAGGCCCTGAACCAGTCCTCAAGGAAGCCGCGTATCGCGGCTCGACCCTCGAGGAGCTCGGCCCGCCCGTCCAAGACCCCATCTTCGGCGACGCTGCTCATCACCCCGTCGGCGTCACCTCGATCCAGAGCCTCAACCTGCTTGCGAAGCGTCGCGGTCGGGGGCAGCTGCACGAGACGCCGCGAGAGAGGATATGCGCGGCACCCTGCGCGATCGTGGCGAATGGACCGGCCGTGTTCGGAGTGTCCTGCAGGAGCTGGTTCGGTGCGAGGGTGTCTTTGTTCGGGAGCCGTCGGGTGGTACTCGCGCCGCGGACGAGCAGTTTTTCGACGGTCCGCCGCCGCCTGCGGGAAGCTGGCGCCGAGGTCCGGGTTCTCGGCGGAATGGTGGCAACGCGTGACGAGGTGCGCGTCGACCCAGTTCCGCCGATCGTTCCGCGCGCGATCTCGTGGGCGGCGGAGTTTGTGCTCGGCGCTTGGGGAGTTGCGGAGCTCGACGAGTTGCGGGCGCCTTGACTCCTGAGAGCCGGGCGCGGCTCGGTTGGAGGTGGAAGACGATCGTCCGGATTTCGTGGATGTGCTGCGTGCAGTCCGGATGCCTCGCCTGCCAGCGGATCGGCGAAGACGGCAACCCCGGCCCGGGACCCGACCTGACGCACGTCGGGTCGACGCTGACCAGGCACCCAGATCGCTCGGCGCGCTCGGTCCACGCGAAGGCTCCGATGCCGATCGTTCCGGCAACCTGCCGCGCGAAGAAGGCGGCGGCACAGGGCGCGGCGGCGGCGTATCAGGGCGCATATGGCAAGTGGTCCAGGGTGCGGGCATCACGTCGGCGCCACGGCCGTGATCTTCCCAGCGTGCCCGTGAGTGACTTCGGCAACGCGGTCAGCGAGTTGTGGAAATCGTCCACGAGGGCCTACCCAACCGGCTCAAAACAGGGCTGGGAGGAGGCCAAGCGGCGGGAAGCGGTGGAAGCCGCAGCCGTGGAGGCGCAGGCGAAGCGCACCACGCGGGAGTCGTCACTATCACCGTTAATGGAGATTGTGTGAGGTAACAGATGCCGAAGAATCCCTCTACATCACATACATCACCGGCGCAACCGTGAAGGCGGCTCGGGTGCGACGCTCGCCGCCTACGTTCGCCACGCCGAAGCGTACGGCGGCCTGTGGGCGTGCTGGGGGGACGGGGTAGGGTCCGCCCATGAACTCTCTACGGAAGCACCTCAGCTACGCCAACGTCGTCGCCACGCTCGCGCTCGTCTTCGCCATGGGAGGCAGTGCGGTAGCGGCGAAGCACTACCTGATCAACTCGACCAGTCAGATCAACCCGAAGGTCCTCAAGAGGCTCAGAGGAACGTCTGGGACACCGGGTTCCACGGGGGCGCAGGGTCTCGCGGGTGCGATTGGGGCGAACGGCGGTCAGGGTCCAACAGGGGCCGACGGCAAACAAGGACCCGAAGGCGAAACGGGCGAACAGGGACCAAGCGCCGCCTGGCACGCAGAAGGGACACCGCCGTTGACGGTGTCGGTTCCGGCGGGCGAATACGTTGTCACGAGCAAGGCGAGCGAGTTCGGCGGTACTGGCAACAGTTTTTGCCAGCTGAAAACCGGGGCCGAAACAATCGACATATCATTCGGGCAGGTCGTCAAAGCCCCCGGCATCGAAACGATCACGATCGCGAACCTGGGGACAGCGTCACTTGCTGCACCGGAAACGATCACGCTGGAATGCGCTGGGCCTGGCACAAGCACATTCGGCTTTGCTCAGCTAACGGCTACTCAGGTTGGCGCGATTCATTAGATGGCCGTGAGGAGCCTCCGCTCGCGGCCTTGGCGTCGCCCCATCGGGCGGCTGGATCGTGATCGGGATGGACGGCTACGATCGTATTCGAGGAGGGCCTAGCTATATGGATAAACGGTTCCACGTCACCACGTTCGGCTGCCAGATGAACGAGCACGACTCCGAGCGCATGAAGGGGATGCTCCAGACGCTCGGCTACAGCGAGACGGCCGAGCGCCGGGACGCCGACCTGATCCTGTTCAACACGTGCTCGATCAGGGAGTCGGCGGACAGCCGTTTCATCGCCCACCTCGGGGAGGCCCGGAGGCTCAAGCGGGAAGCGCCGCACAAGCTGGTCGGGGTGGGGGGCTGCTGGGCTCAGTCGGTCAAGGAGGAGGTGTTCGAGCGCTTCCCGTTCGTGGACGTGGCCTTCGGGCCAGGGCAGGTCCACAGGCTGGCGGAGTTCCTCACCAGCGACTCGCTCACGGCGCAGGGCTACTTCGAGTTCGAGGGCTTCACCGGCCACCTGCCCGCCAAACGCGAGCGCCCCTACCAGGGCTGGCTGCAGATCAGCGTGGGCTGCAACTGCGTGTGCTCCTACTGCATCGTCCCCTCCACCCGTGGCCGCGAGGTGAGTCGCCCGCTGGAGGAGCTTGTGGCCGAGGTGCAGGGGATGGCCGAGGACGGCGTCATCGAGGTCACCCTGCTGGGCCAGAACGTCAACTCCTATGGCCGCGACCTGCCGGCGAGGCGGAGCTTCGCCGAGCTCCTGGCCGCAGTCGACGCGATCGACGGGATCGAGCGGATCCGCTACACGAGCCCCCACCCGAAGGACATGCGCGAGGACGTGATCCGCGCACATGCGGAGCTGACGAGCGTGTGCGAGCACATCCACCTGCCCCTGCAGTCGGGCTCGAGCCGCGTCCTGAAGGCGATGCGGCGCACGTATGACCGCCGCCGCTACCTCGACCGCGTGGCGCTGATCCGCGAGCACCTTCCGGACACGGCCCTCAGCACCGACATCATCGTGGGCTTCCCGGGTGAGACCGAGGAGGACTTCCAGGAGACGCTCGAGGTCGTCGAGGAGGTGGGCTTCGACAGCGCCTTCACGTTCCTGTTCTCCGCCCGCCGGGGGACGGCCGCGGCGGACATCACCGAGGGACTCGTGCCGCATCCGGTGAAGGTGGAGCGCATGGAGCGGCTCGTGGAGGTCGTCCAGCGCCGCGCACATGAGCGCGCGCAGCGGTTCGTGGGGCGCACGCTCGAGGTGCTCGTCGAAGGGCCCTCGCGCACCGACCCCGAGAGGGTCCGTGGCCGCACCCGCCACAACAAGGTCGTCAACTTCGGCGGACTCGCCGCGCCGGGAGAGCTTGCCGCCGTGGAGATCCGTTCCGCGACCAGCCAGACGCTCGCGGGCGAGGAGTCGCTCGCGGCGAGGGCGGCCAGATGAAGATCCGCGCGGCGGTCCTCGAGCAGTTCGGCAGCCCGCTGGCGGTGGGGGAGGTGGAGCTCGCCGAGCCGGGCCCGCGCGAGGTGCTGGTGCGGCTCGTGGCTTGCGGCGTCTGCCACACGGACATGTACACGGCCTCGGGAGCAGACCCCTCCGGCTACGCCCCCACGGTCCTCGGCCACGAGGGCGCGGGCGTGGTCGAGCGCTGTGGCTCGGACGTGACGCTCGTGTCCGAGGGCGACCACGTGGTGACCCTCTTCTCTCCCCAGTGCGGGGAGTGCGTGCACTGCCGCAGCCCGCTCACGAACCTCTGCCTGGCGATCCGCGAGCAGCAGAACCTCGGCTATCTGCCCGACGGTACGACCCGGCTCTCGCGTGACGGCGAGCCGCTGCGCCACTTCATGGGCACCTCCACCTTCGCCGAGTACACGGTGATGCCGGAGATCGCCCTCGCGAAGGTCGACCCGGAGGCGCCCCTGGACGGCGCGTGTCTGTTCGCGTGCGGCCTCTCGACCGGGCTCGGCGCCGCGATGAAGACGGCCGCCGTTCGCCCCGGCTCTACCTGCGTCGTGTTCGGGGCCGGAATGGTGGGTCTCGGCGCCGTCGCCGGGGCGAGGCTGCAGGGGGCAGAGCGGATCGTCTGCGTGGACCTGTCTCCCGAGCGCCTCGAGCTCGCCCGCGGCCAGGGCGCCACCGACCTGCTCGCCGGCGGCGAGGACGCCGTCCAGACGATTCTCGACATGACCGACGGCTTCGGGGCCGACTACACCTTCGAGGCGACCGGCAACGTGAAGGTCATGCGTCAGGCCGTCGAAGCCGCGCGCATGGGGTGGGGCCTGTGCACGGTCTGCGGGGTGGCGGGCAAGGGCGAGACGCTCGACGTCGTGCCGCGCTTCCTGATCACGGGCCGGCGCGTCTGCGGCTCCTCGTTCGGCGGCCTGAAGGGCAGGGAAGACGTCCCCGCGCTCGTGCGGCGATACCTCGACGGAGACATCGACGTGGACCCGTTCATCTCCCACCGCATCACCCTCGACGACGTCAACCGGGGTTTCGAGCTGATGGAGGCCCAGGACGGCATCCGCAGCGTGATCGAGTTCTGAACCGCCGCGCCGATCAGGCGGCGACAAGCCCCTTTTCGAGCGCGTTCCGGTCGCATCTGTCCCTGTCCCATGCGAACATACGTTCGTGCGTTGGGACAACCTCAAAATCGACGCCGAGGAGCAGCGCCGGCTGCCGGGTTACAGGGACGCCGCGACGGTCCGCCGATTCGACGCACCCGAGGCGCTCGACATGCGCTTCTACGAGGTCCAGGCGAAATCGGTCCTCAACCGCGTGCCCGAGAAGTCCCGCATGCCGTTCCGGTGGTCGATCAACATTTACCGGGGTTGCACGCATGCCTGCGTTTACTGCCTGGGGCCTGAAACGAGGGTGCTGCTCGCCGATGAAACCACGCGAGCGATATCCGATATCGAGGTCGGAGAACGGATCTACGGGACCAGCGATACGGGCGACTCTCGACGGCTGGTGCGCACGCAGGTGATCGCCAAGTGGTGGACTACCAAGCCCGCGTACCGCGTTCTGCTCGAGGACGGCACTGAGCTGATCGCGAGCGGCGACCATCGCTTCCTGACCGGCGAAGGATGGAAGCACGTAACCGGCTCCGGGCAAGAACTTGACGAGCGCCCTCGGCTCAAGAGGGGCGACGTGCTCGTGGCGGCCGACGGTCTTGGGGAATCCCAACATGGATCAGGCGGTACCGCGATCCGCACCAGGACACGAACCGGCGTCGTCTCAATTGAGGCCTTGGGTAGGTCGATGGACCTGGTCGACATCACCACCGGCACGGGCGATTTCATCGCCAACGGCGTCGTCAGCCACAACTGCTTCGCTCGTCCCACCCACACCTTCCTCGACTTCAACGCCGGGCGTGACTTCGAGCGCGAGATCGTCGTCAAGGTGAACGCTCCCGAGGTGCTGCGCACCGAGCTGGCGCGGCCGTCGTGGAAGCGCGAACACGTGGCCCTCGGGACGAACACCGACCCCTACCAGTGGGTCGAGAAGCGCTACCGGCTGATGGTCGGCATCTGGGAAGCGCTGCGCGACGCCGCCAACCCGTGCTCGGTGCTCACCAAGTCGCCGCTGCTGCTGCGCGACCTCGACCTGATGCTCGAAATCGCCGCGCGGACGAGCTTCAGCGCCTGCCTGTCGATCCCCACGCTGGACGAGAAGGCGTGGCGTGAAACCGAGCCGCACACGCCTCACCCGAAGGCGCGGCTGGAGGCCGTGGCGGAGCTCAACCGCGCCGGGATCCCCACGGGGGTGCTGATCGCACCGCTGATGCCCGGGATCAACGACTCGCCCCGTCAGCTGGAGCCGCTGCTGGAGAAGTGCGAGGAGGCCGGGGCGGTGAGCATCAACGGCATCGCGCTGCACCTGCGAGGAGAGGTGCGGCAGGTCTTCATGGGATGGCTGAAGGAGGCCCGCCCGGAGCTCGTCGAGCGCTACCGGACCCTCTACGCGCGCAGCGCATATGCGTCCCAACAGGAGCGTGAGCGCCTGTCGGCGCTCGTTCGCCGCAAGGGCAAGAGCCGTGCCTTCAGGCTGACCGGCCACGAAGCCGCCGACCACACGCCCGCCGAGGACGAGCCCCGGGAGCTGCAGGCCTCACTCTTCTGAGCTTCGTGGCGCGCTACCGGGTCGCGGCTGAGGCGCCCGCGTTCGCGGTCGCTCAGCGTTTGTCGCGCAGCGCGAGGTCCATTTCGGCGCGCCAGGCGCCCGCCCCCGGTGCGCCGAACCAGGGCCGCTGAGATGTCGGGGGCCAGGTTGGCCACCCGCGCACCGGCCCGCTGCGGGAAGGCCGCCACCTCGACCTCGCCGCGGTCGCGCTCGATCGTGGACACGACGGCATCGGCCACGTCCTCGGGTGAGCGGGTGCCGACGCCCGGGGGAAGCTTGGCGCCCGAGTCGGCGAAGATGCCCGCCCCGTGGATGAAGCCGGGGAAGACGCAGGAGCTGCTCACGCCCGTCCCGTGGAGGTCCATGCGCATCGCGGCCGCGAATCCGCGCATGCCGTACTTGGTGGCGTGGTACAGGGGGTCGCCCGGCACGGTCGTCTTGCCCGCGATCGAGGAGATGAACACGAGCTGGCCTCGCCGGCGCTCCAGCATCCCCGGCAGCAGCGCGTGGCTCAGCACGATCGCCGAGCGCAGGTTCACGTCGAGCGTGCGATCGACCTCCTCCACGGAGAAGGTCTCGAGGCGGCCCGCCGCCGGAATCCCGGCGTTGGCCAGCAGGACGTCCACCTCGCCGGCCTCTGAGGCCAGACGTGCGACCTCGGCGGCGGACGAGAGGTCCGCGGCGATCACGCGCGCGTTCAGCTCCTGCGCGAGCTCCTGCAGGAGGTCGACCCGTCGCGAGGTCAGCGTCAGCTGGGCCCCTCGCGAGGCTAGGCCTCTGGCGATGGCCTGGCCCAGGCCGCCACTGGCGCCTGTGAGGAGAACTCTCGAGCCCTCGATCTGCACAACCTGTGAGCCTAGAGAGATGCTCGTGATCGCGCTCTTCGGCCCGACCGGGGTCGGCAAGACCGCCGTCGCGGTGGCCCTCGCCCAGCTGCTGCGGTCCCGCGGGGAGGACCCCGTCGCGGTCTCCGCCGACGCCCTGCAGGTGTACGCCGGCCTGGAGACGTTGACCGGCGCCGCCTCGCCGTCCGAGCGGACGCTGCTCGAGCACCGGCTGCTGTCGCTGGTGCCGCTGGACGCCTCCTTCAGCGCCGGCCAGTACGCCCAGCTCGCACACGCGGAGATCGACGACCTGCTCGCCGCCGGGCGCCGGCCGATCGTGGTCGGGGGCACCGGCCTGTACCTCCGCGCCGCGCTCGCCGAGCTCGACCTGCGCCCGCCGCCGCCGGAGGGGGTGCGCGAGCGCTGGCAGGCCGAGCTGGAGCGCCGCGGGCCGGGACCCCTGCACGCGCTCCTCGCCGAACGCGCGCCGTGGGCGGCCGCGGAGATCGACCCCAACGACCGCCAGCGCATCGTCAGGGCGCTGGAGCTGCTCGACCAGGGCGAGCTCGAGCCACCCGAGGGCCCGTCACAGCTGTGGAGCCGCGAGCTTCGCCATCCGAGCCTGCTCGTGGGCCTCACGATGGAGCGCGAGGCGCTCTACCGAGCCATCGACGAACGCGTCGAGCGGATGCTCGAACAGGGCGCCCGTGAGGAGGTCCTGCGCGCCAACGCGGCCGGCGCCTCCGAGACCGCGCGCCGGGCGCTCGGCTTCCAGGAGCTGCTCGAAGGCGACGTCGAGAGGATGAAGCAGCGCACCCGCAACTACGCCAAGCGCCAGCTCACGTGGATGAGGAAGCTGCCCGACGTACAGCTGATCGACGTCGGCGAGCGCACGCCCGAGAACGTCGCCGAGGAGATCCTCGTGCACGCCGACCGGATCGACACGGGCCGGCGCTGACCCGCCCGCCGGCGGCGGAGACACCCCGCCCGCGGCGGCGACCCTCCATACACTCCTGCGGCAATGCGATTCGAGAAGTGGCAGGCGCTGGGCAACGACTACCTGATCATCGAGCGCTCGCAGCTCCCGTTCGCGCTCAGCCCCGCCCGCGTGCGCCGGATCTGCGACGCCCACTTCGGCGTCGGCTCGGACGGCATCCTGCTCCTGTCGGAGCCCGCCGAGCCCCAGGACGTCGCCGACCTGCGGATCTTCAACCCGGACGGCTCGGAGGCCGAGCTTTCGGGCAACGGGGCCCGGGAGGCGATCCTGTACCTGCGCCACCGCGGCTGGACCGACGCCGACAGCTTCTCGATCGGCACCCCCGCCGGCAGGATCCGCCCGACCATCACCGGAGCGGATACGTGCGCGGTGGACATGGGGCTGGCGAGCCTCGCGTCCTCTGACTTCCCCGGCGGACCGCCTGACGGGCGCGGGGAGCTGAGCGTCAACGGCCACGAGTGGGGCTTCCGCCACGTCTCGATCGGCAATCCCCAGTGCTCGATCAGGGTCGGCTCCGAGGAGGAGCTGCAGACACTCGACCTCGGCGCGATCGGACCGCCGATCTGCAACGACCCGCGCTTCCCCAACCGCACCAACGTGTCCTGGTACGTCGAGCTCGCGGGCGCCGCGAGCAGCGAGCAGGCAGCCCGCATCCGCGCGCGGATCTTCGAGCGCGGGGTGGGCGAGACGCTGTCCTCGGGCACCGGCGCGAGCGGCGCCGCCGTCGCCTACGCCGAGGATCAGCAGCCGCGGCCGGGGACCGCGAAGGTCGTCGTCTCACTCGACGGAGGAGAGCTCCAGGTCGAGGTCGGCGAGGATCTGCAGGTGACATTGACCGGCTGGGCCCGGCCCGTGTTCGCGGGCCACCTCAGCGAAGACCTCGAAAGGGAGTTGCATGAAACCGAGTAAGCGCCTGGAACGCATTCCGCCATACGCGTTCGCCCAGCTCGAGAGCAAGATCGCCGCCAAGCGCGAGGCGGGGGTGGACGTCATCAGCCTGGGCATCGGCGACCCGGACCGGCCCACGCCGCCCCTGATCGTGGAAGCGATGCAGGAGGCCGTCACCGAGCCGGAAACCCACAAGTACCCGAGCAACCGCGGGAGGGAGGACTTCAGGCAGGCGGTGCGCGACTTCTACGAGCGCCGCTTCGACGTGATCCTCGACCCAGAGCGGGAGATCATCCCCGGGATCGGCGCCAAGGAGGCGATCTTCAACCTCAACCTCGCCTTCCTGGATCCGGGCGACTACGCGCTCGCGGCCGACCCCGGCTACCCCGTGTACACGGGCGGGCCCTGGCTGGCCGGAGCCGAGCCGGTGCTGATGGCGCTGGAGCCCGAGCGCGGGTTCGTCCCCGACCTCGACAAGATCGACGCCGACGTCGCCAAACGGGCCAAGCTGATGTACCTCAACTACCCGAACAACCCGACCGGGGCCGTCGTGCCCGAGAACTTCTTCGACCGCGTGGTGGAGTTCGCCTGGGAGCACGACATCCTCGTGGTCCACGACAACGCCTACTCGGAGATCACCTTCGACGGCTACCGGGCGCCCTCGTTCCTGGCCACCAAAGGCGCCAAGGACGTCGGCATCGAGGTGTTCTCGCTGTCCAAGGGCTACAACATGACCGGCTGGCGCTGCGCGGTGCTGGTCGGCAACGCGGAGGCGCTCGAGACCTACTGGCGGCTGAAGACGAACATCGACTCCGGCCTGTTCGAGGCCGTGCAGCTGGCGGGCGTGGCGGCGCTCTCGCCCGAGGCCGACGCCGAGGTGGCCTCGATGAACACGCTCTACAAGCGCCGCCGCGACCAGGTCTGTCGACGCGCTGCAGGAGATCGGCGTCGAGGTCGAGCCGCCGAAATCGACGATCTACGTGTGGGCACCGGTGCCGGCCGGCTACGACAGCTCCGCCGCGTACTGCGAGCACGTGCTCGAGCAGGCCGGAGTGGTGCTCTCGCCGGGCGCCATCTACGGGCCGGCGGGGGAGGGCTGGTTCCGCATCTCGCTGACCACGCCCGACGAGCGCCTGCTGGAGGCGGTCGAGCGGCTCGGCGCGCTTGGCGAAGTAGGCGCGAGGAGGTCCTAGACTTGTGGGTGGATGGATTCCACTCACAACGGTCGCGGTGATGGGGACGCGACGCGTGTGCGGGGAGAGCGCAACGGAGCCCAGCCCACGCAACGTGCCCGCCAGCGGGCCTTCTGCATCGCCGCGGCACCGGATGCCGACTCGGACCTGAGCGAGCTCGGCGAGCTGCTGCGGACCGCCGGCGTGGCCGTCGTCGGAGAGCTCGTGCAGCGTCGCGAGCGCCCGCACCCCGACACCTATCTCGGCGCCGGCAAGCTGGCCGAGACGCGCGAGCTGGCAGGCGAGGCCGGCGCCAACCTGATCGCCTGCGACGACGAGCTGAGCGCGCGCCAGGAGCGCAACCTCGAGCAGGCGCTCGGCATGCCGGTCGTGGACCGCACGACCGTGATCCTCGACATCTTCGCCTCCCACGCCGGCAGCGCGGAGGGCAAGCTGCAGGTCGAGCTGGCCCAGCTGGAGTACAACCTCGCGCGCATGCGAGGCCTCTGGAGCCACCTCGAGCGCCTCGGCGGCGGGATCGGAACGAGGGGCCCCGGCGAGACCCAGATCGAGACCGACCGGCGTCTGGCCCGCGACCGCATCGCGGCCCTGCGCAGGCGTCTGGAGCACGTCAAGGGGACCCGCGCCGTGCAGCGCGCCGAGCGCGAGCGCGCAGCGCTGCCGACGGTCGCGCTGGTCGGCTACACGAACGCCGGCAAGTCCACGCTGCTGAACGCGCTGACGGGCGCCGAGGTGAGCGTCCGCGACCGCCTCTTCAACACGCTCGACCCGACCACGCGAACGCTGCGCCTGTCGGGGCGCCCCTACCTGCTGACCGACACGGTCGGCTTCATCAGCAAGCTGCCCCACCAGCTGGTCGACGCGTTCGCCGCCACGCTCGAGGAAACGCGCCGCGCCCAGCTGCTGCTGCACGTCGTCGACGCCTCCGCCTCGCGCGAGCAGATCGAGATGATGACCCACTCGGTCGAGAGCACGCTGGAGGAGATCGGCGCCAACGATGGGCCTTGCGTGCTGGTGCTCAACAAGGCCGACCTGCTCGACGCCGAGGCCCGCGAGGACGTGCGCCTGCGCTACCCCAAGGCGGTGCTCGTCAGCGGCGAGACGGGCGAGGGCCTGGACGAGCTGGGCGCGCGCATCGAGAGCGAGCTGGCCCACACGCTGCGCTCCGTCGAGCTGCTGGTCCCGTACACCGACGGCGCCAGCCTCGCCGAGCTGCACGAAGTCGCCGGGGAGATCGCCCGCGAGGACACCCCCGAGGGCGTGCTCGTGCGCGCCCTCGTGCCGGCCCACCTGGCCGACCGCCTGGCCCGCTTCGCGATCGCCTAGCGGTCGTCGCCGCTGCCGGAGAGGACGCCGCGCAGCTGGCGGGAGCGCAGCTTGTCGAGGTTCGCCTGCGCGACCTCGTCGAGGTCCAGCTCGAGCTCGGTGGCGAGCTGGGCCACGTACCAGAGCACGTCGCCGAGCTCCTTCGAGAGGGCGGCCCGCCGCTCCGGCGTGACCTCTCCGCCGTCGTCGCGGATCGACTTCTTGATCTGCTCTGCCACCTCACCCGCCTCCCCGGCCAGGCCGAGGGTCGGGTAGGAGAGCCCCGCCTCGCGCGGGTACATGGCGGTGCGGCGAGATTGCTGCTGATAGTCCGACAGCTCCACGGCCGCCGATCATAGGCGCGGGCCCGGCTCGTCAAGCTTGCCGGCTCTCGGCGGGTGCCCAGTTTGCGGGACATCGCGCCCCGCCGTGGAGCCGAGCCCTCAGACCCCGGCGACGCGGCGAGCGCTGAGGTGGGTGGCGTCCTCGAGCTCATCCGGGAGCGGCGCGAGACCGCCGGGCTCGATCCCGAGGGCACGCTCGATCAGCCAGTCGGCGAACCACGCGTTCTTGGGCAGCAGCGGCCCGTGCAGGTAGGTGCCGAGGGTGTTGCCGGCGATCGCCCCCTCGAGGCCCGAGTCGCCGTCGTTGCCGTGGCCGCGGAGCACGCGCCCGAGGGCCTGCTGTCCGGGGGCCAGCCGGGTATGCCCGGCGTGGTTCTCGAAGCCCGCCAGGATGCGCCCGCCGTTCGCGGGCGCCGCGCCGGCAGCGCCCGTCCCGTCTCGGAGCGTCACCTCGATCGCGACGTTCCCGATCAGGCGCGGCTGGTCGCTGCGCACGGTCCTAACGTCGAGCAGGGAGACACCCTCGATCTCCTGCGAGCCGAGCGTGTAGGAGTGCCCGAGCAGCTGGTAGCCGCCGCACACGCCGAGGATCACCGCCCCCCGGCCGGCGGCGGCGTGCAGGCCCGCGCGCTTGTTGGCGATCAGGTCCTCGGCGCACAGCTGCTGGTCGCGGTCCTGGCCGCCACCGATGTAGAAGAGCTCGTGGCGCTCGCCGTCGAGCTCCTCGCCGAGGCCGCTGGCGTGCAGCTCGAAGCCGATCCCCCGCCAGCGGCAGCGGCGCTCCAGCACGAGCAGGTTGCCGCGGTCGGCGTAGATGTTCATCAGATCCGGATACAGGGCACAGACCCTCAGCAGCGGCTGTCCGCCGGCCGCGGCCTGGTCTGTGGGAGCGGCGTGGTCAGGCACCGAGGATCACCACCGTGCTGGCCGTGTGCAGCTCGGTGGGAGCGATGCTGCGGACCTCCACCGCCCGCAGCCCCACCCGTCGGGCCTCCTGCTGCAGGCGTTCGGGCGTGAGCCGGTCGAGCTCGATCACCTCCCGCTCGGGCCGCTCGGAGGCGCCCGGCCGTTCCCCGGCGTGCTCCTGGGTCGGCTCGATGCGGCGCTCGAGTTCGATCCTGATCCGGCGCGCGCCGACCGCCACGCGCACCGGGCAGCTGCTGTAGAGGACGCCCTCGTGACGGGCCAGCTCGGGCTCGAGCTCGAGCTGTTCGGTGTGGGCGTCGAACGGCTCGATGTCCTCGACCAGGGCGCACGCGAGCACGCCCCCGTCGCGCAGGTGGGCGCGCACGGCGCGCAGGAACGCCAGCCGGCCCGCGGGTCCTCCCATCAGCTGCACGGTCTGCATCGGCACCAGGCAGAGGGCGAAGTCGCGGCGCGTCAGCCTGAAGGCGCGAGCGTCCGCGCCCACGGCTGCCACGTCGAGGCCGGCAGCGCGCTCGTTGAGGGCCGCCAGCAGGGCGGGGTCGCGCTCGACGGCGGTGACGGCGTGCCCGTGACGGGCCAGGTCAAGGCTCACGCGGCCGGTGCCGGCCCCGATCTCGAGTACCGGCGCGCCCTCGGCGGCGTTGCGGTCGGCGAGCTCGCGCCACAGCTCGAGGTCGGCCGTGTAGAGGCCGCACTCGAGGTCGTGCCAGATCACCGCGGGGCGGGGCCGCGCGGCCGGCCGGGCGGGTGAGGCCGTCCTCACCACGAGCTGCTCGCCTCGCCTCGCGCGACCAGCAGCTCGCGCAGCGAGAGCATGGCGGTGTAGGTCGGCAACGCGTAGAGGGGGGTGTCCGGGTCCGGGCGGCTGGCGGCGGCCTGGGCGAGCGCCGCGGGCAGGTCGGCCTCGACGTGGATCAGACCGGGATCGACGCCCGCGTACTTCATCCTCACCGCCAGGTCGGGAGCGCGGCTGCCGCTGCAGGTGATGCGCCGGATCCGGCCCGCGAGCAGCTCGAAGTCCGCGTCCCAGATCCAGGACACGTCGCGACCGTCGGCGATGTTGTCGTTCAGCACCCCCAGCAGGTCGTGCTGGCCGGGCTCGAGCGTCAGCGTGCGCAGCACCTCGTTCGCTCCCGCCGGGTTCTTGACGAGCAGGATCCGCAGCTCCCGCGGCTCGGTGAGGGTGGGCAGGCCGTTGGCGCGCGGGGCGGGGGAGAGGGTGATCGTCTCGGCGCGCCCGAAGGCGGGCTGGACGTCGGCCAGGCCGGCGGCGATCGCCTCCAGCGGCACCTCCAGGGCGCTCGCCAGGGCGGCGGCGGCGAGGGCGTTGTAGACGTTGTAGAGCCCCGGCAGGGCCAGCGCCACGCGCACCTCGCCGGCGGGGGAGCGCAGCGTGAACTCCGAGCTTCGGACGCCGTGCAGGACGACCTCGCCGGCGGTGAGCGCGGGCGTGGGCCGCCGCTGACCACAGCTGTCGCAGTGGTAGTGGCCGAGGTGGCCCAGGTACACGGCGTCGAACACGTAGGGAGCGCCGCAGCGCCGGCAGTGCTTGGCATCGGCGGCGTGGGACATGCCGGCCATCGTCAGGGTGTCGTCCTCGACGCCGAAGTAGAGCGTCTGCGGGTGGTCGCGCCCGAGGTCGGCCACGAGGGGGTCGTCGGCGTTCAGCACCGGGCAGGTGTGACGTGCGCCGAGCACCTCCTCCCAGCTCTCCGCGATCCGCTCCAGCTCTCCGTAGCGGTCGAGCTGGTCGCGGAACAGGTTGGAGAGCAGGATCGCGCGCGGGGACAGCTCGACGGCGATGGCGGCCAGCCACAGCTCGTCGACCTCGAACAGGCCGAGCTCTCCGGCGATCCCGCCGCGCGCTCCGGCGGCGCCGAGCAGGGCGGTGGCAACACCGCCGGCCATGTTCGCGCCGGCCTGATTGTGGACCAGCGCCACACCGCCACGGCGCAGGATCGCAGCGGCCATCGTGGCGGTGGTGGTCTTGCCGTTGGTTGCCGAGATGAGGGCGCTACCGCGCGTGAGGCGGCTTCCAAGCGTGCGGATGGCGTCGGGCTGAAGGCGCATCAGCACCTTCCCCGGAGCGCTCGTGGCGCCACCGCCGCGCCAGCGTGAGACCGTGCCGACGGTTCTTGCGAGGGCCAGCTTGGCGGCGAGGGCCGCGGCCATCAGCCCCGCTCCGGATCGCCCTGCTCGCCGCCGGGGGACGGCGACTGGGCGAAGGCGGGATGCGGCCCGCCGGCGGGCGGCACCAGCATCCGCACCGCACCCTGCATGGCGCGCACCCGCACGGGAAGCTCTCCGATCGGGTCACCATCGGCATACATGTCGAACTTACGGTCGCAGCTGATTGCCAGCTCGTGGGCCCGGAAGGTGCGCACGCCGGGCAGGTTCACGTGCTCGCCGGTGAACACCTTCGGCATGATGCGCGTCAGGAAGGCGAGCTTGCTCACGTTTTCGAGCACCATCACATCGAGCATCCCGTCGTCCAGCAGCGCCGCCGGGGCGGCGCGCATCCCGCCGCCGTAGCACTGCGAGTTGGCCGCGCCGACGCTGTAGGCGCTGAAGCTGATCTTCTCGCCGGGAGGATCGAGCTCGAGCTCAAAGCGCGCCGGCTTCCACGCGACGCAGGGCCCGCAGGGCTCCGTACAGGTACACGAGGCCTCCCAGCCATGCGGGAGCTTCGTTGGCGATCCGGTTGGCGTCGCTGTCGAAGCCCACCGAGGCGATCCCGACGAACCCCCTGGGCTCGCCAGACTCCTCCGCGACCAGCCCGACGTCGATTGCCCGAGCGTGGCCGGCGGCGATCACGGCGGCAGCCTCGGCGGGCTCGTCGGGGATTCCCAGGACCCGCGCGAGATCGTTGCCCCGCCCGCCCGGGATGATGCCCATGAGGGCGCCCGGGAGATCCTTCAGGCAGTCCGCGATCGCGCCGACCATGCCGTCG
Source organism: uncultured Solirubrobacteraceae bacterium (assembly GCA_963773145.1). Classification (GTDB taxonomy): domain Bacteria; phylum Actinomycetota; class Thermoleophilia; order Solirubrobacterales; family Solirubrobacteraceae; genus Palsa-744. Next base: position 304,815 of record CAVYZV010000004.1, read on the forward strand.
CCGCTGATGGCCACGACGATTTCGCCGGCCCCGGCCGCCTCACGGGCGAGCTCGCGCGCGTGGTCGAGGTCGCGGGTGTCGCTGCGCTCGACGCTCAGCCCCAGCCGCCGCAGCGCGTCCTCGCCGGCAGGCGCGACGCTGGCCGCCTTGCCGCCGCCGGCGGATGGGTTGACGATCAGGCGTACGGGAGCTGACACGAGCTGCTGGGAGCGTATTGGGCGTCTCGCCGCAGGGTGGCTCGGCGGCGTGGCGGCGTCTGTCAGCCCGAGGCGGCGGCAGCCTTGGCGCGGCTTCGCCGTCGGCGCCCGACGGCGGCCAGGATCGCAAGCGCCGCGATCACCACGAACAGCCCGAGCAGGATCCCGGGTGCGAGCCCTATGCCTCCGAACGGCAGCGCGATCAGCTCGACGATGCCGAGGCCGATTGCCAGCAGCACGATCACGAGCACGATGATCAAGAGGATGCCTCGAATGCGGGCGAGGATGCCGGCCGAGGAGGAAGGGACGAGCAGACCCATGGCCCTGAGGGCGAACAGCTGGCGGCCGCTCGGAGGGGCCTGGCCGAGGCGCTCGACAGCGCTCTTGAGGTCCCCGGCACGGCGTTCGGCGAGCGCCAGGGAGGCATCGGCCATGCGCCGGATCTGCATCCGCTCCTGGGGTCGTGCGGCTGCGATGGCCCGCTGGAAGTAGTTGCGTGCGGCGGTCGCGTCGAAGCGCTCCGAGGCGCGGGCGCCGAGGATCGCAAGTGCCGCCGCCTTGTATTTCGTCTCGGCCTCGAGCTCCTCGTCCGAGCGCTGTTCGAGCGCCTGGATGGCCTCGATGCCGCCCCGCTGTTCCATCCGGACCTGGCGTTGTTTTGGTGCCATGGCGGGTCATTCTATGGTGCCGGGCGGAGCGGCCGGGCCGCCCCTGACCGGCCCTCCTCCGGAGGGCTCGTATCTGTATGCAGGCATGCAATCCGGCCCCCTGAGAGGCGCTATCCTCGCCGAGTGCCGCGCATATCACCGATGACGGTCCGCTCGATGCTTCTCGCCTGGGGAGCTGTGCTGGTGCTTTCCGTCAGCGCGTGCGGCCTGATCTTCGCGCCCGGCGTGGCAGCCGCGGCGGTGGGGGGCAGCTCGCTGCAGGAACTGGCCGAAACGCCCGAAGCAACCGCCACCGCCACGACGAGCACGACGAGCACCACGAGCTCGTCCACCGAAACGACCAACAATCAGAAAACGATCCTGATCGCGATCGTGGCGGCGGTGATTCTGCTCAGCGGGATCGCCTTCGTGATCGCCCGCGACGCGCGCCGGGTGGCACCGGCCACCGACGCCGATCTCGGCGAAGGACGGGACCGCAGGCGCGATCCTGCCGCGATGATGCGCAAACGGCGCGCGAAAGCCAAGGCGGCGCGCCAGCAGCGCAAGCGAAATCGCTGAGCAAGCAGCGACGGACGACGATCGGATCTGTTTCCGGCGGTCGGTGGGCCGTCAGGAGCGTGTCAGCAGCGGCCGGAGCGTCACCCGTGTGTGGGCACGGTGCGCCGGGGCGTGAAGCTGCGCCGGATCCGCGGGGGAGACGCCGGCGCCGGCGAGCCGTGAGGTCCGCGACGCGGAAGGTGGGGGAGGGGTCCCCGCGGATGGGGATTCAGCGGCCCGGCCGGGAGCGCCCGGGAACCGCCGTCGTCTTCGCCGGAGTCGGTGTTCTCCGGGGCCCGCATGGCGGCGTCATCGCGGAACGGGATCCACAGCATCAAGGCGGCGATCGGCAGTTTGATGAGCGCCGCCAGCATCAGTATCCACAGCCACGCCGGCATCCCTATTGCGATGGTACTACTGGCTCGTGGCTTCGCAAGGGCATCGGACGATGAACTCGCTGCACGCCCGCCTGGCGGACTGCCGGCGCTGCCCGCGACTGGTGGACTGGCGCGAGCAGGTCGCCCGTGAGCGCAGGGCCGCGTTCGCCGAGGAGACCTATTGGGGGCGCCCGGTAGCGGGCTTCGGAGACCCCGCGGCGAGGATCCTGCTGTTCGGCCTGGCGCCGGCCGCGCACGGGGCAAACCGCACGGGGAGGATGTTCACGGGGGACCGTTCGGGCGACTTCCTCTTCGCGGCCCTCTACAGGTGCGGCTATGCCAATCAGCCCGAGTCGGTGAGCCGGGATGACGGTCTGCGCCTGAAGGGGGTCTGGGTGGCGGCCGCGGTCCGGTGCGCTCCGCCGGCGAACCGCCCGACGCCCGAGGAGCGCGACGCGTGCCTGCCTTGGAGCGTCTCCGAACTGAGCCTGCTCGGTGGGGCGCGTGTCGCGATCTGCCTCGGAGCCTTTGCCTGGGACGCCGCCCTGCGACTGAACGCCATGGCCAGCGACCCACCCACGCCGGTGCCGCGTCCGCGTCCGAGGTTCGGCCACGGCGCTGAGCACGAGGGCAGCCCGTTGCGCCTGATCGGCAGCTACCACCCGAGCCAGCAGAACACGTTCACCGGCAAGCTCACCCCCGAGATGCTCGACGACGTGCTGCGGCGGGCGGGCGAGTTAGCGAACGCTCCACGGGGGTAGCATTCATTCTGAGGAGACGTCCCGTGCGGAATGTGCTCACAGCCACGCTGGCGGCCGCGGCGGCCCTGATCGCCGTGGGGATGCTCGGGGTGGCTTCTGCGGAAGCGCCCACCGGAACGGTAGTGCGCACGGTCGGGGTCGAAGGTGTCGGCAAAGCACCGATCGCCCAGGAAGCCGGCGGCACCGCGGCCAACACGCGCCTACAGGCAGGCGATGGCGGCCGCGATCGCCGACGGCCAGGAAAAGGCGCAGTTCCTCGCCGGCCACGTCGGTGGGACCCTGGGAGCGGTCCAGAGCGTGATCGAAGAGAACGGCAATGTCGAATGTGAAGCCGGAGGCACCGAATACGAGCGCTACCTAGGCGTGTGGCCGGACTTCGGCAGTGGACGAGGCGGTCGCGTGGTGGCGCCCGAGGCCGCCGCGAAGGCCGCCCCCGTGAGAGCCGGCAACACCAACGGCCACAAGCACAAGAAGAAAAAGAAGAAGGCCAAGAAGGCGACTGCCGTCAGCTGCACCGTCACCGCGGGCGTGGCGCTCAACTACCAGCTGAACTGAGCCGCCGGCTGGACTGAACGCCCACTGTCGCGTCGCCGCCCCGGCTGGCTCTAGGGTGGTCGCCGTGCCCTACGCCTCCGCCGACGCCCGCCGCGAGCTACTGGAGGAGGTGGAGAGGGCCGCCGACCACCTGTCGGTGGCGCTGTCGGACCTCAGCGAGGCGTTCGAGCTGCTCGACGACACCACCGCCGAGCGCCTCGAGGAGGAGCTGTTCGGTCCGGTGCAGGCGGCGTATGGGCGCATCCGGCGCACACATGGAGAGTTTGCGCGCCGCTACGAGCTCCAGGACGGTACCTTCGCGACGGCGGCGCGAGGAGCGCCGGGACGGGGCATCAAGGCCTTCCTCGACGATGCCGCGAAGGAGGTCCAGGAAGCCGACAACACGTTGTCCACGCTTCAGGACTCGATGGTCCCGGTGGAGGTCGGCGATCCCGAGCTGCGCGCGGGTCTCGCGCAGGTCAGGGAGCTGATCGGCTCCTTTCAGGCGCGGGTGCGGGAGTTCGGACGCACGCTCGGCCGCTGACCGGCGAGGTCAGCCGCGCGGGCGGATCACTCCTCGACGGGTTGGCCGTTGGCCGTGAGTGCGACCTCGATGTTGCCGCGGGTGGCGTTGGAGTAGGGACACACCTTGTGTGCGGCCCCGACGATCTCCTTGGCGGTGTCGATGTCCGGGACCGAGGGGAGGTTCACGTCCAGTCCGACTTCGAGCTTGAAGCCACCCTGGCCGTCGGGCAGCAGGGAGACCGAGGACTCGATCGCGACATCGCCCACGTCGGCCTTCTTGCGGCGGGCGACCACGCTGAGGGCGCCCTCGAAGCAGGCTGCATAGCCCACGGCGAAGAGCTCCTCGGGGTTGGTGCCGCCACCGGGGCCGCCCATCTCGGCCGGAATCCGCAGGTCGACCTCCAGAGCGCCGTCGCTGGTGCGGCCGTGACCCTCCATGCGGCCTCCTGTGACATGCGCCTTGGCCGTATACAAAGTGTTCGCCATCTCGCGTCCTTCCCGGTCGGTCTGAAGGAGCCAGATGCTAGCCGCGTTCAGCGCGCCGGGGATTGGGTGCACGGACTAACGTGCTCGGCGTTATGAATCCCAGCGACGAGAAGACGAGAACCGCTCGCCGGCACGGGGGTGGGCTCACATGGGCCTGAGCGGGCGGCTGGCCCGCCTTCCGCCGGCGTTGCGCGCGGCGGTTGTGCTGCTCGTAGTGTTCGTTCCGCTGGTGATCGTGTTCGTCGCCACGGGCGAACCGATCGGCGACGCGATCGTGCAGGCGGCGTTCTGGGCGATTCTGGCCGTGTTCGCGGCAGCGGTCGGCCGGGCGCTGGGCATGCGACGCCGCGACGGCAACGGCCCCGGGCCTCCGCAGTAGAGGCCGGGACGCAGGACGCCTGCCAGGGGAGGCGCCTCACCGGTGGGCAAGGCCTTACGGGGCCTCCACCTTCAAGTTGACATAACGTGCATTATCGAGCACACGATGCAACGGGTACTGCAGGCACTGCGTCGCTTAGCACGGCCGTGCAGGGTGCTGCTTACCCGCCCTGTTGCCCGCCGTCCTCGTCGCCTGCGGCCGGCCAGCCGCATAGCGCGCGGGTCAGCTCGGTCGCCCACCGGTACGTCGCCGCGATCGCATCCGGTAACGGGAACCAGATCTGTTCGCTGCTCACCAGTGACGCCAAGCATCAACTGATCTACGACGGCGCAGTCCTGGCGGCCGCCACCCACTCGCACAGCCACGGCTGTCCAGAAGCCGCGACGTTGACCCAACACCTCTATCCGCTCGATGGCTACCAGCGCTACGAAATTCGCAAGGCAAAACTGACCATCGCATCGCTCGAAGCCCGCAATGCCACCGTGCGAGCGACCCAGCGGCGGAGGCGACCGTTCACGATCACCCTGTCGAACACGCCAGCCGGGTGGCTGGTGTCCACCCCGACGGTACGGCCGCCCGGCGAGGGGGTTGCGGGACTCGGCGAATGAGAGTCCGGCCCGTTAGGCGGAGCCGTCCTCGACGCGCCGCTTGAGCTCCTTCGGGCGACCGTTGACGAACATCGCTCGCGTCGCAGCCTCGACCGGGCCTCTTATGACTAGTCCCAGCACGCGTCCCGTGTCTGCCTCCAGACGGTACGTAGCGCGGGTGCGATCAGGGCCCAGGGCCTCTAACTCCCACGCTCCCTCCAACGCCTTCATGTCACCCTTCTCCTGGGTCCATCGCAGTCGCTCCGGGCCCTCGTAGTGAAAGCGGATGCGAGCCGTGAGCTTTCGCACCTTGATGTCACTCACCGTTTCGACGAGCGTTGCGCGGCCTTCCGAGTCCTGCTCGAGAGCACGGTTCTCGTCGATGCCTCCCTGCCACTGCGGCGCTGCTAGCACGTCGGCCACGACCTCCCAGACCTGCTCGAGAGGGGCCTCGATCTCGGCACTGGCATTCCCCGTGAGCTGTCCCATAGGGCCCAGACGCTACCGATTGCGGAGCCTCCGCGCTCCTACGGCCGAGGGGAGCGGGATAGCCGGGCATACGGCCCGGAACGGCAGCTACTCGCCCCCCTCCACTTCCAATTTATACCGAAAACGTCCGCCTCATGAGGCGACGATCCATGCCTCATAATCGCCCGCCCCAAGCCACAGGCGACGGAAATGGAGCAGCGAAATGGGAGCGATGTTCACGACGTACTCGAAGACCGGAGGGCCGCTATGACCGAGCATCAGGTCGTGATCGCCGGCGGAGGCCCCACCGGCATGATGCTGGCAGCCGAGCTGGCACTCGCGAACATCGATGTTGCGGTCGTCGAGCGGCGACCCGATCACGTGCTCGTAGGCTCACGCGCGGGTGGTTTTCACTCCCGCACCATCGAGGTCCTCGATCAGCGCGGGATCGCCGATCGGTTCCTCGCCGAGGGGAAAACAGCCCAGGCCGCGATCTTCGGGACGACAGTGCTGGACATGAGCGACTTCCCCACCCGCCACCCGTACTCGCTCGGAATCTGGCAGAACCAGATCGAGCGGATCATGGCCGCCTGGCTCACCGAGCTCCCCGTCGAGATCCACTACGGACAGGAGGTAACGGGCTTCGCCCAGGACAGGACGGGTGTGGACGTCGAAGCTGGACGACGCCGCCCCCCTCCGAGCGCAGTATCTCGTCGGCTGTGACGGAGGACGCAGCGTCATCCGCAGAGGGGCCGACATCGACTTCCCCGGCTGGGATCCGACGAGGAGCACCCTGATCGCGGAAGCCGAATTGACGGAGGAGCCACCGAAGGGTGTCCACTTCGACGCCAGCGGCGCTCACGGCCTCAACATGCTCGAGGACGGTAGGACGGTGCGTGTGGTCACGAGCGAGGGGATACTCGGTCCGAACACCGAGCCGAGCCTCGCCGAACTCAGCGAGGCGCTGACCGCGGCCTTCGGCACGGACTTCGGTGTCCACAACCCCACGTGGATCTCGAGGTTCACGGACATGACACGCCAGGCAGCGTCGTATCGCGCCGACCGTGTTCTGCTGGCCGGCGACTCCGCTCACGTTCACTACCCCGCCGGCGGGCAGGGACTCAGCCTCGGCGTCCAGGACGCGGTGAACCTGGGTTGGAAGCTGGCCCAGGTGGTCAAGGGCATCAGCCCGGAGAGCCTCCTGGACACCTACCAGGACGAGCGCCACGCGGTGACCGCCCGCACGCTTCGTTACACGATGGCCCAGACCACGCTCCAGCGCCAGGACGAGCGCATGAAGGCCCTGGTCGAGGTGGTCTCCGGGCTGGCGGCCATGGACGAGCCCCGCAAACAGCTCGCCGGGCTCGTCTCGGCCCTGGACGTCCACTACGACCTCGGTGAGGGTCATCCGCTGCTCGGGCGCCGCATGCCCGATCTCGACCTCGTCACAGCCGACGGTCCGCTGCGGGTCTATGAGCTGCTGCACCAGGCCAGGCCTCTGGTGATCAATCTCGGCGACCCCGGCGCCGTGAACGTCGCTGCGTGGTCTGACCGAGTCCGGCTGATCGATGCCGAATACACCGGCGCGTGGGAGCTCCCCGTGCTCGGCCTCGTCCCCGCCCCCTCAGCGGTCGCGGTCCGTCCCGACGGATACGTGGCCTGGGTCGGTGAAGGCTCACAGGTAGGGCTGCCCGAAGTGCTCACCACCTGGTTCGGCCCGCCGAGCCCCGCTTAGTCACCCACGGAGGGCGTGCGTCCAGCACCTCACCTACCTTGTGGCGATGCCCGACGGGACACTCCAGCGCAGCCATGGGACCGTCTTCAACCGCATCGCCGCGAGCTACGACCACCATCGTCCCGCCTACCCCGAGGAGCTGATCGATCATGCCTGCGAGGTCGCGGGCCTCGAGCCGGGTGATGAGGTGCTCGAGATCGGGTGCGGGACCGGACAACTGACACGCGGCCTCCTGGCCCGCGGCCTGCGGGTGACAGCGATCGAGCCGGGAGACAACCTGATCGCGCTCGCACGCGAGAACCTCGCGGGCGCCGGGAATGTTCACTTCACCAACACCCGACTCGAGGAGGCACGACTCCCCAGCAGGCATTTCTCGGCGGTCTTCTGCGCCTCGGCCATCCATTGGATCGATCCCGACGTGAGCTGGCGGCGAGCCGGCGAAGTGCTCGCTCCCGGCGGAACGCTCGCGCTGATCCAGTACTTCGGATTCGACGATCCGGACACCGCCGAGGATCAGGAGGCGATGCTGAACGCGATTGCGGCGGTCGCGCCGGAGATCGCCGCCGAGTGGCCGACCTACCGCGACCTCGACGCCACCCTGGCCGGGGTCTACGAGCGACGGGAGAACATCTCGGACGTCTGGGCGTGGCTGGGCAACTACGACGTGGCGCGCGCGTACACGACACACCTGTTCGAGGACGCCGAGATCGCGGCGGTACCCACGCCGGTCGAGCACACCGCGGAAGAGCTCAACTCGCTGCTCGGCACCGTGTCCTTCTGGTCGCGTCTCTCGCCCGCTCAGCGCACCGCGCTCGAGAGCCGGAACTGTGAGCTCTATGAACGATTGGAGCGGCCGATCCGCTCGAGTACCCTCGCCTGTGTAGTGACAGCGCGACGCTCGTAGAGCGGCGGCTAGGGCGTCGGTGCCGGGCGCCGTCGCTACTCGCCGCCGCCTTCGATGATCTTCTTGGCGGCCTCGAGCATCCCCATGGCCACCCACGGGTACATGCCGGCCCGGACCCGCAGACCCACGTTCCCGTCCGGCCCTTTGACTTCCACGATCGTGATCACCCGCCCGATTTCGTAGCTGTCGCCGAAGTCGGTTTCGATCGCGTCCATCTGCTCGGCCACTTCCTGCATGAGCTTGGCCCGTGGGTCGTGGCTGGGCGCGTCTCCCGGCTCCTCGTTCTCCGCGCTCGACATGGAGTCCTTTCTGGTGGGGGTCCCCGGGATGATCGCACCCTCCCCCACCGTGACCCCCGTCGGAGCGGCTCCGGCGGTAGCGAACGTCGGCCAGTTATGTCAACCTTTGGCGAGGATGAGGGGACGGATCTCCCGGAGGATGTCGCTGGTCGCCGTGGTTCTGGCCGCGCTCGCGGGCGCGAGCGTCGCCGCGGTCACCGCCACCGGCCAGTCAGGGCACCCGGCCACGGTCGTCGAGGTCGACTCGGTGCATCCCGTGCCGGTGTCGGCCGATCCAACCCTCCTCCCCGCGCCCACCCGGCTCCGGGACGCGGCCAGCTATCTCGGCATCTCAGTCGAAGAGCTGAAGGCGGAGCTCAGCGAAGGCAAGTCGCTGGCCCAGCTCGCGGCCGCCACCCCGGGCAAGTCCGAAAGCGGCCTGATCGCAACGCTCGTCGATCAGCGCCGTCAGCGGCTCGCCAAAGAGGCGGAAACGCTCCCCAAGCGGGTCAAGCAGGCAGTCGTCAAACCGGGCGGCCCCGGCTCCGGCAGTGGAGGCGGGATGCTCGCCGTGGCACGGACGTATCTGGGGATCAGCGCCACCGAGCTCACCAAGGAGCTCCATTCCGGCAAGACGCTCGGCGAGATCGCCGAATCCACCCCGGGCCGTTCGCGGGAAGGCCTGGGCAAAGCCCTCACGACCGCCCGTGAGCTGCAGCTCGAGAGCGCGGCCCAGGCCGGCAAGCTCAGCGAGACGGCCAAACGGACTCGCCTGGCCCACGTGCACCGGCGCGTGGAACGGCTCCTCTCCCGCACCCACCACCAGGGTGCCCACAAGCACGCGCGCTAGAGCGCCGGGAAGTTGGCGCCGCGGGAAGGCGGGCGCCTGGAGGAAGCTGGCCGGGTGCCTTCCCCCCAGGCCGACGAGCCGCGAGAGCGAGCCGGCGGGCGGCTGCGAGCCCGCCCTGACAAGCCGATCGTCCGTCTGAGCCGCGGCAAAACGACCGCCGCGCCGGGCCTATTCGACGGTGAGGGTGCCTTCCATGCCGGCCATGCGGTGGCCGGGGACCGAGCAGAAGAACTTGTAGGTGCCCGGTTTGAGTTTCAGGGGGATGGTGTGTGAGCCGCCCGCGAAGGTCGTGGTGGCCGCCACCCGCGCCCCGGAGGAGTTTTCGACCGTCACGTTGTGAGCGATCGGCGAGTCGTTGGTCAGCGTGAGTGAGGCCGTTCCGGCTTTGGCCGTAAGGGTCGTCTTGTTGTATTTCAGTTCGCCGGTCTTGTCGGCTTCCAGGGTCAGGCGCTGGACGCCGCCCGTGCCCGTGGACGTTTTGGTGCCGGTCGTGGAGTGGTGTTCCACCGTCGGCGTGCTGCTCGACGTCGTGCTGGAGCTGGAGCTGCCGCAGGCGGCGATCGCGAGAGCGACCAGAGCTGCGAGCGCAATGAGCAGGGAGCCGCGGGTCCGGGTGGTCCGGTTGCTCGGCACGCGCCTAGCTTACACGGAGCAGCTACGGCTCCGTGTGCACGACCACCTCGGCGATGCCGTCGATGCGGCTGCGCAGCTCGTCCTCGAGCTCACTGGCCAGGCGGTGGGCGTCGGTGAGGGACTCTCGCGCCCCCACCGTGAGGGTGAGGAACAGCACGAGGCCGGCCTCGGTCGCGATCAGCCGCACCATCCGCGGCTCGGAACCCGTGATCTCGCGTATCAGCTGCTCTATCTCGCGGACCGTGCGGCCACCCGGCCCGCCGTCGGCGCTTCGGCTGCTGAGCGGCCGCTCGAGCGGCTCGAGGTGCGTCTGCACCTCCCCCACCCCGGGCCTCTCCCGGATCTGCTGCTCGATCCGCTCGGCCGTCTCGTGGGCGCTCTGCAGGTCGAGGTCGGCGGGGAACTTCAGGTGCAGGGAGACGCTCGTGGTCCCCTCGTGCTCGAAGATCGTGATGTCGTGGGCCTCCTTCACGAGGGGCTCGGCCAGGGCGATCGCCAGCACCCGGTCACGTAGGTCCAGGCCCCGGCGCCGGGGCTCGACGTGCACGACCACGTCGCTGCCGGGGAGAACTCGCTCGATGGCCCCCTCGATCAGGTCGGCCGCGCGATGGCCCTCGACCACGGCCTGCCCGGGCGGGACGCTCACGACCACGTCGGCGAAGTAGCGCCCCGCCGACTCCCGCAGGCGCAGGCGGCCGAGCTCGAAGTCCCCGCTCAGCTCCGCGATCGCGTCTTCGGCGGCCGCGCGGGCCTCCTCGGGCGAGCGGTCCATCAGCACGTTGGCGTTCACCGCTGATCAGCCTTGCGGCCGCGAACAGCATGATCCCGGCCACCACCAGGGCCGCGATCGAGTCGCCGTCGTGGAGGCCGGCTTTGACCGCCAGCAGGCCCACGAGCACGGCGACCGAGCCCAGCAGATCGGCCGCGAAGTGCCACGCGTTCGAGCGCAGGGCGGCGCTGTCGAAGCGGTCGGCCGCGCGCATCGAGACACTCGGCTCGGGTCACGTCCAGGACGATCGCGATGCCCAGGATCGCGAACTGGTACCAGCGGATGTCGGTGGACGCTCCGCCCACGATCAGCCGGCGCAGCGACTCCACGGTCACGAAGATCGCCCCCGCCAGCAGGATCGCCGCCTCGCCGAGCGCGCCGAGGTTCTCCGCCCGCCTGTGACCGTAGGGGTGGCCGCGGTCGGCCGGCCTGCCGGCGAGCCTCACCGCGAACACCGTCAGGCCCGCCGCCACCACGTCGCCGCTGGACTCGATCCCCGCTGAGATCAGACCGAGGCTGTGGGTAGCGAGGCCGACCCCGAGCTTCAGGGCGACGAGGGCCGCGGCGACACCCACCGAGACGGTCGCCGTCTGCTGAGCGCTCATGGCCGGGGCCCGCTCGCGTGCGCCGCTCATCCCCAGGAGCGTAAAGGCGCGGGGAGCCGGGATCGCGTGCGGGAGCCTCGGGAGGGCAAGATCGCATTCGGGAGCCGCCCTGAGCGGGCGTATCGTGGTGGCCATGGGCCACGGGCACGCCGGCCACGTCCACCACATAAGCCCCGAGGGCGATCGCAGGCGTCTGGCGGCGGCCCTCGTGGTGATGCTCGCCGTGATGGCGCTGGAGATCGTGGGCGGCGTGGTGGGCCACTCCCTGGCGCTGCTCTCGGACGCGGCCCACATGCTCGCCGACGCGGCCGCCCTCGGCCTCTCGCTGCTGGCCCTGCGGCTGGCCGCTCGCCCGGCCCGTGGAGCGATGACCTTCGGCTACTCCCGCGCCGAGGTCCTCTCGGCGCAGGCCAACGGCATCACGTTGCTGATCCTGGCGGCCTTCATCGCCTACGAGGGGATCGTCCGGCTGATCTCACCGCCCCACGTGAACGCGACCCTGATGCTGCTGATCGCGCTCGCGGGCGTGGTGGCCAACCTCGTGGCCGTGCGGCTGCTGTCGGGGGCCGAGCGGCGCAGCCTGAACGTCGAGGGCAGCCTCCAGCACGTGCTCACGGACCTCTATGCGGCCCTCGCGACCGCCACCGCGGCCGTCCTGATCCTCGTCTGGGGCCTCGAGCGGGCCGATCCGATCGCCTCGCTGCTGATCGCGTCGATCATGATCCGGGCCGGGGTCTCGCTCGTATGGGCCTCCGCACGGGTGTTCCTGGAGGCGGCGCCGGCGGGCGTGGACCCTGAGGCGGTCGGCGCGGCCCTCGCCTCCCAGAGCGGCGTCGTGGAAGTCCACGACCTCCATGTGTGGGAAATCACAAGCGGTTTCCCGGCCCTGTCGGCGCACGTGCTGGTGGGCCCGGAGCGCGACTGTCACGAGCTGCGGCGCCGGCTGGAGGCGCTCCTGCACGAGCGCTTCGGCCTCGACCACACGACCCTCCAGGTCGATCACCGCGGCGAAGAGCTGCTCGAAATCGCCCCCGCCCCCACCGCAGCGACCGCCTCCACGGGCCCCGGAGGGGCGCCTCGCCCTAGCTGACGGCGCCGGAAGGTGTTCCTTTTGGACACCTTCGGTGTATGTTCATTCGCGGAGTCCAGCCCCCCCGGGCTCAGCCCCCGTGGCAGCAACTGCCGATGCAACCGCTGCGACGGACCGCACCGTCCGGCCCCTCCGCGGGTTTGCTCTTGCGCCGCGCGGGAATCGTTTCTGCAGGTGATCTCCGCAGGCAGGGGAGCACGTACAAAACGTCGAACGATCAATTGTAACCATCGTCTGAGAGACTAATTGACAACGCAACTACCGAGGCGTATAATTCCGACTATAAGAATCGGATTAAGAAGGACGCCCCATCATGTCTAATTCCCCCGCCCCCACCACCACAGCGCTCGACGCTGCCGCCGTCCACCCGGACGCCGACGGCGAGAACGAGGCTGTCCTGGACGAGAGCGGCGCCGAGAACACCCGCGCCGAGCGCCTGGACAGCCCGATCGAGCACACCGATCTCGCCCCCAGCGAGACCTTCATCCCCGAGGCCGTGGACCAGCTGCTGGCGCACTCGCGGCGCTACCCGCTGCTCACCCCCGAACAGGAGATCGAACTCGCCAAGCGGATCGAGCGCGGTGACCTGCACGCCAAGGAACTGCTCGTCAACTCCAACCTGCGCCTGGTGGCGTCCAACGCACGCCGCTACCAGAACCAGGGCCTGCCCCTCGGCGACCTGGTGCAGGAGGGCATGCTCGGACTGATCCGGGCCAGCGAGAAGTTCGACTGGCGCAAGGGCTTCCGCTTCTCGACCTACGCGACGCTCTGGATCCGTCAGGCGATCCAGCGCGGCCTGGAGAACTCCGGGCGCACGATCCGCCTGCCCGTCCACGTCGCCCAGCGCTCCCGCAAGGTCGGGCGCGTCGAGCGAGAGCTGTCGGTCAGGCTCGGCCGTGAGCCCACGATCGAGGAGCTTGCCGAGGAGACCGGCCTGCCGATCGAGCAGGTGGAGGAGGTCCGCCACCAGCGGGCCGCCCTCGTCAGCCTCGACCAGCAGATCGGCGAGGACGGCGACACCGCCCTCGGAGACCTGCTCCCCTCCGACGCCGAGGTGCCGGAGGAGACCGCATGGGACAACGAGCGTGAGCGGATCGTGCACCACGCGATCTCGCAGCTGCCCGAAACCGAGCGGAAGGTCCTCACGATGCGCTTCGGCACCGGCCGCGAGGAGCCCCAGACGCTGACCGCCATCGGCAAGCGCCTCGGCTTCTCCGCGGAGCGGGCCTCCCAGCTGGAGCAGCGGGCTCTGAAGAAGCTCGCCGAGTCGCCCGAGCTGGCGGCCCTGCGCGAGGCCGCATAGGCCTGAAGGCCGCGCCGGAGGCTCGTCCCCCGGCCGACACGGTCCCACCGCTCGCCGCCGCCCTCGAGGCGGCACTCCGCAGCGCTTCCAACCAAATACGCAGATTGACGCCCCGCCGGGAGTACCCCACGGCGGGGCGTCTCTCTTTCGGGGACCGGCCCCGGAGGACCACCCGCAGGGACTTCGGAGAACGCGTGCGATAGCGTCTGGCGCCAATGGCAGCCTCACGCCGGGATCGCGTGGTGGAGCTGACCATCTCGGTCGGCGAACGGCTGCTCTTTCCGATCGAGCGCTTCATCGGCCGTCGCTCGCTGGTCGGCGACCACACCTTCTTCGAGACCGCCCAGTTCCCGTGGGTGGAGCACATCGAGCGCAACTGGACCGTGATCCGCGAGGAGCTGGAGGTGCTGCTCGAGGACCACGACGCGCTCCCCAACTTCCAGGACATCTCCAAGGATCAGATCGAGATCACCGACGACGACCGCTGGAAGACGTTCTTCCTCTACGGGTACGGCTTCGAGGCCAAGCTGGGGGTCGAGCTCTGTCCCCGCACGGCGGCCCTGATGCGGGAAATCCCCGGCATGACCACGGCGATGTTCTCGATCCTCTCGCCCCGCAAGCACATCCTCGACCACCGCGGCCCCTACAAGGGCGTGCTCCGCTACCACCTCGGCCTGATCGTGCCCGAGGACGCCCCTTCGTGCCGGATCCGGGTGGGCGAGGACATCCGCCACTGGGAAGAGGGCAAGAGCATGATCTTCGACGACACCTTCAACCACGAGGTCTGGAACGACACCGACGAGACCCGGGTGGTGCTGTTCGTGGACGTGATGCGCCCCCTCCCCTCTCCCGAGTCCACGATCAACCGCCTGATCGTCAAGGCGATCGGCGTCTCGCCGTTCATCCGGGACGCCAAACGCAACCAGGAAGCGTGGGAAGCCCGCTACCGGGAGCGTCGCCGGCTGGCCGCCTCCAGCGGCGCCGGAGCCGTGTCCTCCTAGACGCTTTCCTGCCAGGGGACGGTTTTCGACGCCCACGTGTTGAGCGTCGTGAACTCCCCGCTGACGATCAGCACGCCGAGGACGATCATCACCGCCCCTCCGAAGGCGATCACGAGCGGGAAGTGGCGCCTGACCACCCCGAGTGCCTCCGTCATGCGCTCGAACGCCAGCGCGATCGCCAGGAACGGGATCGCCAGGCCGAGGGAGTAGAAGGCCAGCAGCAGCGCCCCGTGGGCCGCTGAGCTCGAGATCGCGGCCTGCGTGAGGATCGCGCCGAGGGTGATGCTGGTGCAGGGCGTCCACGCGATCGCAAAGGCCGCGCCGGCGATCAGCGGTCCGCCGCGCCTCGCCCTCCGCATCAGCGCCTCAGAGTGCCACTCGCGCCCCAGCACCCTCACGAACGGGCTCGCCATGAACAACAGCCCCATCGCGATGATCAGCCAGCCCCCGATCTTGGTGAGGGCTTCTTTGTGTTCCTTCAGCGCCGATCCGAGCACGGTCGCACTGAGGCCCAGAAGGATGAAGATCGCCGAGAAGCTGGCGATGAACAGCAGGCTCGGAACGAGCACCCGGCGGACGCCCACGCCCTCCTTGAGGTCCACCGGGGTGACCCCGATGACGGTCGAGAGATAGCCCGGCACGAGCGGAAGCACGCAGGGCGACAGGAACGACACCAGCCCGGCCGCGAGCGCGATCGGGATGCCCACGCCGGTGGAGGAATCGGATGTGGCGAGGATCGCTCCTCCCAGATGCGTCAGGTCCACGTCAGCACCGTCAAACAGGATGGCGCATGTGGGCGCGCAGCTCGGCAACCTCCCGCTCCAGCTGCTCGACCCGGGAGAGCAGCTCTTGCAGGTCCTGCGCGGGGGCGCCGGCCGGCACGGACACCGGCTCGGCGGGCCCTGAGAGCCCCGGCTCCTCCGGAGGGCCACCCTGGGGCGGCGCCTCGGGCTCATACGAGCCCTCGTCCAGGAGCTGGACGTAGCGCTCCTCCTTGTGTCCGGGCCTGCGCTCCAGCCGCCTTGCGAGCTCGCGGTCGATCAGCGCCTCGAGCGCCTGCAAGACCGAGGCGAGGTCTCCGAAGGGGTACATGCGCTCGGAGCGCTGCTTGAGCTCCCCGGGGGTCTGGGGGCCGCGCAGCATCAGGATGCACAGGAGCGCTTCCTCGGGGCGGCCGAGCGGCAGCGCTTCTGCCAGCAGGTGCCGGTACTTGGCGGCCCTGGAGCCCGCGCCGCTGGCGAGGCGGACGTAGCCGCGGCGCTCGAGCCTGCGCAGGGCCTCACGGATCGTCGCCTCGTCGTACTCGACCACCGGGTCGCGGTTGGTGCTCTGGTTACACGCCAGGCGCAGGGAGTTCAGCGACAGTGGATAGGCGTCGGGCGTGGTCTTCTGCTTCTCCAGCAGGCAGCCGAGCACCCTCACCTCCTCGGCTGAGAGGCTTGAGCTGCCTGCAACTGCCCGGGCTTCGCTGCTCACGAGACCCCGCCGGCGACGCCCGCGAGGAGCGTGGGAGTCGGCCTAGCGTCCATTCAGTGTCTCGTTCGCGCGCCTCACAGCAGCCTCAAGGCTAGCCGTGCGGACCCAGTTCTCGTATTGCCGCCGGACATTGCCGGGTATGGGAACACGTAGCCGTCCGGGTCGATCTCCTGGAACGCCCGGGCGGCTACCCGCTCGTCCCGCGGCTCGCCCCGCATCTTGACCTTGCGGAGCCCCGCAGCCGTATTGCTCGCGCTCACCGTCAGCCGACGCCGAGCCCGTCGGGGTTCATCCCTGGGCCCCCTCGGCTTCCTCCTTGACCCGCTCGATCTCATCCAGGGCGCCCCGGGCGATGCCGGCCGCCGGTTCCCTGCCGAGGCCCCATATCTCTGACAGGGCTTCGACCGCGACCGCGATCAACTCGCGATCCTCGTCCCGGTCTGTCATGGCGTGCCCGTCACCAGGAAAAGTATGCAGGCTCGGCGGTCAGGGCCCGCCGTACCCGCCGAGATTCGGGCGCTGCGCTCCAGTTTGAGGGGGACGCGGCGACTGCCGCGCGGCGCTTCCGTGCCATATCTGTGCGCCCGGGGCGTGGGGGCTACGCCCAGCGCGATGATGAGCGGCCAACGAGCTCCTCTGTGTGCCCGCTCCCCCTCAGCGACGAATGCTACGCCCCTCGGTCGATCCCGGCTGCAACCCATGGCCCATCAGAGCGAGCCCGGCTCGCGCATGGCCCCCACGCCGGAGCGGCTTGGGGGGCCACTACAGTCAATGCCGGTGAGCGCACAGCCTTTCGGTGGGGGCCACGGCGGCCATGGAACCGGCGCCGTTTCGGCACCGGCCAATCGCGGCGAGCCGGCGGGCGAGGACGCCGAGCCCAAGCCTGCGTCGCTGAGGCGGATCGCACGCCTGTTTGGCCCCTACCGGGCGCGCATGGCGCGGCTGCTGGGGCTGATCGTGCTCGGCTCGATCCTCGGCGTCGCCTCGCCGTTCTTGCTGCGCGAAGCCGTCAACAAGGGCATCATCGGCCACGACCTCGAAGTACTGACCTGGGCCGTGGCCGGGATGATCGCCCTGGCGGTCATCAACGCGGCGATCGGCGTGGCCCAGACATGGATCTCCAACGAAGTCGGCCAGCACGTCATGCACGATCTGCGGGCCGCCGTCTACGAGCACCTGCAGCGGATGTCGCTGGCCTTCTTCACGCGCACCCGCTCGGGCGAGGTGCAGGCGCGGATCGCCTACGACATCGGTGGGATCGACGACGTCGTCACGAGCACCGCCACTTCGACCGTGTCCACTGTTGCGACGGTGCTTGCGACCGTCACCGCGATGTTCGTTCTGAGCTGGGAGCTGACGATCTTCTCGCTGATCCTGCTGCCCTTCTTCGTGTGGCTCACGCGGCGCGTGGGCAACGAGCGGCGGCGCATCCAGTCGGTCCGCCAGAGCCGCCTGGCGGACATGTCCACGCTCGTGGAGGAGTCCCTCTCGGTGTCCGGGATCCTGCTGGCGAAGACGATGGGGCGCTCGAGGGAGCTCGTGGACCGCTTCCGCAACGAGTCCGACGAACTCGCAGACCTCGAGGTGCACGCGCGCATGGCCGGGCGCTGGCGGATGGCCACCGTCCAGATGAGCTTCGCGATCATGCCGGCGGCCGTCTACTGGTTCGCCGGGTACACGACCGTCAACGGCCACGCGGCCATCTCGGTGGGTACCGTCGTCGCCTTTACGACCCTGCAGACGCGCCTGCTGTTCCCGATGCAGTCGTTGCTGTCCGTGGGCGTCGAAGTGCAGACCTCTCTGGCGCTGTTCGCCCGCATCTTCGAGTACCTCGACCTCCCGATCGACATCGTCGAGCGCCCGGACGCCAAAGAGCTCTCCGAGGTCCGTGGCGATGTGCGCCTGGACGGAGTGTGGTTCCAGTACGGCCCCGAGGCGCCCTGGACGCTGCGGGACATCTCCGCGGACATGCCATCGGGGAGCAGCACGGCGCTGGTGGGTGAGACAGGCGCGGGAAAGACCACCCTCGCATACCTCGTCGCCCGCCTGTACGAGCCCCAGCGGGGCAGCGTGAGCCTCGACGGCGTCGACATACGCGACCTCAAGCTCGACTCGCTGGCGGCAGCCGTGGGACTCGTCTCCCAGGAGACCTATCTGTTGCATGCCTCGATCCGCGAGAACCTCCGCTTCGCCTGCCCGGAAGCGACCGACGAGCAGATCGAAGACGCCGCCAGAGCGGCCCAGATCCACGACCTGATCGTGTCCCTACCCGACGGCTACGACACGCCGGTCGGCGAGCGGGGATACCGCTTCTCCGGCGGCGAGAAGCAACGCATCGCTATCGCCAGGACGATCCTCCGCAACCCGCCGGTACTGATCCTCGACGAGGCCACCTCCTCGCTGGACACCGAGACCGAGCGGGCCGTCCAGCAGGCGCTCGACGAGCTCTCCCGGGGACGCACCACGATCGCCATCGCGCACCGCCTCTCCACCGTCCGGAACGCCGACCAGATCCTCGTGCTCGACGCCGGCAGGATCGTGGAACGGGGCACACACGACGAGTTGGTCGGGCTCGGAGGCCGGTATGCGGCCCTGCTCAGGGGGTCGCTGCTTGACGGGCCGGCCGAGCCGGACAGATGCCGCGGCCACCCCCGCAGAGCCGCGGGCGGCGTTAGCGCCCGGCGGCTAGCGGGTCGAGAGCCCCCCGTGGGCTAGTTGCCCGTGCACTGGAAGCGGATCGTGTCATTCGCCGCTCCAGTGAAGTATTCGAACGTGACTTCCGTGCCGCTCGTGTAGGTGATCCCGAGGATCGGCACTTTCTTCGTCACGTCGTACGCGTTGCAGAGGTACGAGGTGCCTGACGTGAACGCGGCGCTACCCGTGAATGTTTCGGTCAGCTTTTTACCCACCGCCAGACCTTCGCCCTGAACCACGTGCGCAGGCCCACCCACGGCGGTGCCGTTGGAGTTGTAGACGGTGGCCGCTCCGGTGGCTCCGGTCGCGCCGGTCGGTCCGGTGCGGGTCCGCTTTCGCCTTTCACGCCTGTCGGCTCCGGTTTCGCCCTTTTCGCCGGTGGCCCCGGTTGCACCCGTGTTGCCCTTCGCCGGTCGCACCCGTTTCGCCTGCGCGACCGGTCGGACCAGTCGACGCCTGTTGCCGCCGGTCGGCGCCCGTCGCGCCCGTTTCGCCTTTCGCGCCCTGTTCGCCTTGCTGGCGCCGGTTTCGCCTTTTTCGCCCCGTCGCGCCGGTTTCGCCTTTCGACACCTTCAGGGCCTTTTTCGCCGGTCGCGCCGGTCGCGCCTGTGGCGCCGGTTCCACCGGTCGCGCCAGTCGGACCGGTCGCGCCAGCGGCGCCGGTTTCGCCTTTAGCGCCAGTAGCACCAGTCGCACCAGTAGCGCCTTCTTTGCCTTCAGCGCCAGTAGCACCAGTAGCACCGTCGCACCGGTTCCGCCCGTCGCGCCAGCAGCCCCTTCTTTGCCTTCGGGACCCGTCGCGCCAGTCGCCCCAGCGGCACCTTCTTTGCCTTCTTTTCCTTCAGCTCCTGTAGCGCCGGTCGCGCCGGTCACTCCAGCTGCGCCTTCTTTGCCTTCTTTCCCTTCGCGCCAGTAGCACCAGTCGCTCCAGCGGCGCCTTCTTTGCCTTCTTTCCCTTCGCGCCAGTAGCACCAGTCGCTCCAGCGGCGCCTTCTTTGCCTTCTTTCCCTTCAGCGCCCGTCGCACCGGTTCGCCCGTCGCGCCAGCAGCCCCTTCTTTGCCTTCGGGACCCGTCGCGCCAGTCGCCCCAGCGGCACCTTCTTTGCCTTCTTTGCCTTCAGCTCCTGTAGCGCCGGTCGCGCCGGTCACTCCAGCTGCGCCTTCTTTGCCTTCTTTGCCTTCAGTTCCGGTGGCACCAGTCGCTCCAGCGGCGCCTTCTTTGCCTTCTTTTCCTTCAGCGCCAGTAGCACCCGTCGCCCCGGTCGCCCCGGTTGAGCCGGTGGCGCCTTTTTCGCCGGTCGCACCCGTCGCGCCCGATGGAGCCCCGCACGCCAGAGGCACCAGTCGCACCGGTAGCACCCGTCGCACCGGTAGCACCCGACGGACCCGGTCACGCCAGCTGGCACCAGTGTGCACCGGTAGCGCCCGTCGCGCCAGGTGCACCTTCTTTGCCTTCTTTGCCTTCAGCGCCAGTAGCACCAGTCGCACCGGTCGGCCCAGTGGCACCGGTCACACCCGATAGCGCCTTCTTTGCCTTCTTTCCCTTCAGCGCCAGTAGCACCAGTCGCGCCAGTCAGCGCCTTCTTTGCCTTCAGCGCCAGTAGCACCAGTAGCGCCGCTGTCGCCTTCTTTGCCTTCAGCGCCAGTAGCACCGGTCGCGCCAGTCAGCGCCTTCTTTGCCTTCAGCACCGTCGCGCCAGCAGCGCCTTCTTTGCCTTCAGCGCCAGTAGCACCAGTGGCGCCAGTCGCACCGGGTCGCGCCCGTCGCGCCAGTCAGCCCCTTCTTTGCCTTCGGGACCCGTCGCGCCAGTCGCCCCAGCGGCACCTTCCTTTGCCTTCTTTTCCTTCAGCTCCTGTAGCGCCGGTCGCGCCGGTCACTCCAGCTGCGCCTTCTTTGCCTTCTTTCCCTTCAGCGCCAGTAGCACCAGTCGCTCCAGTCGCGCCTTCTTTGCCTTCTGTTCCCTTCAGCGCCAGTAGCACCAGTCGCGCCAGTCAGCACCTTCGTTTCGCCTTCAGCGCCTGTCGCACCGGTTCGCTGCCAGCAGCGCCTTCTTTGCCTTCGGGCCCGTCGCGCCAGTCGCGCCAGCGGCACCTTCTTTGCCTTCTTTTCCTTCGCTCCGTAGCACCGGTCGCGCCGGTCACTCCGCTGCGCCTTCTTTGCCTTCTTTGCCTTCAGTTCCGGTGGCACCAGTCGCTCCAGCGGCGCCTTCTTTGCCTTCTTTTCCTTCAGCGCCAGTAGCACCCGTCGCACCAGTCGCACCGGTTGCGCCCGTCGCGCCAGTCAGCGCCTTCTTTGCCTTCGGGACCCGTCGCGCCAGTCGCCCCAGTGGCACCTTCTTTGCCTTCTTTTCCTTCAGCTCCTGTAGCGCCGGTCGCGCCGGTCACTCCAGCGGCGCCTGTCTTTGCCTTCTTTCCCTTCAGCGCCAGTAGCACCCGTCGCCCGGTCGCCCCGGTTGCGCCGGTGGCGCCTTCTTTCGCCGGTCGCACCCGTCGCGCCCGGTGCACCCTGCGTCACGCCAGTGGCGCCAGTCGCACCGGTCGCACCCGTCGCGCCTTCGGCACCCGATGGCCCCGGTCGCGCCACTGGCACCAGTGGCACCGGTAGCGCCCGTCGCCCCCGGTGGCACCTTCTTTGCCTTCTTTGCCTTCAGCGCCAGTCGCACCCGTCGCGCCGGTCGGCCCAGTCGCACCCGTCACACCCGTGAGCGCCTTCTTTGCCTTCGTTTCGCCTGTCAGCGCCAGTAGCACCGGTCGCGCCCGTGGCACCTTCTTTGCCTTCGCGCCAGTCGCACCGGTCGCGCCGGTATCGCGCCTTCTGCCTTCGCGCCGGTCAGCACCGGTCGCGCCAGCAGCGCCCGTTCGCCGGTCGGACCGTCGCGCCAGCAGCACCTTCTTTGCCTTCGGCGCCAGTAGCACCGTAGCACCAGTCGCACCGGTTGCCGCGCCGTCGCGCCAGCAGCCCCTTCTTTGCCTTCGGCGCCCGTCGCGCCAGTCGCGCCAGCGGCGCCTTCTTTGCCTTCTTTTCCTTCAGCTCCGGTGCGCCGGTCGCGCCGGTCACTCCGGCTGCGCCTTCTTTGCCTTCTTTCCCTTCAGCGCCAGTAGCACCAGTCGCTCCAGCGGCGCCGTTCTTTGCCTTCGTTCCCTTCAGCGCCAGTTAGCACCAGTCGCGCCAGCAGCACCTTCTTTCGCCTTCAGCGCCAGTAGCACCAGTCGCGCCAGCTAGCACCTTCTTTGCCTTCAGCGCCAGTAGCACCGGTCGTTCGCCAGCAGCGCCTTCTTTGCCTTCAGCGCCAGTAGCTCCAGTCGCGCCAGTCAGCACCGTTCTTTGCCTTCAGCGCCAGTGGCACCCGTCGCACCCGTCGCACCGGTCACTCCAGCTGCGCCTTCTTTGCCTTCAGCACCAGTCGCACCGGTCGCGCCAGCAGCACCCTTCTTCGCCTTCAGCACCCGTCGCACCAGCAGCACCTTCTTTGCCTTCAGCGCCGGTAGCACCCGTTAGCACCAGTCGCACCGGTTCCGCCCGTTTCGCCATCGCGCCTTCTTTGCCTTCGGGACCCGTCTTCGCCAGTCCGCGCCCAGTCGCGCCTTCTTTGGCGCCTTCTTTGCCTTCAGCTCCGGTAGCGCCCGGTCGCGCCGGTCACTCCAGCGGCGCCTTGCTTTGCCTTCGAGCCCTCGGCGCCAGTAGCACCGTCGCGCCGGCAGCACCCGTTGCTTGCGCCTTAGCGCCCGTCGCCCCGGCAGCCCCTTCTTTGCCTTCAGCACCAGTGGCACCCGTCGCACCCGTCGCACCGGTCACTCCGCTGCGCCTTCTTTGCCTTCAGCACCAGTCGCACCCGTCGCCCCAGCAGCGCCTTCTTTGCCTTCAGCACCGTCGCGCCAGCAGCGCCTTCTTTGCCTTCCAGCGCCAGTGGCACCAGTCGACACCCGTCGCGCCGGTTTCACCCGTCGCGCCAGCAGCCCCTTCTTTGCCTTCGGGGCCCGTCGCGCCGTCGCCCCAGTCAGCGCCTTCTTCGCCTGCTTCTCCCTTCAGCTCCAGTGACACCGGTAGCGCCGGTCGCCCCAGCGGCGCCTTCTTTGCCTTCAGCGCCGTTCGTACCCGTCGCACCAGTCGGGCCAGTCACACCCGCCACACCAGTGGCGCCTGTCGTTCCCTCTTTGCCTTCAGCGCCAGTGGAACCGTTGCCCCAGTGGCCCCCGCAGCGCCTTCTTTCGCCTTCGGCGCCCGGTGGCGCCGGTCGCACCGGTGGCGCCAGTGGCGCCGGTCGCCCCGGGCAGGGCCTTCAGGGCCTTCTTTACCGGTAGGCCCGGTCCCGCCTGGCGGCCCAGTCGGGCCCGTAGCGCCGGTCACGCCTTTGGGGCCCTGTTCGCCTTTCTCGCCAGTCGCGCCTTTTTCGCCGGTCGGACCGGTCGCCCCGGTCACACCCGTCGCGCCCGACGGTCCGCGCACTCCGAGGCGCCCGTCGCCCGGTAGCGCCCGTAGCGCCAGTCGCGCCCGACGGCCCCGCAGGCCGGTAGGGGCCAGTGGGGCCCGTTGGCCCCGCGGGCCCTGCGGGCCCGTCGGCCCGGTCGGGCCCCGGTCGCAGTAGGACCCGTAGCAGCCGCCTCCGCCCCCGTACCCGTCGTTCGCCCACGCCCCCTGGGCGACCGAAAGGAACAGCGCAACAGCGACGAGACAGCCGAGGAGAGTCAGACGCTTGGCGGCGACGCAGCCCGAGCGACAGCTCCGAGTGGTCCGGACGGGCCGGGCCCACGGCGTCGGCAGGCTCGCGTGGAGGCTGATGCGCCTCCTGCGCCTTAGCGATCATGTCGATGCGTTCCTCACTGGAAAAACAGCGTTCCTCGCAACCATCGAGCTGACCAACCGTCCGGTACGACCTGTGCTCGTGGCAACGACGAGCGGACCGCACCTATAGCCGGAGACCCATCCCTCCAGGGACATCGGCCTCCATGCGCGGCGCGACGCTAACAGAGGCTCAAGCGAGTCGTCAAGATTTCTTGTCGAGGCGTTTTCGGCTTCGTGGTGGGCTTTTCCGCAGTTTGCTTCTTTTCCGCGGCGTTCCGTGCGCCGAGGAGTATTCGACGTAGCCGCGGCTGTTCGCCTCGACCACGTGGAAGACGGTCTTGGCGCCGTTCGGAGTGGTGGCCACGCACTGGAACGTGACGCCCTTTTCCCGGACCACTTCGGTCGGACACACGACGGTGGCGTGGATATGCCGCTGGGTCAGGATGCTTTCTTCGATCGCCGTTCTCGTCTGCTTCGTGGAGAGGAATTCAGACCCCGTGCTCGAGGAGCCCGAGCCGCATGCGACGAGCAAAGACCCGAGCGCGAGGGCGAGGATCGCCGCAGCCGCCGATCGAGCCCGCCTCGGCCTCCGGACCGCACGCGTGGCGGGCTGGCGATGGTCGATGTGCTCGCATTCTGCGCGGATGGTAGCTGTCGGCAGTTCGACGGCTGTCGGCCCCGTAGCCCCCACGCGACCCCTTCCGCGCCCCTTAGACGTGAGTGCGCGCTCGAAAGGAGGCTACGCCGCGGCGTCGATGTTCAGTCGCACGTAGTCGACCGTGACGGGCTCGCCGAGCTGCTCCATCACGTCATCCATAAAGGACTCCCGCAGCTCTTCGGGGAGCTGCTGGACGTGGGGGCCGAGCACGATCGTGGCCAGGAACTCCCGGGGCTCCTCGGGATTGCGGGGCGCGGGCGTCAGCCAGCAACTGGCACTCGCAAAGCCCGCCGCCCGCAGGCGCTCCTCGGTGGCCTCGGCGGAGGCGTAGTTCCAGGGGGGCTCGAAGCTCGCGAAGTGCTCCGCATAGGGGTCCCGGCGCATGATCGGAGCGACTTCTCCGCGCAGGATCGTGATGTTCCCCTCTCCCCCGCACTGGGCCACGAGCCGCCCGCCCGGCCGCAGCGTCCCGTGCAGGCGCCTGAACAGCCGGTCGTGGTCGGCGATCCAGTGGAAGGTGGCGGTCGAGAGGATCGCGTCGAGCGGCTCCCGCACGTCGAGCTCGAGCAGGTCCTGGGTCAGGACCTCGACCTCGGGGCCCAGCCGCTCGCGGGCGGCCCGGGTCATCGACTCGGACTCGTCCGACGGCGATCACGCGGCCTCGGGGCAGGCGCTCGACGAGCGCTTCGGTGATCCGGCCCGAGCCGCAGCCCGCGTCGAGGACGGTCTCATCGCCGCTCAACTCGAGGCGGTCGAGAACCTCCAGGCCGAGGCGCTCCATGGTCCCGGAGATGCGGTCGTAGCTCGATCCATCCCATTCACGTACTGGCATACAACTGTACGTTATCACGTACTACGCGACGGAGGCGACGAGCTCCAGGATGACCTTCGAGAGCTGGCCTCCCTGCCACGCGATCGGCGACCTCGGCGGGTCCTCGGCCGGCTCCACCACGCAGCTCGCGCGCCGGGGATCGCTCGGGCGTAGCGTCTCTCCCACCGCCAGCGGGTGGCCGGGGTCGGCCTCGTCGCGGCTCGCGACCACCACCGTCGGGACCCTCAGCTCGCTCAGCTGCGAGAGGCTCTCGAACGGACGCGAGCGCGGCACCACTTCCAGCGCGTCGGCCACCGCCGACGGGTGCTCGTGGGCGCCGAGGCGCTGGCGCAGGACGGTCTCCACGGTGCCCCGCCAGCGCTCGGGCACGGACTCCAGGTCATACGCCCGCACGAAGCCCTCGACGCCGCCCTCGCCGCAGTCCCCGCGCGAGCGCGTCCCATTGCGTCCAGCTCGTCCTCGTGCCGTGCGTCCGGCAGGAACGACGGCGTGATCAGCGCCAGCGCGCGCACAAGGGCAGGCTGCTCGAGGGCCAGGCGCAGGGCCGTGTGGGCGCCCATCGAGGCCCCCGCCAGCATCACCGCTCCGCCGCCTGCCTCGCCGACCACCTCGGCCAGGTCGGCGGCGAGGTGCTCGTAGCCGTACTCGCGCCCCGGGGCCGGGCTCGACCGTCCGTGGCCACGGGCGTCGTAGGCGAGCACGCGCATGCCGCGCGCGCTGCAGTGCGGTGGAGCCCATCACCACATAGCGGCGGGTGGCCGTGAGGCCGTGCAGGAGCACGATCGCCGGCCCGTCTTCCGGCCCGCTGCGCTCGCCCGAGAGCAGCACCGCCCCGGAGCGGAGCTCCAGGTCGCTCAAACGGGGACAGCGGCGTGGGAGCGCAGCAGCTCCGCCGAGGTGGCGGGCTCCTCCCAGAAGAACAGATGTCCGACCCCGTCGAACATCTCCAGGCGGGCGTCCGGTATCAGCGACGCGATCAGACGCCCGTTGTCGACCGGGATCATCTCGTCCGCGGACCCGTGGATCACGAGCGTCGGGGCGCTCACGCCCGGCAGGCGATCGTGGGTGTCGTGCTGAGCACACGCCGCCGCCTGGGCCATGATCACCTGCACCGCCACGGCCCGCTCGGCGGCGATCGACTGGTAGCGCTCCCACAGCTCCGGGTCGGCTGCCGCCGCCGGCGAGAGGTTGACCTCATACGCCGCCCTCAGCGGCCCGGGCGCGGTCGCCGGAGATCATCGCCTCGCCCAGCCGCTCGGCTGCGTCCGAACCGAACGAGCTGCCGGGCCCGCCGCAGTAGGTGCACCCGAGCGTCAGCGTGCTTACGAGCTCGGGCTCGGCCAGCACCAGCTCCTGGGCCACCATCCCGCCCATCGAGATCCCCAGCACGTGCACCGAGTCGAGCTCGAGCGCCCTCACCAGGCCGGCGGCGTCGGCGGCCAGCTGGGGGATCGTGACCGGGCCCGTCCAGGCGGCTGGAGGCGCCGACCCCGCGGTGGTCGTAGACGATCACCTCGAAGCTCTCGCGCAGCCGCTCCAGGAACGGCTCCCCCCAGTGCAGGTAGGTCCCGCTCATGCCCATGATCGCCAGTAGCGGCGGGCCTTCGCCGCTGCGCTGGTAGTCGAGCTGGATCTCGCCCACCTCTGCCTTTGGCATGGGCTGATCCTACTTCTTCCGAACGATCTCGATCCAGTCGAGGGAACGACCGCAGAGCGTTGCGGCCTGGCCCGGAGCGACCGTGACGAGTTCGCCCGTGGAACCTTCCGGCACTAGCGAGATCGTGCTCAGCGACGTGAGTTCGTTCTCGCCGCTGCCCGGCGTGAGATTCGCGTGAGGGTACGTGAGCGCGAACGTGTGGACCCCGGCGCGCAGGGGCAGGTCGGCGAGGTAAGCGCTGGCACTGAAACCCGAGAGGTCGTCCTTGACCCGACCTGCCCGAGCGCACACCGTCGACCTTGACTTCAAACCCGCGAGTGAACTGCCCGCCCAGCCACAGTTCGTAGTTTTGTGATCTAGGGACGGCGATGTGAAAGACAGCTGTTCCGGGTCTCGTGGGGGTCAACGTGTGGGCCTGGGCCGTAATGGACCCAATCAGCGGGCCAAAGGCCGTCGTCACCGCGAAGCGGCAATCGGCTCAGGACGTTCATAGGCGACCAGTGCAGCGTGATCTGCGCCGGCTTCGCGGCCGAGCGCTCGGACCTGTGAACACGGAGGCACCGACACCGGATTCATCGAGCAGGGTTGTCGATAGGGAGCGTTCAGAGCGTTGCCACAGTACGGCAGCGTGTTGGATTCACCGAGCGGCACGTGCTTGACGATGCTGATGACCGGATCTGCAGGCTGCTCCCAGAGCTGGTAGGCACGCCCTTGCCACGCGAGCCGATAGATCGACGGTGGGCGGCTTTCTGCCGGCGAGCGCTGGGTAACGATCGAACGAAAGGGTTCGAGTGTCGACAACGGAAACGAGTCGATGTCGGCCCAGGCGCCCTTGGTCAGTGCCGCTCCGTCGTTCAGTGGGAGCAGCGCAGGTTCTGTACTGCGCCGGCTCGACCGGGGCGCCTCGGCGCAGGAAATGTCGGGCTGCGTAGGCTTCGAAGACGTTGATGAACGTGGGTCCCTTGTCCGCCACGAGGCCGTCGATGTGCTGTAGCTCGGCCAGCGGCGCGCGCGGAGCAAGAGTCACGTCGTGATAGGCGAGTGCATTGGACCACAAGACCCCGCCTCCGATCCCCACCAGGACGAGGAGACCGGCCCACCGGCGGCGTACCCACAGCAGTGCCCCGCCGGTGAGCGCTGCGGCAAGTAGCGCCGGCGAGGCGATCGCGAGTGCCTTCGCGACCACCCACGGCGTGCTCCCCACGAGATAGAAGACGGCGCAGCCGCTGAGCGCGAGTGCGACATAGGCGACGACCGTGAACTGTCGATGGCGCACGGTGAGCCAGATCGCCACCCCCGCGCTCAGCAGCGCGAGAGCGACGAGGGTGGCGGTGGCGGTGGTCGGTGCACGCAGCCGGAAATCGCCGGTGGGCCAGATTCCGACGAGCTGCCATACGCTCAGCGGCTGGAAGAGGTTTCCGAGTTTTTCGCTCACCGCCTGACCGGCTGTGAACAGGTTTGCATCGCTGCCCAGAAAGCTCGAAAGGACAACCCACATCGGTATCGCCAGAACGGCCGTCACGGCGGCGAGCACTCCGATGTCGCGCGCCAGCAGCCACTTGCCGGAACGCCACCCACGGAGGATCCACACGATCACGACGCAAGCCAGTGCGGGGAGCACCCAGCCGGCGGCGCCGGCGCCGAGGGTTACGATCAAGGCAGCCGCCGCTACCGCCAGTGGCAGAAGACGGCGCGGACTTGCGGAGTCGTCCGCGAGCACCCGTGCGAGCAGGCCGGCTCCGAGCACGAGCAAGAAGGCTGCCGTTAGCTCCTTGATTCCCCCCCACATCGCGTAGCCGTACAGAAGCGCCGGTTGTGCGCCGAAGAACGCCACCAGCGCACGGAGACGCGGTGAACTCACAATCCCTTCGGTCAGTGCGTACACACTGAGGCCCACCGCGGCACCACAGCACGCCAGGTAGGGCTGGTAGATCCATGCGGTGTCGATCCTGGTGAACGCGTGACCGACTCCGAGCAACATGAACGAGCCCAGTGGATAGCTGTTTGTCACATACTCTTCGAGCACCACCCGGTACGTCGAAGGCGGTAGGTCCGCGACCGAGCGGCCATGCGACATGACGTGGTCGGCGATGCCCATCCACGAGGCTGAGTCGTCGAGCGTGAGGTAACCGGCGAATGTCGCGCGTCCTGACAAGAGCACCGGTGCCCCATATGCCGCCAGCACTCCGAGCGCAGTCAGCGCGGGCCACATCCTCACGCGTTTGACCGGCCTGAGGATCAGGAGCCCGGCTAGGGCGACGACGCCGACGGCCGGAGCTGCCGCCGACGCCGTAACACTCCAAGCCGTCAGTAACGAGGCCGCAACGATGGCCGCGGCGAGCCCGAGCGGTACCACGAGGGCGCCGCTGAGATGCGACCCGGACGCCCGCTCCACGGCCGCCCCCCAGCCGGCCCCGACCGCACCCAGCACGAGCGGGAACAAGATCCACGATAGGGCGAGCGACACGCTGATCAATCTATGCGCGTCGGGAGGGCCATGCAGCCCCGGGGAACCGCTTACCGCCCGCCCGCAAGCGCTCGCTGGCCACGCTTGTGCCGGCGCCGACCGAGGCTATTGGGCGTGGGCGAGCGGCAGGGCGAGTTGACCCTCTCCCGCTGCGCGCGCCAGCTCGCCCGGCGCGCCGTTTCCCGTCTCCCTCCCGGGGTGGCCGACGAAACCCGCGACCCGCACGCCCAGCAGCCTCACCGGCCGCGGCGGTGCGTACTCCTCCAGCAGGCGCAGCGCCTCGGCCGTGACGTGGGCCGTGTCGTCGGTCGCCGTCTCGACGGTGTGCGAGCGGGTCACGGTCGTCCAGTCGTCGAGGCGGACCTTGATCGAGATCGTCCGCCCGCGGCGCCCGTGGCGGCGAAGGCTCTCGCACAGCTGCTCGGCCATCCGCGTGAGCGCCTCTCGGAGCTGCTCGGGAGCGGCTATGTCGTGGTCGAAGGTCCGCTCCCGGGACTCCGACGCGACCTTCCTGGGCGCGCCCACGACGCCGTCGGATTCAAAGCGTGCCCGGCGCTGGAGCTCCCGTCCCAGTCGCGGCCCGAAGCTCGCCGTCAGGAGACCCTCGGGGGCCCGGGCCAGCTCGGCCAGGGTCTTAAGCCCGAGGGCATTCAGGCGCGCGGAGGTCTTCGGGCCGATCCCCGGGACCAGGCCCGGGGGGCGAGCCGGCGAAGCGCTCGCAGGCCTGTTCGCGGGTCAGGGCCACCAACCCGGCGGGCTTCTCGGCGTCGGAGGCGACCTTGGCCACGAGCTTGTTCGGGCCGATGCCCACCGAGCAGGTGAGCCGCGTGGAGGCCTTGATCTCGGCCACCAGCCGGCGCATCGCCGTCCGTGGCGAGAACAGCCCCTCGAGGTCGAGGTAGGCCTCGTCGAGACCGACGACCTCGACGCGCTCGACGTGCTCGCGGACGATCGCCATGATCCGTTCCGGAGGCCTCGCGGTAGAAGGCGAAGTCGGGGGGCAGGAAGACGGCCTGGGGGCACAGCCGCCGGGCACGCGAGGCCGGCATCGCCGAGCCGACCCCGTAGCGGCGGGCCTCGTAGCTGGCGGTGGTGACCACCGCCCGCGGGCCCGGAGCCCGAGACCACCACCGGGCCGTCCGCGCAGCTCGGGATGGCGCAGCAGCTCGACCGACACGTAGAAGGCGTCCGCGTCGAGGTGGGCGACCCGCAGGGTGCTGTCGGCTGCGCTCACGGGCAACCTGAATCTAGCGCCGCTCGCGGCGGCGCAGACACCGCTTCGCGATCCGGGATAGGCTGTCTGCAGAGCGCCAAATGGACCTGACCTTCAGCCCCAAGGAGACCGCTTTCCGCGACGAGTTGCGCTCCTGGCTGGCGGACAACCCGCCCGACCCGGAGCCCGTCGACGGCGGCGAGGACGCGCAAGAACTCCTGGCGCAAGGACTGGCAGCGGCGCCTCTACGACGCCGGCTGGGCGGCTCCCGCCTGGCCCGTGGAGTACGGCGGGCGCGGCGCCACGCTGACCGAATCGGCGATCTACTACGAGGAGATCGGCCGCGCCCGGGTGCCGCTGGCCGCCAACACGCTCGGGCTGCTGCTCGGCGGGCCGACGCTGATGGTGTGGGGCACCGACGAGCAGAAGGAGCGCTACCTGCCCCCGATCCTCTCGGCCGAGGAGATCTGGTGCCAGGGCTTCTCCGAGCCCGACGCCGGGTCCGACCTCGCGGCGCTGAAAACGCGGGCGGTCAAGAACGGCGACGAGTGGGTGGTGACCGGGCAGAAGGTGTGGACCAGCGGGGCCCAGTACTCGAAGTGGTGCATGCTCGTCGCCCGCACCGACAGCGAGGTCGGCCAAGCACAAGGGCCTCAGCGTACTTCCTGATGGACATGGAGCAGGACGCGGTCCAGGTGCGCCCGCTGCGCCAGATCACCGGCGAGGCCGAGTTCAACGAGCTGTTCATCGAGGAGGCGAGGATCCCCGACGCCAACGTCGTGGGCGGCGTCGGCAACGGCTGGAAGGTCGCGCTCACGACGCTCATGAACGAGCGCGCCGGCCTCGGCTTCGCGCTGCAGATCCGCCTGCGCCAGCTGCTCGACGACGTGATCGCCGTGGCCGCGCGCAAGGGCCTGCTCGAGGACCCGCTGTACGCCGACGCGCTGGCCGACATCCACGTGCGCTGCGAGTCGATCCGGCTGCTCGCCTGGAAGGGCCTGACCGACGTCGAACGCTACGGCCAGCCCGGGCCCGGAGGGCTCGCTGGTGAAGTGGCTGTGGTCGGACACCAACCAGCGCCTGACCCAGCTCGCCGCCGACGTGATCGGCGCCGAGGCGCTCACGTTCGGCGACCAGCTGGAGCTACGAGCTGCTGCGCGCGCGCGGCAACACGATCGAGGGAGGCACGACCGAGGTGCTCAAGAACATCGTCGCCGAGCGGGTGCTCGGCCTGCCGCGACTGAAGGTCGCGGCCTAGGACCATGGACTTCGGCTTCACCGACGACCAGCGCGAGATCCAGCGCACGGCGCGCTCGCTGCTGGCCGAGCGGGCAAAGCCCGAGCGCGTGCGCGAGCACGCCGAGGCGCGCACGACCGACACCGAGCTGTGGAAGGAGCTGTGCGAGCTGGGCTGGCCCGGCATCGCGATCTCCGAGGAGTACGGCGGCGGCGGCCTTGGCCGCATCGAGCTCTCGATCCTGTGCGAGGAGCTCGGCCGCGCGGTGGCGCCGGTGCCGTTCCTGCCGAGCGCGATGGCCTCGACCATGATCGAGCACGCGGGCTCGCCCGAGCAGCGCGAGCGCTGGCTGCCCGGGCCTGGCCTCCGGAGCATCGTTCGGAGCCCTCGCCAGCGCCAGCGACGGCACCGCGGAGCTGGTGGTCGGAGCCGTCGAGGCGGACGTGATCGTGCTCGTCGAGGACGACGGCAGGGCCCGGCTGGTGGCCGCGGCCGACGCCGAGCTCACCCACTTGACGCAATCGATCCGACGCGCTCGGCCGCGCGGGTGCGAGCCCAGGGCGGCGAGGAGCTCCCCGGGGACGTCGCCGGCGGCGTCGACCGGGCGCTGGTCGCGATCAGCTCCGAGCTGGTGGGCGTGTGCGACAGGGCGCTGGAGATGACCGTCGCCTACGTCAAGGACCGCAAGCAGTTCGGGGTCCCGGTGGGCGCCTTCCAGGCCGTCTCTCACCGCTGCGCGCAGATGCTGCTGGACACCGAGAAGGCTCGCGCGGCCACCGCCTTCGCCGCCTGGAGCGCCGACGCCGACCCCGACGGACTACCCGGGGCGGCTGCGATGGCCAAGGCCGCCGCCTCCGACGCCGGCCGCGAGGTCACGGCCAGCGCGATCCAGGCCCATGGCGGCATCGGCTTCACCTGGGAGGCCGACGTGCACTGGCTGTTCAAGCGGGCCCAGCTCGACGCCGCGATGCTCGGTGGCGGAGCGCGCCAGCGAGCGCACCTCGCCGCGATCCTCGCCGAGCAGCTCAGCGCCCCAGCCCCGGCCTAGATCGTGAGCCGGGGGGTCGGCGTGATCGAGCCGCTGCCCCGGGGCCGCAACCCGTTCGACGAGTCCGGCGTCACGCGCGATGCCGGCGGGCGCGCCCGCTACGACGAGCTCCCCACCTCGCTGACGGCGATGCTGGCGGCGAGCGTGGAGCGGGACCCACAGGCGACCGCGTTGTTGGAGGTCGGTGGCGCGGCCTGCAGCTACGAGGAACTGTGGGAGCGCTCGGCGCGGGTCGCCGGCGGGCTGCTCGCCGAGGGGGTCTCCAGCGGCGACCGCGTGGCGATCCGGATGCCCAACGGCATCGACTGGGTGGTGGCGTTCTTCGCCACCCAGCTGATGGGCGCGGTGGCGGTGCCCGTGAACACCAGGTTCAAGGACGAGGAGGTCGCCTATGTGGTCGAGGACTGCGAAGCGGCCTACACGTTCCAGCCGGGCGCGGAGCTGCCCGACGGGGACCGCGTGGAGCCGGCCGAGCGGGGCCCCGAGGACCTCGCGGCGATCTTCTACACGAGCGGCACCACGGGCTTTCCCAAGGGGGCCATGACCTCCAACGAGAACTTCCTCACCAACAGCGAGAACGCCTTCCGCTGCCTGTCCACCGACCGCAGCGAAGGGCCGAATATCTCGACGTTGGTTTCGGTGCCCCTGTTCCACGTCACCGGCTGCAACAGCCAGCTGATCCCGATGCTCGAGTTCGGCGGGCGCGTGGAGATCCTCGCCAACGGCCTGGACCTCGACGGCTTCTGCCGCGCGATCGACCCGGGCGGAGTCAACCAGCTCGTGTCGGTGCCCGCGATCTACCACGCGCTGCTGCGCTTCCCGGGTTTCGCGGAGATCGACGTCAGCGGCGTGCGCTGGGTCTCATACGGCGGGGCCCCGATCGACGAGGCGATGGTGGCGAGGATCATGAAGGCCTTCCCCAACGCGCGCGTGGGCAACGGCTTCGGGCTCACGGAGACCTCCTCGCTGACGTCGTTCCTGCCCCACGAGGAGGCCACCGCCCACGCCGACTCGGTGGGTTTCGCGATGCCCGTCGTGGACCTCTCGATCGAAGACGCCGACCCCGAAACCGGTGTGGGCGAGCTGCTGGTGCGGGGCCCGAACGTGGTCAGCGGCTACTGGAACAAGCCGGAGGCCAACGCCGAGACCTTCACCGAGGGCTGGCTGCACACCGGCGACCTGGCGCGGGTCGACGAGGACGGCCTGCTGTACATCGTCGACCGCAAGAAGGACATGATCAACCGCGGCGGCGAGAACGTCTACTCGATCGAGGTGGAGAACGCACTCGCCTCCGCACCCGCGGTCGCCGAAGCGGCGGTCGTGGCGGTGCCCGACGACATGATGGGCGAGAAGGTTGGAGCCGTGCTGGTTGCCGCCCAGGGGAGCCAGATCGACATCGACGAGGTGCTGCGCCACTGCAAGCTGCACCTGGCCGACTTCAAGGTGCCCCAGTACATCTCGATCCGGGAGGAGGCGCTGCCGCGAAATCCGGCGGGCAAGCTGCTGAAGGCCCAGATCCGCGAGGACGCCCGCTGGGGCGAGCAATACCGCTGAGCACCGAACGGAGGGGTGGAAGAGGATGGCAGTCGTTCACACAGTCCAGGGGCCGGTCGACAGCAGCGAGCTGGGGACGGTGCTGATCCACGAGCACGTCCGCTTCCGCGACGAGGCCGTGGCCGAGCAGTGGCCCTCGATGTACGACACCGACGCCGAACTGGCCGCGGCGCTGGAGGCCGTCGGGGCCGCCAAGGAGCGTGGCGTGGCGACGATCGTGGATCCGACGGCGATGTTCGGGGGCCGCGACGTGCGCTTCATGCGAACAGTCGCCGAGCAGAGCGGCGTTCGGATCGTGCCCTGCACGGGGATCTACAGCTACGACTACCTCCCCCACTACTTCGAGAACCGCGACGTGGACGTGATGGCCGACCACTTCGTGGCGGACATCGAGACGGGGATCCAGGGCACCGACATCCGGGCCGCGTTCCTGAAGTGCGCGGCCGACGCAGCCGGTGTGACAGAGCGGGTCGAGAAGATCCACCGCGCCGTGGCGCGCGCGTGTATGCGCACCGGCGCGCCGATCATGGCCCACTCGATGCCGGCGGTGCAGACCGGGCCGCGGCAGGTGGACATCTTCGAGGAGGAGGGCGTGCCTCTGGACCGCGTCCAGATCGCCCACTGCGGGGACACCGACGACGTCTCCTACATCGAGGGTCTGATCCAGCGGGGCGTGTACGTGGGCCTCGACCGCTATGGCCTGGAGATGTTCCAGCCGATCGACAAGCGCAACGAGACCGCCGCCGAGCTGCTGCGCCGGGGACACGCCGAGCGCCTGGTGATCTCGCAGGACTTCTGTGCCTCGATCGACTGGTTCCCGGCCGAGGCCGAGGCCACCTTCGAGGCGGCCGGGGCGATCCGCAACTGGTCCATGACGCTCGTCTTCGACGAGGTGGTGCCGGCGCTGCGCGAGATGGGCGTGATGGACGACGCCGCGTTCGAGACGATCTTTGTGGAGAACCCCGCGCGCTGGCTGACCTCCGGCGCCTGACCAGGGTCCGCGGATCGATATTCGTCCGGGAGGCCGTTTAGGCCGGTGCGATTGGTTTACACCTGGAGGCACCAGATCCCACGTCCAAGCAAGGAGCCCGGACACTTGACCGCAGGCAACATCAAGCGAATCGTGATGATTCTCGCGGGGGCAGCGCTGTTCTGTTGGTCACCACTCGTGGCGACGAGCGCCGCGCAGGCCGGAGGCGCGCATAAGCCTCGTCCCGCCACATTCGGAGATTGCAAGAACCAAAACTCCGGCGTCCACAATGGATACGTCTGCGAACCCGCTTCTGAAGAAGAAACGGGAGAAGAAGGCGGCGAACCCCCGCATTAGATCGAGGAGACGGACGCGGTGAACGTCGCACAAAGGAGCTCCTCCGCCCAGATCGTGCGGACGCGGTAACGGTTTAGTCGTCCGAAGTCCGTGCCACAGTGATCTTGGCCTTCACGGAGAAGGCCCCTCCGAAGCAAATCGGGAGGGCCGCTTCGATCCCCTCATCCCCAAAGCGGCCCTCCCCTTTATCGTGTTCGCCCGAGGTCAGTGGGCGGAGACGGGACGACCTGCCGGACGGCAGGAACCACAAGATCTGTTACGTCGAACTCGGCGATCCGCAGGGCGATACGAACGACTCCGCCCTGGGGAAGATCACGCTCGTTGTTCCGTGAGGCTCGCGGCGAGACCCTCCTGAGGCGCAACCAACAGCTCGGGTCCTTCGGGTGCGTCGCCCGGCTTGTTGACGGCCGGGTTCGCGGGGCGGGCGCTCAGCCGGTCCTCCGCTAGGGGACCGCACAGCGAGAGGGCTTCCTCGGCGCCGAGCGAAGGGTCGAGCCAGGCCTGCTGGGCGTCCTCGTCGGCCAGGATCACGGGCATCCGCGCGTGGATCGCGGCGGCCGTCCGGTTCGAGGAGGCGTCACACGTCAGCAGGCTGACGCTGACGACCCACTCGCCCTGCACCTTCGCGGGCGTCCACAACGAGGCGAACGCGAACGGGACACCGCCGTCGACCTGAAAGAAGAACGGTTGACGGGGACCGAGCTCCGCGCGGGATCCGCGTCGCTCGGGTGCAAGCCACTCGAAATAGCCGTCGGCCGAGCTGCAGTGCACGGCGGGAGCCCTTCGGGATCAGGGCGCGATAGGCGGGCGTGGTCGTGACCGTCTCCATGCGGGCGTTGATCAACCGGCCGGAGCCCTTGAGGTCCTTGGCCCACGGTGGGACCAGGCCCCAGCGGAGCATTCGCGCCGTGTGCCCGTCGCGGCCGGCCACGATCGCCAGAACCTCTTCGGTCGGGGCGATGTTGAAGCGATGCGTGCCGGCGTCGCTGTCGATCGGCACGCGGAAGCGGTCGTTCAGCTCGTCTCGGCTTGCGGTGTTGGTGTAGCGCCCGCACACGGTTCGAGCTTATTGCTCCTCCAGTCGGACGCCGTGAGGCGGTAGAGGACGTGGGCAGCGAGGCGGTCGCCCGGGGGCAGGTGGGGATGGAGGAAGTCCTCGGTGGGGTCGCGTTGCATCCCGAGCCTCGACATCAGGCGGCGGGAGCGCTCGTTGCCGACTGCGGTGTAGGCGACGATCTCGCTCAACTCGAGCTCCCCGAAGGCGCTTGCCAGCACGGCTCGGGCGGCCTCGCCGGCGAGCCCCCGGCCCCAAAGCGGGCGGGCCAGACGCCAGCCGATCTCGATCGCCGGCGCAAACGGCATCTCGGCCGGCACCGGCAGGATGCCGAGAAATCCGCCGAAGGCGACCTCCCCCGGTACCTCGAGCGCCCACAGGCCGTAGGAGCGCTCCAGCAGTTCGCCCTCGATGCGGTCCATCAGCGCCGCGCTCTGTGCGCTCGAGAGGGTGTGAGGGAAGTGCTCCATCACCTCCGGATCGGCGCCCATGGCGGCGAACGGGGCAAGGTCCTCGGGGCGCCAGTGGCGCAGCAGGACCCGTGGCGTTCTGATCTCAGCCCTCGTGGGGGCGATGTTACCCACGGCGTGAACGGCCGGCTCCTGATCGCGCCGGCCGTGCCGCTCACGCAGTGCGTCGCGCCTAGCGCGTGCTCCAGACCACGCCGACACCATCGAACCCGAGGGCCTGCTTGGTGGCTTCGGTGAGGTCGAATTCGCGGCCCGCGACGAACGGTCCCCGGTCGATCACGGGCACCCTCACGGAGCGGCCGCCGTAGCGGATGTCAACGAGCGTGCCACACGGAAGCGTGCGGTTCGCGACGCCCATCGTCGAGCTCGTGAGCTCACCGCCGCAGGCAAGGCCGCCCCCGCCCCCGTACCACGACGCGTTGACGGCACGAAATACGTTCAGGCGCCCCACGCGGCGGGTGGAGGAAAGTGCCAGCTCGTCACCGGCAAAGCGAACGCGGACAGCCTCGCTCTTGGGTGTGTGGGCGACGTAGTTGATCGCAAAGCGCCCTCCGCCCCGAGTGTGTGAACGAGCCACGGTGCGCCAGTGGCGACCGGCCCGGCGCTGAAGCACGACCATCATGTCGGGGGCGCCCGGACGGCCGTCCTCGAGCAGGCGTCCGGTGATCCGGGCCCGGTGTCCCTCGAGGACGTTCAGCTGCCGGCGCCCTACGTGCAGCGCGGTGTGCTCGCGTTCAGGTGGTTCGACCGCGATGCTCTGGTCTGCCAGTGTCGCGGGTGTGAGATCGCGCGCAAGCGCTTCAATAGGAGAAATGGCATGCATCCGTGAAAGCTCCCTTCAGGGGTTGTCCGCCTACGGGGTTAGCTGCCGGGCTCACAACCGGCCCACGCAGAGACATCCGATATCTCTGCGTCTGCCGGGCGTTACAGCTGCATCAGCAGCCGATTCGCCCCTGTCACCGGTGCCTCTGCGGCGATCCGGCGGCGTTGGGTCCCCCGCTCAGCCCTTCAGGGCCGACTCGGCGGGTCGAACATTTGTTCGAACCTAGGGGTCATTGTGACAGGCTTGTGTGCGCTTGGTCACACTTCCTCATTTGCCGCCG
This sequence comes from uncultured Solirubrobacteraceae bacterium, assembly GCA_963773145.1. GTDB lineage: Bacteria > Actinomycetota > Thermoleophilia > Solirubrobacterales > Solirubrobacteraceae > Palsa-744. The sequence goes on from CAVYZV010000004.1 coordinate 343,075, forward strand.
AGTGCGAATCATCACAATATGCGTGAATCACCAGGTGGCAAACAGCGCAGTTCACAAACACCTGAGCTGAACTGAATCGTCACCAGCTGGGCCGGCCGGCATCGCGGCTCAGGGCTACGGCCACCAGCGGAACAGGGACTCCCAGAACCCTTCCTTGCGGTTCGGGTCCTGCAGCTTCACCGTCGCCTCTGCAACCCGCGCGCGGAGCGCTCGCCAGCGCCCGATCACGGCTCGGCTCACACCAGGTGTCCGAGTCATCGCCGGGTTCGTCGCCCCTTCGCCCCGGGAGGGGGAGGCGCGGTCCGTAGGCGTTGAGGAAGTCCCGGAGGCCTTCAGATCCGGCCATGCGCCGGATCAGCATGCGGCACAGCATTGGTATCCCGACCACGACGACGAGGACGATCACGAGGCCGGCCACGAGTCCCACGTGCGGATGCTCCCACAGATGCAGTCCAGCTCAGAGGCACGCGCGCCCGTGCACACGACTCAGGTACGTACGCTGTAGGACGTGTTCATCTTTGAGGCGCTGAAGGCCCTACTCACCGGGCTGTTCCCGCATCGAAGGCGTCACGGCCAATAGCGCCAGAACAGCTCAGCTTTCTCCTGCCGCTCAGCGGCTCGAAAGCGCTGCCACGTCGCACAGAGGTTCCTCAGGAATCCCATCCGTCAAGCCCGCGATTCCAAGGGGAGAACCTACCGGTTGATGTTTGCCACAATCTCTCGGTTGTGACGCACGCTGGAGCGAAAGCCGAGGCCCGGCGCCGCCAGGTCACCGACCCGGGGTCGACGTGGATAGCCGCGCAGCGCGACGGCGAGTGGGTGGTCGCTCGGTTTGGGCTGCAGCCCAAGCCCGAGCCGACCGGTACGGCGATCAAGCCGCCCCCTCCCACGCCGCACGAGACCCCGCAGTCCGAACTCCAGCGCGTCGTCACGCAGGTTCGGCGCCGGTTGAGAGCCCGTCCAGCCGCGGTCGCGGTCGGTCGGGTATCCCCTCCGAAGAGCGGCGGTCAGCTGCTGCGAGCGACTTCACGCCGCCGCTGCCGACGCTCTTCCATCCATAGACGCGCTTCGAGGAGGCTCCGGCGGACTAAAGACCGGAGCCTCCTCGAGCCGTTTCCCTCCTGCTGGAGACCACTCCCTCAATGTGTAGAACGCGGTCAGCCCTGCAAGGTTGGCCGCCTGCAGGATGACCCCAGGTCGTGGATCGCAACCGTCGTCCACGGCAGTGGAGCGCCGTGGACGACGGGCGTAAGGCCATAACGGGCGAGGACTCCACCAGCGCGCCTGCGACCGCCACCAGTAGAGCGATCACGGGCAGTCCTCGCCATGAGCGAATCGAGGCCTAGCGAACTCCATGTACGACCTCCACGACGCGGGTTGACGTTCGTAGAGGCCATCAGCGGCAGAGCCGCGGTTATGGAGCGAGCCTCATCGCTCGCCGACGAGTGTACTGCGCCGTCCAAGGGAGCCACATGCGGCTCCAGCAGCCCCCCCGGGACTGCGGCCTAATAGCGGCGTTTTCCGCCCAGATAGCCCAGTCGCCAGGCCGCGACCCCGAGCAGCACGACGAGAAGGATCCCTCCGATGGCCGTGATCATCTGTGCACCGAGCGCAAGCTTACGCGGCTTCCGGGGCGGGCGCGCGACCCGGCTCAGGTAGGCGCGCGGACGTCGTCGCAGCCATCCGAGGTCGTCGGACACTTCCGCCGCGGGCGCAAATCGCCCAGAAAACGGGCGTGAGAGCGTGCGTTGTAAGGCTCCTTGACACCCAATTCATGTGTCAGGTATCCTTACAAACACCGTGGAACAGGCCATTCCCCAGCTGATCGAGCTCCAGTTCGCGGCGGAGCGACGAATTCGCGCCGAGGAGACCCGCAAGGCGGCTTCCGCGGAGCTGAGGGAGCGGGTCGTGGACGCCTACGAGGCCGGGATCCCCGTGAGCCGGATCGCCCGCGAGGCCCGGATCTCACGTCAGGCCGCCTACGAAATGCTCGGTCTGCGTCGTCTTTCGCGCCCGCGGCCGTGAAGTCCTGCCGCCCGTCTGCGGCCCCCGCCGGGAAGTCCTGCCACCGGCCACCGGCCGCGGCGGCCCCAACTCGCGGCGGCTCGTTTTGCGCAGCTTTGTGAGCTTTTGCTTCCGATCGTTGACGTTTGCCCTACGAGCAGGGAGAATCGCGCTGTGGCGAACCCCGATCGTCTGACCGCTCTCGACTCGACCTTCCTGCACCTGGAGGATCACTCCACGGCCCACATGCACGTGGCCTCCGTGATGGTCTTCGAGGGCGACGCTCCGACCCTCAAGGAACTGGTCGAGCACGTCGTCAGCCGCCTGCATCTGGTCCCCCGCTACCGCCAGCGTCTGGCCTACGTTCCGTTCGGACAGGGCCGGCCCGTGTGGACCGACGATCCCCACTTCAACCCCTACTACCACATACGTCACACCGCCCTGCCGAAGCCGGCGGGCGAGGAGGCACTGAAGCGCCTCGCCGGGCGGATCTTCTCCCAGCGCCTGGACCGCTCCAAGCCGCTGTGGGAGATCTGGCTCGTCCAGAGCATGTCCGGCGGGCGTTTCGCGCTGATCGCCAAGACCCACCACGCGCTCGTGGACGGCATCTCCGGTGTGGACATCACCACCGTCCTGTTCGACACCGCACGTGAACCGGCGGCACCGACGGCGCCGGGCACCCCCTGGGCCGCCAAACCGCTGCCCGGACAGGCGAAGCTGCTCGGAGAGGCTCTCGTCGAGCGCTCCACGGTCCCCGGCGAGATGTTCCGCGGCGCCCGCGCGGTGCTACGCCGGCCCAGGCGCGCCGTCTCCCGCTTCACCGGCGCCGTCGGCAGCATCGGCGCGACGACCATCGCGGGCATCCAGGCGCCGGCGCCGGCGAGCCCCTTCAACGTCGAGATCGGCCCCCACCGCCGCTACACCTTCCTCGACGTCGACATCGCGAGCCTGAAAGCGGTCAAGGACTCACTTGGAGGAACCCTCAACGACACCGTCCTGGCCTCCGTCTCCCTCGCCCTCGGCCGCTACCTGCGCCGTCACGGTCACGACACCGACGATCTGGTCCTGAAGGCGATGGTGCCGGTGTCGGTCAGGACCAAGGCCCAGCGGGGAGCACTCGGCAACCAGGTGGCCGCGATGTGGGCGCCGCTGCCGGTGGGCGTCGAGAACGCAGCCGAGGTGCTGCGCAAGATCGCCTCCTCGATGGATGAGCTGAAGAAATCCGGCCAGGCCGTGGGCGCCCAGGTGCTCACCAACCTCGCCGGCTTTGCCCCGCCCACGATCCTCAGCCAGGCCGCCCGCCTGCAGGCCCGCCAGCCGTTCTTCAACCTCGTCGTGACGAACGTTCCCGGGCCCCAGTTCCCGCTGTATCTGCTCGGCCGGCGCCTGGAGATCCTCTACCCCGTCGTCCCGCTGGCCCAGAAGCAGGCCCTCGGCATCGCCGTCATGAGCTACGACGGCCACCTCGGGTTCGGCCTCCTGGGCGACTACGACGCCCTCCCCGACATCGAGGAACTGGCGCTCGACCTGAAGTGGGCCGTCGCGGCCCTCTGCCGGGCGGCCGGCGTACGACCGCGCGTGGGCACCGCCCGCAAGTCGACCGCCAAGCGCACCACCGCCAACTCCAGCCGTCGCAACTCCAACTCCCGAACCGGGGCCAGGCGACCCGCCGGAACCAACTAGCCGCCCCGGGCATGCGCCTGGCGCTCGGCCAGATCAACACCACCGTCGGGGACGTAGCGGGCAACGCTGAGCTCGTTCGCGACGGGATCCGGGCCGCCCGCCGTCAGCAGGCGGATCTGGTGCTGTTCCCTGAGCTGGCCCTCACCGGCTACCCACCGGAGGACCTGCTGCTGAAGGAGCACTTCCTCGCCGACGCGGCCAAGGCGCTGGCGGACCTCGCAGCCGAGGCCGACGGGATCGTGGCCGTGGTCGGCTTCCCCGAGCGCGCCGACGACGTCTACAACGCCCTTGCCGTCCTCTCCGAGGGCGCCGTCCACGCCGTCTATCGCAAGGTGTACCTGCCCAACTACGGCGTCTTCGACGAGCAGCGCTACTTCCAGGCGGGCTCCTCCGGCGCCGTCCTGGACCTGGGAGGCGACCGCCTCGGGCTGACCATCTGCGAGGACATCTGGGAGCCAGGCCCGCCGGCCAGCGACGAGGCCCTCGCCGGGGCCACGCTGATCGTCAACATCTCCGCCTCCCCCTACCACGTCGGCAAGGGCGCCGAGCGCGAGCGGATGTTCGCCCAGCGAGCGCGCGACAACATCGCCCACGTCGCCTTCTGCGGGCTCGTCGGCGGCCAGGACGAGCTCGTCTTCGACGGCCACTCGTGCGTGCTCGACCACACCGGCACGACCATCGCCCGCGCCGCCCAGTTCCGCGAGGAGCTGCTGCTGTGCGACATCGACCTCCAGGCCGCCGCGGCCGCCCGCCTGCGCGACGCCTCCCATCGTCCCGCTGCCCGCCGCAGCCGCGCCGAGGTGATCGAGCTGCCGCCCCTCCCCTCCCCCGCGTCCGGCTCCAAGCCGCCGCTGGCCCCGGCCCTCGCCGAGCCGCTGGCGCCCGAAGAGGCCGAGGTGTACCACGCGCTTGTGCTCGGCCTGAGCGACTACGTCCTCAAGAACGGCTTCGAGCACGTCGTCCTCGGCATCTCCGGCGGGATCGACTCCGCGCTGGTGGCGTGCCTGGCCGCCGACGCCCTGCGGCCAGAGGCCGTCAGCGCGGCCGTCATGCCCTCCCGTTACTCCTCGGCCGAGACCCAGGGCGACGCCCACGCCCTCGCCGAGGCCCTCGGCATCGCCGCCGTGGAGCTGTCGATCGAGCCGATGGTGGACGCCTACGCGCAGGCGATGGCCGGACAGCTCGCCGACACCGACACCAGCCTCGCCCAGGAGAACCTTCAGGCCCGCATCCGCGGCAACATGCTGATGGCGCTCTCCAACGAGTTCGGCTGGCTGGTGCTGACGACCGGCAACAAGTCCGAGATGTCGGTCGGCTACACCACCCTCTACGGCGACCTCGCCGGTGGCTTCGCGGTCATCAAGGACGTCCCCAAGACGCTCGTCTACAGGCTCTGCCGGTGGCGCAACTCGCCCGACTTCTTCCTCGGCGAGGACTTCCCCAAAGCGGCCGTGCGGGCGGCGCCGGCGCCGATCCCCGAGAGCATCATCGAGCGGGCGCCATCGGCCGAGCTGCGCCACGACCAGCGCGACGATGACTCCCTGCCCCCCTATCCGGTGCTCGACGAGATCCTCCAGGGCTACGTCGAGCTCGACCGCAGCCGTGAGCAGCTGATCGCCCAGGGGCTCCCCGAGCAGGACGTGGACCGCGCGATCGCGCTCGTGGACCTGGCCGAGTACAAGCGCCGCCAGGCCCCTCCCGGGATCAAGATCACGCCCCGTGCCTTCGGTCGCGATCGCCGCATGCCAATCACCAACCGCTACCGCGGCTAGCCCGCTCGTTCACGGACGCGGGCGATGAGGGCACGACGGCTCCAGCGGGCCCTGCCGCTCGCGCCCGCGCTGGCGCTCGCGCTGCTGGCGGGCGGCTGCGGCAACACCATCCAGGTCCAGCCGATACCCCACAACCAGCTCGAGAGCATGATCGCGGCGCCGTTCCGGGTGTACTGGCTCGGCGACAAGTTCCGGGGGCTGACCGTGCAGCAGGTCTTTCACGACCCCGGGGGCGCCTACAGCATCCAGTACGGCGACTGCCTGACCGGCGGACAGGGCACCTGCCTGCCGCCCCTGCTGGTGGTGAGCTCCCCCGAAAACACGTTCGTCCCGGGCGGCTCGGCCCGTACCCGCCGGGTGCAGGTTCGCGGCCTGCCCGCGCTGGAGGCCCACGGCGGACGGGTGGTGATGATCCCGACCGGCAACGTGATCGTCGACATCTTCGCCGCCAACCCGAAGCTGGCCCGCCAGGCGGCCCGCAACGTGGTCGCCATCAACGCTCCCGGAGCCCCCGGGGAGCCCCTGCCGCCCTCGCGTCAGACCGAAGCCTTCAGCGGCCGCCCCTTCAACTCCCAGGTCCCGAGCCCGCTGCGACCGCTGCACTGAGCGAACGCGGTGCGGCTCAGGAGCCCGCTTCGAAGCGTCGCTCGAACGACGGATGCCCGTCGGGCGCGGGGCGCACCGCGACCGTCATCCGCGTGACCGCGCACAGCCGCTGCTGTGAGTCCCTGAAGGACACATCCCAGACCCAGGTCGTGCGGCCCCGGTGCACGCGCTCGGCCAGCGCATCGACCGCGCCCTCGGTGATCGGGCGCAGGAAGCTCGTGCTGTTCGAGAGGCCCATCGCGATGCAGCCTTCCTCGGCCACCCCGAAGGCCGTCGCCATCGAGGCCATCGCCTCGGCCATCGAGGCGTACACGCCGCCGTGGATCAGGCCGTAGGCCTGGGTGACCTGCTCCGTGACCGCCACCTGTGCGCGCACCTCGGTGTCGCTTGCGGCGGTCACCTCGAGGCCGTAGAGGCGGTCGAAGCCTCGCATCCCCTGGTTCAGCTTGTTGATCTGATCGGTGCTGGCGGTAGCCATTCCGGCGCCACGATAGCCTAGGATCCGAGACCCGGAGCCGTCCGGGTCGGTTGGATTAAGTCCGATTTACGCGCACAGCCCACCATGAGCAGAATGGATTCCCTTCCACCTGACCAGCGGGCTGCGCTGTCGCTCCTGCTCAGCCAGCGCAAGAGCTACGCCGAGGTCGCGACCCTGCTGCAGATCCCGGCCGAGGCGGTCCACGACCGCGCCCAGGCGGCCCTGGCGGTGCTCGCACCCGGGGAGGCGCGGGCCCTGAGCGCCGACGAGCGGGCCGAGGTCGGCGACTACCTGCTGGGCCAGTCCGGCATCGCCGAGCGGCTGAAGACGCGCACCTACCTGAGTGACTCCGAGCCGGCCCGCGCCTGGGCCCTGGCCGTGGCCGGCCAGCTGTCGGAGCTGACGCCCAACTCGCTGCCGGAGATCCCGGCGCCGACGGCCAACAACGTCCATCTGCACCAGGACACCCTCGCGCCGCCCGCCGCCGTCGCTCACACCGCCCCGCCCGCTGCGCCACCGGCCACGGGCGACGGTGCCGGAGCCCCGCCGAGCCCACCCCTGCCGAGGCCCGCCTCGAGCACGCCCTCGAGCTCGCGCCTGGGCGGGATCCTGATCCTCGCCGCCGTCGTCGTGGCCGTGGTCGTGGCCGTGATCCTGCTCACCGGCGGCGGCTCGAGCAAGCACAAAGGCTCGACCGGCTCCGGCCAGACGAAGGCCGCCAACACCCACGGGCCGACGGTGCACCAACTCGCGCTGCGCTCGCCCTCGGGCACCAGCCGCTCCCTGGGCGTCGTCGAGGTGCTCACCGAAGCCGGCAAGCGGGCCTTCTACATCGAAGCCCAGAACCTCCCGGAGAGCAAGCACTTCTTCTACGCCGTCTGGCTCTACAACTCGCCCACCAGCGCCGAGCCACTCAGCAAAGCTCCCCCGGTGGGCAAGACCCATCGCCTGGCGGGCGGGGCGCTGCTGCCCGAAGACGCCAGCAAATACAGCCACATCCTGCTGACCCGCGAGACCAACAGCCACCCGAAAACACCGGGCAAGGTGGTCCTCTCGGGCCCGTTCAGCCTCGAATAGGCTCCGGCCCCACCAGCAGCTTGCCGGGGTTCATGATCCCCGTCGGGTCGAGCTCGGCCTTCGCCGCCCGCAGCGTCGCAACGCCGGCCGTGGAGACCTCGTCCGCGAGCCAGCGCGCGTGGTCACGGCCGATCGCGTGGTGGTGGGTGATGGTGGCGCCGCTGGCGCGGATCGCGTCACCCGCCGCCTGCTTGACCGCCTGCCACTGGGCGATCTCCTGGCCCTCGCGCTGGCGGGCGAGCAGCGTGTAGTAGAGCGAGGCGCCCGTCTCGTACACGTGCGAGACGTGGCACATCACGATCCCCGGTGTCCCCTGCTCTGAGAGGGCCCTCGAGATCGCCCCGGTGACCGCGTCGTTGACCTCCAGCAATTTCGACCACTGGGCCGCCGTCTCGAGCGTCTCGGCCATCACCCCTTGGCCGAGCAGGTCGTCGCGCAGGTAGGGCCCGGCGAAGCGACCCCGCAGCCAGGAGTGCCCCGGCGAGCTCCCCGCGGGCCTGCCGCCGTAGCGGCGCAGCAGATCCTTGGCCCGTGCGCGCCGCGAGGCCACCTCCTCCTCGGAGCCCTCGAAGCCGAGGATCGCCAGACAGCCGCCCGCAACCCCGCGCACGCCCATGTAGGCCCTCGTGAGGGCGCCCTTGACCGCGCCCTGTTCGGCCAGCATCAGCGACAGCTGCGTCTCGCGCTCGTTCGAGAGACGCACCACGTCGGGCAGAGAGTGGTGCTCGCCCGCGAGCCGGCGCAGCGCCTCCACGCCCTCGACGAAGCTGGGGAAGAACATGCCCTCGTACACGCCCGTCGGGGGAGCCGACCGCACCCGCAGCGCGACCTCCGTCAGGACGCCCAGCGTGCCCTCGGAGCCCACCAGCAGCTGACGCAGACCCGGGCCCGCCGCGGTGGCCGGCACGGGCGCGATCGCGATCTCATCGGCGGGCGCCGCGAGGCGCAGCCCGAGCACCATCTTCTCGATCGACCCGTAGCCGGTGGAGGCCTGCCCCGCCGAACGGGTGGCCGCACAGCCGCCGATCGAGACGTACTCGAACGACTGCGGATAGTGGCCCAGCGTGAAGCCCTGGCCGGCGAGCCGGCCTTCCAGCGCAGGCGCCCTGATCCCGCCCTGCACCGTCACCGTGCGCGAGTGGGTGTCGAGCTCGACGATCTCCGCCATCCGCCGCGTGTCCAGCGCGATCACGGCGGCGTGCTCCCCGCCCAGCGGCGCGACGCCGCCGACCACGCTCGTCCCGCCCCCGAAGGGCACCACCGCCACCGAGGCGGACGCGCACGCGCGCAACAGCGCCATCACCTGCTCGTGGGAGCGCGGGAAGACGACCGCGTCGGGTGCTCCCTCGGGCGTGCCGGCGCGCATCCGCACCAGATCCGGGTAGCCCTTGCCGGCCGCGTGGAGCACCCGGATCGGGTGCTCGGCGCTGACCCCGTCGCTGCCGACGATCGCCCGCAGCCGGTCGAGCTGTGACTCCCCCAGGCGTGACGGCGGCAGCCCCACGCGGGACAGCGCCACCGGCGGACGGGGCCGCTCGCTGAGGCCGACGTGCTCGCGCAGGTAGGAGAGCGCGCGGCTTCCCAGCGCCGGGGGCTGGGCCGGGTCGCCCCACCCCCACCAGCGCATCTCCGCGGGCTGGGAGCGCTCAGCCACTGATCCGTGCGAGCCCGTCGAGGGCCTCGTCGATCGTGTGTGTGGCCGCGCGGCGGATCATGAAGCCCCCGAAGCGGGCGAAGAAGCCGGCCGGAGCCTGGCGCAGCTCGATCGTGACGTCGGTGGCCGCGGGCTCCTCCAGCGCCGCCTCCCCGGCCCTCTCATCCGAGCCCGCTCCCGACGTCGCGGGCGTCAGGCGCACTTCCGTCTCGGCCGAACGCAACACCCGGCCGAAGGCCGTCCCCTCCAGGCGCTGGGCCCAGCGCAGCGTGTGCTCGTGTTCGTCGCGGTGCACGAGGTCGAAGTCCGCCCGCACGAGTTTGCCCTTGCTGGTGGCGAACACCTCCGTGAAGGCGCTGCCCTCGACGTCCTCCACGCGGGTCACCCGCGGCCACCAGCGCGGCAGGTGATGGGGGTCGCCGATCAGCTCCCAGAGCTCCTCCGGGGAGGCCGAGATCGTGCGGCTGCGACGTGCGGTGGGCACCGTCGGGCAAGCTTATGACTCGTAGCTCAGAACCGAGTGGACCTCGCGCCCGGCGAGGCGCTCGCGGCCGTCGAGGAAGGTGAGCTCGACGAGGAAGTTGCAGGCCACCACCTCGCCTTCGAGGCTCTCCACCAGCTCGCACAGGGTGGCCGCGGTGCCGCCGGTCGCCAGCAGGTCATCGTGGACCAGGACCCGCGCCCCGGCGTGCAGCGCGTCGGTGTGCAGCTCCAGCTGACCGGAGCCGTACTCGAGCAGGTACTCGGCGCTGACCGTCTCATAGGGAAGCTTGCCGGGCTTGCGGGCCAGCACGAAGCCGGCCCCGATCGCCAGCGCCAGCGCCGGCCCGAGCAGGAAGCCCCGTGCCTCGGCGGCGACCACGAAGTCCACCGACAGCGGGCGGGCGTGGTCGGAGAGCAGGCCGACCGCCTCGCCGAGCGCGTCGGCGTCTTCGATCAGCGGCGTGATGTCCTTGAAGTTGACGCCGGCCTTGGGGAAATCCGGGATGTCGCGGATCAGCGAGCGCAGCGCCTGCGCGCTCATCAGCGAACGATCTTGCGCAGATCGCGGATCAGCAGCAGGTGCTTGAGGTGGGTCGCCACGACGGCCAGGTTCTCGAGCGCCTCGACCGCCTCCTTGCGCCGCTCGGGGTTGCGCGAGCGCAGGGCCGGGGCGAGGATCTGCTGCAGCAGGTTGGCCTCGCGGTCCGCGGAGGAGCGGAACACGCGCAGGTTGCGCCCGCCGACGCCGTAGCGGGCCAGCTCTGCGACCGCGTCGATGATCTCCCGCTCGGTGTCGTCGAAGTAGCGCACGCCTCCCCGCATCTCCCCTTTCACGACCCCGTACTCTTCGAGCTCGCGGACCAGCTTGGCGTCCGCCTTGGTCTCTTCGAGGACCTCTTCCAGGGAGTGCAGCGCGCCGGTGCCCTCGCGCACGCTCATGCTCGCCCGCCAGGTGCGGGCACCCTCCCGCCGCGCGGGGACGTCGGCTTCCTCGGCGCGGCCCGCGGCCAGCTCCTGGCGGATCACCCGCAGCGGCAGGAACTCGTCGCGCTGCATGCGCAGGATCGTCCGCAGGCGGGCGACGTCGGCCTGGGTGTAGAGGCGGTAGCCGCCGGGCGTCCTGCGCGGGGCGAGCAGCTTCTGGTCCTCCAGGTAGCGGATCTTCGAGATCGAGATGTCGGGGAACTCCTGCGCCAGCGCCTTGCAGACGGCTCCGATCGTGAGCGACTTCGGCCGCTTGGCACCCTCGGCGCTGCCCGGCGCAGGGGCGGCGCCGGCGGGAGCGGCGTCGGCGTCGGCGGATGTCGATGAGGCGGCCATCAGCGCACGTGGAAGGTCAGCTTGTACTTGCCGATCTGCACCTCGTCGCCCTCCTGCAGCTGGTGCGACTCGATTCGCGAGCGGTTGACGTAGGTGCCGTTCAGGGAGCCGCAGTCGTCGAGGTACCAGTCCCCACCACGGTGGATCAGCAGCGCGTGGTCGCGCGAGACCGTGATGTCGTCGAGGAACACCTCGGAGTCGGGACGCCGGCCGATGCTCATGCGCTCGCCGTTGACGGGGAAGCTCTCCCCCACGCGGCCTCCTCCGGCACGGATCACGAAGGCCGGACCGCGCTCGATGACGTCGCCGATCTCGACCGGCACCAGTTCGCCGGTCTCGCCGATGCGGTAGGTGGCGGTCGCCGGGTCGTCGTCGCCCTCCAGGCGCGGCAGCAGCGCGCCGCAGCGCTGGCAGTAGTTGGCTCCCTCGCCGTTGACGAAGCCGCACTCCGTGCAGTGCATGGCCATCGGCGTGGGCGGTCTAGTTCTCCGCCGAGCCCTGGGAGAGGATGTCCGTCAGCCGCTGGACGTCCTCGCCGGTGATCAGCGCTTCGCCGCCCTCGTGCTTGTGGCGCAGGCGGTTCACCAGCTCCGCACGCAGGATGTCGATCTTGCCGTGCAGGATGCGCCGGCGGTAGGAGATCTCCGTCTCCTCCTCGGTGAGCTGGCGGATCACGTCTTTGAGTTCCGCGTCGCTCAGCGAGCCCAGGTCCGGGAACGTCTCGTCCATCGTCGCCTCTCTTCTCTAGCGGGCACTTGACCCGGAGGAAGTGCGCGGGAGAGGAGCGCTCCCCCGAGCCCCGGGTGACGCCAAGTATAGCCCGAATGTCAGGTTGAGCTTGAGGCTACGGACGCGCCCTGCTGCGGATCTCCGCGAAGCCGTAGCGGAGGTACATCACCGTCGCCGTGATGGCCAGCACGAGGCCGACGTACAGGAGGATCTCCGCGAGCTGTTCGAGTCCCGTGATGGCGAAGAAGAGCGACGCCATCAGCGGGAACACGGCCACCCGCCCGGGCCAGTTGATGCGCAGCTCGACCCCGTGGCGCTGTCCGTAGCGTCCGAACACGAGCATCAGCAACTCGCGCGCGGCGAGCACGGCCAGCGCCCAGCGGGGCAGCAGCTGGAAGTGCCAGCAGACGACGACCCCCGCCACGATCAGGACACGGTCGGTGATCGGGTCCAGCAGCGTCCCCAGGCGGCTGTACTGGCCCGTGACACGGGCGAGGATCCCGTCGAGGTAGTCGCCCCCGGCGATCACCGCGAACAGCACCGCCGCCGCCGGCGCTGGTGCCGTCGGAGCTCGAGAGTGCGACCACCAGGAACACGGGGATCAGCCCGAGGCGCACGAACCCGACCGCGTTGGGGATCGTCCACACCCGCAGGGGCTGCCCGGAGAGCGTCTCCGGGGGCGGCGGCCCGGAGCGGTCCAGGCCAAGCAGCCGGCGAACTCCTAGGGGGTGCTCTGCCACAGCTCGTCCACCGCGCGGAGGAGCTGGCCTGGCTCCTCGGTGAGCGCCAGCGGTGGGCGCTCCTGGCGGCCGCGGCGGACCTGCACCTCGATCTCCCCGGACTCCAGCGAGCGGCGCCCGACGGTCAGCCGCAGCGGGCAACCGAGCAGCTCGGCGTCGGCGAACTTCTCCCCCGGCCCGGCGTCGCGGTCGTCGTAGAGGACCTCCATGCCGCCCTCGGTGAGCGCCTCGTACACGCGGTCGCAGGCGTCGCGCTCGGGCGTGCCGGCGGCGCCGAGCGCGACCAGGTGCACGGCGAAGGGCGCCAGCGCGCGCGGCCAGGAGATGCCGTGCTCGTCTGCAGAACTGCTCGACCGCGGCCGCCACCAGGCGCGCCGGGCCGATCCCGTAGGAGGCCATCCAGATCGGCTGCTCGGTGCCGTTCTCGTCGAGGTAGTTGGCGCCCAGCGCCTCCGAGTAGCGGGTGCCGAGCTTGAAGATGTTGCCGACCTCGATGGCGGGCTCGACGGTCAGCCGCTCGCCGAACCTGGTGAAGCCCTCGCCGTCGCGCTCGACGCCCTCCAGGCGCTCGGCGACCTCGCTGTTGGCGGCGAAGCCCTCCGCCAGCACGACCTCGTCCTCGCCGGCGGCGCACGGGGCCATGTACTCGTGGGCGCCCGTCCCGCCCATCATCCCGACGTCCCCCTCGACGCGGTAGAAGCGCAGGCCGGTGCGCTCCATGATGCGGTCGTAGGCGCCCACGTGCAGGCGTAGCTCCGCTCGAGGGCCTCCTGGTCGCGGTCGAAGCTGTAGGAGTCCTTCATGATGAACTCGCGGGTCCGCAGGACCCCCGCGCGCGGCCGCGGCTCGTCGCGCTCCTTGACCTGGAAGTGGTAGAGGATCAGGGGCAGGTCGCGGTAGGAGCGCACCAGCTGGGCGACGTGGAAGGTGACGGCCTCCTCGTGGGTCATCGCCAGCACCAGCTCGGAGCCCTTGCGGTCGTTGAGCTTGAACAGCTCCTCGATCCCGAGCCGGCCCGTGCGCCGCCACAGGCTCCGCCGGCTGCAGCACCGGCATCAGCATCTCCTGGGCGCCGATCGCGTCCATCTCCTCGCGGATGATCCCCACGACCCGCTGGTGGACCCGCCAGCCGGCCGGCAGCCAGGTCCACATGCCGGCCCCCATCTGGCGCACCAGCCCGGCCCTCACCATCAGCTTGTGCGAGATCGCCTCGGCGTCGCTCGGTGGCTGCTTCTCGGTCGGCAGCAGGAAGTGGGAGAGGCGTGTCATCGTCGCGGGGCCGGGTGGGGATGCGTGAGCCTACCTGCGATCAGCTACATCCGCCGGGTGCGGGCTGATAGAACAGCCGTGACCCGCGACCCCGCCGGAAAACTCGACAAGGAGCCTCTGCGATGGCCTACTCCGTTCCGCCGCTCCCATACGCCTACGACGCGCTCGAGCCGCACATCGACAAGGCGACGATGGAATTCCACCACGACAAGCACCACCAGGCCTACGTGGACAAGGTCAACGCCGCGCTGGAGGGCACGCCGCTCGCCGACACCCCGATCGAGGATGTTCTGCGCGACCTCAGCCAGGTGCCCGAGGACAAGCGCGGAGCCGTCAAAAACAACGGCGGCGGCCACTACAACCACAGCCTCTTCTGGGAGAGCATGAGCCCCGACGGCGGCGGCGAGCCGCAGGGCGAGCTCGGCGAGCGCGATCGACTCCGCCTTCGGCTCCTTCGCCGACCTGAAGGCGAAGATGAAGGAAACGGGCGTCAACCAGTTCGGCTCGGGCTGGTCCTGGCTCGTGCACGACGGCTCCGGCCTCGCGGTGGTCGGCAGCGCCAACCAGGACAGCCCGATCTCCGCCGGCAAGACCCCGCTGCTCGGCGTCGACGTGTGGGAGCACGCCTACTACCTGAAGTACCAGAACCGCCGCCCCGACTACATCGACGCGTGGTGGAACGTCGTCGACTGGAGCACGGTCGCGGAGCGCTTCTCGGCCGCCGGCTGAGGGCGGCTAACGACTGAAGCGCCGGCCGGCGACCGGCGAGAGCTCCTCGTCGAGCGCCGCCGGCGGCGCGTCCGCCTTGCTCGCGGCACCGGCCGCGGGCGTGAGCATCGACTCGAGCACCTCCTCGGCGTCCGCGTCGTTCTCCGCGGCGGCGGCCTCCAGCGCCGCGATCCGCTCCGGCGTCATCGCCGTCAGGTCCTCGTTCTCGGCCAGCCAGGCGCGCGCCTCGGCGGCCTCGCGCTCGTCGCGCTGGACGTTCTTGCCGGCCGCGTAGTAGCGGTCGATCTCCTTGAAGAGCTCGTCGACGAGCTGCTCGGTGGGCACCTTCTTGAGCGGCTCGCCCTTGGAGTAGATCATCCCCATGTCCTTGGCGCCGGTGATGCCGAAGTCGGCGTGGCGGGCCTCGCCGATGCCGTTCACCGCGCAGCCCGAGCACGGACACCTCGATCGGGTCCTCGTAGGCTTCCAGGCGGCGCTCGACCTCGGCGACGACGGTGTCCATGTCGAACTGCAGGCGCCCGCAGGTCGGGCAGGCGATCAGGTCCGGGCCCGCGCTCGCGCAGCTTCAGCGCCTTGAGGATCTCCCAGGCGACCTTGACCTCTTCCTCGGCGTGGAAGGTCGACAGCGAGATGCGGATCGTGTCGCCGATCCCGTCGGCGAGCAGCGTGCCGAGCCCGACGGCCGACTTCAGCGAGCCCGACCACTTCGTGCCCGGCCTCGGTGACGCCGAGGTGCAGCGGATAGGGGATCCGCTCGGCGAGCAGCCGGTTGGAGGCGATCGTGTTGGGCACCGAGGTGGACTTCATCGAGACCTTGAAGTTCGTGAAGTCGAGGCTCTCCATCAGCTCGACCGTCTCGATCGCGGCGGTCACGAGCGCCTCGACGGGGTTGTCGTACTCGAGCTGGCGCAGGTGCTTGGGCAGCGAGCCGGAGTTGACGCCCACGCGCAGCGGCGTGCCGCGCTGCTTGGCCAGCGCGATCACCTCGGCGACCTTCTCGGGACCGCCGATGTTGCCGGGGTTCAGGCGCACGCAGTGGGCTCCCGCCTCGATCGCCTTCAGCGCGAGGGTGTGGTTGAAGTGGATGTCGGCGATCACCGGGATCGGCGACTCGGCGACGATCGTCTTGAGCGCCTCGGCGTCCTGCTCGCGGGGCACCGCCACGCGCACGATGTCCGCGCCCGCGTCGGCGACGGTGCGGATCTGGTCCATCGTGGCCGGCAGGTTCGCGGTCTCGGTCTTGGTCATCGTCTGGACGGCGACCGGGGCGCCGCCGCCGATGGCTACGCCGCCCACGTGGATCTGGCGCTTGGAGGCCATAGGCTGATTCTAGATGCCGAAGGTCTACGCCACCGCGCGTCGGCCGCTGGCCCGCATCGCCGAGCCGTTCGCCGCCCGGGCGCGCGCGCGGCGCCACGAGCGCTTCTTCGGGCTCGCCGGGCTGCCGCCGGACGGGCGCGTGCTCGACGTCGGCTGCGGCAGCCTCGGCCTGCGGGCGCTCGAGCCGGAGCTCGACGATCACCGGGGTCGACGTGGCCGAGCGCCCCCGTACCCGGGGCCGTTCGTGCGCGCCGACGCGGCCGAGGGCCTGCCCTTCGGCGACGACGAGTTCGACCTCGTCTACTGCTCGAGCGTGATCGAGCACGTCCCGCCGAGCGCCGCCGGGCGTTCGCGCCGGAGCTGCGCCGCGTCGGCCGGGGCTGGTACGTGCAGACGCCCGCCTACTCGTTCCCGATCGAGCCCCACTCGCTGCTGCCGGGGGCCCACTGGCTGCCGGTGGGGCTGCGCCGCCGCTACTGGCGCCTGGGCGCGGCCGGCGGCTGGGAGGAGATCTCGCTGCTGCGCCGCCGCGAGCTCGAGGCGCTGTTCGGCCCGGCCCGCGCGGAGCGCTTCGCGGGGCTGGTGAAGAGCTGGGTGTGCGTCAGCCCGTCAGGCGGCTGATGTCGTTGCTGATCCCGTTGATCACCAGGAACAGCAGCAGGACGATCCCGACCGAGCTGAAGCGGTACATCGCCGCCAGCGAGATGCGCCGGCCGCGGACCTTCTCGGCCACGCGCCCACAGGATGTGGCCGCCGTCGAGGGGCAGGAACGGGAACAGGTTGATGACCGCCAGCACGAGCGAGATGAAGCCGAGGAACACGAGCGCGTCGCCGGCGCCCGCCTGAACCTGTTCGTGGGCGTCGTCGGTGATGCCGACGATGCTCGACACTTCGTCGCGGGTTTTGGAGCTCGTCAGCGCTTTGCCGAGGCCGGTCACCGTGCTGGTGGTGACGTGCCACATCTCGCTCAACGAGCCCCCGGCCGCCGACAGCACGCCGAACTGTTTCGGGGACCCGAAGCCGACGCCGATCAGCATCCGCTTGGCTTCCGCGTCGTAGCGCGGGTACAGGCTCAGGGTGAGCCGCTTGCCGTCCCGGATCACGGTCAGCTGCACCGGCTGCTTGGCGCGGCAGCCGTCCGTGAGCGGGCCCGCGCAGGGGTGGGAGGCGATCGCCGCACGCGAGCCGGCGAGGCCCAGGTGGCGGCCGTCGACCGCCACGATCCGGTCGCCGGGGCGCAGCACGTCGGCCGCCGGCAGCCCCTTCTCGGTGGCCAGCACCGAGGTGGTGGTGGCGATCGTCTGCACCGAGGGATCGAGACGTTCGAGCGTCGCGGCGCCGCTGATGCTGGCGCTGTGGAGGACCACCCAGAACAGCAGGAAGGCGATCACGATGTTCACCGCCGGGCCGGCGCGCGATCACCACGACCCGCTTCCACGTCGGCTGGTTGTAGTAGGCGCGGCGCAGCAGTTCCGGATCGACCTCCTCCTCGCCGGTCGGCGAGCTCCTCCGGGTTCATCCCGGTGATCTTCACGTAGCCGCCGAGGGGGATCGCGCCGATCGCGTACTCGGTCTCGCCCCGGCGGATGCGGAACAGGCTGGGCGGGAAGAACAGCGAGAAGCGCTCGACGCGCATCCCGACGGCCTTGGCCGCGACGAAGTGGCCGAGCTCGTGCAGGACGATCAGGGCGCAGATCCCGAGGAGCGTCAGGACCCAGCTCACCGGTCCAGTTTGGCAGGCGCCTTAAGGGAACCTGGGGGAACGGTCGCGGCGGGCTCAGCGCGTGAGCATGCGCGCGACGGCCTCCCCGGCGATCTCGCGGGCGCGGCGGTCGGCCTCGTACAGCGACTCGAACGAGCGGATCGGTTCGCCCTCCAGATGCTCGAGGGTCTGCTCGATCACCTCGGAGATCTCGAGGAAGCGAAGACGTCCGTCGAGGAAGGCGTGCACGGCGATCTCGTTGGCGGCGTTGAGGATGCAGGGCGCGGTGCCGCCCTGGCGGGCGGCCTGCTCGGCCAGGCGCAGGCAGGGGAAGGCCTCGAGGTCGACCGGCTCGAAGGTCAGCTCGCCCACCGCGGCGAGGTCGAGCGGCGCGATCGGGAGCTCGACGCTCTCGCCGCCGTGGAGCGCGTAGGAGATCGCGATGCGCATGTCGGGCGGGCCGAGGTGGGCGAGCATCGCGCCGTCGGCGAGCTGCACGAGTCCGTGGACCAGCGACTGCGGATGCACGACCACGTCGATCCGCTCGTAGGGCATGCCGAACAGGTGGTGGGCCTCCATCAGCTCGAGGCCCTTGTTCATGAGCGTGGCGGAGTCGATCGTGATCTTGCCCCCCATCGCCCAGGTGGGATGGGCCAGCGCCTGCTCGACGGTCACGTCCGCGAGCTCCGCGCGGGTGCGCCCCGGAAGGGGCCTCCGCTGGCGGTGATCGTCAGCCGCTCGACGGCCCCGGGCGGCTGGCCGGAGATCAGCTGGTGCAGGGCGGTGTGCTCGGAGTCCACCGGCACGATGCGGGCGTTGGTGGCTTCAGCGAGGGCCGTCACGAGCTCGCCGCCGACGACCAGCGACTCCTTGTTGGCGAGGGCGAGGTCGATCCCCTCCCCCAGCGCGGCCACCGTGGGCCCGAGACCGGCCGACCCCACGAGCGCGTTCAGGACCAGATCGGCTTCAGACTCCACGACCAGCCGCACGAGGCCCTCCGGGCCCCCCAGGACCTGGCCCTCGGTCCACGCCTCCGCTGCCCGCGCCGCGGCGTCCACGTCGGCCAGCGCGACGCGTTTCACGCCGAACCTCTGGGCCTGCTCGACGAGCGCCTCCCAGGAGCTCTCGGCCGAGAGCCCCACCAGCTCGAGCTCGTCGCTGCGGGCGCAGACGTCGAGCGCCTGGGTCCCGATCGAGCCGGTCGAGCCGAGGATCAACAGCCGCTTGCGCGCGGGCACCGGGGCCATGATCCCACAGCTTCGATCACGCACCGGGGTTTGGGACGGGGTCACCCGGGCAGAGGCTTAACCGGGATGCTGTCCGATGCCCTCCCCGGAAGGCCGAGCGCGCGTCGCTGCGCGATCCGCCTCGGCGCGGCCCTGTTGCTCTGCCTCGCGGCGCTCACGGGCCTGCCCTCAGGTGCCTCCGCCGCGGCCGTGCCCGGGCAGTGCCCGCCGCCTCCGCCCGCGCCGCCCGCACCGGCGGCGCCCGGAAGCGTCCTCCCCGCACCGGCGCTCAAGCCCGCCATCCCCGCACCGGTTGAAGTCGTCCTCGCCTGCGTGGGCCAGTACCCGATCACGGGCGCGACCTTCAACCACTGGGCCAAGGTGGCGCGCAAGAGCGAAACCCAGCAGGGCTCGCGCCGCGTCAAGAGACCTCCGGCGCCCGTGGGCGAGACGATCAAAGAGGTGATGGACTTCCTCATAAGCAACGACTGGGTGATCGGCGAAGCAGCGCAGCTGGGTGTCAACGTGAGCGAAGCAACCGTCAAGCGGCGCTTCGACCACATCAGCGCCCAGCAGTTCCCCCACCGCCGCGAACTCCGGAGGTTCCTGCGCGACAGCGGCCAGACGATCGCCGACCTGCTGCTGCGCGTGCGCCTGAACATCCTCTCGGTCGCGATCCAGAAGCGGGTCGTTGCGTCCGTCAAAGGAGCAAAGGCCAAGCAGCGCGCGATCAGCGAATTCGTGAGGGGCTTCAAAACCCGCTGGCCGCCGCAAACCGTGTGCGTCAGCGCGTTTGCCGTGGCCGACTGCGGCTCCATCCAGGAACCGCCGCTGTAGGGGTCAGGCTGAGGCGGGAGCGGCGGCGGTGTGGGTCTTGGCCCAGGTGACGATCTCACCGGTGCCCGAGATCACCTCGCCGTCGTCGAGGACGAGGATGGGCACGGCCCGCTGGCCGCTGAGCTTCTCCACCTCGGCCCTGTCGCGAGCGCGCGACGGCCACGTCCAGGGGCGCAGACTGCCGCCCTTCACGGTCTTGATCTCATAGCTCTGGCCGGCGTCGTCGAGCGCCTTGGCGGCGCGCCCGCAGGGGTGGCCCAGCGGCGCGGGGATTCCGCCGGCCGCCTTCTTGAGGGAGCACGTGTACAGGATCATGGCGCTGATCGTACTCCGGCCCGAAGCCCGGCGACCTCCGGGGCCTGATCCGGAGATCCAGGTCACCGGGGTGCCGATCGGGGGCCCCGGGGTGCCACGAGGCGGTCCGTCCCGGCCAGCCCGCGGTGCCGCTGACCTAGCACGGTTGGGGGATATCGGACCCGGCCCGCGCTGTGGGGCGCCACCGCACGGTTCCAACGGGTGGCGGGCCCTGAGGGGTGGTCCGCAAGGCACGATTCCCCCTTGCGTGCCGGGGCTGGAGCGGAGGTGAACTTTTCGCCTCCGCTCTGCCCTTTCTTGAGGTGAGGACGGGGGAGCGGGAAATGCGAGGCCCTTTGGGGGGCGCGGCCAAACCTCCCCGCGCACCGGGTAGCGCGCTGCAGAAACCGGCGGTTCCCCCGCCCTCAGATATAAGAACGTGGCGCTGTAGCGAAGGTTGGAAACGACATCATCCGGATGTCGCATCGGGTCGGGGACGGGGGCCGCGGACCGGCACGCCGCGACGGCACGACCTCCTCCGGCCGCTGGGCCGGGGACAATCCGGCGAGCCAGCAGAATGACCGGCACACCCGAATCGAGGAAGCCGTGTCCCAGGGCAACCTGATCATCGTCGAACAGGCCGTAGAGGCATTCAACGCCCGTGAGGTCGAGCGTTTCACGTCGCTGACGGCGCCCGAGTTCGAATGGCTCCCCTCGATGATCGCGGTCGAGGGACACAGCTTCCGCGGACCTGACGGGGTGGCCGCCTACTTCGACCTTCTCGCCGGTGCCTGGCACTACTTCCGCGTGACCCCGGGGCGCTACCTGCAGGGGGACGGCCTCGTCCTGCTGCTCGGTCGGCTCGAGGGCCGCGGGCTGACCAGCGGCGCGACGGTGGACTCCTCCCTGGGCATGGCCTTCGACATCCGCGACGGCTCGATCATGCGCATTCGCGGCTACCTCGATCACGACGAAGCGGTCGTCGCGGTCGGGCTGGCGGAGCAGGCGTGAGCACCGCGGGAGCGGTGCTCCGGGCCGGCAACGCCGACGCTCATGATTCCCGCCCCCGCGGCCGATGATCCTCGAGGAGCGCGTCATCCAACTCATGGAAGACGCGGCTGATCGCGCTCCGCTTACGCAAGAGCAACGGCCGGGGCAGACGGTACTCGCGCTCGCAGGGCTTGACTTTCACGCAAACTGCGGCCACATTTCCCTTGCGCGGAGCACCGCCATCGTGGACTGTGGCAAGGATGCCTCGCGAGCCGGCGCCCCTGGGAGAAGGAGCGGCTCCCACCGGCCACGGCAGCGGCCATCTCGGGGCGAACGCCGCTGCTGCTTACTCGAGGACCTGCCGTCGGCTCGTATGCCATCACGAGCAAGGTTTCGGATCGGCCGTACGGGCCTGCGGCTAGGGTGCAGTGGCCGCCCGATGTCCAAGGAGAACGTCGACGCCATCAGGCTCAGCAACGAGGCCTTCAACCGTGGGGACGTGGACGACGCCCTCGCCCGCTACCACCCCGATGTCGAATGGCACGACCTCAACCACCCTCCGGACGTCCCCGCCCGTATACGCGGAACCCAGGCGATCCGCGAAACCCTCGAGGGTTGGAAGAACTCCTTCGAGGAGTTCAACGCACACGTAGAGGAGTACATCGACGCCGGTGACGCTGTCGTGTGTGTAACCAGATGGCACGCACGGGGCACGGGCAGCGGGCTCTCGGTCGATCAGACCTACGCCGAGGTCTATGAGTTCGAGGACGGACTGATCCTTCGCGTAACGGTCGGTTATCCGAGCCGTGCCGAAGCCCTTCACGCCATCGGCAGGTGAACGTGGCCGGGTCGAACGTGGAGCTCGTCGGGCGATTCCTCCAACTCGTCAACGAGCAGGAGCTGGACGGCGCGCTGGCGATGGTCGATCCCGAGGCCGTGCTCGACTGGTCGCGCTCGGAAGCCCCCGACCACGGCGTCTACAGCGGCCCCGAGGCGTGGCGAGCCTGGATGTCGAGCCGCCGGGAGGGCCTCACCGGCGCGACCTTCGAGGCGCGGGAGCTGATCGAGGCGCCACCCGACCAGGTCGTGGTCGTGGCCAACATGCGCGGCGTGGGAAGGGCAAGCGGCGTAGAGATCGAAGCCCTGGGGGCGGCCGTGGTGGGAGTTCGCGGTGGGTTGGTCGTCCGCATCACCCTGTTTCAGACGAAGGGTGAAGCTATGCAGGCCACGGGGCTCGAGGGGTAGCCGGTGTCACAGGAGAACGTCGAGCTGCTGCGGGGCGCCCTCGAGCACTTTCAGGCCGAGGGTGATTTCCGGGAGGACCTGATCGCGCCGGAGTTCGTGTGGGACATGTCGATGTTCCACGGCTGGCCCGAGCAGACGATCTACGAGGGCGTCGAGGAGGCACGCCGGTTCATACGCGAATGGACCGAGCCCTTCGACGACTGGCGGATGGAGGTCGAGGCGATCCACGACGCCGGCGAGGACCGCGTGCTCGTGATACTCCGCCAGCACGGCCGCTCCCGCTCCACCGGGGTGCCCGTCGACATGGTGCTCGGTCAGGTGTACACGATCCGGGACGGCATACAGACGCGGATGGAGATGTACTCCGATCCGGCCGAGGCCATGAAGGCCCTGGGACTGGAGCGGTAGGCCGCGGTGTCACAGGACAACGTCGAATTGGTGAGGCGGGCCTTTGAGGCCTTCAGCGCCGACGGCTTCGAGGAGGCCCTGTCGTGCTTCACGCCCGACGCCGCCTGGTACACGACCGACCGCTGGCTCGAGGCAGATGCATATCGGGGGCACGAAGGCCTGCGCCGCCTGGTGGCCGGCTTCTCCGAGAACTTCGACGACCTCGACTACGACGTCGAGGAGGTCCTCGCCGTGGACGATCGCGTGCTCGCGCTGGTCCACATGACGGGACGCATCAAGGACTCCGGGCAGCCGATCAGCCAGCCTCTGGGCCTGGTCGTCTCCGACTTCCGCGACGGCGCGTTCGGCGAGGTCCGGGCCTATGCGGGCTGGAATGAAGCGCTCGAGGCAGTGGGCGTGGAGCGATAGCGGGAGGCGCGCGGTGTCGGCGAACCTGGATCTCGTGCGCTCGATCGTCGCGTGCTGGGAACGCGGAGAACTGATGCCCGAGCAGTGGTCCGACTGGGCGGACCCCGAGATCGAGTTCGTGACCGTGGGCGGGCCGGAGCCGAGCAGCCACACCGGGCTGGCCGACGCCGGACCTCCGATCGGGGCGTTCCTGGACGTGTGGGAGGACTACCGCGTCGAAGCCGAGGAGTACCGCGAGCTCGATGACGAGCGCGTCCTCGTGCTCACGCGCCAGAGCGGCCGCGGCAAGAGCAGTGGCATCGAGATCGAGCAGCTTCGAGCGAGCGTGTTCCACGTCCGCGGGGGACGGGTCACGCGGCGTGTCAACTACTGGGATCGTGACCTCGCCTTCGCCGAGCTCGGCCTGAAGGATTAGGCGCGCGCAACCTCACACGCCCGCCATCCCGGGCGTTTACATGGGTACATGGCGCAGGCGAACGTGGAACTCGTGCGGCAGGTGAACGCGGCCTTCAGCAGCGGGGAGATGGACCACATCCTCGCCCTGCTGCACCCCGACTTTGAAACGATCGTGGGCCCCGAGCTCTCCCCCGAGCCCGACGCGTACAGGGGCCACGACGGGGTACGCCGCTACTTCGACTCGTTCCGCGACGCGATGGACCAGATCCGTTTCGACCCGGTCCGGCTCCGCGACGCGGGCGCGTCGGTGGTGGCCGCCGTCCGCCTCAGTGCCAGGGGTCGCTCCACCGGGATTCCCGTCGAGCAACGTCTCGGTCAGGTGTGGAGCTTTCGGGATGGCAAGGTGATCGAGGTGCGCAGCTTCCTCACGTATCGCGAGGCGCTCCAGGCCGCGGGTCTGGAGAAGTAGGCACTCGGCCTGCTCGTAGCGACTTCGCTCCCCCTCGGGCACGTACCCCGGCCGGCACGACGATCTTGCTCGAGACCCTCTCTGGCGCCTGCGGGATACTGGCCGGGCGATGGCTGAGGAGTCGACCCCCGACCTGGTGGAGCTGCAGCACCGCCTCACGGCGGCCGCTCATAGACGTGATCTGGATGCGATGATCCGCCTTCTACGCGCCGCAGGCCGTGTACGACATGGCGCCTGTCGGTATGGGCGTCTTCGAGGGGCGAGCGGCAGCTTGTGGCTTCATCGCGGACTGGTGGGCCTCCTACGAGGTGTTCGCGTTCGAGGCCGAGGAGACGGTCGACCTCGGCAATGGAGTCGGCTTTCGCGTGGTCGTTCAGAAGGGCCGTCCTGTCGGCAGCCAGGGCGAGGTCCAGCTGCGCCACGCAGCCGTCAGCGTGTGGGAGGACGGCAAGGTCGTGCGCATGACCAACTACAACGACATCGACGCGGCTCGTGCAGCCGCCGTACGCCTCGCCGAGGAACGGGGATAGGCATGTCGGAGAACCTGGAGATCGTGCGGAGAATGTGGGAGGCAGTGAAGCGAGGCGACAACGAGCCTGCATACGCCGCGATGGCGCCAGACGGGGAAATGGACCTGACGACCGGGGGGCGCATGGACGCCGGGATCTACCTGGGGCCGGAGGGCGTCCGCCGCGCCTATGAGATCTGGGCGAGTTCGTGGGATTCCATGGTCATGGAAGCCACGGAGTTCATCGATGTGAGCGAGGACCAACTGATCGTCCACTTCACCTCGCATGGCCATTCCACGCGGACCGGGTTGGACCTCGAACTCGCCCGCGTCTGGGTCTACACCATGCGTAACGCAACGGTGCTCCGCATTCAAGAGTTCGAGACGCGTCAGCAAGCCCTCAAAGCCGTGGGGCTGGCGGATTAGGCGATGTCGGAGAACGTGGATGTAGTGCGCTCGATCTACGCCGCGAGGGGGCGCGGCGACTTTCGGGGCGAGGTGGAGTGGCTGCACCCCGACATCGAGGTCCTCGTCATAGGCGGGCCGGACCCAGGTGGGTTGTCGGGGGTGACCGCGCTTGCCAGTGCGTGGCGGGATTTCCTGGACTCGTGGGAGGACTTCCGGATCGATCTACAAGAGATACGCGTGCTCGATGAGGAGCGTGTCCTCGCGCTCATCCGCCGCACCGGACGTGGCAGGGTCAGCGGTATGGAGATAGAGGATCTGGCGGGCTCCGAGGGGGCCGACGTGCTCCTCATCCGCGATGGCAAGGTCGTGAGGCTGGTCATCTACTGGGAACGCGACCGCGCTCTCGCCGATCTCGGTCTGGAGGAGTAGGCGGTGTCGCAGGAGAACGTGGAGGTCGTGCGGGGCGTCTATGACGCGTTTGCGCGCCGTGACAGTGCCGCAGCCCTTGCGGCTTACGCGCTCGACATCGAGTTCGACTTTCGACATGGCGGGCTCGGCCTCGATTCCCCCTCGCTCTACCAGGGACATGATGGTGTCCGCACGGCGTTTCGGAATTGGCTCGCACCATTTCGTGATTTCGAGTTTCAGCCCGGAGAAACCAAGGACTACGGAGATCAAGTACTCGTCACCGTCAAGGAACACGGGGTCGGTCGGGCAAGCGGTGTCACCGTGGACCGCAACCACTACGCGCTCTGGACCCTGCGAGGCGGAAAGATCGTGAGCTTGCGCGTCTACCTCGACCACGCCGAAGCCCTCAAAGCCGTGGGCGTGGAGGAGTAGCGATGTCACAGGAACACGTGGCCCTGTTGCGGCGTATCAGTGACGGCATGAATTGGGGTAAAACGAACGAGATGGACTTTCGCTCGTTCTTTCACCCCGAAGTTGAGTTCCTTCCGCTCCGAACCGCGACCGAGGGTGCATATCACGGCATCGCGGGCATCGAGAGGTTCGTCGCCGACACCGAGGAGACATTCGAGGCATTCGAGTCGCACTACGAGTATCTCGACCTGGGCGAGCGGGTGCTGGCGTGGGGTACGATCCATGTTCGAGCCAGACAGAGTGGCATCGACACAGACATCCCAGTCAGCTCCGTGGTCGAGTTCAGAGATGCGAGGATCGTGCGCTGGGAGGTTTTCGACTCCAAGGAGAAGGCCCTCAAAGCCGTGGGCCTGGAGGAGTAGGCGGTGTCGGCGAACGTGGACCTTGTGCGCTCGATCAGCGCAGCTCACGAACGCGGTGACTTCAGCTCCGCCGATTGGGCGGACCCCTACATCGAGTATGCGATTGTCGGCGGACCTGATTCGGGCGTCTGGAAAGGCCGCGCCGCTATGGCCAAAGCCTGGTCCGAGGTACTTGCGGCGTACACGGACAACAGCATTGTTGTCGAGGAAATTCGACAGATCGACGACGAACGGGTGCTTGTGCTCAGTGCCTTCGCTGGGAGAGGCAAAGCAAGCGGGATCGGCGCTTCCGAGGGCATACGAACGGATGGCGCGACCCTCTGGCAAATCCGCAACGGCAAGGTTGTTCGGCACGTCGTCTACTTCGACCGCGACCGCGCTCTCGCCGACCTCGGCCTGGAGGATTAGGCGGTGTCGCAGGAGAATGTGGAGGTTGTCCGTCGCGCGACCGAGGCATTGAACGGGGGAAACCCGCGAGCCTTCCTCGACCTTTACGACGCCGACATCGTGTTGCGCGTCACAGCCGAGTCCTTCATCACACCGGGAACCGTTGTCGGCGCAGCAGCCGTGGAGCGGTTCTTTGACGACTTCTACACAACATTCTCGCGCGGCTTCCGATCCGACATCATGGAGGCGATAGACGCGGGTGAATCCGTCATCGTCGTGAACAAGTCCACCGTCGAGGGCCGTCTGAGCAAGGCCAAGGTCGAAAGTCCCGGCGTCGTGATCTTCACGTTCCGAGGCGGGCGGATCATTCGAATCGACATGCTTGGAAGCCGTGACGAGGCCCTCAAAGCCGTGGGGCTGGGGGAGTAGGCGATGTCGGAGAACCTGGTCAGCGCCGTGTCGGTGTGCGTGTCAAGTACATAGCCGTGGCGAGCAAGTGGGACCGTCATCGACTGCAAGGCGTCTGCAACGACCGCCTCGCGGGCCTTCTTAGTGCTGAGTTCCTTCTCGATCTGCCGCATGGGCGGGCATCATGACGATTCGCTCGGATCGAGGGCGGCTGCGGTGGCCGCTGGGGCGTCCTGCTACTCGGGCGGGCTGGCCGCGCCGCCCCGGATCGGGCCGACATCGCTCGCGTGGCGTCCGGCGGCGTGACTACTGGGGGATACTGGGCGGGCGATGTCTGAGGAGTCCACGACCCCCGACCTGGTCGCGCTGGTGCGGCAACTCTTGGACGCTGCCAGTCGCGTCAACGGGGATGTTTTTGTTCGTCTCTTTGCGCCCGACGCGGTCTTTCTGACCGGCGTAGGACGATTCGAGGGCCGGGACGCCATTCGGAGCTACCTTGAGGACTTCGGGAGTTCGTACGACGAGATACTGTTTTCTGCGCTCGGTGACGTACACGACGTCGGCAACGGGGTGGTTTGGTTCTCCGCAGTAGTGACTGGTCGTCCTCGTGGCATGAGCGCCGAGGTCCACTTGCGATTCGCGGTGGTAGTCACGCACGCGGGCGGTGTCGTGTCGCAATGGACCGACTACGTGACGACCGACGAGGCCCGCGCTGCCGCCGAACGCCTCGCCGAGGAACGGGGGTAGGCGGTGTCGGAGAACCTGGACCGTGTGCGCTCGATCTACGCGGGCTGGGAGCGCGGCGATTTCAGCTCGACTGTCTGGGCCCATCCCGAGATGAAGATCGTGTTCGCCGACGGACCCACGCCAGGATCGGCGAGCCTGGGTGACATGGGCAGGCAATGGCGCGATTTTCTAAGCGCCTCGGAGAGCGTCAGGGTCGAGATATCTGAGTGCCGCGAGCTCGACGACGAACGCGTCTTCGTGCTCGCCCGCTGGAGCGGGCAAGGTAAGGCGAGCGGGTTGGAGCTCGCGCAGACGCGGCCCGCGGGGGCGAATGTGTTTCACATCCGCGATGGCAGCGTGACCAGGCTGGTCCTCTACTGGAGCCGCGAGCGAGCGTTCGCCGACCTCGGCCTGGAGGAGTAGGCGGTGTCGCAGGAGAACGTGGAGCTGTTGCGTCGTGGCATGGAGGAGGCCAATCGGGTCGGGATCAGCGAGGTGAATCCACGGTTGTACTACCACCCCGATGTGGAGTACGTACCACTTCGATCCGCCACCGAGGGTGACTATCGCGGGATCGCGGGTATCGAAAGATTCAACGCGGACACCGAAGAGGTGTTTGAGAAGTTCGATCTGCACTACGAGTTTCTCGACCTTGGCGAGCGGGTCCTAGCCTGGGGTGTGATCCACGTCCGAGCGAAGGGCAGCGGCATCGAGACGGACATCCCAACGGGCGGCATATTCGACTTTCGTGACGGCAAGATCGTGCGATGGGAGGACTTTGGCTCCAAGGAGGAGGCCCTCAAAGCCGTGGGGCTGGAGGAGTAGGCGGTGTCCGAGCACCTGGACCTCGTGCGCTCGATCTACGCGGACTGGGAACGCGGAGACTTCGGGCGCACAGCGGGATTGCATCACGAGATCACTTGGGCCTACGTCGGGGGACCCGAACCCAGCAGCGGGACCGGCATGGCCGCGTTGGCTGGGCCGATGCGCGGCTGGCTGGCTGCCTGGGAGGAGTGGCACATCGAGGCGACCGAGTACCGCGAACTCGATCGTGAGCGCATCCTCGTGTTCTGCCGGGGCGTCGGGAGCGGCAGGACGAGCGGATTGGAACTCGGGCAGCTGTCGACGGACGGGGCGAACCTGTTCGAGATCCACGACGGCACGGTCACGAGGCTCGTCACCTATTGGGACCGCGAGCGGGCCCTCGCCGACCTCGGCCTCGAGGAGTAGGCGATGTCCGAGAACCTGGACCTCGTGCGCTCGATCTGCGCGGGCTGGGAGAGCGGCGACTTCAGCTCCACGGAATGGGCACACCCCGAGATCGAATACGTGTGGCCCGAAGGCCCGTCCCCCGGCACTTGGACCGGGCGCCGCGCGATGGGCGAGTCGTGGCGCGAGTACGCGAACGCCTGGCAAGACTTGCGGACCGCGGTGGACGCGTACCGCGAGCTCGACAGCGAGCGCGTATTGGTGCTTGCCCGCTTTCAAGGCCGTGGCAGGACGAGCGAGCTGGACCTCGGCCAAGTAGGGACGCAGGTGGCCTATCTGTTTCAGATCGACGACGGCAAAGTGACCCGGTTGGTTGGCTATTGGTCCCGCGACCGCGCGCTCGCCGACCTCGGCCTGGAGGAGTAGGCGGTGTCGCAGGAGAACGTGGAGCTGGTGCTAGCGGCCTTCAGATCCTTTGAGGAAGGCGACATTGAGGGCATCCTGCGCTCCTGCGACGAGAACGTGAAGATCATCCAGTCTGCCGAGCTGCTGGGGGTATCCCAGCAGCAATACGGTCACGCGGGTGTGCGTGAAGCCTTCGGCATCTGGCCTGAGCAATGGGACGATTTTCACCTCGACGTCGTGCGCGTCGTCGACATGGGCGAGCGAGTGCTCGTAACGACAATCCAGCACGGCCGGGGCAAGGGCAGCGGGGTAGATGTCGAGATGCCGTTTGCCTTCGTGTTCTCCGTACACGCCGCGAAGATCGTCGAGTGGCAAATCTTCACGCGGGAAGCTGAGGCACTCAAAGCGGTGGGCCTGGAGGAGTAGCGATGTCGCAGGAGAACCCGGATGCGCCACCACGAGGCGCCGCGGTTGACCTCTACTGGCTGCCCCTCGGGGCCGGAGGCCATTTCGTGAGGCTCAACGGTCGTGTCTTTGAGGCAGTCGCGGCACGGTTCCAGCGACGGCCGGCATGCGACCTATATCACTCGGCCCTTCAGCTCCACGTAGGAGGCGAGCGATTCGTCATCGAGCAGACGCCCGTCGCGGACCTCAGCGGCGACGATCGTGGCGTTGTAGCCGAAGGCGCAGTTGGCAGTCGTTGGGCCGGGCGATTCAGGATCTTCCGATACGAGATCCGTCTCTGGCACAACGGCAACATTCCTGATGTCGCCGAGACTGTTGAAAGCCCGGTGCGATTGAGTGAAGACGAGCCTCGCGCACGGCGCGTGCTTGACCTCGTTGCACAGGTTCCAACCCCCGTATGGGGTCGCGATGAGCTTCGGACGGGCGAAATGTGGAACTCGAACGCGGTGATCGCGTGGGTGATCACGCGCAGCGGTATCCCCGTTGAGTCGATTCGCCCGCCCGCCGGAGGCCGCGCGCCCGGCTGGCGAGCCGGGCTTGTGGTGGCGGCAAGGGCCGTGCCGCTGGAGGAGTAGGGCGGTGCTCATGTGGATCGTCCCTCGTGTTGCCGTAGAGGGGATACTGGGCGGGCAATGTCCGAGGAGCCCACGACCCCGTGCTGGTAACCCTGCGGCCAAACATCGACGAGGCCCGTGCTGCCGCCGAGCGCCTCGCCGAGGAACGGGGGTAGGCGGTGTCGGAGAACCTGGCGCTCGTGCGCTCGATCTACACGGACTGGGAACGGGGCGACTTCGGCTCGTCGGACTGGGCGCACCCGGAGATGCTGTACGAGTACGCCGACGGCCCGTCGCCCGGTAGATGGGCCGGCACCGATGGTATGGCCGAGGGTTTCCGCGACTTCTTGGGTGCGTGGCTCGATTGGGGCGTCGTAGCGGATGACTACCGCGAACTCGCCGAGGAGCGCGTCCTCGTGAGCTTCCGTCTCACTGGGCGCGGCAAGGCCAGCGGCGTCGATATCGGGAAGCTCCACACCAAGGGAGCAACTCTGTTCGAAATCAACGATGGCAAGATCACAAGGGTCGTCCAGTATTTGGACAGAGATCACGCGCTCGCCGACCTCGGCCTGGAGGATTAGGCGGTGTCGGAGAACCTGGAGCTCGTGCGCTCGCTGTACCGCGACCACTTTGAGCGCGGCGAGTTCTTCGGCGCCGCCGAGTGGGCGCACCCCGAGATCGAGTGCGTGTTGGTGGACGGGCCTGCGCCCGACAGCGGGATCGGCCTGGCCGGTATGGCACGAGTGTGGAAAGGCTTCCTCTCCGCCTACGAGGACTTCGCCGCCCATGTGGAGGAGTACCGCGAGATCGATGCGCGGCGCGTTCTCGTGCTCCTTCAGTTCAGCGGACGCGGCAGGGCAAGCGGCTTGGAGATCGCAAGTATGTCCGTCAGGAACGCATCCGTGTTTGACATCGACGGCGGCCTGGTGCGCCGACTCGCGTTGTATTGGGACCGCGAGCGAGCGTTCGCCGACCTCGGCCTGGAGGAGTAGGCGGTGTCGCAGGAGAACGTTGCGGTGGTCCGTCGGGTGATCGAGGCATTCAACCGCCGTGAAATCGACGCCGCCGTTCGTGACGCGCATCCCGATGTCGAGGTCGATTGGTCGCGTTCCCGAGGAGTTGAGGCTGGCATCTATCGTGGGCGCGAGGGGACAGCACGTTTCTGGGGCACGTTCTACGAGTCGTTCGATCGCATCGAGTCCACCCCAGAGGCGTTCATCGAGCACGGCGACTACGTCATCGTGCGCGACCGAACCCGCCTTTGGGGTCGAGACGGGATCGAGGTCGCGGCTCGAAATGTGGGGTTGGTGACGTTTCGCGATGGGCTTATCCTTCAATGGCGGCTTTGCCGCGACATGGCCGAAGCCCTCAAAGCCGTGGGCCTGGAGGAGTAGGCGGTGTCGCAGGAGAACGTGGAGTTCATTCAGCGAGGCTTTGAGCAGTACTTCGCCACTGGTGAGCCGCCCTGGGATGTCTATGACGAGGGTGTTGAGGTCTACGACCACGACACCCCGGATCAGGGCGATTATCGGGGGCACGAGGGCGTTGCCCGCTGGCTTGAGGACTGGGGAGCCGCATGGGCCGAGTGGAGCATCGATGTCGAGCAGTTCATCGACGCAGGCGATTCGGTCGTCGTATTCATGCGCATGACGACAACGGGACTGGGCAGCGGAATACAAACCGACCGCGAAGACGCCCAGGTGTACACGTTGCGAGACGCAAAGGTCGTTCGCCTCGACTACTACAACAACCGCCCCGAGGCCCTCAGAGCCGTGGGCCTCGAGGAGTAGCCGGTGTCGCAGGAGAACGTGGAGATCGTCCAGCGGGCATGGGAGGCATTCCGTGAGGGCGGGTTTGCGGCTGTTCGCGGCCTCATGCATCCCGACTTCGAGATGGTGCGCAGCGGCGTCCAGTTCACGGAGTCTGGGACCTATCGCGGGTATGCCGCCGCCATGGAGTCCATGCAGGACTACATGGGCGCGTTCGAGAACCACCGCACCGAGCCCGAGGAGTTCATCGACGCGGGAGACCAAGTCGTCGTCGCACAGAGCGAGCGTGGGAGAGCGAGGTCGAGCAGCGTCGAGCTGCGTGAGACGTGGTACGCCGTGTGCACGCTGTGCGAGGGGAGGATTCTCCGCCTCCAGTGGTTTGGCGACCGCCACGATGCTCTGAAAGCCGTGGGGCTGGAGGAGTAGGCGATGTCGCAGGAGAACGTGGAGGTAGTGCGGCGCCTCTTTGCCGCATGGGAGCAGGGCGACTTCTTTTCGATGAGTGAGGTCTATTCGCCGGACGTGGAGTGGCACTGGTCCGGGAGCGTGCGGGTGGTGCGTGGCGGGAGCGAGACCTTCAAGGGCATCTCCGAGATCAGCGCCGCGACGCGAGAGTGGGTAAAGGCGTGGGACTGGTGGGCCGTGAGCGCCGACGAGTTCATCGACGCGGGGGACCACGTGGTCGTGCCGTGCACCGTTCACGCGCGGCTCAAGGACGGCAGAGGCGAAATTCACCAGCACGAAGCGCAGGTGCTGACTATCCACGATGGCATGATCGTGCGCATGGAGGGCTTCGACACTCGCACCGACGCCCTCGGAGCCATAGGGTTCGAGGAGTAGGCCGTGTCGCAGGAGAACGTCGGCGTCATGCTGGCTCAGGACTCGAGAGCTATGGGATGCAGATTCTGAGAGGATCGAGCCATGGCCAGTCCCGATGACGTGATACGCGGCTATGTGGAGGCGGTGTCGGCCGCGGATGGAAGCGGGGCTGCGGCCTTTACCGCTGACGATGCGGTCATCGAGCTTCCAGGTGGTGCAGCCCTGAGAGGCAAGGAGGGAGCGCGTCAATTCGCCGCGAAGCACGCTGAGGCCGACGGCCAAAAGCGGTCGGTCCGGCTGACCTCGCTGGAGGCTCGCACGCCGGACCGCTTTCTCGCGACGTTGGAGATGACCAATCGCGAGGTCGAAACGGACGAGAACCTCTATTCGCTGGACGTTGGCTCCGTATTCGAGGTCCGTGACGGGCTCATCGTGCGCCAGCGGGTCTTTCCGTCCGCTGACGAGGCCCTCAAAGCCGTGGGGCTGGAGGAGTAGGCGGTGTCGCAGGAGAACGTGAAAGTGGTGCGCGAAGCATGGGAGGCGTCCAGCCGCCACGACAACGACGCGCTCTTTCCCCTCTATGACCCCGACGTGGAGATTCAAGGGCCTTTCGGGCTCGACGATCGTGTCTTTCGGGGCCTCACAGGCGTCCAGGAGTTCTGGCGTGACTGGCTCGCCTCCTGGGGCGAGTTGGGGTCGGAGGTCGAGGAATGGGTCGACGCCGGGGACGACGTGGTTGCGGTCATGCGCGTGTGGGGACATGGAAAGCGAAGCGGCGCCCCGGTCGAGACACGCCAGTCGCACGTGTGGACCGTGCGTGGAGGCAAGCTCTGGCGGCTCCGGGTCTACGACACCAGGGACGAGGCCCTCAAAGCCGTGGGGCTGGAGGAGTAGGCGGTGTCGCGGGAGAACGTGGAGCTGGCGCAGAAAGCCTTCGCACACTTCGAGGAAGTCGCGGCCCCGGATTGGAGCCTGCTCGATGAGGAGATCGAGATCTATGACCACGACCTCATCGACGCAGGCCCGTATCGCGGCCACCAAGGCTATGTCCGTTGGCTTCAAGACTGGCTGGACGCCTGGTCGGACTCCAGCATGGAGTCCGAGGAGTTCATCGACGCTGGTGACCGCGTGGTCGCCGTGCTGCGTATGAGAGCGACTGGGCGAGTCAGCGGCATCACCGTCGAGCGACAGGACGCAATGGTCTATGGGACCCGTGGCGGAGCGGTCGTTCGCATCGACTACTTCAACACCAAGCAACAGGCCCTCAAAGTCGTAGGCCGGGAACGTGGCGAATACTTCGGCGGATCCGGCGAGTGGGTCGATCCAGAGATTGAGTTCGTGGTTGACGGCGGACCTGAGCCGGGCCGCTGGAGGGGCTGGACGGGTTGATCGAGGCGCCCGTCGATCCTCAATGCCTGGGAAGACTGGCGGCCCGAGGCTGACGAGTACCGCGAGCTCGACGACGAGCACACCCTCGTGTTCTTCCACCCCAGCGGACGTGGCAGACGAGCGGATTGGACGTCGGGGATGTTGCCGGGGAGGGAGCGAACCTCTTTCAGGTTCGTGGCGGAAAGGTCACTCGAATCGTCGCCTACTGGATGTCGCGCGCCCTTGCCGACCTCGGGCTGGAGGAGTAGCCGGTGTCGCAGGAGAACATTGCACTCCACGAGCGGGCCATCGCGGCGATAAACGCCCGCGCTCTCGCGGACGAGTTGGCTGCTGAGATTCTTGCGCCGGGCTTCAGAGTCGAAAACGCGGCGACTGCGGTTACGGACAAGACCTACTACGGCGCAGAGGGCGTGCGCGATTGGGTCAGAGACATCTTCGAGGGGATGGACGAGGGACTCGCGCTACGAAACTCAGGAGATCCTTGCCGACAGCGAGGACTACGTGGTGGCCCGAGTCAGGCTTGTCGGCCAGGGCGTCCGCTCGGGAGCACCCGTCACGCTTCGGTGGGTGGCCGTCACCTGGTATGAGGCAGGCAAGGCGACTAGGAGTGTGGGCTACCTGCGTCGCCGCGAAGCCCTCAAAGCGTGCTGGAGGAGTAGGCGGTGTCGCAGGAGAACGTTGAGAGAGTGCGGCGCATCTACGAGGAGGTCAACGCTCGCCTCGAGTTTCCCCCTGAGTGGTTCGATCCCGACTGCGTGTCCGACTGGACGGACGTCGCCCCAGATGGAGAGCTTATCCGTGGTCTCGACGCCACGAACGCAGCGATCGCACCCTACTTCCGGACCTTCGAGAACTTTTCCGCAGCCATCAGGACACCCCTCCCCCCATTAGCCGAACCCTTGGGTACGGAAATCATGACTCGGGCGGCGTCGGCTAGATGCCTCCCAAGGGTTCGAGGGGCGCCGGGGTGTCTGCGTCCCTCGCACGGTCCTGCTCTGGGCGGGATACTTGACGGGCGGACCCACCGATCGACGTAAGCTCGGCGAACACAACGAAAGGGGGCACGGCGACCATCCTCAGAATCGTCAGCCGTGGCGTGGACCGGAAGACCTACGAAGCGATGCGCTCGATGCTCGACATCGACCGGAAGCATCCGCTCGGCCTCATCATGCATGGCGTCAGCGAGAGAGACGGGAGAGTTCACGTTGCGCAGATCTGGGACTCACATGAGTACGCGCGACGCTTCGACGAGGAACTTCTCGCGCCCGTGATCCAAGCGGTCGGCGCTCCCATCGACGCCGACGTCACCATCTACGAGCTGGAGGACCTCGTCACGCCCTAGCGTGGCTGCACGGCTGACATGTCTGAGGAGTCCAGGACCCCTGACCCAGTGGAGCTTGTGCGGCGCCTTTCGGACGCTGTGGGCGGCATCGACGCAGGTGCTCTTATTCGCTACTTCGCGCCTGATGCGGTCTTTCTGACAGGAGTGGGACGCTTCGAGGGCCGGGACGCGATTCGCGGCTACGTGGAGGACTTCAACGGCTCCTACGACGAGCGGACGTTTGCTTCCGATGAGGTCCATGACCTCGGCAACGGGGTGGTCTGGTTCCCCGCAACCATCACGGGTCGTCTTCGTGGCACGAGCGCCGAAGTCCATCTGCGATTCGCGGTCGTGGCCACGCACTCGGGCGGAGCCGTGTCGCAATGGACCGACTACGCCACGACCGACGAGGCCCGAGCTGCGGCCGAACGCCTCGCGAAGGAACGGGGTTAGGCGGTGGCTGAGGAGTCCACGACCCCCGACCTGGTGGAGCTTGCCCGCAGATTCTTTGAGGCCGCGAACAAGCGCGAGTTTGACGCGATCGCGAGCTTCTACGCTCCCGATGCTGTATTGGACTCAATGGGCATGGGTGCCAGCTTCGAGGGTGTGGCAGCGATCCGGGGCTTCTTTGAAGACTGCACCAGCGCTTACGAGGAGTACGAGGTCGAACCCGAGGAGATTCTCGACCTCGGCAACGGAGTCACCTTCGCCGTGGGCCTCCAACAAGGCCGTCCGGTTGGGAGCAGCCGGTCGCGTGCAGATGCGCTTCGCAAGCGTCGCGATATGGATCGAGGGCGTGGTCGCAAGTCAGGCGATGTACACCGACGTCGACGAGGCCCGTGCTGCCGCCGAACGCCTCGCGCGAGGAACGGGGGTAGGCGGTGTCGGAGAACCTGGACCTCGTGCGCTCGATCTTCGCGGCCTGGGAACGCGGCGACTTCGGCGAAACCGATTGGGCGGACCCAGAGATCGAGTACGTGTTCGCCGATGGACCGAACCCAGGCAGCTTCACGGGTATGGCCGGGATGGCTGAGGGCTGGCGCGAGTTCCTCGGTGCTTGGGAGAACTACGGGGTCGTGGCGGAGGAGTACCGCGAGCTTGACGACGAGCGAGTGCTCGTGTTCGACCACCGCACCGGACGCGGAAAGGCCAGCGGAATGGAGCTCGGGGAGATGCGGACCGGTGGCGCGAATCTCCTGCATGTTCGCGACGGCAAGGTCACGAAGATGGTCATCTACTTCCACCGCGACCGCGCCCTCGCCGACCTCGGCCTGGAGGAGTAGGCGGTGTCGCAGGAGAACGTGGAGATCGTGAAGAGTCTCTCCGAGGTCTGGCAGCGGGATGGCGTCGGCGTCGTACCGGCGCTGATGGACCCGACCATTGAGTGGGTAAACCCGCCCTATGCCGTCGAACCTGGCACACGGCGCGGCTATGACGGGTTTGCACGAGCCGTACGCGGGGTGCGCGATGTGTACGGCGACTATGAGGTCTCGGCGCTCGAGTTCCACGACGCAGGCAACCAGATCGCGGTGCGAGCACGAGTCGCTGGTCACACCACCGCCAAGGCGGTTCCGATCGATGCCGAGCAGGGATATGTCTTCGACGTCCGAGACGGCAAGGTCATCCGTTTTCGGTGGTTCAACGACCCCGCCGAGGCCCTCAAAGCCGTGGGGCTGGAGGAGTAGGCGATGTCGGAAAATCTGGACCTTGTGCGCTCGATCTTCGCCGATTGGGAGCGCGGTGACTACCGCTCGGCGGAGTGGGCGGACCCCGAGATCGAGTTCGTCATCGCCGACGGGCCTGCTCCGGACATCTGGAAAGGACTGGCCGGCATGGCAAAGGGCTTCCGCGAGACCCTGAACGCCTGGGAAGACCTCCGCGACGTGGTGGAGGACTACAGAGAGATTGACCAGGAACGGGTGCTCGTGCCCGTTCGACTCACTGGGCACGGCAGAACAAGCGGCCTGGACCTCGCCGACATCGCGTCGAGGGCTGCCTATCTGTTCCATCTCGGCGACGGCAAAGTCACAAAGATAGTCATCTACATGAACCGCGACCGCCTGTTCGCCGACCTCGGCCTGGAGGAGTACGCGGTGTCGCAGGAGAATGTGAAGATCGTGCGAGCGATGTACGAGGCGTTCAATCGCGGCGATGTCGTCGCGGCGCGGGAAGCGCTGCATCTGCTGGCCGAGCTTCACCAGCCGCCCGAGATGCCCGATGCCGACTCCTACCCCGGTCGTGACTCGTTCGTAAGTGGCCTCGCCCGATGGATAGGCGAGTGGGAATCCCCGCGGTTCGAATCGCTGGAGGCGATCGAAGCGGGCGACTACGTGATCATGCGAGTGAGGGTGTCGGGCATGGGCAAGACGAGCGGAATTCCGGTGACGATGGGGTTCTTCCACGCCTGGACGGTGCGCGACGGCCAGCCCTGTAGATGCGTCGTCCGTTCGACCCGGAGCGATGCCCTGAAGGTCCTCGAAGCCCTCGACATTTCAGAGGACGAGCTGGAGAGGATCGACCCGTGACCGCCTCAAAGAACCTGGACCTTGGCCACGCCGAAGTCCCCAGAGCCGTGGGCCTCGTGGAGTAGGCGGTGTCGCAGAAGAACGTGGAGATCGTGCGGCGGCTTTACGACGCTTGGGGACGTGACGGGTTTCCAGGGCCGCTTGAGCTTCTGGACCCCGACATCGAATACGTCAACCCTGAGGGCGCTATCGAGCCCGGAGTACGTCGCGGCCTGTCGGCATTCACCGCTGCCGTCGAGAAGCTGTTCGAGGGCTGGGCCACCTGGCACATGGAACCCGAGGGGTTGAGAGCTGTCGGAGAGCACGTGGCTGTGGTGCTCTCCTACCGAGCGACCGCGAGAGCGAGTGGCATCACGGTGGAGGGGCGAGAGTCCGCACTCCTCACCATGCGGGACGGCAGGCTCATGCGCTACGAGTGGTTCCATGGGCCGGAGGACGCACTGAAAGCCGTGGGCCTGGAGGAGTAGGCGGCGTCGCAGGAGAACGTGGAGATCGTGCAGCGATACTTCGACTTGACCGTGAGGCGTATTGACGCCTATTGGGAGAACCCCCGCCCGATAGCCGACGCGATGGAAGCCGACGAACTCGATCCCGAAAGCAAGGAGCTGCTCGGCTACATGCACACTGACATGCGCTGGACCAACGCGCTGGGTGTCGCCTTTCAAGGTCAGCCCGATTGCGTGCGCGGCGTCGATCACCTCTTGGAGGCGTCGCAGAACTATCGGGTGACCGTTCAGGAGGTCACCGACCTCGGCGGCGATCACGTTCTCGCCGTGCTTCGAGTTGGTATCAGAGGAAAGGCCAGCGGAGCGTCCGCCAGCCAGGCTGTCTACTCGCTCAACCGGCTGCACGGAGGGTTGATCGATCGGGCCGATGAGTATCTGGACCGCGCCGAGGCCCTCAAAGCCGTGGGGCTGGAGGAGTAGCGGTGTCCGAGAACCTGGACCTTGTGCGCTCGATCTATGCGGACTGGGAACGCGGGGATTACAGCCGGGTCGACTGGGCCGACCCCGAGATCGAGCTTGTGTTTGTCGGGGGGCCGGATCCGGGACGGTCCCTCGGGATTCCCGCGATCGCCCAAGCCTGGCGCACATGGCTCGCAAGCTGGAGCGCATACCGTGCGGAACCCGAGACATTCCGCGAGGTGGACCGTACCCGCGTGCTTGTGCTGATACGCGAGGTCGCTCGCGGCAAGAGCAGCGGCATCGATGTAGAGCATCGGAACGCCAACGTGTTTGAGATCAGCGACGGCAAGGTCACACGGATCGCGCTGTACCCGTCCTGCGACAGCGCCCTCCTCGACCTCGGCATGGAGGAGTAGACGGTGTCGCAGGAGAACGTGGAAATCGTGCGGCGAGCGTTCGAGGCGTTCAGCGAACGCGACCGCGATACCTGGCTTGCACTCTGCGATCCCACGCTGGAGGCCTCGCCGAGTGGCGACTGGCCCGAGACGGCCACCGTTCGGGGTCGTGAGGCCGTCTGGGACTTCTTCCTTCAGGCCGAAGACCCGTGGGAGCCGGGGACCTATGAGCTCGCCGGGGTGATCGACGCGGGACAGGACCGAGTCATTGCCAATCAGGTACGCGAGATGCGAGGCAAGGACAGCGGAGCGACGGTGCGATACGACTACTGGGTTCTTTTCTTGTTTCGCGGGGGCAAGCTCATCCGAGTCGAATGGTTCCCCACCCGCATTGATGCCCTCAAAGCCGTGGGGCTGGAGGAGTAGGCGGTGTCGCAGGAGAACGTGGAGCTGTTGCGGAAAGGGGTCAACGCTGGAACCAACGCGATGTTGACCTGTGGCTCGCGGATGCCGCCCCAGACGTCGAGTGGACGCCCGCCGGCCTGCGGCAGTGGAGCGCACCATCTATCGGGGCTATGACGAGGTGCGCGATGGGATTACGGCAATTTGGGACACTTGGGACGTGTTCGAGTGCCACGAGAGCCAGGTGCGCGATCTCGGAGACTCCACGTCTCGTGGTTGGGGCACGTGAGCATGAGGGGAAGCACGAGCGGGGTTGAGCTCGACCAGGAGTTCGCGATCCACAGCGTCGTGCGCGACGGCAAGTTCGTCCTGGTCCACACCTTTCTCTCGTGGCAAGAGGGTCACGAAGCAGTTGGCCTGGAGGATTAGGCCGTGTCGCAGGAGAACGTGGAACTGTTTCACCGGGTGGATGCGGCGATCAAACCGTGCGCGATGTAGGAGATGTCAGTGCGCCACAGCACTGCGGACGTCGTGATCATCGCCGCCGGGAGCGCGGTAGAGGGACCCTTCGTCGGCCACGAGGGGTGGCGCAAGTTTTTCGCCGACAACGCCGCGAGTTCGAGGTGTTCCAGGGTCACTACGACGACGTGCGCGGATCTCGGCGACGTCGGGTGCGTCGCGATGGGCACGATTCACATTCGCGGCCGCGGTGGCGGTGTCGAGATGGACATCCCAGCGGCGGGCATCGCGACCTTCCGCGACGGAAAGCTGAGCAGGTGGGACTTCTTTCCGGGAACGTTGCGCAGCCCTCAAAGCTGCGGGGGTGGAGGAGTAGGCGGTGTCGCAGGAGAACGTGGAAGCGGTGCGCAGGTCCCTGGCCGCCTGGGATCGCGGCGACTTCGATGCGTTTGTGCAGGACTGGCACCCAGAGAGCGAGTTCTTCTCCGCGTTTATGGTGCAGGGGGAGGGCGATATGAGGGCCTTCCGAGGGTTGCAAGGGATGCGCCAATACTGGGACGAGTGGCATTCGCTTTGGGATCTGCGCGTCGAGGTGTCCGAAACCCGTGACCTCGGGGACGCAGTTCTGGTAGTCGCGGGAATGAAGGTGCGGGGCAAAGGAAGCGGTGCGAGATCGAGTCGCCGCTCGCATACGTGTACGAGTTCGACGACGGCTTGTTTCGGAAGGTGCACACGTACCTGAACCTGACCGAAGCCCTCAAAGCCGTGGGGCTGGCGGAGTAGGCGATGTCGCAGGAGAACGTGGAGATCGTCCGCAGGTCGTTCGAGGCGTGGCAAAACGACGACTATGAGACGTGGATCGCTCTCCAGGACGCGGACGTTGAGTATCTGGGGTCCGTCGAGCGACACCTGGGTCAGGGCCTATACCGTGGCCATAAGGGCGCGAGCGAGTTGTGGCGTGTCTGGCGTGACGAGGTCGAGGGGTTCTGGATCGAAAGCGAGGAGATACGCGATCCTTGGGGACGGGCGGATACTCCATCTCGGTAAAATGGGGTTTCGCGGCT
This sequence comes from uncultured Solirubrobacteraceae bacterium, assembly GCA_963773145.1. Classification (GTDB taxonomy): domain Bacteria; phylum Actinomycetota; class Thermoleophilia; order Solirubrobacterales; family Solirubrobacteraceae; genus Palsa-744. The sequence continues at coordinate 384,273 of CAVYZV010000004.1, forward strand.
CGGCCAGCGGAGTCAAGGTCGATTCGCAGCTGGCGTTGGTGATCACGCTGCGCGACGGGAAGATCGTCCGTTCGACGGACTTCATGAGCCACGCCGACGCCCTCAAAGCCGTGGGGCTGGAGGAGTAGGCGGTGTCGCAGAACACAGACACGATCCGACAGGGCTAGACGCCATCAACGCGTTCTATGCGCGGTGAGCTCTCCATCGAGACCCTATGCGGAAGGATTTGATCCGCAGATCGAAATGCTCTGGCGGGATCGGCAGACGTATCCTGACTTCCCACAGCATCTTCGGGGGCACCCAGCAGTTCATGGCTTTCTGTGAGCAGTATCGGGAGCGCTGGATCGACCTCGTCCAGGAGCCGCTTGAAGTGATCGAGGCACCGGACGATCGAGTGCTGGCCGTCGTTCGCCAAAGTGGCCGAGGCCGACAGAGCGGTGTCCCGATCGTGATCCACTTCTTCGAGCTGTGCACGATCCGAGATGGAAAGGTGGGCGCAGATCGAGTATTTCCGCCATCGCGTCGACGCCCTCAAGGCAGCCGGGCTCGCGGAGTAGGCGATGTCGCAGGAGGCCATTGACGCTCAGGTTCGCTTGCTCGACCTGGTCACTAACGGCACGCTTTCTGACGTGGTACTTCATAGTCTTTTCACACCGGACTTGAAGTTGCAAAACCCCGCCACAGGGGTCACTGATGGGAGCTACGAAGGGCCAGCTGGGGTTCGGGGATGGATTGGCGACTTCATCGAGGCGTTTGGACCGGGCGCTCGCATTGAGATTGAGACGGAGCCAGTCTGGACCCTCGGGCTCTTGCACATCCAAGCCGAGCGCCTGCCTACCCGCAGGGGTCAACCCAAGCGCATTACAGAGCGTGGCCGCCTCCATCCCGATTTTCCGCAACGGTGTCAGCGCCGGGTGCACCACAACGTCGTGTCCGATTACTTCGCCCCGCGAGTTCTGCATCGGCCGACGAGAAACCGGCCCATCCGCCGCCAGCACAGCCCGCAAGCTCGACGCTTCATCCTCCAACCGGCACAGCCTTTCCACACTCAGCCGGTCAGCCCCCCGAATCTGTGGCTCAGATCAAACCCACCCCCACACAGCAAGCCCAGCCGCGCCGAGATCACCCGGCGGGTCGGGAGTCATGCTTGATGCCTCAACGCCCGCGAGACGGCCATTCTCGGGCCGCTCAGCAGCCTTCAGAACCCCCCTCCCCCAAAAGCAGATCCTCTGGGTACGGAAATCCTGACTCGGGCGAGGTCGGCTAGATGCCTCCCAAGGGTTCGAGGGGGGCGGGGGTGTCTGCGTACCTCGCACCGTCCTGCGCTACACGGGATACTGGGCGGACGATGGCTGAGGAGTCCACGACCCCCGACCCGGTGGAGCTCGTGCGCCGTGCCGCTGAGGCTGCCAACACGGGCGACGTCGATGCGCTGATGGCTTTCTACGCTCCTGATGCCCTGATGGACGGGACGCGGACGATTCTCGACCTGTGGCGGGGCCGAGCAGCGATCCGAGGGGTCATCGAAGACTGGATCGGTGCCTACGAGGAGGTGGAGTGGGTGCCTGAGGAGCCTGTCCATCTTGGCAACGGCGTGGTATTCGCAGTCCTTTCCCAGAAGGGCAGGCCGGTGGGCGTTGCCGGCTACTTGCAGCAGCGCGAGGGGTGGGTTTGGGTATGGGACGACGGCCTGATTGTCAGTGTGACCTTCTACCCCGAAGCCCAGATCGACGAGGCCCGTGCTGCCGCCGAACGCCTCGCCGAGCAATGGAGGTAGGCGGTGTCGGAGAACCTGGACCTTGTGCGCTCGATCTATGGCGATTGGGAACGCGGCGAGTTCGACTCGGCCGATTGGGCACACCCCGAGATCGAGTACGTGTCCGCTGACGGTCCCGACCCTGGCGCCTGGACGGGCCTGGCAGAGATGGCAGAGAATTTCCGCGACTGGCTTGGCCTCTGGCAGGAGTTCCGTCTGACCGCGGACGAATATCGTCAGTTCGGGGCTGAGAACGTGATCGTGCTCGACCACTACAGCGGCCGCGGCAAAACGAGCGGGTTGGACCTCGCGCAGATCGAGACAATGGGAGCCTGGGTCTTCCACATCCGCGACGGCAAGGTCACACGGATGATCCGTTACATGAACCGCGACCGCGCCCTCGCCGACCTCGGCCTGGAGGAGTAGGCGGTGTCGCAGGAGAACGTGGAGCTTGTGCTCCGTTACAACGACGCCGTAAGTCGCGGCCATGTGAACGAGATGGAGATCCGCTCGTTCTTCCACCCCGATGTGGAGTTCCTGCCGACGTCGATCCGTGACCGAGGGGGCTTTTCACGGGCTCTCGGGCATGGAGAGATACCACGCCGACACCGAGAAGATATTCGAGAAGTTCGAGCCACACGACGAGTTTCTCGATCTGGGCGAGCGGGTGATCGCATGGGGCACGATCCATGTTCGAGCGAGACAAAGTGCCATCGAGACAGACATCTCAATGGGGGGCGTGTTCGAGTTCCGCGACGGGAAGATCGTGCGCTTTGAGGACTTTGGCTCCAAGGAGAGCGCCCTCAAAGCCGTGGGTTTGGAGGATTAGGCGGTGTCGCAGGAGAACGTGGACGTGGTGCAGGCGGCGATCGATGCCTACAACGCTGGCGACATCGACACCATGTTGAGGTCCTACGCGGTGGACAGCGAGATCATTCCCGGCTCGTGGAATGCCTGAGAGTGACCGGCTTCACGGGCGGCAATCCATCAGGGGCTGGATTACTGAGCTCGGAGGCGCCTGGAGCAGCGTCCGCTGGGAGGTTGAGGAGGTCCGCGCCGTTGGAGCAAATCGGGTGCTTGTTCGAGGCGACTGGGGAGGTACTGGCCACGGCAGCGGACTTGACATTGCTTCGAACTTTTCTGGAATCTTCACCGTGAGACGTGGCCGCATCACGAAGGTCGAGTACTTCCAGAACCACGCTCAGGCTCTCGAAGCCGTGGGGCTGGAGGAGTAGGCGGTGTCGCAGGAGAACGTGGAGATCGCCGAGGGAGCGATGGACGCCTTCAACCGGCGCGACCTCCAGGCCTTTACGCTGTCGATGGCCTCGGACATCGAGTGGTTTCCGGCGCTGGAACGGGGTCTCGATGGCGGTGGCTACCGGGGCCACGATGGCGTCGCAGCGTATTTCGCGAACCTCGAAGTCACATGGAAGGAGCTGCGCTTCCACCCCGACGAGTACCGCGACCTCGGCGAGCAGGTACTCGCGCTCGGTTGCATACGGGGACGGGGTAACAGCAGCGATGTGCCCGTTGATGCGCCCATGGGCATCGTGTGGGACTTTCGCGGCCCGGAGGTCTTCCGTGCCCGCTCGTTTCTCACCTGGGACGAGGCCCTCAAAGCCGTGGGGCTGGAGGAGTAGACGGTGTCGCAGGAGAACGTGGACCTGTTGCGGCGCTCTTCGACGGCACAATTGGGGCGAAACTGACGATATGGACCTTCGCTCGTTCTTCACCCCGATGTCGAGTTCGCTGCACGCTTCGAACGGCGACCGAGGGCGCATACAGGGCATCGACGGGCATCGAGAGGTTCGTCGCGACACTGGGGAGACATTCGAGACATTCGAGTCGCAGTACGAGTATCTCGACCTGGGAGAGCGGGTGCTGGCGTGGGGCACGATCCAGTGGGGCGAGACAGAGTGGCATCGAGATAGACATCCAGTCGGCTCAGTGGTCGAGTCCGCGATGGGAAGATCGTGCGCTGTGCAGGCTTTCGACTCCAAGGAGGAGGCCCTCAAAGCCGTGGGGCTGGAGGAGTAGGCGGTGTCGCAGGAGAACGTGGAGCTCGTGCGGCGGACTCGCGGACGCGCTGAACGCCGGCGAGGTCCCAGAGTTCGTCGCCGCTGACTGCCGGATGCGAGAACGTCCGAACACGGCAGTCACGGAGCAAGACCTACATCGGCCCCGACGGCTTGCGCGAGTGGACGAGAGGACATGGTTTGGCCGCGTTGGGCGAGGTTCAGTTGCAAATCGAGAAGGTGATCGCACTGAGGGCGATGACTACGTCGTACGCCGTCACTCGCTTGAAAGGTCGAGGCGCGGCAGTCCAGCGGCTCCGCTTGGAGCTCCGTTCGGTCAACGCATCTGCGTTTCGAAACGGGAAACTGGTGCGTGCGGATCGGCTTTCTCGGCATACCGCGAAGCTCTCAAAGCCGTGGGGCTGGAGGAGTAGGCGGTGTCGCAGGAGAACGTGGAGGTCGTTCGAGCGGATGGTACGAGGCCTTCAATCGTGCGCGGATGCAGAGGCTGCGCTCACACTGCTCCACGCCGACAGTCGGAGCTTCACCAGTCGCCTAGCGTGCGTCGACGCCGAGGCCTACATCGGGCTGGAGGCATCGGACGCACGTGGACACTGGAGCCGTCTCTACCGACGTAGTCGGTGACGACCCGACGTCGGAGCCGATTGCGATTGAGGCTCGGTGGAGCGACCGGGTGCGTCATGCAGCGTGCCGGTTCGTCCCGGGCGAGCCAAGACGACTAGCGGGATCGAGACTGACGACCGAGTCTTCCGACGCGTGGACGTTTCGCGACGGCAAGCCCTGCCGTGCATCGTGCGTTCGACACGCGAACGGGACGCTCTGGAGGCTGCCCGCCTCGGCCTGGGTAGCCGCCAACAACACATGGAGCTGCTGTGATGGATCGACACGGGCCTCCGCGTGGCGCTGGTAGCGCTGCTCAGCCGCACGCGCTCCTGCATCGCGCCCGACCGCGTGGCCGCTGTATGACGCCCGAATCGTGCGCCGGGCAAGATTGGGTCACGAAGCCGCCGGAAACGGCTACATAGAGCCATTTCCACGGCTCAGTGCACGTACGCCGCCCAGATGTAATAACTGACGACCGCCGTGAAGAGGACCGCGTCGAGGCGGTCGAGCGCGCCGCCGTGGGCTCCGAACAGACCGCCCGAGTCCTTGATGTGGGCCTCGCGCTTGACGAAGGACTCGAACAGGTCCCCGACGGGTGCAACGAGCGCGACACCGAGGCCGAGCACCAGCGCGTGGGTGCCGGGTAGCCATTCCTCGTAGCGACCGGCGATCCACACGCCCACCACGGCGCACACCATCCCGATCAGCAGCCCCTCGACGGTCTTGCCGGGCGAGATCGAGGGAGCCAGCGGCCGGCGGCCGAACATGCGGCCCCCGAGGTAGGCGCCGGTGTCGCCGAGGAAGGTCCCCACGAGGACGTCGATCACGATCGCCTCGCCGTGGGGCAGGTCACGTAGCAGGACGGCGTGGGCGAGGGCGAAGCCGATCCAGTAGATCCCCAGGATCGTGATCGCGATCGAGCCGATCGAGGGGCGCGGGGTCAGGAGGGTGAGTCCGAAGGTGACCGGCAGGGCGATCACGGCCACGAGCAGGATCTGGAACTGGGAGCCGTAGTAGGCCGCGAACAACAGCCCCGCCAGCGCGAGCAGCCCCGCCAGGCGAACCGGACGGGCGCGGGCATACATGCCGTAGAGCTCGTGCAGGCAGATGCCCCCGAGCGCGATCAGCCCGAGCGTGAAGATCAGGCCACCTTCGATCACCAGGAAGAGCGCCACCGCGATCGCGGGGATGGCGGCCAGCACGCGCGCGCCGAGGTCCGAGCGTCCCGGCCGGCCGCCCTGGCCGCGGCCCCGCCCCGCCGGGGCTGCGCCCCGCCTCCCCCTGCCCCGCGCGCCCGCGCGGCGAGGCTCCTCTCGTGGACCGTGCCCGGGCCGCCATCAGCGCCTCCTCACCGGCCGCCGAAACGGCGGCGGCGCTCGGAGTACTCGGCCAGGGACTCCTCCAGGGCCTCGCGGCTGAAGTCCGGCCACAGCTCGTCGCGGAACACCAGCTCCGAGTAGGCCGACTGCCAGAGCAGGTAGTTGGACAGGCGCCGCTCGCCGCTGGTGCGGATGATCAGGTCCGGGTCGTGCATCTCGGGGGCATAGAGGCAGGCCCTGAACGCCTCCTCGTCGCCGCCGTCGAAGCGGCGGGCGGCATCGAGGATCTCCGCCCGGCCGCCGTAGTTGAAGGCCACGTACAGGGTGATGCGGGTGTTGGCGGCGGTCAGCCTTCGGCCCAGTCCATCTGCTCGACGAGGCTCGGGGTCGACCCCCTCGCGGCGCCCGATGAAGCGCATCCGCACCCCTTCGCGGTCGAGCTCGGGCGTTTCGCCGGCGATCCGCCGGGAGAACATGCCCATCAGGCCCGCGCACCTCGGCGGCCGGGCGCGACCAGTTCTCGGTCGAGAAGGAGTAGACCGTGAACTCCTCGATCCCCAGCTCGGCGGCGTCGCGGAGCCGGGCCTTGACGGTGTCGGCGCCGGCGGAGTGCCCGTCGTTGACCGGCAGCCCGTCGGGCGTGGGCCCAGCGCCCGTTCCCGTCGGTGATGATCGCCAGGTAGCGCGCCGCTGTCCCGGCGGCCATCACACCGCCAGGATCTCCTCTTCCTTGGTCTTGAGCACGCCGTCGAGCTCGCCGACTGCGCCCGTCGGTCAGCTTCTGCAGCTCGACCTCCGCGCGATGCTCGTCGTCGGAGGAGGCTTCGCCCTCGGCCTTCAGCTCGCGCAGGTGCTGCATCGTGTCGCGGCGGACGTTGCGGATCGCGACCCGGCCCTCCTCGGCCAGTGCCTTGACGACCTTCACGAGCTCCCGGCGGCGCTCTTCGGTCAGCTCGGGGACCACGAGCCGTACGACGTTGCCGTCGTTGGAGGGCGTCAGGCCGACGTCGGACTCGTTGATGGCTTTCTCGATCGCCTTGATCGAAGACTTGTCGTATGGCTGCACGCTCAGCAGGCGGGCCTCCGGCGCCGAGATCGTCGAGATCTGGTTCAGCGGGGTCATGGCCCCGTAGTAGTCGACCACGATCCGGTCCAGCAGCGACGGGCTGGCGCGGCCCGTGCGGACCGTCGAGAACTCGTGCTGGGCGGTCTCCAGGGATTTGCCCATCCGCTCGCCGGCATCCTTCAGGAGTTCGTCGATCAGGTTCTCAGCCGCCACCTGTATCTCCTGTCGCTGTCGAGACGAGGGTGCCCACGCGCACGCCGGAGATTATCCGCGCCAGGCTGGTGTCGTCGTCCATGTTGAAGACGTTGATCGGCATCGCGTTCTCCATGCAGAGGGCCAGGGCCGTGGAGTCCATCACCCGCAGGCGACGCTCGATCGCCTCCATGTGCGTTATTTCCGGGATGAACTTCGCCGTCGGGGTCGATCGCCGGGTCCGCCGTGTAGACGCCCTCGACGCCGTTCTTGGCCATCAGGATGATCTCGGCGTGGATCTCGGCGGCCCTCAGGGCGGCCGCCGTGTCGGTCGTGAAGAACGGGTTGCCGGTGCCCGCCGCGAAGATCACGACGCGGCCCTTCTCGAGGTGGCGCATGGCCCGACGGCGGATGTAGGGCTCGGCCACCTCGGAGACCCCGAGGGCGCTCTGGACGCGGGTGTCGGTCCCGATCTTCTCGAGCGCGTCCTGCAGCGGGAGGGCGTTCAGGAGCGTCGCGAGCATGCCCATGTAGTCGGCCGTCGAGCGGTCCATACCCGCCGCGGCCCCCTTCATGCCGCGGTAGATGTTGCCGGCGCCGACCACGATCGCCACCTCGACCCCCTGGTCGCGGACGGCGGCGACCTGGCGGGCGACGGCGTTCAGCCGCTCGGGATCGGTGCCGTAGTCGAGGCTGCCCATCAGGGCCTCCCCGGAGAGCTTCAGCAGGATCCTTTTGAAGGCAGGGGCCATAGCGCTCAGGAGCGTACTCGAGACCGGAGCGGCGGTGGCCAGCTCGGCGCGCGCCGACTGCCTACTGGCCGATGCCGTAGCGCACGAAGCGACGGATCACGACGTTCTCGCCGGTCGTCGCCGTCAGCTCGTCGCGCAGCTGCTGGACGGTCTTGCCGTCGAACTTCGGGTTGTGCATCTCCTGCTCGAGCAGCACGATCGTGGACAGCCAGGAGTCGAGCTTGCCGGAGACGATCTTCTCGCGGATGTTCTCCGGCTTGTCGGCGGCCTCCTGCTCGTAGATCCGGGACTCGGCCTCGCGCAGCTCCTCGGGCACGTCCTCACGGCTGACGAAGTTCACCGTCGGCGTGGCCGCGATCTGCATCGCCACCTCACGGGCGAAGTCGACGAAGTCGTCGTTCTTGGCCACGAAGTCGGTGTTGCAGTCGACCTCGATCAGAACCCCGACCTTCGAGCCGGCGTGGACGTAGGACTGGATCGTGCCCTCGGTCGCGGCCCGCTCGCCGAGGTCCTGGATCTTCTTGCCCTGCTTCACCCGCAGGAGCTCGATCGCCTTCTCGACGTCTCCCTCGGCCTCGGTGAGGGCCTTCTTGCAGTCCATCATCCCGGCGCCCGTGCGGTCACGCAGGGCCTTCACGTCCTTTGCCGCGATCTCGACAGTGCTCATCAGCTGCTCGTCTCCGCTGTCGTCGTGTCGGTGGTCGTCTCCGCTGCAGGCTCCTGCGGCTCGTCCTCTGCGCGCCTGCTCGGCGCGCCTCGGCGGGTGCCTCGGGCGGGCTGGCTGCCGCTCGGCCTCGGGCGCCTCCTCGGCGGGCGCCGGTGGCTCGGTCTCGGCCGGCGGCTCTGCCGCAGCGGGCGGGGCCGGAGCCTCGGCCGCCGGGGGCTGCGAGCCGCAGCCGTGGCAGCCGCGGGCGTCGCCGCGGCCCGGCGGCGCCGCGGCCGCAGCGTGCGCCGGCGCGGGGGCGCTGGCGCTGCTGGCCGGCGCGGGCTCCGCCGCCGCCGGGGCGGCCTCAGCCGCCGCGGGAGCCGCCGCAGCGGGCTCCTGCGCGGCCTGTCGGGCTGCCGCTCTGGCCGCGGCCTTTTCCTCGGCCATGCGGGCGGCCAGTTCCTGGGCCTCGCGGGCGGCCTGTTCCTCGGCCTCGCGGCGGGCGCGGGCCTCGGCCTCGCTACGGGCGCGCTCCTCGGCTTCCTTGCGGGCGCGTTCCTCCTCGGCCCGGAAGATCGAGTGACCCTCCGAGACGACCTGGCCGATGGCCTGGGTGATCAGGGCGCACGAGCGGATCGCGTCGTCGTTGCCGGGAATCACGAACTCGATCCCGTCCGGGTCGCAGTTCGTGTCCACCAGTCCGATGATCGGGATCCGCAGGCGCTGGGCCTCTTTGACGGCGATCAGCTCGGTTTTCAGGTCGATCACGAACATCGCGTCGGGAACCCGCTGCATGTTCTTGACGCCGCCGAGGTTCGCCCGCAGCTTCTCGAGGTCGGCCTGGGCGGCCATCCGCTCGCGGGTCGGCAGCAGCGCGAGCTGGCCCTCGGTCTCGTAGCGTTCGAGGTCGTGCAGGCGCCGGATGCGCTGGTTGATGGTCTGGAAGTTGGTCAGCAGCCCGCCCAGCCAGCGGTGGTTGACGTAGGGCATGTCGGCGGCCTCGGCGACTTCCTTGACGGTGTCGCTGGCCTGCTTCTTGGTGCCCACGAACAGGACCGTCCCGCCGCGGTGGGCGAGCGTGGACGCGAACTCCTGGGCGGCCTTCAGAGCGGCCGCGGTCTTCAGCAGGTCGATGATGTAGATGCCGCCGCGCTCGCCGAATATGAAGCGGCGCATCTTTGGGTTCCAGCGGCGCGTCTGATGACCGAAGTGGACTCCGGCCTCCAGCAGCTCCGCGATGCCTACCTCCGACACGGAGTACCTCCCTTTATGTTCTGGTTGAGTCTCCGCACGGGGGTCGCGGGACCCGAGACGGCGATTGGCGCCGTGGCGGGCAGGGCCGCGATCCTTGACCGCGCGGGTCGAGGACTTGCTTTACGTCCCTCAGGATAGCTTTTCGGCGCGCTCGAGCGCGGCCCTCAGGTCCTCGGGGAGAGCGGACTCGAGGTCGACCTGCTCGCCGCTGAAGGGGTGCTCGAAGGCCAGGTGGGTGGCGTGCAGGAACTGGCGCTCGAGCCCCAGCACGCCCCGGCCGCCCGTAGTCCGGGTCGCCGCACACGGGGTGTCCGATCGCGTCCAGGTGGACCCGGATCTGGTGGGTGCGGCCGGTGTCCAGGCGCACCCGCAGCAGCGAGAAGCCCGCCAGCGGCGCGCTCGAGCGTGAAATGGGTGCGCGGCCTCGCGGGCGCCGGCCCCGCCGACCGTCATGCGCGTGCGCACCCGCGGATCGCGGCCGATCGGGGCCTCGATCGTTCCCGTGCGGGCGGGCGGGCGGCCCTCGACCAGGGCCAGGTACTCGCGCAGCACGCGCCGCTCGGCGATGGCCGCCTGCAGGCGCCGGTGGGCCTCCTCGGTGCGCGCCACCACGAGCAGGCCGGAGGTGTCGCGGTCCAGCCGGTGGACGATCCCCGCGCGCTCGGCCTCACCGCCGGCAAGCAGCGGCGCGAGGCGCTGGGAGAGGGTGTCCTCGTAGTGTCCCCGGCCGGGGTGCACGACCACCCCGGGGCCCTTGTCGATGACGATCAACTCGTCGTCCTGGAGGACGATCGAGAACGAGTCCGGAGCGCTCACGGCGAGCCGCGGCGCCCCTGCTCGGCGAGCAGGAACAGGAGCACGATGCCGATCGTGATGCACGCGTCGGCGAGGTTGAACGGTGGCCAGCCGAGCGGGAACTTGACGAAGTCCGTGACCTCGCCGTGGCGGATGCGGTCGAGGATGTTGCCGATCGCGCCCCCCAGCAGCATGCCCGTGGGCAGCCAGATCAGGGGACGTGTGGCGTGGCGGGCGAAGTACACGAGCAGCACCACCAGCGCGAGGGCGATCAGGATCGTGACGCCGATGTGCCTGCCGGGGAGGAAGCCGAATGCGACGCCCTGGTTGCGGGTGTTGACCAGCTGCACCCCGGGCAGGAAGCGGCGTTCTTCGCCGGGCACGATCGAGCTTTCGACGGCGTGCTTGGCGAGCTGGTCCACGACCACGACCACGACCGCCACCAGCGCCACGAGCAGCCACGAGCGCAGCACCGGGCGCTCGGCGCCGGCCGCACGATGGAGGCCGCCTTGCACCGATCCCTCAGCCGTGGATGATGCCCCGGACGACGATGCTGTTGATGATCGCCAGCGCGAAGATCGCGATGATCGGGCTGAAGTCGAAGCCACCGAAGGACGGCATTATGCGGCGGAAGATCCGCAGGTAGGGCTCGCTCACGTCGCGCAGGAAGCCGAGGATCGCGTCGACGGTGCGGTTGTACGGGGGCCGCAGCCCGGCGGCGAACAGGAGGTTGGTGATGATGTACACGATGATCACCAGCGAGTACACGTAGATGACCGTCGAGAGGAAGTCGGCGACGTCGGTGCGTGTGCTGGCGAGCACCATGGCGTCGTTACCGCAGGACGGCGTCGAGAGCGTCGCTGAAGGCCGCCCTCACACCGCCGCGCTCGAGCGCGTCCAGCCCGCGCGCGGTGACGCCCCCGGGTGAGGTGACCTCGCGGCGCACGGCGACCGTGTCGTAGGCGCGGGAGCGCAGCAGCTCGGCGGTCCCGGCCAGTGTCTCAACCACCAGCGGTGCACCCTGGGCGGCCGGGATCCCGCGGCGCACACCCGCGTCGATCTGCGCCTCCGCCACCAGCGCCACGTATGCGGGCGCGCAGGACATCAGCCCCATCGCCACGTCCACGAGCGACTCGTCGAGGACCACGAGCATGCCCAGCTCGCCGAACAGCGCCGTGACTGCCTCGTCGAGCTCGGCCGCCTCCTGGCCGCCCGCGCCGCCTGCTCCCCCACCCGACCCGCGTGCCTGGACGACCGCGCCCCGGCGCACCTCCACCGGCAGGGAGGGCAGGAAGCGGTACACGCTCGAGTCCGGGTATGCGGCCCGCAGGTCCGTGAGCGGGGTGGCCGCGAGGATCGAGGCGACGGCCTTTCCCTTGGCCCCATCCCCCAGCTCGGAGGCGACCTGTTGGAGCTGGGCGGGCTTGTGGGCGAGCACCAGCAGGTCCGAGTTCTCGGCCACCTCGCGGTTGCTGTCCATCGCCCGGCCACCGAGCTCCTCGGCCAGCTGCCTGGCCCTGTCCTGGAACGGGTCGAAGCACGCTGCCGGCCGGCCCCAGCCGCGGGCCATCGCGCGGGCCATGTTCCCGCAGCCGATCAGACCGATTCGCAGATCCACGGCGCCTCCGGGAGCGCTCGCCGCCTCAGGACTGATTGAAGAAGCCCTTCTCGATCAGCCGCGCGCGCTCCTCCGCGGAGATCTCGACGTTCCGGGGGGTCAGCATGAAGACCTTGTCGGCGATCCGCTGCATGCCGCCGTCGAGCGCGTAGGTGAGTCCCGAGGCGAAGTCGATCAGGCGCTTGGAGAGGTCGGCTTCCACGCCCTGAAGGTTGATGATCACGGGGATCGAGTCCTTGAACTTGTCCGCGATCTGCTGGGCGTCGTTGAACGACTTCGGAATCACCAGGTGGACGCGGACGTCGCCGTTGCCGTTGCCGACCGACCGCAGCGCGGCTGCCTGGCGCCCGCGCCCGGAACGCCGTCCCGACTCGGGCTCCTCGTCCTCGTCGGAGAAGATGTCGTCGAACTCGTCGCGGCGACGGCGCAGCCTGCGCACGTTGGGACGCTCGCGGTAGCGGTCTTCGATCTCCGTCTCCGGAGCCGCCTCCTCGTCGTAGTCGTCCGGATACTCCTCGGCCAAGCCGAAGTAGACCAACGCGCTGTGCCAGGAATCGCGAAGTGCCATCGATCTAGGTGCGTTTTCGCCCGAACGGCCGAATTCCCTGCAGATGCTAGTGCTTTGCCGACCCGGAAGGCGCCTCCCGTGCCGTTCGGGCGGGGCCGTCGGCCGTGCGGGCCGGAGGGCGTGGGCGCCAGTCGCCCGTCCGCGCTCGCGGCAGAGCAGGCAGGGCCGCTCAGCGATACAGGCTCGTGCCGATGCGTACGATCGTCGCCCCCTCCTCGGCGGCCACGCGGTAGTCCTGGGAGGTGCCCATCGAGAGCTCCTCGAGGCCCCGCTCGTCCGCGAGCCGGCGCAGGGCCGAGAACCAGCGGCGGCTGTCCTCGGGCTCACCGGACAGGGGCGGCATCGTCATCAGGCCCGCGACCGGGAACGGGGAGCGGGCGATCATCCCGTCCAGCTCCGCGGGATCCACCCCCGCCTTGCGTGGACTCGCCGGCCAGATCCACCTCGATCAGGACCCTGAGGCCCGGCCGCGCGCCGTCGCGGTGGCGCTCGAGCTCGCGCATGGCCGACTCCGAGGCGACCGAGTGGATCATGCGCACGAGCGGCACGATCTGGCGCACGCGGCGGCTCTGGAGCTGACCGATGAAGTCCCATTCGAACAGATCACCGTGAGCCTCGACCTTGGCCTGCAGGTCCTGGGCGCGGTTCTCCCCCACGAGCTTCACGCCGCCCTGCGCCAGCAGGGGCATGTCCTGGAGGGCCACGTACTTGGTGGCCGCCAGGATCTCGACCGGCCTGCGCTGCCCTCCGCCCGACGGCGGGGGCCTGTGAGCCGCCGCGCCGGCGAGCTCCTCGGCGATGCGAAGGAGGTTGTCCCGCACCCGGCCCGGGTCGATCCCGGTGATCAGCTCAACCACGCGATCCCCGCCTGTCTGCCCGCCCGGGCTCCTTCGCGGCGGTGTGAGTAGAAGCGCTGGTCGCAGATCGTGCAGAGCCCGACCGTGCGCACCTCCCCCACCCCGGCCGCGGCCAGCCGCGAGCGCGCCACCCCGGATAGATCGAGGAGGGCCGCCTCGCGGGGCACGCCAAGGGCCTCGTGCACCTCCGGCCCGACCTCATAGCAGCAGGGTCCCGCTCCCGGACCGATGACCGCCCACAGCGACCCGGCCCCGGCCAGCTCACGCACCGCCTGGACCCCCTCCTCGAGCACCCCCGCCGCCAGGCCGCGCCAGCCGCAGTGGAGCATCGCGACGGCACCCTCGTCCGCCCACGGCCACGGGTAGGCAATCGGCGCTCACGACCATCGTGGCGAGCCCCGTCTGGGAGGTGGCCTGGCCGTCGGCCTCGCCGTCGGCATCCTCGAGCGCGGCGACGCGCCTGACCGACGAGCCGTGCACCTGGCGTCCGCGGGCCAGCTGTGTAGCTCCCGTCAACCCCAGCACGCGCTCGCGCTGCTCGGCCGCGGCCGAGCCGTCGCCGGGCTCTCCCGGGAAGCGCGAAGCTGCCGTGGGAGCGATCGGTGAAAAGGACAGTGGCGCCGCCGGGTAGCTCGTGGCGCAGCTCGGGGTCGCTCACCGGTCGACCTCCAGCGCCGCCTTCAACTCCGCCGGGGCGCCGGCGCCGTCGAGCCGGCCGTCCAGCTTGCGACGCCAGGGCCGCCTCCAGGCGCATGCCGATCTCAGGGCCGGGAGACACCCCGGCATCCAGGAGGTCGTCGCCGGTGATCTCCAGCCGGACTTGGCGGAGATCGTCGAACCACACACGGGCCTGGTCGGCGGCCGTGTCGCCCTCCGGCATGCGCACCACGGCGCCGGCAAGGGCGACCGCCTCGGGGTCGCGACCGGAGAGGATCGCGTACAGCTCCGAGCGGCGAGCGGCTCGCGCCATCCGTTCGGCCAGCGAACCGGCGTCGAAAACGGCCCGCAGCACCGCCTCGCGCTCGCCGGCGTGGAATTCGAGCCGGTCGAGCAGGCCGCGCATGAGCGAGGCCTCGCGCTCGTCCCCGTCGTGGATGCTTTCGAACAGCAGCAGCGCCAGCAGCAGCCGGGGCAGCTCGCCGTCGGCGGGAAGCAGCTCGATGGCGCGACCGGCCCGCGCCTCGTCGAACGCTCGAGCCAGTCCGAGCGCCTCGAGCACTCCGACCTCACCGAGCGAGCGCAGGGCCGCCAACCCGTCGGGTTCCTCGAGCGCGAGCCGCAGCTCCGCGCCGACCCGCCCGCCGGAGACGCTGTCCAGCGCGTGGCCGCGGAGCGCCTCCGCGGCCAGCTCGGCGGTATGGGGCTCGATCTCGAAACCCAGCCTGGCGCGGTAGCGGGCCAGGCGCAGCAGGCGGGTGGGGTCGTCGATGAAGCTGCGCTCGTGCAGAACCCTGAGCAGCCCTGCCTCGAGGTCGGCGAGGGCGTGGTCGAGGGCGACCAGCTCGCCGGCCCCCTCGCCGGACAGGGGGACCGAGATCGCGTTGACGGTGAAGTCCCGGCGGGCGAGGTCCTCCTCGGCGCCCGCAGGCCGGACCTCCGGCAGAGCGCCCGGCTGGGGATAGCTCTCGGCGCGTCGCCGCGCGACGTCGACCCTGCCCGCCGGCCAGACCACCGCGGCGGTCTCGAAGCGGTCGTGGATGGTGAGGACGGGGGTGCCCTCGTGGCGCAGCTCGATCATCCCCAGCAGCTCGCCGGCGAAGCGTGCGGGCTCGGCGGAGACGACCACGTCGAGCTCCTTCGGCGTGCGCTCCAGCAGCAGGTCGCGGACGGCCCCGCCTATGAGGGCCACGTCGCGGTGGCGCTGGGCGAGCTTCGCCAGCTCCTCGCCCCCGGGCTGCTGGTGGAGGCGCTCGAGCACGACCGCGCCCCCGCTCATACGGGAACGCGCACCGGCACCCCGGCGTCCGCCAGGGTCGCCTTGGCCTCCGCGACGGTGAAGCGGCGGTAGTGGAAGATCGAGGCGCACAGGACCGCGTCCGCGCCGGCCTGGACGGCATCCACGAGATGCTCGGGGCGCCCGGCGCCGCCGGAGGCGATGACCGGGATGCCGACGGCCTCGCTGACGGCCTCCGTGAGGGCGAGGTCGTAGCCGGCGGTGGTGCCGTCGCGGTCCATGCTCGTGAGCATGATCTCCCCGGCGCCGCGCTGCTCGGCCTCACGGGCCCACTCGACCACGTCGCGCCCGCTGCTCGAACGTCCGCCCGCGACGTAGGCCTCCCAGCGGTCGCTGCCGTCGGGCAGCCCGTCCTCGCCGGGCACGGCCTTGGCGTCGATCGCGATCACGACGCACTGGGCGCCGAAGTTGTTGGCGAGCTCGTCGAGCAGCTGCGGTCTGGCGAGGGCGGCGGAGTTGACCGAGACCTTGTCCGCGCCGGCGTCGAGCACCGCCTGGGCGTCGGCCACGGAACGGATCCCGCCCCCGATCGTGAAGGGGATGAAGACCTCGTCGGCGGTGCGGCGGGCGAGGCGGGCGATCGTGTCGCGCTTTTCGTGGGTGGCGGTGATGTCGAGGAAGATCAGCTCGTCGGCACCCTCGGCGTCGTAGTGGGCGGCCAGCGCCACGGGATCACCGGCGTCGCGGATGGCGACGAATTCGACTCCCTTCACGACGCGGCCGGCGTCGACGTCCAGACATGGGATCACCCGCTTGAGGTGCATGCCGTCAAGCTAGCCGCCGAGCGCCTCCTTCGCCTGCGCGATCGTGAAGCGGTGCTCGTACAGGGCCTTGCCGACGATCACGCCGGTGAGGCTCTCCAGGCCGAGAGCGGCGAGGCCCTCGAGGTCCTCCAGCCGGCCGATGCCCCCCGAGTAGATCAGCCGCGCCCGCACCGAGGAGGCGAGCTCGCGGAAGCCGTCGAGGTCGGGGCCTTCGAGCATCCCGTCGCGGTCGACATCGGTGTGGACGATCTCCTGGACGCCGTCCGCGACGAGCGTCTCGATCACGTCCGCGGCCGAGCGCGTCTCCGTCTCGGTCCAGCCGGCGCTGGTGGCCAGCCCGCCGCGGGTGTCGACCGACACGAGCACGCGCTCGGGGCCGTGGGCGGCCAGTGCCTCGCGCAGCAGCTGCGGGTCCTTCAGGGCGGCGGTCCCGAGGATCACCCTCGTGGCGCCGGCGGCGAGGGCACGGTCGATCGCGTCCCTCGAGCGCAGGCCGCCGCCGTATTGGACCGGCAGCCCCAACTCGCCGGCGATCCGGCTGAGGTGGTCGAGGTTGACGGGCTCTCCCTTGCGGGCCCCGTCGAGGTCGACCACGTGCAGCGCCTCGGCCCCCGCCTCGGCCCAGCCGGAGGCCGCGGACAGGGGGTCGCTGGCGTACGTCTGCTTGGCGTCGAAGTCCCCCTTGACGAGCCGCACGGCGCTGCCGTCGAGGATGTCGATCGCGGGGTAGAGCCTCACCCGGCGACAGGGGCCCGCGCGGCGATGCAGATGCGGGCGAAGTTGGCGAGCAGGCGGATGCCGGCGGCGGAGGACTTCTCGGGGTGGAACTGGACGCCGTAGAAGCTGTCGCGGTGCACAGCGGTGACGAACGGGGTCCCGTACTCGCCGGTTCCCAGGACGTCACGCTCCTCCGCCGGCACGGGCGCCAGCGAATGTACGTGGTAGAAGGCGCAGCGCTCCGGGATGCCGTCGAGCAGCGGGGAGCCGGGGTGGCGGAAGCTGACTTCGTTCCAGCCGATGTGGGGAAGCTTTTCGCCGCGGGTCTGGAGCGGGAGCACTTCTCCGGGGAGCAGCCCCAGGCCCTCCGCCCCACCGAGCTCCGCCGAGGACTCGAAGGCCAGCTGCATGCCCAGGCAGATCCCCAGCATCGGCGTGCCCGCCGGCACTAGCTCGCGCAGCAGCTCGTCGAGACCGAGGTCGTGGAGGTTGGACATGGCGCGGGGGAAGGCGCCCACCCCCGGGAGCACCAGGCCTCCCGCCGCGCGGATACGGGCGGGGTCGCTGGTGATGGTGGCGCGCACGCCGACGTGCTCGAGGGCCTTCTCCACCGAGCGGCGATTGCCCATGCCGTAGTCGACGATCGCCAGCTCGAGCTGCTCGTCGGAGACGCGTGGGGAGTCGCTCATCCAGCCAGCGTACCCTTCGTGCTGGGCACGCCCTGCTCGCTGGCGTCCAGCGCGACGGCGGCCCGCAGGGCGCGGGCGAAGGCCTTGAAGGCGGCCTCGATCATGTGGTGGGCGTTGCTGCCGGCTTCCACCCGCAGATGGAGCGTGAGCTTGGCGTTCGTGGCCAGGGCGCGGAAGAACTCCTCCGTCAGCTCGTGCTCGAAACCGCCGGTGGAGCCGCTCGGGAGGTCGGCTTCGAAGAGCGTGAAGGGCCGGCCCGAGATGTCGATCACGGCGCTCGCTCGGGCCTCGTCCATGGGCACCGTCGCGGCTCCGTAGCGGGCGATCCCGGAGCGGTCGCCGAGCGCCTCGTCCAGCGCGCGGCCGATCACGATCGCGGTGTCCTCGGCGGTGTGGTGGGCGCCGGTCTGCAGATCGCCGGTGACCGTCAGAGAGAGATCGATGTGACCGTGGCGGGCCAGCAGGTCGAGCATGTGGTCGAGGAAGCCCACGCCGGTGGTGCGGCTGCCGGCGCCGGTGCCTTCGAGCGCCAGCTCGACCTTCACCTGCGTCTCGGCGGTGTTGCGCTCGATGCTCGCGCCGCGGCTCATCGGGCCCTCGTGCGGGTCAAGTGGTCTGGCTGGCGCTTCATGCGGCCCTCCTGCGGCTCGTGTGGTCGCCTGCGGGTCATGCGGACTCATTCTCGCTGACGATCCGGGCCTCCATCGATTCGGCGTGCACCTCGAAGCCCTCCGCGCGTGCGATCGGGGCGGCTGCGGCTGCGAGCTTGGGGGCGGCCCCGCCGATTCTCACCTCGGTCATCGTGCGCCTGAAGTGGCGCGGCGAGAGGCCGGAGGCGAAGCGGGCCGCGCCGGCGGTGGGGAGCACGTGGTTGGAGCCCGCGACGTAGTCGCCGAAGGCGGTTCCGCTGGCGGAGCCGATGAACAGGCAGCCGGCGCTGCGGACGAGCGGGGCGAGCTGCTCGAGCTCGGCGCCGATCAGCTGCAGGTGCTCGGGGGCGAAGGCGTTGGCGAGGGCGATGGCCTCGCGGGGTCCCGGGACGGCGACGATCCCGAAGGCGGCGTCGGCCACCGTGGGACGCTCCAGCACCCGCCTCTCCAACACCTCTGCGAGCGCCCCGCACACGTCCGGCGAGGGCGAGGTGGCGACCACGAGGCTGGCCTCGCCGTGCTCGGCCTGGGCGAGCATGTCCAGGGCGGCGAGCTCCAGCTCCCGTGGCCCGGAGTCGCCCGCGAGGGCGACGAACAGGTCGCTGGGGCCGGCGAAGCCGTCGATGCCGACGATGCGGGAGAGCTGGTGCTTGGCCTCCTGCACGTACAGGTTGCCGGGGCCGACGATCACCTCGACGGCGTCCACGCTGGCGGTGCCGTGGGCCAGCGCGGCGATGGCCTGGGCGCCGCCCATGCGGTAGACGCGGTGCACGCCACACAGCCGGCAGGTGCCGAGGATCACGGGATCGATCTCGCCCTCCGGTCCCGGAGGGGCGCACACGGACACCTCGACCACCCCGGCGGAGCGGGCGCAGACGACGCCCATCACGACCGTGCTCGGGTACGGGGCACGGCCGGCGGGCACGTATACGGCCGCCGAGGAGACCGGGACCTCGCGCAGGGCGATCCGCTGGCCCTGGGGGAGCGTGACGTCGCCGTCGGAGTGGATTCCCGCCTCGGCCACGCTGGCCACGTTGGCGATCGCGACCTGGAGGCCCGCCACGAGCTCCAGCGGAAGCTGGGTGATGGCGGTGTCGAGCTCCTCCTGGGTGACGCGCAGGGGACGGTCGGGAGCGTCGGGGGCGTCGAAGGCGCGGGTGTAGCGGACCACGGCCGCGTCCCCCTCCTGCTCGACGGCGTCGATGATCGCGCGGACGTCCTCGGCCACGGAGGCGGCGCCCGGGACCATCGCGCGCAGGCGCGCGGCTACGGCGTCGGCACCGAGCTCGGCGAAGGCCGAGGCGTCGAGGCGCTCCAGGCGCACCTCAGCCCCCGCCCGCGAGACCGGATGTGGAGGCGGCGCCCTGCAGCTCGCGTAGGCGGGTGAGCAGCTCGTCCACGGCCGCCGCCTTGAGCTTGTGGGAGACGGGGTTGGCGATCAGCCTGGCGGTGCAGGTGAAGAGCTCCTCGCGGATCACGAGGTTGTTCTCGCGCAGGGTGGTGCCGGTGGCGGTGAGGTCGACGATCGCCTCGGCCAGACCGGTGAGGGGAGCGAGCTCGACCGAGCCCTTGACCTCCACGATCTCGGCCTGGCGGCCGGTCTCCTCCATGTGGCGGGAGGCCACGCGGGGGTACTTGGTGGCGACACGCATGACCCCCAGCCGGCGCAGGGACTCCAGCGCCGTGTCCGCCCCGGCGGTGCCGGCCAGGACCATCGTGCAGCGGCCGTACCCGAGGTCGAGCAGCTCGTAGACCTGGCGGCCGCTCTCACCGGGCTCCTGGGCGGTCTGCTCGAGTAGGACGTCCTTGCCGGTGACGCCCAGGTCCGCGGCCCCGGCCTCGACGTAGGTGGGGACGTCGGAGGGACGCATCGTGATCACGCCCACGTCCTCGAACAGGAGCTTGCGATCGTTGGTCTCGAGCTCGGCCGTGTCGATCCCGAGCTCGCCGAGCAGGCGCACCGTGTCGCCGAACAGGGAGCCGCGGGGGACGGCGATCGTGAGGCCGTTCAGCGGGGTCATCGGGTGCCGGCCGGCTCCGTGCGAGCGCCGTCGGCGCGGTCTCCCGCGAGCATCATCCCGGTGCCCTGCTCCTCGCCGGTGAGGGCGATGTGCAGGCGGTCCACCCCGAGGGCGAACCCGACGGCGGGAAGGCTGCGGCCGAAGCGGCCGAGAAGCTCGTCGTAGCGGCCGCCACCGCCGATGGGGGTTCCGAGGGCGGGGTCGTAGACATCGAACACGGCCCCGGTGTAGTAGCCGATGTTGCGCACCAGCCCGAGGTCGAAGATCAGCCTCGAGGCGACGGCGGGCTCGAGCAGCTCGTGCAGGCCGCGCAGCCCGGAGACGGCCGCCTCGGCCTGTTCCGGGGTGTCGGCGAGCACCTCGGGGCCGCCACGGCGCTGGGGGACCTCCGCCAGCAGGGCGGCAGCCTCACCGGTGATCCCGGCCCGTTCGAGTGCCTCACCGAGCCCGACGAAGTCCCTCAGGACGAGGGCCTCGAGCAGGCCCTGGCGGGCCTCGGGGGGCACGCCGAGGCTCTCCATCAGGGCCGGGAACAGGGACGCGTCGCCCACCCCCACGCGGTAGTCCTTCAGGCCGGTGGCGTCGAGGGAGTGACACAGGACCGTGAGGGCCTCGGCCGTTCCCTGGGGAGCCGGCGAGCCGATCAGCTCGATGCCGGCCTGCAACAGCTCGCGGGGCTGGCCCCGCTGGGGACGCACGCCGCGGTAGCAGTGGGCGAAGTAGCAGAAGCGCAGCGGGGGCTCGCTGGCGCCGTAGCGGGTGGCGACCACGCGGGCGATCGGGACCGTCATGTCCGAGCGCAGGACGAGCACGGCGCCGGTCTCGTCGAACACGCGATAGGTGGGCTGGGCTTCCGCCATGTCGGCCCGGGCGAGCACGGACTCGTACTCGAGCGCGGGCGTGTAGATCTCGCCGTAGTGGTGGCGCTCGAAGACGGCCCGGAGGGTGTCCGTGATCGCGCGCACCTCGCGCGTCTCGTCCGGGAGCACGTCGCGCGTGCCGCTGGGAATCGGGTGGATCATGAGATCCCTCCGAAGCTTAAGTCGTCGCGGCCCTTCAGGCCGGTACGGGCTCTGTGGCCACGCGCTCGATGCGGGCGCCGAGCTCGCGCAGGCGCTCGTCGATGCGCTCGTAACCGCGGTCGATCTGGCGCACGTTGCCGATCTCGCTGCGGCCCTCCGCGCAGAGGGCGGCGAGCAGCATCGCCATGCCGGCGCGGATGTCGGGCGACTCCATGCGCTCGCCCCGCAGCTTGCGAGGGCCGGTGATGATCGCCCGGTGGGGGTCGCAGAGGACGATGTCGGCGCCCATCAGGATCAGCTTGTCGGTGAAGATCAGGCGGTTCTCGAACATCCACTCGTGGACGAGGATGGAGCCCTCGGCCTGGGTGGCGAGGGCGACGGCGATCGAGGTGAGGTCGGCCGGGAAGGCGGGCCAGGGGCCGTCCTGGATCTTGCTCTTGTACTCCCCCACGTCTGCCTGCACGACGAGGCTTTGTCCGCCCGGGACGATCACGTCGTTGCCGTCGAGCATCGAGCGCAGGCCGACCCGCTCGAACACGAGCCGGATCATGCGCAGGTCTCCGGGAACGGTGTCCTTGATGCGAAGTTCGCCGCCGGTGACGCCGGCGAGAGCCATGAAGCTGCCGATCTCGATGTGGTCGGGGGCGACGGTGTGGTGGCAGCCGTGGAGGCGCTCGACACCGTTGATGGTGATGACGTTGGAGCCGATGCCCTGGATGTCGGCGCCCATCTTCACCAGCATGCGGGCGAGGTCTTGGACGTGGGGCTCGCAGGCGGCGTTGCCGATGACCGTGGTTCCGGGGGTGAGGGCCGCGGCCATGAGGGCGTTCTCGGTGGCCATCACGGAGGGCTCATCCATGAACACGTCGGTGGCCTGCAGGCCCTGGGGGGCGTCGAGGACGATTTCACCGTTGGACACGGCGCTCGCCCCCATCGCGCGGAAGGCGTCGAGGTGCGGGTCCAGGCGGCGGCGGCCGATCACGTCCCCGCCCGGGGGAGGCATGGAGGCGCGGTGAAAGCGGGCCAGCAGGGGTCCGGCGAGCAGGAACGAGGCCCGCAGGAGCTCGGCGAGCTCACGCTCGATCACCACGGTGTGAACGGCGGCCGCGCACAGCACCAGTTCGTTGGGCCCCCGCCATTCGGCGCGGGCGCCGATCGCGTCGAGGATCGCGAGCATGGCCTCGATGTCGCGGATGCGGGGGACGTTCTGGAGAACGACCTCCTCGTCGGTGAGGACGGACGCGGCGAGGATCGCGAGCGCGCCGTTCTTGTTCCCAGCCGGGATCATCGTCCCGGAGAGCGTCTCGCCGCCTTCGATGACGAACTTCTCCATGACAGGTGGGCGCCGCCGGCGAGAGCCGAGAATCGATCTCGTGATGGGGCGCGTGGAGAGGGTAACAGCCATTTCTTTGCGTTCAGTTCGCCCCTCGGGGCTAGTGACCTTCACGACTCGTGGGGCTTTGGTCGGTGCGGGTGAGCCTCACGGAGCGGTCTCCGGCGGCTCCGGGGAACCGTCCCCGGCACGCTATGTGATCCGTCCGGCGAAACCCCGGGCCACGGGTCGCCGGACTGCCCGGCGAGCCCTTCGCGACGCCCCCGAAATGCAACCGGCGTTGCACCTCAGCGACCCCGCAACCGGCTCTGTAGAGCCAACTATGCCCGTTTTGCACCTTACGTACACCTGTTCGTGAAGCTTCCGTCCGCGGCCCTCCTTAGCTTGCGAACACATGTTCTCACAAAGGACATCGACACTCACGCAGCGTGCGCTCGCCGCCGCTGGGCTGATCCGCTCTTTCCTGCTGCTCGAGGACGACCGTGGCGTCGACTGGGAGGTCGACAGGCAGGAGGTTGTCGGTGAGGCTCACGCGACGCGGGCGGCGCTGCACGAGCGCAAGCTGAAGAGGCCGGTACGGTCGCGTCGCCCGGGTGGAACCCGGCCCGCGATCCAGCTGTGCCTCTCCCCCGTCCGCTCCGACGGGCGCCACGAGAGGGTGCGCCCGCGTATCACCGAGCGGGCAGCCCACCGCGGGCGGCCGTCCTGTGGACGGTCGCCCTCGCGGTGAATCAAAAAACCGGCGGCGTCCTACTCTCCCGGGCCCTTGCGAGCCAAGTACCATCGGCGCTGAGGGGCTTAACTGCTCTGTTCGGAATGGGAAGAGGTGTTTCCCCCTCGCCAAAGCCACCGGAAAAAGGTGAGAGACCGCGTGCCCTCCAGCGGTCCTTCAAAACTGCACAGTAGCCACTGCGGGGATCAAAAAAATCCGTCAAGCCCTCGACCCATTAGTACCGGTCTCCTTCACACGTTGCCGTGCTTCCAGATCCGGCCTATCAACCTGGTGGTCTACCAGGGGTCTTACTCCCTCAAGGGGATGGGAGAGCTCATCTTGAGGCCGGCTTCCCGCTTAGATGCTTTCAGCGGTTATCCGCTCCGCACGTAGCTAGCCTGCTATGCCCTTGGCAGGACAACAGATACACCAGAGGTGCGTTCATCCCGGTCCTCTCGTACTAGGGACAAATCCTCTCAACTCTCCAACGCCCACGGCAGATAGGGACCGAACTGTCTCACGACGTTCTGAACCCAGCTCGCGTACCGCTTTAATGGGCGAACAGCCCAACCCTTGGGAGCAACTCCACCCCCAGGATGCGACGAGCCGACATCGAGGTGCCAAACCGGGCCGTCGATGTGGACTCTTGGGCCCGATAAGCCTGTTATCCCCGGAGTACCTTTTATCCGTTGAGCGACGGCACTTCCACTTGCTACCGCCGGATCACTAAGACCTGCTTTCGCACCTGCTCGACTTGTCAGTCTCGCAGTCAAGCTCCCTTACTACCTTTACGCTCTACACACGATTTCCAACCGTGATGAGGGAACCTTTGTGCGCCTCCGTTACATTTTGGGAGGCGACCGCCCCAGTCAAACTACCCGCCTGGAACTGTCCAGCACCCGGATTCACGGAGTGCTGTTAGAAATCCAATACACCAAGGGTGGTATCTCAAGGTTGGCTCCACGCTAGCCGCAACCAGCGCTTCAAAGCCTCCCACCTATCCTGAGCGAAATGCACCGAATCCCAATACCAGGTTGTAGTAAAGGTTCACGGGGTCTTTCCGTCTAGCCGCGGGTACTCGGCATCTTCACCGAGACTGCAATTTCACCGAGCTCCTCGTTGAGACAGCGCTGAAGTCGTTACGCCATTCGTGCAGGTCGGAACTTACCCGACAAGGAATTTCGCTTAATGTCTTACTCCCTTCCGACTTTCGGAATTGAGCGGAGTGGGGTCCTTTCGCCCACACTCCCTGCATGTCGCCATGCAGATGGGACCATCTCATGATCCAGTGTCCTGGACCTCTGGCGTATGGCCTCTGAGGATTCTGAGCGGCGTCGTCGGATCGTCCGCACTCCGCACACCTTGACGCATTGTCACGTCGATGAGAGGCATCCCTCTCGGATGTGCGAAGCCTGGATCCGGCTAACGCGCGATCAGCCTTTCCTGCTGGTTTTCTGCACCCGGCACATTTTCACGGTAACGCCCACTTGGGGCGGCACTCGTAGTGCGGGATTCTCAGGTTTTCCAGCATATAGCCAGATGCGCACCGTGCAGTTACCTGCGTGGGGGGCAACGATTCACCTTAGGACCGTTCCTTCTGTTACTACCCAGAGGACATTCCCCTGGGCGGCCCGCTCATTTCTGACGGACTCTCATGGTCGCCCATGAGTGCGGACTATCTCATCCCACCGCCGCTCTAGGCGGATGGGCTCGGCGTATAGTCTCTGAGGATTCCATCTATTCGGTGGCGTCTCTTCCCGCCGCGGTTCATTCCTTCTCGGAGAGCAAGAACCGTGCGGTAGTCCTGGTCGCTCAACTTTCCGCCGGAGAGCAGCTGTATCGCGTCTCTCCATCGCTGAAAGTCGTCTGCCTTCTGTCCCACGAGGGGAAACCGTTCGAAGAACGGCACGCAGCCGCGATCGTAGGTCTGAAAGGCCATTGACCTCCCAGTACCAACCGCCGCTGCCAGGCTCTTCGCATGCTCCCGCAACCGAGTGTCTGCATGAAACAGACGCAGGGGTTCGGGGTCACGCTGTGACACGTTGAAGGCAGCTGAGACCTTGAAGCCTCGCTGATAGTCCTGCCGTCGCCGGCAGACGATCATGAAGCTTCCCTCTCCCAGCGCAAAGCCGGACAAAAAGCTACCGAGTGAAATCGGGATCTTCGCGATAGATGGCCTTTCCTGCTGATTGTCCGCACCCGGCACATTGTCACGGTATCGCCCACTTGGGACGGTACTCGTAGTGCGGGATACTCGGATGTTCCAGCATATAGCCGAGTTTTACAACTACCTCGGTCAACTGATAGTTACGGCCGCCGTTTACCGGGGCTTAGCTTCGCTGCTTCGAACCGAAGTCCTAACAACTCCACGTAACCTTCCGGCACCGGGCAGGCGTCAGCCCCTATACGTCGTCTTTCGACTTAGCAGAGACCTGTGTTTTTGGTAAACAGTCGCTTCAGCCAATTCACTGCGGCCCTCTCGGGCTCCACTCGCGAAGAGCTTCACCCTACTGGGGCGCCCCTTATCCCAAAGTTACGGGGCGATTTTGCCGAGTTCCTTAACGAGGGTTATCTCGATCACCTTAGTATTCTCTACTTGCCCACCTGTGTCGGTTTTGGTACGGGCACGCGCATCCTCCCTAGAGGATTTTCTTGGAGGTTTGGCGTCGGGGACTCGCCGGCTTAACGCCAGCTGGCATCGCACCTCAGGTTATGCGGCCCCGCATTTAACAAGGGCCACCCCTACATGCTTACCCCAGGTCAACCATCGCCTGGGTTCCCTTAGCCTTCCTCGTCCCCCCATCGGTCAAATGGATGCGACGTGGTACAGGAATATCAACCTGTTGGCCATCGACTACGCCTTTCGGCCTCGCCTTAGGTCCCGACTAACCCTGAGCAGACGAACTTTACTCAGGAATCCTTGGGCAATCGGTGGAGGGGATTCTCACCCCTCTTTCGTTACTCATGCCGGCATTCTCACTTCCCAAGCCTCCACCACTGGCTTCCGCCGCGGCTTTACTGGCTTGGGAACGCTCTCCTACCGCGCGATCGATCCGAAGATCTCACGCACCCGCAGCTTCGGTGACTAGCTTGAGCCCCGTTGAATTGTCCGCGCTCGAACACTTGACCAGTGAGCTGTTACGCACTCTTTCAAGGGTGGCTGCCTCTAAGCCAACCTCCTGGTTGTCTATGCACTCGAACATCGTTTCCCACTTAGCTAGTACTTAGGGACCTTAGCTGGCGGTCTGGGCTGTTTCCCTTTCGACGCTGAAGTTTATCCCCCAGCAACTGACTCCCGGAGTACACGTGACTGGTCTTCGGAGTTTGCCTGAAGTCGGTAACCTGGTAGGGCCCCTAGTCCAAACAGTGCTCTACGGCCAACACGCAATTTATCCGAGGCTATACCTAAATATATTTCGGAGAGAACCAGATATCACTGAGCTTGATTAGCCTTTCACTCCGACCCACAGGTCATCCGCCCAGTTTTCAACCTAGGTCGGTTCGGCCCTCCACGAGGTCTTACCCCCGCTTCAGCCTGCCCATGGGTAGCTCGCTCAGTTTCGGGTCTACCGCCTACGACTTTGTCGCCCAGTTAGGACTCGCTTTCGCTACGGCTCCGCTCATCGCTTAACCTTGCCGCAGACGAGTAACTCGCCGGCTCGTTATGCAAAAAGCACGCGGTCATCCCTCGAGGGGACTCCCACCGCTTGTAGGCACGCGGTTTCAGGTACTATTTCACTCCCCTTCCGGGGTACTTTTCACCTTTCCCTCACGGTACTTGTCCGCTATCGGTCACCAAGGAGTACTTAGCCTTAGAGGGTGGTCCCCCCAGGTTCAGTCCGCGTTTCACGGGAGCGGACTTACTCAGGAACACCTGACAGGAGATCATGCAGTTTCGTCTACGGGACGATTGCCCTCTATGGTGCGCGGTTCCACGCGCTTCGACTACCACATGACTTTGTAACTCCTGCCGGGCCGGACATGACCCGGAACAGGTGCCCTACAACCCCCGACGGACAACGTATGTCCACTTACATCCGTCGGGTTTGGGCTAGATCCCTTTTCGCTCGCCACTACTCAGGGAGTCTCTGTTGATTTCCTTTCCTCGGGGTACTGAGATGTTTCACTTCCCCCGCTTGTCTTCTCCCGGCCTATGTGTTCAGCCGGGGATAACGCCGCATTACCAGCGCTGGGTTTCCCCATTCGGGAATCCACGGGTCAAAGGCTATTCAGCGCCTCACCGTGGCTTATCGCAGCCGTTCACGCCCTTCATCGACTCTTGGTGCCAAGGCATCCACCGTGTGCCCTTACTATCTTGACGGTGATCCGACTCGGTTTCAGCCGAGTCGTGTGATACCCGTTTTCAGCCGCCCGCTTATCGATGGGCGGCTGTGTGGCTTCTGTGCAGTTTTCAAGGACCGGCTGGGAGGCACACGTTCGCGGAACAAGCTGCGAACGCCGGTCTCTCAAAACTCAACAGCATGCTGGCCGGTTGTTTAGGCGTCTTACACCCCGCGCTCCCCAAGCAGAGAGGAGCCCGCCGGCGAAAGACGCAGGCCAGTCAGGTTCGGTCGACATGCTAGGCCCGGCCTGCTCTGACGCCACGCTGTAACTAGTCACAACGTGGCCGCACGGGTCCTCACGGACCCTGGGGCCGGGGCACCGCTAGGTGCTCCCTAGAAAGGAGGTGATCCAGCCGCAGCTTCCGCTACGGCTACCTTGTTACGACTTCACCCCAGTCACGAGCCCCACCTTCGACGGCTCCCTCCCTTGCGGGTTAGGCCACCGGCTTCGGGTGTTGCTCACTCCCGTGGTGTGACGGGCGGTGTGTACAAGGCCCGGGAACGTATTCACCGCGGCAATGCTGATCCGCGATTACTAGCAACTCCGCCTTCATGCAGGCGAATTTCAGCCTGCAATCCGAACCGAGACGCACTTTAAGGGATTCGCTCCACCTCGCGGTATCGCAGCCCTCTGTATGCGCCAATGTAGCACGTGTGTAGCCCTGAACATAAGGGGCATGAGGACTTGACGTCATCCCCACCTTCCTCCGGTTTGTCACCGGCAGTCTCGCATGAGTCCCCAACTAAATGCTGGCAACATGCGACGGGGGTTGCGCTCGTTGCGGGACTTAACCCAACATCTCACGACACGAGCTGACGACAGCCATGCACCACCTGTGAAAGTGCCCCGAAGGGAGGGTGTGTTTCCACACCTGTCACTCACATGTCAAGCCCAGGTAAGGTTCTTCGCGTCGCGTCGAATTAAACCACATGCTCCGCTGCTTGTGCGGGCCCCCGTCAATTCCTTTGAGTTTTAGCCTTGCGGCCGTACTCCCCAGGCGGGCAACTTAATGCGTTAGCTTCGACACGGGGGGAGTCGACACCCCCCACATCTAGTTGCCATCGTTTACAGCGTGGACTACCAGGGTATCTAATCCTGTTTGCTCCCCACGCTTTCGCGTCTCAGCGTCAGTCACGTCCCAGCGAGCTGCCTTCGCCATTGGTGTTCCTCCTGATATCTGCGCATTTCACCGCTACACCAGGAATTCCACTCGCCCCTTCCGGACTCTAGCCCGACAGTATCCACCGGCATTCCAGGGTTGAGCCCTGGACTTTCACAGCGGACTAATCGGGCCGCCTACACGCTCTTTACGCCCAATAATTCCGGACAACGCTTGCACCCTACGTATTACCGCGGCTGCTGGCACGTAGTTAGCCGGTGCTTCTTGTGAAGGTACCGTCACTCCGACCGGCTATTAACCGACGAAGCTTCGTCCCAACTGAAAGGGGTTTACAACCCGAAAGCCGTCTTCCCCCACGCGGCGTTGCTGCGTCACGCTTTCGCGCATTGCGCAAGATTCCCCACTGCTGCCTCCCGTAGGAGTCTGGGCCGTGTCTCAGTCCCAGTGTGGCTGATCGTCCTCTCAGACCAGCTACCCATCGAAGCCTTGGTGAGCCGTTACCTCACCAACAAGCTAATGGGCCGCGGGCCCATCTCGATGCGGAGGCCGAAGCTTCCTTTCCCCTTGCGGGCACATCCGGTATTAGCCCGAGTTTCCTCGGGTTGTCCCAGTCATCGAGGCAGGTAACCCACGTGTTACTCACCCGTTCGCGGCTCTGCCCCAGGGCAAGCCCTGGTTCGTCGCTCCACTTGCATGTGTTAAGCACGCCGCCAGCGTTCGTCCTGAGCCAGGATCAAACTCTCCGTGAAGAACTTCACGAAAAGCTGTCATGACGTGCCGATCCTCGGCGCCCGAGGGCGCTTGCGGATGCGGCGGCCGGGACCCATACACGTTGGTCCCGAACCATGACGGGGTACTTCTCTGCTTTGACTCTTTGCCATCGCCGAGCACGCCAAATGGCGGCCCGCCGACGGGTCGAACCTGGACGCACACCACGATCGCCAAGCGATCGCAGATGCGCATGCTGTTGAGTTTTCAAAGACCGCCGGGCCTCCCGAGGGGGGCTTCCCCAAGGGGGAGACCGACCGACCCGACGCCCGAGGGCACCTTTGGGCCGACCAGCGAGTATAGCGCTCCATCCTCCGAGACCTGGGCTCGTCCGCGCCTCTTCGACAAGCATTCCGCTCCCTGCGGGCAGACTGGGCGCCGCACCCCACAGACCGGGCGCCCCGCCGGGCAGACCAGGGGCCGCGCGAGGCAGTACCGGGGGGCCGCGCCGGGCAGAAAGGGCGCCGCGCCGGGCAGATTGGGCACCTGGGCGCCGCAGCGTACAGGCCGGCGCCCCGCCGGGCAACAGAGGGGCCGCGCGGGGCCACCGAGCGGCTGCCGGCCGCGCCGAAGGGCCCCTAGCCCGCGGCCCGCAGGCGCGCGAAGCGCCGGCGGCCCACCTTCAGGACCTGGCCGTCGGCCCGCTCACAGGGGACGTCGTGTTCCCCGGAGGCGAGGGCGTCCTCCCCGAGCGAGACGCCTCCCTGGTCGATCAGCCGGCGGGCCTCCGAGCGCGAGACCCCGAACTGCCGGGAGATGACCTCGGGGAGGTGGACCTTGCCGTCGGCGCACTCGAACTCCGCCTCCCCCATCTCGTCGGGATTCTCTTTTTGCACGAACACCCGCTCGAAGTGCGCTTCCGCGGCCCGCGCCTCCTCGTCGGAGTGAAGCCAGGCCACCAGTTCCCGGGCCAGCTCTCGCTTGGCGTCCCTGGCCGCGCTCGCACCCTGATCGAAGCCGGCGGGTGGCTCGCGGCCGAGCAGCAGCCGGTAGTACTCGTCCATCGCCGAGTCGGGGATCGCCATCGTCTTGCCGTACATCTCCTGCGGCGGGTCGAGGATCCCGATCTGGTTGCCCAGCGACTTGGACATCTTGCGACTCCCGTCCACGCCCACCAGGATCGGCATCGTCATGATCGCCTGCTGGGGACGTCCGTAGGCGCGCTGGATGTCCCGCCCGAACAGGAGGTTGAACTTCTGGTCGGTCCCTCCCAGCTCGACGTCGGCCTCGACCGCCACCGAGTCGTAGCCCTGCAGTAGCGGGTACAGCAGCTCCAGCAGCGAGATCGGCTCCGAGGCCGCCATCCGCTTGGCGAAGTCCTCCCGCTCGAGCAGCTGTGCGGCGGTGGCGTGGCGCATCAGCTTCAGCAGCTCCACGGTGGGCATCGCCAGCCACTCGCTGTTGTGCCTCACCTCCAGCCGCGCCGGGTCCTCGTCGAGGATCCTCATCGCCTGCGACTGGAAGGTCGCGGCGTTGGCGTCGATCTCCTCGTCGGAGAGCATCGGCCGCAGGCTCGAGCGCCCCGAGGGGTCTCCCACGCGCGCGGTGTAGTCGCCGATGATCAGCACCACCCGGTGCCCGGCGTCCTGGAACTGGCGCAGCTTGCGCAGCACCACCGCGTGGCCGAGGTGGATGTCCGGAGCCGTGGGGTCGATCCCGAGCTTCACCCTCAGCGGGCGCTCCTCCTTGGAGGCACCCGTCAGCCGCTCGAGCAGGGCCCCCTCGGGCAGCGAATCCACCGCGCCCTCGGAGAGCTCCTCTGCGAGCCGGGCGAGGTGCGGATCCTGCCGCTGTGGGGCGCCCGCGGCGGCATCAACCTCGTCTCGCATGCAGGCCCGAATGCTATTCTCTCGCGGTCCCGAGGGTCGATCCTGAGGGCTTGGCGCGCCGCCTGCGATCACTCCGGCGCCGCCGCTTCGGGTACGGTCCTCACGCTGCAGGTCTCGCTCCCCCGTCTGACGAGCATGAGCGTCTACGACCAGCCAGCCATACCTCAGGCCGAGATCGGGCCCGTCACCCGGCCGCGGCTCAAGCGCCTGCGCCTGATCTCGATCGTGATGTCGCTGCTGCTGCTCGGCCTCGTGTCGTTCGTGTTCGGCGTCTTCGTCTCGATCGTCGCCGACCTCCCCTCCCTGACGCGCTTCTCGCTGTACCGCAACGAGCAGAGCTCGTTCCTGTACGACGACTTCGGTCACCCCATCGGGGTCCTCAGCCAGCAGAACCGCGTGATCCTGACACCGTCCCAGATCCCCGCGGTCGTCAAGGAGGCGGTGGTCTCGATCGAGGACAAGCGCTTCTACCACAACAGCGGCGTCGACCTGCGCGGGATCGCCCGCGCGCTGTGGGCCGACGTCCGCAACCACGGCGGCGTCCAGGGCGCCTCCACGATCGAGCAGCAGTTCATCAAGAACGCCCTCCAGGCCCAGTCCCACCGCACGATCTTCGAGAAGCTCCGCGAGGCCGCCCTCGCCTACCAGCTCTCCCACCAGTGGTCCAAGAACAAGATCATCACCGCCTACCTGAACACGATCTACTTCGGCAGCGGCGCCTACGGGATCGAGGCCGCCGCCCAGACCTACTTCGGCCACGAGCCCCAGCACGAAGGCTGTGGCATGCCCGGTCACGAACTCTGCGTCCAGCAGCTGCAGCCGTGGGAGGCCGCACTCCTGGCCGGCGTGATCCAGTCGCCGAGCGCCTACAACCCCGCCGTCGACAAGAGCGCCGCGCTCACCCGCCGCAACACCGTCCTGCGCCAGATGCTCGAACAGGGCTACCTGACGAGGCCGATCTACACGGAGAGCATCGCCCAGCCCCTCCCCTCCGCCGACGAGATCCAGGCGCCCCAGGCCGCGCCCGTCGAAGGCGTCGACGTGGGCTACTTCACGAGCTGGGTCCAGCAGCAGGTGATCGAACGCTACGGCGCCCAACGGGCCTTCGCCGGCGGGCTGAAGGTCAAGACCACCCTGGACCTCGAACTCCAGCGCGCCGCCGAAGGGGCCGTCAACTCCTACTTCGGTGAAGAAGGTCCCACCGCCTCACTGGTGGCGATCGAAAACTCGACCGGCGAGGTGCGCGCGATGGTCGGGGGGCGCAACTACGACCGCTACCCCTTCAACCTCGCAACCGACGGCGAGCGCCAGCCCGGGTCGGCCTTCAAGGCCTTCGACCTCGCCGCCGCCCTCGAGCACGGCATCTCCCCCTACTCGGTCTGGAGCTCAAAGCAGAAGGTGTTCGTCGTCCACAGCCCCAACGGTCCCGAACGGTTCGTGGTCCACAACGACGAAGGCGCCTACTCGGGCTCGAACACGCTCGTAGGGGCCACGGCCTTCTCCGACAACTCGATCTACGCCGAAGTGGGCCTCGACGTCGGCACCCACAAGATCGCCCTCCTGGCCCACAAGATGGGCATCACCACACCGCTCTCGACGAACCCCGCGATGACGATCGGAGGGCTCACCGTCGGCGTCACGCCGCTGGACATGGCCCACGCCTACGAGACGATCGCCCACAACGGCGACCGCGTGAGCGGATCGATGACCCAGGACGGCCAGCCCGTCGGCATCCAGGAAGTCACCTCCGGCTCCCAGCGTCTCCCCGACGGCAACCACACCGACCGCAACCGCGTCAAGACCACGAGGATCCTCCCCGCCTCGGTCGCGCAGACCGAGACCGGGATGCTCGAAACCGTGCTCCAGTACGGCACCGGGAAGGCAGCTTCGATCGGTCAGTTCGCCGCCGGCAAGACCGGCACCACCTCCAACTACGGCGACGCCTGGTTCGTCGGCTGGGACTCCAAGTACACGGTCGCGGTGTGGGTGGGCTATCCGGAAAAGCTGGTCCCGATGACCACCGACTTCCAGGGCGGTCCGGTCCTCGGCGGCACGTTCCCCGCCCTCATCTGGCACAACTTCATGACCTCCGCCCTGGGGATCGACACCGAACGCGAAGCGAACGCCAAGAACGGCGGCTCCTCCTCGAAGGAAGCCTCCGGCGCCTCCGAAGGCTCGGCCCCGTCGAGCACCCAGGGCTCGGGATCGGGATCGGGCAAGAGCTCCGGCACCACCCACGGCGGCACCCACTCGGCCACGCCCGCACCCACCGCGCCGAGCGAACACACGCAGGCGACACCCGAAGCGACTCCCACGCCCGCCCCCTCCCACGAAGCACCGAGCACCCCCACGCCCACGCCGGCGCCCGCCCAGCAGGCTCCACCGAGCTCCTCCTCCGCCGGCGGCGCCGAAGCCGGCGGCGCGAGCGCTCCCTGACGCGATCCCCTTGCCGGGGGCGGAGCGCCTCAGCCCGCCTTCCGCGCCTCCGGGTTGACCATGTTCGACGGCGCCCCCTCGGCGAAGGCGTTGATCTGGTTGAACACGTCGCTGAACTGCAGCTCCCATTCCTCGCGCGTCACGTATCCGATGTGGGGCGTGCAGAGCGCGTTCTCGAGCCCCAGCAGCGGCTCCTCGGCGCCCGCCGGCTCGTGCTCGTAGACGTCCACGGCCGCCATCCCGGGCCGCCCCACCCGTAGCGCGACCACCAGCGCACGCGGCTCGATCAGCCCCGCCCGGCTGGTGTTCACGAGCAGGGCCGTGGGCTTCATCAGCGCCAGGTCAGCGGCGGTGACGATCCCGCGGGTGTCCTGTACGAGACGCATGTGCAGGCTGATCACGTCGCACGTGGAGAAGAACTCCTCCCCGCTCGCGGCGGCCATGTGCCCGTCCGCGACCGCGTCCTCGCGGGAGGCCTCCCTTCCCCATACCCGCACCGGCATCCCGAAGGCCACCCCGTAGCCGGCCACGACCCGGCCGATGCGCCCGTAGCCGAAGATCCCCAGCGTCCTGCCGTGGAGCGAGCTGCCCACGCCCGCCTGCCACCGTCCGGCCTGCAGCGAGGCCACCTGCCGGGGCAGTTGCCGGGCCGCCGCCAGCACCAGGGCCCACGTCAGCTCGGCCGTCGAGACGGAGGCGGAGCCCGGGTGCAGGTTCGAGCACACGAGGATGCCGAGCCGCGTGCACGCGTCGACGTCGATGTGGGGATACACGCTCCGCTGGCTGATCAGGCGCAGATCGGTCAGGCGCTCGAGCAGCTCCCCGCGGATCTGCGTGCGCTCGCGGATCAGGACCAACGCCTCGGTCCCCGCCAGACGCTCCGCCAGGGCGTCCGTCTCCTGGACGTGGTCGTTGAAGACCGTCACCTCGTGCCCGTCGAGCAGGCCGAAGCAGTCCAGCCCCCGCAGGGTGTCGAAGTAGTCGTCGAGGATCGCGACCTTCACCGCACGGTCCGCCGCGGCGGCGGGTGTGGATCGGTCGGCCGGCGGCGAGTCCCCCGAGGCCTGGGGAGCGCAGCGGGCGGGCGCGGGCGGGAGACGTTGAGGTCGCCCGCCACGGCGAAGCGCCAGGGCAGCTCGGCGGCGTGGTTGATGCCCACCCGCGGGCCCGTCACCACCTGCGCCGCGGCCCAGTCGGCGCGCGCCGGGAGGATCCTCACCGGACCTGTGGCGAGGCTGCCGCCGTTGAGGTCGAGCTCGATCCCGAGCGCCTGGGTCAGCTTCCCGGGTCCCGAGCAGAGGTCCTGCTCGCGCTCGCAGTCCGCGTCGCTCGCGCATCAGCTCGACTCCCCGCATCGGTGCCAGCGCCCTGATCAGCACCGCCGCCCCGACCCCCTCCGGCTCACAGACCGCGTTCAGCATCGCGTGGATGCCATAGGAGCGGTACACGTACGCCCGGCCCGCAGGACCGAACAGGGTGCTGGTCCTCGGGGTCAGCCCGACGAAGGCGTGGCAGGCGGGCTCGCTGTCGTGGTAGGCCTCGGTCTCGACGATCACCCCTTCGGTGTCCCCGTGCACCACCCGGCAGCCGATCAGATCCCGGGCCACCTCGAGCACCGGGCGCGCGTAGAAGGCGCCGCCCATGGCCCTGCCCGAGGCCCGGCGCGGCCGCGCGGCGGGCTCCGCGCGGGCGGCGCTCATCCCGTCGGCGTGCGCTCCAGCGCGGCGCGGGCCAGCGCCAGCTGTTCGCGCACCCGCATCGTCGAGGTCCCCCCCTCGGACACCTTGGACTCCAGCGGCGCGCCCGGGGCCAGCACGGCGAGCAGCTCGTCGCGGTGAGCAGCGAGCAGGCGGCTGTGGACGGCGAGCTCCTGCTCGTCCAGCTCGGAGATCGGCTTACCGGCCTGGAGCGCCCCACGCACCAGCCCCGCCACGATCCCGTGGGCTTCGCGGAAGGGCGTGCCGAGCCTCACCAGCAGGTCCGCCACGTCGGTCGCCGCCACCAGCTCGTCGGATGCCGCCGAGCTCATCGCCTCACGGTCGAAGCGGGCGCCTGCCAGCATCCCCCGGGCCGCCGCGAAGCACAGCTCGAGCGTGTCGGAGGTGTCGAACAGGTGCTCCTTGTCCTCCTGCAGATCCTTGTTGTACGCGAGCGGCAGGGCGTGGATGACGCCGTGCAGGGCAGTGAGGTGGGCGACCACCCGGGGGGCCTTGGCCCGCAGCAGCTCGGCCGCATCCGGGTTCTTCTTCTGCGGCATCAACGAGGAGCTCGAGCTCCACGAGTCCGACAGTTCGACGAAGCCGAACTCGCTGCTGGACCACAGCACGAGCTCCGCCCCCAGACGCGAGAGGTGGGTGGCGCAGGTCGCCGCCGCACCGAGGTAGTCGAGCGCGAAGTCCCGTCCCGAGACGGCGTCCAGCGAGTTCTCGGCCACGATCGAGAAGCCGAGCTCGGCGGCCACCTGGCGGCGATCGGTGTCGAAGTTGACGCCCGCCAGCGCCCCCGAGCCGAGCGGCAGCCGCCGGCACTGGTGCTCGGCGAAGGCGAACCGCTCGCGGTCGCGGTCGAACATCCAGAAGTACGCCAGCAGGTGGTGGGCCAGGTACACGGGCTGGGCCCGCTGCAGGTGGGTGTAGCCGGGCATCGCCCAGTCGGCGTGCTCCTCGGCCCGCTCGAGCAGCGTGTTCATCAGCCATCCGAGGCGCTCGACCGCGGCGGCCGCTCGCTCGCGCGTGTACAGCATCAGGTCGGTCACCACCTGGTCGTTGCGCGAGCGGGCGGTGTGCAGGCGACCCCCCACGGGACCGACGATCTCGGTCAGCCGCCGCTCGATCGCCATGTGGATGTCCTCGTCGTCGGGCGCGAAGGGGAAGTCGCCCCCGCTCAGCTCGCCCTCGACCGCCTCGAGCCCTTCGCAGCAGCCGCCCGAGGTCCTCCTCGCCGATGATCCCCCGCGCCGCCAGCATCCTCGCGTGGGCGCGCGACTGGGCCAGGTCCTGCGGCCACAGCCGGCGGTCGAAGTCGATCGAGGCGTTCAGCCTCTGGAAGTCTGGGTCCTGGGGCTCGGACAGGCGCGACACGCGCGCAGTGTATGGCGGCTCACCGCCGCTACCCGGCGAGGATCGCTCTCAGACGCTCGGACACGCGCTCGATCTGAGCCTCGGTGATCTGCGGGAAGAACGGCAGCGCCAGCGAACGCCGGGCCACCTGCTCGCAGACCGGGAACTCTCCCTCGCGATGGCCGAAGCGCTCGCGGTAGAAGCTCATCAGGTGGATCGCGGGCAGATAGGGCTTGCTCTGGATCTGCTCCGCCGCCAGGGCCCGTACGACCTCGTCGCGGTCACGATCCCGGGGCAGCTGCACGACGAACACGAACCACCCGCGGCTGTCTCCGTCCGCGTCCGCACACGGCAGCTCGAGGTCCTCGATCCCGGCCAGCGCCTGCCGGTAGCGCTCGGCGGCCGCGCGCCCGCGCGGCGAGCATCTGCGGAAGGCGCTCCAGCTGCACGAGCCCGAGCGCGCACGACAACTCCGAAAGCCGGTAGTTGAAGCCGAGCCGGTCGTGGTCGAGCCAGCCCATGTCGGGCGCCCGGCCCTGGTTTCGCTCCGAGTCGATGCGCGCCTTCATGGCCTCGTCGGCGAGCGTGACGATCCCGCCCTCGGCGGTGGTCAGCTGCTTGTTGGCGTAGAAGCCGAACACGGCCGGGTGCCCGCGGGCGCCGACCGCCGGCCCGTCGCGGTGGCGGGCCCCGAGCGCCTCGCACGCGTCCTCCACGATCGCGAGGCCGTGGCGCTCGGCGATCCGCTCGAGCTCCGGCAGGTCCGCCGGGTAGCCGAACAGGTGCACGGGCAGCAGCGCCCGCGTGCGCTCTCCCACCGCCGCCTGCGGCCGCCTGCGGGTCGAGGTTCAGCGTGACGGGGTCGATGTCGGCGAACACCGGCCGCGCGCGCTCGTAGAGGATCGCGTTGGCGGAGGCCACGAACGACAGCGGGCTGGTC
The DNA here is from genome assembly GCA_963773145.1 of uncultured Solirubrobacteraceae bacterium. Lineage (GTDB taxonomy): Bacteria > Actinomycetota > Thermoleophilia > Solirubrobacterales > Solirubrobacteraceae > Palsa-744. The sequence continues at coordinate 422,093 of CAVYZV010000004.1, forward strand.
ACCACCTCGTCGCCGTCGGACGACGCCCACCGCCCGCAGCGCCAGGTGCAGGCCGGTGGTGCCGCTGCTGACCGCGCTGGCGTGGCGGGCGCCGAGGTAGGGCGGCGAAGGCCTCGCTCGAACTCGCCGCAGGCGCGGGCCGAGCGAGAGCTGCCCGGAGCGGAGCACCTCCACGACCGCGCGCTCCTCCGGCTCGCCCAGCACCGGCCGGGCGAGCGGGATCGGTTCGCTCACCGCTGGGAGCCCGGGCGCCCGCCGCGCTGGAGCGGCAGAGGCCGGCGTCGCCCCGGTGGCGGTGGGCCAGGCCGTACTCCAGCGAGTCCATGAGCGCGTCCCAGGAGGCCCCGATGACGTTCTCCGAGACGCCGATCGAGCCCCACACGTCGTGGCCGTCGGAGGCGTCGATCAGCACGCGGGTGACCGCTCCCGTGCCCTTCGACTCGTCGAGGATGCGCACCTTGAAGTTGACGAGCTCGATCTCCGAGAGCTCGGGGTAGAGGTCGCCGATCGCCGACCGCAGCGCCTTGTCGAGCGCGTTCACCGGGCCGTTGCCCTCGGCCGCGGCCCAGTAGCGCTTGCCGTCGCGCCAGAGCCGGATCGAGGCCTCGGTCTCGACGTTCCCGTCGGCGTGCTTCTCGACCGTCACGCGCCAGGACTCCAGGCGGAACAGCGACTCGTAGCTGGTCCTGCTCGCGGCGCATCAGCAGCTCGAAGGAGCCGTCCGCGGCCTCGAACTGGAAGCCCTCGTGCTCGAGCTCCTTGACCCGCGAGAGCACCCGCTGCCACGAACTCGTCGTCGGCCGCGATGCCCGCGCCGGCGGCCTTCTCCACGATCGCGCCCTTGCCGGACAGCTCGGAGATCAGCAGGTCGCGGCTGTTGCCCACGACCTCGGGGTCGATGTGCTCGAAGGTGTTGGCGTCCGAGCGCACGCCGGCCGCGTGCAGGCCCGCCTTGTGCGCGAAGGCGTGCTTGCCCACGTACGGCTGGGCCGGGTTGGGCGCGCGGTTGAGCAGCTCGTCGAGGAAGTGGGCGGTCTCGGTGAGCCGCGCCAGGCGCTCCGGCGCCAGCAGCGCCACCCCCATCTTCAGCTGCAGGTCGGCGATGATCGTGACGAGGTTGGCGTTGCCGGTGCGCTCGCCGATGCCGTTGATCGTCCCCTGCACCTGGGTCGCGCCGGATTCGACCGCGGTGAGGGTGTTGGCCACCGCGCAGCCCGAGTCGTCGTGGGTGTGGATCCCGAGCGCCGCGTCCGGGAGCGCTTCGCGGACGACCGCCAGCGCGGTGCGGATCTGCGGCGGCAGCGAGCCGCCGTTGGTGTCGCACAGCACCAGCCGCTCGGCCCCCGCCTCGGCGGCGGCGCGCAGGCAGTCGAGCGCGTAGCCGGCGTCGAGGTGTGAAGCCGTCGAAGAAGTGCTCGGCGTCGAACAGCACGCGCTTGCCGGCCCCGACGAGGAAGGCGATCGACTCGCCGATCATCTGCAGGTTCTCCTCGCGCGAGGCCCGCACGACCTTCTCCACGTGCAGGACCGAGGCCTTGCCGACGAGCGTGCAGACCGGAGCGAAGCAGCCGGCCAGCACGGCCAGGCCCTCGTCCTGCTCGGCGGCCACGCCGCGGCGGCGGGTCATCCCGAAGGCGACGATCTCGGCGACCTCCAGGCGCTCGTGGGAGAGCAGCTCGAACAGCTCCTGCTCCTTCGGGTTGGAGACCGGGAAGCCGGCCTCGATCATGTGCACGCCGAGGGCGTCGAGCGCGTGCACGACCCTCACCTTCTCGGCCGCCGTGAGCGTCATGCCGCCCCCGCCCATGCCGTCGCGCAGGGTGGCGTCGTAGAGCTGTATGTCGGCCATGGGGCCTACCCCGCGGTCGTCGTCTGCGGGCTCGGCGCGGCGGCCTCGCCGGAGGGCGTCTGCAGCGCCTGGCCCACCGACCACGTCGAGCCACTCGCGGTAGCTCTCGGTGCGGCCGTGGACGGCGTCGTCGAAGGCCGCCCCCAGCACCCGCGTGACCTCGCCCGGCTTGCCGGTGCCGACGCGGTGGTCGTCGATCTCGCGCACGGGCACGAGCTCGGCCGCGGTGCCGGTCAGGAAGACCTCGTCGGCGAGGTACATCTCGGCCCGGGCCACGTTGCGCTCCACGACCGTGTAGCCGAGGTCGCGCGCGATCTGGATGATCGAGCGGCGCACGATGCCGTCGAGGATCGAGTTGTGCTGGCCGGGGGTCGCGATCTCGCCGTCGCGCACGATGTAGACGTTCTCGCCGGTGCCCTCGCACACGTGACCGTGGTCGTCGAGCAGGATCGCCTCCTCGTAGCCGGCCTTCAGCGACTCGACCTTGGCGAGCACGCTGTTGAGGTACTGCCCGGAGGCCTTCGCGTGGGGGATCAGCGAGTCGGGGCTGATGCGCCGCCACGAGGACACCTTGGCGCGCACGCCGTCGCGCTTGCCCTCCTCGCCGAGGTAGGCGCCCCACTCCCAGCAGGCGATCGTGACGTCCACCGGCGCCTCCAGCGGGTTGAGGCCCATCTGCCCGTAGCCGCGGTTGACGATCGGGCGGATGTAGCAGGAGCGCAGGCCGTTGCGGGCCACCAGCTCGAGCGTGGCCGCGCGCAGCTCCTCGGCGCTGTAGGGAACCGGCATGTAGTACAGCTCGGCGGAGCGCAGCAGACGGTCGATGTGCTCGGCGTTGCGGAATACGGCCGGGCCCAGCTCGGTGTCGTAGCAGCGCATGCTGTCGAACACGCCGGTGCCGTAGTGCAGGCCGTGGGTGAGCACGTGGACCTTCGCGTCCTCCCAGGCGACGAAGTCGCCGTTCATCCAGATGAGGTCGGTGGGCTGCACGTTTGGCATTGCTCCTGATCAGAGGTTTTCGAGCACCACGTCGGTCGCCTGCGCGGTGCCCGAATCCCCGCCGAGATCGGGTGTGCGCAGCCCCGCCGCGAGCGCACGCTGCACTGCGGATTCTACAGCCGCCGCCTGCGCTCCCAAATCGAGTCCATGGCGGAGCATCATCGCCGCCGACAGGAACATCGCCAGCGGGTTGGCCACGCCCTGGCCGGCGATGTCCGGAGCCGAGCCGTGGACGGGCTCGAACAGGCCCGGTCCGTCGGTCCCCAGGGAGGCGCTCGGCAGCATCCCGATCGACCCCGTCAGCATCGCGGCCTCGTCGGAGAGGATGTCCCCGAACATGTTCTCGGTCAGGATCGTGTCGAAGTGGCGCGGCGCCGAGACCAGCTGCATGGCTGCGTTGTCGACGAGCATGTGCTCGAGCGTGATGTTGGGGAACTCGCGCGCGTGCAGGTTGCTGACGACCTCCCGCCACAGGCGCGAGGTCTCGAGCACGTTGGCCTTGTCCACGCTGGTCACCTTCGCGCGGGCGGCGTCGAAGGCGGTCCTTGCGATCCGCTCGATCTCCTCGGTGGTGTAGACGCAGAGGTCGCTGGCGCTGTTCTCGGTGCGGGTCTTCTCGCCGAAGTAGATGCCGCCCGTGAGCTCGCGCACCAGCAGCAGGTCGGTCCCGCGGATGCGCTCCTCGCGCAGCGGCGAGGCGTCATAGAGGGCCTCGATCGGCTTGACCGGGCGCAGGTTCGCGTACAGGCCGAGCCCCTTGCGCAGGCCGAGCAGGCCCTGCTCGGGACGGGGCTTGGAGGGGTCGGTGGTGTCCCACTTCGGACCTCCCACCGCCGCCAGCAGCACCGCGTCGGCGTCGCGGCAGGCCTCGAGCACCTCGTCGGTGAGGGCGGTCCCGTGGGCGTCGATCGAGGCGCCACCGAAGAGGTGCTCCTCGAACTCGAAGTCGCCGATGCGATCGAGCAGGTCGACGGCGGCGGCCATGATCTCCGGGCCGATCCCGTCGCCCGGAAGGGTGACTACGTGGTGTGCCATGTCCAGGACCCTAGAGGGCCGTCGTCGCAGCGCCGCTGCTACAGGGCCGTGGTCACCGGGCCGCTGCGCTCGCGCTCGGCCTCGTAGGTGGCGATGTCCTGCTCCTTCTGCAGCGTCATGCCGACGTCGTCGAGACCCTCCAGCAGGCGGTGGCGGATCTCGGGGTCGATGTCGAAGTGGACGGTCACGAGCGCCCCGTCGGCGCCGGGGTAGCGGACCTCCTGGGCGCGCAGGTCGACCTGCCCCTCCCCCGAGGCCGCGAGCGCGCGGCAGTGCTGTTCGTCGAGCACCACCGGCAGCAGCCCGATCTTGGTGCAGTTGGAGTAGAAGATGTCGGCGAAGCTGGGGGCCACGATCGCCTGGAAGCCGTAGTCCTGCAGCCCCCAGGGGGCGTGCTCGCGGGAGGAGCCACAGCCGAAGTTCTCCCCCGCCACCAGGATCGGGTTGGCGGGCAGGTCCCAGCCGGGCTCCTTGGCCCAGTCGTAGAACAGGAACTCGCCGAAGCCCGTGCGCTCGACCCGCTTGAGGAACTGCTTGGGCATGATCTGGTCGGTGTCGACGTCGGCGCGGTCGAGGTGACTGATCGCGCCGGAGATGGTCTCAATCGCTTCCACTGCTAACGCTCCTCTCGGTCGGGCTTGAATCCCGCCATCACGGCCGCCTCGGCCCATTTGAACTGGATCGCGGCCTGTTCGAAGCCCACGTTCGCGCAGCCACGCCACCTGATCCTCGGCGGTGTCCGGGCGGTCGTCGTCGTCCTCGTCGATGAAGGCCTGCTCGGCGCCGTCGGCCTCGCCGGCGGCGTCGCTGTCACCGGCCCCACCCAGGTCACCCGTGCCGCCCTGGGGGCGCAGGGCTTTGAGCTTGTACTCGTCGAACAGGCCTGCCAGCGGACCGTCGATCAGCACGAAGTCGAGGTTCACGAACACGCCGCCGGGCTCGAGCAGCTCGAACAGCTCGGCGAACAGCGCGCGCTTGCGCTCGGCGGGCAGGTGGTGGATCGCGAGGCCCGAGACGATCGCGTCGTAGCGGCCGTCGGGTAGCTGCTCGCTCCACGAGGGATCGTTGAGGTCGGCGCGCCACAGTGAGGAGCGTGACGCGCAGGCGCCGCAGCCGCTCGGCCGCGCGCGCCAGCATCGGCTCGGAGAAGTCGACCATCACGACCTCGGCGGAGGGGAACAGATCGACCACCAGTTGCGTCAGCGCCCCGTCACCGCAACCGAGGTCCAGGAAGCGCGAGATCGCGCTGCCCGCGGCGCTGCAGCAGGCTCCGGACGATGTCTTCCTGCACGTCGAGCATGGGCACGAAGTCCCCGCGCCGCGCGAGGAAGCTGGTGGCGAGGTCAGCCTGACGCCAGCTGGCTCCCGGCGGGGCCGAGCTCAACTCGTCCCAGCCCCGGATGTCCACGAAGCGCCCCTCGATGGCGGCCGCGGCGGCCATCTGGGGAGACACGAGGTGGGTGCGCCCGCCGCGCCCCTGGCGGCCCTCGAAGTTGCGGTTGGAGGTCGAGGCGCAGCGTTCGCCCGGCTGCGAGGATGTCGGGGTTCATCCCCAGGCACATCGAGCAGCCGGCCACGCGCCAGTCGAAGCCGGCCTCGCGGAAGATCCGGTCGAGGCCCTCCTGCTCGGCCTGCGCCTTGACCTGCTGGGAGCCGGGCACGACCATCGCCCGCACGCTGTCGGACACCTTGCGGCCCTCGACGACCCCGGCGGCGGCGCGCAGGTCGCCGATGCGGGAGTTCGTGCACGAGCCGATGAACACGCGGTCGACCGTGATCTGCTCGAACGGGGTGCCGGGCTCGAGGTCCATGTAGCGCAGCGCCCGCTCGGTCGCCTCGCGCTCGGGCTCGGTGTCGAACTCCTCCGGCGAGGGCACCGACTCGGTCACCGCCCGCACCATCCCGGGGTTGGTGCCCCACGTCACCTGGGGAGAGATCTCGGTCGCGTCGATGTGGACCTCCTTGTCGAAGCTCGCGCCCTCGTCGCTGGGCAGCTCGCGCCACTGCTCGATCGCCGCCTCGAGCTCGGCACCGGCGGGGGCGCCCGGGCGCGCCTGCTCGAACCACGAGAAGGTGGTCTCGTCGGGGGCGATCATGCCGGCCCGGCCGCCGCCCTCGATCGTCATGTTGCAGACCGTCATGCGGCCTTCCATCGAGAGCGCGCGGATGGGCTTGCCGGCGTACTCCACGACGTGGCCGTTGAAGCCCCCGACGCCGAGGTCCCCGAGCGTCGCGAGGATCAGGTCCTTGGCCGTCACGCCGTAGCCGAGCTCGCCGTCGTAGAGCACCCGCATCGAGCGGGGACGGGACTGCACCAGGCACTGCGTCGCCAGCACGTGCTCGACCTCGCTGGTGCCGATCCCGAAGGCCAGCGCCCCGAAGGCGCCGTGCGTGGAGGTGTGCGAGTCGCCGCACACGATCGTCATCCCCGGCTGGGTGACGCCGAGCTCGGGGCCGATCACGTGCACGATCCCCTGCCGGTCGGAGCCCAGCGAGTACACGGGGATCCCGAACTCCTCGCAGTTGCGCTCGAGCGTCTGCACCTGCACGCGGGAGAGCTCGTCGCGGATCAGGGCCGCCACAGCGGTGCCGTCGGTGGGCGTGTTGTGGTCGGCGGTCGCGAGCGTGCGGTCGGGCCTCCGCACCCCCCGGCCCGCCATCCGCAGGGCGTCGAACGCCTGCGGGCTGGTCACCTCGTGGACGAGGTGCAGGTCGATGTACAGCAGCCCCGAGCCGTCGAGCTCGTGGGCCTCCCAGATCTTGTCGAACATCGTCTTCGGCATCTCAGCTCCTTCTCAGCCCCGCGGACAGGACCGCGAGGAACACCGCGGGCTCGCCCGCCGGATTCTCGAAGTGGTGTGGCAGGTCGGCGTCGAACGTCACGCAGTCGCCGGTGTCGAGGTCGTGGCGCTGCCCGTCGCAGACGAGCACCACCGAGCCGCTCTCGACGAGCGCCGTCTCGCGGCTGCCGGGCTCGTGCATCGGCGGGTCGTCCTCGGCCCCGGTGGAGCCGCCCGCGGCGAGCGTGTGCCGGGAGAGCTCGGCCCGCTGGCCCGGCTGGGAAGCCGTCAGCACCTCGTAGGTGTGCCGGCGCCGCGCGCTGCCGCCGCGGCTGCGCTGGCGCGGACGCACGATCGTGACGCTGCCGCCCTCGTCCAGCCTCAACAGCTGCGAGAGCGTCAGCTCCAGGCCCGCGGCGATGCGTGCCGCCACCGTCAGCGTCGGGCTCGTGTCCCCGCGCTCCACCTGCGAGAGCATCGGCGCGCTCACGCCGCTGCGCTCGGCGAGGTCGCGCAGCGAGAGCCCGCTCGCCTCGCGCAGCGCCTTGACCCGCTCGCCGACCGCCTCGGGCTTCACCGCGCCGGGTTTGACCACCCCGGTCTTCACCGCTGTCGCCATACGTTTGTACGCTATCACAGACAGGGCGGGCCACCTCCGAAGCACCCAGGGCGCCCGCCCGCCGGTCGCGGCGCGGGTGTACTGTTCGCTTCATGGCCCCCACTCCGATCACCGGGCGCTGCCTGTGCGGCAACGTCACCTTCACCTCCGAGGGCGACGCGGTCGTCCAGGCCGCCTGTCACTGCACCGACTGCCAGCGCCAGACGGGCAACCCCTTTTCCGTGATCGTGGGCGTGCCGCGGGAGGGGTTCAGCGCCACGGGAGACACGCTCTCTTCCTACTCGACCGTGGGCGAGGACCACGGCGGCGCAACCGAACGCAACTTCTGCTCCGCCTGCGGCTCGCCCCTGTTCAGCGTCGCCGCCGTCGATGCCCGAGATGGTCTTCATCAAGGCCGGCTCGCTCGACGACGCCTCCTGGGTGCAGCCGTCGGTCGAGGCCTGGACCAGCTCCGCGCAGCCCTGGGCGCCGCACTTCGAGGGCGCGGCGCAGCTCGAGCGCGGCGGGCTAGAGCGCCGCCCGCGGTCGCCCGCCTACGACCCGCGCGCGGCTGCCGCGGCCCGAGGGCCCGCATCCGAGGTGCCGGCGCCGGAGCCACGCCGCGCGGATCGCGCCATGGACGGCGCTATGCTCTCCGGTGACGCTGGCGCCATGGCTTCGCCGCGCAAGGGGGAACGGAGTCCTCGGGGCCGGGTAGGCGGCGGCCGGCTCAGGCCGTCTCGGGCAGCCCGACGGCGTCGCTGGCCTGCGAGCGCGCGACGGCCACCGACAGCGCCCGCACGTACGCGCGCGCGGCCGCGTCGATGATGTCCGTGGAGACGCCCTGCCCGGCGCCGGTGACGCCGTCGAACTCGACCACGACCGAGACCTCGCCGAGCGCGTCCTGGCCCTCGGTGACGGCGCCGATCGTGAAGTCGCTGAGCTTGACCGGCACGCCGGTGGCGGCGTTGATCGCCTGGAAGACCGCGTCGATCGGCCCGTCGCCGGTGAACGTGCCCGTCGAGGAGTTGCCCTCCGGGTCGGTCACCGACACGCGCGCGTGCGGCGGGCGCAGCGAGGAGGCCTCGACCTCGAACCAGTCCAGCGAGTAGCCGGCGATCTCCTCGCGCAGCTCGTCGGTGACGAGCGCCTCGAGGTCCATCGCGGTGATCTGCTTCTTGCGGTCGGCGATCTCCTTGAAGCGCTTGAAGGCCATGTTCAGCGCCTGGCCGTCGAGCTCGAAGCCCATCTCCTCCAGCGCCTTGCTGAGGGCGTGGCGCCCGGAGTGCTTGCCGAGCACGATCGAGTTGCTGCTCAGCCCGACCGTGGTGGCGTCCATGATCTCGTAGGTGGCGCGCTCCTTCAGCACGCCGTCCTGGTGGATGCCGGCCTCGTGCGCGAACGCGTTGCGCCCGACGATCGCCTTGTTCGGCTGCACCTGGTAGCCGGTCAGGCGCGAGACGAGTCTGCTCGTGCGCGCGATCTCGGTCGTCTCGACGCCGGTCCACAGGCCGAGCTCGGCTCGCGGGTGCGCAGCAGCATCACGATCTCCTCGAGCGAGGCGTTGCCGGCGCGCTCGCCGATGCCGTTGATCGCGCACTCGACCTGCCGGCAGCCCGCCTTCAGGCCCGCCAGCGAGTTGGCCACGGCCAGGCCGAGGTCGTCGTGGCAGTGCACGGACACGACCACGTCGCGCAGCGCCGGCACGAGCCGGTAGAGCTCCTCGAACATGTGCGGCGTACTCGTCGGGCATCGTGTAGCCGACGGTGTCGGGGACGTTGATCGTGGTGGCGCCCTCCTCGAGCGCGATCTGGATCACCTCGGCCATGAACTCGACGTCCGAGCGCGAGCCGTCCTCGGGCGAGAACTCGACGTCGTCGGTGCATTCGCGCGCCTGCGCGACGGCCGCGCGCACCTGTCCCTTGACGTCCTCGCGGGTCGTCTGCAGCTTGCGCTCGATGTGGATGTCGCTGGTCGCGATGAACGTGTGGATGCGCGGGCGCTCGGCGTCGCGCACGGCGTTCCAGGCCGCGTCGATGTCCTGCTTGCTGGTCCGCGCCAGCCCGCAGATGACGGGCCCTTCGACCTCTCGCGCGATCGCCTGCACCGACTCGAAGTCGCCGGGCGAGGTGATCGGGAAGCCGGCCTCGATCACGTCCACGCCGAGCCGCGCGAGCTGGTGGGCGATCTCCAGCTTTTCCTGCTTGTTGAGCGAGATGCCGGGCGACTGCTCGCCGTCGCGCAGCGTCGTGTCGAAGATCAGGACGCGGTCGCTCTCGTCCCGTTTGGCTACAGCTTGTGCCGCTCATGTCGTCACTGCTCCTTCTCTGTCTCGCTTGGTCGTTTCCTCTCTGCTGGGTATGCGGCTACGCGGCCGCCACGCACTATTCCCCCCGAGGGGGGAGCAGAAGCAGCGAGAGGGCGAGACCTGAGAACGACATCTGCATCGCAGATTAGCACCGACACCGCGAACCGGTCCGGCGCCAGTGGACGGCATCCGATCGGGTCTGAGGCGTCCCGCCATGGGCGCGAAGGCGCCCGCGCCGGGACGGGCGCTGCCCGCTACTGGGGCGTGAGGACGACCTTGCCGACGTTGCGCCGCTCGGTGATCATGCCGTGCGCCTCGCCGGCCTGCTCGAAGGCGAACTCGCCCGCCGACGACGGGCTCGACGGTGCCGTCGTCGAGCATCTCCTGCAGCGGCGCGATCCAGGGCTCGCAGCGTGCCGCGGTCCTTCCACAGCGTGAGCATGTTCAGCCCGATCACGGCCTTCGATTCGGACATCTGCTTGATGATGTTGAAGCGCGGCATGCGCGCGACCGCTGTCGCAGCGCCGTGACGACGTTGCGGCGTCTCGCCGGAGACGACCGCGGAGGCGCCGAAGGCGACCAGGCGCCCGCCGGGGCGCAGCAGGTCGTAGCTGCGGCGGAAGCTCGTGCCCGCCGACGGCGTCGAGGATCACGTCGAACTTCGGCAGGCCCCGCTCCCAGCCGTCGCTGGTGTAGTCGAGCGCGTGGTCGACGCCGAGCTCGGGGATGCGCGCGTGCTTGGACGGGCGAGGCGGTGCCGTAGACCTCGGCGCCGCTGCGCTTGGCGATCTGGGTGGCGGCGATGCCGACGCCGCCGCCGGCGGAGTGGACGAGCACGCGCTCGCCCGGCTGCAGGCTCGCCGTAGCCGATCAGCCCCGCCCAGGCGGTGGCGTAGTTGACGGGGATCGCGGCGCCCTGCTCGAAGCTGAGCCGGTCGGGGAGCGCGACCACGTCGTCCGCGGGCACGACCACCTGCGAGGCGTAGCCGCCGAACTGGGTGCCCGCGAGCACGCGCTGGCCGGGGCTCAGGAGCCCGTCGACGCCCTCCCCCAGCTCGAGGATCGTGCCGGCGACCTCGTAGCCGACGACACACGGCGTCTTGGGCGCGTCGGGGTAGAGCCCCATGCGCGCCATCACGTCGGCGAAGTTGATCCCGGCGGCGGCCACGTCGATGCGCACCTGGCCGGCGCCCGAGCTCGGGTCCGGGCGCTCCTGGACCTGGAGCACCTCGGGCCCCCCGTGCTTGGTGATCACGACCGTTCGCATCAAGCGTCTCCGCGGTCGAGCCTATCCGAATCAGACCCGGGCCGATGATCGGCCACGGCGCCGGCGCTCGGCCCGGGCGCGAGGTGCGCCCGGCGGCCTGGTCAGTCGAGGTCGACCGACCAGCCGTCGACGAAGCCCTCGGAGGCGACGATCTCCGCCAGGACCTCCTCCGGCACCGCCGCGTCGGTCGTGACGACCATCGCCGCCAGGCCGGCCCTCGCTCCTTGGCGCCGTCCGGGGTGTGACCGACGGCGGCCGAGGAGATGTTGATCCCGTGGGCGCCGAAGATCGTGCCGACGCGCCCGATCATCCCGGGCAGGTCCTCGTAGCGGAACACGGTCACGTGCGGCTCGAGCTCGATCGTCAGCCGCCGGCCCTGGACCTCGACGAGGTGGGGCACGCGGCTCGGGGCCGATGCCGGTGCCGGCCACCGCCACCCGCTCGGCGCCGGCGATCACGGTGACGCGGATCAGCTCGTTGAAGTCCTCCGCCTCGGAGACCACCTTCTCCTCGAAGACGATCCCGCGCTGGTGGGCCATCGTGGGCGCGTTGACGAGGTTCACCTGCTCCTCGGTGCGCCCCTGCAGCGCGCCCACGATCACGGCGAGACCGAGCAGCCGCGTGTCGAAGTCGGCGATCCGCCCGAGGAAGGCGGCCTCGATCCGCTCGACCGAGCTGCCCTCGGCGAGCTTCATCGCGAGGCGTCCGAGCTGCGTGGCCAGCGGCAGGAACGGGCCGAGCATCTCCATGTCCTCGGCGGCGATCGCGGGGATGTTCACGGCGGTCGAGACGACGCCGCCGGTGAGCGCGGCGACGACCTGCTCGGCGCTCTGGTAGCCGGCGCGGTCGGTCGCCTCGGCGGTCGAGGCGCCGAGGTGCGGCGTGACGATCACGTTCGGGTAGGCGAACAGCGGGCTCTCGGTCATCGGCTCCTGGGGAAGACGTCGAGCGCGGCGCCGGCCACCTTGCCCGCAGTCGAGCGCGTCCTTCAGCGCCTCTTCGTCGATCAAGCCCCCGCGGGCGACGTTCAGCACGCGCACGCCGTCGCGCATGCGCGGCGAACGCGTCGGCGTCGAGGAACCCTTCGTCTCGGGCGTCTTCGGCAGGTGGATGGTGATGAAGTCGGCCTCGCGTAGATGTCCTGCGGGCTGTCGGCCTTCTCGACCCCGAGCTCGCGGTAGCGCTCGGCGCTCACGAACGGGTCGAAGGCGACCACCCGCATCCCGAAGCCGCGCGCGCGCTGGGCCACGAGCTGGCCGATGCGCCCGAAGCCGAGGACGCCGAGCGTCTTCTCGTACAGCTCGACGCCGGAGAACTTCGAGCGCTCCCAGCGCCCGGCCGACAGCGAGACGTAGGCCTGCGGGATGTTGCGGGCGAGCGCCAGCAGCAGCGCCATCGTGTGCTCGGCGGCGGTCACGACGTTCGACTCGGGCGCGTTGGCGACGACGATCCCGCGCCGGGTGGCGGCCTGCACGTCGACGTTGTCGACACCGACACCGGCGCGGCCGATGACCTTCAGGCGGTCGGCCCGCTCGATCAGCTCGGCCGTCAGCTTGGTCGCCGAGCGGATCAGGATCCCGTCGTACTCGCCGATCCGCTGCGGCGAGCTCCTCGTCGTCCCAGTCGATCCCGAGCTCGACGTCGAAGTGCTCGCGCAGCAGCGCGACCCCCGAGTCGCCGATCTTCTCCTTGACGAGCACCCGCGGCCGCTCGCCGCGCCGTCCTGCGAGGGGTTGGAGCTGGTTCCGGCCACCGCGGCGCTCATCGGACGATCCTCTCGACGACCCAGTCGATGCACGCCGTCAGCGCCTGCACGTCGGCGGTCTCGACGGCGGGGAACATGCCGATCCGCAGCTGGTTGCGCCCGAGCTTGCGGTAGGGCTCGACGTCCACGATGCCGTTGGCGCGCAGCGTCGCCGCCAGCGCCGCGGCGTCGACCGCCTCGTCGAAGTCGATCGTGCCGACGACGAGCGAGCGCTGCGCGGGCTCCGCCACGAACGGGCTCGCGTGCGAGCTCTCCTGCGCCCAGCCGTAGAGGTGCTCGGCGGAGGCCGTGGTGCGCGCCACGCACCAGTCCAGGCCGCCGCCGTCGAGCATCCAGCGCATCTGGTCGGCGAGCAGGAACAGCGTCGCGACCGCGGGCGTGTTGTAGGTCTGGTCCTTGAGCGAGTTCTCGAGCGCCGTCTTCAGCGAGAGGAACTCCGGGATCCAGCGCTCGGAGGCGCTCAGCTCGGCGATCCGCTCCTGCGCCGCCGGGCTCAGCAGCGCCAGCCACAGGCCGCCGTCGGCGGCGAAGCTCTTCTGCGGGGCGAAGTAGTAGACGTCGGCCTCGGCCACGTCCACGGGCAGCCCGCCGGCGCCCGAGGTGGCGTCGATCAGGACCAGCGCGTCGGCGGCCCCCGCCGGCCGGAGCACCGGCACCATCACGCCGGTCGAGGTCTCGTTGTGCGCCCAGGCGATCACGTCGGCGCCGCCCTCGGCCGCCTGCGGCCCGGCGCCGGCCGGGTCCGGGGCCCCGCCGGGATCGGCCGAGACGGTCAGCGGGTCCTCCAGGAAGGGCGCGCCGCGGGTGACGGTCGCGAACTTCTGCGAGAACTCCCCGTAGGTGAGGTGCAGCGCGCGGCTTCGCACGAGCCCGCAGGCGGCGGCGTCCCAGAAGGCGGTCGCGCCGCCGTTGCCGAGCGCCACCTCGTAGCCGTCGGGCAGGCCGAACAGCTCGCGCAGCCGTGCGCGGATGCCGCCGACGAGCGAGCGCACCGGCTTCTGGCGGTGGGAGGTGCCCATCACGGCCGCGCCCGGCCCGGCCAGGTGCTCGAGCGCCTCCGGGCGCACCTTCGAGGGACCGCAGCCGAAGCGCCCGTCGCGCGGCTTGAGCTGCTCGGGGATCACGTAGACTGCTGCTCGGTGGTGGGGCTCGTCGTCATCGGGGCTCCTCGTTCCTTCCCTCGAAGGATCGTCATCTCGGTTGAGGGTGCCCAGGCGCGCGGCGACGGCTGCTCGTCGCTTCCCGGTGGTGAACTCCACCCGAGCGCCAGTCGCGACGAGGCGGCGAGTGTAGCGAAACGCCGCGCGTGCTCAGCCGCTCCACAGCGGCTCACGCGCCAGCTCGCGGGCGCTCCATCCTCGCGGCAGCCGGCTCCGCGCACACCCGGCGGCGACTCGCGGCGCGAGCAGGCAGAACTCGGGGGCCGGACCGAGCACGAGCTGGCGCCGCCAGAGACCGGCGCTGGCGCGATCCATCCCGTCGCCCAGCAGCTCGGCCGGCCCGACACCGCCGGCCGACGCGCGGGCGCCCGCCGCCTGGGGCGGCTCGTGACCCACACCGCCACGCTGGCCGCCGCCAACGCGGCGGCGTCCGGCTCGCCCTCGAGCAGCGCGTACAGGCCACCGGCGCCCGGCCCGGCGAGCGTGGCGATCTCGTCGTGGCGGCTGCGGTGGCCGCGACCGACCGCGGCCTCGTTGAGCACGCCGAGCGAGGCGTAGTCGGCGAGCAGGTACCAGTCCTCATACATCGGTCCGGCGGGCCTGTCGGCGGCCGCCACGGCAGCTCGCCCAGCCGGTAGGACGCCACCGCGGTCATCCCCGCCGGCGGACGGTGGGCCAGCGAGCGGTGGAAGGTCTCGAGTGCGCGCTCGTAGTCCTCGGCCGGCGCCCCCTCGCGCGGGCGGTGCCAGAAGACGTAGGCGAGCACCTCGGTGCTTCCTAGAAGGCCGGCTTGATCCAGTCCATGTGGGCGCGCAGCTCCTCGCCGACGTGCTCGACCTGCGTGTCGGCCTGTTCGGCGCGCATGCGCTTGAAGTTCTCCTGACCGGCGCGGTTCTCGGCGATCCACTCGCGGGCGAACTCGCCCGACTGGATCTCCTCGAGGATCTTGCGCATGTTGGCGCGGGTCTCGTCGGTGATGACCCGCTTGCCGCGCGTGTAGTCGCCGTACTCGGCGGTGTTGGAGATCGAGTAGCGCATCCCCGCGAGCCCCTTCTCGTGCATCAGGTCGACGATCAGCTTGAGCTCGTGGAGGCACTCGAAGTAGGCCATCTCCGGGTCATAGCCGGCCTCCACGAGCGTCTCGAAGCCGGCCTGGACGAGCTCGGAGGCGCCGCCGCAGAGGACCGCCTGCTCGCCGAACAGGTCCGTCTCGGTCTCGTCCTTGAAGCTCGTCTCGATCACGCCGCCGCGGGTGCAGCCGATGCCCTTGGCGTAGGCCAGCGCCAGCGCGCGCGCCTGGCCGGTGGCGTCCTGCTCGACCGCGATCAGGCCGGGGACGCCGCTGCCTTCGGTGAACTGACGGCGCACGAGGTGGCCGGGGCCCTTCGGCGCGACCATCCCCACGTCGACCCCGGGGGGCGGGGTGACCTCGCCGTAGTGGATCGAGAAGCCGTGGCCGAACAGCAGCATGTCGCCCTCGGCGACGCCGTCGCTCAGTTCGTTCTCCCAGACTTCCCGGTGGAGCTCGTCGGGCAGCAGGATCATGATCAGGTCGCCGCGGCTGGCGGCCTCGACGGGGGACAGCACCTCGAGGCCCTGCTCGCGGGCCTTGGCGACGGAGGAGGAGTCCTCGCGCAGGCCGACGACGACGTCGACGCCGGAGTCCTTGAGGTTGAGTGCGTGGGCGTGGCCCTGGGAGCCGTAGCCGATGATGGCGACGGTCTTGCCCGAGAGCAGGCCCAGGTCGGCGTCGTCGTCGTAGATCATGGGCGCTCAGGCTAGCGGTCGGCTCAAGCGCTCGCCTTCGCCACCAGCGTGCGACCCGGGATCTGCAGCGTGCCGTCCTCGCCGGTGTAGGGCGCAAGGCGCCGCCGCAGGCCTTCCCGCACCGCTTCGATCTGCGGCTCGGGGAGCGACATCACGGCGTCGTGGAACTGGCGCGAGATGTCGAGCGTCGTGTCCCAGAACTCCTCGAAGCTCGCGTGGCGACGGACGAGCTCGAGGTCCTCGACCGAGACCTCGGTGAAGCCGGCGTCCGCGAGCAGCTCCGCGAAGCGGCCGGCGTCGCCGAGCGCGAACGGTCCCGGCTGCTGGGCCGCCGCCCACTCGGCGGCTCCCTGCGGCTCGCTCGCCGGCGGCACATCTCCCGGCCGCGTCTGCGTCTCAGCCCCCGGCGGGCCCAGCCCGTGCTCGGCCAGCTCCTGCCCGGGCAGCGAGGCCCACGGGTTGCGCTCGATCGAGTCCCACACGGCGGTCGCCAGGCGCCCGCCCGGCGCGAGCACGCGCCGGGTCTCGGCGAGTGCCGCGGCCGGGTCGGCCATCAGCATGTATCCCCAGCGGCAGAGGACGATGTCCACGCTGGCGAGCGGCAGGTCGATCCATTCGCCGTTCAGCACCTCGAAGTGGACGTTGTCGATCCCGAGCTCGGCTGCCCGCTCACGGGCGCCCTCGAGCATCGCCTCGGCCTGGTCGGAGACGATCACCTCTCCACCGGGAGCGACGAGCTCGGCCGCCAGCAGCCCGGTCTCCCCCAGGCCCGCCGCCAGCTCGAGCACCCGCTCCCCCGGCTGCGGAGCGACGGCGTCGATCATCCAGTGCGCGACCGGCGCCCCGAAGGCGTCGATCGTCTTCCGCTGCCGGCGCCACCCGGAGGCGGCGGCTTCCCAGTTCTCGAGGCTCGAGCGGCGGTGGGCTTCGGCGTCGAAGCTCATCCGAGCTCCCTCCGCAGCAGCTTGCCCGAGCGGGTCCGCGGCAGCGGCGCCTGCGGACAGCGAGATGCGCTTGGGCACCTTGTACGGCGGCCAGCGTCCGTGCGCAGTGGGCGCGCAGCTCCTCGACGCTGTCGTCGCACGCTCGCGGAGCCTCGCGCCCGCGCAGCACGACGACCGCGCTGACCGCCTCGCCCCACTGCTCGTCGGCGACGCCGAACACGCCCGCCTCGAGCACCGGCGGGTGGCTCTCGAGCACCGACTCGACCTCCGCCGGCGCGACGTTCTCGCCGCCGCTGACGATCGTCTCCGCGCGGCGCCCGAGGACCGACAGCCGGCCGGCGCCGTCGAGCTCGCCGAGGTCCCCCGTGTGCAGCCATCCGTCCGGCGCGAGCGCTGCGGGAGCGACGGTCGGCCCGCGCACGAGGATCTCCCCGTCCGCGGCGATCCTGGACGTCGGTGCAGAACAGGGCGGTACGGCGGTCCGGCGCGGCTCACCCGTCGCCGGGGTCGCCCGTCGCCGGGCGGTCGGCTCGCCCGTCCCCCGCCAGCGACGCCACGGGCGCGGTGGCGACCTGCGAGCAGGCCTCGGTGAGACCGTAGGTGAGCGCCACGGGGATGCCGGCGGCCCGGGCCTGGGCCAGCAGCGAGGGGGCCACCGGGCCTCCCCCGAGCAGCACGCAGCGCAGCCCTTCGACGCGCTCGAGGCCCGCGTCCAGCAGCCGTTGCAGGGTGGTGGCGACGAGGCTCACGACGCTCACACGCTGCTCGCGCAGCGCCTCCAGGGCCGCGTCGAGCTCGAAGCCCTCGTGGACGACGGCGGTGGTGGCGTAGATCGAGCTGCGGAGCAGGATCGAGAGGCCGCCCATGTGGGAGAGGGGCATCACGCACAGCCAGCGCTCCTCGGCGGGAGCCCCGAGGGCCACGGCCGACCCGAGCGCACTCCACAGCAGGTTGCCGTAGGTGAGCTCGACCTCCTTCGGCTCCGCGCTGGTGCCGGAGGTGTGCATCACGAGCGCGGTCGCGTCGAGGTCGTGGCCGTGCCGCTCGCCGCCGTCAGCCGGTCACCGTCATCGGTCTGCCACGCCGCGCTCGCACCGCCGCGCGCCGCCCGCGGCGCCGGCGGCAGCGGCTCGCCCAGCACGAGACCACACGCCTGGCGCAGCCGCTGCTGCTCGGACTCCGACAGGCGCAGGTCGATCGGCACGACGGGAGCACCGAGCAGCAGGCACGCGTGCAGCGCGCGGGCGAAGTCGGTGCCGGCTGGGAGCGCGATCCCGACACGGGTTCCCGGGGCGGCGCCGAGGCCTTCGAGCGCCGTCACGCCGGCCCGCGCGTCCGCGTAGAGCTGCGCATAGGAGAGGGCGCCCTCGGGCGTCTGCAGCGCCGGATGCTCGGGTCGCGCACCGGCGGCGCGGGCGAGCCATCCGTCGACCACCATGGCGCACAGGCTAGCCTTCGCCGGCGTGAGCACCACCTGGACAGCGGCCGATTCGAGTGTCTTCACCGACATCCGCTACGAGAAGTCGAACCCGCCCGAGGAGGGGATCGCGAAGATCACGATCGCGCGGCCCGAGGTGCGCAACGCCTTCCGGCCGCAGACGATCATCGAGATCTCGCGCGCGATGGAGGACGCCCGCGAGGACACCTCGATCGGCGTCATCGTGCTCACCGGAGAGGGTCCGGACGCCTTCTGCTCCGGCGGCGACCAGCGCGTGCGGGGGGACTCCGGCTACCTGCACGAGGACCGGGCGGGCCGCTCCGGCGTGGGCCGCTTCCACGTCACCGACCTGCATATCCAGATCCGCAGGTTGCCCAAGCCGGTGGTGGCCATGGTCGCCGGCTACGCGATCGGTGGCGGCAACGTGCTGGCGCTCGTGTGCGACCTCACGATCGCCGCCGACAACGCCCGCTTCGGCCAGGTCGGGCCGCGCGTGGGCTCCTTCGACGGCGGCTTCGGAGCGGGCCTGCTTGCGAACCTGGTCGGCCCCAAGCGCGCCCGCGAGATCTGGTTCCTGTGCCGCCAGTACTCGGCCGAGCAGGCCTACGAGATGGGGCTGGTGAACGCGGTCGTGCCGCTCGATCGCCTGGAAGAGGAGACGCTCTCCTGGTGCCGGGAGATGCTCGCCCTCTCCCCCTTCGCGCTGCGCCTGCTGAAGGCCAGCTTCAACGCCGCCGAAGACGGGCTCGCCGGGATCCAGCAGCTGGCACACGACGCCAACCTGCTCTTCTACGGCAACGAGGAGGCCCAGGAGGGTCGCGACGCGTATCGCGAGAAGCGCAAGCCGGACTTCGCGCGCTTCCCCAAGCGGGCCTAGCTTCTTGGCGACCGCACGCATCTGGATCATGGCCGCGCGGCTGCGGACGCTGCCGGCCGCGATCGCGCCGGTGCTCGTGGGCACCTCGCTGGCCCTCGGCGCCGGTCACTTCGAAGCGCTCGCCTTCGTCGCGGCGCTGCTCGGCGCGATGTTCATCCAGGTCGGCACAAATTTGTCGAACGACTACTCCGACGCCCGCCGGGGAGCCGACACCGAGGACCGCCTGGGGCCCGTGCGGGTGACCGCCGGCGGGCTCGTGCCGCCCGGGCAGGTGCTGGTCGCGACGTACGTCACCTTCGGCCTGGCGTGCGCCTGCGGGATCTACCTGATCGCCGTCGCCGGCTGGGAGCTGCTGGCGGTGGGGGCTGCCTCGATCCTCGCGGGCGTGCTCTACACCGGCGGTCCACGCCCATACGGCTATGAGGGGCTCGGGGAGCTGTTCGTGTTCCTGTTCTTCGGGATCGTCGCCGTCACGGGGTCCTACTTCGTGCAGGTCCAGCAGCTGCCCTGGCAGGCGTTCGTGTGCGCGGTCCCGGTGGGGCTGCTGGCGAGCGCGATCCTGGTCGTCAACAACGTGCGCGACCTCGAGACCGACCGTCGCGCCGGCAAGCGCACGCTGGCGGTGAGGCTCGGACGCGAACGCACGCGCCTGCTGTATGCGGCCATGCTCGGCGGCGCCTTCGTGTGCGCGCCGCTGCCGTGGCTGCTCGGCTCGATGGAAGCCTGGCTGCTGCTGCCGTGGCTGACGATCCCGCTCGCACTGGCGCTGATCCGGGTGGTGCGCAGCCGTACCGACGGACCGGCGCTGAACGGGGCGCTGGCCCGCACCGGGTTGCTGCAGCTGCTGTTCTGCGTGCTCTTCTCGGCCGGGATCCTCGCCAGCGGCGGGATCCCCTCATGAGATTCGAGCTCTCCCGCCGCACCCTGAGGCTTCGCGCGCCGCTGCACACCGCCTTCGGGACCGTGGCCGAGCGCGAGCTGCTGACCCTGACGCTGACCGACGAGCGCGGCGTCACGGGCGTCGGCGAAGCGGCGCCGCTCGAGCCATATGACGGCATCAGCCTGGAGCGCGCCGAGCGCGCGCTCGTGCACTACCGGCCGCTGCTCGAGGGCGCCCCAGGAGTCGCCCAGCCGGCGCAGCTGCTCGAGGGCTGCCGCGCGATCGACGACCTGCCGGCGGCGCTCGCGGCCGTCGACATCGCGCTGTGGGACCAGGCGGGACGCAGGGCGGGGCGTCCGCTGGCTGAGCTGCTGTGCGAGCACCCGGCCCGCAGCGTGCCGGTCAACGCCACGGTCACGGCGGAGGATCGGGCGGGGGCCGCGGAGCAGGCCGCGGTCGCGGCGCGCGCGGGCTTCGGCGTCGTCAAGGTCAAGGTAGGAGTGGGCGACGACGCCGGACGGCTGGCGGCGGTGAGGGCGGCCGCCGGGCCATCGGTGGGCCTGCGCGTCGACGCCAACGGCGCCTGGAGCGTGCCGGAGGCAATCGCCGCGATCGGGTCGCTGGAAGCGGTCGGCCTGGAGCTCGTCGAGGAGCCGACCCATGGGCTCGAGGAGATGCGTCTTGTGCGCGAGGCCGTGCAGGCGCGCGTCGCGATCGACGAGACCGCCGCCGAGGCCGGCGCGCTGAGCGCCGGGGCCGCGGACGCGGTGTGCCTGAAGCTCTCGCGCTGCGGAGGCATCAGCGGCCTGCTCGCGGCCGCCGCAGAGGTACGCGCCGGCGGCGCCGAGGTGTATCTGACCTCCGGCCTCGACGGCCCCGTCGGCGTGGCCGCGGCAGTGCACGCCGCTGCGGCCCTGATCGCGAGTGGTCCTCTCGCCCACTGCGGGCTGGCGACGCTCGCGCTGTTCGAGGGCCTCGATGACCCGCTGCCGCCACGGGACGGTGAGATCGCGCTCCCGGACGGGCCGGGGCTGGGGCTCGTCTAGCTAGGAGGCGCTCACGGGCGGCGGTGCGGGCGTCAGTCCGTGACGGCGCATGACCTCGCCGATCGCGGCCGGGTCCGGTGGGCCGCCGGCGGCCGCGGCGAGGACACCCGCCACGTCCTCGAAGTAGGCCGGGCCGAACACGCCCGGTGTGGCGATCGCCAGGAACCTCACATCCTCGCTGCCACGGTTCTCGAATCCGTGGACCTGCCCGCGACGGATGCACACCGACTCTCCCGGCCCGGACTCCTGCGTCTCGCCGTCGACCGTCCAGGTGCACGTCCCCTCGAGTACGTAGGCGGTCTCCTCGAAGCCATCGTGGCTGTGGGGCAGCGGCACGCCCGCGCCGGCCGGGACGAAGCACTCGAACACCGTGACGCTGCCGTTCGAATCACCGGCCTCGACGAGGAAGTCGATCTGCAGAGCACCGAGCTGGATCGTGTTGTTGGAGGCTGGAGGCATACCGTCATTCTCCCCTATCGAGCACCGCAGCGATCTGCTGCGGGCACTCCAGCGCCAGCGCGTGGCCGCCGTCGAGCACGCGCAGCTCGGCCTGGGGGATCGCCTGCTCCAGCCGGCGCGCGAGCGCGAGGAACTTCTCGTCGCGCGAGCCGGCCACCACGGCCACCGGCATCGCCAGCTCTCCCGAGCCGTCCCCACAGGGACTCCATCTCCCCGGTGCCGAGGCCCCGCAGCACGCGGGCGAGCGGACCGGGGCTGTTGCGGCGCTGGTCCTGGCGGGCGAGCTCGGCCACGCGGCCGGGCTCCGCGGCGAACAGAGGCTGGGAGCGCCAGCGCTCGATGAAGCGCTCGTACGGGATCGTCTCGAGCTCCTCGGCGAGACGCTCGTCGGCGCGGCGGCGCTGCTCGCGCTCGCCGGCGTCCTCGATGCCGGCGGTGCTCGACACCAGCACCAGCCGCGTGACGCGACCCGGCGCCGCCAGCGCGACCTGCAGGGCGATGCGGCCGCCGAGCGAGTAGCCGCGCAGAGCGTGAAGCGCTCGGGGCTGCGGTCGAGCACGCCGGCCACGCAGCCCGCGAAGGTGATCGGCCCCCGGCACCGAGGCGCGCGCTGCCGTGGCCGGGCAGGTCGAAGGCCAGAGGGCGATAGCGTTGCGCGTCGAGATGGGCCACGACGCCGTCCCATGCATGGTGGGTGCCGCCGAAGCCGTGCAGCAGGACGATGCTCTCCGGCACGGGGCGATCCTAGGAGGATCGCCGGGGTGAGCGCCGCCAGCGACACCTACGTGATGCTGCGGGCGTTCGTCGACGAGCTCGTCCGGTGCGGGATGCGACACGCGTGCACGTCTCCCGGCTCGCGCTCGGCGCCGCTGGTGCTGTCGCTGGCACGGGATGCCCGGCTGCAGCTGCCACTCCCACGTCGACGAGCGCTGCGCGGGCTTCTTCGCGCTCGGGCTGGCCAAGCGCAGTGGCCTGCCGGCGGCCGTGGCCTGCACGTCGGGAACGGCGGTGGCGGAGCTGGCGCCGGCGGTGATCGAGGCCCGCGAGGCGCGGGTGCCGCTGCTGGTGCTGAGCGCCGACCGCCCGGCCGAGCTGCGCGAGAACGGCGCCGGACAGGCGATCGACCAGTTGAAGCTGTTCGGGAGCGCCGCGAAGTGGTTCTTCGAGGTGTCACTCGAGGGCGGCGCCGGGCCCGGGCAGCTGCGTTTCATCCGCACGCTCGCCTGCCGCGCCTACTGGACGGCCCTGCAGGATCGCCCCGGCGCCGTGCACCTCAACTTCCCGCTGCGGGAGCCGCTGATCGTCGATGAGGTGCTCCCCGCCGATCGCAGCGGCCGCGCCGACGGGCGCCCCCACGTGCGCCGCACGGCCGGCGCTGTGTCCTCGCCCGCCGCCGAGCAGGAGCTGCGCGAGCTGGTGGCCGAAGCCGGCCGAGGCGTGCTGATCGCCGGTCGCGACGAGCGCGACGAGGAGCTGGCACCGGCCGCGGCGAGGTTCGCGCAGGCCGCCGGCTGGCCGCTGCTGGCCGATCCGCTGTCGGGCGCCCGTCGCGGCGAGGCCGCCATCGCCCACTACGACATGCTGCTGCGCGACGCCCGCTTCGCCGCCGCACACGAGCCGGACCTGGTGCTGCGGGTCGGCGACCTGCCGGTCTCCAAGCCGCTGCGCAGCTGGCTCGCGGGGCTCGGCTCCACGACGCAGGTGGCGCTCGACCCGGAGGGCGCCTGGCAGGACCCGAGCTCGATCGTCAGCCGCTCGCTGGCGCTGGAGCCCGGCGGGCGCGCTCGAGCGGCTCGCCGGCGGATCCGGTGGGCGTCCATGGGCAGGCGCCACGGCCGGCGAGCGGGAGTGGCTGGAGGACTGGCGCCGCGCCGACGAGCTGGCGAGCAGAGGCGCTGGCGGAGGTGCTCGACGGGCACGCCCTGTGCGAGCCGGCGGTGGCCGCGGAGCTCGGCAGGGTGCTGCTGCCCGGCGAGGCGACGCTGTTCGTGGCCTCCTCGATGCCGGTGCGCGACATCGAGAGCTTCTGGGCGGTCCGCGAGGACCCGCCGCGGGTGCTCTGCAACCGCGGCGCCAACGGCATCGACGGCACCGTGTCCTCCGCCTTCGGCGCGGCCGCGGCGGGCGCCGAGCCGGTCGTGCTGCTGATCGGCGACGTGGCGCTCGCGCACGACATCGGCGGGCTGCTCGCGGCGCGCCGGCTGGGGATCGCGCTGACGATCGTGCTCGTGAACAACGAGGGCGGCGGGATCTTCGACTTCCTGCCGGTCGCCGGGATCCCAGAGCAGGAGCTCTACGACGCCCACGTGGCCACGCCCACCGGCCTGGACTTCGGCCACGCGGCCGAGCTCTACGGCCTGCACCACGAGCCGCGTCGAGGACCTCGGCGGCTTTCGCGCTCGGCGCTGGAGCGGGCGCTGACGGCGCGGCACGCGTCGATCGTCGAGGTGCGCACCGCGCGCGCGGGCAACGTCGGCCTGCACCGGCGGATCTGGGAGGCGACCGCGCGGGCGCTCAGCCCGCAAGCAGCGGGAGCAGGGCCTGGAGCTTGATCTCGGTCTCGGCCAGCTCGCGCGCCGGGTCGGAGTCGCGCACGATCCCGTTGCCGGCGTAGCAGCGCGCTTCGGCGCCGCGCAGCAGGGCGCAGCGCAGCGCCACGCACAGCTCGCCGTCGCCGTTGGCGTCGGTCCAGCCGACGGGACCCGCGTACCAGCCGCGGTCGAGACCCTCGAGCGCCGGGATCAGCGGCGCCGCCTGCTGCCAGCGGCTCGCCGCCGACGGCCGGCGTGGGATGCATCGCCTCGGCCAGCTCCAGCGCGTCCAGCGGCCTCGCCAGCTGGGCGCGGATCGGCGTCGCGAGGTGCTGGATGTTGGCGATCCGCACCAGCTGCGGCTCGGGCGCGGCCGCCACCCAGATCGCGTGGGCGCGCAGCGTGCGCTCGATGCGCCGGGCGACGATGGCGTGCTCTTCGCGGTAGCTCGGGTCGCGCAGCAGCTGCTCGCCGAGGTGGGCGTCGACGGCGGGGTCGGCGCTGCGGCGGGTGGAGCCGGCGAGCGCGAGCGTGCTCACGCGGTGGCCCTCGCGGCGCAGCAGCAGCTCCGGGCTGGCGGCCACGAGCGTGGCCTCGCCGCGGCCGACGCAGAAGGAGAAGCAGGACGGGAACTCGGCCCGCAGCACGCCGAACACGGCCGCGGGGTCATACGGCGCGGGGGCCTGCACCAGCACCTCCCGTGGCGAGCACGATCTTCTCGAGCCTTCCCTGCGCGGCGAGCGCGACCGCCTGTGAGACGGCCTGTTCGTAGTGCTCGGGCGGCATCGCGCTGGCCAGCACGAACTCGCCCGCGGGGTCCGGGTCGAGCAGCGGCAGCTCTGGCACCCTCAGCTCCTCGACACGCCCGCACGAGCGCCTGCAGCAGCTCCTCGGGCAGGTCGTCCGGGCAGGCCTGCGCGGTCAGCGTCATGACCACCCGCCGGCCGCCACCGTTCCTGGCACGCGCGATCGCCAGCTCGGGCACCGCCAGCGAGGCGGCGGCGAACCCGCGCCAGTGCGGAGCCCGCGCGCCGTCGGCGGCGAAGGCGAACCCGCCGAAGGCGAGGAGCCCGGCGCCGGGGGGGCCGTCCGGGTAGTCGACGACCGCCTCGGCACACAGCGCGCGCCAGCGCTCGGCCACGCGGCGGAAGCGGGAGCGGCCGTCGTCCTCGAGCACGATCGCCGCGCCGAGCCCCGCCAGCGCCGCCGCGCCGCGGTCGGGCTGCTCGAACACGAACCACGGCTCGCTGCGCGCGCCGGGACGCGCACACGATCTCCGCCGGGCCGAGCTCGGGCGGCAGCTCGAGCGAGATCCCGCCGAGCACCGGGGCGCCGGTGCGGCGCGCCCGCCGGACCGCCGCGCGCAGGTTTCGCTCCAGCCGCCGGCGCTCGTCGGTGCCGAGCCGCAGGGCGGAGCTCGGCGCGGGTGGCCCGCGTCAAGGGCGCGCTAGGTCTCGCTGCGCCCGCGCGAGATCGCGATCTCGCCGGTGCGCATCATCTCGATCAGCCCGAACGGCCGCACCATCGTCTCGAAGGCCTCGATCTTCTCGGTCGTGCCCGTCACCTCGATGATGACCGCGCGCTTGGTCACGTCCACGACCTTGCCGCGGAAGATCTCCGCGATCTGCATCAGCTCGCCGCGCTGGACGCCGTCGGCCGAGACCTTGAACAGGGCCAGCTCGCGGGCCACCGTCTCGCCCGGCTCGAGATCGCGGATCTTGAGCACGTTGACGAGCTTGTGCAGCTGCTTGGTGACCTGGTCGATCGGGTGCAGCGCGCCGTCGACGGTGAGCGTGACGCGCGAGATCTGCTCGTCGTCGGTGGGGCCGACCGTGAGCGTGTCGATGTTGAAGCCGCGCCTGGCGAACAGTCCTGCGATGCGGGTGAGAACGCCGGTCTTGTTTTCGACCAGGATCGAGAGGACGTGCTTGCGCCCCGTGCGCAGGCCGGCGGACGCCTGCAGCTCCTCGAGGCTGAGCGGCTCCTTGGTGCCGGGTTCGCCCATCCTCAGCCCGACCATCTCGCGGGCG
The DNA here is from genome assembly GCA_963773145.1 of uncultured Solirubrobacteraceae bacterium. Taxonomy (GTDB): domain Bacteria; phylum Actinomycetota; class Thermoleophilia; order Solirubrobacterales; family Solirubrobacteraceae; genus Palsa-744. The sequence goes on from CAVYZV010000004.1 coordinate 447,826, forward strand.
GCGTGGCCGGCCGGGATCATCGGGTAGGTGTTCTCCTCGCGCGTGACCCGCACGTCGACGAGCACCGGCCCCTCGGTTGCGATCGCGCGCTTGAAGTCCTCGACCAGCGTGGTCTTGTCGGTGAGGCGCATACCCGTGACGCCGTAGGCCTCGGCCAGCTTCACGAAGTCGGGGAACTGGCCCATGTCGACGTGGCTGTAGCGGCCGTCCCAGAACAGCTCCTGCCACTGCCTGACCATCCCCAGGAAGCCGTTGTTCATGATGAAGACCTTGATCGGGATCTTGTTCTGGGCGCAGGTGGCGAGCTCCTGGGCGTTCATCTGCACCGACCCGTCGCCGGCGATGCAGCACACGAGCTTGTCCGGCTGACCCACGGCCGCGCCCATCGCCGCCGGCAGGCCGAAGCCCATCGTGCCGAGGCCGCCGGAGTTGATCCAGCGGCGGGGCTCGGGGAAGTCGTAGTACTGGGCCGCCCACATCTGGTGCTGGCCGACGTCGCTGGTGACGATCGCCTCGCCGCCGGTGGCCTCGTACAGGGCCCGGATCATGAACTGGGGCTTGATCTCGGCGTCGGTGGTGTCCTCGTAGCCGAGCGGGTGCTTCGCCCTCCAGGCCTCGATCCGCGACCACCACGCGTCCAGGCGCGCGGGATCGGCTTCGATCTCGCGGTACTCGACGGCGAGCTTGGCGAGCACGTGTTTGGCGTCGCCGACGATCGGGATGTGCGCGGGGACGTTCTTGGAGATCTCGGCCGGGTCCACGTCGATGTGGATGAACTTCGCGCGCGGGGCGAACTCGGACAGCTTGCCGGTGATGCGGTCGTCGAAGCGGGCCCCGACGGCGCAGATCAGGTCGGCCTCGTCCATCGCGTAGTTGGCCGTGCGCGTGCCGTGCATGCCGAGCATCCCCAGCCACTGCGGGTGCGGCGCCGGGAACGCGCCCAGGCCCATCAGCGTGCAGGTGATCGGGAACTTGTCGGAGGTGACGAAATCGCGCAGCTCGCGCGAGGCGTTGGCGTTGACGACCCCGCCACCGGCGTAGATCACCGGGCGCTGGGCGGCGGCAAGCGCCTTGGCGGCCTGGCGGATCTGCTTCTGGTTGCCCTCCACGCGGGGCTGGTAGCCGGGCAGGCGCACGTCCAGGACCGGCTCGTAGGAGATGTCCGCGCGCGAGAGGTCCTGGGGGATGTCCACCAGCACCGGGCCGGGACGGCCGGTGCGGGCGACCTGGAATGCCTCGTGGATCGCGCGGGGCAGCTCCTGCGGGTTCTGGATCATCACCGAGTGCTTGACGACCGGCATCGTGATGCCGATCGTGTCGGCCTCCTGGAAGCCGTCGGTGCCGAGCAGGTCGGTGCGCACCTGGCCGGTGATGAACACGACCGGGACCGAGTCCATCATCGCGTCGGTGATCGGGGTCAGCAGGTTGGTGGCTCCGGGGCCGCTGGTGGCGAACGCCACGCCGACCTTGCCGGTGGCCTTCGCGTAACCCTCCGCGGCGTGGCCACCGCCCGCCTCGTGGCGGACCAGGATGTGGCGGATACCGGCATCCACAAAGGCGTCGTAGGTGGGCAGGTTGGCGCCGCCGGGAAGACCGAAGACGACGTCCACGCCCTCCGCCTTCAGGCACTCCATCAAGGCATCGACTGCCCGCATCTGCTCAGACCTCGCGCTCGTTGCTACGACAGGGGAAAAACCAGTGTACCAGCGGGTTTCAGGCCCTTTCAGGACGCCCCGAGGCCTACACCGATGGCCAGCGAGATCAGGCCACCGCTGCCGATGAACAACAGCGAGCGGCGGAACGCGATGTGCAGAAAGCGTTTCCTGATCCAGGCGATCACGAACATCTCGACCGCCACCACGCAGCCCGCGACGATCAGCGCCGTGTGGACGTCGGAGATGAGGAACGGAAGCGTGTGGAAGATGCTCCCGAGCATCGTCATCGCCCCGGTGATCGTGCCGCGCACGACGGCCGAGCCGCGCCCGGTCTCCTCGCCCGTGTCGGAGCCGGCCTCCGACCAGCCCATGCTGACCCCGGCCCCGAGCGCCACGCCGAGGCCCACGACCAGGGCGGTGTGCGAGTTCGAGGTGATGGCGGCCGCGAAGATCGGGGCCAGCGAGGAGATCGTCCCGTCGATCAGGCCCACGAGCCCGGGCTGCACGACGCGCAGCAGGAAGTCCCGTTCGTCGCGGAATCCGGCGCGGTGGATCCAGCGCGAAAGAGGCCTTTCCTCGCGCGGCGTGACCGCCTTCGCCTCGGTGCCCATGGCGGCAGCGTAGGCGAGAGAGGCGCTTAGGGCGGCCTAAATCTCAGCTCGGGCCGGCGGTCGGTGCGCGGCTGTGCGACTCGGGTGCGATCGCCACATCGGGGAACTCGAGCTCGGTCCCGCAACGGGTGCAGATCGCGTCGTAGATCTTCGTCACGCGCCCGCAGGTGGGGCATTGACGGCGCAGTTCCTCGCTGTCAACGCGGTACAGAAGGGCAGCGGCCAGGCCGATGACCGGGACGATCGCGGAGATCAAGAACCAGACCGTGAAGGAGCCGCCCTTGAGCTTGCCGACGATGCCGCCGGAAAGGCCGAAGCAGAAGGCGATGATCAGGTAGGCCACGCGCCCCCCTCTCCCTGCGCGGTCAGAAAAGTACGCGTAGCGCCCAGACGAGGGCGGCGATCGCCGCCACGACGAGGACGACGCCGAACAGCCAGGAGATCAGGTGGATGATGGGAACGAGCAGGAACCACAGCGCCACCAGCGCCACGATCACGGCGACCACGGTGCGTCCCATCGAGCGTGAGGATGACTCGTCCATTCGCCTCCGAGTTTACCGCCTCGCCCTCCCACTCTCCACCGCATCCGCGTGCGCCGGCCGGCGCCTTCACCGGCCCGCTACGGCCTTCACGTGGCCGGCCCGGCGGCCTCCCCGAGCCCGCCCCGGCGGCGCGGAAAGTGCTGCGACCGGGCGGATGGAGGAACCCGCCCGGTCGCAGAGTTGGGCGCACGCCGGGAGGGAGACCGGCGTCCGTCTTTTTGCCATCCGTGGTCCGCTATGAACGGAGGATCCGAGCTCCCGGGGAGCCCGCGCGAACGGGCCCCCCGGGAGACAGGAGGAATCGCCGCTGGGCTGAGGGGTAGAGGCTCGCGGCCATCCGATCCATGGGCGACATGTTGTCGGGACAACGGTCGCCGCCCATTGGCCGGGCGTCCAAAATGTCCCTCGGCGGGATGTCCCGAGTGCGAGCGCCGGGCGTGGAGGCCCGGCGGCGGGCCGGCTCGTAGCGCGGCAGGGGCGGCGCGGCGCGAGCCGGCGCCCGCGTGCCGGCGCCCCGCGCGCCCGCGCGCCCACGTGCCCTGGTAGAGGTTCCCCCGTGCACGACGAAGCCCCCATCGCCGTGACCCGCACGGGCACAGGGCCCGAGGTGCTGCTCGTCCACGGCGGTGCCAGCGCCGCCACGACGTGGTCGGGCCTGGAGCGCCTGAGCGAGCGCTGGACGCTCGCGTGCGCGCACCGTCGCGGCTATCCCCCCAGCCCGCCGCCGCTGGACGGTCGCCAGGACTTCGAGGTCGACGCGGCCGACCTGGCGCCGCTGCTGGATGACCGCCCGCACCTGGTCGCGCACTCCTACGGGGCCGTGGGAGCGGTGATCGCGGCCGCCCGCAGGCCGGGGCGGGTACGGTCGCTGACCCTGCTCGAGCCGGCGATATTCGAGCCCGCGGACGATCCCGAGGTCGGTCGTTTTCGGAGTATCGGCAACTCCGTCCTGGCCCACGGGCTGGAGACCGACCCGGCAACCCTGCGGGAGTTCCTCACGATCGCCGGCGCACCGATAGGCGACGACGGGCCGCTGCCGGAGGAGGTCAAGCGAGGTGTCCGCCGCGCCCAGGGCAGCCGGCCGCCCGGTGAGGCATGCCTGCCCCTGCACGCGCTCGCAGAGGCCGGCATCCCGACGCTGGTCGCGTCGGGGGATCACGTCCCCGTCATCGAGCGGATGTGCGACGCGGTCGCGGCCGCTCTGAATGCGCGCCGCGTGATCACGCCGGGCGCCGGACACTTCGTGGCCGCCGCGCCGGAGTTCCCCGCCAGCCTCGAGCGCTTCCTGCTCGAGGCCGCCTGAGCCGCCGCGGGCCGCTCAGACGCCGAGCTGGGCGTTGATCAGGCGCGAGATCTCGGCGCCGTCGGCGCGGCCCTTGGTCTCGCGCATGACGTGGCCGACGATCGGCCCGATCGCCTTGGCGTTACCGGCGCGCACGCGCTCGGCGGCGTCCTCGTTGGCGGCCAGGGCGTCGGCCACGATGCGGGCCAGCTCGCCCTCGTCCTCGATCGAGGAGAGGCCCTCGCTCTGGACGATCGCCTGGGGGTCTCCGCCCTCGGCGACGAGCCGGTCGAGCACCTGGCGGCCCACGCCGACGCTCACCTGCTTGGCCGACACGAGCGCCACCAGCGCGGCCAGCGCCTCCGGGGTGACCTGCGAGTCCGCGGGATCCTCGACGTCCTCCAGGCGCGGGAGCAGCTCGACCGTGAGCCAGTTGGCGAGCGTCTGGGGCTCGGCCCCCGACGGCGCGGCGGCGAGGGCCCGCTCGAAGAAGTCGCCGAGCTCGCCGCGGAAGGCCAGCGCGTGGGCGCTCTCTGCGCTGAGGCCGGCCTCGGCCTGCAGGCGCTCGGCCCTGGCCGCGGGCAGCTCGGCCATGTCGGCGCGGGCGGCCTCGATCATCTCCGGGACGATCGCCACCGGTACGAGGTCGGGGTCGGGGAAGTAGCGGTAGTCGTGCGCCTCCTCCTTGGAGCGCAATGACGTGATCGAGCCGCTGTCGGGGTCGAAGTGCAGGGTCTCCTGTTCGACCCGTCCCCCGCCGCTGATGACCTTCTCCTGGCGCGCGAGCTCGGCGCGGATCCCGCGTTCGATGAAGCGGAAGGAGTTCATGTTCTTCAGCTCCGTCTTGACGCCCAGCTCCGAGCTGCCGGCCGGGCGCAGCGAGATGTTGGCGTCGGCGCGCAGCGAGCCCTGCTCCATGTTCACGTCGCTGACGCCGAGCGCTCGCAGGGTGCTGCGCAGCAGCCTCAGAAACTCCCCCGCCTGCTCGGCGGAGCGGATGTCGGGCTCGGTGACGATCTCCGCCAGGGGGGTGCCGCCGCGGTTGAAGTCGACCACGCTCTGCTCGGAGCCGTGGATGCGCCCGCTGGCGCCGACGTGGATCAGCTTCGCCGCGTCGTCCTCGAGGTGCACGCGGGTGATGCGGACCCCGCCCAGCTCTCCGCCGCTGCACAGGGGCTCGCTGTACTGGGAGATCTGGTAGCCCTTGGGGAGGTCGGGATAGAAGTAGTTCTTGCGGTGAAACAGCGAGCGCGGCGCCAGCTCCGAGCCGACGGCGAGGCCGATCATGAGGCCGAAGTGGATCGCCCGCGCGTTGGCCACCGGCAGGCTCCCGGGCAGTCCCAGACAGACGGCGCAGGTGTGCACGTTGGGGGGGTCGCCGAAGGACAGCGGGCAGCCGCAGAACATCTTCGTGGCAGTGGCGAGCTGGACGTGGATCTCGAGGCCGATGACGGCTTCGAGCTGCCCGCCGGCACTCGCCCCGTTGGACGCGGCTGCGTGGGAGGGCTGCTCAGACACGGGCGCCCCTCGCGTCGAAGGCGAGGGCCCGCTCGAGCGCGTGGGCCGCGTCCAGCAGCCGGTTCTCCGAGAAGGCGGGTCCGGCCAGCTGCAGGCCGACGGGCAGCCCTTCGCTCAGCCCGCAGGGGATCGAGATCGCCGGGATGCCCGCCAGCGACATCGGCACCGTGCAGTAGTCGTTGAGGTACATCGCCAGGGGGTCACCCGTCTTCTCGCCCAGCCCGAAGGCGACGCTCGGGGAGGTGGGCGTGGCGATCAGGTCGACGTCCTCGAAGGCGTTGGTGAAGTCCTCGGCGATCTTCGTGCGCACCCGCTGGGCGTGGCCGTAGTAGGCGTCGTAGTAGCCGGAGGAGAGCGCGTAGGTGCCCAGCATGATGCGCCGCTTGACCTCCGCGCCGAAGCCGTCGTGGCGGGTGCGGGTGTACATGTCGAGCAGGTCCTGGGCGTCCGCGGCGCGGAGCCCGTAGCGCACGCCGTCGTAGCGCGCGAGGTTGGAGGAGGCCTCCGCAGGCGCCAGTACGTAGTAGGCCGACAGCGCGTGCGGGGCGTGCGGGAGGTGGATCTCGCGCACGCTCGCGCCGAGCTCCTCGGCGCGCCGCAGAGCGGCCTTGAAGCCCTCCAGGACGCCTGCTTCGATGCCCTCGCCGGTGAGCTCTCCGGGCACGCCGAGCGTGATGCCGTCGAGGCGCTCGGCCGTGGGCAGTGCGGGCTTGGCCGGCGCCTCCACGGAGGTCGCGTCGCACGGATCGCGGGCGACCATGTGGCTGAGCAGCAGGGCCGCGTCGGTGACGTCGCGCGTGATCGGCCCGGCCTGGTCGAGCGAGGAGGCGAAGGCGATCATGCCGTAGCGGGAGACGGTGCCGTAGGTGGGTTTCAGGCCGACCACGCCGCAGAGGGCGGCCGGCTGGCGGATCGAGCCGCCGGTGTCGGTGCCGAGCGCCCATGGCGCCAGGCCCGCGGCCACCGCCGCGGCGCTGCCGCCGGAGGAGCCGCCCGGCACCCGCGAGCGGTCCCACGGGTTGAGCGTCGGCCCGTAGGCCGAGTTCTCGGTCGAGGAGCCCATCGCGAACTCGTCCTGGTTGGTCTTCGCCAGCAGGGTCGCGCCGGCGTCCTGCAGGCGGGTCACGGCCGTGGCCGTGTACGGCGGCAGGTAGCCCTCGAGGATCTTCGAGCCGGACTGGCTGGGGACGTTCTCGGTGCAGAACAGGTCCTTGACGGCCAGCGGGACGCCGCCCAGGGGCGAGGAGGCCGGCGCCTCTGGCGCCTCCTCGGCCACCCACGTGAAGCAGCCGAGACCCTGCTCGCCGGCGTCGCGGTCGCCGGCCGCGCGGTCGCGGTAGAAATCGAACAGCTCGGCCGCGGAGAGCGCGCCGGAGGCGATCTCGGCGGCGGCGGCCGAGGCCGAAAGCTCGAGCAGCCCGGCGCTCATGCCTGGGGGCTCGGCACCAGGAAGCCCCCCTCCCCCACGGCCGGCGCCTGGGCCAGCGCGACCTCGCGGGGCAGGCACGGGCGGACCTCGTCCTCGCGCAGGGAGTTGGTGACCTCGACCACGTGGGAGGTCTCCGGGACGTCCTCGAGGTCCAGCTCTTTGATGCGGGCGATGTGGTCGAGCACCGCCGACAGCTCGCGGGCCATCGGCTCGACCTCCTCCTCGGCCAGCTCCAGGCGCGCCAGGCGCGCCACGTGCAGCACCTCCTCGCGCGAGATCACGGGCGGGGCTGAGGCGGCGGGCTGGCCGGGTGGTACAGGGTGGTGTGCTCGTCGCGCAGGGTCTCCCACGCCCCCGCCAGCACGGCGAGCGCTCCCACGAGCGCGAGCCAGCCCCCGGCGGCCAGGCCGTTGGCGGCTTCGGGGCGCTCCAGCAGCCTCACCAGCGCGGCGATCACGGTGGCGAGGCCGACGGGCACGCACCACACGGCGGTGGAGACGGGTAGTGCGGTGCTGCGCTCGGTGAGGGCGCTGACGACCAGCGCGAGGCCGGCGAAGACGCCCGCCAGCTCGAGCGCCACGGCGGCTCCGAAGGTGTCCCAAGCGGTGAGCTGACCGGACGGGCTGTCGTAGGTGGGCACGAACAGCGACACCACCAGCAGCACGATGCCGGCGAGCGTGATCAGCTCGCCGCGGCGAAGGCGGCGGATGCCCCTGTCGGCGCGCGAGGCGGTGCTCATCCGGCCCGGCCCGCGGTCTCGCGGCCGGCCGCGGCCTGCGGGTACTGCAGGCGGGCCGCCTCGAGCGTGTTGCACAGCAGCATCGCGATCGTCATCGGACCGACACCGCCCGGGACGGGTGTGATCGCGGACGCGACCTCGGAGGCGGCCGCGAAGTCGACGTCGCCGACGAGGCCGCTCTTGTTGCCCGCCTCCTCCGGTGTCAGCCGGTTCATGCCCACGTCGATCACCGTCGCACCGTCCGCGATGAAGTCGCCCCGACCATGCGCGGGCGTCCCGCGGCCACGATCAGGACGTCGGCGCGGGAGCACACGTCGCGCAGGTCGCGCGTGCGCGAGTGACAGGTGGTGACGGTCGCGTTCGCCTCGCAGCAGCAGCTGCGCCATCGGCTTGCCGAACAGGTTGGAGCGCCCGACGACGACCGCTTCGGCTCCCTCGAGCGGCGACCTCTGCCTCGGACAGCAGCTCCATCACGCCCAACGGCGTGCACGGGCCGCAGGCCCGGGCGCCCGATCGACAGCAGCCCGACGTTGACCGGGGTGAGGCCGTCGACGTCCTTCTCGGGACCGATCAGGGCCGTCAGCTGCCGGGCCGTTCGAGGCCGTCCGGCACCGGCAGCTGCAGCAGGATCGCCGCTGACGGCGTCGTCGGCGTTGAGCGCGTGCAGCTCGTCGGCCACCTGCTCGGCGGTGGCGGTCGGCGGGCAGGCGCCGGTCGAAGGCCTCCATGCCGACCTCGCGGCAGGCCTTCTGCTTGCCGGCGACGTAGACCGCCGAGCCGGGATCGTCGCCGACCAGCACGGTGGCCAGACCGGGCGGCCGGCCGCTGGCGGCGACGAACTCCTCGACGCTCGCGGGCGACCTCTGACGCGGACCCGCGCGGCCACCGCCCGACCGTCGATGATCCTCGCGCCATGGCGGCATGCTAGGATCGGCGCCGAGACGGCTGGCTCAGCGGCGGCTGACGTGGGGCGTAGTCGGCCATCAGCTTGCGCTCGGAGCCGTCGCCGGCGAAGCGCACCACGATCACCCCGCCCGGCTCGACGCCCGTGACGACCCCGTCGCCGAAGGCCGCGTGGACGACGTCCTCGCCGAGCCGGAAGCGGGGCAGCTCGCCGGCGCCGGCGCCGCGCTCGCGCGGCATCCCAGCGGGGCTGGCCGCCGCTCGGGCCCCGGCGCCGAGCCGCTGCCGTGCAGCGATCGCGACCCCCGCTGAGCATGCCCGCGCGCAGCGGCCGCTCCTCGCGGTCGGTGCAGCAGCTCGGCCGGGATCTCGTCGAGGAAGCGGCTGCGCAGCGCCGTAGCTCTGGGCCCCGAACACGGCGCGGCGGCGGGCGTAGGTCAGGTACAGGTCGCGCATCGGCGCGGGTGATGCCGACGTAGAACAGGCGCCGCTCCTCCTCCAGGCCGCCCTCGTCGAGCGCGCGCGAGTGCGGGAAGACGCCGTCCTCGCAGCCGGCGATGAAGACGGTCGGGTACTCGAGGCCCTTGGCGTTGTGCAGCGTCATCAGCGTCACCAGGCCCTCGTCGTCGGTGCGCGTGTCGGCGTCGGCGACGAGCGCGATCTGCTGCAGGAACTCGCTCGAGCGTGCCGTCCTCCTCGCCGTCGCCGGTGCCCGAGCGGCGTCGAACTCGCGGCCGACCTCGACGAGCTGCTCGAGGTTCTCGATCCGTGCCCTGGGCCTCGATCGTGCGCTCGGCCTCGAGCGCCTCGAGGTAGCCGGTCTGCGGGACAGCAGCGCCTCGAGCAGCTCGGCGATCGGCGGCAGCCGCTCGTCGGCCCAGCTCGCCGCAGCTCGTGCATCGTGCCCATGAAGCGCCGCAGCGCCTTGACCGCGGCGGCGCCGAGGCCGGGCACCTGCTCGGGCTCGGCGGCCGCCTCCCAGACCGGCTCGCCGATCGTGTCGGCGTGGGCGAGCACGCGCGAGAGCGAGGTCTGGCCGATGCCCGCGGCGCGGCGAGTTGACGATCCGCGTGAAGCTCACGACGTCGGACGGGTTGACCAGCAGCGGCAGGTAGGCGATCGCGTCCTTGATCTCGGCGCGCTCGTAGAACTTGGTGCCGCCGATCACCTGGTAGGCGATCTCGCGCCGCACGAGCGTGTCCTCGATCACCCGCGACATCGCGTTGGTGCGGTAGAGGACGGCGATCTCCGAGCGCGAGGCGCCCTCGTCGACGAGCCGCTGGATCTCGCCGACGACGAAGCGCGCCTCGGCGTGCTCGTCCTCGAGCTCGCGCAGCTCGATCGGCTCGCCCTGGCCGAGGTCGCTCCACAGGCGCTTGGCGATCGCCCCGCGGTTGTTCGCGATCACCGCGTTGGCCGCCGACGAGGATCGTCTCGGTCGAGCGGTAGTTCTGCTCGAGCTTGACCACGCGGGCGTCGGGGAAGTCCTCCTGGAAGTCGAGGATGTTGCGGATGTCGGCGCCGCGGAAGCTGTAGATCGACTGCGCGTCGTCGCCGACCACCGCGAGGTTGCGGTGCCCGATCGGGCCGGCGTACGGAGGAGGTCCGGCGGAGGCCTCGCGGCCCTCCTGCGGCCGTGGTCCCGCCTCCCCCGACGAGCAGCTGCAGCATCCGGTACTGGGCGTGGTTGGTGTCCTGGTACTCGTCGACGAGCACGTGGCGGAAGGTCTCGGCGTAGCGCTCGCGGACCTCCTCGAACAGCTCGAGCAGGTTGACCGTCCGGAACAGCAGGTCGTCGAAGTCCATCGCGTTCATGCGGTGCAGGTCGCGCTCGTAGATCTCGTAGACGTCGGCGACCATCTCCTCGAAGGGCGAGCCGACCGTGCTGCGCGGTAGGCGGCGGCGTCGACGGAGCTGGTTCTTGGCGCGGAGATCTGGTTGTGGATCGCCGCCGGGCGTGAAGCGCTTGGGATCGACCCCGAGCGCGTCGAGGCGAGCGCTTGGTCGAGCCGCCGCGCGTCGGCCTGGTCGTAGATCGTGAACTGGCGCGTGTAGCCGAGGCGATCGGCCTCGGCGCGCAGGATCCGCGCGCAGGCGGCAGTGGAAGGTCATCACCCACATGCCCCGGGTCGCCGTGGCCGAGCAGCTCTCGACGCGCTCGCGCATCTCCTCGGCGGCCTTGTTGGTGAACGTGATCGCCAGGATCTCGCTCGGCCTGGGCCTGGTCGGTGTAGATCAGGATAGGCGATCCGGTGGGTCGAGGACGCGGGTCTTGCCGCTGACCCGGCGCCGGCGAGGATCAGCAGCGGTCCCTCGCCGTGGGTGACGGCCTCCCGCTGGGGCTCGTTGAGGCCCTCGAGCAGCTCCTCGAGGTGCTCGGCATGCGGGTTCTCGAGCATCGCCAGGCCAGCATAGATGCGGCTTCGGCGGGCGCGCCAGAGCGGTGCGCGGCCGCGCCGGCGCTCGTCAGCCCCCGGCCGGGTTCGGGCCCCTGACGGTGCGCAGCGGTCGCACCTCGGCGATCGGCTGGGGCTCGCCCTCGGAGAGCTCGGCGACCGTCCGTTCGAGCGTCGCGATCCTGGCCGAGAGCGCCTGGATCGCCTCGGCGATCGGGTCGGGCAGGTGGATCCAGTCGGCGTCCGGGCCCTCGACGCGCCTGACCGTCGACCCGCACCGGATGGCCGGGGTTGCCGACGACGGTCGAGTTCGGCGGGCACGTCGGTGATGACGACGCTGTTGGCGCCGATCTTGGCGCCGTGGCCGATCGTGATCGGGCCGAGCAGCTTGGCGCCGGAGCCGATCGTGACGTTGTCCTGGACGGTCGGGTGGCGCTTGCCGGTCGCGAAGCCGGTGCCGCCGAGGGTGACGCCCTGGTAGAGCGTGACGTTGTCGCCGATCTCGGCCGTCTCGCCGATCACGACGCCGGCGCCGTGGTCGATGAACAGGCCCTCGGCCGATGTGCGCGGCCGGGTGGATCTCGATGCCGGTGACGGCGCGCGTCGATCATCGACGATCATCCGCGGCAGCAGCGGCACGCGGGCCAGCGTACAGCGCGTGGGCGACGCGGTAGGCGAGCAGCGCGTGGATGCCCGGCCAGGTGGCGAGGATCTCCAGCTGCGAGACGCCGCGCGCGGCCGGGTCGCGGTCGCGCGCGGCGACGCAGGTCGCGGCGGACCTCTTTGGCGACCCGGCGAACGCTCCGAAACCGGCCATGGACACAGCGTAGCGGCGATCCTGCACTCGCACGCCGATCTGGGACGCCGGCTGCGGCCTAGGGCGCGAAGAAGGCCTGCGAGATGTAGCGCTCGCCGGAGTCGGGCATCATCACGACGATCCGCTGCCCGCGGGACTCCGGCCGCGCCGCGCACCTCGAGCGCGCCGTGCAGGGCGGCGCCGCAGGAGATCCCCGCGAGCAGGCCGGCGCGGCGCGCGCAGCGCCAGGCGGTCTGGATCGCGTCGTCGTCGGAGACCGCGATCACCTCGTCGAGCAGCTCGCGGTTGAGGACCGGCGGGCACGAAGCCCGGCGCCGATCCCCTGGATGCGGTGCGGGCCGGGCGGCCTGCCCGAGAGCACCGCCGATGCCTGTCGGCTCGACCGCGACGACCCGCAGCTCGGGTTGACGTGCTCGCGCAGGTACTCCCCGACGCCCGGTGATCGTGCCGCCGGTGCCGACGCCCGGCGACCAGCACGTCGACCGTCGCCGTCGAGGGCCCGGGCGATCTCCGGCCCGGTGGTGCGGCGGTGGGCCTCGGGGTTGGCGGGGTTGGAGAACTGGTCGGGCAGGAACACGTCGGCGCGTCTCGGCCATCGCCCGCGCGGCCTCGACGGCCTCGTCCATGCCCGCCCATCGACTCGGTGATGTCGACGCGGGCGCCGTACAGGCGCAGCAGGCTCTCGCGCTCGCGGCTCATCCCCTGCGGCAGCGTCAGCACGAGGTCATAGCCCTTGGCGGCGCAGACGAAGGCGAGGGCGATGCCGGTGTTGCCGCTGGTCGCCTCGACGATCGTCGTGCGCCCCGGCTCGATCCGCCCTTCGGCCTCGGCGGCCTCGATCATCGCGACGCCGATGCGGTCCTTGACGCTGCCGCCCGGGTTGAAGGCCTCGAGCTTGGCGAACAGCTGCACGCCGTTCTCGGCGGCCGCGCCCTCTCGAGCAGCGCCGGCAGTCGACACGAGCGGGGTCTCCCCCACCAGCTCCGCAATGTTGATCGGGATTGCGCCCATTTACGAGCGCGACAATAGTGCAGGGCGCGCCGCGCCCGGTCGCGCTCAGCCCTTCTTCTTGGCCGGCGAGAGGGTGACGTTGGTCGTCGAGGCCCTCGAAGCGGTCGGGAAGCTCCTGGCGAGGAGCAGCTTCGCCTTCAGGTGCCCGTGGCCCGCGCGCAGCAACGCCTGGCCGGTCGAGCTCAGCTTCAGCGCGATCACGAGGTTGCGGCCGGCGGTGGTGGCGTAGTTGCCGGAGGCGATCGTCTTGAATTGGGTGCGCGCGCCCTTCTTGACGCCCGCCTGCAGGGTCACGCGCCCGCCGCAGCGGCCGGCGCCGTGAGCCGCCAGCGAGATCATCGCGCGGGCGTGCGTGGCGACCGAGATCTTGCTGCTGCGCAGCGATACGGCGCACGATGCGGTCGAGCCCGTTTTGGTGGGTAGGACGCCGTTTTTGGTGGTGGTCGTGGTGGGTGCTTTCGGCGGGTTGTAGATCAGATTGAGCGGGACTTCGTTGTTCTTTTCTTTGCCGTGGCCTTTGTTGTTGGGGCCGCCGCCTTCCGCCTTCCTTGCCTTCACCTTCGCCGGCGATGCGCACGTACAGGTACTGGTCGTTGGTGTTGACCGCACTCAGCCAGTCGGCGCTTTCGACGGTGACATCGACTTCACCCGGTTCGTCGCCGGGCGGGACGAGTACCTCGAGCTTTTCCTGGTCCGGGTTGGGACCTTCTCCTGATGGACCGACGCGTTCTTCGATTTTCAGCGACTTGTTGGGGCCGAACCAGACGCCGGTGGCTTCTTTGAGGTTCTTCCCGAGGATGTAGATCTTGTTGCCGCCCGACAGTTTGCCTTTGGCCTTCGCTTTGGAGCCGCCGGGTAGCTGCAGTTCTTCGATCGTCGGCCGTTTGCCGAACAGCCACACGGCGCCGGCTTTGAAGGACTCGTGGGGCGCGCCGACGAGGACCGTTTCGGCGTTTTCGGTCATCGAGACGCTCTTGCCGAACTGGCCGTTGCCCTTCTCCAGGGGGCCGGCTTCCAGGATCTGGGGTTCGGACCATTCGAAGTTCACGGCTTCATACAGCGAGATCGAGCCCGCCCCTTCGCCGCGTTCTTTGGCGTGCGCTTTGGGAGCGCCGATGAGCGCGTACCTGGCTTCGGCGGAGATCGCGACGCCGCGGCCGAATTCTTCCTTCGGGCCGCCGAGGCCGTTGAGCTTCTCGAATTCGCTCCACCTGCCGGTACGGAACACGAACGTCCACACGGCCCCGACTTTGTTGTTTTCCGAGGGCGCGCCGATGAGCACGGCGGTCCCGTTGCCGGCCATCGCGACGCTTTCGCCGAAGCGCCCTTCACCGCTCTCGCCTTTCCCGGTCAGCGGGCCGCCGTTCTGTTCCCATTTGTTGCCGACGTGTTCGAAGATGAAGGCGGTGCCTTTTTTGAGCTGGTCCAGGGGTGCGCCGGCGATCGCCTCCTGGCCATTTGACGACAGGGCCACGCTGTAGCCGAGATGGCCCGACCCCTCAGGGGCTGCCACCAGCGGAATGCCGCTGGTCCAGGTCGTGCCGACGAGTTCGAATACGTACGCCTCGCCCTTGCCGCCGTGCTCGAGGGGCGCACCCACCAAGGCGTGCTTGCCGTCGGCGGAGAGCGCGACGCTGAAGCCGAAGTCCTGCTGGCCCGTTTCGGTCGGACCCGAGAGCGCAACTGCTTCTTCGGGATTCCAGGTCGATTCCGAGGAGCGGGTGTACACCCAGGCCACGCCTGGTTTCGAGCCGCGGTGGGGGGCGCCGATCAGGGCGGTGCTGCCGTCTTCGTCGAGGGCCACGGCGGAGCCGAAGGCGCAGCTGGCGACTTCTTCGCCTTCTTCGACGGGTTCTTCACCTTCGCAGGCGCCTTCTTCGCCGGCGCCGGGCCCCGTGAGCTTGGGTCCCTGCTGTGACCACTTCGCCCCTTCGCGGTGGAAGATCCACGCGGCGCCGACGTGGGATTCGCCGTCGGGCGCTCCGATCAGTGCGGTTGTGCCGTCGCCCGACAGCGCCACGCTGGTTCCGAACTGGGGCTTTTCGGGTGCTTCGCCCTTCCCCTGCCCCAGTTCGATGGCCAGGCCTTCACCGGTCAGGAGGGGGTCGATCGAGACCGGGAACTGCGCGCCCGCGGTGCGCACGTGCAGCGAAACGGACCCGTCCCGAAGCGACAGCCACGAGGGCAGCAGCCGGTTGGCGGCGTCCACGGCGCGCAGGCCGCCGTAGCGGAGCGTGCCGCCGGAGGGCGAGTGCAGGAGCAGCGAGCGTCCGTCCGCTCCGAGCGAGGCGGCGCTGGTCGAGGACAGCGCCATCGTGACCGTGTACTCGCCGCCCTGCTGCGACGCCGCCGCGGGTCCCGCGACGGAGAATCCCTGCTCGAGCCCGAAGGGGCCGTTCGCGTACCACTCCTTCATGCCCGCGCGGTCGTAGGTGACGCGGTTCGCGGCCACCCGGGGGCGGACGGACGCGAGCGCGCTCGGCGAGGCGCCGAAGCCGGCGGCGGTGGTGTGCAGAGAGAGGGCGAGCGAGCGCGATGAGACACGCACGCCGGTCGCGCCGAAGGTGGCGGCGAAGCCCTGACCGCGGTTCAGCGCGTGCACGCCGGAGGCGCCGGCGTGGACGTGGTAGGAGGGTCGGACGGCGCCGAGCGCGGCGGAGACGGGCCCGACGGCGGCCTGCGGAAGCTCTCCCGCGGGCATGCGCGGAATCGGGGCCGAAGCGGCCGCCGGCGGCTGGCTGCCCCCGCCAGCGGGCAGTACCCAGCCCGAGCGGGCGGCGATCAGGGCGAGCGCCGAGAGCAACGCGACGAGCAGTCCCGCGGCCAGCTGGGCACGCGCGTGCTGGGGCCATCGCAGGCCCCGGTCGCCGCTCATCAAGAGATGCTCCTTAGTCTCTCCACCGCTCGACCGCCGTCATCACAAACCCTCCGTAGTCCCTTCCGTGGGCGTGGCCGGCGTTCGCCACCCCCAGCGAGCGTAGCTAAGCCCACCTGATCTGGCAACACGCGACCGTTCGCTCCCGGGGGCCGCCCGGCCGGGACCGCAGCCCCGTGGCCGCCGCCGTGTTAGCGATGCAGAGGATGACCGCACGAGGGAGCGCGAGAGCGACGCGAAGCACGGGGAGAGGGCTCGGGTCCGCGAGGGCGGGCCTGGCCGTGGCGTGCGCCTCCGCGGCCCTGTTGCTCGGCGGCGCCCCGGCGAGCGACGCAGCCGGCGCGACTGCGCACGGCCATCGCTCATCGAGCGCCAAGGGATCCGCTCGGCTTCACGGCACGCCACGGGAAAAGCGTGGACACGGACGGCCTCGCGGTCGGACGCGGGCGGGACATCGCCGTACCAAGGCCCTGCCCGGGCACGCCAAGACCCGCGTCCCCGCGAACCGCGAACGGGATGGCCGAGATGGCCCGCCGCCCGGCCGTGGACCCGGAGCGGCGGACGCGGAACGCCAGCGACACGAAGAAGATGCCGAACAGGCGGCCGAACGACGTCTCGAAGCAGAAGAACGGACCCTCGAAGAAGCCGAAGAAGCGTCCTGGGAAGAAGCCGGGTAGTCACCCGGAACCCCGCTCCTGGACAGCTTTTCAGAGGGTTGCGCAGGTATGCGCAGGCCAATCTCGACGCCCCTCTTGACACCGCGAGGGGCTCTGGTACCAATGCTAGTGGGCTGGGCACGAACACGAGCCCCCGCAGCGGGCATTGCGCCTCGGGACGGTCTAGACGCCACCCTGGGCATTGTCTGAACTGCGCGCACGGATGCGATGGGGAGTGAGTACCGCGGCGTGGCACGCGCCTGCTGTGGGGAGTGCCCAGCCCACCAACAGCACGCGGCTTCTACGCTGGCCCAGTGGACTGGTTCGCGCCCGAGCTCAGGAGTTAACGTGTCGCGGGAGAACGTCGAGCTCGTGGAAACGATCCACCGGCGCTGGAACGCCCGTGAGTCGACCAGCGATCTCGTGAACGAGCAACCTGGAGTACGTCAACCCTCCGGATGCGATCGAGACGGGGACCATCCGTGGTCGCAGCGCGCTGGGAAAGGTGCTCGAGGTGTATCCGGACTTTCGCTTCGACGTCGAACGGGTCGTGGACGCGGGGGACGATGTGCTCGTGGTCGGCGTGGTCACCGGCACGAGCCCCAGCGGCATCCCGACCGAGGACCGCCAGGTCTACGTCTGGACCGTCGAGGACGGCCTCGCAGTGCGCTTCAGGTGGTTTCGCGATTCCGCGCTGGCGTTCCGAGAGGTGGGACTGGAGGAATAAGGCTTCGCGGGCGTGTGCACACGCCCTTGCACCGGTCGACGGCGGCGCACCGCAGACGTAGGCTCGCCGGCGGCATGTCGCCTGGGAGCGGCCCGTGCGGGTCAGGGCAACCATCTGCCGGGCCGTTCCCGAACTAGGTCTCGAGGCGGCCCCACCCCGCTCGCGTCGCTCGAGCTGCACGCCGGACCACCGCACGGCACCCAGGTCATCCCCGATCGCTCGCCTACGCGGGATACTCGGTAGGCGGTGTCGGAGAACCTCGACCTCGTGCGCTCGATCTACGCGGACTGGGAACGCGGGGACTTCAGCCACGCCTTCTGGGCCGATCCCGAGATCGAGTTCGTCATTCCTGATGGGCCCGCTCGATTTAGGTCGACCGGCATCGCAGCGATGGCCCAAAACTGGCGCAACTGGCTGACCGCTTGGAAGGACTACCGGCTCGAGACAGAGGAGTACCGAGAACTCAACGACGGACGCGTGCTCGTGCTGAGCCACTACGCCGCACGCGGCAAGACGAGCGGCCTGGATCTCGGGCAAGTGCAATCCAGGGCCGCACAAGTCTTCGAAATCCGTGACGGCAGAGTGACGAAGCTCACCGGCTACAACAACCGCGAGCGCGCGCTCGCTGATCTCGGGCTGGAGGAATAGGCGGTGTCACACGAGAACGTGGAGGTGGTCAAGCGGCTGTATGACGCGTGGCAGCGGAACGGCTTCGGGGCGGCAAGGTGTGCGCTTCGCGTGGTTCAACGAGCCGTTTGAAGCCCTCAGAGCGGAGGGGCTGGAGAAGTAGACCGGTCGTCATGTCTGGTCGCCGCCCAGGTGAATGCTCGCGTTGAAGCCGTTCCTGGAGGGTCAGGAGGGGTTGGAGGGTCGGCTAAATCCAGGCGGCACAGAGGGCATCTTGGTGCGTCTCGGACCCAGATACGGCCGTGCTCGTGGCCGTGAAGTCCACGGCGGTGCGGGCCTCGATGACGCCGGCGACGCCGTCGATCTTGCTCTGAGCCTCGCTGAGAGTTCGGCCATAGCGTTGAAGCCGAGGTCGATCAGACGCCCGTCAAAACTAACGGCGGCGCCGCGGCTGTGGGACCCCGCGGCGCCGGTGATTCGGGATGCGCCGAGGGGGCGCTCGTCCAGCTGCCTATTTTTTGGCTTTTTCTTTCTTTTTCTTAGGCAGGTACTTGGTGGCGAATTCAGACCAGGTCTGGGCCACGTTGCCGCTCATGACCGCCTTGTTTTCTCCTGACGCGGAGGGCAGGCCCACGTCCGCGTTGACGAGGGCGGTGACGATCGGTTCGGTGAGCCCGGTCCCGCAGCCTTTGGCGGCCGGCACCGAGAAGGTTTTGTCTTCGAGGACGGTGTGTTTGATCTTCAGGATTTTGAACTTGGCGCCGCCTTCGAAGTTTTCCTGCGGCCCGACCGACAGGAAGTGCAGCATGATCGGTTCTGAGTCGGAGCCGATGTAGCAGTTTTCCCCGAGCAGTTCGTTTTCGAGGTGAACCTTCATCGGCAGCACCACCGCGGGTTCGGTCGCGAACGAGGGCGAGGCGATCGCCGCCTGGGAGATGAGGATGCCGCTCGCCGGGCCGGCGATTTCAGCCGTCGCGGTGAGTTCGGGGCCAATTCCGATCCCGGTCAGACCGCCCGGTATTTCCTGGGCCACCTTGGCGAGCGTTTTCCCGTCGGTGGCGGCGAGCAGAGGCTGCGCCGTGAAGGCTTCGGTGGCCAGACCTCCCTGCAACAGGATCGGCTTGGTCAGGGGCACGGCCTTGTGGCTCGTGCCCATCACGAATTCGCCGCCCGTCGTGTTCGAGATGAGACACAGCCTCGCTTCCGTGAGCGGGCAGTCGGCGAACTGCAGGAATTCTTCCTTTTCGGCCGTCTTCAGCGCGCTCGCGCTCGAGGCGAAGACCATCACCATCAGCGGCGCGACAATCGCGATCGCGAGCCACAGCAGTCGCCTACGAGTGTTCGTCGCGCAGCGACGACCCCAGTGCAGCGTATTCGTCATCTCGAATGCTCCCCTTCGGCTGGATTTCTTGGCAGATCGCCTGGGAACCCCTCGACGCTAGGTCTCCGTCACGCCCCCGCGCAATCCCTGCCCTGGCGAGACATCTCTACCCGCCCTGGACGACGCGTAAACATATTTTTCAAGCAGGTACCCATACGGACCAGCCGGAGCCCATACGGACCAGCCGGAGGCACTCCGCGGAGCTGCCCGACCGGCGCCCCACCCACCAGCCAACAAAAGAACCGCATTTGCAGGGCTCCTTCGCATCCGTACTGACAAGCCGACGGCCGCGAACGCCGAGCCGCTGATTGGCTGCTTGGGCTTGGGCTTCTCGCCCACCCGGTAGATGACCCGTCGGCACGTGATCCGCAACCGCTCCAGCGACCCGTACAAGCCCGGAGCGATCCGCGGCTACGAACAGGGCTGGAGGCTGCGGATCAAGCCGGAGCTGGGCCGCAGGCGCGTGTCGGAGATCACACGGACCGACCTACCTGCAGGACCTTGTTGACGGGCTCGTCGCCGACGGGCTGAACGCCTCCACGGTCGTGGTCACGCTGCTGCCAATGCGCGCTATCTACAAGCGTTTGCGGCGGCCCTCCAAGGAACTGCCGCAGACCGGGCAGCGCGTCATCGGCCTGAGACCCGGTCGCGGGGCAAGGACGGGCACGGACGATCGCGCCCTGTCCCTACGGGAGGGATACTGGGCGGGCGATGTCTGAGGAGTCCTCGACCCCCGACCTGGTGGAGCGTACGCGCACCTTTTACGAGACGATGGACCGCGAGTGGGACTTCGATGCGCTCGCGGGCTTCTTCGCGCCCAACGCGGTGTGGGATTTGTCCGAGTCGCATCTTGGAATCTACGAGGGTGTAGCGGCGATCCGTGACTTCCTCGTGGGCTATTGGGCGACCTGGGAAGACCACCATCATGCGATCGAGGAGATTCTCGATTTCGGCCATGGTGTGCTCTTTGTCGCCATCTTGGAAGACGGTTGCCCGAGAGGCAGCGATGGGCGTGTGCAAGCGCGGCATCTGCAGGTGTTCGAGTGGGTGCAGGGCGAGATCCTTCGGATACGCGGCTACGCCGACATCGACGAGGCCCGTGCTGCCGCCGAACGCCTCGCCGCGGAACGGGGGTAGGCGGTGTCGCAGGAGAACGTG
Source organism: uncultured Solirubrobacteraceae bacterium (assembly GCA_963773145.1). Lineage (GTDB taxonomy): Bacteria > Actinomycetota > Thermoleophilia > Solirubrobacterales > Solirubrobacteraceae > Palsa-744. The sequence goes on from CAVYZV010000004.1 coordinate 468,153, forward strand.
GAAGTCGCCCGCAGGTCTTTCGAGGCGTGGCAAAACGACGACTATGAGACGTGGATCGCTCTCCACGACTCGGACGTTGAGTATCTCGGGGCCGTGGAGCGACGCCTGGGTCAGGGCGTGTACCGTGGCCATGAGGGCGCGAGCGAGTTGTGGAATGTCTGGCGCGACGAGGTCGGCGGGTTCTGGATCAAAAGCTGGACCGTACCCGCGTGCTTGTGCTGATACGCGAGGTCGCTCGCGGCAAGAGCAGCGGCATCGATGTACAGAATCGGAACGCCAACGTGTTTGAGATCAGCGACGGCAAAGTCACACGGATCGCGCTGTACCCGTCCTGCGACAGCGCCCTCACCGACCTCGGCCTGGAGGAGTAGGCGGTGTCGCAGGAGAACGTCGAGCTTGTGCGCCGTGGCTTCCTGGCCTTCCGGCGTGGTGACTACGGGGTGGCATTCGCATCGGTGGATAGGGAGTTCATCGGTACCCACGTTGCTCCGATGCCGGACGTCGTGTCCTACCACGGTCCCGACGGGATGAGACAGATGCTTGCCGACTGGGTCGAAGGGTTCAACGAGTTCGATATGGCGGTCGAGGAGTTCATCGATGCCAACGACGATCAGGTCGTCGCGCGGATGCGTCAAAGCGCGGTCGGTAGAGGGAGTCGTGTCCGGGTTGAAGCCGACTTCTGGTTCGTCTATACGCTGCGTGGACAAAAACTGGTGCGTATGGAGATTTACAGCAGCGGGCCGCAGGCCCTCAAAGCCGTGGGTCTGGAGAAGTAGGCGATGTCCGAGAACCTGGACCTCGTGCGCTCGATCTACGCGGACTGGGAACGGGGAGACTTCAGCCACGTCGAGTGGGCCGATCCGGAGATCGAGTACGTCATGGTCGGCGGGCCAGCACCCGGTCGCTGGACGGGGCGGGCCGAGATGGCGCAGGGTGAGCGTGAGTTCCTGAGAACCTTCGAGGGCTACCGGATCGAGGCGGAGGGCTACCGAGAACTGGATGGCGGACGTGTGTTCGTTCTCGCGCGATCGTTCGGACGTGGAAGGGCGAGCAGGCTGGATATCGAACAACTGCGGGCAAAGACGGCGACCCTCTTCCACATCCGAGCGGGCAAAGTGACGAGGTTGGTCGGCTATTTCGAGCGCGACCGCGCCCTCACCGATCTCGGCCTGGAGGAGTAGGCGGTGTCGCAGGAGAACGTCGCCGTGGTCCGTCGGGTGATCGAGGCATTCAACCGCCGAGAAATCGACGCCGCCGTTCGTGACGCGCATCCCGATGTCGAGGTCGATTGGTCGCGTTCCCGAGGAGTTGAGGCTGGCATCTACCGTGGGCGCGAGGGGACAGCACGTTTCTGGAGCACGTTCTACGAGTCGTTCAATCGCATCGAGTCCACCCCAGAGGAGTTCATCGAGCACGGCGACTACGTGATCGTGCGCGACCGAACCCGCCTTTGGGGTCGAGACGGGATCGAGGTCGCGGCTCGAAATGTCGGGTTGGTGACGTTTCGCGATGGGCTCATCCTTCAATGGCGACTTTGCCGGGACATGGCCGAAGCCCTCAAAGCCGTGGGGCTGGAGGAGTAGGCGGTGTCGCAGGAGAACGTGGAGATCGTTCGCCGAGCGACCGAGATCTTGAGCGACGCGTACAAGAGCGGCGAAGCCACGGATGACCTGCTCGCACTCTGCGCGCCGGATTTCCAAATGGACGCTTCGCGCCGCGTGTTCAATCCGGCCACATATCACGGCCACGCCGGGTTGCGGCGCGCGATATTGGAGATCTCGGAGGCGTGGGAGGACTTCCGCGAAGAAAACGAGCGGCTGATCGACGTCGGCGACCAGGTGCTCGTACTTCAGACCATCGCTGGTCGCGGACGGGCAAGCGGGGTGGAGGTCCGAGCACCAGGCGCCCTGATCTGGACACTGCGCGACGGATTGGTTACGCAAGTTGAGACGTTCCCCGACCAGGCCGAAGCCCTCCAAGCCGTGGGGCTGGAGGAGTAGACGGTGTCGCAGGAGAACGTGGAGTTTGTGGAAGGTCTTCTGGTCGGAGCTGGCGACATGGACAAGCAGGCGTTGCTCGCCATGCTGCCCGAGTTGATCGCGCAAGTCTGTGACCCGAACATCGAATGGGTCGAGGACCCTCAACGTGCCGATAGTCGCGTCTACCACGGGCATGAGGGGGTGCAAGAGTCCTTTGAGCGATGGCTTGAGCAGTGGGACGAGTACACGGGCGAGGGTGAGCAGTTCATCGACTGCGGCGACGACGTGCTTGTCATCGCTCACGAGCGGGCACGGGGCAGGATGAGCGGGGTGAGTGTGAGTACCCGCAACTATTTGGTGTTCACCATCCGCGCGGGCAAGATCGCCCGCTATCAAGAGTTCTACGACGAGCAGGCCGCCCTCAAAGCCGTGGGGCTGGAGGAATAGGCGATGTCCCAGGAGAACGTGGAGACGTTCCGCGAAGCCTTGGACGCCTTCAACCGACGCGACAGGGCTGCCTGGCTTGCGCTGTGTGATCCAGAGTTGGAAAACGTTCCCCCACGGGGTTGGCCAGAGTCCGAGCCGATCCGGGGCCGCGTAGCTGTCTGGGGGTTCTACGTTGAGGGGAACCAACCATGGGAGCAGAGCCCCTTTGAGAACGTCGAAGTCATCGACGCCGGGAACGAGAAGGTTCTGGCGGACATGCGGCGGGAGGTGCGGGGCAAGGCAAGCGGTGCCGCTGTCGCGTGGCGCTACTGGCAGGTAAGCACGTTCCGCAAAGGGAAGTTGCTCCGAATAGCATGGTTCACCGACCGAGCCGAAGCCCTCAAAGCCGTAGGGCTGGAGGAGTAGGCGATGTCGCAGGTGAACGTGGAGTTGGTTCGCCGCGCGTACGACGCATGGGAGCGCGAGGGGGTCGAGGGGATCATTCCGTTTCTCGATGCTGAGGTCGTATGGCGAAACCCAGCCGAGGGAGTCGGAGGCGTCTTCTACGGGCACGACGGCGTGCGGGAGTGGGTTCGCCAGGTTTATGAGGCGATGGACGAGGTCCACTACTGGGTGGATCGGATTGAAGAGCTTCCCGATGACAGACTGTTGGCGCTCCTGCAGGCGCGCGTCAAGGGTCGTGGGAGCGGCGTCGAGATGGAGATTCCCTTCGCCCACGTGATCGAGGTTCACGCTGGGAAGGCCATTGCCCTGACGCAGTACACGGATGTCGCCGAGGCCCTCAAAGCCGTGGGGCTGGAGGAGTAGGTCACCCCGGCCGAGTCGGAGAGTTTTTTCGCTTCGGGGAAAGCCTGACGGCGGGACTCAGGTAGCGAGACCGACTGGTCCTGAAAGGCCCCGCTGGCGGGTAGGGGCTGCAGCAGGCGGGATACTGGGCGGCTGATGGCTGAGGAGTCCACGACCCCCGATCTGGCCGACCGTACGCGCGAGGTGTTCGACGCTGCCCGTGGCCAGGATTCCGAGGCGGTCCTGAGCTTTTTCGCGCCGGACGCGGTGATGGACCTGTCCGACGGCGGGCTTGGAACCTTCCGGGGCATCGCGGCGATTGGGGGGTTCCTTGAAGACTGGTTCGGAACCTGGGATAGCTACCAAATCGATCCCGAGGAGATCGGCGATTTCGGCCACGGCGTCGTATTCATCGTCTACCGCGAGCAAGGCAGCGTGGGCAGCGGGGGGAGCATCGGACAGCGACGTGCGTGGTGTCTGCTGTGGGTCGAGGACCTGATCTCGTTCGTGGCGGTTTACCTGGACCCCGATCAAGCCCGTGCTGCCGCCGAACGCCTCGCGCAGGAGCGGGCCGATGCCTGAGGAGTCCACGACCCCCGACCCGGTGGAGCTGACGCGAGAGTTCTTTGCGACCGCGACTCGTCAGGACATCGACGCGGTTATGCGCTTCTACGCTCGCGACGCCGTGTGGGATCTGTCCGGCGCGGGCATCGGCAGCTTCGAGGGCGTGGCCGCTATTCGAGACTTCGTTCGAGAGCTGGTGGGACACTGGCAAGACCATCACCACGAAGTCCAGGAGGTTCTCGATCTCGGCCACGGTGTGGTGTTTGCAATCGAGCGGGAAGACGGTCAACTCGTTGGTAGCGACTGCTACGTCGAGCAGCTGGGCGGTTGGGTCTTCTTGTGGACGGAGGGCAAGATCAGGAGAGGGATGGGCTACCTCGACATCGACGAGGCCCGTGCTGCCGCCGAACGCCTCGCCGAGGAACGGGGGTAGGCGATGTCGCGGGAGAACCTGGAGCTTGTCCGGCGATCGATCCGAGCGTTCAACGAGCGCGACATCCCGACCTTGGAAGCGATCTACTCCGAGGACATCGTGGTGCGCCTGATCGGCGGCTTCGCCGACCTGATCGGACCGGAGTTCCGAGGTCAGGAAGCTGCGCTGAGCTGGATCAAGGAGTTCATGGTCACAGTGGAGGGACACAGCGATATCGAGGCGATCCACGAGGTCAAGGATCAAGTCGTTGCGATCATCGACATGGAGGCGACTGGCGGTGAGAGCGGCGCCCCCAGTGTTATTCGCAATGGTTTCGTCTATTCGTTTCGAGACGGTCTTGTCAGTGCGGTTGACGGCTACTTCGTGGTGGACGACGCCCTCAAAGCCGTGGGCCTGGAGGAGTAGGCGGTGTCGCAGGAGAACGTGGAGGTGGCAAAGCGAGCCATGGACGCCTACAACAGGCGCGACCTCCGTGACTACAACAAGATATTCACCGCCGACTACCAGTGGGTCCCGGGGATGCCCGGGGCTGTCGAGGGCGTCGGGTTCCAAGGACGCGAGGGCGTCGAAGCGTACTTTGAGGAGCTTCTCGAAAGCTGGGAAGACAGCCGCCTGGTAGTGAGATCTCTCAGCGACCTCGGTGAGCGGGTCCTCGTCGGCTGTGTCGTTGAAGGACGCGGACGACGCAGCGGCATTCCGTTCGCCGTACAACAGTGGATTGTCTGCGATCTTCGCGGAGGCAAGATCTCGCGCACCCGCGCCTATCTCGATCACGACGACGCCCTCAAAGCCGTGGGGCTGGAGGAGTAGGCGATGTCGCAGGAGAACGTGGAAGTCGTGCGTGCGTTTCTCGATGCGGTGTCCCTGGGTGACTCGGAGGCCCTCTTGGCTGCGCTCGACCCTGGGATCGAATGGACGCCCGTGAAGGACGACCCCGAGTACCGCATTCATCGTGGCCTCGATGATGTCGCCACGTGGCTGGCCGAGTGGGCCGAGGTCTTCCCTGACATGCGCTGGGAGCCCGAGCGCATCTTCGACGCTGGTGGGGCTCTTGTTGTCGCCTCGGTTCGCGCGCTCGGGCGAGGCGATGCCACCGGCCTTGACGTAGGCACCGAGCCCTACGGAGTCATCTTCGCCTTGCGCGATGGGCGAATCGTCCGAATCGACGAGTCCCAAGCCGAGACCGCGCTGAAACACATGGGGCTGGAGGAGTAGGCGGTGTCGCAGGATGAGCTTGAGGCCATGGTGCGCCTGGGGATCGAGATGGTCAACAGCAAGGACGTGGATTCGATCCAAGCCGCCTCGGACCCCGAGGTGGAGGTCACATCGAGATTTGCCGCCATCGATGGAAAGATCTATCGCGGGCACACGGGCATTTCGGACTACCTCGCTGACATGGAGACCGTCTGGGAGGACTTCCGAATTGAGATCGAGGACTTCATACCTGCCGAGGAGGAAAAGCTCGCGGTAATCGCACGTATGAAGGGAACGGCGCGGGGAAGCGGTGTCCCCGTGGACCAAGGCACCTTCGGCGCATACGAGTTCCGCCACGGCAAGGTCTTTCGTGTCCAATGGTTCGCCAATCGAGGCGAAGCCCTCAAAGCCGTGGGGCTGGAAGAGTAGGCGATGTCGGAGAACCTGGACCTCGTGCGCTCGATCTACGCCGAAACGGGACGTGGCGACTTCAGCCTGCTCCAACGCGAGGCCGAGCTACGCGCGGTATATGCGCCGGACTTCGAGTGGCACACCCGCCAGGATTTGCCCGATGCCGGTGTACGCAAGGGGTACGAGGGCCTCGCCCGTCTCGCCAGAGAATGGGCCGACGCGTTTGACGACCTCCAACTCGACGCCGACGAGCTGATCGACGCCGGAAACCACGTCGTCGCCGTTGCGCGGATACGCGGCTGTCTCAAGGGCAGCGGCCATCAGGTCGAAGTGGAGGAGACGCAGGTCTGGACGATGCGCGACGGCCGCGCTGTCGAGGTTCGCGGGTATCTGACTCGTGCCGAGGCCCTCAAAGCCGTGGGGCTGGAGGAGTAGGCGGTGTCGCAGGAGAACGTGGAACTCGTATATCGCTATGGCGAGGCTCTGAACGCACGCGAGGTGCCGGACGGGCTTCTCGCGCCTGGCTTCGTCATGGTCAACGCAGAGACTGCGGTCACCGATGGCACGTTCGAAGGTGCAGCAGGCGTGATCGAGTGGACCCGCGACATTCTCGACTTTGTGGAGGAGGCCGAGCCTTTTTTCATCGAGCGAATCGAGGCGCACCAGGACGACTTCGTCGTCGCCACGGTCGGTATCGAGGGCACCGGCGAACTGTCCAAAATGGCGATCGCGCTCCGATGGGCAGCTGCCTTCTGGTGCAGCAACGGGCAACTTACGCGGGTCGTCGGCTATCTGCAGCTCAGTGAAGCCCTCAAAGCCGTGGGGCTGGAGGAGTAGGCGGTGTCGCAGGAGAATGTGGAGATCGTGCGAGGCGTCTATGACGCGTTCACGCGGCGCGACAATGTCGCGCCCTTTGCGGTGTACGCGCCCGACATCGAGCTTGATTTCGGGGAAGGCGGGGGCCCTGACGCGCAGGCCGTGTACCACGGGCATGAGGGCGTCCGTATTGCGTTTCGGAAGTGGCTCGCGCCTTTTCGCTCCTTCGAGTTCCGGGCCGAGGAGGTGCGAGACGCCGGGGATCACGTCCTGGTCACGGTTTCCGAGCACGGGATCGGTCGCACGAGCGGCGTCGTCGTACACCGCTGCCATTGGGCGCTCTGGACCCTGCAAGGCGGGAAGATCGTGAGTTTGCGCAACTACTACGACCACACGGCGGCCCTCAAAGCCGCGGGCCTGGAGGAGTAGGCGGTGTCGCAGGAAAACGTGGAGGTCGTGCGCTCGCTCTACACGGCGTGGAACCGGCGCGATATTGACGAATGGTTGAGCTTCCTCGCGCCGGACGTCGTGTTCCGGCCCGTCCCCACCTTTACCGATAGCCAGGAGCGCCGGGGGCTCGACGCGATGCGCCGTTGGATGAACGAATGGTCCGAAGTGTGGGCCGACGACCACACCACGCACGCCGTGAGCATCCGTGAGTACGGACATGCGGTGATCGCCCTGTTGCGATTCACAGGCCACGCGAGGGCCAGCGGCGTCGAGGTCGCAGGGGGCATCTTTGAGGTCTTCCGGTTCCGCGACGGGAAGATCGCCTCGGTGGAGGACTTCACAGACCGAGGCGAGGCCCTCAAAGCGGTGGGGCTGGAGGAGTAGGCCCCACACCTTCGAGCGGTGGCGAAGGCCGCTGACTAAGCGACCGGCACGGGCAGAGCGGGCGCTTCGCCACGGGGCGCGCCGTCATCTGCCTCGGTTTCCAGCATCTTGAGCGCATCGCGGACGCCTTCGGCATACGCGGTTCTCTGAGCGTTCGAGATGCTCACACCTGCCGTGATGAGCGCCGCGAGGCCAGCCTCGCAAACGCCGCCGTTTCGGGTCGACCGGCGGAGGCTTATCCGTCCGGATCGCGTCCGTGTGCGCTTTCTGTGCGCTTTCTAGAGCCGAGGCGGACCTAGACTCGTTTGCACGCTCGGATCGGCTGTGCGCGGCCCTGCACGCGCCCGAGCAGAAGCGTGCTTGAGAGCGTCTGCCATCGAGGCTCTTGCCGCAGACCTCGCAAGCGCGGTCGGTCATATGGATGCCCCAGCGCCCGGTTCAAGCGCCTCGGTGCGCGACAGTTGCGCGACGGTCGGGAGCGTGTGGGTGCGGTTCTGAGCGGTTCCCCAGCGGTCGAAGGCCCAGGAAACATGGGCAGCCGCCCGTCCTGCCGGGCCCCCTTCTAGATGTGGTACATGCTCGCGCCGGCGTCGTGCAGCTCGCGCTGGACGATGTCGGCGATGGTGGTGCGCGAGCCAGCACTTTCCGTGCCGCGTCGGCGGCGTCGGCGAACACGCCCTCCGCGTCGCGGCCGACGGGACCGTCGAGCAGCTCCACGATCTCGAGCACGGTCACCGTCGACGGGCTCGCGGGCGAAGCGGTAGCCGCCGTGGACGCCCCGCTGGGAGCTGATGACCCCGGCTCGGCGCAGGGCCGCGAACAGCTGCTCGAGGAACTGCACCGGGACGTCGCGGCGGCGGGCGAGCTCGCCGATCGGCACCGGCTGGCCGTCGGAGCTGCGCGCCAGCTCGGCCAGGGCGAGCACGGCGTACGGGGACTTGGTCGTGATCGAGATCATGCTGCTCGCGTCGCCGGTGGAGCAGGCGGCATCTCATGTCACGAACAGTATTCGCCCCGACCACTCGGCCCGGTGCGCGCAGCGAACCCGCCGATCGCCGCGCGGCGCCCGCGCTCGCCGCGGGCTCGGCTCAGCTGTGCACTACAGCCAGCCGCGCTCGGTGGCGATCAGGACCGCCTGGGCGCGGTCGACGGCGCCGAGCTTGCCGTAGATGTTGTGCAGGTGCGTGCGCACCGTGCTGGTGGAGAGCATCAGGTCGTGGGCGATCTGCTTGTAGACCTTCCCCTCGGCCAGGCGCTGCAGGACGCCGAGCTCGCGGGTCGACAGCGGGCACGGGTCGACGTGGCGCTGGCGCTGGTTGGCGGAGTTGGGAAGCTCGTACAGGACGACCCGCAGCTGCTGTGGGGTGAGGCCGATGCTGCGCGCCGTCAGCAGCATCTCGGCCGGCGACACGCGGGCCCCCTGGGCGTAGTGGGCGAGCATGTCGGCGAGGCGGATGAAGGCCGCCTCCCCTTCGGGCTGGGCGCTGTGGTGGCGCTCGATCGGCGTCGAGAGGTTGGCGGGAAGGCCCCAGCGGCGGATCAGCACGCCGCCGACGAGCGCGTGGTCGACCCCGAGCTCGCGGCGCTCCTGGTGGACCCGCTCCTCGGGGGTGCGGGCTCCGCGGTGGACCTGTGAGGGGTAGCCGGGGTAGGCGTGCAGCAGCACGAGCTTGCCGACGTCGTGGAGCAGGCTCGTGACGGTGAGGCGGTCGCGGTCCTCGTAGCCCACCTCCGAGGCGATGCGGTCGGCCGCGTGCTGGGTGGCGAGCGCGTGCAGGCGGAAGCGCTCGGGCGCGCTGTCCCACACGGTCGCCCGCTCGAAGAAGTCGAAGGTGCGGGTGCGTGAGGCGACGGCCTCGACCGTCTGCGGGGTGAGCAGCTCGACGGCCTGCACGATCGTCTCGACCCTGCCCTTGCCGTCGCGCACGCGGTTGGCGAGCCGCAGCACGGCGATGATCAGCGCGACGTCGGACTCGACGGCGGTGACGACGTCGGCGGTGGCGACGTGCTCCTTGGAGATGACCGCGAGCAGCCGGTCGCGGGACTCCGCCAGCGCGGGGAACGCCTCGAGCGCTTCGAAGGCCATCGTCAGGCGACGGCCGTGGCCCTCGTTCTGGTGGCGCTGGGGAGCACCGGGCGCGCTGCCCTGGGACTTGGCCGGAGCGACTGCGCCGCGGCTGCCGGCTGGGCCGAGCGCGACTTGCTCGGCTGCCGACGTTTGTTCTCTGCGCCCAGCTTCTTCGCCGTGGCGGTTGCCTGCATACCGTTCAGGTCCCTTCCTTGGGGGTCGCCGGATCGTGACCGGCAGATTGGCTCGGATGCCTCCCATATCGGCACCGACGGCCGAACGGTTGAGTGGCGGGTCGAGTAGCGCCGCCTAGGCGCGGGAGAGCGCCTCGTCGATCCGTCCAAGCGTCTCCTCGCGGCCCAGCAGGGCGACGCTCTCGAAGATCCCCGGGAGACACGGTGCCGCCCGTGATCGCCACGCGCAGCGGCTGGTAGACCTCGCGAGGTTTGGCGCCCCTGGCCGCGATCACCCCTTCCAGCGCGCGCTCGATGGCGGGCTCGTCGAACTCGGGCAGCTCCTGCAGCGAGCGCCGCACGTCGCCCAGCACCGCCCGCCCGTCCTCGTCCAGCCACCTCTCGCGCGCCGCCGGGTCGTCCACGGGCCCGTCGATCAGCGGGCCCGCGAGCGGCCAGAAGTCGGCCAGCGTCTGGATCTTCTCCTGGCTGATCTCCGCCGCCCGGCGCAGGCCGCTGCGCCCGGTGAAGGCTTCCAGCCGGCCGGTCGAGCTCCTCGACCGGCAGTTTGCGGATGTAGATCCCGTTCAGCCACCTCAGCTTGACCTCGTCGAAGCGGGCCGGGTTGCGGCTGACCCGCTCGAGCGTGAAGCGCTCGATCAGCTCCTCGGTGTCGAGCACGGTCTCGTCGTCGCCGGCGCCCCAGCCGAGCAGGGCCAGGTAGTTGCGCACCGCCTCCGGCAGGTAGCCCTGGTCGCGCAGCTCCTGCACCGAGGCGGCGCCGTGGCGCTTGGAGAGCTTCTTGCCGTCGGGGCCGTGCAGCAGCGGCAGGTGGGCGTAGACGGGCAGCGGCGCGTCGCCGCCAGCCCCGCCTCGCGCTCGCCTCGAGCACGAGCAGCTGCTTGGGCGTGTTCGAGAGGTGGTCCTCGCCGCGCACCACGTGCGTGATGCCGGCGTCGAGGTCGTCGATCGCGACCGCGAAGTTGTAGAGCACCGAGCCGTCCGCGCGGGCGATCACGGGGTCGTCGAGGTGGACGTGCTCGAAGCGCGTGTCGCCGCGGATCACGTCGTGGACCACGGTCGGCGCCCTCCGTCGGGCACGCGCAGGCGCACCGCCCCCTCCCCCTCCTCCTGCCCGCGGAAGCCGCGGCCGCGCCGTGGACGCTCCTTGTAGGCCCTCACGTCCTCGGCGGTCGCCGTCGAGCGGTAGGCGTGCCCGGAGTCGAGCAGCGCCTGCAGCGCTTCGCCGTGGCGCGGCGTGCGGTCGGTCTGCAGGATCGGCCCCTCGTCCCAGTCGAGCTCCAGCCAGCGCAGCGCGTCGAGGATCTGCTCGACGTTCTCCGGCGTGGAGCGCTCGCGGTCGGTGTCCTCGATCCGCAGCACGAGCTCGCCGTCGTAGTGGCGGGCGAGCAGCCAGTTGAACAGGGCGGTGCGGGCGCCGCCGATGTGCAGCGCGCCCGTCGGCGACGGCGCGAAGCGGACCCTCATGATCCCGTGCAGCGTAGTGGCGAGCGAGCCGGCGCACGGCGACTCGGTTGCGGCGGCCGCCCCGCACCGACGCGTGGGAGCCCCGATAATGCGCCCCGATGCTGATCGGCGCCCACGTCTCCCCCGCCGGCGGCCTGCCGAAGGCGATCGAGCGGGGCGTCGAGCGCGGCTGCGAGGCGATCCAGATCTTCAACCAGTCGCCGCGCATGTGGAAGGGCCGACGTCTACCGCGAGGAGGAGTCGAGCGCGTTCCGCGAGGCGATCGCCGCCAGCCCGATCGAGGCGGTCCTGATCCACGCCGTCTACCTGCTCAACTGCGCCAGCGAGGACCGCGACATCCGCGCGCAAATCGCTGCCTCGCTGACCGCACTCGCTGCGCTCGGGCGACGCGATCGGCGCCACCGGCGTGGTGCTGCACCCCGGCTCGGCCAAGACCGGGCGACGTCGGCGCAGGGCGATCACGCGCGCCGGCGGCGCGATCCGCGAGGCGCTCGCCGAGAGCGAGGGCTGCCCGCTGCACCTCGAGAACACCGCCGGCGCCGGCGGCACGCTCGGGCGCTGCTTCGAGGAGCTCGCCGGCCTGATCGAGGCCGCCGGCGGCGAGCGGCGCCTCGGCGTGTGCCTGGACTCCTGCCACCTGCTCGCCTCGGGCTATGACATCCGCACGCGCGGCGGGCGTCGACGCGGTGATGGCCGAGTTCGAGCAGCGGGTCGGCCGCGAGCGGCTCGGCTGCCTGCACCTCAACGACTCGCAGACGCCGCTGGGCACCAACCGCGACCGCCACGCCAACGTCGGCGAGGGCGAGCTCGGCTCCGGCGGCTGCGCCGCCTTCCTGGCCGCTCCCCAGTTCGACGGCCTGCCGTGCGTGCTCGAGACCCCCGGCGAGGGCAAGGGCGGCCCTACGAAGGCGAAGTGCAGCTGGCGCGCAAGCTCCGCACGCGCGGACTGGCGGCCTGGCGGCGGCGCCGGCACCGCGCAGCGGGCGGCTCGCGCCGGCAGCGCCGGCGAAGCCCCGCCGGCGTACGCCGGCGGCCTGAGCGCCTCGGCGGTCGCGGCGGCCGGCATCGCCCCGAGCGCGCTCTCGAGCTCGGCCCGCAGCGCGGCGTGTGCCGCACGCGGAAGGCGCTCGCCGAGGCGCACCGCTGCGTGTGCCCCGGCTGGTGTCGATGTCGAGCAGCACCTCGGCCTGCCCCGGGGAGTCCTCGATCGCCTGCCTGAGCTCCGCGAGCGTCTCCGCCGAGAGCGAGTCGCGCCGACACGCGAGATGCAGCGGCTCGGCTCCGCGCGGCGTTCGCGCGCGGCGGTCGCCTTGGCGCGCGCCCGCGCCCGCTCGATCTCCTGCTGGTCGGGCGCGAAGGGCTCGACGCGTCTGCACGACCAGGCACGTGTTGCCCGCTTCCTTGTGGTCCACGCGGCCCTTCACGAGCACGACCTCGTCCACGTGCAGCGCCTGCTCGTAGTCCGCCAGCGCGTTGCCGAACACGAGCAGCTCGACCGATCCGGCGAGGTCGTCGAGCGTCGCGAACATCATCTGGTCGCCGTTGCGGGTGCGGATCCGCTTGGTCTCGGTGATGATCCCGCCGACCGTCACGAGGTCCTTGTCGCGGCGGTCCTCCAGCGCCGAGAGCGGGCAGTCGACCCGCGCCCGCAGGGCCTCGCGCAGCGGCTTCAGCGGGTGGGCGGAGACGAACAGGCCGATCGCTTCCTTCTCGGCCGCCAGCAGCTCCGGCTGGTCGAACTCCTCCGCCGGGATCGGCGGGTGCACGGGACGCGCCAGGCCCGTCCCGCCGAACGGGTCCCCGTTGCCCTCGGCCCCGGCCCCGGCGGCCGCGCCATCGGCAGCGGCGCCCTCGCCTTCGGCAGGTCGAAGATCGAGCCCTGGCCGATCAGCGCGTCCTGCTGGATCTTCTGGCCCGCCGCCTGCGCCTGCTCGAGCACTTCGAGCATGCCCCTGCGGGTGGCGCCGGTCGAGCCGAGCGCGCCGCACTTGATCAGCGCCTCGATCGCCTTCTTGTTGACCGCGCGGGCGTCGACGCGCTCGCAGAAGTCCCACAGCGAGGTGAACTCGCCCGCCCTTCTCGCGCGCCCGCTTGATCGCCTCGACCGCCTGGTAGCCGACGCCCTTGACGGCGTCCAGGCCGAAGCGGATGTTGCCGACGAGGTCTTGCGAGCTCGGTGCCCCGACCGTGAACTCGTGGTCTGAGAGGTTGACGTCCGGCGGCAGGATCTCGATCCCCATCTCCTCGCAGCGGGCCACGAAGAACGGCACCTTGTCCTTGGTCGACATCACCGAGGAGATCAGCGCGGCCATGTACTCGGCCGGGAAGTTGGCCTTCAGCCAGGCCGTGCGGTAGGCGATCAGCGCGTAGCAGGCGGCGTGGCTCTTGTTGAAGGAGTAGTCGGCCGACCGCTCGTTCGTCTGCCACAGGAACTCGATCACCTCGGCGCTCGTGCCGGAGGCGCGGCAGCCCTCGACGAACTCGGGCTTCAGCGCGGCCATCGCCTCGCGCTTCTTCTTGCCGATCGCCTTGCGCAGGTCGTCCGCCTTGGCGCCGGAGAAGCCCGCGATCTCCTTGGCGATCTGCATCGCCTGCTCCTGGTAGAGGATCACGCCCTTGGAGGACTCGAGGATCGCCCGCAGGCGCTCGTCGCGGTAGGTGATCGAGGCCGGGTCGTGCTTGCCCTTGGCGTACACCGGGATCTGGTCCATGGCCCCCGGGCCGGTAGAGCGCGTTGAGCGCGATCAGGTCGTTGAACTCGTCCGGGCGCACCTTCTTGAGCGCCTCGCGCATGCCCTCGGACTCGAACTGGAACACGCCCGTGGAGTCGCCCCGCGCGAGCATCTCGTAGGTGCGCGGGTCGTTCAGCGGCAGCGTCGTCATGTCCGGCCGCTCGCCGGTCGAGCGCTCGATGATGTCCAGCGCGTCCTCGATCACGTCGAGGTTGCGCAGCCCGAGGAAGTCCATCTTCAGGATCCCGATCTCGCCGATCGGGTCCATCGAGAACTGGGTCACGGTGCGGAACTGGCGCTCGCCGTTCTCGTCGACCCCGGCGTCGGCCAGCTGCAGCGGGACGATGTCGGTCAGCGGGCGGTCGGCGATCACCACCGCGGCAGCGTGGATCGAGGAGTTGCGCACGATCCCCTCCAGCCCCTGGGCGACCTCGACGATCTGCCGCGCCTGGGCCTCCTCGTCGCACGCCTTGCGCAGCGGCTGACCGCCCTTCAGGCAGTCCTCGAACGACGGCGAGCGGCCCATGATCGGGTCGGGGATCAGCTTCGCCAGGCGGTCGCCGATGCCGTAGTCGAAGCCGAGCACGCGGGCCGCGTCGCGGGTCGCCTGGCGGGGGAACATCTTGCCGAAGGTCACGATCTGGGCCACCGACTCGCGCCCGTACTTGTCCGCCACGTAGCGCATCACGCGCTCGCGGCCGCGCACCGAGAAGTCGATGTCGATGTCCGGCATCGACACCCGCTCGGGGTTCAGGAAGCGCTCGAACAGGAGGTCGTATTGCAGCGGGTCCACGTCGGTGATCGAGAGGCAGTAGGCCACGATCGAGCCGGCCGCCGAGCCGCGCCCGGGACCGACCGCGATGCCGTTCTCCTTGGCGAACTTGACGAAGTCCCACACGATCAGGAAGTAGGCGTTGAAGCCCATGCGGTCGATCACGTCGAGCTCGCTCTCCATCCGCTCCAGCGCCACCGCCGGCGGCGGGTCGCCGTAGCGCAGCCGCAGGCCCTCGCTCACCCGCGCGCGCAGGTACTCGCGCTCGCTGGTGCCGTCGGGAGTCTCGAAGCGGGGGATCAGCTGCTTGCCGAGCTCGAGCTCCACGTTGCAGCGCTCGGCGACCTCGACGGTGTTGGCGACCGCCTCCGGCCACTCCGCGAAGGCCGCCACCATCTCCTCGCTGTCGCGCAGGTAGAACTCGTTGGTCTCGAAGCGCAGCTTCGGCGCCTGGATCGTGCTCTTGGTCTGCACGCACAGCAGCGCCGTGTGGTGGTTGTAGTCCTCGCGGCGCAGGTAGTGGACGTCGCCGGTCCCGACCAGGCTGCCGCCGAGCTCGCGCGCGATCTTCACGATCCCCTCGTTGCACTTGTCCTGGGCCGCGAGCCCGTTCTTCTGCACCTCGAAGTACAGGTTGTCCTCGCCGAACACCCCCATCAGCTCACGCGCGTGGGCGCGGGCGTCGTCGTCGCGGTCCTCCAGCAGCCGCTGGCAGAAGCGCGAGGCCAGGCAGCCGGTGAGCGCGATCACGCCCTCGTGGTGGCGCTCGAGCTGGCCCAGGTCGACGGTCGGCTTACCCCGCTGCAGTCCTTCCAGGAAGCCGGCCGAGGACAGCTTCACGAGGTTGCGGTAGCCCTCGTCGGAGGACGCCAGCAGCGTCAGGTGGTTGCGCTCGGTCCGCGCCTGGGAGGCCGTTGCGTGGTCGTCGACGAAGTAGATCTCGCAGCCCACGATCGGCTTCAGCGAGTGCTTCTTGCAGGCCTTGTAGAGGTCCACGGCGCCGTTCATCACGCCGTGGTCGGTGAGCGCCAGGGCCGGCTGCTCGAAGGCCGCCGCCCGCTCGGCGAGCGCGTCGATCTTGCACGCGCCGTCGAGCAGCGAGTACTCCGAGTGCACGTGCAGGTGGGCGCAGCAGGCCTTGCTCACGACAGGCGCAATGCTAGGCGCCGGCCCGGCGGGAGCGGGCCTGCTCGCGCCGCTCTTTGCGCCGTTTCCGCCAGCGCGAGATGAGCGACATGCTGTGTTTGTGCGGCTCGCGCGGGGCGAGGTCCGCCGGCGCCTCGACGGCGGGCCGCGGGGGCGGGGGCGGAGCCTGCTCGGCGGGCGCCTCCACAACCGCGCCCTCGGCCTCGGGGGCGGGCGCGACCGCGGCCGGGTGCTCGGCCGGAGCAGCGTCGGCACGCGCGCGTAGCCGCTCCACGGCGGCTGCCAGCGCGGCCGCCATCTCGGCCCCCTGGCCGCTCTCCGCGGCGGCCCGCTCGATCTCGCCGGCGGCTGCCTCCGCGGCGGGGACGGTGGGCTCGACCGGCGCGGGCGTCGCGGGCATGGTGGGGGTCGCAGGCTCAGCGGCCGGCGGCGCCGGGGCGGCCTGCGGTGGTGCGGTGGCGATCGCGGGGGCGACCGGCTGTGCCGCGGCCTCGGCACGCTGGGCGGCCAGCAGGCGTTGGATCAGCTGTCTGGTTTCGGCCAGCAGGGCCTGCATCTGCCCGTGGGCACGACGCACCGAGCCCAGCTCGGTTTCGGTGCGCCCGCGGGCCCCGCGCTCCTCGGCCAGCTGCACGCGCAGCTCGCTCACCTGGCGCTCGAGCTCGCCGATCCTGCCCTGCAGCTCCTGCTCGCCACGGAGGAGCTCGGCGCGCCCGCCGGCCGCGGCCGCCTCGGCCGAGGTCAGCTCGCGCTCTGCCCGCTCGGCCCGCTGTTCGGCGGAGCCCAGCTCGCGCTCGGCCCGCTCGGCGCGCTGCTCGGCGGAGCCCAGCTCGCGCTCCGCCCGCTCGGCGCGCTGCTCGGCGGCCCAGCCGCGCTCCGCCCGCTCGGCCCGCTGCTCGGCGGAGCTCGCGCTCCGCCCGCTCGGCGCGCTGCTCGGTTTCGCGGCGCAGCTGGAGCTCTTCGTACTCGCGCTGGCGGGCGGAGCGCAGCTCCTGCTCGCCACCGGCGCCGGCGGTGCGCTCCTCGCTCAGCGCAGCGGCGAGGCGGGCGTGCTCCTCTTCGGCCTCCCGCAGGCGCTGTTGGAGGCTGTTGACGTGGCGTTCGAGCGTGTGGACGGTCGCCTCGGCGGCCTCAGCACGGCGGATCAGGGCCTGCTCTCCACCCTCCACCGCACGGCGGGCGCGGCGTTCGGCCAGCAGGTCGGACTCACCGCGCCCGGGCGGGCGTCCGCTCTCGCCTCCTGGCGGCTCGTTTGCTTCGGGCATCACGCGGGCTGGAAGGTAAGGCCGCAGGCGGACGGCGCGCGGTCGCGCCTACTGCACCAGCCGCCGCAGCAGCGCCCCCGCCATAGCGGCGCCCACGGCCGCGGCCGCGAGCGACAACGCGATCCGCCGGCGCGAGGGCATCAGCTCGCGCAGGTACCACTTCAGGGCACGCCAGACGACGATTCCGACCAGGCGGTAGGCGGTGGCGGTCACGTGCTGCCGGTGGCGGTGTCGCTCATGGGCTGCCGATGCTACTGGCGCAGTCGCCAGGCCATCCGCGACTGCAGCGAGAACAGCTCGATGAAGCCCGGGGAGGCCGACTGCGAGAACAGGCCGCCGGACTCCGAGAAACCGGCCAGGGCGGCGTCGTAGACGGCGTTCTCCGAGGCGCGGGTGGTGACCCGCGCCTGGCCCTTGAAGAGCCGCATCCCGATCGTGCCGGTGACGCGGGAGTTGACCTCGTCCATGTAGGCGTCGAGGTCCGTGCGCAGCGGCTCCCACCACAGACCCGCGTACACGAGATAGCCCCACTGGCGGTCCAGCTGCGGCTTGAACTGGTTCTGGTGGATCGTGCAGACCAGGCGCTCGAGCTCCTGGTGGGCGCCGAGCAGGATCGTGGCGGCGGGGGCCTCGTAGATGTCGCGCACCTTCAGGCCCACGATGCGGTCCTCGATGTGGTCCACGATCCCGACCCCGTGGCGGGCGCCGATCTCGGCCGTGCGTTCGATCAGCTCGACCAGCCCGAGGCGCTGCCCGTCGAGGCTGACCGGCAGGCCGCGCTCGAAGCCGAGCTCGATCTGCTGGGGCTCGTCGGGGGCCTCCTCGGGGCGCGTGACGAGCTGGAACACGTCGTCGTCGGGGGCGTGCCCGAGGTCCTCGATCCAGCGGCCCTCCGAGGAGCGTCCCCAGAGGTTGTCGTCGATCGAGTACGGCACCACCTCGGTGCCCTGCTTGAGCGGGATCCCGTGCTCGCGGGCGTAGGCGATCTCCTCCTCACGGCCCATCTGCCACGAGCGCACCGGCGCGATCACCTTCAGCTCGGGCGCCAGCGTCGCGATCGTGGCCTCGATGCGGACCTGGTCGTTGCCCTTGCCGGTGCAGCCGTGGGCGATCGTGTCGCAGCCGCTGGAGCGGGCGTACTCGACGGCGAGCTTGGCGATCAGGGGACGGCCGAGGGCGGTGAACAGCGGGTAGCCGGCCCCGTAGATGGCGTTGGCCCTGATCGCCGGAGCGATGAAGTCGGCGGCGAACTCCTCGCGGGCGTCGACGAGGTGGACCTCGCGCGCGCCGAGCTGGCGGGCCTTAGCCTCGACCATGCCGAAGTCCTCGCCGGGCTGGCCGAGGTTGACCGTCAGGCACACGACCTCGGCTTCGTAGCGATCCTGGATCCACTTCAGCATCACGCTCGTGTCGAGGCCGCCCGAGTAGAGCAGCAGCACGCGCTTGACCTGCTCGGGGTCGGCCTCGTAGCTGGCGCTGCGCTGGGCCGGGATGTCGTTGCTGGCGCTCACGGCGCCGAATCGTAGTCGCGCGCGCGTTCCATCAACGGATACGGGCTGAGCGGGTCGCTGAAGCCGATCCGCGTGTACAGGCCCTGGGCGTCGGCGGTGTTGAGCATCCAGCGGACCGGCCGGCCGAATGCCGCCTCGGCGCCGTCGACCATCTCGCGCACCAGCTCGAGGCCGAGGCCGCGGCCCTGGCAGCCGGGCACCACGTACACGTCGGCGAGGTACGCCAGCGTGGCGCCGTCGGAGACCGCCCGCGCGAAGCCGACCTGCTCGTCGTCACGGTAGAGCCCGACCACGCGCTGCGAACCGCGGATCGCCGCCTCGGTGAGCGCGCGCGGGCGCCCGAGCCCCCAGTAGGACTCGCCGGCGATGTAGGCGTGCACGGCGTCGACGTCGACCCGCGCCGGATCGTCGTCGAGCTCGAAACCGCCGTCCAGCTCCCGCCGCATGCCGCCGCTCACGCGTTCCCCAGCACGGCCCCGAGCCGGCCCAGGGCGTCCTGCACCTGCGCGGGCGAGATCGTCAGTGCCGGCAGCAGCCGCAGCGTGCTCGGCCCGGTGGCGTTGAGCACCAGCCGCTGACCCAGCAGCGCCTCGCGCACCACCGCGGGTGCGTCGACGTCGAGCTCGCAGGCCAGCATCAGCCCGCGGCCGCGGACCGTCGACCACGTGCGGCAGGCTCTCCAGCCCGGCGGCGAGCATCGCGCCGAGCTCCACGACCTGGGCCAAGAGCTGCTCGTCGGCCGTCACGTCCAGCGCCTGCAGGGCGGCCTGGGCGACGACGGGGCCGCCGGCGAAGGTCGAGCCGTGGTCGCCGGGCACGAACCCGTCGGCGAGCCGCTCGCCGGTCACGAGCGCCCCGATCGGCAGGCCTCCGCCCAGCGCCTTGGCGCTGGTCAGCGCGTCGGGCACCACCGGCGTCTGCTCGTAGGCCCAGAGCGTGCCGGTGCGCCCCATGCCGGTCTGGATCTCGTCGAAGATCAGCGCCGCCCCGTGCTCGTCGCAGGCGGCCCTTGCGGCCAGCAGCAGCTGCTCGTCGAGCACGTGCACGCCGCCCTCGCCCTGGATCGGCTCGAGCATCACCGCGGCGGTCCCGCCGTGGACGGCCTCGCGCACCGCCTCGGCCACCGCAGGGACGGCGCGGAAGCCGGGCACCAGCGGCGCGAAGGGTGCCTGCTTGGCCTCCTGCGGCGTCGCCGACAGCGCGCCCAGGGTGCGCCCGTGGAAGGCGCCGAGCACGACCACTATCTCGCCCCCGGGCTTGGCCCGGCGAGCGAGCTTGATCGCCGCCTCGTTGGCCTCGGCGCCGGAGTTGCAGAGGAACACACGCCCGCCGAGGGACAGCTCGGAGAGCCGCTGCGCGAGGCGCATGGCGGGGGCGCTGTAGAAGAGGTTGCTGACGTGCATCAGGCGGGCCACCTGCTCGCGCACGGCCTCCACCACGCGCGGGTGGCAGTGGCCGAGGCTCGTGACCGAGATGCCGCACAGCAGGTCGAGATACTCGTTGCCCTCCGCGTCCCACAGCGAGGAGCCCTCGCCGCGTACGAACTCGACGGGCAGGCGCGCGTAGGTCGCCAGCACGTGCTCGGCCTCGATCTGCTGAAGCTCGGCGACGCTCATCAGCTGGCTTCCACCTTCGTTCCCACGCCGGCGTCCGTGAACAGCTCCAGCAGCAGCGAGTGGGCCACGCGCCCGTCGAGGATGTGGGCCGCGCTGACGCCGCTGTTGATGGCCGTCAGGCAGGCTTCGAGCTTCGGTCGCATGCCGCCGTCGAGGTTTGCCAGCGCGCTCTCGACGCGCTCGGCGCCGGCGTTCGTGATCAGGCTGGTCGGGTCGGAGGGGTCCTCCAGCCAGCCGGGGACGTCGGTCAGGAACAGCAGCTTGTAGGCGCCGATCGCGCCCGCCACGGCGCCGGCCGCCTCGTCGGCGTTGACGTTGTAGGAGTTGCCCTCGCGGTCGGCGCCGACGGAGGCGATCACGGGGATGTAGTCGGTCGCGACGTGCTCGATCACGTCGGCGTTGACACGCTCGATCGAGCCCACGAAGCCGATGTCCTCGCCGCCGGGACCGGCGCGGCGGGCGACCCGGAACAGCGTCCCGTCGTCGCCGCTGAGCCCGACCGCGGGCTGCCCGGCGCGCGCCAGGCGCAGGACGATCTCCTTGTTGACCTTCCCCACCAGCACCATCTTCGCGACCTCCACGGTGCTCTCATCGGAGACCCGCAGGCCGCCGACGAACTCGACCGGCAGGCCGAGGCGGCGCATGTAGCTGGTGATCTCCGGGCCGCCGCCGTGCACCACGATCGGGTTCAGGCCGACGTACTTGAGCAGCACCACGTCGCGCGCGAACTCCTCGCGCAGCGTCTCGTCCTCCATCGCCGCGCCGCCGTACTTGATCACGATCGTGCGGCCGTGGAACTCGCGGATGTAGGGCAGCGCCTCCAGCAGCGTGCCGATGCGCGCGGAGGAGCCGTCGGGTGGGTTTCCGGGCCGCGCGCTCACGTCGTGTAGTGGGCGTTCAGCGCCACGTAGTCCGCTGACAGGTCTGAGAAGAACACCTCGCTGGCGGCACCCTCGCCGAGCAGGGCGATCTCGTACTCGACCTCCTGGCGGGAGACCGCCTGCGCGAGCTCGGCCTCCTCGTAGTTGAGCGCCACGCCCGCAGAGCACACCTGCCGGCCCTCGATCCAGACGTCGATGGCCAGCGGCTCGGGCCCCGGTAGCGCGCCGCCGGCGGCCTGCACGATGCGGCCCCAGTTGGGGTCGCCGCCGTGCAGCGCGGCTTTGACCAGGGGCGAGTTGGCGACCGCGCGGGCGACGGTCTCTGCGCGCCCGGGATCGCCGCCGCGGACGAGCACGCGCCCCACCCTCCCGGCGCCCTCGCCGTCGGCGACGAGCATCACGGCGAACGCCCGCAGCAGCGCGTCGAGCGCCTCGCCGAGGCGCAGCTCGTCCTCGCTCTCGCCCGCCACCTCCACCCCGCTGGACCCCGGAGGCCATCAGGATCGCGGTGTCGTTGGTGGACAGCTGCCCGTCGACGCTGACGCGGTCGAAGGAGCGCGCCACGCACGCGCCGAGCAGCAGCTCGGCGGTCTGCGGCGCGAGCCGCGCGTCCGTCTGCACGAAGCACAGCATCGTGGCGAAGCGCGGCGAGATCATGCCGGCGCCCTTGCACTGGGCACACAGGCGCACGCTGCCCGGAGGGCAGCTCGACCTCGAGGTTGGCGCGCTTCTCGAAACGGTCGGTCGTCTGGATCGCGCGCTGGAAGTCGACGTCGCCCTCGCGGCGCAGCTGCGAGCGGGCCTCCAGGGTTCCCTTCAGGACCGCGTCCACGTCCAGGTAGTGGCTGATCGCGCCGGTCGAGGCGAGCGCCACCTCGGCCTCGGACACGGCCGCGGCGGCGGCCGCGGCGCCCTGCGTCTTGGCGGCGTCGTCGAGCCCCCGCGAGCCGGTGGCGGCGTTGGCGCAGCCCGAGTTGGCGAGCACCGCCCGCAGCGACTGCAGGCGGCAGCGATCCCGCGTGAGCAGGACCGGCGCGGCGGCCGTGCTCGAGCTGGTGAAGACCGCCGCCGAGGCCGGCTGCTCGGCGTCGCATACCAACAGCCCGACGTCGGGATCGCCGCTCGGCTTCAGCCCCGCCGCCACCCCGGCGGCGCGGAACCCCTGCGGCAGACCCGCGTCGGCGGGCAGCTCGCGCACGTGCCCGGGGCACTCCACCCAGCGCGATCCGAACACGCTCACGAGAGCCCCCTCGTCTCCGGCAGGCCGAACATCAGGTTGAGGTTCTGCAGCGCCTGCGAGGAGGTGCCCTTCCAGAGGTTGTCGATGGCCGCGAAGGCCAGCACCTTGCCGGTGTGCTCGTCGTGGGCGACGAACAGGCGGCAGTAGTTGGTCTCGCGCACCTCGAGCACGCCCGGGGGTGCGTCCACGACCTCCACGAACGGCTCCTCGGCGTAGGCGTCGGCCAGCAGCGCGCTGACCTCCGCACCGTCGACGGCACGGGCCGGGGTGACGTAGCAGCTGACCAGCTCGCCCTGGTCGAGCGCCACCAGATGGGCCTGGAACTGGACGCGCTGCTCGCCCGCGCCGGCCACCTCCAGCTGCTCCTCGATCTCCGGCGTGTGGCGGTGGGCGGCGACCTTGTAGGGGACGATGTTCTCGCCCGCGTGCGAGTAGTGGGTGGTCTCGTCGAAGGTCCGCCCGGCGCCCGAGATGCCCTGCTTGGCGTCGATCACGACGTCACCGATCACGCCCGCGCGCGCGAGCGGCGCGAGCGCCAGCAGCGAGGCGGTCGGGTAGCAGCCGGGGTTGGCGACCAGCGAGGCGCCGCGGATCTCCTCGCGGTGCAGCTCGGTGAGCCCGTACACGGCCTCCGCCATCAGCTCCGGGCGCGGGTGCTCGCCGTACCAGTGCTGGTAGTGCTCCAACGAGCGCAGGCGGTAGTCGGCGCTGAGGTCGATCACGCGCACGCCGCGCTCGCGCAGCGCCGCGACGGTGGGGGCGGCGGCCGCGTGGGGGTAGGCGACGATGGCCGCCTCGACGTCGCCGTGGGCACCGTCGAGATCGAGCTCCGCCAGCGCCAGCGGCACGCGGTAGCGCGGGTAGATGTCCTCCAGGCGCCGGCCCTGCTGAGAGCGGCCGGTGACAGCGGTGAGCTGGAAGTCGGGGTGGCGCCAGACGAGGTACGCCGCGAGCGCGCCGGTGAAGCCGGTCGCGCCCGCGACCAGCACCCGCGGTGCCCCGTCGGCACTCTGTTGCACCGGGGTCCTAGCCACGCAGCTCCCCTCCCAGCTGCACGATCGCGGCCACGATGCGCTCGCGCACGGGCGCCACGTCCTCGTCGGTGAGGGTCCGCTCGGGCGAGCGGAACGCCAGCGCCAGCGCCAGCGAGCGACGCCCCTCCCCCACCTGCTCGCCCGTGTACACGTCGAACAGCCTCACCTGCTCGAGGCTCTCGCCGGCCGCCTCGCGCACGCGCTCGGTGAGCTCGCCCAGGGAGACCTGCTCGGGGACGACCACGGCGATGTCCTGGCGCACGGGCGGGTAGGCGCCGAAGGCGCGGAAGGCGGGCACCGCCGGGGCGGCCTGCGCGAGCCTGCCGAGGTCGATCGCGAACACCGCCGTGCGCCCGAGACCCCACTCGCCGGCCACCAGCGGGTGCACCTCGCCCAGCAGCCCGAGCCGCAGCGGCTCGCCCGCAGCCTCGGGCCGGGCCAGCACGGCCACGCTGCGCGCTGGGTGCAGGAAGGGCCAGCTCGCGGCCTGCACCGTGAACGGGACGTGGAAGTGATCGAGCAGCGCTTCCAGCAGCGCCTTGGCGGCGAAGAAGTCGGCCGCGGGCGCCTGCCCGCGCCAGGAAGGGGGCGCCAGGGCCCCGCTGAGCAGCGCGCCGAGCGCGTGGTGTTCGTCGGCCCCATGTCCGTCCTCGCGGGCGCGGTAGACGGTGCCCGACTCGAACAGGGCGAGGTCGGGCCCGTTGCGGTGGGCGTTGTGGCGGGCGGCGTCCAGCAGCGAGCCCATCAGCGTGGGGCGCATGATCGAGAGGTCCTCCGAGAGCGGGTTCTCGAGCCTCACCACGCCCCGCAGCTCGTGGCCGGCAGGCAGGCGCAGGCGGTCGAGCAGGCCCGGCTCGGTGAGGCTCCAGCCGACGATCTCGCTCAGTCCGCGCCCCGCGAGCAGGTCCTCGGCGACGCGGCGCACGTGCTGGGCGTGGGTCAGGCGGCCGGCGGCGCCGCGCCGCGCGGGCAGCGTCGTGGGCAGGCGCTCGAGCCCGTCGATGCGCGCGACCTCCTCGATCAGGTCGACCTCGCGGGTGACGTCGTTGCGGCGCACGGCGGGCACGCCGACCCGCAGCCCGTCGTCCGCCGGCTCGGTGTGGAAGTCGAGCGCGCGCAGGATCTCGGCCTGGCGCTCGCGGCTCACCTCGACGCCGAGGATCGACCGCACGCGATCGCTGCGCAGGTGGATCGGCGCGGGCGCCTCGGGGACGCCGCCGACGTCGATCGTGCCGGGGGCGACGGTCGCGCCGCAGAGCTCGATCATGAGCTGCGTTGCAACCGCCTGGGCGTGCATGCACTGCTCCGGGGCGAGCCCCTTCTCAAAGCGCGCCGAGGCCTCGCTGCGCAGGCCGAGCGCCCACGAGCTGCGGTGGATGTTGGGACCGTTCCAGGTGGCGACCTCGAGCAGCACCCTGCTGGTCTGCGGTTCGACCTCCGAGCGCGCACCGCCCATCAGGCCCGCGATCGAGGTCGGCCCGGCCGCGTCCTCGATCACGACCATCTCGCCGTCGAGGGTGCGGGTCTGGCCGTCGAGGGTCTCGACCTGCTCGCCCTCGGCTGCGCGCCGGACGGTCAGGCGGGCGCCCTCGACGCGGTCGAGGTCGAAGGCGTGCAGCGGCTGCCCGGTGAGGAGCATCGCGTAGTTGGTGATGTCAACGACGTTGTTGATCGTGCGTTGCCCCGCGCCGCTGAGACGTGCTTTCAGCCACGGCGGCGAGGGCGCGATCTTGACGTTCTCGAACACGCGGGCGGTGAAGCGCGGGCACAGGTCCGGGCACAGCACCTCCACCGCTGCGCCCGCCAGCGGCCCGATGCTGCCCGGGTCCTGCGCCCAGGGCTCCGGGGCGAGTTCGGCCCCCGTCGCGGCATGCAACTCGCGGGCCACCCCGAACACGCCCAGGCAGTCGGGCCGGTTGGGCGTGATCTCGAGCTCGAGCACCTCGAAGGAGATCGGCAGCACCTGCTCCAGCGGGGTGCCCGGCGCCAGCTCGGCGTCGATGCTCAGCTCGTCGAGCACGAGGATGCCCTCTCCGCCTGCCCCGATCTCGAGCTCGCTCTCGGACAGGATCATGCCTTCGGAGCCGACGCCGCGGAGCTTGGCCTTGCGCAGCTTGGAGCCGTCGGGCATGACCGCTCCCGGCCGCGCCACGGCGACCGTCTGCCCGCCGGCCACGTTGGGCGCGCCGCAGACGATCGTGGCCGGCGGCGCGCCGTCGCCGTCCAGCTGCACGCTGCAGACCTTCAGGCGGTCGGCGTCAGGGTGCTGCTCGGCGCTCAGAACACGCCCGACGACGAAGCCGTCGGTGGCCGGCACGCCATGGTGGTGGATCGCCTCGACCTTGGTGCCGGTCATCGTCAGCCGCTCCTCGATCGCGCGCGCGTCGAGGCCGGGGTCGCAGTAGTCGCTCAGCCAGGGCAGCGGGACCCTCATCAGAACTGCTCCAGGAAGCGCAGGTCGTTCTCGAAGTACAGGCGCAGATCCGGGATCCCGTGCTTGAGCATCGCGATCCGCTCGACGCCGAGGCCGAACGCGAACCCCTGGACCTTCTCGGGGTCATAGCCCGGGGCGTTGGCCTCGGTCGTGGGGACGTATCCGTACACAGCCGGGTCGACCTCGCCGGCGCCGAGCACCTCCAGCCAGCCCTCGCCCTTGCACAGGTAGCAGCGCGAGCCGTCGCCCATGAAGCCACGGCCCTCGCAGTGGAAGCACGAGACGTCGACCTCCACGCTGGGCTCGGTGAAGGGGAAGAAGTGGGGGCGCAGGCGCACCTCGCGGCGTTCGCCGAAGACCGCGCGGGCGAACTCCAGCAGCGTCCCCTTGAGGTCCGCGAGGGTGATGTCCTCGTCGACCGCGAGCCCCTCCACCTGGTGGAACTGGGGCGTGTGGGTGGCGTCGTTGTCGGGCCGGTAGACGCGACCGGGGACGACCACGTACAGCGGCGGCGGGTGCGCCTCCATCGCGCGCACCTGCATCGGCGAGGTGTGTGTCCGCAGCACGAGGTCCTCGGACACGTAGAAGGTGTCGGTGCGGGCCCGCGCGGGGTGTGTCGGGCTGTGGTTGAGCGCGTCGAAGTTGTAGTGGACGGTCTCGATCTCGGGCCCTTCCATGACCGTGAAGCCGAGCCCGAGGAAGATGTCTTCGAGTTCGCGGCGGGTGCTCGAGAGCACGTGCAGCCGCCCCACCGGCTGGGGAGGCGCGCCGGGCAGCGTCACGTCCATCTGCTCGCCGGCGAGCTCGCGGTCGAGCTCCTGCGAGGAGAGCCCCTGGGCGCGGTCCTCGAGCAGCGTCTCCAGCGCGCGGCGCGCTTCGTTGGCGGCCTTGCCGACGGCGGCCCGCTGGGAGGGCTCGAGCTCAGCCACTCCCCTCAGCAGCTGGGGCAGCTCGGCCTTGCGTCCGAGCCAGCGGACCCGCAGCTCCTCCAGCTGCTCGCTGGACGACGCCGCCGAGATCTCCTGCGCGGCCTGCGCCCGCAGCTCCTCGATCCGCTCGATCATGACGCGCGGACCCTAGATGGTTTGCGGGTCAGCTCATACAGCGCCACCGTCGCGGCCATGGCCGCGTTGAGGGAGTCGCCGGCGATCGTGATCCTGGCCTGCCGCGGGCAGGCGTCGAGCACCTCGGGCGGGAGCCCCGCGCGCTCGGAGCCGACCAGCAGCGTCAGCGCCGGCGCGATCTCCCGCGCGGGACCGTGCAGCTCCTCGCGCGCGCCCGCGCTCAGCGCCAGCCGCTCGCCGGGAAGCTCCTCCAGCGCGCTGACGCGGGCCAGCGGGACGGTGAAGATCGCGCCCATGCTCGCGCGCACGGCCTTCGGTCCGTAGGGATCGGCGCAGCCGGGACCGAGCGCCACGCAGCTGGCCCCGAAGGCGTGCGCGGAGCGGATGATGGTGCCGACGTTGCCGGGGTCGCGCAGTCCGTGCAGGTACACGCACAGCGGCCCGGCCGGTGCGCTCCAGCGCTGCTCGTAGACGGCCAGCACGCGCGTGCCGGAGCCGAGCGTGGAGGCGCCGGCCAGGAGCTCGCCCTCGACCTCGTGGAAGGCCGCCTGCCCGGCCTGGGTGCCCGCCGGCCCGGCGGGGCTGCCCGCCCGCCGGTAGCCCTCAACGGCGCGCCAGCCGGCCAGCTCGGCGGCGCCGATGAGATCCTCGCCCTCGGCCAGGAAGGTGCCGCTGCGCTCGCGCTCACGCCGGCGGTGCAGCCGCCGCAGCGCCTTCAGGTGCGGGTTCTTCGGGGAGGCGATCGTGGTCAAGGTGCCGGTGTGGGTTCGCTGGTCGGTATGCGTTCGCTTGTGGCTGTGTCGGGGTGTCGGTGTCGAGATGGGTGTCGCAAAAGCAGAAAGGCGCCGTCTCCTGAGCTTTCAGGAGCGGCGCCCGTAAGGCGGTCGGTCTGTGGCCGGGGCCCGGTTTCGGAACGGGCCGGGTCAGGCAGCCGACGCCTCGCGGGCGGCCTCGGCAAAACGTCGGAAGGTGTCGGCGTCGCGCACGGCGATGTCTGCGAGCACCTTTCTGTCGAGCTCGATCCCGGCGAGGGAGAGCCCGTGCATGAACTGGGAGTAGCTCATCCCGTTGATGCGGGCGGCTGCGTTGATGCGGGTGATCCACAGGCGCCTGAAGTCGCGCTTGCGGTTGCGCCGGTCACGGTAGGCGTAGGCGTCCGCCTTCAGCAGCGCCTCCTTGGCGCGGCGGTAGTTGGAGTGCGCCTCGCCGCGGAAGCCCTTCGTCAGCTCGAGCGTCGCGCGACGCTTCTTGCGGGCGTGCAGTGAGCGCTTGACGCGGGTCACTTGCCGACCCCAGCATCCGCTTCACCCGCGGGACGTCATCCTTGGAGAGGATCAGCGGGCGCCCGAGGGCACGCTTCTTCTTCGGCGACTTCTTCTCGAGGATGTGGCTCGTGAAGGCGTGGCGGGCGCGGACCTTGCCGCCGCGCGGTCACTTTGAAGCGCTTCTTGGCGCCCGAGTGGGTCTTCATCTTCGGCATGAGCGACCGATTATGGCACGCGACTGGGAGCGGCCGCCGCGGAGCCCTCCTGCGGCGGCGCGCTCGGCGAGCACCGGCTCGTTCGCCGCGGCCGGAGCCTGCTGTGCCGCCGGCGAGCTTCGCAGCCGCGGGCGCCTGCCCGGCGTCGGCGGCCGGCTCGCCTGAGCTCGCCGGCGAAGGCGCGGGCTGCGTCTCGGCCGCGGGCTGGGTCTCGGCCGCGGGCTGTGTCTCGCCGCGCGGCTGCGGCTCGGCCGCGGGCTGCCCCTCGGCGGGAGCCTGCTGGCGTCGGCGGCCCCGGCCTCGCCCTCCTCGCGGCGCGTCCTCCCCGTCCAGGCGCCCGGTGAGGACCGCTTTGGAGGGGGCCATCATCATCGTCATGTTGCGCCCTTCCTGCATCGGGCGCTGCTCGACGACGCCGAGCTCGGAGAGTTCCTCGGCGAGGCGGTCGAGGATCGCCGTGCCGCGCTCGGGGTGGGTGACCTCGCGGCCGCGGAACATGATCGTGATCTTGACCTTGTCCTTGTGGCGCAGGAAGCGCTCGACGTGGTGCTTCTTGGTGTCGTAGTCGTGCTGGGCGATCTTCGGGCGGAACTTGATCTCGCGCACGGTGATCTGCTGCTGGTGCTTGCGCGCCGCCTTCTGCTTCTGGGCCTGCTCGTACTTGTACTTGGAGTAGTCGAGCACGCGGCACACCGGCGGGCGCGCCTCGGGGGCGACCTCGACGAGGTCCAGTTCGCGCTCCTGGGCGAACGACAGCGCGTCGGGCGTCTTCATGCACGCCGACCTGGCTGCCCTCCTCGTCGATCACCCGGACCTCGGGCACGCGGATGCGATCGTTGATCCGCGTCGTGTCCCGCTCGGGCGGGCGCCGGTCGAACCTACGTGGGACCGGCACTAGCTTGTTCTGCCGCGCGTCAAGCCGAGGTCAGGCGCGGCGCTGAGAGGATTTGCCCGTAGATCAATGCGGGGCAGTATAGCCCCCCGCAAGACGCTCGAGAAACGCCCTGCACGCGGCATGCTCCCGAGCTCCTCGCCGTGGTGCTCGCGCACCGACACCGAGCCGTCGCCCTGCTCGCGCTCGCCGACGACGAGCATGAACGGGATCTTGCGCAGCTCGGCGTCGCGGATCTTGCGCGCCACGCTCTCGCTGCGGTCGTCGAGCTCGACGCGCGCCTGCCCGGCGCGCAGCTCCTCGGCGACGCTCGCGGCGTACTCGTTGAAGCGGTCGGACACCGGCAGCACGATCGCCTGCACCGGCGCCAGCCACACCGGCAGCTCGCCTCCGTAGTGCTCGATCAGGATCCCGATGAAGCGCTCGAAGGAGCCCAGCAGCGCGCGGTGGATCATCACCGGGCGGTGCTCCTCGTTGTCGGCGCCCGTGTAGTGCGAGGTCGAAGCGCTCGGGCATCGAGTAGTCCAGCTGGACCGTGCCGAGCTGCCACGAGCGACCGAGCGAGTCGGTCATGTGCAGGTCGATCTTCGGTCCGTAGAAGGCGCCGTCGCCGGGGTTCAGTTCGTACTCGAGGCCCTCTGCCTCCAGCGCCCCCGCGAGCGCCCCCTCGGCGCGGTCCCACATCTCGTCGCTGCCGATCCGCTTCTCGGGGCGCGTGGACAGCTCCAGGCGCGGCTCGAAGCCGAACAGCTCGTACAGGAAGAAGCCGAAGCGCAGGCACTGGACGACCTCCTCCTGCACCTGCTCGTCGGTGCAGAAGATGTGCGCGTCGTCCTGGGTTATGTGTCGCACGCGCATCAGCCCGTGGAGCGTTCCGCTGGGCTCGTGGCGATGGACGAGCCCGGCCTCGGAGAAGCGGATCGGCAGGTCGCGGTAGGAGTGGCGGCTCGTCCTTGTAGATCAGGATGTGGGCCGGGCAGTTCATCGGCTTGAGCGCCATCGGGCGCTCCTCGACGTCGGTGAAGTACATGTGGTCGCGGTAGGTGTCCCAGTGGCCCGACTGCTTGAACAGCTCGACGTCGTAGAGGATCGGGGTGCGCACCTCCCGGTATCCGCGGCGGCGGTTCTCGGTGCGCCACAGGTCGGTGAGCGCGTTCCAGATCGCCATCCCGGCGGGCTTCCAGAAGGGGCTGCCGGGTGACAGCTCGGAGAACATGAACAGCTCGAGCTCGCGTCCGAGGCGGCGGTGGTCGCGCAGGCGGGCCTGCTCGAGACGCTCGAGGTGCTCCTCGAGCTCGGACTTGGAGAAGAAGGCGGTGCCGTAGATGCGGGTGAGCATCGTGCGGTCGGAGTCCCCGCGCCAGTAGGCGCCGGCGACCGAGTTGCAGCTTGAAGGCGCCGACGGTCTTGGTGGTGGGCGCGTGGGGTCCGCGGCAGAGGTCGGTGAAGGGCCCGTTGGTGTACAGCGAGACCGTCTTCAGGGGATGCTCGGCGGGGGCGGCGCTGACGAGGTCGTCGATCAGCTCGACCTTGTAGTCCTGTCCCTCCTGGCGAAGCGCTCGCGCGCCTGCGCGACGGGGACGTCCTCGCGCACGAACTCCTCGGCGGCCTTGACGTGCTCGCGCATGCGCTCTTCGATGGCCGGCAGGTCGGCCTCCGAGACGGTCGTCCCGGCGGGGAACTCGAAGTCGTAGTAGAAGCCGTCCTGGATCGGCGGGCCGATCGAGATCTTGACGCCGTCGTAGAGCTCGAGCACGGCGGTGGCGAGCACGTGGGCGGCGTCGTGGCGGATCACGTCCAGCGCCGCCTGGCCGCTGCGCGGGGTGATGATCTGGACGTGGGCGCCGTCGGGGAGCGGCCGCGCGAGGTCGCGCACCTCGGGCGCCTCGCCGGCCTCGGGGTGGCTCACCTCGACCGCGAGCGCGGCGCGCGCGAGCCCGGGACCGATCGCCGCGGCGGCGTCCGCGCCCGGTGGCTCCGTCGGGCAGCTCGAGCGCGTTTCCGTCAGGGAGGGTGATCTTGACCGGCATCGTGGGGCAGGAAGGCTATCCGCGCCCAGCGCGGAGGCTCACGCCGGCGCGCCGGGCGCACGCCGGCCGCCAGGTGCACGCCGGCCGCCGGGTGCACGCCGGCCGCCAGGTTCGCGGCGGCTGTCGGGCTCACACCGCCCGCCAGGTTCACGCCGGCTGCCAGAGGGCGTCGTCGCCGACGGGCGTGCGCCTGGCCGCGCCCTCGGCCAGCAGCTCCACCAGCGCGCGCTCGGCGGCGGCGCGGTCCGGGGGCATGTTGTTCGGCGCCATGATCGCGGCCACCTCCTCCGTCACCAGCCCGGACGGGAACTCGGCGAGTGCCTCCAGCGGCGACTGCGCGGGCGGATGGCGCTCGAGCCCGCGGTCGAGGTTCGCGATCAGCACGTCGTAGGCCTCGACCGGCTGGAAGCCGCCGCCCTCGAAGCGCACGCCCGCGTCGCTCTCGAGGACCAGCGACGGGGCCGAGTAGCGGACCGGCCCGTCGGTCTGGCGGGCCTTGCCCTGGTAGTCGGTGGCCCCGCCCTCGGCGGTGCGCGTCTCGCTCCTGTCCTGCTCGTAGGCCTCCAGCGTCGCGGGAGCGTCGATCGCTGCCACGACGGCCGCGGCGTCGAGTCCCTCGAGGGTCGACAGGGCACGGCCGATGTCCTCGTCCTCGTCCAGCTGCAGCGGGGTGGTGAACCACGCGAACTGCAGCGCGCGCAGGACGTCGCGCTCGCGCTCCGGGTCGAGCAGGCGCGTGGCGACGATCGCCCGGCAGGCGCGCGAGGTGGCGGCCACACGAGGTCTCGGGGTCGGCGCGAACGGCATCCCGTAGCGGCGGAAGTAGAGCACGCCGGCGGCCACCCGCGCGGGGGTGTAGCCGGCATCGATGTAGCGCTGGGGGTTCTCGGTCAGCCCGATCGCCACGATCCGCCAGCGCAGCTGCCGGCGGTAGCGCCACTGCAGCACCGCCAGCGCGGGGCTGGCCGAGTACGCCCACGGGCAGCCGGGATCGGTGTACTCGGTGACGGCGATCGAGGCCATCAGGGGCGGCCCCCCAGGACCGTCGCGAGCTGCGCTCGATGCATCACGAGCGACGCTCGAAGACGATCACGGATGACGCTCGAGGAAGTCGACCAGCGCGGCCGTGGTCTGCGCGGGCTCGTCCTCCCACACGAAGTGCCCGGCCTGCTCGAACACGCGCAGCTCCGAGCCGGGGATCTCGCGCTGGAAGCGCTCGGCCATCTTCGCGCCGGCGAAGCGATCCTCCGCGCCCCACAGGATCAGCGTCGGCAGCCCGAGCTCGGCGAGCCGGCCCTCGTAGGGAGCGAGCTTCTCGAAGTCCCCGGAGCGGTAGAGCTCGAGGTGCCCCTGGCGGCGGGTGTCGTCGGCGAATCCCTTCCAGTACTCGTCCAGGGCCTGATCGTCGATCCCGGCGATCAGCTGGCGCATGCCGGCGTCGAAGGCCTCGCGCGTGTATGAGGCGACGAGCTTCTCCCCCTCCCCCGGCGTGCGCATCACGTTGGCGAGGTCGTGCCAGCGGCGGTCGGCGAAGAAGCCGCCGTCGGAGATCGTCAGCGAGCGCACCGAGTCGGGGTGGTCGCAGGCCCAGCGCAGACCGACGAGCACGCCCCAGTCGTGGGTGACGAGCGCGACCGGGCCCAGGTCGAGCGCGCGCACGAAACGCTCGAGCGCCTCCATGTGGTGCTCCCAGCTGCCGGGTGGGTCGGGCGGCGAGTCGCCGAAGCCGGGAAGGTCCGGTGCGATCCCGCGCAGGCCGGCGCGGGCGAGCCCCTCGAGGGCCGTGCGCCACATGTAGGAGGACTCGGGGTAACCGTGGACGAACAGCGTCACCGGCGCGTCGGGATCGCCCGCCGCGCGGTAGGCGAGGCCGGCCGCCGTGGAGGTCTCGGGCGCGGGCACGGGCGCAACGCTAGCGCTCGCAGGCCGCGCTCCGCGGGAGGGCTAGGGGGCCGCGACCTGGGCGGCGAGGATCGCGATGTCGTCGCCGACGCCGGTGTCGGTTCCGATCAGGCCCAGCAGGGCGTCGATCGCGTCCTGGGGCGAGCGGCGGGGGGCGCCGCGCAGCCCCTCGACCATCTGCGCGACCGACAGCACGCTGGTCGGCGCGTGGGCCTCGGTGAGGCCGTCGGTGTAGAGCGCCAGCGCGTCGCCCGGCTTCATCACGGTCGAGGCCTCTTCGATGTCGGCCTCAGGGAACACGCCCAGCAGCTTGCCGGAGGCGCCGAGCTCGCCCGCGTCGCCGTCGGAGCGGGCGATCAGCGCGGCCGGGTGGCCGGCGAGCGCGACGGTGACCTCGACGTCGCCGGGCCGGAAGCGCATGCGGGTCAGGATCGCGGTCGCGAACAGGCCTTCGAAGTCCTGCTCGAGCATCGCCCGGTTGACGCGCGTCAGCACGCGGCCGGGACGGTCCGTTTCGCGCGCGTAGGCGGCCGTGGTGTGGCGCACGAAGCCGGTCAGCGCCGCCGCCTCGGCGCCCTTCCCGCACACGTCGCCGACGATCAGCCAGCAGCCCTCGCTGTCGGAGATGACGTCGTAGAAGTCGCCGCCGACCTCGCTGCCGGCGCCCATCGGGCGGAAGTAGCTGGCCAGCTCCAGTCGCGGGATCGTGGGCAGCGCGGCGGGCATCAGGCTGCGCCGCAGGGTGCGCGCGACCTGGGCGCGCTCGGCGTACAGGCGGGCGTTGTCGTAGGCCAGCGCGGCACGGCCCGCGAGGTCCTCGAGCACGGTCAGCAGCCCGCGGTCGAACGGCCGATCCTGCTGCGGGCGCCAGAAGGTGATCATGCCGTGGATGCGCCCGCGGGCGAGCATCGGGAAGGCGGCCTCGTACACGTAACCGGCGCGCCTCATCACCGCCTCGTGCTCGTGCCCGTCGACGACCTGGGTGATCGAGGCCGATCGCGTGCCGGCGTCGTGAAGCCGCGGGCCCCTGGAATCGGTGCCGGCGTGCGGGGCGTCGGCCACCTCGTCCACGCCGGGCTCGTCGAGCAGGCTCGCGACACCGTCGAGGTGCAGGTCGCCGCGCGGTGGATCCGGCTGGGAGGCCTCGATCTCGCGTGCCAGCGCCGGGTCCGAGGCGGCCGCCACCGTCGAGCCGATCGAGCCGGTCCCGTCGAGCGCGTCCACGACGCACACCGGCACCAGCTCGGGGACCGCCATGCGGGAGATCGCCCGCAGCGTCTCGGCGGGGTCCAGCGAGCGGTCCAGCGAGGCGCTGGCGGCGCTCAGTACCTGCAGGCGACGGCGCTGCTCGCGGATCCTGTTGAGCGCGAAGTGGACCGCCGCGCTCGTCATCAGCGCCATCGCGATGCCGACGGTCGCGACGGCGGCGAACTCCGTCGAGACATCCGTTTCGTAGACGATCGGAGCGAGGAAGGCGACCAGGCTGGCGAGCGCGACGATGTACAGGCGCCCGCGCGGCTGGAAGGCGGCGGCGTGGCCGATGGCGAACATGTAGATCAGCGCGAAGGGGCTGCTCGTGCCGCTGCTGCCGGCGCACAGGGTCGCGATCAGCACGACCCCCCAGAGGTCGGCGAGGTAGGCGATCATGAGCGTGCCACGGCCCCGGTGCCACAGCAGCAGCAGGAGGCCCGAGGTGGAGAGCGCGACGACCCCGACGGTGCCGATCGCGAACGGCGCGCGCAGTTCCGGCAGCAGTGCGCCCGTTGCACACAGCAGCGCGCCGACGAAGTAGAGGCCGCCCGCGACCGCGACCGCCCAGTTGGCTTCGCGATCGGTCGGATCTACCTCGATTGGTGCCCTGGCGCGCATCTCATTCCCGTCTCCCCGTGCTTGCTGCAATCCTCACGTACGCCATCATTCCAGGTGCCGAGCACACCCGGAAGTGGTCGCCTGAGCAGGGCGTCCCTCGCCTACCCAGGGGTCGTTCCCGGCAAACCGCCGCTGGTCTGTTCGAGTACCCAGCGCAGGTAGGGCTCGTGGCCGCCGGCCACCTGCGTGACGAGGATCTCGGGGACCTCGTATGAATGGCGCTCGGCCAGCAGCGACTCCACCTCATGGGCTCGTGAGGCCGCGGTCTTCAAGAGCCCCAGCCACTCCTGCTCGTGCTCGACGCGCCCCTCCCAGCGGTAGCGGCTCCAGACCGGCCCCAGCACCTGGCCGCAGGCGATCAGGCGCCGCTGCAGCAGCTCCTCGATCAGCGCTTCGAGCGCGGCGCGATCGGAGTGTGAGACCTGGATCTGGCAGACGCCCTCGCTCACGGCAGGGCGAGGATACGCTGACGGCGATGCCGACCCTCGAGGACGTGCGCGAGATCGCGATGGCACTTCCCGGAGCGAGCGAGCGCGCCGGGCGCGCGGGCGCGCAGTGGCGGGTCGGCGAGCGCCTGTTCGTGTGGGAGCGCCCGCTGCGCCCACGGGAACTTGAGACGCTCGAGGGTCCGCCGCCGGCCGGGACGATCCTGGGCGTGCGGGTGGAGCACCTGCTGGCCAAGGAGGCGCTTCTAGGGCAGGCGGGCGAGGCCTACTTCACGACCTCGCACTTCGATGGGCACCCGAGCATCCTCGTGCGCCTGGACGCGGTCCCGCCGCCGGAGCTGCGGGAGCTGATCGTGGAAGCGTGGCTGTGCCGGGCGCCAAAGCGCCTGGCGAGCGCCTACCTGGCCGAACACCCGCCGGCCTGACGCCCGCGGCACGCGGGCTTCAGTGTCGAGCTCTCACACCCCGTCCGACGAGCTTCACGAGCTCGTGGCCGCGGCCGTCGTCGCCGGCCAGCACGTAGCTACCGCTGGCCGGACCGGCCGCGGTGGGCGTGAAGGTGATCGCCTCGGTGAGCCCGGAGCTGGAGCCGAGCGTGAGGCCCTCCGGAACCGGCTTGTCCGCCGCGAACGGTTCGGCGGGCGGGATCGCGCGGGTGATCTCGAGTGGCACGTTGCCCGCGTCGAAGATGGAGAAGCGCAGCGTGCGGCTGTGGCCCACGGCCACGGCGCCGAAGTCGAGCACGCGCGGCTTCAGGGACATCAGCGGGCGCCCACTGACGGCCTTGCCGCTGAGTGGCACGGTGACGCCGCCCTTGTCGCTGTCGATCCTCACGCGGCCGCGGTAGGAGCCCGGCGCGGAGGGGTTGAAGAACACGGACACGGTCACCGTCTGGCGTGGGGCGAGCACGGTCCCCACGGCCGGCGCGCCGCTCACCACGTAGGCCCCGCCGGGCAGGTGCACACCCGTGATCCGCTCCGGACGGGTCCACGAGTTGCTGATCTTGAAGGCGAGGTACTTGCCGTTGGAGTGGGTGGCGATCTCGCCGAAGTCCACCGGCGGCGCCGAGCGGATCAGCCCGGGTGCGCTGCCGTAGCCGCTGACGGGCACCGTCCTCGTGCCGGCGCTCGTGGGCACCTGCAGCAGGCCCACGATCGGCCCGGCATGGGCGGGTCTGAAGGAGACGTTCACGCCCAGGCTCTCACCGCCGGCGAGGCGCTCGCCACGGCGAGGCTGTGCGATCGCCAGCACGCCCGTGCCGAGCGGCGACTCGCTGGCCGGGATCTTTTTCGGCCCGGCCGTGAGGCCGTGCTTGACGGCCAGGTCGCCGGCCGCCTCCTGCGCCGTCAGCGGTTCCACGCCCGCGGCCGTGATCGGGGCGGTCAGCCGCAGCGGGCGGGTGGCCGAGAGCGACAGCTGGACGCTGCCGGCGTGCCCGACCGCGACGGTCCCGAGTTCGACCGGCGCGGCCTGCAGGGGAGCCTGGGAGGAGCTGCCGAAGGCCTCCAGCTTGCCGTTGCGGGTGCCGACGTAGACGCGACCTTCTGAGGCGGTCGGAACCGAGAACTTGGAGGCCGTGCCGATCGGGCCCGACCACAGCAGCGGCAGCGTGCCGCCTTCGGGGGTCGCGCCATACGCGCGCAGCTGCGCGTGTTTGCCCTGTTCGCCCTCGTAGACCACCCACACGACCGCGCTGCCGGCGGTGGTGCCGTCGCTGGTGACGGTCGGCGAGCCGGAGCCGTAGCCGAACGATTCCGCGCTCTGGCCTTCGGGCACGAGCTGGGGTTCGCCGTGCGGCCCAAGGGTCGAGCTGTAGGCCGCGAGGCTGCCGCCGCCGGCGCTCTGAAGGATGTACACCCATCCCCCCTGGCCGCCGTAGGCCGCGGGGTGTCCCCACACGCCGTCGAAGGGGCCGAGCGTCTGCAATACCGCGTCGGATTCTTCGGGGCCCTGCAGGTAGCCGCCCATGTCGTCGGCGTTGAGCAGGAACACGCGCCCGTCCTTGCCGACCTGGACCAGCAGATGGGAGGCGCCCGGCGTGCCGAAGAATTCGGTGGGCAGCGCCATCGGTCCGCCCGAGCCGAAGTCCTCGTCGTTCTGGTCCAGCGTGGGAGCATCGGAGGGCGCGAAGAACTGCGAGGGGGCGATCTGCCCCTGGGCGCCGACGGTCATGCCCACGACCGCCTCCGACAGCGTCTGGGGAGGTTCGTTGGAGGGGGCGCGCGTGGGCGAGACGCCGTTGCCGGTGGCCATGATGATCCGCCCGGGGATGTCGGAGACGAGCCCGCCGCCGCTCTGCCAGACCCCGGCCATCGAGCCTTCGTCGGCGGCCGGGCCGCTCTCGTCGCTCCACATCGTGGTCATTTCGCCGTTGGCCGCGTTGAAGCCGGCGACGATGCCGCGGTAGGGGTTGATGTCGCAGTCGGAGGCGAAGGCGACGTAGACGACCCCTTCCAGCAGCAGCAGCCCGGGGCGTTGCTCCTGGAAGGCTTCGTTGAAGGCGATTTCGGGCGTGTTGTACGGCGTCCCCTGTATCTGCACCGGGAAGCCGGGCCGCTCTTCGCCGGTGCTCACGCTGAGGGCCTGCAGGAACCAGCGCGCGTTCGCCAACTTCCCGCCTGTGCGACCGGTCTCCAGCCGGGTGGTCACGTAGAGGGTCCCGGTCGCAGGGTCGATCACCGGGGTCGAAGTGGAGCCGAGGTTCGGCTTCAGGTCGGTGCAGCCGATGGTCGAGGATTTGAAGGGCGTGCCGAACGAGCGCTGCCAGCGCATCGCCCCGGTGGCGGGGTCGAGGCCGTACGCGCGTGCCTTCTCGGTGGTCGCCACCAGGGTGCCTTCGTAGACCAGCGGCTGGGCGTAGATCGAGCCGGCCAGTTTGGTGGAGAACAGTTTCTGGAAGCCGGGGGCGCGCAGCGCCGAGGGACCGAGTCCGGGCTCGTTGGAGTCCCAGCCGTCGCGCAGGCTGTTGTAGTCCTCGGTGGTGACGTTGCCGCCGGCCGCGAGCGCCACCGACGCCCACAGCGCCCCCAGCGCGACGCACGCGGCAACAACCGCGATCAGAACCCTTCGCCCACCCCGCCCCGCGAACACCTCTGCCCCCCATCCCTCGTCTGCACCCGCACCCCGGGGCCGAGAAGCAGCTCCGCCACGGCCGGGGGTGGCCGATGGTAGCGTCTCGGCGCCGATCCGGGAACGAGGACCGATCCAGCCGCCAGCCACCGCATATCCCCCGACCGAGGACCCGTGATGGCCTCGGTCCCGCCTCCCTCCGCCCAGGGCGCCGGCAGCAGCGCACGGCTCTTGATGTCGTGTCCCGACGGGCCCGGCATCGTGGCCGCGGTGTCGGGCTTCCTGTTCGGGCGGGGGGCGAACATCATCGCCAGCAACCAGTTCTCCACCCATCCCGAGCACGGGACCTTCTTCATGCGCACGGTCTTCTTCCTGCCGGAGCTCGAGCGCGGGCGCGAGGAGTTCGAGGCCGCCTTCGATGCGCTCGCCAAACGCTTCTCGATGAGCTGGCGGATCTCCTACCCGCACCACCGCCGGCGCGTGGCCCTGATGGCCTCGACCGCCGACCACTGCCTGCTCGACGTGCTGTGGCGCAACCGCCGCGGCGAGCTCGACATGGAGACCGTCTGTGTGATCTCCAACCACGAGCAGCTGCGCGACGAGGTCGAGGCGCTGGGGGTGCCCTATCTGTACGTGCCAGTCACGAGCGAGACGAAGCGCGAGGCCGAGCAGCGCGCCCTGGAGGTGCTGAGCGGCGAGGTCGACCTGGTGGTGCTGGCGCGCTACATGCAGATCCTCTCGCCGCAGTTCCTGGAACAGGTCGGTTGCCCGGTGGTCAACATCCACCACTCCTTCCTGCCGGCGTTCGCGGGAGCCCAGCCCTACCGCCAGGCCCTCGAGCGGGGCGTGAAGCTGATCGGCGCCACCGCCCACTTCGTCACAGAGGAGCTCGACGAAGGGCCGATCATCGAGCAGGACGTGCAGCGGGTCGGCCACGACTACACCGTCGATGACCTCGAGCGTGTCGGCCGGGACCTCGAGCGGATGGTGCTGGCGCGGGCCCTGCGCAGCGTGCTCGACGACCGCGTGCTCGTCCACGAAGGCCGCACGATCGTCTTCTGAGCCGGGGGCGTAAGCTCAGGGCACAGCGGCGAAGGAGGGGAAATGGCGCAGGTGAGGGACAAGCTCGAATACCGGCTCGCGAAATTGATGTCGGCGCTGCCGGCGCCGCTGCAGGTGGCGCTGTCGGGCTCGCCGCCGATCGAGCGCGACGGTCAGCGTCTGGCGCCCGAGCAGCAGCTCTCGCTGGCGGTGCTCAACCGCATGGCGGCAGCCGTCACCGAGGAGCCCGACCCGCAGCGCTCACGGGTAGAACGCCGGCGCATGGCAGCCGTGTTCGGCGGGCCCCCGCGGCCGGTGGGCGCGGTCCAGGACCTCCTGATCGGCGCCGTCCCGGCACGCCACTACGCGCCCCCCGGCGCGCGCGAACCCGCCCCCCTGCTGGTCTACTTCCACGGCGGCGGGTTTGTGTTCGGGGATCTCGAGACGCACGACTCCTTCTGCCGCATGCTGTGCCGCTCGGCCGCCTCGCACGTGCTGGCGGTCGACTACCGGCTGTCCCCCGAGCACCCCTTCCCGGCGGCCGTCGAAGATGCACGGGCGGCGCTGGCGTGGGCGCACGAGCACGCCGAACGGCTCGGCGCGGACCCGGCGCGGGTGGGCGTGGCAGGAGACAGCGCCGGCGGCAACCTGGCGGCCGTGGTCTCGCAGATGAGCGCACACGACGGTGGCGCGGCGCCGGCGCTGCAGCTGCTGATCTACCCCGCCACCGACATGAGCACGCGGCGGCGCTCGCGGGAGCTGTTCGCGGAGGGCTTCTTCCTCAGCAACACCGAGATGGGGTGGTTCGAACGCAGCTACCTCGGGCCCGCCTCCGGGACCGACGTGGTGCTCGACCCGCGCGTCTCGCCGATGCTCGCCGACGACCTCTCGGGGCTGGCGCCCGCGATCGTGATCACGGCCGGGTTCGACCCGCTGCGCGACGAGGGCGAGGACTACGCCCACGCCCTGCGCGCGGCCGGAACACCCGTGGTGCTGCGCCGCTACGAGGGCTACATCCACGGCTTCGTCTCGGCGGCCGGCATCAGCCGCAACCTGCGCGAGGCCGTGATCGAGATCGGCGCGATGACCGGCGGGGCGTTCGCCCTCGCCGGGGCTCCGGCGCCGCTCGAGAGCCTGACCTAGACGCTCAAAGGCTCGAGACCGGCTCGGCCTCGGGGTGCAGGCGCATCGTGCGCCGCATGCGCTCGGGCAGGTACCAGTTCCAGTGTCCGAGCAGCTTCATCAGCGCGGGCACCAGCAGCGCACGCACGATCGTCGCGTCGAGGAAGATCGCAATCGCGAGGCCGAAGCCGAACTCCTGCAGGCCGACGAACGTACCGGCCATCAGCCCGGAGAAGGCCGCGATCATGATCACGGCAGCAGCCGTGATGATGCGCCCCGTGCGCTCCAGCCCGAACGCCACCGCGCGTTCGTTGTCGTGGTGGCGGTCCCACTCCTCGCGCATGCGGGTGAGCAGGAAGATCTCGTAGTCCATCGAGAGCCCGAACAGCATCGCGAACAGGAAGATCGGGATCCAGGCTTCGATCTGGGGCGAGCTGTGGAAGCCGACGACTTCGACCCCAGCCGTGCTGGAAGACCAGCACCAGCGCCCCGTATGCGGCGGTGATCGAGAGCAGGTTCATCAGCACCGCCTTGATCGGCAGCACGACCGAGCGGAAGGCGCGCAGCAGCA
This sequence comes from uncultured Solirubrobacteraceae bacterium, assembly GCA_963773145.1. Taxonomy (GTDB): domain Bacteria; phylum Actinomycetota; class Thermoleophilia; order Solirubrobacterales; family Solirubrobacteraceae; genus Palsa-744. The sequence goes on from CAVYZV010000004.1 coordinate 509,463, forward strand.
CGAAGTAGGTGATCACGAGCACCGCCAGCAGCAGCCACGGGAAGGCTCCGTAGGCCTTGTTGACGAAGTCCAGCCCGAACGCGGGGGCGCCCGTCAGATACACGTGGTCGGCGGCGGGAAAGCCCGCGCGCGGGATGTAGGTGCCGCGGATCTTGCGCACCAGCTCGACGGCGGTTTCGGTGCCCGCGTCGGTGTGCCCGGCGGCCCGGATCTGCAGCACCTCGCCGCTGGGATCGATCAGGTTGGCGCGCCTGGCGGCCGCGTAGGAGAGCCCGGCGGAGCCTGGATCGTGTCGGCCTCGATGCGCGGATCCGCCCGCAGCTGCGCCAGCAGGCGCGCCTCGGCGGCGACCGTCGCTGCTGACGTGGCCCCCCCGGGGCGCCCGGTGTCGATGACGATCTGGTGGGGCGCGAGCGGCCCCGGCCCGATCCGTGACTCGAGCAGCAGCAGGCCGTTGGCGGCCTCGTGTCCCCGGCGGCGTGTTGCGGTTGTCGCCGCTCGTGACGTGCAGTCCGAAGGCCGGGATCGCCAGCGAGAGCATCACGGTGGCGGTCACGACCAGGACGGCCACCGGCCGGCGCATGATGATCCGCGCGAGGTTCGACCACGGCCCGGCCTCACCGCTGACGCGCCGTTCGAGCACTCGGTGGGGGATCACCCGCAGCCTGTTGACGCGCGTTCCCCAGCACCGACAGCAGGGCGGGCAGCAGGGTCACCGCGGCGGCCATCGAGACGAGCGGGATGAGCACGCCGCCGGCCCCCATCGAGCGCATGAACGGGAGCGGCATCGCCAGCAGCGCCGCGAGCCCGATCGCCACGGTGAGGCCGGAGAACAGCGTCGCCCGCCCAGCGGTGGACATGGTCGTCTCCAGGGCCTCCTGGACGTCCTTGCCGCTGCTCAGCTCCTCGCGGAAGCGGAACACGACCAGCATCGAGTAGTCGATCGCGATGCCCAGCCCGATCAGCGTGACGATGTTGGTCACGTACTGGGCGGTGCTGCCGAGGTGGGCGATGACCCACACCAGGCCGAGCGTCGTCGGCAGGGTCGCGGCGACGAAGATCAGCGGCACGATCACCGCACCGAGCGTCCCGAACATGAACAGCAGCACGGCGATCGCGATCGGCACCGCGATGATCTCGCCCTTGCTCAGGTCTTTGCTGTAGACCGGCTGCTCGTCGTGGGCCAGCGCGGGGAAGCCCGTCAGATAGGTCTTCACGCCCGGGACCGTGCCGATCGCCTGGCGCATGGCGGTGGTGTGGTTCTTGGCGTCGGCGGCCTGCAGGGGGGTCTGGATCTGGACGTAGTAGACCCCTGGGCCGGCGGGGCGCACGGGCAGCGCTTTGCCGCCCGGGAGCTTGGTGGCGGCACGTTCGGCGGCCTGCTCGGCGGCCGCCGGGCGCAGCGTGGCCGCGCCGGTCGAGCGGACGACCAGCGTGAAGGCCCCGTCGCCGCGCTCGTTGAAGCGCGACTTGAGGATGCTGAGCCCCTTTTCGGCCTCGGAACCGGGGACGCTGAAGCGGTTGGTCAGCAGCTTGCCGAGGTTCGACGCGGCGTAGCCGCCGAGCACGAACAGCACCAGCCAACCCGCGAGAACAGCTTTGCGGTGCGCGGCCACGCGCCGCGTCCAGCTCACCATGGGCCCGATTCTAGAAATGCTCGCGCGGAGTCCGTGAGAACTCCGTAATCAACACTCATTCTGGCCAAAACGGCACCCATTCGGGGCCGCGTGCTGGTAATTTTCGGCCCACGTCTCGCTGGAGGCGACGGTGGCGGCGACAACGGAGGACCTGATGCGACGGCTCGTTGGGCGAGGCATGGCGGTGGCCCTGGTGGTCCTCGGAAGTGTCGTGTTCGCGGCATCGGCGCAGGCCGGTAGCCCGATCGCACTAGTGCTCCCTCAGGGGGATGCGTTCTCGATGCTCGGACACTCCTGCGGCGGCATCCAGGAGCAGACGTACGCAACCGGGTTCCAGTCCGGCGGGCTGCCCACAGGTGACGTCTACATGCAGACCCGCTGCGGGGGCAGCGGCCGCGGCGGCGGCTACAAAACCACCACCTACTCGGCTTGGGCGGTCGTGGCGTGGGACTGGTTCGGCAACACCCGCAGCTTCGCCAAACTGGAAGGGGCGGCCGAAGAGAACACGAGCTTCTCGGAAACGGACTCCCACGGTGACCGCATCTACAACGAAGGCACCCGGGCCTATCTGGAAACGGGCGAACCGCCGCTGGTGGCACCGGAACCGCCGACCGAAGTGAACGCGAGCGCGTTCGCGGTCGAAGTGGCCGAAGAGCAGCCCCCGCAGTGGGAGCTGCAGGTGAGCTGGACGCCGGCTCCCGCGAGCGCGGCGCTGATCACGTCCTCGACCGTGACCGCGACGCCCGTCGGCTCCAGCGCACCCGTGCTGAGCACGACGGTCAGCGGCTCGGGCGCGACGCTCGCCCCGCTCGCCTACCACACGACCTACAGCATCACGGTCACGAACACCGACGATGAAGGCACGAGCGCGCCGAGCGCGCCGGTCGAAGTCACGACCGGTGGCGAAGACGGCGCCGGAGGCGGCAAAGAAGGAGGCGGAAGAAGGAGGCGCGCCGGACGAGACCTGTGAACAGAGCCAGGGCTCGATCAAGCTCTCACCCGGCCTCAGCGAAACGCCGCACGTGCAGACGATCACCGTCAGGGGCCTGCTGGGCAGCTGTGACGGGCCGCTGAACATCGAAGGAGCCACCTACGTGGCCCATCTGAAGACGATCGGCGAAGTCACCTGCTCGGCGCTCGCGCAGCCTGTCTGCGGAACCGACGACCGAATCGATCTCGATGGTGACGAAGTGGCTGCCGACCGAATCCGGCACCTCGCACGGCAGCCTCTCGATGCCGATCACCGAAGCCGGCGGCGAAGGACTGCAGGCCACACTTCAGGGAGGCCCCTTCAAAGCCGGCGCCACCATCACCGCCGCCTCGCTGTCGGAGAGCTTCACCGGCGGAGCAACGTGCGGGGTGCCCATCGGCAAGCACAAGCCGAAGGCGGTCAAGGCCGGGAGCTTCTCGACCTCCGTCGTGCAGATCGAACCCGGTTAGGCCCTTCGCCGTCTGCGGGGTCCGCGCCTGCGGCGGGCAGGCGGGCTAGCCGTCGTCGCCGTGGATCTCGACGGCGGCCATGTTCCAGTGGTCTCCGGAGGGGGCGGTGTCCCCCAGCGTGACCACTTCACCGGCCGGTCCGGTGGTCGCGCCCTGGTACTGGGACCAGAAGGTGTTGCCACCCGTGGCGTCGAGATCTTGTGCCAGCAGGACCTGGTTGGAGGCCAGCTTGCGCGCCGTGGCGGAGCTCGAGTCGGCGCCGACCGCGTACACGAGCGTGCCGGCTTCGTCGGTCGTGAGCGAGACTTCCGGCAGGCCGCTCGCTCCGCTGGCGGCGGCCGAGGCGCCGGCTCCGAGGGATTCCTGGACGGCGATGACCGTCAGCTGCTGGTCATAGCCCTTGTCTTTCAGGACTGCCTTTACGAATTTGTTCTTGATCACCTTCCTGGCTTCCCCGGACCAGATCTCGGCGTCCCCCGGCTTGGAGTTGGCGCGGCGCACGAGTTTCCATTTGACCCCGCCACCCGCGACTTTGGCGATCTGTTCTTTGGTGCTGGGACCGCCCGCCGAGACGAAAGCGAACAGCTTCTCGCCGGCGACGGCCGTGGTGAAGCGGGGCGTCTCGACGGTCTTGCCGCCCGTGACGGTGCTCGACACGTCGATGATGAAGCACGGACCCGGCGGGGTGGGGTTTTCGACCATCACTTCCACGGGCGCCGATTCGGCCGTGTTGCCCGAGGTGTCTGTGGCCAGTGCCGTCAGCACGTGGTTGCCGTTGCTCGCCCCCGTGCTGTCCCACTTGAACGCGTAGGGGAGCTTGGTGACCGGGTTGCCGATCGGTTTGCCGTCGAGCTCGAACTGCACCGAGGCGACCCCGACGTTGTCGGTGGCGTTGGCGCTGAGGGAGACCTTGTTGGAGACGATCTCCCCGGAGGTGGGGTTCACCATCGAGGTTTCGGGGGGTTCGGTGTCGAACATTTCCGAGGACGGGCGCACCTCGACCGCGGCCAGGTTCCAGCGGTCGTTGGCGGGAGCGGTGTCGTTGAGGGCGATCGGCTGACCGGCGCCCGATGTGCCGGCGGTCGTGTACTGGGTCCAGAAGGTGTCGCCGGTGTTGGTCTCGAGGTCCTGGGAGAGCATCTGCTGGCCGGACCCGAGCGTCCTCGCGCTGGCGTTGTCCCAGTCGTTGCCGGTGGCGAAGCCGACCGAGCCGATGCCGGAGGAGCTCAGTTCGATGCTGGGAGCGCTTTTCAGCTGGCCCCCGGCCCCCGACACGCCGATCCCGGCCGCACCGGAGATGGCGGCGACGGTGAGCGTGGCGTGATAGCCGCCGTCGGTGGCGGTGGCCTGGACGGTCTGTTTACTAAGCGGGCCAGGCGCCGTGGCCTCCCAGATCTCGGCGTCGCCGGCCTCGAGGTTGGCGCGCTGGACCAGCGACCAGGTCAGCCCTGCGCCGCTCACGGTCATGCTCTGGGTGCCCGGCGAGGGACCGTCGGAGTCGGCGAACGCGAGCAGCAGCTCGCCGGCATGGGAGGTCGAGAATTCGGGACTCGTGACCGTGGACACGCCGTTTTCGTGCAGCACCTCGTCGATCGTGACCGAGCCGGCGCGGGTGCCGACGCTGACCGGCGTGTCGAGGGCGGTGCCGACGTAACCGCGGCTATCGGTCGCCTGGGCGCTGAGGAAGTGGAGTCCCGGGGTCGCCGCGGCGGCGTTCCAGGCGATCGAGTACGGCGGGCTGGTGACGGGGGCGCCGATCGGCTGCCCGTCGAGCAGGAACTGCACCGAGGTGATCGGTGCGGGGCCGCTGGCGGAGGCGGCCAGCGTGACCGTCCCGCTGAGGCTCGTTTCTGGCGCCGGGCTTTCGAGCGTGACCGCCGGCGGGGTGGAGTTGGTGTGCACCTGTTCGATCACTTTCACCGTTTCGCCTTCGATTTTGATCTTGGTGTCGGTGATGTTGTTCGCGGTGTTGGACTCCTGCAGGTAGTGGTAGGGGTCCACCTCGCCACGCAGCCAGTAGGTGCCGTTCGGCAGGGTCGGGATTTCGACCCCCTCGCCGCCGTCGGTCGCGTCGTACTCGTCGCCCCAGCCCACCGTCAGACCGAGGCGGCCTTCGGGTTCCGTGCACGCACCGCTCGGGTATTCGTTTTCTTCGGGCGTGTTCGGCGCGCCGCCCACCTTCATGTCCGAGGTCATGCAGAAGAGCACCTTTGGGCTGCTCGCGATCACGGAGCCCGGGCCGCCTTCGCCATTCGTGTTCAGCAGCCAGGCCTTGAACAGCGGGAAGTTGTAGTCCGACGGCGGCGTCCAGATCATCGGCCCCACGATCGGGACCGATTCGGCGTACTGCCAGCTGCCGGGCGTGTTCTCGGTGTAGAGGGCCTGGTAGCCCTGGGAGATGCCCGTTTCGGGGTTGTAGCTCGGGCGCATCTCCAGCGGCCCTTCGCCCTGATCGGAGGTGATGTGGGTGAACATGAGGAGCTTTTTGGCGCTTTTGTGGACGATCGAGATTTCGTTCGTCGGCATCAGGATCGTCAGATCCGGGTAGGCGATTTTGCGCGCCGAGGCCGCGGCGGGGACCAGCAGCAGAGCGGCCAGCGCGACGAGCAGCAGCAGCGCGACGCTTCTTGCGTCACGCCGGCGCGACGTGGGCGCAATCGCAGCAATGTCCCCATTCCCAGGCACTCTCATCGCTCCCCGTCCTTCCTCGCCGCGGCGCAGGCCGCGCGGGCCGGGCCCGATCCTACTATCGCGGCTCGCCACGGTCCAGCCCAAAGACGGCTCCCGCGAAGCGCACCGGATTATCGCCGCCGGGCCTGGGCGCTTCGGCTTCGCCGCCGCGCCGGCTGCACGAAAAGGACGACACGGTGTCGGCCTGTTCGTCCAACTTGCGATTGGACCGTTAAGTCGCACCTGCGCAGTGACGAAAGGCCCGGCATAAAGACAATATGAACGGGCAAACCCGGCGCGAGCCGGCGACGCAAAGCTAGAGGTCTCCCTGAGATAGCTCGGCTGCCACCGACAAGGAAGGCGTCGATGTTTTCACTATCTCAACCAGCCAGGAGGGCACCCCGTTCGACTCGTGCGAGGGTGATCCTCACCGGCCTCGCGCTCGCCTGTACGTGGGCCGTGCTGCCGGTCTCCGGAGCGCAGGCCGCGACCACCGAAAAAGCCTGTCCGGCAACGACCCTCGGCCAGCCCTTCACGTCGTTCGGCGACAACGGCTACTACTCGCTCGTTCCCGGCGGCGGCTTCGAGCCCGGGGAAACCCGTTGGAGCACCGCGGGCCCCGCGATGGTCGCGTTCGGCAGCGAGCCCTACAACGTCAGCGGCTCCCAGGGATGGTTCTCGATGGCACTGGCCCCGGGCGGGAGCACGCAGTCGCCGTACATGTGCGTCGAACCGAACGACCGCACCTTCAGGTTCTTCCTGCGGGCGGCCGGCCCATCGGCGACGGTCTCCGTCAGCCTCATCTACAAAGGCCCCCTCGGGCTGCCGGTGGTCGTGGCCTCCAAGAACATCACGGTCGGTGGCGGCTGGGAACTCTCCAACACGCTGCACACCGGCGCCGCGATCGTCTCGAGTGTCTCGGGAGGCTCCGCGCAGCTCGCACTCGGATTCGCAGCCACCAGGGGCATCGCCCGCATCGACGACGTCTACCTCGACCCACGGATGCGGCGATGAACCAGGGCGGGCACCCAGACAGCCGGGACCGGAAGGTGATCCGGTACTGCCAGTGCAGGTCCTCGCGTTCCGCGGCCTCCGTACGACGCTCGGCTTGGCTCTGCATCCTCTCTGCTCGTGGTCGCGCCGCGAGCAGAGGGGCATGCGGGCAGCGCGGACCCGTGCTCAGGTAGACCGGGCCCGCCCGCGCCACTCGGTCCTCGCACGTGGGGGCGGGTAGCGTTGCGGCCGATGGGGCCGCGATCGCCGAGCCCGGTGCGCACCGCCGCCGGCGGGGACATGCCCGCGGCGGGCCGTTTGCTGGACGACTTCAACCGCGAGTTCTCCGAGCCCACGCCGGGACCCGAGGTTCTGGCCGCGCGCCTGCTGGCGCTCGTCGGGGAGGGTGACACGGTCGTCCTGCTCGCCGGGGAGGATCCGCTTGGAATCGCGGTGCTCCGGTTCCGGGATGCGATCTGGAGCCAGGGCGGCGAATGCCACCTCGCCGAGCTCTACGTGGTGCCCGAGCATCGCGGGCGTGGCGTCGGGCGGTCGCTGATGAACGCGGCGCTCGAGGAGGCCCGGCGGCGGGGAGCCACGACGATGGACATCGGTGTGGACGAGCCCGACCACGCGGCTCGTCGCCTGTACGAGAGCATGGGCTTCAGCAACCGTTCGGACGGCCCTGAGGGATCGCTCATGTACGTGTACGAGCGAGACCTCTGAGTCGCAGTTCGGGCGTCACCTCAGCGCCGCGGATTTGTCACATATGTGAAGCGATGGCCAGAATCGTTCACCTCTTTGTTCACGGCTGCTTCACACGATCGTTCCCGGTTCGTTACAGGACGCCCGCAGTATGCGTGGAAATCTGGTGTTGTCATGGGCGCCACCAAGGCCGTGCTCGGGAGGGATGAACAGCGCAGCAGGGCTGATCTTCACTGTCACTCGAGCGCCTCGGAGGAGTCCCGGCTGGGACTCCAGCGTGCGCTCGGGCTGCCGGAGTGCGCCACGCCGCCGGAGGAGGTCTACCAGCTGGCCAAGCGGCGCGGGATGGACTTCGTGACGATCACCGACCACGACACGATCGACGGCGTGCTGCAGATCGCGGACCGGCCCGACGTGTTCGTATCGGAGGAGCTGACGGCGTACTTCCGCGATGAGCCACAAGCGGTTCACGTGCTGTGCTTCGGAATCGACGGGGAGGTTCACGAATGGCTTCAGGCACACAGCTCCGACGTCGAACTGTGTGCGGAATACCTCTACGAGCGACGCATAGCGTGCGCGCTCGCGCATCCCTACTACACCGTGGCGGCCCCCCTCCTCCCCCGCCACCGTCGCCGCCTGTCGGACCTGTTCCCCATATGGGAGGTGCGAAACGGCGCCCGCGCGCCGCAGCTCAACCAGCCCGCCGCCACCTACATCGCCACGTGCGAGGGCATCGGCATCGGCGGCAGCGACGATCACGCCGGGGTCGACATCGGGCGGACGTTCACCGAGGCGCCCCGGGCGGGGAGCCCGGCCGAGTTCCTCGAACACCTGCGGGACGGGACGGTGACGGCACGCGGCGCACAGGGGAGCGCCGCCAAGTGGGCCCACGCCGCGATCGCGCTGGCGGTCCGCTCGCTGGGCTTCACCGCGAGCGGGGGCGGGGCGACGCGCGTGGAGCCGGCGCGGGTGATGAGGATGGTGGCGAGGCTGCTGCGCGAGGCCGACGCCCGCCACGGGCCGCTCGCCACCGACCTCGCACCCGAGGACGCCCGCTGCCTGCTAGACGCGTGGCGCAGCGCGGTGGGCCTGCAGGCGCTCGACGAGACGGCCCTGGTGGCGTTGATGCAGGAGGAGGGGTTCAGCCACTCGGCGCTCTTCCGGCGCGCCTGCCGAGCCCACGAGCGCACGCTGCGCCGGGCGATCAGCGAGCTCGTCGCAACCGTGGCCGACGGGCGAGCGGCGGACGGACCGGCGCACGCCATCGGCGCCTCGCAGGGCGTGTTCGAATCGTGCATCGCGGTCATCCCCTACGCGCCCGCGACGGCCTTCCTCGCGGCCGAGCAGGCCAAGCTCTCGGAGATCGCATCGCCGCCGGGCGCGGGCGGCGCCCGGCGCGACGGCGGCGACGGGGCCCGGGTGGCGCTGCTCGCCGACGGCATCGGCTCGACCCACGGGGTGACCCGCACGATCGAGGAGATACGCCAGCGGGGCGTGCCCGGCTTCGAGATCGAGGTCGTGGGTACCGACCCGGAGGTGGACCGGCGCCTGCCGGCGGTGGCCGAGATCGAGGTTCCCTTCTATTCGGGCCTCCGAATCGGCGTCCCCAGCCTCGCCGCCGCCGTGCAGGCCCTCGCCGACGGGTGCTTTCAGGCGATCCACGTCTCCTCCCCCGGGCCGGTCGGCATCGTCGGAGCGCTGGTGGCGAGGGCGATGGGGTTGCCGCTGATCGGCAGCTACCACACGGAGTTGACCACCTACGCGCAGATACGAGCGCGCAGCGAGACGATCGCAGCGGGCGTGCAGCTCGCGGTGGGCGCCTTCTACCGAGCCTGCGACGTGGTCTTGTCACCGAGCGAGGCCGCCGACGAGGCGCTCGCCGCGCTCGGGGTGCCGGCTGAGCGCGTGATGCGCTGGGATCGGGGGGTCGACGGTCAGCGCTTCACACGGGAGCGTCGGGCTCGTCCCTCGGGCTGGCCATCGGCGCCCGAGGGCTCCCTGACGGTCCTCTACGCCGGGCGGATCACACACGAGAAGGGCGTCGACCTGCTTGCCGACGCCTTCCTGCTGGCCCGTGAGCGTCATCCGGGACTGCACCTGATGCTCGCCGGTGACGGTCCCGAGCGTGAGCACCTGGCCGAGCGCCTGGGCGACTGCGCCACGTTCCTCGGCTGGCTCGAGGGCGAGCAGCTGCCGGCCGCATACGCGAGCGCGGACGTGTTCGTGTTCCCGAGCGCGACCGACACCTTCGGGCAGGTGGTGCTCGAGGCCCAGGCGAGCGGCGTGCCGGTGCTGGCGGTGGACGCGGGCGGCCCGCGCTCGCTGATCGAGCACCGCGTCAGCGGACTCCTGTGCCCGCCCGACGCGCAGGCGATGAGCGAGGCGCTGCTGGAGCTCGCGCGCACGCCGCTGCTGCGCGAGCGGATCGCCTCAGCCGGGTCGACGGCGGCGGGCGGGCGCACCTGGGAGTCGGCCCTGGAGCGGCTCGCCGACGGCTACCGCGCCGCGCTGGATCCGGCCGCGATCCAGAACCGTTCGCGAGCGGCTTAGCCCGCTGCCCGCCGGCGTCGCACCGCGTGGCGAGCGCCGGGCGTCTAGTCTGAGAAGTCCCCCGCCCAACGACCACATGGAGTCTGTGATGGCACAGCAGGCCGCAGGACCTGAAGTACCTGAGACCCACCCGGCCAGTCGTTCCTACCGCCTCTTCACAGGCATGTTCGTGTTCGGCCCGCCCGCCCTGCTGGTGGCGACCTTCCGCAAGCGCTGGCTGATGGCGAACCCCACCAACCGCCGCATCTTCGCGGTCTTCTATCTCCTCAGCGGCTTCGGGATCACTGCCGGCTACCACCGGCTGTTCACCCACCGCAGCTTCAAGACCTACCCGCTGATCCGTGGCATCTTCGCGGTGCTCGGCTCGATGGCGATCCAGGGATCGGTTCCCGACTGGGTGGCAGACCACCGCAAGCACCACGCCTACGCCGACGAAGAGGGCGACCCGCACAGCCCCCACGTCGGCCACGAGGGCGGCCCGCTACGGGGCTTCGTCCACGCTCACTTCGGCTGGCTGTTCGCCGACGAGAAGGCCTCGCGCCAGCGCTACGTCCCGGACCTGCTGGAAGACCGGACGGTGATGGCCGTGCACCGGCGCTTCGGCCTGATCGTGATCCTGAGCTACTTCGTGGCCCCGTTCATGGCCGGGCTGATCGCCACGAGAAAGCTCCGCGGCGGAATCGGAGGCTTCCTCTGGGGCGGCGCGATGCGTGTGTTCTTCGTTCACCACGGCACCTGGGCCGTGAACTCCGTGTGTCACCTCTGGGGGTCGCGTCCGTTCAACACCCGCGATGAGAGCCGCAACAACCCGATCGTGGCCGTGGTGGGGCTCGGTGAGGGCAACCACCACAACCACCACGCCTTCCCGCAGGTCGGCGAGGCACGGTCTGCGGCCGTGGGAGTTCGACCCGACCTGGTGGCTGATCTGGACGATGGAGAAGACAGGCCTGGCGTGGGACGTCCAGCGTGTCACTCCGGAGGCGATGGAGCGCAAGCGGGTCACACGCCCGGCGCCGGACCCGGAGCGCGAGCCCGCCCCGAGCGCCGCTGTGGCCTGAACGCGGCGCCGGCCTGAAGGGTCCGCGCGGGCCCGGTCCGGGCCACTTGTTACGACGCTTCACAACTCGCGTCCACGATGGTCCGTTCGGGCCCCGGGCCCACGTCCGGCGGCAATTCGAGGTGTAAGTCCGCCCCCTCCCCCGGGGTTCGGTCCCGGGTCGCCTCCCGGCGGTGGTGGCGTCGGCACTCGACCGGCAGCTTCAGACTGCCCGCCGAAACTGGGCGGGCGGTCGCAGTCCGCCAGGTCGCGACGGGCGTGCTTCTACGATCGGGTCCGTGACGATTGAGCGCATGGACCACGTGGGCATCGTCGTCGAGGACCTCGCGCAGGCAACCGAGTTCTTTCTGGCACTCGGGCTCGAGCGCCAGGGCGAGGGATCGGTGGAGGGCGGCTGGGTCGATCGCGTGGTGGGACTCGAGGGCGTCCGCTCGGACCTCGTGATGCTGGAGTGCCCCGGCGGCCACGGACGGGTGGAGCTGGCGAAGTTCAACGCACCCGAGGGCCCGGGCGGTGATCGTCACGCGGCGGCGAACGTTCCCGGCATCCGCCATCTCGCCTTCATCGTCGAGGACGTCGACGCCGCCGTGGCGAGCGCACGAGCCCACGGCGCCGAGCTCGTCGGCGAGATACAGCGCTACCGAGACATCTACCGGCTCTGTTACATACGCGGCCCGGAGGGGATCATCGTGGAGCTGGCTCAGCGGCTCGGCTGAGCGACAGCCGGGGAACCCCCGGCTCCCCGCCAAATCGTATTCTCGGGCTGTGAAGCATCGCCGCCGTCTGTGGGCGCCGCTGGCCGTCGTTCTCGCCCTCCTCGTCCTCGCTACATCGTGGCCGGACTGGCGGTCGACAGCGTGATTCACCCCGACAGGTCACCGCATAGCACCGAGGAAGCAGCAGCGTTGGCCGCGCGGTGGGGCTACCCGCACTAGCCCAGGCCGACCATCTCGGCGGCCGCCGTTCGCATGCCCGCCATTACCCGTGAAACGCGAGCCCGGTCAGCGATGGCCGGGTTGAACCCGCGACTGGGCTCACGCGAACAGCCATCGTTTCGCGTTTTCAGCGATTGCGTACGGACGACCCCGTTTAGCATCCGCGAATCCACCAACCTGGGAGGCTGCTCAATGAAGTCGATCACTCGACACCTGACTTATGCCAATGTCGTCGCGACGCTCGCGCTTGTGTTCGCGCTGAGCGGCAGCGCGATGGCGGCGAAGCACTATCTGATTACGTCAGCCACACAGATCAAGCCGAGCGTGCTGAAGAAGCTCCACGGGGCGCGGGGCGGTCGTGGACCGGCGGGTTCGTTGGGTCTGGCCGGTGCGCCCGGTGCCCCCGGTGCCAACCAGCCGGAATCGACTGAGCTGGCGACGCTCAGGGGCATCCTGCCATACGTCAAGTTCGTGCCCGCCGGGGTCGGTGGGAAGCCGACGATCCAGTTCACCGGTGTCAACCTGCAGGTGGTCTCCGGGGCCGGCAAAACCTACTCGCCGGTCAACGGCACTGGCAATCTTGTAATCGGCTACGACGAATTCCCAGGCACCCAAACCGGCTCGCACAACCTGGTTCTCGGCGACGAACTGTCATTCACCAGCTACGCCGGGCTCATCGCCGGCGAAAACAACGCCATCACCGCGCCTTATGCGAGCGTCGCCGGCGGTTACGGCAACGTCGCCAACGGCCCTTACAGCAACATCGCCGGCGGCATCGAAAACAGCACAAGCGAGCGCGAGGCATCTGTTAGCGGCGGCGAAAAGAACTCCGCCAGCGGGATCGCGTCCTCCGTCAGCGGCGGGACGAAAAACCTCGCGGAAGGCGAAGCCAGCTGGGTTGGTGGCGGCCTCATCAACGTCGCATTCGGCAAGAACGCCAGCGTCAGCGGAGGAGACGCGAACGTCGCTTCTGGGGAAACGGCCTCTATTTTGGGCGGCGCCGTCAACAGCGCCAGCGGGGCGGGGAGCTCGGTCGTCGGCGGCAGCCTCAACAAAGCAACCGGAACCGACGAAATAAAGCCATAAGCCGGGGGGTCATCGGCGATAGTGGCCTCGATGTTGGCCCCACGCGGCGTGGGGCCAACATCTGGCACGCCATGGAGCGCGCCGCTGCGACTGGTCCGTTGCGTAACCGAAATCCCAATTCGTGGTCACGGGGCCTCCTCGGGCTGGCCGGAGCGCGGAGCCTCTCTGGTGACTGCTTCCGTTCACACAAATAGCCAGGAGGGCCCGCTTTAGATGGGCAGGTCGGGCTATATAGCCGCCTGATGTGGCCTCTCGGGTCGCCGGTGCGAGGGCTCGCGAGTGTAGGATCGGCCGCTCAACGGGCGCCTTGGGGCACCCGACGGCATTGGCGTTCCCGGCACGTGGATGGCACCGGACGCCATCCACAAAGGGGAGGACAACGATGCGACGCATGACAGCGGTGGGCGCTGCTGCGATGGCGACACTCGCGCTCGCCGGAATATCTGCCGGCAGCGCTACAGCCAAGTCAACGTTTCACATCGCGGAAAGCGAAACCGGCCCGCCAGTGGCTCCCGGCACGTTCGTACAGAACGGAGTCGAAGTGGCCATCGGATCGGAAGGCTGCGATCTCACCGACGCGGGCATGGTTGCAGCGAACGGTCCCAAAAAAAGCACTCTCTCGGGGGGCGCGGTCTCAGGGGAATGCTCGTCGGGGGACTCGGCCACCGGCACGATCTCGGGAGTCCAGCTCAGCGTCAAGAAAGGGCTCGGGGTCGAGAAGGTGAAGTTCATGCCCAAGCTCGCGATCCAGACCGCGGGGGCCTGCACCTATGAATACAGCAAGGCCTCGGGAACCTTCGCGTTCCCGGGCTACGTGATCTCGTCCACGACTGCCGTGGGCAAATTGCGTAAGAAAAGCCCTGCTGCGTGCGCGCCCACGCAGGAAACCACCCTCGTGCTAAGCGAGCGCGATCTAGGAGCAACCGCCTTCTGGGCTGGACCCTGACCAGAACGCGACACCTCGTCGGCGTGCGGGCGGCCTGCGTTCCCGCCCGCGCGCCAACTCCGCATCAAGCGACGCCGCGCAAACCGCGTATCGGCCGCCCAGTTCGCGACACGCTCGGCCTCGACCCAACCCGAAGACTCGGCTATCCCCCTTGAACGACGCCGCGTCGTGTCACGCGGCGAGAGCGAAACACGAAAGCCGTCGCTGCGCTCAGGATTCAAAACGCGAAGGCACCCAAGGGGCCGCTCCGATAAGGAACCCCTATGTCAGGCATCGACTGCGGGAATGTCGAGTGCCTCTCCCCCGGGTGAAGGCCCGAGGGACGGGACCGTTTCGGATTGGCCTGCCAAACAGGGCCCCAGCGGAGAGCCGGGCTGAGCGGGCGGAGCGGTCCCGATCAAGCGTGGCGCACGCGGAAGGCCCCCCTCGACCCCGACGCCCGCCCCATCTCCGGGGCCGCTGCCTCGATGCCGTCAACGCAATGTGATCGCGCGTTGCTTGTGATCCAGGCGCATACACGTCGGACGGGATCGCCGCGATGGTATAAGGGTTTGGTTGTCACAGCCTGCCAGCACAGAAGCCTCTTGCTCCCCGAGCGGTGGCCACTCGGCCTCCTCTCCGGTTGCGGCCGCCAGCGCGCGCAAGCACGGGCCACCGCTTCGGCCACGCCGACGGAACTGGGCTGGGCGGCGTTGTGGCGTTTAAGCGGGGGCACCTGCGCTACTTCGTCGCGGTCGCCGAAGAGGGCCAGATCACTCGCGCCGCGAAGAAAGTCCATATCGCGCAGCCCGCACTGTCGCAGGCGATAGCGCAGCTCGAGTCCGAAGTCGGCGTCGAGTTGCTCAAACGCCACGCCCGCGGCGTGACGCTGACACCCGCCGGCGAAACGTTCTTGGCGAAGGCGCGGATCGCGCTGGCGGCAGATGACGACGCGGCCCAAACCGCACGATGGCTCGCGCGGGCCGCCAGGGGCGCGATGGAGGTCGGGTTCGTCGGGCCCCCGCCGACTCTCAACGCACCGGAGCTGTTTGCAGCCTTCGAAGATTCCTACCCGGACGCCGAGGTCGCCTTTCGAGACCTCCCATTCCCGCGTGGGGCGACCCTCTCCTGGCTTCAGGAGGTGGACGTGGCCTTCTGTCATCTACCCGACGCCGACCGGGGCGTTGACATACAGGCAGTCCGGCTCGAGCCGCGCGTGATGGTGGCGCACAAGAGTCATCGACTCGCCCAGCGAGAGGAGCTCACTGTTGCGGAGGTGCTCGACGACACTTTCCTCAGCTACCACCCCGACGTCCAGCCGAGGTGGGCCGGCTTTCACAGCCTCGATGACCATCGTGGTGGTCCGCCCGGAGCGACGACCGTCGAGCGCGCGGCGAACACCATGCAGATGGGAGGGATCATGGCTTCAGGCCGGGGCATCACAACGCTACCGCGCTGCGACGCGCAGCTCGCCCAACAGGTCCTGCCCGTCGTGGCGATCCCCCTGAGCGATGCCCGTCCAGCCGTGTTGTCCCTGATCTGGCGACGGGACAATCACAACCCGCTCGTCCAGGCTCTTGTCGCCTTTGCAGGGAACCTCGCTGAGAGCCAATCCGCCGCCGAGTACCTGAGCGGCGACTGAATCCTCAAGCTTCACGCGTGCACGTGTCCGTTGAATGAGCTAGGCGGCCTCAGGCTGTGAGGGCTTCGGAGACTTATCCTTGGCCCATGCGCCTTGCTGTAGCGCTGATCGCAGCTCTCGCTCTGGCGGCCTGTGGCTCAACCCACCACGCCAAGAGCACAAAGGTCGTGGACCTCGACCAAACCTTCGACAGCGGGCCGAGCAAGCTTCACGTCGTCATCCATGGGCGCAAGCACACCCTCGAGATCCCGTGAGGCAGTTCCTAGTGCTGCTCTCGGCCGTTGTCCTGCTGGCTGGCTGTGGGGGCACCAAGCACACAGCTACTTCGGGGCACTTGCATGAATCGGCCGACCCCTTCAATCAATTCCTGCCCCACAGTGGACATGCCAAAGCGCAATACGGCAGCGGCCCAAACGGCAAGCCAATAACGACCAAAGAAGCCCTCGCGGTCATGCGCGGGATCGAAGCGACATGCCACGCCGAACCCAAGCGTTGCATCGAAGGCCTAAAGTTAATAACGCGACGCTACAAGGTCCAGGTCAAGTGAGCTAGGCGGCCCCAGAGGCTGCTGGACAACGTATCCGCTCCACGGCCACTAAGCGTTCACTCGACGCGACCTGGACACGTACCACAACAGCGCGTCGGAGCGCCCCTGGAGCACTAGTGGAGCGCGAACGTCCTAGTGGCGCTCACGGGTGACCCTCCGCGCGGGGTGAATGTCCCCTTCGCGGTCAGTTTCAGCTTGCGCAGGTGAGCCAGCAGCCTGCGGCCCCTGGCGTTCAGCTTCACGGTGACGTGTCCCTTGCCCCCACTGGAGAAGCTCGCCTGTCCGATCGCGATCAGGACGGGCTTTGCAGCGCTCACGTGAGCGCCCTTCGGAACCAGGTACCAGGCCATCGTGAGGCTCCCCGCCGAGGGGGAGGTGAACGTCATCGTGAAGGCGCCGCGGTTGCGCAGGCTTGCCAGACGGGCGTTCTTGCCGAGCGGGTTAAGCGCCGCGAGCAGGGCGTTGAGAACCTGGGCGTGGCCCGGAAGCGAGGCGCCTCCAGAAGCGACGCCGTGGGTGGCCGTGGTGGTCGTGGTGGTGGAGCCGGTGCCGCCGCCGCCACCGCCGCCGCCCGCGGGTGGGGCCGGCGGTCCCGGGGGTCCCGACGTCACCACGTGAGATGGCGGAGACAGCGCCGGCGCGCTGGTCCCGGCGAGGTTGCTCGCCGTCTCGGAGACCTTGAACGTGTGGCCGACGTCGCTCGCTGTGGCCGTGTAGGTGCGCGACGTGTCGCCGATCACTAGTTCACATCCCGCTCCCTGCGCATCGCAGCGATACCAGCGGTAGGCGTATGAGTTGACGCCGTTTTCCCAACGCGCGTGACGCTCGCTGAACGTCTGCCCCGGCTGGACCCGGCCGATGACTTCAGGCGGATCGTAGAAAACGAGAACCGGGACGTAGGTCGAGGTCAACGCGGCGTTGATGCCGTCGGTCGTCGAGCCCGCGACCGCGCTGACGGGGACCGGCTGTTCGCCGCTCACCCCCGTGTAGTACTTGCCGGCGTAGCGCCCGAACGGGCGGAACACGATGTTGTAGTCGCCGCTCGCCAGCCCGACGATCGTGTATTCGCCGTGTCGATCGGTGCCGCCGCATGCGACGCTCCTCCCACCCCGCTGGGCACAGACTTCGACGAAGGAGAGGGGCGCTTTCGTGGAGGCGTCCGTGACCCGGCCGGAGATCTTGCCGCCGACGGACATGCTCGCGTCGATCCCCGGGGTCTGCTGCTTTGCCGTCACCGAGACGGGGTCCGCTTCGGCTTCGTTGCTCTTCCCGGCATAGAACTGCTGCACGTAGTTCTGGCCGGTCTCAAACGTGCCGAAGTTGACCGTGTAGTTGCCGGTCGGGAGACCGTGAAGCGTGTATGCCCCCGCGATGTCCGTGCGCGCGCATTGGGAGAGTTCGGTGCTAACAAGGTCGGCGCAGACCTCGATTTCCGCTAGCGCACCGCCTCCTGCTGCGCTCACCGTGCCCGCGATCGACCCTCCGAGCTGGAGCGTGGCGTCAATGTGGGTTACCGTCGCGCCCGCGGCGACGGGCACGAGCGGCGCTTCGCTAAAGCTGAGCCCACCGCCGTAGAACTGTTCGGCGTAGTCGCTGTTGTAGGTGTAGAAGTCGACGGCGTAACTCGATTCCGTGAGCCCGGTTATCGCGTATTCGCCGTTGGCATCGGTTTCCGTGCAACCCCCGAACCCTTCGACCGGCGGGTCCGCGCATACGCGCACTTCCTTCAGTCCCGCTTTCGTCACCGAGCTGATCACCCGACCCGTGATCGTTCCGCCTGGTGGCAGCGCGACGTCAACTCCCGTGTCCGTTGCTCCCGCGACAACGGTTGTCTGGAGCGCTTCCCCTTCGTCCGTGCTGTCGGCGTAGAAGCGTTCGGTGTAGTTACCGCCCAAGGGACCATTGACCCGTACCGTGTATTTGCCTGCCGGCAGGCCCGTAAGCATGTACTTGCCTTCCGCATCGGTGTTTGCGCACCCCTGCTCTTCGTTGGTGAACTGCCAGACGCACACCTGTGCTTCGTGAAGCGGCGTACCGGTCTTGGCGTCGACGATCTCTCCCGTGATCTTCCCTTGGGGCGCCAGCAATGCGTCGATGCCGGCGACTTTCCCTTCGGCGGGGACCGAGACCTTGCCGGCTTCGAAGCGGCGGGGCTTGTTGCTGTAGTACTGGGGCGCGTACCCGCTCGGTGGGTAGAATTCCACGACGTAGGCTTCGCCGCGAAGATCGCGGATCGTGTAGTTGCCTTCGGCGTCGGTCTGAGCGCAGCCGCCCCCGAAGTAGAAGCTGCTTTCGTCTTGGGGGCGGGCGCACACGCCGGCGAATTCGAGCGGTTTTTTGTCGACGGCAGCCTTCACCGTGCCCGAGATCTCGGCGCCTGGTTTCATGGCCGCGTCGATGCCTGACGTCGTGGAGCTCGCCGCAACAGAGACGGTGTCCGCGTCTGCGACGGTCGCAGCGCCGTTGAAATACTGGGGCGCGTAGTTGAGTTTAGATTCGAAGGCAACTTCGAAATGGACCAACCAGGGCCCTGCTTCGAGGTCTGGGATGATATACGCGCCGGTGGCGTCGGTGACGGCGCATTTCGTTTCGGCGAAGTTGGGGATCGCCAGCGCCGAGACGATGTCGGCGGCGATCGGGCCTTCTTCGCTTTCCGCGCACACTTCGATCCCTTGCAGGGCCGTTTTAGCGTTCGCGTCCGTCACGTCCCCGGTAATTTTGCCGGTGCCGGCGGCCACGGCCCCGGGGGCGGTAAGGGCGAGCAACACGGTGGCGAGCAACGCGGTGAGGATCGCGCTCTGCCAACGCCAGCGGGCGTCGTGCCGCTGCTTTCCGCCCGACGCGCCCGACCCTCCCCTGTCTTTCACCCTGCTGGCTTCCCTTCCGTTCCCGACATCGCCCGCCGTCCTGAGCGGGCGCGTGTGCGTCCGACGAAGATACACGAGTGCCGCGGGCAACGAAAGGCGGTCGGGACGGCCGCACGGTCCGCCGCCATCCCGGCGCGCAGGCCGGTTCATGGCCCCACGCCCGGATCTCACCGCGGACCTGCGCGTTGTACTCCGTACCAGGAGCGGCAAGGTCATTAGAAGCGCCAAGGGAACCGTCGCGTTCGGTCATAGGACCGACAGGGACGTTCGCCTTGGGTCGAACGGCCATCGCCAGCGGACATGTCGTCCACCTTCAAGCTTCGGTGAAGATCACCGGCTGTGTCGCGAGCCGAGGCAAGTTGCGCTTCCCTCGAAGCGGGCAACGCGAACCATTCCGCCTGCTCGCGCTCACCCGCAACGACGCTCAGCGCCGCCGCCTTCGAGCGATGCTAGGGGTAGGTGACCCCTATCGTGAATACGCAGGGTTTGCCGGCGTGGTAGATGCCTACGATTTCGACGTGCACGAGCGCGCCGTTTGTTTCGAGGAATTTCAGGTCGGCGTTCACTTCCTTCTTGTCGAGCTCGTAGCCTTCCTCGTCCGCCACGACCCCCCCTTTTCCTTCCCTGGTCCAGTAGAGGCCGGGAGTTTCGAAGCCTTGCAGCCCGACGGCGTTTTCGAACGGGCCTTCGCCGGCGTTACACGCACCATCGACCCTGAACCCTTCAACTTCAAGGATGGCGATCCCCTCTTTACCCTGTTCGACTTCTTCTACGAACACTTCGGAGTTTGCGGGCGGTCCCTGGCTGCCGGTGGCGCCTTTGGCGCCGGTCGGGCCCTGTTGTCCCTGAGCGCCGGTTGATCCTTGCGGTCCCTGGCTGCCGGTGGCGCCTTTGGCGCCGGTGGGACCCTGTGCTCCCTGAGCGCCGGTGGACCCCTGCACTCCCTGGGTGCCGGTGGCGCCTTTGGCGCCGGTAGGACCCGTCTGTCCCTGGCTGCCGGTGGCTCCCTGTGGTCCCTGGGGCCGGTTGCCCCTTGCACTCCCTGCGTTCCCTGGCTGCCGGTGGCTCCCTGGCTGCCGGTGGCTCCCTGCGGTCCCTGAGGGCCGGTTGCCCCTTGCACTCCCTGAAGGCCGGTCGCCCCCTGGTGTCCCTGAGGGCCAGTGGGCCCGTTCGCAGGGCCGGTGGCACCCTGCAGCCCCTGCGGCCCGGTGACCCCAGGCGCTCCTTGGCAGCCGCTGATCCCTGCGCACCCGGGGTTCCCGGAGATCCCTGCGGTCCTTGGCCCCCCGGCGCGCCCTGCGGTCCGGCAGCGCCCTGAGCACCGCGCACGCTCCACGCGATGCGCGTGTGGTGCTTGCCACATTTCTGACCCGCTTTGACGATCGTCAGCTGCCCGTCTTCGCCAACACACCCGTGGATTTCGCTTTCACCGTTACCGAGCGCCGGGGCCGCCAAGGCGCCGGCGCCGAGGGCCACGAACAACGCCAGGTACACCACCGACGGTCGCGCGATTGAGCCGAGGCCGAATACGGCCGAATGTGGCTCTGCCCCAACCGACCGGCCGGCGCTCGTTGCGAGGCGACTCTCCATGTCGCTCGCGGTCCGACGGGCGCTGCTGAAACCAAGACGTCATGTCTTCCCCCCCTTTGTGTGCGCAAAGCATACTCGTCACGGATCGGCGCACAAGTCGGGCCGGCGCGCCGTATGAGGGCGGCGTCCAAACGGACCCCGACGACGACCGCGTGGTCTCAACGCATCCAGCCGGCGTCCGGCACTCCGTGAGTCACAAATGCGTCCGTCCAGTTCGGCGGCGAGTCCTCGAACCCGCGCCGCAACATTCCCTTCGCCGCGATCGGCGCGATGCTGATCGGCACGGTCGCCCTTGCGCTCGTCGCGGCCGTGCAGCAGCAGCGTCGCGCCCTGCTCGGCCAGGCCCTTCGCCAGCGACCTGCCGAGACCGTCGGTGGCCCCGGTAACCAGGATCGTCTTCTCGGCAATCGGCCTGGCGCCGTCACCGACGGCCCGCGCGTGTGGTCGCCACCCGCTGCACGGAGGCAAGGCCGGCGGACTGGTCGAGCGCGCAAGGATGTTCGTGAACACCTTGTAGTCGATCTTGATCGAGCTAGAGATGTCGGCCCGCGTGGGCCTGACGGACGCTCAGTGGCCGGAGTGCCCGTGGGCGGCAGGCACTTTCAGCACGAGCGTGCGGGTGAACACGGTTGTCCGGTACCCGCTACTCGCCAAATCCACCGTGATCTGAACCTTCAGCGTGCGCTTGGTTGCCAGCAGCTTGCGCGAGGCCTTCGAGAGCGTCAGGACCACCGTCTTGGTCACTCCGGCCCGGAGTGTGAAGCGGACCGTGCCGAGCGAGATCCTGTGGCGCCCCCGCTTGGCGGCCACGCCGGCGTACTTGCCGGCCGTCAGACCACTCAGGGTCCCGCTGCAGCTCTGCGCCGACCGGAGCGTGAACGCGACGCGCGAAGCGCCGCGCTGAACGGTCCCTCCGAAGCTCTTCAGCGTCAGCGAGGGCTTGGCTACACTGCCGCCCCCGGGCGGCACGCTCGTGGTGGTGCCCCCCGGTGTTGTGGTCGTGGTGCTGGTTGTCGCCGTGCCGCCCGGAGGCAGAGACAGCAGGTGTTCGTGCAGCGCCGTGCCGTTGGGCGGGGCGGGCGTGCCGCCATAGTCTTCGAGCAGGTAGAAGGCGCTACAGCCTTCTTCGTCCTTTTCCTGCTGGGTCAGTACCAGCCAGCCCCATGCGAGGTAGCTGACGCCGTGCGCGTCCGCCCAGTTCATGTAATCCTGGTCGAACGTCGAGGGCGTCTTGTTTTCGCATTTCGCCTCGTCGAAGTTGTCCTCGTCGAACTCGCCTGTGACGACGGGCACGTTGGCCGCGACGGAAGCGATCTCGCTGTTCCAGCAGCTTTCGTGGTCGCATTCCTTGCCCATGTAGTTGTGGAACGACGCCGCCTCCTGGTTAAGCGGGTCGTTGGGCGCGTTTTCGAGCCAGCCGGTGAGGTCGTTGGCGTAGTCGAGGCCGCCCACGAGCACGGGCTGCGTGGCTCCGGCGCCGCGAATCTTGTTGACAAGCGTCTGCAGACCGGCCACGGTGTAGGACAAGAGCTTGCCTCCTTCCGGGGTATATGCGGGTGTACCGCAGGGGGCACCCCCTGCAGGCCCGTTCTCCGTCCCCGTGTCCCAGCAGTTCCAGGTCACCTTGTCCTGGGGCACTTGGTCGGTGCCCGACCGCGGATCGGTGGGATCGTACGGCTCGTTGAATACGTCGAAGACGACCGCTGGGTTGCCCTTGAACGTCGAGGCGACCGATTCCCAGAACGCGGGCGAGTGGTCGTTGTCGGGCATCGGTTGCTGCTCTTCGGCGACCTGGGTGCCGGGCGCCGTCCAGTGCAGGTCGAGAATCGCGTACAGCCCGTGCGCGTTCAGGAACGACACGTATTCCTTGACTGCCTGCCGATAGCCGGCCGCCGTGAGAGTTTCGCCGGGGTCCTGGCTGTTGTTCGGCTGTCCGTTGATGCCCAGCCAGCAGTCCTCGTTGAGGGGGACCCGCACGGCGTTGGCGTTCCAGGAGGCGATCGCCGCGGCGTCGGCGTCGTCCTGATGGCCGTCGTTGTAGCCGAAGCCGTCGACGCAGGCGTACTCAGAGCTCGGGTGGTTGACGCCGAGCAGCCGGATCGTCTGGCCGGAGCCGTTGACGAAGTGGTTGCCCTGGATCGAGATCGAAAGCGGCGCGGCCGCTGCTCCCGCGGGCGCGCCTGCCAGCGAGGGCAGCACGGCCGCAGCGACGGCGATGAGCCCCGTGGCGAGCCGACGCTGAAGATGTCGGTTTCGATCCCCCACTGATCTGCAACCCATGCTAACCATTTGAGGCCGCGCTCGCGTCCGATTCGCTGGACCCTACACGGGTCTCCAGCTTGCGTCTACCCTGCCTGGAATGTGACACGCAGCCACGGGCGCCCTCGCGGTCATTCGGGTGGCGAAGTTCGCTGCCCCTCGGACCGGGGTGAAGGCGGCTGATCGAGCTCGGGCTGTCCGCATCCTGCCCCCAGCCGCGCACTGCGCGTCAAGGACGCCGCTGCCAACCGCGAACGGGACAAGCCCGGTGCGGAGGATGCGGCTCCGCGTTTCCGATCAGGCCGTCGGCGGCGGTCTATGCCTTGTCGACTGCACTCTCGATCTTGTCCTTCAGGTCGTCGGCTGCGTCCTGTGCCTTGTCGACGGCGTGGTCGACGTGGCCCTTGACTTCTCCCTGTGCGTCCTCGTGTTCGCCTGACGCTTGAGGCCGATCACCCTTCAGGGCATCGCGGACGGCCTAGGCTTGAAGCGTCCGGTGATCTTGGGTCGGTGTGCTCTGCCCATTTTGGTCTCATCCTTCGTGCGGTTGGAGGTGGGAACCGTGGCCGGCAGCTCCGTGACTGGAGCGTCCAGCGACTGACACCGGCGCGCCGGCTTGAACACCGTAGCGTGCGCTGCGTTTCGGCAACCTGAGGCGATCGAGGACGAGAGCTCCTCTGGCTGTGCAACGGTAGCCCTACCAGCGCGACGAACAGAGCCAGTGCTCCCAGCGCGTTGTCGCTAGCAATCCTGCTCGCTTTCGCGCGTCAGCCTGCAAGCCGGAAGGGCCTCGGCACGGTGTCGATTGGCGGTCGCAAAGTGCTTGAGACTGACACGACCCGAGGCGGCCAACGACGCACGCGGGCTAGTGTTGTGGGTGCGATGCAGCGGAGACGGACGTCAATTCTCGCCGTCACCTTGGCGCTCGGCGCCGTTCCGGCCCCTGCGCTCGCGGTCCGGGGTGCCGCCCACGTGCGTCCGCGCGCCTTTGCTTCGTGTACGCGCCTTGTCGGCTACGCGCGGACTCACTTCGCCGTCACTCACGGCATGCCCGAGACCTCGCCGCGACCGCTGTCCGAACCGTCGATCGCGGCGCCGTCCCCGTCGGGCAGCGCGAGTCCCCAGGCGGCGGCGCCCGTCGAAAACGGGGGCACCACCGTCAGCGGAACCTCCTTCTCCACGACCAACAACCAGGAGCCGGGCATCGAAGAGCCGGACATCGTCAAGACCGACGGGTCCACCATCTTCGCCGTCGAGCAGGGCACGCTGCACGCGGTCCTCGCCGGCGGCCCGGCTCCGCACCTGGCCGGCTCGCTTCCGCTCGGCAGCACCGGCTACGGGGCGCAGCTGCTGCTGCGCGGCAGCCGCCTGCTGGTGATCTCCGGCAGTCAGGCGCTGCCGGTCGGCGTCGGCGTCGCGGTACCCGCGCTCCCGGCCGCTGTCGGCGGCCAAGCGTCTGCGCTCTCAGGCGTCGCGCCCGCCGCGCTCGCTCCGTCAACGTCGCCCGTCGCCTCCGTCCCGTCGATCGCGCCCTCCCCCTACTACTACGCCGCCACCACCACGATCACCGAAGTCGACGTCCATGATCCTGCGGCCATGAAGGTGGCGCGCACGATGACCGTCGAAGGCACATTCGTGGACGCCCGCCAGAACGGCGCGACCGCGCGGCTGGTGATCTCCTCGGCGCCCCGCGCGATCGCGGCCCCGGCGCTGCGCGCGCACGCGTCGGGATGGGTCCCCGCTCGGCGCTTCCACAGTTACATCACGGGCCACCGCTACACGCGCCCGGTCGCAGCATGCTCGGCCGTGCGCCGTCCCGCGCAGTTCTCGGGCATCGGGATGCTGTCGATCCTCACGATCAACCTCGACCGCGGGCTGTACGCGACCGACAGCACCGCGCTGATGGCCGACGCACAGGTCGTCTACGGGTCCAGCAGCAGCCTCTACGTGGCAACACAGAGATGGATCGACCCGCTGACGCCGGCGACCAAGGTCCCGAGCTCCCTGGAAACCGTGATCGATCAGTTCGACGCCACCAACCCCGAACACACGACGCTGATCGCCTCTGGAGCGGTCCCCGGCTACCTGCTCAACCAGTTCTCGCTGTCCGAGTACAAGGGCTACCTGCGGGTGGCGAGCACGAGCCGCCCGATCTGGTGGGACGCGACGCAGCCGCCGCCAGCCAGAGCTACGTGACGGTGCTCGCCGATCACGGCGGCGTGCTGGCAGCCGTCGGCCAGGTCTCGGGCCTGGGCGCCGGCCAGCAGATCTACTCCGTGCGCTTCATCGGCGACGCCGGCTACGTGGTCACGTTCAGGCGCGTCGACCCGCTCTACACGATCGACCTCAGCTCACCCACATCGCCGCGCGTCGCCGGGCAGCTGGAGCTCGAGGGGTACTCGGCCTACCTGCATCCGGTCGCTGAAGGACTCCTGCTCGGAATCGGGCAGGAAGTGGGGCCGGAAAACGAGCCCTCCGGCGCGCAGCTCGAGCTCTTCGATGTCTCAAACCCGGCCGCGCCGCGGCTGAAGGCGCGCGCGACTCTCGGCAGCGGCTCCTCATCGCAGGTGCAGTACGACCATCACGCGTTCCTGTTCTGGCCCCCCACCGCGCTCGCCGTGCTGCCCCTCTCGATCTACTCAACGACCCCCGTCTCTGTGCCGCCCACGCCGCAGCCGCTGCCCGCGGCCGGCTCCAGCGGCGGCCAGGCGTCGACAGGGGAATCCACCGGCGGGTTCGTCGGGGCGATCGGCTTCCGCGTCGATCGCTCCGGGCATCACAGAGGTCGGGCGGATCGCCCACGACCCGGTCAATGGCGCAAGTCCGCAGATCGATCGCTCGCTCGTGATCGGCCAGCAGCTGTTCACCGTCTCGAGCGAGGGGGTGATGGCCTCCAGCCTCGCCACGCTCGCACGCCAGGCCTTCGTGACGTTCCCCTCGCCGCCGCCCGCCGGCGGCGGAACCTCCTCGCCACCCGGCGCGCCATCCGGCTGACCCGACCCTTTGCCCAAACGCCAGCACTCGACAGCGGTCACGCTGTGAAGCTCGAACGAGCGCACGATCGCATCGCCGTCGTAGGTGAGCCGATCATTGCGAGCACCAGCAGGTGGGCGGTGCGCTTGCTCAGGAGACCCCGATGATTTCGCGCTCGGGCCAGACCGCTTCGGTCACTCCGAAATGGGCGATACTGGGCTCGAAGAAGGAACCGGACGTGCTCTGAGGTGCTCTGGGGCGTGTGAGCGGCTCTGAGGTGTTCTGGGGTGATGTGAGATTCGCTCACCCAGGGACCATCGGAAGGACCAGGCCGCGACGCGGTCTCCGGCACACCGCCCGTCAGAACGCGGGCCTTCCGAAGGAAGTCGATCACCTCTTGGGCGCAGCGCTCCGGCTCGTCCTCGAAGAGGAAATGACGCACGTTCTCGAGCAACACCAGTTCGGCGCCGGGAATCTCGCTCGCGAACCGCGACGCATATTCGCGCGGAAGGTAGTCGTCCTCCTGACCCCAAAGGATCAGCGTCGGCACCCCGAGACCCGCGAGCCTTCCCTCGTATGGCTTGAGCTCGTCGAGATCGAAGGAGCGATAGAGATCGAGCATCCCGCGGCGGCCGTCCGCGGTGGAGAACGCCTTCCAGTACTCGTCGACCGCGGGCTCGTCAATCCCGCTCGAGACTTCATCAAGCAACGTGGCGAGCGCGCCGCGCGACAGACTGTCCATGAGCGCCTCGCCTTGGCCCTCGATGCGCATCGTCTTCGCGATCTCACTCCACTCGTAGTCCGGAAAGAATCCCGTGTTGGTGATCACCAGGCCCGCGACTGCCTCCGGGTGGTCGCATGCCCAGCGCAGGCCGATCGCACCGCCGGTGTCGTGGACGACGAGCACGACTCGGTCGAGTCCGAGCTCGAGGCGGAAGCGCTCGATTGCCTCGACATGTCGCTCCCAGGTTCCCGGCGGATCCGGAGACGAGTCACCGAAGCCGGGAAGATCCGGCGCCAACGCTCTGTAACCCACGGACGCAAGAGGACCAAGCAGGTGCCGCCACATGTAGGAGCTCTGTGGCCAACCGTGCACGCACAGAACCGGAACGCGACTCGACGGCTCCGAGGGGGCCGTCTCCCGGTAGGCGATCCCGCTCGTGCGCTCAAGCGCCGCCTGCCGCATGTGCACACCCTATCCACGCCGCCCCTCGTCAGCGGGGTCTGTGCGCCGCACCCGGCCAAGTGTGGCCGCAGGCGACGGCCCGCCACTTCGAGGCGTCAGCCCCCACGACGCCGACAACCATGCCGGGTTCCGGCATGGACCTCAGTGGACACCACTCCAACCCTCCAGGACCACTGGAGGCCTTGCTAGATGGGCCGTCCAAGGATTCCGAGGCCCGTTGCCGGCACCGGGAGAAAGTGCGCCCGAAGCTCGGCGCCGGGCGCTCGGCGCCGCGCATCCTCGGCAGGGACCGGATCATCCACGCCATCTCCCAGGTGCTCACAGACCAGCGCGACCCAATGCAGGCTCGCGACGTGCACGCACGCGTAGAAGCTCTTCTGGGCGAACCTGTGCGGTGGTCGTCCGTTAAGGCAACACTCACCGGCAACCTCAAGGGCCCCGCGCCCAGATTCGTTCGAGTCGCTCGCGGACGCTACAGCGCCCCCTCCTCCACGCCTTGACAGGCGAGCCGCCCGGCGATGGGCGAGACGCCCGCTTCGCCGCAATAGCGCCCCGATCGTCTGC
>CAVYZV010000005.1:0-625424 GCA_963773145.1 uncultured Solirubrobacteraceae bacterium
CCCGGGCCTGCTGTGGCGCAGCGAGTGATTCGGTTCCAGGCGCCTCAGCTTCCACCCGTGGACGCGATCGCGGCGTACTTCGCCCGCTCAAGGAGATCCGCTGGTACTCGAACCGCGGCCCATGCCACGAACTGCTCGTAGCGCGCATCGAGCGCTACCTCGGCGACGGCGTGCACTGCATTCCCGTCTGCAACGCGACGCTCGGTCTGATGCTCGGGCTGCGCGCTCTCGCCGGGGCCCCCGGACGGCACCGACGTGAGGTGCTGCTCCCATCGTTCACGTTCGCGGCGACGATCAATGCCGTGCTATGGACCGGCTTCGAGCGAGTGTTCGTGGACGTCGAGGAGCGCTCGTGGCATCTCGATCCCACCTGCTTGGAGGCCGCGCTCGCCGAACGCGCGGGCGCGGTTGCGGCCGTTCTCGCATGCTCGACCTTCGGCGTGCCGCCGCCTACGGCCCAGCGCGCCGCGTGGGAGGGGGCCGCGCGCGCGGCGGGCGTGGCGCTGCTGGTGGACTCGGCCGCCGGCTTCGGCGCCGTCGCCGAGGGGGGCGCGCCACTCGGCCGCCCAGGGCGACGTCGAGGTGTTCTCTTTCCACGCGACAAAGCCGTTCGCGATCGGCGAGGGCGGCCTCGTCACAACGACCGACGGCTCGCTGGCAAGCCGCATCTCCCGGCTTGCGAACTTCGGGTTCGAGGACGGCGTCGTCGCCGGCGAGGTCGGAATCAACGCCAAGCTTCCGGAGTGGTCCGCGGCCACCGCGCTCGCGGTGCTGGACGGCTATCGCGACGTGCTCGCGCGCCGGCGCGCGACCGCCGAGCGGATGCTCGGCGCGCTCGCGGCCCAGGGCTACCAGCGTCGAGATCGGCGCCACCGGCGCCGCCTGGCAGTTCGTGCCGGTGCTCGCGCCGTGTGCCGCCATGCGCGGCGCCGCTCTCGAGAGCGCGCGCCGCAGCGGCATCGAGCTGCGAAGCTACTTCTCCGTGCCGCTTCACCGGATGCCCGCGTTCGCGGCGATTCCGGTCGCGGGCGCCCTCCGGTGCACCGACGACATCGCCCAGCGCGCGCTCTCGCTGCCGATGTCCAACGATCTGGGGGAGCGCGCCGTCGACGCGATCGTCGACTGCCTCGCCGCGGTGGCGGCGTAGCATCGCACCTGGGCGCCACGGGTGAACCCTGAGGAGGCGAACGACCTCCTCGGTACGCTTGCACGCAAATGCCCACAGACGTGCGCGCAGCGCCTCCGATCGTCGTGGACTCGGTGACGAAGACCTTCCGCGTGCCCGAGGAGCGCGCGCACACGCTCAAGGAGCGAGTGCTCCACCCTCGCAAACGCACCAAACATCAGACCTTCAAGGCGCTCCAGGACATCGGCTTCCAGATCGAGCCCCGGGGAGTTCTTCGGGATCGCCGGGCGCAACGGCAGCGGCAAGAGCACGCTGCTGAAGTGCATCGCGGGGATCTACGGCGTCGACGAGCGGGCGGATCTGGGTCAACGGGCGCCTGTCGACCTTCATCGAGCTGGGCGTGGGCTTCAACGAGGACCTGGCGGCGCGCGACA
This sequence comes from uncultured Solirubrobacteraceae bacterium, assembly GCA_963773145.1. Classification (GTDB taxonomy): domain Bacteria; phylum Actinomycetota; class Thermoleophilia; order Solirubrobacterales; family Solirubrobacteraceae; genus Palsa-744. The sequence continues at coordinate 1,561 of CAVYZV010000005.1, forward strand.
ACGTCGTGCTCAACGGGATCATGATGGGCCTCTCACCGCGCGAGGCCCGGGCCCGCTATGACGCCGTCATCGACTTCGCGGAACTGAGGGAGTTCGAGGAGCTGAAGCTGAAGAACTACTCCTCGGGAATGCACGTGCGGCTGGCGTTCTCGGTCGCGATCCAGGTCGATGCGGACATCCTGCTCGTCGACGAGGTGCTCGCCGTCGGCGACGCGGCCTTCGCGCAGAAGTGCTTCGACGTCTTCAACCGCATGCGCGACGAAAGCCGCACGATCGTGTTGGTCACCCACGACATGGGATCGCTGAACCGTTTCTGCCACCGCGCACTGCTGCTCGAGCGCGGCTCGATGGTCCACGTCGGCGAGCCGCACGAGGTCGCCGACCGCTACCTGGAGCTCAACTTCGGCACGGGACCCGGGTCGAGCGACGGAGGGCGGCGCGGACCGCGGCGGCGACGGCGATGCCACGGATCCTCGAGGCCTGGGTCGAGGACGCCGCCGGCGAGCACCAGTCCGACCTCGCCCAGGGTCAGCCGATCGTGCTGCGGGCGCGGGTCCGCTTCAGGTCGACGTCGAGGACCCCGCCGCCAGCCTGTACGTGCTCAACGAAGACCACGTCGCGGTGCTCGTCGCCACCAGCGCGCGCGAGCACGAGCGCAGCGGGCGCTTCGCCGCCGGCGAGGAGGTGCTGTTCTCCTTCGGCTTCGAGAACGTGCTCGCCCCGGGCCGCTACAGCCCGCTGCTGACGCTCGCCCACCGCGGGACCGGGCTCGACCTGATGGACCGCCTCGAGGGCAGCTTCACGTTCGTCGTCACCGGCGCCGAGGCGATGGGCGGGCTGGTCGACCTGCCCGTGCAGGTGGCCGTCGAGCGGGCTCCGCGAGCTGTCCACGGAGAGGATCGGGCGCTTGAGCTCGCAGGCCCTGCCTCGCCGAGCTCGGCAGGCCGATCAGGGGCCCGCGCGCACTGACCGACGACTGGTCGCGCTTCTGGCATCTGACCTACAACATCGCGCGCAACGAGTTCAAGCTGCGCTTCTTCGGCTCGGTGCTGGGCTACCTGTGGCAGCTGATGCGCCCGCTGCTGCTGTTCGGCGTGCTGTACGTGTTCTTCACGAGGTCGCCCACGTGAACCAGCGGGACGTCCCCGGCCAGGAGCACTACGGCGCCCAGCTGCTGGGCTCGATCGTTCTGTTCACGTTCTTCATCGAAGCCACGACCGGCGTCGGTGCGCAGCGTCGTGGACCGCGAGAACCTGGTGCGCAAGATCCAGTTCCCGCGCATGGTGATCCCGCTCTCGGTGGTGCTGCTGGCGTCGTTCAACCTCGCGCTGAACCTGGTCGTGGTGCTCGGCTTCGCGCTGCTGGAAGGCGTCACGCCGATGCTCAGCTGGCTCGAGCTGCCGCTGATCGTCGCGATGCTGGCGGTCTTCGCGACCGGGATCGCGATGCTCCTGTCGGCGCTGTTCGTGAGCCTGCGCGACATCCAGCCGATCTGGGACGTGTTCGGCCAGATCCTCTTCTACGCCTCGCCGGTGATCATCTCGGTCGAGACCGTCAAAATCGACGTCGCGACCAAAGCGAGCCTCAGCGAGCTCGCTCTTTCACCTGTACATGCTCAACCCGCTGGCGGTCGTCTTCCAGCAGTTCCGCCACGCGATGATCACCCACGCAGACACCGAGCGCGGGCGAAGCGCTCGGGAGCTGGGCCGCGCTGCTGGACCTGCTCGCGATCGTGCTCGCGGTCTTCGCGCTCGGCTTCTGGGTGTTCAACCGTCGGCGCCGCTGGTCGCGGAGAACCTGTAGGCCGCTGCGGCAGCCTCCCGCCGCCTGATCGTCCGCGCTGCGCCTGCTCGGGCGTTCGCGGCAGACGCGGCGGCGCCACCCGCGCGGCGGCGGTCGATCGGCTCGCGCAGACCGGCGGCGAGCGAGCGCAGCAGCCGCTCGGGGGTGGCCATCTTCTCGTGGCGGCCCACGTAGCGGCGCGGCTTGGTGGCGATCATGTTCATCGACACGCCGCCCCAGACGTTGTTCAGCCAGGCCAGGTACAGGCGCCTGGCCAGCCCCACGCGGCGCAGCGCGAAGGCCGCGCGTCCGAGCAGGTCGACCAGGCGCGCGAACGTCCGGACGGGGGGTGTAGGCGGCGTCGCCGAAGAAGGGCCGGTAGTGGGGCTCGGTGACGTCGGTCAGGAACCCCGCCCGCATCGCCTCCCAGCGGTAGGCGAGCGCCCAGTGGGCGTGCTCGTAGCCCTCGAACTGCTCCACTCCCTCGACGTTGACGCCGCTGGGGTCACGAGCCGTCTTGAGCGTCTCGTTGACCATCAGCAGCCGCCCGCCGGGGCGTAGCACGCGGAAGATCTCGCGGAAGGTCCGGCGCAGGCCCTCCGGGTCGTTGTGGTGCAGGACCTCGCAGCAGTAGACGTAGTCCACGCTGCTCGACGCCAGCGGGATCGAGTCCATCGAGCCCAGCACCCGCTCGAAGAAGACGCGCCCCCGCTCGAGGAAGTAGTCGGCCGTGTAGAGGCCCTGCAGCTCGGTCGTGGAGATGTCCAGGGCGATCGCCCGCAGCCCCCGCTCGGCGAAGTGGTTGGCGGCCCAGCAGGTGTTCGATCCCACGTCGAGGATCTGGTCGCCGGACGTGGAAGGGGACCGTGGTGAGCAGCTGGTGCATCGAGCGCGCCTGCACGTACCAGTAGCCGTGCTCGACGTCCGGGAGCGCCAGCACGGTCTCGCGGCTCCAGCCGCTGGCCGCCATCACCTCGGCGAAGCGCTCGAGGCCGGCGGCCTCCGCCAGGATGTGCTCCGGCGGGTCGTGCAGCAGCTCGGGGACGCCGCGGTGGACGGCGAACTCGCTCGCGCACACGCGGCAGCGCAGCACGGCCCTCGCGCCACTCGCGCTCGTCGCCGGCTTCGGCGCACAGCGTGAAGCGAGTGCTCGCTGCCGCAGGCCGGGCAGCGCAGCGCCGAGACGAACTCGTCCCTCACGGGGAGCGGCGCGCGGGCGGGCGCACCTCAGCGCGCCCTTCGCTGCAGGGCCGGCACCGCGCCGTGGTCCTCGAGCTTCATCGGCCGGGGCCGGGCGACCGCCGTCCAGGAAGCGCTCGAGCGCGTCGATCCGCCGCTCCCAGGCGTAGTCCTGGGCCGTCTCGATGCCCGGCCTCACCGAGGCGCCGGCGCAGCTCGGGATCCTCGAGCAGCCGCCGCGAGCGCGTCCGAGACGGCCCCACGTCGGGCTCGGGCATCAGGCAGTTGCCCTCGTCCACGCAGAAGTCGCGGTTGCCGTGGGCGTCGGTGCAGACGACCGCCCCGCCCGTCGCCATCGACTCCAGCGGCGGCAGCGCGAAGCCCTCGTGGGTGGAGGTCTGGATGAACACCGTGGCTTCGTTGAAGAGCTCGTTGACGCGCTCGTCCGAGGGCGACTCGACGTAGGTGATCCCCTCCTCGGCCGCCAGCTCGCGGCTCGATCCCGAACAGGCACAGCTGCGGGCGCGGCTGCCGGCAGCGCCCGCCAGGCGTCGATCGTCAGGGGCAGGTTCTTCAGCGGGTTCGAGCGCCCGAGCGCCAGCACCAGGTCCTGGCGGCGCTCGACGTCCGCCAGCGGGCGGAAGGTCTCGAGATCGATCCCGGGGGGGATCAGCTCCGACTCCAGACCCAGCTCGCGCAGCCGCTCCGCGTTCCAGGAGGAGATCGTCATGTAGTGGAACTCGGGCCGGTAGGAGTCGAGCACGGCGTGGCGCACGGCCTCGTCGTCGGGGTAGTAGGAGGTCTCGATGTCCTGCACGAAGTACACGGGGATCCCGCGCAGGACGCTGGCCTGCCACACCGGGCCCCGCCGTGTTCCACCAGGTGGCGACCTTGATCGCGTCGAGCTGCGCCAGCTCCTGCACCAGTTCCTCGTAGTACTCGAAGCTGTGCACGGGCGCACGCAGCGGGAACCAGTCGGGCTCATCCCCCAGCGTGTACAGCGCCACCTCATGGCCGCGGTCGAGCAGCCGGTTGAGGTGCTCGAAGATGTCGCGGTGACCGCCGCCGATGCCGGTGTCCTCGGTCACGTACACGACCCGCAGCCGCCCGTCGGCCGTGCGCACCTCGCGGGCGTTGAAGAAGTCGTCCCAGCGCTCCCAGAAGACACGCTGGGAGGCCCGCTCGCGCTCGCCGACCTCGCTGCCACGGGTCACCGACTCGTGGTGGTACAGGCGCGCCGCCGGGAAGTAGATCACGCGGATCCCCGCCTGCCACGCACGCAGGCAGTAGTCGACGTCCTCGTAGGCCATCGGGAAGCACTCGTCGAGCAGCCCGACCCGCTCGATCGCTCGCGCGCGTGATGTACATGCACGCTCCCGTCACCGCCAGCACCGCTCCCGCGATGCCGGCCGGGCCCCAGTCGTCAGGCTTGAAGCGGTAGCGGTGGTCGAACCACTCGGGCGCGCCGAGATTGCGAACCGTGCCGCCGAACTGGATGCGCCCGTCGGGATACAGCAGCTGGGCGCCGACGATGCCGGTGTCGTCCTTGCCCGAGGCGGCGTGCTGCAGGCACGCGAGCCAGCCGGTCGTGGCTTCGACGTCGGAGTTCAAGCAGCACCACGTCGCGATCGGGCGACGTCGCGCGCAGACCGCGGTTGACGTTGGCCGCGAAGCCGGCGTTCTGCTCGCCCGCGATCACCTCGATCCCCTCGATCTGGCGCAGCCTGGCCACGTGCTCGGGGCCACTGGCGTCGTCGGCGACGATCACGCGCACCATGTGTGCGGGCGCGGTCGCACGGATCGAGGCGACGAGCTCCTCGACCTGCTCGGCGTCCTTGTAGCTCGGGATCACGACGTCGACGGGCCGGCCGTGCTCCTCGTACCAGGCGACCGCCCGCCGGTAGGCGTCGTGGCCGGTGGCGGAGCGCAGCCGCCGCCAGCGTCTCAGCGGCGTGAAGCGCAGCGGGAAGGTCACGACGCGGAACAGCAGCGTGCGCCAGCCGAGGTAGTAGTAGGTCAGGTAGATGCGCCGTCGCAGACCCGCCAGCGGGCCGCTGAAGGAGCCGTCGAGGGCGCGGTCGGCGATCGACCCGGGCGGGGCGATCGGGGGGGCCTGCTGACGACCCCTGCCCGCCGGCGCCTGGGAGCCCTCCCGTCCGCGGCCTTTGCCGCTCTCGCTCACGAGGCGCTCCGGCGATCGTCGTCCAGATGGAGCGGGGCGAACCCACTCCGTCTTTCCAGCGACAGACGCCGTTGTACCGGGGCCGGCAGCCGCTCGGCTCGCGAGCCCAGCATCGCTCCGACCTGGCGGGCGAGCTGATGGGCGGCGATCCCCGCCAGCGCGGCCGAGGCGCCGGTCGCCGGGGCCGGCCGGCAACTCACGGCGGGCGGCGCCCAGCTCCCCGCGCAGCCTCCGCACCAGCTCGACCGGCGAGGCCGGCTCGCGCCAGCCGTAGACCTCGCGCAGTGCCCGCGCCTCGTCGAAGGAGCGGCGCAGCTGCTGGGAGGTCGTGTAGTCGTGGGAGTGGGAGACGGCGGCGTCGGGCATGTAGGCCTTCGCGTAGCCGGCTCGCAGCATGTCGATCGCGAGCACGCGGTCCTCAGCGTAGGAGACCTCGCGGAACGGGCACCCGCCGCCAGGCCTCCCTGGACACGCACGCGTTGGAGTCGGTGAAGAAGCCCCGCCGGCCCACCAGGGCGACCACGGGCAGCGTGGCCCGCTCGTCCGCTCCCAGACGCTCCACCTGCGGGCGCCCGTCCGGCGCGAGCGAGGCGAACCAGCGCTCGAGCTCGATCCGGACCGCCGCCGACGCGTCCGGCCGGGGGCGTTGGGGCCCGTAGGCGATGGCCACGTCCGGCGCCAGGCCGAGGCCCTCGAGCAGGCGCTCCAGCCAACGCTCGTCGGCCGGCGCGGCATCCTGGGTCAGGAACGCCACGCGGCTGCCGCCCGCGCGCTCCATCAGCAGGTTGCGGGTGGCGCCGTGGTTGAACTCCGAGGGTGGGATCTCGAGCACGCGCGCCCCATGCGCGCGGGCGAGCTGCACCGAGCCGTCGGTGGAGCCCGAGTCGCACACGATCAGCTCGTGGTCCACCGTCTGGCGCCCCAGCGCGGCCAGCACCCCTTCCAGCGCGGGGCCGCCGTTGCGAACCGGAATCGCCACCGAGACCTCGCTCACGAGTAGTAGCGGGCGACGGTTATCGCCTGCGCATATAGGTCGTGGCCGATCGCAAGGATCACGAGGCCGGCCGCCAATGCCGGCCCCCAGCGGCGCCCACCGGCGCGCACCGCGAGCGCCCCGATCGCGCCGTACAGGCCGAGCAGCGGCAGCAGGTAGCGGGCCTGCTCGAATATCGAGGCCGGTCGAGAGGAAGTAGCGGTAGGACTCGATCCCGATCACCACGCACAACCCGACCACGGCGGCGCACGTAGACGGCCAGCTCGCCCACACCGCCGGCGCACGAGGCGCGCCGGCGCCAGCGAGCTCGCACGGCGGCCAGCGCGAGCACCGCGATCACGACCACGCGGGCGACCTGGTAGACCCAGTAGGGGAAGGTGTAGTCCTGCCAGCCGAAGCGGCCGACGAAGCCGACGAACCAGGTCGTGCCAGAGCGGGTAGGACGGAGAACTGGGGGTCGCAGCCACAGGTGCGGCAGGAACAGCTGCCAGACGTGGCTGAGCTCTTCGGTGGAAGCTGAAGTGGCGCCCGACGTAGGGCGCGGCGCCGTGGTGCCAATCCGCCGCCGGGGATGAAGCCGCGGTTCCAGGCGAAGCGGTTGAGCAGGATGTAGATCGCGAACGGCGCCCCGGCGAGCAGCGATGCGCGACCGCGGCAGCGCCGCAGCGCGCGGCGCGCGATCAGCCCTCGCGCGCGCCACCAGCAGCAGGCGAGCGCCAGGCATGCACGGCGGGGACGAAGCCGAGCAGCGTCAGCTTGGAGATCAGGCCCAGCGCCGAGGAAGCCGCCCAGCAGCGCGCCCGTGGCGGGCGTCAGCCCGCGCCTGAAGGCACGCGCCACGCCCCACAGCGTGCCGGCGGCGGCGAGGTACAGCAGGTCGTCGTTGTTGACGACCGCCGGACATGAAGCCGAACAGCGGCTGGAAGGCCACGAGCAGCGCGCCCGGCGGGCCACGCCCACGGCACTGCCCGGCAGCAGGTCGCGCAGGAACATGAACACGAGCAGCACGGTGAGCGCACCCATCAGCGCCGACAGGCAGCGCATGGCCGCGAGTTTGTCCAGCACCCGGCCGCTCGGCATGAGCTTGTACGGGACCGCCGCCAGCGCGTAGTAGAGCGGACGGGTTGTTGGTCGCGCTGATGCGCCTCGCCGGTGCCCGTGGCGCTGCAGGTGCTGCGGCTTCGACGTGTTCGATCGCCTGCTGCTGGAGCGTCGGTGAGCGGCGCCGGGTTTTCGCGGTGGCCGACCATCCCGAACGTCGAGCAGCGCGTTGACGAGGTCTTCCTCGCGGGGCGGGAGCGGCGCCGTCGCGGTGAGCACCGGCAGCGTGCCGTCTTCGGCGACCTGCGCGACGTACGCGTAGTGCGCGTTCTCGTCGGGGACCTGGAACGGGGGCACGATCAGCGACCAGGCCAGGCCGTTGGCCAGCGCCGACCAGCGCGCACATCCAGGCCGCCAGCGGCACCGCTCGCAGGCGTGCACCCGCCGCCGCGCCGCAGCGCTACCGAGATCGCGCCGCCGCGACCGGCGAGCGCCGCGAGGGCATGTCCCCGACCGCGCTCACGCGCGCGCTCCCTAGCAGGGATCGTCCGCAGGGCCAGGCCACGGCGAGCACGATCATCAGCAGGATCGACCGCGGGCGCCGCCCAGTGGCGCACGAGCCGGGACTTGCCGATCGTCAGGCGGTGCGCGAGCGCCGGCCGTGAAGCGAAGCCACGATTCCTGCCGGGGCGCATGTATTCGAGTCGCACGCGTCCACCGAGGCCGCTGGCCGTCGATCTGCACCACGTAGCTGCCGGCCGGGATGGTCCCGCCCAGGCGCCACCCGCCCCGGTCCGAGGTTGCTTCAGGCACACGCTTGCCGCCACGTCCCTGTGCAGAGCCGGCCTCAGCGGGCACGCTGATGAGGCCCGGGCTCCAGCCCGCGGGGAGCGTCCCCGAAGCGACACCCCGGCCCGATGGGTCGACGACGCTCGCGCCCAGTGCCGGCCCGCGGCCGCCCTGCGGGCCCGGCGTCCCCGCATCCACACGGATCGCCGAGGTGCCCTCGGCCACCAGTTCGCCGGGCTCGCACAGCGTCTGCCCTGAGGCGAGCTGGATCGCGAGTCCCGAGACCGCGGCGGCGTTCGTGCCGGTGCGCCGCGCCGAGGATTTCGCCAGCACGACGATCGCCACCACCAGCAGCCCCGCGACGCCGGCGATCACGACCGCGCCCGCGGGCGACGGACGCAGCCGCCCTCGCCCGCGCCGCTCGCCACGCCCGCTCACGGGCGCACGACCTCCACCCAGTCACGTTCGCTGCGGCACAGGCTGCGCCAGCGGGACAGCGGCAGGGTCTGCATGCGCTCGGGTTCCTGACGCTGCAGGGCCACAGCTCCGATCACCCCGTCCTGCCATTCGCCGGGGCCGAAGTGGCGATGGCCCGCCTCGCGGACGACGCTTCAGTGCGTGGTCTCCCGCGGGCAGCGGCAGGGTGGCCACGCGGTCCCACTGCAGAGGCGTGTTCGACCCGTGCGCGACGCCCACGAGCCGGCCGTCGAGGTAGACCTTGATCGGAGCGGGAAAGTCGCCCTGGACCCAGACCGCGTACGGCGCACCGCCGCGGACGACCACCACCCCGGTCGCGTGTCCGGGCCCGTTCGTGGCGACCGCGCCGGCCTGGGTCGGGACCGATCCCCACGCGATCGGAGCGATCCGGGGAGTACAGCGGTTCGAACCACTTCAGTTCCGGCGTCACCGGAGCCGCCAGCTTGCTGCCCGCGGGCGCGCGGGCCACCATGCCCGCCAGCGCCTTGCAGTCGACCAGCCCCGAGGGCGAGTAGAGATGTTGCGCGGGAAGGTGCGCGAGCACCTGCGGGCTGCTGGACCCCGCCGCCAGGCGAGGTAGTAGCGGTTCGCGTACACGAGGCGGTAGTTGGCCGGAGGCCGGCTGGCGGCGGGCGAGCGCCGCGTGACGATGATCGGATAGCCCTCGACGAACGCCGAGCTGCTCTTCGTCGAGGTCGAAGTAGTCGCCGTAGAAGGGCCTCGGCACGCGCAGCTTGACCTGCTGCGGCGTGAGCGCCTCGAACGGCACGCTGATGCGTGGCTTCGCGGCCGAAGTACTTCGCGTACTCCTCGAACTCGTTGAACAGCACCAGCCCTTCGCCGCGGAAGTGGTGGCCCACCTGCGCGATCGCTTCCATGCGCGAGCTCGGCGCCACCCGGGCGCGTCCGTAGGCGAGCACGTCGGAGGCCAGCACGGCGACGCCGATCAGCGCGACCAGGACGGTCCCGGGCACGCGCAGCCGACCCGTGGCGCCCGCCGGCAACATCAGCGCCGCCAGCAGTACGGCGGGGGCGCCGATCGCGAGCAGCTTGCCCTGCGCATACGGGCTCACGCGGGGAAACACGATCAGCAGCACCAGCCCGACGCTGCCGAGCAGCAGCAGCGGCCCGGCCGCTCCTCGCCGCAACGCCCAGATCGCACCGGGGATGCACAGCGCGAGCATCACGACCGTGCCGATCACGGTCAGCGCGGCCGCGGGTTCGGGCACCACCGGGACCCGGTATTCGCCCGCCAGCCACACGCCGCTGATCTGGCTGAGCGGTAGCGAGCGCAGCAGCTGGCCGAACTGGATCGCACCCAGCCCGGTCGAGCTCTGGCCCGACTGGGCGACGTTGAAGAAGGTCGCGAAGCTGGTCAGCGAGGCAAACGCGAGCACCCCGACGAGCGCGCAACCCGCGGCGATCGGGCCGAGCCAGGACCGGCGCGGGCGCACCCTGCGCAGGAACAGGAAGGCGCCCGCCGCGAACAGCGCGATGCCGCCGAGGAACGGCAGCGCGACGGCGCTGTAGAGCGTCAGCGAGGCCGCCGCGCCGACCGCCACGAGCGCCGCGCCGGCGTAGGGGCGGTCGGTCGAGAGCGCGGCATCGATCAGCGCCACCGTGCAGGCGAGCCCCGCGACCAGCCCGATCTCCTTGATGGAGCCCTGCAGGGCGTACTGGTAGGTCAGGTTGGCCGCGGCAGCGACGAACGCGACCGCGGCCGCCCGCGCGGGCTTCAGCACACGCGAGGCGATCAGCGCCATCGCCATCGCCGTGATCGCCGCCAGGCCGGAGATGAAGGCCTGATAGATGACCGCCGAGGACACGTCCAGGATCGCCGCGTCGGTGCCCAGCAGCGCCTGCGCCCCGAGCGGGTAGCCGTTGTGCAGGTAGGAGACGAGGAACTGCCGTTCGCTGCTTTCGGGGATGTGGCCGAGCGTCGTCCCGAAGCCGCGGATGTGGTCGGCGAGCAGCATCTCGAAGGCGGAGTCGTTGACGAAGTCGTAGCCCGACCATGTCCAGCCGCCGTGAGCGAGGACGGGCAGCATGAACAGCACGTACGCGCCCAGGCCCGCGACGCCGGGCCATCCGGGGTTCACCCGCCTGGGCAGCCCCTCACGCGCGAAGACGAGGCCGGCGATCGAGACCGCCGCGAGCAGCGCGATGGCCAGCGGATCCGAGACGCCGGCGACGTAGCCCGGGAAGATCAGGACGATCGAGACGCACAGTCCCAGCGGCAGCAGCAGGGCGTTCGCCACGCGAATGCGCAGCACACGCTCGAGCGCGAGCCCGCAGCCCAGACTGACGAGCCACATCAGCGCGAGCGCGCCGACGATGCCCGTCAGGTCGAAGCGCACCTCGGCCGTCGCCGCCGGCTACCGGCGGCGCAGCCCGAGTATCGACAGCAGGAAGGAGGAGAAGAAGATCTGGATCCCGACGATGATCAGCGACGCGGCGACGACCGCCATGTGTTCGTCGGCGAGCGAGCCGAAGCCGTGATCGATCCAGGTGATGAGGATGTAGGCGCCCAGTCCGACGCCCGCGAGCGCGAAGGCGCCCCCCAGCAGCAGACCGTGCTCGAGCCTGAAGCGTGCGCGCATGCGGTCGAACCAGGGGTCCTTCTCGCCCATGAAGTAGGTGCCGTAGGCGTGCGCGCACAGCCCGAGCGCGAGCACCTGCGTGCCGACGATCATCAGCAGCGCGCCGCCGATCAGGGCGTGCATCCCCCAGGCGCGACCGAACAGGTCGAGCCCCGAGACCACCAGCGCGACGATCAAGCGTCCCGAGCCCCGCCAGCACGGCGCCGGGCAGGATGAAGAGGTGGTTGGGGCTGTGGACGAGCAGGAAGCGCAGGTGCCGCCAGCCGTCGCGGAAGGTCGAGAGCTTGCTCTCGCCGCCGCGCGGGTGGTATTCGATCGGGAACTCGGCGATCCGCAGGTTCTCCTTGGAGGCCCGGATGACCATCTCGGAGGCGAACTCCATGCCGGTCGTGCGCAGGTCCAGGCGCGGCAGCACGTCGCGGCGCAGGGCCCGCATGCCGCAGTGGGCGTCGCTGATGCCGGTGCGGAAGAAGAGGTTCAGCAGCCCGGTGAGGATCGGGTTGCCGACGTAGCGGTGCAGCCACGGCATCGCGCCCGGCTGGATGTTGTCCATGCGGTCGCCGATCACCATCTCGGCGCCGTCTTCGAGCGCGGCCACGAAGCGCGGGATCTCGTCGAAGTCGTAGGTCAGGTCGGCGTCGGCCATCACGATGTAGCGGCCGCGCGAGGCGGCGAAGCCGGCCAGGTAGGCGCTGCCGTAGCCGCGCCGGCGTTCGACGATCACGCGCGCGCCCGCCGCCTCGGCCAGGCGGGCGGAGTCGTCCTCGGAGTTGTTGTCGGCGACGACCACCTCGCCGATCACGTCCATCGCCCTGATCGCCTCGCGGGCGGCGTGGACGCAGGCCTCGATGTTCTCGGCCTCGTTCAGGCAGGGAATGACGACGGAGACGAGCGGCGTCTCGCGCTGTAGTCCGGGCGGCGCTACCGGCGTGCTGGTTTGCGCGACTGTGCTGATGAGAGGCGCTCCTGGGAGGGGTTCAGGGCTGGTGCCCTACGACACGGCCCTTATAACTCGCGGGCGGACGGAAAGTGGCGCTCTCGAGTTGGGCGCACGAGCGAGATGAGATCCTAGCGGCATGCGTGTACTGCTCGTTTACGACTGCCTTTTCCCCTACACCGTGGGCGGAGCGGAGCGCTGGTATCGGAATCTCGCCGAGCGCCTGGCGGCGGACGGCCACGAGGTGACCTACCTGACGCTGCGCCAGTGGGAGCGCGGCGAGCAGGCGCAGGTGGAGGGCGTGCGGGTGCTCGCCTGCGGGCCCCGCATGGGCCTCTACACGGAGGGTGGACGCCGGCGAACACTGCCGCCGCTCGTCTTCGGGCTGGGCGTGTTCCTGCACCTGCTGCGCCATGGCCGCTCGCTACGACGTCGTGCACACCGCCTCGTTCCCGTACTTCTCGCTGCTGGCGGCCGGCGTGCTGCGGCCGCTCGGGCGCTACAGGCTGGTCGTCGACTGGCACGAGGTCTGGAGCAGGAGCTACTGGCGCGAGTACCTCGGCCGCTTCGGCGGGGCGGTCGGGTACGCGGTCCAGCTCGCCTGCGCGCGGCTCCCCCAGCAGGCCTTCTGCTTCTCGCGTCTGCACGCCGCGCCGGCTGGCGCAGGAGGGGCTGCGCGGCGAGCGTGACGGTGCTCGAGGGCGAGTACGCCGGCTCGCTGGAGACGCCCGTCGCGCGCACAGCGGATCCGGTGGTCGTGTTCGCGGGCCGCATGATCCCCGAGAAGCGCGCCCCGGCGGGGGTCGCGGGCGTGGCCGCAGCGGCGCTGCGCGATTCCCGGGCTGCGGGGGACCTTCTTCGGCGACGGGCCGGAGCGCGGGCGGTGCTCGCCGAGATCGAGCGCCTGGGCGCGGCCGGGTACATCGAGGCGCCCGGGTTCGTCGCCTCCGAGGAGGTGGACGCGGCCCTGCGCAGCGCGCATCTGCATGCTGCTCCCCTCCCGGCGCGAGGGCTACGGGATGGTCGTCGTGGAGGCCGCCGCCCGCGGCACCCCGAGCATCGTGGTGGCCGGCGAGGACAACGCCGCCACCGAGCTGATCGAGGAGGGCGTCAACGGCGATCGTCGCCGCCGAGCGCCGCGCCGGAGACGCTGGCCGACGCGATCGTGCGCGTGCACGAGGCCGGACTGCGCGCTGCGCGACAGCACGGCCGCGTGGTTCGCCGCGAACGCCACGCCGCCTGTCGCTGGAGAGCTCGCTGCAGACGGTGCTCGACGACCTACGCGCGGCGCGAGCGCCCGCGCGTAGCTCTCGAGCGTCAGGCGGGCCGTCCGCTCCCAGGTGAACCGGCGCGCGCGCTCGCAGCCCCTGCGCCCGCAGCCGCTCCGACCTCCGGCCCGTCCGCGAGCAGGCGCTCGATCGCCGCGGCGATCGCCGCGCGGTCGCGCGGATCGAACAGCAGCGCGGCGTCGCCCGCGACCTCGGGCAGCGAGGACGGCGTTCGAGCAGGCGACCGGCACGCCGCGCGCCATCGCCTCGAGCACCGGCAGGCCGAAGCCCTCGTACAGCGACGGGAACACGAACGCGTCGGCCAGCGCCCAGAGGCCCTCGAGCTCGGCCCCGGAGACCCACCCCGGCAGGCGCACGTCGCCCTCCACGCCCGCGCTCGCGCGCCCGCGCGCGCAGCTCGTCCTCGTGCCAGGTGCGGTAGCCCGGCAGCACGAGCAGCGGCCGGCGCTCGGCCTCGATCAGCGCGAGCGCGTCGATCAGCGCGGCGAGGTTCTTGTGCGGGCGCTTGGCCGACAGGCTGAGCAGCACCCGGCGCTCGCCGAGCTCGAAGCGCTCGCGCGTCTGCGCCTCCGCCAGCGGCTGCTCGCGCTGCACGGCGCCGAGCCCGAGCGGCACGACGTCGATGCGCCCGGCGTCGATGCCGAGCAGCGCGACGAGGTCCTCGCGCGTGCTCTGCGGAGTCGGCGATCACGCGGTCCGAGCGCCGCGCGGCGGACGGGCACGAGCAGCCGCATGCCCTTGTCGCGGATGCCGCTGTGGGCCTCGGGAAAGCGGGCGTAGATCAGGTCGTGGATCGTCACCACGCGGCGGAAGCGGCCCCACAGCGGCGCGGTGCTGGCGAGGCTGTGCACGAGCTCGACGCCGGCGCGCATCGCCAGCGGCGGCAGCAGCGCCTGCTCGCCGAGCACCCATTGCTCGCGCCGGCGGGCGTGCACGGGCACGGTCACGGTCGGGCAGCAGCTCGCCCCAGCGGCCGTCGCGTCGGCCGGCGGTCTCGCGGTTGACGAACGCCGTGAAGCGGTAGGCCGGGCGGCGCCTGCGTCGAGCATCGCCGCGATCAGCTCGCGCGCGGCGATCTCCATGCCGCCGGTCTCGCCGGGGACGAGGAAGATCAGGTTGAGGCCGACGTGCACGGCGAGCCGGGAGGCTAGTGCGAGATGTGCAAGGCTGCCCGCGCTTGGACGCTCCGCCCGCACTCGTGATCGGGATCGACGCACGCGCCGCAGCCGAGGAGGGGGCCGGGCGCGGCCGGGTGGTGCGCGAGCTGCTGCGCACGCTGGCGGCACGGCGGCGAGGCGCCGGACGCACGGTTCCTCCTCTACGCGCGCAACGCCGTGGACCGACGTCGAGCTCGACGAGCGCTTCAGCTGGCGCCTGCATGGAGGCGCCGTGACCCCTCTGGCACCTGCGCAGCCGCCCGCGCGGCCAACCGCGAGTGCGACGTGTTCCTGTCCACCAACTCCTACCTCACGCCCCTGTTCCTGCGCATCCCGGCGGTGACCGGTCGTCTACGACCTCACCACCTTCGAGCCCTCGATGAGGCCCAACCGCCGCTCGATGGTGATCGAGCGGGCCACGCTCGGGTCTGCCGTCCGGCGCTCGGCCGCGACTGCTCGCGATCTCGCAGGCCACCGCGGACGCGCTCGCGGCGCGCTTCCCGGCGGCCGCCGGCAAGACCGTGGTGGCGCCCCTCGGGGTCACGCCGAGCCGCTGCGAGCCGTCGCCGGCGCGAGCCCGACGAGCCTTCCCGCCGCCGGGCTTCGTGCTCGCGGTGGGGACGCTCGAGCCGCGCAAGAACCTGCCGCGGCTGGTGGCCGCCTACGGCTCGCCTGGACGAGTCCCTGCAGGCAGCGCCATCCGCTCGTGGTGGTCGGCGCGCAGCGGCTGGGAGACGGGCGAGACGCTCGCCGCGCTGCGCTCGCTCGGGCCAGCGCTGCCTCGTGCTCGGCTACGTCTCCGACGAGGCCCTCGCCGAGCTCTACCGCCGCTGCGCGGTGTTCTGCTACCCGTCGCTCGGGGAGGGCTTCGGCCTGCCGGTGCTCGAGGCGATGGCTGCCGGGCGCCGCGGTCGTGACCTCCGACGTGAGTCCTCGCTGCCCGAGGTCGGCGGCGACGCGGTCGAGTACGTGGATCCGACCAGCGTCGCAGAGCATCGCCGACGGGCTGCAGGCGGGTCCTCGAGGACGACGACCTGCGCGCGCGAGCTCTCGGCGCGGGGACGGGCGCGCGCGCGGAGCTTCTCCTGGCAGCGCTTCACCGACACGGTGATGGAGACGCTCTCGCGCGGCGGCCGCCGAAGGCCGCCCACGGCGGCTGACAAACTGACGCCGATGTCGAGCGCCGCGCCGCGGGTGCTGTTCCTGACGGCAGCCCACGAGGACTACCTCGCCGACGGCCTGCTGCACGGCCTGCGTGAGCTGCTCGGGGCGGAGGTCGTGGACTACCCGAAGGCCGAGTTCCATGTACACGAGCTTCCCCGCCGAGCGCCGCGGCGAGCTCTACGGGCGCGGCTTCACGCTCTATCGCACGCTCACGGACATCGCCGTCGATCGCCACCGTCCGCTGGAGCGTGCCCGGGACGGTGGCTTCGACCTGGTCGTGTTCGCGGACATCTGGAGCAGCTTCGGCGCGTTCGTCCAGCTCGCGCCGCGGATCAGCGCAACGCCGATGGCGGTGCTGGACGGCGCGGATCGAGAGGAGCCGTATCCGTACGCCGGAGTGTGGTGGCGCAAGCGTGCCTGGTGGATGCTGCCGCGGGCCCACACCCGCGCCACGTACTTCAAGCGCGAGCTCACCCCCCGTACGGGGTGGTTCCGCTCCTTCCTGCTGCTGCCGCCAGCGCTGGCGCAGCGCCTGCCCTCGATCCGCGGCGATGCGCACGACCGCCTTCTCGTTCCCGGCCGAGAAGATCCTCTGCGGAGGCCCGTCCGACAAGCGGGGCCTGCTGGCCACGCCACGTCGTCGACCCCGAAGTCGCCGCGCGCGTGGGGCCCCCACCTCCTACGCCTTCGAGGACGAGCAGGACTACTACGAAGACCTGCGCCGCGCCCGCTACGGCATCACCGTGAAGCGTGCCGGTTGGGACTGCCTGCGCCACTACGAGCTCGCAGCCAACGGCTGCGTGCCGTGCTTTCGCGACCTGCGCCACAAGCCGCCGCGCTGCGCCCCCCATGGGCTGGACGAGAGCAACTGCGTCGAATACGACAGCTACGACGAGCTGATGCGCCGCCTGGAGCAGATCGACGAGCCGCGCTACCGGTCCCTGCAGGAGGGAGCCCTGCGCTGGGCGCGGGCGAACTCCACGGTCAGCCGCGCCCGGCGAGTTCCTGCGGGCCTGCGGCCTGTCCGCGCCCGCGGATCGCGCAGCCAGCCCACCGAGACGGCCGCGAGACCGGGATGAGCGCGCCCGGTCGAGCGGCACCGAGGTCGGCCCGCCGCGCAGGCCGAGGAGCTCGTCGACGTCGTCCCCGACGGCGACATCCTCGCCTCGCGCGAGGCGGGTGGACGCTTCCTGCGCGGCAGCGGGATGCGCATGGTCGGCGCTACGGCGCGGGGCTGCTGGTCGGCCTCATCGCCACGCCGCTGGTGACGCGCCATCTGGGACGGTCGGGCTGGGGTCACTTCATCACCGTCACCTCGCTGATCTTCATCGCGGCGGCGCTGACCGAGGGGGGCGTGGCGAACCTCGGCGTGCGCCAGTTCGCGACCACGGGCGAGCGCGAGCGGCGCGCGTTCATGAGCGACCTGCTCGGCCTGCGGCTCGTGCTGTCGCTGGTCGGGGCGCGTCGGCGCGATCGCGTTCGCGCTCGTCGCGGGCTACCAGAGCGTGCTCGTCGAGGGCACCGCGATCGCGTCGCTGGCGCTGCTGCTCGAAGGGGCCAGGGTGACGCTGTCGGTCCCGCTGACGGCCCGCCTGCGATTGGGGTGGCTCGCGCGTCGGCGACTTCACCGGCCAGGCGGTCACGGCTGTGCTGATGATCGCGCTCGTCGTCGGCGACGCCTCGCTGCTGCCGTTCTACGGCGTCGCGCGTCGATCAGCGCCGCCGTGACGCTGGCGCTGATGGTGGCGCTGGTGCGCTCGGAGGTGAGCCTGCGGCCCACGTTCTCGCCCGGCCGCTGGCGCACGCTGATCTCCGAATCGTTCGTGTACACCGCCGCCACCACGCTCGGGCGTCATCTACTTCCAGATCGTGATCATCGCCATGTCGCTGATCTCGACCAAGCACCAGACCGGGTACTTCAGCCTCGCCTTCCGCGGCACTGAGCATCATCAACGGGGTCCCCTGGCTGCTGGTCGCCTCGGCCTTCCCGATCCTCGCACGGGCCGCGCGCGATGACCAGGACCGCCTGCGCTACGCGCTGCAGCGGCTGTTCGACGGCGCCCTCGTGGCCGGCGGCTTCTTCTCGCTGTGCGCGATCATCGCCGCCCCGTTCGCGGTGCGAATTCATCGGCGGGCCGAAATTCAAGCCGTCGGTCGAGGTGTTGCAGATCCTCGGCGCGGGGATCATCGGCACGTTCCTGGTGGCGACGTGGTCGTTCGCGCTGCTGACGCTGCGGATGTACCGGGAGCTGATCTGGATCAACGGCGCGGCGGTGGTGCTCGCGGTGATGCTGAGCGCGGTCCTGATCCCGGCGCACGGCGCACGCGGCGCCGCTGTCACGACGGCCACGCTCGAGGTCGCCCTCGCGCTCGCATACGGCGTCGCGCTCAGCCGCCGTCGACCGGACCTGCGTCCGTCGCTCGCCGGCGTCCCGCGGGTCGCGCTCGCGCTCGCGCGTGGCCTTCGCGGTCGGCGCGCTGCTGCCGGTCTACTCGCTGATCGGCCGCGGCCGCGGTGGCGGTCCTGGTCGCGATGCTGTTGGCGCTGGGGGCCGTGCCCGAGGAGTTCCTGCACGCCATCCGGCGCCAGCCCGGGGGCTAATGTGACGGCCGTGCCCGCCACGATCCCGCTGGACGCGCCGAAGTCCGACAGCTACTACGAGCTCGGCCGCTCGGAGACGCTCGCCCACCTGCCGGCTCCCGTATGGGCGCGTGCTCGACGTCGGCTGCGCGGGCGGTGGCGCGGCGCCGCAGCTTGCGCGCCGGGGGGGCGAGCTGGATCACCGGGCATCGAGATGCTGCCCGAGCCGGCCGCGCTGGCCGAGCGCGTCTACGACCAGGTGCTCGTGGGCGACGCGATCGGCGAGCTGCCCAGGGCGACGGGCCCGTTCGACACGATCCTCTGTTACGACGTGCTCGAGCACCTGTACGACCCGCTGGCGCTCGTGCGGGCGCTGCTCACGGCGGCGGCCCCCGGAGCGCGGCTGCACGTGTCGGTGCCCAACGCGAGCCACATCTCGCTGCTGCGCGACCTGATCCTGCGAGGCACCTTCGGCTACGAGCCGGCGGGGCACCGCGACGCCACCCACATCCGCTGGTTCACGCGCCGCGACATCGTGGCGCTGATCGGCGAGGCGGGCTGGCAGGTGCAGAGCGTGGCCAACTCTGCAGCTGCACCTCTCCCGGCCCCTGCACCGGCTGACCCGCGGGCGCTCGACCGAGTTCCTGGCCGGGCAGTGGTACGTGCTGGCGCTCGCGCCCGCGATGAGCCGACCGGAGCCCCGGTCGGCGGGGATACCGCGCCGGCCGTCTCGGTCTGCGTGCCGGTCTACAAGGCGCACCCGGAGCCGAACCTCGCGACGGTCGCCGCGAGGATGCCCGCGCGCGCTCGACGGCCTGCGAGGGCGAGCTGGTGGTCGCGCTCAACGGGATCTCCCCGCGGGCGGCCGGCGTGCCGGAGTCGGCGCGCACCGTGGACCTCGGCGAAAACCGCGGCGTGTCGCCCGGCTGGAACGCGGCCGCCGGCGCCGCGCGAGGCACCGTGCTCGTGTTCTGCAACGACGACGTGCTGCTCGGCCCGGGCTCGCTGAGGCTGCTGCACGATGCGCTCGTGGAGCACGAGGAGGCCGGCGTGGTCGGCCCCGACGGCACCCTCTGGGACCTGACCGTGCCGAAGCACCTCGAGCGGCTCGACCTCGTCGGGGAGGCCCGCCGGGGCACTGGCGGCGTGCGAGGTCGTCTCCGGCTACCTGTTCGCGATGCGGGCCGTCGGTGTGGGAGGCGCTCGGCGGCTTCGACGAGGCCTACGCGCCGTGCTCGATGGAGGAGGTCGACCTCTGCACCGACGCCCGCCTGCGGCTCGGCCTGGAGTGCTACGCGGTCGCCGGCGTGGAGGTCGAGCACGAGTACGGGATCTCGGTAACGAGACCTGTGGAAGCGCATCCGCCACAACGGCCGCTCCGAGTTCCTGCGCTCGATCCACGTGCGCAACGAGCGCCACTTCCGGCGCAAGTGGCGCGAGCGCGTAGCGGCCGAGGGCCACCGGGCCACGGCTCGCTAGGGCGCAGCTCCGGAGGTTTCGCGCGGGCGCAACAGCGCCCATGTCATCGGCAGCGGGCGCTCACCGAGGGCGAACGAGCGCTGGGCGGGGGTCATCCAGCGGAGCTCCTCGATGCGCGAGCCGTCGACCGCGTTCGAGCCGACCGTCTCGATCTCGTGGGTGGCGGCGAAGCGCTCGCGGATGGTGGCGCTGATCGAGGGGTCGACGTTGTCGTGCTGCTCGACGATGATCGACCAGCGGTGCAGGTTGGGCGCGAGCCGTGGGTCGAGCAGCGTGCGCTCGTAGCCCTCGCAGTCGGACAGCAGCGCCACACGGCCCTCGGGAAGCCCGGCGAGCGTCTCCGGCGTGCACTCCGCGCCGATCAGGACGCGCTCGGCGACACCGTTGATCCGGGCCAGCTCGGCGCACTGCTCGCGCGCCGGCCCGTAGGTGTCGTACGCGCGCACGGTCACGTCCGGCATCGCCCGCGCGAGCCCGACGGCGTAGTAGCCCTCGGCGCATCCGACGTCGACGAACAGGTCGAACTGCCCCCCGATCCAGTCCCGTTCCATCCACGGGTAGAGCTGGGACTCGTAGCTGCCCACGAGCTTGGCGATCAGGTGCCCGGAGATCTGCTCCTGGCCCGGGAGGTAGCGCATCCCGGTGAAGGGCCCATGTCCGACCTCGAGGCCGTTGCGGCGCACGAACTCCTCGTTCAGGGGGCGCATGCGCTGCAGATAGCGGCGCGCCCGAACGTGGTCGATGGCGCGCTTGCCGGCTTCGGGGACGATCCTCGAGGCGGTCCGCCGCAGGACGCTGCCCGCAGCAGGAGGCGACTGGGTGCTCATCGTGCGACCGTAGCGTGCCAGGCTCGCTCGTAGGTGTCGAGCGTGCCCTCTGCCGTGGCCGCCCACGAGAAGGCACTCGCGCGGACGCGCCCGGCAGCGGCGAGCCGCTCGGCCGAGCCGCGATCCTCGAGCAGGGCGCAGACGGCGGCCGCGATCTCGGGGACGCTCAGGGGGTCGAAGTAGAGGGCGGCATCGCCGGCGACCTCGGGCAGCGCCGAGACGTTCGAGCACGCCACCGGCACGCCACGGCGCATCGCCTCGAGCACCGGCAAGCCGAAGCCCTCGGTGAGCGAGGGACACACGAAGCAGGCCGCGCACGCATACAGGCCCTCGAGGTCGGCGTCCTCCACGTAGGGCGGGAACACGACGCTCGCCTCGATGCCCAGACGCGCCGCCAGCGCGCGCAGCTCGCGCTCGTGCTCGGTCGGACGACCGGGCAGGACCAGGACCGCCTTGGGGTGCCTGTGCATGACCTCGGCCATCGCATCCACGAGACGGGCGAGGTTCTTGTGGGCCTTCTTCGCCGACACCGCCAGCACCACCGGACCCGATCCGAGGCCGAGCCGTTCGCGCAGCTGATCCTCGGGGGCGGGCGCGGCGCGCGCGGCGATGCCCGGCCCCAGCGCAACCACGTCGATCCGCTCCTGCGGGACCTTCAGGTAGCGGACGATCTCCTCGGCGCCGGAGCGGGAGATCGCGATCACGCGGTCGGCACGGCGGGCGATCGGCGGCACGATCGTCCGCCACAGACGCATCGTGTGCGGATGGTCCTCGTCCGGATGCAGGATCCAGATCACGTCCGGGACCATCACCACGTTCACGGCGCGCGTCAGCAGCGGGGCGGTGAAGGCGACGTTGTGCAGCAGCTGCACGTGGCGTCCCGCAATCGCGCCCAGCACCGTCATCTCCGAGAGCGCCTTCATGCCGGGCAGACCCAGCAGCGGGTGGGTGAGCAGCTCGACGTCACCGGCCCACTCCTCGCCGCGCAGCAGCTCGAGCCCCGGGCGACTGCAGTAGACGCTGAAGCGGACCTGGGGCGCCAGCCTCAGGAGCTCCGGGAGCAGCGCCCGGACGTAGGTCTCCAGGCCGCCCATGGGGGGCTCGAGGAAGATCGCATTGAGGCCGACACGGCGCGGAAGGGCGGTGCTCACGCGCCGGGACCGTAGCGAGTGGAGCAGTGCTCTCCGGGCCCGGCGCGGAGGGACCCCCCGCCGCGCGGCTATCCTGCCGCGACGATGGCGCTCGAGGTGGCGGTCGTGTGCGACACGTTCAGCCTCGGGGGCACCGCCAAGGCAGCGGTCACGTACGCGCTGCACCACGACCGGGCGCGCGTGAGAGCGAGGGCCATCGCGCTGAACGAGCCGGGCGTGCGTGCCGACGAACTCGCCGCGGCCGGCATCGAGGTGCTCTGTGCGGGCAACGACCCGCGCCGCCTGGCGGACCTGCTGCGGGGAGTGGACATCGTCCACGTCCACCGTGCCGGCCTGTCGGAGCCGATCGTTCCGGAAGCATGCCGTGCCGCGGGCGTCGGAGCGCTCGTCGAGACCAACGTCTTCGGCTGGAGGGACACGAGCCCGGATTTCGCGAGCTTCGCCGCCCACCTCTTCATCAGCCAGATGTGCGCGCTTCGCTACCGCCGCCTGGCGGGCATGCCCCTCGAGAGCTTCCTCCGGCGCCACCGGACGCTCTACTACCCCGTGGACGTGGCTGCGCTGGACGCCGCGGCGGTCCCGCAGGCGCAGGCGAGGACGGAGCTCGGACTCGATCCCTCCCGCCCAACCGTCGTCAGGGTCGGCCGCGCCGACGACCGCAAGTGGGGAGACATCGTGGTCACGATGGTGCCCCATCTCCTCGAGCTGCTGCCGGAGGTGCAGGTCGCGTTCGTGGGCGTCACCGAGCATCGCCGCCGTCAGCTGAGGCGGCTGGGCGTCCTGGAGCGGGTGCATTGCCTGGAGCCCTCGCAGGACCCCGGGCGCCTGGCCGCCTTCTACTGCGCCGCGGACGTCTTTGCGAGCGCCTCTTCGATCGGCGAGTCGTTCGGGCTGGCGCTGGCCGAGGCGATGGCGCTGGGGATCCCGGTCGTGACGAACTCCACCCCGTGGACGGACAACGCACAGGTCGAGGTGGTCGACAACGGCGCCAACGGCTGGATCGCAAACCATCCGCGGACCTTCGCGGAGGCGACCGCTGACCTGCTCGGCGACGAGCAGCGGCGGCTCGGGTTCGGGGCCCACGCCCGGGAGAAGGTTCTCAGCACGTGGGAGCCGGGACTGCTGACCAGACAGCTCGAGGATCTCTTCGAGGGGCTCGCCGGGCACCACGCGCCGCCGCCGAGCTGGACTCCGAGCGCCGCCGCCGAAGCGGCCTTCGAGGACGGCTACGAGGCACGCTGCAACGACCAGTACCGGCCGCTCTCGGCGCGCCAGCAGCGGGAGGCCGCGGCAGCCGTCAGGCGTGAGCGCATCGGGTGGGCATGGCGTGACCTGCGGGCGAGCCCGCTGCAGGGCGGGCGCACGCTTACGCAGATGGCGCTCGGACGGGCACGGGCGCGCCTGGCGAGCCTCAGGGGCCGGAGGGGCGGTCTGAGACGCTCATCCCGCGGATATCATCCGTCCGGATGAGCGATGCCGTCCGGCTCGGGGTGGTGGGCCTGGGCTATTGGGGCCCCAACCTGGCCCGCAACTTCCGCTCCCTGCCCGGCGCCGAGCTCGTCTGGTGCTGTGACGCCTCCCAGGACGCCCGGGAGCGCCTCGCCCCGCAGGTGCCGGGTGCCCGGATGACCGCCCGCCTGGAGGACCTGCTCGAGGACCAGGAGCTGGACGCGGTCGTGCTCGCGACCCCCGTGCCGACCCACGCCGAGCTCGCGGTGCGGGTGCTGGAGGCGGGCAAGCACTGCTTCGTGGAGAAGCCGCTGGCGCAGTCGGTGGCCGACGCCGAACGGGCGGTCGCGGCCGCCGAGCGGACGGGGCGCACCTTGATGGTGGGCCACCTGCTCGAGTACCACCCCGGGGTGCGGATGCTGAAGTCGCTCGTCGACGAGGGCGAGCTCGGGGAGATCTACTGCGTGTACGGCAACCGCGTGAACCTCGGCCAGCTGCGCAGCGACGAGAACGCCCTCTGGAGCCTCGGCGCCCACGACGTCTCGGTGCTCCTGCACATCGTCGAGGAGGAGCCCTACGAGGTCTCCGCCCACGGCGAGTCATACGTGCGCGAGGGCGTCGAGGACGTCGTGTTCTGCTACCTGCGCTTCCCCTCCGGGGTGGCCGCCCACCTGCACCTGTCGTGGCTCGACCCGCACAAGGAGCGGCGCTTCACGATCGTGGGCTCCAAGCGGATGGCGACCTTCGACGACATGGCCATCGAGGGCAAGCTCACGGTCTACGACAAGGGCTTTGACGAGGACACCCGCTCGTATGGCGAGTACATCGCCCGCAGCGGGGACATGTTCTGCCCGCGGGTACCGAGCATCGAGCCGCTGCGGCTGGAGTGCGAACACTTCCTCGAGGCGGTCAGGACCGGGGCCACGCCACGCTCGGACGGCCACAGCGGGCTGCGCGTGGTGCGCGTGCTCGAGCAGCTGCAGAGCGAGGTCGAGCGCACCAGGCGCAAAGCGCCCGCGCTCAGCGCCTGAGCCACGCGGGCGTCCGGCGCTCAGCGCTCGAACACGGCGACCCGGTTCGAGGCGCCCTGGCCGTAGGGGTAGTCGGACTCCGGTTCGGAGACGGCCCGGAACTGGTAGTGGGCGGGGCCCGGGAACTTGAAGCGGTAGCGAGCGTGGAAGCGGCCGCGGCGGTCGCTGCGCACGTCCTGGAACTGGATCCAGGGACCACCCGGGGAGCGGGCCTCGAGCACGAGCTGCTTGCCCTCGGATGGGACGGGCCCGCCGCGTAGGCGTCCGTGGAAGTGGATGGTCGCGCCGACGCTCGTGACCGCCGGCGAGACGTGCAGGGCGATGCCGGCGCGCACGACGAGCGTGAGGCTCGCGGAGGCGGCCGGGCCTTCTTCGCCGAGATGGGTGCGGTAGCCGAAGCGCAACGTCCGCGAGGAGACGCCGCCCGGCACGGTGATCGTGAAGCGCCCGGAGGCGTTCGTGCGGGCGGCCGGCATCGCGGCGGTCCTTGCGCCGGTCGCGCTCGGCACCGCCGAGACGTCGATGCTGGCGCCCACGATCGGCGCGCCCTGAGCCGTCATGAGCCGGCCCTGGATCGTGACCGCGTGGCCGAAGCCGGCCACGAGCCGCCGCTTGCGTGTGGCGGCCCACCTCACCGACAGCGCGGCCTGGGCGGTGGCGTTGGTCCCGTTTGGCGGACCGATGCCGGCGTTGTGGACCGTGATCTGGCGTTCGAGCACGGGGGCCGGATTGCCCGCGGCGTCGAGCACGCTGACCGCGAGCTTGTGGGTGCCGTTGGCGATCTTCGTCGTGTCGAGCGCGACCTGGACGTTCTCGGCCTGGGGGCAGGGCTGCGGGCCGAGGAAGGCCGCCAGGCCGTCGCTGGTCTGCCCCAGGTTCCGGCAACGACCTCCGTCTTCGTTTGGAACGGTGCTCTGCACCACCTGGCCGTCGACCGAGAAGAGGACCTCGTAGATCCCCGACAGCGGGTCGCTGGCGGTGAAGCTGATCGGCGCCTGCCCGCCGACGGTGGCCGCACTGGCCAGTTCGCCCCCCACCCCGCCCACCGACGGCCCCTGTTGCTGTTCGAGGACGAGGTCGGCGGCGTAGAGGTAGATGGCGGCCGCGTAGCCGTTGGCGTCGCTGCCGGTTTCGGCGCAGGGCGAGCTTCGGGAGACCCTCGGCAGTCGGCGGTGGCGTAGAGGCTGCCGCCGAGGTTCGGCGGGGCTGACCTGCACGCGGTTGATCGCCGGCGAGACGGCGGCGCGAGGCTACCGATCCCGGCGGAGCATCCTGCGACCGTAGTCGCACCAGTCGAAGTTGAACCCGGGTTCTCGTCCAGCGAGCCAGACTCAGATCGGTGGCGCCTTCGTTCGCTCCGCCGTCCGCATCCCCCGCCCGCCACAGGGTCGCGCCGACCAGCTCGATCACCCGCCGGCGGTGCGAATTCCCAGGTCGCGCTGGACGTGTCGGCGACCCGCCCCGGGCTCCGCTGCAGGGCCGCGAGCAGCGCGCCGCCCTGCGGACAGCTTTCGACCACCACGCTTCCGACCCCCGTCTCCGTCCCCTTCCACCCTTCCGCCGGAATCGCCGCCCCGTCCGGGGTGCGACACGAGTACACGTGGTAACGGCCGGCCCCCGACGCCGGCGCCGGCAGTACGCCGACGGCAACCCCGACGACGAGCGCGAGCAGCACCGGCGGCAGCGCGAGCCGTTCCGGCCGCGGCAGCTTGTTCGATCTCCGTTCGAACGGCAGCATCTCCTACCCCTATGTCGCTTCGAGACGGGTGAAGACCCTCCCGTGATTCTTCCAGGGACGGACGGCCGGCGCGGGCCCGGCTTACGGCTACCCGCCGGCGGCGAGGGTGAAGCGCAGCGGCAGGGAGGCCAGCCCGTAGATGCCGTTGGGGCCTTCGAAGACGGGCTCGCCGTCGAGCTCGAGGCGGTCCAGGCGGCGGGCGAAGAACTCCAGCGCCTCGTTGAGCTCGGCCCGGGCCAGGTTGGCTCCGAGGCAGTAGTGGATCCCGGCGCCGAACGTGAGGGGGCGGGCGGTGCGGCCCTCGGCGGTCCGCTCCCCGGCGGTGATGTCGAAACGCTCCGCGCCCGATTCGTCGTCGAGGTCGCGGTTGCCGGTGAAGGCGCACACGATCACGACCGACCCCTCGGGGAAGGTCACGTCGCGGTGGACGACCTCCTCGGTGAGGATGCGAGCGGTGAAGGGGGTGATCGGTTCGAAGCGGAGCGACTCCTCCACCGCCGCGGAGGCGAGCTCCGGGTCGGCTCGCAGGGCGGACCACTGCTCGGGGTCCTCGGCCAGCAGTCTCATCGTGTGGGCGAGCTGGCTCTGGCTCGTGTCCACGCCGCCGACGAGGATGTTGAAGACGAGGTTGATGCACTCGCTCTCGGAGAGCCTGTCCCCCTCCTGCTCGGCGGCGATCAGCTTGGAGATCAGGTCCTCCCCGGGGGTCTCGCGGCGGGCCGCCAGGAGCGCGCGGGCGTACTCGTAGAACTCCTCCACCGCCTGCTCGATCAGCCCGACCTCGGTGGCCATGCTGACGGCGTCGAACTGGCGCTGGATCCAGTTCGACCAGTGGTGCAGCCGGGGAGCGTCCTCGAGAGGTGCACCCATCACGTCGGCGATCACCTGGGAGGGGTACGGCTTGGCGAAGGCCTCCACGAACTCGCATGACACGCTCCGGTCCGTCCCCGCCTGCGGCGACCGCGTCCGCGAGCAGGCCCTCCAGGAAGTCCCTCATCGCCGGCCGGTAGCGCTCGACTGCGCGGGGGGAGAGGGCGGGGTTCACCAGCCCCCGCAGGCGTGCATGGTCGGCCCCGTTGACCTGGAGGATGTTGTGCTCCATCTGCTCGTACAGGGGCCCTTCGGAGACACCGAAGATCTCCGCGATCTTCATGCCGGGGAAGATCGCCGCCTTGGTACGCAGGAAGAACTCGGCCGACTCACGGTCGAGCACGATGTGGCCGAACGGGCCTTGCGCGAGCCAGCCGTGCTCGCGCAGCTCGCCCATCGCCTCGTGAAAGCGCTCGCCCCTCATCGACGGCTCGGTGGCGTCGAAGGTGGGCAGGTCCAGCTCGCTGACGAGCGCCATCCCCGCAGCGAGCTTTCAGTTCAGCGGGAGGGTCAAGCTATTTCTTGCTCGGGCTGACAGCCTGCTTGAGCGAAGCGCCCGCCGAGAACTTCGGGGCCTTGGAGGCTTTGATTTTCACGCGCTCCCCAGTGCGCGGGTTCACGCCCTGGCGGGCGGCCCTTTTGACGACGGAGAACTTCCCGAAGCCCGTGATGCTCACCTCGTCACCTTTTTTGAGCGTCTTGGTGACGGTCCCGAGAAGCGACTCGATGGCCCGCGAGGAATCAGCCTTGCTGAGCCCGCTGTCGGCCGCGACCGCCTCGATCAACTGCGACTTGTTCATCTGCCTTCCTTTCTCGCTTGGTGTAGCGGCGAGCGCGCAGGGTACCTTGCCAGCTTCTTCCCCGGGTTCAAGAGGCCCTTCGGATCGAAGGCTCCCTTGATCTGTTCATGAAGCTCCACCGCCCGCCGCGGCCACTGGGACTCTAAGCGACCCCGCTTGGACCAGCCCACCCCGTGCTCCCCGGCGATCGAGCCGCCGAGCTCCACGACGAGCTCGAACAGCTCCTCGCCGACCGCGTCGGCCGCATCGAGCTCGCCCTCGCGAGCGGGGTCCACAAGCACGGTGGCGTGGACGTTTCCGTCCCCCGCGTGGCCGAAGGAGCAGCTGCGAAGGCCGTGGGCAAGGGCGATCTGCTCGAAACGCTCGAGGCCCTCACAAAGCCGCTCGCGTGGGAACACGACGTCCTCGCTCACCTTGGCGCCGCGGATGCCCGTGAGGACACCGTTGACCCCGTCCCGCCAACGCCACAGAGCGGCAGCGTCGGGCGGCTCGTCCACTCGGACCAGGAGACCCTCGACCGCGTCGAGCAGATCCCGCCGCTGGGCCTCCACCTCGTGGGGGCTGCCGTCCACCTCCACGATCACGGCAAAGCGCGCGCCGGCGGGGACGTCTTCGCCGCCGATGCCGGAGCTGCCGGGATAGGAGGGGGCCAGCAGCGTGACCGACTCACCCTCGAGGAAGTCGAGCACCGACGGGCGCAGACCGGATCCGAGGATCTGCGCGATCGCCGCACACCCCTCCTCGCGGTCATCGAGAAACAGGACCAGCGCCAGGGCGGCGGCGGGCGCCGGCAGCAGGCGCAGGCGGACGGCGGTGATGATCCCGAGGGTCCCCTCGGAGCCGATCAGGAGGCTGCGCAGGTCATAGCCCGACACGTCCTTCGCCGCCCAGCCACCGACGTCCACCAGCTCCCCGGGCGCGAGCGCGACCTCCATCCCCGCCACCCAGGACCCGGTCACGCCGTACTTGACCGCGTGGGGGCCGCCCGCGTTGGTGGCCACGTTCCCGCCGATCTGCGACTGCTCGGCAGCGCCCGGATCGGGGGCGAAGAGGAGACCATGCTCGCGCGCCAGCCGCTGGACCTCGCGGGTCCGGACGCCGGCCTCCGGGAACATCCGCCACAGCGACGGGTCGAGCTCGCGCACCGCACGGAGTCGCTCGAGCGAGCACACCACGCCGCCCTCCACCGGGGCCGCGCCGCCCGTCAGGCCGGTGCCGCCTCCCCGCGGGGTGATCGGGACGTCGTGCTCGTAGCACCACGCCAGCAGCGCCCGCACCTCCTCGGGGCTGCCGGGCAGCGCCACCGCGTCGGCGAGGCCCTCGACACCGCGCCGGCGGGAGAGGTCGCGGTTGTACTCCGATGTGGCCGGCACCTCGAGCACGTACTCGGGACCGATCAGGCCGGAGAGCTCGCGCACGAGTCCCCTCGGCACGACCCGGTGGGCTGCAGCAGGCATGTCTCTGCCCGCGAGGCTAGTGGAGGGCAGCACCCTCGGGGCGTGATAAAAGCATGGAAGCGATGGCGCGCTGCAGGAAGCTTGCGAGCCTGAGCGCGCGTGCTGTGGGGGCCACGGCGCTGCTTGTGCTCACGACCGGGGCGGGAGGGACAGCGGATGCTGCATCCGTGGGCTCGGCGACCCCGCCGGCGGCAGGGTCCCCAGCCGGTCGCAGCTGCGGCGCAGACCGCGGCGCTCGGATTTCGCGCCTGCCGCCCGGCACAGGAGCCCGTCCGAGCCCCCGGCCTGCAGTGCGCGACGCTGCGACGTGCCGCTCAACCGCGCCGAACCCGCGGGTCGCCAGATCGCCCTCGCGGTGCAGCGGATTCCCGCCAGCGGCCCCCACACCGGCACGCTCGTGCTGCTCGCGGGCGGGCCCGGTCAGCCGGCGATCCCGTCCTTCGAGCAGCTGATCGCGCCGCTGGCCTCCTCGCCGCAGCTGCGTGGCTTCGAACTCGTCGCCTTCGACCAGCGCGGCACCGGGCAGTCGGGGTTCCTGAACTGCAACGAACGGCGGCTCCCTGAAAGCGTGAGCACCGCGACCGCCTTCTTCGGTGCCTGCGGCGAACAGCTCGGCCCGTCCCGGTCGGACTACACGAGCCAGGAATCGGTCGAAGACCTCGAGTCCCTGCGCGTCGCGCTCGGCGGCACGCCTCTGTCGCTGCTGGCGGTCTCCTACGGCGCGCGGGTCGCGGGCATGTACGCACACGAGCACCCCCAGGGCCTCGCGCGGATGGTGCTCGACTCGCCCACCCCGCTGACCGGCGACAGCGCCCTCGGAATCCCCTCCCGGCACGCTCTCCCGCGGGTGCTCGACGACGGCCTCTGCGGGCACGGCGCCTGCAGCTCCTTCACCACCGACGACTACGAAGCCCTCACCCGCCTGATGGCGCGCCTCGCCAGGGGCCCGATACGCGCGCGCACCTTCGACGGCCGGGGCCGCCTGCGCGAGACGACCATCACCGAAGCGCGCGTGTTCGGACTGCTCAGCAGCATCGACCTGTCCTCCTCCCTGCGCGACCTGGTGCCTGCGGCGATCGCGGCCGCGGCCGACGGGCGGCCCGCCGCGCTCGCGAGGCTGACGGCGAACCTCGCGGCGGCGGCGCCCCCGGAGCTCCTCGGCGAAGCGTCCCCGCTCCCGCTCGCCGCCCAGACGAAGCTCCAGTACTCCGCCATCTCGCTGCTGCTGTTCGCGGCCACGGTGTGCAGCGAGACCGAGCTGCCGTGGACGGCGGGCTCGCAGCCCGCCACCCGGCCGGCCACGCTCGACGGCTGGCTCGGGGCCCTGACGCCCGGCCTCACGGCGCCGTTCTCGCCGCGGCTGATCGCCCGTATGGCTCCGATCTCGATCTGCCTGGACTGGCCCTCGACCACCCCGGCACCGCCGCCGCCCGGAGGCGTCTCCGCGGTGCCGACGCTGATCCTCGGGGGCGAAGACGACCTGCGCACCCCCTACGAACAGGACGAACAGATCGCGCTCGGCTACAGCAACGTGCGGCTGCTGGAGATTCCCGCAACCGGCCACTCGACGTTCACGGCCGACCTCAGCGGCTGCGCGCAGCGGACAGCGATCGCCTTCCTCGGCTCCGGCATCGTCGCGGGCCCGTGCCCCACGCCCAGCGTCCCGCAGGCGGTACCGCTGCCGCCGGCCTCGCTGGGCGCGGTGCGTCCGGCGCACTCGCGCTCGGCGCTCGCGGGACGCGTTGCCGCCGCGGCGGCCCTGACCCTCGAAGACGTCTTCGGCCAGCCGCCCCCCAACGGTGGAGGCCTGCGCGGCGGCTCCTGGGAGCGGCGCGGGCCGGCGAAGCTGGCCCTCCACGGCCTCATGGACGTGGGCGGGGTTCGCGTCAGCGGCACGGTCGCGGTGATGGGCGCGGATGACCTCGTCGGGACGCTCCAGATCCGCGGACGCCTGGCCGGGACGCTGCGCCTGCGGGGCCACAATCTGAGCGGCCGCCTCGGCGCGGTCCGCGTGCAGGCGTGGCTCCAGCACATCTGAGCCCTCCGCGCTGGGGGTAGCATTGACCGCGGCCATGGCAGTGACCGCCAAACCCGAGTCCGGGCAGGACGACGAAGCCCAGAACGGGAACGATCGCCACCGCACGCTCTCGGGCGAGCCCGTGAAGGAGCTCTACACGGCCGCCGACCTGCCCCCCGGCGCCGGTGGTCCCGAGGACCCGATCGGCCTCCCCGGGGAGTACCCGTTCACGCGCGGGATCCATTCCACGATGTACCGCGGGCGGCTGTGGACGATGCGCCAGTTCGCCGGCTTCGGCACCAGCGAGGAGACCAACGCCCGCTTCCACTACCTGCTCGATCACGGGCAGACGGGGCTCTCGACCGCCTTCGACATGCCCTCCCTGATGGGCCACGACTCCGACCACCCCCGTTCGCTGGGTGAGGTGGGCCGCGAGGGCGTCGCCGTGGACAGCCCCGAGGACATGCGCACGCTGTTCTCCGGGATCGACCTCGGCGAGGTGTCCGTGTCGATGACCATCAACGCCCCGGCGGCGATCATGCTCGCCTTCTACGTCGTGGCGGCCGAAAGCGACCCCGCCCACCCCACGCCCCCCGAGCAGCTGTCGGGGACGATCCAGGCGGACATCCTCAAGGAGTACATCGCCCAGAAGGAGTGGTGCTTCCCGGTGGATCCCGCGATGCGCCTGTGCGGGGACATGATCGAGTGGTGCGCCGAGCGGATGCCCCGCTGGCACCCGATCTCGATCTCCGGCTACCACATCCGCGAGGCCGGCTCGACCGCCCAGCAGGAGCTGGCCTTCACGCTCAAGGACGGGCTCACCTACGTCGAGCAGGCGATCGAACGGGGCCTGGACGTCGATGACTTCGCGCCGCGGCTGTCGTTCTTCTTCAACGCCCAGATCGACTTCTTCGAGGAGATCGCCAAGTACCGGGCGGCACGGCGGATCTGGGCGCGGGAGATGCGCGAGACCTTCGGCGCCCGCAGCCCGCGTTCCTGGCAGATGCGCTTCCACGCCCAGACGGCGGGGGTCAGCCTGACCGCCCAACAGCCGCTCAACAACATCGTCCGCACCGCCGTGGAGGCGCTGGCGGCGGTCCTCGGCGGCACCCAGTCGCTGCACACCAACTCCTACGACGAGGCGCTCGCGCTGCCCACCGAGAAGGCCGTCACGGTGGCCCTTCGCACCCAGCAGGTGCTGGCCGGCGAGACCGGCGTCACGAACACCGTGGACCCGCTCGGCGGCTCCTACTTCGTCGAGGCCCTGACCGACGAGATGGAGCGCAGCGCGTACGAGTACTTCGCCAAGATCGACGAGCTCGGAGGGATGGTGGAGGCGGTCAAGCGCAACTACCCCCAGCGCGAGATCGCCAACGCCGCCTTCGAGCTGCAACAGGAGATCGACGCCGGCGAACGGATCGTGGTGGGGGTCAACAGCTTCCAGGCCTCCGAGGAGGACGAGATCCCGACCCTGCGGGTCGACCCGGAGCTCGAGCGCAAGCAGCTCGGCCGGCTGCAGGCGGCGCGCGCGGCCCGCGACGCGCAGGCGGTGGAAGGAGCGCTTTCGCGGCTGCGCGAGGACGCCGCCGAGGAGGGGCGCAACCTGATGGACGCGCTCATCGGTGCGCCCGTGCGAACGCCACCGAGGGCGAGATCGTGGTCTCGCTGCAGCAGGTCTTCGGCGACTACACCGAGTCGCCGGTCTTCTGAGCGCGCTCTCAGCGAACTCTCAGCGGCGGTTCCGTGACGCGCAACTTCTAGGATGCTGCTGCGTCAACACCTAACGGTGCCGCTCGAAGGGATCAGATGACCCGCTCCAAATCGGCCTCCGGCCGCCGCTCCAGGCCGCGAGTGTCGCTGTCGCTCCTACACAAGTCCCTTTTGTTCGGGGGCCTGATCGTCGTGCTCGCCAGCGTGACGACGCTCTCGATCGCCTCGCACCGGATCGAAGCCGAGCAGGCGGCCTTCGGGGCCTCGCCGACGGTCCCCCGCTGCGAGCCCAGCTCCTTCAACATCTCGGCCGTGCTCCCGGGCAGCCGCATTGCCGTCTCGCCGCTGCCGGACACCTATGACGCCTCCCCCTACACCCAGATCAGCATCGTCGGCGTACCCCGCCACGCGATCGCCTCGATCAGCGTCAGCGGCTCCTCCAGCGGCTCCCACGGGGGATCACTGCGGTCCTACTCCCAGGGCGACGGGGCCAGCTTCGTGCCGGGCCGGGCCTTTCAGCCGGGCGAGACGGTGTGGGTGAAGGCCAAGCTCCACGTCGCCCCCCACAGCATCGCGTACCACTTCGTGGTCTCCCACCCGGACGAGGGGCTGTACCGGTCCGCCCCGACCAAGCCCAAAGAAAACCTCAAAGAGATGCAGCACTTCCACTCGGCCACCAACCTGACCCCACCGGTCCTGGAAGTGACGGTCCACAACGAAGGCACCTCCCCGGGCTATCTGTTCAGCGCCCCCTACGCCGGACCCGGCGCCTCGGGGCCGATGATCTTCGACGAAAGCGGCAACCTCGTGTGGTTCCACCCGCTGCCGTGGCAGCTGGACGCGACCAACCTGCAGGTCCAGCAGTACGGGCCGGCCCAGGTGCTGACGTGGTGGCAGGGGATGGTCACCGCCCAGGGCTTCGGCCAGGGCGAAGAGGTGATCGTCAACGACGCCTACCAGCAGATCGGGCGCGTGCACGCCGGCAACGGCTACCTGGCCGACCTGCACGAGTTCAAAATCACCGACCACGGGACGGCGCTCTTCACCGTCTTCGAGCCGATCGAATGCGACCTCTCCTCGCTCGGCGGCCCGCATCGCGGGGCGGTCACCAACACCGCCTTCCAGGAAGTGGACATCGCCACCGGCCTGGTGCGCCGCGAATGGTCGAGCATCGACCACGTGGGCCTCAGCGAATCGTATTCGACGGCCACCCACGCGAACCCCGAATGGCCGTTCGACTACTTCCACCTGAACTCGATCGACCCGCTCCCCGACGGCCGCACACTGATCTCGGCCCGCAACACGTGGGGGATGTACGAACTGAACACGCAAACCGGCCAGGTGATCAACCGCATCGGGGGCAGGCATTCGACGGTCAAACTCACGAGCGGGGCCGCCACCGCCTTCCAGCACGACGCCAGCTCGATCGGCAAGGGGCTGATCACCGTGTTCGACAACGGCGCCGTGCCGGTCGTGCACAAGCAGTCGCGCGCACTGGTGCTGTCGATCAACTCCAAGACCAACACCGAGTCGGTGCTCGCCCAGTTCGTGCATCCCCAGCCGCTGTCCTCCGGCAGCCAGGGCAACGCCCAACCGCTGTCGGACGGGAACCTGTTCATCGGCTGGGGCGCCCAGCCCTACTTCTCCGAATTCAACTCGAACAACCAGCTCGTCTACGACGCCCACTGGCACGGCTCCTACCAGTCCTACCGCAGCTACCGCTTCCAGTGGTCGGGCGCTCCGCCCCACGGACCGTCGCTGGCGGTGACGGCGCCCACGCCGGAAACGCTGACCGCCTACGTGAGCTGGAACGGCGACACACGCACGGCCAGCTGGCGGCTGCTGGGCGGCGCCTCTCCCAACTCGCTGGCGCCGTTGACGATGGTCCCGAAGTCCGGCTTCGAGACGGCCATCAACCTTCCGAGCCAGCCCCCCTACGTGGCCGTGCAGGCGATCGACGGCAGCGGCAACGTGCTCGGCACCTCGGGCACGCTGAAAGGCTAGCCCGGCCGCGACGGCGGTCGCCGGGTGCCCTGGCGGTGCGCGGGCAGCGGTCGTAGCGCGACCGCCGCTGGGTTACTGCGAGCGCACCTCGAGCACCACCTTTCCGGTGGCGCGGCGCTCGTCGATCATCTTCAGGGCCTCGGCCGCCTGCTCGAGCGGGAACCTCCCGCCCACCGGCGGGCGGATGTAGCCGTCGTCGACCATGGCCCCGATCGCCGCTCCCACGCGGCGGTTGAGGTCGGGCTTGCCCATCACGTACGCACCCCAGCCGGCGCCCACGACCTCGGTGTTGCCGAGCAGCAGCCGGTTGACCCGCACCTCGGGGATCGAGCCGCCGGTGAAGCCGACCACGATCAGCCTCCCGTCCTCGCGCAGCGAGCGCAGGCTGTCGGTGAAGCGATCCCCGCCGACGGGGTCGAGCACGACGTCCACACCCCCGCCGGAGAGCTCCTTGACCTTGTCCTTCCAGTCGTCGCTGATCACGAGCGTGTGCTCGGCGCCGGCCTTTTCCGCCACCCGCGCCTTCTCCTCGGTGGAGACGAGCGCGATCGTGTGCGCCCCGGAGGCCTTCGCGACCTGCAGCGAGGCGGTACCGACGCCGCCCGCGGCCCCGTGCACGAGCACGGTCTCGCCGCGTTTGAGCCGGCCCCGCATGACCAGCGAGAAGTAGGCGGTGTGGTAGTTGAGGATCAGCGCCGCGCCCTGCGCGAAGTCGAGCTGGGGCGAGAGCTCGAAGGTGAAGAACTCCGGCGCCACGGCCGTCTCGGCGAAGCCCCCGAGCGCGCAGAAGGCCGCCACCCGGTCGCCCTCCTTCACAGACGCGCCCGCGGGTGCGCTGAGCACCACGCCCGCGACCTCGCTGCCGGGGACGAACGGCATCGGCGGTTTCATCTGGTACTGGCCGCGCGTCTGCAGCACCTCGGGGAACGACACGCCGGCCGCGTGCACCTCGACGACGACGCCTTCGCCGGGGGTGAGCATGTGCGAGGGCTCGGGCTCGGGCAGCTCGACCAGCTCGAGCGCGCCGTCGGGCCCCGTTTCATTGACGATCTGTATGGCACGCATCGGCGGCATTATCACGGGGCGTGAGCAGCGGCGCTCGACGGCGTGCTCTGCGGTCCGCTCGGACTGGCCGCCCTCAGCTCTGCTCGGACGGTTGGGCGCCGGCTAAGCGGCTACGGCCGCCGGGCGGCGGTCGGACAGCACTGCGGCCGCCAGGCCCGTTGCTGCGGCCACCGCCAGCACCGAGGGCCAGGCGCCGATCTGCGGCGCCAACACGTGTGAGAGCACGAACGCGCCGGCGCCCACCGCGCCGAGCGTCAGCGCGGTACGCCGGCCGTTGCGCCTGTCCCAGGCGCGCAGGCACCACAGCCCTCCGGCGGCCAGCACGAGGCCTCCGAGCGGGCGCGACCCGCTCCCTGCGGCCACCGCGTAGCCGGCGATCAGGGCGCCGGCCGCGACGGGTGCTGTGGGGATCGCGCGCACCGGCCCAGCCTAGCGCCGGACAAGCGGGTGGCGGACCGACCCCGCGCGCCTTCCGCGCCCCGGACGTGAGGGATCTCCTATCGTCAAGCGGACAAATACGGATGCGAGTCGTCTTACGCAGGCCGTAGCCTCGTCGGGCGATGCGGTTGCCGGCGAGCACAGACCTACTGGGGGCGGTCGTCAACCTCAACCACCCCGCTCACACCGTGGATTGGAACTTCATCCACCTGTCGGTGGCGAACGTGGTGGTCATCGGCCTGATGCTGGTCGTGTTCGCGCTCGCGATCCTGCTCCCGTTCCCCGGCGCTGCGAAGCGGCGAGGCGGACCGTCTTGAGCGCGGCAGCGGCGTCGCCGCCGGGGGAGGACGCCCCCGGAGCCGACTCCAAGTCCTGGACGGTCAAACTGCGCCGCCGGGCGGTCGCGGCGCTTCCCCCGGAGAAACTCCTCCCCGACGGGCAGCCGACGTATGTGGCCTCCTGGATCTACGTCTTCGGGGTGGCCAGCATCGCCTCCCTGATCGTGCTGATCGCCTCCGGCTGCGTGCTCGCGCTGAAGGGCCCCGCCTGGTGGCACGACACCGGTATCGGGCATTTCTTCAACAGCATCCACCTGTGGTCGGTGGAGCTGTTCTTCTTCGTGATGGTCGTGCACCTGTGGGGCAAGTACTGGATGGCCGCCTGGCGTGGCGGGCGAGGCCGCGTGTGGGTAACGGGCGCGGTGACGTTCCTGGTGGCCGTGCCGGCTGCGCTCACGGGCTACGTCTCCCAGCAGAACTTCGACGCGCAGTGGATCTCCACCCAGGCCAAGGACGGGCTCAACGCGGCCGGTGTCGGGGCGTTCTTCAACGTCACCAACTTCGGCCAGATGTACAGCTGGCACATCCTGTTGCTGCCGATCGCGGTCGTGGTCCTGGTGAGCGCCCACGTCCTGCTCGTGCGCCGCCACGGCGTGGTGCCGCCGTTCGAGCTCGAGCAGAAATTGCCGGCCCCCGCCGCTGATCGGGCCGACGCGCCCACGCCGGCACCGACGGGCTCGACGACATGAGCTGGTGGCGCACCGAGGACCGGAAGACACCGGCCTGGAGCGGCCGCTATGCGCCCTATGACCTGATCAAGGAGTTGTGCATCGCCGTGGGCGTGATCTCCCTGCTGGCGGTGGTGCTCACGATCCTGTTCTCCTCGCCCGACGACAAGCCCAGCACGATCGGCCAGTGGTCACACCAGCTGCCGGCCGACTTCATGACGGCGGCCAGCCAGCAGCTCGCCGGCACCAGCGGGACGGCCACCTACGGCCCGCCCTACAACCACAACAGCGAAGGCACCCAGGCCTGGTTCCTGCGTCCCCAGAAATGGCTCGGCGTGAGCCACCCGATCAACACCGCGGAGGACTTCGTGGTCAAGCCGCTGGAAACGGTCCCCAACGACCCGGCGCTGCAGCAGGCGCTGGCCGAATACAAGGCCGCGCCCGAAAAGCAGAAAGCCGAATGGGCCGAAGCCTACGCCAAGCCGCTGGAAGAATTCAAGACGGCCGAAGAAGAAGGAAAGCCGCCGCCGAAGACCGTGACGGTTGACACCGACAAGGGCACGGTCACGGTCACGGCCAGCGGTACCGGCCCGGTGCCGACGATGATGGCCGG
The DNA here is from genome assembly GCA_963773145.1 of uncultured Solirubrobacteraceae bacterium. Lineage (GTDB taxonomy): Bacteria > Actinomycetota > Thermoleophilia > Solirubrobacterales > Solirubrobacteraceae > Palsa-744. Next base: position 39,388 of record CAVYZV010000005.1, read on the forward strand.
CCTTCTGAGCCTCGCCAAGAGCGGGGGCCTTGAAGGGGGCCTGGTGGCCAGCAGGCAGTTCTTCCAGAACGACTACACCAAGCCGCTGCTGTTCATGGCCGACGGCGGGCTGCTGGAAAAACGCGCCGAAACGCAGCACCTGCTCGGAGAGCAGTGGGGCCTGATGAACGAGACCGGCAGCTACCCCGGACAGCCGTGGCTGTGGCTGTACGCGCTCTGGTACCAGGTGGAACCGTTCAAGGCATCTGAAAACGCGGACCTGCTGGTGATGCTGGTGATGGGGGTCCTGAGCCTCGCCTTCATCTGCATCCCGTTCATCCCGGTCGTCAACCGGATCCCCCGCTGGATCCCGATCTACCGCCTGATCTGGCGCGAGCACTACGGCACCGCCGGCGAGCCGGGAACCGGCAGCTGACGCGCGACGGCCGGCCCACCCGGGTGGCGGGAGCCGGATGCGCGACGGCCGTCAGCCGGGCACCGGCCCGTGGGCTCAGGCCGGGTCCTGCGCGGCGGAGCGCGGCAGCACCAGCAGCGAGCAGCGAGCGTGGCGCTCGAGGTAGTCGGAGGTGCTGCCGAGCACGAGCCGCTTGAGGGGGCCGTAGCTGCGTGAGCCCACCACCAGCAGGTCCAGTTCGTCGCTGAAGGCGGCCAGCTCCTCGCCGGTGAGCCCGTACACGGCCCGGCCCTCGGCGCCCTTGAGCGCCCGCATGCGCTCGTTGGCCTCCTGCATGAAGGTGTCGATCTCCTCCCCCACCGACGGGGCCATCAAGCCCGTGTAGGCGTAGGTGGGGATCGTGATCACTTCCAGCGCCCTGGGCTCGGCATCGGCGCGTGCCGCGATGGCGCTCGCGGCCGCCAGCGCGGCGTGGCTCTCGGGGCTGTCGTTGAAGCCCACGCCCACGCGGGTGAGCGGCTTCGGCGCCTGCGCATAAGCCCGCGCCGCAACCGCCACCGCGCACGGCGCCCCGTTTAGCGCCCTACGCGTGTCGTCGCCGAGCATCACCCGTCCCAGCACGCCACGGCGGGAGGAGCCCACGACCAGCAGGTCGGCCCCCCGCTGCTCGGCCTGCTCGTGCAGCACCCCCGCCGGCGAGCCTCCCACGGCACTCAGCAGCCCGGCCGCCACGCCGGAGCGCTCACGCTCCTGTATCAGCAGCTTCTCGGATGCGGCCCGCTCCTCCTCGCCGCCCGCCGGGTCGATCAGCTGGAAGGGGTGCAGGCCACCGTGGTGGACGTGCACCAGCGTGAGGCGGCCGCCGTCCTGGACCAGGCTCGCCGCCAGCGCCACTGCGTCCTGGCCAAACGGACTGCCGTCGACCCCTACCAGCGCGTTCTCGAACACGTTTGCTCTCCTTGGCTCGCCGCGCCGCATCGTATAGCGGCGGCGACCCCGTCCAGCGCCTCCGGGCCGCCCGCGAGCCGTAGCATGGTGGCGATGTCCGACGACGGCCAGCCCGCCCAGCCGGAGCAGGAGCCCCCCTCGCAGTCACAGGCCGCCGACCGCAGCGACCCCCACCCGCCGCTGCCGCGGGACAAGCGGGGATGGCAGGTGGCGCCCTCGCCCGACGGTCGCGGGATGCCCGAACACGCCGACACGCCCCCTCCTGCCCACCGCACGCGCGGCTTTCTGTGGTTCGTGCTCGGCCTGCTCGCCCTCAACTGGCTCCTGGTGCTCGTCTTCGGCATGGCCGAAAAAGGCGAAAAGCGGGTCACCGTGCCGTTCAGCCCCTACTTCCTGGAACAGGTGAAGGCCGGGCACGTCAAAAACATCAACACCAAGGGCAACACCGTCGAGGGCAGCTACACGGTCAAGCTCCGCTACCCGCCCAGCGACGAAAAGGCGACCTCGACCAAACTCTTCTCCACCGAGGTGCCGACCTTCTGGAACGGCAGCCAGCTGTCGGCCCTGCTGCAGGAAAAGCACGTCCAGATCAACGCCGAAGCGACCTCCACGAAAACCTCGCTGCTGGCCGAGCTGCTGCTCGGCTTCGGCCCCACGCTGCTGATCATCGGGCTGTTCGTGCTGCTCGCCAAACGGGCCGCCCGTGCGGGCTGGGGCCGCGGGGGCGCTCGGCGCCTTCGGGCGCAGCCGCGCGCGCAAGGTCGACCCCGAGACGATCCGCGTGACGTTCGCCGACGTGGCGGGAATCGACGAGGCCAAGGCGGAACTGACCGAGATCGTCGACTTCCTGCGAAACCCCGACCGCTACGGACGCCTTGGCGGGCGCATGCCCCACGGGGTGTTGCTGTCCGGGGCGCCCGGCACCGGCAAGACGCTGCTCGCGAGGGCCGTGGCCGGAGAGGCGCACGCCGCCTTCTTCTCGATCTCGGCGTCGGAGTTCATCGAGGCGATCGTCGGCGTCGGCGCGGCCCGCGTGCGCGACCTGTTCGCCAAGGCCAAGGAGGAGGCCCCGGCGATCATCTTCATCGACGAGCTCGACGCGATCGGCCGCTCCCGCCAGGGGTCGGTGTCGGTCACCGGCGCCAACGACGAGCGCGAGCAGACGCTCGATCAGATCCTGACCGAAATCGACGGCTTCGAATCCTCACAGGCGGTGGTCGTGCTGGCCGCCACCAACCGTCCCGACGTGCTCGACCCGGCGCTGCTGCGCGCCGGGCGCTTCGACCGCCGCGTCACCGTGCAGGCCCCCGACCAGAAAGGGCGCGTGGAGATCCTGCGGGTCCACACGCGCTCGTTGCCGCTCGACCCCGACGTCGACCTCGAGGCGCTCGCCTCGACCACGCCCGGGATGGTCGGCGCCGATCTCGCCAACCTCGCCAACGAGGCCGCGCTGCTGGCTGCCAGGCGCGAACACGACACGGTGCAAGATGAGCGACTTCACCGACTCGCTGGAGAAGCTCCTGCTCGGCGCGCCCCGCGGGATCGTGCTCACGCCCGCCGACCGCGAGCGCACCGCCTACCACGAGTCCGGACACGCACTGGTGGGGATGCTCACCGACGGCGCCGACCCGGTGCGCAAGATCTCGATCATCCCGCGCGGAATGGCGCTCGGGGTCACGCTCTCGACGCCCGAGAGTGACCGCGTGTCGATCACGCTGCGAGGAACTGCAGGCCAAGATCAAGGTCGCCCTCGGAGGCCGTGTGGCCGAGGAAGTCGTGTACGGGACCTTCACCACCGGGGCCGAGTCCGACATCCAGCAGCTGACGCTGATCGCGCGCCAGATGGTCGGGCGCTGGGGCATGAGCGACGCCGTGGGCCCGGTCGCGGTGCTGCCCCAGGACGGCGCCGGGCCGCTACTCCCCGGCGTCAGCGAAACCTCCGAGCACACCCACCGGCTGGTCGACGAAGAGGTCCGGCGCATGATCGAAGCCGCCCACCACGAGGTCACCGAGCTGCTCGACCGAGCACCGCGAGCAGCTCGAGCAGCCTGGCCCGCGCGCTGCTCGAGACGGAGACGCTCGACGCGCCCGACGCCTACGCCGCCGCGGCAGTGCCGCTGCCGCGTCAGGCGCCTGCGCCGGCACCCGCCTGACGCGACGTGCCGGGCGCGGGACCGCCCGCGCCGCCCGGGAGCGCCACTGCCGCCCGCCGCGGCGCGTTTGCCGAGCAGCTCCACGCCGGCGGTGCAGACCGCCAGGCTCGCCAGCGCCGAGACCACGATCGCCGTCGCCACCACCGACGGGATCACCTGCAGGGAGAGGCCCAGCGCGGCGACCGCGGCGGGCACCCCGAGCTGGGCCGTCGCGGCCAGCGCGGCCGGCACCGATTTGCGCGGTCGCCACCGCAGCCAGCAGGTGAATCGAGGACGTTGAGGCCCACCAGCGCCGCCGCCAGGCCGATCATGGAGGGTTCGTGGAACAGCCCGGAGAGGTCGAGCTGCGCACCCAGCACGACGAAGAACAGGGGCACGAAGAATCCTTCGGCGACGCCCCGCACCTGTGTGGAGAGACGTTTCGGGCCGCCGATCAGGGCCACCGTCACGCCCGCCCCGAAGCCCGCGATCAGGATGCTCGTGCCGCCCTTCTGCGCGAGCCACGCGAGCCCGAACAGGATCAGCAGCGACAGCCTCAGGTCGAGCGCCCAGTGGCGCTCCTTGGAGAGGCGCCGCGCGTGATCGACCCAGGCGCGACCGCGCAGCGGCAGGGCGGCGAGCCGCAGCGCGACCACGGCCCCGGCGACGAGGGCTGTTCCCAGCACCGCGTGCCAGGTGCGCGAGGGCTGCAGCACGATCGGCACCGAGACGATCGTGAGCACGTCGGCGATCGTCACCTGCGCCATCACCGTCAGCACCTCGGCTCCCCCGAGACCGCTCTCCTGGATCGCGGGCAGCAGCACCGCGGCCGAGCCGGAGGCGAGCACGACCGCGTAGATGGCCGCGTGCCCGTCGCCTGAGATCTCGGCCGCCAGCAGCCCCGCCGGCACCGCCAGCAGTGCCACCAGCCCCGCCAGCAGCGCGCCGCCCCGCAGCGCGCTCGCGAGCCGCTCGTCGCGCAGCGGCAGGTGCATCCCCACCGTGAGCATCAACATCGCGAAGCCCACTTCCGAGAGGAACGAGATCGTGGGCTGGTACGGGTCCACAACCCCCAGCACGGCCGGCCCCACGAGGATGCCGGCGAGGATCTCCCCGACCACGACGGGCACGAAGCGGCGTTCGGACACCCCCAGCAGCGGCCCCCCGAGGCCAGCCAGGACGACCACCGCGAGAATTCCGAAGTTCACGGCCCGAGGATACGGTCGCAGGACCCCGCCTGGGCGTCCGCTTGAATTTGGCCGATGAGCGGCAGCGACCGGACCGCGCTCGTCCTCTCGGGCGGTGGGGCACGAGGGGCGTATGAGGTGGGCGTGCTCTCGGTCCTGCTGCCGGAGCTGGAGGCCCGCGGGGAGCGGCCCTCGATCCTGGTCGGCACGAGCGTGGGCGCGATCAACGCCGCGGCCCTCGCGTCCGCCGCCCACCTGCCTGCGGAGCGGGCGATCGAGCGCGAGCTCGACCGCTGGGGTCAGATCGACCGCGCGGCCGTGATCCGCCCCGTGATCCAGCGCCTGCCCATGACCGCCCTGCGCTTCGCCGGCGGCATGCTCGGCATTCCCGGGGTGCGCCTGGAGAGCCTGCTCGACCCCTCGCCGCTCGAGCACAACCTCAAGAGCTGGATCAACTGGCCCCGGCTCCACCGCAACCTCAACGAGGGCGTGGTCCGCTCGCTCGGGGTCGTCGCGACGGCGGCCGTCGACGGACGGCCGGTGGCGTTCGTCGAGGGCGAGCTGAGCAGGGAGGCTCGCAATTCCCAAGTGATCGACTACGTGGCCGCCAAGGTCGGCCAGACGCATGTGCGCGCCTCGGCCGCCATCCCGATCCTGTTCCCGCCCGTGCGGGTCACCACGCCCGCGGCCGCAGCAGGCTGGTACGTGGACGGCGGAACCCGCCTGAACACGCCGATCAAGCCCGCGATCGACCTCGGCGCCGAGCGCGTGGTCGTGATCGGGACCGGCTCGGTGACGCCCGTCTCCAAGCACGAGGGCCGCCACGACGCCGCGCCGCCCGATTTCGGCGTGAGCGCACTGCACCTCCTCGAGGGGGCCCTCGGCGACCCGCTGGTGGAGGACCTGCGCAAGCTCGGCGACATCAACAGCTTCTCGGTCAACGGCTCGAGCGCTCCCACGGCCGTGCGCCACCGCAAATCCCGCGGACGGCCCGGCTACCGGCCGATCCCGTACATGTTCGTCGGGCCCTCCCACCCGGGGGCGATCGCCGAGCTGGCGATGGACATCTTCAACTCGCGCTACGGCGGCCTGAAGGCGCTGCGCTCGCTCGACCTCACGGCGCTCAGCCGGCTGCTGGGCCGCAACAGCCCGACGCACGGCGAGCTGCTCAGCTACCTGTTCTTCGACCCCGAGTTCATCAAGGGGCTGGTGGAGATGGGACGCAACGACGCCCGGGCCTGGCTGGACGCGCCTCCCGGGCCGAGCGAACCGTGGCAGCTGGAGCCGCTGGAAGCGCTCGCCCGCGCCAGCCACTGAGTGCCAGACTGGAGGCAATGAACGAGCGTGGGGCGATCGTCGCCGTGCTCGCGGGTGGGCGCGGCTCGCGTCTCGGCGGCGACAAGGCCGGCGCCGTGCTCGGCGGGCAGGCACTGATCACCTACCCCCTCGCCGCCGCCCGAGAAGCCGGGCTGGAGGCGATCGTGGTGGCCAAGCGCAGCTCGCGGCTGCCCTCGCTGGCGGGTCGCGTGCGCTACGAGCCCGAGGTCCCGGCGCACCCCCTGTGCGGGGTCGTGCGGGGGCTGGAATACGCCCGCGAGCGGGGCGCAGGGGCGGCCGTGCTCCTCGCCTGCGACATGCCGTTGGTGACGCCCGGCCTACTGCGCTGGCTGGCCGAGCTGCCGGGGGCGGCGATGGTGCAGCTGCAGGGACGCCCGCAACCGGCGCTCGCGCGGGTGCGCAGCTCACAGCTGGGAGATCTGCAAGAGGCGCTGCTGGCCGAGCAATCATTGACGGCCGCGATCGTGGCCCTGGGACCGCGGATCGTCGACGAGCGCGACCTGCAGGCCTTCGGCGCGCCGCAGGAGCTGTGCTTCAACGTCAACCGCCCGGAGGATCTGGAGCGCGCCGCGCTACTGCTCGCCGGCCGCGTCCGCCAGGCGGGCGGCGAGGGCCTTCGCTTCGCCGGGGCTGAGGTCGGCCCGGGCGGCGATCCAGCATGAGATCGGAGCGGCGGTGCGCTCGGATGCGTGGGCGGCGATGCCGGCCAGCGCGAGCAGCTCCTGGACCTCCTCGTCGGTCGGCGGGTCCACGCCGGCCTCGGCGGCGAACGCCTTGATCCATTCCGCCCCGTCCACGGCGCCCGAGCTTACCGTCGCGTTGAGCGCCACCCTCGGGCGCCGGGCGTGGAGGCCGACTCAGCTCGAGGCTCGCCCGGCCAGCTCGCGGCCCATCCAGACGTGCTCGATCCCGGCCTCCTGGAAGGGCTCGGACTCGACCACGAAGCCGGCGGCCTCGTAGACGACCGTGGCCCGCGTCTGCGCCGCCAGGCGCGCACGCGTGCAGCCCTCCGCCGCGCGCCCGTTCGACGGCCATCTGCAGCATCCGCGAGGCCACGCCACGCCGGCGGAAGCTGCGGCGCACCGCCACGCGGCCGACTTTCGCGGTGTCGCCGTCGCGCAGCAGCCGCAGCGTCCCGATCACCTCGCCGGAGCCCTCGTCGAGCGCCACCAGGTGCCGGGCGTGGGCGTCGTGGCCGTCGAGCTCCATCTCACGGGGCACGCCCTGCTCGTCGCAGAAGACCTCTTCACGCAGCGCGAAGGCGGCCTGCAGCAGGAGCTCCTCGTCGGTCCAGCGAATGCTGGGAGCGGCGGCCTGCAAGGAGCTAGGCGCCGCCGGGGGCGAGCTCGCCGGAATAGCTCGTGGGGCGCGTGCGGCGCATGGCCAGCACGCCCAGCGCGGCCACCAGCAGACAGGTGATCGCGCCGACGCCGAGGCCCGCCCGGGCGCCGGCCTGGGCCATCACCCAGCCCACGATGGGGCCGCCGATCGGGGTCGAGCCCTGGAAGGCGACGAACCACAGCGACATCACGCGGCCGCGCATGTTCGGGGCCGTGGCGAGCTGGAGCGTCGAGTTGCCGGTCGACATGAAGGAGATGCTCGCGCCCCCGACCAGCGCCAGCGCCACCAGCTCGACCGCCAGCGACGGAGCCGCCGCAGCGCCGAGCAGCAGCACCCCGAAGGCGGCGGCGGCGAGGGTCAGCGGCAGCAGGCCGGTGCGCCCGCGGGCGGCCACGACCAGCCCGCCCACCACCGCTCCGAGTCCCATCGCGGCGGTCATGAAGCCAAAGCCGCCGGGACCGGCGTGCAGGGCCCGGCTCGCCATCACGGGCAGCGTGACCTGGAACTCGTACGCGAGCGCCCCGGCGAGCGCCATCATCGCCAGCGGCACGGCGAGGTCGCGGACCCCGGCGACGTAGCGCAGGCCCTCCCGCAGCTGCCCCGGGCTGCGCGGGCTCGGCTCGCTCGGATTGATGGCGGCGCGGTCGAGCGTCAGCAGCGAGGCGATCACGGCCGCGAAGCTGGTGGCGTTGAGCAGGAAGCACACGCCCTCGCCGCTGAGCGCGATCAGGATCCCGGCCAGCGCCGGACCGACCACACGCGCGACGTTCACGAGCACGGAGTTGAGGCTGACGGCGTTGCGCAGCGTTCCCGGGCCGACCATCTCGAGCATGAAGGCCTGGCGGGCGGGGGACTCGAAGGCGTTGTTGAGCCCGAGCAGCGCGGCCAGCAGGCCGACCTCCCAGAGCGTGACGGCGCCCGTGATCGTGAGCACGCCGAGGATCAGCGCCTGCAGCCCCATCGCGGCCTGCAGGGCGATCATCAGGCGGCGCTTGTCGACGCGGTCGGCGACAACCCCTCCGTAGGGGCCGAGCAGCAGCACCGGCAGGGTCTGCAGGGCCACGATCACGCCGAGCGTGGTGGCGGAGCCGCTGAGCGTCAGCACCAGCCAGGACTGGGCCGCCATCTGCATCCAGGTGCCGCTGAGGGAAATCGCCTGGCCGGAGATGTAGCGGCGGTAGTTCGGCACCGACAGCGCCGCGAAGGTCGTCCGGCCGGCCGCGCGCGCACGGTTCATCGCCCGACCTCCCCGAGCCGCTCGGCGAGCTCCTCGAGCACCGGCAGCGCCTGCCACAGCAACTCGCGCTCGCCGCGGTCCAGCTCCTGCAGATGCGCGGCCAGCGCCGCGGTGCGCTCGCGGTGGATGCGCTCGCGCAGGCGCCGTCCGGCAGCCGTCGCGGCGACCCTGGCGGCGCGCCTGTCGGCGGGGTCGACGGTGCGCAGCAGCAGACCCTTCTCGGCGAGGTGGGCGGTGATGCGGGAGAGCATCGTCGGGTTGATGCTCTCGAGCTCCGCCAGCTCGGACAGGCCGATCGGCCCTTTGCGCACGACGGTGAAGAGGATCGAGGTCTGCGAGGGGGTCAGGTCCGCACCCGCCGCGGTGCCCCGCAGGCGTCGCGAGAGCTGGCCGATCACGGCCCGCAGCCGGTCGCTGCGCTCCTGCTGGCGAGGCCCGGCGGAAGCCCGCTTTGCTGCCGGCGACGTGGCGCCGGAGGTCATCGTGTCTGTGCCGTCGTGGTCGCTCCCGAAATTACTTGCTTGCCAGCAAGCATTATAGCGCGCGTGGCACGGCGACCCGGGCGCCCGGGCGGGCACCGGCCGATGGCGGCTGTTGCGCGCTCGCTTCTAGCTGCCCTGGAACTCGGCCATCGCGCGCTCCCAGCGCTCGAGCGCCTGCTCGGCCGGGCCGAGCGCCGTCGAGGGGATCCAGCGCACGGCGCGTCCGATCCCGGCCCGCTCGAACTGCTCGAGCTGCTCGGCCTTCGCGGGTGCTCCCATCACGACCACCTCGAGTGGACGATCGGCGCGGGCCCACAGCTCCTCGGCGCGCCGGAGGAGGTCTTCACCGGTGTTGTTGGGCATCCAGCCGTCGCCGAAGCGCAGCACGCGGTCGAGCACGGTGGGGCCGTTGCCGCCGACGAGCACGGGCGGGTGCGGACGCTGGACGGGCTTGGGCCAGCTCCAGATCCGCTCGAAGTTCACGTACTGGCCCTGGTAGCTCGCCTCCTCCTCGGTCCAGATCGCCTTCATCGCCTCCACCCGCTCGGCCATCAGCTCCATGCGGGTGCGTGGGTCGGTGCCGTGGTTGCGCATCTCCTCGCGATTCCAGCCCGCGCCCACGCCGAAGTCCAGGCGGCCCCCGGAGAGGTGGTCGACGCTCGCGACCTCCTTGGCGGTGACGATCGGGTCACGCTCGATCACCAGGCAGATGCCGCTGGCGATCCGCAGCGTGCTGGTGGCGGTCGCCGCGGCGGCCAGCGACACGAACAGGTCATACGTGTGGGAGTAGACCCGGGGCAGCTCCCCACCCGCCGGGTAGGGGGTCTCGCGGCTGGCGGGGATGTGGGTGTGCTCGGGAAAGAACAGCGAGCGATGCCCCCGCTCCTCGACGAGCCGAGCGAAGGTGGCCGGATCGACGCCGTCGTGGGTGGGGAAGTAACCGACTCCGAAGTCCATCGGACGGCGACTCTATCTCGCACGCTGCGGGCTCGGGCTCCCGGCTGCGAGGAGCTCCCCGGGGCGGCCGCCGGGGGAGGCCGGTCGGCCCGCCGCGGGTATGTTTGGCGGCGTGGACAAGGCGTTTATCGTCAACGCGTCCGAGGCCCTGGCCATCGGCCATCCGCGCCGGGGGACGAGGATCGACTTCGAGGGCGAGCGGCTCACGTGGCCCGACACCGGCGTCAACATCCAGGTGATGGAGCCGGGCGTGCCGGCCTGCCGCTATCACTCCGAGCCCGTCCAGGAGGACTTCCTCGTCCTGTTCGGCGAGTGCAGGGTGATCCTCGACGGCGAGGAGCACATGCTGCGGCAATGGGATTTCGTGCACTGCCCGGCGGGAGCGGAGCACGTCTTCGTGGGCGCCGGCGAGGGACCGTCCGCGGTGCTGATGATCGGCTCGCGCCGTGAGGACCGCCCGCACTACCCGGTCAACGAGCTGGCCGCGAAGTACGACGCGTCCGTGCAGACCCCCACCGACGACCCCGCGGAGGCGTACGCGGACTGGGCGGTGGAGCCGCGGGGACCTGTGCCCAACCCGTGGGCGCGGCTGACGGGAGGGGACGGCGACGGGGACGGGGACGACCCGCCTTCCCGGCCTTCCCCCGGCGGCGGAACCTAGGTAGCGGGGCACGGGGCCGATGCCGGGCTACGTCGGGGCCATCGACCAGGGCACCACGAGCAGCCGCTTCATCCTCTTCGACCGCGACGGCACGCTCGTCGCCAGCGACCAGCGCGAGCACGAGCAGATCACTCCGCGGGCGGGCTGGGTCGAGCACGACCCGCTGGAGATATGGCAGCGCACCTGCGAGGTGATCGAGGCCGGGCTCAACCGCGCCGGCGTCGATGCGGGACAGGTGGAGGCGGTGGGCATCACCAACCAGCGGGAGACGACGGTGGTGTGGGATCGCGAGAGCGGCGAGCCGATCCACAACGCGATCGTCTGGCAGGACACCCGCACGGAGCCGATCGTGCGCCGCCTGGCCGCGGACGGAGGCCGGGATCGGCTGCGGGCGCGGGTGGGACTGCCGCTGGCCGGCTACTTCTCGGGGACGAAGCTGACGTGGCTGCTCGAGCAGGTCCCGGGCGCGCGCGAGCGCGCAGAGCGGGGAGAGCTGGCGTTCGGGACGATCGACAGCTGGCTGGTGTGGAAGCTGACCGGAGGACCCCGAGGTGGAACCCACCTCACCGACGTGACCAACGCCAGCCGCACGCTGCTGATGGACCTGGAGAGCCTCGACTGGCACGAGCCCAGCCTGGAGCTGATGGGGGTGCCGCGAGGGCTGCTGCCCGAGATCCGCTCCTCCAGCGAGACCTACGGCGAGATCCGCGAGGGCGCCCTCGCGGGCCGGCCGCTGGCGGGCATCCTCGGCGACCAGCAGGCGGCGCTGTTCGGACAGTGCTGCTTCTCGGCGGGAGAGGCGAAGAACACCTACGGGACCGGCTCGTTCGTGCTCCTCAACACCGGCCCCGAGCGGCCGACCTCGCAGACGCTGCTGAGCACCGTCGCGTACCGGCTCGGCGCCCAGCGCGCGCACTACGCACTCGAGGGCTCGATCGCCGTCACCGGATCCCTGATCCAGTGGCTACGCGACCGCCTCGGTCTGATCTCGAGCGCCGCCGAGGTGGAGGAGCTCGCGCTGAGCGTGGAGGACACCGGGGACGTGTACATCGTCCCGGCCTTCTCGGGGCTGTTCGCCCCCTACTGGCGCGAAGACGCACGCGGGGTGATCGTGGGCCTGACCGCGTATGCCAACCGGGGCCACATCGCGCGGGCGGCCCTGGAGGCTGCGGCCTGGCAGAGCCGGGAGGTGGTCGATGAGGCCAACGCCGCGGCGGGGGCGCCGCTGGGGGAGCTGCGGGTGGATGGAGGGATGACGGCCAACGCGCTGCTGATGCAGCTGCAGGCAGACGTGCTCGGGGTGCCGGTGGTGCGGCCGAAGGTCAGCGAGACGACGGCCCTGGGGGCCGCCTTCGCGGCCGGCCTGGCGGTGGGCTTCTGGAAGGACCTCGACGAGCTGCGGGAGCGCTGGCGGGAGGATCGCCGCTGGGAGCCCCAGCTGGACGCGGCCGAGCGCGAACGTCGTTACGCGCGCTGGAAGAAGGCCGTCACGCGGTCCTTCGACTGGGTCGACTGAGAAGCCCCGCATTGAGCGGGCTGCCCGCGCGCGCCACCAAGGGGGGGCGGCGGCGCGCGCGACGCAGGCGATGGATTCCCTGCAGGTCCTCGCGCATGGTGGTGAGGATCTGTACACGGGAATCCGTGTCCTCGACCCACCGCACGGGGACCTCATGGATCGCGAGGCGGCTACGGCGGGCGTGGTAGAGGAGCTCGGTGTCGAAGAACCAGGCGTCGTCCTGCACGAGGTCCAGCAGGGGCGTCAGGACGTCCCGGCGGATCGCCTTGAAGCCGCACTGGGCGTCGGAGATGCCGAGCCCGAGCGAGCCGCGCAGGAGGATGTTGTAGGAGCGCGAGATGAGCTCGCGGCGCAGACCTCGGGTGACCTCGGCTCCCGGCGCAAGGCGGGAGCCGATCATCACGTCGGCGCGACCCTCCAGCAGCGGGGTGAGCAGGTCGCCGAGGGCGCTCAGGTCGGTGGACAGGTCCACATCCATGTAGGCGACCACGTCCGCCTCGCTGGCGCTCCAGGCCGCTCGCAGCGCGTGTCCGCGGCCCTTGCGCTCTAGGCGCAGGCAGTGGACCTGCTCAAGCCGGCTCGCCAGGGAGCGGGCGATCGTGGGGGTGGCGTCGAGGCTCGCGTTGTCGGCGATCGTGATCCGGAAGGGGAAGTTGAACTCCCGCGCCATGTGCTCGTGGAGGGTGAGGACCGACTCGGCGAGGACGTGCTCCTCGTTGTAGACGGGAATCACCACCTCCACGGCCACCCCTGCCGGCGCGGGAACCACGCTCAGGTGCGCGCCGGGGTGCGCCGCCCGCCGTCGCCGTGCCGGAACGGGTGCGCCGGCGGCGGCGGGTGCGCTGTCATGGAGGGAATCGGTCGCGGGGACTGACATGCAGCACATCGTGAAGGACGTGTCTAAGCGCTTCCTACACGGAGCCTGAAAGTTGCCTTAGCGCGCAGGTCGGTGCCGCATGGCCCGCGCGGGGGATGCGCCGCCGGCTTCGCGCACAACTCACAGCCTCCCCGGACGGTCGTGTGAGGCGCCGGCCCGAGCCTGACTGACGAGATGGCGGGGCCCCGTGGCCCCGCTTCAGCGATCCAGACGGAGGTAGAAATGCCAAGAAGGTTGATTCTCATCGCCGCCGTGAGCGGCGTGTGTGCGCTTGCCGCGGTCGCCACCGCGCTCGCAGCCGGTAGCTCGAAGTCCAAGAGCACCACCAGCCATGCCACCCGCCACGCGACCGCCAGCGGGGCCGGTGAAGGCCGGGCGCCGGGCGGACCGCCGGGGCCCGGCGGAGGACACGGCGGCGTTCACTCCGAAAGCGTCGTGCTGAACAAGAAAGGTGACGGGTTCATCACGCTCACGACCGACAACGGCAAGATCAAGTCGGTCGACGCCGGCGCCGGCACGATCGAAGTCACCGAGGAAGCCAACTCGGTCACCTACAAGACGGTGACCCTGACCATCCCCTCCGGAGCCACCGTGACGCTCGACGGCAAGAGCAGCACGCTGGGCGCACTCGCGGCCGGAGACCACGTGATGGTCTCCTCCTCCTCGGAAGGGACGACCGTGTTCGCCGCCGACTCCTCCTTCCATCCGGAAGGACCCTGGCACGGCGGAGCACCGGGCCACGGCGGACCCCCGCCGGGGGCCGAAACGCCCGGCGCCTGACACCGGACGCGCGCAGCACAGCCGACGGGGCGGGCCGCCAAAGCCGGCGGCGGCCCGCTCTGCCGGCTTTGTCCGGGTGTGACAGTCGTATCCTTCCTGCGGATGGCGGTCGCATCCCCAGAGCGCCACATAGCCCCTACCCGCAGCCCTCGGCGCACGTTCATCGCGGCGCTGGTGACGGTTCTCGCGCTTCTGGTCGCGCTGGTGGTGGTCGTGGTGCTGCTCTCAGGCGTGACGCTGGCACGGGACGCCTCGGCGCTCGCGCAGGTCGACGTGAAGCCGCTCGGTGGCACGATCGAGCACCTCGAAGCGCTCGGCCCGCACGGCGGGCACATCCCGATCGCGGTCAAGGACGGACGTCTGACGCCGCTGCGCAAGCTGGCGCCGGGAACACCTCTGACGGTGCTGGTGACGGTCCAGCGGCCGGGCTGGATCGGCTGGGCGCTGGGGAAGCGCCACACCGTCCGCCTCACCCTCACCACCCCGGTGTCGGCCGTGAGCCAGCAGTGGATGACCGTCCACGACGGCTCGGATGTGAGGGTCGCCTTCCAGGAACCGGTGAGGGAAGTCGTCTACCGCGGCCCGCGCGGGCTGAGGCGACGCACGCTGGCGCCCGGGACACGGTCGGTGTCGCTCGGAGCCCAGCCGCCCACGGGAACCGTCCAGGTGGCAGCGGCACCGCGCTCGTGGGAGTCGGTCGGCAAGCCCACGGCTGTGAGCTGGTTTCCGCCCTCCCACTACCCGGTGATGGCGACCTATCCCGCGCCGTCGAGCCGGATCACACCGGCCGGTCCCATCTACCTGACCTTCTCCAAGCCGGTCTCGGAAGTCCTCGGCGGCCACCACCCCAGGCTGTCGCCCTACACGCCCGGGAGCTGGAGCGAACCCGATTCGCACACGCTCGTGTTCAGGCCGGCGGGCTTCGGGGCTCCCCTGGGCGCAGAGCTGACCATGACGATCCCGCACCGGGTGAGCGTGACCTCGAGCTCGGGCTCCGGCCTTGAAGACACCAGCCAGGTCCAGTGGACGGTTCCGTCCGGATCGATGCTGCGACTGCAGCAGCTGCTGGCCGAGCAGGGATACCTGCCGCTGGTGTGGCAGCCGTCGGGCCACCACCACGTGGGCCGGACGGCGCGAGCGCAGGTGCAGGCGGCCGTGGAACCGCCCCCGGGGAGCTTCCACTGGCGCTATCCCAACACCCCCCATCAGCTGCAGGCGCTGTGGGCGGCCGGTCAGGCGAACACGATCGTGCGGGGCGCCGTGATGAAGTTCGAGAACGTCAACGAAATGACCGCCGACGGGGTCGCCGGCGCGACCGTGTGGCGGCAAGCTGATCGCCGACTCGCTCGCCCACAAGCGCCTGTCGGAAGGCTATAGCTACGTGTACGTGCATCGCGAAGTACCGCAGACCGCGACCCTCTGGCACGCGGGCCACACGATCCTCGTCTCGCCGGCCAACACCGGCATCTCCGGCGCGGAAACCGCGCTCGGCACCTACCCCGTGTTCGAGCACATCCCGGAAGGGACGATGAGCGGGACCAACCCCGACGGGTCCCACTACTCAGACCCGGGGATCAAATGGATCAGCTACTTCAACGGCGGCGACGCGCTGCACAACTTCGACCGCGCCTCCTTCGGCAGCCCGCAGAGCCTCGGCTGCGTCGAGCTCCCGCTGGACGCCTCGGCGAAAATCTACCCCTACACCCCGATCGGGACACTGGTCACGATCGAAGGCTAGGCGCATGGCTGGGCGCGCCCGCCCGCGAGACGCGAGGTCCCGCGGGCGAGGCGACCGCAGTGCCTAGAGCACGCCCTCGACGAGGGTGGTGAACTCGGCCTGACCGGAGACGTTCGGGTGGTAGCTTTCGCCCAGCGGGTTCGACTGGCCGTTGAGCCACTCCGACGACGAGCACACCTCGTGGGGTTCGAAGGCGCTGGTCGGGTTCACGAACGTGAATTTGGCCGCTTCCGCACGCGCCTTGATGACGCTGTCGAGCAGCACGGCCGTTTCGTTCATTTTCTTCTCGTTGCCCGACGTCAGGAAGTTGACGTTGCACGTCTTGCCTTCCGCCGTGAACAGCTTCGGGTAGCCCGAGCACGACGACCTTCGCCGTGGTGGCCTTGGCGCGGATGTCTTTGTAGGTCGTTTCCAGCAGCGCCGGGAGTTTGTTTTTGATGAATTCGTTGGCTTCGCCGATGGCGCTCCCGCAGGTGAAGTAGTAGAGCGCGCAGTTGATGATCACGTTGCTGAAGCCGGCGTCGTTGCCGCCGATCGTGATCGTCACGAGGCTCGTGGTGGCGCTGAGGTTGCCGAGCTGTTTGGAGTTGACTTCCGGCGTCTTGGCGCCGCCACAGGCTTCGAAGTTCAGCGTGTAGCCCTTCGCGGCGGCGATCTTCGGCCCGTACGCGTCGGGGCTGCGGTCGCATTCCCCCGATTCTTCGTAGAAGACGCGGGTGCCGACGCCGGACGAGTACGAATCTCCGAGCGCGACGTACTGCGGTGCGGCCACGGCCGCGGCGGCCGGCAGCAGCAGCCCGGCGCCGAATACGAGCATCGCGATGATGCGCTTGGTGCTTGCCATCTTGTGGTTCTCCCCTCGAGTGCGATTTCGCCCGTGGGGCGGACACCGCGCGCTCGCATCCCCGCCCCCGGACGCCAGGCGGCCAATCTATGGCGGCGTCGAGCGGCCCGTCAACCGCTCCGGCCCGCTCCCGGGCGCCCGGGGCCGCAAACTCCGGACGCCGGGAAACGGTTCGGCCGGCGGGAAGTTCTGCGCGGCAGCGGAGTCCTCAAGGTCCGGAGGGCCTTGTCCGCCGCCCGGCGCACTTCCGGGCTCAAACCAAAGCGACCGGAGGAAGAGAGATGAAGCGACTCAAGATGCTGGTGGCCTGCACACTGGTCACGGGCGCAGGCCTCGCGGCGCTCGCGAGCCGTGCCGATGGCCGCACAGGCCGCCACGGTCGAAGTCCGGGAAACGGAACGCGGCAAGATCCTCGTGGACGAAGCCGGTTTCACGCTGTACGTGTTCACGGCCGACAAGAAACACCAGGATCACTGCGTGAGCATCGAAGTGGGGGGCAGAAATGCTCCACGTTCTGGCCCGCCCTGGAAGTCGTGGGCATGCCCACGGCCGGGGAAGGCATCAAGGCCAAGGCCCTCGGCACGACCGAACTGCCCGGCGGCGGCAAACAGGTCACGTTCAAAAAGAAACCGCTGTACACGTACGTCGGCGACTCGATGCCCGGCCAGGTCGCCTACATCGGCGCATTCGCCTTCAACGGCTACTGGTACGGCCTAACCGCCAAAGGCAAACTGGTCAAGTAGCCTCGTCGAGGGGGTTGTAAGCCGCCCGGAGGGCACTTCCGGGCGGCGACAAGCAAGCAACGGGAGGATCAGATGAAACGAATCAAGATGCTGGTGGCCTGCGTGATGGTCACGGGAGCGAGCCTTGCGGCGCTCGCCACCGTGCCGGTGGCCTCCCAGGCCGCGACCGTCGAACTGCGGGAAACGATGCTGGGGCCGATCATCACCAACGAAGCGGGCTTCACGCTCTACATCTTCACCGCGGACAAGAAACACGTCGACCACTGCGTCCTCATCAACGGCATCTACGGCAGCTGCCCCGCGATCTGGCCGCCGCTCGAGGTTGCCGAAGGCGAACTGCCGACCGTGGGAATGGGCCTGAAGTCGAAGCTCATCGGCACGACCACGTTGCCGGGCGGCGAAAGACAGGTGACCTACAAAAAGCACCCGCTTTACACCTACAGCAAAGACCTCGGCCCGGCCGAAACCAGCTACGTCGGCTTTGCGGCCTTCGGCGGCAGCTGGTTCACGCTGAACGGCAAAGGCAAGGTCATCAAGTAGCGGGCCCCGGATCTCGGGCGCCCCGCTCCCGGGACTGCGCCGTCTGACGGCGACGGCGCGTGGGCGGGGGAGGGCGGGCATGGCCGCTCTCCCCCGCCAAACCTCATGACGAGGGAAAGCCGCGCGCCGACGGCCGGAACCGCGCAGCTCCTAGGGGACGGCGGGTACGACGACCACGGGCCCATCCTCCGCGGGCAGCTCGGCCGTCTCCAGCGAGGGGCCGTCGAGGCGATGAACGTGGGCGGCGCGCTCGAGGAAGTCGTCGACCGGCTCCAGGAACTCGATGCGGTGGGTGCGGTAGTGCATCGGCACCACCCACCGTGGTTGCAGACGGTCCACGATCTCGTGCGCCTGCTCAGCGCCGATCGTGGGGCCCCCGCCGACGGGCACGATGAGCAGGTCCACGCTCCCGATGGCGGCCGCCTGTTCGTCACGGAGGGCGCTCTGGCCGAAGTCGCCGAAGTGAGAGATGCGCAGGCCGTCGAGCTCGAATACGAACACCGTGTTGGGGCCGCGTTCGGTGCCGGCGGCTTGATCGTGCTCGGAGGCGACAGCGGTCACCTCGCCGACGGGTGAGTCGAGCTTGCCGGCCGTCGAGCGCAGGACCACGGGCTCGCCACCGACCGCCTCCACGCCGTTGTGGTCGAAGTGCTCGTGGGTGACGAGCAGGAGATCCGCGTTGACGGCCTCGATCGCCGGGTAGTCCCACCGCATCCCCCGCTCGCGCATCGGCGCGAGGTCCCCGAACGGGTCGATCACGACGGTCTTGTCGGGTGTGCTGAGACGAAAGGCCGACTGGCCGTACCACTCAAGCTGCATGCTGCTCCTCTCGGATCGGGGTCAGCGGATTGTGCCGACGGGCCGCGCCTAGCCGTGACCGAACCGCACCTTCGGCAGCACGCGGCGTGCCCACGCGGGCAGATACCACGCCCGTGCGCCGACACCCGAAAGCGCTGTCTCCACCCGCGGGGCGAAGAACCCGAGCCCGACGGCGATCACTATCCAGGCGCTCAGCACGACCCTGAAATGGGCCGCGGTCCAGCCGCCGAGCCGGCCGATCGGTCCCAACTGCGCCGTGGTGTCGCCCGGAGGGGCTGGTCCTGCCTCGGCGTGTCGTGCTGTCGCGACGCTCACGAAGCCCTACCCCTCATCGGGCCCGAGCAGGGCGTCGAGCTCGTCGAGCTGCCTCCGAAGGCCTCCACAGACGTGCTCGCAAAGCTCGAACACGCTGTCGTCGGCGATCTCGTACACGGAGAAGTTCCCATCCTTGCTTGCGTCTACTCAGGAGCCCTGCCTTGAGCAGCACCCCGAGGTGCTTGGACGCGAAAGCGCTCGGCGATCAGCTCCGCGAGGGCCGGCGGGACCGGGTGGGGGACTTCTACCCGTGTGCTCACGATCCGATGGTATCACAACTAATCAGTTGTACACTTGTGCAGTAAGCGGACCACCACCGACGAGATCGCGTAGTTGCCGCGGAGCAAGACGCGGGCCGCAGCAGAGAGGATTGAAGTGAGATGGCCATGACAGCCACAGCCCGGCGGACCGATGGAGGTCTCAAGCACCTCGTGGTGGTCAACGACCGCCACACGATCGTCACCGACGAGCCGATCGCCCTCGGCGGCACCGACGAGGGGCCGGCCCCACACGAGCTGCTGGCGGCGACGCTGGCCTCGTGCGTCTCCACGATGATTGCGATGTACGCCCGCAACCGAGGCTGGGAGCTGGGCGAGATCGGCGTCGATGTGCGCTACGACACGGACGCGGTGCCACGCCGGATGGAGGTCGACATCCACCTCCCCCCGGGGCTTGCCGCCGAGCAGGTCCGACGCCTCCAACGGGTGGCGCAGACTTGCCCGGTCCGACGTGCCCTGGAAAGCGGCTTCACCTTCGAGGAGAAGCTGATCGCCGGCGAACAAGGCAGGCGCGTCTCCGCTTAGGAATCCGAGCGGTCCGGTCAAGGACACGCTCGGGGTGAATGTGCCCGGCCACGATGCGCCCTGGTATTGGGCGCGCCGCGGCTAGGGCGATAGGCGGGAGCGACGGGACTCGAACCCGCGACCTCTGCCGTGACAGGGCAGCGCTCTAACCTGCTGAGCTACGCCCCCGCGGGCGTCGCGTTGCCAGCCAATCGTAGCGGCGTCCGAGCGGGCGCCACAACGACGACGGCGACCCGGGCGCCGCCACCGACTGGCCACGCAGCCAGTCGCTCCTCTAGGCTAGGGGCGGATGCAGCTCCAGGGTCCCCCGCCGATGGTCGACGTGAACCCGTTCGGGGTCCTGCTCGAAGACCTTCGGGACGAGCGCCGCGCGCAGGTGCCGTTCCCGCCCGGCGAGACGAGGCTGTCGCTGTCGCGGACGAAACGCTTCGCCGACGAACCGCTGGAGATCCTGCTCGAGTGCTACGAGCGCTACGGACCGATCTTCACCGTGCGGCTGTTTCACAGCAACGTGGTGTTCATGCTCGGGCCCGCCGCCAACCACTACATGCTCGTCTCCCACGCCTCCAACTTCCTCTGGCGGGAGGGCCACTTCCGCGACCTCATCGGCCTGATGGGCGACGGGCTGCTGACGATCGACGGCGACTTTCACCGCAGCTCGCGCCGGATCATGCTGCCCGCCTTCCACCGCGAGCACCTCGAGGCCTCGGTGGAGGTGGTTCTGGAGGAGGCCGAGCGTGCCGTCGCGGAGCTCGTGCCGGGCACGACCGTGGACCTCTACACGTGGACCCGGCACCTGGCCATGAGGATCGCCATGAGGGCGCTCTTCGGGGTGGACCCCGACGGCGAGACGGCGCGCTCGATCGACGCCGCGGCGACCTTCGAGGAGGCGCTCGCGTTCTACGCCAGCGAGTACCTGCTGAGGGTGCGTCGCGACCGGCGCAGCCCTTGGGCGCGGATGCAGCGGGCCGCCCGCAAGCTCGACGCGATGATCTACGGCGAGATCTCCTCCCGCCGCAGGGACGGCAGGCGCGGGAGCGACATCCTCAGCCTGCTGCTCGACGCCCACGACGAGGACGGCGCCACGCTCAGCGACGTGCAGATCCGCGACGAGGTCATGACGCTGCTGTTCGCGGGCCACGACACCACGACCTCGACCGTGTCGTTCATGTTCTACGAGCTCGCCCACCAGCCTGAGATCGGCCGCCGCCTGGTGGCCGAGCAGGAGCGCCTGCTCGCCGACGGCCGGCCGAGCGCCTCGCAGCTGCTCGGCGGCGAGCTGCCCGAGCTGGAGATGGTGATCGACGAGACGCTGCGCAAGTACCCGCCCGCCTGGGTGGGCCCCCGCAGGGCGGTTGAGCAGTTCGAGTTCGAAGGCCACACGGTCCCGGCTCGAGCGTTCGTCAACTACAGCTCGTGGGCCTCCCACCACCTTCCCGACGTGTTCGAGGCGCCCGAGGCGTTTCGCCCCGAGCGCTTCACCCCGGAGGCCAAGGCGGCGCTCCCGAAGGGCGCCTACGTACCCTTCGGCGGCGGTTCCCGGACCTGCATCGGGATGCGCTTCGGGCAGCTCGAGGTGCGGGCCATCGCGACGCTGCTGCTGGGCCGGGTCACGCTCTCTCTGCCTGCGGACTTCGCGCTGACGATCCGCCAGATGCCGACCATCAGCCCGCGCGAGGGCATGCCGATGCGCGTCGCACCCGCCACCACGGCCGCCGCCCCGGCGGACGTCCCCGCGGCGGCCTGAGCGGCGCGGCGCTCACCGCAACAGCGCCGTGAGGCCCACCCGGTAACTGGGCGGGGTGCTGGACACGGCTCTCGCCGAGACTCCGACCACGTACACCCGCGGATCCGAGTACAGCGTGATCCGCACCGTGCCCAACATCGAGGGCTCAGGGCGCACGATGAGGCGCCCCGAGCTGGCTTCCGCGACGGCATCCAGGGAGGCCCCAAACCCGAACAGGGCGCCCGCAGCCCGCACCATCACCCTGCCGTTCTCGCTGCCGAGCAGCCGCAGCGTCACTCCCGGAGGCAGGGCCGCGCGGACGTCCGCGCCGCTCACGTGGCCCGCTCGCACTGAGCCTGTCTGCGTGCTTGGTCAGACTCACACGCAGTCAGCCGCAGCCTCCCGAGACGGACGCCGGCGGCATTGAAGGAGATAGTCGAGATCCCCTTCGCTTCGTGCAGCAGCGTCGCCGCCCGGGCGGTGCTGAGCGCGAGCGTGCCCGCCTGCACCTTGGCGGAGTCGGCGTCCCCCCACAGCAGCTCGATCGCCGGCCACGCGCTCACGTGGACGCTGTGGACCGTGCCATAGCGATCCAGCCGCGAGCGGATACGGCTCTCGGCGATGCGGGGCAGCAGCAGCTGGGCGAGGGCGAGCAGCACCACAACGGCTGCGGCCAGGTAGAGGAGCAGCCAGGGCAGGCTGAGTCGGCGCCGGCGGGTCATCGCGGCTCGGGAAGCTACGCGGCAGCTCGGCGGGCTGTCGCTAGCCTTAGCCCCACCAGGGCGCGTAGCTCAGCTGGCTAGAGCACCTCGCTTACACCGAGGGGGTCGCCCGTTCGAGTCGGGCCGCGCCCATCGCCTCTCAGCGTCACATGAGCAACGACACACCAATCCGCGTCGCCGTCATCGGATCCGGTCCCGCCGGGTTCTACGCCGCGGGACACCTGCTGAAGGCCTCCGGCGATCGCCTCGAGGTGGACATGATCGAGCGTCTGCCAACCCCCTGGGGGCTGGTCCGCTCGGGAGTCGCCCCCGACCATCCGAAGATCAAGTCGGTCACGCGGGTGTACGAGAAGACCGCCGCCCACCCCCGCTTCCGCTACTTCGGCAACGTCACCTTCGGGGAGCACGTGTCCCGCGCGGAGATGCTCGAGCGCTACCACGCGGTCGTGTACGCGACCGGCTCGCCGTCTGACCGGGAGCTGGGGATCCCCGGCGAAGACCTGCCCGGCTCCCACGCGGCCACGGAGTTCGTGGGCTGGTACAACGGCCACCCCGACTTCAGCGACATGGAGGTCGAGCTGCTGTCGGTTGAGCGGGCCGTGGTCATCGGCAACGGGAACGTGGCGCTCGACGTGGCGCGGATGCTGGTGCTGGCTCCCGAGGAGCTGGCGCCGACCGACACAGCCGACCACGCCCTCGAGGTGCTCGGTCGCAACAGCGTGCGCGAGGTCCAGGTGCTCGGGCGGCGGGGACCGGCCCAGGCGGCCTTCACCAACCCCGAGCTGATCGAGCTCGCCGATCTCGAGCAAGCCGACGTGATCGTCGACGAGGACGAACTCGAGCGGGCGCTCGCAGTGGAGGACCCCAACGTCGACACGACCGCCAGGCGCAACGTCGAGATCCTGCGCGACTACGCCGCCCGGGAGCCGCAGGGCCGCCCGAAGCGGATCGTGCTGCGCTTCCTGCTCTCCCCCACGGCAGCTGATCGCCGACGAGTCGGGCCGCCTGGGCGCCGTCGAGCTGGTCCGCAACGAGCTGGTCGCCGACGACGAGGGGAACCTGCGGGCACGCGCCACCGAGGAGCACGAGACGCTGCCGGCGGGCCTCGTGTTCCGGGCGATCGGCTACCGCGGCATCGCCCTGCCGGACGTGCCCTTCGACGAGCGCTCGGCGGTGATCCCGAACGAGAGCGGCCGGGTGCTCGACCCGGACACCGGGCAGGCGATCCCGGGAGAGTTCGTCGTGGGCTGGATCAAGCGGGGACCCACGGGGGTGATCGGGACCAACAAGAAGGACGCCCAGGAGACCGTCGATGCGATCCTGGCCGATCTTGCGCCCCTGATCGACCCCGCAGCCGCGAACGGCAGCCGCGCCGCCGGCCACGTCCCGAGTCGGGCGGCGGCCGAGGAGGTCGAGGAGCTGCTCCGCTCGCGCCAGCCGGAGCTGGTCACCTACAGCGGCTGGGAGGCGATCGACCGCCACGAGCGCGCGCTCGGCGAGCAGGCGGGCCGCCCCCGGGTCAAGCTGACCCGGATCGAGCAACTGCTCGACGTCGCGTCCAGCGAACAGCCCTAGACTGTGCGCCAGTCGGGCCCCGTTAGCTCATCTGGCAGAGCGCCGGACTTTTAATCCGGTGGGGCGAGTTCGAGTCTCGCACGGGGCATTACTCAACGTCGCAGGTCACGGCCGACATCGATCCGGGCGGAAGTAGGCTGCCGAGGAGATGTCGGGCAACCTCGTCGAGCTGATCCGACGCCACCACGGTCCGGTGGCTCGCACCGCCCTGCAGGTGCTGAAGGAGGCGGTCGAGGACCACGGCGAGGTCACCGACGAGGACCGCCTGCGGGCGGCCGAGGCGTCGGGACTCCCGGTCGCGTCGGTGTACGGCGTCTCGACCTTCTACGACGACCTGCTCCAGCCGCGGGGTCGCCGGCACCTGAGGGTCTGCACCGGGACGGCGTGCTTCGCCTCCGACGGCGACCGCCACATCCGGGAGCTCGCCGACGGCCTCGGGGTGGACCTCGGGGCGCGCAGCGCCGACGGCTCTGTTTCGCTGGCCGAGACCGTGTGCCTCGGCTTCTGCCACTCCTCCCCGGCTGTCCGCGAGGGCGACCGTGTGGACGCGGGTCCCGGCGTGGTCGAGCGGGCGCTGACGGCGGACTCCAGCGAGGCGCCCGAGCCGGACTGGCACAGCACGCTGGCCGAGCCCGTGCTGACCGAGCCCGGGCGCTGGCTCGGGCTGACCCATGCGCTCGCGCAGATGACTCCCGAGCAACTCCTCGGCGAGGTGCTCGGGAGCGACGTGCGTGGCCGTGGCGGGGCCGCCTTTCCGGCGGGCGAGAAGTGGCGCTTCGCCGCTTCGGCGGCTGCCGAGCAGAGGTTCGTGGTCGCCAACGGCGACGAGGGCGATCCGGGCTCCTACATCGACAAGTACCTGATGGAGCGCAACCCGCAGCTGGTACTCGAGGGGATGGCGCTCGCGGGGTACGCCGTCGGGGCCGACCACGGCTTCGTCCTCACGCGCTCGGAGTACCCCCGCTCGAAGCCCGCCCTGGAGCGCGCCGTCGAGTCGGCCCGCCGCGAAGGGCAGCTCGGGAACGACATCGCCGGCAGCGGCTTCAGCTTCGACGTGACGGTGCTCGAGGGCGCGGGCTCGTATGTGGTCGGAGAGGAGACGGCGCTGCTGGCCTGCCTGGAGGGGCTGCGGGGGACGGTGTCCGCACGACCGCCGTTCCCGGCCGAGCGTGGCCTGTACGGCGCGCCGACGGTCGTCAACAACGTCGAGACGCTCGCCAACATCCCGTTCATCGCGCTGCAGGGAGCCGACGCCTACCTGCGGCTGAGCCCGGGCGCCTCGGCCGGCTCCAAGCTGGTGTGCTTCAACGAGCGCTTCGCCTCCCCGGGGGTGTACGAGGTCCGCTTCGGGGAGAGCCTGCGCGAGCTCTGTGAGGGTCTCGCGGGCGGCATCGACGGGGGCATCAAGGCGGTCCAGATCGGGGGCCCGCTCGGCGGCATCCTGCCGTCCTGGAAGCTCGACACCCCCTTCGACTTCGATGCGCTCGCGGCCGAGGGCTGCATGGTCGGACACGGCAGCATCGTCGGCTTCGACGAGCGCACCGACATGCGCGCGCTGGCGCGCCACCTGCTGCGCTTCGGTGCCGATGAGAGCTGCGGCAAGTGCTTTCCCTGCCGGATCGGGCTGCGGCGGGCGCACGAGATGTTCGAGGCCGACGCGCCCGTCGACAGAGCCCAGCTCGAGGACCTGCTGGAGACATTGGAGGTCGCCAGCCTGTGCGCCCACGGCGGCGGCATGCCGGCCCCGATCCGCAGCCTGCTCGAGCATTTCCCCGAGGAGCTGGGGCTGAGCTGATGCGCGTGGCCGTCGACGGCGTCGAGCTGGATGTACAGGAGGGCGCCAGCGTGCTCGAGGCGGTCGAGCAGGCCGGCGGGCGGCTGCCGACGCTCTGTTACGACGACCGCCTGGCGCCGTTCGGCGCCTGCCGCACGTGTCTGGTGGGACTGGAGGGCGCGCCCGCGCCGGTGCCGGCCTGCACCACCCGCTGCCGGGAGGGCATGCGCATCGACACCCGCGACTCGACCGCCACCAGGGTCGTGCGGACCGTCGTCGAGCTGGTGCTCTCGGAGCTCGACGCGCCGCCGGCGCCGAGCACCGAGCTGGCCAGGGTCGCTGCCTCGCTCGGGCTCGCACGTGGCCGCTTCGAGGGCGCGACCCACGAGGTCGAGCTCGACGAACGCCATCCCTACCTCGCCTTCCGCCACGAGCTGTGCATCTCCTGTGGACGCTGCGTGCGGGCCTGCGACGAGGTGCAGGGGGCCTTCGCCCTGACGGTCACCGGCCGCGGCTTTCACAGCAACGTGACCGCCGGGTTGGACAGCGGCTTCCAGGAATCCAGCTGCGTCTCCTGCGGCGCCTGCGCGGACACCTGCCCCACGGGCGCGATCATCGAGCGGCGCCTTCTTACACTTGAGCGGGAGCGAGATGATGGGCCAGCCCTCTGAATCCTCGGTGGTGACCACCTGCGGGTACTGCGGCGTCGGATGCCGCCTGGAGGCCCACGTCGTGGCAGGCGAGCTGCTCTCGATCACGCCTTCCAGGGAGGGGCCCGCCAACAGGGGTCACGCATGCCTGAAGGGGCGCTTCGCCCACCGCTTCGTTTCGTCTCCGGATCGCCTCTCGAAGCCGCTGATCCGCACCGGCTCCGGCATGCGCGAGGCCAGCTGGGAGGAGGCGATCGAAACGATCGCCACCCGCCTGACGGCGATCAGAGACGAGCACGGTGCGGACGCGATCGCGGGCCTGGCCTCCTCGCGTGCGACCAACGAGGACTGCTTCGCGATGGCGCGCCTGATGCGCGCCGCGATCGGCACCAACAACATCGACAACTGCTCCCGCGTGTGCCACTCCCCCACCTCCTTCGCCCTGCGACGCTCGTTCGGCCTCTCCGGAGCGACCGGCTCGTTCGACGACATCGACGCGGCCGACGCCGCGATCATCATCGGCGCCAACCCCACCCAGGCCCACCCCGTCGTGGGTGCCAGGATCAAGCAGGCGACCCTCCGCGGCCTGAAGCTCGTGACGATCGACCCGCGGCGGATCGAGCTCGCCGACTACGGGGAGCTGCACCTGGCGCCCCGTCCGGGCACGAACGCGGCGGTGCTGCTCGGGCTGGCCCACGTGCTCGTCGCAGACGGGCTGCTCGACGAGAGCTTCATCGCCGAACGCACCGAGGGCAGCGAGGCGACGCTCGAGCTGCTCGAGCAGTACACGCCGCGGGCGGTCCAGGAGATCAGCGGCATCCCCGGCGCCGACCTCGAGCTCGCGGCCCACCTCTACGGCGAGGCCACGGAGGCGTCGATCATCTGGGGTCTGGGGGTCACCGAGCACAAGTACGGCTCGGAGGTCGTGCAGCTGATCTGCAACCTCGCCATGCTCACCGGCAAGGTCGGCCGCAGCGGCTCGGCGCTGCTGCCGCTGCGCGGTCAGAACAACGTCCAGGGATCCTCCGACATGGGCGCGCTGCCCGACACCCACAGCGGCTACCGCCCCGTGAGCGATGAGCAGGTGGCCCGCAGCTTCGAGGCGACCTGGGGCGTCGAGCTCTCGCGGCGCCCCGGCTACAAGGTGCCGGAGATGTTCGACGCCGCCGTCGCCGGCGAGCTGAAGGCGATGTACATCTTCGGCGAGGACGTGGCCCAGACCGACCCCGACAGCGCGCACGTCGCCGAGGCGCTGCAGGCGCTCGACTTCCTCGTCTGCCAGGACATCTTCCCCAACGAGACCACGGCCTACGCGGATGTGATCCTGCCGGCGTCGGCCTTCCTCGAAAAGGAAGGCACGTTCACGAACGCCGAGCGGCGGATCCAGCTCGTGCGGCCGGTGCTCGAGCCGCCCGGTGAGGCGAGGACCGACCTGGAGATCATCACCTCCGTTTCGCGTGCGCTCGGGCACGAGATGGGCTATGGGGGGCCCAGCGACGTGATGGATGAGATCGCGGCGCTCACGCCGGAATTCGCCGGCGTCAACTACGAGCGCCTCGGCGCCCGCGGCCTGCTGTGGCCGGTCGCCCGCGACGGCACCGACAGCGAGATCCTCTACCGCGAGAGCTTCGCCCAGCCCGGCGGGCGTGGCAGATTCGCGGCCCTGCCCTTCAAGCCGCCCGGCGACGCCGCCGATGAGGAGTTCCCGCTGATCCTGGTCACCGGCCGCATCCTCGAGCACTACAACGCCGGCACCATGACGCGGCGCACCGGCAACCTGCAGCTGGCCGACCGCGACTGGCTGGAGATCCATCCCGACGACGCCGCCCGGTTGTGGATCGGGGACGGCGAGCTGGTGTCGGTTCGCAGCCGCGTCGGGCGGGTCGAGCTCTTCGGCCGCGTCACCGACCGCATCGAGCCGGGCCACGTGTTCACGAGCTTCCACTTCCCCGAGGCCAGGACGAACCTGCTCGTGGGCGCCTCCGCCGACGTCAACACCTCCTGCCCGGAGTACAAGGTCGTGGCCGTGGACGTGCGACCGATGCCCGAGCACAGCTCCGCCACGCCCGCGCTGGCCGAGGCGTGAGCGAGCCCACCGACGCGCTCACCGCGCGAACGCTGGTCACCGTCACGCACGACGGCCGGCGCGACGAGGTCGTCGTCGAGGAGCCGCTGGAGATCCGCGTCGACGGCGCGCCCGCTGGCGATCACGATGCGCACGCCCGCCCACGACGAGGAGCTGGCGCTCGGCTTCCTCTACGGCGAGGGCCTGATCGACGGGCCGCGGGCCGCGGGCCCGACCGAGGACTTCGCCGCCAACATCGTCGAGGTCAGCGGGCCGCTGCTGCGCGACCCCGCCGCCAGGCGCTTCTACGCCACCTCGTCGTGCGGCGTGTGCGGCAAGGGAGCGCTCGAGGAGCTCAGCGTGATGGCCCCCGTCGTCGGGCCCGGACCCCGGGTCAGCCGTGCGCTGCTGGCGGACCTGCCCGACCGCCTGCGCCAGCCGACCTTCGAGCGCACCGGCGGGCTTCACGCCACCGGGCTGTTCAGCGCCGAGGGCGAGCTGCTCTTCGTGCGCGAGGACGTGGGCCGCCACAACGCCATGGACAAGGTCGTGGGGCGGGCCCTGCTCGACGGCAGGCTGCCACTGGCGGGGGCGATCCTCTGCGTCAGCGGGCGGCTGTGCTTCGAGCTGGTCCAGAAGGCCGCCATGGCGGGCGCGCCGGTCCTCGTCGGCGTCGGGGCTCCGAGCTCACTCGCGATCGAGCTTGCCGACGACCGCGGCATGACCCTCGCAGGCTTCGCCCGTCGCGGCAGCGTCAACGTCTACACGGGCGAGCAGCGACTCCAGGACGGCTGAGCGGGGCCGGCGCGCGAGCATCGCCCGCACCGAAGCGACGAGCCGTTGGGGCTACGCTCGCGGCGATGACATCTGAGCAGCCGCACGCGCCCGGGCCCGCCGGTGCCGTCTACCAGCACGATGCCGACGCTCCCGGCGACGAGGGCTTCGAGCCCGGGACGCTCGCCCACCTCGTGACGGGGAACGGCGCCCGCATGCTCGACCCCCGCCGCACGCCCGTGACGGTGATCGGGGTGGACCGCACACGGGGGGAGTTCGAGGTCGAGGTCGGGGCGTTCGAGGACGCCGGGGCCCGCTGGCAGCTGGCGGCCGAGGACGTTGCCCGCTTCCAGTTCCCCCGCGGGAGCGAGACGCTGCAGGGGGGCGAGGTGCACGAGCTCGAGCGGCGCGTCGCGGAGCTCGCCCGCCGCATCACGATCCCCGTCGTGGTGGAGGCCCGCGAGCGGACGCTGGTGGACCTCGCCCGCGAGCGCGAGCGCATTCGCCCGGCGATCCTCGGCGAGCCGGCCCTGCGCGAGATCGCACTCGCGAGCTGCGTGCAGGAGCGTTCGGGCTCCAGCGCCGCGGCGGCGCTGCTGGAGGGATTGCTCGAGGCGACGGGACTGGCGGCGCTGGAGCGGGCGCTGTCGGCGACCTACGTCTCCAACCCCAACTCCGGCGAGATCGTGAAGGGCCACGCGATCGTGATCGCCGAGATGGGGCTGTGCCCCTACGCCGGCAAGGCGGTCCGCGACGAGGCCATCTTCGACGGCGACGGCGCCCGCGAGCACCGCCGCCGGCACGTCCTGCTGCGGCTGGCGTTCCTGCAGGAGCTGGCCGCGCTGCTCGGCCTGACCGCGGTCGAGCTGTACCGGGGGACCGCCGCCATCGGCCTGCTCGAGCACCGTCGCCCCGCGTCGCTCCTCGCCGCGACCTTCTCGCGCGAGGTCGCCATGTCGCACTTCGACAGCGATACCGAGGCGGCGCTGCTCGCCCGCCAGCTCGTGCCCGTGTCGAGACTGTTCATGACCTTCCTGGAGACCCCCGCCATGAACGACCGCTACCGCGAGGCCGAGGCGGTGCTGATCGGCGACCCCGGGAACCCGGCCTTCTAGGCTCCGCGGAACGGTCAGGTAGCCTGTGAGCAGGGCCATGTCCGATGCTGTCGTGCATCTTTCCTCCGTGGCTGGGAGTCCGCTGCTGGATTCGTCGGGGGCGAAGCTGGGGCGAGTCCAGGATGTCGTCGTGCGCCTGGACGGGCGAGACGTGCTGCCGCTCGTGTCCGGACTGAAGGCCCGCATCGGTGGCCGCGAAATGTTCGTTCCCGCCGACCGCATCGACCGGCTCGAGGTAGCGGCCGCGAGGACCTCGACGACCAAGCTCAACCTGGCCCAGTTCGAGCGACGCCCCGGGGAGGTGCTGCTGCGTGACGACGTGCTCGGCCACAGCCTGATCAACGTCGACACGGCCCGGCTGGTCGTGGCGCGGGAGGTCGAGCTGACCTGCAGCGACGGCGTCTGGCGGGTGGCCGGAATCGACCCGAGCCTCGGCGCGAGGCTGCGGCGGCTGCTGCCGCGGCGCTTCCGCGGACATCCGGTCGGGCACGCGGAGCCTCGTCGAGTGGACGGCACCTGGAGCCGTTCGTAGGCCACGTCCCGAGCTCGCGCCTGCGCCTGACCCACCGACGCCTGGGACGGCTCCACGCCGCACAGATCGCGGACCTCGTCGAGGCCGCCTCCCACGAGGAGGGCGAGGAGATCATGAACGCGGTGGCCGCCGACAAGGAGCTCGAGGCCGACATCTTCGAGGAGCTCGACGAGGAGCACCAGCTCGAGTTCCTGCGCGAGCGCTCCGACGCACAGGTCGCGGCCGTGCTCGCGCGCATGGAGTCCGACGACGCCGCCGACCTGCTGATGGAGCTCGACCAGGACCGCCGCCTACCGGTGCTCGAACTGCTGCCGGCGCCCAGGCAGCATCAAGGTCAAGCGGCTGCTCGGGCTACAACCCGCAGACGGCCGGCGGCCTCATGAACCCCGACTTCGTGTCGGTGCGCGGAGCGCTCGACGGTCGAGCAGGCGCTCGAGCTGGTGCGCCGCAGCGACACCCCGCCCGAGCGCACCCAGCACGTCGTGGTTGTGGACGAGGAGGGCCGGCTCGCCGGCCCCGTCTCGGTCGCGGCGCTGGTCAAAGCCCCGCCCCACGAGCCCGTCGGCAGCTGCCGATCCGAGCAGCCCATCGGTGGCCCCGGAGACCGACGTGCCCGAAGTCGCCCGGCGTGATGACCGACTACAACCTCACGGCCCTGCCGGTCGTGGACGGCGAGGGAGGCCGATCGGGGTGCTCACCGTGGACGACGTGCTCGAGCTGATGCTGCCCGAGGATTGGCGGCGGCGCTTCGGGCTCGCACGGGATCAGGTTCGCGGGGACCAACCTCGGCCGCTCGGCCCCGATCGCCCGGCCTCGGCGGAACCGGGCGAGATGCCCCGCTGATACCCTAGAGATGCTGCCGAGCAGGGCGGCGTTACACGTTTTTCACGCGATGGGCGATCAAACGAGACATCAAGATCCAGAGCTGCCGCGAAGTAGCACGACCGCGGCTGCCGTTCTGGGCGCGCCCTCGCTCGCCGGCTGTCTGACCTAGCCGGCTGAGGGCCTCCATCGGCGGCCGCGGCACGGCTGCGCGCTGAAAGGAGGTCGAGCAGATGGCCAGCAACCCCACGCAGGAGCCGGCGGCGGCGCGCGAGCGCTTCGTGCTCGACCCGGCGCACGTGGGCGACATCCGCGGGGCCTTCGGCACGATCGGCCAGCACGAGGAGGGCGCGGCACGGGCTGCGCTCGCGGATGCTGGCCCTGCTGGCGATCATCGGCCCGGGGCTGATCGTGATGGTCGGCGACAACGACGCCGGCGGCGTCGCCACCTACTCGCAGGCGGGCCAGAACTACGGCACCAGCCTGCTGTGGGTGCTGCTGCTGCTGGTGCCGGTGCTGATCGTCAACCAGGAGATGGTCGTGCGCCTCGGGGCGGTCACCGGCGTCGGCCACGCACGCCTGATCAACGAGCGCTTCGGGCGCTTCTGGGGCTGGTTCTCGGTGGGCGACCTGTTCGTGCTCAACTTCCTCACGATCGTCACGGAGTTCATCGGCGTCAGCCTCTCGCTCGGGTATCTCGGCGTGTCCGATTACGTCGCCGTCCCGATCGCCGCGGTGGCGCTGGTCGCGATCACGGTCAGCGGCAGCTTCCGGGCCTGGGAGCGCTCGATGTTCGCGTTCGTGTTCGCCAACCTGCTGATCATCCCGCTGTTCTTCATGGCGCACCCGCACGGCAGCAGCGTCGCCCGCGACTT
Organism: uncultured Solirubrobacteraceae bacterium; assembly: GCA_963773145.1. Taxonomy (GTDB): domain Bacteria; phylum Actinomycetota; class Thermoleophilia; order Solirubrobacterales; family Solirubrobacteraceae; genus Palsa-744. Next base: position 71,670 of record CAVYZV010000005.1, read on the forward strand.
CTTCGTGCCCGGGATCCAGGGTGGCGCCTCCTCTACGGCGGTGCTGCTGATCATCGCGATGGTGGGAACGACGGTGGCGCCGTGGCAGCTGTTCTTCCAGCAGTCGAACGTGATCGACAAGCGCATCACGCCCCGCTGGATCAACTACGAGCGCGTCGACACCCTGATCGGGGCGGCCGTGGTCGTGATCGGCGCCGGGGCCCTGTTGTGCGTCTCGGCCTTCGCCTTCTCCGGGACCCCCTACTTCGGCCACTTCACCGACGCGGGGGGCACCGCCGAAGCGCTGGACCACACGCTCGGCTCGACCGCGGGGGCCTTCTTCGCGGTCATCCTCCTGAACGCGTCGCTGATCGGGGCCGGAGCGCTGACGCTGTCCACGAGCTACGCCTTCGGCGACGTGTTCGGGACCAAGTCCTCGCTGCACCGCAAGTTCAGCGACGCCAAGATGTTCTACGGGATCTTCGCCGGCATGATCGCCGCGGCAGCCGCGATCGTGCTGATCCCGGGCGCGCCCCTGGGCGTGATCACGGAGGCCGTACAGGCGCTGGCGGGCATGCTGCTGCCCTCCGCGAGCGTCTTCCTGCTGCTGCTGTGCAACGACCCGGAAGTGCTCGGACCGTGGCGCAACCGGCCGTGGCTGAACGCGGTCGCCAGCGTGGTCGTGTCGGTGCTGGTGCTGCTCTCGCTGATCCTGATGATCACGACCGTCTTCCCCGACGTGGACGTCACCAAGGTGGCGCTGATCGGCGGCGCCGTGCTGGCCGCCGGCCTGGCGGCCTTCGGGCTGGCCAACCTGCGCCGCGCTCGCCGCCGGGCGCCGCACGGCGCCCGCGACGCCCGAGACGGGTGAGGTGCCGCGCGAGCAGTGGACGATGCCTCCGCTGACCCTGCTTCGCAGACCGGAGTGGTCGATGGGCCGCAAGGTCGCGATGCTCGCGCTGCAGGCCTACCTGATCGTGTCCGTGATCATCCTGATCGTCAAGGCCGCCCAGCTCGCGGGCGCCTGAGCGGGACCGTGCCTGCAGCCGCCCCGGGACCCGTCCCCGGCGATGCGCGCCGGGGACGAGCCGTGCGGGGTTGGTGCTCAGGCGGCTACTTCGTGATCTTGATGATCCGCTCCATCCCCAGGAGGGCGTGGTCGCGGCCGTCCTGGGTCTCCATGAAGCACACCTGGACGTAGATCCCGGGCTTCGCCGTGATCGTCTCCTGCATGGCGGCGCCGTGGGAGAGCGGGCCGTAGAAGCCCACGGGTGCGCCGGCGATCAGCTTCCCGACCGCCCTTTCGTTGCCAGCGCGAAGGAGCTTCACGGCCTTCTTGGCGCTCTTCATGTTCTTGACCGGGAAGGCGATGTTCATGTGCACCACGAAACCTTCGTTTTCGAAGCGCACCAGCTCGCCGTCGTGCAGCGTCGTCGGCCCCTTGAAGCCGAAGTCGATCGTCCGCTCGGTCGCCTGCGGGGCGGCCAGCACGAGCGCCGCGGCGCCACCGGCGCCGATCGTGAAGGTGTCACGCAGGGCCGGTTCGCCCTTGCTGCCGCCGATCAGCACCAGGTAGGTCCCGGGCTGCAGATCCGTCTGGGCTTCGTTCGTCACCCCGGATTCGGCTTCAGCGTCGAACACGATCGCGCCCAGTTCGACGGTGTTGTTCGGGTCCCTTTCGGCCTTTTTTTCTTTCAGGAACTGTTCGGCGTCGGCCACCGTCTTGCCAGGTGCGAGGCGGAACAGGATCGCGCTGCCTTCCTTGAGGCCCTTGTCGGACACCACCACGTTGATCGCACCCGCCGTCGTGGGCGCGCCCGTGACGGTCGCCGAGGTGGCGGTCACGGCGATGGACATTGTGGGCAGGGTGGCGGCCTGCGCCCCCAGCGCGCAGACAGCGGAGGCCAGCAGTGCCACGGCTGTCGAGCCGAGAAGCAGGCGGCCGTTGATACGGATTGCCACGATTGTTGCCTTTCGTTCGAATGGTTGCGGGAACCGAGCGTCCTGCCGGCCCCCTGAGCGGTACTGAGCGCAGGCCGTACACGCCGGTGACCCCCAGCGCATTGGTCGATTCCGTCGGCCTAGCCCGAACGGCAGGGTAATGGTCCCGGGCCCAGCGTGTCGAAGTGGCACCGCGGCCGGTCCGCGGTGGGGCTCAGCCCGGCTCGCCGTCCTCGCCGTCTTCGCCCGCGTCTTCGGCCCCCTTGAGCGCCTCCTTGGCGCGCTCCACGTCCTCCTCGCGGACGTAGATGTCGCGGGCGCCGCCGCCCCCGAAGCGCCCGCCGATGCCGGTGTTGGCGAGCTCCATGGTGGACTCGATACCGGCTTCGCTGAGCGCTCCGCAGATCAGCTCCGCCTCGAATTCGTTGGCGGCGGTGGCGACGATCTTCAGCTCGGTGCTCATCGGCGGGCCAGCGTATCGCGCCGTCGAGCGCCCCGCTTCCAGGGTCCCGCGATGCCCAACCGGCGGGCCCTGCCTGCGGGCCGCAGCAACGCTCACTCGTGGCTGCGGACCGGGGCGAGCGCCAGCCCGGCGACCTCGCTGCGAGCCCGCAGCAGGGTTCCGCCCAGCTCCGGATCGACCTCGTTGTCGGCCGTGGTGATCAGCACATCGCGCATGTCGGGACCGCCGAAGGACAGGCTCGAGACGAGGCTCGAGGGGAGCTCGACGAGCTCGTCGAGGTTGCCGGCGGCGTCGAAGCGCGCCACCCCTCCGCCCTCTGCGAGCGCCACCCACACGCCGCCCTCGACGTCCACCGCCAGGCCATCGACCGAGCCGCGGGGAGAGCTGCAGAACTCCACCGCCTCACCGCCCGCGAGGGGGAGGGCGAGCACGACCCGGCGGGCGTAGTCGCTGAGGTACACGGTCTCGCCGTCGGGCGAGCAGCCGATGCCGTTGGGCCAGGTCACCTGCTCGCTCAGCACCCGCGGCCCATCGGCCTCGAGCACGAGCAGCTGCCCCGGCCTGGGGTCCTCCCCCGCCAGGGCCCGGTAGCGGAGCGCGCCCGCCAGCAGGCGGCCGTCGGGCGTCGTGCCGAGGTCGTTGTAGCCGCATACGCCCTCGCGCTCCCAGCAGCTCGCGCTGCTCGCCGCCGGCACCGAGGTGCAGCACGGTGCGACCGCTGATCACCCAGCCGCCGTCGGCGTGGGGCACGGCGCCGCCGATCCCCCGCCGCTTGGGCAGCAGCGCGCGTATGGCGCCGCCGGGCGAGCACTCCCACAGCCCCCCGGCGATCACGTCGCTGAACACGAGCTCGCCCCCCGGCCCGATGCGCGGCGCCTCCAGCAGCCCGTGGGGCGTCCGCAAAACCGACTCCACCGCCTGCACGTCTCCCAGCAGCGTCATTGCGGGCGGCGGGGGCGCTGGGGCAGCCGCGAGCGGCGGCGCAGCTCGAGCGTGCGGCGGTCCTTGGCCTCGCGGCCGCGCCGTTCGCGTTCGAGCTCGCGTTCCTCGTCCAGGCCCACTTCCAGGAACAGCAGCAGCAGCGCCGCGCACAGCCCGCCGGAGATGAGCACGATCGTCAGCACTTCCCCGACGATCCCGGACACGAACGCCGCGCAGCAGGCCCCGGCCACGACCACGACGCCGGCGGTCCCGAAGGCCCACTTGCGAGAGCGCGAGCTCACACCTTGAAGGTACCCCGCCGGGCGCCCGCGACGCAGTCCCGCCGGCGCCGGCACGCCGCCGGGGCTAGGGGCGCCGCCTGAACGTCGCCGGTTGTCGTGGCCTGGTGGCTCAAACCTCCTCGCTCACCGTATCGGCATCGCCGTCGCCGTCGGCGAGGATGCCGTACAGGTCTTTGCGGGTGCGCACGAGCACCTCACGGGCGGCGGCCACCTGGGCCTCGTTGCCGGTCTTCATGACCTGCACGAAGGCGTAGGCGACCTCCCGCATCAGCCGTCCGAGCTCGTGGGCGCGGTCGCTGACCGAGCCGCTCATCTCCTCCCACGGGGCCGGCCGGTCGGCCGGCCGCTCCGCCAGCACGGCGGTGCCGGCGTCGGTGATCACGAACAGCTTGCGTCCGTCGATCTCCTCGGAGCGGATCAGGCCCTCGTCCTCGAGCTGGGCGAGCGCCGGGTAAACCGATCCCGGGCTCGGGCTCCAGACGCCCTCGCTGCGCTCCTCCACCTCCTGCATGATCTGGTAGCCGTTGCGGGGCTCCTCGGCCAGCAGCAGCAGAGCCGCCGTGCGGATGTCCCCGCGGCGGGCCTTGCGTCCGCGGCCCCGCGGTCCACGTGGTCCCGGGCCGAAGCCGCCCCAGTCGCCGCGGCCTCCGTAGCCGAAGGCGCGCCCCCGCTCACCGCCGTGGCGAGGACCTCTGTCGTGGTGGCCGCGGCACCCTGGCCGGCCCTCCGTTGAATAACTTCCAAACATTCTGAACTCCTATCGTGAGCTATCTGAGTAACTACGCGATATATCGTAACAGCTCGCGTAAGAAGTCCTCACCGGTGGCCGTCGAGGCGCCGCGGGCAACGGCCTTCCCCCCGCTGCGCGGGCGTTCCCGGAGGGCCAGACGGGTGACCCGGGTCTAGTGACGGAAGTGGCGCGTGCCGGTGGCGACCATCGAGGCCCCGGCGGCGTTGACGGCGGCCACGACCTCCTCGTCGCGGACCGAGCCGCCCGGCTGGATGATCGCCGTCACCCCGGCCTCGAGCGCCAGCTCTGGACCGTCGGCGAACGGGAAGTAGGCGTCGGAGGCGAGGCTCGAGCCGGCCAGCAGCTCGGGCTGGAAGGCGCGTGCCTTCTCGATCGCGATGCGGACGGCGTCGACCCTGCTCATCTGGCCGGCGCCGATCCCGATCGTGGCCCGGCCGCGGGCGATCACGATCGCGTTGGAGCGCACGTGACGGCACACCCGCCACGCGAACAGGAGGTCCTGCCACCGCTGCTCGTCCGGCTCGGAGTCGGTCATCGCGTGCATCTGCTCGCGCGTCTCGCTGACCTCGTCGTGGGTCTGGACGAGCTGGCCGCCGAGCACCGAGCGGCCCTCGACCCGCTCGCTGCGCTGGGGCCAGTCCGGGAGCTCGAGCAGGCGCGACGTTCTTCTTGGCCTGGAGGATCTCGAGCGCGGCGGGCTCGAAGGAGGGCGCCAGCAGCACCTCGATGAACTGGCCCGACAGCTTCTCGGCGGTGGCCGCGTCGACGGGCCGGTTGAGGGCGATCACGCCGCCGTATGCGCTCTGGGGGTCGCAGGCGAACGCGCGCGCGTAGGCCTCCTCGGCGCTGTCGGCCACCGCGCAGCCACACGGGTTGTTGTGCTTGACGATCGCGCAGGCGGGAGCCTCGAAGTCTTCGACCAGTTCGCGGGCGGAGCTGAGGTCGAGCAGGTTGTTGAACGACAGCTCCTTGCCGTGGAGCTGGTTGACGCCCTCGAGCAGGTGGGGCCCGGCACCGGCGCGGGAGTAGAAGGCGCCCTGCTGGTGGGGGTTCTCGCCGTAGCGCAGGTCGAGGACCTTCTCGTAGGCCTCCGACCAGCTCGGCGGGAAGCCCTCGGAGGAGCGCGAGAACCACCCGGAGATGGCGGCGTCGTAGCGGGCGGTGGTGGCGAAGGCCTTGCGGGTCAGCTCCGCGCGGGTGGCGCCCGACAGGCGCCCCTCGTTCTCGCGCAGCTCGGCCAGCACGGCGGGATAGTCGCTCGGGTCCACGACCACGGCCGCGAAGGCGCTGTTCTTGGCCGCCGCGCGGATCATGGTGGGGCCGCCGATGTCGATGTTCTCGATGATCTCCTGCTCGGATGCGTCCCCGCGGGCGAGGGTCTGCTCGAACGGGTAGAGGTTGACGACCACGAGGTCCACGGGCTCGATCTGCTGTTCCTCGGCGGCCTGCAGGTGGGAGTCCTCGTCACGGCGGGCGAGCAGCCCCGCGTAGAGCCGCGGATGCAGCGTCTTGACGCGGCCGTCCATGATCTCCGGAAAGCCGGTGAAGTCCTCGATCGGGCGGGCTGCGATGTCCGCGCGGGCAAGCTCGCGGGCGGTGCCCCCGGTGGACACGAGCTCGACGTCGAGCTCCTGCAGGCCACGGGCGAAGTCGAGCAGGCCGCTCTTGTCGGAGACCGACATCAGCGCCCGGCGCACGCGCACCTCGTTGGGAGCCGTGCGCTCCATCACGCCCGTGTTCTCGCCGACGAGCTCACCCGAGGAGGCCACGGGCAGAGCCTATCCCGCCGGCGCGATCGACCAGCACGCGGCGGGGGTTCTGCGGGTCGGGCCGGACGGCGTCCTGGGCCAGCAGGGCGACAGCCGCCGGCAGCAGCGAGTGCTCCAGCGGGCGTAGCGCGGCCAGGACCTCGTCGGGGTCGGTGGCCTGCGGCAGCTCCACGGCCTGCTGCAGGATCACCGGCCCGGTGTCCACGCCGGCGTCGACGAAGTGGACCGTCACGCCGAACACCTTGACGCCGTAGGCGAGCGCCTGCTCGACCGCGTGCAGTCCCGGAAAGGCCGGGAGCAGGGACGGATGGACGTTGATGACCGCGCGCGGGAAGCGATCCAGGAAGCCGGCGCCCAGCAGCTCCATGTAGCCGGCCAGCACGACCAGGCGGGCGCCCCGCTCCAGCAGCCAGTCGGCCAGGGCCTCGTCACGGGCGTCGCGGTCGCTGTAGGCCGCGCGGGCGAAGACCTCGGTGGGGACATCCCGCTTGCGGGCACGATCCAGGGCCGGTGCGTCGGGGGCGCTGGAGGCCACCGCCACGATCCGCGCCTCGCGCTCGTGGACGGTGTCGAGCAGGGCCTGCAGGTTCGTCCCCGTGCCCGAGACGAGAACCGCGATGGGAAGTTGCTCGGGCACGCGGCCGCAAGATAGCTGTGGGCTACGTCGGGCATCGCCGACGGCGCGCGATTATTCAACCGCCGATCGGGGAAATCCTCTACGGGCTCCCCGGCAACGGGGCTTGGTACCCCCTGGACGGTTGCGCGCCACTCCTTACGTGCGGCTTTGCCGGGGAGCCCGCAGCGGAGCTTGCCGATGAGAGCGACGTTGCGCCCACCCGCGCCCCGCCTCGCGCCTCGCGCCTCCCGACGATACAGCGATCGGCCAGCTGTGACCCACGTCACACAGACCAGCGGCCGGGTGCCCTTCAATCGAGGTGAGGGTGGAGGGGAGTTACGAGATCCCCCAGAGCAAAGGACGAGCCACATGCTGCTAGCCATCCTCGTGACGTTGATCATCATCGTCGCTCTCGGCTACGGGTTCCGCCCGGAGCGCGACAGCGAGCTGATCGTCCGTCACCCCTACAACAACGTTTACAGCGACGCCACCGCCGCCCGCGAAGGCGACCTCGAGCGCTGAGGCTCCGCCTAGGTGGCGCTGAGGAGCGGCTCGACCGGCTCCTCGCCGCTGCCCGCTGGCTCACCGCTGGGGGCGGGCGCATCGGCCGACGGGCCGGGGGTCTCGGCGGGCTGCTCGAGCGAGTACTTCCCGGCGGCGGAGTGGTTGCCCGCGAGCGGGTACTCGCCGGTGAAGCAGGCGTCGCAGTGGTTTGCGCGGGTGCCGGCGACGGCCTCGTAGACGCCCTCGAGCGACAGATAGTGCAGGGTGTCGCACCCCAGCTCGGCGGCGACCTCCTCGGTGGTGCGTTCGTGGGCGATCATCTCCTCGCGGGAGGACATGTCGATCCCGTAGTGGCAGGGGTGCTTGATGGGCGGGGCCGAGATGCGCATGTGGATCTCCGCAGCGCCCGCGTCGCGCAGCATCTGCACGATCTGGCGGGTCGTGTTGCCGCGCACGATCGAGTCGTCGACGACGATCAGGCGCTTGCCCGCGACCACCTCCGGGAGAGGGTTGAACTTCAGCCGCAGGCCGTGCTTGCGGAGCTCCTGTCCGGGCTGGATGAAGGTACGGGCGACGTAGCGGTTCTTGACGAAGCCGTCGTCCTGGGGGAGCCCCGCCGCGCGGGCCAGCCCGCGTGCGGCCGGGTTACCGGAGTCGGGCACCGCGATCACCACGTCGGCCTCGACGGGCGCCTCCTTCCACAGGATCTCTCCCATCCGCCCGCGGGCCACCTGCAGCACCTGGCCGTTCATACGCGAGTCCGGGCGGGCGAAGTAGATGTACTCGAACACGCAGAAGGCGCGTCGCGGCGCCGCCGTGGTGGGGCGGGTCTGAAGCCCGTCCTCCGACAGCGTCACGATCTCCCCCGGCTCCACCTCGCGCACGTAGCTGGCGCCGATGATGTCGAAGGCACACGACTCGCTGGCCACGCAGTAGCGCTCCTGGCCATCGCCGGGAAGCGTGCCGAGCGCGAGCGGGCGCAGGCCGAAGGGGTCGCGGAAGGCGACCACGCGGTCCTTGGTCATGACGACGATCGAGAAGGCGCCGCGCAGGCGGGGGAGCACATCCGCGATCGCATCCTCGACCTGCTCGGCGGGGTGGGTGGCGATCATCGCGGCGATGATCTCCGAGTCGGAGCTGGAGTTGAAGCTGACCCCCTTCTCGATCAGCTCGTCGTGGAGCTCGAGCGCGTTGATGAGGTTGCCGTTGTGGGCCAGGGCGAGCTCGCGGTGGGAGCCGTTGGTGCCCTCCGAGCGCTGCACCGGCTGGGAGTTCTCCCACGCGTTGGAGCCGGTGGTGGAGTAGCGCACGTGGCCGATCGCGAGGTCGCCGGCGAGGGTGCGCAGGTCGTTCTCGCTGAAGACCTGACTGACCAGGCCAAGCTCGCGGCGGGTGATGATGTTGCCGCCGCGGTCGGCGGCCGCGATCCCGGCCGACTCCTGCCCCCGATGCTGCAACGCATATAGAGCGAAGTAGGACAGCCTCGACACCTCGTGACCGGGCGCGTACAGGCCGAACACTCCGCACTCGTCGCGCGGTCCCTCACGCATATGACCTAAAGCTAGCATCAGGGAAAAAGCTCGCTGAGGCGATCGCCGGCCTCGCGCAGCTCCTCGAGGCCGATCTGAAGCACCTCCCTGCGCCTCGCCGGGAGCCGGTCCCTGAAGCCCGATGCGCAGTGCGTCCCCGCCGACGGCGCCGATCACGCGGGCGCCGGTGCACTCGACCACACGCCCCACATGCTCCGGCGGGATGCTCACGAGAAAGCCGCCCGGACCCTCGCCGAAGAGCACGTTCGTGAGCTCCTGCTCGGCCGGGATCGTGACGTCGGCTCCGATGGCTCCCGCGGTACAGCACTCCGCCAGCGCTACCGCGAGGCCGCCCTCGGCGATGTCGTGGGCGCTCGAGACGAGACCCTCGCGGACCGCATAGCGCACGGCCTTCTGGGCGACCCTGACGGCGTCCAGCTCGAAGGCGGGCAGCTCCTCGGGCAGCGGGCGCCCGTGGAGCTTCTCGAGCTCGGAGGCCGCCAGCGAGGGAGCGAAGGGACCGAGCAGGGCGACCGCGTCGCCCTCGTGCTGGAAGCCCAGGCGCCCGGCGCGGGAGGCGTCGGGGAGCAGGCCCACCATCCCGATCACGGGCGTCGGGTAGATGGGCCCGCTCGGGCCCTCGTTGTAGAGCGAGACGTTGCCGCCCACGATCGGCGCCCGCAGCGCCCGGCAGGCGTCGCCGAGCCCCCTGACGGCCTCGGTCAGCTGCCAGGCGATGTGCTCCTTCTCGGGGTTGCCGAAGTTGAGGTTGTTGGTCGTCCCGAGCGGCTCGGCGCCGGTACAGGCGAGGTTCGACGCGCACTCCAGGACCGCCTCCACGGTGCCGCGATAGGGGTCGGCCGCGACACGGCGGCCGTTGCAGTCGATGCTGACGGCCAGGGCCGAGCCATCCTGCAGCGCGAGCACGGCGGCGTCGGCCTCCCCGGGACGGCGGACGGTGCGCGACTGGACGATCGAGTCGTACTGCTCGAACAGCGGGCGCCGGGAGGCGAGGTTGGGGCTCCCGAGCAGGGCCAGGAGCGTCTCCCGGGGACCGGCCTCGGGAGCGAGGGTCCCAACCGGAGCCGGGTAGATGCCGGTCTGCGGACGCCGGGGCGCCAGCTCATACAGGGGGCAGTCGTCGACGAGCCCCTCCACCGGCATGTCACCGAGCAGCTCCTCGCCGGCCAGGACCCGCAGGCGGCGGGAGTCGGTGACGCGCCCGATGGCCGAACACGGAAGCTCCCAGCGCGCGCAGACCGCCGCGACCTCATCGAAGGCGGAGGGCTCGACCACGCACAGCATTCGCTCCTGGGACTCGGAGACCATGATCTCGAACGGCTCCAGGCCCGGCTCGCGAAGCGGCACCGCGGCCACGTCGATGTCGATCCCGACGCCTCCCTTGGAGGCCATCTCCGAAGACGAGGAGGTGAGGCCGGCGGCGCCCAGGTCCTGGAGCGCGACGAGCAGTCCGCGCTCGAGCAGCTCCAGCGAGCACTCGAGCAGCTTCTTCTCCTCGAACGGATCGCCCACCTGGACGGTGGGCCGCATGTCCGGGGCGGCCCCTTCCTCGCCCGCGAGCTCGGCGGAGGCGAGCACGGAGGCACCGCCGATCCCGTCGCGCCCGGTGGAGGCACCGAACAGCACCACCAGGTTGCCGGGGCCGCTGGCGGCGCTGCGGATCAGATCCTCGCCGCGGGCCAGCCCGAGCGCCATCGCGTTGACCAGGCAGTTGTGCTCGTAGGGAGCCTCGAAGTAGACCTCGCCGCCGACGGTGGGAACGCCGATCGAGTTGCCGTAGTGGCCGATCCCGCCGACGGCCCCGTCGAGCAGGAAACGGGCGCGGTCCGCGACCGCGGCCGAGGGCTCGCCGAAGCGCAGCGAGTCGAGCACCGCGATCGGGCGGGCGCCGAGGGCGAAGATGTCGCGCAGGATCCCGCCCACGCCGGTGGCCGCGCCCTGGAACGGCTCGACGGCGCTGGGGTGGTTGTGGGACTCGACCTTGAAGGCGCACACGAGCCCGCCCGGGAGGGTCACGGCGCCGGCGTTCTCACCGGGCCCGAGGGCCACGTGCTCGCCCTCGGTGGGGAGCGTGCGGAGCAGCGGCTTGGAGTGCTTGTAGGCGCAGTGCTCGCTCCACATCAGCGAGTACACGGCCAGCTCGACCTGGTTGGGGGGGCGGCCCTGCTTCTCGCACACCAGCTCGTACTCGCTGCTGGTGAGCCCGAGCGCGAGCGCGTCCTGCAGCGTGGGGACGCCGGCGGGAGGGCGCACGGCGGTGCTCTCAGGCAACCGCGCCCTCCTTTGCCGGCTGCATCGACTGGAAGATCCTCAGCCCGTCGGTCGAGCCACCGGTCAGCTCGTTGACGGCGTGCTCGGGGTGGGGCATCAGCCCGAACACGTTGCCGGCCTCGTTACAGACCCCGGCGATGTCGGCCACGGAGCCGTTGAAGTTGTGGCCGGGCGCGTAGCGCAGCAGCACCTGGCCGTTCTCCTCGAGCGTCTGGAGCGTCGGGGTGTCGGCGTAGTAGCGCCCCCAGGAGTGCTTGGCGGGGATCCTCAGAACCTCGCCGGCCCGCATGCCGCGGGTGAAGGCGGTGTCCCCCCGCACGACCTCGAGCGAGACCTCGCGTGAGGTGAAGCGGCGGTTGGCGTTCACGAGCAGGGCGCCGGGAAGCAGGTGCGCCTCGCACAGCACCTGAAAGCCGTTGCAGATGCCCAGCACCAGCCCGCCTTCGGCCGCGAACTCGATCACCGCGTCCATCGCGGGTGAGAAGCGGGCGATGGCGCCCGCGCGCAGGTAGTCCCCGTAGGAGAAGCCGCCGGGGACGATGACCGCGTCGGCCCCGTGCAGGTCGCGGTCGGCGTGCCACACGATCTCCGCCTCGCCGACCAGGCCGGCCGCGTGTGCGGCATCCCGGTCGTCACAGGAGCCCGGGAACTGGATGACCGCGAACTTCACCAGGTGCGCGTCAAGCGGGCGCGTCCAACAGTTGGACCTCGTAGTCCTCGACCAGGGGATTGGCGAGGAGCTTCTCGCACATCGGGCCGAGCTGCTCGGGGTCGGCGACATCGAGCTCGATCAGGCGCCCGACGTGGACGTTGGCCGCCCCGGCGAAGCCGAGCGCCGGGAGTGCGCGCTCGACGGCCGCACCCTGGGGGTCGAGGATGCCGGCCTTCGGGCGGACCAGGACGCGGGCCCTCAAGCGGCGGAGCTCCTGGCCAGCCACGCCTCGAAGGGCTCGCCGGTGATGCGCTCGTAGGCCTCCACGTAGCGATCGCGGGTGCCGGCCACGACATCGTCGGGAATCGGAGGAGCCGGGGGCTTCTTGTCCCAGCCCTGGGCGGAGGCCCAGTCGCGGACGAACTGCTTGTCGAAGCTGGGCTGACCGCGGCCGACCTCGTAGTCCTCCGCCGGCCAGTAGCGCGAGGAGTCGGGCGTGAGCACCTCGTCGCCGATCACCAGCTCGCCGTCCTCGCCGAGCCCGAACTCGAACTTCGTGTCGGCCAGGATCACCCCGGCGGCACGGGCGTGGTCGGCGGCGAAGGTGTACAGCTCCACGGCCGTGTCGGCCACCCTGCGCATCAGCTGGCGGTCGCCGACCAGCTCAGCGGCGCGATCGAAGTCGATCGTCTCGTCGTGGCCCTCGGTGGCCTTCGTGCTGGGCGTGAAGATCGGCCGCGGGAGCTGCTCTGACTCGCGCAGGCCGTCGGGCAGCTTGATGCCCGAGACGCTGCCTGTGGCCTGGTAGTCCTTCCAGCCCGATCCCGTGATGTAGCCGCGCACGACGCACTCGACGGGGAGCATCCGCAGCTCACGCACCACCAGCGCGCGGCCACGCTCGGACTCGGGGACGTCCTCGGTCGCCGACAGCAGGTGGTTGGCGACGATGTGGCTGGTCTTGTCAAACCAGAACACCGACAGCCCGGCGAGCACCTTCCCCTTGTCCGGGATCGGTGTGGGGTGGACCGCGTCGTAGGTCGAGATGCGGTCGCTGGCGACCATCAACAGCCTCGGCGAGCCGTCCTCGCCGGGCCCCAGCGCGTACATCTCGCGAACCTTCCCGCTGGCGATTAGGGGCAGGTCGGCGAGGGCGCTCACGTGGGGCGATGCTACCAGCGCCCCCGGGGGTCCGAGGTGGTCGAGATCAGGCGATCCGGTCCAGGCGGGCGAGGATCTCGGGCACGTGGCGGAGGTAGTGGTCGGGGTCGAAGATTTCGTCCAGGTCGAGCCCCGCGGCGCGGTCGTCGGCCGCCAGCAGCTCGCGCAGCGGGATGCCCTCGTCCCAGGCCCGCTGTGCCAGCTCCTGGACGATCCGGTAGGCCTCATCACGGGTGCGTCCTCCCTCGACCAGGGCCAGCAGGACACGCTGGGAGAACAGCGCCCCGTGGGTCAACTCGAGGTTCGCCAGCATGCGGGCCGCGTCGATTCGCATGTCGCTGACCAGCGCGATGGCGCGTTGCTGGAGGTAGTCGAGCAGGATCGTGGAGTCCGGCAGGATCACCCGCTCGGCGGAGGAGTGGGAGATGTCACGCTCGTGCCAGAGGGAGACGTTCTCGAGGCCGGCCACGGCGTTCCCCCGCAGCACCCGGGCCAGCCCGGTGATCTGCTCGCTCTTGATCGGATTGCGCTTGTGGGGCATGGCGGAGGAGCCCTTCTGGCCCTCCCGGAACGGCTCCTGGACCTCGCGCACCTCCGTCCGCTGCAGGTTCCGCAGCTCGGTGGCCAGGCGCTCCAGGCCGGTGCCGGCGAGGGCGATCGCGCTCAGCAGCTCGGCGTGGCGATCGCGGGGAACCACCTGCGTGGAGACGTCCTCGGCGGCGAGGCCGAGACGGGCAAGGACGCGTGCCTCGTACTCCGGGCTGGTGGCGGCGTAGGTGCCCACCGCGCCCGACACGGCGCCGACGCTCACCTGCTCGAAGGCGCGCTCCAGACGGACGCGGTTTCGGTGGGCCTCGAAGGCGAAGCCGGCGAGCCTCAGGCCAAAGCTCGTGGGCTCGGCGTGGACGCCGTGGGTCCTGCCGACCGCAAGCGTCCCGAGCTGCTCTCGCGCGCGGGCCGCCAACGCCTCCACCAGGCCCCCGGCACCCGCGACGATCAGCTCCCCGGCATCGCGCAGCTGGAGCGCGAGGGCGGTGTCGAGCACGTCCGAGGAGGTGAGGCCGAAGTGGATCCAGCGCCCTGCCTCCCCGGCGGAGGCGCCGAGGACGTCCACGAAGGCCGCCACGTCGTGATCGGTGACCCGCTCGCGCTCCTGGACGGCCTCGACGGTGAAGCTCGCGCCGCGGATCGCCTCCAGGTCTGCCTCGGTGGGACCGTCGGAGCCGAGCAGGAACGGGAGCTCCTCGGCAGCCGCCACCTCCACGCGCCGCCACGACTGCATGCGCGCCTCGTCGCTCCACAGGCGGCCGAGCTCCGGCCGCGTGTAGCGGGCGATCATGCCTGGAGGATCTGGGCGGCGAGGATGGCGGCGTTGCGGGGGTTGTCGAGACCCACGCATGCGACCGGCACCCCTGGGGGCATCTGCACGATTGACAGGATCGCATCCAGGCCGCCGGCCGCGGATAGGCGCCCGGACAGCGGGACTCCGATCACCGGAAGCTCAGTGTGGGCGGCCACCGCACCCGGAAGGGCCGCCGAGATGCCGGCGCCGGCGATGATCACCCGCAGTCCCCGCATGCGTGCGTTCTTCGCGTATTCGCTGACCAGGTCCGGCTCACGGTGGGCCGACATGACCCGCATCTCGTGCAGGATGCCGCGCTCTTTGAGCTCGTCGGCGGCCTTCTGCATCGTCTCGAGGTCGCTCTTGGAGCCCATCACGATCCCCACGCGGGGAGCGTCCACGTCGAGGCCTTCGAGCTCGGCCTCCACCTCGGACTCCTCCAGCGGCTCGGGCACGAGCGATATCCCGTGCGTGCCCGAGGGGCGGTCGCTCGGGGACCCCTCGCCCTCGCCGCGGGTGCCCTTGCTCCCGCCGGCGGCTCCGTCGGCCTCGGGCGCGCTCATGGGGTCTGGTGTTGGTGCAGGACGGAGACGGGACGGACGTTACAACGAGGAGATGAAGTCATCGATCGGGATCGCCGCGAGGGTCTCATAGCGGGCCGTGCCACGTGAGCCCAACTCGAGGGAGATGCGCGCCATCGCGCCCTCGTCGGGGGCCTCCACGATCGAGATGAAGTCGATGTGGCCGAGGGTCGCGTATTGCGCACGGACGCTCGCCCCCAGCTGTTCAACCTCCTTGTTGACCTCCTTGATCCGCTCGGGGTTGTTCTTGACCGTCTGAACCCCCTCGGGTGTGAGGGTCGTGAGCATGATGTAGGTGGGCAACGCTTTGGCTCCTCTCCGGGTGTGCAGGGCACGTGCTTCGCGCGTGGCGCACCGCGGTTCTACCGGATCGGTGCGGACGGAGCGAAGTTCGCCGCCGCGGGGGCGTCGGATCGCGTCCATATCTTGCCCCGCATGCCCAAACTTCATGCCAGGCTCACGTACGCCAACGTCGCAGCCACGCTCGCACTCGTCTTCTCCATGACCGGAGGAGCGCTTGCGGCCAGCCACTACCTGGTCAACTCCACCAAACAGATCAACCCGAAGGTGCTCAAAGCGCTGAAGGGAGCGAAGGGCCCGAAGGGGGCTGCCGGAGCTGCGGGCCCCGCCGGCCCCGCTGGGTCGCCCGGCGCCGCGGGCGCGACGGGAGCGACCGGCAAACAGGGCACCGCCGGACAGAGCATCGAAGGCGAACGCGGGGAACGGGGCGCGGACGGGACGACCGGGGCAACCGGCACGACCGGCAGCTCAGGGCGTGACGGGCCCCACAGGAGAAGAAGGCGAACCCGGAGGCGAAGGCAAACAGGGCACCACCGGAGCGCAGGGAGCCACCGGCGCAACGGGAGCAACCGGTGCGACCGGTACCACCGGCTCAACCGGAGAAAGTGGCTCGGCCCTTGCGTACGCGCATGTGAGCAAAGCGGGCGTCCTCTCGGAAAGCAAGAACGTGGGGAAAGTCGAAGAAGAAGGCGCGGGGGTCTTCTGCCTCTCGGGGATAACCGGGACGCTCCACAACGTCACAGGCCACGATCGACTCCCAAGAAAACGAATCGTTCCAGTTCTCCGTGATCCGCGCGGCCCTGGGACGGGGAGGAGACAGTCTGCCCCGTCGGGACCAATGTGACGGTCGAAACCTCCGTCGCGACCGTCAAAGCCGGAGAACTCGAAGAAGAAGAAGTGTCGCAGGGCTTCTTCGTGAGTGTTGACTGATCTGGCGCAGTCTTAGGCGCGGCGCCGGATCAACACCGACTGGCGAGCGCGACTCGTTAACACAGCGGCCGGCCCCGTGATGGGACCGGCCGCTGGTGTTTCACTGCTGACTATTCGTTTTTAGTCGTCTGAACGGCGACTAGTGACCCGTTGTTAGCGGTGACATGCACTGCCGCCCCGTCGCTGTGACCTCGTTCGCATTCCACGGTCAACGAACTCGATTCTTGTGACTCACAGCGAGATGTGAGCGTTATCTCGCCCGCCGCGCTCAGGGTCGGCGTGGATTCATCGTTGTAGCGAACCAGTGAACGGCCCTTGCGCGGAGTTCCGCCCTTACTGTCTACCAGCAGCGAACATTTGCCCGCCGTGGCGGAATTCGTCCGCACTCGACGCGTCGAAAGCTCGATCCAACGCGGTCACGATGAATGACCCGGCTGGGAGGGACTCGTCATTCCGGTGAGTTCAGTCAGGCGCGGAGCCGCGCCGGTGAGTGTCCACTGTCGGGCCTCGTTCTGAACCGCTGAACCCAGCCACAGCCCCGTTATCACCAGTCGGCCCTGTAGGCCCTGTGACGCTTTTCCCTTCCGCTCCAGTGGGACCGGTTGCTCCCGTCGGACCGGTGGCGCCTGTTACACCCGTGCCTTCGTTGCCGGTCGCGCCCGTCGCACCGGTTGCACCCGTCGGGCCCGTGGCCCCGGTGACGCCGGTAGCGCCGGTTCCGCCGGTGGCACCCGTGGCGCCGGTCGCGCCGGTAGGCCCGGTCGCGCCAGTAACGCCGGCCGCGCCAGTTTCGCCTTTAGCGCCGGTTGCGCCAGTTTCGCCTTTAGCGCCGGCCGCGCCGGTTTCGCCTTTAGCGCCAGTTCGCCAGTTTCGCCTTTAGCGCCGGCCGCGCCGGTTTCGCCTTTAGCGCCAGATTCGCCAGTTTCGCCTTTAGCGCCGGCCGCGCCGGTTTCGCCTTTACGCGCCAGTTTCGCCTTTAGCGCCGGCCGCGCCGGTTTCGCCTTTAGCGCCAGTTTCGCCTTTAGCGCCGGGCGCGCCTTCGGCTCCCGTGGGCCCGGTCGCGCCGGTTGCACCACCGCCTGCCGGGCCCGTGGCACCCGCGGCACCAGTGGCGCCTGCGGTTCCGGCGGCGCCTTCTTTACCTTCTTTGCCTTCTTTGCCGGTGCCGGCCGCGCCGTTGGCTCCCGCCGGGCCCGTGGCGCCGGAGATGCCGGGATGGCCTTCGGCGCCGTTTTTGCCGTTTTTGCCTTTGAGTTTCGCCAGGACGCTCGGCTTGATCTGGCTGGTGCTCGTGATCAGGAAGGTTTTGGCGGCAACCGCGCTACCTCCCAGCGCAAAGAAGAGCGCGAGGATGATGATTGCCCACTGTGCTCGCCGTTCGGATGCTCTGCGCATGCAGCTCCTCCAAGGTGGCCCGCCGCTGGGAACGAGCCGTCGTGGTCGATCTGTCAAGGCCGTTCCGGCCGTGCGTCCGCCAGTCCGGCAGGGGCGCCGGGCCCGGGAAGTCGGGCGCTACTTGGCCTTTATTCGGCCCCCGGACGGCTTTTCCTCGTCCTTAGTTGCCCGCAATGCCAGCCCGGGGCCGCGGACCTGGACGGATTGCGTGACGAGCGAGGCGCGTCCAGACGGACGGGCGCGCCGGGCGAAGCGCTCGGCCGCAGAGGCCGGAGCCGCTCAGGCCAAGCGCCGGACGTAGACGGGGACCGCTCAGGCCATCGCGGCGGCGGCGACGGGGCCCTTCTCCAGCACCAGTTCGCCGTCGCGGGCGTCGACCGTGACGTCGTCCCCGGTGTGGATCTCGCCCTCCAGCAGCGCCAGGGCGAGCCGGTCGATGAGCTGCTTCTGGATCACACGGCGCAGGGGGCGGGCCCCGTAGCTGGGGTCATAGCCGAGGTTCGCCAGCAGCACCCGGGCGGAGTCCGTGAGCGTGACCTGCACGCCCCGTTCGGCGACCCGTGCGACCACGAGGGCCACCTGGAGGTCGACGATCTCGCTCAGCTGCTCGCGGTTGAGGGCGTGGAAGCGGACCACGTCGTCGAGGCGGTTGATGAACTCGGGCTTGAAGTACTCGAGCAGGGCGCTGCGCAGCTCGGTGTCGGCCAGGCCGTCGGGAACGGGGATGTTCGAGGTCATGATCAGGACCGTGTTCTTGAAGTCCACGGTCCGTCCCTGACCGTCGGTGAGGCGCCCGTCGTCCATCACCTGCAGGAGCGTGTTGAACACGTCCCCGTGGGCCTTCTCGATCTCGTCGAGGAGGACCACCGAGTAGGGCCGGCGGCGGACCGCCTCGGTCAGCTGACCGCCCTCTTCGTAGCCGACGTAGCCGGGGGGCGCACCCACCAGGCGGGACACGGAGTGTTTCTCCATGTACTCGGACATGTCGATCCGGATCATGGCCTCCTGGGTGTCGAACATGAACTCCGCCAGGGCGCGCGCGAGCTCGGTCTTGCCGACCCCGGTGGGGCCCGAGGAAGAGGAAGGTGCCGATCGGCCGGTCGGGGTCCGAGAGGCCGGCCCGCGAGCGGCGCAGCGCGGTGGCCACGGCGTCGATCGCCTCGTCCTGGCCGACGACGCGTTCGTGCAGACGGTCCTCCATGTGCAGGAGCTTCTCGGTCTCACCCTCCAGCAGGCGGCTGACCGGGATCCCGGTCCAGCGGGCCACGACCTCTCCGACGTCGTCCGCGTCGACCTCCTCTTTGAGGAACACGGGGCCCTCGTCCTCGGTCTCCCGGGCCGCGGCTTCGCGCTCGGCCAGCTCCTTCTCGAGCTCGGGGATGTCGCGGTACTGCAGTTCCGCGGCCCGCTCGAGGTTCGCTTCACGCTGGGCGCGTTCGACTTCCATGCGCGCCTGCTCGAGGCGTTCCTTGATTTCGGAGACGCCCTGGATGGCGTCCTTCTCGCGCTGCCACTGCTCCTTCATCGAGGCGGACCGCGCCTTCAGCTCCTCGAGCTCGCCCTCGAGCGCCTCGCGGCGCTCCTTGGCGGCATCGCTCTTGTCCTTGCGCAGGGAGGTGAGCTCGATCTCGAGCTGCATGATGCGGCGGTCGACCTCGTCGATCTCGGTCGGCAGGGAGTCGATCTCGATGCGGATCTTCGAGGCCGCCTCGTCGATCAGGTCGATGGCCTTGTCGGGCAGGAAGCGGTCGGCGATGTAGCGGTGCGAGAGCGTCGCGGCCGCGATCACGGCGCTGTCCTGGATCGTGACTTTGTGGTGCACCTCGTAGCGTTCCTTGAGCCCTCTCAGGATCGCGATCGTGTCCTGGACGGTGGGCTCGCCCACGTACACCGGCTGGAAGCGCCGCTCCAGGGCGGCGTCCTTCTCGATGTGCTGGCGGTACTCGTCCAGCGTGGTGGCGCCGACGGCCCGCAGTTCGCCGCGGGCCAGCATCGGCTTGAGCAGGTTGGCGGCGTCGACGGCCCCCTGCGCGGCGCCCGCGCCGACGATCGTGTGGAGCTCGTCGAGGAACAGGATGATCGCGCCCTGGGCGTCGGAGACTTCCTTCAACACCGCCTTCAGGCGTTCCTCGAACTCGCCCCGGTAGGCGGCTCCGGCGATCAGCCCGCCGATGTCGAGGGCGATCACGCGGCGATCGCGCAGCGACTCCGGCACGTCGCCGGCGACGATCCGCTGGGCCAGGCCCTCGACGATCGCGGTCTTGCCGACGCCCGGCTCCCCGATCAGGACGGGGTTGTTCTTGGTGCGCCGGCTGAGGACCTGGATCACGCGGCGGATCTCGTCGTCGCGGCCGATGACCGGGTCGAGCTTGCCCTGCTCGGCGGTCTCGGTGAGGTCGCGCCCGAAGCGCTCCAGGGGAGCCTGCTGCTCCTCGGGCTGCACGGGCTGGGCGCCCTGCGGTGGGGTTCCGTTAGGTGACATCGCTGCTTCCTCTTCTCGATTTCTTGAAGTTCGTGGGTCGGTTGAAGGACTTCATGAGGTCGGCCACCCGCACGAGCTCTCCGCTGCCGCGGTAGGGGACCAGCTCCGCGCGGAACGAGCGGCGCACCTCCTCGAGCTCCTCGGAGAGGCGGACCTGCGCCTGCAGCGCCTCGAGCTCGATCTCCTCGATGCGCGCCTGCATGTCCTCGATTTCCTGCTCCAGGTGGAGCACCCGCTCGACCCCGGCGAGGTTGAGCCCCAGCTCCGCGGTCATCTCCTGGATGCGCCTGAGCTTGTCGACGTCCTCGTGGGAGTACAGGCGGGTGCCCTTGGAGGAGCGCTGGGGCTCGATCAGCCCCCTCGCCTCGTACACGCGCAGCGTCTGGGGATGCAGGTTGGCGAGCTCCGCCGCCACGGAGATCATGAACACGCCGCGGTCGGTCGCCAGCTTCACCCGCGTGACCGTCCTCCTGGAGGTTTCACCACTCGAGCCGGCCATCAGCTGTCAGACGCCTTCCCACTGGTCGTCCCCGCGCGGGGACGGGGACCGGCTCCGTTGCCGAACAGGCTCTGCCCTGAGGTCGTCCGAGCCGAGCGTCTTGGAGAGCTGCTCGACGGCCTTCTCCTGCTCGTCGTTGAGCTCCTTCGGGACGTCGATCACGAAGCGGTAGTGGATGTCCCCGTGTTTGGGCGGTGAGGTGCCGAGCTTCGGGGGGCCCTCGCCGCGCAGGCGCTGAACCGTCCCGTGGGCGGTGCCGGGACGCACCCGCAGCGTCTTGGTGCCCGTTGAGGGTGGGCACCTGGACCTCGGCGCCGAGCAGCGCCTCGGGGATGCTCAGGGGCACCTCCACCTCGAGGTTGTCGCCCTTGCGTTTGAACACGGGTGAGGGGCTGACCTTGGTGATCAGGTAAAGGTCTCCGGGTGGCCCGCCACGCAGCCCGGGCTCGCCCTTGCCGGCCAGGCGGATGCGGCTGCCGTCGCGGACCCCGGCGGGGATGTTGACGCGCAGGCGCTTGACGGTCCGTACGGTGCCCGCGCCGCCACAGGTGGCGCAGGGGCTCTGGATGATCGTGCCCGAGCCTCCGCACTGGGAGCACGGCTGGGAGATGGAGAACATCCCCTGGCCCTCGGTCTCGATGCCGCGGCCTTCGCAGCGGGGGCAGATGGTGGGCGAGGTGCCCGGCGCGGCGCCGGTCCCGTGGCAGGTGTCGCAGGTCGAGCGCATCGGCACCTGCAGCGGCACCTGGGCGCCGGAGACCGCCTGGTCGAAGGTGATCGACACCTGCGCCTCGAGGTCGGCTCCGCGTTCGGCGCCGGGCGCGCCGCGGCCCCGCCGGGGGCCGCCGCCCGCGCCCCCGAACAGGTTCGACAGGATGTCCCCCATCGAGGAGGCGTCGAAGTCGAAGTTGCCGAAGCCGCCGAAGCCGCCACCGGGCCCGCCCGCCTGGGCGAAGGGGCCGCTGCCGCTGTCGTACTGCTTGCGCTTCTCGGGGTCGCCGAGGACGTCGTAGGCCTGGGAGATCTCCTTGAAGCGTTCCTCGGCCTTCTCGTCCCCCGGGTTGCGGTCCGGGTGGTACTCGCGGGCGAGCTTGCGGTAGGCCTTCTTGATCTCGTCGGCGCCGGCCTTCTTGTCGACGCCCAGGGCCTTGTAGTAGTCGGAACGTGCAGCCATCCTGCTCTCCTAGGCCGCCACGACCACGCGAGCCGGGCGGATGATGTTCTTGCCGAGCCGGTAGCCGGGCTGGTAGACCTCGACGACCGTGCCGCTGGGCTTGCCCTCGGGCGGCTGGGGCAGCGTCGCCATGGCCTCGTGCAGGGACGGGTCGAAGACCTCGTCCAGGGGCGAGAAGGACTCGATGCCCGCGCGCGCGAGGGCGGCGTTGAGCTCCGCCCGCACCAGCCTCACGCCTTCCAGCAGGGGATCGTCGGCGGCCGCCGCCTCGAGCGCCCGGTCGAGGTTGTCGAGCGCCGGCAACAGCTCCTTGGCCAGCGTCGCGCAGCCCCGCTCCTGTGCCGCGGCGGCCTCGCGGGCCACGCGCTTGCGGTAGTTCTCGAAGTCGGCCTGGGTGCGCTGCGCGAGCGCGAGGTACTCGTCGCGCTGGGCGGCCGTGCGCACCAGCTCGTCGAGGTCCCCCGCGAGCTCGGAGGCCTCGTCGCCGCCGTCTACGGTGCCGGCCTCGACCGGCACCGCGGGCCCCTCCCCCGAGACCTTCTGGTCGGGGAAGGGGTGACGCTCGCCGTGCTCGCCGGCGCCCTCCTGGTCGGCGGCGCGGGGCTCGCCCGCGCCGGTGACTGTGCCCTCGGTGTTGGTCATCGCTTACACCTTCGGCTCGTCTACGACCTCGGCGTCGACGACGTCCTCGTCCTCGGAGGAGCCGCCCTCGTCGCCCGCGGCCGCCCCGTTGGAGCCGGCGCCGGCCGCCTGCTCCTGGGCGCGCTGGTACATCGCCTCGGAGACGGCGTGGAAGGCGTTCTGGAGCTCCTCGGAGGAGGCGTTGATCTCGTCCGCGTCCTCGGACTCGAGCTTCTCCCGCACGGCCTTGATGGCCTCTTCGATGCGTGACTTGGACTCGGCGTCCACCTGGTCGCCCAGGTCGGCGAGCTGTTTCTCGGCCTGGTAGGCCGCGTTCTCGCCGTTGTTGCGCGCTTCCGCGAGGGCCCGCGCACGGCGGTCCTCATCGGCGTGCGTCTCGGCGTCGGCGACCATGTTCTTGATCTCGTCCTCGGCGAGGCCGGAGCCCGCCTTGATCTCGATCTTCTGCTCCTTGCCCGTGCCCAGATCCTTGGCGGACACGTTGAGGATGCCGTTGGCGTCGATGTCGAAGGCGACCTCGATCTGCGGGATCCCACGCGGCGCCGGCGGGATGCCGGTGAGCTGGAACTTGCCCAGCGACTTGTTGTACTGCGCCATCTCGCGCTCGCCCTGCAGGACGTGGATCTCGACCGACGGCTGGTTGTCCTCGGCCGTCGAGAAGACCTCGCCCTTGCGGGTGGGGATCGTCGTGTTGCGCTCGATCAGCTTCGTCATGACGCCGCCCTTGGTCTCGATCCCGAGCGTCAGGGGGGTCACGTCGAGCAGCAGCACGTCCTTCACGTCGCCGGCCAGCACGCCGGCCTGGATGGCGGCGCCGACGGCCACGACCTCATCCGGGTTGACCCCGCGATGGGGCTCTTTGCCGGTGAGCTCCTTGACCTTCTCCTGGACCGCGGGCGAGCGGGTCATGCCGCCCACGAGCACGATGTGGTCGATCTCCTTGACGCCCTTGCTCTTGGCGTCGTCGATGGCCTGGTTGACGGGTCCCACCACGCGGTCGAGCAACGACGAGGTGAGCTCGGCGAGCTTGGCCCTCGTGAGGCGGGTGTCGAGGTGCTTGGGCCCGGAGGCGTCAGCGGTGATGAACGGCAGGTTGATCTGCGTCTCCTGGGTCGTGGAGAGCTCGATCTTGGCCTTCTCGGCCGCCTCGTAGAGACGCTGGAGGGCCATCGGGTCGGCAGAGAGATCGATGCCCTGACTCTTCTTGAACTCCGCCACGAGCCAGTCCACGATCGCCTTGTCGAAGTTGTCGCCGCCGAGGTGGTTGTCCCCCGCGGTCGACTTGACCTCGAACACGCCGTCGCCGATCTCGAGCACGGACACGTCGAAGGTGCCGCCGCCGAGGTCGAACACGAGGATCGTCTGGTCGGACTCCTTGTCGAGCCCGTAGGCGAGCGACGCCGCGGTGGGCTCGTTGATGATGCGCTTGACGTCGAGGCCGGCGATCTTGCCGGCGTCCTTGGTCGCCTGGCGCTGGTCGTCGTTGAAGTACGCCGGGACGGTGATGACGGCCGAATCGACCGCCTCGCCCAGGTACGCTTCCGCGTCCGCCTTCAGCTTCTGCAGGATCATCGCGGAGATCTCGGGCGGGGAGTACTGCTTGCCGGTCGCTTCAACGCGCGCGTCGCCGTTGGGGCCGGCGACGACCTTGTAGGGGACGATCGACTCCTCCTCGCGGACCTCGCCCTCCTTGCGGCCCATGAAGCGCTTGATCGAGAAGATCGTGTTCTGGGGGTTGGTGACGGCCTGTCGCTTGGCCACCGTGCCCACGAGGCGCTCACCGGAGGCCGTGAAGGCGACCACCGACGGAGTCGTGCGACCGCCCTCGGCGTTCTCGATCACGGTCGGCTCGCCACCCTCGAGCACGGCCATGCACGAGTTCGTCGTGCCGAGGTCGATGCCTATGGTCTTGGCCATTGCTGTGAACCTTTCTGTGTGTACGCTGTGTAAATCTAAGTGGCATTGTCGCAGATTTCCTGCCGCCCTTCAAGGCCGGTTTTTCCGCACTTTGCGTAGGTTTGGGTAGGTCTGGAGATCACGCGGCCACGTGGGGAGGGCTGCCAAAAGGGCCTCGCGGGGCCGCGAGAGCAGGGGCAGGAGCCGTACCGACGATCCGGACGCCGGCCGCCGAGGCGGGCAGCGAGTGGAGTCCTCAGCCGGCGGAGGGCGCGGGGGCGCCCTGGGGGGCGAGCTGGCGCTCGAAGAAGTCGAACACCCGCGCGTAGGCGTCCTCGGCGGCGCGGGGTTCGTAGCCGATCCGCATCGGCAGGAACACCATCCTGCCGACGGGGTGGTGACCGTCGGTCATGAAGGAGTGGCCGGCCTGGTCGTAGACCTTCACGTCGTGCTCGATCCCGAGCTGCTCGAGGTGCCCGCGCAGGCGCTCGGCGCCCGAGCCCATCACCCGGTCACGACCCCCGTAGGAGGCCACGATCGGGCAGCTGCCGGCGAGCGCCTCGGCCTTGGGTGGGACCGCGCCGTAGTTGACGGCGGCCGCGCGCAGCCCCGGGGGGCCGCCGGCGGCGAAGGTCAGCGCGAACCCGCCCCCCAGGCAGAAGCCGATCACCGCCAGGCGCTCGGAGTCGATCTCCGGGCGCGAGGCCAGGAACGAGCGGGAGTCCTCGATGGCACGGGAGATCGTGCCGTCGCCACCACGGCCGGACTCGACCATCGCCCGGGTCAGGCAGGCAAGCCGGATCCCCGAGCTGAAGAGGTCGGGAGCCAGTGCGCCGTAGCCGCGCTCGGCGAAGCGGTCGGCCACCTCGAGGATCTCGGGCTGCTCGCCGAAGATCTCGTGCAGCACGATCACCCCGGGGAGCGGTTGGGGCACGTCGGCGGCGGGCAGGGCCAGCACTCCCTTGAGCTCCCCGCCGCGGCTCAGCGGGATCGTGACCCCCGTACGCACGCGCGCATCATCGCACGGCGCTACCGTTGTAGAGAGGAACGATGAACGAGTTGGGGGTGCTACCGAAGCCCAGCCTGCCGCCGCTGAAGCCGAAGCTGCGGGGGGTCCTGCACGAGTACGCCTTCTTCATCTCCCTCGGCTGCGGGATCGCGCTGATCCTGGCCGCCTCCGACGGCAGGGCGAGGCTGGCGGCCGTGATCTACGCGGTCGCCGTCTCAGGGCTGCTCGGCACCAGCGCGCTGTATCACCGCGTCACCTGGCGGCCGGGGCCGCGGCGCTGGATGAGGCGCCTGGACCACTCGATGATCTTCGTGCTGATCGCGGGGACCTACACCCCCGTGGCCCTGCTGGCGCTGAAAGGGTCGCTGGGGAAGGCGATCCTGATCGTGCTGTGGGCGGGGGCGCTCGGGGGCGTGCTGTTCAAGCTGCTGTGGATCGACGCCCCCAAGTGGCTGTTCGCGGGCGTGTACGTCGCCCTCGGGCTCGTGACCGCCGCCGTGTTCGGGGAACTGCCTGCCGCGATCGGCTGGCTCGGCGTGGCGGGCCTGGCGACCGGCGGGCTGCTGTACGTGCTCGGGGCGGTCGTGTACGCGAGCGGGCGCCCCAACCCGTGGCCGCGGGTGTTCGGCTACCACGAGGTCTTCCACGCCCTGGTGGTGGCCGCCGCCGCCCTGCAGTACGCGGTGATCGCCTTCGCGGTCCTGCCGCACGGGTAACGCGCAGGCCGCCCGGCCGAGGCGGCAGGCGCGCGGCTAACGCGCCGGAGCGCCCGGCTGGCGCAGCAGGCTGCTGGGGCAGATCGGCTCCAGCGCACAGCGCTCGCAGCGGGGGCGGCGGGCGTGGCAGGTGCGGCGTCCGTGGCGCAGCAGGTTGACGTGCAGCTCGAGCTCGGCTCCGCGCGGGGTGAGCGCCAGCATGCGGTCGTGCAGCACCTCGAACGGGGCTCCGGCGGGCAGCAGCCCGAGGCGGGCGCCGACGCGGGAGACGTGGGTGTCGACCGGCACCTCCCGCTTGCCGAGCGCGAACAGCAGCACGCAGGCGGCGGTCTTGCGTCCGACGCCGGGAAGCGCCACCAGGTAGTCGCGGCTCTCGCCGACCGGCGCCGTGGCCATCCAGTCCAGCGAGAGCTCGTGCCCGGGGTCGCGGGCGTCGGCGGTGATCGCCCGCAGGATCGCCTGCAGGCGGCCCGACTTGACCTTCGAGATGCCGCCCGGGCGGATCGCCAGCTCGACCTCCTCCAGCGGCGCGTCGCGGACCTGCTCCCAGCTCGCCAGGCGCTCGCGCAGGCGCAGGTAGGCGACGTCGCGGTTGCGGTCGTTGGTCGACTGCGAGAGCACGGTCAGGACCAGCTCGGCGATCGGGTGCCCGTGCGGGGTGCTCGCCGGGATCCCGTAGATGTGACGCAGGCGGCGGCGGATGCCGGCCACGCGGCGGGGGCTCGGCGGCTCGGGTAGCCGGCGGGGGGCAGGCACGCCGAGCACGGTATCGCCGCCCAGCGACCTGCCGAGCGCGCACCGGCGTGCCCGCGCCGACCGCGGCCAGGGCCGCTCGGTAACCTCGCCCGGCGTGCCCGAGCCGAGCGAGCACACCGAGTACCTCGACGGCCTGCCGATCTTCTGGCGAGAAGCCCCGGCTCCGGACGCGGAGACGGAGCTCCCGCCGGTGCTCTACCTGCACGGGGTGCCGACCAACGCCGACGACTGGACGCCGTGGCTGGCACTGACCGGCGGTGTGGCGGTGGACCTGCCCGGCTTCGGCCGCTCGGGCAAGCCCGGCTCGCTGAACTACACGATCGAGGAGTACGACGCCTTCATCGAGCGCTTTCTGGACTGGCGGGGGATCGAGCGGGTGCGGCTGGTGATGCACGACTGGGGCGGCGTCGGCCTGGCCTTTGCCCAGCGGCTGTCCCGAGCGAGTAGAGCGGATGGTGCTGATCAACGTGGTCCCCTTCCTGCCCGGCTACCGCTGGCATCGCACGGCCCGCATGTGGCGGACCCCCGGGCTGGGGGAGCTGGCGATGGGCGTGACCGTGGGGTTCACCCTGAAGTGGCTCTCGCGCGAGGCCAACGTCACCCCGGGGCCCCTCCCCGAGGACATGCGCCGCTCGATCATGGACCACCTCGACCAGGGCACCGAGCGGGCGATCCTGCGCCTGTACCGGAGCTCGCCGCCCGAGCGCCTGGCGGCCGCCGGGGCGCACCTCGGGGACGTGGCCGCGCCGACGCTGGTGGCCTGGGGCAGGCGCGACCCCTACATCCCCGAGCGCTTCGGCCGCGAGTACGCCGCCGCATTCCCGCACGCCGAGCTGCTCGAGCTGCCCGACGCCGGCCACTGGCCGTGGCTCGACCGTCCCGACCTGCCGGCGCGGGTGCACGAGTTCCTGGCCCGCGGATGAGCGGCGCGCGCCCTCGGCGAGCCGCTCGCGCGCCCGGCCGCGGCGGCCGGCCCGGGCGCACCGGGCGTCCCGGCCCTGTCGCGCCGCGCGGCCGGCTGGCTCGGCCACCCGCCGGCCTGGCTGCTGACGACGGCGATGGCCGGCGCGTACCTGATCCTGGCGCCCTCGAGCCCCGACCTGGCGGCGGCCAGCTATCGCAGCGACCTCTTCTCCCGCGTCGGCTTCTCGCTGTGGGACAACTCCTGGTACGGGGGCCACCACCTGCCCGCCTACTCACTGCTCGCGCCCGCCCTCGGCGCGCTGCTGGGCCCGCGGCTGCTGGTGGCGCTCGCCGACGGTCGCCCAGGCGCTGATCTTCGAACGGCTGCTGGCGCGCGAGGCGCCGGGAACGGCGGGGCGGGTGGCGTCGCTGTGGTTCGCCTTCGGCGCCGGCTTCGCGCTGCTCTCCAGCCGCGTGCCCTACGACCTCGGCCTGGCGCTTCGGCCTGGCGGCGCTGGCGCTCGCGCGCTCGCGCCCGCGCGCTGGCGCTGGTGCTGTGCGTGCTGTGCTCGCTGGCGAGCCCGGTGGCGGGGGCGTTCCTCGCCCTGGCACTGGCGGCGTGGGCGATCTCGGGCTCGCGCCGGCGGCTGGCGCTCGGGTTGATGGCGGCGGCGCTGATCCCGATCCTCGCGCTCGCGGTGCTGTTCCCGGAAGGCGGCACCCAGCCGTTCGTGCTGTCGGCCTTCTGGGCTCCGCTGGGGGCGGTGCTGTTGTTGGCGCTGATGGCCGGCCGCGAGCAGCGCCTGCTGCGTACCGGCGTCCTGCTGTACGCGCTGCTGCTGATCGCGGCCTATGTCGTGCCGAGCGCGGTGGGAGGAAACGCCGCACGCCTCGGGAGCACTGCTCGGGGGGCCGTTGGCGGCGCTGATCCTGCTGCGGAGAGAGGGTGGGCACTTCGTCCGCGGACGGCTGTGGCTGCTGGTGGCGCTCGCCCCGTTCCTGGTCTTCTGGCAGATCAACGCGCCGCTGGCCGACTTCCGCGCGGTCCAGGACCACCCATCGGTCAAAGCCTCCTTCTACGCTCCCCTCCTGGGCGAGCTGCGCCGCTTGGACGTCGGCTACCGCCGCCGCCCTGCGCGGATCGAGGTCGTGCCGACGGCGGCGCACTGGGAAGCCCGCTGGGTCGCACCCGACGTGATGCTCGCCCGCGGCTGGGAGCGCCAACTCGACCGCGAGCGTAACGGGGTCTTCTACGAAGCCGGGGGTCCGAACGCAACCGAACTGCACGCCTGGCTGCTCGAACAGGGGGTCTCGCTGGTGGCGCTGCCGGCCGCCACGCTCGACTACTCCGGGAGGACCGAGGCGCGGCTGCTGCGGAACGGGCCGCCGACCTACCTGCGCGAGATCTGGCGCTCGCCCCACTGGCGCCTGTTCGCCGTGAAAGATCCGGCCCCGCTGCTGTCGAGCCCCGGGATCCTCGGGAGCGTCTCGACCGACGGCGCGAGCCTGCTGCTGCCACGCCCGGGGGCTACCTGCTGCGCGCTTCGCTTCACGCCCTACTGGGAGCTCAGCTGGCCGGGCGCGGCTGCGTGGAACGGGCACCCGGCGGCTGGACGCGGGTGCTCGCGCGCGTCGCCGGGCCGTTTCGAGCTCGGCATCGGCTTCTCGCTCGGGCGCGTGCTCGACGCACGGGCCTCGTTGCACCTGACCATCTACTAGGCTTCGCGGCGATGCTCGCCCGCGCTCGTGTGATGCAAGCGCGCCTGTTGCCGCGGGGATGGCTCGACGCGCTAAGGCAGCTGCTGCTCTTCTTCGGCGCGTACCTCGCGTACCGCTTCGTGCGCGGACTCGTCGAGGGCGAGGCCAACGAGGCGTTCGCCCACGCGCGCGACCTGATCTCGCTGGAGCGCGGTATGCACGTGTTCGTGGAGCCCTCGATCCAGGCCTGGGCCTCGGGCAGCCACGCCCTGATCCTGGGCGCGAGCTGGATCTACGTCAACGCGCAGACGACGGTCACGGTGGCGGCGCTGGTGTACCTGTACCTGCGCCACAACCGCAGCTTCTACTTCGTGCGCAACATGTTCATGATCGCGATGGCGATCGCGCTGGTCGGCTACCTGGTGTTCCCGACCGCGCCGCCGCGCTTCTTCCCCGAGTGGGGCTTCATCGACACCGTGTCGGACTTCACCGGCATGCACGTGTCCGGCAAGAGCTCCTCGATGACGGCGATGGTGAACATGTACGCGGCCGTGCCCTCGATGCACGTGGCGTTCGCGCTGATGACCGGCTGGACGCTCGCACGGCTGGTAAAAACGAAGGTCGTGAGGGTGCTCTGGATCCTGTACCCGTTCCTGATGACCTTCGTGATCGTCGTAACCGCCAACCACTTCATCTTCGACGCCCTGCTGGGGGCGATCACGGCGGGCGTGTCCGCCTACGGCGCCCTCTGGCTGGCGCGGGCGAGACCCAACGCCTGGCGCTTCTCGGGCGTGCCCAGCACCCGCCTCGGGGCGAGCGCGTAGGGCGCCCGGAGCGGATGGCCCCCCGCCAGCGAGCGCCAGCCCGCCGCGGCCGCGGCTCACACCGCGCCGGCCGCACCCGCACGCGCCCGCCGATCGGCTCCGGCGCCCGGCGAGAGCTGGTCCGCAACCGCCTGATCGACTCGCGCCTTACCCCCAACGCGATCTCGCTGACGGGCTTCGCGCTCAACTTCGTGGCGGCGGTGCTGGTGTGGGAACAGCTCTTCTTCCTCGGCGGCGTGGCGTTCGTCGTCGGCTCGGTGATGGACACCCTCGACGGGCGCTACTCGCGGATGTCCGGCAAGGGCACCCCGTTCGGGGCCTTCCTCGATTCCACCTTGGACAGGATCGAGGAGGGGATCGTGCTGGCCGCAGTGGCCGGGTACTTCGCGCTGCAGGGCGAGCGCGTGGCCACGGCCGCGGTGGTGGTCGCGGTGCTGGCCTCGCTGATGGTCAGCTACACGCGGGCCCGGGCGGAGGCGCTGGGCGTGGAATGCAAGGTCGGGATCGCGACCCGGCCGGTGCGGGTGGTGATCCTCGCGATCGGCCTGATATTCGCCAAGGGCGCCTCGCTGGGGAACTTCGAGCTGCTCAAGCCGGCCGTGTACGTGCTCGCGATTCTCAGCGTGGTCACCGTGATGCAGCGCATCTGGCACGTCCGCCGCGTGCTCACGTCCGAATCGCCGGTGTGACCTTCCAGGCTCTGCGGAGTAGTCTCTTCCGTCGCCGGAGCCGCTGAGCCCCGGCGCCCGGGCCCCAAAGCGGCCCCCGCCCTGCCCTCTCGCCACACGAAGGATCGGATCTGTGATCAAGCAGCGCACCAACGGCAATACCCATTCCAACGGCTCTGCCGCCACCAACGGCGCGGCCCGCTACCAGTCCGACAAGGTACGGGTGGCGATCATCGGAGTCGGCAACTGCGCGTCGGCCTTCGTGCAGGGGATCCACTACTACCGTGACGCCGACCCCGACGAGCGGGTACCCGGCCTGATGCACGTGGACCTCGGCGGCTATCACGTCCGCGACATCGAGTTCACGGCCGCCTTCGACATCGACGCGACCAAGGTGGGCAAGGACCTCGGAACGGCGATCTGGGCCGGGCAGAACAACACCATGCGCTTCGCCAAGGTGCCCAAGAAACTGGGTGTGCCCGTGCAGCGCGGGATGACCCACGACGGGCTCGGCAAGTACCTCAAGCAGAAGATCAAGAAGGCGCCCGGCGAGACGGCCGACATCGTCAAGATCCTGCGTGACACCCACACCGACGTGGTCGTCTCCTACCTGCCCGTGGGCTCCGAGCAGGCAACCAAGTGGTACGTCGAGCAGGTGCTCGAGGCGGGCTGCGGGTTCGTCAACTGCATCCCCGTGTTCATCGCCCGCGAGGACTACTGGGACCGGCGCTTCAAAGCAGCCCGGCTGCCGATCGTGGGCGACGACATCAAGTCCCAGGTCGGCGCCACGATCGTCCACCGCACGCTCGCCCGCCTGTTCGCCGAGCGCGGCGTGGAGGTGGAGCGCACCTCGCAGCTGAACGTGGGCGGGAACATGGACTTCTTCAACATGCTCGAGCGCGAGCGCCTGGAGTCCAAGAAGATCTCCAAGACCAACGCCGTCACCTCGGTGATGGACCACGAGCTGCCCGCCAGCGACGTCCACGTGGGCCCCTCCGACTACGTGCCGTGGCTGACCGACCGCAAGTGGGCCCACATCCGCATCGAGGGCCAGGCCTTCGGGGACGTGCCCCTCAACATGGAGGTCAAGCTCGAGGTCTGGGACTCGCCCAACTCGGCGGGGATCGTGATCGACGCCGTGCGCTGCTGCAAGCTCGCGCTCAACCACGGTGTCGGCGGGCAGCTCGACGGGCCCTCCTCCTACCTGATGAAGTCGCCCCACAAGCAGCGCCCCGACGAGCAGGCCCGGCTCGACACGGAGTCCTTCATCTCGAAGTACGCCAAGCGCCCCGGGACGCAGCCGAAGGCGGCCGCGAAACGTGGGGCCAAAGCGGCAACCAAAGCCCGCGCGTCGGGCACCCGCAGCCGCAGCGCCGCCAGCCGCAGCGGCCGCTGAGCGGCACGCCGCCACCGGGCGGTACGGCGCCCCTGAGGAGCGCCAACGCCGCCGACCCGCGCCGCGGCCGCGCGCGGCCGCGATAATCAGCAGTCGATGGCCCCCACCTTCGCGATCGCCCACGTCACGCCGTACCCGTGGGAGGTCGAGAACGAGGTCAACCGCCACG
Source organism: uncultured Solirubrobacteraceae bacterium (assembly GCA_963773145.1). Lineage (GTDB taxonomy): Bacteria > Actinomycetota > Thermoleophilia > Solirubrobacterales > Solirubrobacteraceae > Palsa-744. The sequence continues at coordinate 103,927 of CAVYZV010000005.1, forward strand.
TGGCCCGCGCGGCCGCCGAGCTCTCGCGCCGGGGACACCGCGTGCTCGTGCTCGCCCCCTCGCGCTCGCAGGAGCGGGTGCGTGGGTCGCGCAAGCAGCTGCGGGCCGTGCGCAGCGCGCCCGAGCGCCTGCTCGACGGCGCCGACGGTGGCAGCCCGCGCGTGATCGCCGTGGGCGAGGTGCTCGAGGTGGCGCCCGGTGCCCGCCGGCGCGCGCCGGCGCTGCCGATCGACGTCGCCCGCACGCTCGAGGAAGTGCTCACGCGGGTGCCGCTGGACTTCGTGCACGTGCACGAGCCGTTTGCTCCCTCCACCTCCAACGCGGCGCTGCGCCACTCGCGCTCGCTCAACGTCGGCTCGTTTCACTCCTCCAGCGAGCGGCTGCTGTCGACGCTGGTGGCACGGCGCTTCGTGGAGAGCTTCTTCGGGCGCCTGGACGCGCGCACCGCCACGCTGCCGGCCACGGTCGAGCTGATGGCGCGTGCCTTCCCGGCCGACTACGAGCTGGTCGCGGACGACGGGGAGGCGGCGGAGCGCTACGAGCAGATCTACACGCGCGTGGCGGCCCGCCGGCATCCCCCCGGGGACCCCGAGCTCGCGCAGGCGCTCGCCGGGCGCCCGCGGATCGAGGTCGACCTGCACATGCACACCGACCACTCCTACGACTGCGCCACCCCGGTCGAGGTGCTGCTGGCGAGCGCCCGCGAAGCCGGCCTCGGTGCGATCGCGGTGACCGACCACAACGAGATCTCCGGTGCCTTCGAGGCACAGGCGAAGGCCGCGCAGTTCGGTGTTCAGGTGATCGTCGGAGAGGAGGTCAAGACCGACGGCCAGGGCGAGGTGATCGGGCTGTTCCTGAAGGAGAAGATCCCGCGCGGGCTGAGCCTGGCGGAGACGATCGAGCGGATCCGACGCCAGGACGGGGTCGTGTACGTGCCCCACCCCTTCGACCGCATGCACTCGGTGCCCGACTACGAGCACCTGCTGACGGTGCTCGACCAGGTCGACGCGATCGAGATCTTCAACCCGCGGGTGGCGATCAGCGCCTTCAACGAAGAGGCCGACCGCTTCGCCGCCAAGTACCGCGTCCCCGCCGGGGCGGGCTCCGACGCCCACGTCCCCCAGGGCCTCGGCTCGGTGCGCGTGCGGATGGCCGACTTCGATGGACCGCGCGAGTTCCTGGCGTCGCTGCGCGAGGCGGAGATCCTCACCAGGCCGTCATCGCTGTTGTACGTGCAGGCGCTGAAGTTCCTGCAGACACGCGCCACGCCGCCCTCGGCGCGGCGGGCGAGCAGGGCCCGGCGGCTGCGTCGTCTGAGCCGCGCGGGCGAGCGCCGTGGCCGCTGATCGCGCGCAACGGGCGATGCACGGTCAAGGACAAGCCGGCGCACCGTCAAATCCCCCAGCGGCGATGCCGGTGACCGACGACCAGATCCGCGAGAAGTACCTCGAGCGGGCGATCCGCGAGCTCAACCAGCTCACACGCGAGCTGCAGGCCTGCGAGCACTGCCCCCGCGGCAACCTGATGCCGGTGCTCGGCTCGGGCCATCCGCAGGCCGACATCATGCTGCTCAAGTACTCGGCGATGCCCTCGGAGATCGAGGAGGGAGTGGCCTTCTACGGCCGTGCGGGGAGCGCGATCATGAAGTCGCTCAAGCGCCTGGCGATCGACCCGCTGGCGGTGTACGGGACGCTGTGCGTGAAGTGCCCGTTGAGCGACGCCGCGCTGGCGGACTTCGCGTGCGTCTCACGGCTGGCGGAGGAGATCGCGATCGTGCAGCCCAAGATCATCGTCGCGATGGGCGCCGACGCGCTCACCACGCTCAACGAGATGGCGATCCCGCTGGCACGCGAGCTCGAACCCCGCCTCGGGGAGGTCCAGCAGCTGACACCCTCGATCGACGCCCTGTACGTCCCCAACCTCGACGACTCGCTCGACGAGCAGGACGCAAAGCGCGAGTTCTGGTCGGCCTTCCGCGTGCTCGGCAGCTGGTACCAGGCGCTGCCTCCCTATTGAAGCCCCACGGCAGTGAGGGCACCCTCCCAGGACGGGAAGCAACGGACCTCGCCGAGCAGGCCCGGCGTCAGATCTCGATGACGACCTTGCCCAGCTTGGCCCCCGCGGCGAAGCGCTCGTAGGCCTCGGCGGCGCGGTCGAGCGGGAAGGTGTCGGCCACCGGCACGCGCAGCAGCCCGCGGTCGAACAGCGGCAGGACCTCGTGCTCCAGGCGCCTGGCGGCGATGGCTTTCTCCTCCAGCGGCCGGGCGCGCAGCGTCGAGCCGTGGATCCGGGCCCGCTTGCCCATCAGCGCGAGCAGGTTCAGCTCGGCCTTGGCCCCCGCCCCCACGCCGATCACCGCGATCCGCCCCCCGGTGGCGAGCGCCTGCAGGTTCTCGGGCAGGTTGGGCGCGCCGACGAGCTCGAGGATCACGTCGAAGGGGCCGTGCTCGGCGAACCCCTCGCAGTCGATCGCCTCGGCGCCCAGCGCGGCGACCTGCTCGCGCAGCTCGGAACGGCGCACGGTCGCGGTCACGTCGGCGCCTGCCGCACGCCCCAGCTGGATCGCGGCGGTGCCGACGCCGCCCGCGCCCCCGTGCACCAGCAGGCGCTCACCCGAGAGCAGCCCGGCCTGCGTGAAGAGCGCGTCGTGGGCGGTCGTGAACACCTCGGGCAGCCCGCCGGCCGCCACCCAGTCCAGCGACTCGGGGACTCCCATCAGCACGCGCTCCGGCACCACCGCCAGCTCGGCCTGCGCGCCGCCGCCGATGATCCCCATCACGCGCGCACCGGTCGCGAAGCGTTCGGCGCCCGCCCCCAGCGAGACGACCTCCCCGGCGAACTCCATGCCGGGGATGTCCTGGGGGGAGCCGGGCGGCGCCGGGTACAGCCCCCGCTTCTGCATCATGTCGGCGCCGTTGAGCCCGGCGGCGTGGACGCGCACGAGGACCTCGCCCGTGCCGGCGACGGGGTCGGGGTGATCCTCGACGAGGATCTCCTGCTCGCGGATCGTTGCGGCCCGCATCGAGGCCGAACCCTACTTGCGCTCCAGCAGCGCGACGCTCTCGATGTGGTGGGTCTGGGGGAACATGTCGACCGGGCGGACGCGCTGCAGCGAGTAGCCGGCAGCCACCATTTCGGCTGCGTTGGGGGCCAGCGTTGTGGGGTTGCAGGACACGTACACGACCCGCTTGGGAGACGACTCGATGATGCGCTGGACGACCTTCTTCGAGAGCCCGGCGCGGGGCGGATCGACGACCACCACGTCGGGGCGTCCGGCGCGCTGCACCAGCTCCGGCAGCGCCGCGCGGGTGTCGCCGGCGAAGAAGTGGGCGTTGGTGATGCCGTTGCGCTGCGCCCCCGCGATCGCGTCGGCGACGGCCGGTTCGAGCAGCTCGATCCCCCACAGCTCGCCGGCGTGCGGCGCGAGCGTGAGGCCGATCGAGCCGATGCCGCAGTACAGGTCGTAGACCCGCTCCCAGCTCTGCAGGGCGGCGTACTGCTCGATCACCCCGTAGAGCACCTCGGCCATCTCGGTGTTGGTCTGGAAGAACGCTTCCGCGGAGATGCGCAGCTCCAGCCCGCAGAGCTGCTCGGCCAGCTCGGCCTCGCCCCACACCAGCTCGGTGTCGCCGCCGGTGGTGGTCTCGGCGGGCCTGCCCGAGCGCGTCCACAGCAGCCCCGCCAGCTCGGCGCCGAGGCCCTCCGACAGGACCGCCGCGAGCGGAGAGGGGTCGAGCTCCCCGTCGGTGGTCACGAGGCGAACCTGCAGGGTCGCGCTGCGGCGACCTTCGCGGACGACGACGTTGCGCAGCCGCACCCGCCCGTCGGAGGCGGGCCCGATCGGTTCGCCGCGGCGTTCGGAGTGTCCCCGCTCCCACGCCTGCAGGCCCTGCTCGCGGCACCACCCGAGCACGAGCGCGCGGGCGCGGTTGCCGCGCTCGGATGCCAGCAGGCAGTCGTCGATCGAGCTCACGCTGCGCGCGCCGGCGGAGTCGTGGAAACCGCAGATCAGCTCCCCCTCGGGTCCGTTGCCGAACGAGTACTCGAGCTTGTTGCGGTAGCGCCACTGCTCCAACGCGGGGGTGATCGGCTCGAGCTCGAAGCCCTCCAGGCCCCCGATCCGCCGCAGCGCCTCGCCGACCTGCTCGCGCTTGACCTCGAGCTGGCGCTCGTAGGGGAGCACCTGCCACGGCACCCCCGGGTGCTGCGCCCGCGGGGCGATCCGTTCGGGACTCGGACGGAGCACCTCGAGCGTGCGGGCGTGAGCGTAGGAGCGCTTGCGCTTGTGCACCACCGCGCGGACGCGATCCCCGGGAATGGCCCCGGCGACGAACACCACGTAGCCGCCGTCGCCGAGACGCGCCACGCCCTCGCCGCCGAAGGCGAGCGACTGCACCTCGAGCTCGAGCTCGTCGCCACGCTGCGGCCGCGCGGGCGCCGCCAGTGCTCCGTCCTGGGGAACCTCGTTCACGAGGAGTCACCGGCTCCCACGGCGGCTCGTGGCGTGCGCGCGAGCAGCAGCTCGAGCAGCGCCTTCTGGGCGTGGCGGCGGTTCTCGGCCTGCTCCCAGATCCGCTGGCGCTCGCCGTAGAGGACCTCGGCCGAGATCTCCTCGCCCGGGTGGGCCGGAAGGTCGTGCATCGCGAAGGCGCCCTCGGCGGCGGCGTCGAGCAGCTCGTCGTCGAGCTTGTAGCCGGCCAGGGCGCGGCGGCGCTCGTCGGCCTCGAGCTCGTCGCCCATGCTCACCCACACGTCCGTGTAGACGGCCTGGGCGCCGCTGACCGCCTCGCGGGGATCCTCGTACAGCGTCACGGTTCCGCTCGCTTCGCCCGACAGCTCCAGGTCGCCCTCGAGTGCGTAGCCGGGCGGCGAGGCGATCGCCACGTGTAGGCCCGCGAGCGTCCCGAGCACGGCCAGTGAGCGGGCCACGTTGTTGCCGTCACCGACGTAGGCGACCTTCAGCCCGGCGAGCGTGCCGTAGGCCTCGCGAAGCGTCTGCAGGTCGGCGAGCGCCTGGCACGGGTGGTGCTGGGGGCTGAGCATGTTGATCACCGGAACCGGGCTGTGGCGGGCCAGCTCCTGCAGGGTCTCCTCCGAGCCGGTCCGCAGGCCGACGGCCGCCACGTGCCTGCCGAGCACGATCGCCGTGTCCCGCAGAGGCTCGCCGCGCGAGAGCTGCATCTCGTCGCTGCGCAGGATCAGCGGCTGTCCGCCCAGCTCGTGGACGCCCACCTCGAACGACAGGCGCGTGCGCGTGGAGGGCTTCTGAAAGATCAGCGCCACGCTGCGTCCCTCCAGAGCGTTGGAGCGCAGCGGCTCGCGCTTGAGCTCCTCAGCACGGGCGAGGAGCTCGTCGAGCTCGGCGGCTGTCAGCTCGGCGCCGGTGAGGAAGTGAGGTGTCATGGCTGAGAGCGGTGAGTGTAGGTGCTCCCAGCTCACCCTCCGGAGCGCGCCGCTAGCATCGCTGCGGTGAGAGGAGTGGCGGCGGCGGGAGCGCTCGCGTGTGTGGTTCTCGCCCTCTGCGGCTGCGGCTCCTCGACGGGCGGCAGCGGCTCGAGTGGCACCACTTCGACCGGCACCACCTCGACCAACGGCGGCTCCTCGAAGGGCTCGACCTCGACGGGCTCCACCTCGCCGGCGTCGATCCACATCAACACGACCCCGAAGTTCGCGTCGCCGCCCGCCGGCGCGCCCGCGCGCGCGGGGACGGTGCAGGTCGCGATGCGAAACGTCTCGCTCGCCCCGGACGCGATCAGGGTCAAGGCGGGCACGACGGTGAAGTGGACCAACTACGACCCCCTGCAGTACAACGTCACCAGCGTGAGCGGCCCCCAGAAGCTGCGCTCGGGGAACTTTGGCCGCGGCGGCACCTTCCAGGTCGTGCTGAGCAAGCCGGGGGTGCTGCGCTACGTGTGCACCAACTACCCGACGACGATGAACGGCACGATCGAAATCGTGGGCTGAGGCGCGGTGCCGGCGAGGCCCCCGGGCGCCGCCGTGACCCCGTGCGTCGTGACGCCGGCGCCGCCGTGACGCGCAGCGTCGTGACGCCGGGGCCGGCGTGCGAGCCGCCGCGCGGCCGGCTCAGAACTCGGCCAGCCCGGTGTGCGTGGTGGAGGGCGTCGCGTAGGTGCGCCGCGGGATCCGCCCGGCGCGGTGGGCCAGGCGCCCGGCGCTGACCGCGTCGCGCATCGCCCGCGCCATGCACACCGGGTCCTGGGCTCGCGAGATCGCGGAGGCCGCCATCACGGCGTCGCACCCGAGCTCCATCGCGAGGGCTGCGTCGGAGGCGGTGCCGATGCCGGCGTCGAGCACGACCGGCACTCTCACCGACTCGCGGATCAGGGAGATGTTGTAGGGGTTGCGGATCCCCATGCCGCTGCCGATCGGCGAACCGAGCGGCATCACCGCCGCGCACCCGAGGTCGGCCAGGCGGCGCGCCAGGACCGGGTCGTCGGTCGTGTAGGCGAGCACCACGAAGCCGTCCGCGAGCAGCTCCTCGGCGGCGCGCAGCAGCTCCGGGGCGTCGGGCATGAGCGTGTCCTCGTCGCCGATCACCTCGAGCTTGACCCAGTCGGTTGCGAACGCCTCCCGCGCCATCCGCGCCGTCAGCACCGCGTCGCGGGCGGTGTGGCAGCCGGCCGTGTTCGGCAGCAGCGTCACGCCGGCCTCGGCCAGCACCTCCACCAGCGATCCGCTCTGGCGCGCGCCACCGCTGCCGAGCCGCCGCAGGGCGACGGTGACCAGCTCGCATTCGCTCTCCGCGATCGAGCGGGCGAGCAGCTCCAGGGAGGCGAAGCCGCCGGTCCCGAGCAGCAACCGGGAGCCCAGCGCGCGCCCGGCGATGATCAGCGGGTCATCGCCCGTCCCGGCGGTCTGATCGCGCCCGTCCAGCGCGGCGCCGGCTTGGGGCTCCACGGCGCCTAGCCTCCCTGCATCGCGGTCAGCACCTCGACGCGCGCGTCCGCCCCCAGCGCAAATGACTCCCACCGCGCCCGCGGGATCACCTCGCCGTCAACCGCAACGGCCACCCCCTGCTCGTCCGGTCGCAGACCGAGCTCGGCCAGCAGGCTCGCCACCGTGGCCCCGCCCGGCACCTCCGAGCGCTCGCCGTTGAGGATGATCACGCCGGCGCTCCGACGGCCGCGCCCGGCTCCGCCCCGCCGGCGCCCGCACCGCTGAAGCGTCCCGGGTCGCAGGTCCCGAGCAGCTCATCGTGGTCCGCGGCGCGTGCGGCGCCGTCGAGCAGCCCGAGCGTCAGCTCCGCGGTCAGGGGTGCCAGCAGGATGCCGTTGCGGTGGTGGCCGGTCGCCAGGATCAGTCCCCCGAGCGTCCCACGGCCGATCACCGGGGCGTTGTCGGGGCTGCCCGGACGCAGCCCCACCGAGACCTCCTCGATCTCGAGCTCGGTTACGCCGGGCACCAGCTCGCGGGCGTCACGGAGCAGCTCATACACGCCCCCGGCGGTCGGGGTCAGCTCGAAGCCGCGCTCCTCGACGGTGGCCCCGAGCACGTAGCGGCCGTCGCCGCGCGGCAGCAGGTAGCCGCCCTCGTAGCGCACCGTGCGCGTCAGCAGACCGGGGCCGGCGGGATCGCGCAGGCGCATGATCTGACCCTTCACCGGGCGCACCGGCGATGCGCTCGCCGGCGGCCCCGGCCAGCAGCTCTCCGCTCCAGGCCCCGGCCGCGAGCACCACCTCGCCGGCCTCCAGGCGCTCGCCCCCGGCGCTGATGACCGCTGTCACGCGCGCGCCGTCACGGTCGCGCTCGAGCGCCGCGACCGGGCGTGTGCTCGCGCACGACCACGCCGCCGCGCAGGCACGCGTTTCTGAGCGCGAGCAGCACCTGCCGGGGGTCTACCGAATGGTCCTCCGGGCATTCCAGCGCCGCCCGCAGCGTGGGCGCGAGCGCCGGCTCGCGCTCGCGGGCCTCGCTCGGGAGCAGTCGGTTGACGCGCAGCTGCAGGGAGCGGCGCAGCTCGCCCTGGCGCTCCAGCTCACGCGCCTCGTCGTCGTTGCGCGCCAGCAGCAGCGTGCCGTTGGTGTGCAACGGGACGGCGGTGCCGCTCGCGCCGGCCAGCTCGGCGGCGAAGGCCGGCCACGCGGAGGCGGCCCGCAGGCCGAGCGCGAGCGAACGTCGCGCGACGGCGCCGAACTCGACCTCCGCCACGGGCGCCAGCATTCCGGCGGCCACGTGCGAGGCGGCGCGTCCGAGCTTGTCGCCCTCCAGCAGCGCGACCGACATCCCGCGCTCGCGGGCGCGCCAGGCGACGGCGAGACCCACGATCCCGCCGCCCACGATCACGACGTCGAAGCGCTCGCCGGCGGCCATGGGCTGATGCTAGCCCCCGGCAGGCCTCTGCGAGACTCATGCGCAGAGGCCTTTGGAGGTTTCACCCCCGCAGATAGAGCGTCGTGACCGGCTCGAGCGCGCGCGCCTGTACCTGGTGTGCGCGGCCGGCCCCGACGGGGTGAGACGCGAGGGGCTCGAGCTCCCCGACCTGCTCCGCTCCGCCGTGGCGGGCGGCGTCGACATCGTGCAGCTGCGCGAGAAGGGGCTCGCCGACGACGAGCTCACGGCCGTTGCCTCGGCGTCGGCTGCGCTGTGCCGGCGGCTGGGAGCCCTGCTGGTCGTCAACGACCGCCCGTGGGTGGCGGCCGAGTCCGGCGCCGACGGGATCCACGTGGGCCAGGAGGACCTGCCCGTGCAGGAGGTACGCGAGATCGTGGGGCCCGAGATGCTGGTGGGCCTCTCGACCCACAGCCCCGCCGAAATCGACGCGGTCGATCCCGATCTGGTCGACTACATCGGGGTCGGGCCGGTGCACGAAACGCCCACCAAGCCCGGCCGCCCGGCGGTGGGTCTCGAGCTGGTGCGCTACGCGGCGGCGAACGCGACGGTTCCGTTCTTCGCCATCGGCGGCCTCGATGCCGGCAACCTGAGCGATGTGGTGGCGACCGGCGGCAGGCGGGTGTGTGTGCTGCGCGCGATCGCCGGCTCGGCCGACCCGGAGGCGGCGGCGCGCGAGCTGTGCGGCATCCTCGACAGCGAGCCTGCAGCGAAGGCCGACGCCGCCGAGGCCGAATCTTGAGCAGCCGCGACGAGCAGGCCCGGGCCGAGCTCAGCCCGTTGGGGCCCGACGAGCGCCCGCCCGCGCTGCTGGTCGCGATCGTCGTCTGCGGGCTGCTGGCCGTGGGCGTGGTCGTGAGCGCGCTGACGGTCCACGACCTCTCCCGCCACGGCGGCTCGTTGCCGGGAGGGGTGCTGCTCGCCGCCGTGCTGGTGACGCTCGCGGTCGGGATGGCGCGCCGGCGCTACTGGGCGGTGCTGGGCTTCGAGGCCCTGCTGGCCTTCCAGATCCTCGTCACCGCGCTCGCGCTGACGGTGGCCTCGACGCTCCTGGCGGCCGGCGAGTGCCTGGTTGCGCTCGGGCTCGGCGGCTGGCTGTTCTGGAAGCTCGTGCGCGTGATGGGGCGCATCCAGGCGGGCGAACGCCCGAGGGCGCTTCGCTAGGCTGCAGCCCGCATGGCCGAGAGCTCCTACGACTGCATAGTCATCGGCTCGGGGCCCGGCGGTTACGTGGCCGCGCTGCGCGCGGCACAGCTCGGAAGACGCACGGCCGTCGTCGAGCGCGACAAGCTCGGCGGGCGCTGCCTGAACTACGCCTGCATCCCGGCCAAGGCGATACTGCGCTCGGCGGACCTGCTCAGCGAGATGCGCGAGGGAGCCGACTTCGGCATCAAGGCCGGCTCCATCGAGGTCGACTACGAGGCGATCCAGGCACGGCGCGACAAGGTCGTGAACACGCTCACCTCGGGCGTCGGGAGCCTGTTCCGCAAACACGGCATCGACGTCCTCGAGGGCCCGGGCGCGTTGCAGCCCGACGGCTCGGTGGCCGTCGGCGGGGAGTTCCACCGCGCGCCGGGCGTGGTGCTCGCCACCGGCTCGGTGCCACGGTCGATCCCCGGCGTCGAGTTCGGCGGACGCGTGATCGGCACCGAGGAGGCGTGGGCGCTGCCCGAGGTGCCCGCTCGCCTCGCGGTCGTCGGCTGCGGCGCCTCCGGCGCCGAGATCGCCTCGGCCTTCGCGCGCCTGGGCAGCGAGGTGCTGCTGCTGGAGGCGGTCGAACGGGTGCTGCCGGGCGAGGACGCCGACATCTCGAGGCTGGTCGAGCGCGGCCTCAAGCGCCAGGGGATCCAGGTCCACACGTCCACGCCGGTGTCCGACGTGAGCAGCGACGAGCAGAAGGTCGGCTTCTCCTTCGGCGAGGAGCGGGCCGAGGTCGACTACCTCGTGATCGCGGCCGGCCGCGGGAGCCGACGTCGAGGGCCTCGGGCTGGGCGAGGCCGGTGTCGAGCTCGACGAGCGGGGACTGGTGAAGGTGGACGGTGCGCTGCGCACGAGCCGCGCCGGCGTGTGGGCGATCGGCGATCTCGTGAGCGGGCCCGCGCTCGCGCACAAGGCCTCCGACGAGGGCATCATCGCCGTCGAAGACATGTCCGGGCTGCCGACCCACCCGATCGTCCACGTCGACATTCCCCGGGCCACCTTCTGCACGCCGAACGTGGGCTCCTTCGGGCTGACCGAGGCCCAGGCCCGCGAGGCGGGTTACGACGTGGTCGTCGGCAAGGTGCCCTACGGAGCGGTCGGCGGCGGCACCGTCTACGGCGACCGCACGGGCCTGGTGAAGGTCGTCGGCGAGAGCGCCTACGGCGAGCTGCTGGGCGGGCACATCGTCGGCTCGCGGGCCACCGAGATGATCCAGGAGCTCGTCAACATCCGCGCGCTCGAGGGGGGCTTCCCGGAGCTCGCGCGGATCATCCACGGGCACCCGACGCTCTCCGAGGCGGTCATGGAAGCAGGCCGGGCCGCCGACGGCTGGCTGATCCACGGGTAAGGGCGAGAGGCCTCCGCACGGGAGGTTGCCCCGGTGACGGCCGCCTTCTACTTCGACCTCGCGAGCCCGGACGCGTACATCGCGGCCGAGCGCGTCCTCGGCGAGCTCCCGGGGCCGGCGGCATGGACGCCGGTGCTGGCGCGCGAGCTCGGCGGCGACGCCGCCCACCCATCGCGCGAGCTGATCGAGCGGCGTGCCCGCGAGCTCGGCCTGCAGGAACTGCGCTGGCCGGACCCGTTCCCGTTCGACAGCACGCTGGCCATGCGCGTGGCCACCTACGCCCGCCAGATCGGGCGCGTGGTGGCGTTCGCCCAGGCCGCCTTCCGGCAGGCGTTCGCGGGCGGACGGTCGCTGGCCGATGAGGACTCGGTGCTGATCGCCGCGGCGGCCTGCGAGATGCACCCCGCGGCCGTGCTGAAGGGCGCGAGCCTGCGCTCGGTGATCGACGAGCTCGAGGCGGCCACCGCGCAAGCGCGGGCCGGCGGCGTGAAGGCCGTCCCGGCGGTGCTGGTTCCCGGCGCCGGTGACGCGGTCGGGCCGGCGGTGTTCCACGGCGAGTCCGAGCTGGCGCGGGCGGCGGCCTGCATGCGGAGTCTCGCTGAGCGACCGGGGCCCGGCTCGTGAAGGCGCGCGACGCCTACCGGCTGATCGTGAAGCGGAGCGGCATCGCACCGGCGATGTTCGCCGACCCGCAGCGTGTGGACCACGTCGAGATCGTCGAGATCGACAGCGGCGAAGTGGTTCTGTTCTGGGATCTGACCCCGCACGAGGCCAGTCGCCGCGCCCGCGCCGTGCGCCAGGAGCTCGGCCAGCTCAGCCCCGAGGAGTTCCTCGCGCGCTGGGCTACCGTGGATCAGTGATGGACTCGCTTCCGGACGCAGACAGCAGACGCGAGTGGCTGGAGACGATGACGCTGATCCGCCGCTTCGAGGAGCGGGCGGGCGAGATGTACGCGCGGGCCAAGATCGGCGGCTTCCTGCACCTGTCGATCGGCGAGGAGGCGACCATCGTCGGCAGCGCGAGGGCGCTGCGGGACTCCGACTACCTGATCTCCACGTATCGCTCCCACGGACACGCGCTGGTGCGCGGGACCCCGCCCGAGAACGTGATGGCGGAGCTGTTCGGGCGCGTCGACGGATGCTCCCACGGGCGTGGAGGATCGATGCACATGTTCGACCTCGGGCGGCGATTCATGGGTGGCTACGGGATCGTGGGCGGGAACCTCCCGATCGCGGCCGGGATCGCGCTCGCGAGCGACCTGCAAGGACTCGACGAGGTGACGCTGTGCACCTTCGGCGACGGCGCCTCCAACCAGGGAACCTTCGGGGAGACGCTCAACCTCGCGGCACTCTGGAGGCTGCCGGTGCTGTTCATGGTCACGAACAACCAGTTCGGCATGGGGACCGCGCTGCGCCGCCATTCGGCCGTCACCGACCTCCAGCGCAAGGGCGAGAGCCTGGGCGTGCCGGGGATCCGCTGCGACGGGATGGACGTCAACGACACCTACGCGGTCGTGTCCGACGCGCTGGCGCGTGTGCGCGAGGAGCGCAGGCCGCTGCTCGTGGAGGCCGTCACCTACCGCTTCCGCGGCCACTCGATGGCCGACCCCGAGCAGTACCGCACGCGCCAGGAGGTGGAGCGCTGGCGCGAACGTGATCCCGTCGGCGTGTTCGCCCGCGAGCTGATCCGGGAGGGCGTGATCGACGAGCAGCAGCGAGAGCAGATCGACCAACAGGCGGTCGCGCGCGTCGACGCCGCGGTGGAGTTCGCCGACAGCTCGCCCTTCCCCGCGCCCGAGTCCCTATACGACGACGTGTATGTGCTCGACGGCGAGGTGCGGGGCACCTACACCTCCGATCCGGTGGAGGACCGGGCGGGGCCCGCAACCGCGGGCGGGGACGGCACCGGCTCGCACGGTGGCTCGGCCGGCGAGCCCGCGCCGGCCGCCAACGACGAGATCTCCCAGCAGCTGACCGAGGCCCTGGCCGCCGCCGAGGACGGCCACGAGACTGCGGAGTCCTCCCTCTGATGGCCGAGCTGCGCTACCGCGAGGCGCTGCGAGACGGGTTGGCGCAGGAGATGCGCCGCGACGAGCGGGTCGTGCTGATGGGCGAGGACATCGGCGTGTTCGGGGGCGCGTTCAAGGTCACCGAAGGGCTGCTCGAGGAGTTCGGCGAGGCGCGCGTGCGCGACACACCGATCTCGGAGAACACGATCGTGGGGGTCGGCGTGGGCGCGGCGATGACGGGCCTGCGCCCGGTCGTCGAGCTGATGACGATCAACTTCTCGCTGCTCGCGTTCGACCAGATCGTCAACCACGCGGCCCACATCCACTACATGTTCGGCGGGCAGGCGAAGGTGCCGCTGGTGGTGCGGATGCCGCAGGGCGCCGGCCACCAGCTGGGTCCCACCCACTCGCACTGCCTCGAGGCCCTGTTCATGCACGTCCCCGGCCTGCTGGTGGCGGTGCCGGCGACGGCCGCAGACGCGAAGGGTCTCCTGACGAGCGCCATCCGCGACGAGAACCCGGTCATCTTCATCGAGCACGAGTCGCTCTACGGGGTGCGCGGCGAGGTGCCGGACGGGGAGCATCTCGTGCACTTCGGGCAGGCCCGCGTGGCCCGCCAGGGAGACGACGTCACGATCGTGGGCATCTCGCGCATGGCACTTACGGCCGAACGCGCCGCCGAGACGCTGGCCGCCGAGCACGGCGTCCAGGCAGAGGTGATCGACCCGCGCACGCTGCGCCCCCTCGACCTACAGACGATCCTCACCTCGATCGCCCGCACCAACCGCTGCGTGGTGGTGGAGGAGGGCTGGCCCCATGGGGGCGTGGGCGCGAACCTCGCCGCCCTGATCACCGAGCAGGCCTTCGACGACCTCGACGCGCCCGTCTCCCGGGTTACCGGGGCGGACGTCCCGATGCCCTACTCCAAGCCCCTCGAGGACCTCGCCTATCCGCACGAGGCGCAGGTCGTGGCAGCGGCCCTGAGCACGCTCGGGGCCCAGCCCCAGGCCGCCGCGGGACGCGGCTGATGGGCGAGATCGTCATGCCCAGGCTCTCGGACACGATGGAGGAGGGCACGATCCTGCGCTGGCTGAAGAGCGACGGGGACCAGATCGAGCGCGGCAGCGAATTGGTCGAGATCGAGACCGACAAGGCGGCGATGACCTACGAGTCCGATCAGGAGGGGGTGCTCGAGATCGTGGCCCCAGAGGGCTCCACGCTCGCGATCGGAGAGGTGATCGCCCGCATCGGCGCCGGCGCAAGCAGCTCGGCGGAGCCGTCCGCGAACGGGCAACGCGCGGCCGAGGCGACGGCCCAGCCCGCAACGGCGGCAACGCCCCCGCAGCCCGCGACAGCCGGGCCCCGGCAGCCCGCGCAAACGGCACCTCCGCAGCCCGCGCAAACGACTCCTCCGCAGCCCGCGCAAGCTGCACCTCCGCAGCCCGCGCAAGCGGCACCTCCGCGGCCCGTCCAGGTGGCGCCGGGCGCCGCACCTCACGACAGGATCAGGGCCTCGCCGCTTGCGCGCAGGCTGGCGCAGGAGCGCGGGGTCGATCTCCAGACGCTGTCGGGCTCGGGTCCCGGCGGGCGCATCGTGAAGGCGGACGTGGAGGGCGCCGCAACCGCGTCGGGGCCTGTGTCGGCGAGCGAGGGGGCGCGACCGTCGGCCACCGCCATCCCGACGCCCACGCCGGCGCCCACCGCCCCGGCCGCGCCCGACGGCCGGCAGCCGATGGCGCCGGCGAGCACGGGCGACGCCGCGACCGGTCAGGCAGCGGTGCTCGAGGGGGTGGCCACGGCGAAGGGAGAGACGACCGTCGTGGAGCTCAACCGGACGCAGGCCACGATCGCGCGGCGGATGGCGGAGTCGAAGGCCACGATCCCCGACTTCTCGCTGCAGATCGACGTCGACATGGAGGCGTGCGTGGCGCTGCGCTCGGAGCTCAAGCGGCTCGCGCCGGCGAGCTCCGACGGCGAGCAGCCAGCCGTCCCGACCTACAACGACATGATCGTCAAGGCGGCGGCCCTGGCGCTGCGGGAGCACCCGCGTGCCAACGGGAGCTATCGCGACGCGCTGGTCCAGCTGCACTCACGGGTCAACGTGGGCATCGCCGTCGCCGCCCACGACGCGCTGGTCGTGCCGACCGTGTTCGACGCGGACGAGAAGTCGCTGGGCGAGATCGCCAGGGAGGCGCGTGCGCTGGCGGCGCGGGTACGCGAGGGCACGATCACGCCGCCCGAGCTCGGCGGCGGCACCTTCACCGTTTCGAACCTCGGCATGTACGGCATCCGCAGCTTCACCGCGATCATCAATCCGCCGCAGGCGGCGATCCTCTCCGTCGGCGAGCTCAAGCCCCGCGCGGTGGCCGACGGCGAGCAGCTGCGCGCCCGCAGCATGCTCACCCTCACGCTCGCCTGCGACCACCGCATCCTCTACGGGGCCGACGCAGCGGTCTTCCTGGCCCGCATCCGCGAGCTGTTGCAGGCGCCGACCTCGCTGACGCTGTAGCTAGGCTGCTCTCGAAAGGGCGAATGAGCATTCCGGACCGATCCCCCGAGGAGCTCTGGGTCTACGACCTGGGGACGGTGGGCTACCGCCAGGCGCTCGCGCTGCAGGAGGACCTTCGCGCGCGGCGCCAGGCGGGCGAGGTGCCCGACAGCGTGCTGCTGCTCGAGCACCCCCCCGTCTACACACTCGGGCGGCGGGCCGCTCCCGCCGAGCTGCCACTCTCGCGCGAGCATCTGCAGGCGCAGCGGGATCGAGGTGCACGAGAGCGACCGCGGCGGGCGGGTCACCTACCACGGGCCCGGCCAGCTGGTCGCCTACCCGATCTTCGCGGTCGCCGACGTGGTCGCCTACGTGCGCGCGCTGGAGGACGCGATCGTGATGGCGCTCGCGTCGGCCGGCCTCGCCGCCCACGGACGTGCCGATGACGGGCCCGACTACACGGGCGTGTGGGTGCAGGATCGCAAGATCGCCTCGATCGGTGTGCACGTGCAGCGCGGCGTCACGACCCACGGACTCGCCGTCAACGTGGTCAACGATCTCGAGCCCTTCAGCTGGATCACCCCCTGCGGCCTGCAGGGCGTGCAGATGACCTCCGTGCAGCGGGAGCTGGGAGCGGACTCTCCCTCGGCCGAGGCCTTCCGCGGGCTGCTGCTGGACGGCCTGTGCGAGGTCTTCCTACGCACACCGGCGACCGTCCTGCCCGACGTCCCGCAGACTCCGGCGGTCGCCGCATGAGCGCCACGCGCTCGCGCTCGAAGCCCGGCGGGGCGGACGTCGTCAGCGTGCTCGGCACCACCGTGCGCCCCTTGCGCGAGCGTAAGCCACCCTGGTTCAAAGTGCCCGCGCCCGGCGGGGAGGGCTACCGCCGGCTGGGCGAGCTGATCCGCGCGGAGGGTCTCCACACCGTCTGCCAGGAGGCGGCCTGCCCGAACGTCGGGGAGTGCTGGGAACGGGGCACGGCCACCTTCATGATCCTCGGCGACACCTGCACCCGCCGCTGCGGGTTCTGCAACGTCAAGACCGGCCGCCCCACCTGGAACGACCCGCTCGAGCCGGCCCGTGTGGCGCGTGCGATCGCGCGCATGGGCCTGCGACACGCGGTCATCACCTCGGTCGACAGGGACGACCTCCCCGACAAGGGCGCGAGCGCCTTCGTGGGCGTGATCCGCCAGGTCCGCAGGCAGGCGCCGGGGTGCCTGGTCGAGGTCCTCACGCCGGACTTCCAGGGCCAGGAGATGCCGCTCGCGAAGGTGATCGCCGAGCGGCCCGACGTCTTCAATCACAACGTCGAGGTCGTGCCACGGCTGTACCCGCTCGCGCGGCGGGGCTCGGAGTTCGCCCGCTCCTGCCGCGTGCTGCGCCTGGCCGGCGAGTTGGGCGAGGGCGAGGTGATCACCAAGTCCGGCCTGATGGTGGGGCTCGGGGAGACCCACGAGGAGCTGCTCGACGCGTTCGGGACCTTGCGCCAGAACGGCGTCCAGGTGCTCACCGTGGGGCAGTACCTGCGTCCCTCCGAGCAGCACCTCCCAGTGGTCCGCTACTGGCACCCGGAGGAGTTCGAGAGGCTGCAGCGGGACGCGCTGGCGCTCGGCTTCCGCCACGTGGCCGCCGGCCCGCTGGTGCGTTCCTCCTACCACGCCGACGAGCACGTCGCGCTGACCGCGCCGGCGGACGCCCGCGCGCATTAGCCCCGGGCTCCCGCCCGGGGAGGGCGACGCGGAGGGCGAGGAACCTGTTCCCGCTCAAGGACAACATCCCGCTTGCGCGGTTCCCGCTCGTGACGGTCTGCCTGATCGCGATCAACGTGGTCGCGTATCTGCTGGAGATCCGGCACGGCGGTCACTTCTTCAGCGGGCCCTCCGACAATGTGGCGGTCCGCTACGGGGCGATCCCCTACGAGTTCACGCACCCGGGCGACCACTGCGCCCTCGTCTCGATCCCCGCCGGAGAAGGCGCGAGCGCGGTTGCCTGCCAGGGCCAGGCGGGGGTGGTGGGCAGCCCCGGCTCCCAGCCGGCCACCTGGGTGACCGCCTTCACCTCGATGTTCGTGCACGGCAGCTTCCTGCACATCTTCGGCAACATGGTGTTCCTGGCGGTCTTCGGGCCGAGCGTGGAGGACAGGATCGGCCGCCTGCGCTTCCTGGCGTTCTACCTGCTGGGCGGCTTGGTCGCGCTCGCCGCCCAGGTGCTCGTGTCCCCCGACTCGACCAGTCCCACGATCGGCGCCTCGGGCGCGATCGCGGCCGTCCTCGGGGGTTACATACTCATGTATCCCCGTGCCCGCATCATCAGCCTCGTCTTCATCGTCTTCTTCGTCACGCTCGTGGAGCTCCCGGCGGTCTACCTGCTCGGCTTCTGGTTCCTGCTGCAGCTGCTGTTCGGTCTCGCCGGCACCGCCGCGCCGGTCGGCGGGAGCGAAGGGGTCGCCTACTTCGCCCACGTCGGCGGCTTCGTGTTCGGGTTGCTGGTGATCCGCCTGCTCGTGATGCGCGGCCACCGAGGACGGTTCGGGCTCTAGCGGCGCCGAGCCGCGCGCGGCCCCGCACCTCCGTATGACCCGCTTGCTGGTCTTGGCCGTCGTGCTGCTGTTCGTGGTCGGCTTCGCCGCCCTCACGATCTTTGCTGTGGCCGAACAGGGCGTTACGCTCGCCACTTTCGTGTCACTGGTCGTCCTGCTGCTGCTCGGAGTTGGAGTCATCGGCGCGCTGCGTAATCCTCCACCTTCATGAGCAGTCCCTTATTCACCGAGCTGGGCCGGTCGCGGGAGCGAAGATTGCTCGCGCAGCGGCGCCGTCGCCGTCGCCGCGCGATGCTCGCCGCCGCGGCCGCCACGGTCGTGGTCGTGGCGGTGCTGCTCGGGGTGGTCTTCGTGGGCGGGAACAGCGAACCGCGTGGCGCCCCTCGTTCGTCCGCCCATCACGCTGCGGCCACCAGGCCCGCCAAGCTGTCGGCGGACGGGCTTCCCCTCGCCGCGCCCGCGGTGGCCCTCAGCGGCCTCAGCTCACCAACGCTGGACCCCGTGCGCCTCGACTTCGCGCGCCCGCCACGCTCCGGCCTGCTGTTCAACCTCAAGACCGGCCAGGTGCTCTGGCAGCGGGACGCGCTCCAGCGGGTGCACATCGCGAGCCTCACCAAGATGATGACGGCGCTGCTGATCGTGCAGCACTCCACGCCCCGCGAACGGGTGCTGATCAGCAGGCGCGCGGTCGACATGCCGGGATCGAAGGTGGGCGTGCTGCCCGTCGGACACCGCGTCCGCCTGGAGACCCTGCTCTACGGGCTGCTGCTGCCCTCGGGCAACGATGCCGCGGTCGCCCTGGCCGAACACGTCTCCCAGCGCGTGAGCTCGTTCGTGAGGCTCATGAACACCGAGGCCGCGAGCCTCGGGATGGGCTGCACGCGCTACACCTCTCCCTCCGGCTTTTACGACCGCGGCAACTTCTCCTGCGCCGCGGACCTGGCGATGCTCGCCCGCGAGGACCTCCAGCAGCACCGCATCGCGCGGGTCACGCGCACGCTGTCGGCCGCACTGCCGTTCCCGATCAAGGGCGGGAAGCTGTTCCTCTACAACAACAACCCGATGCTGATCTACCACTACCCGGGCACGACCGGCCTGAAGACCGGCTTCACCGAATCCGCCGGCCGCTGCCTGGTCGCCACCGCCGAACGTGACGGCGTGCGCCTGGGCGTCGTCGTCCTCCACTCCACCGAACCCGGCCGCCAGGCCCGGGCGCTGCTGAACCGGGGCTTCGAGGACGTCTACCACCTCCCGCCGGTGCGCGAAACGGAATTCCCGCCGGGCGCCTGAGCGTCCCGGCCCGCCGGGCGGGGGGCGGCGGCCAGGCTCCTGCGGCAGGGCCCCGCCGCAGGGCCCATGCCGCTGGGCAGGCGCTTTCCGGCCGGGCTTGCGACGAATCGGGGCACGGTGGAGTACCGTTGTCCAAGACCAGATTGACTGGTCAATCAGCCAAAGGAGGACCCGTGGACCTGGACGACACACCCGAGCAGGCCGCATACCGCGCCCAGGTGCGCAGCTGGCTCGAAGAGCACGCCTCCGAAGCTCCCGCCGTACAGACGCGGGCAGCCGAGGGCGAGCGCGAGGAGGCCGGCTACATCGCCGCCCGCCGGACCTGGCAGGGCAAGCTCGCCGAGGGCGGGCTGGCCGGTGTGACGTGGCCCAAGGAGTACGGCGGCCAGGGTCTCGGACCGATCGAGCAGGTCGTCTGCAACCAGGAGATCGGCCGTGCGAAGGTCCCCGGAATCCTCGACGCGATCGGGATCGGGATGCTCGGTCCGACGATCATCGCCCACGGCAGCGAGGAGCAGAAGTCGCGCTACCTCGGCCCGATGCTCCACGGTGACGAGGTCTGGTGTCAGCTCTTCTCCGAGCCCGCGGCCGGCTCCGACCTCGCGGCCGTGCAGGCGCGTGCGCGCCAGCAGGAGGACGGCAGCTGGCGCCTGTCCGGGCAGAAGGTGTGGACGACCAACGCCCAGTTCGCCTCCTACGGGCTGCTGCTCGCCCGCACCGACGCCGACGTGCCCAAGCACAAGGGGCTGACCATGTTCATCGTGCCGATCGACGCCGAGGGCGTCACGGTTCGGGGCCTGCGTCAGATCTCCGGCGAGGCCGAGTTCAACGAGGTCTTCTTCGACGACGTGGCGCTCGACGAGGGCGCGGTCGTGGGCGGGGTCGGCAACGGCTGGGGCACGGCGCTGACCACGCTGATGTTCGAGCGCGTGACGATCGGCCTCGGCAGCGAGGGCATGGGCTACAGCTCGACGCGCTTCGCCGCCGCGCTCGCCGCCGACCCGGACGGCCGGCGCGACCCCGAGATCCGCCACCGCTTCGGCGAGATCGCCAGCGAGCTGATGGCGGTCCGCTTCACCGGTTACCGCACGTTGACCGCCCTGCAGAAAGGCCAGATCCCCGGCCCCGAGGCGGGGCTCGCGAAGGTCACGATCGTCAAAGGCGCGATCGAGGCGGGTGACCTGATCGGCGACGTGCTCGGCCCAGACGCCCTCGGCGACGACAGCGAGTGGGCCTACATGATCTCGTTCCTGCCCGGCCTGAAGTCGGCGGGCGGCACCGAAGAGATCCTGCGCAACACGGTCGGGGAGCGGGTCCTCGGCCTGCCTCCGGAGCCGCGGCTGGACAAGGGGATCCCGTTCTCGGAGCTGCGCTCCAAGGAAGGGGCGCCGGCATGAACCTGGCACTCTCGGACGAGCAGGAATTCCTGCGCGAGGCCGCCCGCGGGGCGCTGTCGCGCTTCAAGACCCTCGAAGCGGCCCGCGAGGCGCTCGACGGCGAGGAGTCGGCGCTGCCGGACCTGTGGCCAACCGCGAAGCAGGCCGGCTGGCCCGGGCTGCTGATCGACGAGGCCCACGGCGGAGCGGGCCTCGACGCCTTCGACGCGATGCTGGTGATGGGCGAGTGCGGGCGCGTACTGGCGGCGATCAACCTCCTCGGCCACCTCCCCGCGAGCGCGATCCTCAACGACGCCGGCGAGGGCGCGCCGATGCTCTCGGAGCTCGCCAGCGGCGACCGCCGGGCCGCCTACCTGCCGGTGAGCCCGCCCGACGACCTGCATGGGGAGTGGACGGCGGACCCACGCCGTGGCCTCAGGCGCGCACCCGCGCCACAGGCCATCGAGCAGGACGGCCAGCTGCTGGTGAGCGGCGAGCTCGCCTTCGTCCCGGACGCGCCGGGGGCGGACCTGCTGGTGGGCGTCGCGCTGCGCGACGGCAAGCCGGTGGGCGTGGCCATCGAGGCGGGTGCCAAGGGGGTCACGATCGACCCGGTGGAGCGCTACGACTCGACCCGGTCGCTGGCCCACGTCAGCCTCTCCTCCGCACCGGCGACGGCGCTCGAGATCTCCGAGGAGTCGCTCGCGGCAGCCTGGTACCTGTCCCAGGCGCTGCTCGCGGCCGAGTCGCTCGGCAGCGTCGAAACCGCGCTCGACGTGAGCGTCGCGTACGCCAAGGAGCGGTTCACCTTCGGCCGCGCGATCGGCTCCTACCAGGCCGTCAAGCACGGGCTCACCGAGGTCCTGCGCCAGCTCGACAACGGGCGCTCGCTGCTCTACTACGCCGGCTGGGCGCGGCGGGGGGCTCCGGGCGAGTTCCCGCTCGCCGCCAGCGCCGCGCGTTCGGTGGGCGGACGCGCACTGGATGAGGCCTCGCGCACGATGATCTCCGTCCACGGCGGGATCGGTGCCACCTGGGAGCACGACGCGCCGCTGTACTTCCGCCGCGCACAGCTCTCACGGCGGCTGCTCGGCGGGACCGGGGGCGCAACCGACCGCGTCGCCGGCGAGCTGCTCAGCTCACCCCAGGCCGCATAGCTTCAGCCGACCGCCGGGGCGCTCGCCGACGTGCGGCTCCTCGCGCGAGCGCCCGTCTGGCGGGGCGCGTGGGCGCGTGCCCGGCGGTGAGCCCTGGCGGCGGCCCGCTTGGCGGCGGCCGTTCGCCGCGCCTTTTCTTCCTGCACCAGCGCCGCCAGCACCGGCGCGCCGTAGGCGGCGTCAACCGCCTGGACGAGCCCTTCGTCGAGGCCGCAGTTGATGCAGAAGCCGTGCTGGGACCAGCCGATCGCCCGCGCCAGCACCTGGTCGGCGTACAGCACGCCGGTGGCGTCGTGGCCGTAGTAGTCGTAGGCGGCGTCCCAGGCAGCCCCTTCCAGGGCGTAGCCGGCGCCGTTGGTGGACAAAAGGTGGGCGCCCGCCATGATCGAGTCGAAGTCGTCGTATACCGAGGGGTGCTTGGCCGTCCGGTGGTCATAGGCGGCCGGCCGGTGCCCGTAGCGGTAGGAGTCGCGCATCAGGTGCCACGTGCTCACCGGCCCGTTGGTGACGTTGAACTGCATCGGCCCCGCGCAGCAGTGCGCGAAGTTGAGGCCGTGGTAGATCCCGGGCGCCGTCGAGAAGGCGCTCTCCTGCATGTGGATCGAGGCCAGCAGCAGCCAGTTGACCGCGAAGGTGGACTGGGCTGCTGGAGTAGATCGGGTAGAAGCCTTCCATCCAGTGGCGGGAGATGTGCACGCGTGTGAGCGCGGCGAAGCGGCGCGTGTCCTGGGCCTGCTCGCCGGGCGAGGGCTGCTGCACGATCGCCTCGTGGCCGCCGGCCCGCGCCTGTCCACCGCTGGGTGTGGTGCCGGAGGCGCTCGCCCCGGCTGCACCCGCGGGCGCCGGCGTGGGAGTGGCAACCCTCACGCACGATCGGTGGTGGCGCCGCGTGGGAGCCTTCCAGCACGCCGCTCAGCGCCAGCACCAGGGCCAGCACCCCGACCAGCACGAGTCCGCCCGCGAGCATCCAGGCGCCGCGTTCGGAGGGCGGAGCAGGCGGGCTGGCGTACTGCGTCTCCGTGGCGCTCACCGGCGCTGAGGGTACCGCGACCATCCCGCCCTTCCCGGGTTACAACCGCTGATGCGCACGCCGATCAGAGCCCCCAGGAGCGTCTGCGCGCGGCGTGGCTGACGTGTGCCGTTGCTGATCCTGTCGCGGCGTGTTCGGCGCCACCGGCGCGCGGGCCACCGCGACGCCTGCAGCGGCCTCGCCGCTCAGCCCGCACAGGTGCGCTACCTGACGCTTGCGCAGGCCGGGGTGAGCCGTGCCAAGCAGCGCTTCCGGGACGCCCACCGCCACTGGTATGACGCGCGCCTGGGAGACCGCGAACGCTATCCCGCTGGCCACGATCTGGGACATCGTGCCGCTGTTCGAGTCGATCGACGCGATCGCGATCGCGCAGCCGAGCGCGCACAACCTGGCGGCGGTGCGGAGCTTTGCCGCCGGGGCCGAGCGCTACCTCAATCACGGCCTGCGCCCGCTGGCGGGCTACTCGCCCTACCCGGGCGACCGCGAGGCCGGCACGGAGACCTGGTTCGACGACAACGGCTGGTGGGGACTCGCGTTCGTGAACGCCTACCGCGCCACCGGCTCGCGGCGCTACCTGCGCGACGCCGAACGGGCGCTGCGCTACATCGCCGCCGTCGGATGGGACCCCCACGGCGGCGGCATCTGGTGGAACACGCACCACCCCTACAAGGCCGGCGAGGCGCTCGCCTCGGGCACCCTGCTGGCGACGCTGCTGTATGCCGACACGCACTCCAGCTTCGCCCTCGCCCAGGCCGAGAAGTTCCTCGCCTGGGCCGACACCACCGGCTTCAGCGCAGGCCGACGGCCTGTATGCGGCCAGCAACCTCGACACCACCCCGATCGACTACATCGAGGGCCCGCTGATCTTCGCCCAGGAGCTGCTGTGCCGGCTGCAGGGCTCGGCCGCCCTGTGCGAACGGGCCGCGCAGCTGACCCACACCTCGCTCACCCGCTTCGGCTACCTGCTGGACTTCTCGCCCCAGTACGACGCGATCTACCTGCAGTGGATGCTGGCTGTGTACGGGCTCGATGGCGACCGCACGCTGTACGAGCTCGCGGCCGACAACGCGCGCAACGCCCAGACCCGTGCGCTCAACGGCGAAGGCCTCTACCTGCTGTCGTGGAACGGCGAGGTGCTGCCCGGAAGTACGCCCTGCCGGGGATGCTGCAGACGCAGTCCGCGACCACCAGCCTGTTCGCCTGGCTGGCGGTGTACGCCCCGCCGGCCCAGTCCTGAGGACCCTGCGGCCGGCCTGGCGGTGTACGCGCCGCCGGCCCAGTCCTGAGAACCCTGCGGCCGGTCCGGTCCTGACGCCCCGCGCCGGCGCAGTCCCGCGAGCGGGTGCGCCTAGAGGCCCGTGCCGCGGCGGATCATGCGGTCGAACCACAGGTCCGGGAGCAGCCGCCTGAAGGTCAGGAGCATGCGCGCGTCGCGGCCCACCAGGTAGCGGGCCTTCATCCGCCGCGAGCCGAGCGCGCGCTCGATCACAGCCGCCACGACGTCCGGTGAGACGCCGCGCTTGGCGGTCTCCTCGAGCACGCGGCCCATCTTCTCGACGCACTTCGCCGTACACCGGCTCGAGCTCGGGCGGGATCTGCAGGCGCTCGGCCTCCTCGCGGCTCTTGTCCCAGATCGGCGTCGAGACCGAGCCGGGCTCCACCAGCGCGACCCGGACGTGAGAGCTCGCGAGCTCGATCCGCAGCGAGTCGGCGATCGCCTCGATCGCGTGCTTGGAGGCGCCGTACGGAGCCGTGAACGGCATCACCACTTTGCCGCCGATCGAGGACACGAACACGATCCTCCCGTGTGCCCGGCGCAGCGCCGGCAGCAGCGCGCGCGTGAGCGCGACCGGCCCGAAGACGTTGACGTCGAACTGGCCCCGCAGCTCCTCGCTCGAGAGGATCTCCAGCGGACCGCCTGCGCCGACGCCGGCGTTGTTGACGAGCGCGTCGAGGCGTCCCTCGCCGCCGGCGTCAACGAGCTGGCGCGCGGCCTCGATCTGCTCCTCGCTGGTGACGTCCAGCAGCAGCGGCTCGATGCGCCCGCCGGGGGCCTCCGCCGCAAGCTCCTCGCCGGTCTGCCGCGCGCGGACCCCGGCCAGCACCTTCCACCCCGCACGCGACAGGCGCAGCGCGCTGGCGCGACCGATCCCGCTGGAGGCGCCGGTGATCAGGGCCGTGGGCACGCGGCGACGTTATCCGAAGCGGCGCCCTCCCGCCCGCTCGCGGGCTACAGTCTGCGGCGTCGTGGCGAGCGCGCGTACGGGGGTGACACTCGTGGCCATCGCGGGGATCCTCGCCGCGCTGGTGGCGTGCGGGTCCAGCAGCTCCGGCGACCCCGCGGCGGGCTCGCCGGCGCCGGCCGCCGTTCCAGCGGCGCTGCTGAAACCGATCCCCGCGCCCGCGGGGGGCGACTGCCCCGCGGTGGTGCTGACGACGCTCGCTCGGGTGCTCCAGCGGATCTACAACGAGGGCGTCGTCGAGCGAAGAAGTGCTGGCCGCGCGGGACCTGATCAAACGCAACGCGATGCTCCACGAAGCCGTCGAAGCACGGCGACGCCGGCGCGGCACAGGCGGCCGCGGCGCACCTGCTGGCGACCAAACACATGAAGCGCCTGCTCGTGGAGCGCAACGGACGCGTGCTGGCCAGCGCCGGAGAAGCGGCGGTGGCGCCGCTGCAGGGCAAGCTCACCGACGACCAGGGGACGGTGATCGGCGCCTACGTGACGACCCTCTTCAGCGACCACAGCTTCGTCAGCGAGGCCAAGGGCATCACCCAGGGCCAGGTGGCGGTCCGCGCCGGCGGCGCAGGTGCGGGCGGGCAACGCGACGCTGGGCGCGCGCGAGCTGCACGGCGTCGGCGAGCTGACCAGCGGCGGCGTGCACTACGAGTACGTGGCCTTCCCGGTCCAGGCCTTCCCCTCGGGGACGGCCACCGTCGAGGTGTTCCGCACCAGGCACTCGCTGCCGCGGCTGTGCGGCACCACGCGCGAAGAAACCGTGGCCCGGACGCTGCGCGACGTGGCCACGCTGATCTACAAGGGCGAGTCGGGGCCCCGGGCACGCCTGCAGGTGACAGCGCGTCCAGGCCTACAAGGCGCTGCAGGAAGCGGTCGCCGCCCGCGACCCGGAAGCCGCCCGCAGGGCGATCGACGTGCTCCTGCACAAGCACGTGGTCAGGCTGCGGGTGAGCACCCGGGGCGCGCTGCTGGCCGACGTCGGCGGACCGTACGTGCTGGCCCCGCTGCGGGCGCCGCTGACGCAGAACGGCCGCCAGATCGGCGAACTGGAGCTCTCGATCCAGGACGACGAGGGCTACAAGCGCCTGGCCGAGCGGCTGGCCGGTGTGCACGTCGTGATGAGCATGGGAGGGCGCGTGGTCAAGAACAGCCTCGGCACGTTCAGCGCCCCGATCCCGCCCAGCGGCCCCTACACCTACCAGGGGCACAGCTACACGGTGTTCACGATCCCGGCCGAAGCCTTCCCCTCGGGACCCCTCACGATCAGGGTCCTGGTCCCCAACCCGTACCTGTAGTCGCAGATCCGCCAGTGTGAGCTGCTTGCAGGCCCTCAGGCGACGGCCAGCGCCTTGCGCTTGGCCTGCAGCGAGCCCATCAGCTCCTCGAAGGAGGCTTCGAATTTCTGCACGCCCTCGCGCTCGAGCGTGTCGGTGACGTCGTCGTAGTCGACGCCCGCCTGCTCGAGCTCGGCGAACACGCGGTGGGCCTCGGGCAGCCCGCTCTGCAGCCGCGACTGGGGCCGGCCGTGGTCCTGGAAGGCGTGGATCGTGTCCTCGGGCATCGTGTTGACCGTGTCCGGCCCGATCAGCTCGTCGATGTAGAGCGTGTCCGGGTAGGCGGGGTTCTTGGTCGAGGTGGACGCCCACAGCACGCGCTGGGGCGTGGCCCCCTTGGAGGCCAGGTACTCCCAGCGGGGCCCGGCGAAGGTCTCCAGGTAGTGGGCGTAGGCGAGCTGCGCGTTGGCGATCGCGAGCTTGCCCTGCAGGCGCTCATCGGCGCCGAGCTGCGCCAGCCGCCCGTCTGCCTCGGTGTCGATGCGCGAGACGAAGAAGCTCGCCACCGAGGCCACCTTCGCCGGGTCGCCCCCCTCGGCCACGAGCCGCTCGAGTCCGCGCAGATAGCACTCGGCCACCTCCGCGTAACGGCGCAGGGAGAAGATCAGCGTGATGTTGACCGAGCGTCCCTTGGCGATCACGTCCTCGATCGCCGCCAGGCCCGGTTTGGTGGCGGGGATCTTGACGAGCAGGTTGGGACGGTCGATCGCCTCGTGCAGGCGCATCGCCTCGCGGAAGGTCTCGAGCGAGTCATAAGCAAGGCGGGGATCGACCTCGATCGACACGTAGCCGTCGCGGCCGACGCCGCGGTCCCACACGCCGCGGAACACGTCGCAGGCCTCGCGGACGTCCTCTTCGGCCAGTGCCCAGAACGTCTGGCCTGCGTCACAGCCGCGGTCGGCGAGCTCGTGGATCTGATCGTCGTAGGCGTCGCCGGTGCCCATCGCCTTCTCGAAGATCGAGGGGTTGGAGGTCGCCCCCACGACGGCGAAGTCGTCGATCAGCTCCTGCAGGTGCCCGCCGCGGATGATCTCCCGGGAGAGGAAGTCGAGCCACACGCTCTGCCCGAGGGCGCTCAGTCGCTGTAGTGGGCCGTCGCTTTGGGCGGGCATCTCGGTGCCTCCTTCAGTTGGTGTCCCGCGCGAGCAGCGCCCGCGCGCGTTCGGCGATCTGGGGAACCCCGAAGCCGAGCTTCTCCAGAACGGTGGCGCCCGGCGCCGACGCGCCGAAGCGATCGAGGCCGACCACGTCACCGTGCGTGCCGACCCACCTCCACCAGCTCATGCTCGCCCCCGGCTCGATCGCCAGGCGCGCGCTCGTCGCCGCCGGCAGCACCTGCTCGCGGTACTCCGGTGACTGGGCTTCGAAGAGCTCCATGCAGGGCATCGAGACGACGCGCACGCGGCGGCCCTCGGCGGCGATCTCTTCGCCCACGGTCAACGCCTGGGCGACCTCCGCGCCGGTGGCGATCAGGATCAACTCCGGCGTCCCGGACGCGCCGTCGCCGCCGGGCGAGTCCCACAGCACGTAGGCGCCCTGCTGCAGCCCGGCGGCCGGCCCCGTCCGGGCGCGGTCGAGCACGGGGATGTTCTGACGGGACAGCAGCAGCGCCACCGGCCCGTCCTGGCGTTCGAGTGCCACCTGCCAGGCGACCGCGGTCTCGTTGGCGTCGGCGGGGCGGATCACCCACAGGAAGGGGATAGCGCGCAGCGCGGTGTAGTGCTCGACGGGCTGGTGGGTGGGACCGTCCTCGCCCAGCCCGATCGAGTCGTGGGTCCACACCCACGCCACGGGGATCTCCATCAGCGCCGACAGGCGCACGGCCGCGCGCATGTAGTCGGAGAAGATCAGGAACGTCGAGCCGTACGGTTTGACGATCCCGCCGTGGGCCGCGGTGCCGTTGACGATCGAGCCCATGGCGTGCTCGCGGATCCCGAAGGGCACGTTGCGCCCGGCGTGGACGGCGCCGAACTGCCCGGCGCCCTCGAACACCGTCTTGGTGGACTCCACGAGGTCCGCCGCGCCGCCCATCATCGTCGGCGCAAAGCGCGAGAAGGCGGCCATCGTCTTCTGGCCGGCCGCGCGGGTGGCAAGCTCTTCACCGGCGGCGAAGCTCGGCAGGGCCTCCTGCCAGCCGTCGCGCAGCCGCCCAGACCAGGCCCTGTCCCAGTCCTCGGCCATCTCCGGATGTGCCGTGCGCCAGCCCTCGAAGCGCTCGCTCCACTCCTGCTGGGCGGCCGCGCCCTGCTCGCGCAGCGACATGTGCTCATACACGCGCTCGTCCACGTGGAAGTGGGCGTCGGGGTCGAAGCCCATCGCGCGCTTGGTGGCCGCGACCTCCTCCTCACCGAGGGGCGCGCCATGGGACTTGGCGGTGTCGACGGCGTTGGGCGCCGGGTAGGCGATGTGCGAGCGGATCGCGATGAACGAGGGGCGCTCGTCTTCCTCGCCGGCCGCCAGCAGCGCCTCCTGGAGGGCGTCGAGGTCCTCGGAGTCCTCCACCCGCTGAACGTGCCAGCCGTCGTCGGCCATGCGGGCGGCGTGGTTCTCGCCGTCGAACGAGAGCGACGTGGTGCCGTCGATCGTGATGTGGTTTTCGTCGTAGCAGACGGTCAGCTTCGCGAGCGCGAAGTTCCCCGCCAGCGACGCCGCTTCCTGGCTGACCCCCTCCATCATGTCCCCGTCGGAGCAGATCACCCACGTGCGGTGATCGACGACCTCGTCTTTGGGGCGGTTGAAGCGCTCGCCGAGGAAACGCTCCGCCATCGCCATGCCGACCGCGTTGGCGACCCCCTGACCGAGCGGCCCGGTCGTGACCTCGACCCCGGGAACGTGCCCGCGCTCGGGGTGGCCCGGGGTGCGCGAGCCCCACTGGCGGAACTGCTTGAGGTCGTCGAGCCCGAGGTCCCAGCCGCACAGGTGGTTGAGCGAGTACTGCAGGATGCAGGCGTGTCCGGCGCTGAGCACGAAGCGGTCGCGGTCGGCCCAGGAGGGGTCCTGCGGGTTGACGTTGAGGAACTTCTGGAACAGCACGTAGCCGAGCGGGGCGAGCGCCATCGCCGTCCCCGGATGGCCCGCGTTGGCCTTCTGGACCGCGTCCATCGAGAGGGCCCGGATCGTGTCGATCGAGAGGCGCGCGATCTCCTGCTCCTGCGCGGCTGGCGCCGCGACCGGACCGCCACTCGATTGGCGTGTCGCTGCCATCGCCCCGATCCTAGCGGCGGGGCCGGTACAGTCGGTTGGTCGTGAACGAGCAATTCTGCGATGTGGGGCGGGGAGTGACCCTCGCCTATGAGACCTTCGGCGACCCGTCGCGGCCGACGGCGCTACTCGTGATGGGACTCGCGGTGCAGATGCTCGGCTGGCCCGAGGAGTTCTGCAACCAGCTCGCCGACGCCGGCTTTCACGTGGTGCGCTTCGACAACCGCGACGTCGGACACTCGACCCACGTGCCCGGCGCCCCGCCGACGGTCCGTCAGCTGCTGACCCGCTCCCGGCGTGCAGCCCACTACACGCTGGCGGACATGGCCGACGACGCCGCCGGCCTGCTGCGGGAGCTCGATCTGGAGCCTGCGCACGTGATCGGCGCCTCGATGGGCGGAATGATCGCCCAGACCCTGGCAGCCCGCCGCCCGGAGCTGGTGCGATCGCTGGTGTCGATCATGTCGACGACCGGCAAATTGACCAGCGGTCAGCCGTCGCCGCGGATGTACCCGGTGCTCCTCAGGCGCCCGGCCGAAGGCATGGAGGCGTTCGTGGCGCGCATGGAAAAGGTCTTCACCACGATCGGCTCGCCGGGATACCCGCGCGATCTGGAGGAGATCAGAACGCTCGCCCGCGAGAGCTTTGAACGCGACCACGACCCCCGGGGACCGGGGCGTCAGCTGGCGGCGATCATCGCCTCCGGCGACCGCACAAAGGAACTGCATCGCATCCACGCGCCCACGCTCGTGATCCACGGAAGCGCGGACCGGCTCGTCGGCCCCTCGGGCGGACGAGCGACCGCACGCGCGATCCCTGGCTCCTCGCTGATGATGATCAAGGGCATGGGGCACGACCTTCCGCGGGCGATCTGGCCGCGCCTGATCGACGCCATCGCCCAGCACGCCCGCCGCGCGGACGCCAGCGCTGAGAGCGTCCCACCCCTACAGGCCCCCCCATCAGTTCCGGGCCTGTAGGAGTGGGGTCCCCCCGCGCTCTCTCCCCTGGACTCCCCTAGGGCCGCCTGCTGCAGGTGCGCAGGCCGGCATGGGAGTGTCGGCGCCCGCCCGGGCAGATGATGCGGCGCGAGTGCACCTGCACCAGCCAGTGAAGGTCGTGGCGGCAGTGAGAGCGGCGGTAGGGCCAACGTCCGTGCAGGACCCTCAGCATCCGCTGTGTCTCGCATGCGGACGCTCTCATCGCGCCGCAACCTTCATGCCTCTGCCCGTCCGGCGCTGTTCGCCACCAAGACGGTCAAGATTTACTCGGTCTCGCCTCGTGCTTGACCTCGCGCGCATCCTCGGTCCTTCCATCCCTCGCTGCTCAACGCCGCCCTTTTTCCGGAAAGGCGACCGGGCCCTCTCGTCCCGATCGGGATATGAAAGCCACTCCGCGCCGGATTGTCAATGGGATCGGCGCACGCTTCTCAGCTTTGTCTCACCGCTGGTCCCGCCGACCCCGCGACAGCGATCCGGGAGCCGCAAACCGCGGGTCTGCGAGCCGTCGCGGGGTCGGCGTGTCCGACGCCGACGCGGCACCTCGCCGAGCTGACCGGCCCGACCGGGGGCGGCCCGTGGGCCGCTCCCGGTCGCCCGGCGTCTCAGCTGGTGGGCTGAGGGCGCTTGCCTGGACGGCGATCAGCGAGCCGTTCACGGCGTGCTCTTCCACTTTGCGGGCCGTGACCCTGCTCGTTGCACTTGACTGCCAGCGTGCTCGGCGTTTCACGTCGTGAAGAACGAGTGGAGCGCGATCGACGCTTTGGGCGGGATGGACTTCGAAGATGAAGATGATCACGCGTCGTCGTGGCGGACGTCCATTGCCTTCGACTTCGGTTTTCGACCCACGGTTCGGGCGCGTCGATCAGCTCGCACGCGGCCGTCGCATCTTCGCCCGCTTTTTCGCTCAGCGCCGAGAGGCTCACGGACGCGGAGGCGAGGAACGAGCCCGCCGGGAGTTTCCTCGACAGCCCCGGGATGGCGGTCGGTTCGAAGTCTTCGGTGATGTCGAGTTCCCCGGTCTGCGAAGGCTCCAAAGCCGGCGACCGCTCCATCGAGCCCGTCGGCCGTTCGTTCCGTTGCCCCCGTTTTCGCCTGCGGCGCCTTCCTTGCCGGATCCCACCGCGCTGCCCTGCACGTTCCAGCTGAGTTTTGATTCGTGCTTCTTGCAATTCGGCTTCTTCGAGAAGATGTGTGCGCTGCCGTTCTTCTTCACGCATGCGTAGAGAGTCCCCCGCTTGCCTGCGCGGCGAACAGCAGCGTCGCCGCCAAGCACATGGCCAGCGCCGAAAGCAGCAGTGCGCGCCGTGGTCTACCGATTGGTGAGTTCATCTCCGTGAGCTTCTCCCGTGGTCGTGGCGCCACCGCTGTTGGCGGCGCGCAGGTCGCCTCGCCCCGGCCAGGCTCCAGCCCTTGTGTTCGAGACGGTCACGATGCTCTCAGAGGGGTCGGACTAC
The DNA here is from genome assembly GCA_963773145.1 of uncultured Solirubrobacteraceae bacterium. GTDB lineage: Bacteria > Actinomycetota > Thermoleophilia > Solirubrobacterales > Solirubrobacteraceae > Palsa-744. The sequence goes on from CAVYZV010000005.1 coordinate 135,939, forward strand.
TCCGCGAAGCCCTTCGCACATTCGTCATCTGCCGTGTCCGGCAAACGCGGCGACGCGCCCCATCGCCGCCCGCGCGACGTCGCCCGGCCAGGATCCGCCGGCTGAGACTCGACCTCGGAGCCGGGACGACAGGCGCTCTAACCCCACTGAAAGCATCCGGGATGTCCCGACGCTTCCTCGAAAATGCGCCCGGAGGGAATCGAACCCTCGGCCTGCGGCTTGAAAGACCGCTGCTCTTTGGAACCCCGAAGAGTCCCGTTGACCACTGAGCTACGGGCGCTCGATGCTGCTGTCTGCTCCGGCGAAGCCGCCGGGAGAGCGTATTCTACGCACCCCAGGGCGCAGGCGCGACCAGCTGAAACGCCGCTTGCGCGCCGGGCGGCGCCCACGGGGCCCGGACGATGAGCGCGTTCCGGGGCAGCTTGGAGCGGGGCACCCCGAGCCCGCCGCAGAGCTTCAGGCAGTGCACGTACACCGGGCGGTAGCCGAGCAGTTCGGGGATCGTCACGATCCTCAGACCCCGGCGGCGCAGGGCCGCGAAGATCCGCGGGTAGGCGGCGAGGGTGTTCCCGCGCGGGCCGCCGCCGTCGTGGGAGATGATGATCGACCCCGGCTGCACCTGCTCGAGCACGCGTGAGACGATCGTCTGGGTGGGTGGCTGGGCCCAATCGGTGGGGTCGACGTTCCACAGCACCGTCGCCAGGCCGAGCGAGCGCGCCGTCTGCAGGACGTTGGCGTCGTAGTCGCCGTAGGGCGGTCGGAACACGCACGGCGTGTAGCCGGTGAGCGAGCGGATCACGCCGATCGTGCGCTGCAGCTGTTCGCGTACGTCGGCGACCCTCGTCAGGGCGGGGTGGGTGAAGGTGTGGTCGCCGAGCACGTCGCCGTCGCGCAGCTCGCGCAGCATCACGCTGCGGTAGGCGGCGCTCACTTCCCGGCCGATCATGAAGAAGGTCGCCCGCACGCGGGCGGCCTCGAGCATCTTCACGAACCTCGAGGTGTCCGGTGCGGGGCCGTCGTCGAAGCCGATCGCGACCTCCCTGCGCGGCGGGCCGCTGCGGTGGGCGACGTCGCCCGTGCTGCGACAGCCCGTGATGCGGTACAGCGGCCGTTGCGAAGACGGCGGAGTCGCGGGCGTGCTTTCCGCCTGCGGGCGCCGTCCCGGCGGGCTCTGGCCGGTGGGCGATCCGGAGGGGGCGCCGACCGCTGCCACCGGGGCGAGCAGCGCGGTGGCGAGCAGCACGGGGATCGGGCCGGCGCGGCGCACGGAAGGAGGCTCAGGGTGCCAGAACGATCTTCAGCGCCTCGCGGCGGTCGTAGACGGCGTAGGCCTCCGGGGCGTCCTCGAGGGTCATGTGGTGGGTCACCAGCGGCGACGGGTCGAGCACCCCGGCGGAGAGCATCGCGAGCACCCGGTCGACGTGAGCGAGCACGTTCGCGTGGCCTCCGCGGACGGTGAGGGCCTTCAGCCACAGCAGGCCCATGTGCACCTCGGCGCGCTCGGCATACACGCCGACGCACTGGATCGACCCGCAGGCCCGCGTGATGCGGATCGCGCTCTCGAGCACACGGGGGTCGCCGACCGCATCCACGCTGACGTCCACGCCGCGGCCTTCGGTTGCCTCCTTGACGGCCGCTTTCACATCCTGCTCGGTCGCGTGCAGCGGCTGAGCGCCGAAGGACTCGGCGACCGCCAGGCGCTCGGCGACCGTATCGATCGCGAACACGTGGGCTGCGCCGGTGGCGCGGGCGACCTGCACGGCGCACAGCCCGACGGGTCCGAGGCCCAGCACCGCAACCACGTCGCCGGGGCGCATGCCGCTTTCCTGGATCGCGTGGAAGCCGGTGCCCATCACGTCGCCGGCGAACAGCGCCACCTCCGGCTTCATCCCGTCGGGCACACGGCGCAGCACGAGGTCCGCGTTGGGGATCAGGGCCATCTCGGCCTGGGTCCCCTGCAGCGACCCGAGCGCGGCCCCGTGACCGAAGGTGCGCGAGTTCACGCAGCGGTGGTAGAGACCGCGTCGGCAGAAGAAGCAGTCGCCGTCGGCCGTCTGGAAGCAGCCCAGCACGCGGTCGCCGACCGCCACGCCCTTGACCTGATCGCCGGCCGCGACGACCGTGCCGACGTACTCGTGCCCGATCGTGAAGCCGGGCTCGATCTGGACGCGTCCGTGGTAGATGTGCAGGTCCGAGCCGCACACGCCGCTGAGCTCGATGCGCACGACCGCGTCGGTCGGGGACTGCAGCTCGGGCTGGGGGCGCTCCTCGAGCGTGACGACGCCGGGGGCTTGGAAGGTGACCGCACGCATCGCTCGCGGCCAGCCTAGCTGCCGGGCCCCGCCGGGTGAGGAGCGACCTCTCGCAGGGCCCCGCTCTCGGGGTCGAAGACGAAGCCGCGGATGCGGTCCCGGTGGCTCAGCTCGGGGCTCGAGCGCAGGCGGGCGAGGCTGTCGCGCAGTGTCGCGTCGAGATCCTCGAAGGCCCCGAGGCGCCAGCTGGGCAGAGCCCCGTCGGCGGCCAGGGCGGCGGCGAACTCGTCCTCGGAGGCCCCCTGCAGGCCGCAGCCCTCGTGCATCAGCACGACGATCTCCTCGGTCCCGAGCAGCCGCTGGGAGGCGCTCAGCGAGCGGATGGCGTCGTCGGTGGCCAGCCCCCCCGCGTTGCGGATGATGTGTGCGTCCCCGGGCACCAGCCCCAGCATCGCGAACAGGTCCAGGCGCGTGTCCATGCAGGCGAGCACCGCGACCTGCCGGCCTGGCCGCGGGCTCAGACCCGGGCGCCGCCAGCTGCGCCGCGCGCGAGCGCGCGTTGCGCAGCATGTCATCGGCGTTGCTCAAACGGCGGCGGGCTGGCCACTCACCGCGCCGGCGGTCGCCGGCTCGGACACCGCGTCGCCGTGGCGGATCAGGTCGGCGGCCCGCTCGGCCACCGCGATCGTGGGAGCGTTGGTGTTCCCGCGCGGCACGGCCGGCATCACCGAGGCGTCCACGATCCGCAGCGACTCCACGCCGTTGACGCGCAGCTGCTCGTCCACGACCGCCGCCGCGTCGCTGCCCATGCGGCAGGTGCCGACCGGGTGGTAGATCGCGAAGGTGGTGCGCGCCACGTGCGCCTTCAGGTCCTCGTCGCTGTCGCCGTCGGGGACGTTGAACGGCTGGGCGGCATAGGGCTTCATGGCCGGCTGCCCGGCGATCTCCAACAGCCGCCGGTGGCCATCGATCATCCGCTGCATGTCGTCGCCCTCGGTGTAGAAGGCGTTGTGGATCAGCGGCTTGGCGGTCGGGTCCGCCGAGGCCAGGCGCACGTTGCCGCGGCTGTGCTCGGTGAGCAGGCAGGCTGACATCCAGACGCCGTGGGCTTCGGGGTCGCGCATGCCTTCGTCGACGATGTGCACCGGGGCGAAGTGGAACTGGATGTCGGGGGCCGGCGCACCGGCGCCGACGCGTGTGAAGCCGCCCGCCTCGGCCAGGTTGGAGGCGAACACGCCCGTCTGCGTGGCTTCGTACTCCTGCAGCGCCTCGGGCTCCAGGGCGAGCAGCAGGCTGTAGGGCTCCTCGGTCGTCCACACCGCCTGCGTGGCCGGATGGTCGGACAGGTTCTCACCCACCGCGGGCTGGTCGAGCATGACCTCGATTTCGCGCATCTGGAGGTGTTCGGCGGGGCCGATCCCGGACAGCATCAGCAGCTTCGGCGAGTTGTAGGCGCCCGCGCACAGGATCACCTCGCGCTCGGCCCGCAGCTCCTGGACCTCGCCCAGCTTGCTGGCGAGGACGCCGACCGCGCGGTTGCCCTCGAACAGGATCCGGTGGACGTCCATGTACGTCATCACATCGAGGTTGGGCCGCTCCATCGCCGGTTGCAGGTAGGCGACGGCGGTGCTCGCACGCTGGCCCCCACGCTGGGTGACCTGGTAGATGCCGACGCCGTCCTGCTCGGCGCCGTTGAAGTCCGGGTTGCGGGGCAGGCCGGCCTCCACGCCGGCCTCCACGAACGCCTGTGACATGACGTTGCCGGTGCGGCTCTCGCTGACCGGGAGGGGGCCGCCGGCGCCGTGCCACTCCGACGCGCCGCGCTCGTTGTCCTCGGCCTTCAGGAAGTAGGGCTTCAGCTCGGCCCAGCTCCAGCCGGGCACGCCCCATTCGTCGTAGTCGAGGTGGTTGCCGCGGATGTAGACCATCGCGTTGATCGAGGAGGAGCCGCCGAGCGTGCGCCCGCGCGGAAGCGTGATGCGCCGGTGCAGGCACTCGTGCTCGGGCGCGGAGTGGTAGTCCCAGTCGACCTCGGTGCCACCGAGCTGCAGGTAGCCGAGCGGGACGTGGATGTTTTCGTTGGTGTCAGGGGGCCCCGCCTCGAGCAGCAGCACCCTCACGTCGGGATCCTCGCTGAGGCGGTTGGCGATGACGCACCCCGCCGAGCCGGCGCCGACAACCACGTAGTCGTACATCCCCGCTCCCTTCCCTTGAAATACCGGTGAAAGCCACGATACAGGAGCGTTGCAGCCGTCGAGCGACGCCGCGTGCGCGTCCGACGCATGTTTGGGCACGCGGCTGATGCGGGCGGGGCGCGCGGCTGATGCGGGTGGGCGCGGGGCCGGTGCGGGTGGGGTGCGCTCGGCCTAGTCGGCCTGGCGGCGGGCCTGTGCCTGGGTCACGCCCTCGAGCACGTCGCCACCGAGCACGGCGTCGACCTCGAGCTGGGCCGTGGCCATGATCCGCCCGACCATCATGTACTGGCCGATCACGAGCAGCAGCTGCACCATCTCGTCGTTGCTGAAGCGCTCGCTCATGGCGGCGTAGGTGGCCTCGTCGGGCGTGCACTCGCTCACCACCTGCGAGGTGAAGCGCACCACCAGGCGCCCGTCCTCGCCCAGTGCGGGCGCGTCGAGCTGGTCGTTCTCCAGCGCGGCGACCTGCTCCTCGGTGCCGCCGACGGCGAGCAGGATCGGGACGTGCTGGGCCCACTCGTATCCGGCGCCCGGGGTCATGCGGGAGACGCGCAGGATGGCCAGCTCCCGCAGCACCGGGTCGAACAGGTCCGGGTTCAGGCAGTCGCCGCCGAAGCGCAGCCAGTTCACGAACGAGCCCTGCGCATTGGCGACGGTGGGGAACACCGCGAGCTGCGGCAGGCGCTCGAGCGCGGCGCGCACGGGCGGCTGGGCGTCCTCGAGCGGCAGGGGCGGAATGCGGGCCATCGCGAGCTGCAGCCTAACCGGCGGCGGTGGATAGGGTGGTGAAGATGACCGCGCCGTCCACCCGCCGCTGATGGACCGCCGACTGCTCGGACGCACGGGCGTCTCCGTCAGCCCGCTGTGCCTGGGGGCGATGATGTTCGGCTCCTGGGGCAACACCGACCAGGCGGACTCGGTGCGCATCATCCACGCGGCGCTCGACGCGGGCATCAACTTCATCGACACCGCCGACATCTACTCCGCCGGCGAGTCGGAGGAGATCGTCGGCAAGGCGATCGCGGGCCGCCGCGACGATGTCGTTCTCGCGACCAAGTTCCACGCCACCATGGGGAAGGACCCCAACGAACGCGGCAACTCCCGCCGCTGGATCATGCGCGAGGTCGAGAACTCCCTGCGCCGGCTCGGGACCGACTGGATCGACCTCTACCAGGCGCACCGTCCCGAACACGAGACGGACATCGAAGAGACGCTGAGCGCGCTCTCGGACCTCGTGCACCAGGGCAAGGTGCGCTACATCGGCTCCTCCACCTTCCCCGCCTCGGCCGTCGTGGAGGCCCAGTGGGTCGCGCGCGAGCGCGGCCTGCAGAGGTTCGTGTGCGAGCAGCCGCCCTACTCGCTGCTGGTGCGGGGCGTCGAGGACGACCTCCTGCCGACCGCCCAGCGCCACGGCATGGGCGTGATCCCCTGGAGCCCGCTCGCCGGCGGATGGCTGTCGGGCGGCTGGCGCAAGGGTCAGGACCCGCCGAGCTCCACCCGCGCCCAGCGCCTGCCGGCGCGCTATGACCTCTCCTTGGAGGCCAACCGGAACAAGCTCGACGCCGCCGACGCGCTGGCCGTGGTGGCGGAGGAGAGCGGGATCTCGCTGATCCATCTCGCGCTCGCGTTCGTGATCCGCCACCCGGCGGTGACGGCCGCCATCATCGGTCCGCGCACGATGGAGCAGCTCGAGTCCCAGCTCGGCGCCGAGCAGGTGGTGCTGTCGGCGGAGGTGCTCGACCGCATCGACGAGATCGTGCCCCCCGGCCGCAACGTCAACCCCGCGGACGGGGGTTGGCAGAACCCCGCCCTGGAGCCCGCAGCGCGCAGACGATGAGCACGCCGCCATCCGGCAGGCAGTTCGAGCTGACCCGGGGCGAGCAGCGTGCTGTGATCGTGGAGGTCGGCGGGGGAATCCGCGAGTACAGCGTCGCCGGGCGCCCGGTGCTGGAGCCCTATCCGCTGGAGGGGATGTGCGACGGAGCCCACGGGATGCCGCTGATCCCGTGGCCCAACCGGCTCGCGGAGGGGTGCTACAGCTTCGCCGGCAGCGAGTACCAGCTCCCGCTCGACGAGCCCGAGCGGGAAAACGCGATCCACGGTCTGCTGCGCTGGCGGGCGTGGGAGGAGCTCGACCACGCCGGCGATCGCGTGACGGTGGGCTGCAGGCTGCTGGCGATGCCCGGCTACCCGTTCGCGGTCGAGGTCTCGATCGCCTACCAGCTCGGCGAGGAGGGTCTGACGGTGACCACCAGCGCCCGCAACATCGGCGAGCGGGAGTGCCCCTTCGGCGCCGGCCAGCATCCCTACATCTCCCCGGGAGAGGGGACGATCGACGCCTGCACGCTGCACCTCGACGCCGCCACCCGGCTGCTCAACGACGAGCGCCATCAGGTCCCGGTGGGGCGCGAGCCGGTGGCCGGCACCTCGTATGACTTCCGCACCCCGAGGCTGATCGGCGACCAGCAGATCGACGACGCGTTCACGGACCTCGGCCGCGACGACGCGGGCATCTCGCGCGCGCGCCTGCAGTGTCCCGACGGAGCCAGCGTCGAGCTGTGGGCCGACGAGCACTACCCCTTCCTCGAGATCTACAGCGGCGACACGCTCGCTCCCGGGCGCCGGCGCACGGCCCTCGCTGTCGAGCCGATGAGCTGCGCCCCGAACGCCTTCCGCAGCGGCGACGGTCTCGTGCGCCTGGCCCCGGAGCAGTCGCTCAACATGCGCTGGGGCGTGAGCCTGGGAGACTGAGGCCATGACCTTCGCCGGACGCCTGGGTGCCGTTGCGGCTGTCGTGGCTGCGCTCGCACTGGCGCCCGGGAGCGCCGCGGCCGCCGCGCCGGCGGCGGACATGCTCACCTACATGCCGAGCGAAATGGTGCACTCGGTGTGGAGCGGCGAACAGGTCGAAGGCTTCCTCGGCGAGCTCTCCGAATACGACATCGGCCAGGCGCTGCTGCAGATGCCGGGCTTCAAGCGCAAGGGCACGCTCGTGCTGCCGGAAAGCAACGAACAGATGCTCGGAGTGTGGGCGGCGAGCGCCGCCCGCTACGGCGAAATGCACGGACAGCCGATCGCGGTCACGGCCGTGTTCAACGGCCGCTTGAAGCCGAAAGGCCTGAGCCTCGAAGTCGCCTCCACCCGCGCCAACATCGTGGCGGCTGTGCGGAGGGCGGTCGGCCTCGGCGTGACCGGCGTGCAGCTCGACCTCGAGCCCTACCCGACGGGCCCCGGCTACATCTCGCTGCTGGAAGAAGTCGACTCGGCGCTCGCCCAGGCCGGCTTCGCGGGCCGCCTGTCGGTGGTGGCGCCCGCGAGCGTGTGGCGCTGGAGCCCCGAATACCTCGAGCACGTGGGCGCGCTCGTGGACCAGATCGACCCGCTCTTCTACGACAGCGAAATCACGAGCACGACCGCATACGAGGAATGGGTCGAGGAAGGCCTCGCCTACTACTCGGCCAACGTACCGGCGGAGACGTCGATCATCCCCGTCATCCCCTGCTACTCGAAGGATCCGTGGCACAGCCCCGCGGTCGAGAACATCCCCCACGCCACCCAGGCTGTGGGCACCGCGTTGGAAGCGGGTGACCGTGTGGAGGGCGTCGGGCTGTGGTGGTGGTACGCCTTCTACGAGGGCCACCTCAAGCACTTCGATCCCGCCCCCGAACGCGCCGCCTGGCAGCAGCTGACCGTGAACCTCCCCTACTCGCCCTAGCGGCGCGCCGGCCACGCGGGAGGCGCGGCGGAAGGTCAGCCGCGTGGGGGCAGGTCTGCCGGCAGCGGGACCTCCTGCGGGGAGCGCCCGTCGCCCTCTTCCTCCCACGAGCCCCACGCACGACCGTCGCGCCCCTGGTGCTCGCCGGAGCCGCCCAGCGCGAGCAGCACGAGCGGCTCACTGCCCGCGTTCACGAGCTGGCGGCGGGCGGCCGGCGCCACACGTGCCAGCTCGTAGCGGCCAAGCACATGCTCGGCGTCCTCGAGCACGAGCGTGAGCTCACCCTCGAGCACCAGGTAGACCTCCTCCTGGTGCTCGTGGCGGTGGACCCGCCCGCGCTCGCCCGGCGCCAGGATCAGAGCGTTGAGGCCGAAGCCGCTGACGCCGAGCTCGCGTCGCAGGGTCTGGAAGCGCTCCTCGCTGCCCGGGTCGATGCGGGCGAACGCAACGGCGGCGGCGCGCGGATCGGCCCCGCCGGGTGCGCCGGGGGTTTCGCTCGTGCTCACGACCTGCGCCCTCTGGGCCCGGGACTAGGCCGCGAAGCGCTGGGCGGCCCGGGCGCGGCGACGCTCGGCCTCCAGCTCGCGGTTCTTGGGGGATGCGTTCGTGACCAGCCCGTCGAGCAGGCGCCTGGTGGCCTCGGCCACCTCTTGCACGGCGAGCTCAAAGGCCTCCTTGTTGGCCTGCGAGGGCTTCGTCGAGCCGCTGATCTTGCGCACGTACTGGAGCGCCGCGTCGTGGACCTCGTCGTCGTTCGCGGGTGGGTCGAAGTTGTGGAGCTGCCTGATGTTTCTGCACATGGCAACCAGCCTAGTCGGCGGAGTGTGCGAGCGCTCCCAGCAGCGACGCCAGGCGTCGTGGAAGCCGCAGCCGGCCGCTTGCGGCCGAGCGCAGCGCGTCGCGCAGGTCGTGGCCGATGCCCGCGCTCCCGAGCGCGGTGCGGTACTCCACCACCCCCGCCCCGGCCGCGACCGGCACGATCTCTCCGCCGGCGTGCCGGAGCAGCTCGAGCACGCCCGTGTTCTCGCCGGAGATCAGGGCGCTGAAGTGGGTGATCCCCTGGGAGCGGGCCTGATCGGTGAGGTGCTCGAGCAGCAACGTCCCCAGCCCCCGGCGCTGCCAGGCGTCGATCACGGTGATCGCCACCTCGGCGACCTCGGGCTCGTCCTCCAGGCGGATGAAACGCGCCACCCCCACGCCCCGCCCGCCGACGTGATCGCTGGCGCCGAGTGCCTCGTGGTTGTGACCGTCCACGTCGACGAGGTAGGTCAGCTCGCGGGGGCTCAGCGACGGCTTCGGGCCGATGAAGCGCAGCCTCCTGGACTCGGAGCTGAGCTGCTCGAAGGCCTCCGCGAGCACCGGCGCGTCGCTCGGGTGCAGACGCCTGATGTCGACCTTCGAGCCGTCCCTGAGCTTCTCGGTGACGTGCACCTCGCGCACCGCCGGGCGCGAGAGATCGTTCGACATCGGCCGATTATCTCGCGGTGGAGGAGGATGGACGGTGCCAATGGTGTTCGCGGACCGAACCCAGGCCGGGCGCGAGCTCGCCGCCGCGCTGCCGGCATTGCGAGAGCTGCGGCCGCTCGTGTTCGGCCTCCCGCGCGGCGGCGTCCCGGTGGCGGCCGAGGTGGCGCGCGCGCTGGACGCGCCGCTGGAGGTGCTCGTGGTGCGCAAGCTCGGCGCGCCCCGTAACCGCGAGCTGGCGGTCGGGGCGCTGGCCGAAGGCGGCACGGCGGTCATCGACCGCGGGCTGGCCGGGCGCCTGGGCCTGTCGGCGTACACGCTGGAGCGGATCCTCGCGCGCGAGGAACGGGAACTGCGGCGGCAGGTGCGTCGTTTCCGCGACGACTTCGCGGCGGTCGAGGTGGAGGGGCACACGGTCCTGGTCGTGGACGACGGCCTCGCGACCGGGCTCAGCGACCTGGCCGCCGTGCGCGCGTTGCGCTCCCGCCACGCCGGACGGATCGTGGTCGCCGCGCCGGTGGGGTCGCCGGAGGCCGTGGGGATGCTGCGCGGCGAGGCCGACGAGGTCGTCTGCCACACCGTTCCCGCCAGGATGCTCGGCGTGGGCCGCTGGTATGAGGACTTCTCGCCCGTCAGCGACGAGCAGGTGCTGGCGCTGCTGGCCGAGGCCGGCACGCCGATCCCCGCACCCGCCCCGGGCGACGCCGGCTGAGCGCGCTCCCTATCGTGGCCGGCCAATGGCTGAGCGTCGGGTGGCCGTGAACGGCATCGAGCTGGCGATCGTGGAAGAGGGCCAGGGTCCACTGGTGGTCCTCTGCCACGGCTTCCCCGAGCTGGCCTTCTCCTGGCGCCACCAGGTGCCCGTGCTGGCCGCGAACGGCTATCGCGTGGTGGCGCCGGACATGCGCGGCTACGGAGACAGCTCGGCGCCCGCGCAGATCGAGGCCTACGACATCGTGGCGCTGTGCGGCGATCTGACGGGCCTGCTCGACGCGCTCGGCGAGGAGCGGGCGGTCTTCGTCGGGCACGACTGGGGGGCGATCGTGGTGTGGAACCTGGCGCTGCTGGCAGCCGGAGCGGGTGAGGGCGGTGGCGGGCCTGAGCGTCCCGTTCGTGCCCCGCGCACCGGTGCCGCCGACCCAGATCATGCGCCGCAAGATCGGCGAGGACTTCTACATCGTCTGGTTCCAGGAGCCGGGTGTTGCCGATCGCGCGCTGGCACAGGACGTGCGCCGCACGCTCACCACCCCCCAGCAGTGGACCGCCCAGTGGGCGACGGATGCGGAGGAGCCGCGGCTGCCGCGCTGGCTCTCGGAGGAGGAGCTCGCCGTGTACGTCGACGCGTTCGAGCGGACGGGCTTCACCGGGGGGCTCAACTACTACCGCAACCTCGATCGCAACTGGGAGCTCACGGCGTCCGTCGCCGACCGCCACGTACAGGCTCCGGCGCTGTTCCTCACCGGCGAGCGCGACCTCGTGCGGCTGTTCTCCCCGGGCGAGACGATGGACGACTGGGTCGATGACCTGCGCGGCAGGGTCGTCGTGCCGAAAGCCGGCCACTGGGTGCAGCAGCAGGCCGCGGATGAGGTCAACGCGGCGCTGCTGGAGTTCCTCGCCGAAGTCTAGGTCAGCGGATCAGCGGGAAGGAGAGGAACGTAGCGCTTCGGTCGGGCACCAGCCTGAACTGATCTCCACCGCGCATCGCGGCCGGGACGGTCCTTGGTCAGACAGTCCCGGCCGCGAGCCGGATCCGCCTTAGCCGAGCGTGATCGTCTCGGCGTGACGAGCCTTACCCAAGCCGATCGTGAGCCTGTAGCGACCGCGCCTCAGGCGGTGCAGCGCCGCCAGGCGCAGCCTCACCTTCCCGTGACGGGATGCCGCTGAGCCGACCGCGTAGACGACGCCGTGGCGCGAGAGGGACGCGTGCGCCGAGGACGCCGTGGCCGTGAACTTGACCGTCCCGGAGACAACCTTGGTCGTGCATTCGCGCACGTTCTTGCCCTTCTTCTTGACGATCGTGCAGGTCACCAGCTCGATCTTCCCCGTCGGCCCCGGCGGACCGCTCGCCCCGGTGGCTCCGGCGGCACCCTGTGGCCCTGCCGCCCCGGTCTGACCCGCGGGACCTCCGGGACCTTCGGGCCCCTGCAGCCCGGGCGCGCCCCGGGATCCTTCTTTACCTTCGGCGCCGCCCGCGCCCGCCCCGCCGGGCGGCCCCGGCGGGCCTTCTTTGCCTTCTCCGCCCGGCGTACCCGGTTTGCCTTCTTTACCTTCTTTGCCTTCTTTGCCTTCCGAGCCTTCTTTGGCGACTTTCAGGAAGACGGCCGTGACTTCGGTTGGGGCGGCGAGGTTCAGTTCGCATTCCGGTTCGCTGCCGGGACACCCGATCCAGCCGACGAATTCGTAGCCCGCTTCGGGGGTGGCGACGAGTTCCACCGGTCCGGATTCGAATTCATCGCTACACGTGCTGCCGCAGCTGATCCCCAGCGGCGAGGACGTGACGGTCCCTTTCCCCCACCGGTTCACTTTGAGGACATATTTCGGCTTGGGCACGAAGACGACCGTGACCGAGCTTTCTTCGTTGAGCGTGAAGGTGCAGAGGGTTTGCGAAGCGCACGACGCCGCCGACCCCGTGCTCGCCCCGAATTCCTTGAACATCCAATGTTCTACGGGGTCTCCCTCGACCGTGAGTTCGGTGCCCAGGGGGTATTCGCCGGCGCAGGGACCGATCAGTCCCGTTGCCACTTCTTCGCATTCGGCATTCCCGTTGCCTTCCACGCTGACGTTGAGTTTCACCGCCGGAGCGAAGGTCGCATCAACGCTGCTTTCTTCTACGAGAGTGAATTCGCAGTCGGCGGGGCCCGTGCATTTTTCAGCCGAACCTTCCCCTTCGCTGAACCCGACGAAGGCCACGCCTCCGCCCGGTATTGCGTGCAGGCGGATTTTGGTCCCGGCTTCGTATTCCGCTTCGCACGGTTCTTCGGGCCCGCCTTCGACGGCGCACACCACTTCTCCGATCGCCCCGACGTGGATGATTTCCAGAGGGACCGGTCCGGCGGCCCGAGCGGGCGCACTGGCGATCATCAGCATGAGCAGCGCACAGAGCACAACCGGCGCACCGAGAAGCGGTTTGCGGAATGTCATCGAAACCTCCTTGCGTCGCGGACCCGGGCGAGGGCACGGGCGCTGACGGGCACCCGGCGGCACAGGCCGCGGCATGCAGCCAACATGGGAACTGCTTCAGCGCGGAATTCCCCGTGCGCGTGGGGAATCCTGCACTCCCTGGCCATCTATTCGAGACCCCGCCGCACCCGCGGCGACTGCTCGCGCCGAGATCAGCCGCCGATGTAGGACATCTCGACCCGCGGCCGGCGCGTGGAGCGTGGCCGGTGCGGGCGCCGGGCGGGCCCGGCTGCGGCGGCTTCTGAGTCGGCCCCACCATCCGCGGCCGCACGTCCAGCGGCCGCGCGGAGCTCCGAGTAGCGGTCGCTGCGACCCGTCCAGATGGCGCCGAGACGGGCTTCCAGCTCCTCGTCCCCCTCACCGTCGCGCAGCAGCGCCCGCATATCGCTTCCCGTGCTCGCGAACAGGCAGGTGTAGAGCTGCCCGTCGGCCGACAGGCGCGCGCGGGTACAGCCGTGGCAGAAGGGCTCGCTGACCGAGCTGATCACGCCGATCTCCCCCGCCCCGTCCTCGTAGGCCCAGCGCGAGGCCACGCCTTCCTGGGGGTCGCCCGGGATCGGCCGCAACGGCCAGCGCCGGGAGATCGTGGCGAGGATCTCCCGCGCCGGCAGGACATCCTCGGAGCGCCACCCGTTGCTCTCCCCGACGTCCATGAACTCGATGAACCGCAGGATCTCGGCACGTCCGCGGAAGTGCTCGGCCATCTCCAGCACGCCGTGGTCGTTGACCCCCCGGCGGACGACCATGTTCAGCTTCACGGGCGTGAGGCCGGCCTCGTGGGCGGCCTCGATACCGAGCATCACGCGTGCCAGCGGGGCCCGCGTATCGGCGATCGACCGGAACAGATCCTCGTCGAGCGTGTCGAGGCTGACCGTCACCCGGTCCAGCCCCGCGCGCCGCAGGGCGCCCGCGTGACGCGCCAGCAGCAGACCGTTGGTGGTGAGTGCGATGTCGGCCAGGCCCTCGATCGAGGAGAGCATCTCCACCAGAAGCGGGAGGTCCCGGCGCAGCAGGGGCTCGCCGCCGGTGAGCCTCACCTTGCGCACGCCCAGCCGGACGGCCACGCGCACGAAGCGCGCGATCTCCTCGAACGAGAGCAGCTCCGCGCGTGGCAGGAAGTTGAACTGGTCGCCGAACACCTCTCGCGGCATGCAGTAGCCACAGCGCATGTTGCAGCGGTCAGTGACCGAGATGCGCAGATCCCGAAGCGACCGCCCGAGTGCGTCCTGCGCCGAGGCCATTCCACGGCCAGCTTACCCCTGCACCGACGGATATACGCTCTCTCGGAGGATGTCCGCCGCGCTGCTGGAGCTCGACCGTGCCCGGGAAGTAGTGCTCGACTCCGTGTGCCCTCTGCAGGAGGAGGCGGTGGCGCTCGACGACGCGCTCGGCCGTGTGCTGTCGCGCGGGCTGAGCAGCAGCGAGCCGGTGCCGCCGTTCGACAGCTCCGCCATGGACGGGTTTGCGCTGCGCAGCGGTGACCTCGGGGCGGCCCGCGAGCAGGCACCGGTGACGCTCGAGCTGGTGGGCGAGTCGCGGGCCGGCCATCCAATGAGCGGGGCGCTGGGACCGGGGCAGGCAGCCACCATCTCGACGGGGGCGATGGTTCCGGACGGGGCCGACGCCGTCGTGCCGCTCGAGCGCGCGCAGGCCGGCGACGGCCGGGTCCAGGTACGCGAGCGTGTCGCTGCGGGCAACGACATCCGCCGCAGCGGCGAGGACATCCCGGCGGGCACGTTGGTGCTCGAAGCGGGCAGGACCCTGGACCCGGCGGCGGTGGGCGTTGCGGCCTCCCTCGGCCAGGCGAGCCTGCACTGCCGGCGCCGGCCGCTCGTGTCGGTGATCGCAACGGGCGATGAGCTGCTCGAGCCGGGAGCCGAGCCGAGGCCGGGAGCGATCTACAACTCCAACAGCCGCGCGGTCCCGGCGCTGGCGAGGACCGTGGGAGCGCTGACAACCGTGCCCGGGGCGATCGGCGACGACCCCGAGGCGACCCGCGAGGCGATCGCCGGCGCGCTCGCAGCGAGCGACGTGCTCGTCCTCTGCGGCGGGGTATCGGTGGGTGCTCACGACCACGTGCGCCAGACGCTCGCGCAGCTCGGCGCCGAGCAGCTCTTCTGGGGCATCGCGCTGAAGCCGGGCAAGCCGACGTGGTTCGGGACCTGTGAGCAGCAGCTGGTCTTCGGCCTGCCGGGCAACCCGGTCTCGGCGATGGTTACGTTCGCGCTGCTGGTGGCCCCCGCCCTGCGGGCGCTGATGGGCTGCACGAGGATCCGGCGCGAGGCTCGCGGGATCCTCTCTCGTGACTACGAGAAGGCCCCCGGCCGGGCCCACGCGGTGCGCTGCCGCTTGGACGCTGGTCCCGCGGGGCTGTACGCGACACCGGCCGGCCACCAGGGCTCGCACGTGCTCAGCACCATGTTGGACGCCGACGCCCTCGCGATCGTCCCCTCCGCGACCGTGCGCGTGGGCGCCGGCGAGCAGGTGGAGCTCGAGCTCCTGGGCGAGCTGGGCGCGCGCTCGTGAGGGTGGTCGTGAACCTGTTCGCCGTCCTGCGCGAACGGGCCGGCCGCGACAGCGTCGAGCTCGAGCTCGAGCAGGGAGCCACGGTCGCTGACGCGCTCGCAGCACTGGCGGAGCTTCCCGAGCTCGCCGAGCCGCTACGCAGGGTCCCGGTCCAGCTGGCGGTCAATCGCGACTACGCATCTGAACAGACGCAGCTGCACGCCGGGGACGAGCTCGCCCTGATCCCCCCGCTCAGCGGCGGTGCGCAGCCGCACGTGGATGTGGGCGAGCGGGCGCTCAGCCTCGAGGCCGTTACGGCGGCCGTGCGCGACCCCCGGGCCGGCGCCGTGGTCTCCTTCCAGGGCGTCACGCGCGAGGTGGCCGCACTGGAGTACGAGGCCTACGTCGAGATGGCGAGGGAGCGGATCGCCGTGATCCTGCAGGACGCGATCGGCATCCACCGCCTGTGTGCCGCGGCGGCCGAGCACCGCGTCGGCATTGTGCCGCTGGGCGAGCCGAGCGTGGTCGTCGCCGCCTCCGCCGCCCACCGCGACGAAGCCTTCGCCGGCGCACGCGAGATCATCGACCGCATCAAGAGCGAGGCGCCGATCTGGAAGCGCGAGCTGGACGAGCGCGGTGTCAGCCGGCCCGTCGAGGGCACGCCCGCGCCCGGGGCCCGCGTGCGCTCGCCGGGAGACCCGGAGACGGGCCCATGAGCGAGAAGCGCCTCACCCACCTGGACGAGCAGGGACGGGCACGGATGGTCGACATCGCCGGCAAGGACACGACCCTGCGGGTCGCGCGGGCGCGGGCGCGCCTACGTATGTCCAGCGACGCCGCCCGGGCCGTCGAGAGCGGCCAGGGGCCGAAGGGCGAGGTGCTGGGCGTCGCTCGCCTGGCGGGGATCCAGGCGGCCAAGCGAACCGACGAGCTGATCCCGCTCGCCCACCAGGTCGCGATGACGTTCGTCGACGTCGCCGCCGAGGTCGACGTCGGCAAGGGGCAGGTCGAGCTCGTGGCGGAGGCCCACGCGCTCGACCGCACGGGCGTCGAGATGGAGGCGATGACGGCCGCCGCCGTGGCGGCGCTGACGGTGTACGACATGGTCAAGGGGCTCGAGCGCGGCGTCGTCATCGAGGAGGTGGCGCTGCTGGAGAAGACCGGCGGGCGTCACGACTGGCGCCGCGAGGACTGATGGCGGCTCCGCGGGCGGCGCTCATCTCGATCAGCACCACGCGCTCGGCGGGCGCTGCCGCCGATGAGAGTCGGGGGGCGCTGGAACGCTTCGCCGCCGAGCTCGGCGTGGAGGTGCACGCCTTCGAGCTGGTCCCCGACGAACGGGGGCGGATCGAAGAGCTCCTGCGGCGCTACAGCGACGAGGAGGCCTGCGCGCTGGTCCTCACCAGCGGCGGGACCGGTGTGGCACCGAGCGACGTCACGCCCGAGGCCACCCTGGCGGTGATCGAGCGCCACGTCCCCGGGATCGGAGAGGCGCTGCGCGAGGGGTCCCGCGCGCACACCTCCAACTGGATGCTCTCCCGGGCACAGGCCGGCATCCGCGGCCAAACGCTGATCGTCAACTTCCCGGGCAACCCCGCGAGCATCGAACAGGCGGGCACCGCGCTCGCGGCGGCGCTCGGGCATGCCCTCGCGCTGATCGCCGGGCGGCCCTCCGAGCACCACCCGGACAGCTGAGGGCGGCTCTGGGACCACCTCGCGGGCGGCCCGTGGGGTCCTCGGCGGCCCGGAGCGCCGCCCGGTGCTCAGCTCGCGAGCGCGGTGCCGCCGGGATCGGCCTTGACGATCCCGCGCAGGCGCCAGCCGGCCCAGATGTAGATCAGGCCGCGCACGATGAACACGATCCCGGCGATCACGGCGAGCGTCTTCAGGCTCGGGTGGGGCCAGCTCAGGATCACGATGCCGGCGATCAGGTCGATCGCGGCCACGAGCAGGTAGACGCCGCGGCCCTCGGGGGCGGTGAAGGCGTAGACGAGCCGCGCGACCCCGGCCACCACCAGCCAGATGCCGAGGATCACGATCAGGACCGTCAGCGACTGGAAGGGTTTCTTGATCAGGATCAGCCCGGCGATCGCACTGACGACCCCGACCACGGAAAGCAGGGCGCGGCTCTCGACGCGCCCGATGACCGCTGCCGTGATCGCGAGGATGCCGTCGATCAGCAGGAAGATCCCGAAGATGACGGTGAACACTTTCAGCGTTTCTTCGGGGTCGGCGACCAGGAACACGCCCACGCCGAGCGTGATCACGCCGAACACGAGCATCGCGGTCGCCACCGTTTTCAGCTCTCTCACCTCGTCCCGCGCAGCCATCGCCCGTACATATTCGCCTCCCCCGAGGTGATTCCTGCCGCCGCGGTGACGTTTAGAGCGACGCCGTGAACGGGTACTTCGAGCGCGTCGTAAGCCAGTCACAACTCGGGGGCCGTGGGAGCAGCTTTGATCGCACCAACCAGCATCAAGGGAAGCAGGCCGCACGTGTTTCTGATCGCAACGCTCGCGTGCGCGCTGTGCATGGCCCTCGGCGCGAGCACCGCCACGGCATCCTCGCGCCGGGCCGACAGCGCCGCCGGCATCGCCGGCCTTCCGAGCGGCGTTCCGGCCGCGGCGACCGCGCCCGAGCCGGCCCTGCCGGAGCCGAGCAGCAGCGAATGGCCCTTCGCGAGCAACTTCTCGCGCACCTCCGGCACGGGGCTGCTGTCGGGCGGGGCGAGCCTGTGGAGCGACTTCCTCTACGACGACCACGGCGCCCTCGGGAGCCCAGTGGGAATCGCAGAGTCGAGCAAAGTCTCGAACCTCGCGCCGGTGCACGGCGGCTTCGTGTACCCGGAAGGACCGGCCGACAACAACGGCGCCGACATCTTTCGCGCCGCGGTCGGCTACGCCCACAACGCGAGTTACTGGCGGGTGGACTGGAACACGCTCGCCAACGCCGACGTGCCGATCGCCGAGTGGACCTTCAGCACCGAAGCGCCCACCCCGGCCGCGGGTGAAACCTGGCCCGCCAACGCCGGCGTGAAATCGGCCGGCATCCAGTACGCGCTGGTCGTCTCGGCGCAGCACGCGCGGCTGCTCGACGTCGCCGACGGCGCGCTCGTGGCGGGCGGCGAACTGCACACCGAAGTCAACCTCGCGGCGCACTCGTTCGTGGTCCGGATCCCCACCGGCGTGCTGCCCGTGGGCGGCCGCTGGCAGGTGCACCTGGCGGCCGGCCTCGCCAACCCGGCCGGCACCGAATTCGAAACCGTGCCACCCCAGGACGGCGGCCTGCCGGGCGGGGCCAACGTCTACAACGTCACCTTCCGCAGCTACAAGCAGGAGAGCGAGCTGGTGTGCCCGACCGAACAGCTGCCGGTGCCGGGGCTCGCCTCGCTGCTGACCGAAGGCCTCGCCACCGAAGGCAACGCGGAAGGGACCGAACACATCCCCGTGGCCGAGTGCGGGAACATGTGGATGGAGAACGACCAGGCCAACACGCTGGCCCTCGGGAACGTCTCCAAGTACACGCTGGCGATCAACTGGTCCCAGCTGGCGGCGAAGGAAAAGACGCCCGAACCGCAGCCGACCGGCTACAGCAACCGCTGGTACGTCTCGCCGCTGTCGCTGGGCGAAGGCGTGATCGACGCCGAAGGCAACAACACCTACACCGGGCCCACCTACCTCGGCCGTGTACAGCCCTACGCGGTGTACGTGCCCAGCACCTACAACGCCGCCAAGCCGACCTCGCTGACGTGGATCCTGCACTCGCTCGGCGCCAACCTCAACCAGTACGGCGGCGTGGCGCCGACGCAGCTGCAGGAGGAGTGCCAGCAGCGCGAATCGATCTGCGCCACGACCGAGGGCTTCAGCGACGGCCAGTGGTACTACGGCGCCGCGCAGGTCGACTTCTGGGACGTCTGGCACCAGCTGGCCGAGAACTACGCCCTGGACCCCGACACGACCGTGATGTCGGGCTACTCGATGGGCGGCTTCGCCTCCTACAAGCTGACACTCGAATACCCCGACCTGTTCGCCCAGGCGATGCCGCTGGAGGGGCCGGTGATCTGCGGCACCCGTGTCACCCCGCCGATCGAAAGCGCCGCCGGCGGCGCGGAATGCACCAGCGACGGCAACACCACGCCGCTGATCGTCAACGCCAAGTGGATCCCCTACGTGATGACCTACGGAGCGATCGACGAGCTGGTCCCGTTCACGGGTGGCGTCGAACAGGTCGAAGCCTTCGACAAGCTCGGCTACCGCTACTACGCGGTCCTGTACCCGACCGAGGACCACATGGTGTTCGCGCTCCAGAACGACTTCGCGCCGGCCACCTCCCAACTCGGGTCCTTCCAGCGCGTCAAAACGCCGGGCTCGTTCAGCTTCGCCTGGTACCCGGACGCGGGCTCGAGCTCGCTCGGCATCGGCCCCAGCGGTGACTACTGGGTGAGCGGGCTCAGCGCCCGCGACGCCGGCCCCGGCAAGCTGGCCACGGTCGTCGCCGGCTCCGGCGGGCTGCCCGAACCCGAACAGAAGCTCGAACACCACACCGCTGTGGTCAACGGACCCACGCCCGCAGTCGCCGACTCGCTCACCTGGACGCCCGGCGCCACCCCCAAGCCCACCAAGGCGCTGACGCTGTCGCTCACCGACGTGGCCACGCTGGCGGTCGACACCAAGGCCGCCAAGCTCAAGTGCGCGACCGTGACCGCGACCAGCGACGGGCCCGCGTCGCTGACGCTGCTCGGCCTGCGCGCCGGCGCCACGGTGACCGAGGCCGGCGGCACGGTCGCCTCCACAGGCGGCTCCGCGACGGTGCCGCTCGCGGCCGGCAAGAACGTCTTCAGCTACTGCTGAGCCGGCCCGCTAGCCGCGGCAGGAAGAGGAGGCGTGACGGCGCCGGGCGCGTGACGCGGCGGGCTCGCCGGCCGGCAGTGTGAACCAGACGGTCTTGCCGTTGGGCTGGTCGACGACCCCCCAACGCTCGGCGGTCGCGTCGACGATCAGCAGTCCCCGGCCCGAGGGCTGGGCCGGCGCCGGCGACAGCCGCCTGGGAGCCCCGGTGCCGCTGTCGCGGACTTCGACGCGGATCTCGCGGCCGATCGAGACGCTGATCTCGAACGGGGTGCGGGCGTGCTGCACGCAGTTGGTCGCCAGCTCGGAGCTCATCAGCTCGGCCAGCTCGGAGGTTTCCCTGGGCTGCTCGCTGAGCAGCTCGCGCACGAACCGCCTGGCGGCGGTGACCGACGCGGGCTTGCAGGGGAACTCGCGCTCGACCGTCATGCCTCACCCAGCCTCAACACCGTCGTCAGCCCCGTCACCTCGACCACGCGGCGCACCGCGGGGCTGGGGTCGCGCAGGCGCACGTTCGGCACCCGGCGCGCTCCGCCGAGCAGCACGGCGATGCCGGCGCTGTCCATGAAGCTCAGCTCGCGCAGGTCGAACACGAGCTCCTGCGGGTCTCCGTCGCAGACCTCGGCGACGAGCGTCTCGAGGGTCTCGGCGTTCGAGACGTCGAGCTCGCCGCCGACGCTCACGACCGCCACCCCGGGTTGCTCGTTGTGGGCCGCGACGCGCAGCTCGGCCGGCTGGCTCAGGTCCGCCATTGGATCCCCACGACGGCGGTGTCATCGCCATGCTCGGCGGCGGGCAGGTCACGAGCGAGGTTGGCAACCAGGCGATCGAGCAGCGGGGGTTCGGAGGCCGCCGCCCGGCGCAGCCGCTCGAGTCCCTCGTCGAGCAGCTCGCCCCGCCGCTCCACCAGCCCATCGGTGTAGGCGATCAGGATCGCGTTCGGCGCCACCGAGAACTCCCGCTCGCGGTACTCCCAGTTGCGCGCCACGCCGATCGCCATGTCGGGCTCGAATTCCAGCAGCTGCGCCTCGCCGTCGGCGATCAGCAACGGCGGCAGGTGCCCCGCGCTGGCGATCGTGGCCCGGTGCCCGGAGATGTCCACCCGCACGCACAACATGGTGGCGAAGTAGTCGGGCGAGCTCGAGGCGACGAAGTTCGAGAGCTTCGACAGCACCGACGCGGGTGCGGTGTCCTCGGCCGCGTAGGCCAGCGCTGCGTGTCGCAGGGAGGCCATCGTGACGGCCGCGCGCAGGCCGTGGCCGGAGACGTCTCCGATCAGCACCAGCGCGCCCCCGTCGTCGGTCGGCACGACGTCGTACCAGTCCCCGCCCACGTCGATCCCGGAGGCGGCCGGCACGTAGCTGGCGCTGACCGCCAGCCCGTCCAGCGTCGGGAAGGCCTCGGGCAGCAGCGCGTGCTGGAGCGTCTGGGCGATCCCCCGCTCCTGTGTGTACATCTGGCGGTTCTCGCTCGCCACGCGGTCGAGCACGACAGCGAGGCGCTCTGCATCCGCGCGGCGGCGGACGATCCGCTCGGTCAGCACGGCCGCAGCCATCGACACGAGCGCCCCCACGAGCGCGATCAGCCAGGGGAGGTTCTCGAAGAACGAGCCGCCCAGCGAACGGGCTGGCGTGACGACGAGCGTGAACGAGCCCTTGCCGAACGGCACCACCGTGCTGGCTTTCCGTCCGGTGATCGGGAAGTGCGCCACGTTCGTCACCAGCAGGTCCTTCCGGCTCTGCGAGCGGCCCAGGATAGATCGCGTAGTTGAGGTCGCCGAAGCCGGTGCTTTCGGCGAGTTGCGAGCGCCGGCTGGAGGGGAGCGGGTTCTCCGCGTAGGCGATGTAGCCGCCGTGGGGGCTCGGAACAGCGAAGGCGTAGCCGAGCCGCGGAACCGCGCCGGGGAGCAGATTCGTCAACACGAGCTGCCCGCTCTGCCTGGCCTGCGCGAACAGGCGCCGGGCTTCGGCGGGCTCCGTGGCCAGACACCGGGGCGGCGCCCACCACGACCGTCGGCGCCGGGCGCGAGGCTTCGACCGGCCACAGCGACGCCGAGACGAACGAACGGACCACGTCCTACCAGCGGTGCCATGAAGGCACGGAACTTCTTGGCGCTGCCGCCGGTCGCGTTGGCGAGCTCGGCCGCCGAGGCCAGCGGGGTCTGCAGCGTCGGCACCGCGGTGCTCAACACGAGGCTCAGCTCGCGGTCGCGCAGCCGCAGCAGGCGTGTCTCGTTGTGGTTGTAGAGGGCCAGAGCGGCGAGCGCGAAGGCCGCCGTTATCAGCAGGCCCGCCGCCAGCGTCAACAGCGCCGCTTTGGAGAGCCGCCAGCGCGAGGTCGAGCCTGCCGCCGCGAGTGCCTCCCGGGCAGTCACATCGGCCTCACGGGCGTCACCCGCGGCTGCCCCCTCGGCGCCCGTCAAGCTCGGCGCGGCCCTGGAGCTTCCCGCGGCGTTGGCGATCGCAGCGTCCCCTGACTCCATCGGGGACCTACTGTACCCCCAGAACGCCATTGTGATTCACCCAATGCCGCGCAAACGGCGCCTGTCGCACCGCGCGCAGGCCGCCGGGGACGGCCGCGGCAGACACTAGTATCCGGCGCCCATGATCGACCCCGCTGCTCGCGGCCGGCGCTGAGGGCGCCTGATCGTGGCCCGCATACGACGCCTGGATGCCACCCGGCGGCGCGCAAGCGCCGGCTGGCGCCTGCCCGCCCTGGCCCTCGTGGCAGGGGTTCTGCTGGGCGCCTGCGGCTCGAGCGAATCGAAGCTCGACACCGGTCGCGTCGAGCGTGCCGTGGCGGCCTCGATCCTCGCCCAGCGGGGACTGCGCACGAACGTCACGTGCCCGTCGGGCGTGCCCCTGAAGGCGGGCTACGCGTTCACCTGCAACGCCAAGCTCGACGTCGGCAGCTATCCGGTGAAGGTGGTCGTGACGAACTCCAAGGGCCACGTCCGCTATGAAAACCGCGCCCCCCTGGTCGCCCTGAACATCGAAAAAGTCGAGCAGGCGATCGCGAAGTCGATCGCCAGCCAACGCCACCTCTCGGCCAACGTCACCTGCCCGGCGGAGGTGCTCCAGAAAGCGGGGATCGTCTTCACGTGCCACGCCGTGCTCAGCGGCAACCCCAAGCAGTACCCCTTCCTCGTCACCCAGACCGACAACCACGGCCACGTCCGTTACGTCGGCCAGTGAACCCCGGTCTCGCCGCCGCGCGAAGCGCACCCTCCGGCTCGCGCTCCTGCTGATCGCCGGCTCGGCCACGGCGGCGTGCGCCTCGTCCGCGTCACGCGCGACGTCCACGCACCCGGCGCCGCAGGCGCCGGCGGGCGCCAGGACTTCGGCAACGCCCACCACCCCGGCGACCACACGCACGCCGAGCACCGCGACCAAAGCCACGACGAGCACCGCGGCGATACCCGCACCGAGCGGCCCGCCGACGCCCAGCGCCGCGACCACACCCGCCCGCCCGCCGATCGCTTGGGACCCGATCCCGTTCGGGCAGCAGCGCAAGGAACAGATGGTGGCCTACGCGCGCCGGCACTACGGCAGCTTCATGAAGCCGACGTGGAGGCTGCGGAACCCCAAAGTGATCGTGATCCACTACACCGAGACGCCGAGCTTCCAGGCCACCTACAACACCTTCGCACCCGACATCCCCGACCCGGAGCTGCACGAGCTGCCGAACACGTGCGCCCACTACGTGATCGACACGGCCGGGGTGATCCACCAGCTGGTGCCGCTGGAGATCATGTGCCGGCACACGGTCGGCCTGAACTGGACCGCGATCGGGATCGAGCACGTGGGCTACAGCGACTCCGAAGTGCTCGACGACAAGCGCCAGATCGGCGCCAGCCTGCGCCTGGTCCGCTGGCTGCGCTGCCGCTACCGCATCCCGATAGCCGACGTGATCGGCCACAACGAGAGCCTCTCGAGCCCCTACCACCGCGAGGACGTGCCCTCGCTGCGCACCCAGACGCACTCCGACTTCGACCACGCCGACATGAACGTCTACCGCCGGCGCCTGGCGAAGGCCGGCGGCTGCGGCGTCAGCCCGACTGGGGGAGCTTGACCTTGCGCCCGCGGGCGGGCGCCGAGGGGGGCGGCACGACCGGGCCGATGTCGCCGTCGGGGGCCTGGTCGAGGTCCACGATCACGGGGGCGTGGTCGCTCGGGCGCGAGCCCTTGCGGGCCTGACGGTCCACCCAGGCCGCCTTCACGCGCCCGCTGACCTCCTCGCCGGCCAGCATCAGGTCGATGCGCATGCCGAGGTCCTGGTGGAACATGCCGGCCCGGTAGTCCCAGTACGTGAACACGCGCTCGCTGGGCCAGCGCTCGCGGATCACGTCGTGCAGTCCCAGCGCCAGCAGGCGCCCGAGGGCATCCCGCTCGCCGGGCGTCACGTGCGTGTGGCCCTCGTAGGCGGCGGGGTCGAACACGTCGGCATCGGTGGGCGCGATGTTGACGTCCCCGCACACGAGCGCGTCGCGTGGGTCGTTCCCGAGCGCCTTCCCGAGCGCCGCCAGCCACTGCGAGCTTGTAGCGGTAGTGGTCGGAGTCCGGGGTCCGCCCGTTGGGCACATAGACGCTCTGGACACGCACGCCGGCGCAGGTGGCCGCCACGGCGCGGGCCTCCTGGTGGGGAAAGCCGGGCGCGCCCGGGAAGCCCCGTTCGACGTCCTCCAGGCCGACCCGCGAGAGGACCGCGACCCCGTTCCACTGGGCCTCTCCGTAGGTCGCGAACTCATATCCGCGGCCGGCCAGCTCCTCTCCCGAGCAGCCCGGCGAAGGCCTCGTCCGTGAGCTTGGTCTCCTGCAGGCAGACGACGTCGGGGCTGCGTTCCTCCAGCCACGGCAGCAGCCGCCCGACGCGCTGCTTGACCGAGTTGACGTTCCAGGTCGCCACCCGCACGGGGCTACCGTACCGCCGCCCGGGCGCCGCCGAGTGGCCCGCCGGATGGAGCGGAAGCCACTGCATTGGCTCGCCATGCGCCCTGTTTGGCCCGATCTTCGCCCATTTTGCGGAAAATAAAGCCCGCATAAAGGCGCTCGACGCCAGGAGCGTGCGTCGTGTCGCAGAGCGTCGGTCACGGCTTGACGCACCCTCGGGGTTATGCCAACCTAGCGCGAGCAACGCCTTCGCCCGAGGGGAACTCTGTGGCGACTGGTGGCTTTAGAAATCGGGGCTTCCCATCGCCGAATGGGGGCGACGGATTGCCTCATGTCTACGGAACTCATGGAGGGCGAAGGAGCTATGGAGAGACGGATCAGGATCGTGGGGCTGTGCCTCATCGCGGTCTTCGCGCTTAGCGCGATGGTCGCCGTGACGAGCGCGTCGGCCACAGTCGAAATCGGTGAATGCGTCAAGACGATAAAAGGCGCGAAAGGCTTCAAAGGCCATTTCACCGGCAAGAAATGCCACCCCGGCGTACCCCCGGCACCCGAAGGCGAAGAAGCCACGCCGGAAGAACAGGGCCTCGGCGGCAAACACAACAAGTACGACTGGAGCCCGGGCGGCGGTCCGAACCCGACCTACACCGCCAAGGGCAAGGAAGTGACGATCAGCACGGGGCTGCTCGAAATCAAGTGCAAGAACAGCGTCGACAGCACGGGCGACTCGCTGCGCGGCTCGAACACGCTGGAAGCGCGGTTCAACTTCAAAACCTGCATCCAGCCGAAATCACCGGGCGGGAAACAGCCGTGCAAAACGCACGGCAAAAACGAAGGCGAAATCGAAACGAAGGAGCTCGTCGGGACGCTGAGCGAAAACGGCGCCAAAGAAGCGATGATCTCCTACGCGGCGAAAACGCACGGCGTCGAATTCGACCCCAACGAAACCTGGGCGGAATTCGAATGCAAAGAAACCACCTACACCCTCAACGGCACGCTGACGGGTAAAGACAACCAGGCAGTCCAACACTCCGGGCAAGAAAGCCGGGATCGAGTTCACGGCCGGCGGTCCCGAACAGGAACTGGTGGCGCACTTCCCGAACGCGTTCACCTCGGAACCGGAAGAAGAACCGATCGAAGTGTCCTTCTCGCAGTCGAACAAGTTCGAAGCGAGCTACGAGCTCCGTAAATTCTAGGGTGCAGCGACTCTCCTAGCTACCAGCTCGTAAGGAACAAGCAGCACGCGGGGGGCCTCCGGGCCCCCCGTTTTTTCGCCTACCCCGCCCCGCCGCCGCCGGCCGTTGCGCCGGCGACCGCGGCACGCGTGGTCGGCGCGCCGCCCGCCTCGCGCATCACGCCCGTGTCCCTCGTCAGGCGCTGGGCGAGGGTGACGGGGATCACGCTGACGATGATCACGAACAGCACCACGACGTTCACCTGAGGCAGCTGCTGGCCGTTGCGGATGTGGGCGTAGATCCAGATCGGCAGCGTGTTCCGGGCCCCGGCGGTGAAGGTCGTGACGACGATCTCATCGAACGACAGCGCGAAGGCGAGCAGGGCGCCCGCCACCAGGGCGGTGGCCACCGTCGGCAGGGTCACCAGGCGCAGGGTCTGCCAGCCGCTCGCGCCGAGGTCCATCGAGGCTTCCGTCAACGAGGTGGGGGTGCGGCGCAGGCGCGCGAGGGCGTTGTTGTAGACGGTCACGATGCAGAAGGTGGCGTGGCCGATCACGATCGTCAGCAGCCCGAAGGACAGGGCGTTGAAGCTGATGAACGAGTTCAGCGCCATCCCCGTGATGATTCCCGGCAGCGCGATCGGGAGCACCAGCACCAGCGACACCGCTTCGCGCCCGAAGAAGCGATAACGGGAAACCGCGAAGGCGGCCATTGAGCCCAGCACGACCGCGATCGTGGTGGCGAGCGCTCCCGCCCGCAGCGACAGCCACAGCGCTTCGCGGACTTCCTGGTTGTGCCAGGTGGAGGAGAACCACTTCGTGGAGAGCCCTTCCAGCGGCCAGCTCTGCACGTTCGAGGGGTTGAACGCGTACAGCATGATGATCACGATCGGGAAGAACAGGAACAGCATGATCGCCGCGGCCCACAGGCCGAGCGCGAACCTCGACAGGCGACCGGCGCCGATCACAGCGCCTCGAAGGCTCCCAGGCGGCGGGCGACCAGCAGGTAGATCCCCATCACAACCAGCGGCACCGTGGCGAAGGCCGCCGCGAAGGGGACGTTGTTGGAGATGCCGACTTCCTGGTAGACGACGTTGCCGATGAAGGTCGAGTTCGACCCGCCCACGAGCGTGGGGGTGATGAAGTCGCCGAGCGTCAGCGAGAAGGTGAAGATCGAGCCGGCCACGATGCCCGGCAGGATCAGCGGCAGCAGCACCGTGCGGATCGTCTGCCAGGCGCGCCCCCCTAGGTCCGCGGAGGCCTCCAGGTAGGAATCGGGGACCCGCTCGATCGCGGCCCACACCGGCAGGATCATGAACGGCAGCCAGATGTAGCTGAACACGATCCACATCGCCCAGTTGGAGTAGCCGACGTTCACCTGCAGGCCGATCTGCGAAAGGAAGTAGTTGAGGATCCCGTCTTTGGCGAGGATCAGCCGCCAGGCGAACACGCGCGCCAGGTAGCTCGACCACAGCGGGATCAGGATCGCCACGAACAGCACCGCCCGCAGGCGCCGGGGGGCGATGCGGGCGGCGAAGAAGGCGAACGGGACCGCCAGCACGATGTCGGTCACGGTGACCGCCGCGGCGATCCCGATCGTGCGCAGGGCGATCGTCCGGTAGGCCGGGACTTTGACCAGCGTTTCGAAGTTTTCAAGCGTCCAGCTGTGGACGATCTTGCCGCTGAACTCGTCCACGCTCCACAGCGCCGAGAGGAACAGCAGAAACAGCGCCGCGAGGTAGATCAGCACGAACCACGCGCCGGGCACGGACAGCAGCAGGCCGGCCCGCAGCCAGGGCCGGCGGAACAGGGCCGCCGAGACCCGGCTGCGGAAACGCAACGGAGGAGCGCTCGCGGTGGCGCTCACCAGCGCGCGGCTAGGCCGTTATTTCCGTCCACTTGCGCTGCCAGGCGGTGTAGTCCATGCAGTTGCTCTGACCGTTGCCGCAGGCTTTCACCGGCGTCTTCCAGAATTTGATGCTGTTGAAGTAGCTCGCCGGGGCGTTGGCGTGGTACTTCGTGCAGGAGCCCTTCTGGATTGCTTCCATGTCTGGGCACGCCTTGGTGTTGGCCGGCGTCTCGCCGAACGACAGCGCCTGTTCGGCCTGCACTTTCGGGGTCGAGACCCAGTTGACCCATTTGTAGGCGCAGTTGGGGTCTTTCGCGTGGGCGGACAGCATCCACGTGTCGGCCCAGCCCGTGACGCCCTCGGCGGGGATGATTTCCTTGACCGGCACCTTGTCGGCTTCGAGCGTGTTGGTCTGCAGCGGCCAGGCGGCGCCGATCGTGGCGTCGTTGCCCTTGAACAGTTCGACCTCGTCGGCCGCCCCGGTCCAGTACTTCTTGATCAGTGGGCGCTGTTCTTTGAGCAGCTTCGCGGCTGCGTTGAGTTGCGCTTCGGTGAGCTCGTAGGGGTCGGTGATCCCGAGGCTCGGCTGGGCCTTCGACAGGTACAGGGCCGCATCGGCGATCTGGATCGGGTTGGCCGGCACGGTCACGAGCCCTTTGTACTTGGGGCTGTAGATCGCCGCCCAGCTGGTCGGCGCCGGGGTCACCGACTTGGTGTTGTAGAGCAGGGAGTTGGGACCCCACTGCAGCGAGATCCCGTAGTGGACGCCGTTGACGGTGTTGTGGGGCGGGGATTTCAGCTGCGGGATGAAGTTCTTCCATTCCGGCACGAGGGCGACGTTCATCGCCCCCACGTCGCCGCCGCTGATCAGGCGCAGGCTGGCGTCACCGGAGGCGGAGACCATGTCGTACTGGCTGCCGCCGCCCTGGCGCATCAGCGTGACCATTTCGTCGGAGGAGCCGGCGTACTTGGCGTGTACCACGCAGCCCGTCTGCGCTTCGAAGGGTTTGACCCATTTCGATTCGGCGTAGCCTTCCCAGGCCACCAGGTTCAGCTGCCCCTCGCCTTTGCCGACCGAGGTCGGCAGGTTGCTCGCGGAGGTGCTGCTGTTGCTGGAGCTCCCGCACGCGGCGGCCCCGAGAACCAACGCGCTGCACAGTGCCGCCAGCGCCCAGTCGATCTTTGCGAGCTTCATGCTTCTAACTCCCCTCATGGTCGGGTGTGCCGGGGTCGGCCGTGGCGAGCCCCGTCGAGGGCCCGCCCGAGTCGACTCCCTTGTTTCCATCAAGCTCATACGCATCCTCCTCGCGCCAGCTGAGCGCAACGCGCCGCCCGCGCTCGGCGCGGGCCTGCTCGGCGGAGGTGTCGGCGTTCTGGCGCAGGACGGTGAGCGTGCGCCCGTCGTCGGTGTCGACCGTGTAGCGCGTCACCGAGCCGAGGTAGGCGACGTCACGCACGACACCGGCGACGGCCCCCTCGGCGCCACTGCCGGCGTCGGCCATGCGGATCTTCTCGGGGCGCACGAGCAGCCGCGCGCCGCCGCTGTCGATCACGTTCGAGGTGCCCACGAAGCCCGCCACGAACTCGTTGGCGGGCCGCTCGTACACCTCCCCCGGAGGGCCCACCTGCTCGATGCGGCCCTCCGAGAAGACGGCGATGCGGTCGCTCATGGTGAGCGCCTCGTCCTGGTCGTGGGTGACGTAGATGAACGTGATCGCGTCGCTCAGCTCCTGCTGGATCGCCTTCAGCTCGATCTGCATCTGCTGGCGCAGCTTCAGGTCCAGCGCACCGAGCGGCTCGTCGAGCAGCAGCACCCGCGGGCGGTTGACCAGCGCCCGCGCGAGCGCCACGCGCTGGCGCTGGCCGCCCGACAGGGCCAGCGGCTTGCGCTCGCCGACGCCCGGTAGGCGCACCATCTCCAGCGCCCGTTCGGCCTGCTCGCGGCGCTCGCGCTTGGGCACGCGCCGCACGCGCAGCCCGTAGGCGACGTTGTCGAGCACGCTCATGTGGGGGAACAGGGCGTAGTCCTGGAAGACGGTGTTGACGGCACGCTCGTAGGGCGGGACGCCCGTCACGTCGGTGCCGTCGAGCCACACGCTGCCGGAGTCGGTCAGCTCGAAGCCGGCGATCACCCGCAGGGTCGTGGTCTTGCCCGAGCCGGAGGGCCCGAGCAGGGTAAAGAACTCGCCCGCCCGCACCTCCAGCGACAGCTTCTCGATCGCCACGACGTCGCCGTAGGACTTGCTGATGCCGTCCAGGACCACCGCGGCCGGCGCGCCCGCAGAGGACGCCGGGGGCTCGCTCCCGGGAGCCTCGACCGTCCCTTCAGCGGCGGAGAACATCCGGATTTGAGTCTATTGACAGGGGTGGTCCCCAACCCGTACAGCAGACAGGGCGCCCGTCGGGCAGATCGCACAACTGCGGTAGGCGGAATGCGGGGGGAACCGGCGGGTCGGGGAGCGGGCCGCCGTCAGCGATCGAGATCAATGCGATCTGGAGGTTGCACTCGCGCCGCACTGGTCGTGCTCGACCCTGCTGCTGATGCTCACCCTCGCCTGCTCGGCCGCGCAGGCGAGCAGCGAAGGCTGCCCCGCCGGCCACGGCGGCAGCGGCGCCGTGGAGTGGGGCATCAACGGCTCCGAACAGCTGGCGTCCGGCTTTCGCAGCGTCCACGAGGGAACCCCCAACCAGGTCCTCGGCCTCACCGACGTGCGCTCGGTGCAGGCCGGCTTCAAGTTCGCCGTCGCGCTGAGGAGCAACTGCACGCTCGTCTCCTGGGGCACGAACAACAAGGAGCAGCTCGGCAACGGCAACCACCTGCAGGCCCAGAACCGGCCCGGCCCGGTCGTGAACCTCGAAAACGTCAAGGAAGCGTCGGTCGCCAACGCCCACAGCGCCGCGCTGCGCTACGACGGCAGCGTCTGGACCTGGGGCGCCTCTGAATTCGGCGAGCGCGGCAACGGCGAAAAGGGCTTCGAACGCGTCGCCCTCTCCACCGAAGCGGCGGTCGCCCGCCCGCGCTACGAACCCGTGCAGGTGCCCGGCCTCGAACACGTCGTGCAGCTCGCCAGCGGGGGCGTGCGCGACTTCGCGCTGCTCGCCTCCGGCGAAGTCGTGGCCTGGGGCGAAAACCAGAACGGGGACCTCGGAACGGAACAGACGGGCGCCGAAGAAGAACAGTGCTACGGGGAAACCCACGCCCGCACGCCCGTGCCCTGCAGCACGGTCCCGCGGCGGGTGAAGATCGAAGGCCACGTGCTGACGGGCGTGGAACGGATCGCGGCCGGGGGCGAATCGGCCTACGCGGTGCGCAACGGCGGCAAAGAAGTGCTCGCCTGGGGCGAGAACTCGAAAGGGCAGCTCGGGACCGGCGACACCGAACGCCACCCGACCCCGAAGCCGGTGATGTTTACCCCGCCCTCTCCTGTGGTGGAAATCGAGGGCGGCTCGCGCCACGTGCTGGCGCGCCTGCAGAACGGCCAGGTGTATGCGTGGGGCTCCGACGAATCGGGCCAGCTCGGCTTCGCCTCCGCGCCCGAAGGCGTCGAAGGCTGCGGCTCTCACGCCTGCGCGGTCATGCCGACGCTCGTGCAGTCGCTGGGCCACGTGGTCCAGCTCTCCGCCGGCGAAGCCAGCAGCCTCGCCGTCAAAGAAGAAGAAGGCGGGCAGCGTGTGATCTACAGCTTCGGGCGCAACGGCCTGCAGGAAATGCTCGGCCTCGGCGAATCAGCGCCGGAAACCGTCTCCACGCCCACCCCCATCAAGGGCCTGCCCTCGGTCGGCGGGGTGTCGGCGAGCTCGAACATCGCGCATCGCCTACCTGCAGGAAGGCGCGCCACCGGCGCCGCTGCTGTCGCTCACGAGCGCCACCGAAGCGCTCGAAGTGCACTGGACCGCGCCCGCCGAAGCCTACCGTCTGCGCTACCGGCCGCTGGGCACCAAACCGTGGAGCAAAATGCTCGAACGCGAAGGCGGCTGCGCCGACCGAAGCGGGCTGTGCCTACCAGCAGACGTTCTCCGGCCTCGGCCCCCAGCCCTACGAAGTCGACCTCGTCGACGCGAAGCTCAGCGAAGGCAAGACGACCCACGAAAAGTCGCGCTACATCAGCGCCACCCCGGCGCCGGCGCCGGGAGCCCCGCTGAACACCGCTCGCGCCCGCGATCGCCGGCCCCCCGCAGCAGGGCCAGAGCGTGACCACCTCGGCGGGCACCTGGACCAACAACCCGACCGCGATCGCCTACCAGTGGCTGCGCTGCGAAGGCTACGGCGAAGCCGGCGGGGAAGAAGAACTGGGCCAGGAATGCGAAGCCATCGAAGGCGCCACCACCGCCGCCTACACGCCCCAGGCGCCTGACGCCCGCCACGCCCTGCGCGTGACCGTGCGCGCCTCCAACGCCGCCGGCTGGAGCCTCGCGGTGTCGCGGCCCGAAGTGGTGCTCGCGCCGGGCGAAGAAACGCTCGCGCTGGCGCCGGAAGCCGTCTCGGCTCCGACCGTCAGCGGCCTGGCCGTGCAGGGCAAGACCCTGACCGAGCACCACGGCGGCTGGGAAGGCGAAGTCGGCACCTACTCCTACAAGTGGCTGCGCTGCAAAGGGCGCACCAGCCAGGGCACCGGCGCCACCTGTGCGGCGATCCCGGGCGCCGGAGGGCAGACCTACACGCTGGGCAGCGAAGACGTGGGCATGTGGATCGAGGTGCAGGAGACGGCCGCCAACAGCGGCGGCTTCAACGTCGCGACCTCCGAAGCCGTCGAAGCGATCCCGCCCGAAGCGCCGCTCAACACGCTCCCGCCGGCCATCACCGGCACGATCCAGCAGGGCCAGACGCTGACCGTGCGCGAAGGCAGCTGGACCAACAACGCCAAGGCACCCACCTGGCAGTGGCTGCGCTGCAGCGCCACCGGCAGCGGCTGCACGGCGATCACGGGCGCCACCAAGAAGACCTACAAGCTCGAAGGCCAAGACGTGGGCCACGCCCTACTCGTCAGCGAAACGGTCGAAAACGCCGTCGGGCGAAGCGCGCCCGCCGCGTCCCTGCCGACACTCGCCGTCCCGGTCCCGCCGCCGGCGCCCGAAAGCACCTCGCTGCCGACGATCACCGGTCCCGCCCAGCAGGGCCAGACGCTGACCGAGCACGCCGGCGCCTGGACGGGCGAACCCACCAGCTACGCCTACGCGTGGAAGCGCTGCTCGCCCACGGGAACCGAATGCAAAGCGATCTCCGCCGCCACCAAGCAGACCTACCAGTTGAGCGCGGCGGACGTGGGACACACGATCGTGGCCAAGGAAACGGCCGTCAACGCGGGCGGGTCGACGATTGCCAACTCGGCCGGCAGCGCGGTCGTGGCGGGCGTCGTGCCGATCGACTCCACGTTGCCCGAAATCCAGGGCCCGGCCCAGCAGGAACAGACGCTCACGGCGAGCACCGGGACGTGGAGCAACGAACCGAACGGGTACTCCTACCAATGGCAGCGCTGCAACTCCGCCGGGGCCTCCTGCACCGCGATCGCCGGCGCGACCGGGCCCAGCTACACCGTCTCGGCCGCGGTCGTGGGAGCCACGATCCGCGTGCGCGTCGCCGCGCTCAACGCCACCGGAGAAGGCATCCCGGCCAGCTCCGCAGCGAGCGCCACGGTCCTGCCCGCCGCGCCCGTCGCGAGCGCCGGCCCGACGATCACCGGCCTGCTCGCCGAAGGCCAGCCCCTGACCGAGCACCCGGGCAGCTGGAGCAACAACCCCACCACCCAGAAGCTCGCGTGGCTGCGCTGCGAAGGCTCCGCCTGCGCCGCGATCGAAGGCGCGAGCTCGCAGACCTACACGCTCACAGCCGCGGACGTCGGCCACACGATCGCCGTGCGCGAAACGGCCGGCAACGCCGGCGGCTGGAACGCCGCCGCCTCCGAAGCGACCGGCGTGATTGCGTATGTGCCGCGTCCGACGCTCACGGGCATCACCCCGAACCGCACCGCCGCCGGCAGCGAAGCGCCGGTGACGATCAGCGGCAGCTCGCTGTCGGGCGCGATCAATGTCATGTTCGGTTCGCGGCCCGCGGCCGGCTTCACCGTCAACTCGGCCGGCTCCATAACGGCTACGGCGCCGGCGGGCGCGGCGGGCGCGGCCGACATCACCGTCATAACCGCCGGTGGGACCAGCGCCACCGTCACGGCCGACCGCTTCTTCTACACCGAAGCCCCGGAACTCGGCCGCTGCGCGGCGCTCAAGGGCGGCGCCTTCCCGACCGCGGCCTGTGCCGCGGCGGGCAGCAAGGCCACCTTCGAATGGGAACCCCAGCTACTGCAGAACGGCTTCAGCCTGGCCGGCAAAACGGCGAGCATCGAAACGGTCGCCCACCGCGTGATCTCGTGCACGTCAGCGGGCGGGCAGGGCACATACACCGGGCCGCGGGAATCCTCGTGGCAGCTGACGTTCGCGGGCTGCGAACTGTCCGCGCAGAAATGCACCACCGCGGGCGCCGCGAGCGGGGAACTCCGCAGCGCCGCGCTGGCGGGCACGCTCGTGTGGGAACAGCGCGCCAGCAAGAGCGTCGCGCTGCTGTTGAGCCCCGAAAGGAGCGGCGCGCTGCTGGCGATGCAGTGCGGATCGAGCACCGTGGAAGTGAAGGGCGGCGTGGTCGTGCCGGTCAAATCCGCTTCGATGCTGAGCTCCCAGACGATCAAATTCGCGGCCACCAAAGGCGTTCAGGAAGTCTCCGAATACGAAACCGCCGCGGGCCAGACGGCGTCCGCCTACCTGGAAGCGAGCGCCGCAACCGCGGGCTTCGAACGCGCGGCGCTGAAGCTGACCCTGACGCAGACCAACGAAGAAGCGGTCGAGATCAACCCGGTGCTGTAGACGCCGGGCACCACCGTGTGCGTTCGCTCACGGCGGTGTGAATGGATTCTTAGGCCGAATTTGGGTGCGCGTTAGGAGCGTGGCAGAAGATGACCACGTTCTTCCAGTCCAAAGGCCTTCCGTACGGAACCCCCCCACCGAGTCGGAAGGCCATCGCGCGGAACCTCCCCCCATCCGCGCACGCACCACCGCTCGCGAAAGGAGCAACCCATGGCCCGCATCGTCGTACAGACCGATGACCGCCAAACCGTTCTCGAGGAGCCCGACGTACAGGTCTCCGACGTCAGCAACGCCCGCACCAGGCTGCAGCTGATGGGACGCCTGCAGACTGCGGTCGGGGACGCCGAGCGTTCCCGTCCCCGTCGCCGGCAGGTCAAGCGCCTGCTGACGATCCTGCCCGCCGCCGACTACCGCGAGGTCAGCGGCTGAGCTGCCCGCCGGCGCCCGGTGCCTCGCCGGGCGCCTGCTGCCGCCAGCCGCTCGAGCACCAGCTGCTCGACGAGCGCCCAATAGCGCTCGCCGTGGGCTGCACTGGCCTTAGCCGGGTCCCCGATCGCGCCGTTGGGTGAGATCGACGCCACGCCGTCGGCGAACAGGCTCTGCACGGCGCTCTCCATGTCCCCGGTGTAGCCGGCCTCGGCGCGCTCCATGTGCACGAGCTCGGGGTGGACGGCCATCATCATCGAGGTCTCCCACTCGCCCGCGTGCAGTCCCCCCTCGCCGAGCGGGACCCCGTACTCGCGTTCGCCGGCCAGCGCCACCTCGAACAGCGCCCCCAGGTCCGTGAGCGCCGCGACCCGTGCGCGCTCGTCCGCCTCGAGCCGCTCAACGGCCTCCCCCAGCGGGCCGAAGTTGCCGCCGTGGGTGGGCAACAACACGATGCGCTTGAAGCCGCCCTGCAGCAGCGAGCGCACGAGATCCCCGACGAGCGCATGGAAGGTCTCCCCAGCAAGCGACATCGTGCCCGCGAAGCCGACGTGGTGCTCGGAGCAGCCCACGCGCACGGTGGGCGCGAGGAAGGCGTCCAGACGCTCGGCCACGCGGCGCGCGAGCTCGTCTCCGATCAGGGCGTCTGTCGCCAATGGCATGTGCAGGGCGTGCTGCTCGGTCGCCCCCAGCGCCATCACCACGGTGCTGCGTCCGGCCTCGATCTCGGCCCGGACCTCCGGCCAGCTCATGCGGTCGAGCACCCTCGCGGCCACGCCAACAGGCTAGCCGGGGCCGCGTTTTGCGAGCAGTTCCCCCTCGAAATGGCGCCCTTTCCAGGTTATGCTCGCGGTCTCCTTCAAACGGACCGAGCAAGGAGTCGGGCCCCGGATGCAGCCAACGGAATGTGCACGCCTGGCGGGGCGGCCGGCGACCCTACTCGCCGCCGCGACCGCGGCCCTGACGCTGATCTGCGCGCTCACCCTGCTGTGCCCGCCGGCGCAGGCAGCACATCGCGGGCACCACGCCCGGCACCACGCTCAGCGCCACACGCTCCCGGGCTCGGCGCACATGCTCGCCGGGATCGTCCGCCACAGCGCCCGCATGGCGGGTCGCGGGCGACCTGCCGGGGTCGTGACCGTGCGTTGCTGCGGACACAGGACGCTCGCCGTCTACTACCGCTCGCGCCCCCGCGCGGGGCTGCCGTGGCACGGCACCTATCAGTTCACCCTGCAGCGCAGGGGCTCGTTCCTGGAGTCAGTCGGGGTCGCGTTCTTCCCGACCGGGCCACGCTGGAGCTATGGGGCCGCCGGCAGCCGGGAAGGGCCCCGCTACGAATTCACGATCTCCTCACCACGGGCCTCGCGCGGCTGGCGCCTGCAGGTCTCCGACAGCTTCCTCGCCTGCCCGCCCTCATCCTCGCTCGCGAGGCAGTGCGACGGCTTCAGCGACGCGCTCGCCCTCGGCGAACGACAGCTCGGCGCGCGCCGTCTGAACGCGCTCGTCAGGCAGGCGCTGCACGTCGTGCGCAAGGCCCGCCGGCGAGCGCCGATCTCCGGCACCGAGGCCGCACACGCGGGCGCCGCCGTCCGCGCCCGTAACTAGCCCCGCCGTCCGCGCCCGTAACTAGCCTGGCCGGACTAGCAGTGCTCGCCACGCTTCCGTTCACCACCTCGCACGCGGAATGGATCGGCCTGATCATCGGGCTCATCAGCCTGGCCGGGATCGGCGGCATCGTCTCGACGCTGATCTGCCACCGCAAGGGCTGCTTCCGGCGGGGCCGGTTCCGCTGCGGCCACTACCGCCTGTGTCACGTCCATCACCCGCTCGTGCCCTCCGACGGAAACATCACCGACGAGCACATCGCGGCGTGCCACAAAGCGCATGACGGCAGAAGCCGGGCACGATGGGGCCGGGGGCGGGCACGACGCCGCCGGGAAACACCCCGCGGCCGCCAAACACGGGGCGCCGGGCTAGCGGCGCTCGAGCACGACCACCGGGATCTCCCGGTCGGTGCGCTGCTGGTATTCGTCGTAGGCGGGCCAGACCTCGGCCATCCTCTCCCACAGGCGCGAGCGCTCCTCGCCCTCCGCGGTGCGGGCGCGGACCGGTATGCGGTCGGCCTTGACCTGGATCTCGGCATCGGGTTCGGCCTGCAGGTTCTCGTACCAGGAGGGGTTCTTCGGGGTGCCGCCCTTGGAGGCCACGATCACCCACGCCTCGCCGTCGGGACGCTCGATCAACGGCGTCGTGCGGGTCTCGCCGGAGCGCCGCCCGCGGGTGCTGAGCAGCAGGATTTCCGTGCCCCGCCAGCGGCCGCCGCGCTCCCCGCCGGTCTCGCGGTACACCCGTACGTGCTCCGCGCCGAAGAGGTCGTCGTCCGGGCCCTCGCTCACAGCAGCGATGGTACAAGCGGGTCAGCGCGCGCGTCTGCAGCCCTCGATACGGCCCGCCCGCGCGCCGACCGACCGCGAACCGGGTCTCCCGGGCGGCGTCAGGCGGTCTCCGGCTCGCCGTCGGAGGACCACCCATATCGGCAAATTCCCCTGGACAATGGCCCGTTTGGGTGATAAACAACGCTTATTAGGGCCCGACTGCCGTGGGGGGTGGTCTGTCCCCGGGGAGTCCCCGGGGCGCGGGCATAACCATCATTGCTGGAGGAAAGTCATGGATAGACGTAATCTCGCCGCGGGTCTGGCCGCCCTCGTGCTCGGGCTGCTGATGCTCAGCGGCACTGCATTCGCCCACGTTGCCCACCACAAGAAGGCCAAACCGAAGGCGTCGACGCCCGCACCTGAAACGTGCGTCGTCTACACCGAACCGGGCCAGTTCATGGACATGGGCGAGTTCGGAACCTCGTCGAGCGTCGCCGACATCGTGTCGGTGGAGTGCGAACCGGTGTACGCCGAGCACTACGTGACGATCAGCGCGAACGAGCTCTACAGCCGCTGTGACAAGAAGCTGTACTGGTCTGAAGCGGCGCCGTTCAATCTGACCGGCTCGCAGCCGAGCTACACGGTCCGGCTGGACAACGACGGCAACGGCGGCGCGGTCCTCTGGGGCGGCCCCTCCTGCGCAGCGGGCGAAAGCCTCGTCGCGGCCCACCTGACCGAAGCTCCCTACACGACCGTGACGACCAGCTTCACGGTGCTGCCACCGCGGCCGACCGAACCCGGCGTCTTCGCCGAACCGTCGGCGGGCGCAGTGGAGAGCGAGGAAAACAGCAGCGCGGCGGCGATCATCGAGGTCGAGTTCCCGCCCGTGTTCGCTGAGGAACCGGTCAACATCAACGCCTCACAGCTGGACTCGCGTTGTCACAAGGGTGACGTGACGTGGGTCGGCCCCGAGGGCCACATTCTCGGCTACGGCGGAGAACTCAACGGTCTCGGGCTCGACAACGACGGCAACGCCTTCGTTGTGGCGCTCGGCGGTGAATCGTGTGCGGCCGGCTCGAGCCTCGTGGAAGCGAGCCTCGAAAACGCTCCGTACACGACCTACACGACCGACTTCAACATCCTGCCTCCGGTGCCGACGTTCCCCGAAACGCCGGAAGACTGACGAGACGCAGGACCGGTCGAGAAGAACCACCTGACAAGTAATCAGTAGCGACAGGGCCCCGGGGACATCCCCGGGGCCCTCGCTTGTTGCCGAGCTCACTTCGCGGTGTGAGCGCGGAGGCGCCATGCCCACTCCGCCGCGGAGGCCGCCGTGCCCGCCGCGCGAGGCTCGGGCGACGGTAGGCCCCGTCCGGTCGAACCAGCCCAGGTCGCGGCAATAACGGTCACGCAACACCCGGTTCGCCCTCCCGGGTAGAGCCAGGCAGTGCCCCATTTGGCCCGCCGTCACACGCTTTACGCTGCGGTCTTGGCTCACCACCGGGGAACCCGCCGCGGGGCGCGCGGGCGGAACCGGCGCGGAGCACGTGGGACGGGCGTATGTTGCAAGCGCGCTGTGGAGAGGATTACGCCCTCGTTTCCGGGGTCGTTCGCGCCATCCGTCGTCCGCAGGTGGAGGCGCGCACCCCTTTTTGCCTGCTGCCGGAGCACCACGCCCCGGCGGGCGGTCCTCCCCTGCACGCTCGCGGCCGCGCTGCTTGCGCTGATCGCCTGCCTGGCGCCTGCCGCCGCCGGCGCCGCCCCGGCGCAGTGCCAGACCGTCCGCGGCGCCCCGGCGGCGGCCGACTGGGGGGTCAACGGAGCCGAACAGATGGCGGCGGGCTTCAGGAGCGCCTACGAGAACACGCCCATGACCGCCCAGGGGGTGCAGGGCGCCAGGCAGATCAAGAGCGGCTTCAAGTTCCACCTCGCCGTGATGGGGGACTGCACGCGTGCAGGCCTGGGGGACCAACAACAAGGCGGAGCTCGGCGACGGCACCCAGCAGGCGCGAAACCACCCGGTGCCGGTGGTGGGGCTCACCGACGTCAAGGAAGTCGCGATCGGCAACGCCCACTCGATGGCGCTGCTCTACGACGGCACCGTGTGGACCTGGGGCGCAGCCGAATTCGGCGAGCGGGGCAACCGCGAACACGGCTTCGAACGCGTGGCCCGCGACAACGAACCGCAGTGGTTCGTGCCCCGCGACCGGCCCACGCAGGTGCCGGGACTGAGCGGCGTCAAGCAGATCGCTTCGGGCGGCACGCGCGACTTCGCGCTCCTGAACGACGGCGAAGTGATGGCCTGGGGCGATGACCGCGGCGGCGATCTCGGCGTGCAGGAGAGCGGCGAAACAGAAAAATGCCTCGGCGAAACGCACGCCATCACGCCGATCCCGTGCAGCACGATCCCGCGCACGGTGATGGTCTCGCCGGGCGTGCCCCTGAGCGGCGTCGAACGGATCGGGGTGGGCGACGAATCGGCCTACGCGGTGCGGAGCGGGGGCGAGGAAGTGCTCGCCTGGGGCGAAAACTTCCGCGGCCAGCTCGGCAACGGGACCACCACGCCGAGCCCGATGCCGGTCCGCGCGAGCTTCGAACCGGGCTCGCCGATTCTCGAAATCGCGGGCGGCTCGATGCACGCGCTCGCGCGGCTGGCGAACGGCCAGGTGTACGCGTGGGGCGCGGACAACGCCGGCCAGCTCGGCTTCACCGCCGGCCAGGAACCATGGGAACGCTGCGGCGAAGGAGCCGCGTGCAGCACGATCCCCCAGCAGGTGTTCGCGCTCTCCCACGTGGTGCAGATCGCACCGGCCGAAAACACCAGCCTGGTGCTCGTCCGAACAGGCAGGACGCCACCAGGGTCGTCTACTCGTTCGGCTCCACCGGCCACTACGAACTGTTCGGGCTCGGGAACGTGCCCTACGAAGAAACCGCCACCCCGACGCCGATCACGAGCCTCGGTCCGGTGCGCTCGCTCAGCCTCAGCTCGACCACCGCCGCGGTGCTGCTGGAAAGCATCCCGGGACCGCCGTCGGTGCTCAGCGCCACGCCTCTGCAGCAGGGGCTCGAGGTGGCCTGGGACGTGTCCCGCCGCCTCGCTACAAGCTCCGCTACCGCCCAACCGGAACGCGCGAATTCAGCTCGCCCGAAGAAGCCGACCTGCCATTCCCCCTGCGAAGTCCAGCTGACGCGGGCTGCGACCCGAACCCTACGAAGTCACGCTCAAGACCCCCGAAGGCAGGGAAGGCCGCGAAAAGATCCGCCGCGTGCAGAGCACGCCGCTGCCCGCCGCCGGCGCCCCCGTCAACACCTCCCCGCCCACGCTCAGCGGCTCGCCCGCGACCGAAACCGGCAAATTCGCGCAGGGCCAGACGCTGACGGCCGAACCCGGCAGCTGGACCAACCACCCGACCGGCTTCACCTACTCGTGGCTGCGCTGCGACGGCCTCGGCGAAAACGGGGTCAGCGAAGAAGAGGGCACCGAATGTGAACCGATCACGAGCGGGCCCCAGGAAACCCCGGTCACGACCAGCACCTACAAACCCGGTCCCGCGGACGTCGCCAGAACGGTCGCCGTGCTGGTGCGCGCCACCAACGCCAAAGGCTTCAGCGTGGCGAGCTCCGAACCGGAACTGGTGCTTGCGCCGGGCGAAGAATCCGAACCGCCGCCGCCGCAGTTCATCACCCCGCCGACGCTGTCCGGCGTGGCCGTCGAAGGCCACCAGCTGACCGCCCACCGCGGCAGCTGGGAAAACGAACCTCTGACCTACGAAGAGAAGTGGTTCCGCTGCAAAGGCCGCAACCCCGAAGGCACCGGCGGCGCCTGCAAGGTGATCACGCGCAAGAACCCGGTGACCGGCAAAGGCGAACCGGCGACCGGCAACACCTACGTGAGCGGGCTCCGAAGACGTCGGGCTGTGGATCGAGGTCCAGGAGACCGCCGAAAACACGGGCGGCTGGAACGTCGCCGTCTCACAGGCGGTGCAGATCGCCTCGCCCTCGCCGCCGACCAACGCCACGCCGCCGCAGATCACCGGGATCGCGCAGAAGGGCCAGACGCTGACGGTGCAGCCGGGCACGTGGAACAACGCGCCGCAGGCGCCGCGGTGGCAGTGGCTGCGCTGCGGCAAATCGGGCGGCAGCTGCAGCGAAATCAAAGCCGCCACCGCCGCCACCTACACGGTCGGCGGCCGAAGACGTGCAGCCACGCCATCAAGGTCAGCGAAACGGTCGAAAACGGCGCCGGGCGCAGCAAGGCCGCCATCTCCGCGGCGACCCAGGCGGTGCCCACGCCCGCCGCAGCTCCCCGCCGTCGCGTCGACAGCGCCCAAGATCGCCGGGACCCTGACCCAGGGCCAGGTCGTGACGCGCCGTGCAGGGCATCTGGACCAACCAGCCGTTCCTCTTCGCCCACCAGTGGCTGCGCTGCGAAAAATCGGGCCAGGGCTGCCAGCCGATCGCCGGCGCCGGCGGCACCACCTACAAACTCACCGGCCAGGACGTCGGCCACACGATCGTGCTCGTGGAGACCGCGACCAACGCCGCCGGCTCGACCGCCGCGGACTCCAAAGCCGAGCGCCGCCGTCGCCGGGGCGGTGCCGGTGGCCTCCGTGCCGCCGACGATCACCGGCAAGGTCCAGCAGGGCCAGACGCTGCTCGCCGAGCACGGCAGCTGGAGCAACGAACCCAGCGCCTACGCCTACCAGTGGCGCCGCTGCAACGCGGCGGGCAAAAGATGCAAAGCCATCGCGGGCGCGCGGGCGCGTAGCTACACGCCCACGACGGCCGACGTCGGTTCGAGGCTGTCGGTGAGCGAAACGGCCTCCAACGCGACCGGCCCGGGCAAAGCGGCCAACTCCGCCACCACCGCCGCGGTGTCGCCGGGAGCGCCGCAGAACATCACCCCCCCGAAGGTCCTCGGCACCGCGCGGGTGGGCCAGACGCTGACGGCGCAGGCGGGCCAGTGGAGCGGCGCAAAAGAACTGCTGCTGAACTGGCTGCGCTGCGAAGCCGGCGAATGCCACCCGATCGAAGGGGCCACGCAGCACACCTACAAGCTCACGGCGGCCGACGCCGGCTTCTCGGTCGCGGTCAGGGAAGCGGCCGTCAACGCGGGCGGCTGGAACGCCGCCGTCTCCGAAGCGGTGACGATCGAACCTCGGCCGGCGGCGCGGACCTCAGGCGGCTCGGGCTCGGTGGGGCGAAGCGCTCGGGTAGGGTCCCGCGGGTGCTGATCCGCAGCGAAGACGGTGGCGCGCTGGCGATCGGCCAGCTGTCGCACTCGTGGCTGGCGGGACAGCTCGCGCGGGCGTGGGGAAACGAGCGCTTCCCGGCGGCGGAACCGTTCGAGGAGGTCGTCCTGGGGGCCGCCCAGCACGACATCGGCTGGGCGCTGCTCGACCTCGAACCGCGCCTCAACGAGGAGACGGGGCTACCGCGCGGGTTCCTCGAAACGACCGTCGAGGAACACCTCGCGATCTGGCGCGACGCCCCCGACCGGCTGGCGAGCCAGAGCCTCGACGCGGCGCTGGTGGTCTCGATGCACGGCTGCTCGCTGTCGCAGCTGCGGGCCTGCGGCGGTCGGGGCGAGGAGGAGGCGGAGCCGCTGCAGGAGCACGTCGCCGAGGAGCAGGCCCGGCAGGTCGCGCTGCGCGAACGGCTCGGGGTCTCCGAGGCGCACGCCGAGCGCACCCGCCGCCAGATGTGGACCTGGGACAGCCTGTCGCTGGCCCTGTGCCTGGGCTGGCACCCGTTCACCGCCAAAGACGTGCCCGGCACGCGAGGGCCTGCTCGACGTCGAGCTGCGCGACCGGGGCGAAGGGCGCTGGGTGGTGGACCCCTGGCCGTTCGCCGGCGACCGCGTGCGGGTGCACTGCGAGGGACGCCGCCTGGCCGGCGGCTTCCGCGATCGTCAGGAGCTGCTGCGAGGCCTTCGCGCAGGCGCGCCCGGTGCGGCTCGAGCACCTGCTGGAGGCACCCTGAGCCGCGCGCGGGCGAGGCTCCCGAGCAGCGCCCATTACGCCCAACCCTGGCGCGTGCACGAGATCACGCGCGACTTCCGCCTCGAGGACGTGTGGGCGCTCCCGGCCGAAGGCGGCCGGGAGGAGTTCCCGCGGCTGGTGGGGCGATCTCGGCGCGAGGATCGCGCCGGCGGCTCTCCCGCGGCCGTGCGGGCGCTGATGAGGATCCGCCTGCAGCTCGGCGCCGTGCTGGGGCTGGACGATCCGCAGAGCGGCGTCGGCTCCAGGGTGCACACGCTGCGCGAGCGGCTGCCCGCGGACGTCTCCGCCGCGACCGACCCGCCGGCCCCCGGGTCGCTGCGGCTTCCAGACTCGTGTACGAGCTCCCGGACGAGTGGGCGGCGGAGATCGCCAACCGCACGGTGCACGCGGTGCTGCACCTCGGCTGGGTGCCCGTCGGGGACGAACGCTACCGCGGGCAGATGGCGGTCCTGGTCAAGCCCAACGGGTTCACCGGACGCGCGTACATGGCCGCGATCCGCCCCTTCCGTCACCTGATCGTCTACCCCTCGATGCTGGCGCGCATCGAGCGGGTCTGGAACGAGCGCGCGCTCTAGG
The DNA here is from genome assembly GCA_963773145.1 of uncultured Solirubrobacteraceae bacterium. Taxonomy (GTDB): domain Bacteria; phylum Actinomycetota; class Thermoleophilia; order Solirubrobacterales; family Solirubrobacteraceae; genus Palsa-744. The sequence goes on from CAVYZV010000005.1 coordinate 180,240, forward strand.
CCGCCGGGGGCACCGGCGCGAACAGCGCGCTCCACTGCTCGCTGCGCCGGAAGGTGGCGGTCGTGTAGTGGACCGACCAGGCGAGCAGCCCGATCAGGAACGGCACATCGGTGAGCGCGATCACGAGCACGTAGTTGTCGGTGCTGAGGCTGAGCAGCGCGACGAGACGCACGCTCGCGCGGGCGAGGAAGTAGAAGCCCCACACGAGCGTGACCGTCCGCATCACCTCGCGCGAAGGTCTCCGAGGCCCGCATCTCGGGGGTGAACGGGAACACGTCGGAGGCGACCCAGGCCGCGAGCGGGCGGCCGGTCAGCGAGGCCCGACAGGACCACCGTCGCGAGCAGGATGTCGATTCCGATCTCCTGGGCGAGGTACACGGTCGCGCTGCCGGAGCTGAGGCCCACGACCGCGCGTATGCACACGATCACCATCGCCACCCTCACGAGCGCCGCGGGGCGGCCCTGGACGGCGCTCGTGCACGAACACGAGCGTCCCGAAGGCGAGCGCCAGGAAGATGCCCGGCGTCAGCCCGAGCAGCTTCCAGCCGACGAAGAAGGTCGCCAGCGGACCGAAGGCGTCGCGCACCAGCCTGGGCGTCGCTTCGCGGATGATCCGCCCTGGCTGCACCACATCCGCGGGGGCGGTGGGCACGACCACCGCCTCGCTCTCCTCAACGAGCACCCGGCCGACTCTACAGCCCGTCCCGCCCCGGCGGGCCCGGTTGCGGGCGCCCGAAGCCGGGCTCGCACCCGCCCGACACCAGTAACCTCAACTGTCGATGCGCTTCGCGGTCAAGTTCCTCGGCTGCAAGGTCTCCCAGGCGGACGCCATGCTCGCCCGCCGCCAGCTGCTCGAGGCCGGTCACGAAGAGGTGGCCGAGAAGGAGGCCGACCTGCACGTGATCAACACCTGCTGCATCACGCGCGAGGCGGAGGCGAAGTCGCGCCAGTCGGTCAGGCGCTCGCTGCAGAGCGCGAGCGAGGTGTACGTGGCGGGCTGTGCGGTGAACCTGCAACCAGACCCAGTTCGCGGAGATCGACCCGGGGGTCAGGACCTTCACCGGCACCGCCGAGGACGTCGCGGTCACGATGGCCAACCCGGACCGCGCCGCAGATGACGACGCGGGCGCCTGCATCGACCTCGAGCACGAGGTCCCGCTCGGGCGCGCCGCCCGCGCGCGCCGCCACGGACTCCTGGGCCGGGACCCGCACGCGCGGGTTCGTGAAGGTGCAGGACGGCTGCGACTGCCACTGCGCCTACTGCATCATCCCCACCGTGCGCGGCAGCGCACGCTCGCGGGCCGCGTCGGCGATCCTCGACGAGGTGCGGCCGCAGGGTGGCCCAGAACCAGCGCGAGATCGTGATGACCGGGATCAGCGTCGGCGACTACCGCGACCCGCAGCGGGGCATCGACCTGGGCGAATTGTTGATGGAGGCGGCGCGCGTGCCCGGCGTGGAGCGCGTGCGGATCTCCTCGATCGAGGTGATCCACGTGCGCAACTCGATCGTGGAGGCGCTGCAGCGGGAGCCGAAGGTGTGCCCGCACCTGCACGTCCCGCTGCAGTCCGGGGACGACGGCGTGCTCGAGGCGATGGGCCGCCACTACTGCGCCGAGGAGTACCTGCAGACGATCCGCGAGCTGCGCGAGGCGGTCCCGGAGATCAACCTCACGACCGACGTGATCGTGGGCTTCCCGAACGAGGACGAGGAGGCCTTCGAGCGGACGCTCGACGTGGTCGCACGGGCCGGGCATCAGCCGCGTGCACACCTTCTCCTACTCCGCCCGCCCGGGCACCGCCGCCGAGGCGCTCGGCGACCTGGTCGCGCCGGCGGAGAAGAAGCGCCGCTCGCAGGCGATGCGGGGGCTCTCCGAGGTGCGCTCACGCCACCACCGCACGCACAAGCTCGAGCGCACCGAACGGGTGCTCGTGGACAAGGTCGCCGACACGCAGTGCTCCGGCTACACCGAGGACTACACGCGCTGCTACCTGCCGGCGGGTGCCGCCGGGGCGGGCGAGGTGCTCGAGGTCAACGTGCACGAGCTGCACGCCGACGGCCTGCTCGTGACGCCCGCCTGAGCGGGCCCGACGCCGGCTCAGCCCGCGGGCGCCGCGGTGGCGGCCTGACCGGCCGCCGGACCGGGCGCTGTCGCCGTGCTCTTGGGGTCGATGAGGATCTTGGCGTGGGTCTCGGGGTCGGCGAGGGCGCCGAAGGCGTTCTCCACGCCGCCCAGCCCGACCGAGCCGGTGACCAGCGGCGCGGCGTCGACCTTGCCCTCGGCCAGCATGTGCAGCGTGTCGCGGAACTCCAGCGGCGTGTAGCCGACCACGAAGCGCAGGTCGATCTCCTTGTTGATCGCCATCGCCGGGCGGATCCGGTCGGCGCCCATGCAGACCCCGACCACGACCACGCGCGAGAACAGCGGGGCGCTGCCGATGATCTGGTCGATCACGCCCGGGACGCCGACGCATTCGAAGATCACCGGGCTCTTCGGCGTGGTCGCGCCGAAGGCTTCGGCGGCGCGCCACACGCGATGCCACGGCAGCGGCAGGCGCTGCAGTTTCTCCATCGCGCCGACGCGCCGCGTCGAGCGCGGCCGGCAGCGGTCGTCAGGTGGCCGTGCTGCTGCGCCCGAGCTGTAGGGCGAATCGAGCGCCGGATCGACGACCACGTCGGCGCCACAGGCGCGCGGCCAGCTCGCGGCGTCCGGGCGAGAAGTCGCTCGCGATCACCGTTCGCACCCCGCTCGCCTTGAGCATGCAGATCACCGACAGGCCGATCGGGCCGCAGCCGATGACGACCGCCACGGTGCGCTTCTTGACCTCGCCGCGGCGCACCGCGTGCCAGGCCACGGCCATCGGCTCGGTGAGGGTCGCGACCTGCGGCGGAAGCCCGTTGGGGACCGCGATCGCGAGCGACTCCTGGACCAGGATCTGCTCGGCGTAGGCGCCGGGGGCGGCGGCCGAGAGGCCGATCCCGTGCACCCCGCCGCCCGCGCGCAGCAGCGGCATCGCAACCACGGTGGTGCCCTCTGGCAGCGACCCGCGCGTGCGCGGGCCGCGTTCGACGACCTCGCCGCAGAACTCGTGCCCCATCACCACGTCCTGGTCGGAGCGCATGAAGTCCTCGTAGCCCGCCTCGCGGGCGAGCTCGGCGCAGCTCGTCGCAGTGATGGCGGGCGTGCAGGTCCGAGCCGCAGATGCCGCAGCGCAGCACGTCGATCAGCAGCTGGCCGGAGCCCGGGGCGGGTGTCGGGCGCTCGACTACCTGCAGCTGCCCCTCGCGGCAGCTCACGGCCTTCATCGCGGCCGGGCTTCGCGGCCGGCGCCGCTCATGCGACGAAGGCGTAGTCGTCGAGGTCGAAGCGCGCGCTGCGCCATGCCGCCTCGAGGGTGAGGCTCGGCCGGAAGGGCGCGTCGCCGTGCTGTCGAAGTAGTAGCTGTTGGCGTTCGCGCAGGAGCCCTGGAAGAAGATCTGGTTGTGGCGGCGGCCGAGCATCCGCCTCGCAGTAGCGCCGGTTGGCCTCGGGGGTGATCTCGACACGCGTGGCGCCTTCCTGGCGGGCGCGCGGCCAGGCAGCGCACGATGTGGCGCATCTGCGTCTCGATCAGCCCGAAGTAGGACTGGCCGTTGAAGCCGTACGGCCCGAGGATCGAGAACCAGTTCGGGAAGCCCGGCACGCTGACGCCCTCGTAGGCCTGCAGGCGATTCTCGCCCCACCACTCCTCGAGGCGCGACGCCGCCGACGCCGCGGGTCACGAACGGCGGCATGTTGCCCGTCTCGAAGACCTTGAAGCCGGTCGCGAGCACGAGCACGTCGATCGGGTGCTCGACCCCGTCGGCGGTGCGCACCGCGCCCGGCGTGATCTCCTCGATGGCGGCGGTCTCGAGCAGCACGTTCTCGCGGTTGAAGGTGCGGACGTACTCGTTGTGGAAGCTGGGCGCTTGCAGCCGAGGTTGTAACGCGGGGTCAGCTTCTCGCGCACGGCGGGGTCCTCGACCTCGCGCAGGAGCTTGTGCGCGGCCCCTTCCCCGCGGGCCCTGCAGGCTCGGGAAGATGCCGGCGAAGTGCGCGGCGAGCACGAACGTCAGCTCGACGAAGGCCTGGCTCAGCCAGCGCGTGGCGAGCATCGCACCCGGAACCCAGCGCAGCATGCGCCGGGCACGAGCGCTGCTGATCGGCGCGTCGAGCTTGGGCAGGCACCAGATCGGGGTGCGCTGAAAGACCGTCAGGTGCTCCACCTCGGCGCGACCGCCGGGATCACCTGGATCGCCGAGGCGCCCGTGCCGACCACGCCGACGCGCTTGCCGCGCAGGTCGACGGAGTGATCCCAGCGGGAGGTGTGCATGGTGGCCCCGGCGAACGTCTCGACGCCGCGGATGTCGGGCAGCTTCGGCTGGCTGAAGACACCCGTCGCGCCGATCACGTAGCGGGCGGTGAGACGGTCTCCGGACGGCGGTCTCGATCCGCCAGACGCTGGCGTCCTCGTCGAAGGTCGCGGCCACCACCTTCGTGTTCAGGCGGATGCGGTCGCGCACGCCGTACTTGTCGACGCAGTCCTCGGCGTAGGCCTTCAGCTCGCGTCCCGGTGCGTACACGCGCGACCAGTCGCTGCGCTTCTCGAAGGAGAACTGGTAGCTGAAGGAGGGGATGTCGACGGCGATCCCGGATAGGTGTTCCAGTGCCAGGCGCCGCCGACGCCGTCGCCCTCCTCGAGCACGACGAAGTCGTTGAAGCCGGCCTGGTCGAGCTTGATCGCGGCGCCGATCCCGGAGAAGCCGGCGCCGATCACGACGACCTCGTGGTCGACGGTGTCGGCGACGTCGCGCTCGACCGTGTCGGTGGCGATATCGGTTGCGAGCTGCATGCCACCAGGATAAGAGCCCGGCGCTGCTTACGCGTTGCTGCGACGCGAACGCATCGGGACGCGGGCGACGATATGGTCCGGCGGCGATGCGCGTCTACCACCGCGAATACACCGGGCGTCCGTTGCGGGTCCTGTGGACGCTCGAGGAGCTCGGCCAGGACTACGAGTTCGAGGTGATGACCCACGAGCAGGGTCAGAGCGAGGAGCACCTCGCGCGCCATCCGCTGGGACGGGTGCCGGTGCTCGAGGACGACGAGGGCTTCGTGTTCGAGTCGGCCGCGATCTGCATGCACGTCGCCGACCTGTTCCCCGAGGGCGCGATGATGCCGCCGCTGGGGACGCACGATCGGGCGCTCGCCTACCAGTGGTCGGTGTTCGCGCCGAGCGAGATCGAGCCGTACGTGGTCGAGGCCGCGATCTACGCCCAGACCGACCCCGAGCGGGCGGCCAAGGCGCAAGGAGCGCTTCAGCCTCAGCGGCGGCCGCCGTGGAGGGCGCCCTCGACGGCGAGTACCTCGTGGGCGGCAGCGTTGACCGTGGCCGACGTGATGATCAGCACGGCCCTCAACTTCACCGCGCGGGCCGGATTTCCGGAGTTGCTGCCGGAGGCTCTGAAAGAGTACGTGGCCGGTCTGCGGGAGCGTCCCGCCTTCCTACGGGCGCAGAGAGCGCGTCTCCCAGCTGCCGGCGCGGCCGAGTAGCCCACCGAGCGCCGGCCTCGCGCGAGCGATGCCGCTTCAGAATCGATCCGATCCACAAGAGCGGTGGCGAGGAGCGCGGAACCGATCGCGCCGTCGTCGCCTGCGTGCTGCTGGTGGTAGCCCTCGCGGCCGGCCTCGCCTCGGCCGCCGCCGGCAGCGCGCCGCCCAGGGCCCGCTTAGACTGGAAGGCGCCAGCTCTCGCCGCCAAGCTCGCACTGCTGAGGAAGGTCGCGACGCCCGGGAGGCGGTTGGGCACCGCTGCGCCCGGGCGCCCCGGCCGCGGCGGAACGTGCCGCGACGGTCGCGCGTCTGGAGCGAAGACCCGGGACGCCCGCGTGCCGGGCGACTTCCTCGGGCTGTCCTTCGAGGCCACCACGCTGACCGAGCCTTCTCGAGCCTCGCCCAGGGCGGGACCCTGGCGCACCTGCTGGGCTCATTGGGACACGGCACGCTGCGTTTCGGTGGCGGATCGGTGAACCGGTACGTGGCCTGGCAGCAGCCCGGAACGCCACGGCCGCGGTGGGCGACCCACCCCGTCACGCCCACCGACCTGCGGGCGCTCGGCTCGCTCGACCCGCCGAGCCGGCTGGAAGGTGCTGCTGACGATGAACCTGGCCCACTACGAACCCGCGCGGCGCGGCGCGGGAGGCGGCCGTCGGCGCGGCGCGAAATCAACAGCGCGCTGGCCGGGCATCGCGATCGGCAACGAGCCCGATCGCTTCAGCGAGCTACGGCCTGCGGGCCGCCGGCTGGGACTTCTCCCAGTACACCCGCGAGCTCGCCGCCTACCGCGCAGCGATCGCGGCCTCGGCACCCGGCACGCGCGTCGCGGCCCCCGACGTGTCGACGGGGGAACCACCGCTGCCATGGGTGTGGGAATCGATCGCTCTGCACCCCGCGATCCTCACCGACCACTACTACCCGCTGACCGCGTGCGGGCACAAACCCACCGCCACGCAGCTGCTGAGCCCCGAAGTGAGACTCCAGGAGAGCGTGATGCTGAGCACGCTCGCCGACATGCAGCGCACCTCGGGAGCGCCGCTGGAGCTGGACGAGACGAACGACATCTCCTGCAAGGGCCAGGCCGGGGTGAGCAACACGTTCGCCTCCGCACTGTGGGCCGCCGACTACATCGCCCGCACGATGAGCACGGGCCTGCGGGGGGTCGACTTCCACACCCTGCTCAACCTTCCGCAGTCCTACACGGCGCTCGTGGGCGAAGGGGCATCGCTGCACCCCAACCCCGAGTGGTACGCGTTGCTGCTCACCCACGCGCTGCAGGGCACGAAGGTCCTGCCGACGTCCGTGAGCAGCGGCTCGAACACCACCGCCCAGGCCTTCCAGCGGCCCGCATGGAGCGCTCGAGCTGCTGCTGGTGAACTTCGACCCCAAGGGCAGGGCGCCTACGCCGGTCAGGCTCCAGCTCCACGGCCGGACCGCCTCGGGGGGCACGATCCTGCGCCTCACGGCTCCGGGCATGCTCGCTACGGGTGGTGTGAAGCTCGGCGGTGGGACGGTGGCCGCCTCCGGGCGATGGCACCCGAAGCTGCCCCTCCCGGCGCTCGATGATCGAAGCGGCCGGCTCGCCCTGTCGATGCCGGCCGCGAGCGCGGCTCTGGTAACGGTCCCGCCCGCCGGGTAGCCCGCCAGCGTCCTGCGGGTCGTCGCGGCCGAGCCGGGCGGATTCAGCGGCCGACCGGCGCGGGCGATTGCGTGCAGGCCGCAAGTCGCCGGCCGGGAGCGGTCGAATGGGGCCCCATGGGCGTGCAAGGACAGCTCGTCGCGCTGTCGCGACGACTCACGCTGACACAGCAGGTCGCCCTCTTGAGTCTGATCCCAATGGTCGTGTTGGGCGTTCGTGCTCGCACGCGTCCTGCAGGCGCAGGTGGACGGGCGCACGCTGGCGGAGGAGACGCGGGCGGCGCGCCTGATCGCGCGCATCGGGATCCAGCCCCGGCTGTCGCCCGAGCGACGTCCGCAGACGGGCTCACCGCCGGGGAGATCCGCGACCTCGACCGCCAGCTGCGGACGGTCGCCGTGAAGCAGGACCTCGCGCGCATCAAGGTCTGGAACGCCCACGACACGGTCATCTACTCGGACGACCACAGCCTCATCGGACGCACGCTCCAGCCCAGCGACGACCTCGAGGAGGCGCTCGACGGCGACCCCAGAGAGGCCGCGATCGTGAACCCGACCCCGCACTCCGAGACGGCGGGCGAGGTCGGTCTGGGGACGCTGATCGAGGTCTACGTGCCGCTCCGATTCGCCGCCAGCGGACGGCCGGCGGGGGCCTTCGAGATGTACCTCAGCTACAAGCCCGTGGCCGGCGCGATCGCCCGCGACCGCAAAGAGGTCGCGCTGCTGATCGCCGGCGGGCTGCTGCTGCTGTGGCTCGTTCTCTACCGGATCGTCGCCAGCGCCTCGCGCAGGCTGCGGGCAGCAGGCGCGTGAGAACGATCGCCTGGCGCGCTATGACCGGCTCACCGGCCTGGCCAACAGGACGCTTTACAGCGAGCGGCTCGACAGCCGAGCTGCAGGCCGCGGCGGCGCGATGCGGGCGCGGTCCTGATCGCCGACATCGAAGGCTTCAAGCAGATCAACAACACGTTCGGAAACGAGGCCGGCGACGAGCTGCTGCGCGCCGTCGCGCGCCGGCTGGAGAACGATCTCGACGACATCGCGCTCGTGGCCCGCGTGGGCAACGACGAGTTCGCAATGCTCTCCCGTCCGCTCCCCAGCGGTGGCGCGGCGAGCGTCGCGAGCGCGGTGCAGCGGGTGCTCGAGACCCCGGTGGTGCTCAACGGGGTCGGCGTCAACGTCGAGGTGAGCGTCGGCATCGCCCACATCGATGCGGCGTCGGGCAGCGCCCTGGAGCTGATCCAGCACGCCGAGGCGGCCCTCGGACGCGCCCGCGTCGCCGGCAGCAGCGTCGAGGAGTACTCGCCCGAGCGCGACCATTTCGACCCCGAGCGGCTGGCTCTGCTCGGCCAGGTGCGGACCGCGCTGGAGAGGTGCGAGTTCGTCGTGCACTACCAGCCGAAGCTCGACCTGCAGACCCGCAGGGTGACGGGCGTCGAGGCGCTCGTCCGCTGGCAGCACCCCGAACGCGGCCTGCTCCCGCCGGCGGAGTTCGTGCCGATGGTCGAGCAGACGGCTCTGATCGCGCCGCTGACGGCCAACATCGTCGAGCAGGCGGTGCGCGACCTGGCCAGCTGGCGCCGGCAGGGCCTCGAGCTGGAAGTGGCCATCAACCTGTCCGCTCGCAGCCTCCTCGACGCGGAGCTGCCGGCGCAGCTGCTCGAGATCGTCCGCCGTCACGAGGTGGCGCCGCAGCTCGTCACCGTCGAGGTCACCGAGAGCGCCACCCTGGTCGACCCCGAGACCGCGATCGACGTGCTGAACAGGCTGCGCGCGGAGGGCTTCAGCGTCTCGATCGACGACTACGGCACCGGCAACGCGTCGATCGACTATCTCGCCAAGCTGCCCGCCACGGAGATCAAGATCGACCGCAGCTTCATCGCCGCAGTGTGTGAGAACCCACGCGCGGACGCAGTCGTGCGCTCCACGATCAACCTCGCCCAGCACCTCGACCTGACGGTCGTCGCCGAGGGCATCGAGACCCAGCAGGTCCTCGACCACGTGACCGCGCTGGGATGCGACCGCACGCAGGGCTACCTGATCTCGCGCCCGGTGCCCTACTCCGAGCTCGCCGGGCGCGTCGCCGAGCTTCACAGCGGGCCCACTCAGAACGCTGCGCCGGTCGAGATCAACGCCCGGCGCGCGACCCCTGCGGCCCGGACCACCTGAGCGCGCGGCGCAACGCCCGTCTCGCGGCCGGTGATACGGTCGCGCGATGAGCGATCTCGGACCGTCTTCCACAGCCAGCGATCTCGCTGCGGCCCTGCGCCGTCGTGAGATCTCCTCCAGCGAGCTGCTCGACGCCTGCCTGGCGGCCGTCGACGAGCGCAATCCCGCCCTCAACGCGATGGCGCTGCGCAACGACGAGCAGGCGCGGGCCGCCGCGGCCGACGCCGACAGGAGGCTTGCGGCCGGCGAGGAGGCTCCCTTCCTCGGCGTCCCGATACCGATCAAGGACCTGACGCCGGTCGCGGGCTGGCCGGTGACGTTCGGGTCCAACGGGGCTCCGGAGGGTCCGAGCGAGGAGAGCGAGATGGTCGTGGACGCGCTCGTGCGCGCCGGCTTCGTGCTCTGCGGGCGCACGACCACGCCGGAGTTCGGCGTCATCACCGCGACCGAGACCTCGCGCTACGGCATCACCCGCAACCCCTGGGACACGCTGCGCACGCCCGGCGGCTCCAGCGGCGGGGCGGCCTCGGCGGTGTCCTCCGGGATGTTCCCGATCGCACACGCCAACGACGGCGGCGGCTCGATCCGGATCCCCGCCGCCTACTGCGGCCTGGTGGGGCTGAAGCCGAGCCGGGGACGCGTCCCGCGGCTGTCGCAGGGCTGGCTCGGAGCGGTGGTCGAGGGTGTGGTCGCGCACAGCGTGCTGGACGCCGCGGCCGTGCTCGATGCGACCAGCGGACCGGATCCGTGCTCCTGGTACAACGCGCCCGCGCCGGCGCGGCCCTTCGTCGACGGGCTCGCGGCCGAGTCGCCGCCGCTGCGGATCGGGCTGATGGCCAACGCCCCGCTCGGGATCCCCACCGACCCCGCCTGCGTGGAGGCCGCCCAGGCGGCCGCCGAGCTGCTTGGAAGGGCTCGGTCATCACGTCGAGCCGGTCGAGGTGGCGACCATCTCCGAAGAGATGGTGCCGCCGTTCATCACCCTCACGCAGGCCGGCTTCGCCGACTACGACGGCGTGGACTGGTCCAAGGTCGAGCCGCACGTCGCGCACGGGCGCGCCGCCGCCGGCGAGACGAGCGCCTACGAGTTCGGGCTGGCGGCCAAGACGCTCGAGCTGCTCAGCCGCCGCGAGGTCGCCCGCTGGGGAAGCGACTTCGACGTCCTGCTCACCCCGACCTCGGCGATCCTGCCACCGCTCGCGGGCTCGGTACTCGAGGCCCAGCACGCCGCGCCCGACCAGCCGGTGCTCGATGTGGTGGCAAGCGTCTCGTTCACCGCCTTCGGGAACGTGACCGGCCTGCCGGCGGTGAGCCTGCCGCTGCACTTCACCGACGAGAACCTGCCGGTGGGGGTCCAGCTGACCGGGGGACCGTGGCAGGAGGCGACCCTGATCTCCCTCGCGGCGGCGCTGGAGCGCGCCGCAGCCGTGGGCCGAGCGCCGGCCCGTGCTCGCCGCCGCCTGAAGGTCCGGCGACCCGGGCGGGCACGTCTGGCCCGTGCTCGCCACCAACTGAACCCGCCGGCGCTGCGGCATGAGGACTTCTGGCCCTTGACGGGGCGGGGCCCGGGCGGATAGCTTCGCGTTGAGGGCGGGGGCTCGCCCGACGGGCGGTGGCTGCCCTGGCAACAACAGAGGGATCGCGATCCGCGGACGGCGGGCGCGAGCGACATAGGGAGGTTGGGGCTGATGGGACTCAGGCACCCGCGGAACAGGGTCGGCACGGCCGGCTACGAATCCCCGCGACGGCTGCATCGCGCGTCCTGCACCTGCATCGCGCTGCTCGCGACGGTCGCCGCGCTGCTCGCGTGCGCGAGCACGGCGCTGGCCGAAAAAGTGATCGAAAAGCCGGTCAACATCAGCACCTACCCGCCGACGATCTCCGGGAAAGCCCAGGAAGGCATCACCCTCAAAGCCAAAGAAGGCAAATGGAGCGGCGGCGGCATCGTCTACTCCTTCCAGTGGCAGCGCTGCGAACCGGAACTGGAATGCACCAACATCCCGCTGGCGACGACCGCCGAATACACGGCCCGGTACGTCGACATCGGCTCCACCCTGCGGGTGCTCATCACCGCCGCCAACAGCGCCGGCACGACCGAAATGTTCACCGAACGGACCGCCGCGGTCGTCGGCGTGGCCCCGAAAAACATCGAACTTCCCGTGATCACGGGAGCCGCCCAGGAAGGGCAGCTGCTGTCGGTCAGCTCCGGTGCCTGGAGCGGGACGGTGACCTCGGGGTATCTCTACGCCTGGGAACGGTGCGCGGGGAAAAGGTGCTCTGAAATCGCCGGCGCCAACGCCTCGAGCTACCGCGTCGCAGCGGCCGACGTCGGCGACACGCTGCGGGTCGCCGTGACCGATCAGAACCTGGCGGGAAGCAAGAGCGCCACCTCGCTGCCGACGGCGATCGTGACCTACGGGCCACCCGTGCCGATCGGCTTCCCCTCCATCACGCGGCCGCCTGCGCGAAGGCGGCACGCTCGAAGCGAACACCGGCCGCTGGGTCGGGGCAGGCCCGATCGAATACGGCTATGCGTGGGAAGCGTGCAACGCCGAAGGAGCCTGCACGCACGCGTCCGGCTCCACCTACGTGCTGGGGGCCGGCACCGCCGGCGACACCGTGAAGCTCTCGGTCAGCGCGCACAACAAACTCGGCACCGCGAGCGCCAGCTCGGTGGCTTCTCCGACCGTCATCGGCGAAGGCGAACGCTTCGCCGTCGGCTGGGGTGAAAACGCGCGTGGCCAGCTCGGGACGCTGTCTCCGCAGCGGCTGGGAGGAAACCCCGGTCCCCGCCGAGGGCGAGAGCAACATCGCCGCCATCGCCACGGGCGGGAGCTTCACGCTCGAGCTGCACGGCGACGGCACGGTCACGGCCGCCGGCGCCGGCTACTACGGATCGATCGGATACGGAGGGCGCAAGGCGAGCTGGGAACAGGGCAAGAGCCACGTCACGGTCAGCGGGCTGCATGAAGTCAAGGCGATCTCCGCCGGCGCCGAGTACAGCCTCGCCCTGCTCAACAACGGCAACGTCGAGGCGTGGGGCAACAACGGCTACGGCACACTCGGCAACGGCACGGGCGGGTTCGAAAAAGAAACCGGCGAAAACCAGCTGGTGCCGAAAGAAGTCCGCGCGCTCAACGGCGCCGGCGTGAGGTCGATCGCCTCCGGCGGGGGCGCCAACTTCGCGGTCCTGCCCGGCGGCAAGGTGATGGCCTGGGGCCACAACAACAGGGGCCAGCTCGGCATCGCCTGGCCCGAATCGTGCGAGAAACGCAAGACCTGTGAACCGACGGCCAAAAAGCCGAGCGAAGAACCCGGCAAAAAAGAGGCCGAACACCTCTGCTGGACGGAAGTGGGCCCGGAACAGTGCAGCAAGCTGCCAAAGCCGGTGACCGAAGGCGAAGGCGCGAGCGAACGTGAACTCGAACACGTGGTCCAGATCAGCGCGTCCAGCGAATCGGCCTATGCCCTGCTCGAAGACGGCGAAGTCCTCTCGTGGGGCAACGACGGCAAAGGACAGCTCGGACAGACGCTCGAACCGGGAGCCCACACCGCCTTCACCCGCCCCGGCCACGTGATGGTCAGCGAAACCGAACCGCTCCAGCACGTGGTGGCGATCTCCTCGAACGCCAACCACGCGCTCGCGCTGCTGGAAGGCGGCCGCGTCGTGGGCTGGGGCGACGCGGCCAACGGCTCGCTCGGAGAAGCGGCAGGGACGTGCGGGCACGAACACAAAAGCGGCGGCGGAACGTGGCCATGTGACAGGTACGCCACGCCGATCACGGCGCTGAACGGCATCCACGTGACCCAGGTCGCAGCCGGCAACGGGTTCGCCGCCGTGCTCGGCAGCGAAGGGCGGGTCTACACGGTCGGCACGAACACCTACGGCGAGCTCGGCATCGGGCCGACGTGCGAAAACGAAGGCGGCGAAATGGGCTACCAGAACGTCTGCTACAGCCGCGTGTGGAATCCCGTGCCCGGGCTTGAAGACGTGCAGGCGATCTCGCTCGGGCTCAAAGACGTGACCGCCATCGTCGGCGCCGGCTCCTCGCCGCTGCTGCCGATCGTGCAGACCGAAGCGGGCTCGCGCTCGGTCAAGCTGCAGTGGAGCCTGCCGGGCGCGGAAATCCCCAACCGCGTCTCACAGCGGGTGTGGGAACACTCCGGCGCGAACGAAGTGGCCGAAGGCGAATTCGAAGGCGAAGGCTCCGAAGCCGAAGAAGTCGAAGAAGTCGGCGAACCGCCGCTCAACACGACGCTGCCCCTCCTGCGGGTGATCGAATACGTGGAAGGTGAAAAGAAGGTCATCCGTGGGGCCACCGCGGTCGGGGAGATCCTCGAAACCTCGCCCGGCAACTGGAGCGGCTTGCAGCCGCTGAGCTACGAATACCGGTGGCTGCGCTGCAAGAGCGGCAAATGCACCGTGATCACCCCCTGGCTGCAGGGCGAAGAAGCCAAAGGCGAACAGCTCCTGCTGACCGAAGAAGACGCCGGGTACCAGTTCGAGGCGCAGGTGGCCGCGCGCCACGAAGGGGAAGCCCGCGGCATCGCGACCACGGCAGCCGAGCGAAATCGTCAAAGCCGAAAGCGAAGGCCGCAAGGTGACGGCCGAATACACCAACGCAGAAGGGCTCGACGGGTACGTGTTCGGCCAGCTGTACGGCAAGCCGCTCGAACCCGTGCTCTACGAATTGAAATTGTCATCCGAAGGAGGCCCGAAGGCGCAGAAGATCCGCACCTTCCTGGTGACGCCGGGTCCATAGGCGCCACGCGGGACCACCCGCCGCGTGGGGGTGCTCCGGCCGGTAGCGCTACGTCGGAGTGCTCTCGGCAGGTGTGCGCATGATTACGGCCAGGGTCGCCGTCTCGCGAACCCGGAAACCCAGCTCCTCGTACAGCCGAATAGCGCCTGTGTTGGTCGCGAGGACGTGCAGGAATACGCGCTCGGACCTGGCCTGGATGGCCGCGATGAGGGCGCCCATGAGCCGCGTCGCGAGCCCCTGGCCGCGGTGCTCGGGATCGGTGCACACGGCGCTGATCTCGGTCCAGCCTTCCAGGCGGAGCCGCTCGCCGGCCATCGCGATGAGCTCTCCGTCGCGGCGGATCCCAAGGTAGTCGCCGAGCTCGATCGTCCGCGGCAGGAACGGCCCGGGCTCGGTGCGGAGCACGAGGTCGATCATCTCTGGCACGTCGGCGCTGCCGAGGGCGACCGCCTCGGGGTAGGGGGATCCCGTCACCCGATCTCCGACCATCTGCGCCAGCTCGAACGTCTGGAGCGTCTGCCAGCCGTCGGGAAGATCGCCCCCTGTGGGACGGATGGCGGCGAAGCCCCCCGGGGCTACGAGGGCGGCGGCGTCCTCCCAGTCCCGAGCGGACGGCGGCGACGGCAGGGACATGAACGGCGCGACGTCGTCCTGATAGCGGCGCACCCGCCCACGTTCGAGCGCGAAGCGCGCGTGGGGCCCGCTCAGCGCCGCCTCCACGGGGTTGTCGAGCAGCGCTTCGTCGGCCGACTGCATATCCGCCCGCGGATACTACGGGCACGCTGCACACGGCCCGGCGTCGGCCGAACCTGCGCCGAGCGCACGGTTCGGCCTCGGGGAGGTCGGCGGCGCCGCTCGCAGACCCGGCACCTACGGTTCAGCCGCTTCCTTGGCTCGATCCCAGAAGTTACCCGACCATGTGAGCTGATGGCCCAGTCTCACTGCGACCCCGTAGCTACCCCCACGCGGGTAGTAGCCGCCGCCGCCTTCGGGCAGCGTCCAGAACTCTTCTTCGGTTCCGCTGATCGGCTGCTGGTCGCTGCACACCCAGTTGCCGCCGGACACCTCCTTTTCCTTGCCGGACCGGCAGATGCCACGAGCGAAGCGGTTGCCGGTGATGGCCTCCCGGCCCACTTGCGGAAAGTAGCCGCTGCCGGCGCCTTCTTCGCCTCCGTAGAGGATGTACCCGCCGCCGGCGAGGAAGTTCTTTTCGATCCGGACTTCACCTATCTCGGAGGAGAAACCCTGGAGAAAGACTGAAGCGGTCTGCTTCTGTGGGTTGAACAGCGTGTTTTCCCTGTAGACCGAGGGCAGGATGATGCCCAGCCCTCCGAGTCCGTCATTGGAAATGCACTCGTCGTGTTCTTCGAGCAGAATCATGTTCAACAGGCAGAAGCTGTGCGCCACGGTGCCACCCCCGTCCGTTTTGATCCCGCCGCAGTTTTCCACCCGGTCGTATTCGAACACGAGGCCCTGGGCGTAGGACTTGATGCATTCCTCGGCCGTGTTCACGCCCTGCTTTTCCAGACCGCCGAGCCAGGAATGGCTGACCGTCAGGTTGTCTCCGTTGTCCATGATCGATACGGCTTCTTGCGAGCCGCATTCGGACAGCCGCTTCCCGCAGTGTCCGAAGGTGATGATCCTGTCGTTCCTGATCGTGTCGTTGTTCCCCTCCACCTGGATCGAGCCCCAGAGTTCCTTGCCTTCGTAGCGTTCGTTGTTCCCTCTCAGGACGATCCGCTTGTATTCACTCGGGGAGCCGACTTTTTCCAGTTTCGTCCCCGCTTCGGGACCGGTGTTGCCCCGTCCCGGGTAGCCGCACTGTTCGATCTTCTGCGTGCCTTCCGTTTCGGGGTCCTCGAAGCATTCGGTCGTGCGGACCCCTTTCTGCCCGCCTTCGGCAGCTTCGCGTTCGGCCCGTTCCCGCGCTTCTCTCACCGCGCGTTCTTCCGCTTCACGCGTTTCGCGTTCCGCTCTTTCTTCGGCGGCCTGTTCTTCTGCTTCTTCACTTTCGCGTTCCAAGCCTTCTTCGGCTTCGCGCATTTCGCCTTCCGACTGTTCCCTACCGGCCTGTTCTTCGGCTTCGCGCAGTTCGCGGGCTTCCCGTTCAGCCCGTTCCCTCGCTTCACGCCTTGCGATCCCTTCTTCCAGCGGCGATTCGCCCGATGCGTAGAACGAGGCGGGGCTGTGTTCTGACACCTGCCCGCTGACCCACGATTCCGGGAGTCCGCTCAGCGAGTGCGAGCCGGATTCCTCGGCCGGTCCGGCCCCTCGGTGGCGATCCAGCACGGTGAGGGTGCCTTCGGTTGCGAGCGCTGCCAGCCAGTACTTCGTGCCCGCGACCACGGGCACCGGGCTGGTGCTCACGGTGTTCCACGCGCCTTCAACGGGCGTGGTGATCGTGGCCGAGGCCAGCAGCCGGCCCGGGTGACCGGCCGAGTCCGCATACATTCCCACCACGATCGGCGAGGCCGTCTCACCGGCGCCCGCGTACAAGCCCAGCGTCTGGACCAAGCCGGTCCTCCATGCCGTGTACTGCCACGCTTCGGCGGTTCCCGCCGAGTCCCCGTCGATCCGACGGGGCCAATGCGCGTGTCCCGATCAGAGGGCGTGCACTCGCCGACGAAGCCAGTGCGAGGACGAAGGTAAGTACCAACGACGCGCGACAGAACAGGGGCAATCCGCGACGGAGCATGGGCGATTGACCTCCCCTTGCATGGTGGTGGGCAGGAGTACGGCTTGGACGACGCGGTAACCGTCACGCGGCCCCCACGTTTTTCGGTGAAGCTCTCGACTGGTTCCCGTGCGTGGCGTCTTTCGGCGCGGGTGCCACGCTGGCGGTTCCCCAATCGGTGCTGCCCCCTCACCTTACCCAGCTCGGGCGGTGAAACACGCAAATTCCACATTCCCAAGCCATTTAATGCGCATTTGGGGCCCGGTCCGACCAGTTTCACAGCGACCCGCCGGCTGACTGACCTACCCCGCGCGGCGGCGAGCCGCAGGCCGCGCTCCTATCGCGGCGGCTACAGCGCCAGGGCCCGCGCCACGATCTGCTGGCCGTCGACGCCCCTGCGGGAGGTCGCCGAAGGCCAGGCCGCGATGCTCCAGGCGGCCGGCGCAGAAGGCCGAGGACACGAACCCCGGCGAGTGGCGCAGCAGCAGGCGACGCCTGCAGGGCGAGCGCCATGTCCTCGACGAGCCGCCGAGCGCGCCATTCCGCCTCGGGGAGGTCGGTGGGCGCCTCCAGCAGGCGTTCGCGCAGCGAGCGCAGGTGAGCGTCGAAACGGGGGTCCGCGCCGACCGCGAGCTCGCACTCGGCCAGGAACGCGTCGACCGACTGCGGGTTCGCGCGCGATGGCACGCAGGACGTCGAGTGCGATCACGTTGCCCGACCCCTCCCACACGGTGCCGAGCTGGATGTCGCGGTACAGCTGCGCCATCGGCGCCTCCTCGACGTACCCGTTCCCGCCCATGCACTCGAGCGCCTCGGCGGCGAGCGGCGCACCGCGCTTGCAGACCCAGTACTTGAGCACCGCCAGGGCGAGTCGCCGAAAGGCGGATTCCTCGCCGGAGGCGTCGTCGAACGCACGCGCGAGCCTGATCGTCGCGACGGTCGCCGCCTCTGACTCGAGCGCGAGGTCGGCCAGCACGTTCGTCATCGCCGGCTGCTCGGCGAGAGGTGCGCCGAAGGCGTTGCGGTGGCGCGTGTGCCACACGGCCTCGGCGACGCACCGGCGCATCAGTCCTGTGACCGCGATCAGCGTGTCCAGGCGCGTGTACACGAGCTGCTCGACGATGAACGCCGTTCCCCGGCCCTCCTCTCCGAGCATGCGCGCCGGCAGGTGGTCGTACTCGACCTCGGAGGAGGCCAGACAGCGGCCCCCGAGCTTGTCCTTCAGGCGCTGGATGCGAAAGCCCGGGTGCGGGCGGTTGGCCACGAAGCAGGTGATCCCGGCGTCGGTCTGGGCGGTCGTGAAGAAGACCTCGAAGACCGGGTGGGTGCAGAACCACTTGTGTCCGGTGAGCTCATACCAGCCGTCGCCCACCGGCTCGGCGACCGTCGAGTTGGCGCGCAGGTCGGACCCGCCCTGCTTCTCGGTGAAGGCCATCCCGGCCTGTGCGAAGCGGTCGTAGTCGGGCAGCGTCATGCGCTCCACCCACTCGGCCGCGAGCACGGGGTCCTGGCGCATGGTCGGCACCGCGGCGTAGTTGATCGCGAACGGACAGCACGGTCCGGTGTCGAGCTGGTTGAAAAGGTGGAACATGCAGGCGCGCACCACGTGAGCGCCCGCGCGCTGTCTCCTGCCACGGCAAGGTGTTCACCTGACGCTCGACGCCGAGGCGGAGCATCCAGTGCATCGAGGGGTCGTAGTCGATCTCGTCGACGCGGTTGCCGTAGCGGTCGTGGGTGCGCAGCACGGGGATGTTGCGCTGCGCGCGCTTGGCGTGCTCGAGCGCCTCCGCCGAGCCCAGGATCACGGCCAGCTCGCGCGTGCGGTCGCGTCCCCAACCGCCACCCTCGCGCTCGAGCGCCTCCTGCAGGGCGAGGTCGGCTCCGAACGGGTCGTAGTCGGCCAGCAGCAGGCGGCTGGTTGACGCACCTCGTGCGTGGACCAGCCGGATCGAGCGGCCTCGGTGGCGCTCATCCCCGGCCGTCCTGGCGACTGGGTGCTCCGGAGCGGTACGCACGGGGATCACTCATCGGTCTGGCCTTCGACTCTACGCGATGGCGATGTGCCCCGCAAGACACGCGCCGTCCCTCGGGTCACGGCCGGGGGGGCGCTCACAAGGCTGGCCCGCGGGCATACAGTTGCGCCATGATCAAGCTCGTTTTCACCATCCGCCGCAGACCGGACATGTCCCGAGAGGAGTTCCAGCGCTACTGGCGCGAGGAGCACGCCCAACTGGTCAAGCGCCACGCCGGCACCCTCGGCATCCGCCGCTACGTCCAGACCCACGCTCGTGACACCGACCTCGACGAGACCGTCTCCGGTTCACGGGGAAGCGAGGCACGCTTCTACGACGGCGTCGCCGAGCTGTGGTGGGACAGCTTCGAGGACCTCCTGACCGCCGCCTCCAGCGAGGCCGGAATGGTCGCCGGCCAGGCCCTGCTCGAGGACGAGCAGCGCTTCATCGACCTCGCCCACTCTCCGCTGTGGCTGGGCGAGGAGAACGTCGTCATCGGCGGTTCCTAGCCGGCTGGAACGCGCTCGCCCGCAGAACGGGCGCGGCGCGGCGGCCCGCATGCCGGCTGGAGCGCCCGTCCCAAGCCGCAGGCGGGGTCTTTGGACAGCTGTCCATATCGAGCTGACCGGGTCCGGAGCGACCATTTCGGAGGATGGCGTTGAAGGCTCTATCGCCGCGTGAGCTGGCCGGGACCCAAACCCTGTTCAGGGGCTTCATGGGACGTGCGGGCACGAGCCACCGGACGGTCGCGGAGCTGCTGGCGATCTACCGTGAGCGGCGCGGGGCGCTGCAGGCGGATGAAGACGCCGAGGATGACCTGCGGGTCAACCGCTTCATCCGCGATATGGCGGGCGGCAGCTGGCGGGAGGGCCTCGTGATGCGGATCGGGGAATTCGACGGCAGGGTCCACCTGATCGACGGGACCCACCGCGCGATCGCCTACCTCGCCTGCCTGGAGAGCGGAATCAGCCGCGACCGCCTCCCCGCCCTCACCGTCGACTGCTGAACGTCGGCGCCCAACTTCGGGCGCGGAAGACGGCTGCCCTCACCCACCTCACGGGGCGCCCCTAGTATTTGACGGTCGCCGTGGCTTCGGTGAAAGTCGTCCCCGTCTGTGTGGCTAGGTGAAGGACGGTTTCGTTTGTCCCTTTCGCGGGCGAGGTGTATTCGAAGGGGGTCGCGATGGCGGATTCGGCCAGCCCAACCAGCGGGATGGCGATTTTGGCGTTGTTCGCCAGCGTGCCGGCACCGCCGACTTTTGTGACCCTCGCGGTGACCGTGACCCCGAGGTTGCTCACCACGTTGCCGTATTCATCCGTGACACTCGCCTGGGCTTCGAACTGCTGTTTGTTGCCGATGCTTGTGGTTTCACAGGTGAAGAGGCACGTCGCCGAACTGATGCTGCCTGCAGTCACGAGCGGATGGGACCACGCCCAGCGTTTGGCGGCGGCCGTTTTCACGGTGATGGATGCGGTTCCTTCCCTGAGGGTCGTTTCTTCGAGCACCTTCAGCGTGTTGGCGGCCGCGTGGTAGAAGCGGAAGCCCGTAACGGTCGCTTCGCCGGCCGTGAATGTCGGTTCGGTCGTCGCGGAGTACGTGGGGACTTTGCCACTCGGAGAATTGAGCGCGCCTTCGTATTTGAGTTTGTGGGTGCGCACGTACGTGGTCAGCACGTTATGCCATTCGTCCCACGCCGTCAGTTTGACTTCGAATGCGGCCCCCGCTTCGGGTTCGGCGGCGACCGACACCACATGGAAGCTCTTGAATGCGCCGACCGTCACTTTGACCGCCACGAGGGCGCCTTCGTTGGAGATCGTCCCGCCTTCACTTTCAGATGGGCTTCTTCGGGCTTGTACAGCTTCAGCTGCCCGTTGTTGGCCCCTTCCACGGTGGCAACGCCGGCGGTGAACTTGACCGCCGTCGCTTCGCCGAAGGCCACGGCCACGCCCGTTTCGCTGCTGACACTCGGTTGGGTTCCGCTGGGAGCCGCCGATGCGCCTTCGAAGAGGAGACTGTGGGAACCGGTGTAGGAGGTGACGGTTCTGTTGGCGGCGTCCTTCGCGGTGACGGTCAGGTTCGCGGCTTCGCCCGCGACGAGTTCCGTTTTGGAAGCAGCGAGGACGAGATGGGTCGCAGGGCCTGAGGTGACCGTGACGCTCTGTTTTTCGCTCGCGGAGGTCCACGAGCGCCACACGGCCGTGATTTCGTACGTGTGGACCCCGATCGATACGCCGGTCTCGGTACAGCTCGTGACTGTTGTGGGCGCGCCCGCGGTGGGGCAGCCGGTTCCTGGAGTGCCGCCTTCGCCGGTGACGTAGTAGGTGACGGCGCCGGAGCCCGGAGGCGTCACGGCGGTCCATTCGAGCTGCACCGTTTCCCCACCGGCGGTCGCTGTGAGGGTGGGGCTCGGAAGGTCGCTCACGCCGGCCAGCGAGGTACCGGTGCCCGCCGCCACCCAGTAGGCGGCGGCGGCGGCGGTCAGGCTGGTGACCGCCAGCGCCAACGCAACCCCACCCAGTACCGACAGGGGCCTCGGGCGCAGCCATTTCACGAGTGGGCGCTCCCGGTGTACCTCAGGATGAAGGTCGTGCCCTTGCATCCGTTCTGATTTATGGCCGCCAGATCGATCAGCTGGACCGAGGGCGCGGTGACCCCCTGTGCGGGCAGGGTCACGGAGCCACCCGCCGGAACGAGCACCGGGATCAGAGGCGACGCATCCGACTGCAGGATCAAGACGTTTTCCGCGGCCGGGCAGTCTGGATTTTCGCTGGCGGCACTCACCGTGAGGCCTGTTACGTAGATGGCTGCCGGATTGGGGTTGCTCAGGGCAAGTGGGATCCGGCGAGCCGGGGCCCCGGGATACAAGGTTCCTTCCGGGCTCCCCGAGATGGTGAAGGTCGCGGACTGACCCGCCGGCGCGCTTCCACTGCCCGCTGGGGGCGAGCTCGCCGGCGGACTCGTGGGATTACCGGCGGGGACGCTGGCCGGCGGGCTCGCCGGCGCCGGCTGTGCCGCGGCCTGCGAGCCCAGGATCGTCCAGCTGTAGGTCTTGGCAGGCCCGACGACTTTGGCGAGAACCGCTCGCACCGCGAATTTGTGCCCGGCGGTCGAGAGTGCCGGGCGCTGGCTGGTGACGGTTCCCTGGCACCATTTCACCTTGTGGCCGCGGGCGTTCTTCGGTTGGTTCTTGCACCGCACGCGCCCGATGTAGACCGCCGGCCCGTAACGCATGGGCGAGGCGCAGTCGCGGAAAGGGGCGCCGTCGAGCGAGCATTCAAAGTAGATCCGGCGCTTGCGGTCGCTGAAGGTGAACGCCGCCCAGACCTGCTTGGTGGTGGCCGGTGGCTTGGCGGTAAGGGTCGGAGCCGGCGGCGGGGTCGGGCCCGCAGCCTTCGTGGCCATCACCACGCCCCACGCGCCGCCGGCGCTCAGGGCGAGGAAGGCCAGAACCAACGCGGCGCCGATACCGCCACGGGTCTTGATTGGCGTTGTGGTTGGCATGTTCTCGTTCCAGTCGCGTTGTCGGTTTGCTTACTCGCGGTAGCGGCCACCGTGGATGGAGCCCAGGCGAGCCGCCTGCCCACGGCAACCGCCACAGCACGAGCACCGGAGGGAACGGGGTGGCGACGCTCTAGCCGCCACCCATATCCCTTTGGACCGTTCAGGCTCCGTCCCGAACCAAGGACAGCTGCCTAGGAGGCAACGGCCTTGAGCGAGACGACGGCGCCCTTGCACGTGTCCTGATTCACGGCTTCGTCCTTCATCTTCAGACTGACCGAGTATTCCTTGGTTTCGCCAGGTGCGAGCTCGACTTTCGGTTCCTGTTCACCACCAACGGTGACTTCGAACCAGGTTTTTTCGCATCCGGCAGCCGAGGTTTCCTTCACGCTCGTGACGAGCTTGGTCAGATACTCCGGCTGTTTGACGTCCTTGTTCTTGACTTTGATTTTGCCTTCCACCGTGCCGCCCGGGTTCAGGCCTTCGGTGGCACCGGTGATTTCGAATCCGGCGCCTCCCGCGCTTGCCGTAACGGTGCTCGTGCCTTCACCGGAGCTCGTCCAGTATGCGAAGGCAGCGGCCCCGCCAAGCGCGAGGACTGCCACGATGGCGCCTACCAGCAGGCGCTTGCTCTTCTTCATGCGGAACATTGCTGTGTACTCCTTTTCGTTGGTTCGGTACGGTGCCCGGTTCCCCCGCAACGCGGTGGTCCAGGCGGTCCCTGCGGTTGTGGCGCAACCCTCTTGAGGCACGCACGCGGCAAGCGTGTGAAACCCACAAACCGGAGATCCGGTAGCCGACATCACCCTTCGACGAATGCGAAGACCGCTCGGCCAACGGATGAGGGGCCGGGGTGACGGCTCACGCCGCCACCCCGGTCACTCAGGTTGTGAGAGGGACTAGCGCCGAACCAGAGGGCCTTGCTTAGGAGGCGACACCCTTGAGGGAAACAGTCGCACCCTTACAAGCGTTTTGGTTGACGGCTTCGTCCTTCATCTTCAGGCTGACCGTGTATTCTTTGGTTTCGCCCGCTGCGAGCTCGATTTTCGGTTCCTGTTCGCCACCAGCCGTGATTTCGAACCAGGTTTTTTCGCAGCCGCCGGCCGAAGTTTCCTTGACCGTCGTGACCAGTTTGGTGAGGAACTCGGACTGTTTCACGTCTTTGTTCTTCACCTTGATTTTGGCTTCGACGGTTCCGCCCGGGTAGAGACCTTCGGCTGCGCCGGTGATTTCGAACCCGGCGCCGCCGGTGCTCGCCGTGACAGTGGCCGTGCCTTCGCCGGAGCTCGTCCAGTAAGCGATCGCGGCGGCCCCGCTGAGCGCGAGGATCATGACGATGGCGCCCGCAAGCAGGCGCTTGCTTCTCTTAACAACAGACATTGCTGTCCACTCCTTATGGTTGGTTCGGTACGCTGCCCATACCTCCGCAACACGGACGGCCCGGGCGCCGGTCATATCGGCCAGCGCCGCTCGCGCCTTGAGCGCTACGCATCGCTGACAGCGGCTGCCCATCCGTCTCAGAACCTCCTCAAACCGCTCATTCGCCCGATTGCGATGGGAAATACGCCCTCGGCGGATGTGCCGCGGCAACGCGGCTTGCAGCCAACCCGACTTTCAGAAACGGTCCGTAGAGATCCCGGATCTCGAGCTGCTACCGGGCCGGAGCCCGCGCGGGGTGATCAGCCGCATCGATCCCTCCCGGGTCGGCGGGACGTCCGCCGACCCGGGATGGCCTCAGATCAACCTGTGTCGGCCCTCCGGCCGTGTCCGGGCGAACGTGCCACGATGTTGCCCGGTGAGGTTCGCCACGCGACTTGTCGTCGGGGCCCTGGCCGTCGCGCTGGTGGCCTGCGGGTCGAGCGGGGCGGCGAGCTCGGCCGGCTCCTCGAGCAACCCGGCGGGCTCGGGCGGGCCGTCGGCCCCGTCCGCGACCGCACCCGCCGCGGCGGCCGGCGCCGCCAAGGTGCGGTTGGTGCAGGTGGGCCGCTTTCGCCAGCCGGTGGCCGTCACCGGCGCCCCCGGCGATCCCAGCCGGGTGTTCGTGCTGCAGCGTGGTGGCCAGGTGATGCTGATGCTGAACGGCCACGCACAGCCGCAGCCGTTCCTCGACATCGGCAGCCAGGTGTACTCCGAAGGCGGCGGCGAGCAGGGCCTGCTCGGGGTGGCGTTCCCCTCCGACTACGCCAGCAGCGGGCTGTTCTACGTCGACTACACGATCCCCGGCAACAACATCAGGGTCGTGCAGTACCGGCGTTCGGCCACCAACCCCGACCTCGCCAACCCGGCCAGCGCCCGGATCCTGTTGACGATCGACCATCACAAGTACACCAACCACAACGGGGGACAGCTGGCGTTCGGCCCCGAAGGCGACCTCTACATCGGCGTGGGCGACGGCGGCAGCGAGGACGACCCCGAAGGCAACGGCCAGAACACCGGCACCCTGCTCGCCAAGATCCTGCGCATCGACCCCTCGCCCAACGGCGGATACTCGATTCCCGCCGGGAACCCGTTCGCCGGCCGGCCGGGCAAGCGGCCGGAGATCTGGGCCTACGGCTTGCGCAACCCGTGGCGCTTCTCCTTCGACCGCTCGACCGGTGCCCTGATCATCGGCGACGTCGGCCAGGACCTGCAAGAGGAGATCGACTTCGTGGCGCCCGGCACCGGGGCCGGCGCCAACTACGGCTGGAGCATCTGGGAGGGGGATCGGCGCAACAAGCCGGGCACCGCGCCCCACGCCCTGTTCCCCGTCCTCACCGCCCCCCACAGCAGCGGCTACTGCGCGATCATCGGCGGGGACGTCGTGCGCGACCGGTCACTTCACGGCCTCTACGGCCGCTACCTGTTCGGCGACTACTGCCACCATCAGATCGAGTCGGTCCGGCTCGCTCACGGCAGGGCTACGGGCCTCCGTGCCACGGGCTTGAACGTGAGCGAAACGTCCTCCTTCGGCGAAGACGCCCGGGGACACATCTACATCGCCTCGCTGGGCGGGCCGGTGTACCGCCTCGCGAGCCGCTGACGGCGCCGGACGGACTCAGTTCGCGTTCAGAAGGGCGATCGCGACCGTGAGCAGAAGGCCGCAGACCACGGCGGCCACCACCAGGCTCCCCGCCACGAGCCACAGCAGGAAGAACAGCGCCCAGGCGAAGAAGATGAAGCCCACCGACAGTTCGCGCTTGGACCTGCCGCCCACGCGCTTGGATTCCTCCAGCGCCTGCTGCTTACGGGGGTCGCCGTAGCGCTTCTTCTCACTCACCGGCCCAGTATCCCCTGTGCGCGTCCGGCGTGCGATTCCCGCGCGGCCGGTTGAGCGCGTCGCACGCGTTCACTCGGCGGCCACCTCCTGAGCGAGCCCGAAGGGGCTGCCCTCGGAGTCCCTGCAGATGGCCCAGCGCTCTCCGGGATGCACGACGGTCCCGCCGAGCGCGCGCACCTGCTCCAGCGCGTGGGCGATGTCCTCGACCGTGAAGTACGGCAGCGAGAAGGTGTCCCCCGGCCCCAGCCCGCGCTGATGGACGCCGAGCCGCAGACCCTCCGAGCTCGCCTCCCAGCCCTCTCCCTGCGAGCCCTCCCGAGCCCGCAGCTCGGCTCCGAGCAGCTCCGTCCAGAACCGTCGGGCGCGCTCGGGGTCGTCGGCGGGGAACTCGATCAGGGTCCTCACGGGTTCCCATGCTCGCACCGCGGCACGCCTGCCGTCGGCTGGGCGACGTGGCGAGGCGTTTGGTGGGAGGATCGGCGCGATGGCCGCCAAGGTGTATGTGATCCGCGGCTCGCACGCTTGCAGGACGGCGACGCTGATGCTCGAGTACAAGCGGATCCCCTACCGCGTCACCGTGCTGCCGACGGGGCCTCACCCGATGCTCGTCCGGGCCGCCGGCTTCCCGGGTCACAGCACCCCGATCCGCACCGTCGACGGCGCCACGCACAGCCAGCTCGCGATGCTCGACCGGTTCGGCACCGTGCCCGCGCTGAAGATGGACGGTGAGCGGGTCCAGACGAACCACAAGATCGCCCGCCACCTCGAGCGTGTGTGCCCGGATCCGCCGCTGTTCCCCT
Source organism: uncultured Solirubrobacteraceae bacterium (assembly GCA_963773145.1). Taxonomy (GTDB): domain Bacteria; phylum Actinomycetota; class Thermoleophilia; order Solirubrobacterales; family Solirubrobacteraceae; genus Palsa-744. Next base: position 206,620 of record CAVYZV010000005.1, read on the forward strand.
CTGAGCCGGAGCGCCGTGAGGCGGTTGAAGAGGCCGAGCGGTGGGGTGATGAGGTGCTGCAGATGGAGGCCCGGCGCCTGTTGCTGGCCACGCCCGTCTCCGAGCTCCGCGAAGGCGGCGCCCGCGGGCGGCTCGGCCCGCTGCTGGCGAAGTCCGACTGGCTGCGCGGGATCCTCGCGCGGCGCGCCGGGCTGGTGTTCCGCGCCAGTGACCGCAACATCGACGACCTGCGGGTCGCGATCCCCCCGCTGCTGGACACGGTCGACGGGTGGGTGCAGGAGGGAGTGCTGTGCGGTGAGCGCCTGACGGTCGCGGACTTCGCGATCGCCCCCAGCCTGGCGCTGCTCTCCTACCGGCCCGACATGGACCGTGAGCTGGCGAACCGGCCCGCCGGGCGCCTGCTGGACCGGCTGCTGCCCGACCCGACGGCGTCGCCGCCGGTGGTCGCTTCCCGCGTTCAGTAGGACTTCGGCAGCCCGAGCGAGTGCTCGGCCACGTAGTTGAGGACCATCTCGCGCGACACCGGCGCGGTGCGCGCCACGCGCACCCCCCACCAGAGGTCGCTCAAGCCGTACTCCAGTGCGAAGCCGTTGCCGCCGTGCGCCTGGATGGCCCGGTCCACGCACTTGATCCCGGCCTCGGCGGCGGCGAACTTGGCCATGTTGGCCGCCTCGCCCGCGCCCGGGGCGCCGGCGTCGTAAAGGGCCGCGGCCTTCTGGGTCATCAGGCGCGCGAGCTCGAGCTCGATCTTGGCCTCGGCCAGCGGGTGGGCCACGCCCTGGTGGGCGCCGATCGGCTGTCCCCACACTTCCCGCTCGCGGGCGTAGGCGGCGCCCCGCTCGAGCGCCAGACGACCGACCCCCATCGAGATCGAGGCGCCCATGATGCGCTCGGGGTTGAGGCCGTCGAAGACCACACCGAGGCCGCCGTTCTCACCGCCGATCAAGCGCTCCTCCTCGAGCTCGACATCGTCGAAGAACAGCGTCCACTGCTTGTCGGCTCCGCGCACGGCCATCGGGATCTCCTGGCGTGTGAACCCGGGAGTGTCGACGTCCACGATCGCCAGCGAGGGCAGCCCGAGCTCCCCGTCGGGGAGCCGCGTGCGCGCGACCACGAGCACGGCGTCGGCGTCCTCGACGGCGGAGATGAACGTCTTCTGGCCGTTGAGCAGGAAGCGGCCGCCGTCGCGGCGCAGGGAGGTGGCGAGGTTGTGCGAGTTGGTGCCCGCGTCCGCCTCGGTGATCGCGAAGGCGATTTTCGTCGTCCCGGAGCCGATCCCGCGCAGCCAGCGATCTTTCTGCACCGGCGGTGCCGTGGCGGGTCAGGATGCTGCCCACGATCGCCGGCGAGACCACGATCAGCAACAGGGCGCAGCCGGCGGCCGAGATCTCCTCGCCCACCCACGACAGGGCCGTCATCCCCAGGCCTCCGCCGCCGTACTCCTCGGGGATGTTGACGCCCAGGTAGCCGCTCGACGCCAGCGCCTCCCAGAGCTCGCTCGGCGGTTCGCCCGCGTCGCGCTTCTGATGCATGTAGTCGCGGCCGAAGCCGGCGCAGATGCCCGCCACCGCCTCTCTGAGCAGCGTCTCCTCGTGCGAGGGGACGAGCGACAGGACGGCTGGCGCGGTGGTGCTCGACACGGCTGTCGATCCTACGGCATCTCGTGATCCGGACCGGTCCGTATCGTGGCCTGGCCATGGCCCGGACGAGGCTGTACCGCGACGGGAAGGTCGTGTCCGAAGACTTCCCGGTCGAGGACATCTCCGAGCTCCTCGGCGAGCAGGGAACCTACGTGTGGCTGGACTACTGCTCGCCCACGCGGGAAGACCTGCGCGCCGATCGCCGAGGAGTTCAAACTGCACCGCCTGGCGGTCGAGGACGCGGTCAACCGATCACGAGCGACCGAAGCTCGACCGCTACGACTCGCACCTCTTCCTCAGCGCCTACGTCGGTCCACCTCGACACGGCGACGGGGATCCTCAGCTCCAGCGAGGTCGACGCGTTCGTGATGCGCGAACGCGCTCGTCACGGTCCGCGACGACGAGGGCATGGACATCGACGCGGTGGTCAGCCGCTGGGACGAATCCGCCGAGCTCGCCGGCAACGGCGTCTCGTTCCTGCTCTGGGGGCTGCTCGACCACATCGTCGACGGCCACTTCGAAGCGGTGCAGTCGCTCGACACCCAGATCGAGTCGCTCGAGGACCTGCTGTTCGACGACGCCCCGCGCCAGCCCGAGGTGCAGCGACGCTCCTTCCAGCTGCGCAAGAGCCTCGTGCTGCTGCGCCGGCTGGTGCTGCCGATGCGGGAGGTCGTCAACTCGCTCATGCGCCGCGACCTGCACGTGCTCGACGAGTCGATGGTGCCCTACTACCAGGACGTGTACGACCACGTCCTGCGGGCGACGGAATGGACCGAGTCGCTGCGCGATCTGGTGACGACGATCCTCGAGACCAACCTCACGATTCAGGGCAACCGCATGAACCTGATCATGAAGAAGGTCACGTCCTGGGCGGCGATCATCGCGGTGCCCACGGCGATCACCGGCTTCTACGGGCAGAACCTCCCCTACCCCGGCTTTGCGACGCACTGGGGCTTCTGGTTCTCGAGCGCCCTGATCATCGTCGGGTCGCTGACGCTGTACTGGTCCTTCCGCCGTCACGACTGGCTGTAGCCAACCCCGAGCGCCGCTGAAGCGTTGTGCCGCTCTCAGCAGTGCGCGGTCTCGGTGCTCCAGTAGGACGGCAGCGTCGCGTACGGGTTCGGCCGTTCCGGCAGGTCGGTGACGTAGACCGAGCCGGCGTTGCCTGCTTCGGCCTTCACACAGTCGGCTTCCATCTCGGTTTCAGAGGCTGCGAAGACGATGTTGGCGATCTGCCCGGGCGCCGCCGTGAGCACCCACGGAGCGGGTGAGTAGGTGGCGTAGGCGCTGGACGGCCCCTCGAAGGTCACGACCTGGTCGACGGCACCCAGTTGCCAAGGAGTGCTGGCGGTGTCGCCGGGGTTGCCGACCACGAAGCCGCCTTTTTCGTGCACGAAGGAGGTGAGCTGCCGGTAGTACGTTTCCACCTTCGCGCTCGGCACTTCGGCCATCTCGTCGAGGAAGATGCCCTCGACTCCGGGATACCAGGCTGTAGTAGTGGGCGATCGCCTTCTCCACGGCGGCCAGGCGCCGCTTGCCGTACTTCGTGAACACGTAGCCGACCACCCGCTGGCCGTCTTCCTCGCAGGATTTGATCGGGCCGGCATACACCTTCGCCTGGCGCTTGACCGGCCCGTTGTTCGGGTTGAGGATCACCGCCGACCCCGCGGGCGCGGTTTCACACATCGTCTGCCAGGGGCTGGGCGAGCCTTCCGGAGAGAAGTAGGCCGGGACCAGCTCGAGGGGGGCCGCCCGTGCGCGGGCAACGCCGAGCGGGCCGATGACCCCCGCTGCCGCCGCGAGCGCGAGCGACACCGTGACGGGCCGGCCCACCGACAACCTCGGCGCGCGATGGCGCGCTCCTCGCAACCATCTCGACGGGAGCTCTGCTGCGCGCACCGCTGACATGGGCAGAGCGTACCCCGGCGCCGGGGCCCTGTCACAGAAGGACGTCGCTACCACGGACGGACCATGGGGACCGGCGAGCGCGGAGGGCGGGAGACGAGGCTCGGGCTAGGATCGGTCGATGCTTCGCCGGCTGACGGTCACGTGGGCGTTCAACACCGTCGCCCTGTTCGTGGCGAGCTGGCTGCTATCCGGCCTGAGCTACGGGAGCGACTGGTGGGCTCTCCTGGTGGCCGGGTTCGTGTTCACGCTGGTGAACGTCTTCTTGAAGCCCGTCCTGGCGATCCTCTCGATCCCGTTCATCATCGTCACGCTCGGCATCTTCTACCTGCTCATCAACGTCTTCATGCTGTACCTGACGCACTGGATCGTTCCCCAGTTCACGATCGACAGCTTCTGGTGGGCGCTCCTGGCGGCGATCATCGTCAGCATCGTCAACGGCCTGCTGAACTGGTTCTTCGGTCGCCCGGGGAGCGCGCCGAGATCCCGGCGCGGGAGCCGCGCATCGCATGTGATGTGAGCAGCCCCACGCGGACCCTGGTCGGTCAGGCCGCGGCGAAGAGAGTGGCCGTGCCTACCCCCGAGTCGGTATCCCCCTGCGGCGGTTACCTACCCGAGCCGGTCAACCACGCGCCGGCTCGCGGGCGATCGATTCGACGATCGTCCCGTCGGGGTCGACGACGCGGGCGCCGTAGCCACCCGAGGTCGCGCTCACCGGGAGCGCCGGCGTCGCGGTGGCCCGCGGTGATGGCGGCGCGATGAAACTCCTGTACGGTCTGGCGGTCGGGAGCGGGGAAGGCGAGGTGGAGGTTCTCCGTGGCCGGGCGTCCGTCGGCGAGCAGCGAGAAGGTCGCCCAGGCGCCCCGGAACTGCTTGCCGGCCTCCCAGACGCGGCCGTCCCGCAAGCCCGTGTGGCGGGCGACCGTCCGGTAGAAGGCGACGGACGCCTTGAGGTCGCGGACGCCGATCCAGAGGTGGTCGACGTTGCCGCCACGGCGCACGTCGTCGTGGATGACCGCCTCGATGCTGTTGCCGTCCGGATCCAGCAGGAAGGCACCGTAGTAGCCGGGGGTGTACTGAGGACGCTCGCCGGGCTCGCCATCGCTGCTCGCGCCCATCTCGAGACCGACGCGCCAGAACTCCCGCACGGCCTCGCGGCTCGGCGCAACGAAGCCGACGTGCAGATGGCGGGTGGGCGGGTGCTCACGGTCGGCGGCGAGCATCACGAGATCGTTCCAGGCGACCGAGCGCCCGTCGCGATGGCTCGGCGCCACTCCGAGCACCTCGAGCACGGCTGCGTAGAGCGGCTCCGAGCGAGCCCTGTCCGAGACCCGGATCGCGACACGCTCGAACACGCGGCTACGGTAGCGGCGTGAGCGTGGACTCGGAGTCTCGGCGCGTCGAGCCGGCCCGGCCCCCCGGTGAGTCCGCCGGGCGGCTGCTGTCGGTCAACGTCGGCATGCCGAAAGACGTGCCGTGGCAGGGGAGAACCGTCTTCACCGGCGTGTACAAGGACCCCGTCAGCGGTCCCCGGCGGGTCCGCAGGCTCAACGTCGACGGCGACGGCCAGGGCGACCTGGCGGGGCACGGCGGCGAGCAGCGGGCCGTGTTCGTCTATCAGATCGACTCCTACCGGCACTGGGAACGCGAGCTGGGCCGCGACGACCTCGTGTACGGGCAGTTCGGCGAGAACTTCACCGTGGAAGGTCTCAACGACGACGAGGTCTGTGTCGGTGACCGCTACCGGATCGGGAGCGCGGTCTTCGAGGTGACCCAACCGCGCGTCACCTGCTACCGCGTCGGGATCCGCATGAACGACCCGCGGATCCCGGCTCTCCTGGTCTCCCACCGCCGCCCCGGCTTCTACTTCCGCGTGCTCGAAGAGGGCGACGTGCAGGCCGGCGATGAGATCATCAAGCTCTCCGCGGGACCCGAGCAGATGCCGGTCGCCGAAGTCGACGCGCTGCTGTACCTCCCGGGGCACGGGCGCCAGGAGCTGCTCCGCGCGCTCCGTATCCCCGCCCTCAGCCCAGGTTGGCAGGCCTCGTTCCGAGCTCTGTTGGAGCAGGAACCTGGAAGCGGCAACGCCGGCCTCGGTGCGCCCAGCCCTCCACCCGCGTGGGCCGGCTTCCGCACGCTGACCGTTACCGCGATCACGCACGAGAGCGATTCCGTGATCTCGATCCGGCTCGAGGACCCCGACGGCGCGCCGCTGCCGGCAGCCCGCCCGGGTCAGTACCTCACGCTGCGGGTCCACCCCGACGAGTCGCAGCGGTCGCTGTTGCGCAACTACTCCCTCTCCGGACCTCCCGGGGCGAGCTACTACCGGGTGAGCGTGAAGCGCGAGGCCAAGGGCGCCGCCAGCGGCTACCTGCACGGTCGGCTCGCCGTCGGCGACCAGCTCGACGTCGCGGCACCGAGGGGCACGTTCATCCTCGACGAGGCACCGGCGCCGGTGCTGCTCCTCAGCGCCGGGATCGGCGCCACCCCCGTCCTCGCCATGCTCCAGGAGCTCGCCCACGAGCACTCAGAGCGGGAGATCTGGTGGCTGCAAGGCGCCCGCAACGGACGCGAGCACCCGTTCGCCTCCGAGGCCCGAGCGCTGCTCGCCTCGCTCCCCAACGCCCGCAGCTGCGTGTACTACAGCCGCCCACGAGCCGAGGACGTCGAAGGCCGGGACTTCGACGCCACCGGTCACCTCACGGGAGCCCTCCTCGCCGAGCTCGAACCGCCCCACGACGCGCAGGCGTACCTGTGTGGCCCGGGACCCTTCATGGACGAGATCAGCGCCGGCCTGGCGAGCCTGGGGGTCGAAGCGTCACGCATCCACACCGAGCCGTTCGGGCCCGCGGCGAGTCAAACGCCGGGCATCGCCCCGACACCCGCGCGGGCACCCCACCCGCCGACCGGTCCACCCGGAAGCGGCCCGACGATCGAGTTCGCCCGCAGCAACCTCGCGATCCCGTGGAACGAAAGCTGGGCCAGCCTGCTGGAACTCGCCGAGGCCTGCGACGTACCGGTGCGCTGGTCGTGCCGTACGGGCGTCTGCCAGACGTGTGAGACCACGCTCATCGCCGGCGGTGTCGGCTACAGCCCCGACCCGGTGGAGGCACCACCCGACGGCAGCGTGCTGATCTGCTGCTCACAGCCACGGGGCGACATCGTGCTCGACCTGTGACTCGACCCGGGGCGCCGGGACCCGGGCCGCTGCTGCGGCCCGAACCCCGGCAGAACCGGTCCCGCCTAATGCGGCAACGTGATCTTCAGCACTTCACCCGTCGGGCCGCCACCGCTGTTCGCGGGTGCGATGCCCCAGTTGGAGACGTATAGGGACCCGTCCTTGGCGGCCGCGAATCCGGCCGGGAAGGAGAGGTGTTCCACGACCGGCGTCGGGGAGCTCGAATGCGGCGCCACACGCACGACCGCGCCGGTCCCGGGTTCGGCTTCGATCAGGTTTTTGGTCGACAGCTCGGTCGCGTAGAACTGGCCGTCGGCGCCGAAGCCACAGCCGTTCACCGACGTGAGGCCGGTCGCCCACACGGTGGGTGCCTGCCCCGGTACGACTCGGAACACGTCGGACGCCCCGGCCGCGTTGCCGGCGCCGGTGAGGTTGCTGACGTAGAACGCGCCGTCGGGACCGCGATCGATGCAGGTCGGAACCGCATCCGAGACGGGCGGGTTGGGGAAGAACGCTTCCACGAACACGTTGCCCACGCTCGAGACACGATCGAGCGTGTTGGCGCCCGCGTCGATGACCCACGTCGACTGCCCTGAGTGCATCACGGCGTACGGGTTGGCGTCCGGGAACTGTTCCGGAACCAGCGATTTGTGTTCTTCGGTCCATTTGAAGTCGACGTCGCCGACGGCCGCGATGGCCCGGTAGTTGCCGACTTCATCGAACCCGAACAGGCGACCAAGCTGCGCTTTGGCTCGTTTGAGCGTTTCCGGCGAGACGAAGTTGCCCGCTACCGGCGGGATTCCGGAGGCCGACTCGTCGACGATGCCGAACATGCCCCACTGAGAGGCGTCGATGCCCGACACGCCGAGCGCGGCGAAGCCGCTCGGTTCGGCCAGCGAGATGATCCCGTTGACGACCCTGCGCCTCACCCCCGAGCTGGTAATGCGGCTGATGCCGCTGGTGAAGCCCACGCACGTCGGTTCTTCGCCCGCTTCCGCGCCAGGGATGCATTCTTTGCTGCCGGGGTCGGCCCCGTGGCCGGCTTCGGCGACGTAGATCCCGCCTCCCCACGGTGCGAGCGCGATGTCCCTCGGGTTGTCGAGGCCCGTCGCGATCGTCGCCACCTGGGCTTCGGTCGAAGCCGTCGCCCGAGCTGTGGGCGCACCTGCACCCGCGGCCCAGGCGGAACCGCTGAACATGCCCGCTGCCAGGAGCGTGGCCCCTGCCGCGGTGAGCATCCGTCGTACACCAAGCATCTTCGTCATCTCCTTTTAGATGCGCCCAGCCTGCGCTCGGGCTTCCTCCTTGGGGCGATCAGGGGAGTTCCTCACCCCGTCGCCGCCGAGAACACTAAAGGCTGCCCTCAGAACGAGCCGCGAGAAGCTCCCTGTCGGTGGCCCGGATCGGCCAGCTTCTACCCGGGGGTCAGCGGATCTGGATGCCGCTGGGAGGAGGTTCCTCCTCGTAGGCGGCCTCGTGGGTCGAGGTCCGCCCACGGCGCCAGGCGACGACGCCGTTCCCATCCGGGGGCTCGTCGGCCGCGACGTCCACGCGATCGCGCGCACTGCGCTGGGCCTGCCTGGCCTGCTCGGCGGACTCGCTGTCACCAAGCGTGACGCGGTCACGCCCCGCCTCCTTGGAGGCGTACAGGCCGCCGTCGGCGATGCTCAACAGGTCCGCAAGGCTCTCCGCCTGGCTCGAGTCGGCGACGCCGAAGCTCGCGGTGAAGCGGAGCGTGGCCCCGGAATGCGCGGCCGCGAGGTCCTCGCGTATGCGTTCCAGGACGGCGACCGCCTGGAAGCGGTCAAGGCCCGGGAGCACGATCACGAACTCCTCGCCGCCCCAACGCGCGATCACGTCGCTGTCCCGTAGCGCGCGGTCGACGATCTGGGAGAACAGCCGCAGCGCCCGGTCACCGGCCTCGTGCCCGTGCGTGTCGTTGAGCTGCTTGAAGCGGTCGAGGTCGGCGAACGCGACCGCGAAGGGGCGATCCGCCTTCATCAGCGCGCGCAGCTCCTTCTCGGCGGTGCGCCTGTTCACCAGCCCCGTGAGCCCGTCGGTGGAAGCCTGCAGCTGGGTCTTCTCGAACGCTCGCACGGTCCCGATCCGAGATCCGGCTTGCCCGGCGAGCACCGACAGCTGCGACACGGCCTCGCCGGAGAGCGCCTGTCCCTCGGGTCCGGTGGTGTGCAACACGCCCAGGGCACGACCCATGAAGCTCACCGGCACACACACCGCCGAGCAGGGCCCGGACGGGCGACCGCGTAGATGCGGGCAGGCGTTCAGCGACTCGCTGGAGTCGAACACCACCGCCGTACCGCGGCGCACGGCCACGCAGGAGAAGGGAGACCCCACCGGACATCCGGGCGCCTCGACGGCCGGGCTGGAGGCCACCCGCGCGAGGTTGGCGCGGCTGGAGTCCGACAGCAGCAGTTCCATCGGCGTCTGCTCGGAGATCTCCATCGCCGCCCGCTCGACGACGTTGAATGCTTCGTGCTCCTCGTCGACCATCTCCAGCGCCTCGCCCAGTCGGCTTGCGAAGCCGTCCCGCTGCAGCTGCGCCGTGAGCTGGCCCTCCAGCTGTACACGGTCCGTGGTGTCGCGGGCGTTGATGACCACGCCACGGAGATTGCGGTCGCTGCGCAGGTCGTTCACACGCGCCTCGAGGTGGCGCCACTCGCCCGCCCGATTGACCATGCGGAAGCTGAAGTCCAGGGGCATGCCGGAGACCTGCACCTTCTCGATCAGGGCGCGGTCGTCCTCGTGGATGAACGCCATCAGGCCGCTGCCGTGCAGGTCGGCCTCGGAGCTGCCGACCAGCGCCGCGACCGAGCGGCTGGCGTAGCGGCAACCGCCCTCACCGAGTACGAGCACGAGATCGCTCGATGAGAGCGCAAGGCTGCGGAAGTGCGCGCTCTGGCGACGGATCGTCAGCAGCAGCACGGAGGCGAGCAGGAGCGTGACCAGCAGGCCGCCCACGCCGAGCAGCACCTGGTTGGTGAGCAGGCTGTTGAGGTTGCTTTCGTCGTCGCGCCCGATTTCCTGGGCCGCCCGGAAGGCGATGCTCGACGTCAAGGCCGCCAGCACGCGAAGCCTGGGGATCGGTTCGAGCGTGCTGACGTGCTCCCCCGCGGTTTCGGGGAGGTTCACCATCGGCTCGTGTTTCAGCACCGCTTCCCCGGCCGCGGTGAGATCGTTGGCCAGGCGCTGCTCCTGGACGAACTGGGCCCGCAGCACGTGACCTTCGGCCGGCGACAGCGTGGTTTCGTCGTCGTCGCCGTTCACCGCCGGCACCGTGCCGCCTTCCAGCAGCGCGCCCGCGCTCGTGCCGAGCACGCCGGCGGTGTAGGCGGGGTTCGCCTGCCGTCCGGAGCGGATCAGCAGGATTTCCTCGAGGTAGCGTTCGGCGAGCGTGCGCTGGCGCGCGGTCACCTGGATCACGTTCGTGCGGTGCTGGGAGGCTTTCGTCGTCGTTCACCGAGAGCGCGATCGTGGCCGCGGAGATCAGCGCGAAGGTGGCGAAGATCGCGATGATCGGGCCGCGGCTGTGGCCACCCACAGCAAACGGCTTGATCGCCCTGGCGCGGCCCAGCATCACTCGACCACCAGCTCGGAGTGCATCCCGGCCATGTAGTGCCCCTCCATGTTGCAGAAGACCACATACCGCCCGGGCTTGAGCGTCACCGTCAGCTCGCGGACAGCGCCCGCGGCACCCGGCTCCAACGTCCCCGGCTCCCGGCTTTCGAAGGCTTCCTCGTCGACCGTGAGGCCGTCCGGACGCAGGGGCAGGCGTCCGTTAGGCGTCGGCGCGATCAGGAACTCGTGATCGGTCGCGCCGTCGTTGTGGACTTGGAAGGTGTATTCCCCGGCCTTCAACGTCGTGGGGGCGCTGATGTGAAAGTCCTTCTCCGTGACGGCCTCGAGCTTTGGGCCCGCCTGCGCTGCCTTGCCCGAGCCGCCGCAGCCGCTGAGGAACACGACCGCCAGAAGCGCCGCAAAGGTGACAGGAACACGTGACCCACTGAGCGCGCGCGCGGGCATCTCGAGTTAATCGGATATTCGGCTGTCTTGCTTTAGGCGTCGACCGGCCGGCCTCTAACGCGTAGCCGGGCTGACAGCCGTTGCCGTTGTGCCCACGCGTGACCGCCGCCCGCACGTTCTGTGCAGGAACACGAGCATGCCGAGGAAGATCAGGCAATCGCCGACGCTCAGGGTGTTCGGAAGCGGGCCCGGGACCGGGATCACATCGCCGAGCCACAGCAGGGTCGGGTGGGCCACGGCCGCCGAGTTCTGAAAACCGCCATGCGCGTCCAGGTGGGCGATCCGCAGCGCCGCGGCCGCGGCGGGCATGACGCCACCGTTGAGAACGATTGCCAGCGTGTTGGCGCCGGCGCCCAGGCCGACCAGCACCATTCCGGGCTGACGGAGATTGGCGCAACAGGAAGAGGGCGATCAGCGAGTAGCTGGCGATGTGAACCCCGATGTGCAGCGATCTGTGCCCGCCGGGCGCGATCGTCACGATCAGGACCTGGAGCGCGAGCGCGAGCGGAGCGGCCCAGGCCGCGCGGAAACGGAGCTCACCGAGGCGACGCAGGCTTCCACCGGTGAGCGGCACGCTCACCAGACAGAGGCCCGCCAGCAGCACGAGTATCACGCCGCGACCCTCTCCAGTCGCTCGACCGAGCCGAACCGCCGGGAGCCGGCCAGCCAGCGTGTGGCGTCGATCTCGGGCAGCGGGCGGCTGATCGCGTATCCCTGCGCCGCGTCGCAGCCGAGACCTTGCAGCTGCGGACGAAGGCCGGGATCCTCGACACCCTCGGCGACCGCACGCATGCCGAGGTTGTGTGCAAGGTCGATCGTCGAGGCGACGATGATCGTCTCGCGCGAGCCGGCCGCCATCCGGCGTACGAATGATTGGTCGATCTTGACCTCATCGACCGGTAGGTCGGCGAGGTATGCGAGCGACGAGTAGCCGGTGCCGAAGTCGTCGATCGAGATCGTCACCCCCAGCTCGGCGAGCTCCTGAAGGACGTAGCGAGCGAGCACGGGGTCGGCCATGAGGGTGCTCTCGGTGACCTCGAGCTTGAGGTGGGCGGGGGTCACGTTCGCGTCGTCCAGCGCCCTCGTGACGCCTTCCACGAAGAGCGGGTCGTTGAGTACCCGCGTCGAGATGTTGACGGCGACGGAGATGTCGACCCCGCCCAGTGACCACTCCGCCGCTTGGAGCAGCGAGGTCTCGAGAACGCGCTGGGTGAGGGGTTTGATGAGGCTTGTCTGCTCGGCGATGTCCAAGAACGCTGCCGGCGGGAGCAGCCCGAGGTCCGGATGCTGCCAGCGCACGAGTGCCTCGACGGACGTCACCTGGGAGGTGTCGAGGTCGAGCACGGGCTGGTAGTGGACGACGATCGCGTCGCCGTCAACGGCCGTTCGCAGGTCGGCGGTGAGCGCGAGCTTGGCCGGGCTGTGGTGGTCGTAGCGCTCCTCGTAGAGCGTCGCGTCGACGTGCGTCTCCTTGGAGCGGTACATGGCGACGTCGGCCTTCTGCAGCAGCGTCGAGACGTCCGTGCCGTCCTCGGGCAGAAGCGAAATGCCAACGCTGGCGGGCGCGTCGAGCACGATGTCACCGAGCTCGATCGGGGTCCGCAGTGACTCCGTGATCCGTCGCGCCAGCGCGAGTCCCTCCTGACCGTCGCTGCCGGGGCTGAAGATCGCGAACTCGTCCCCGCCGAGGCGGGCGATCTCGTCATCCGGGTTCATGTCCTCGCGGATGCGCTCTGCGACCCGCTGGAGCAGTAGGTCTCCGTAGTGATGGCCGAGTGTGTCGTTGACCTCCTTGAAGCGGTCGAGGTCCATCAGCAGCATGGCGCCGCGGTCACAATCGCCGATCGCGGTCGTGACCTCGTCGTGGAACGACAACCTGTTTGGCAGCCCGGTGAGCGAGTCGTGGCGGGCCGCGTGCTCGCTGCGCGCTCCCTGCCAGACGGTGTTGTAGATCGCGAGCATCGGTGCGAGGAACAGCGGCAGCAGCAGCGATGAGTACGCCATCGCCGCAATCACGATCGGCGCCAGGAACAGCAGCACGCAGCCGGTGACGACAACGAAGAAGAGGTCGTTTCGCAGGTAACGCAGGACCGGCTCCTGTTCGTGCAGGGCCACGGCGATGCTGACCACACACGAGTTGACCAGCAGGAACGCCGCGGCGCCGAGCAGCACAGCGGGAAGCTCCGAGCTGGTGAAGGGATGCGAGGAGCCGGTATGGGCGCCCACGGAGAGCAGCCGCATGACCACAAAGGCCGCGGCCATCGAGAGCGTGTACTGCCCGAGGTTGAAGCGAACCCGCCACCACGGCTTGCGCGCGATGGACGTCCTGGACGATCGACGCCGCGCCCTGGGCGATGATCGCCGGGCCCAGGCCGCCTGCGAGGAGCAGGGCGATCGAGAACGAGGTCGAGAGGACGATCTCCTCGTCGCTGTCGCGACGGGGAATCTTGACCGGCAGCAGCTCGCCCATCAGGACGCCGGCTGTCAGCACCGCAAATGTGTAGGGATGCGCCGTGATGTAGCTCACGTGCATCTGGCCCGACAGCGCCACCGCGGCCATGCACCCGAGGACGAAGACCGCCTCGCAATAGTGTCGGGTGTTCAGACGAGCGCGCATGGGCGGTCCACGGCGAGCACGCACCAGTTTGATGACGGTGCGTGCCCGCGAGAACGCGAACTAGAACTTGTGAGCCGCTCCAGAAGCGACGACAAGCGCAGCAATCGCCGACGCGGCGACGAGTGCACGGTAGAGGTGAAACTTCTTCATGAGGGGAACCTCCGTGTCCAAGCGCCCCGCCAGTCGGTGCGCGTTTGGGACTACATCGGTTGCCCGAAACGGACTACATGAGGATCTCGACATACGTTGGACTCTCCGGCCCGGTAGTCAGCGTCTCCTGGGCCGATCGACAGCTCCCGATGGGTCGCATGGCCGTTGGTGACGCACATCTCGGCTGCCCGTTTGGTGCCGATCACGAGCCGCGCCGGATCCCGATCACGGCCGAGTCAGGCGGTGCTGGCGTCTCCGGGGGCGGCCGGCTGCATGATCGTGAACCAGGCGCCCTGCGGATCGACGATCGCGGCGAAGCGGCCGATGGGCATGTCCATGGGCTCCGCCACGACGGTGCCGCCGTGCTCACGTGCCTTCGCGGCTGTGACGTCGGCATCGGCGACGGCGAAACACACGCTCCAGTGCGGCGGCGTGCCGGGCGGGAACATGCCCTCGACCATCTCCATCATGCCCCCGACGTTCTTGCCGTCGAGCTGCCACACGGTGTAGGTGTCGGGCGCCCCCTCGAAGGACGGTTTCCCGGCGGTCCAGCCGAAGACGGAGTTGTAGAAGGCCTTGTCGGTGTCGGGTTCACGGGTGTGAATCTCGTTCCAGACGAGCGAGACGGGCTCGTTCACGAGGTCGGCTCCGGCGAACGCCTTGGGTTGCCACACGCCGAAGACGGCGCCGGTGGGATCGGCGAAGACGGCCATGCGGCCGAGGTCCATGACGTCCATCGGGCTCACGATCTGAGTGCCGCCCGCAGCTTGGACCTTCCGTGCCGTCTCCTCGGCATCCGCGACGGAGACATACGTGGCCCATGCCGTGGGCTGACCCTCCTGCATGAGGCCCATCAGGCCGGCGACGTTCTTGTCGCCGCACAGGAACATGCGATAGCCGCCGCTCTCGGCGGGGCCCGGCTCCGTGACGCTCCAGCCGAGCACGTCGCGGTAGAAGGATGCGGAGGCGTCGGGGTCCGGCGAGGACAGTTCGACCCACGACGGCGTTCCGGGTGCGTAGTCGGGCATGGCTCCTCCTGTTTCGGGACTGGTCACCGACGATGCTGCCACACCACACCGAGACCGCAGGACATCGATGTTCTCAGGGTCTTCTCATGCTTTCCCACGACCCCTCGCGCACGGCCGTCGCACCGTAGTGGTCGAACCGGGCAACCCCGCCCACGATCCGAAAGGACATCCAGATGCCCCAATCGATGAAGAAGGTGCTTGCCGGCGTTGCGGCGCTTGCCGCGCTCGCCCTCGGCGCCTCCGCAATTGCAGGCGCGGCCTCCTCGTCAAGTACGAGCACCGCGACGCAGGCCTCTTCGAGCACCCCGGCCACGTCGGGACACGCTCCGCCGGCGTTCAACGGGCCCGCTCATGGAACGGCCGCGCATGAGGCCGCCGAGAAGCCCGTGACCGGTGACGCCGCCACCAAAGCTCAGGCTGCCGCGGTCAAGGCGGTCGGCAGCGGCACCGCCGGCTCGGTCACGACCGACTACACAAAAACCGGCTACGAGACGACCGTCACAAAGTCTGACGGCACGAAGGTCGAGGTACACCTCGACAGCTCGTTCAACGTCCTCCAGGGCCCGGGTGCCGGCGGCCCCAACGCCGGTGCTGCCCCTCCCAACGGACAGGGCGGCCCTCCCGGCGGAGCGCCCGGCGGAGGCTACGAAGGCGGAGCCTGAGCCGCGAGGGGGCCGGTGGCGCGCCGGCCCCCCTCGAACCCGCTCCGGGCGAGTGGACATGCCGCGCTCTTTGGCCGGAGCCGCCTGGCGCTCGCCTCGATCAGGCGCTCAGGCTATGGCTGACCGCTCGCGCGGTTTCGTAGGCGCCGGGCTCGAGGCGCTGGGTCCTGCGGCGATAGGTGCTCCACATCCATGGCCACTGGCTCGGGTCGTTGCCGTCCTCATCGACGTACCAATTCGTGCAGCCCCGCGTGCCAGACGGTGCCCGCAAGTGCCGTACGGAGTTCGCGGTTGAAGGCGTCCAAGTGCTCGCGCCGGACCTCGATACGGTCCGCTTTCGTGCGCTGGAGCGCGTCGAGCGCCGCGATCACGTGCGCCATCCCGGCCTCGATGACGTAAATGACCGAGCCGGTGCCACCGTTCGTGTTCGGCCCGTAGAGCAGGAACATGTTCGGGAAGCCCGAGACGCTCAGGCCGAGGTACGCGCGAGCGACGGGATCCCACTCCTCGGCGAGGGTGCGACCGTTGGTGCCGAGGACCTCCATGGGCGCTACGAATGCG
Organism: uncultured Solirubrobacteraceae bacterium; assembly: GCA_963773145.1. Classification (GTDB taxonomy): domain Bacteria; phylum Actinomycetota; class Thermoleophilia; order Solirubrobacterales; family Solirubrobacteraceae; genus Palsa-744. The sequence goes on from CAVYZV010000005.1 coordinate 222,402, forward strand.
TGACTCTCAAAGCCGGTCGCGAGAATGATCGCGTCGACGGGCCGCTCGGTGGCGCCCTCGGACTTGATGCCGGTCGGGGTGACCTGCTCGATCCGTTCGGTGATGAGCTCGACGTTGGGCTTTTCGAGCGTCGGATACCACTCATCCGTGAGCATGATCCGCTTGCAGCCGATCTCGTCGGCCGGCGTGATCTTGGCTCTTAGATCGCTGTCCTTGATCGCCTTCTTGATCTGCTGGCGCCCGGCGGCGCGAAATGGTGCCAGAAGCCACCGTTGGCTTGTCATCCCCGCAGCCCCGATGTCCATAAACGCGAACGTCGCCATTCGGTCCAGACGCTGCAAGGCAGGGAAACGCTCGAACAGGCGCCGGGCGCGCTCGGAGTATTCGAAGTCCATCTTCGGCATGGTCCAGCCGGGCGAACGCTGGTAGACGTCTATCTGCTCGGCCAGCGGCTGGATCGCCGGGACCGTCTGAATCGCGCTGCATCCGGTGCCGATGACCGCGACGCGCTTGCCGGTGAGATCGACGTCGTGTCTCCATTCGGCGGTGTGAAATGCGGGGCCGGTGAAACTGTCTAGGCCGGGGATCGGGGGCGTCTTCGGGATCGACAGCTGGCCGCACGCCGTGATCAGGATGTCCGCCTCGAACGACCCGCCGGTCGTCTCCAGCTGCCACTTGGCGCGCTGCTCGTCCCACTGCGCGCGCGTGACCTCGGTGCCGGTTCTGGCGCGCTCGAGTACACCGTGCCGACGGGCCACTGCCTCGATGTACTCCTGGATCTCGGCCTGCGGTGCGTAGCGGCGCGACCAGCGTGGGTTCGGTTCAAAGGAGAACTCGTACAGATGCGAAGGGACGTCGCACGCCGCGCCCGGGTAGGTGTTGTGGGCCCACACTCCGCCCACCCGCTCCCCGCGCTCGAAGATGGTCACGTCGGGGTAGCCGGCCCGAACGAGCATCACGGCCGCGCCTACCCCGCCGAAGCCACCCCCCACAATCGCGACAGAGGGCCCTTGGCCGCCGCCGACCCCTTGCGGGCCACCGCCATTCCCGTTCGCAACCGACTCGAAGCTCACGCTCCGAAGACTACGCCAGAACGGCTATCGGGCGGCGCCGTTCAGCTTGATGACGGCGGTGGCAGGCCCAGTTGCCGACGAATCGTCCTGACCGCCCGCTCGACGGGCCCGTTGGCGGCGTCCAGCCGGGGCTCGTACGCGTGAAGCTGTCCCAACGACGTGGAGGCGGCCGCCGCAGCTGTAAGCCGCGCCCGGGCCTGATTGACGCGGTAGAGATCGCGGGCGACCCGCTCGGTCTCGGAGGGAAACGCGATTCGCAGCAAGCGATGGTCGAATAGCCGCTCTGTCGCTGCGGCGTCGCGCAGATCGGCCCTTGCATGGGCGAGATCGTTCCGATCGCGCGTCTCCAACGGGTCAAGATCGAGCTCCAACCGCCGGTTGCCGGCACTGGCGATCGTGAGGTACTGAGCCGCCAGAGCGCGCCGGGTCGAGCCGGTCGCGAGCCCTCCGGGCCGAGCCTCAGCGCAACCCGAGCCCAGCAGCGCGACGCAACCCAGCGCCGCGGCGGCGCCCAGCGGGAAGCGGCCACATCCGGCCATGACCGCATCGTATGCGCGAACCGCCCTGCAGGTCTCAAGGCGGCGCCCGTGGGGTCCGAGTCGGACCGTGGGGCCCGACAGATCGCCCATCGGTCGGCAACCACCCCTCCTCGCTCGCGTGTGTGGCGCGGCCAACCGAGACAGAGAAGACCTCCGGATGACTACGACCCGCCGATTCGCGATCTCACTTGCCGTGGCCACGTCTTTGACGCTCGCCTGGTCGGCGCCCGCGATCGCTGCGGTGCATAGCTGGATCGGACCGACCAACGGGCTGTGGTCGAATGCCGCGAACTGGAACGGTGCCAGCAAGCCCACCAGCGGAGAGCCCGGTGGCACGATCGTCAAGTTCGGCTCCAACACGACCTCGACCATGGACATCGCCGGTCTCACCATCGACCAGATCGACTTCACCGGCGCCAACAACACCATCAACGGCTCGACCACGCTCACCGTCAACGGGGCCATCCTGACGGACAACGTCGTGTCCGAAGGCGAAAAAAACACCCTCAGTGCCACGCTACCACTGACCCTCACCGGCGCCTCGCTCGAGGCCACATCCAGTACCGGGATGCTGACGCTCGCCGGCGCCATCGCGGGAGCGCCCGGCATGGTGTTCAACAGCACCGGTGGCGAATTCGACCTCATCGGCCAGAACACCTACGCGGGCGCCACGTTCATCGCCGCCGGCAAGCTCCACATCAGCAACCCCATCGGCACGGTGATCACGGGCTCGGGAATCACCATCGCCAACGGCCTTGGACAGGGCGCGGAACTCGTTCTCGACCAATCCTCGGATATAAGCACCGAAACGCCGATCACGGTCAACAGCGGCGGTGTCATGAACTTCGACGGCTTCTCGGACTTCGCCAAGAGCCTGACCGTCAATGGCGGCACGGTCGTGGGGGCTACTTTGACAATGAGCGGCGCCCTCACCTTGCTGGGAGGCGAAGTCGGCATCGCGTCAAGCCTCTCGGCCGGCTCGCTGGCCATGACCGGCGGCAGACTCAGCGGCCCCGGGACGCTCGCCCTCGCGGGCAACATTCAGGCCACATCCAACGCCTCCCAGGGGGCAGCCATCTCGTCGGGTGTGAAGCTTTTGGCGAGTCCGACGGTCACCGTCAACGCCGGTACCCCGCCCGAGCTCATGCTCACAGGTCCGATCAGCGAGTTCGGCGGCTCGCGCTCGATCACCAAGACCGGAGTCGGGACGATGGTGACGACCGCCTCCAACAGTTACACGGGTACGACGACCATATCCGCCGGCAAGCTCGTCGCCGACGGATTGCAAACGGGGCCGTTCGTCGTCGGCGCCGGCGGCACGCTGGAAGGATCGGGATCGGCAGGGGCAACGAACGTGGAAGGGATCCTGGCGCCGATTGCGCCGGGTTTCCGGACCGGCTCGCTCAGCTTTGGACCGGCGGGAAGACTCGACGACACGATCCTGTCGACGGCAGGCTCGATCCCGTCGGCGATCGTAACGGGCACGGTCGTGATCAACCCGAGCGCCGCGCTCGATCTCGTGTTCGCTCCTGCGGTTGCTCTTCCACACGGCTCCGCCCTCCCACTGATCGAAAACGACGGCACCGAGCCGATCGAAGGACACTTCTCGGGAGTACCCACGGGCTCGGTGCTGAGCACATTCGAAGCCGTGCCGCTGCTCGTGAGCTACGCCGGTGGCAGCGGCAACGACATGACGCTCACCGCGGGCAACGTTCCGCCTCAGGCCGGTTCGGTGGAAGCAACGCCGAAGCCGGCGACGGCGGGACAGCCGGTCGCGCTGCACGTGGCCGCGTCCGACCCCAACCAGGACCCGCTCACCACGAGCTGGAACTTCGGTGACGGCACGAGCGCGAGTGGCACGGCGGTCATGCACACCTACGCGAAGGCGGGCGAATACACCGTCGTCGCCACCGTCTCCGATGGCCTGTCGCAGGTGCAGTCGACGTCCTCTATTGCGGTGACCGCACCCGCCGCCGCAGCGCCGGCGGCCGGCCCCACCTCCGAAGCGGTCCCGAACAATGCCGCGGGCGCGACAGCGACCACCACCTCCTCCGACTTCGGTGCCACCTTCGGGTTGACGGTTACCCGAGGTTGTCTACGCTCCGGCACCTCGTTCACCGCGACGCTCGGGGTTCAGCAGCTGAAGGGCAAAGTGTCGGCCGGGACGCTCCGGAAGGTGACGCTCGTTGTGTTCACCGTCGCTGGCAAGGGGCCGCAAAATGCGCGCCACGCACCGTTCACCGCGCACCTCACAGTCCCACATTTGAAGTCCGGCGCCGGCGTGCGGGTACGAGCGGCCGCGCACGTGATCCTGCGCAACGGCAAGCACCGTACCGAGTCCGTCACCACCGTTGTCAAGGTCTGCTGAGCGGCGGGCTTTCGGGCCGCGATCGCGGCGCGCCAGTCCTGTTCTCCGCGCTTGACGCCCGTCCGTCGCGCTTGCCCAAGGGACCACGACGGAGAGCCCCGCGTGGGGGTGCAGTTGCCTTACCTGTGGGCGGTCGGGCGGACAATCCACCCGACGCCCTCACATCGCAGATCCGAGGGGAACGACCACGGAGCCGGTTCTTACAGTGGAGCCGGCCGGGATCGAACCGGTGACCTCCTTGCTCGTCCAGCGGCGCGTGCGGCCGCTGTTAGGATCAGATAGTCCGTCGCCGCCCCCGTGCGGGTCGGCGGTTGTGCGTTCGCCCGGTCCTTATTGACCTCTCTGCCCGCGACCGCAGCCCTTGAGAGGCTTGTGAGGAGCGCTTGTGCAGGTCGCTACAGGGTCTGACCGCCGGTCGCGTCGTCAGACGTTCAAGCACGGGCCATGGCGGCCCTCGGAGGCATCGCCTCCACGACGGGCCGGGCCACCCCTGCATATCGCGATGCTCGCGCCGCCCTGGATCTCCGTTCCCCCGCCGGGATACGGGGGCGTGGAGTCGGTGGTCGCCGTGCTCACGGAGGCCCTCGTCCGGCGAGGCCACGCGGTGACGCTCTTCTGCGCCCCAGGCTCTCGATCGAGCGCGCGGGTGGTGTCCCTGCTCGGGGAATGCCACCCTGACGAGATCGAGCGTTCGCTGTATGAGGCCGACCACGCCGCGCGGGCGTTCGAGGAGATCGAGTTTGCCACCCGCGACCGTCGCTTCGACGTGGTCCACGACCACTGCGGCTTCACCGCGCTCGCCATGGCCGACCGCCTGGACACGCCGTTCGTGCACACCCTGCACGGACAGTTCACCACCAGCACCGCGGCCTTCTACGCCCGCCATGGGCACAAGGCCGCGCTCGTGGGAATCAGCCGGGCGCAACTCGCGTCGGCCCCGGCGGGACTGGCCCCGGTGGGCGCAATCCCAAACCCCATCGACGTGAGTGCTTGGCCGCTGCAGGAGCGCAAGGATGACTACTTGTTGTGGATCGGGAGGATCACGCGCCGAGAAGGGCCCCCACCGTGCGATCGTCGCGGCGCGGGCCGCGGGCGTGCCACTCGTCCTGGCGGGGGTCATCCAGCCCGGCCAACAGGCGTTCTTCGACCGCGAGGTCGCGCCACACATTGACGGCGAGCGTGTCCGCTTCGTCGGCGAGGTCGGTGGGTCGCTCAAGCGCTCGCTGTTCGCTGGCGCCCGGGCGCTGCTCATGCCCATCCGCTGGCAGGAGCCGTTCGGGATGGTGATGGTCGAGGCGCTGGCCTGTGGAACGCCGGTCATAGCGTTCCCCGAAGGTGCCGCCCGCGAGCTCGTAGTCGACGGGCAGACCGGCTTCCTCGTGGACGACGAGCAGGCGATGGCCACGGCTATCGGCCAGCTGCCCATCATCGCCGCGCGGACCTGCCGGGCCTGGGTCGCCGAGCACTGCGACGTCGACGTGGTCGCCGCCGCCTACGAGCGGGCCTACCGCGTCGGTGGTACAACCGCCCGCGGATACCGGCGCACTTGTCTGAGCGGACTCTGAGCGTCCTGGACGGCAGCACCTTCGTCGTCGGGGACCGCCTCGGTGACGTGCGGGAAGAGGCCGGGCGCGAGCACGGTTTCTACTGCGCTGACACCCGCTTTCTCTCGCGCTGGGTCCTTCGTGTCGACGACGCGCCGCTGGAGCTGCTCGGCCTCGACCAGAGCTCGCACTTCGCGGCTCAGTTCTTCCTGACTCCCCACGTTGGAGCCGATGAGGCGGCGCCGTGCTCGATCATGCGCCGCCGGCTCATCGACCACGTGTGGATCGAGGAGGTGACGGTCGTCAACCATCGCCACGAGGGCAGCGAGGTGCGTGTGGTGCTGGAAGTCGACACCGACTTCGCCGATCTGTTCGAAGTCAAGGACGGCGTGGTCGCCGCGCGCGAGGTGAGCTGCCATCACGACGATGGAACACTCACGCTCGCATACGAGCGCGCGGGTTTCCAGCGGTCGGTCACAATCTCCACCAGCTGCCCTGCGACGGTCAGCCGACACGGGTTCGCCTACTTGCTCCGGCTTGCGCCCGGCGAGCAGTGGTCGAACACCTTCACCATCACGCCCCACGCCGCTCAGCCGGGGATCGCGTTCACGCTCCGTAAGCCGCGGGGCACCCTGGCAGAGCTGAGCCGCTCAAAGTCCGCCGAGCACGAGGAGTGGCTGGCCCGGGCGCCGGTGTTGCAGACCCAGGACGCGGCGCTGATGCGCACCTACCGCGCCAGCCTGAGCGATCTCGACGCGCTGCGGCTTCACCCCGATCTCAGCGGAGGCGAAACCCTCCCAGCAGCGGGGCTGCCCTGGTTCATGGCGCTCTTCGGCCGCGACAGCCTCATCACGAGCTTCCAGGCGCTGCCCTACCTACCCGGGCTGGCCGCGACGACCCTCCGCGTGCTCGCCGCTGCACAGGCCGAGAGCCGCGATGACTTCCACGAGCAGGAGCCGGGCAAGATCCTGCATGAGCTGCGTTTCGGGGAGCTCACGGCGCGGGGTGAGCGCCCACATTCCCCGTACTTCGGCACCGCCGATGCCACGCCCCTGTTCCTCATCCTGCTGGACGAGTACCACCGTTGGTCGGGCGACGAGGATCTCGTCCGCGCGCTGGAGCCCAACGCACGTGCCGCCCTGGCGTGGATCGAGGACAGCGGGGACGCCGATGGCGACGGATATATCGAGTACTCCTGCCGCAACCGGGCCACCGGATTGGTCAACCAATGCTGGAAGGACAGTTGGGACGCGATCCAGTTCGCCGACGGCACGCTCGCCAGAGGGCCGATTGCGACCTGTGAGATCCAGGGATACGCGTACGACGCGCGTCGCCGGGCGGCCCGTCTGGCCCGCGAGGTCTGGGGCGATGACGAGCTCGCCCGGGACCTGGACCGCCAAGCCTCCGATCTACGCGAGTGCTTTCGTCGCGACTTCTGGATGCCCGAGCGCGGCTGCCACGCCCTTGCGCTGGACGGCGAGAAGCGCCAGGTGGACAGCGTCACCTCCAACATCGGCCATCTGCTGTGGTCGGGCCTGCTGGACGAGGCTGAGGCGGCTGCGACCGCCGAACGGCTGCTCGAAGACCAGCTCTACTCCGGCTGGGGAGTTCGGACCCTCGGTACCCGCGAGGCGGGCTACAACCCACTCGGCTACCACACTGGGACCGTCTGGCCTCACGAGAACTCGCTGATCGCGTCCGGCCTCGCCCGCTACGGTCACCGCGACGCGGCGAGCACGATCGCCTCGGCGATGCTCGGGGCGGCTCCGTTCTTCGAGCACCGCCTCCCCGAGGTGTTCGCCGGCTTCCCTGCCTCGATGACGACGGTCCCGGTGGCGTTTCCGACGGCCTCACGTCCCCAGGCGTGGGCCGCTGGGACCCCGTTGCTCCTGTTGAGCACGCTACTCGACCTCCAACCCGGGTGCACCGATGCGGACGTCCAGGTCCCGGGCGGCACTGGCCGTGTCACGCTGCGATCTCAGAGGGACTAGTGTGAACAGGATGGACGATGATGAAATTCGCACCCTGGTGACACGACTGGCGCGTCCCCACCCCTCTGGTGGCGATGTCGTCGAGCGCTCGGTGCTCCTCGCCGAGGGGGCGGCATTCCCGGAGGTGATGGCGTGGATCACCGCCCACGCTGGGACACCCGATGCGACGATCGCCGGCGCCCCGAGGCGTGGCCTGCACAGCGCCCGGCTCACCAGCAGCGCCGGCACGGCACCGCTCCGTTACGTGCTCCCTGCCGGCGTGCTCGCCTGACGATTCCTCCGCGATAGCCAGGTGTAGAACCTGAGGGCGCTGCCGCTCACGCGCCGCCCTTCCAACGCCGGCTGACGCTTCTCATAGGAGCCAACCGGGATCGAAACGTGCCGAGCGCAATACTGGCGCGATGGCCTTCGCTCCCCCCGCCCGCCACCTCTTGCGCGCAAGGGATCTCGCGGACGCTCGCTACGCCGAGCCGTTGGGGGTCGCCGAGATGGCCGCCGCCGCGGGGCTCTCAAAGGCGCACTTCAGCCGCGAGTTCCGGCGGGCGTTCGGGGAATCGCCCTACGCCTACCTGCTGACGCGGCGCCTGGAGCGAGCCGCCGCGCTGCTGCGGAGCACGGACCGCTCGATCTCCGACATCTGCCTGTCCGTCGGCCTGACGAGTCTCGGCTCGTTCACGACGAGCTTCACGCGCACGTTTGGGCTGTCTCCGGCGACCTACCGCCAGCGCTTCCCGGCGGCCGCCGATATGGCGCTGGTCCCAGGCTGCATCGTACGGGCCTACGGCCGCCCGCAGAAGCGCACTTTTCGAGAAGACAGGAGCGAGCAGCCGGTCTAGCTTGACTGCATCGTCCCCTGTTGAAAGGAGAGCCCGATGTTCAAAATCACAAACGCCCAACTGTGGGTCCAGGACCAGGAGGAGGCGTTGGCGTTTTACACGGAGAAGGTCGGCATGGAGATAGCCGCCGACGTCACGCTGCCCGAGTTGGGGAACTTCCGCTGGCTCGCTGTCTCGCCCCCTGGTCAGCCGGATGTGTCGATCGTGCTGATGGCGGTCCCCGGTCCGCCGATCATGGACCAGGAGACCACCGAGCAGGTCGAGAGCCTGATGGCCAAGGGCTTCGCGGGAACGGTGTTCCTCACGACCGACGACTGCCAGAAGACCTACGAAGAACTGAAGGCCCGCGGCGTCGAGTTCCACGAACCTCCGGAGGAGCGTCCGTACGGGATCGACTCCGGCTTCCGCGACCCCTCCGGCAACAGCATCCGGCTGGGCCAGATCCGCGACCTCGCCGAGTTGGAAGCGATCGCCTCGAGCGCCTGAGACGGAGCATCGCTGATGAGGCGGGCGTATGAGGCCGGGCCGTAGGAGGTGGGCGACGGCCTCATACGCCCGGTCTTGCTGTTGCGCCTGAGAGAGAGTGCGGCACTAGTTCTTAAGTCCATGATTGCCCCGCGCGAACCCGGCGGTCGTAACGTCGCCGGCGATGGATGGGAACCTATCCGGGCGGGCGCGTGTCTTGATCGGCGGGCTCGTGCTGCTGTTGGTAGGGCTGTTCCCTGCCGGCGCCGCGGCGGCCGTGCTCTCACTCGGGGCGGCGTCGCTCTCGACGCCGGTGGTAGCACCCGAACCCACGGGCGGCGCCGGCGCGAGCGCCACATATGAATGGCAGCGCTGCGCCTACTGGTCAACCGACGCCGAACACGACGGCACCTTCCTCGAGTACCCGCTGGGCGAAACGGGCACCGTCGCCCACAACCCACTGAAACTGGGCGCCGGGGGCACCTACGTGGGCCCGCATCCGGTCGCCTCCGACGGTCCGCTGACCGGCCAGGGCGGCCCCGGCACGAGCTTCGACGGCCACAGCTCGGCCGTCTCGATCTCCGAATCGATCGACCAGAACAACGGGCTTCCGTTCTCGGTCGAGGTGTGGGCGCGCCCGCGTGTGATCGACGGCACCTACCGCTACCTGTTCTCGCGCGAGCGCAAGCTCGGCACCGAACGCCAGGGCACCGGCATCTGGCTCACGAGTCACGGGCTCGGGCTCGAGCGTTGGGTCAGCGGGAAAGGCTCCTTTATCGACTACGCGCCCGGCCTGGCGCTCGGGAAGTGGAGCCAGGTGGTGGCCACGTTCGATGGAACCACGATGCGGCTGTTCGTCAACGGCGCCCAAGTCGGCTCGCGGGTGGCCCCCGGTCCCGCCAACAGCCCCTCGCCCGGTCCCACGTTCATCGGCGCCGGCATCAGCGGACACTCGGGCTTCTTCGCGGGTGACCTCGCGGATGCCGTGCTGTTCAACGACAACGTCGCGCGTGCGCACGTGGCCGTCGAGTACGCCGACGCGACAAAGGCGCCCTGCACCGCGATCGCAGGTGCCGCCGGCGCGACCTACACGCCGGTGCTGGACGATCTCGGGCGCACGCTGATGGTGAACGTGACCGCGCCGGGCGCCGCATCGATCACCGCCCGGAGCCTTGTCGTCACCCACGGCCTCGGCACCGGCCTCGTGGTGTTCGCGCTTCTCAACGATCTGACCGAAAACGAGACGGTCTCGGGCAAGGTCCCGGTGACAGCAACCCTGTATGGCCTGGCGGCCGAAACGCTGGAATTCGAAATCGACCGCCATGTGCGCTACAAAAAGGTCGCCGAGGCGCCCTACCAATACCTCTGGAACACGGCTCTCGAGTCCAACGGTCCGCACAACGTGGCCGTTCTCGTGAGGGGAGTCGGCGGGGGCGCGCGGGAACAGGTCTGGGTCAACGTCGAGAACTGAGATCGACGACGCGTTCCAGCCTGGAGCGCGCGCAGCACGTGCCGAGTGGGGTGCGCGCGACAGCGAGGCCGCTTACAAGCGGTGGTGTCCCTTGCCTTTCAGTTTCTTGTGGCACGTGTGATACACCCGCTTGCCGACGATGATCGCGCCGGTGCTCGTGATGACCGTGATCTTCACGATCACCGTCCCTTTCGGGAGTCCGCTCAGGTTGATCGGCGAGGTGAACTGGCCATTGCGGGCCTTGGATACGGAAGTCTGCTTCTTGTTGATAAAGACGATCGCCTCGAGGTAGGAAATGCCTTTGTAGCGCCGGATGTGGATCCTGAAATGGCGCTTGGAGAGGCACACCTTCGGCGACGGGAGCCCCTGGATAGCGCCCTGGGGGCCAAACGCGGAGGGCAGGCGGGAACCGGGGGCTCCTGGTGTGCCGGACGTGGTGGAGGGCGTGCCGACTTTGAGCGCGCTCGCGCTGGGTGGCGACTCGAGTGAGAAGTAGGAGGAGGCACCTGGCGCAACCGCGGGGGAGAAATTGACCGTTCCCGCGGCGAGCTGTTCCGGGGGGACGGTGAACCAGGAGGTAGGGCCCTCGTAGCCGTTCTGGTGGTCGCCGTTGGGCCACGCCGGCCCGCTGGTGTTCTGCGGCTCGATGACGTTGGAGGGCTCGCCGGGGGGCGGAGCGAAGGAGCAGTTGTATCCCCCGCCGCCATTGCAGGTCGTGCCGGCCGGGGTGCCCGGAACCGGCACGCAACCCGAGGGCACCGGAGGGGAGCCTGGATCGCACATGCCGTCCTGCTCGAAGGCGAACAGGCCCGGGGCTTCCAGCGGGAGCGCCCCGATCGGCCGGGAGGAGCCGTTCTGCACGCCGATCAGAGCATCGTCTTCGCCCTCGTAGGGGGGCTGGGTGCCGTCTTCTGCGATCGAGCTGCCGGCGTCGGTCACCGTGATCAGGAACTGGCAGCCGGTGTCTTTGTCGACGGGCGGGCACTGCGTGAACAGGGCCTCGCTCGCCGGTGCGCCGGCCAACGCCACGATCATTCCGATGAGCGCCCCCAGAAGTGAGGCGACTCCGCGCGCCTTCCTTCCCACGCCTGCATCCTATCGCCGTCGGGGGATGGGCGCGCGGCTGCCGCATCGAGTCGACGCCCGGGGGCGTGCTCGTTGTGTCTGGCACGTGCGCTCGTGTCGGCGGACCTCGATGTCCGCCGACCGGATCGAGCGAGCCCTATGCGGTCTGCAGGTTGTGAACCTCGAACTCCTTGACGTCCGGCGGGTTCGGGAATCCCTTGTCGCCGAGACTGTGAAGGCGAGGCATGAGCCGGTCTCTAACGAAGGCATCAAACGCCTCGCGTGACTCCCAGAAGTCGATCACACCCCAGCCGCCGTCGACCGGACCGGCCGCGTGGACGAGCATCCCCGCGGGCGGGTTCGTGTCCACCTCCATGATCCCGTGAGCCGCGTCGTACATCGCTTGCGTTCCGCCACTGAACTTCTGTCTGATTCCGACCGCCATTGCGGTTCCTCTCGTTCGATGTGTCGTTCGACCCTACTCCTACCGCGGTGGCTTGTCCGAATCCAGAGGATGGGGACGTGGCAGGACAGCAACCTCCGCTCCCAGACGTCCGATCCGATCAGCCGCGGCTAGCGCTGGGCCTGCTACCGTTGACAGATCAGGTTGGACAGGCCGTCCAACATCTCAGTGTCAGCGCTCGTAGCCTTGCTCACAGCATCTCCGCGTCCGCAGCACACACCGACGCCGGAGGAAGACAATGGCTACAGGAACCGTCAAGTGGTTCAGCGATGACAAGGGATTCGGGTTCATAACGCCCGATGATCAGTCGAAGGACCTCTTCGTACACCACAGCGCGATCATCGGTGAGGGGTATCGCTCACTCGCCGAAGGCGCGAAGGTCACATATGACTCAGAGGTCGGTGACAAGGGACCCAAGGCAGCGAACGTCCTAGCGGTTTAGAGCTGCTCGCGTCTGCCGGCCAGTGCGGCCGTCAACACAACCCGCCCCCGAGAGAACTGAGCATGCCCGACCAACCCACGCGCATTGACGCGACTGTGCTCGAGCACGAGACCGTAGATCGCCTCGCAAACGTCGTCGTCACGGTTGTTCCCGTCGCTCTCTTCGGTGTCGCGGTCTGGCTCGCGTGGGGAGGAACCCTCCACTGGCAGGATCTCGTGGTGCTAGCTGTCAGCTATCTCATCACGGGTGTTGGCATAACCGTCGGCTACCACCGCCTATTCACCCACCGCAGCTTCAAGACCACTCGTTCGGTGCGCGCGTTGTTCGCTGCGTTTGGCTCCGCCGCAGTCGAGGGGCCGGTGATCGAGTGGGTATCCACCCATCGCATGCACCACCAGTTCAGCGACCGTACCGGCGACCCTCACAGTCCTCACACCGATGAGGGCGTCGGTTGGCGAGGGGCACTACGAGGGCTGCTTCACGCTCACATCGGATGGATGTTCCGCGGTATCGATCGTGCGAGCGAGGAGCGCTACGCCAAGGACCTGCTCGCCGATCCGCTGATCCGTGCCATCGATCGCACGTTCCCGGTCTGGGTTCTACTCGGGCTCATACTCCCGTTCGGGCTCGGAGTCGCCATCACCGGTTCCGTAGTTGGCGGCCTGACCGGCATGCTGTGGGGCGGCGCCGTGCGCATCCTCTTCTTGCACCACGCGACCTTCTCGATCAACTCGCTGTGTCACTTCTTTGGGCGGCGGCGCTTCTCCACCGGCGATGAGTCGCGCAACCTCGCATGGCTCGCGCTGCCGACGTTCGGCGAGGCGTGGCACAACAACCACCATGCCTTCCCGACGTCCGCGCACCACGGCCTCACCCGCTGGCAGCTGGACCCAGGAGGCTGGCTGATTGACGGGCTCGAGCGGCTCGGGCTCGCCTGGGACGTTGTGCGAATCGCCCCGAGCACCCAGCGAGCCAAGTTCGCTGCCAAGTCGTAACGACGATCTCAGGTGGCGACGTGCTTACGCACCTCGGCGGCGGCGAATAACGAGGGTTCGGATACTTCTGGCGATGAGCAGCTGAACTCCTCGGCGGTTATCGACCCAGGCGAATCATCGGGGCAGCACGCCCTCGCGCAGTCTTGCGGCAGCGCTGCGTCTGTAGTCCTTCCCCACACGACGGCTGCTGCTCTCCGGGAAGCGACGACAAACCCGCCGCTCAACTGATGCCCGACGCAGATCTCACGGTCCGACTGCAGCCCCGTGCGAAACGCAACACGATTGTGGCTGAGCGTGACGGCGTGCTGCACGTGAGTGTCGCGGCGGCACCTGTTGAAGGCCAGGCGAATGCGGCGCTGTGCAAGCTGATCGCCAAGCGCGCTGGCATAGCCCGCGGACGGGTGAGCGTGATCCGTGGTGAGCGCTCACGCGAAAAGGTAGTTCGCGTCGAAGGACTCGCGCCGGGCGAGCTGCGCCGAGCGTTAGGGCTGACTGCGGGCTGATCGCGGCGGACCTCGCAGAAGCGCGCGCGGAAGCTCGGGCGCGCGCACCCCAGCGATCGCCGACCGTCTCGCTGTCGAGCGCCAGCGGGCTGCGCGCGCCCCGGCGTTTGAGCGGTCACGGCGAAGGCTTGCGCGCGGCCACGAACTGCCCCAGGCCGGACACGCGCTGCTGAACGTCGGTGAGGCCGCGGGCTCTCAGTGCGCCCGTGAGCTCATCGCGCGCGAACATGCGCACGCCGGTGACGCTCTTGACGAGCGGGCTGGTAATGGCGCTCGGCACCGGACCTCGGTTGCAGCTCGAAAGCAGCGCGACCCGGCCACCCGGCGCCACCACGCGCGCGATTTCATCCAAGGCTCGCATCGGGCGCTCGATCAGATAGAGCGCAGCGAAGCAGCAGACGGCGTCGAAGCTGGCGTCGCGGAAGGGCAACGCGCAGGCATCTCCCCGTACGTACGTGATGTTGTCGGCGTCGGTTTCCTGCACGGCGCGTGCCAGCATCGTCCGCGACGCGTCAAGGCCGATGACCAAGCCGTCACCCGCGGCGCGGGCGAAGCTGCGTGTGAAATTGCCTGGGCCGCAGCCTACGTCCAGCACCTGCTCGCCACCCGCAAGCGCGAGCATCTCCAGCGCGATTCGGTGCTCGCCGCGCATGCCAGGCCCCGCGGCGCCCATCAGCAGTCGTCCACCGAGCGGGCGCCACAGCCGCTCATAGATCAGGGGCAGCACACGGCTGTCCATCCAACGCTGACCCGGGTGTGGGCCGGTTGGGTCCTCGTCGCCGAGCAGATCGAGATAGCCGTCCTGCAGCTGCAGACGGGCCGGCGCCGAGTTCAACAGATCGAGTGCGCGATCGACCGAAATGGATCCGGAGACGCCGCTCATCGGCACCCGATCACGATCGAGACGGGTGAGCGCGTGAACCGTGGAAGCAAGGTCAGGCGCGAGGCGATGTCCATGCATACGGCGTCAAGTGCCGGGACGGTTCCATCTGGCAGTGGATCGAAGACCAGCACGCCGCCGATGTGCATGGTCGCGCCCTCGTCCATCTGCTCGAGCTCGAGGAAGGTTGCGTCCAATGCGGTGAGCTGGTCGGCCATCGCCGGCAAGCAGGCTACGCCGCCGGCCCATTGCCGCCATCGGCAGCAATAGGCGAACCGTCTCCGTGGTAATCCACAGTGCCCGGGCCGCGGCACTACGCGCGTCGCGCTGGAGGCGGCCCCTCACGGTGGTGGCTCAGCCGCCGCCGCGGAGCTCGAGCAGCGATTCGTCGCGCCGATATTCCTGGGCCGTACCCGGGCCGCGAGCTTCAAACCGCACCGTGGAGCTAGCACGTCGCGCCGGAGCCGACAGTGGGTTCGTGCCCGGTGATTGCCCTGAAGTGCTAAACCACGTCCTCCCCGACGAAGGAGATCCGCGAGCGTGTGTCTGGCCATCCCCGGCCAAGTAGTGGAGGTGCTCGACGAGTCCGACCAGCTTGCGCGCGTCGACATCGCCGGCGTCCGGCGCACGGTCAACATTGCATTGCTCGACGACGGCGGTGGGGCGCAGGCGGGCGAGTGGGTGCTGATCCATGTGGGCTTCGCGCTGTCGAAGATCGACGAACGCGAGGCGAACGCCATGCTCGAGCTGCTCCGCCAGACGGGCGATGAGTACGATCAGGCGCTCCGGGAGCTGAGCGCCGGCGGCCAATGAGCGCAGAGCAGTCAGAGGATCGGGCGCCCGCCTGCATCACCTGTGGAGACGTGGCCGTGCCGATGCGGGTGCTGGACGTGGACGCTTCGCGCGCGCTGGCGGTGTGCACCGACGCCGGCGGGCGCAATGAAACCGTGGACCTGGGTCTCGTCGAGACCGCCGCGCCCGGCGAGGTCCTGCTGGTGCATGCCGGGACCGCCCTGCAGCGGGAGCCTGCGACCGGGGATACGCACGCCGGAGGGCAGGCGTGAGGTTCGCGCGCGAGTTCCGCGACGGCGACCTCGGCCGGGCCGTGGCGGCGGAGCTGCCGTCGCTGACCCGGCCGGGGCGCTCCTACAAGCTGATGGAGGTGTGCGGTGGGCACACCCATGCGATCTACCGCTACGGCATCGAGGAACTGCTTCCCGACGGCGTCGAGCTCGTGCACGGGCCGGGCTGCCCGGTGTGCGTGCTGCCGATGGGCCGCGTCGACGACGCGGTCGCGATCGCCCAGCGGCCCGGAGGTGATCCTGACGTGCTTCGGCGACATGCTGCGGGTGCCCGGCTCGCGCGGCAGCCTGCTGGAGGCGAAGGCGCATGGAGCGGATGTCCGCATGGTCTACTCGCCGCTGGACGCGCTGCGGATCGCCACCGAGCACCCCGACCGCGAGGTGGTGTTCTTCGCGATCGGCTTCGAGACGACCGCACCGTCGACCGCGCTCACGCTCAAGCGCGCGCGCACGGAAGGGGTTGCGAACTTCTCGTGCGTGTGCAACCACGTCGCGATCGAGCCGCCGCTGCGGGCGCTGCTGGACTCACCGGACCTCCAGGTCGACGGCTTCGTCGGCCCCGGACACGTGGCGAGGTGATCGGCGCGCGCCCGTTCGAGTTCATCCCACGCGAGTACGGCAGGCCGATCGTGGTCTCCGGGTTCGAGCCGCTGGACGTGCTGCAGTCGATCCAGATGCTGCTCGCGCAGCTCGCCGAGGGCCGCTGCGAGGTGGAGATGCAGTACCGGCGCGTGGTCTCATGGGAGGGCAACGCACGCGCGCGCGAGGCGATGGACGAGGTGTTCACGACGCGCGAGCACTTCGAGTGGCGCGGCCTCGGCAGCATCCCGCGACAGCGCGCTGGCCATGTCGGAGGCGTACGCGGAGCTCGACGCCGAGCGCCGCTACGCGCTGCCGGGCGTGGAGCGTCGCGGACCCGCGCGAGTGCCAGTGCGGCGAGGTGCTGCAAGGGCGTGATCAAGCCGTGGGAGTGCAGGGTGTTCGGCACCGCCTGCACGCCCGAGCGCCCGATCGGGACGTGCATGGTGTCGCCCGAGGGCGCCTGCGCGGCGTACTACAGCTACGGTCGCTACGCGCGCGAGCGCGAGACGGCGGTGTGGAAGGTGGGCGCCGCCACGCGCGAGCAGCGGATCCGCGAGATCGTGCAGTCGACGCGTTCGCGAAGCCCGCCCGTTTCCGCGACGAGCGCATCACGATGGCCCACGGCGCCGGGGGCAAGTCGTCGCAGTCGCTGATCGAGGGGCTGCTGCTGCCGGCGCTCGCAGACGAGGCGCTCGCGCCGCTCGGCCGACGCCGGCACGGTCGCGCTGGGCGCCGACCGCCCTGGCGCTGACGACCGACAGCTTCGTCGTCAGCCCGATCCGCTTCCCGGGCGGCTCGATCGGCGAGCTGGCGGTCAACGGCACCGTCAACGACCTGGCGGTCTCGGGCGCGCGGCCGCTCGCGCTGACGCTGTCGCTGGTGCTGGAGGAGGGCCTGCGACGCGCGCGAGCTACGCGGCGGAGATCGAGGCTGTCGCGGCGGCGGCGCGCGCGCGGGGGTGCGGGTGATCGCGGGCGACACGAAGGTCGTCGAGCGCGGCCACGCCGACGGCATGTACGTGTGCACGACCGGCGTCGGCGCTGCTCGATCCGCGCGCCGCGCTTGTCGCCGGCCGCGCTCGCGCCAGGCGACCGGATCCTCGTCTCGGGGCCGATCGGCGCGCACGGGATGGCGGTGATGCTCGCGCGCGAGCGAGTTCGCGCTCGAGGCGCGAGATCGTCTCGGACACGCGCGTCGCTGTGGCCGGCGGTGGACGCGCTGCTGGACGCCGCAGGCGCGGACCTGCACTGCATGCGCGACGCCACGCGCGGCAGGCGTCGCCTCGGCGCTCAACGAGCTCGCGCGGGCCTCGCGGTGGCAGCGCTCGTCCGCGAGACCGACGTACCGGTCGAGCCGGCGGTGGCGGCGCCTGCGAGCTGCTGGGGATCGATCCGATGTACGTCGCCAACGAGGGCGAGCTGCGTCGCGTTCGTCGCGCCGCGGTCGGCCGAGCGCGGCGCTGGCGGCGCTGCGCGCGGTGCCCGGCTGCGAGCAGGCGGCGGAGATCGGCGAGGTCGCTGCGGAGCCGGCGGGGATGGTGCTCGTCGATACCGGCCTTCGGCGGGCGCCGCGTGATGGACCTGCTGGCGGGCGACCCGCTGCCGCGGATCTGCTGATGCACGAGCTGGCGCTCAGCCGGCCGATCCTCGAGCGGCCATCACGCACGCGGACGGGCGGCCGGTGAGTGCGCGTGGACGTGACGGTCGGGGCGCTGCGCCAGGTCGTCCCGGACGTCGCTCGCGTTCACTTCGAGATCATCGCGAGGGGAACGCTCTGCGAGGGGGCGCGCCTGAGCAGCGCGGCGCGCCGGCGCGGCTGCGCTGCTCGTGCGGGGAGGAGCTGGGAGCTGCAGCGAGCTGCTCGTTTCGCTGCCCGCGCTGCGCGGGACGGGCGGGCGCGCATGCTCGACGGCGAGCAGCTGCCGGTGGACTACATCGAGGTTGAGGAGGAGACGCGTGCACCGCACCAAGGTGAGGGTGGCGAGCGATGTGCTCGACGCGAACGCCACGATCGCGCGCGCCAACCGCGCGGACTTCGATCGTGCGGGGGTGCGCGTCGTGAACCTGATGAGCGCGCCCGGCGCAGGCAAGACCACGCTGCTCGAGCGCGTGCTCGATGCGACGGCCTCTGGCGACGTAGGGTGCGCGCGGGCGTGCTCGAGGGCGACGTCGCAGGGCTCGCTCGACGCCGACCGCCTGTCGCGCTGCTGCACGTCCCGGTGACGCAGCTGAACACCTCACCCGGGCTTCGGCGGCGAGTGCCACCTCGACGCCAACATGGTCCGCTCGGCGCTGCCGCGCGATCGACGCTCGACGAGATCGACCTGCTGGTGATCGAGAACGTCGGCAACCTCGTGTGCCCGGCCGAGTTCCGCGTCGGCGAGGACGCGCGCGCGATGATCTCCTCGGTCACCGAGGGCGAGGACAAGCCGCTCGAAGTACCCGCTGATGTTCCGGGCCTGCGAGCTGGTGGTGGTCAACAAGATCGACCTGCTCGCCGCACCTCGACTTCTCGCTCGAGCGCTTCCTCGAGAACCTCGACCGCGTCAACCCCGGGCGCGAGCACATGCTCGTCAGCGCCCGCACCGGCGAGGGTGTGGACGAGCTCGCGCGGGTGGCTCGCCGGGGTCGCCCGGCGGGACGCGCCGCCCGAGTGAGGGCGTGGACCGGCCGACGATGACGGTGCGCACCCGCGTGCGCGCGCGCGTCGACGGTGTCGTGCAGGGCGTCGGCTTCCGCCCCTTCGCCCACCGGCTCGCCGTCGAGCACGAGCTCGCCGGCTGGGTCGCGCAACGACGGCGCGGCGTCGCTGCTCGAGGTCGAGGGCGAGGACGCCGCGCGGTAGAGCGCTTCCTGGCAGCGCTCGCGCGAGCAGGCGCCGCCCCTGGCGGTCGGTCGAGCGGGTGTGCACCACGCGCCGCTGCGCGGCGACCGGCGAGCGCGGCTTTCGCATCCTGCGACAGCGAGCGAACGCCGGAGCGGCGGCGGCATTGTGTCGGCCGACGTCGCGCCGTGCGAGGAGTGCCTGGCGGAGCTGCTCGACCCGGGCGACCGTCGCCACCGCTACCCGTTCATCAACTGCACCGAACTGCGGCCCGCGCTTCACGATCGTCCGCGAGCTCCCGTACGACCGCGAGCGCACGACGATGGCCGACTTCGCCGATGTGCGCTGCCTGCCGCGCCGAGTACGAGGATCCCGCCGGTCGCCGGCGCTTCCACGCGCAGCCGAACGCCTGCCCGCAGTGCGGGCCCCGGCTGCGGCTGATCGACGCGCAGCGGCGCTGCGCTCGACAGCCGAGGACCCGACTGCGCGCGGCCGCCGCCGCGCTGCTCGGCGCGGACGAGATCGTCGCGGTCAAGGGCCTCGGCGGCTACCACCTCGCCTGCCGCGCCGACGACGAGTGCGGCCGTCGCCGAGCTGCGCCGCCGCAAGCGCCGCGAGGAGAAGCCGTTCGCCCTGATGACGCCGGACCTCGGTCGGGCGCTCGGCGAGCTCGTCGAGCTGACGCCACCGAGCAGGGGCTGCTGGCGAGCGCGCCCGAGCGCCCGATCGTGATCGCCCGCCGCCGGCCCGGGCGCGCCGGTCGCCGAATCGGTCGCGCCCGGCTCGCCGGAGCTCGGCGTGATGCTCCCCTCGACGCCGCTGCACCAGCTGCTGCTGGCGACGTGGGCACGGCGCTGGTGATGACCAGCGGGAACCGTCAGCGACGAGCCGATGCGCACCTCGACGACGGCGACGCGCTCGCGCGGCTGGGGCCGATCGCCGACGCTCGTGCTCGTCCACGACCGCGCGATCGAGTGCGCGCGGATGACTCGGTCGTGCGCGCGCTCGGAGCGAGTGCGCGGCCCGCTGCTGCTGCGGCGCGCGCGCGGCTATGTGCCCGCGGAGCCTCGAGCTGCCCGCGCCGGTGCCGGCGCTGCTCGCGTGCGGCGCCGAGCTGAAGAGCACGCTTCTGCCTGGCCAGGGGCGAGCGCGCGTGGGTCGGACCTCACGTCGGCGACCTGCAGGAGCTGGGAGACGCTGCGCAGTCGTACCGCGAGGGCATCGCCCACTTCGAACGGCTGCTTCGCGGTCGACCCGCTGGTGGTCGCCCACGACCTGCACCCCGATTACCTCTCGACGGGCTATGCGCTCGCGCGCGAGGACGTGGCGCTCGTCGCGTGCAGCACCACCACGCGCACCTCGCCGCCTGCCTGGCCGAGCACGGCGAGCGCGGGCCGGCGGTCGGCGCGATCTACGACGGCGCCGGGCTTCGGCACCGACGGGACGGTGTGGGGCGGCGAGCTGCTCGCCGGCGACATCGCGGTGCGCCGTCGCGTCGGGCATCTGCAGCCGGTGCGGCTTCCGGGCGGGGACGCGGCGGCGCGCGAGCCGTGGCGGATGGCGTGCTCGTGGCTGCTGGCCGCGGGCGACGGTGAGCGGCTGGCGCCGGCGGCGTATCGCCGGCAGGTCGACAGGCGAGCGCTGGGAGCAGGTGGCGCGCGATCGCGCGCTCCGGGATCGCGCTCGCCCGATGACCACGAGCGTGGGCGCCTGTTCGACGCCGTCGCGGCGCTCTGCGGCCTGCGTCTCAGCGTGCACGAAGAGGGACGCGCCGCGATGCGAGCTCGAGGCGGCGGCGACGACTCGACGAGCGCTACTGCCTACCCGCTGCCGGCGGTCGACGGGGAGATGCGTGCGTGCTCGACCCGCGCGAGACCGTGCGTGCGATCGTCGCGGACCTGGTCGCGGGCGTGTCGCCGGCGCTCGTCAGCGCCGCGCTTCCACAACGCGCTGGCCGACGCGACGGTCGATGCGCTGACCTTGCTCGCGCGGCGCGAGCGCGTGGAGGTGGCGGTCCTGTCGGGCGGCGTCTTTCAGAATCGGCTGCTGCTCGAGCGCTGCACGCTCGGGGCTGCACGCGAGCGGTCTGCGCGTGCTGATCCCGCGCGAGCTGCCGCCGAACGACGGCGGCGATCTCCTACGGTCAGGCGGCGGTGCGCGCGGCGCGGCTCGCCTCAGCCGCGCGAGCCGTCGCCTCGGCGAGCCCGCGGCGCGATCGGCCGCTCGCCACTCGGACCGCGGAGCAGCGCGCTGCCGCGTGTCGAAGTGGCGCGCCCTCGACGCCGTAGACGACCAGGCGCGCGGGCAGGCGCCCGAGCGCGCGCGCGAGCTCGATCGCCTCGCCGACGCCCGACCGCGTGGGTCGAGGAGGAGCTGCGCAGCGGCGCGGGGAGCGGCGCGGCGGAGACGTCGACGCGGTGGATCGTGCCCGGCGGCGCGCCCGAGCGGACGGCATCGACGAGCACCGACGCGTCGGCGCCCTCCCAGCGTCGATCAGGCCGAGCGCCTCGCCCTCGTGCTCGAGCACGGCGACCTGCGGCCGCGGGCGCGCGCAGCGCTGACTCGCGCAGCACCCGCACGCGGCGCGCCACCTGCAGGCCGGCCGCGTCGTCGCCCCGCAGCGCGTTGCCGATCGCCGATCAACGACGACCGCTGCGGGCGCCTCAGCCACGGTCGACGGTCAGCGTCAGGAAGTGCGTCGCGCAGGAGATGCACGGGTCGTGGTTGCGGATCGCCTGCTCGCAGCGAAGCGAGAGCTGCTCGTCGGGGAGGTCGAGGCCGGCTTCGACGACCGCGCGCAGGTCCTCCTCGATCGCGAGCTGGTTCTGCGAGGTCGGCGGCACGATCCTGGCGTCGAGGATCGTGCCGTCCTCGTCGATCTCGTAGCGGTGGTAGAGCAGGCCGCGCGGCGCCTCGGTCGCGCCGTGGCCGACCGCGCGGCGCGGCGCGACCTCGACGGCCGGCGCATCGGGCGGCTCGTAGCCGTCGATGATCGCGAGCGCCTCGTCGCACGCCTGCACGAGCTCGACCGCGCGCACGACGATGCTCTGGAAGGGGTTGCGGCAGACCGCGCCGAGCCCGGCCTCGCGCCGCGGCCTCGCGCGCCAGCGGCCGCAGCGATCTGCGAGGCGAGCGCGTAGCGGGCGAGCGGACCGGTCAGGTAGGTGCCGCGCTCGCGCAGCCGGGCGTGCAGCGCGTTGGAGTGCTCGACGTGCTCCTCGACGACGTGCTCGTCGAACTCGCGCCGGGGCGATGTCCAGCCCCGCGTCGGAGACGATCCGCCCGCGATCGATCGGGTAGGCGGCCGGGCTCGCTCAGCGCGAGCAGCTCGGGTGCGCGCTCGACGTCCGGGAACGGCAGCTCGGCCGCCCAGCGCGACGGTCGCGAGGGCCGTCTCGCGCGCCTCGCTCGAGCGGGTCGCGCAGCGCACGCAGCTGCGCGCGCGTGGGCGCGCGGTAGAAGCCGCCGACGCGCACGTTGATCGGGTGGACCTCGCGGCCCCCGACGACCGCCATCAGGGCGTTGCCGGCCTTCTTCATCTGCAGGCCCTGTTCGACGATCTCGCGGTGGTCGCGCGCCATCTCGACCGCGCCCGCGTAGCCGAGGAAGTCGGGCGCGTGCAGCATGTAGACGTGCAGGCTGTGGCTCTCGATCCACTCGCCGCAGTAGAGCAGCCGGCGCAGGTCGCGCAGCGGACCGTCGTCGATCGCGACGCCGCAGGCGTCCTCCATCGCCCGCACCGCGCTCATCTGGTAGGCGACCGGGCAGATGCCGCAGATCCGCGCGGTGATGTCCGGGGCCTCGGTGAACGCGCGGCCCGCGCAGCAGCGCCTCGAAGAAGCGCGGCGGCTCGTAGATGCGCAGCTTCACGTCGGCGACCTCGCGCCCGTCGAGCTTGACGTACATCGCGCCCTCGCCCTCCACCCGGGCGAGGTAGTCGGTGCGGATCGACGCGCGTGCTGCTATCGCTCGCTCATGCGCGCTGGCCTCGGCCTCGCGGAACGGCTCGGTGCGCCGCGTTGAACGTGCGGTAGACGCGGACGATGTCGATCTCGCTCGCTGCCGAGCTCGCGCCATGCGCGCGCTCAGCGCGGCGGTGTTGGGGCTCTCCATCGGCCCGTAGCAGCCGTAGCAGCCGCGGTCGTAGGCCGGGCAGATCGCGCCGCAGCCGGCGTGCGTGACCGGGCCCAGGCAGGGCGTGCCGTGGGCGACCATCACGCACACGGTGCCCCGCCGCTTGCACTCGACGCACACGCTGTGGGCGCGCACGCGCGGGCGGCGCCCGGCCAGGTGGGCGCTGATCACCTCGAGCAGCTGGCGCTTGTTGATCGGGCAGCCGTTGCAGCTCGAAGTCGACGGGCACGTGCGCGCTGATCGGCGTCGAGGTGGCGAGCGTCGAGATGTAGTCCGGGCGAGGCGTACACGATCGCGGTGAAGCTCCTCGACGTCGGCGAAGTTGCGCAGCGCCTGGATCCCGCCGGCGGTCGCGCAGGCGCCGATCGTGATCAGCGCCCGCGAGTTCGCGCGCACCTCGCGGATGCGCTCGGCGTCGTGCGCGGTGGTGATCGAGCCCTCGACGAGCGAGACGTCGTAGGGCCCCTCGACGGTCGCGCTGCTCGCCTCCAGGAAGTAGGCGATCTGCAGCCGCTCGGCGAGCGCGAGCAGCTCGTCCTCGCAGTCGAGCAGGCTCAGCTGGCAGCCGTCGCAGGAGGCGAACTTCCACACGGCCAGCGTCGGCTTGCGCGCGTCGCGCCATCACAGCTCCCGGATCGCCAGCCAGGCGTCGAGCTCGCTCCAGCGGTAGACCGGTCCGTCGCGGCAGATCGAGCGTCGGGCCGAGCTGGCAGTGGCCGCAGTGGCCGATCCCGCACTGCATGTTGCGCTCCATCGACGCGTAAACGCGTCCGCCGGCGACGCCGGCGCGCGCGAGCGCGGCGACGGTGAAGCGCATCATCACCTCGGGCCCGCACAGCGAGCGCCGCGGCGCCGGCGGGCTCGAACTCGGCGCGGCGCACGAGCCGCGGCACGACGCCGACGTGGCCGAGCCACTCCGGGCCGGCGCTGTCGACGGTGACCTGCGACGTCCAGCCCGCGCGCGGCCCACTGCTCGCAGCTCGTCGGCGTACAGGAGCTGGTCGGGCGAGCGGCCGCCGTAGAGCAGCACGAGCCGCCCGTAGCGCTCGCGGCGCGCGAGCAGGGCGAGGATCGCGGGCCGCAGCGGCGCCAGGCCGATGCCGCCGGCGACGACGAGCACGTCGCGCGCCCGCGAGCTCTCGCCACCGGCCACGGGCGGCCGAACGGCCCGCGCACGCCGAGCACCTCGCCGGCGGCTGCGGCGGCAGATCGCGCGCGTCGCCAGGCCGACCGCTCGCACGGTGTGCACCGAGCGCGCCCTCGTCGTCCGGGTCGCCGCTGATCGAGATCGGCACCTCGCCGGCTGCCGAACGCGGACAGCATCGTGAACTGACCCGGCGCGAACTCGAGCGGCGCCCGGGCACGCGGCTCGAGCTCGAGCGTCCAGGTGTCGGCGGTCTCCTGGCGCTTGGCGAGCATCGCGAACGGCTCGGCACCATCGGCCCGCACCGGCATCGCCGCCGCCGCCGGCGAGCGAGGCCTCAGCCGACGCGGGCATGGCCATAGACGTCGAGGAGCTGCAGCCGCGTGGCCTGCAGGCGCTCGATCAGCGAGCGCCGCGAAGCGTCGCATCAGCTGGTAGCCGAGCTCGTGGTCGGCCTCGCACTTGCCGCGCAGGCAGGCGCCGTCGAAGCCGACGACGCTGGTCGGCTCCGTCGCGCGCGCGTCGAACTGCCAGCGGTAGGGCTCGAACAGCCACGACCAGCCCGCGACCTCGCCCTCCTGCAGCGTCTCGATCACGAGCGCCCCACGTCCCGGCGCATCGACCTCGAGCGCGACGACGCCCTCGCGGATCAGGTAGAAGCGATCGGCGGGAGCGCCCTCGCGGAAGAGGTAGTCGCCGGCGTCGAAGCGCTCGTTGCGCGCGCAGCCGGCGATCAGCGCGAGGTGCTCGTCTGCCGAGGCCGGCGAACAGCGGCGCGTCGGCGATCACCTGCTCAAGCGTCCGCACGATCAGCCTCCGCGCCGGCGTCGCTCGCTCGGATCGCGCGCGCCTCCTCGGTGATGTCGATGCCGACCGGGCACCAGGTGATGCAGCGCCCGCAGCCGACGCAGCCGGAGCTGCCGAACTGGTCGATCCAGGTGGCGAGCTTGTGGGTCATCCACTGGCGATAGCGCGAGCGCGTGGAGGCGCGCACGGCGCCGCCGTGGATGTGGGAGTAGTCGATCGTGAAGCACGAGTCCCAGCGCTGGTGGCGCTCGACATGCTCGCCGGCGAGATCGGTGGTGTCCTCGACGGTCGTGCAGAAGCAGGTCGGGCACACCATCGTGCAGTTGCCGCACGACAGGCAGCGCTCGGCGACCTCGTCCCAGCGCGGGTTCTCGTAGTTGCGGTGCAGCAGCTCGCGGATGTCGCTCGTGTCGAGCTCGCGACCCATCTGCGCGGCTGCGCGCGCGTGCGCGGCGGTGGCGGCGTCCTGCTCGCCGGCGCCGGCGAGAGCGTGGGGCAGCTCGCCGAGCAGCTCGCCGCCGCGCTCGCTGCCGGCGTCGAGCACGAAGTAGTGACGCTCGCCTTCGAGCACCTCCGTGAGCGCGAGGTCGTAGCCCGACTCGGCCGTGGGGCCCGTGTCCATCGACGCGCAGAAGCAGGTGCTGCCCGCCTGGGCGCACTGGACCGCGACGACGAACACGTTCTCGCGGCGAGCGCGGTCGCCGGGGTCGGGGTGGCTGCCGCCGAGCAGCACGCGGTCGAGGATGCCCATCGCGTGCAGCTCGCACGAGCGCACGCCGATGAAGGCGTAACGCGATGGCTCGGCCGGCGGCTCGTGCAGCTCCGTCAGCTCGCCGCCCTCACCCTGCGCGCTCGCCACAAGCGTACGTCCGGCGGCAACTGGTAGCGCTTCCACGAGTGCGGGCCGACGTTGTAGCCGAACAGCGCCTCGTCGTCGCGGCGGCGCAGGCGGTAGTGGCCGCCGTCCTGCTCGTCGGTCCAGCCGATCGGCAGGTCCGCGCAGCCACTCATCTCGTCGTAGACGATCGCCCCGTCGCGCACCGTGGGTCCGAGCACCGTGTAGCCGCGACGGTGGAGCGCCGCGAACAGCTCATCGAGCCCGTCGCGCTCGACCATGTAGCCGCCGGGCTGGCTCATGCCGACCCGCAGTCTATTCCCCAGAGCCAGCATGCCGGCGACACTTGAGACGCTCGCATCGCTCCGGCGACGGGGAGTCTCGGGAAGCGCCGACTCGAGTGCAGCAGATCATCCAACTCCGCAGTGTGGTCCGGGGCTGTGGGAAGGCCGCTTCCGCGATGGACCTAACGGGACACCATTCCAACCCCTCGGGACCCCTGACATCTTTGCTGGACTTGGCCCCGCCGACGCCGGAGGTCGGCGATCCGGCGATGGACGGGGTGGTACGGGAGAAGTTAGGGCCCAGCGCCGATTCCATAGGCGCGCGTCACCGCCGCCATGATTGGGTCCTCGCCGCGGTGATCCAAGTGCTGGAGGAACATGCAGCGCCGATGCGGACTCGCGACGTGCACCTGGCGGTCGAAGTGCTTCTCAGCATGCCAGTTCGTCCGGGATCAGTGAAGGCGTGCCTGGCAGCGAATGCCATAGGGGCGTCGCCGCGATTCGTCAGGCGCGCCGCCGGCCAGTATGAACTCCGTGGGCTTTGATCTCGCTCCGTGTGGGCGAAACGGGAGGCGGCGTTAGAGTCGACCCGTGCCGGACAGCGAATCGGGGGGACGATCGTCGGTGTCAGGCCGCCGCCTCACAGTGGCGACGGCCGCATGCGCCGTGCTCGCGGCGGTGCTTCTTGGCGCGCCCGCGCCCTCCCGCGCGGCGAGCCTCGTCGGCGAGCAGGTGCTCACCGCCAACGAAGGCGCCCCCGCGCTGACCGGGCAGAACATCCCCGTCTTCCAGGGCGCGAGCAGCGGGGGCTACACGCTCGACCTCGCCGCAGAGCGGCGTGATCACCTCCTGGAGCTTCATGAGCGCGGGCGTCGAACACGGCACGCCCTACGTCCTGCGCGTGCTCGCGCCGGCGGGCGGCTCGAGCTGGCGCGCCGTCGCGACGAGCAAACCCGTGACGGTCACGAGCGAAACGGGCACCGACGAAGTCAACGGGCCGTTCCCCGACAGCATCCCGATCGCCGCCGGCGACGCGATCGCGATCCAGCCGACCGACGCCGACGGCAACACGCCGATCGAGCAGGGCGTGCTCGGCGCCGACGGCATCCGCTTCTTCACCGCCCCGTTCGCGGACGGCGCCACCGCGGAACTCGCACCCGAAAGCGAAGCGAACAGCGGCCAGGTCGTGCCCGTGCAGGCGATCGTCGAATCGCCGCCCCGAACCGCCTTCGAAGCTCACGATCACGCTCTACGGCGAAGGCACGGGCGAGGTCTACGACGACCACGGCCACACGTGCTTCAAAACCACGGCCGCGACCACGCCGTGCCCGATCACCTCGTGGGCTCCCGGCACCGTCGTCACCCTCCACGGCACCGGCTCGTCCGGTTCGAGCTTCGACGGCTTCCTCGGGCCGGGCTGCTCGATCACGCCCACCTGCTCGGTGACGATGACGGGCGATCAGACGGTGAGCGCCTTCATGCATCGGCCGCAGGAGATCGGCGTGAGGCTCGCAGGGACCGGCTACGGCAGCGTCTCGGCGGCGTCGCCGAAAGTGCTACTGCGACAAGCCCGCGGGCTCATCGGGCGCGTTCTGCCCGTTCTACGTTCCCTGGAACACGGCCGTGAGCCTCACACGCGACCCCCGACCCGGGCTCAGCCTTCGCGGATGGTCGGGCGGCGGCTGCAGCGGCACGGGCGAATGCTTCCTCGACACGGCCTTCGGGACCCAGCTGACGACCGCGAACTTCTCGCCCGCAGGCGAAGTCCACGTCAACGCGATCGAAGTGACGCAGGGGGTGCAGACCCCCGAGCTGCCCACGCGCACGTCCCCGGCGGGCTTCCACGTCTCCTACCGCGGCGTCCCGCTCCCGTGGTCCGGCGGCGCGCCGGTGACTGTGAAACTCGTCGAAGGCCACGCGACCGTCGTGCGCGTCTACGCGAACACGTCGAGCCCCGCTCGCGGCGGGCTCGCCGCCGCCGATGCGGCTCACGGCGATCAGGGGCGGGTGCATGCTCGCCCCCGGCCCGATCGCCCCGACAAGCCGCCGTCGCCGGGCGCCCTGCCGGTGGGGGCGCTCGGGGCCGTGAGCGCCGAACAGCGCTTCAGCAGCGAGCGGCGCCTACACGTTCACGCTGCCGCCCGAATGGACGCGCGGGGACATCAGCCTGCAGGCGGACGCGAACCCGGATCCCAACGCGCTCGCGAACGGGTGCTCGGAAACGGCCTGCAAAGACCGCGGCATCGTCCTCGACGCAGTCCACTTCAACGCGGTGCGAACGACGACGATCAATCCGGTCGCCTTCGTTGCCGGGCTGCACGGCCCGAAGGGCTACCCCGGGCCCGACCCCCGGTGGGGCACGCTCGAGGCGGCGCTGCCCGTGCCGCTGCAGGTGAACCCGTACGTGGAGACGATCTCCTCCAACGGCACGCTCTCGCGGGCTGCGCGGGACTCGAACAGGAAAAAGGTGAGAGCAACGAAGCGTTCGCCGGGCGGGTGTACCGCCAACGCGCCTCCGAACTCCTGCAGTCGGTGAACGAATGGGAGTTCGAGAACTACGTGCGGATCGGCTATCCGATGGGTCTCGCCTCCTCGGAAGTCCCGAACACGTGCCCCAACGCGAACGGCTTCAGCGGCGGACTCACCGGCGGCGGCGGCTCGGTCGCGACCGACGACCGCCCGCTGAGCGCGATGGCGCACGAGTTCAGCCACGGGATCGGGCGCACGCACGCGGGCGTGGAGTGCGGGAGCGGCGAAGACGCGGTCGCCGACGAAGCCAAAGGCATCGAACCCCCCGACAAGGGCGACGACGGGCTCAACGGAGGCCAGAAGGGCGAGACGTGGCCGCAGCTCGTCGGCGGGACGAACTTCGTCGGCGGGACCGCGCAAGAACACGTTCATCAACTCGACGAAAGTCGAAGCGGACGGCGCACTCGACGGCGTGGGGCTCGCGGGCATGGACGACCCGGCGAAATCGCCCTACGAACTCACGCTACAACCCGACGCTGCCGTCCCCGGCCGGCGAGTTCTACGACCTCATGTCCTACTGCGGCGGCGACGCGAAAGCCTGGACGTCGGTGCGCAACTGGAACCGGGACGTCGAATACGCCGAGGGCGTGCCCGTCGACGTGACCGGGCCGATCGGCTTCCCCGGAAGCTTCTACGGCCGCCAGAGCCCGCCCGCGACCGTCAGCTCGGCGCGCTCCCTCGCGGTGAGCGTGTGTACGACCTCGGCAGCGGGCGCCCGCTCGCGATGAGCGTCACCCCCGACGCCGCGCGCCGACGCCGGCGCTCCGCGTCCGGCTACTCGCTTACGGCGCGTGACGCATCCGGCCGATACGCTCGCGAGCGCCGGCGCGGTCGCCTACCCGGTGCACATCGACGGCGTCCCCGCCGCGAGCTGCTCGATCGTCGGGCGCGTTCCGGCGGCGGGAACCCGGACGGTCGAGGTCCCTGCAGGAAGGCCGGGCCATCGCGGCCGACCAGGCGAGCGCGCACGCGCCGACCGCGACGCTGCTCTCCCCGCGCGGCGCGCTCGCGCGCGGCGCCCACGGGACGGCCGTCATCAGGTGGCGCTCGCGCGACGCCGACGGCGGCGCCCTGAAAGCGCTTCTCCGCTACTCGGCCGACGGCGGGCGCACCTGGCGGACGGTCTTCAGCGGCCCCGACCAGGGGTCCGCGGTGCTGCCCGCGGCGATGCTCGCCGCCTCCCGGCGCGCGCGCATCCGGCTCTACACGAGCGACGGCTTCGACGAGGCCATCGCCACCTCTCAGACGTTCGTCAGCCCCGGCGCGCCGCCGCAGGTCGCGATCACGAGCCCGGGTGCCGGGCTGCGCGCAGCGACGGGCAGCGCGATCAGCCTCACGGGCAGCGCCTTCGACGACGCGGGCTCGCGCCTTGCGGGCCGCTCGCTGACCTGGCGCTCGGGACGGCTCCTGCTGGGCAGCGGGAGCGAGCACGTCCACCGTCGCGCTGTCCGCGGGCAGGCACGCGATCACGCTGACCGCGCGCGACCGCAGCGGGCGCACTGCGACGGCGTCCGTGTCGGTGACGGTGCTCCCGTCCGTGCCGGTCCTACGGCTGCTCGGCGTGCCGCGGCGCCTCTCGCGCAGGGCCTCCTCGGTGGAGATCCGCCTCGCGACGCTCGCCCCGGCCACGCTCGCGGTGGCGGGCAGGAGGATGCTCGTCGGCCGCGCCGCGAGCTCGGTGCGGGTACCTGTCCGCCGCGGGCAGCAGGCCGCTGGTGCTGGCGCTCGTGCTGCGGTCGGGCGCCTTCACCAGCCGCGTGAGCGTCACGATCGCGCGCTGAGCGCAGGCGGAGCGTCGCGGTCGGCCGCGCGCCGGCGGCCGCGCTCAGCGGAGCGTCGCGGCCGGACCGCGCAGCCCCGCGCGGTAGCCGGTGATCGAGACCTTCCTGACCTTCGCCCCGGCGGCGACTTCGGGGATCAGGACCGTGCCGGCGCCGGACTTTGAGGCGACGAGCGCGGAGCGGCCTTCGGCGAAGGACACCGCGACGACGGAGAAGCGGGCGAGGGCGCCCGGGCGGAAGGAGACGAGCAGGCCGCCGCGGCTGCGCGAGACGCGGATGCGGCTCGCCCTGCCGGGCCGCGGCGCGGCGGCGTGGAAGCGGGCCACGACCACGGCGGGCCGCGGCAGGCCGTTCTGGGTGAGCACGGCCACGATCTCGCGCGTGCCGCGCGCCTGCGAGGGGACGAAGCGGATCGAGCCCGAGCGCCCGCGCGCGGGACCGAGGTTCTGGCCGCCGCCCGTGCCCTGTTCGACGAAGGAGACGCTCAGGCCCGGCTGGGGCGCGATCGCGTAGCGCAGTGTCCGCTGGGAGCCGCTGCCGCTCACGCTCGCGGCGATGTGCGGCGGGGCCAGCGTGTGGGCGATCTGCGCGCCGCGGATCGGCGGGCGAGGCGGGATCGGGGGCGAAGGTCCACCTGCCGGCGGCCGAGCCCGCGATCTCCACGAGCGTCGTGCCGGTGGAGGCCTGGCGTAGCACGAGGTGCGAGGCGGAGGCGCTCTCTGCGGTGGTGTCGATCCTCTGGCCGCCCGGGCCGGTCAGCGTGACGTCGGGCGCGCCGCCGCCGCCATGCACGACGACCACCGTGTCCTGCGCGCCGGCGGCCGCGGTGAACGCGTAGGGCCTGCGGGCGCGGTGTCCGCGCGAGGTCGT
Organism: uncultured Solirubrobacteraceae bacterium; assembly: GCA_963773145.1. Classification (GTDB taxonomy): domain Bacteria; phylum Actinomycetota; class Thermoleophilia; order Solirubrobacterales; family Solirubrobacteraceae; genus Palsa-744. The sequence goes on from CAVYZV010000005.1 coordinate 253,908, forward strand.
GATCGCGGGGGCGCCGCCTTTGCCGAGCGGCTGGTAAGGGGAGAGGCTGCAGCCGTCGCCGGCGAGGTTCAGCTGCGCGATGAACTGCGCGCCCGTCAGAGGCGGCGGGCGGAAGTTCTCCGTCACACCGGGGTGGAAGTCGTGCCCGAGCACGTTCACGTCCGTGCAGACTCCGGCGCCGAGGTCGGAGATGACGGCTTCGGCGCTCAGCGAGACGTGGCCTATCGGGTCCGGGAGGACGAGGGTGCCGCTGGCCGACCCGTCGATCTGGAAGTGGCTCCTGGAGAGGTTTTTCACGTCCAGGTAGGCCTGACCGTCGAGGTTCGCGTGGACGCTGAAGACTTCGGGGACGTCGAGCTGGATGTTGCCGCCCATCTCCACGTAGCCGTCGGAGTTCGCCGTCATGTAGCTCTGGCGCAGCGGGATGCAGAACAGCTCGAGGGTGTTGATCGCCGTGAGGGTGAACGGGCCCGGATAGAAGCTGAGCTCCGCCTGGCCGTGAGCCTGCGCGACGCCGCAGCTTTTGTTGCTGATGGCGGGTCCGACGGAGAGGTCCGCCGTGCCGAAGAGCGTGGTCGCGCTTCCGGGGGCGCCCGGCTGGTAGAGCGTCAGCCCCTCTTCCATGCCGATCAGGAACAGCGGCCCGACCAGCTGGATGCCTCCGCCCTCGTCGGCCTGGTAAAAGGCCGACCCGCGCAGGAAGTTGTTGCCCTTGAAGGCGAGCGTGCCTCCGACGGCGCCGTGGGCCTCATCCACTCCGACGCCGAAGCTGCCCGAGATTTCGTTCGTCGCGCCGACCCAGTGCAGCTTCAGGTTGCTGAGATCGAGCACGCCCGCGAGGTTCAGGTCGGGCACGTTGAGGTCGAGGGTGGTGGGCTCGAGGCCCCTCTCGTTGTTCGTCACGAGGGTCGTAGAGCCGGTGAAGGGCGCGTCGTCGAGCGGGTTGCTGAAGAGCTTGTTGAGGACGATGTTGAAGGCCAGCACCGTTGCCCCGCCCTGCACGAAGGTGGCCGTGAAGGAGCCCTGGATGGGCAGCGAGGGCACGCCTCCGAACTGCTCGAGCGCGGCGCCCACCGCAAGCTGGGTGAAGCGCCCGAAGGTGATGGGGTTTTTGATCGCGAAGCTCGCGAACGGCACTTCTGCGGCGCCGAGCCTGCTCACGTCGAGGTCGAGCTTGCCGTGCTGGAGCGGGAAGCCGCCGAGGCCCTCGATCGAGTTGGAGCTCACCAGGTAGACGCCGTAGTGCTTGATGAAGGACGTGCTCTCCAGGCCGCCCACCGCGAGCACGATCGCCGCGCCCGCGGCGGGCGTCACGAGCACGCCGTTTACGAGCACGGGCTTGGTCGAGACGTAGAAGTTGTCCATCAGCGAGGCGAGGACCTGCTGCTCGCGGGATATCTGCGTGTTCAGGCTCGCCCCCGAGCTCGCGCGGGCGCGCGCACCGTCGCGGGCGAAGATCGCTCGCGGCCCTTCGCACCCCAACCGCGCGCGGACGGTTTTTTCCGGGATCAGGTGGGCTTCGATGATGTGGCGCTCGGGGGTGGGAACCCCGCCGCAGAGCGCAGGGACTTCCGTGAGTCCGCAGCCGCGGACGTGCACGATGCCCGCGTGCATTTCGCAGTTCTGTTCGGTCACGGGGCCCGTGGTCGCAGGGTTGCTCTGGGCGGGGAGGCACTGGTAGTCGACGACCTCGGGCAGCAGCAGGTTGGTCGCCGCGTGCGCGCCTTTGGCCGCGCGCCGCAGAAGCGGGCGCATGGCGGGGCCCGGAGTAGGGGACGCTGGTGCTCGAGCTCTGCCCGTCGGCCGTGGTGACGGTGAGCGTGGCGGTGCCGCGCGCGGCCGCGGAGAACCTCGGGATGACGACGGGCGAGCCGCCGCCGCATTCGAGGTCGCTCGAGCCCGCGGGTTCGTCCAGCCTGACTTTGTAGCCGGTGATGCGGCTGCCGCCGCTCGCGCTCGCCGAGGCGTCGAGGCGCAGGGAGCCCGTGATGTCCTGTGCGCTCAGCCGGGCGACGGGCGGGGGGGCGGGGGTTCCCCCGCCGCCGCCGCCCGTTTCGGGTCCTTTGGCCGCTTCGGGCCTGAAGGTCGCGTGCAGCAGGAGCTCCTGGCTGCTTCCCAGCGGCGGTGGGATGACCGGCGAGGCGCTCAGGCCGTCGGCGAACGGGTCGTTGAAGTAGTTCATTTCGTCGGCTGCGGAGGCGACCGTGTTGTTGATCGGAGCGCCTGCGCCGGCGAGCACGTCGAGCGCCACCATGTCCCCCGCCTTCACCGGGAGGCTCACCGCGTAGGGCCCCCGCACGAGGTCGCCGGGGCCGACGATGCGCTGGGGCGCGCTCGTGCCGGCGGCCGTGAACGTCCCGCCCGCGCCCGGGCGGATGATGCGCAGCTCGTATTCGGCGCCTACGTCGGCCGAGCGCACCGACCACGAGGTGATCGTGCCGTCGGCCGGCGCGGTCAGGGTCTCCCCGCCCGCCGCCACCTGGTAGGCGGTGATGCCCGCGGACCCGCCGAAGCTCGCCCCTTCGTTCGGGTCCGCGAGGCTGCTGCCGAGCGTCGTGTCGGCCGCGGCGGGGCCCGTGCCCGCCGCGAGGGCGAGCAGGGACACCGCGAGCGCAACCCCCAGACGACGCTTCCCCCTCACGAGGGCAACAGTAGCCGAAGGCCGGCCGGCGTTGGGGTTTTCCGCAGGGGCCGGACGGCGCTCGCTCGCCGCTACCCTCGGCCTGTGAGCGACGACTAGGCCGGCACGACGCTCAGCCGACGGCCAGCGCAGCAGAAAGGCGGCGCCCAGCGGGACAGCGGTGAGCGCATCGCCAGCGTGTGAATTAGGTCGGCCAACAAGGCGCGACGCTGTCCGTGGCGAGGTAGATCGCGGTCTGGACGACGGCGGTGGCGCCTAGGATCCCGAGCGAGATCAGGACCACCCTGACTCCGGCGCGCGAGCGCAGGATCGACGGATCTACCAGACCGTGGCTGTGATCGTGCTCGTGATGGGCGTCGTCGGCGTGGCGGTGGCCGTGTTGGTGTGCACTTTCTGCGTGACGAGTCTCCTCGGCCATGTCAGCGCGCGTCGAGGCTCGCGCTCCGCGCGAAACACAGCACCGAGTTCTCCGAACGGTACGCGCGATGAATGGCGCCCATGGCGCTACGAGGGGGTTGGAATGCGCTTGACTATCCCTGTCGCCAGTGGAGCCAACCGGGATCGAACCGGTGACCTCCTGCTTGCAAAGCGGCACGGCAAAACCACCGGATCCGCCGGTTTTGGGGCGTTTAGGCGGGCTCAGGGCCGGCCCACCGCGGCCCGGATAAGCTCCTATTAGGCGCGATTAGGTGGGGTTTGGGCAGCGGAATCGGCGTGCTGCCCAAACATCGTGAGCCGGGCGGTCGGCATGAGGGTGATCACTCGCCAGCGTCCGTCGCTGATACGACCGCGATTGTGCGAAAGCGATCGTCCACTCCGTGACGTGCCGGACTGCTGCTCATGGTCCAATCCGGCAGGGTGCTTGGCAGCCGCGAGTGCGCTCGCGAACGCGCGCAAACCAGCCGTGCGAGGTCGGTTGGCTATCCGCTGATCGCCCCGAGGGCTGTGTGGCCTGAGCGACTTCCCGTGTGATCCCTCTGCCGATCGGGAGGCCATGATTCTCCCGGTACCGGGAGGGCTCGCCCGTTGCCACCCTTGGCGCGCGGCGCCCTCGCCCGGCAACTGCACCGGCACGCTCGCGCTACGCACTGCCAGAGGTGCGAAGCTAGCTGGGCGGAACGTCGCCCTCCAGTTCGGCAGCGTCCGTTACAACCTCGCCCCAGGTGTCTCGAAGACGCTCAAGGTGAAGCTCGCCAACAGCAGCAGGCGGTTGGCCGACCGCGGGGGCCACCTAAAGGTTCTCGCAGTCTCCTCGACGGACCTCTCGGGCAAGATCGCGCAGAGTTCGCGGCGCCTGACGCTTGCACTCGGCACGGCGACCAAGAGGAAGTAGACCACCCCTCTCCGGCAACCGAAGCGGCCACCTCCCACGGGGGCGGGGCCGCTTCAACGTGGCGACAGGCTCAGTAGCTAAGGCCCCGCCGCCGGCGAATCCCAAGGCTCGCAGCAACAGCCGAGACTGCTCGTCTCAGAGGCGAGCGAGCGTCCCCGGAAGGACGGCTCTCGCGCTCGCTCGGGACGAGGGCATCGGTGGGAGGCATCTTGGGGGAGTCTCGCAACGTTTTCTGGGAAGCCACGCACTGAAGGGACGACCTTCTGCCAGGGCGGCAGGAGGTCAGAACCCTCCTGTCACCCTTCGCTCCCGCGATGCGTTCGTGCCGCGCACCGGTCGGTTCGTCGCCAGGCCCTGGGGTTCAGGCGGCCATGGCGGACAGACCAACCAGCTGGGCACTCTGCTCCCAGAGCCCTTCGGCGAGCGTCTCGTCCTGTGCCTGGGCATCCGGCTGAGCGACCTTCTCGTCGTAGACATAGGCTCCGTCGAGAGCGGCGGCCTCCGGGGACAGAGCGAGCCAGACGAGCGAGCGAGCGCCACGTTGCGGTGAGCGAAGGAAAGGCCCGCCGATGGTGGTCAGAACTCTCAAGAGTCCATTTTCGTTCTTGCCAAAGCCCGTGCGCACGACGCCGGGGTGAAAGCAGTTGGCACAAAGCTCGGGCGCGCGCTTGGCCAGCTCGCGCGTAAACAGGATGTTGCACAGCTTTGACGTGCCATACACGCGCATGGCGGAGTAGGAGCTCTCGGCCTGTAGGTCATCGAGGTCCAGACGCCCAGCTTTGTGAGCGCCAGACGCGGTTGTTACCACGCGCCCACCTGCCAGACGCTCGCGCAGCAGGTTTGTAAGCAGGAACGGTGCGAGATGGTTCAGAGCGAACGTCCGCTCTAAGCCCTCCGATGTCTCCTTGCGCGAGGCGAAGACCGCGCCGGCGTTGTTGGCCAGAACGTCAATGTGCTCATAACTCGCCAACACGTCATCCGCCAGGGCTCGGACGTCGGCCATCAGCATCAGGTCGGCGACATGCTCGTGCACGGGAGCACCCCCGCCCGTTGCCCTGGCTTCTGAGGCGACAGCGCTCACGCGCCCGGCGTCTCGTCCGACGAGTGCGACCTCGGCTCCTTGCGACGCGAGCTCGACTGCGCCGGCCTGGCCGATCCCGCGCGTCGCGCCCGTCAATAGGACCAAAGTCACTGCCGGGAGTCTACATCTGGCCTATGGGCGCAGAGTGATCGCTCGCTAAGGCAGGAGAAGGTCTCGGGCCGCGACCGTGCTCGTTGCTATTCGAGATCGCGGCAGATCGCGTCCAGTTCGTTGCCGCTTTCGTCGATGAGGGTCTGCGCATCGACGAGGAGCTTGGCGCAGTTCTCTGGCGAGGCGTCGTCAAGCGAATGCGAGGCGGTCGGAAGCTTGCTCTGCAGCCGGTGGTACGCGAGCGGCTCAGGGTGTGCACCCTGGATGACATTCATTTGATACTCGACGGTCTTTGGCACGCCGTCGAATACGACCTCGAGGATCGGGCGGGCCCACTTGACCAGTCCAAAGTCTCCCGCGTCCGCCGGTTCGATAGGGATCGGGCCGCTGCCGACGGTCTGCGGGGGCAGACCCGTCCCGATCGAGACGACGACGATGCTCGATTTCTCCTTCCTCAGACGCAGAGCGTCGACATATCCGCATAGTGTCGGGTTGTTGGCGAATGTGCCGCCGTCCACGAGGGCATGATCGCGGTCTGCCGTGACAGAAGGTAAGACGGCGGGGTCGAAGTACGTCGGCGCGGCGCTGGTTGCACGTGCGACTAGTGCCATTGGAACATCCCAGTCTTCCTGCTCGTTTCTGGCGTACTCCCTCTTGAAGAAGAAGGGTCCCGGCCGGGATAGGTCATAGCTCGGAATCACAATCTCGGTGAGCGCCGCGGAGAGCATCGTCTTACCGAACCGCTCGCTTAGGATCGAATCGATCGGCGCCGAGGGGTAACGAGCGTCCGCTAGCCCATGCAGAGTCTTTACGTCTTGAAACAGCGAGTGCGGAAAGATATTTGCGCCCTGATGCAGGTAGAGGCCGCACATTTCGGCCGCCGTGAACTGCGGTTGCCTGCCGTCGCCGGGCTTGCTGAGGCCGAGCGCGAGGATCCCTCCGGTCGAAGTCCCTGCGATGAGATCGAACATTTCAGCGATTCGCCTACCGGTGCGCGCCTCCAGCTCCTCGAGCACGCGTGCCGGAATCAGCCCACGGATACCGCCCCCGTCCAGCGCGAGAACTCGATACGCCCTCTCGCTCATTGATCCCTCCCTATTCGATCTTCTCGTCGCGTGGGGCGCTTCGTGCGGATCGCCCGAGGGCTGTACATCCTCAGCGATGAGCCGATGAATTGCCCGTAACGACGACCGCGGCGCTGCCATGAGGCGTGAAACTTGCGCGCACCGTGAGGGTCAGGTGGGGGGCATGCCGGAGTAGGAGCTGGCCGCGGCGCGTGCGCGTCACGATCACTCGCTTCGTGCCTCGCGAAGAGAACACAGTCGCGCCCCGCGCTACCAGCACGCGGGACGCGCTACGAGCGCGCGCCGAGCTAGCGCCGCGTGCAGCCGCGTACCAGGCGACGGCGAGCGTCCCCGCGCCGGTCGCGTTGAACGACGCGTTCGCGGCCGACGAGAACAGCCGACCGAGCTTCGCAAGCCGCGTCGCGGTCACCATCCGCTGGCTCAGGTCCTCGGCAGCGCCTTCTTCTGGCCTGCCTTCGCCCCCCGGCGATGGCGGCGCCCCCCACGGGATCACGCCGAAGCCGCCGGCCTGCGGGCCGAACAGCTCGACCGTGCCGTTCAGCGGCAGTTCGGGCGCGCACGGGGCTTCGGCGGAGGGCGGCGGGCTGCCCGTCAGTGTCGCGGAGCCGCTCACGGTCCAGCTTGCATAACCGGCCAGCTCGTTTTCGTGACCTTCGATTTCATCGAGCTCGTACGTGCATCCGTCAGGCTCGGTCAGCGCGACCGCCGGCACTGCCACGGCCTTCATCGCGCGCTCGTCGAAGCCGATTGCCACCCAACCGCCGGTGACGGCGACCGATCCGCATTCCGACCACGTCGGCGCTCCGAGCTCGCGCACTTCATCGACGCTCTGCCCGTTTACTACGACCGTTGACGGCGGCGTCGCCTGGCACGGGATCGCCATCGGCCCCGCGTCGAGGTGAAAGTCCTCCCATAGCTGCACGTCGCCCCCGTTCGGGATTGGCTGCCTGGATTCTGGCCAGATCAGCGTCGCGGCACGGGCGTCGCCGCCGACCGCCGCTGAGCCGCCAGCCACTAGCACGCCTGCGATTAGGAGAGCGTTCCGCACCATCTCCCTCCGCTCCACAGTATCGAAGCCCAACCTTTGTTTGATCCCGTAGACGAGCGGGGTGTTTGTGACCAGCTCGGCGTAGCCACCAGTCTCCGAGATAGGTCTCGAGACCGCCACGAGGCCGATATCGACGAGCCGCAGCGGGTCCGAAACCCTCCGAGTCGCATTGGATCACGTAGAACGCGCCCGGTGCAGTCATGCCAACCGGGCACTCTGACGAGCCGCGAGTGATCGCTTGACATGCCGGCAGACGGTCACTCGAGGCCTCCTGCGCACTCGACAACGATCGGCGCCATGCCAGCTGGAGGTCCTCAAGCCGGGCGATCTGAGCTGCCCGGCTCGCCTTCGTCAAGCCCGGGTGCCACCACCCTAGTTGGGGGCGCCGGGCTTGTCAGTTTCGGCGCAACAGAGCCGCGCGCGCGGTGGTGCCCCGACGGCCGTACAGCAATCGCTTCGGCAGTGGCAGCGGGCTAAGTCGACTTATGGATGTCCCAAGTAGCAGGCGCGGCTCCAGCCTCGCCACGAGATATACGAACTCGAAACGCTCGGCGGCAGTGAGCGAGCGCGGTCGTCCTCGGGCTCGGAAGAGCAGCGAAAACAGACGACGGTGTTGGGTCGCGTCGAGCTTGCTGAGATGACGCTGGGCCAAGATGGCAAGCTCAGCGACGAGCAGCAGCCGGGCGACCGGCACGCCCCGGCTCAGGCGCTTGAGCCAAGGTGATCTCAACAAAAGACGGAGCACCCCTCCATCCTAGAGCTGAGGTGTCTGCCCGGCTACAGGCCGTTCGCCTGGGCACCTGGGTGATTCAAGTGATCGCTTGACATGCCATCCCGGACGCGATCAGAGGGCGGCGGGTTGACAATTACAACAGGAGGCTGCCGATGCCGCCCGCGCATAGACTGATCGGCGTCGTGAGTAATGCTTGGGCACGGACTAGCCGTCGACCTCGAGCGAGCTCCGATTGGGCAGCGGCCCCGCATTTTGCCTGCATCGCGGCCCTGGGATGCACCGTCGACATGAGCTGAATTGCCCCATTTACAGGCATTTCTTGCAGTGGAGCCAACCGGGATCGAACCGGTGACCTCCTGCTTGCAAAGAGCGCGCGAACGCGGATGGCAGCGGGTCGGATGTGGGTCTACGCCGACGGAATTGTGGCTGTCCGCCGAATTTCTGCGGGTCTGGATGGCTCAGATCCGGGCGGCCGAGGCTTCCACAGAGCTTCCAGAGCGGTTCGTCTCGATGAATCGTAAGGGTGCCAATCACCAGACCAAGTCCGTCACCACGATTGTCAAGGTCTGCTGAGCGGGCTCGCCGTTCTGTCCGCCGTGGGACTCGCACTAGCGGCCAGCGCAGGTGTGTGGGCGAGATCGTGCGCCCGACGCATTGAGGTGGCGCGACGTTCAGGGAGTTCGCTAGAGATGGTCGAGGCCGCGGTTGATGGCGAAACCAGGAGCGGCCCATGTCTGATCTTGCAGGGCGAAGTAGCGCCGGAGAACGCGTCGGAAGGGGTTGTTCTTGACGCGGGGATCGGATGAAGCGAGGCCGACGCAGTACTTGCTGCAGTTGATGGGTCGTTGCCCGTGGCATCGCAGCAACAGATCAGCCGGGGATAGTGCGAAACCGCCCTTGGTCTCGAGGATCAGATAGTCGCCGCCAAGCTGCGTCTCGCCGCCGTGGACGGAGCGGAAGGAAACGTCGAAGTCACAGGTGATCCGGTGCCGTGCGCTGGGGCTGACGAGGGTCACGCGTCGGAATCTCACGTCGAGAGCGCGGGACAGCTCGGACGCGAAATCCATGTTGTAACGGCGCTGAAGCCCCGCTACAACGAAAGCCCTCGCCTCGTGATCGACCGCCCCATGCATCTGCCAGGGATAGTCGATCCGCTCCTTGAGCGTTCTGCCACGGCCGTCTTTGTACTTCAGCTCGAAAACGCAGCTACCGCTGTCGCGGTATCTGCGCGAACGCACCTTGAAGCGCAGACGGCGCCCCTGAAGGTGGCTGCGGTAACAGAGAAGCTCGTCAGTATCGAAGTAGGCAGTGTCGTAGGACAGGATCCGCCTCCCGTGAAGCTCCATCACGAAGTAGCCTTTTGCGAGTTCGTGGGCGACCGTACAGAAGAAATCGCGCGGGATCACGTACTTGCGATCGACCCGCTCCTGGAGGCGAGCGATCCGATTTGTCATCTCCATAGAGATCGGCCGGACGGATGTGAGTGGTGGAAAGACGCTATCCATCAGCCGGCAAACCCCCGATAGCGAACGGAGACGACCGAGATGTCTCTGACGTAGTCGCTCGAGAAGGGCGTGACCGAGACGATCTCAGCACCGAGTTGCTGTTCAAGATAAGAAGCCAGGGCAGCCTCCTCGGGGAAGACACGATCAAGCGTGACCATCTGCGTCCGCACCGTGCGATGGTGGCGGTGATCCCCGACCAGCACCGTACCGAGCAACACCCCATCGAGCAGCGCCACGATCCACGCCCTGGGACCAAGGCCATTGACGAGCGCGAGTACGAGCGCGAGGAAGAAGTAGCCGATCTCGACATTGTCGAACGGCTCGCTGCGCAAGCGGACGATCGAAAGGATTCCGAACAGGCCAAACCCAACGGCCGCCGTCAGCTTCCCACCGCTGATTACCGCCAACGCCGCAAACACGCCGAGATTGAAGGTGATGTAGACGAAGGCAAGATCGTGCCGGTGGTAGCGCCGGAAATAGAGCACGTAGCCAAGCGCCAGCGCGCAGAGCACGTCGGCTCCAAGCCGCAGCAACAGGGAACTCGTCGAGGGCGCGAGGTCTAAGAATCCGGTCAGCATGTAAAGAGATCGTGGCCTCGTCCAGAGCGCGTACGGCGCGCACGCCCTTCGCGCGCTGCCGCTTCCAGGCGCGCCCACTCGCGCTGGGGCCACGCTATCCCGAGCCGCGGTTGAATGTCAAGAGATTGTGAAAGCCCCGGCACCGACATGCGAGACCACCGCTGTGATCCCCTTGTCTGTCTGCTCCCCGCAGCCAGGAATTGCGGCCGATTTGCGGGCCCTTCTCGAGTGGAGCCAACCGGGATCGAACCGGTGACCTCCTGCTTGCAAAGCAGGCGCTCTCCCAGCTGAGCTATGGCCCCGAGGTCCCTGAGTTTACCGGGGTCGCGCAAGCCCCCGACAACCATGCAGCCCCACGGTCAGCGCCCTCGAGGACGGCCTCGATGTGCTCGGGGCGGCGTGCCGGCCGAGCCGGTGCTAGCCGTGGCGCGGGAGCACGCGGTCAACCTCGACCGCTTCGCCGGACTTGGTGTCGGGGTATACGACGAGCACCTGGGGCGGCCCTCCGAACCAGGCGCTCCCCTCCCCCACGCCGACGTACTCGGCGGCGCGCTGGGAGCCGTCGGGCTGGAGCACCCACACGTGCTCGCCACGACGGAAGGGGCCGTCTCCGAACTCGGTCATCGCCGCGGACGCTACTGGAGGCGAGGGCGCCTCGCACGGCCACCCCCGCCTCCATTCGCAGCTGCTGCTACTTCTTCTTCTTCACCGTCACGTTGACGGTCAGTGCGGCCGAGCCCTGACCGGGGCGTCCGCTGTCGCCGCTCCACTGGGCAACGAACAGCGAGCTCTGGCTGATGTGCCAGGTGGTCGCGAAGCTGCCGCCGTTGGCACCGACCACAACGCGCTGTTTCTGCCACGGTCCGCCGGCGAGGTTGCGTCGGGCGACCACGACGGTCTCACCGCCGACGGCGCCTCGCAGGACACCACTGACCCTGACCGCGCCCTTTACCTTTTTCAGGCGCTTCTTGGAGAAGGCGTGGATCGGCGTGCTCAGGAGCAGGGGTCCGGCGGTCCCAGCCACGTCGCCACCGGTCTGGGTGGTGAACAGCAGACGGTGGATCGCTTCTCCCCTGACCGTCGTGCCGTCGACCAGGGCGGCGGCGTTGGTGGCGCTGGTCGCCACCAGGCCACCCCCGGGGATCGACCCGATCGTGATCTCCTCGGGGTGCCAGGTGAGCCCGCCGTCGGTGGTCCTCAGCACGTACGCGTCTTTGGCGTCGCCGCCGTAGGAGGACACGCTCATGAACCCGGCCGTCGGGCTCGCGAAGGCCAGCTGTACGCCGGCTTCTGTGCCGACAGTGTTCAACTGCGCCCAGCTGGCCCCGCCGTTGGCGGTTCTCCACAGCCGCCCCTGCGAGTCCAGCAGCAGTCCCGCGGTGGGACTGGTGAAGGCCACACTGCGAATCGACACCCCGAGGCTGGCCTTGATTCTCTTGGCCTTGTTCTTCTTGTGTGACAACGGCATCGGGATCGCGCTCCAGCGGGCGCCTTCGTTGGTGGAGCGGATCAGGGTGTGGGTGTTGGCTCCGAAGGCGAAGATGGTGCTGCCCACGAGCTGGTAGTCGGACACCGGCGCACGGCCGGCGACCGGCCCGGTGGCCGGTTCGAAGGCACCGCCCCCGACGGCCCGGTTGATGCCCACCGGACCCAGCAGCAGCACGGTCTTTTCCCCGATCGCGGCCACAGCCGAGGGCTTGCGGCTGGTGCCCGGGCTGAGCGTCTGCCAGCTCGCGCCGCCGTTGGTGGTCCGCTGTAGGCCCCCGCTGGCGTCGAGCGCGTAGCCGAGCGTGGTGGTGCCGAAGGACACGTCCACGAGTTCCTGGGATGTCTGGGTCGAGAGCACCTGCCAGGCCTGGCCGCCGTTGGTCGAGATCGCGACGTCACCGTTGGCCCCCGGTGCCAGCAGCATCTGGCCCGGGCCCGTCCGCAGACGGCCGTACTGGCCGCCGATGTCCGCGCTGGCGGAGGTGAATGTTCCACCCCCGTCGGAGGAGAGGACGGTCGCCCCGCTCTCACCGACGGCGACGATCCTGGTCGGGTTCGCATATGCGGCCGCGTAGATCAGGGAGCTCGACGGGGTGTTGACGGTGTCGGTCTTGCCCCCGTCGGTGGTCCTGATCAGCTGGTTGCCGCCGGTCACCGTGAGCAGGCAGGTTTCTTCGCTCGAGCAGTCGATCGTCCTGAAGGAGTTGCCGCCCGCGATCGTCTGTGCTTCCCACTTTTCGCCTCCGTTGACGGTCCGCAGGAGGGTGTTGGGGCCGATCGCGTAGCCCACCTTTTCGTTGAAGAAGTGGACCGAGGTGACGACCGAGTTCGCCGGCACCGCCACCGATGTCCACGAAACGCCTCCATCAGGGGTGGTGTATGCCGAGGCGGGTCCGCCGGGCTGTCCGACGAAGGCGATGCCCTTCGAAGAGCTGAAGAAATGGATGTCGATACCACTCAGCGGGCCTCCACCGCTCGAGGCCGGGGTGCCCGGAATTCCGGTCCGGCGGGCAAAGCTTTCACCACCGTCGGTGGTGATCTCCACGGAGCCGTTCTTGAGCAGCAGGAAGCCTTCCTTGGGAGAGGTGAAGCTGAACGCCGCCACCGGTTCCGAACAACCCGATTCCGCCACATTGAAGATGCGCCGGAACAGCTGACCGCCGTTTTCGGAGATCCGCGTCACACACCCTTCGCCGCCACCGACCACGACGGTCGTCGGGCTGAGTACCTGTACGCGTTCGAGATCCGCGGAGGTACCGGTGGTGAGGCCGGTCCAGGACTGGCCGCCGTCACTTGTGGACAGTGCCGTTCCGCCGAGACCGACGGCGTAACCGACGCCACCGGAGAAGGCGATGTTCAAGAGCGTTCTGCCCTGCGGGGTGGGGTTCGCCCACGCCCATCCGGACGTGCTCACGTTCACGTTCGCGGAGCTGAGCCCGGGAACCACCGCTACTGCTGCCACGGCGAGGACGCTCGCAATCGCGATGAGCCCGCGCAGGCTTGATCGACGCATCAGGTGACGCATGTACTCCCCCCTGTGTCTCGGGTGTGCCGCCACGGTCGGCGGATGTAACGGTAACCCGCTCACCGGCGCCGAGTTGCGCATCCGGACACGTGCGCCGGGGGAACGCTCAGGTCGGCGAGCGTGAGCGTGGGCCTGCGGGGTCGCGATGGTGAACCCGCAGGTGAACGCGATTACGGCAGGGAGCCTGGTCGTTCGTGCCCGAAGGGCCCTCTCGGGCTGTGCACGAACACCAAGCCCCTCCGACTCCATCCCTTCCGTCCAGGCCTCCCTGCCAAGTGGAGATCGACGCCGGCTCCGCATCACCCGTAGGGCGAAGCGGGAGCTCGCGCCGCCGCGCAGCATACCCCACGGGGCGTGCCCGCGAAACGCCCTAGCGGTTGGCGTACTCGAGCGCCTCGGCGGGATCGTTGAACCAGGCGAAACGCAGCACCTTGCCGTCGCGGAGCTCGAACACGTAACCGCGTTCAGCTTCGATCGGTACTGCGTTCGCGTGGCTGCGGGTTTTCACCCAAGCGCGCACGAGCACCTGCTCGCCGAGATCCTGCAACTCAGGGTCGTCGATTTCGTAGTCGCCGTAGATGCTGGTGACGGCCTCTGCCGCGGCTGCAAAGCCCTCATACCCACGGCGGATGCCGGGCTCGACGGCGTAGCTCGGGTTCACGTACTCGATCGCCGGGTCCATCAGCTCGGGCACCACCCCGAATCCGTCCCGCCGCCAGACCGCGTACAGGCGATGAACGACCTCGACGTTCTGCGCGGACACTCCCCCAAGTATCCAGCCGGGGGGCGACCGGCGCGGTGACCCCCACGGTTCGGGTCGCCAACGCCGGCGCGACTCCTCCCGCGCTCTCCTGCCGGTCGGGCTTGCTCGCCACCTGCCGCCGGTCGAGCCCGCCCCCCACCGGACGCCGATTGTCTCCTCTATCGCTAACCGATCGGCTTTCCCCGGCGGCACCAGCGGTTGTGCAGACGCGGAACCCCTTCGCACGGGTTGGGCATCGTTTCCTGTGCGGGCAGCGGCAGCAGCTGCACGTCTTCGCTGCGGGGGTATTCCTCGCCCGGGACCGACGGGCATTTCGCGAGCAGCTGCGAGTCGCACGTGGCCTGGACCGCCAGCACGCTGGTGACGGGCTCACCGCCGGTGTTCGGCTGTTCGCAGGTGCCGTGGGTGGCCTGGATCAGGGCCGGTTCGCTGCTGGGTTCCCCGCCCGCCCCCTCGACGTTGCCGTGCCAGCAGTTGTTCTGTGTGCCGGGCACCGGGTTCGCGACTTCGCCGATGTCGCCGTTGGAGGGGTTCCCGAAGCCGCCGTTGGCGGAGAACGTGTTGCCCTCGATCTCGTTTTCATACGCCTCGTAGTCACACGTTTCGCTTTCGCCTTCGCCGGCTTTGATGCCGCCGCGGCAGTCGTCTTCGGCGGGAATCTGTGGCGGCGGCCTTTCCTGGACCCCCGGATAGGGGAGCAGCAGGATGCCCCACGCGCCGTTGCCGGCGAAGGTGTTTTCGGCCACGAGGTCGTTACGGCCGCCCGCGATCGTCATGCCGGTGCCGACCAGGCCGGGAGCGCTGTCACTCGTCGGCGTGGCGCCGTTGTTGTTTTCGATCACGCGGTTGTGGATCATCACCCAGCAGATGTCCTTGCGCTGGGCGCCCGGGGGCGGGCTCGGGTTGGGCTTGCCTTCCGGACAGCGGCCGTCCTGCGGGGACGGGGCGTCGTCGTTGTTCTGGCTCTGCGTGGCGACGCCCTCCTCGTTGTTCTTGAAGAGCGAGTTCTCGATCACCACGTGACCGCCGGAGTTCGAGCCCGAGTAGCCGAGGTCGTTGCCTTCGGCGGTGCCGTCGTCGATGGTGGCGTTGCAGTCCGGACACGCTCCGATGTAGTAACCCGAATCGGACATGTTGTTGGCGTAGGTGTGCACGAAGTACCCGGGTCCGGTGGTGTTGGAGGCGTAGATCCCGTACTCGTCGGAGGGCTTTTCGACCCCGCCCCAGTAGGTGGAGGTGGAGCTCAGGTATTCGCCCACCCAGGAGCCGATCTCCTGTTTGCCGGTCGCGCCGCCGCCGTCGAACCAGACCGAGTCGCCGCCCGCGTTCGAGCCGAGGAAGTTGCAGGTGGAGAAGTTCTGCAGGCTGACCCCGCTGGCCTTGTAGACGACCACGCCGTTGTTGCCCTTCGAACGCGCCTTCCTGGGGAGCCCCGAAGGTCTGGTCGGCTTCAGCCGGGCTGCACTGTGGCGAGCCGGGCTTGGTGCCGTCGATCATCACCGTGTTGCGGTCCATGCCGCGGATGTGGATGTTCGGCGTGGTGACCAGGATGTCGGCGGGGGCACGGTCGTCGCCCATGCCGTCCGGGAGCGTCTCGGCGCTCGCCTCTTTGTAGTCGCCCGGGCCGAGGAGGATCCAGTCCCCTTCCTGGGCCGCTTTGACGGCTTCCTGGATGGTGTGGTACTTACCCTTCCTGCCGTGGAATTCGCCCACGAGCAGCACTTTGGGCACGTGTTTGCGGGTGCGTGCCTGGGCTTCTGAGACCGGCGCCATCGTCAGCAGCGAGGCGGACACGGCGGATACGAGCAACACAACTGACGCCAAGTACCGGCAGCCAGTGAGCGGGGCCCACACAGAGCCCTGCTTCACGCGAACGTTCATCTCCTACACCTTTCGCGGCGGCGGTCAGAACCAAGTAGCGCCCGCGCTCCCCCCTTTTGGGATGCCGCCAGCGGGGCCGGCGCAGCCTGGCCTTACCCGTAACGTCGGCTGCTGTAAACGGGCTCTGCGAGCGGCCGGCTTCTCAGGCGCCGGCGCCGGGAGACTGCGAGACGCCCGGGATCTCCCACTCGAAGTCCTCGGTGCCCGCAACGGGGGCGGCGGGGTCCGGGACGATCCGCTGCGCGCGCACCGGTCCGAATTCGTGCACGCCGGGATGTCCGGGGAGGCGATCGAGCTGGGGCTCGCCCGACTCTTCGGCGAGACCCAGGACGGCGCTCATGTCCAGTTCGGCGGTCTCCTGATCCAGAGCGGACGCCCCCGGGACCTGCGACGCGAGCCGGTCGGCCACCTGCGCCGCACTGGCTCGCTCGCCGACCGCCTGGGCGGCCTCCGGCGCGGGCTGCTCGGCCGGCGTGAGCGGCGAGCTCGTGAGCGGGCTCGACCAGCGGCCGTCCGGACGGCACCGGTTGAGCCTCGGCGGGCTGCTCGTGGTCGAAGAGCGCGGGCCCCTCGGCCCACGCTGGGCGTGTGGCCGGGAACCAGGGGCTCGAGCGCCTCACGCTCGGCGATGGCGATCTGGCGCGGATCCCCGCCGCGGCGGCGTTGCAGCTCCAAGTGTTCGCGGATGGCCTCTTCGAGGAATCCCATGAACTGGGCGAAACCTTAGCGACGCGTCGGACGGCCTCCCGCGCGCACAGGGGGTCCCCGCGCGCGCCGGCACGCCGCTCTCGGGCGCAGCGCGAAAGCCCGGCTGGCTGCCACTACAATCTTCCCACCCGGCGCCCGAGTGCGAAGCCGGGAAGCCCCGGGGCTATAGCTCAGCTGGGAGAGCGCCTGGATCGCACCCAGGAGGTCGCCGGTTCGAGCCCGGCTAGCTCCACTTCCGATACGCGCGTGCGACGGTCACGATCAAGGCCGGACAGAGCAAGGCGGTGCGAATAAGCCTCAACAGCACCGGTAGGCACCTGTTGAAATCACACCACACGCTGAAGGTCACACTGCACGTCAACGAAGCGCACACCAGCGCCAAGAGCACCGCGATCGCAACGCAAACGCTCACCTTCAAGACGCCCAGGCGACACCCCAAGCACCACTGACAAAGCCCGTGCCTGAGTCACCGGCTAGGACCGTGTCGCGTGGATCTCGGTCCGGCGCCCCGATGTGAGGTGGGCTCCGAACCAGTCGATCGCCAGGCGGCTGACCTGCGCGAGGGCGCCGGGCTCCTCGAAGAGGTGCGTGGCGCCTGGCACGATCGCGAGCTCATTGGGGCAGCGCAGTTGCCGCTGGGCGATGCGATTGAGCTCGAGCACCTGGTGATCGGCTCCACCTACGATCAGGAGCGTCGGCGCACGCACGGCGGCGAGGCCTTCTGCGAGGTCGGGACGCCCGCCGCGGGAGACCACCGCGTGCACACGGTCGCCGAGCTGGGCCGCGGCGGCGAGGGCCGCGGCGGCGCCGGTGCTGGCGCCGAAGTAGCCGAGCGGCAGCGCGGCGACGAGGTCTTGCCGCTCGCGCCACTCAGTCACTGAAACGAGTCGCGCGGCGAGCAGCGGGATGTCGAATACGTTGGCACGGTCCAGCTCCTCGTGCGGAGTCAGGAGGTCGAACAGCAACGTCGCATAGCCCGCCTCCACGAGCTCACTCGCGACGGCGCGGTTGCGTCGGCTCAGGCGGCTGGAGCCGCTGCCGTGCGCGAATACAACCACTCCGCGCGCGTCCGCCGGGACGGTCATGTCGCCACTCAGCGCGAGCGTCGGACCGAGGTCGATGCTCAGCTCCTGCACGGCCGGTGCGCCCGTAGCGGGCACCACCGCGCGCCGCGCAGCGTTCGAGCCATCTCGCTCACCGCCTTCGGGGCCGCTCTGTCCCAGTTCGGCGAGCAGGGACGCGACCTCCTCGTCGGAGGTGGGGCGGAAGTCTTCGTACCACACGCCGACGGCCCAGAGCTCCTCGGGAATCTCGACACACACGATCTCGTCCGCCGCGCCGCGCAGTGCCTCGACGGACTCCGGCGCAGCGACGGGGACCGCGAGGATCACACGCGCGGCTCCACGCCGGCGCACCGCTTGGATCGCCGCTTGCGCGGAGCGGCCCGTCGCGAGACCGTCGTCGACGAGGATCACGGTGCGTCCCGCAATGGCCAGCGGCTTACGCGTGCCCCGGTAGCGCCGGGCGCGCTCAGAGAGCTCACGCTCGGTCTTCCTGGTCAGCGTCTGCAGTTCCGATTCGGACAGTCCGAGTGCGTGTGCCGTGTCCCGGTCGAGCACGTGCGCGCCGCCTTCGGCGACCGCACCGAGCGCGTACTCCGGGTTCCACGGCGCGCCGATCTTGCGCACGACCACCACGTCGAGGGGCGCGTCGAGTGCCCGCGCGATCTCGGCGGCGACGGGCACGCCGCCCCGCGGCATCCCGACGACGACAGGCCGTTCGGCGCGGAACGGCGTGAGCAGCACCGCGAGTCGTTCACCGGCATCAGTTCGATCGCGGAAGGCGCGTCCGGGGGGCGCCAGGACGAACGGCGGATCGTCGAGCCTGGTGACCGCGCCGGTCCTCACAGACATGCGATCCCCTCCCTACGAGCACCCACGAGCGCGTCCGGGATGGCGTGTGGCGACCGGCCGAGACCTCGTGGCAGTGGATCGAGCAGGGGTGCACGGCGGTCACCGGGACTGCATATGTCGACGAGCGGCTCGAGCCAGGGCTGGGCGTCGAATACCGCCATCGGGGCGACGCGCTCCGGCAACGGCACGAGCTCCAGCTCCGATCCATCCGCGGCGAAGAACAGCACCACCGCCCGTGTCCCGTGCGCGAACGCCGGCAGCGTGCTCAGGCTCCCGCGGACACGGCTGATCGGGGAGGTCCCGAGGGTTGCTGAAAGCCCTCCGACGAGACGCGGGAGCTCCGCTTCGCAGGGCCCAAGAGGAGGCGCTTCCAGGGTGAGGTACACGCTCAGCACCGGGGTGCCTTCGGGCTCGAGCACCGCCAGCCGGCGAAGCGTGCCCAGGCCGACCACCGGCGGGGGCATGACGCTAGGCCTCGACCAGGACGCGGAAGTCGTCGGGGAGCACGGCGAGCACGGCGTCGATCTCCCCGGAAGAGACGTGGCGACGCAGGACCCGCGCGACCGCGGCAACGGCGAGCGAGGCCTCTGTCTCACCGGCCATGTGCCCCTCGCTGGCGACACGGTCAAGGAAGGCTCCGACATCGTGAAGCGACACGGGCGTGCGGCTAGGGTCCCAGTCCTCGTAGTAGACGCCGCGGATGAAGGTCGGCAGCTGGGCTGCGAGCTTCGCTGCGACATCGACGGTGAGCCGGTCGCGGAGCGCGTGCAGCACCGCGCGGAGGGCCCGGTAGGCGTACTGACGATCCTCCTCGCCGAGCTCCTGTGAGAGCTCGTTCAACCAGATGTGCACTTTCTCGACGTTGCGGTCGATGATGCTGGGGTCGGTCTCGCTCATGTCGGCTCCTCGCCGGTCGCGTTGGTGTGCCCGGTCAGCGTCGCGCGCGCCGAGCTCCCTCGCGTCCGTAGCTTCTCCCGACCCGGCTCGGTGAGACAGCGCAGGATGAGTCGCACTTTCTCCCAGAGCTTCAGAACTGCTCGATGCTGGAGATGGTGCTGTGCCGCGTCCGCACGCTCGGCTTGCCACAGCTGCGCTCCGTCATTCCCGCGCCGGCCCTCTGAGTGGCGGCGGGGCGATCATGTCGCTCGTAGGCGCGAGCGGGGCGGTCGTCTCCCTCAGAGCCCGCTGGGGTAGGTCTCGGGGGGCTCGCCTAGCTCCCATGTGGGGGTGCGCTCGAGCGGCTCGACCGCGCGCGTTGCGTCGATGTGCACGAGCGCGTCGTACTGCCGCGCCACGCTGGCCCCGAACCAGTGGCTCTGGCGCTCGGTGTCGGGTCTGTAGATCACGCCGATCGCGCGCTCCAGGCGAGGCTCACGCAGCGCGCGGCCACCCTCCCCGGCGGCGAGCGGGCAGAGCAGCAGGGCGGGAAGGTCGGTGGCGTGCATGAGCGCCTCATAGCTGTCCGGTAGCGCCCGGCGGACGCGCTTTCGCTCGGCGGACGCGCCCCAGTCGGAAGCGGCGGTGACCGTGCCCGA
Organism: uncultured Solirubrobacteraceae bacterium; assembly: GCA_963773145.1. GTDB lineage: Bacteria > Actinomycetota > Thermoleophilia > Solirubrobacterales > Solirubrobacteraceae > Palsa-744. The sequence continues at coordinate 273,836 of CAVYZV010000005.1, forward strand.
GTAAGTCGTGAAGCCGACGCTGACGGCGTTGTGCCCGTGACGCTCGCGCACCAGCTGACCGATGTTGAGCTCGCCACGCGTACCCATCTCGGTTGCGCGCGCGTCGCCCACGTGTGAGTTGTGCGCCCACACGACCACCTTCGCTATGCCGCCGTGACGGTCGAGGTGCGCCAGGAGGTGGTCGAGCGTGTCGGCCATGTGGCGGTCGCGCTGGTTCCAGGAGCCGGCACGGTCGCCGAACATCGTGCGGTAGTACTCCTCCGCGTTCGCCACGATGGCCGCGTTCTGCTCGGCGAAGAAGTACTCGTCCTCGGCCGCGACGCCGTCTCGTGCGAGGTACTCGCCGGCGCGCCGGCGCAGCTCCACGAGCTGCTCGATCACGTGCCGGCGGCACGGCTCGTCCACGCCCCGCAATACCGCCTGGCCGTAGTCCGGGCCATCGCCGGCATACGGCTGCAGGCACTCGTAGCGCGCGCGTGCGCGCTCGGCCGCCTGCCGGTCCTGCACGTCCAGATAGTCGATCACCGCCTCCATCGAGGCACCGAGGCTGTAGAGGTCGAGCCCGTAGAAGCCGACCTTGCGAGCGGTGTGGTGGCGGCGCTCGTTGAAGCGTGCGCAGCCAGCCGACGAAGTCGAGCACGTCGGCGTTGCGCCACATCCAGGTCGGGAAAGCGCGCGAAGCCGCGCAGTGCCTCCTCGGCGTCTCGATCCGGGCCGTCTCCGTGCACGTAGCGGTTGACGCGGTAGGCGTCGGGCCAGTCGCCCTCGATCGCCACCGCCGTGAAGCCGTGCTCGGTGATCAGGCGCCGCGTGATGCGCGCGCGCTCGCGGTAGAACTCGTGCGTGCCGTGGCTGGCCTCGCCCAGCAGCACGATGCTCGCGTCGCCCACCAGCGCCATCAGTGCGTCGTAGTCTCGCCCGTCGCCCGTCAACGGATGTGCCTCGGTGCGCAGCGCCGCGAGCACCTCGTGCTCGCCCAGGGGCAGGGTGGGGGGTTGGGCGCTCACTCTTCGCGGATGTCGGCGACGGTGGCGGCCGTGATCCGCACCACGTCGCGCGGGTCGACCATCACGGAGTGGCGATGATCGCCTGCTGGGCAGAGGATGCGCGGCTGGGTGGCGAGCGCGCCGTCGATCACCTCGGCCGCCGGCAGCATCGGCCCGAACGGCGGGATGGCGCCCACTTCGAGTGACGGAAAGTCGTGCGCGATCTCGTCCTCGCTCGCGAGCCGTAGCTCGCGAGTGGCACCGAGCAGTTCGCGCAGCTTGTGAAGGTCGAGGCGGTCGCTTCCCGTGACCGCGACGATCACGTAGGCGCTGCCGTCGTGAAGCACGATGGTCTTCGCAACCTGCTCCGGCGTCATGTGGACGGCATGAGCCTTCATTGTGGTGCTCATGGAGGGTTCGTGGGCCACGAGCTCGAAGCGCACCTGGGCGCCCTCCAGGAAGCCCACAATCGCGTCGGCATGCGTGGGCGCCAATGCGCGCGCCAGGGCTCTCACTCGACATGATCGGCCGCCGGTTGCTGTCCAGCGGAGCTGAACCTGTCGGCCCCGATGTGCACGACCGGCACGTCGAGGGCCAAGCCGAACGCCTCTCGCTCTGACGTGATCGGGGTGTGCATCTCAGATCGCACCCTAGGTCCGCCAGAGCGCGGCGTCATTCGGGTAAACCACGTCCGCCGCGGCGACTTTCCACCTAACTGCGCCCCGCTCGCTGCCGCTGCCCGGTCAGACGGTCGACCCTCCGAATCGGGTCGCCCACCGTGGCCGTCCGTATCCAGCGCCTCCGTCATCCGGCATAAGCCCGGATGCCCACGCGCGCCGCGGGATCTAGCTTGGGGTGCAGAGAAGATGCCCGGACGCAGCTACCGCATAGCCCGCATCGCCGGGATACCGGTGGGACTGAGCCCGTGGTGGCTGGCGATCGTGGCGCTGTTCACGTACGCGCTCGGGAGCTCGTACTTCCCCGAAGCCGTCCACGGCATCAGCCCCGCGGCCTCCTACGCGCTCGGGCTGGCGAGCGTGCTGCTGCTGTTCGCCAGCATCCTCGCGCACGAGTTCGGCCATGCGATCGTCGCGCGCAGGCACGGCATCGAGGTCGACGAGATCGACCTATGGCTGCTCGGCGGCGTGTCGCGGATGCGCGGCGAGGCCCACGAGCCCGCCGACGAACTGCGCTATGCGCTCGCGGGGCCCGCGATCACGGCTGTGATCGCGGCCTGCTTCGGCGTGGCAACGCTGCTGCTGCCGCCGCTCAACGCCGCGGGCGGTGAGTGCGCTGGTCGAATACCAGGCGTACGTCAACGCAGCCATATTCGTGCTCAACATGCTGCCCGCGTTTCCGCTCGACGGCGGCCGCGTGCTGCGCGCGCTGCTCTGGCGCCGCAGCGGCGAGATCCAGCCTGCCACCGAGACGGCTGCGGCCGTCGGCCGCGGCTTCGGCTACTTGATGATCGGGCTCGGTCTGCTCGAGTTGCTCGCGGGCGCCCCGATGGGGTTGTGGCTGTCGTTGATCGGCCTGTTCATCGTGATGGCGGCCGGGCAGCAGGCCGCGGGTGCCGAGCTGCAGGCGGCTCTGTCAGGGGTGCGCGCACGCGAGCTCATGTCCAGTCCGGTCGTGAGCATCCCAGGCGACACACCCCTTGCCGAGACCGCCAGGGACTACTTTATGGCCTACCGCTACGCGTCCTTCCCCGTGGTCGACGAGCTCGGCCGGGCGCTCGGACTGCTCACCCTCACCCGGATGCAGTCCCGCGCGGTCACCACTCGTGTCGAGCGGACGGCCGCCGAGGCGGCCGATCGCGACACCGACTTGATCGTCGGCGAGGATGAGGAGCTGATGCAGCTGATGGCGCGCACAGCGTTCACGCGCGTCGGGCGAGCTGTCGTCGTCGACGCCCTGGGAGCACCGGTCGGGCTGGTCTCGATCACCGATGTCGAACGCGTGCTGCGCGCCTCCGGCCTCTCGCGGCAGGCCGCGTGATGGTGACGGCCGGTGGTTGAGCTCGAGACGGGCGATCGCAGCGGCTCGCGTTCCCCCACGCACGAACCCGCCGTAGCCGTGTTCGCGCCCCACCCGCTGTTGACCGTCACGATCGAGGCGGAGGGCCCGGAGCGCCAGAGCGTTCATTTCCACGCCGGCGGGCAGGGAGTGTGGGTGGCGACGATGGCGCGCTGCATGGGTGCCGTGCCGATCTTCTGCGGGCTGCTGGGAGGCGAGCCCGGGCACCTGTTGCGCCCGCTGCTGGCCGAGACGGTTGGCCCCGCGACGCATCTCGTCTGTGCGGTGAGCCCGAGCGGGTGCTACGTCGTGGACCGGCGGGCGGGTCAGCGGGAGCTGGTGGCGATGGCGCTGAGCGATCCGCCCGGCAGACACGAGCTCGACGAGCTGTGCTCGCTCTCGATATCGCATGCGACCAGCTGCGGGTGGCTGGTGGTGACCAACCCGATGCCGGGCGAGTCGCTGCCGCTCGAGGTCTACCGCGACCTCGTCGCCGACGCGCGCGCGGCCGGGGCGAGGACGCTCGTGGATCTGTCCTCGCCGCGGCTGGACTCCGCGCTGCGGGGCGAGCCCGACCTGGTGAAGATCAACGACTGGGAGCTCGCTGAGTTCGTGCGCGGGGATGTGTCCGGGCCCACCCGGTTGTTGGCCGCTGCGCATGCTCTCCGCGACGCCGGTGCCCGACGCGTGATCATCACGCGCGGTGAGCTGTCCGCCCTGGTGCTCGACGGGGACGAGGCCTTGGAGCTCGCCCCGCCGCGGTTCGAACGCGGCTTTCGGGAAGGTTGCGGCGACGCCATGATGGGAGCTCTGGCCGCAGTGTGGGCGGCGCACGACAATCTGCGCGAGGCCGTCGTGCTGGGTGCGGCGGCCGGCGCGGCCAACTTCCTGCGCCGCGGCATCGGTCGAGCCTCCCGCGAGGTGGTCGAAGAGCTGGCCGGGAAGGTCACGCTCGGGCCCTGGCCGCCCGACTGATCGCCGGCGTCGCCGCGGGAGGCTCAGCCCGGGCGAGGAGGCGTGATCGGACCCCCACGAAGAACCGCCCCGGGGCCCTCTTCGACGCTCCACGAGGCAAGCTCCGGCAGGCCGAGCTCCCGCAGCCACCCGGCGCCGTGGCTGAGCTGCAGGGGTCGCCCGGCGTGCGAGGAGTGAGCGTCGCTCGCCAGCAGGTGGACGAGCCCGTCGAGAGCCAGCCTGGCGACGAGCTCCTCCCGCCCCGCCTCGCGCGTGGCGAGGAAGTCGGCGGTCCACTGCAGCAGGCAGCCTCGCTCGCACAGTTCGCGCAGGGCCGCCTCGAAGTCCGGGCCGGCGTGGCGCTCGGGGTGTGCCACGACGGTCCGTGCGCCGCGCCGCGCAAGCCGCTCGACAAGCGCGGTGAACTCGCCGGTGATCGGTCCCGGAGCCGGCTCGATCAGCACCCAGTCGCCCTCCCCGAGGCAGACCTCACGCAGGTGTCGCTCGCCGAGCGAGTCGGCGACCACGGCCGACACCTCGCCGCCGGGCGCGACGCGCAGCTCGACCCCGGCGTCGTCGAGCGCGCGCTGCAGCTCGTACCGCCGTTCGGGCAGCTCCTCGATGTGAACGTCGTGGTCGCCGCGCACGTGCGGCGTGGCGCAGACCACGGCGATTCCGTCGGCGGTGGCGACCCGTGCCATCGCGAGGCTGTCCGAGAGGTCGAGCGCCCCGTCGTCGAGGCCCGGGAGGATGTGGGTGTGCAGATCGATCAAGTCGCCTGAGGAGCGTTTCAGAAGCCGCCGGCGGCGGATTCCCCGCCCACGACCCTGGCGCGCAGCGCTCGGTGGTTAAACCGCAACGGAGGGCGGAACAACTGCCGAGGGCGCCACGCGAGCAAGCGCGTAGCGTCACCTCCATGTTCAAGCGGATCGTCGCCGGGTACGCGGACGACCGGGCAGGCCGCGACGCCGCGGTGCTTGCCTGCCGGCTGGCGAGCGTCTGCGGCGCCGAGGTGACGTTCGTGTTCCCCTACCACCCCCTGTTCGCCGAGGTGTCGGGTGACGTTGCCGAGCAGCGCGTGGGGGCGGAGCTGGGCGCGCTGCTGGGCTCGGACCCAGCGCTCGCGCAGGCGAAGTTCCATTGGAGTAACGCCTCATGGCCGATCCGGGCGCTGCAGGAGCTCGCCGGGTTCGAAGACGCCGACCTGATCGTGTTCGGTGGCGCTCCTGAGCGGCTCGGGCGCCGCCGCATCAACCTGGTGGAACGGATGGTGCACTGCGCGCCGTGTGCCATCGCCGTCGCCCCCGACCGCTACGCCGAGGGCGCGCCGCTCGCCATCCGTCGTATCGGCGTCGGGTTCGCCGATACGGACGAGGGAGATGCCGCCGCAACCGCCGCAATGGAGCTCGCGCGGACAAGCGGACAGCCGCTCGAGATCATCGCCGGCTCGGGATTGTCCGGGGCACTCGCCGGCTACGCCGCGCTGTCAGCCGCGCTACCCGACGTCGAAGACGACATATACGAGGAGACTCGGGCGGCCGTGCAGCGGCTCGTCGCACGGCTGTCGCCGAACGGGCCGGTGAGGACCGAGGTTCGCCGGGGGGACCCGTCGCGAGTGCTCGTCGATGCGACACGAGGGTTGGACCTGCTTGTGCTCGGCTCACGCGGCTACGGGCCTGTTCGTCATGCGCTGCTGGGTAGCGTCTCGGCGCACGTCGCGCGTCACGCTCACTGCCCCGTGCTGGTGCTCCCGCGGGGCGTCACGGACGCCGGCGCCGGCGACGCCCAGGAGGGCCGCACTCGCCGGCCATCGTTGAGCGTCGCGGGTGCCGGGGATGCCCAATGACGACGATCCCGCTGGTGTGCTGAGCGAATCCAGCGCTAATCAGCTGCTGCTTGTCGCCGGCGAGGTCGTGGACGGGGCCGCCCGGCTGCTTGTTCAGGGGCGCTCTCATGTCGGCGGGCTCGTGGCCAAGGGGGATCGAGACTACGCGAGCCGGGTCGACTTCCAGATCGAGGACACGGTCAAGGGCGCTCTCCGGAGCGCGTACCGGAGGATCCCGTTCCTTGGCGAGGAGCGCGGAGGCCATCTGCACGCGCCACTGCTCTGGGTCCTGGACCCCGTCGACGGAACGACCAACTTCATCAAGGGCAGCCCGTTGTGCGCGATCTCGCTGGCGCTCTTGAGTGAAGGGCAGCCGATCTTCGGGATCGTCGACCTTCCCCTTCTGGGCGAGCGCTACGTGGCGCGCGCCGGAGCCGGCGCCTATCTCAACGGGCGCAGGCTGCGCCTGACTCCGGGGGGCCAGCTCGCTGAGACGGTGGTTGGGATCACCGATTTCGCCGTTGCCGACGACCGCGATACCGAGAATCCCGTCCACATCGCGCTGTTGTCAGAGCTCGCGCCGCGAGCGCTCGGAGTGCGGACGCACGGCTCGGCCGCGCTCGACCTCGCGTGGCTGGCCGCCGGTCGCCTCGGCGCGACCGTGATGCTGTCAAACCGTGCCTGGGACGTCAGCGCGGGCGTGCTGCTTGCCCGCGAGGCGGGCGGGGCGACCTACGACTGGGACGGGTCGGAGCACGACGTCGACTCGTCCTTCACGATCTCCTCCACGGCAGACCTGAAGCCGGCGATGCTCGAGCTGCTCTCGGGGATCCGGGGATGAGAACTCGCTCGTGGTCTTCGCGCCGTCGCCGCTGTTGACGATCACGGTGGAGGCGGACAGGGGTCGAGGCGACGAGATTCACCTGCACGCCGGAGGGCAGGGCTTCTGGGTCGCGCGGATGGCCGCGCTGCTGGGGGCGAGGGTCCAGCTGTGCTCGGCCCTCGGCGGCGAGCCCGGCGCCGTGCTGCGTGGCCTGGTCGCCCGCGAGCAGGTGGAGCTGCTCGCGATCGAGGTCCAGGCTGCGAACGGCGCATACGTTCACGTTCGCAGCGACGGCAGGCGCAGGGAGATCGCGCGTACACGCTGCCGCGGACTCTCCCGGCACGAGGCCGACGAACTCTACGGGGTGGTGTTCGGCGCGGCGTTGGAGCAGGGAGTCGCGCTCCTCACCGGGACGGACCCGCCCGACATCCTCGAACAGGACATATACCGGCGGCTCGCCCGCGATCTCCGCAGCAATGGAGTGCGCGTGATCGCGGATCTCACGGGCGCCTCCCTGCGACACGCGCTGCAGGGAGGCATCGACGTGCTCAAGATCAGTGAGGAGGAGATGCTCGCGGAGGGTCTCGCGAGGACTCCCGCGCGAGAGGACCTGCAGGATGCGATGGCCCGCCTACACCGAGCGGGCGCCGAAACGATCCTTCTCTCCCGTGCAGAGAAGCCCGCGTTCGCGCTCGACGGATGCGCGGGGCGCTACCTGCAGCTGACGGGACCGCGGGTCGAGGCGGATCGAGCCCCGGGGCACCGGCGATTCGATGTTCGCCGCCCTGGGTGTCAGCCTCGCCGGCGACGGAGGACCTCGAGCATGCGCTTCGCATGGCGATGGCAGCAGGCTGCCTGAACGCAACCAGGCATGGCCTTGGTACCGGGACCCGCCAAGAGATCGAACAGCTGAGCAGGCACGTCGAGGTCTCCAGGCTGGGGTCATAGGCAGGTCCCTGTCGGCGGACGGCGCCGCCTGGCGCCGAGGCGCCGGCGCGATCATCTGGCGGTGGCCAACATCGCCTTCTCGGTCTTCGCGAGCCTCGGCTCGCTACTGATCACGGTCCTCGCGGCCACCCAGGGGCTGGTCGCAGTGGCCGTCGTCTGGGGCATGCTGGCGGTCGCGTTCGCGGTCCGGGCTGAGCTCGGCCGGCGGCGGCTCAAGTGAGACCCCACTGCCACCGCCCGCGGCACGCCCGGCTCTCGTCCGACGTATGCTCACGCGCCAGTTGCGGCGTGCGAGCGCCCACCCACGAAGTCCAAGGAGAGGTGATGAGGTGATCGTCGTAGTCGGAAGGGTCAGCACCGACCCCTCGAAACGCGCCCAGCTGATCGAGGTGGCGCACAAGGTCGTCAGGGCCTCGCGTGAGGAGCCCGGATGCATCAAGTACGGCGTCTTCGAGGACACCGAGCACCCGAACGAGTTCGTGTTCGTCGAGGAGTGGGAGGGCCAGGAGGCGCTCCAGGAGCACTTCGGCACGCCCCACATCGCCGAGTTCATGCAGGCGATCCCGGGGGTGATCACCGCGCCGCCCGACGTTCAAGTTCCACGAGATCGCCAGCACGCGGGACCTGTCCCAGGTCGGGGCGGGTTAGCGCCGGCTGAAGCTCAGTCGAGGTACTCACTCTTCAGCCACGTCAACGTGGCCTCCAGACCGGAGGCGTAGCCGACCCGTGGCTCCCAACCCAGCAGCTCCCTGGCCTTGGCGTTGCTGAAGCTCTGATCGCGGCCCAGGACCTGAACCGCCTGCCGCGAGAGGAGCGGGCGCACCGTCACCCCCGTGGTGCGTCGCAGCAGGCGGTAGCCGTGCTCCAGTGATGTGCCGACGCCGTTGGCGGCCCAGTAGGGAACGCTCCACCTCACCCGCGAGCAGCCGAGACCCTCGGCGAGGCCGTCGGTGAACTCCCTCCAGGTCACGCCGAGGCCATCGCTGATGTTGAATGCCGGCCCGGCGCGGCGTCGTGCTCGAGCGCGAGCAGGGCGGCGTCGAGGAGGTTCTCCACGAAGCACAGGCCCGCGATCGGAGCGACCCCCGTCGATCAGGAGCATGTTGCGGTCGCGGATCGCGCGTGCGATCCCGCCGACGACCTCGCGTCGAGCCCGGCCCGTAGACGGTGGCCGGGCGCAGGATGACCGCGTCGAACCCGGCCGCCGCTTCGATCCGGCGCACCTCGCGCTCGGCGTGCAGCTTCGTCTGCGCGTACCAGTTGCTGAAGCGCCGTGACGCATACGTCTCGTCGATCGCGGCCGTGCCGGGGTGGCCGTACACGTCGGTGGTGCTGAAGTGGACGAAGCGCCGCACCGACGCGCCGGCCGAGGCCTCGAGCAGGTTGCGGGTGCCCGTGACGTTGGTGCGCGTGATCTCCTGGGTGGTCGCCCAGTCCGATACGAGCGCGCCGCAGTGGAACACGAAGTCGCATCCCGTCCACGGCTGCGCGACAGGGACCGGCCGCTTGTCAGGTCGCCGACCTCGAGCTCGACGTCCAGCTCCTCCAGCGAGGAGGTGTCGCTGTGCTCGCGCACGAGGCACCGGACCGGGCGCCCTTCCGCCGCCAGCCTCCTCGCCAGGCGCCCACCGATGAAGCCGGTGGCGCCCGTGATCAGCACGCCCCCGCCGCTCGGCGCGTCCGCGGCCCTGTCGCTCGCGGGCGACCGCCGTGTCCCTGCCGGAGCGTGCGCGTGGCGCTCGCCGCGCGGCGGCGCCGTTCGCCCGGGGCGGCCGCGATCAGCTCGCCGGCGGGCTCCTGCCCGCGCCGACTCAGGGTGGCTTTCGCGATGTCTCGCACGACCGCCCAGTTCTTCGAAGCCGACCCCTCGCAGTCGGCCAGCACGACGGCGAAGGCGTCGAGGAAGCGCTGGGCCTCGGCCTCGGACAGGGTCATCGGCGGCAGCAGCTTGATGACGTCGTTTTTGCCGGCCGCCATCGTGATCACGCCGTGGTCGCGGTGCAGCGGGATCACGATCAGCTGGGGATAGAGCCCCTCGGCCGCCGCGCGCACCAGGCGCCAGCTGACGCGTGCGACGCTCCCCCGGGGCGCGCCCAGCTCGATCCCGATCATCAGGCCCCGGCCGCGGATCTCCTTGACGATCTCGTGACGACCCTGCAGCTCGGCCAGTCCCGCGCGCAGCAGCGCACCGACCTGCGCGGAGTGCTCGACGAGGCCGTCGCGCTCGATGATCCGCATCGTCGCCAGGCCCGCCGCCATCGAGAGACGGTTACGCCCGTAGGTGGACTGGTGCACGTAGGAGCGCTCTAGCGTGCCCACGGCCCGCTGGTGGATGGCCATCGTGGTGACCATCGCGGCAACCGGCATACAGCCGCCGCTGAGCGCCTTGCCGACGAGCACGAAGTCGGGCTCCAGCCCCCACTCCTCCAGCGCGAACCACCTGCCGGTGCGCCCGAGGCCGGTCTGGATCTCATCGAGCACGAACATGGTGCCGTAGCGCCGGCACAGCTCCTGGGCCGCCCGCAGATAGCCCGCCGGCGCGGGCGCCACCGTGCGGCCCTGGATCGGCTCGACCACGAAGGCGGCCACGTCGCCTCGGCGCAGCTGCGCCTCGAGCCGCTCGAGGTCGCCGAACGGGACCAGCTCGCAACCCGGCAGCAGCGGCCCGAAGCCCTCCTTGAAGAACTCGTCGCCGACGATCGACAGCGGCCCGATCGTGACGCCGTGGAAGCTGCTCTCACAGGAGACGAAGCGCGCCCGGCCGGTGGCCGCGCGGGCGAACTTCATCGCCGCATCAACCGCCTCCGCCCCGGTGCTCGCGAAGAACGCCGCGTCGAGGCCCTGCGGCAGGCGCGCCGACAGCTCCTGCGCCAGCATCCCGGCGAGCGCCGAGTAGTGGATCTGGACGCCGTCGAGGAGGTCCTCGCCGAGCGCCGCCTGCAGCACCGCGCGCACGTCGGGGTGGTTGTGTCCCAGGCTCGCGAAGCCCTCCCCCGTGTGCAGATCGAGGTAGGCGCGCCCCGCGCTGTCGTACAGGTAGGAACCCCGCGCCGAGACGTAGTCCTCGTCGAAGCCGATGATCCGCAGCACGTCCACCAGCGACGGGTCGAGGTGCCGTGCGGCCAGCGCGAGCGTCTCGCCGCTGCGCTCCCTGGCCTCCTCGAGGATCCCGAGCGGATCCAAGGCGCTAGTCGTCGCCGCCGCGGCGCCGTTTCGACAGAGCGCGCACGAGTGCCACGTCGCCGGCCACCAGGCCGACGAGGACGACCGTGAGGATGATCCCGACCTCCACGTCCAAAGCCTAGTCTGCCGCCCCCGTTCTTACCGGTACAGACGGCGCCCGGGCGCGTGACGTCCTCATAGGGCGCGGACCGCACGGGATGGGAACAAGACTAATTCCTATTCTGTGTTAGCGTGCGCGGCGCATGGATGCCCCGCGGAAACGCCGGAGGGCCGGGCCGCGCCGGACAGCAACCACCGCGCTGGCGCTGCTGGTCGCCCTGCTGGCGGTGGCCTGCGGCCGCACGGCGCTCCCCTCCAGCGGCGGCCCAGGAAGCCGGATCGAGTTGACCGCGGCGGAGAACTTCTGGGGCAGCATCGCCGCCCAGCTCGGGGGCAGCAAGGTGGCGGTGCAGAGCATCGATCGTCGACCCCGAACACCGACCCGCACTCCTACGAACCGACGGCCGCGGACGGGGTCGCGATGGCGCGCTCGCAGATGGCGATCGTGAACGGCATCGGCTACGACGCGTGGGCGCTCGAAGCTGCATCGCCGCGAACCCCTCGAGCGCGCGCGCGGTGCTCGACGTCGGCTCGCTGCTCGGGCTCGGCAGGGCGATAACCCGCATCAGTGGTACTCGCCGTCGACCGTGCAGCGGGTGATCGCTCAGATCGTCGGCCGACTACAAGCGGCTCGACCCGGCGCGACGCGACGTACTTCGACCAGCCGCCGCACCGCGTTCGAGACGCAGCGCGCTGGCGCGAGTACGACCGTCTGCGCGCGCAGATCCGCGCGCGCTACGCGCGGCGTGCCGGTGGGCTACAGCGAGAGCATCTTCCAGCCGCTCGGCGAAGACGCTCGGCCTGAAGCTGCTGACGCCGTACAGCTTCGCCAAGGCGATCGCCGAGGGCACCGACGTGAGCGCGGCGGACAAGCAGACCGTCGACCGCCAGGTCGCAACAGCAACGCGATCAAGGTCTGGGTCTACAACAGCCAGAACGCCACGCCGGACGTGCAGCGCGTCAACCAGCTCGCGCGCGCGAGCGCACATCCCGATCACGACGGTCACCGAGACGCTCTCGCCGGCCTCGGCTACCTTCGAGCAATGGCAGGTCGCGCAGCTGCGCAGCCTGCCGGCGCGCGCTGCACAGGCGACGGGCAGATGAGCGCGCGACGCCGGCTCCCGCCTAGGCAGCGCGCCGAGCGCGGATCGCACGCCGGCACGCCACCGCGGCGCGCCGGCGGTCGAGCTCGCGGACGCGCAGGCGCGGATCGGCGGCAGCGTCGTGTGGAGCGATGTCGACATCGAGATCGGCCGCGGGGAGTTCGCGGCGATCCTCGGACCGAACGGCTCGGGCAAGACGACGCTGCTGCGGGTGCTGCTCGGAGAGCTTGCCGCTCGCGCGCGGCAGCGCGTCGGTGCTCGGCTCGCGCCCCGGGGCGCAGCAAGCGCCAGATCGGCTACCTGCCGCAGCGCCGCCACTTCGACGCCGAGCACCCGGATCCGCGGCATCGACCTCGTCCGGCTCGGGCTCGACGGCGCCCGCTGGGGGCTGCCGCTGCGCCGCGCCGGACGGCGAGCGGGTCGAGCAGGTGATCGAGCTGGTCGGCGCGAGCGCCTACGCGCGCCGGCCGATCGGCACGCTCTCCGGCGGCGAGCAGCAGCGGCTGCTGATCGCCCAGGCGCTGGTCAGCGACCCGCGGCTGCTGATCCTCGACGAGCCGCTGGACAGCCTCGACCTGCCCAACCAGACGCGCGGTCGCGGCGCTGCTCGAGCGGATCTGCCGCGAGCAGGACGTGACCGTGCTGCTCGTCGCGCACGACGTCAACCCGCTGCTCTCCTACCTCGACCGGGTCGTCTACTTCGGCGCGGGCCGCGCCGTCGGTGGGCAGCGCCGCGCGAGGTGATCACGGCGGACGACGCTCAGCCGCCTCTACGGCGTCGCCGATCGAGGTGCTCGAGACCGCCGACGGGCGGCTCGTCGTGGTCGGCCTGCCCGAGGCCCCGGCCCACCACAGCGACCGTCACGCCATGAGCATGCACTTAGCGATCGCTGATCGCCGGCGGGCCCTGTCGCCTGGACCGGTCTCGGATCGTCCGACCAGCTGACCGCGTACCCGTTCATGGTCAACGCGCTCGAGGCCGGGACGATCGTGGCGGTGATGGCCGGCGTCGTCGGCTGGTTCATGGTGCTGCGCCGGCAGACGCTTCGCCGGGCACACGCTGTCGGTGATGGCCTTCCCCGGCGCGACCGGCGCGCTGCTGCTCGGGCTGCTCGGCCGTCGGCCGGGCTACTTCGCCTTCTGCGGCGTCGCGGCGCTCGTGATCGGCGCCGCCGCCGGGTCCGGCGCCGCGGCACCGCGGTCAGGAGTCGGCCGTGACGGGAACCGTGCAGGCGTTCGGGCTGGCCTGCGGCTTCCTGTTCCTGAGCCTGTACCAGGGCGTGCTCGCCAGCTACGAGAGCCTGCTGTTCGGCAGCTTCCTCGGCATCACCGCGGGACAGGTGCTCGCTGCTGGCGATCGTCGCGGCGCTGCGATCGCTCGCTGCTTCGCGGTCGCCGGGCGGCCGCTGCTGTTCGCCTCGGTCGACGAGGGCGTCGCCCGGGCGCGCGGCGTGCCCGACGCGCGCGCTCGGGATCGGCGTTCCTGCTGCTGCTCGGCCTGGCGGTCGCGGAGACCGCCCAGATCACCGGCGCGCTGCTGGTGTTCGCGCTGCTCGTCGCGCCGCCGGCCACCGCCCAGCTGATCACGCCGCGCATCGGGCGCGAGCCTGCTGCTGAGCGTGCTGCTCGGCGTGCTGGTCACGTGGCTCGGCCTCGCGCTCGCGTACTTCTACGAACTACCCCGTCGGCTTCTACATCACGACGGTCGCGTTCGTCGATGTACGTGCTCGCGCGCCGTGCTGCGGAGCACGCGCTCGACGGCTGCCCGGCTGCGGCGCCTGATGTTCGCGCACGAGTTCGTCCGCAACGCGTTGCTCGCCGGCACGCTTCGATCGCGCTCGCCTGCGGGCTGGTCGGCTACTTCGTCGTGCTGCGCGCGCAGGTGTTCGCCGGCGACGCGCTCAGCCACGTCGCCTTCACCGGCGCGGTCGCGGCGGCGGCCGCCGGGCTCGACCCGCGCGTCGGCCTGTTCGCCGCGACGATCGCGGTCGCGCTGCTGCTCGGCGCGATCGGTGACCGCGCAGCGCCGACGACGTGACGATCGGGATCGTGTTCGCCTGGGTCCTCGGGCTCGGCGTGCTGTTCCTGGCGCTGTTCAGCACGCGGCTCGGCCGGCGGCAACGGGCGTGCTCGGAGCGCGCACCCTGTTCGGCTCGATCTTCGGGCTCAGCGCCGCCGATGCGCGCGCTCGCCGCGGTGATCGGCGCGGCGATCGTCGCCGCGATGCTGGCGATCGCCCGGCCGCTGCTGTTCGCGAGCGTCGATCCGGTCGTGGCGACGCGCCCGCGGCGTGCCGCGTGCGGGCGCTCGGGCTCGCCTTCCTCGCGCTGCTCGGCGCCACCGCCGCCGAGGCCACGCAGGCGGTCGGCGCGCTGCTGCTGCTCGGGCTGCTCGCCGCGCCCGCCGGCGCCGCGCAGCGGCTCACCGCCAACCCCTACCTCGGGCTCGGGCTGTCGGCGGTGCTCGCGCGTGCTCTGCGATGTGGCTCGGGCTCGACGCTCAGCTACCTGGATCCCGAGCCTGCCGCCGAGCAGCGCGATCATCGCGGTCGCCGCCGCGATCTACCTGCTCGCCTTCGCTGCTCGACCGCGCGAGCGGACGGTCGCGCGAGAGGGCCGCGCCAGGCGTCGCGAAGGCGTCGAATTCGCAGGCCGGGACTAGACTGAGGCTCGATGGCGCAGGCACGGAAGCGCGAGAGCTGGGCCGCGCGACGCGCAGCAGGTGCTGGCGCGAGAACGGACACCACACCGGCGCGGCGCGGCAGGCGCTGCTGGAGCTGCTCGACTCACAGCCGTGCGCGCTGTCGGCGATCGAGATCGAAGACGCCTTCGCGAGACGCAGCCGCCCGGTCGGCCGCGCGCAGCATCTACCGGATCCTCGACGAGCTCGAGCGCCTGCACCTCGTGCAGAAGGTGCAGGTCGGGCAGGAGATGGCCCGCTACGAGCCGATCCGCACCGGCGCACGGACACCACCACCATCTCGTCTGCGACAGCTGCGGCACGGTCACGCCCGTTCACCGACGACGACCTCGAGAACGCGATCCGCAAGCTCAGCCGGCGCGTGCCGATGCAGCGTCGCCGATCACGAGATCGTCCTGCACGGCGCCTGCGAGGTGTGCAACGACGGCTGACGGCGGGGGCCTCGCCGCACCGTCCGCAAGGGAGTAAAGTCGTCTCCCCACAGCGCAAGGGAGGGACGATGTCTCGCAGGTCCACCGTCGCCGCCGTCTGCCTCACCGGTGCAGCGCTCTTCGCCGCGGGCCCGCAGCTCGCGCAGGCCGGCAAAGGCGCAGGCCACGGCAAGCTCAAGGTCAAGCCCAAGGACGTGATGGTGACGCAGTCGGTCGCGGGTGAAGGGGGTGGGCTTCGCGCACAGGGCGGCGGTCACGCTGCGGGAGTGCGGTCGCACGTTCTGGATCGTGCCCGAAGAACCGTGCAACACGGGCAACGAAATCACGGTTCACACCAACGCACGCGGCAGCTTCACCACCTCGATGAAGGCCGAAGTGTGTCCGGAAGGGGAACCGGGCCTGGCGATCACCGAACGGACCTGTTACATCGGCGTGCCGAAGTTCGGCGAAGACACCGGTGAACTCTCCCCGTCGGTGAAGCTGATCGTCACCTACCCCTGACGGCCGCCGGGCGCTGTGGGCGCCGACGCGACGAGGCGCACTCGGGAGACTCGAGGGCGGCGCGGACCGCACGGGCGGCGCGAACCGCGCGGTGGTAGGCTCGCCGCCCTTCGGGAGTACCAAGGGGGAGAAGGTGGCGCACACTGTCGAGCTTCCACGTGACCGGCCCGCCGGGGTAGGCCGCGCCCTACGCGCACGCGGCGTTCTCAGGTGAGCGCCACCGACTCGGCGATCCCGGCCCACCTGTTGCGCAACGTGCCGGTGCTCGCCGGCCTGCCTGACGAGCTACTCGGGAGCCTGGTGGAGCAGCTCTCGCGGGTGCAGGTGAAGGCAGGGAGCTGGATCATGCGCGAGGGCGAGGTCGCCGAGAGCGTCTACATCGTCGCCGGCGGTCGCGTGGAAGTGGTCGACGAGGGCCCGCCCGAGACGCTGATCCGCGTGCTGCGGCGCGGGGCGGTGCTCGGCGAGCTCGCGCTGCTGCGAGAGGGAACGCGGTCGGCCTCGGTGCGGGCGCGGCGTGACACCGAGCTGCTCGAACTCGGCGCGCGGCCTTCGAGGCGCTGATCCGCGAGGCGCCGAGCTTTGCGCTCGGGCTGACCCGCGCGATGGGCGCCCAGCTGGCGGCGAGCCGCACGCCGGTCGCGTACGCTCACGCCGCCCCGCACGATCGCGGTCGTGGGGCTCGATCGCCGCGGCCCCGACGGCGGAGGTCGCCGACGCGCTCGCCGACGCGCTCGCCGCGTACGGGTCCGTGTCGCCGGCTGCACGAGGGTGAGCTGCCGACGATCGACCAGGCCGAGCGGGACGCCGACCGCGTCGTGCTGCGCGGCGGGAGCCGATCCCGGCGAGACGTGGACCGAGCTGTGCGTGCGTGAGGCGATCTCGTGCTCGCGGTCACGCAGCGGACGGCCCGATCGCCGCCTGGCTCGCGGCAGGCGTCCGCGCTGCGCTGGCTGCGAGCTGCTCGTGCTCGGACCGTCCGCGTCGAGCACGAGACGCTCGACGCGCTGCAGCCGCGTGAGGTCCAGGTGATCGCCGAGCGAGTCGAGGCGCGGCTCCGCGCTTGAGGCGACCGCACGACGGCTCGCCGGGCCGCTCGCTCGGCATCGTGCTCTCCGGCGGCGGGGCGCGGGCGCTGGCCCACCTCGGTGTGCTCGAGGAGCTGGTGCGCCGCCGGGCGTGCGGTTCGACCGCATCGCCGGGGTCAGCCTCGGTTCGCTGGTGGCTGCGCGCGGCGTCGCCGCGGGCTCAGCCCGGTCGAGGGGATGCGCGAAGCTGTTCGAGCGCGCGTTCGTCGACGACGAACCCGACCAACGATTTCGTTCCGCCCGCCTTCTCGCTGATCCGCGGCGCCAAGACGCAGACGACTGCTCGCGCGACGAACTTCGGCGATCGGCGGATCGAGGAGCTGCCGCTGCGGTTCTTCTGCCTCAGCTGCGATCTGATCGCGCGCGAGCCGGTGCGTCCACCGCACCGGTCCGGTGGTCGACGCGGTCTACCCGAGCCTTGCGATCCCCGGCGTGTTCCCGCCGGTGGCGACGACGACGGGCGGCTGCTCGTCGACGGAGGCGTGCTCGACAACCTCCCGGTCGCGACGATGGCAGCGCGCCGGCGAGGGTCCGGTGATCGCCGTCGACGTCACCGGCGGCATGGGCCAGTTCCACCGGCCGTCACGAGCGCGCGGGCCGTGGCGCGCCTCGGCCGAACCGGTGCGCCGCATGCTGACCGGCAGCGAGGCGGAGCTTCCGCGTCTTGGCGAGACGCTCGTGCGGACGCTGACGGTCGGCAGCATCGACACGGTGGCCGCGGCCACGGCTGCACGCCGATCTCGTGATCACGCCGCCGGTGGACGGGATCGGGCTGATGGACTGGAAGCGCGATCGACGCGGGTGCGTGAGCTCGGCCGGCAGGCCGCGCGCGAGGCGCTGCGCCGCGGACCCGGACTTGCCGAGCCGACTGGGAATCTGAGACGGTCTGACAGGGCATGGCAGAGCCGGTCACTGATCAGGCGCGAGCCCCGCGCCACGCCGGACCGCGCCCGATGCGCGCCGGCGCACGGCGCCGCTGCGGCCCGAGCCGCGGGTGGTGCTCGCGATCGCGTCGCTCGGCGCGGCGGTCGCGTTCGTCGACGCGACGATCGTCAACATCGCGTTCCCCAACATCGCGCAGTCGTTCCGCGGGGACCTCGATCTCATCGCTGTCGTGGGTGCTGAACGCGTACAACATCGTGTTCGCCGCGTTCCTCGTCGCGGCCGGGCGGATCGCCGACCTGCTCGGCCGCCGGCGCATCTTCATCTTCGGCCTCGAGCTGTTCACGGCCGCGTCGGTGCTGTGTGCGGTCGCGCCGTCGGCGGAACGCGCTGATCGCGTTCCGGGTCATCCAGGCGCTCGGCGCCGCGTTCCTCGTCCCGTCCTCGCTGGCGCTGGTGCTCAACGCGTTCCCGCCGGAGCGACGCGCTCGCACGGCGTGGCGCTGCTGTCCGCCGTCGGCGCCGCCGCCGCCGGACTCGGCCCGTCGCTCGGCGGCCTCCTGGTCGCCGCGGCCAACTGGCGGCTCGTGTTCCTGGTCAACCTGCCGATCGGGATCGCGGCGGTGCTGCTGGCCCGCCGCCGGCTGGTCGAGAGCCGCGCGCCGGGCCGCCGGCGGATGCCGGACCTGCTCGGGGCGCTGGTGTTCGCGCTCGCGATCGCCGCGCTCGTGCTCGGCGTCGTCAAAGGGCCAGGAGTGGGGCTGGGCGCAGCGCGCGCGATCGTCGGCTCGTTCGCGGCCGCGCTCGTGCTCGGCGGCGTGTTCGTGTGGCGCTGCACCTGGCATCGCTCGCCGATCATCGACCTGTCGCTGCTGCGGATCCGCACGTTCAGCGCCGCGAACGCGATGACGATCGTCGGCGCGGCCGGGTTCTACGGCTACACGCTCACGAACGTCCTGTTCCTCACCGGCGTGTGGCGCTACTCGCGTGCTGCAGGCCGGGCTCGCGCTGACGCCGGGCCCGTTCGTGGCGGTGGCCGTGGCGGGCCCGACGAGCCGCCTCGTCCAGCGCATCGGCCATCGCGCCGGTGCTCGTCGCCGGCGGGCTGTTCTGGGGCGGGGCGGTGATGTGGTTCGTCGAGCGCGTCGGCGCTGACGCCGGACTTCCTCGGCGAGTGGCTTCCCGGGATGGTGCTGCTCGGGATCGGCGCCGGGACGCTGTTCCCCAACCTCGCGGCGCCGCGGTCGCCTCGGCGCCGGGCGAGAGCTTCGCGACCGCGACCGGCCTGAACTCGGTCGCGCGGCAGGTCGGCGCGGCGCTCGGCGTCGCGCTCGTGATCGTCGCGATCATCGGCACGCCGTCGCCGCTGCAGGCGCATGCGACGCGTTCGACAACGCCTGGACGTTCGCGCGCAGCGTGCCTGTTCGCCGCCGGGCTCGGCTGCCTGCTCGTCGGGCGATCGTCACCGACGAGGCCCCGCGCTCCGCGAGGCGGCACGGACGGTGCTGCGCGAGCCCGCGACCGCGGCGCGCCACGCGCGGCGCGCGCCGCGGGCGCGACGGGCGATCACGCGTGGACGCGGCGCCCGCGCCGCCCGCGCGCCGGAGTCGGCGTCGCGAGTTCCTCGCCCGCGTCACCGATCTTCGCCGGACTCGATCCGCCGGCTGCGTCGAGCAGCTCGCCGAGCGCTCGCGCGCCGCTCGCGCGATCGGCAGCCGGCGAGTGGCTGTTCCGCGAGGGCGACCCCGGCGACGCGCTGTACGTCGTGCGCGCCGGCCGCCTCGAGGTCGTCGACGAGAGCGCTCGGGCGGTGATCTCGCCAGCTGGGACGCGGCGACGTGCTCGGCGAGCTCGCGCTGCTCACCGACTCGCCGCGCTCGGCGTCGGTTCGGGCGGCCCGTGCGAGCGACCTGCTCGTGATCGACACGCGCGCACTTCGATGAGCTGCTGCAGAGCTCGCCCGGCGCTGTCGCTGTCGCTCAACCGGATCCTCGGCGAGCAGCTGCGCGCCAGCCAGGCGGCGGCCAGCGCCGACGCCGACCGCGACCGGCGACCGTCGCGCTCGCTGTCGCTCGACGAGCGGCGTGCCGGTGACGGAGCTCGTCGCGCGGATGCTGCGAGCGCCCTGAAGCGGACTGCTGGACACCGAGCTGCTGGGCGCCGGGAGCTGCAGATCGGCCGTCCTGCGCCCGGCGCCGAGCCCGCCGGACGTGTACGGCTCCGCTGCTCGACCGCGCCGAGGCGGCCACGAACTGGTGCTACTCGACGCCGGATCGGTCTGCACGAGCGGAACCCGTGGACGCGAGTTCTGCCTGCAGCAGGCCGACCGCATCCTGGCCTGTCACGGCGGGCGGCGCGCTCCCCGAGGCGGCTGGATGAACGCTCGGAGCTCCAGGGCTGCGACCTGGTGCTCTACGACGTCGTCCCCGGCGAACGGGCGGCGGAGGGATGGGCGGCCGCGCTGGAGGCGATCGAGTCGTCACGTCGTGCGCCGAGCCGAGCGAGCACGCCGACGTGGCGCGCTCGCCCGGCGGCTCGCCGGCAGCTCGGTCGGGATCGTGCTGTCCGGCGGCGGCGCGCGTGCCTTCTCGCACATCGGCGTGCTGGAGGAGCTCATCGCTGCGGGCGTGACGATCGACCGCGTCGCTCGGCGTCAGCATGGGCGCGTATGTCGGCGCCCTGTTCGCGATGGGGCTGGACATCGACGAGATCGACGCTCGCTGCTTCGAGGAGTGGGTCCAGCGCCGACCGCTCGGCGACTACACGATCCCGCGCCACTCGCTGATCCGCGGCGAACGGGCCAAAGCGATGCTGCAGCGGACGTTCGGCGAGTGCGCGATCGAGGAGCTCCCGCGCAGCTTCATGTGCGGCTACACAGAGCTGCGCAGCGGCAGCTTCGTGATCGCCCGCCACGGCGCCCTGTGGGAGACGGTCGGCTTCAGCATGTGCCTGCCGATCATCGCGCCCCCCCAGATGCGCGGGCGCGAGCTCTTCATCGACGGCTCGCTGGTCGACAACCTCCCCGTCGAGGCGATGGCCGACATGGGCGAGGGGCCGATCATGGCGGTGGACGTGAAGGCGAGCTTCGAGCGTCCCGCGCCCGACGGCAAGGCCGCGACAGCGGGACCGGAGTCCAACGGCGCATCGCGTGCGCGGCGTCACGCGGACCGTCCGCCGAGCCTCGGCGAGACGCTCACGCGGGTGCTGCTGCTCGGCAGCGCCAACACCTCCGATCAGGCCCGCCGGCACGCGGACCTGATCATCAAGCCCCGCGCCGAGGGCGTCGGGCTGCTCGAGTTCACACAGCTCGACGCCGCCCGCGAGGCCGGGCGCGCCGCCGCCCGCGAGGCGCTCGAGCAGGCGCCGGCGCTGCTGTTCGGCTGAGCGGCGCCGGGGTCTCGCCGCGCGGCGGATGGTCTCCTCGTCCATCACGGGGGTCCGATCGGACGGCTGCCCATGGCCGACTGTGACGCATGCACATACACGCGGGCGCGTGAAGTGCTTTGCTTGATCCACCGGGGCCCGCCTCGGGCCCTCACCTAGCTGGAAGGAGCGTGCGATGAGCACGACAAGCATCGACGAGGGGAAGCTGGAAGCCTTCATGGGGCAGATGGTCACCGACATGGGGGCGAACATCAGCGCGCCCCTGATGTTGATCGGGGAGAAACTCGGCCTGTACAAAGCGATGGCGCACGCGGGCCCGCTCACGGCCGCCGAGATCGCCGAGCGCTCGGGCACCGCCGAGCGCTCCGTGCGCGAGTGGCTCGGCAACCAGGCGGCCGGGGGCTACGTGACATACGACCCCGGCAGCGACCGCTACACCCTCCCGGACGAGCACGCGCTGGCGCTGGCGGACGAGGACAGCCCCTTCTACATGCTCGGTGCCTACGAGCTGATCGCGTCACTGTACGCCGACGAAGACAAGCTCCTCGACGCGTTCAAGAGCGGCCATGGCATGGGCTGGCATGAGCACGACCACCGCCTGTTCCGCGGCACCGAGCGCTTCTTCCGGCCGGGCTACCGCGGCCATCTCGTGGACGCCTGGATCCCGGCGCTCGACGGCGTCAAGGAGAAGCTCGAAAAGGGCGCCCGGGTGGCCGACGTCGGCTGCGGCCACGGCGCCTCCACGGTGATCATGGCCGAGGCCTTTCCCAACTCCGAGTTCTTCGGCTTCGACTACCACGGGCCGTCGATCGAGCGCGCCCGCGAGGCGGCACGCGAAGCCGGCGTGGAGGACCGCATCACCTTCGGCGTCCACTCCGCCAAGGAGTTCCCGGACAACGACTACGACCTCGTGTGCGTGTTCGACTGCCTGCACGACATGGGCGACCCCGTCGGCGCGGCCCGACACGTGCGCGAGACGCTCGCCGACGACGGCACCTGGATGATCGTCGAGCCGTTCGCCGGCGACAGCGTGCAGGAGAACCTCAACCCCGTCGGGCGGATCTTCTACGGCGCCTCGACGGTGATCTGCACGCCGGCCTCGCTGGACCAGGAGGTCGGTCTCGCGCTCGGCGCGCAGGCCGGCCAGGCGCGCCTCACCGAGGTGCTCGAGGAGGGCGGCTTCACACGCGTGCGCCGCGCGACCGAGACCCCCTTCAACCTGATCCTGGAAGCGAAGGCGTAGGGCGGACGATCACAGCCTCGAACTCAGCCGAGCAGTTCGCGGTGTAGCTCCTGGGCGGCGTCGCTCGGGGAGAGGCCCAGGTCGTCGCGGAGGTGGGTTCGCAGCTCCTCGTATGCGAGGACTGCCTCCGCGCGGTTGCCCTCCCCGGCGAGCGCCCGCATCAGCAGCTCGTAGCCGGACTCGCGGTAGGGCTCACGGCGCGTGAGCTCGCGGGCCGTGCGCACCGCCGCCGCCAGCTCGGTGCCGCCGATCCCCAGTCCGGCGCAGGCGTATGCCTCCATCGCGCGCAGGTGGACGCCGTCGAGCTCGCGCCGCGTTTCCTGAACCCAGCCCGCGTCCTCGTCCGGGAGGAAGGGTCTGCCGGCCACGAACATCGCCACCTGGGAGGGCCCCCAGGCGCGGTGCCAGTCTCCCTGCGCCAGCGCCGACTCGGCCCTGTGGACGGCGTCGGCAGCCGCCTCGACGTCGACCCAGGCGTCCTGCGGGAGCGCGAGTCGCAGCCCGTCGAGCGGGACCGTCCGGCGCAGCTTCGAGAGCAGCGGCGCGAGCCCTCCGTCGCGACCGTCGGCCCACAGCGCGTCGAGCAGCTGCGCGCGGGTCAGCGTGCGGTTACGGTTGACGGCGAGGTACGCGAACAGGACCCGGCCCTGACGCCCGGGCAACTCGCCGTCGACGCGCCGACCGTCCAGCTCGATCACGAACCGCCCGCAGAGCTGAACCTTCGTGCGCCCCAACACCACGCCAAGATAGTCCCAACCGCGAACAGCTAGAAGGGAGCAGCAATGGCCAAACAGATCACCTGCGAGTGTGGCTTCGTCGCGCGCGGCGACACCGAGGAGAACGTCGTGGCGGAGATTCGCGATCACATGCGCTCCGACCACCCCGAGCTCCTCGACAAGGTCTCAAGCGAGGACCTGCTCGGGTGGATTGAGGAGGTGTAGGGAATGGCGAGCACCGTGTTCGACCCGGTCTCCTACAAGGAGACGACCCGGCAGCAATGGCAGGACGCCGCGGCCGCGTGGGACCGCTGGGGTCCGACGCTCGAGGACTGGCTGGGCGAGGCCACCGAGGCCATGCTCGAGCTGGCGCACGTGCGGGAGGGCTCGCATGTGCTCGATCTCGCGGCGGGAGCCGGGGGTCAGACGATCGCGGCCGCCGCGCGGGTGGGGGCGGCCGGGGCCGTGCTCGCGACCGACATCTCACCCCGGATCCTCGAGTTCACGGCGGCGAGGGCGCGCGCCGAGGGACTGGCGAACGTGGCCACCCGCGAGATGGACGGCGAGCAGCTCGACGTCGCCGACGGCTCCTTCGACGCCGTCATCTCACGGCTCGGGTTGATCTACTTCCCCGACCAGCAGCGGGCACTGGGTGAAATCCGGCGCGCGCTACGCGAGGGCGGGCGCGTGTCCACGATCGTGTACTCGACGCCCGAGCAAAACGGCTTCTTCTCGATCCCGGTATCGATCATCCGCTCGGTCGCGGAGCTGCCCCCGCCGGCGCCGGGACTGCCGGGGCCGTTCAGCCTCGGCCGGCCGGGCGCGCTCGAGGAGGCCTACCGGGCGGCGGGCTTCGAGGAGGTCGTGCTGCGCACGGTTCAGGCTCCTGTCCGCTTCGCCTCGGCCGCGGATTGCGTGCGCTTCGAGCGCGAGTCGTTCGGGGCCCTGCACGCGATGCTCGCGGGTGTGTCGGCCGAGCAACGCGAGCACGCGTGGGAGCGGATCGCGGCGGAGCTCGGGCAGTTCGAGGGCCCGCAGGGCTTCATTGGTCCGTGCGAGCTACTCGTGGCTTCCGCCACGCGATAAGTTGCACCGAAGATGAGCACGCCGTCGGCGCCCAGCGAGCAGCTCACCGCCAACGCGGAGGCGACCGCGGCCTGGGACGGGCCGCTGTTCGACCGCTTCGTGGAGTTCCGCGAGATCATCGTCGGCGGCCTCGGCTCCCACGGCGACGAGGGGCTGGCGGTGCTGGATGCGCAACCCGGCGAAAACGTGCTCGACATCGGCTGCGGCTTCGGGGACGCGACCCAGCAGCTGGCGGCAATGGTCGGCCCCGGTGGCACGGCCACGGGTGTCGACGTGTCCCAGCGCTTCATCGAGCTCGCAGTGCAGGAGGCCGCGCAGGCCGCCGCGAGCAACGCCGACTTCCGCGCGCTGGACGTGGAAGTTGCCGATCTCGGCGGTCCCTACGACCTCGCCTTCTCGCGCTTCGGGACGATGTTCTTCGCGGGGCCGGTGCGGGCGCTGAAGAACGTGCGCGCCGCGCTGAAGCCCGGCGGGCGGCTGGTGATGGTCGTGTGGCGGCGGCGGATGGACAACGACTGGATGTACCGCGGTCAGACGATCGTGGAAGGGATCGTGAGCCGCCCCGAGGAGTACGACGAGCCGACCTGCGGGCCGGGGCCGTTCTCGATGGCCGACGCCGACACGACCAGTGAAATCCTGACCCACGCCGGCTTCAGCGAGATTGCGCTGCGGCGCTGTGACCTGCCGATCCGGATCGGGCGTGACGTCGGCGAAGCCATCGACGCCTTGATGGCGATCGGGCCCGCCGGAGAGATCCTGCGCCTGCAGGGCGAGCGCGCGGCCCACATGCACGACCAGGTACGCACCGCCCTGGAAGAGGGTCTGCGGGAGTTCGAAGGCCCGGACGGCGTGGTCGCGCCCGCCTCGACCTGGATCGTCTCGGCAACCGCGCCGCGGTAGTCAGGCGCGCAGCGCGTAGGCGCCGAAGCCCGCGCCGACGACGACCGCCGAGCGGACCATCAGGCGGCCGTGGACTCCCGCAGCTCCGCCAGCCCGTCGGGGATGCTCTTCGGCGGCACGTAGCCGAGCTCGGCACGAGCCTTGTCGATCCTGATCGTGCACTCCTGCGAGGAGACCCAGTATGCGAAGCGGGTGAGTGGGGGGCGGCCGGGCAGCGGCAGGTGCCGCCAGGCGCCCTCTCCGATGCCGGCGAGCGCTCCGGCGAGCGGGCTCGGGAGGCTGCGCGAGGGCGCCGCCACCCCCTGGGTCTCGAGCAGCTGACCGAGGAACTCACGGAACACCACGGGGTCGCCGTCGGTCACGAAGTACACCTCGCCCGGGCGTCCGCGCTGGGCGCCGAGCACGAGGCCCTCGACCGTGTTGTCGACGTGCGTGGTGGAGGTGAGGTGGCGCCCGCCCGCGACCCACGCGAAGCGACCGCTCTTGACCATCTCGACGATCGAGGGCAGCAGCGTGGTGTCGCCAGTGCCCCACACGAAGCGTGGGCGCACGACGACCGTCTCGAAGCCCTCGCGGTTGGCGGCCCGCACGGCCTGCTCGGCGCGTGCCTTGGTGGCGCTGTAGAGCGCGGGCGAGTCGGGCCGCAGGGGCGCCGTCTCGTCGACGTTCACCAGCGCACGTCCCGCCATCAGCGCGGCCTCCGTGCCGACGTGGACGAAGCGGCGCACACCGGCGTCCGCGCAGGCGCGCAGCGCGTTCTGCGTGCCGATCACGTTGCCGCGCTCGAACTCCTCGGGCTCGCCCCAGTCCCCCAGCATGGCGGCCGCGTGGACGGCGAACTCGCACCCCTCGGCGCCGGCGCGCATCGCCGGCTCGTCCCCGAGCTCACCCGCGACGGCCTGCGCTCCGCGTTCGCTCACGGTCGCGGCCGCCTTGTCCGAGCGGGCCAGCGCGCGGACCGAGTGGCCTTCGCCGTGCAGCCGTTCGATCAGGCGCCCGCCGATGAAGCCCGAGCCGCCGGTGACGAAGAAGCTGCCCATCGGAAGGGCAGCGTATTCGCTGCGGGCCTCTAGGCGAGGGCCCGGGCGAGGTAATAGCCGCCGGCGGCCGCGAGCAGCCCGAGCAGCACGGAGACGCCCACGAGCACAAGGGCTTTCCCCGGCTCGCCGGCGCGGACGTCGAGGAAGGCCTGCACGGAGAAGGTCGAGAAGGTCGTGAAGCCGCCGAGGAAGCCGACGCCGAGGATCGAGCGCGTGTCGGGGGAGGCCCAGTGGGCGACGACGAGCATGCCCAACAGGAACGAGCCGACGACGTTGATCGCCACGGTCACCCACGGCAGCGCGTCGCCGTGGACGGTGGATGAGATGCCGTAGCGCGCGAGGACCCCGCCCGCGCCCGCGAGCGCAATCAGGACCGCGACCACGTGCGCATCTTCGCAACGGGCGCGGCGGAGGAAGGCCGTCGCGAGGTTGCGCCCGTGCGGCCACTGCAGTCCCCGGCTGGGCCGGTTCAGCCACAGCGCCGCACGGGCACGCCTCGCCGGGGGGAGAGTCGGCGAGTCGTATGCCCAAGGACGCCCCGGACGGCAATTCCTTCCCTGCGAGAATGAGCGGCGGATGACCCGGCTCGCGCGGTCTCTCGCGCTACTCGCGACGGTGGGCCTGCTGGCAGCGTGCGGCAAGTCCGACCCTTCCGCCTCGACCGCCAAGCACGCCTCCGCCAGCTCGCGCGGCGAGCGCACGCGAGCACTGGCACTCGCGCGGGCCATAAACCTTTCCGCCGCCGACGTGCCCGGCTTCAAGGCCTCCAGCAGACTGAAGGAACGCGAAACGGCGGCCGAAAAGCGGCTCAAGGCAAAGCTCGATGCGTGCGTACATCCAGTGACCGCGAGGCCGCTCGCCGAAGCAGGCTCGCCGAACTTCGAGCGCGAACTCGGGGTGGGAAGCGCGAGCGTGCAGTCGGAAGTCACGGTTGCTTCGAGCGCCGCCGTGGCGGCCAAGGAGCTCGCGCTGGTTCGCAGCAGGCGTACGCGCGAATGCGTGTCGCACTACATCCAGCTGCTGGTGCGCGCGCAGAAGCACCCCGGCTCGAGCTTCGGTGCCGTGTCGGTGGTGCAACGCACCCCTCCGGCCCCGGGCGCCGACGGCAGCTTCGCCTGGCGCATCTCGATGCCGATCCACGCGAGCGGAATCACGCTCGCGATCTACTTCGACATCTTCGGCTTCGTCTCCGGACCCAACGAGGTCACGATGTTCGCCAGCGGCGCGCCGGTCCCGCTGCCGGCGCGGTTCGAGGAGCAGCTGTTCTCGCTGCTGCTGGAACGGACGAAGGCCGCCGAGAAGGGTCAGCTCGCGAGCCCGGCGGGGCCCAACCCCAACGTCACCACGAGCTGAGCGAGCCGTACCCGTCGCCGCGAGCGGCGGGCCGCAGCCGGCGGGCGGCTCACAGCTGCTCGGTGCGCGCCGGCAGTCCCAGCAGCACGCGACCCATCAGCTCATACGTCGGCAGGCTGACCTGGAAGTGGGCGGTGGCGGTGTGGGCGTCGCGGAAGCGGCGCTGCAGCGGAGAGCGCTCGTAGATGGCGCTGCCCCCGCCGAGGTCGTACATCGAGCGGGCCACCGCGGCGGAGGTCTGCACGGCGTGGGTCGCGGCGAGGCGCAGGCCGAGGCGCAGGTCGGTCTCGACGACCCCCTCCGCGGCGGCCTCCCAGGCGGCCTCGATGGCCTCGTAGTACAGCGCCCGGGCGGCTTGGAGGCTCGCCTCCGCCTGGGCCACCGCGCCCTGCGTGGCGGGGCGTTCGGCCAGCGTGCGCGTCTGCCCCAGCCCGACCTTCCCGAGCGCCAGCTCGATCAGGTCGTCGATCGCGCCGCGGGCGTTGCCGAGCGCGGCCGCCGCGATCGAGAGGGCGAAGTAGCCGAAGGCGGGGAAGCGGTACAGGCGCTCGTCCAACTGCGGCCCGGAACCCAACAGCGAGAGCACGCGCTCGGAGGGAACGAACACCTCCTCGGCCACGGCGTCGTTGCTGGCGGTCGCGCGCAGCCCGCCGGTGTGCCAGGTGTCGAGGATCTCGAGCTCGGCTGTGGGCAGCGCGACGACGCGCAGCTGCGGGTCCGCGCCCTCGCCGTTCTCCAGCACGCAGCCGGCGAACAGCCAGTCGGAATGCGAGATGCCGCTGCAGAAGGCCCACCGTCCGCTGACCCGCAACCCGCCCTCGACGGGTGTGG
The DNA here is from genome assembly GCA_963773145.1 of uncultured Solirubrobacteraceae bacterium. GTDB lineage: Bacteria > Actinomycetota > Thermoleophilia > Solirubrobacterales > Solirubrobacteraceae > Palsa-744. The sequence goes on from CAVYZV010000005.1 coordinate 301,928, forward strand.
CGCGACCGCGCGGGGCCCACACCCCGGCCGCCACGTCGTCGGCGCCGCCGAGCACCGCGGCCGCCCCCGCCTGCGGCATCCATCCGGCCAGCAGGCTGGAGGTGCAGGCGATCGACACGCACCAGCCGGCCGAGGCGTCGCCGCGCGCGATCCGCTCCGCGCAGGCGAGGGTGACCGCGGGCGGGGCCTCCAGCGCTCCGAGCCGGGCGGGCGCGCCGGCGCGCATCAGGCCGGCCTCGCGCAGCCCCTTCACGAGCTCCGCCGACAGTGCCCGCGCCTGCTCGTTCTCGGCGCTCTGCTCGCGCGCCAGCGAGGCCAGGCGCTCGGTCTCGCCGGCTAGCTCGGCGGGTAGCTCGACGTGCGGCACGGACAGGCTCCTATCACGTTCCGGCGTTCTCTGGTGTGATGCCGGGGTGACCGCCGAGCTGCAGGTGCTGCGAACGCCCGACGAGCTGACGCCGGAGTGGCTGGCCGCGGCGCTCGAGGGCGGGCCGATCGAGGCGTTGTCGCTGACCAAGATCGGGACCGGCCAGATGAGCGAGAGCACGCGCGTGGAGATCGCCTACGCGGGCGAGCCGACCGGTCCGGCGAGCGTCGTGCTGAAGACTGCCTCCACCGACGAGACCAGCAGGGCGACCGGGGTGGGGCTCGGCATCTACGACCGCGAGGTCCGCTTCTATCGCGAGCTGGCACCGCGCATCGGCGGCCCGCTGGCCGATTGCCACTTCGCCGCGATCACCGGGGACGGCTCGTTCACGATCGTGCTCGAGGACCTCGCCCCCGCCACCCAGGGCGACCAGATCGCCGGTTGCAGCGTCGAGCAGGCGCGCCTCGCGATGCGTTCGCTCGCGCAGCTACACGCGCCCGTGTTCTCCGATCCGCAACTGGGCGCCACGCCGTGGCTGAACCAGGGGAACATGCTCACGCAGGCGCTCGTGACGCAGCTGCTCGCCGGCTTCGTCGAGCGCCACGGCGAGCGCGTCAGCGACGAGCACCTGGAGGTGTGCAGGCGCTTCGTGGCGAGCCTCGACGGCTGGAGCCAGGAGCTGCGCCCGCCGCTCGGGCTCGTGCACGGCGACTACCGGCTCGACAACATGCTCTTCGGCGAGCCCGACGCGCGGCGCCCGTTCGCGGTCGTGGACTGGCAGACCGTCGGGTGGGGCCAGGCGATGACCGACGCGTCCTACTTCCTCGGCGGGTCGCTGACGCTCGAGGACCGCCGGGCCCACGAGCAGGAGCTCTTGCGCGATTACCACGAGGCGCTCCACGAGCACGGGGTGCGCGGCTTCAGCTGGGAGGAGTGCTGGGAGGGCTACCGTCGCCAGGCGTTCCTCGGCGTGCTGATGACGGTCGCCCCCGCGATGATCGTGCAGCGCACCGAGCGCGGCGACGAGATGTTCCTCGTGACGCTCGCCCGCTATGCCCAGCAGGTGCTCGACCTCGACGCGGTCGAGCTGTTGCCCGAGCCCGGAAGCGGACGCCCGCCGGCGCTGCGGCCCGAGCCGCAGGACGAGGCCCCGCACGTGCCCGGCTCGGAGGAGCTGTGGAACGAGAGCTGGTACTTCGACGCCGTCTCCGCCGACGAGCGCGTCGGGGTCTACACGCGACTGGGCCTGTACCCCAACCTCGGCGTTTCCTGGATGACCGCGTTGGTGTGCGGGCCGGACCGGCAGACGTTGGCGCTGATCGACTTCGCCGCCCCGCTGCCCCAGCCAGGGCAGTTGTCGCTGAGATCCGACCGGCTGCGGGCAGAGCACATCTGCATCGAGCCGCTCGAGAGCTTCGAGGTCCGTATCGAGGGCGCGGCGGAGAGCTTCGAGGACTCCTCGGCGATCCTGCGCGGGGAGGCGGGTGTCGCCACGGAGCTCGCCCTCGCGCTGCGCTGGGACACGACGGGCGTGCCCTACGCCTACCGCGCCACGACGCGCTATGAGATCCCCTGCCGGGTGAGCGGGACGGTGCGCTGCGGCGAGGAGACGATCGAGTTCACGGGCGTGGGCCAGCGCGACCATTCGTGGGGGGTGCGGGACTGGTGGTCGGCGGAGTGGATGTGGTCGGCGGCCCACCTGGAGGACGGCACGCGCCTGCACGGCGTGGAGTTCCGCCTGCCCGGAGCGCCCCCGATGGGGATCGGCTACTGCCAGCCCCCGGAGGGCGGCGTGCTCGAGCTGGACGCGGTTCGCGCGCACGAGCAGCCCACGGCCGAGGGCCTGATCGAGCAGGCGCGCATCTCCTTCGGCGAGCTCGAGGTGGAGGTCCAGCCGCTGGCCTTCGGCCCGCTGCTGCTCACCGCGCCCGACGGGCGCACGTCGCAGTTCCCACGGGCGATGTGCAGCGTGCGCACCGCCGACGGCCGCGCCGGGGTGGCGTGGGTCGAGTGGAATCGCAACGCCTCGCTGTAGGCGGGTCGCGGGCGGCGCCTCCGATCAGCCGCGGCCGGTCGCGCGGAGCGGTCAGATCCAGCCGAGGATCAAGCCGAAGGTCAGCCCCAGCACCAGGTTCAGGGCCGCCAGCGAGCCGACGATCGTCAGCTGGCGTGCTCGGCTCGGGGAGTCGTAGACGATGAAGGTCATGACGTAGAAGGTGAGGTAGCCGAACACGACGATCACCGGGAAGGTGGCCGTGTTCCACCACCAGTAGTGCCAGTGGAAGACGCCCAGCTCGTGCAGCAGCAGCTCGACGCCGACGGACACGAGCGAGAGCGCGATCGCCAGCGCCCAGCGGTTCGGGATGCCGGCTATGCGCACCCGGGGATCGGATGGCAGGAGCTTGACGTACACGATCCCGTTGATCGCGAAGAACAGCGAGATCTCGACCGTGAGGCCGATCAGGATCACGAAGCTGCTTGCTCCTGTGACCGTCCACAGGGCGGCATCGCCGTTGACGTGCAGCACGAGCGCGTTGACGATCTCGTTGAGCCAATCCATCAGCCAGAACGTCAGGCCGGCGAGGATCGCGCTCCAGTCGCCGCGCTGGACCTCGACCGAGTACACGTAGACGACCAGCGCCAGCAGCGTGACCGTGGACCAGCTGAAGTGGCCCGGAGCGCGCAGCAGCTCCTGCGCCTGGCGCGTGTACGGCTCGAGGGCTCCCGGCACGTCGATCGCTTCCGCCGGGTGCGGCGGGCGGCCTTCCTACGCGAGTGCGCTCGCGGGCATGGCCTGCTGCACGCCGTCGAGCAGCAGCCAGTTGCCACGCAGCGCCGCCTCGGCGCAGGCCAGCATCCGCTCCCCCTCGCCGGCCTCCTGCGGGGTCTCGACCCACAGCTGCTCGATCAGCTCGCGGGCCTGGCGGGAGTGCTCGACGTCGCGCTCGGCGTGCACCCGGAAGTACTCGGTGGCGGGCGCGTCCGGGCGGTAGCCGTAGTGCTCCACCAGCCCCTCGAGCTTGGTCGTGCTGATCTGCGGCTGGGTGCCCTCGATCACGTACAGCATCGAGAGATGCTCGAGCAGGGTCTTGCCGGCGGTCCACGAGGTCACGCAGCGGGCACTCAACGGCAACGGCATGCACGCCCCGGTGCAGCCGACGGAGCCGGCGAAGCGCTCCCACAGTCCGATGTGGGCGTCCTCCTCGTCGGCGTGGGCGTCGAGGTCCGCACGCCGTGGCGGGGGAGCCTCCTGCGCCGCCGCCCGCGACAGCTGTGCCAGCGCGTGCACGGCGTGTCCGTACTCGCCCGCGTAGCAGGTGAGCTCCGGGCGGGTCAGCTCGCCGGCGCTCCAGCGAACGTAGAACGGGTGCTCGAGGACGTTGTTGTCCCGGCACAGCTCGTCGAGCCTCGAGATCAGGTACATGGGTGGTGCTCCTTTCCGCCGAGCAGTTCCTCGGCCCGTGCGCGAAGGGTTGCCGGGGGCCGAACGAGCAAAACGTACGCGGGCCGACGGACGTCCCATCGGCGAGCACCTCACGGGCGTGCCCGCCGGCGCGTTATCCCTTACAACAAGCCAGCCCACTGCAAAGGAGCCTCATGTCCGACCCCGCCGAGAAGGCCGCCGAGTTCCTCGCCCTGCACCGGCGCGAGCATCCACTGCTGATGGCCAACGCGTGGGACGCGCGGCTCGGCGCGCCTGTTCGCGTCGCTCGGCTTCGAGGCGTTGGCCACCACCAGCAGCGGGTACGCCGCCACCCTCGGGCGGCTGGACTACGGGGTCAGCCGCGAGGAGTCCCTCGTGCACGCCGCGTCGCTGGCGGCCGCCACCGAGCTGCCCCTGTCCGCCGACCTGGAGAACTGCTTCGCGGAGGACCCCGAGGGGGTGGCCGAGACGGTGAGGCTGGCCCGCGACGCGGGCCTCGCCGGCTGCTCGATCGAGGACTGGGATCCCTCCCAGCAGCGCATCTACGACCTCGAGGAGGCGGTCGAGCGGGTGGCCGCCGCGGCCGGCGCGGCCCACGAGGGCGGCGGCGGGCTGGTGTTGACGGCACGGGCCGAGAACTACCTGCGCGGGCGCTCGGACCCGGAGGACACGATCGAGCGCCTGCGCCGCTACGAGCAGGCCGGAGCGGACGTCCTGTACGCGCCCGCGATGGACGACGCGGCTGACATCACAACCCTCGTCTCGGAGCTGCAGCGGCCCGTCAACGTGCTGGCGCGGGCGAATGTGCCGCCGGTGGCCGAGCTCGCACAGATGGGCGTCAAGCGGATCTCGGTCGGTGGCGCGTTCGCCTTCGTGGCTCTCGCTGCCGCCGCCGAGGCCGCACGCGAGCTGCTCGCGGAAGGGACCTATACGTACAGCGCCCGCGCCGCCGAGGGTGGCCGCTTCGCGCGCGAAGCGTTCGGGAAATAGTCCGGGGGCCGGTCCGAAGACCGGCCCCCGAGTCCCCCGGTGGATCAGGACACCGGACCGTTGGTCTCGGTAGTCGGAGACCGGAGCTCGTGAGGGGTCAGGCCCCGGCCCCTCGTCCGTCGGCTACGAGCAGGACCGCAGTCCCACCTGCGTGCCAGGCAGCAGGCTGAAGTTGGCGCCGAGCAGCAGGTCGCCGAAGCCCCCGGCCAGCGACCCTCCACTCGTCGGCCCCAGCAGGGTGCCTTCCACGATGTCTCCGGCCCCGGTGTTGATCGCACCGCCGTCCGGTCATGTTGATCAGGACCCGCGAGCTCTGCACCGAGCCGCCGACCTTGATCGCGCCCGTACCCGACAGCGTGATCGAGCCGCTCACGTTGACCACGAAGAAGGCGCCCGACGGTCCGTTCAGCGTCAGCGCCGCGTTCGAGAGGGCGATGTTGCCCTTGACGTTGACGACGTTCAGCCCGGCCACGCCCGTGACCGTCGTGTTCGCGCTCACGCCCGTGTAGGTGACGGTCGGCCTCAACAGGCCGGCCACGCGCGTTCACGGCGTCGGCAACCAGCCGCGCGGGGGCGAGGTTCAGCCCGGTCTGGGTGGTGCCCGAGGCGGTCAGGGGGCCCGTGAACGACCCACCGGAACCGAGGTACAGATTCCCGCGTGATGGCCGAGGCCGACTGGACCAGCAGCGTGGCGCCGGATGCGACGGCGGCGCTCCCGTGGATGGTCGTCCCGTAGAGCGTGCCCTGCTGTTTGCCGACGCCGTTGATGGCGAACAGCGCGAACGGCGAGCCCGGTTCGAGCGTCGGGTAGGACGTCGCCTGGCGCGGGCACGCGGGCACCGGGCAGTTGAGGACGAGGCTCGCGCTCGAGGACTTGTCGAGTGTGTCGAGGTCTTCGGTGTTCGCGTCCAGTCCCGTGGCGGTGCTTTCGAGCAGCCCCGTGCGGGTCACCTGGTTGCAGTTGGCGTTGGAGCTCGTCGCAGAGAGGTGGACCACACGTGAGGCGCCCGACTGCAGGGTGCCGAAGTGACAACTGAGCGTTGTGGCCGCGATCGAGCAGTCGCTGGGATCGTCCTGCGTCCAGGTGAGGCCGCTGGGCAACGGGTCGGTGACGGTCGCCGCCCCCGAGGCGCTCGCGCCGACGTTTGTCGCGTTGACCGTGTACGTCGCCTGCTGACCGGCCGTGATCACGGTCGAGTACATGATGTCCACGAAGTAGTTCGAGGAGTCGTAGCTCAACGGTCGGGAATTCGCTCGTGGGGCCGTAGTTGTAGACGCCGTTCACCCCGCCGAGAGCTGTCACGGGGCCGTTTACTACAGGTCCGTGTTCGAAGAAGAATTTGGTCGCCGGGTAGCTGCCGTACGGGGCAAAGTACGAGGCCACGTAAACGGTGTGGGGTTCGATGATGACCGGTTTTTCGAACCTCACCGACTGCCAGCCGTAGCTGTTCTCCGAGGTGAACGTGGCGCTCGCCAGCAGCGTGCCCGTGCTGGTCCAGAGGTGACCGACGTGGGTACCCGAGTCTTCCGGGCCCTTGAAGAAGCGGATGCCTTCGATCGCCAGCGGGACCGCGGATTCGAAGCGAACGCCGAGCTCGACGGAGTGCGGGTCGGCGGTGTGAGTACCGCGGGCGCCAATCCGGAGAAGATGCTGCCTCCGGCGATGTTGGAGACGGAGAGATCGGGGTCCGCGCCTTCGGCCGCCAGCGCGGAGCCCGTCGCCGGCGACAGCGCGCACACCGACACGACAAGGAACGCGGTCAACACGATCGATCTCAAGGTCCGCCTTCACAACTATCTCCCTCGTTACCACCGGCATAGCCGGTCGAAATGGATGAACCGGCCCTCCTGGCCGGCGGGCACAAACTGCTTGACCCAACGGGGTGCCCCGGCAGGAAACTTGCGCGCAGGTTGCGAGCCCGTGGCGGTCGCGCCACCGCCACGGGTCTCGAACCTTTCACCAGCACCCCCCGCAACCGCGGCGACGCCGGAGAAGTCGTCAGCCGGCCGGGACGCCAACGTCACGCTCCACGAGCCGGTCTCAAGCTCTGCGTCCGACTACTCACCGACTCCGGCACTCCGGATCTCGATTCGGATCGCCAACTCGGCGGATCAAACCACGAAACGCACGAGCGCACAGAAACCTTGCACGTGCCGGCGCGTTTCCGTCGTGATGGACCGCGGCGGCGGCCGGCGGACCGCTCGCTGCGTTCAGGTCGCTTCATGGTCGCGACCTGCCCCAATGGCGCTCAGTGAACGCTCCGGGACCCCCGTCTGGGGATGTCGGCGTTCACCGGTGAACAGCCCGGTCGCGAACTCGGGCTATTGCCAAAGCGCAGGACGGCCGGAATCATCGCCTTCTACCCGACCACCAACCACATATAACACGAGGGGGCGAGGACACCGTCGTGCGCGATGCCAGTTTCACGGATGAACCGGCAGGATTCCGCAGCCGCAGAACACTTGATGAATCACCCGAGACAGTAAGAGCAGGTACGCCTCGCGATCGCCCGCGCCAAGGAGGGCGACAGGGACGCGGTGCGCGTGCTGTACGTCCGCTACTCGGACAACGTCTACGGTTACGTTCGCAGCATCGTGCGGGACGACCGTGAGGCCGAAGACCTCACCCAGCACGTGTTCATGAAGCTCGTCACCGTGATCGTCAAGTACAACGATCGCGGCGTGCCATTCTCGGGCTGGCTGCTGCGGCTCGCGCGCAACGTCGCGCTCGACCACCTCCGCCGCCGCCGGCCGACGCTCGACCGACGAGGTGTTGAGCGCCGACACGCACGTCGACGACGGCGCCCGCGACCGCGCACGGGACCTGCACGCAGCGCTCGCGTCGCTGCCCGAGGAGCAGCGCGACGTGATGATCATGCGCCACGTGATCGGGCTCTCCCCGCCGGAGATCGCCGAGCGGATGGGCCGCTCGGAGAGCTCGATCCACGGGCTGCACCACCGCGGCCGCCGCGCCGCTCCAGCAGGAGCTGCGCCAGCTCGGCTGGGCCCCGTCCACGGCCGGCTCCGGCTGAGACGGCATGCTGAGCGCGAGCCCCGCCGAGCGGGAACCTGGCACGCGACTCCGGTTCCCTTCACCCGCCTCGACTACGCCGACCCGGCGCTGCTCGAGGAGCTGCTGGCGCTGGTCCGCGGAGTCGCCGAGCGTGGCGCGTTCACCCTCGGAGAGCCCGTCGAGGCGTTCGAGCAGGAGTTCGCCGCCTACTGCGAGACCGAGTTCGCCGTCGGCGTCTCCTCGGGGACCGAGGCGCTGGCGCTGGCGCTGCGCGCGCTCGGAGATCGGCCCCGGCGACGAGGTGATCGTGCCGTCGAACTCGTTCATCGCCACCGCCGAGGCGGTGAGCGCCGTCGGGCGCCACGCCGCGGCTGGTGGACGTCGACCCGGAGTCCCACCTGCTCACGGCCGAGATCGTCGCAGAGCAACCTCACGCCGAGCGTGCGCTGCGTGATCCCGGTGCACCTGTTCGGCGCGACCGTCGAGATGGATCCGATCCTCGACGCTCGCCCGCGACGCGGGCGCGCACGTGGTCGAGGACGCCTGCCAGGCGCACGGCGCCCGCTACCGCGGCCGGCGCGTCGGAAGCGCTCGGCGCGATCGGCTGCTTCAGCTTCTACCCGACGAAGAACCTCGGCGCCTGGGGCGACGGCGGGCGCCGTCGTGACCTCCGAGCCCGAGCTGGCCGAGCGGGTGCGGCTGCTGCGCGCACACGGCGAGAAGCCGCGCTACCACCACCGCCTGATCGGCGCGCACCGCGCGCTCGACGCGCTCCAGGCGGCCGTGCTGCGGCGCAAGCTCACGCGGCTGGACGGCTGGAACGACGAGCGCCGCCGGCTCGGGCAGCGGCTTCGCGCGGCGCTCGCCGGCTCGGCGAGGCGACCAGCGGCGGGCCGATCACGCCGACCGCGCTCCCCTTCGCGGACGCCGACCACGTCTATCACCTGTTCGTCGTGCGCAGCGAGCGAGCGCGACGCGCTGCGCGAGCACCTCGCCGAGTGCGGCGTCGCCTCGGCGGTGCACTACCCCGACGCCGATCCACCTCACCGACGCCTACGCGCCGCTCGGGCTCACGGCACGGGCAGCCTGCCCGAGTAGCGAGCGGCTGGCCGAGCGGATCTGCTCGCTGCCGCTGTTCCCGGGCATGAGCGACGCCGAGCTCGAGCGGGTGAGCGACGCCGTCGCTGGGCTTTACGCAAGAGCAGGGCCGCCTCGGCCGTTGATGAGGCGGATGGGCGATCTGGTGACAACCTCAGGCGGTCACGGCCGGCCATCAGGCCGCAGCGGACGGGGACGTCATCCCGCCGCCGGCACCGGGGCCACGAGAATGGCCGGGTGTAGGTAATGCACCAACGGATGGGCGCACACGGACGCGCGTCGGGTACGCACGCTTGCACCCCGGTCAGCCCCGATCGGGGCGGGCGTCGTCGGCTGCGGCTACTGGGGTCCGAACCTCGCACGCAACCTCGCCGAGGTCGCCGACTTCGAGCTGCGAGGGCTGTGCGACCGCGACCCCGAGCCGCTGCGCGCGCTCGCGCCGCCGCCACCCCGGCGTGAAGACGCTACCGCGACTTCGACCAGATGCTCGCCGACCCGTCGATCGAGGCGGTCGTCATCACGACGCCGCCGGAAACCCACTACCCGCTGGCGATGCGGGCACTGCAGGCGGGCAAGCACGTGCTGGTCGAGAAGCCGCTCGCGACGACGCCTGTCGGACGGCCGCGAGCTGGCCGCGACTCGCGCGCGAGTCGGGCTGGTGCTGATGCCGGGACACACGTTCATCTACAGCCCCGCCGTGAACACGGTGCGCGACCTGATCCGGGAGGGCGTCGTGGGCGACATCCACTTCGTCACCTCCTCGCGCATGAACCTCGGCAAGTACCAGCGCGACGGCGTGGTCTGCGACCTCGCGCCCCACGACCTGTCGATCCTCCTGTACTGGCTCGAGCAGCCGGTCGTCGAAGTCGCCGCGTCGGGCTCCTGCGTGTACCACGCAGAGCGTTCCCGAGACGGCCTTCCTGACGCTGACCTTCGCCGGCGGCATCGCGGCCAACGTGCAGCTCTCGTGGCTGGCGCCCGCGCAAGGTCCGCCAGATGATCGTCGTCGGGCGCAAGCGCATGGTGCAGTACGACGACACCGCCTCCGACGAACCGGTGCGCGTCTATGACCGCGGCATGGACCACGGACCGACCTCGAGCTTCGGCGAGCACCAGCTCGTCTACCGCAGCGGCGACGTCGTGATCCCGCGCGTCGAACCCCAGGAGCCGCTCGCGCTGGAGCTCCAGGACTTCGCCAACGCGATCCGCACCGGCGAGGAGCCGCGCTCCAACGTGTCGCTGGGACTCGACATCGTCGCCGCGGTCGAGATGGCCCAGGCCTCGATGCGCGAAAACGGCGTTCCGCTCGAGTTCGCCCCCTGGGTCGAGCCCGCCGTCGCCTGAGCGCTCACGCGCAAGCTGCTGACGCTTTCCGGCGGCGGAGCGCGCGAGTAGCAGACCGCCTGCGACGTTCAATTGACGTGCTCGCAAAGGGCGTCATCGCCGTTCCCACCTCGGTCGACGCCGACCGGGCCGTGGCTCGGCGACACCCGCGAGAGCTGTTTGCAGCGGGTCGCCAACCGCCCGATCGTCGGCCACGTGCTGAGCACGCTCGCCGACAGCGGCGTCACCGAGGTGGCCGTGCTGGCGCCCGGGGCCGTGACAGAGGAGATCCGTGCCTGCCTGCAGCAGGAAGCGCCGGTCGGCCTGTCGCTCGAGCATCTCGCGTACGACTCGCTGCGCGGCGTGGACCGGGCCGAGCTCGCCGATTGGGTCGGCGACTCGCCCGCGATCCTGCACCGCGCCGACGGCCTGCTCGGCGAACCGCTGACGCCGTTCGTGGAGCTGATGGCGGAGGAGTCGCCCGACGCGCTGCGTGCTGGTCCAGTCGCCGACAGCCGCGAGAGCCGGCGCCTGGCGCTCGTCCCGGGGCCGGGGCAAGAGGGCGACAACGGGCACGCGCCGCTGGTCGGGCTCGGCGTCGTGGGCGTGTGCATGGCCGGTGCGGGGGCCCTGCGGGCGCTGCCCGCCGGCGGCGAGCCGTCGGAGGTCGCCGACCTGACCCTGATGGCCGCGCAGCTGACCGGCAACGGCGGCGACACGCAGGTGCGCACGGCGCGCCGCTGGCGTCACTTCAGCGGCGACCTGCGCGACCTGCTGGAGCTGAATCGCATGGCGCTGGAAGCGCTCGACTCAGAATCCAACGCCGGCAGCTACGACGGCAACCACTTCGAGGGGCACACCGTGGATCCACCCCACGGCGGTGGTCAAGTCGAGCGTGATCGTTGGCCCGGTGATCATCGGCGCGGAAGCGGTCATCAGCGACTCCTACATCGGGCCCCACACGTCGATCGCCGAGCGGGTGCGGATCGAGGGGGCCGAGGTGGAGCGCTCGATCGTCCACGCCGACGCCAGCGTGATGCACGTGGGCGGGCGCCTGGTGGCCAGTGTCGTGGGCAGCAGGGCGAGGATCTTCCGCGACTTCTCGGTGCCACGGGCGCTGCGTCTGCACGTCGGCGACGGCGACGAGGTGGCACTGTGCTGAGGGCGAGGGCGCGACTCGCCACGCTGGCCCAGCGCCCGCGCGTGCTCAAGTACCGCCTGCTGTCGGACTGCGCACGGGTCGGCGGCTCGCCGATCCGCCACCAGCCGGTGCTGCTGTTCGGGCCCGGGCAGCGATCGTGTTCGGCGACGAGGTCGAGCTCGGCTGGCCGAGGTCGAAGTCCTTCTACAGCGGCTACTGCCACCTCGAGGCAGCCGCCCCCGGCGCGGCGATCGAGCTCGGCGACGGCGTCCAGGTCAACAACAACGCCTTCATCAAGAGCGAGGGGCCCGGGATCCGCATCGGCGCCGGCGGTCTGCTGGGCTCGGAGGTGACGATCTACGACAGCGACTTCCACGAGCTGTCCGTCGCGCGCCGCCGCGGCGGGCGTCCGCAGATGGCAGCCGTCGAGCTCGAGGAGGACGTGTTCGTCGGCGATCGCGTGCTGATCCTCAAGGGAGTCCGGGTGGGCCGAGGCTCGGTCATCGGCGCCGGCAGCGTCGTCTGTGGCGAGATCCCGGAAGGCGTCGTGGCGGCGGGCAACCCGGCGAGGGTCGTGCGCGAGCTCTCGGGGCCGGCTCGCATCGAGAGCCTGGAGCCGAGAGCGGTCGCGTGAGTGCAGCCGGCGCTGCACGCGCAAAAGCCAAACGCTCCGGACCGTTGACTAAGTATGTGCGTGACGACCAGACGCGGTGAGCGCGCGTGCGAGGAGCGCGCGGCGTTGGGGATGTTCGGATGACCCAGATCCCGATCACTCGCCCCTACCTCGCCGGCACCGAGCAGGACGCTGTCGCCGAGGTGATCGCCTCCGGCTGGATCTCACAGGGTCCGAAGGTGCTCGAGTTCGAGCACCAGTTCGCCGCGCGCGTCGGATCGGCCGACGCCGTTGCGACGACCAACTGCACAACCGCCCTTGCGCTCGCCCTGCACGTCAGTGGGGTAGGCCCCGGCGACGAGGTGATCGTGCCCTCGCTGTCGTTCATCGCGACCGCCAACGCGGTGTGGCACTGCGGCGCCACGCCGGTGTTCGCCGACATCGACCCGCTCACCTACAACCTCGACCCGCAGGCGGCGGAGCGGGCTATCACGGCCCGCACGAAGGCGATCATGCCCGTCCACCAGCTCGGTCTGCCGGCCGACATGGACACGTTCTTTGCGGTGGCCGACCGCCACGGCCTCGTGGTCGTCGAGGACGCGGCCTGCGCGATCGGTGCGAGCTACAAGGGCCGCCCGATCGGCTCGCTCGGGACGCTCGCGTGTTTCTCGCTGCATCCCCGCAAGGTGATCACCACGGGCGAGGGCGGCATGATCGCGGTCGATGACCCGAAGGTTGCGGCTCGCCTACGGCTCCTGCGGGCCCACGGCATGGACGCCTCCGATCTCGCCCGCCACAGCTCCCGCGACGTAGTCGTCGAGTCCTATCCGGAGCGCGCCTGGAACCTGCGCATGACCGACATGCAGGCCGCGCTCGGCATCTGCCAGCTCGCCGCTCTCGACCACATCCTCGAGCGCCGCAGCGCGCTCGCCCGCCGCTACGACCAGGCACTGGCGCAGCTCCCCCACATCGAGGCGCCGTACGACCCGCCGTTCGCGTCACGGACCTGGCAGTCCTACTGTGTGCGGGTGGGCCCCGGCGCTCCGGTCGGACGCACCGAGCTGATGCGACTGTTGCTGGCCGACGGCATCGCCACTCGCCGGGGAGTGATGGCGATCCACAGGGAGCCCGCCTACGCCGGCGACCACCCCGATCTTCCTCACACCGAGGCGGCCAGCGAGCACACATTGATGCTGCCTCTGTTCCCCGACCTCACCGAGGCCGAGCAGGACCGCGTGATCGACGCGCTCTCCGTGCACCTGATGGCCCGCGCGGCCTAGCCCCGCGTTCGCCATCGACATTCTCAACCCCGCCGGACGCCACCACGACGCCGCTGCCGTGGATCAGGTCCCCGGCCGGTGGGCTCGACCGGGGATGACCTATTCGTAGGTGAAGGACGCCGCCGGCGTCTTCTTGCTCTTCCTGAGGCTCCTGGCGAGTACGTACACGGTCCCCGGCCTCTTGCCCGCCGGGGTGTCCATCGTGCATTCGCTCGTCGAGGTGCAGTCGACCGAGACGGCCGGCGCGGTACCGAACTGGAACTGCGTGGCCTGGCTTCCGAGCCCGAAGCCAGTACCGATCACCGTCACGGCGGTGCCGCCCGTGATGGGCCCATTGCCGGGACTCACGCTCGTCACCGTGGGCCGTTCGTAGATGAAGCGGGCCTTCCGGCTGGCAACGCTTTGGCCGCTGGACGTGGTCAGCTTGATTTCCACGGTTCCGGTAGTGCCGGGAGGCGATACGGCGGTGATCGACGTCGGCGACTGGACTTCGAATTCGCTCGCAGCGGTGGACCCGAAGCTGACGCCGGTGACGCCCGTGAACCCGGTGCCGGTGATCGTGATGGACGTTCCACCGGCTGCGGGCCCTTTCCGGTCCGAGAGCCTCTTGATCGCCGGGGCCGATTCCGTGTGGAAGGTCTGGTCGCTTCCGTAGCCGGTGCCATGAACGCTGGTGGCCGAGATCCTGAAGTGGTATTCGGTGTTCGCTTCGAGACCGAGGACTTCCGCCGAGACCGGCACCGGGCTGGTGCCGGAGCCCGGAGAGGGCGAGCACGATGCGGAGGAGCCATATGTGCCGGTCTTGCCGTATTCAAGCCTGCAGCTGCTGACTTGGGCGCCATTCGGGTTGACGGTCCCTCTCAGCTGAGCGGTGGTTTCTGTGACATCGGCGGCGGTCCCCGTGGTCGCCGTCGGTGATTCTTCGCCGGGTGCGCCTTCTTCGATCTTGCCGAAGGCGTAGCTGAAGGTCTGGCCGCCTTCTTCCTGGGCTTCTCGGTTGGCGTTCGTCAGGTGCTTGCCTTTGGGTTCCTCCTGCAGCCACCCTTCGGTGTTGCACTCCTCACAGTTGATTTTCGACGTTTCCGGGGTCGGCAGTTCCTTCAGCGGGCGAGCGACTTCTTCCCAGTTCGACGGTTCGTTGGAGTACACGCCCCACGGCTGGCCTTCGGTCGAGCTTTCGCGTTCGTGGACGAATTTCTGGTAGACGTGCCCCTGTTCGCCCGCTTTCAGCGGGTAGTTCTGGAAGGTGGTGTTCGCGAGCCAGTACTTGACGCCCTTGACGACTTTCACCGGGTGTTCGAGTTTGAATTCGGTGAATTTTTCCGTTTTGATTTTGGACTCCGCCACTTTCCCCGAGGTGCCCAGCAGCGCACCGGGGACTTCCGGCGGGATTTCCGATTCGTATTTCATGAAGTCGGCCGCGGTCCAGGTGCAGCTACAGCCGCCTTTTGAGTTTTCGAAGGCGTTGTTGTACGTGATTGCCGCGTAGTGGTAGGTGCGGTTGGCGTAGATCCCCAGTTCGGACCCCGTGTTGGTCCCGTAGTTCGAGCCGTCCAGGACGGCGAAGATGGCTTCGACCGTGCCCGAGTGTTCGGCCACGAACGGCCAGGCGACGAACTGGCCCTGGGAGATTTCATCCGAGCATTCCTCGAACCCGGTTTTGCATTCCGCCGAGCCGCTTTCCCAGTGTTCCTTCTGGGGCGCCCCCATCAGGACGCCGGGGCCTTCTTCCACGGCGGGTTGGGCGGCAGCTCGACTGAGCTGGCGCCCGGAGGTCGTCCGGTCGCTGATGCGAGCCGCCGCGCTCGCGACAAACACGACCAGGAGGACGACACCGGTCAGGAGCCCTCTAAGCACCGTGGTGCGCTTCATCGATCCGGGTCCTCGGTCCGTCTGGTCAACCTAAGCGACGCTCCCCGCCCAGCCCTTCCGGGCACTCTCCGCCGTTCGTGCCCCTCCATGCTGACAGGGTCCAGGCGGCTACTGCGGCAGCCAGATCTAACGGGTGGCGCACTCCACACGTAACAAACAACGCGCGCACCCCCGAAAACCTTCTTCGCTCAGCACCGGGCTCTAGTGGAGCCTGTGTGTCGCTCTGGCCGCGCTGATCGTGAGCAGCGTCTGGGAGGTGTGTGTGGCTCCGGCCGGGTCGTGCGCCGCGAGCGTTGCCCGGGCCCGCAGCAGATGGGCGCGCACCAGCAGCGTCCGCGCCGCCGTAGACAGGCGCAGCCTGATCGCCGCGGTCTGACCGCCGGCGACCGAGAAGGCGCCCCGGGCCACCACCAGGACCGTAGCCTTGGGCTTGGTCGTTGAGTGGACACTCGTGCTGAGCAGAACCGCAGTGGCAGTCTTGAGCGTCACGGCGCCCGCGCAGGTCGTCTCATCGCCGGGACAACTGATCTTTGCGACCAGGAGACCCGTGGAGCCGGCCGTCAGCTTCGGGGTCACGAACTCGGCGTCCGGAACCGGAGCCGGCTTGGTTTCCGACGGTGGCGGCGTGACGTTGCCCCCCGTTGGGGGCGGCGTGGTGTTGCCCGGAGTCGGAGGCGGTGTGCTGCCGGGACCTTGTTCGCTCAACACCGTGGGCAGCTGGGTCGCGATGGACTGCGCAACACCCATGGCTGTCCCGCCGTTGTTGGTCGCGACGAGCCGGTAGTAGTAGGACGAGGCCGCGACGAGACCGACGACTTCCGCGGACACGGGCACCGCTCCGGTCCCCGAGCCGGGCGAGGTCGCACACGCCACGCTGGAGCCATACGCGCTCGTGGGGCCGTATTCGAACCTGCAGTCGGTGACCTGCGCCCCGTGCGGGTCAACGGTCCCGTTCAACGTCGCCGCCGTCTGCCCGACCCCGCTCGGGGACCCGGTGCTCACCGCCGGAGCGAGCGGGAGCGTGTCGAACGCTTCATCGCCGCCATCGCTCGTGCCGCCCCCGTTGGTCGCCACGACCCGGTAGTGATAGGCCTTGCCCGCCACCAGGCCACCCACCGCAGCGGACACCGCGACCGGGCTCGTCCCCGAGCCGGGCGAGGTCGCACACGCCACGCTGGAGCCATACGCGCTCGTGGGGCCGTATTCGAACCTGCAGTCGGTGACCTGCGCCCCGTGCGGGTCAACGGTCCCGTTCAACGTCGCGGCCGTCTGCGTGACCGCGCTCGCGGACCCGGTGCTCACCGCCGGAGCGAGCGGGAGCGTGTCGAACGCTTCATCGCCGCCATCGCTCGTGCCGCCCCCGTTGGTCGCCACGACCCGGTAGTGATAGGCCTTGCCCGCCACCAGGCCGCCCACCGCAGCGGACACCGCGACCGGGCTCGTCCCCGAGCCGGGCGAGGTCGCACACGCCACGCTGGAGCCATACGCGCTCGTGGGGCCGTATTCGAACCTGCAGTCGGTGACCTGCGCCCCGTGCGGGTCAACGGTCCCGTTCAACGTCGCGGCCGTCTGCGTGACCGCGCTCGCGGACCCGGTGCTCACCGCCGGAGCGAGCGGGAGCGTGTCGAACGCTTCATCGCCGCCATCGCTCGTGCCGCCCCCGTTGGTCGCCACGACCCGGTAGTGATAGGCCTTGCCCGCCACCAGGCCACCCACCGCAGCGGACACCGCGACCGGGCTCGTCCCCGAGCCGGGCGAGGTCGCACACGCCACGCTGGAGCCATACGCGCTCGTGGGGCCGTATTCGAACCTGCAGTCGGTGACCTGCGCCCCGTGCGGGTCAACGGTCCCGTTCAACGTCGCGGCCGTCTGCGTGACCGCGCTCGGCGCCTGCGTCTTGACGTCCGGCGCTTCTTCCTGGGGGCCTTCTTCGATCTCGCCGGAGGCGTAGCTGAACGTCTGCCCTCCTTCTTCCTGGCCTTCCCGGTTGGAGTTCGTCAGGTGCTCGCCCTTGGGTTCCTCCTGTAGCCACCCTTCGGTGTTGCACTCCTCACAGTTGATTTTCGACGTTTCCGGAGAGGGCAGTTCCTTCAGCGGGCGGGCGACTTCTTCCCAGTCCGACGGTTCGTTGGAGTACACGCCCCACGGCTGGCCTTCCGTGTTGCTTTCGCGTTCGTGCACGAATTTCTGGTAGATGTGCCCCTGTTCGCCGGGGAGCAGGGGGTAGTTCTGGAAGGTCGTGTTGGCGAGCCAGTACTTGACGCCCTTGACGACTTTCACCGGGTGTTCGAGTTTGAATTCCGTGAACTGTTCCGTCTTGATTTCGGACTCCGCCACTTTTCCTGAGGTGCCCAGGAGTGCACCTGGGTCTTCCGGGGGGATTTCGGATTCGTATTTCATGAAGTCGTCCGCGGTCCAGGTGCAGCTACAGCCGCCTTTTTCGTTTTCAAAGGCGTCGTCGTAGACGATTTCGGCGAAGTGGTAGACGCGGTTGGCGTAGATCCCTACTTCCGACCCGGTGTTGGTCCCGTAGTTGGATCCGTCCAGCACGGCGAAGATGGCTTCCACCGTGCCCGTGTGTTCGGCCACGAACGGCCAGGCGACGAACTGGCCCTGGGATATTTCATCCGAGCATTCCTCGAACCCGCTCACGCATTCCGCCGAACCGTCTTCCCAGTGTTCCTTCTGGGGTGCCCCCATCAGGACGCCGGGTTCGGCTCGAGCCGTGGCAGCCCCCTCACCACCCATGGCGGTCGACAGGCCGAACGCCGAGATCACGATCACCGAGAGTGCGAGCAGCCCGATCCGCGTCAACGATCTCGCCTCGCTCTACGCCGACGCACCCGTCGCCGTCGGGCGTCGGGTCATACGGCCGAGCCGTTTGGACCAGGGAAGGATGCGCTCGAGGGCCCCACGCTGGGAGCGCCATGTCGCCGGGAAGCAGACGCGCAGGGTGATCAGGTACGGCGGGACCGCCACCAACCCGAGCGCCGCCAGCCACAAGACCGCGGGGAGGTGCAGGGCGGTGAAGGCCATGCTGGCAGGAAGGGCGACCACGGTAAGCCCCAAGCAGGACACGGTCGCCGGCGCGACGTCATCCCACATGCGACGCAACGGATGCTCGGTCGTCTCGCGCAGCATCAGCGCATACGCGACGACCGAGAACAGCGAGTGGACGACCGCCGCCGCGATCGCCACCGCCACGATCCCCCACCGCACGACGAGGAGCACCGTCAGTCCGTATACGACGAAGTGCGCGACCCCGTAGCCGAGGAGCGTGCGGGTGCGGCCCGTCGCCATCAGCACCGTGCCGACGGCGTTGATGAGGATGGTCGTCGCACCCCCGAGCGCCAGGATCTGCACCGGCACGACCGCTTCGCTCCACTGGGATCCGAACAGGAACGGGACGGCCACCGGGGCGCCGATCGCGAGCAGCACCAGCAGCGGGAAGAGGACCAGCGTCAACATCCGGATCATCTGGCGGTACAGGCGGCTCAGTTCGTCCGGCCCGGAGGTCCGCGACAGCACCGGGAAGCCGACCTGGCTCATCACCACGGCGATCTTCGTCTGGTATTCGACGGCGACCGTATAGGCGCGGTAGTAAAAGCCTGTCTGCAACGGCCCCAGGCGGGCCCCGATGATCGCGTAGTCGACGTTGCTGAAGCCGATCCAGCTGAGCGACGCGATCGACACGGGCACCCCGAAGCCCATCAGCTCGCGGGCGGCGGCGCGGTTCAGCCGTGGCATCGGTGGAGGCGCGCTGAGCCAGGCGATCATGGTGGCCACAAAGGCACTGGTGAGCATTCCGATCACGAGCGCAACGCCTCCGAGGCCCGCCAGCGCCAGGCCGATGCAGACCGCCGCCCGCACGAACGTGTTCGCCACTTCGATCTCGCTCAGCCTGCGGAACGCCATCCGCCGCTGGAGCGTCGCGGTCGGCACGGTGTTGAGGGCGGCGAGGAGACAGACCGGCGCCATCAGGCCGACGAGCACGGCCGTTCGCGCGCCGAAGATGGGCGCGACGACGACGCTGGCCGCCAGGAGCGTCAGCGCCCCGAGGATGAGGCCCGCGATCAGGCTCACCGCCAGCCCCGTCTGCAGGTGCTCTCGCGACACCGTCTTGCGTTGGACCAGCGCGCTGCTGAGCCCGGCGGCGACCAGCAGGAAGGACACTTCCTGGACGATCATCGCGATCGCGTAACGGCCGAAGTCGGCGGGCGTGAGCAGGCGCGCGAGGACGACGATCGAGCCCAGCTGGATGATCTCGACCGTCGGACGCGAGATCGCCGACCAACGTACACCGTGGGCAGCCGCCTCGCGGAGATCGTCACCGGGCACCGGATCACCCGCTATCTCGGTGCCTCGGATACCAGCGTGCGCTTGATCGACAGCAGACGGCCGGCAACCGCTCGCTGGTAGCGCTCGGGGAACGACAGCACCATCACCCAGGCCAGCGGGCGGGGGGTCGGCCAGCTGCGCAGCGCCTCCACCATCACCGCCCGTGACTCCTCGGGACGGCCGTCCTCCGCCAGGTACCGGGCGACGTGGAAGAGGTCGCGCGAGCGAACCCGCCGCACCAGTGTGCGGCTATCGGGGAGCTCCGCGTTCCACTCGCGCACCAGGAGGTCCGAGCGCTGAAGGGCGGGTGCGTAACCGGACACGTTGCCGCCGTGGCGCCGGTGTTTGACCCGCACCGCCGGGTCATAGAAGAACACGGCACCGGCACTCAGCGCACGCATCCAATACTCGTAGTCCTCGACCACCACACGGTGCTCGAGGAACGGACCGAGCCGTTCCAGTAGACCCCGGCGGATCAGCGTGGACGAGGGGCAGACGGGGTTCGCCTGAAACAGCGTGCGGGCGAATCGCCGCGGCTCGAGGACTCCGGCCTGCCGGCGGCGCCCCTCGGGCATCCTCCAGTATCCGTCACGGTCGCCGAACACCCGGGCGGCGGCGAATGCGATGTCGATCTCGGGGTGCCTCTGAACCGCCTCGGCCTGCCGCTCGAGCTTCCTTGGCTCCCAGATGTCATCCGCGTCGCACTTGGCGAGATAGTCGCCGCGGGCCGCGCTCATGCCTCGGTTGAGCGCCGCGGCGTGCCCCCGGTTCTCCTGCCTGATGAGGCGGATGTCGCCGCGGAAGCGGTCGAGCTCCTCGGGGGTCCCGTCGGTCGATCCGTCGTCGACGACGACCACCTCGTGGGGGGGACGGGTCTGGGACAGGATCGACTCGAGCGCCTCGCCGATGTAGCGGTCGGCGTTGTAGACGGTGACGACCGTGCTGATCGACGGGGTCCTCATGACGACGGCAACGCTCGGATCCCGAGCAATCGGTCTACCCCCCGGCTGAAGCTGACCGCCGCGGTTGCGGTCCGTTCCCGGACACCCGCCGGCAGGCTCAGGACGGCGAGCCAGGCGGTTACGCGCGCGGCGTCGACGGGCCGGCTCGCGCGCGTGTAACGGAGAGCCTCGCGGAACCGGCGGCGCGCCTCCTCGGGTTCCTCGTCGACCGCCCGCCTGGCGATCCTGAAGAGGACCGTCGAATATCCGTCGCAGACCGCGGCGCGGTCGGCGACGTCGGCCTCGTACCACTTGAGCACCTTGTATGCGCACGCGTCCATCCAGGGACCTTGTGCGGAGAGGTTGCTGTCGTGCTGGCGCCACTGCAGCAGCACCCGCGGATCGAAGTAGAAGCGAGCGCCCGCGCGCAGGCAGCGAAACCAGTACTCGTAGTCGTCGGCTCCGAAGTCCTCGACGAACGGCCCCAGGCGCTCGAACAGCGAGCGACGGATCACGACCGACGGGGCACATATGCAGTTGACACGGAACAGCGCCTCTGTGAGGACGTCGTTGTCGAGCAGGCCCGACGCCGGCGGCTTGGAGTACTCCCCTTGGAGCCTGCCGACCACCGCCGCGTGACCGAACAGCACGTCGGCCTCGGGGTGTGCCTGCATCGCCTGCGCCTGCCACTCGAGCTTTTGCGGCGCCCAGATGTCGTCGGCACCGCACATCGCCACGAAGTCGCCCCGAGCCTCCCTGAAGGCCGTGTTGAAGGCCGCCGGGCAGCCACCGTTGGGCTGTCGGACGACGCGAACCCTGCCGGCGAATCGCTCGAGTTCTCGCGCCGTGCCGTCGGTGGAGCCGTCGTCGACCACCACCACCTCGTCGGGCGGCCGGGTCTGTCCGAGGATCGTCTCCAGCGTCTCGGCGATCCACTCCTCGGCCTGGTACGCAGCTACCACTGCCGATATCGATGGTCCCGCGTTGCAGGGCATTTCGCGAAACCAACGCCGCATCGGCGACGGTTCTCGCGCCCGCGTGCGGGCAGACCTCTCGCTGGGCGTTTTCGCCCGCCGCGAAAAATCGAGGGGGCGGCCAGCGTTGACTGGCCATGGGTCTCCCCAAGCTGGCCGGCGAACGCGCCCTCATCACCGGCGGTGCAGGCGCAGTCGGCTCGAACATCGCGGATCAGCTCGTGCGTGCCGGTGCGCGCGAAGTGGTTGTGCTGGACAACTTCGTGCGGGGTCGCCGCGAGAACCTCGCTTGGGCGCTCGACAACGGGCCGGTGCGCCTGGTAGAGGGCGACATCTGCGACTCCGAGCTCGTCGGTGAGCTCACCCGCGGCATGGACGTCGTGTTCCATCAGGCGGCGCTGCGGATCACCCAGTGCGCCGCAGGAACCCCGCCTCGCGCTCGACGTGATGGTCAACGGCACCTACAACGTGATCGAGGCGGCGCTGCGAGAGGGCGTGCGCAGGGTCGTGGCCGCCTCCTCGGCGTCCGTGTACGGCCTCGCCGAAGACTTTCCGACCACGGAGCTGCACCACCCCTACGCGAACGACACGCTCTACGGCGCCGCCAAGACCTTCAACGAGGGCCTGCTGCGGAGCTTCCACGCGATGCAGGGGCTCGACTACGTGGCCCTGCGCTACTTCAACGTCTATGGCCCGCGGATGGACATCCACGGCGTCTACACCGAGGTGCTGGTGCGCTGGATGGAGCGGATCGAGGCCGGGGACGCGCCCCTGATCCTCGGCGACGGCTCCCAGACGATGGACTTCGTCTACATCGAGGACGTCGCGCGCGCCAACCTCCTCGCCGCGTCCATCGACTCGAGCGACATCGTCTTCAACGTCGCCAGCGGCGTCGAGACCAGCCTGCTGGAACTCGCCGGACTGCTGGTCGAGGTGATGGGCTCCGACGTATCCGTCGAATACGGGCCCGAGCGCGCCGTCAACAAGGTGCCCCGCCGGCTCGCGGACACGAAGCTGGCACGTGAGCTCCTGGGCTTCGAGGCCGACGTCGACCTCGAAGAAGGGCTGCGCAGGCTCGTCGCCTGGTGGCGCGCCGAGCGCTCCCGGGGCACCGCCCCGGCAGTCGCAGCGGTCTGATCCGTTCGGGCTAGGCGCCTGCCGCCAGGGCCCGAAAAACTGGGCGAATTTTTAGATTTGCCCACAAAGTTGCGGACGCGCCGCCCGTTGTTTGCGTTGTGGCAACCCACGCAATCGATGAGCGCCCCCCAGCGCAGGTCGGAGGGCTCAAGGCAGCCTCGACCGAGATGCCTACCAGCGGCGGCCGTCTGCTCGACGCCAGCTGCCGCGCTCTGGACATCGTCGGATCGGGGATCCTGCTGATCGTCCTGGCTCCCGTGTTCGGCCTCATCGCCCTGGCCGTCAAGCTTGATTCCAGCGGGCCGGCGCTGTTTCGCCAGCGACGCCTGGGGCACGAGATCAAGCCCTTCACGGTGCACAAGTTCCGGACCATGGAGCAGGGAGCCACGGAGGACCAGCATCGCGAGTTCGTCACGGACCTGATCAACGGACAGGCTCCCGAGACCTCGGGGCCTCGCTTCAAGATGACCGAAGACCCGCGCGTGACGCGGTGCGGACGGTTGCTGCGACGTTCGAGTCTGGACGAGCTCCCCCAGTTGTGGAACGTGCTGCGTGGCGAGATGTCGCTGGTCGGCCCGCGACCACCGATCCCGTACGAGGTGGAGCAGTACCCGCCGCACTGGTTTGCCCGCTTCGCGGCCAAGCCCGGGCTGACGGGCCTGTGGCAGGTAAGCGGCCGCTCCGACGTGACGCTCGAGGAAATGGTGGCGCTCGACATCGAGTACATCGAAAACCGCTCGCTGTGGCTGAACCTGAAGCTCATCCTGCGAACCGTCCCGGCGGTCCTGAGCGCGAAGGGCGCGTGGTGAGGCGCCGGAGGGCCTACCGGCCCCTGCGCGCGGGCCTCGCCGGCTGGCGGACCCTGCTGGTCCTCCTGATGGTCCCCGCCATCATGGCGCTCGGGGCCCTCGGTTCGTCGGCGGCCGGCGCCGAAGAAGACAACTGCGCCTCGGCCGCGAACCCGAACGTCTGCGAGAACGCCCTGCCCGGGGTCAAACAGACCAGCTGGCAGCTCAACAAAGTCGGCGACTCCACGATTCAGGGCTTCGCAACGTCGATGAGCGTCAACGTCGGCGAAACAGAGGGCTTCAAGATCAAGACCCCGGCCAGCGCCTACAAAGTCGAAATCCTCCGCTTGGGCTGGTACGGCGGCAACGGCGCCCATCTGGTCACCTCGGTGACGCCGACGGCGAAACTTCCCCAGACCCAGCCCGAATGCCTGAAGACGGTGGGCACCGGCATGATCGACTGCGGCAACTGGGCCACGTCGGCGGAATGGAAAGTGCCCAGCAACGCGGTGTCGGGCATGTACATCGCGCTTCTGACGCGCAGCGACACGGGCGGCAAAAGCCAAATCATCTTCGTCGTGCGCAATGACGCGAGCCACTCGAAGATCCTGCTGCAGACCTCCGACGCCACCTGGGAGGCGTACAACGAATACGGCGGGAACAGCCTGTACACGTGCACCGTCGACTGCCCGACGAAGGAACCCAAAGCTTACAAGGGGGCGTACTCGGTCTCCTACAACCGGCCCTTCAGCGGTGGGTTCGTGACCGACGGCGGTGCCTCATACCTCTACTACGCGGAATACCAGATGATGCAGTGGCTCGAACGCAACGGCTACGAAGTCTCCTACACCACCCAGGACGAAGTCGACCGCAACCCCGCGCTCCTGAAGAACCACAACGTCTTCATGTCCAGCGGCCACGACGAGTACTGGTCGGCCGGACAGCGCAGCGGAGTGGAAGCTGCCCGCGAAGCGGGCGTCAACCTCGCGTTCTTCAGCGGCAACGAGATCTTCTGGAAGACCCGGTGGGGGCCGAGCACCGAAGGCTCGAACGTGCCCTACCGGACGCTCACGAGCTACAAGGAGACGCACTTCGAAGGGCCCGCCGACCCCCAGGACCCGCCTACCTGGACCGGGGCCTGGCGGGATCCCCGAAGCACGAAAGCCGATGGCGGCAAGCCGGAAAACGCCCTCTCCGGACAGCAGTTCGAGGTGAATTCCGGCACCACGCAGCTCAAGGTGCCCGCGCAGTACTCGAAAGAGCGTCTGTGGCGCAACACCGAAGTCGCCAAATTGAAAACGGGCCAGACGCTGGAACTGGCACCGGAAGCGGGCACGCTCGGCTACGAGTGGGACGAAGACGTCGACAACGGCTTCCGCCCGGCGGGTGAGTTCCAGCTCTCCTCCACGACCGACGCGGGTCTCCAGAAATTCACCGACTACGGGACCGCCATCAACACGAACGCCACCGGCACCCATCACCTGACGATGTACCGGGCCAAAAGCGGTGCGCTGGTGTTCGGCGCCGGCACGGTGCAGTGGTCCTGGGGCCTCGACAGCGAAGCGGCCTGGGAAGGCCCTAGCCAGTACGAAGGCGAACCCGACCCCAACATGGAGCAGTTCACGGTCAACCTGCTCGCCGAAATGGGCGCGCAACCGGGGTCCCTGATATCGGGGCTCGTAGCCGGAGCGGCCTCGCCCGATCTAACCCCGCCGGTTTCGACGATCACCTCGCCGAAAGCCTCGGAATCGATCCAGGACGGGACCAACGTCACGATCGCCGGCAACGCCACGGACAGCGGCGGCGGCGTGGTCGCGGGCGTCGAAGTCTCCACCGACAACGGCGAAACCTGGCACCCGGCCACCCTCACGACGCCCGACGAAACGACGGTCAAATGGACGTACACCTGGAACGCCAACCATGCGCCCTCCACCACGATCAAATCGCGAGCGGTCGACGACAGCGCCAACCTGGAGACACCGACGGCCGGCGTGCATGTCCTCGTCTCCTGCCCGTGCTCGATCTGGGGCGGCGCCACACCCGAAACTACCGACTCCGGTGACGCGGAATCGGTGGAGCTCGGCGTCCAGTTCACCTCCGAATCCGCCGGCACCGTGACCGGGATCCGCTTCTACAAGTCCGCGAACAACAAAGGCACGCACATCGGCAGCCTGTGGACATACAAAGGCGAACTGCTCGCAAGCGCGACGTTCACGAACGAATCGGCGTCCGGCTGGCAGCAGGTCACCTTCTCCAAACCCGTCCAGATCAAAGCCGAAACCACCTACATCGCCGGCTACTTCGCTCCGGTCGGCCACTACGCCATCGCGAACAACTACTTCTACACGCCGCCCGCCGCGGGAGGGCAGATCCTGAACAGCCCGCCCCTGCACGCACTCACGGCGAACGGTGAAGCGGTGAGTGGGGTCTACAGCTCGGAGAACGGCCTCTACACCTACTCCAAAAGCACTGTCTTCCCACAGAGCAGCTATGAAGGAAGCAACTATTGGGTGGATGTGACCTTCGAACCGGAAGGCGGATCGGCACCGGTCGCTCCGGGGCAGGTTTCTGGTGTGTCGGCGACGGCTGGGACGGGTTCGGCGAGTTTGACGTGGAGTGCGCCGTCGGGTGGGGGTGCGCCGACGAAATACACGATCACGCCGTATCTGGAAGGGGTTGCTCAGACGACGACGTCGGTGTCTGGGTACGCCGCCGGTGACGAACGCGACGATCACGGGGCTGAAATCGGGTAGCAGCTACACGTTCACGGTGACGGCGTCGAACTCTGCGGGGTCGGGTGCGGCCTCTGAACCGTCCAATGCCGTGACGCCGACCTCCTCGACGGCACCGGGGGCGCCCACGGAAGTATCGGCTGTGCCGGGGAACGGGTCCGCGACGGTGAGCTGGACGGCGCCGTCGAGCAATGGCGGCAGCCCGATCACGAAATACACGGTCACGCCGTACATCTCCGGGTCGCCGCAGACCACGACGGTCCTGTCGGGTACCCCGCCCGCGACGAGCACCACGATCAACGGGCTGACCAACGGCACGAGCTACACGTTCAAGGTCAGCGCCACCAACGAAATCGGCGAAGGGTCGCAGTCGAGCGCCTCCTCCGCGGTCACCCCCGCGGAAGAAGAGACGATCTTCGGTAACGCGACACCCGCCACGATCGACTCCGGGGACGGCAACTCGGTCGAGCTCGGCGTGAAGTTCACCTCCGAAGTAGCGGGTAGCGTGACCGGCATCCGGTTCTACAAGGCGAGCGCCAACACCGGCACTCACATCGGCAGCCTGTGGACCTCGGGCGGCACGCTGCTGGCCTCCGCGACGTTCACGAGCGAGACGGCCTCCGGCTGGCAGCAGGTCAACTTCTCCACACCGGTAGCGATCAACGCAAAAACGACCTACGTCGCCGCGTACCTCGCGCCCAAAGGCCACTACTCCGACAACCCCTCGGGCTTCAGCTCAGCATTCCCCAGCCCCCCACTGACCGCGCTCGCGAACAGCACCAGCCCCAACGGCGTCTACACATACACCAGCACCAGCGCGTTCCCCAACAACAGCTTCAACTCCACCAACTACTGGGTCGACCTCGAGTTCGCACCACAGCCCACGGCGGCTCCGGGGAAGGTTTCTGGTGTGTCGGCGACGGCTGGGACGGGTTCGGCGAGTTTGACGTGGAGTGCGCCGTCGGGTGGGGGTGCGCCGACGAAATACACGATCACGCCGTATCTGGAAGGGGTTGCTCAGACGACGACGTCGGTGTCTGGGTACGCCGCCGGTGACGAACGCGACGATCACGGGGCTGAAATCGGGTAGCAGCTACACGTTCACGGTGACGGCGTCGAACTCTGCGGGGTCGGGTGCGGCCTCTGAACCGTCCAATGCCGTGACGCCGACCTCCTCGACGGCACCGGGGGCGCCCACGGAAGTATCGGCTGTGCCGGGGAACGGGTCCGCGACGGTGAGCTGGAGCGGCCCCGTCGAGCAATGGCGGCAGCCCGATCACGAAATACACGGTCACGCCGTACATCTCCGGGTCGCCGCAGACCACGACGGTCCTGTCGGGTACCCCGCCCGCGACGAGCACCACGATCAACGGGCTGACCAACGGCACGAGCTACACGTTCAAGGTCAGCGCCACCAACGAAATCGGCGAAGGGTCGCAGTCGAGCGCCTCCTCCGCGGTGACCCCCGCGGAAGAAGAGACGATCTTCGGTAACGCGACACCCGCCACGATCGACTCCGGGGACGGCAACTCGGTCGAGCTCGGCGTGAAGTTCACCTCCGAAGTAGCGGGTAGCGTGACCGGCATCCGGTTCTACAAGGCGAGCGCCAACACCGGCACTCACATCGGCAGCCTGTGGACCTCGGGCGGCACGCTGCTGGCCTCCGCGACGTTCACGAGCGAGACGGCCTCCGGCTGGCAGCAGGTCAACTTCTCCACACCGGTAGCGATCAACGCAAAAACGACCTACGTCGCCGCGTACCTCGCGCCCAAAGGCCACTACTCCGACAACCCCTCGGGCTTCAGCTCAGCATTCCCCAGCCCCCCACTGACCGCGCTCGCGAACAGCACCAGCCCCAACGGCGTCTACACATACACCAGCACCAGCGCGTTCCCCAACAACAGCTTCAACTCCACCAACTACTGGGTCGACCTCGAGTTCGCACCACAGCCCACGGCGGCTCCGGGGAAGGTTTCTGGTGTGTCGGCGACGGCTGGGACGGGTTCGGCGAGTTTGACGTGGAGTGCGCCGTCGGGTGGGGGTGCGCCGACGAAATACACGATCACGCCGTATCTGGAAGGGGTTGCTCAGACGACGACGTCGGTGTCTGGGACGCCGCCGGTGACGAACGCGACGATCACGGGGCTGAAATCGGGTAGCAGCTACACGTTCACGGTGACGGCGTCGAACTCTGCGGGGTCGGGTGCGGCCTCTGAACCGTCCAATGCCGTGACGCCGACCTCCTCGACGGCACCGGGGGCGCCCACGGAAGTATCGGCTGTGCCGGGGAACGGGTCCGCGACGGTGAGCTGGACGGCGCCGTCGAGCAATGGCGGCAGCCCGATCACGAAATACACGGTCACGCCGTACATCTCCGGGTCGCCGCAGACCACGACGGTCCTGTCGGGTACCCCGCCCGCGACGAGCACCACGATCAACGGGCTGACCAACGGCACGAGCTACACGTTCAAGGTCAGCGCCACCAACGAAATCGGCGAAGGGTCGCAGTCGAGCGCCTCCTCCGCGGTGACCCCCGCGGAAGAAGAGACGATCTTCGGTAACGCGACACCCGCCACGATCGACTCCGGGGACGGCAACTCGGTCGAGCTCGGCGTGAAGTTCACCTCCGAAGTAGCGGGTAGCGTGACCGGCATCCGGTTCTACAAGGCGAGCGCCAACACCGGCACTCACATCGGCAGCCTGTGGACCTCGGGCGGCACGCTGCTGGCCTCCGCGACGTTCACGAGCGAGACGGCCTCCGGCTGGCAGCAGGTCAACTTCTCCACACCGGTAGCGATCAACGCAAAAACGACCTACGTCGCCGCGTACCTCGCGCCCAAAGGCCACTACTCCGACAACCCCTCGGGCTTCAGCTCAGCATTCCCCAGCCCCCCACTGACCGCGCTCGCGAACAGCACCAGCCCCAACGGCGTCTACACATACACCAGCACCAGCGCGTTCCCCAACAACAGCTTCAACTCCACCAACTACTGGGTCGACCTCGAGTTCCTACCATGATGCCCCTCCGCTCCAAGGGCAAGAGCAGACTGCTCCCGATTGTGCTGCTCGCCTCCGCAGCGCCGCTGCTCGGCGGGTGCGGTGGATCCTCCTCCGCGCCGGCCTCGTCCACCGCCACCACGGTTGACACCGTCCAGAGCGCGGCCGTCGCAAGCACCGCCAAGGCGCCCAGGCACCGCCGTCACGACCCCGTTCTGACCGGACACGTCGTCGGGAAACCGATGCACGGAACCGGAGGCGCCGAAATCAACGACGACAACCCGAGCCACGCCGATACCGGCGGGCACTCGGCGACCGCCGGGAGCAACCCCTGCAGGCTCGTGTCGCGGACGGAGGCACAGAAGATCGTCGGTGGTCCCGTCGCCTCTCCGGTGGAGGCGCCACTCGGTCCGACGTGCATCTACCGTCCCCTGCACAAGGGGCACCAGATCACCGTCAGCGTGCAGGCCACCAACCTTGCGGCAGTAAAACGGGGGCTGCGCCGCCCCACTCAGGTTACGGTCGCGGGGCGCCCCGCGTACTGCGGCGTGTACGGGCAGACGATGACCTACGTCCCCCTCGCCAGCGGGGGAGTTCTCGACATCACCGGTCCCTGCGCGATCGCCATCCGCTTCGCCGAAACCGCGCTGACGCATCTCAGCTGAGCGCGGCGCCGGCCGAGCGTCGTTGGGCCGACGAGCGGCTGGGCCGAGCCGGCAGCGTGCGGCCGAGCAGCGTGCGCCCAAGCCGGCGGCATGCGGCCGAGCCAAGCGGGCAGCGTGCGGCCGGGCCGGTGCTTCCCAACGCCGGAGCGCATCGGCCCCGGCGTACATCTGCGCCCGCGCCAGCCGGTTGCTCAGAGCAACCATGCCGGCGATGACCCGCCGCGGGCGCACGCGTGAGGTCGTCGCTGACGCTCGACGACGGATTCGCGGCAGACGTGTGGTGAGGAGACCGGCGGGCGACGACCTCGAGCGCTCGGCCGATCTGGGCATGCCCGACCCCGAGCGCTCGGCCGATCTGGGCATCGGCCGCGGCACGCGCTCGGACTTCACGGCACCGCCGCCGATCGGCGCAGCGCGATCGGCGATGTGGCGCGCTGCGCATCTCGTTCATAGGGCTCTCCGCCGCCATGGCGCTGCTTCGCCGCCGGCTGACCGCCGACTTGTCACGTGTCAGCGGCCCGCTTCGGGCGTGGGCGGCTCACTTTCGGCCGCGTCGGCGTGTCGCCGACGCTGCACCGCCTCCCTTCGGGCTCGGCTACCCGGGGGTGACCTGCGGGGCCACGTCGGTGCGTGGAAGCGGGCGCAGCAGCCGCCCACGTGTCGCCAGACGCGCGGGCACCACGTTGCCCTCCGGACCGGCCGAGGCGATCGTGGTCATCGCGGCCACCAGGAAGAAGACGTAGGGCACCTCGGCGAAGGACAGCGCGTCGAACAGGGGACACGCGGCCAGGAATGCGACGCATCCCGCCGATGTGGTGAGCGCCAAGGACGCGATCGTCGGCCCGCGCGAGCGAATCGCACGGGCCGCAATGAACACAGGGGTAAGGATCATCGCGACGAACGCGATCAGTCCCAGGACGCCGACCTGCCACAGCTCGTCGATGAATTCGTTGTCGTCGATCCGGAACTGGGAGGGCTGGTCCGGGTTCAGCGTGCCAAAGCCGCGGCCGATCAACAGATGGGACAGCACGTCCGGCTCGACGTCGGTGAAGTCACCTACACGATGGGCCGTCGAGTTGCTGCTCACGGCTTGATTGAAGTCGAACACCGTGCCGATGGCTCCCGGATCCGCAAAGTGCACCGCACCGGCCAGGAGCACGAGTCCGATCGGCAGGACTTTCAGCACCGCCCGCGGGCGGTAGAACGCTATGTACAGGATCAGGACGAAAGGGACCACGAGGGCCGTCTTACGGTCGGTCGCCAGCGCACCGATGGCCATCAACCCAAAGGCGCCCGCGTAGAGCCATCGCTTCCTGCGCGTGTTCCCGTCAAAGAAGCGAATCAGCGCGAACGGCATGATCATCACGAGCATCGTCGTGGCGGCCAGCCCCTGGTTGGTGGGACCAACGACGGTTACGCGGCCGTCGTCGGCACCTATCACGGGGTGGATCACCGTCGGCGACGGTTCGACGGTCGCGATCGGTTTCAGCAACGCGTTGGCCCAGTTGTAGAAGATGTTGTAACCCGTTTGGCGCTCGATCAGCATCCCCAGCGACATCAGCACGGCGAGACCCATCAGGTAGCTGATGAAGCCACGCAGATCCTCGAAACGCAGCGCTGTGAGCGCAAACCACCCGAGGATCAGGAACGACCCCAGCAGGGCGAATCGCTTCTCCGCGAGCTTGAAGTCCGCGAGGTTGATGATCCGCGGCGCGTCGAAAAGCAGGCTCGCGATCGCCACACCCAGGAACACGACCGCCGCGCTGACGTAGAGCTTGGAGCGCCTCGTGCTCAGGAAGGCGCGTTGGTCACCGCCCAGCCAGATCCACACGAGGACCAGGCCGATCACCGCGAGGCGGTCGATCCTGGAGTCGACCGGCAGATGGAGCTTCAGTTCCGTCGCCGTGATCGGGACGAAGAACACCATCGCCATGAAGGCGGCCAGGACCCACGGCAGCGGACGCCGGGTATGTGGGAAGGCATCGCGCGGTGCCGGAGCAGCCTCGTTCACCGTTGCCTGCCGCGGCTTCTCCGATGGTGCGCCGGGCCGGCCGGCAACCGCCACCTCGGTCATGGCCTCTACTTGGCCGGGCCGGTGACGGAGGCGACTTCTGCGTCCTCCGGGGCACGACGAGCCCGCTCACCGGCGTGCGGCAGCGGATCGTCCACGAAACCGACGTGGTCGTCGACGATGTGGAAGGCGTGGGGCTCAGCCCCCGCAGTGCCGTTGTCGCCCGGCATCCGGTCCGCCTCGGGACTCGCGGCGTCGGCGCTCAGCGTGGCGCTTGGGCCCGGCGTCCGGCCCGCCTCGGGACTCGCGGCACCGGCGTCGGCGTCGGCCTGCGGCGCGGCGCTCGCGCGCCACATTGCCAGGGCGCGCGGCACGGCCAGCATCAGCACACACCAAAGCGTGAACACGACTAGAAACACGATCACGAACAGCTGCTTCTTGATGCCTCCGTCGACGACCGCTCCGTTGGCGACGCCCAGTTGGCGGATCACGACCCTCGACGGCGGTGCGATCGCGCCCACGCTGACCTCTTCGGCCACGTAGCGGTGCATCACCAGCGCCGCGGCGTTTGCAAGCGCGACGGCCTGCTTGGTGGTGGGAGCCTGCGCGTTGATGTTGATCGTCGGCAGGTTGTTCAGGCTTTCGAAGTTCAGCCGGTACGGCTTGGTCTCACCCGTGAGCTGGACGTTTCGCTTGAGCGCCGTCGGCTCCTGTTCGACGCGCGTCGCTCCCGTGACGGGCCCGACCGCGTAGATCTGCGCACCTTTGAGCCCGACCTCCTGGCCGATTTTTTCGAGGATCGACGGGTTGGTCATGAAGTCCGCGTAGACCACGGCACGGTTGGCGAGCGATTCGAAGGACTCCGCCAGGTTGCCGAGCGCAGAGGAGTCGGAATCCACCAGCACCTGAGTGCTGGCCGCGGAGTACTGCAGGGAGCGGGACTTGAGCCCGAGGCCGTCGAGGCGATACACGCTCAGGGTCGCCACGAAAACAGCCACGACCGCCCCGAGCGCGAGCACGCGACGATGGGCGGAGAGCTCACGTAGTGCTAGGGCAAACCCCATTGGCTGACCTTCCTGCCGCTCACGTCGGCTGTCGCTGTGCGGATGAAGCTCGCGAGCCGCTGGAGCGCTACGCGGTGCTCACGACGAGACGCGACGACTCGGTAGGCGCGATCCTTCATCCGACCCTTCATCGCAAGCAACGGTCGTGGGTGGGTCTTTTTTTGCGCAACTGCACGATCTCGCCCGCGGGCACCGGCCCGGCGGTGGAAGCCGGAGGGTCGCGACGGCGTTTTCGCTATGTGGGGCAGATCGCGCCGATTGATGCCGACACGGCTTTGTTTAGTCTCTCTTTACTTTCGCCCGACGACGGCGGGTGGCGCGCGTTTGCGTCAGAGCACGCGACCTCGCCCCTCCAGCACCCCGTCTGGCTCGACACGCTGACGGGCGCCTACCGACTCCACGCCCGGATCGCGACCCTCGTCGATCCCCGCGGCACGATCGTGGCGGGCCTGCCGATGATCCGCAGCAAGCTGCCGTGGCGAAACGGATGGACCTCGCTGCCGTTCACGGACACCCTGGAGCCGGTGGCCCTCGACAAGGGATGCCGCGACAGGCTGCTGCTCGCCGTCGCCGAGCACGCGGACGGCGAGCCCGTGCTCGTACGCACCCATGCCGCGCTGGAGGGATGGGTCTCGCGCCAGGTCGGCACCGTGGCGGTGATCGACGTGTCCGGCGGAGCCGCAGGGGTGCTGAGCGGCGCCGATTCACACCACCGCCGGTCCGTCAACCGCGCCCACCGGGCCGAGGCGGGTTTGAGCGCGCGGCCGATCACGTCCCGGGCCGAGTTCCTCGGTCCCAGCCTCGCCCTGATCGCGCGCTCCCGCCGCAGGCTCGGAGCGCCCACCCAGCCGCGCCGCTACTGGCGCCGGATGTGGGAGCTGCACGAGCGAGATGAGGCGGTGACGATCGGCGTGTACGTGGGCGGGCGTCTGGCGGCCAACGGCATCTTCCTGGTCGGAGGCGACCACGCCGTCTACAAGTACGGAGCCTCCGACTCGGACAGCCGCCGGTTGCGGACCAACTTCCTGATGTTCGCGACCGGCTTCGACCTGCTCGCGTCACGCGGCGTGCGGTCGATGGACTTCGGCGTCACGGATCTGCACAACACATCCCTGCGCGAGTTCAAGGCCCGCTGGGGCGGTGAGGAGCAGCCTGCCTATTTCTCGGCCACCGACGCGAGCATGCTCCCGGACACGCTCGAGCCGGGGCCGCTGTTGACGAAGATGATCCAGCGCGCGCCCGTGTTCGCCGGCCGGGCGGTCGGCTCGGTTGCGTACCCGTTCGTGGCGTGATGGTCGGCGTCACGCAAGCGGTCGGGACCAGGGACGGCGCTCTCGCCGCGACGATCGGCCCGTTGCTGGACGAGCCGGACGCCGGCGCGCTGACGGACGCGGATCGCTTGCGGATCGAACACTGGCGCGGGCAGCGTTGGGAGGACCTGGAGCGGCGTGCGGGCAAGCTCGCCCCACGCGATGCCGCCACGTGGTACGAGCGCCTGGCGTTCGAACGGTGGCGCGGCGATTGCGACACGAGTGGGCTGCCGCCGTTCGCGCTCGAGCTCTTCTACAGGGTCAAGCGCTTCATCCCGCGCTCGCTACAGCTGCGTTTGCGCCGCCGGCTGATCCGGAGGCAGGGCTACCCGGCGTTTCCGGCCTGGCCGTATGACCCTGCCGGCGCCGAGCTCGTCCACATCGCGCTTGCCGATGCGCTGCTGGAGCGCGGCGTGGACGCGGTCCGCTTCCCCTGGCTCTGGCCCGATGGAGCGACCGCGGCCGTGACGCTCACCCACGACGTGGAGTCGGCGGACGGGCTCGCGCGGGCGACCACGGTGGCTGGATGGGAGGAGCGACACGGCTTGCGCTCCTCCTTCAACATCGTCAGCGACTGGTATCCGCTCGACGACGGCCAGCTCGCCCGCCTGCGGAGCCGCGGGCACGAGATCGGCTCCCACGCGATCAAACACGACCGCTCGTTGTTCGCGTCCCGCGAGGAGTTCGAGCGGCAGCTGCCTCTGCTGCGAGAGGCGGCGGAGCGGCTCGGCGCGGTCGGCTTCCGCTCCCCGGCGACACATCGGGTGGTGGCATGGCTCTCCGAGCTGCCGTTCTCCTACGACTGCACGATGCCGCACTCGGATCCGTTCGAGCCGATCCCGGGCGGGACCGCAGTGCCGTGGCCCTTCTTCCACGGTGACGTGGTGGAGCTCCCCTACACCGCACCACAGGACCACACGCTGTTCAACCTGCTGGGACATCGGGACGGCACCCTCTGGCGGGAGCAGCTCGACGCGCTGGTGGCGTCCAACGGGCTCTTCCAGGTGCTCTCGCATCCGGACCGCGAATACCTCGGGCGCCCGCGAATCGGCGAGGCCTACCGCGAACTGCTCGAGGCGATTGCGGGCCGCGAGGGGATCTGGGTGGCACTGCCGCGTGATATCGCCGACTGGTGGCGCCGGCGCATGCACGGGATCACCCCGCGCGATGATGGCCTCGCGCGCTGGACGGGATCCACAATCGAACTCGGGCCCGCCGATGCTTGACCTGCTCACCGGCGGGCGCGATCGCTCCGGCCCCGGACGTCGTGATGGTGCTCGAGAACTGCGGCTACCCGTTGGACGCGCGCGTTCGCATGGAGGCCGAGAGCCTCGTGGAGTCCGGGCTCTCTGTCGAAGTCCTGGCGCCGCGCGAATCCGACCCCCTCGCGAGCGAGGTGATCCGCGGCGTCCGCGTGACGCGCTTCCCGCTGCCGGACGGCAACGGCACGCTCCTGGGAACCGCCGTCGAGTACCTCGCGGCCGCGTGCATGCTCACGGCTGCCGTGCTGGCCCGCCTCGCACGCGGGCGCCGCGGCGTCCTGCACGTGAGCAACCCGCCGGACCTGTTCTTCCCCCTGCTGTGGCTCGCCCGCCGGCGCGGCTGGTCAACCGTGTTCGATCACCACGACGACGCGGCCGGCATGCTCGAGGCCAAGCTCGGCCGCGCCACGCGCGTGAGCTCGCTGCTGGCATGGATGCGCGACCGATCGGCCCGCACGGCCGACCTCACGATCACCACCAACGACACCCAGCGCGAGCTCGTCGAAGCCGTCGCGCGGCAGGTGATCGTCGTCCGCAACGGCCCGCCCGTGTGGTTCGCCGACCACCGCCCCTCGCCTCCGTGCGGCCGTGCCAGGCTCGTGTTCCTCGGAGAGATCGGGGTCCAGGATCGCGTCGAGCGCACGGTCGAGATCCTTCAGCAGCTCGTGACGCAGCGGGGAATCGACGCCGAGCTTCTGATCATCGGCGACGGGCCGGAGCGCGGGACCGTGGAAGAGCGCGCCCGCGAGCTCGGCCTGTCCGACCGCGTGACGATGACGGGCTGGGTCACCTTTGAGGAGGTTCCGGTGCTGCTCGCCTCGGCGCACGTGGGTCTGGACACGGCCCCGCCCACCGAGGTCAACCACGGCTCGACGATGGTGAAGATCCTCGAGTACCTGGCCGTCGGCCTCCCGGTCGTGGCAAGCGCCCTGCGTGAGACGAAGGTGACCGGCGGTGACGCCGTGGTGACCGTGACCGAGGACTCCGCGCAGGCGTTCGTGGATCCCATCGCCGAGCTGCTGGGCTCGGCGGAGGCCTGGGAGCAACGGGCAGCCCGAGCTAGGGCGCGAGGAGTGCAGCTGCTGTGGCCCGCCCAGCGCGACACCCTGCTCGAGGGCTATCAGACGCTGGGTGGGCGATAGCGCCCGCCCCGAAGGGCGCGCACGTAGCGCCCGGCTTGAGTCGTTCTTTCCCCACAACCATGCATCTCGGACCCCGCAACCACGCCGCGGCGCGCGCCCACCGACCGACGTTGCGCTGATCGAATATGAGCCGTCCAACCGCTGTCGAGCGCGTCCGCCAGACGCGTCGCCTGCTGCGCGCCGAGGGCTGCGCCGGTATCGCGTCGCGGCTGCTCGACCGTGCTTCGCGGTGGGCCTCTCCGTACGGCAACGAGCGCCTGCGGGTCGCCCGTAGCGACCTCGTCGCGGCCGCCGAGATTGCCGCCTCCGGTGGGAAGCTTCCACCCCCGCTTCCGCTGCGCCCGGGCGAACCGCTGAAAGTGGCCTGGAACTGCGTGCCCCCCGGCGAGGGTGCCGGCGGCTTCACGACCATGTTCCGGATCGCCTCATCGCTCGAGCGCGCAGGCCACGAGTGCACCGTCTACCTGCACGACCGCCACGGATGGTCGCTGGAGCAGCACAGACGGACCTTCCGCGCCTGGTGGCCTTCGCTGCAGGCGGAGATCCGCGACGCGGCCGAGGGCATCGACGATGCCCACGCGATCTTCGCGACGTCGTGGGAAACCGCCTATCCGGTGCTGGCCTCGCCGGCACGGGGCGTGCGCTTCTATTTCGTGCAGGACCTCGAGCCGCTGTTCTACGCCGCCGGCAGCGAGGCCCTGCTCGCCGACGCCACGTACCGATTCGGCTTCCACGGCGTGACGCCCGGTCGCTGGCTGACCCAGCGACTCGAGCAGGACTACGGAATGGCAGCCGATTACTTCGACTTCGGCTGCGACCTGGACCACTACCGCCTCCAGGAGAACGCCGAGCGAACAGGGGTCTGCCTGTACTCCCGCCCCTCGACGCCCCGCCGGGCCTTCGAGCTGGCGGTGGCCGCGCTCGACCTGTTCGCCGAGCGCCACCCCGAGGTCGACATCCACCTGTACGGCGAGTCTGTTCGCCGGCTGCCGTTCGCGGCCCATGACCACGGCCTGCTCACACCCGACGAGCTCAACGCCCTGTACAACCGCTGCATCGCCGGACTCGCCCTGTCGGCGACCAACATCTCGCTGGTTCCCCTCGAGATGCTGGCGGCGGGCTGCATCCCGGTCGTCAACGACGGCGAGCAGAATCGCGCGGTCCTCGACAACCCCGAGGTCGCGTACGCGCCGGCCACGCCGTTCGACCTCGCGAACGCGCTGTCTACGGTCGTCGAGCGACCCCCCGCCGAGCGCTCGGCCACAGCCGCGCGGGCGGCCGCCAGCGCGCAGAGCAGCTCCTGGCTCGGAGCGGGCGAAACCGTGGAACGCGTGATCCGCGAGGTCGTCGAGGATGCCTGCCGCGAACCCGCGAGCGCTGTGGCGGTGCCCCTATGAGCCAGCGCCTGCTGCTGATCTCTCCGGTTCGCAACGAGGAGGCTCACATCGAGCTCGTCGCCGAAGCCGTGGCGGCGCAGACGCGCCCGCCCGATCTTTGGGTAGTCGTGAACGACAACTCCACCGACGCCACGGCCGAGATCCTGGCGAGGCTCGCCGAGCGAATCAGCTTCCTGAAGGTCCTCAACGCCGCCGACATCGCCCCGCCCAAGTCGACGGGTCCCGTAAAGGACCGTCTGGCCACAGCAGCCGAGGTGAGGACGTTCCATGCCGGGCTCGACAGCGTCGACTGGCGGTCCTTTACGCACATCGCCAAGCTCGATGGCGACACCGAGCTGCCGAGTTGCTACTTCGAGCGGGTGCTCGACGAGTTCGAGCGCGACCCGGAGCTGGGACTCGCGGGGGGCGTGTACGCCGACCCCGATCCTCAGGGAGAAGGCTGGAAGGTCGTAAGGGTCCCCCTCGAGCACCACGTGCCGGGCACCCTGAAGTGCTATTCGCTGCCCTGCTTCGAAGCGATCGGCGGCATCCAGGAGCGGCTCGGGTGGGACACGATCGATGAGACCTACGCGCGCATGAGGGGGTATCGGACGCGCGCGTTCGCGGATCTCGTCGCCCACCACCACCGCCCCTGGGGGAGCGCGGACGGCACCCTGAGGGGACGGGCCCGGCACGGCCAGTGCGCCTACATCGTCCATTTCACCCTGCCGTGGGTCACCCTGCGGGCGTGCAAGGTGGCCCGCGCGCGGCCCCGGGGCCTGTCCGGCGTGGCCTTCCTGTATGGCTACCTGCGCTCCGCGGTGACGCGGGTCCCGCGGGTGGACGACCCGGAGTTCCGCAGATTCGTGCATCGGGAGTTGCGAGCTCGCACCCGGCAGGAGCTCAGCGCGCGCCTGGGACGCCGGCGCGGGCGCTCCGGAAGAACCCCGCTGGGCGGTTCGTTAGATCACAGCGGGGCATGACGGCGACCTAAACCCCAGCGAGAGAACTTATGAAGACACTTGTAACCGGCGGAGCAGGCTTCATCGGGACGCACCTCGTGCACGAGCTCGTGCGACGCGGCGATGACGTCGTGGTGCTCGACTCGCTCGAGGAGCAGGTGCACGGTGGGGCCACGCCCGACCTGCCCTCCTCGGTGGAGCTGATCGTCGCCGACGTCGGCAACCGCGAGGCCGCCCGGCGCGCGCTCGCCGGAACCGACCGCGTGGTTCACCTCGCGGCCGCGGTCGGCGTCGGCCAGTCGATGTACGAGATCGCCCGCTACACCGAGCGCAACACGATGCAGACGGCGATCTTCCTGGAGCAGGTGGTGGCCCAGCGGCCGCTGCCCACGCGCCTGGTGGTGGCATCGTCGATGTCGATCTACGGCGAGGGTGAGTACGAGTGCCGCGCACATGGCCGCCTGGCCCCCACGCCGAGGGCCGAGGAGCAGCTGCTCGCCCGCCAGTGGGAGCTCGCCTGCCCGACCTGTGGAGCCGAGCTCGCGCCGGTCGGGACCAGCGAGAGCAAGGCGCTGATACCGACGTCCATCTACGCGATCACCAAGCGCGATCACGAGGAGCTGTGCCTCGTCACCGGCGCCGCCTACGGCATCCCCACGGTTGCGCTGCGCTTCTTCAACGTCTACGGACCGGGACAGGCGCTGTCCAACCCGTACACCGGGGTGGCGGCGATCTTCGCCTCGCGGCTGCTCAACGGGAGCGCGCCGATGATCTTCGAGGACGGTCAGCAGTCACGCGACTTCACCCACGTCAGCGACATCGTGGCGGCGATCGTGCTCGCGCTCGAGTCCGAACGGGCGCCGGGGTACGCGATCAACCTCGGCACGGGCCGCCCGAGCACCGTTCTGCAGATCGCCCAGGCCCTGTCCGCCGGCTTGGAGCTCGACATCGAGCCGATCCGCAACGGCCAGTACCGGGCCGGTGACATCCGTCACTGCTTCGCCGACCCGACGCGGGCCCGTGAGCTGCTCGGCTTCGAAGCCAAGACCACGCTCGAGGACGGGATGGCCGACCTGCTGGAGTGGCTCGGACACCAGGAGGCCGATGACCACGTCGAGGCCGCCACGAGCGCACTGGCAGCGCGCGGTCTCACCCGCTGAACCCGTCGGTCGCATGGGCGCGCGGTTGCTCCACAGCTCGGATGCGGTAGCCGACCTCGCGATCGTGGTCGTATCGACGAACGAGGCCCACTGGCTCGAGCAGTGCCTGTCGACGACCTTCGCCCGGGCCGGGCGTGCGAGCCTCGACGTGGTCGTGGTCGACAACGAATCGACCGACGGAACGCGCGAGTTCGTGGAGTCCAACTTCCCCGAGGCTCGCGTCGTGAGCTCCCAGAACCAAGGCTTCGCGTACGCCAACAACCGCGGGCTGGAACAAACCGATGCCCGTTACGTGCTGCTGCTCAACCCGGACACGGAAATCGTCGACGGGACGTTCGGCGAGCTGGTCGAGATGCTCGACGAGCGACCGCAGGTGGGCCTGGTCGGCGTGCGCCAGATCACCGCCGACGGCACCCTGTGGCCGACGATCCGCCGCTTCCCCAACGGTGGCCGGGCGCTCTGCGAGGCGTTCTTCTCGGAGCGCTGGCCGGTTCACCCGGCGTGGGCCGGGGAGCGCGTGCTCGATCTGAAGGCGTACGAGCAGGAGCGCGAGTGCGACTGGACCTCCGGCTCGTTCATGCTCGCCCGCCGCGAGGCGATGCTCAGCGCCGGGCTGCTCGACGAGCGCTGCTTCATCTACTCAGAGGAGCCCGACCTGTGTCTGCGGATGAAGCGCGACGGCTGGGAGATACGGCACTTCCCGCAGATGACGATCGTGCACCACGCCGGCAAGGGCGGCGTGCGACCGCGGATGGTCGCCCAGGACGCATTCTCGCGCAAGCAGTACGCGCACAAGCATTTCAGCGCCGCCCACCGCGGCCTGTACCTGTCGGCGATCGGCGTACGTCATCTCATCCGTGCCACCGGCGTGGGCGCGGACAGGGCGACCGCCGGCGCCCGGCGTGAGGCCTCGCGGCGTGCTCTGCTGACACTGGCCGGCCTCGCCGATCCTCCCTTCGGCACACCGCCACAGACGGCGATCGAGCCGTCGCTCGCCCGTGAGCGCCACGCGCCGGGCGACCGCTCGCCGGGCGAGATCCCGGCGCCGGTCCACGGCTAGCCGGCCCGTCACATCCGCGGGCGCGCCGCGCGACGGCCCTTCAGCACACTTCAGAGCCGTTGCTGTCGACGAAGTTCCGTTCGGAGTGGCTGCCTTTGATGAGATCCACGCACATGCCGTTGTAGCTGCCGCCCTGTGGGAAATAGCCCGTGCCGCCGGGAGTCTGCGGCGTCCACTGCACCATGTGACCGGACCAGGGCGTCTGTTCGGAGCAGACCTCGTGTCCTTCGCCGACGAATTCGCCCTCGCTGGACTTCGTCTGCCGTTCTTTTCCGCTCGCACAGGTCGCTAACGCGACCCGATTGTCGGTGAAGAATTCTGGCCCAAGGCCCGGAAAGCTGCCCGAGTTCTCACCGTAGTACACCCAACCGCCCCCGGCCAGGAAGTTCTTTTCGATCCGCTGTTCGGCGCACGACTCGGTGGTCCCCTGAGTGAAGATCACCGCCGTCTGTTCGTGGACGTTGAAGAACGTGTTTTCCTTCTCGACCAGGAGCCCCGGTTTGCAGTCGTCGTTCGTGCACTCGTAGTGCTCGGGCTGACCGCGCGCATACAGGAATTCGGCGTTGTCGACGCAGAAGTTCTTTTCGATCGTGCCGCCGCCGTCGAACTTCGCCCCGTCGCAGTTGGTCCAACGGCTGTACCGAACGGTGGTCGTACGCGTGTAGCTGACGATGCATTCGGTCACGAGGCCCGCCCCGTTGCGCGATTCGCCCTCGACGACAGAGTGTTCGATGGTGGTTCCTTCCTTCGATCCCACCGTCAGCGCAGGGTGGCTGCCTTCGCAGATGGTCCAGCCGTTTTCGGTGCCGGTGCAACCCGCTTTGCCGATGATCCTGTCGTTCCTGAGCGTGACGTTGTTGCCCCCGATCGTGACGTTCCCGCGGACTTCCTTGCCTTCGAGCTTGGATCCTGCGCTGAGTGTTTTGTTGCCGGTTTCCAGTGTGCAGCAGGTCCCCGGTTCGGGCCCGGTGTTGGTTTCCCCGGCGTAGCCGCATTCTTCGATCTTGACCGTGCCTTCCGTTTCCGGGTTCTCGAAGCATTTCCTCGCGCTGAGGATCGGGTTGATCGTCCCCCCGCCGCCTTCGGGTTTCGTCACGGTCGCAGTCTGGGCGCTCGTGGCCGGCGTCGAGCCGCCTGCGTTGGTGGCGGTCACCACCACACGCAGCGTGTGCCCGACGTCGCTCGCCGCGAGCAGGTAGCTGGACCCCGACGCTCCGCCGATGTTCGCGCATGATTCACCGGCGGTGCTGCAGTCCTCCCACTGGTAGGCGTAGGAGGTCGGGCTGCCGGACCACGTGCCCGTGCTCGCGGACAGGGACTGGCCTTCCTTCGCCGAGCCGCCGATGGTCGGGGGCCCCGTGTTCGCCGGCGGCGTGACCGGTTCGGCGGTGACGGTCCCCGTCTGCGCACTCGTCGCCGGCGTGGAGCCGCTCGAGTTCGTCGCGGTTACCACCACGCGCACGGTGTGCCCCACGTCGCCCGCGAGGAGCTTGTAGCTCGATTTCGTCGCTTTGGCGATGTTTGAACACGATTCACCAGCCGTATTGCAATCCTCCCACTGGTAGGCGAAGGAGGTCGGGCTCCCCGTCCACGAGCCCGTGCTCGCGGACAACGACTGGCCTTCCTTTGCCGTCCCGCTGATCACGGGCAGGGCGGTGTTCGATGGCACCAAGGGCTGCACCGTGGTCGAGGGC
The DNA here is from genome assembly GCA_963773145.1 of uncultured Solirubrobacteraceae bacterium. Lineage (GTDB taxonomy): Bacteria > Actinomycetota > Thermoleophilia > Solirubrobacterales > Solirubrobacteraceae > Palsa-744. Next base: position 344,662 of record CAVYZV010000005.1, read on the forward strand.
GCCGACGTTGCCGGCGTCGAGCCACCCGCGTTGGTGGCCGTGACGATCACCCTCAGCGTGTGCCCTACGTCCGTCGAGGCGATCTTGTAGGTCGATGCCGTGGCCGACGCGATCGTCGAGCACGATTCACCGGCGGTGTTGCAGTCCTCCCACTTGTAGCCAAACGAGGTGGGACTGCCTGTCCACGTCCCGACATTCGCAGACAGCGTCTGGCCTTCGGTCGCCAGTCCCGTGGTCGTCGGTAGGCCGGTGTTCGTGGGAGGCACCGGCAGGACCGTCGCCGTCGCCGCGGAGGTAGCCGGGGTCGAACCGCTCGCATTGGTGGCCGTCACGACCACGCGCACGGTGTGCCCCACATCGCCTGCCGGGAGCTTGTAGGTGGATTTCGTCGCCGAGGTGGCGTTCGAGCAGGATTCACCGGCCGTGTTACACACCTCCCACTGGTAGGCGTAGGACGTCGGGCTCCCCGTCCACGAGCCCGTGCTCGCAGACAACGACTGGCCTTCCACCAACGAGCCGCTGATCGCGGGGAGCGCGGTGTTGGTGGGAGCTCCCGCCGGTTCGATCGTCACGGTCCCCGTCTGGGCGCTGGTCGCCGGCGTCGAGCCACCCGCGTTCGTCGCCGTCACCACCACCCGCAGCGTGTGCCCCACGTCGCCGGCGAGCAGGCTGTAGCTCGATTTCGTGGCTTTGGCGATGCTCGAACACGATTCGCCGGCCGCGTTGCAATCCTGCCACTGGTAGGTGTAGGAGGTGGGACTCCCCGTCCACGTCCCGGTGCCCGCGGACAACGACTGGCCTTCGATGGCCGGCCCGCTGATTGTGGGTAGCGCCGTGTTCTTGGGTGGCGTCACCGGTGCGGCGGCGACGATCCCCGTCTGCGCGCTGGTCGCGGGCGTCGAGCCGCCGGCATTGGTGGCGGTCACGACCACGCGCACGGTGTGCCCGACATCGCTCGCCACCAGCTTGTAGCTCGATTTCGTCGCCGACGCGATGTTCGAGCACGACCCACCAGCCGCGTTGCAGTCCTCCCAGCGGTAGGCATAGGAGGTGGGAGCGCCCGTCCAGGTGCCGGTGCCCGCGGACAGCGACTGGCCTTCCACAGCCGATCCGGCAATTACGGGAAGCGCGGTGTTCACCGGTGGCGGGACCGCTTCTGGTGAAACAGTGACGTCGTGCTCGACCGTGGCGCTGCGCCCCGCCGCGTCTGTGACGGTCAGACGGATGTGCTCCACGCCCGGTTCGGGAAACGCGACCAGCAGCGTCGGCCCGTCGCCGAGCGGCGACAGCGGCGGGAGCGGCTGTTTTTCGGAGCCGTCGCCGACCATTCGTAGACGCACGGGCCATCCGGGCAGGTCGATCCGGTGCCGTCGAACACGACGGGTTCGCCCGACGACCGGGGCGATTGGGGCGAAGATGAAACTCGCGCTCGGCGGTTCACCCGAATTACCCGCAGGCGGAGCGGCCTGCGGTGTCCCCGGCGCGGCCGCGGGCCCGACGGCGCCCGCTTGCGTTGCGGCGTCGAGGAGCACGCGGCGCCCGCTGACAGTGGCGGTTGCGGCGGAGACCACTTTCCGGAACCCGGCTGCGTTGCCCGCTGTCACCAGCACCCGCAGCGTGTGTCCGACGTCGGTGGCGGCCACCTCGCGGCGTGGTCCGGTGGCACCACGCAGGTCCGCACACGACCTGCCGGCGGCGCTGCAGGTCAGCCAGTGGTAGGTGAACCAATTGGGTCTTGCAGACCACTTGCCGCGCGACACCGTGAGCCACTGCCCCTCCTGCGGGGTCCCGCTGATCACGGGCAGGTGCTTCACGTGCGGGCATGGCAACGACTTCGGGCGGGGTCGCTTCGGTCTGACACACGGTGATCCGAACGGGCCCGGACCTCGCGGCAGCGGCCGCGCGCCGGTGTTGCGCTCGAGACGCGAGCACCATCGGCGCGCACACCATCGCCGCAATGACGGCACCGATCAGGGCCCCCGCGTACGCTGTGCGCAGCATCGTCCTCCGCTGCTGCAACAATTGTTGCAATCTATCCGGCTGCAACGAGCGTTGCATACTAGGCGCTCGTTGCGGGATTCGCGTCGCCCCTCGGACGCGCGCCATCATGCGACGCCGGGCGGAGGCCTCGGCGCGCCCCCTGTGTCCGTCACTTCGGCCCGGGCACCCTCGCCAGGTCGTCGTCCCAGTAGTTGCCCGACCAGGTGAGGCGTTCGGGCGCGAACGTCAGCCAGCCGTAGCTACCGCCCAGCGGGTAGAAGCCGTCGCCGTCGACTTCCCAGCGCTCACCGTTGTACCCCCTCAGCCTCACCTCCTCGGAGCCAGCACCTTCGATCGGCCGCGAGAGTTCGATCACGACGTTGCGCCGCTTGTATTCCCCGGTCAGTTTCGACACGGAGGTGCACTCACCCGACCCCGGCCTCGGGCACGGGGGAAGGTGCGCGCCGACGACCTCCGCATCCGGCCACAGCACGCCCTTCCCGGCGACGGGCGTGACCCCCGTCAGGAGCCTGGAGCCGCCGATGGCATGCGCATCGACCTCGGCGTTGACGAGCGCGTGCTGACCGCTGCAGACGTGATGCCCGCCCGGAACCTCCACCTGGCTGTGCCGGTGCGGGCACGCACGCGCAAAGCGGTTGCCTCTCACCACCACCGGCCCCACGACTTCCCCGCGCGCTTCTTCCCCGGCGTAGACGACCCACCCGCCGCCGGCGAGGAAGTTGTCCTCGATACGCACTTCTCCGACCTTTTCCGAGTGTCCCTGGAGAAACACGGCCGCGGTCTGGTAGTGCGGGTTGAACAGCGTGTTGTGCCTCAGCACTAGTTTCTGTGCGGTGTACGGGGCGCCCTGCAGCTGATCATCGGACACGCACTCCTCGTGCTCTTCGTACAGTTCGATGTTCTCGGGGCAGTAGTTGTCTTCGAAGGTCCCGCCACCGTCCAGTTTGACCCCGTCGCAGTGAACGAACGCGCTGGACTCGACGTGCAGGCCTCCGGTGGTGTAGCTACGGAGGCATTCCTCCACCGCGTTTTCGCCCGCTTCCGCGCTGCCGCCGACGCGAACGTGTGAAACGAGCGTGTTCTTCGCGCCCGTGGCGATATCCAAGGCCGAGGAGGAACATCCTTCGCTGTAGAGATAGCTGCAGGTACCGGTGGTGATGATTTCGTCGTTCACGAGCTGCACCCCGTCCGATCCAGTCGCGACTTCGACCTTCAGCTTCCTGCCCACGAGTCGCTTGCCTTCCAGCCGTTCCGCCCCGGTCAACTTCACGGTCGTGCCTTCCGGCTCGTGTACTTCGGTCAACCGAACGTGCGCTTCCGGCCCCGTGTTGTGGGCGCCCGGGTAACCGCACGCTTCGATCGCGGCGGTGCCTTCGGACCTGGGATCCGCGAAGCACCCGGTGGTTCGTTTGCCGTGGTGTGAGGGCCGTGGCCTGTGGGCGTGCCGGGTGACGGGCTTGACGTCGCTGTGCCCCGGCTGGCTCGCGATCACCAGTGCGAGCGCGGCCCCCGCGCAGCACGCCGTGACCAGCACGATCAGCCGTCTCACGGGCGCGCAACCTTGGCGCTAGGCGGCAGGCGCGGGGTAGACGACTATCGCGTTTTCACACCGCGCCGAGATCATCACTCGACACCGGAACCTAGCAGACGCCGGCCCCGTTGTTGTCCTTGAAGTTCCCTTCGTCGTGAGCGTTTTTGATCAGGTCGATGCAGATACCGTTGTAGCTCCCACCCTGGGGGAAGTAGCCCGTTCCGCCGGGCGTCTGCGGCGTCCACTGGACCATGTGCCCGGACCAGGGCGACTGTTCGGAGCAGACGACGTGGCCGTCTCCTACGAATTCGCCTTCGCTGGATTTCGTCTGCTTTTCTTTGCCGTTCGCGCAGGTGGCAACAGCAACGCGATTGCTCAAGAAGTATTCCGGGCCGAGACCCGTGAAGCCTCCGGAGTTCTGGCCGTAGTAGACCCAGCCTCCGCCGGCCAGGAAGTTCTTTTCGATCCGCTGTTCCGAGCAGGACTCGGTGGTCCCCTGGGTGAAGATCGCCGCCGTCTGTTCGTGGACGTTGAAGAACGTGTTTTCCTTCTCGATCAGGAGACCCGGTTTGCAGTCGTCGTTCGTGCACTCGTAGTGCTCGGGCTGCCCTTTTTCGTAGAGGAATTCGGCGTTGTCGACGCAGAAGTTCTTTTCGATCGTGCCGCCCCCGTCGAACTTCGCCCCGTCGCAGTTGGTCCAGTGGGTATAGCGGACGGTCGTCGTGCGCGTGTAGCTATCGATGCATTCGGTGACCAGTCCGGCGCCCTTGGCCGCTTCGCCCTCCACGAGGGCGTGGTCGATCGTGGCATTTTCCGCTTCGACTTTGACCGCGGGGTGTTCGCCGCCACAGATCGTCCAGCCTTTTTCGGTACTGGTGCAACCCGCTTTGCCGATGATCCTGTCGTTCTTGAGGGTCACGTTGTTGCCGGCGATCGTGATGTTCCCCCGTACTTCCTTGCCTTCGAGTTTCGTGTTCGCGCCGAGAGTTTTGTTACCGGTTTCCACGGTGCAGCACGTACCCGGTTCGGGGCCGGTGTTGTTTTCCCCTGGATAGCCGCATTCTTCGATCTTCGAAGTGCCTTCCGTTTCGGGGTTCTCGAAGCATTTCCGCGCGCTCAGGTTCGGGTTGACCGCTTTGCTGCCTTCGCTGACCGCTTTTGCGACCGTTGCCGTCTGGGCGCTGGTCGCCGGCGTCGAGCCGCCCGCGTTGGTCGCCGTCACAACCACGCGCAGGGTGTGCCCCGCGTCGCTTGCCGTGAGGACGTAGCTCGCGGCGCTCGCACCGGCGATGCTCGAGCACCCTTCGCCTGCCGTGTTGCACTGCTCCCACAAGTAGGCGTAGGACGTAGGGCTCCCCGACCATGTGCCCTTGCCGGCAGTCAAGGTCTGCCCTTCCACGGCGGTGCCGCTGATCGCCGGCAGCACCGTGTTTGCCGGTGCGACGGGTGATTCGGCAACCACGGTCGCGGTTGCGGCCGAGCTCGCCGGCGTCGAGCCGCCCGCGTTGGTCGCCGTAACGACGACCCTGATGGTGTGCCCCACGTCGCCCGCTGCCAGTTTGTAGCTGGATTTGCTCGCCCCAGGGGCGCTCAAGCAGGATTCGCCCGCCGCGTTGCAGTCCTGCCACTGGTAGGCGTAGGAGGTCGGGCTCCCCGACCACGTCCCCGTGCCGGCGGACAACGACTGGCCTTCCACCGCGCTCCCGCTGATCGTGGGGGGAACGGAATCCACCGGAGCCGCCGGCGGGGGAGCTTCTGCGGCTTCGACCACGGCGTTCTGCTCGACCGTCGAGGTCCGCCCTTCGGCATCCGTGACCACCAGACGCAGGTACTTGGCACCTGGGCTCGAGAACGTGTAGGACAGCGTCTGCCCGGTTCCGAGGGGCCACAGCGGCAGTATCGGGCGAATCGCGGATCCGTCGTCGGACCACTCATACGTACAGGGCGCCGCGAAGCAGCTGGACGACGAGCCGTTCAAGGACATCGGCTGCCCCGCGACCGGCGACGTCGGGCTGTAGGTGAAGCTCGCGACCGGTGGCCGCGCCGTGACCAGGCCGGTTGCCCCCGAGGTGGCCGAGGCGGACCCGCCGGCGTTCGTCGCGGTCACCACGACGCGCACGGTGCCGCCAACGTCGCCTGCCGTCGGTTTGTAGCTCGACCCGGTCGCGCCGCTCACCGCCAGGCAACCTTCACCGGAGACCGCGCAATCCTGCCACTGGTACGTGTATGCGGTCGGACTCCCCGTCCACGTCCCGGTGCTCGCGGTCAGCGTCTGGCCTTCCTGGGGCGAGCCGCTGATGGACGGCAGAAGGGAGTCCGTCGGGGCGGCCGGCGGTGAGCCCACGACCGCGCTGGACGCGTAGAAGGAGGCCGGCGAGTTCGCCCAGGATTCACCACTCGACCACGAGAACGGCAGGGAACCGAGCGAGCTCGACGCGCTGCTCTGGGTCGGACCGCCACCACTCGCGACGTCGCGCAGCGCCAGCGTCCCGGCCGGCGCGAGCGCCGCGAGCCAGTAGACGCTCCCCGATTTCACCGGCACCGGCGTCGAGACCCCCGCCGCGTTCCACGCCCCGGACGTCGGCGAGACGATCGTCGCACCGGTGAGCAACGTCCCGGGACTCCCCGAGCTGTTGCTGTAGAGCCCGACGAGGATCGATTTCGCCGTGTTCCCGGAGTTCACGTACAGCGAGAAGCTGTGCACCGTCCCGCTCGCGGCGGCCGTGAACTGGAACGCTTCGGCCGACCCCGCCGAGGAGCTGTCGGCGTTGGGCTGGAGTGAGGAGCTGCCGAGCATCAGTTCCGGCACCGGCGCCGCGCTCACCAGCGCCGTCGCTGCCGAGCTCGCCGCCGTCGATCCGCCCGCGTTGGAAGCGGTCACCACGACGCGCACCGTGTGCCCGACGTCACCCGCGGCCAGCCGGTAGCTCGTGGACGTCGCCCCGCTGATGCTCGAGCAGCCTTCGCCGGAGGCGTTGCAGTCCTTCCATTGATAGGCGTAGGAGGTCGGGCTGCCCGACCAGCTGCCGCCGGCAGCGCTCAGCTGCTGTCCTTCGGTGGCGCTGCCGGAGATGCTCGGCGCCACGACGCTCCCCGGAGCAGCCGGAGGGGCCGGTTCCAGTGACGGTCCTTCGATAGGGGGAGCGGGCGCCACCGGTTCGAGCGGTTGCGTGGGAGGAGCGCTCGCCCCAACGGTCACGTACGCCGAGGGCGGGCAGTCGCTGTAGCTCACTCCGGTCTTCCAGTAGCCGGGCAGCGCCCCGAGGGTTGTCTGGGCGCTCGTCTGGCTCGGGCACTGACCCCACGAGCCGTCGCGATAGCGCAGCATTCCCCCCTTGCCGAGGATCGCCAGCCAGTAGGTCCTGCCGGCGAGGAGTTCGACGGGCGCCAGCGGCACGGCGGTCCACGTGCCCCCTGTCGAGGCGGAGGCCGCGCCCGTGCTCAGCAGCACACCGGGATGACCGTATGCGTTGCTGTAGAGACCCACGACAACGGTGCTCGCCGCGTTGGCCACACCCAGGTACACATGTGCCAGGCGTGCGACGCCGGTGGCAGCCGCCCGCAGGTCGAACGCTTCGGCTTGGCCGGGGTGCAGGGAGTCGTACTGGGACTCCACCCAGTTGTCACCCAGCAGCACCGTCGCGGACATGATGTCCGCCCTCCGCGGTCCCGTCTCGCGTACGAACGCCCCCGGCTTACGCTGCGCGTGACGTCGCGTCTTGCGCTGTGACGCCCGGGGGTTGTGGCGGGCGTGGTGGGTCGAACGCGCCCTCGGATGGCGCTTGGCGTGCGCGCCGAATGCTGACGCGACCGGGAACGGCAAGACCAGAACAACTGCTGCGACGAAGCTGCACGCGACCTGCTTGACCATTAGGCGACCCCCTGCCCGTGCGAGTGCTGATGGGCCTGCTCTCGACGCGTCGGGAGATGCGCTTGACCCGCTCGACGCCTCTGTGGACGCTCGACCTCAACGTCGGTCTAAAAGACGACAGCGGGTGTTACGAGAAGCACGACGCAGCGCGCCGGTCAACGGGAGTACCCCCGCTCCCTGCCCTATGTTCCAGCTGTGGCGTCGTCCACCGCCAAGCTCCGGGTCGTGCTCGCGGACGACCATCAGTTCTTCCGCGACGGACTACGCGGGATGCTCACGGCGGCCGGCATGGTCGTGGTCGGCGAGGCGACGGACGGCGCCGGTGCGCTCGCGCTCGCGCGCGATATGGAGCCGGACGTCCTCGTCATCGATCAGCACATGCCGGGGATCTCCGGCGTCGAGGCCGTGCGACGACTCGGGGCAGCTCGTCCAGAAATCCCGGTGGTCGTTCTCGCCACCTCGGCAAACGAAGCCGAGGCGCTCGAGGCGCTCGCTGCGGGCGCCTGCGGTTACCTGCTCAAGGACACGGGGGCCGAGGAGCTGGTGGGCGCCCTGCGCCAGGCGGCCGCCGGGCATGCGGTTCTCTCCCGCGAGGTGCTGCGGGCGCTGGCCGCGCGGGCGCTCACGAACGACCGCCTCACGGAACAGACCAAGGGCGATGAGCCCGCGCTCAGCGCCCGCGAGCTAGAGGTGATCCATCTCATCGTCGACGGGGCGGACAACGCCACGATCGGGCGGGAGCTGGGGATCAGTCGACACACGGTCAAGCAGCACGTGACGAACATCTTCCAGAAGCTCGGCGCGAAGAACCGCGTGGAAGTCGCCGTCCTCGCTGTTCGCCGGGGACTGGCGTGAGTACGCGTTGGGTCCGGCAGGCGGGCCGGCGAGGCTTACGCGGCTGCGTCCGTCTCGACGGCGCGGATCGCAGCGCTCCGGTCTGCGACGCCCAGCTTCGCTACCCCGGCGGAGATGTGACGGCGGACCGTGATCGGCGAGAGCGAGAGCATCTCGCCGACCTCGGCGGTCGTCAACCCCGACCGCAGCAACCTGAGGACCTCCGCCTCTCTCGCCGAGAGTGTCACCTCCCCCACGCGCACCGGCCCGGCGTGCGGCGTTGCGCCGTCCCGCAATGACTGCAGTACCAGGCCCATCAAGGCGCGGGGAAGCGCCGCCTCGCCGCTGAGGACGCCGCACAGGGCGGCCGGCAGACGATCCGGATGGGTGTCCTTGGGCAGGTAGCCCACCGCTCCGGCGCGTAGGGCCGCGAGGACGTCGCCGCTGTCCGGCGAAACGGTGAGCATCACGACCGCCGTGTGGACGCCCAACTCGCGGATGCGGCGAGCCGCCTCGATTCCTCCTCCGGGCATACGGACGTCGAGCAGGCATATATCCGGACGCTTACGAGACACGGCCGCGACGGCTCCCTCGCAATCGCCGGCTTCGGCCACCACGCGGAGGCCACCGCGCGCAAGCGCCATCTGTACGCCCATACGGGTGGCCGGGTGATCGTCGGCCGTGACGACCGTCGGCTGCTCTGTTGCGGGCGAGTCGCTCACGGCAGCAGCGCTTCCACGGTGGTGCCGGTGCGTGGGTCACTCATGACCCGCAGGCGGCCCTCGAGCGCGTGGGCCTGACGCCTCATGCTCTGCAGGCCAAAGCCGCGGCTTGACTCGTCCGTGCTGAATCCGCAGCCGTCGTCGCGGATCCGCAGGCGCCACTCCTCGGGACACTCGAGGGTCACTTCGATGTTCGTGGCCCGGCCGTGCTTGACGGCGTTGGTCACCGCCTCGCGGGTGACGTGGACGATCGTGCTGAAGGTTTGACCGTCGGGCTGGGGCAGCGCCGGCGCATCCGGCGCGACGACCGTGACCGGGACGTGACGAGCCGCGCGCTGCGCACTCGAGATGACCGCCGCAGCGATCGACTCCGACTGCCGGGCGCTCAGTCCGGTCACGACCTCGCGTGCGTTGGCGAGCGCGCGTTCGCCCGCATCCACGACGGTCCGGGCCTCCGGCGCGGCGTCGGCCAGCATCCTCGCGTGTGCCAGCGCCAGAGCGAGGTCCTGCATGATCAGATCGTGAACGTCGGCGGCTATCCGTCGGCGCTCGTGTTCCACCGCCGCGGCGACAGCCGGGTCCAGGAAGAGGTCCATCGCGGACCCGCTGTTCGCGGGCTTCGTCGCTGGGACCGGCTCGGCCTGATCGAACCCGGCCAGGCTCAGGTGCGCGATCTCTGCGTCGGTGGCCTCTACTGTCCGGGCCTCCTGCCGCTGAGCCACCCGCCGGTCCACCGGACGCGACTCCAAGCGGACAAGCCGCTCAGCACCTCCGGTGTTCATTTGCATGCGCTCCCAGTCCCTTGGTTGCGTTGTGCGGCGCCAAGGTTGCTACGGGGGCGATAACACTCTCGCTCCGTGGGCATCCGAGCCCCGCCGGCCAATCCATTGTCCGTGTCTCCGCGATCCTCGCGTCGACGTTCACGGATAGTACAGAATCCCGGACTCCGGGGGAAACCGCAACAACGCCAAGAAACCCTGCAAACTTCCTCCGCGTGCACGGGACCTCACGTATGTCGGCGGGCAGGCCCTGACAGGAGAGGCGACACGGGCGGTGAGGCTCGTCGTCCGGGGCTCGGTGCAGGGCGTGGGCTTCCGCGCAGCCACCCGGCACAGAGCCCTCGCGCTCGGCCTGCAGGGATGGGTTCGAAACGAACCTGACGGAACCGTCGCGGTACACGCCGAGGGCCCACCGGAGGCGACTCGATCGCCTGCTCGCGTTCCTGACGGCAGGGGCCGCCGGGCGCACACGTGGCCGAGCTGGGACGCGAGGACGTGCGTGTGGAGGGACACGAGCAGTTCGCGATCCGCGGCGTGAGTGCGGGCATGTTCGTGGTGCAGGAGCACTCCGCGAGCACCCGCCATTTCGACCTGCGCCTGGAGGTGAACGGGGTGCTGCGTTCGTGGGCTGTCCCGAAGGGTCCCTCGATGGACCCGTCCGTCAAGCGGCTGGCGGTCGAGGTTCCCGACCACGAGGTGAGCGCGGGCGAGTTCGAGGGCAGCCGCGGGGGCGGAGGGGTGATTGTTTGGGACCGTGGGCCCTACGAGCAGGGCGGCCGGGTCTCGTGGCCCGAAGCGCTCGAGCGGGGACACGCCGTGTTCGTGCTCCACGGCGAGAAGCTCACCGGCGGGTTCGCCCTGCAGCGAACGGGCGTCGGCGTACGCGCGCAGTGGCTGCTGATCAAGCGCCGGGACGAGTACGCCCGCGCCGGCAGCGACGTGGTCGCCGCAGAGCCACGCTCGGTAATCAGCGGGAAGACGTTGGAGGACGTGCTGGGCGGTGGCTAGCGCCTGCGGCCCCGATCGCGGACTCGCGTCCGACTCGTGCCGAGCCGGTCAGTGAGCTCGCCCGGATGAGCGGCCGCCGAGGGATCTCCGCGCCGTCGAGGATCGCTCTCGGGACCTTCGTCGTCAACCACTCCGCAAGCGGAGCCAGACCCGTCAGGTCGAGCTCGTCGAGCATGGTCGGAGGTCGGAGCTCGTGATGGTGGGCGTCAGAGGCGACGTTGGCGATCAGTTCGGAGCGCACCAGCTCGAGCGCGAAGCGGGCCACCTCCTCGCCGAAGTGACCACGAAGGGACGAGGAGGTCACCGAGGCAAGCACGCCCTCGCCGACCAAGGAGGCGAGCATTCCGGGGTCGCGTCGGATCGCCGGACAACGCTCGGGGTGGGCGAGCAGCACACGATGGCCCTGATCCAGGAGCGCTCCTACGCGCTCCCCCATGTCAGCCTCGACGTCCGCCGTGGGAGGCTCGACCAGCAGCCAAGGTCCGCCACCGAGCCGTAGCCGCCGCAGCTCTTCGGCGTCGAGACCGGCCGCACCGAGCAGGGCCACCTCGGCTCCCGCGCGGACCTCCAGCTCGAGACCCTCCTCCCGGATCCGCTCATTGAGCTCCGTTACGAGCGGCTCGATCCTTGAGGCGCGGTTTTCAAAGCGATGGTTCACGTGAGGCGTCGCCACGAGCACCTGTGTCCCCGCGCCTGCGGCCACGCGCGCCATCTCCAACGACTCCTCGATCGTCCGCGGTCCGTCGTCGATCCCGGGGAGCACGTGGCAGTGCAGATCGATCACGGCAGCTGACTGTAGTGGCGAGGCCCGCCGTCAACAGGATGAGGGATTGCACGGGCCCGTCGGGGGGTGCGCGGTGCCGGCCAGGATGCACCGTCGTGGCCTCGCGGCAGGGCAGCGCGACAGGTGTAGCCTGATCGACGATGCCGGTCAGCTTGCCGTCCGTGGACTACGGGGAATGGCGGGATACCTGCGACACCCTGCACGCCCACACGCAGCTGCTCGGCAAGCTGGCCGTTGCCCTGGCCCCGCCCGAGCCGGAGCTCCAACACGCCGCCCTGCGCCTTACCGCCCGCGGCTGGGAGACGCTCCCCCTCCCCGCCCCCGACGGGTCAGGCGCGATCGTGGCCGCACTGGATCTGCATACGACACGAGGCGGTCGTCGAACGCACCGGCGGCGATTCGAGGCGCGTGCCGCTGACACCCGATCGTCCGGTCCGAGACGTCACGCGGGACGTGCTGAAGGCCGTCCGGGCCGTGGCGGGCCCGGTCGAGATCAACCCCACCCCACAGGAGGTGACCTGGAGCGTGCCGCTCGACCAGGACACCGAACATTCCCGCTACGACAGCGAGGCGGTGGAGCGCTACTTCGATGTCGCGACCCAGGCAGCACTTGTGCTGGCGGCGTTCCGCGCGCCCTACCGCGGTCGCTCGACGCCGGTGAACGCGTGGTGGGGCTCGTTCGATCTGGCGGTGAACCTGTTCTCGGGCGCCCCGGCCGAACCGCCGTCCCGGGACTTCATCATGCGCAACTCGATGGATGCCGAGGAGGTCGCCGTCGGCTGGTGGCCCGGGGACGCCCGGTACGAACACGCCGCCTTCTACGTGTACGCACACCCGGCTGCCACCGGCTTCGCCGAGGCAACGATCACACCGAAACAGGCACGCTGGGATTCCGAGCTCGGGGAGTACATCCTCGATTGGAATGACATCCGCGAGTGCGGAGATCCCCGCGGGCTCGCGCTCGACTTCGCCGGCTCAGCCTTCCATCATGCCTGCGTGACGTGCGGCTGGGACGCTCCGTTGCTCGCGAGCGCCGAGGGGTCACCGCCACCCGTTGCCTGACTAGGTCTGCCCCCAGGTCCAGTAGGGCGGGCTAGGTGCTCAGGCTCCAGAATGCGTGCCCACCGGGCAGGCTGCCAGGCAGCAGCACCCGTTTCGCCGCGTTCACCTTTCGAGCCAGTGGCACCGGTTTCGCCTTTGGCGCCCGTCGCGCCGGTGGTGCCTTTGGCGCCGGTCGTGCCGTGGTGCCTTTGGCGCCGGTCGTGCCTGTGGCTCCGGTCGCGCCTTTGGCGCCGGCAGCGTTGCGTACCTTTTCGGAGTCCTTCTCACCTATATCCAGGAACCCGCGGTGTGGTGCACGGACCCTTTTACAAAGACGCGTACGTGGCCTCGATCAGGGCACGGTTGCGGGGGTCCTGCCACTGCGGGCCGCCGCGGTTCATCAGGTACGCGAAGGCCAGACCCTCGGTGGGGTCGGCGAACCCGAGTGAACCCCCCGCCCCGAAATGGCCGAAGCCGCTTGCGTGTGGGCCGAGCGGACGCTCCGGCTGGGTGAGTTGGAAGCCGAGCCCGAAGCGCGAAGGGCGTTCGAGGACCAGATCCGTTCCTGCCGAGTGCTCCTTCGTGGCCTCCGCGAGCAGCTCCGGCGCCAGCAGCAGCGGATCCCCGGCCGCGAGTGCCGCGTACACCGCCGCCACTCCGCGTGCGTCGGCGTGGAGGTTGGCCGACGGGATTTCCGCCCCCTGCCAGGCGGGCGTGTTGACGGTCCCCACCCCGGTCGCGCCCGGCGGGTTGAGGTAGGCGCGAGCGCGCAGGCTTTCGCCGGCGGCCTCTCGCCACTGTGCTTCGGCCTGTTTTGCCGCGTCCTCCTCGAACACGAAGTCGGCCCGCCGGGAACGCTCCCGCGCGGGCAGCCCGAAGCTCACCTGCGCGCCCAGCGGCCGTGCGATCTGATGGTCGAGGAAGGCCGCGATCCGTTCCCCACTGAGACGCCGCACGAGCTCCCCGACGAGAAAGCCGAAGGTGTGCACGTGGTAGCCGTGCCCCTCTCCGGGCGTCCACCACGGCTCCTGCTCGGCGACCGCGGCCGTCACCTGCTCCCAGTCATACAGCGCCTGCTCGGGGAGCTGCCGGCCGATCGCGGCCAGGCCCGCTCGGTGGCTGAGTAGCTGGCGCAGCGTCACATCCTGCTTGCCGGCGGCCGCGAACTCGGGCCAGTGGGCGGCGACGGGATCGTCGAGACCTGCGGCGCCCCGTGAGACGAGCATCAGCAGCGACAGGCCCGCGAAGGCCTTTCCCACCGAGAAGGCGTTGACGATCGTGTCCTGCTGCCAGCGCCGCCGCCGTGCGCCGTCGGCCCAGCCGCACCAGATGTCCACCACGGGGCGCCCGTCGAGCATCACCGCCACCGCCGCGCCGAGCTCGCCGCGCTCGGCGATGTTCTCCCTCAGCGCCTCCCCGACGGCGGCGAACCGCCCGTCGCAGCTGCCCCCGATGTCCTCCTCGACGCGGCTCAGGAGATGCCGCTGGGCTCGCTCGCCTTCAGCTGCTCAGCCACGCGGTCGCTGGTGGAGGCGGCCTCTGCGCCGCGTTCAGCGAGCTCGGCTTCGAACAGGCGGGTGATGTCCGGCGCCGCCTCACGCTGGTCGCGCTCGAATGCCGCCGTGGCCAGCAGTGGGCGCAGCCAGTGCGCGAGCACCACGAAGCGCGGACTGCAGATGCGGCGTTTGCGGGCTTCGAAGCCGGCCGAGATGTCGGTCACTGCCCGCTCGAGGGGATGGGTGCGCTTGAAGGGTTCTTTCATGGAGTCGCGCAGGCGCTGGAAGGAGCGCTGCGTCTCGTCGCCCTCGCGGACCATGTCGGTGTCGATCCAGCTGGGGTGGATCGTTCCCACGTCCACGCCGAGATGGGAGACCTCGTTGCGCAGCGAGTTGCACATCGCCTCCACGCCCGCCTTGCTGGCCGCGTATGCCCCCAGGCCAGGGGCGTGCGCGAACGATGCCAGCGACGCCGTCACCGCGAGGTACCCACGGCGCTCACAGACGGCGGGGAGAGCGGCGCGGAGCGTGTTGTAGGCGCCGAGGAGGTTCACCTCGACCGTCCGCCGGAAGGCGCTGGGCGCGGTCAGGGCCAGCGGCCCGAAGGTGGCGATGCCGGCGTTGGCCCAGGCCACGTCCAGACGGCCGTGCTCGGAAAGGACCCGCTGCACGGCCGCCTCGCAGGCGTCCGTGTCGACCACGTCCAGTTCGATCGTCAGCGGCGTGGGCGTGAGCCTGCGCGCGGTGTCGGCCAGTGCCTCCCCGTCGAGGTCCGCGAGCACCACCGTCGCGCCCCTGCGCGCCAGCTCGGCACCGGTCCCGGCCCCGATCCCGCGGGCGCCGCCGGTGATCAGGATGACCTTCTCGTTCAGACTCCAAGCCGCCATCTCAGCCTCCCCAGCTCGCGTGCACGCAGACCGCTCGCCGTGCACTCATCGGCCGCCACGATAGACGGTCCAGGCGTCCGCGGCCCACTCGTCGGGAGTCTTCAGTAGGCGTCGAAGTCGAGGAATTCGAAGCGCGTGATCGACGCCTCACGGGCGGGGGTGACGAGGCTGCGGTAGATCAGGTTGAGCGGCGACGCGCGCAGCCGTTTCGGTAGCGCGATACCGCGGAACTCGACCATGTCGTGGAACCCCACGTGCAACGCCACGGGCGCACGATGGTGGCGGCAGGCGGCCCGCACGAGCGCGCGGGCCCCGCCCGGCGACAGCGGTGAGGACGCGAACACCTTCAGGATGATCGCCACGCGCAGGCCCGCCCGGCGGTCGTGACAGGTGATCGCGAGCACGTCGCGGCCCCGGTGTACGGCGTAGGACGCGCCCGGCCGCCGAAGTCGCCACGCCAGCGTCTCGGGGTTCCAGCGTCGTGCTTCCCCCTGCCCCGGCACCGCGAGCAGGGGCTCGACCTCGGCGCCCAGGACGCCGTCCAGGGACGCCCCGCGCACATCCTGGCTGCGGATCCCGGAGGAGCTTCCGGGCACCGGAACCATCACGCTCGCGGGCAGCGGCGCGAGCAGCTCGAAGCCCAGCCTCTTCACGAACCCCGGAGTCGAGTTCGCGTTGGCCACCCCGACCACCGTCTCGACGCCCTTCGCGGCCGCGTCGTCGATGGTCCCGGCGCCGAGGCCGACGAACACGCCTCCCCCACGGGCGCGCTCGTGGACGGCCGTGTTGAGCGAGAGCGCGGCGTGGTAGTCCCGCCCGTCACGCGCGATCGTGATCGGCACGAGCGCGTAGTGGGCGGCGCGGCCGTGTTCGTCATCGAGGTTGGTCTGGATGACTCCTCCGAACGGGGACTGCTCGTACAGCCAGCGCAGATACTCGACGCTCGCCACGGGACTGTCCGGAAACACTTCCGCGAGCAGCGTCGCCGTCGGAAGCAGGTCGTCCGCGCCTGGGCTGTCGCTGCTCATTGGCTCGCCGCTCCCACCTCGGCACTCCCGGCTCGGGCTCCCGGATCCACGCGCGGCAGCTGGGCAACCTCGAGCTCGGCGGCCACGTCACCCAGCGGCTTCCCCGGGCCCCCGCAGGCCTCCAGCATCGCGTCCAGCCGGCGCAGCGTCGCCCCCCGTCGGGTGTGCACGATCCGGCTCACCAGCCAGCCGGCGTGGGGCAGCACGAAGAACGGCTCCTCGGTGTCGACGTCGTAGGGGTGGACGTAACTCCAGCGGACGGTCTCAGCGTCGAGGCGGCGCACCATCCGCCGGCCCAGGGCGAGCGGCACGTAACGCATGTAGATGCCCCCCAGGAACGGGACCTGAACGCTCTTGACGCCCGCCACCGGACACGGGAGCTCGAGCAGGCCGTTGTGCCAGCGAAAGGGCCGGCGGGGAGCCCCGGGCCAGCCGTGCAGGGGGTTCACCCCGGGGAGGACGCTCGAGGAGTAATCGAACCCGGCCTCCGCGATCTCCTCGATCGCCCACGCGGTCGCGGGGGTGAGGGAGAAGATCGGCGCACGGAACCCGCGCACCGGCACGCCCGCCGCCTCCTGGAGCAGCCTGCGCCCCTCCTCGAGCTCCGCTCGCAGACGACCAGGACCGACTTCGTCCAGCGGGACGTGGCGCAGCCCGTGCAGCCCCACCTCGTGGCCCTCCGCCGCCACCCTGCGCACCAGCTCCGGGCTGGCAGCGGCGATCTCACCGACGATGAAGAAGGTTCCCCTGATGCCACGCTCACGCAGGAAGTCGAGGAAACGGTGGCTCATCGCGACGTAGCGCGGCTCCTGGGCCGGGGAGCTGCGGTTGTCCTCGAGGTCGAAGGTCACGGTCAGCGGCACGCTGAGAGCCCCCGCACGGCTGCCGTCCCGGTTTGAATGCACATCCGGCACCGTCATACCATTGAGCGATGACCGAGCCCGTGAGGGTTCCCGTGGCCGAGCCCGCGCGGGTTCCCGCGAGCGAGCCGCCGCCTCCCGCACTACGGGGTGTCGCGTCGTACCGGCAGGTGACACTGCAACTGTTGCGCTTCGGGCTCGCCGGGGCGTTCGTGTTCGGCGTCTACACAGGTGGCACGCTGCTGCTGTCCGGACCGGTGGGGCTTCCGATCGCGCTGGCGATCGCGATCGCGTTCCCGGTCGCGCTGGCGATCAACTTCACGATGCAGCGCCATTTCGTGTTCCTCGACCACGACACCTTCGCGCTGGAAGCCAGGACGCAGTTCGCCCGCTACCTGGTCGCGGCCGTGTGTAACTACGTCCTGACGACCGTCATCGTCCTCACGGTTCCGCAGGCCATCGGGGTGTCGCCGCAGCTCGTGTTCGTGATCACCGCGATGGTGATGTCGCTGCTGGGGTTCACGATCGTGCGCGGCTGGATCTTCCACCAGCCCAGCGCGACCCACTCCTGATCGCCCGCGGGCCCCGGCGCCCCGCTCAGGCGGGATCGGACGGGGATCCGCGCTCCTGCGGCGCCCGCGAAGCTCTGAGGTCGCCGCCCTCGCGCTCCTCGAGGCGGGCCTGCAGCAGCGCGAGCCGCTGGGCCAGGGCCGTGTTCTGGTCGGAGAGCCGCGAGATCGTCATCGAGAACTGCACCAGCATCGCGAGCACGAACAGGAACGCGACCGCGAACACCGCCGACGGGGCGTAGGAGATTCCCGCGGCGCGAGTCAATTTCACCAGCAGGTCCTGCCCGACCGACAGCACGACCACGGTCACCCCGGCGAGCAGCCACAGGATGGCGTAGCGCTCCATCAGCCGCTTGCGCCGGATCAGCTCGAAGATGAACCCGCAGATGATGAGCGAGACGACGATGATCTCCACCCGCTGCTCGGTCGGGTTGGCGTTGGTGTGCGCGGCGAGCAGCAGCATCAGCTCGTGCGCTCCGCGACGAACGCGGTCCGCTCATCGCCGGGTGGGGTGACCTGGCGGGCGGAGTGACCCGCCGGGCGGAGTGACCTGGCCGGGCGGAGTGACGTCGCCGCCGCGTGGAGGGTTCGGGCCGGGTGGCGTGGCCTGCTCGCCGGCGCCCGCGGACGCGCCCACACCGGGCTGCCCGCGGAACAGACCCACGAACACCGCCAGCAGCACCTTGATCATGTAGTAGATCGACTGCCCGGAGGAGATCGCCGAGGAGCCACTGGTACGGGGTCGCATCGCGACCGGAATCTCGACGCTCTTGAGGCGGTGGGCGTGCATGACGAGGATCGCCTCGATCTCGGGGTAGTCGTGCGAGTAGTCGCGCGCGAACAGCTCGATCGCGCGGCGATCGGTCATGCGAAAGCCGGACGTCGGGTCGGTGATCGGCTGGCGGGTGATCAACGAGACCACACGTGAGAACACGCGGATCCCCACCCGCCTCGCCGCCGACGAGCGGTAACCGTCACCGTCGGGATCCATGAAGCGCGAGCCGGTGACCATGTTCAGCGCCGGGTCGGACTCCAGCCGTGCCAGCAGGTCCTTGAGGAAGCGCGGATCGTGCTGGCCGTCGCCGTCGACCTGGACGGCCACCTGATAATCATGTTCGCGGGCGTACAGATAGCCGGCCTGCATGGCACCGCCGATGCCGAGGTTGAACGGGAGCGCCAGCACGGAGGCACCGGCCGCGCGCGCCAGTGCGGCGGTGTCGTCGGCCGAGCCGTCGTCCACGACCAGGACGTCGAAGTCGGGGGCCCAGCGACGGATCTCCGCGACCGTCCGGCCGATCGCGCCGGCCTCATTATGGGCAGGCACTATCGCGAGTTTCCCGGGCATCTGCCAGTAAGGTATCGACGGGTGAGCGGCTTCACCGTAGGGGACCCGGTGGACGTGCTGTGTCGCTGATCCTGGCGTGGGGGCTGTTCCCCCTCGTGCTCGGGGTCGTCGGGCTGGGCTGGGGGGCGCTCGCCGAGCGCGCGGGCGGCACGGAGCTCGACTCCGCGCTCCTGATCCCGCTCGGGCTGGCGACGGCGCTGGTCGTCGCGGGCACGGTCACGGCCTTCAGCGCGATCGCCCCGGCAACCACCGTGGTGGTGGCCGCGGGGGCGGCCGTCGGCCTGGTCTTCGCCTGGCGTGGCCGGCGCTGGCCGGGAGGCTGGCCCCTGCTCGCCGCGCTCGGCGTGCTGCTCGTCTACGGCGCACCGGTGCTGGCCTCCGGCCACGCCACCTTCACCGGCTACATCAAGCTCGACGACACCGCCACGTGGTTCAACGTGATCGACAACGTGATCAGCCACGGCCGATCCGTCAGCGAACTGCCGTCGTCGACCTACCGGCTGAACTTCGAAACGGCGAACCCCGCCTACCCGTTGGGGGCGTTCATGCTCCCGGGCGTAGGCCGGGCGCTGACCGGGGTCGACATCGCGTGGGTGTTCCAGCCCTATCTCGCCTGCTGCGCCGCCGCGATCGCGATGTGCCTGCATGCGCTGACGGCTCCGCTGATCCCCTCCTCGCGGCTACGTGCGCTGCTGGCGTTCCTCGGCGCGCAGGCGTCGCTGCTGTACGGATACAGCCTGTGGGGCGGGATCAAGGAGCTGACGGCCGCCTTCCTGCTGGCCCTGGGTGCGACCCTGGCAGCCGGGCTGCTGCGCGGGCCCGCGCCGCGCTGGCGCGCGCTGATCCCCCTGGCGCTCGCCGCCGGGGCGCTGTTCCAGACGCTCGGAGCGGGGGCCGCGGGGTGGATCGTGGTGGCCCTGGTGGCGCTCGTGGCGGCCTGGATGTGGCGTCGCGGCGAGGGCCGGCGGCGCCGCGACGCACTGGTGTCGGTCGGCTGGGCCACGGCACTCACGGCGGTGGCGGTTGTCCCGCTCTGGGTCGTGCTGTCGGAGTTCTTCAGCAACCGGGGCGACCTGATCAACTCGCTCTTCTCCAGCGGCCAGTCCGCCCACACCAGGCTCGGGCAACCTCTATGGCCCGCTCGACATCTTCCAGCTCGCCGGCATCTGGCCCGTCGGCGACTTCCGCCTCACGGCTCCCACGATCCCGAGCGCGCTGTGGATCGGGCTGACGCTGCGTGGCGGCGGCCGGCGGCCTGTTCGTGAGCATCCGCCGGCGGCGCTTCGGGATCCCCTTCTACGTGGGCGTGGCGCTCGTCGGATGCGCGGTCGTCTACCTCTCGGGTGGCACGCCGTGGGTGACGGCGAAGGCGATGGCGCTGTCATCGCCGGCGCTGCTGATCGCGGCGCTCGCGGGCGCCGGGGTGCTCTTCCTGCGCAGCCGCGCGGCGGGGGCGCTCGTGATCGCGGCGCTCGCCGGGGGCGTGCTGTGGTCCAACGCGCTGGCCTACCACGACGTCACGCTCGCCCCCCGGGCCCCGCTCGCAGAGCTGCAGCACATCGGCGGGCTGCTGGCCGGCAAGGGCCCGACGTTCGTGAACGAGTACGAAGTCTATGCCGACCGCCACTTCCTGCGTGAAGGCGCGCCGGTCGAGCCGGCCGAGTACCGCAACGTCACCCTGCCCCTGAGCGACGGCGTCTCACTCACGGAGGCCGCGTGGGCCGACCTCGACTCGTTTCCGCTCTCGACGCTCGAACCGTACCGCTCGATCGTCCTGCGGCGGTCCCCGGTCGAATCGCGGCCTCCGTCCACCTACCAGCTGATGTGGCAGGGTCGCTACTACCAGCTGTGGCGCCGGGCGGCCCAGCCGGAAACCACGATCGTGGCCCGGGTGCCGCTGGGCGAATCGCTGAAGCTGCCGTACTGCGGCCGGGCCCAGACCGGGCCCTATCAGCCGCTGTGCTCCATCAACCCGGTGGGGACGCCGCCCTGCAGCCGGATCGAAGCCCTCGGGCGCCGCGCGCAGGCGGTCCACGGCCGGCTCGTCGCCTACCAGCGTCCGGCCCCGATCGTGGCGCGGGGCGACCAGACGGTGTGGCCCGCCGGCTGGGTGCACGAAGTCGAAGAACATTCGCTCGTGCCGACCAGCCCCGGCACCGCCACGAGCCACATCCAGGTGGCCAACACCGAACCGTACGAACTGTGGCTCGCGGGCAGCTTCGCGCGTGGCTTCGAAGTCAAGGTCGACGGTCAGCACGTGGGGACCGTGCGCAACCAGCTGCTGCCGTTCAACGGCTACGTCCCGGTGGCGAAGGTCTTCCTCGAACGCGGCGTGCACGCGATCGAACTGTCATACCCGCGGGCCAACCTCGGCCCCGGCAGCGGCTGGGGCCAGTTCACCTACCTGTCGGCGATCGCGCTGGAACCCACCCTGCGTCCGCCGCGGGCGCTGCTCGAAGTCGCCCCCGCACAGGCCGCGCAGCTGTGCGGCAGGACGCTCGACTGGATCGAGATCGTGCAGCGGACCGCCTAGGGCGGACCCTATTCGGCCGTCGGCGGGGGTGCCGGGGGCGAGGAGTACCTGACCGCGCCGTGGCCGTTGACCTCGATCACGTGGAAGGTCGTGCGGGCGCCGCTGGAGGTGACGGCCAGACACTGGAAGGTGACGCCCTTTTCCTTGACCACGTTGGAGGGGCAGGTGACGGTCGCGTGGATGTGGCGCTCTTTGAGGATGCTGTCTTCGATCGCGGCCTTGGTCTGCGCCGTCGAGAGTCCTTCGGAGCCCAGTTCACCGCTGGACTTCGAGGAGCCGCAGGCGGGCAGGGCAACGGCACAGGCGAGCAGACAGGTGGCGGGAAGCGCCCAGCGCATCGGCGTAGGAGTTCGCCACCCGGCCGGGCGATCCTCCCCACGACCCCGCACGGGGCTCGCCTGCAGGAAGAGTCGGCGTGATCCGAGCACGGGTTGCGAAGACGGCGTTTCGCTTAGCTGCGGGTTATGCGGCCGGTGAATCATGTCCGCCCGCCGTCGGAACCGTCGCGACGGCGGGTAGCCTGACCGCGACCCATGCCCCGGCCCACAACCCCGAAACGCCCACCGAACCGCGCCCTCCTGGGCCTCGTGCTGCTGCTCTGCGCGCTGATCGTGGTCGCCTGCGGGAAGTCCTCGCCGTCCTCCTCGACCTCCGCGAGCGTGGCACAGGAGTCCAGCACGACCGGCGCCACCGGCGGCGGCTCAGCCACCGCCCCCGGGGGCGGCTCCACGACCGGGACGACCGGCACCGGATCGACCGGCGGCACGACCTCGAGCACCGGCTCGTCGGGCTCGACCCAGCCGGGGCACAGGGCCCACGGCCACGGCAAGCGGGAAACGAAAGCGACCTCCCGCGCCGGCACCAAGCGCGGCCGCGTGAAGGGCTCCAACCTGCGCCGCTGCCTGGAACAGAACGGGGTCAAGTCCCACTCCTCCGGCTCCAAGGGCACCACCCCGGCCCAGCTGCAGGCGGCTCTCAAGCGCTGCAACCCGCAGCTGGCTCGGCGGACGGGCTTGGGGCCCTCCTCGGCGGTGCGCCGCAAAGTGCTCGCCAGGCCCGGCTACCGCCAGGCGCTGGCCCGCTTCACCAGCTGCATGCGCGCGCACGGCGTACCGAACTTCCCCGAAGCCAACACGTCCGGAAACGGTCCCCTGTACCCCGCCGGCGCCGTCAAGCCGACACCCCAGGTACGCGCCGCCCAGCGAGCCTGCATCAGCCAGCTCAAGGTGCGGCATTGAGCGCCGCGCCGGCCCGGCGGGTCAGGTACAGGCCAGCAGCTCGCTGATCGCCACGTCGATGTCGTGGGCCAGCATGTGTGCGTCGGGGAGCGCTTCGCGGTCGGCGTAGACGCCGAAGCAGGCGCGGCGGCAGACGGTCGTCATGCCGATCGAGACGCGGTGGCGGTCCGACAGCGGCACCACCGGATAGACGGATTCCAGCCGGCAGCCGTGCATGTACATCGGCACCGGCGGGCCCGGGATGTTCGAGACCACGAGGTTGTACGTACGCGGGCTCGCGATCAGGCGTGAGAAGACGCTCTGCACGATCCCCGGCCCCAGCTGGGCCGCCTTCAGCGCCAGGTCAGCGCCCTCCGGCTCGCGGTGCTGCTTGCGCGAGCTCATCGTGTCGTGCACGCGGTACAGCCGGCCGAGCGGGTCGGGGACGTCGCACGGGAGCTCCGCGAACACGAACGAGATGTGGTTTCCCAGCACGTCGTCGTCGCTGCGCACGCTGACCGGCACCATCGCCTTCAGCGCCACCGGCTCCTCGCCGTGCTCGGCCAGGTAGGTGCGCATCCCGCCCGCCACGGCCGCCAGCATGACGTCGTTGATCGTGGTCCCATAGGCCTGCTTGATCCGGCTGAGGTCTTCCAGCGGCCGCTCCGCCCACGCCAGGCGCCGCAGCGGCGAGAGCGAGCGGTTCAGAGCGCTCGTGGGGGCGCCGCTGAGCAGCGAGTGGCCCATCGCCCGCGTGATCCGCGCGGCTCCACCGGCCACCGAGCGGGCGGCACGGGCGGGAGATGTGGCGACCCTCACCGGCGCCCGCAGCAGGTTCGCATCAGCCGCCAGCAGGTCCCGCACCCCACGCGCCAGCAACCGCTCGCCGCCGGGTTCGGGGTCGGGGATCCAGGACTCCGCGGGAGGCGGGTCGGCCTCGGGCGAGGTGTCCAGCAGCAGCGACCCCAGCTCCACCGCGGCGAGCCCGTCCACCATGCAGTGGTGGGCCTTGCCGATCAGCGCGAAGCGGTTGTCCTCCGGTTCCTGGCAGATCCACATCTCCCACAGCGGGCGGTTGCGGCGCAGGGGCATCGACATGACTTCGTCCACCAGCCCCGGCAGCGGCCCCGGCGCCCCGTACAGGTGGCGGTCGATCGCGAAGCTCTCGTCGTCCACCCACTCGGGGGCGTTGAGGTTGAAGGGCACCTGGGCGAGCTTCTGCCGGTAGCGGGGCGCCCGCACGAGGCGCCGCTCGATGTGCTCGCGCAGCTCGCCGAAGGAGGGCAGCGGCACGCCGGGCGTGCCCGAGAAGACCGCCACCCAGCCGACGTGCATGTGGGCCGCCGGCGTCTCGACCGCGAGGAATGAGGCGTCGAGACCGGACAGGCGTGCCATCAGGCGAACAGCGGTTGACGGGGACCCCGGCGCAGCCACTGCTCCGGACCCATCTCGGGCAGGCGGCGGTGGGCTGGCGGGCGACCGAGGCCGAGTCCCACGCGCGGCAGCTCGCGCTTGCCCCATTCGGCGGCCATGGCGTAGGAGATCAACGTGTCGAAGTACTCGTACAGCGGCGCCGGCTCGATCCCGCTGCCGTGCAGCAGCGCACGCGTACGGCGGTCGTCGTAGTGCACGCGGGCGTTGAAGTACGGGAAGAAGATCTCGCTGCGCCGCAACGCGCGGCGCTGGCGCTCGTCGCGACCGGCCCGCACCATCACCGGGTGCAGCACGCGCCGGTACAGGTCGGGCTCGACCAGCCGCGGGGCCGGCCGGTCGAAGAAGGTCCGGGCGAGCTCCACCAGTTCTCCTACGCTGCTCACGTGCCGCCCCGCGGTCACGTGCAGGGTCGCACCGACGGCGTGCGGTGACTGGGAGAGGGCAAACGTGGCATCGGCCACGTAGTCGACCGGGACGACGTCGACGGGAGCCGAGCCGCGCGCCGGCAGCACCCGGTAGGCGCCGCGCGAGAAGGCGCGCAGCGGCCAGTAGATGACGTTGAAGCTGGGGGTCCAGCCGCTCTCGCGCTCGCCCACGACGATGCTGGGCCGCACGACCGTGACGGGCATCCGCGAGCGCCAGCGTTTGACGGTCCCCTCGGCCTCGAACTTGGAGCGCTCGTATGGGTTGCGGAAGCGCTGACCGACGTCGAGGTCGTCCTCGCTGAACGTGCCCGCGTGCTCGCCCGCCACATAGGCGGTTGACAGATGTGTGAAGCGCCGCAGGCCATCCCCGGCCGTCTGGCAGAGCTCGGCGAACTCGAGCATCCGCCGCGTGCCACCGACGTTGATCGCGCGCGAGGCCGCCAGCGGCAGCTCGAAGGACACCGAGGCCGCGCCGTGGACGATCTCGTCGATGCGGTCGGCGAGCGGCCAGGCCTGCCGCCCGAGGCCGAGCCCGTCCTTGGTGACGTCCCCGCGCACGGCCACCACGCGTTCGCCATAGGGGTGCTCGGGGCCGAAAAGGCAGCGCAGCGTGCGCCGCAGCCGGCGGGTCGCCGCGCCCTGATCGCCGGCACGAACGAGCGCGTAGACCGGGCGATCGGTGTGTTCGAGGTAGCGCGCCAACAGCTCCATGCCCAGGAACCCGGTGGCGCCGGTGAGCAGTACCCCGTCCTGGCGGGACCGGTACTGCTCCTCTGCGTTGAAGGTCATCTAGCTAAAAGGCCCGATCGTCCAGACGTCGCTTGCGATCACGCGAGCGGTCATCCGGTCCACGACGCGCGGCCCCACCTATGTACTGATACTCCTGCTCGGCGGCCGCGAAGGTTCCGTTTCCCGGAATGCGCGACGACAAACTCCGACTGGCCGAAGAAATGTCGTGCAAACAGCGAGCATCGCCGGAAAGGGCGCGGGAGGGCCCTTTCGACGGGCCCCGGCGGCGCCACCGCGGGGGGGCGCCTCGGACCCGAAGGCGGCCCCGGCCGGGCGCCTAGACCGTCAGGACGATCTTGCCGCGGGCGTGACCGGACTCGCTCAGCGCGTGGGCACGCTGGACCTCGGCGAGCGGCAGCACCTCGCCCAGCTCGACCCGGATCACGCCGTCGGCCACGACCCTCCCCAGGCGCTCGAGCTCCGCGGCGTCCGGGCTCATGATCAGCAGCTGGGCGTCCACTTCCCGCTCGGCCGCTCCCTCGGGGGGAGCGCCGGCGATCACGACCATGCGCCCTCCGGGGCGGATCATCCCGAGCAGCTCCTGGGTGCCGTGGCCGGCGACGTCGAACACGAGGTCCACGCCGCTGGCGGCGCCGGCGACGTCTTCGCTGGTGTAGTCGATGAACCGCTGCGCTCCGAGGCCGAGCACGAAATCTCTGCTGCGCGGCGAGCCCGTGGCCAGCACCTGCGCGCCCGCGTTGGCGGCCAGCTGTACGGCCAGGTGGCCCAC
Organism: uncultured Solirubrobacteraceae bacterium; assembly: GCA_963773145.1. Taxonomy (GTDB): domain Bacteria; phylum Actinomycetota; class Thermoleophilia; order Solirubrobacterales; family Solirubrobacteraceae; genus Palsa-744. The sequence continues at coordinate 370,546 of CAVYZV010000005.1, forward strand.
GCCGCCCGAGGCGCCGCTGATGAGCACCGTCTGGCCGCGCTCCAGGCGCCCGCGCTCGAACAGCGCCTGCCAGGCGGTCAGCACGGCCACCGGCAGTGCCGCCGCCTGTTCGTGGCTGAGGTGGTCGGGCTTGTGGGCGAGCGTGGCCGGCAGGCCGATCCCGAACTCGGCGTAGGAGCCGCTGCTGAGCCACCCGAACACCTCTTCGCCGGCGCTGAAGCCCTCCGCGTTGGAGACCTCCACCACTCCGGAGGCGTCGCTGCCGAGGATCGCGGGCAGCTGCTTGGGCATCAGCCCACGCCTCAGCTTCCAGTCGATCGGGTTGACCGAGGCCGCGTGCACACGAACGAGCACCTCGCCGTCGGCGGGCACGGGTTGCTCGACCTCCTCGAGCTGCAGAACCTCGACATCCCCCGTCTCGTGGATCACCGCCGCGCGCATCGGGCCTCCTCTGGGTCGCTGGGCGGGGCGAGTGTAGTCACTCCACGACCACGCGGACGGTGTGCAGCAGGCGGTCGCTGGCGCCCCGGACGCTGCCACCCTGCTCGAGCGTGCGACGCACGAAGGCGAGCGTCTCGGCCGTCAGGCGCTCGCCCGGGAGCACGTTGGGGATCCCGGGCGGGTAGGTCGCCAGCGACTCCGCCGCGATGCGCCCGGCGGCGCGCTCGGCGGCGACCACCTCCTGGGCGTCCGAGGTAGGCGTCGCGGGGCGTCATCGCGAGCTCGCCCCAGGGCGGCGCGGCGGCGAAGCTCGACTCCCGGCCCGAGGGCTCGACCCCGACCTGCGCGACGGCCCGCCGCAGGGCCGCCACCAGACGGCCGGCCTCGGCCAGCGAGCGCTCGGCCATGCCGAACACGGCCACGAGCACGTTCTGGCCGTAGAGCTCGAGGTTGATGTCGTCGAGCTCGCGCAGCAGCGGCGCCAGCTCGTAGCCGGTGGCGGCCACGCCGCGGATGTCGACCGCCAGCCGCAGCGGGTCGTAGGCGAACACTCCGGGGCGCCCCACGAGGCGCTCGTCGAGCACGTCCAGGCCCTCGATCGCGCGGATCTCTGCGCGCGCGCCGCGCGAGCGCGTCGATCGTCTTCGAGAGCGAGGTCCGTCCCGCGGTGACCGGCGTCCCGGCGGGCCGCGTCGAGCGAGGCGAGCAGCAGCGAGCTGGGGCTCGTGGACTCGGTCAGCGTGACCGCCCGGTCGACCTCCTGCTCGCCCATCAGCGAGCTCGTGGGCGAGGTGCAGCATGGCCGACTGGGTGAGGCTGCCGACGATCTTGTGGGTGCTCGAGATCACGAGGTCGGCGCCGGCCGCGAGGGCGTGCTCGGGCAGCTGCTCGTGGAAGGCGAGGTGGGCGCCCCAGGCCTCGTCCACGATCAGCGGGATGCCGTGCTCGTGGGCGATCTCCGCCAGCGCACGGACGTCCGCCACGGCCCCGAAGTAGGTCGGGGAGACGACCAGCGCGCCGGCGGCGTCGGGCGTCAGCGGCGAGCGCTTCGCGCAGCGTCTCGCGGGGCCAGGCAGTGGGCGATGCCGAGCTCGGCGTCGAGCTCGGGAGCGGCGAAGGTGGGGCGCATCCCCGAGAGGACGAGCGCGTCGATCGTGCTCGAGTGGGCGTTGCGCTGGACGATCACCTTCGTCGCCGCGGTGGGCGAGCGCGAGGCCCGCCGCGAGGTTGCCCTGCGAGGCGCCGTTGACCAGGAACCACGCTCGCCGGGCCCCCCACGCCTCGGCCGCGAGCGTCTGTGCCGCGGCGAAGGCGGTCGGCTCCGGCGCCGAGGTCGACGCCGTAGGTCAGGGCCGGGATGTCGAGCGCCAGCGCCCGCTCGCCGAGCGCCTCGAGCAGCCCCTCGTCGGCGCCCTGACCGCCCTTGTGGCCGGGCACGTGCAGGCGGGCCGGGTCGCGCCCGGCGTAGGCGATCAGGGCATCGAGGTAGGGCGTCTGGGCGTGGCGCTGGTCGTGGGCGCTCAACGCCGCCGACCTACCGCGCGGCGGCCGGCTGGAGCGCGGCGGGGGCCCGGCGGTGCTCGGCGTACATCCGCATCGCGTGCGCTCCGGCGGGGTGCTCGCGGGCGCTCAGCACCAGCCGCGCGGTGCTGGCGGGGAGCAGCTCGGGCTGCGGCAGCTCCACGCCGTAACCCGGCGGCATCAGCACCGGGGCGCACAGCGCGGCGAACGTCAGGTCGGCCACCGTGAAGCGCTCCCCCGACAGGTAGGGACGCCCGTCGGAGAGCAGCTCGGCGACACGGTCGAGCTCGCGCCAGACGAGCGCCTCGTCCTCCCGCTCGACCCCGGGACGGATCCCCAGCACCCGCGCGATCAGCCGCTCGAACAGCGGCAGCCCGGCGCGCAGCACGCGGTCCTCCCAGGCCGGGACCCCCTGGTCGTTGAAGCGCAGCATCAGCTTGCGGTCGCCGGCGAACATGTGCACGTACACGAGACGTCGCCCGGCCGGCCCCAGCAGCTCGTCGAAACGGGCGCAGAGGGCGCGCAGCTCGCCGCGCTCCTGCTCGGAGGCGCCTGACAGCCGCAACGAGGGCTCGACGCGGGCATCGACCCAGTCCAGGATCTGGGCGGACTCGCCGATCGACTCCTGCGGCGTGACGAGCACCGGCACGGTGATACCGCCCGCCGGCGCGGCGGGCCGCGAGCTGGTGGATCCCCTGTACGTGACGCTCCTCGCGGTATCCGATCCCGGCCCGGTCGAGCGCCCAGCGCGCCTTCTCGCAGTAGTGGCTGATCGGGATCGTGACGAGGCGCAGCACGCGAGCCGTCTAGGTGCGGCCGGCCAGCCGCCAGGCCGGTGGGTACGGCAGCGGGGTGAGCCTCGCTTCCAGCTGCTCGCGCAGGGGCTCGAACCTGGGCGGCAGCGAGAGCCCCTCACCGAGATGGGCCTCGTCCTCGTCGACGGCGAAGCCGGGGCCGATGGTGGCGATCTCGAACAGCACCCCGCTGGGCTCGCGGAAGTAGATCGAGCGGAAGTAGAAGCGGTCGATCTCGGGCGTCGGATGCGCCCCGCCCTCGATCGCACGCTGGCGCCAGGCGTCGTGGTCGGCCATCTCGCAGCCGAAGGCGATGTGGTGCACGCTCCCGGCTCCCTGCAGGGAGGGTCCGGCGGGCGGTGGGTCATAGACCCAGGTACCGCGCCGCCGCTCTCCCTGGACCGTCCAGCTGCCCTCGCCGGCGCGCTCAAAACCCAGCCCCTGCTCGAGCAGGCCGTCGCTGTGGCTCGGATCGCCGGCGTACGCCCGCGCCCCCTCGAATCCGAGCAGGGCGTGCTCGGCTGGGATCTCCGGCGAGTCGGCTCGCAGCGGCTCATCGGGCGCGTCGCTGGGCACGAGCTCGTGCTCGAGGCCCTCGGGATCGGCGAAGATCAGCCCGCCATCGCTGCGCCGGCTCTCCACATCGGCCCCCGCCAGGCGCTCCTGCCAGAAGTCGAGCGCCTCGGGCGAGCCCACCCGCCAGAGGATGCGGTGGATCATCCCCGCGCCCGCGCGGCCGGGAGCGGCCCCCGGGTACTCGAAGAACGTCAGGTCCATCCCGGGCGAGCCGTCCTCGTCCCCGTAGAAGAGGTGGTACACGGTCGGGTCGTCCTGGTTGACCGTGCGCTTGACCATCCGCAGGCCCAGCAGACCCGTGTAGAACTCGACGTTCCGGGGGGCGTCACCGGTGATCGCTGTGATGTGGTGGACACCCTCGAGCCTCATCGCGGCCAACTCTAGTACGCGGGCTCGGGCTGGAATGATCGCCCCGTGAAGGACGGCCAGCTGATCCCCCAGTTCGGTCGCGCCCGTCGCGACCCGGGACTGGCGGTGCTCGAAGGCTTCCACCCCGTCAAGCATGCGCTCAGGTTCGGCGCGCGCCTCGAGCTGCTCGTCACCAGCGACCCCGGCGAACTGCGCCGGCTCGCCGATGCCCTCGCTCCCGACCTCGGCCCCAGGCTGGCCGAGGCCCGGGTCCTCGAGCGGGCGGTGTTCGAGCAGCTCTCGCCGCTGGCGCCGAGCACCTCGGTGATGGCGATCGCCGCGCGTCCTCTCGTGACGGGCGCGGAGCTGCTCGCGAGCCCTCACCCGGCCCCGGTGATCCTGCTCGAGGACCCCCGCGACCTCGGCAACATGGGCGCCTGCGTGCGCGTGGCGGCCGCCGCCGACGCCGCCGGGGTGCTGACCACCGGCACGCACGACCCGTGGCATCCGGACGCGCTGCGGGGCGCCGCCGGCCTGCACTTCGCCCTGCCGGTGACGCGGCTGGACGGCCTGCGGGAGATCGAGGACGGCCCGCGGCCCCTGTTGGCGCTCGATCCCGAGGGAGATCCGCTCGACGCCGCGAGCCTGCCCCCGCAATCGGTGCTCGCCTTCGGCACCGAGCGCCACGGCCTCAGCCCGGAGCTCACCGAGCGTGCCCAGCAGCTGATCAGGATCCCGATGCGCGACGGCGTCTCGAGCCTGAACCTCGCCACCGCGGTGGCGGCCGTCCTGTTCGCCTGGAGGACGGTGACGGAGGGCCCGGAAGGACCATGACGGCGAGCGCCGAAAGCCTTCCCCATCTCCGGCTTGGCCTATCTGGCCGCCTCGGCGGCCGTGCTGCTCGCCTTCTGGGCGACCGTGGTGCTGGCGCTCGCGCGAACGGCGGGCGCGGCTGACCGGGAGCTGAGGATCGCGGACCGCGTCCTGCGGGGCCCGGAGCGGCGGCTATCGGCCGCCGCGGAGCGTGAGTTAGGCGGCCGCGGCCGGGTTGGCCCGCGCCCACTCGACGATCGGCTTGGAGTCGTCGATCACGGTGCCGTCGTCGAGGACCAGCGTCGGCACCATGCGGTTGCCGGTCAGCTCCTGGACCTCCTTGCGCCCGGTGGTCTGGTTGAAGACCGCGGGCAGCACGCCCAGCCCATAGGACTTCACGACCTCCGGCTCGTAGCCGGCGTCACGGAGCGCGTGGTAGGCGTTCGCACAGGGGTGCCCGCCCGGTCTGGGCGTGGAGAACGTTCCCCAGCAGACGTATAGCTTCATTTGATCACCAGTGTCCCTTCCATGCCGGCCTGGCGGTGCCCCGGGACCGAGCAGTAGAACGTGTATTTGCCGGGCTTGAGGTTGAGGGTCACGGCCTTCGTCCCGCCGATGAAGGTGGGGGTGGCGCCCAGCACCTTGGCGCCTTCGGCGATCGTGACGTTGTGTTCGAGCGGGCTCTTGTTCGTCATCGTGATCGTCACGGAGCCCGCCTTCGCGGCCAGCGCCTTGGTGTTGTAGGCCAGCTGGGTGCCCGGGACGCTGAGCGCCAGCTTGGTCGCGTTGGGCGTCGGCTGGTGCGGGCTGGTGGCGGCCGGGGCCTTTTTGGCGGGCGTCCTGGACGGCGTCGTCGTCGTCGTCGAGCTCGGCGTGCCACCGGTTTCGGGCGCAGCGGGGGCGGCGGCTCCTTCCGAGGGCGCGGGCGCGGTGCCGGGCGGGGACGGCTCGGGTGCGGCCACTTCGTGCGCGATTTTCGCCGTCACCGCCGCTTCCGCGGCCTTCGCCGCTTCGGTCTTCTCGGGGCTCCCGGAGGTCGCCACGGCGGCGAGGAGCGTGGCCACCACCAGCACCGCGCTGATCGCGATCACCAGCCGCTCTCCGCGCGAGTTGGTCGGGAACTCCGGGCGCAGGGTGCCGATCGCCAGGGACAGGCCGAAGGCCCACACGATCAGCACGCCGCCCGCGATGTAAAAGGGGGTTTTGCTCTTCTCGGCCGCCAGGAGTGGGGCCAGCTGCAGGGACAGCGCGTGCACGGTCAGCGCGCGAGCCTAGCCGATGGACTTGCGGGTATGCTCCGCCGGCCGTCGACCCGGGGGGTAGAAACACCATGAGCCAGGATGTTGTGCAGACGGAGCCGCAGGCGCTGGAAGGCCTGCCGGACTTCCCCTTCGAGTCGACCTACAGGGAGGTCAACGGCCTGCGCCTGGCGCACCTGGACGAGGGCGACGGCCCGCCGGTGATCTTCTTCCACGGCGAGCCGACCTGGTCGTTCCTGTGGCGCAAGGTGATCCCGCCCGTGCGCGATGCCGGCTTCCGCTGCGTGGCGCCCGACCTGGCCGGCTTCGGGCGCTCGGACAAGCCGACCGACTTCGACTTCTACAGCTACGACCGCCACACCGAGCTTGCGGGCACGCTGCTGGAGGACCTGGACCTGCGCGACGCCACCGCGGTCGTGCACGACTGGGGCGGACCGATCGGAATGCGCCTGGCGGTCGAACATCCCGACCGGATCTCGCGGCTGGTGATCCTCGACACCGGCCTCTTCACCGGGCACCAGAAGATGACCGACGCCTGGATCGCGTTCCGCGACTTCGTCCAGCGCACCGAGGACCTGCCCGTGGGGATGCTCGTGCGGGGCGCCTGCAAGACCGACCCCGGCGACGAGGTCATCGCGGCCTACGAAGCGCCCTATCCCAACGCGGCCTCGAAGGCCGGCGCGCGCGCGTTTCCGCTGATGCTCCCCACGACCCCCGATGCGCCCGGCGCCGCGGCCGGGCAGCGGGTGCTCGACGCGCTGCGCGAGGACCACCGCCCGACGCTGATGATGTGGGCCGACTCCGACCCGGTGATCCCGCTCAGCACGGGCGAGCGCTTCGCCGAGGCGATCGGCCGCGAGCGCCCGCGCACGATCGAGAACGCGAGCCACTTCCTGCAGGAGGACCAGGGCCCGCTGATCGGCGCGCACATCGCCGAGTGGCTCAGCGCCTGAGGGCGCCCGCACGCCCAGCCGGCTGAGCCCTCGGCCGCGCGCTGGGACGGGGGCAGAGTCCGCGCCGCCGCGACGCCTCGCCGGTAGTTCCTAGCCGCCGCCCACCGGCGGCTGCTCGAGGCCCGGGGCTGCCGGGCCCGGCTGTTCGGTCTCGGCCTCGACCTCGACGGCGGCCTCGTAGGGACCCGTGCCGGAGGCGACGGGTGCCGGCGGGGCGGCGGTCGCCGCACCCCCGAGCTGCGGCTGCGGCGGCGGGCCCTCGAGGCCCGGCTCCGAGCGGGAGGCGCGCAGCTCGTAGTTGCGGCGGCTCTCGAAGTCGGCGCCCGCGAGCACCTTGTCGGCCTTGAGCGCGCGGGCGAAGCCCTCGGAGATCGAGCGCGGGAGCACGGCGGTCAGCACCATGTTGCGGCTGGCGGACTTCGGCACCCACACTTCCACGATCTTGTACTGGAGCGCTTCCACGATCCGGTCGGCCACTTCGCGGGGCTCGAGGTGCTTCATCCCGCGGGCGTCGCCCAGCCCGGCGCCGAGTTCGGTCTTGACCGCGAACGGCATCACGTAGCTGAGGTCGATCTGGGCACCCATCAGCCTCAGCTCGCCGCGGACGGCCTCGGTCAGGCCGACAACGGCGTGCTTGGTGGCCGAGTACGTGGCCCCGCCGGGCGCCCCGTACTTGCCGGCCTGGGAGGAGATGTTGATGATGTGGCCGCGGTTGCGGGGGATCATGCGCTCGAGCGCGAGCTTCATGCCCAGGATCACCCCGTGCAGGTTGATGTCGATCATGCGCCGCGCGGTGAGGTCGTCCTCGTCGATGAAGCGGCCGATCTGCATGATCCCGGCGTTGTTGACGAGCACGTCGATCGGGCCCAGCTGCTGTTCGGCGCCGTCGAGGAACTCCGAGAAGGCGGAGCGCTCGGTGACGTCGAGCGGCAGCGCGATCGTGCTCGCGCCCAGCTCTGAGGCGGTCTTGGCGGCTGCCTCGTAGTCCACGTCGCCTATCGCGACCTTCATGCCCTGTGCGAGGAGGGCTTCGGCGGTGGCGCGCCCGATCCCCCGGGCGGCACCGGTGATCGCAGCGGTCTCTCCGGCAAGGATGCGGGGCTCTTTGGCCATCTGCTTCTCCCTAGGTTGCGGCTGTCCCTGTCCGGGCCGGTCTGCTGCGGCCCGCGATGGAGCAAACCTAGCGCGCGGGCGGCGAGGGTGCGATCGGGCCGTCAGTACCCTTGTCTGACCCATGCCGTTCTTCAGGTACCAGGGACAGCGGATCCACTACACGGAATTCGCCAACGATGTAAAGCCACCGGCCGAGGCCGCGAGGAGCACCGCAGCGCGGCGGGGAGCGCGCAGCAACGGCAGCCTGAAGGCCGCCAAGGGCCGCCCGCTGATCCTCCTGCACGGCCTCATGCTGAGCCAGGAGATGCACCGCCCACTGGCCGAAGAGCTCGCCCGTCGCGGCAATCGCGTGATCACGATGGACCTGCTCGGCCACGGCCGCTCGGACCGGCCACGGGACATGTGGCGCTACTCGATGGCCATCTACGGGGAGCAGATCGTCGGCCTGATGGATCACCTCGAACTCGAGCAGGCGGCGGTGATGGGCACCTCGCTGGGCGCCAACGCGGCGCTGGAGGTGGCCTCCCAGCACCCCGAGCGGCTGCGCGGGATGGTGATCGAGATGCCCGTGCTCGACAACGGCCTGCTCGCGAGCGCGCTCGCGTTCACGCCCCTGCTCGTGGCGCTGACCTTCGGGGAGCCGATCATGAAGCGCGTGGCGAGCGTGACGCGGGCCGTGCCGCGAGGACTGCTCCCCCACTGGGGCAACGTGATGCTCGACGTGATCCGCCAGGAACCCGGGCCCGGCGGCGCCCTGCTGCAGGGACTGTTCTTCGGGCGCGTGGCGCCGCCGCGCAGCGAGCGACGGAACTTCGAGGTCCCGACGCTCGTGCTCGGCCACCCCCGCGACCCGGTGCACCCCTTCTCCGACGCGGGGATGCTCGCCGCGGAGATGCCCAACGCGCGCCTGATCGAAGCCAACTCGCTGGTCGAGCTGCGGCTGCAGCCGGACCGCCTGACCGACGAGATCGCTGCCTTCCTGGAGGAACTCTGGGGCCCGCCGCGGGCGCAAACGCGCCGCCGCCGGTAGCTCACGCGCAAAAGCGAAAGCCGCAGCGGGTCAGCCCGCAGCGGAGCACCACCCGCTCCAAGAGCCCACGCGCGACACGCGCGAAACGGGCCCGCACCTCGCGCCGCTAGGTCGCCGGGAAGACTTCCACTTCGCCGACCTTGACGTGGCCGGGCGCGGTGGGTGTGCCGATGGCCGCCGGGGGCGCCTTGCTGATCCACACCACCAGCTGGCGGAAGCCCACCTTGGGCTTGCGCAGTTTGAAGCGGGTGCTGGTCTTTTTGATCGCCAGCGTGGAGGACAGCGCCACCCAGCCGGGGTCGGTGATCGAGGTGGGCGCCTGCTTTTCGGCCGTGCCGTAGACCTGTACGACCATCCCCTTGCTGGGGCTGACGAGCACGAGCGCCGAGAGCTTCTTCAGCGACTTGAGGTTGATCAGCACGCCCTCGGCCATGCTCGGCGCGGTCGCGGGATTGACCTGGGCGGTCCAGGAGGTGCCGTGATCGCCGTCGATCGTGAGGCTGGGGTCGCCGAAGAAGCTGGCGGGAAGGTTGTAGGGGTTGTAGGTGGAGGCCGCGTCGGTGTCGAGCAGCAGCGCGGAGGGCTGGTTGGAGTTCGAGCCTTCGCCGGAGCCGGAGCCTTCGCTCGCGCTCGGGGCGGAGCCCTGCGATTCGCCGTTCGTTCCCGAGCCGGCGGTGGAGGTCCCGGTGGGGGTCGCCGGTATCGGGGTCGGGGTGGTGGGGACCTTCGGCAGTTTCGAGGGCGCTTTCGGGAGCGGCGTCTTGGTTGACGCCGGCGGCGTCGCCGGGACGGGAGTCGGGGTCGTCGCCGGGGGCGGCGTGGCCGGCGCCTGGGCCACGATGTGGGTGACCGTGGGCTGGGTCGGGGAGTGCTGGTTGAGCGCCGCCACGGCGGCTGCGGCGGCACCGAGGCCCAGCGCGGCGATGACGGCCACGATCAGGCCGGTCGAGCGCCAGGGCGAGCGCTCGAGCGCGCCCGGACCGGCGGCGCCGCACTGCAGGCACCATTCCTGTGCGGACTCCATCGGGGCGCCGCAGTTCGGGCACGGATGGCTCGCCGACGCGCCGGCTGGTCCACCGCTGGATGCGGCGGACGTGGCGGCGTTATCGGCCTGGTCGGCCTGGTCGGCCTGCGGCTCGCGCTCCGGAGCGGCCGGCTGCTCGTCAACGAGCGTCGACATACGGGCGGATTTTACCCGTGGCGCCCGTTGCGTAAGCCGCCCGCAGGGCACGATGCCGTTCGGAGCGACCGCAAAGCCGCGGCGGCGGGCCGCCTCAGCCCGGCGGCGGGGGGCCACCCGGCACGATCTCGCGGCCGGTCGGGCGCAGCTGCTGATCGAGCTCGAGCTGCCAGTAGTAGCGGCTGAAGCTCATGCCGGCGTTGAACTCCCCCACGTGCGGCTCGGGCTCCTCGCCCGCGGCCATCCGCACGATCAGCTCCGGATAGCTGCGGCCCGGCAGGGCCGCGTAGGCCGGTGCCGGGAAGGCGCCGCCGAAGCGCGTGTTCACGTCGGTGATGGCGACGCCGATGTCCGGGTCGCGGAACACCTGGATCGTCGCCGGACCGCGCACCCGCAGGCGTTCCATCACGGATACGCCCGAGCTCGATCAGCTCCTCGTCGTGGATCACCTGGCCCTTGATCGACTCGCCGCCCCGAGACTCCAGCATCGTCCTCGGGATCGCGTTCAGGCAGCGGCCCTGCTGGTCGCCGAGGCAGTCGATCGACAGCTCAGGCCCCCCCATCGCGCGCTGGACCATCGTCGGCTCCGGCACGTAGTCGACGAAGAAGCGCGCCTGCGCGGGGTCCCGCGCGAGGTGGATCGAGCGCGCCCCCGAGCCGCGGCGGGGCTTGACCATGACCGGGTAGTCGAGCGCGTCGAGGTCCTCCTGCGGCAGCACGGTCGGGGGCGAGGGCAGCGCATGGCGCCCCAGCAGCAGGTGGGCCTCGTACTTGTCGTAGGTAGCCCGGGCCACCTCCGAGGAGGGCACGAGCGCGGGCAGCACGCCTTGCTCGCGGGCGAGCGCGAGCACCTCGATGTCCAGGTCGGTGAGCGGCAGCACGGCTCCCACGCCGTGCTCCTCGCACAGCGCTGCCAGCGCGGGCACGTAGGCGTCGTCGGCGATCAGCGGCACCGCCGTGTGCACGTGGGCGGCGTACTGGGCGGGCGCGAGCGGGGCGGGGTCCGCCACCACGGTCCTCGTCAGCCGGGCGAAGCAGCTGACGATGTCGTAGCGCTTCCCGGCTCCGGTGAGCAGCACCGCGGGCGGGCTCACATGCGTCCCTCCCAGCCACCGGTCTCGCCCTTGTACACGCCCGAGCCGCCGAGCACCAGCGCCACGCTGCGCCGCAGGATCTGCAGATCCAAGGCCAGCGAGCGGTGTTCGATGTAGTACAGGTCGAGCTCGATCCGCTCCGCCCACGGCAGCGAGGCGCGGCCGTTGACCTGGGCCCAGCCGGTGATCCCGGGCTTGACCGCCAGGCGCCCACGCTGGCGCTCGGTGTACTGCTCCACCTGGGCGGGGAGGGTCGGCCGCGGCCCGATCAGCGACATCTCCCCGCGCAGCACGTTGACGAGGTTGGGCAGCTCATCCAATGAGGTGCGCCGCAGCAGCGCCCCGACACGCGTGATGCGAGCGTCGTTCTGGTTGATCGCGAGGCCCGCGCCGACGTGCTCGGCGCCGCTCACCATGGTGCGCAGTTTCAGCATCTCGAAGGGCCGGCCCCGCAGCCCGGCGCGACGCTGGCGGTAGAGGACACCGCCCGGACTCTCGAGCCGGATCGCGAGGGCCGACAGCGCCAGCACGGGGCTGGTCAGCAGCAGCCCCCCGGCGGAGGCCAGGATGTCGATCACGCGTCGCAGCACGGGCGAACTTCTAGCGTGTTCCCTCCGCGGCCTCCCAGGAGGCGCTCGTGCCGTGGCGCAGCCAGTCCCACAGCCCGGCGGCGCAGGAGGCCGTGGTGAACACGTAGTAGCGCGCGATCAGGAACGCCCGCAGCGGCAGCGCCCCTGCCAGCGCGGCGGCCGCCAGCAGCGCCAGCTGCAGCACGAGCGTGACCGTGTACACGACACCCGCACCGAGCGCCACCAGGGCGATGTTGCAGATCAGCGCGGTCGCGTGCAGGCCCGGTGAGCTGTAGCGCAGCAGCCGGTGGGAGATCACCATCAGGGCATACCCCGGCGGGTATCCGCGCATCGAGAGCATCCCTCCCTGCAGCAGGATCGGCCAGGTGTGGCTCATCATCCTGCGCTTGCGCTCGAACTCCCCCTCCAGCGAGGGGACCATCTTCTCGCTGGCGCGGGCGCTGGGAACGTAGACCGCGCGCAGCCCCTCCTTGACGATGTTGAAGGGCAGCGAGAGGTCGTGGCCCATGATCGGGTCCACGACGATGTAGCTGTCGCGCCGGGTCGCGTAGATGGCGCCGTTGCCCGCCGTGATCGAGGACAGGCGCGACTCGAGCTCGCGCAGCGAGAGCTCATAGCGCCAGTACAGCCCCTCCTGGTTGGTGGCCCCGTCCGCGGCCGTGAACTGGACCTGCCCGCAGGCGTAGCCCACCTCGTCATCGGCGAAGGCCGCGACCAGCTCCCTGGCCGCGTCCGCATCCCACGAGGAGTTCGCGTCGGAGAAGGCCAGCAGCTCTCCGCGCGCCCTCGCCACGGCCGCGTCCTGGGCGCGGATCTTGCCCTCCCGTGGCAGCTCGAGCACCAGATCCGCGCCGGCACGCCGGGCGCGCTCGGCGGTCTCGTCGCCGCAGCCGTCGCAGGCCACGATCACCTCCAGCCGCTCGCGGGGGTAGTCGAGTGCGAGCGCGTTGGCGACCTTGGCGGCGATCACGTCCTGCTCGTCGTGGGCGGCGATGATCAGCGACAGCGCGGGCAGCTCCGGCCCCGCTGCCGCGAGCGCCCGCGCGGGCGCCGGGCCGTGCAGGCGGGCCACGAGCGCGAGCGCGAGCCGGTAACCGACCTGCGTCCACACCAGCAGAGCGCAGGAGAGCCAGAACAGGAACGCGAGCAGGGTCATGGGAGCCTCATCCGGGGCATCATCGCGGCGGTCACCTCAGCAGCGAGGCGTAGAGCTCGACCGTCTGCCTCGCGACCGACCGCCAGCTGTAGGGGCCGCGGGCGGCAGCCAGCGCACTGTGGCTCATCCGCTCGCGCTCGTTCGCGTCGGCCAGCAGCTCCTGTAGCGACGCGCGCAGGGCCTCGGGGCGGCCGGCTCCGAACACGCGCGCCGCACCCGTGGCGGCGAGCTCCGGGAAGGCGCCCACGTCGCTCAGCAGCAGCGGCCTGCCGAACGCCAGCGCCGTGAACAGCACCCCCGAGGCCTCGGCCTCGCGGTAGGGGAGCACGACGAGCTGGGCGCGCGCGAACAGCGCCGGCAGCTCGTCGTCGGCGACGAAGCGCTCGTCGAAGCGCACGCTGGCGGGCGCGCGGGCGCGCAGATGAGCCGTGTCCATCCGTGCCATGCCGACGATCCACAGCTCGGCGCCGTCGAGGCCCTCACCCCACGCGTCGAGCAGCAGGTCGATCCCCTTGTACGGGCGCATCAGGCCGAAGCACAGCACCACCGGCGGGGACTCCCCCCCGGCGGGCGGCTGCGGCGCCGTCGGCGGCGCCGGTTGGGTGGCGAGGTGCTCGAAGGCGCCGTGCGGGATCACGTGCACGCGCGCCTCCTCCACGCCCAGCTCCTCGACGAGCCGGCGGGCGCCGTGGCGGGAATGGGCGACGACGGCGTCGAAGCGCCGGTACAGGCGCCGCTGGGCGCGGCGCTGCCCGGGCCGGGGCTCGCGCGGGAGGATGTCGTGCGCCGTCAGCACCAGCGGTCGCCCGTGGGGCAGCAGCAGGCCGTCGAGCTGCTGCAGCGTGAGCCACTGGAAGTGCACGAGCTGCGACGAGCGGGCCGCGCGGCGGTAGGCGAGCATGTCCGGGACGTGCTCGAGGAGCTTGACCGCCCTGCGCGGACCCGGCCGGCCGACGCGGGCGGCCACGCGGTAGAAGCTCTCGCGGCGCTCGTAGCCGCGGGGCTCCGGGACCCCGCCGTAGGCGAAGCGACTCGTGTAGAGGGTCACGTCGACGCCCTCGGCGGCCAGCGCCGAGCAGAGCGCGTGGTCGTAGGGTGGCGTGTAGGCGGAGGGGTCGACGACGTGGACGCGCATCGGAGGTCGGGACAATATGGGCGATGGACGCCCCCGAGCTGAGCTTTTGCGTCGTGGCGACCGCCAAGCGGGAGCTGCTCTCCAGGTGCCTCGACGCGATCGCCCGCGAGCGGGAGGCGTTGCCGTTCGCCACCCGGACGCTGGTCTTGGACAACTGCTCACGCGACGGCAGCGCCGAGCTCGCACGCGCCCACCCGGCGGTGGACGAGACGATCGCGCTGGAGCGCCGCACCGGCAAGGGCACCAACGACTCGCAGCTGCTCGCCCGCGCCGGCGGCCGCTACGCGCTGCTGCTCAACGAGGACTCAGAGCTCCGCCCCGGGGCCACGATCGCCCTCTGGCGGGCCTTGCAGGAGCACCCCCGGGCGGCCCTCGCCGGAGCGCTCCTGCTGGCTCCCGACGGCCGCCCGCAGCCGTGCGCCTGGAGGTTCCCCTCGCCGGCGAGCGCGCTCGCCTTCGCGCTCGGGCTGCAGCGCATGCTGGTCGTGCAGAGCCGCGGCAAGGACGTCCGCGAGGTGGATTGGTGCCAGTCCTCGGCGCTGCTGGTGCGCCGCGACGCCGCCGCACAGGTGGGCTACCTCGACCCGGAGTTCTTCGTCTACTCCGACGAGGTCGACTTCGCCCGCCGGCTGCGTGACGCGGGCTGGGAGAGCCTGTACGTGCCCGGGGCGCAGGCGGTGCACCACGAGCAGCTCTCCAACGACCCCGTCGGCGGGCGGGCCCGGATCGTCGAACTGTCGCGCAACCGTGACCTCTACATGCGCAAGCACCACTCGCCCCGGGCCGCTCGCGCCGTGCGCTGGCTGACCGCGCTGGCGTACGCCGAGCGGGCGCTGCTCGCACTGCTCGCGCCGGGGCACAGCGCGCGGCGCTACTGGGCCCATGTCCGCGCCACCCTGCGACCCGGTCGCGGGGAGGGCGTGCGCGAGGCGGCCGAACGCTTGAACGCCTCGCTGCCCGCGGACGCCGACGCGCCGGCGGCGGGCTAGCAGGCCTCCCGGCCGGGCGCGTGGCTGCGGGCCGTCCCGGCCGAGGCGCCGCTCAGAAGTCCAGCACGCCGGTCTCGGCCAGCGCGGCGGCGCGATTGATGAAGAACCGGCAAAGCACGATCTGCCCGTGGCGCAGCCTGAACAGCGACGCGTGACGGGTCTCCAGTTCGATGCCGTAGCGGCCCCTCACGCGCAGGCAGGTGGGCACTATCACCGTGTCGCCACCGACGAGCACCTCCTCGGCGTCGACCTGCACGCGCTCGAATAGCTCGTGGAAGGTCCCCATGAAGCGCAGCGCCTGCTCGTGGCCGCGGTACACGCCCCGCTCCAGGCCGGGCGAGCGGGTCCAGTCGAAGACGGCGTCTTGATCGGCGTCGCGCAGGGCCCTCTCCAGCTCGCCTCGCGAGAAGGCCTCGATCGCGCGGCGCACGATCTCGAGGTTCTCACTCCAGCGGGCCGGCGCAAGCGACTCGAACGCCGCCAGCGCGTCGTCCTCGTCCGGGCGCAGCTTCCACATCGCGCGGCGCCCGCCGGGCAGCCACACGAGTTCGACATTCCCGCAGCGCGCGCCGCTGGCGAGGCTGAAGCTGGTCTGTTGCATGTTCCTACAGACGCCGCGACGTACAACTCCTTTCGCACCGGTGATGCGCCGGGGGCACAACCGGTCCTTCCCTCCTAGACGTTTTGGCGTACGCGGTGCGCCGCGCTCACACGTCGCGCAGCGGGTCCTCGGCGTAGGCCTCGAGCTCACCGTGGCCGGCGCGGAAGTCGACCACCCGCCGGCGCGCGTCGGCGAGCAGCGCCCGCGCTCCGGCCAGCTCGTGCGGCTCGAAGAAGCGCGTCAACAGCAGGGACGCGGGCACGAGCGCCAGCCACGCGATCCGCGCCGCGAGCCCGCCGAAACCGGAGGTGGGCAGCAGCAGCTCGCCCGAGACCGCAATGGCCGCCAGCAGCGCCGTGAGCTGGGCGAGCCTTCGCCACTGGAAGGCGACGCTGAAGAGGCCGCGGGTCAGGATGTACATCACGACCAGCATCGCCACGTAGGCGCCGCACAGGGCCACGCCCGCGCCCTCGCTGCCGAGGCCCGCCCCCGTGGCGGGGACCAGCAGCAGCAGCAGGGCGACGTTGACGGCCAGGCCCACCGCGGCGGCGGGGAAGTTGCGGGAGGTGACGCGCGCGCGGCCGCTGATCGCGACGAAGACGAGGTACAGGCCGTACAGCGACCACCCGAGCGCCAGCCACGGCAGCGCGCGGTGGGCGCCGAAGAACTCGGGCGCGGCCAGCAGCCTCACCATCCAGCGCCCGAGCAGCGCCACGGCGCACACCACGACCCCCGTCGCGAGGGCGTAGTAGGTGGTGACCAGCGAGTAGAGCCCGGCCGCCTCCTCGTCGCTCTCGATCGAGTAGGCGAGCGGAGGCCACGCGTACTGAAAGCCGCGCACGGCCACGAACACGACCGTGGCGAGCTTGATGGCGACCGCATACAGGCCGGCGGAGCTGTGCGAGTAGTGGCGGAACAGGTAGAAGCGGTCGACCACCTGCAGCGCGTACACGCTGGCGTCGGCCGGCACCGTCGGCAGCCCGAAGTGGAGCATCGCGCGCAGGTCGCCCATGCGGGCCCGCAGCGAGAAGCGCCGCCGCAGCACCCACCAGAGGGCGAGCACGATCACGGCCGAGGCGCCGAAGTTCCCCAGCAGCAGCCCGCGCGCGCCCTGGCCCGCGAACACCACCAGCGTGACGGTGAAGGTCACGCTCAGCAGCACGTTGGCGGCGGAGGCGTAGAGGTAGGTGCGCCTGCGTTCGTCCACCCGCAGCTGGGCGTAGGCCATCTCGAGGTTCGTGAAGGCCCACAGCCCGAGGATGGCGCAGTCGATCAGGAGCGGGTCGTGGAAGCCGAGCAGCGCCTTGGAGAGCGGCCCCGCGAAGGCCACGGCCACCAGCGAGGCGACGGTCGTCGTCCACGCCACGGTGGCCGTGGCCGTGCGCGCGATGCGGTTGCGCCGCTCCTCGTCGTCGTCGTCGAAGTAGAAGCGGATGAACGCCTCCCCCACCCCGCCGCGCAGCAGGATGCTGACGAGGATCACCGCGGTCAGCAGCGTTTCCGCAGCCCCGTAGCCCTCCGGGCTGACGTGGCGGGTGTACAGCGGCAGCGTCAGCAGGGCCAGGCCCTTGGCGAGGATGTCCCCGAACTGATACGCCGCGCCCGACACCACCAGGCGCTTCAGGTAGCCGAGCACAGCCCCTCAGACGCTACTGGCGAGGACGCTCACGACCCCACCGCCTGGGCCTCCAGGGGCGCCGCGGCGGGCGCTCGCGGGCGCGGTCCGGCGCCGCGTGCGAGTGCCGCCCCGACCGCCAGCAGGGTCCAGGTGAACGGATCCTCGAGGAAGTCGGCGTAGGTCCACGTGTGCAGCACGAGGGTGGCGAAGCAGGCCGCGATCGCGATCCGCGGGGGCGAGCGCCCGGCGCCGCTGAAGAGGACCACGAAGGCGCTCACCAGGAACGCGAAGTACACCGCCAGGCCGACGATCCCCTGCTCGGCGGAGATCGTCACGGGGATCGTGTGCGAGGCGGAGACGGCGTTCTGATTGGTCGTTTCCGAGACCTGCCGGTACTCGGTTTCGAAGGATCCCGACCCGTACCCCTGCAGCGGGCGTTTGGCGAACAGTTTCAGGCCGCCTTCGACCAGGGTCGAGCGGCCGCTGGTGGCGTTGCTGGTGGAGCCGCTGGACCCCTTGAGGCCGAAGTGCAGGCTCTTGGGCGCGGCGAGCAGGACGGCGAGCGCGAGCACGAGCACACCCGCTGCCGTGATCAGGGTCGCCCGCAGTCCGTAGCGGTAGCCGGCGAGCACCGCCAGGCCGAGCAGCAGCGCGGCGATGCTGGACTGCGAGAAGCTGGTCACGAGCCCCGCCAGCAGCCACGCCAGCACGCACGCGCCGGCCACCACGGTGCGGCGGTTGGCGGTCCACAGCACGACCGTGCTGACCGCGACCATCACCAGCGCCAGGAAGCGGCCGTAGACGCTCGGGTCGAAGAACACCGAGTTGACGCGAAAATAGTTGTCGAACTGGTTGGCCGCGACGACCTTCGGGTTCAGGAACAGCGACTTGCGGGCGTACTCGACGAACCCCACCCCGGCGAACAGGACGGCCTCGGCGACCACGATCGCGAGGCATCGCAGCAGCAGCTCGCGGCGCCAGCGGACCGTCGACAGGAGCACGAACAGCACTCCGAAGGGGAGGTAGAAGAAGAGCAGGTTCTCGCCCCCCTTGGTGGCGTCGCTGGAGTAGATGCTCTGCACGCCGTAGAGCAGGACGCTGGCGCCCAGCAGCCACGTCATCCCGGCGGGCGTGCCCCAGAAGGCGAGTTCGCGCCGCGGCCGGGCGACCCTCCAACTCCCCGTCCTGCGGGCCTCGAGCACGGCCGGCAGCAGCTGGGCCAGGATGCCCGCCGCGAGGACCAGATACAGGGGGACGAGCAGGTTGACCGTGCGGCCCCCGGTGGAGATCGGCACGCGGAAGGGCAGGGCGAAGATGGCGAGCATCGGCAGGGCGTCCGGCTGACGGCGCATCAGCATCACCAGGGCACCGATCACGACGGCGGCGGCGAGTGCGGCGAGCACCAGCACACCCGCCGAGGGCAGCTTCGTCGCCAGCGTCACGACGGTCGTGCTCACGGCGACTCCAGCGCGAAGCTGCGGGGCGAGCGGATCGTGCGGTGCTGGTCGCGCAGGTGGATTTCGACGCGGTAGTCACCGGGCTTGGCGAGCGGACCGGTGGGCAGCGCCACGAGCACGGTGCGCCCGCTTGCGGTGTGCGTCAGGCGGTAGCTGCGGGCGGGGCCCCGGCGGCCGTTCCAGCGCAGGGAGAACTGTTTGTAGCGGGGCAGCCGGCGCCCCCGCACGAGCGTCGCGACGACGTCGCCCTCGGAGTCGATCACCGCCACCGTCACCGAGTCGGCCTGCTTGAGCTTGAACGAGATCGCCTCCTGTTTGAGGCGCGAGCCCGGGTAGGGCGAGAACACCGGGGTCAGCTCGAAGGTCTGCACCGCGGTGGGCGTGTGCTTCAGCCGCTGGGTGAGGAAGAACGCCCCCAGGCACGCCAGGACCAGGCACCCGAGGACCACGCTGGCAAGCGGGTCCGGCGGTCCCCTGCGAGCGTCTATGGCGCCATTGCGAGGAGCGAGACGGCCTGCGTCCGCGCCGGCGCTGCTCAATCGGAGCCGCCCCGCGCGAAGCGCTCGACCGTGTCCGAGCGCAGGCCCAGGCGCAGCGTCTCGAGCGAGAGCACGTCGGCGGGGGCGATGTTGCCGAGGTTGCACTCGGTGCCGAAGTGACGCAGCAGCCATACCTGCTGCTCGCGCTGGGGGGCCTCGAAGATCACCCTCCCGGGATCCACGGCGTGGGCGATCTCCTCGATCAGGCCGGTCCTGGGCTCGCCGGTGGCGCGATAGATGCCGGCCGTGCCGGACTCACGGGCCTCGGCGATCACCTTCCAGGCTCCCGCCGCGAGGTCGCGTTC
This sequence comes from uncultured Solirubrobacteraceae bacterium, assembly GCA_963773145.1. Lineage (GTDB taxonomy): Bacteria > Actinomycetota > Thermoleophilia > Solirubrobacterales > Solirubrobacteraceae > Palsa-744. Next base: position 390,058 of record CAVYZV010000005.1, read on the forward strand.
GATCTGTTCGACCCACACATACGGGGCCATGATGAACTCCGCGTCCTTGCTGCCCACCTCCGACAGCACGGTGAACTCCGAGGCGAGCCGTTCGATCAGCTCCCGCTTGACGTCCCCGTCGAGCGCGATCGTGCCGTCGGAGACCTCGACGTGGCGTAGCCCGAGCTCGCGCATCCATTCGATCAGTCCCTCGACTCGGTTCTGGCGGATCGCGATCTCGGTCAGGGTCCCCCCCAGCACGACCGGCACCCCGGCGGACGCGTAGCGCTCGAGCTTGGCCTTCAGGTTGGGGCTCACCACCGCCGTCCCCCAGCCGAGCTTGACGAGGTCGACGATCGCGCAGGACACCTCCAGGAGGCTGTCCACCTCCGCCACCGACAGGCCCCGGTCGATCACGTGCGTGATGCCGCCCTCACGGGGCTTGACGGAGCGCTCGGGGATATCGAGAAAGCCGGCTATTGGCCCGTGGCGCCCGAGTCGGCGCCCATGATCACAACGACCTGGGCCGAGTCGGCGAGCGCGGAGACCGATTCTTCGAGCGGCTGCACGGTGCTCTTGGAGAGCGCCCGGGCCACTTCTTCGGCATCGGTCCGCTGTCCGGGCGCGTACTCCACCACGGTGGCCCCGTTGGCCCCGCTCGGCTTGCCACCCAGCGGCGTCGCCTGGGAGTAGCCGTTGCGCTGCAGTTCGGCGGCGATGCGGTGGGCCAGGCCTTCGGTTTCCGTGCCGTTCAGGACGGTGACCGTCATCGCCGCCTTGGCGGCGGCCGAGAGGCCCGTGTGCCCCGATCCGCCTTTCGAGCCGTGGGAATGGTGACCGGCCGTGACGTTGGTGACGGTCGTCGTGGGCGAGCTGCTGTGGTGGGGGCTCGAGCCTCCGCCGCCGGAGATCAAGATCACGGCCACCACCACGATGCCCACGACCAGGGCGCCGATCAGAAGCGCCCGTTTGCCGGCTGAGGACCTTCCAGAGCCGCCCCGGCCCGCACGGTGACGGGTGATCGGCCCCTTCTCTCCGGTGGCGGTCAGGGGTGCGGCGTCATCGGCCGCAGAGCCGGCGGCGCGTGTGCGTTCGGCGCCGCCGCTGGGCGCGGGCGGGAAGCGCCCGGCAGCCGTTGCCGCTTCGCCGGAGTTCCGGGGAGGCGCCCCGGTGCTCGCAGGCGAGGCCCCCGAGGTCGGCGGCCCGGGGGTGTTGACGGTGCGCAGCGGCGGCAGCGGAGAGCGCGGAGGAGCTCCGGGGCCACCCGCCACGGCCGCAGCGGTGGCAGGCGCCGGAGAGCGGGCGGCGAGGGCTCCCGCACGGATCTCGGCGGCATCGGCCGGGGCGTGTCCGGCTGTCCCGGGAGCCTGCGCCGGAGGGTTGCCCGCCACCCGCGAGGCCTGCGCCATGGCCGCGGCCGAAGCCGGAGCCGCGACCGGGGCGCCGGGACGGGCGGGCGTGGCGGCGGGAGTGCCGGCCGCGGGCACCGGCGAGGACTGCTGTCCGGGGGCCGCCTGCTGGCCGGGAGCCGGCGGCTGACCGGGCCGGGCCGGCTGGCCCGCCGTGGCGGGCTGGCCCTGGGCGGGGGCCTGGCCGGACTGAACGTTGTTGGCGGATCCCGCGGGATGCGCACCCGTGGGCACCGCGGTGGGCCCGGCGGACGCCGCCGCGGGCGCCACCGAACCAGGCGTCGCCGCTGCGCCTGGGACGCCGGCCGCGGCAGCACCGGCCTGTCCCGGGGCGCCGGCCGTACCCGCGGCACCGGCCTGAGCCGCGGCGGAGGCGGCGGCAGTGGCGGCCGTGAGCGGACTGGGGACGCCGGGGCGTCCGGCCTGCGCCGTCGCGGGGGCGCCCTGGGCGGAGGCGGCCACGAGCGGGCTGGCCGCGGGCGGGGGCAGCGGCGGGGCGCCGGGAGTGGCGGTCGGTCTGGGTTGCTGGCCGGGGGGGATCGGGGTGCCCTGGATCGGGCGCACGGCCTGCACGCCGGTGGCCGGCTGCTGTTGCTGCTGGACCCGCACCGCCGCGGCGGCGGCCACGCGCTGCTCGTTTTCGGCATCGCGCTCCGGTGCCCGCCCGGCCCACTCGCGCAGCCGCTTGATCTCCCTCGCCTGGGAGAAGACGAGCAGGGACAGGATCGCGATGCCGAGCATCGCCACGAAAGCTGCGATCGCGCCGACCTTCGTGAACGAGTTCGACAGCGACAGCGCAGTCGGCAGGAACGTCATGCTCGCGGGGAGTTTATGAGTGGAACAGGCGCCGGGTTGCCGGTTGGGCTGAGGATCTCCTCATCCGCCGGCGGCGCCTCCTCCACCGCGGGTGGCTCGCGGCGGACGGCGGAGAGGGCGGCGACCTTGGCTGCCAGGCCGGCCGCGTCGCCCTCGAGCACGAGCAGCCCGATCTCGGCGAACATCGCCTCCACCTGCTCCGCGGCGAGCGGCTCGCGCTCGGCCCGCAGGATCTTCTCGGCCGATGTGGTCATCGGCCGCTCGTAGCTGTTGAACAGCTCCTCGGCGAGCTTCTCCCCGGGCCGGCGCCCGACGATCTCGATGTCGATGTCGCGCTCCGGGTCGAGACCGGAGAGGTCGATCATCGCGCGGGCGAGGTCGACGATGCGCACGGGCTCGCCCATGTCGAGCACGAACACCTCGGCTCCGGGCCGCGGTGCGATCCGCCGCGCGGCCAGCCGGCCGCCGGAGGGATCTCCGCTGCCCGTGGGACGGGGCTCGCCGATCAGCGAGCCGGAGCGGATGATCAGCTGGACCGCCTCCGGGATCGTCATGAAGTAGCGGGTCATGCGTTCGTCGGTGACCGTGATCGGGCCCCCGCGCTCGATCTGGCGGCGGAAGATGGGGACCACGCTGCCGGAGGAGCCGAGCACGTTGCCGAAGCGGACGGCGGCGTAGCGGGTGCCTCCGAAACGCGCGGTGGCGGCCTCGAGGGCGAACTCGGCGAGCGCCTTGGAGGCGCCCATCACGGTCGCCGGGGTGACGGCCTTGTCGGTGGAGACGAGCACGAAGCGGCGCACGTCCAGCTGGCCGGCGACGTGGGCCACGACACGGGTGGCGATGGCGTTGTTGCGGACGGCCTCGACGGGGTTTTCCTCCATCAGGCCGACGTGCTTGTAGGCGGCGGCGTGGAAGACGATCGAGGGGCGATGCTCGGTCATCACCTCCCGCATGCGCTCCTCCTCCTTGCAGTCGGCCAGCACCGCCGCCAGCATCGAGGGCGGCACGTGGCGCTCGTCCTGGAGCTCGCGCTGGATCGAGAAGAGGTTGTCCTCGGCGTGGTCGACGAGCACGATGCGGTGGGGCTCCACGCGGGCGATCTGCCGGCACAGCTCGCCGCCGATGGAGCCGCCGGCGCCGGTCACGAGCACGACCTGCCCGGTCAGGTATGCGCCCACCCGCTCGAGCTCCATGTGCACCGGCTCGCGGCCGAGCACGTCCTCGACGCGGACCTCGCGCACCTGCCGGGCCAGCGCGCCGCGGGTCTGCAACAGCTCGAACAGCGTCGGCAGGGTCCGCACCGGGATCCCCCTCGTGCGGCACTCGCGCACGATCCGCGCGCGGGTGGAGCCGGGCGCGGAGGGGATCGCGATGATCACTTCGCCGGGTTCGACCTGGTCGAGGATGCGCGGCAGGTCCTTCTCGGTGTCGCCGCGCACGGGCACGCCGTCGATCCGCAGGCCACGCTTGCGGTGGTCGTCGTCGAGGAACCCGACCGGCGCCAGCCCGAGCTCGCGGTTGCGCATGATCTCGCGGACGACCATCCGCCCGCCCTCTCCGGCCCCGGCGATCAGGACCGACCGCTGGCCGCGGCGCTCGCCGCGGAAGGCCGCCAGGGGCCGGCGCTCGGAGATGCTGCGGACGACTGCCCGCAGGCCGACCAGGAACACGACCGCGAGCAGGAAGAAGAGCACGATGACCCCGTTGGGCAGCACCACCGCGACGGTGCTGTGGTGCGGGTAGCGATCCACCGGGCGCAGCACCTCGATCGCGACGGCGGTGAGCAGCACGATCGCGATCACCGCCTTGACGAGCGTCTCGTAGTCGCGCTGCCCGGCGAAGCGGTAGCGGCGCTGGTAGACGCGGAACAGCACCAGCACCACGACGCTCAGCGCGATCACCCACCAGATCGTGTCTTCGCGCAGGTGTGCGTAATAGCGCGGCGGGCCGCTGTTGAAGCGGAGCTGGAAAGCGAGGTAGTACGCGAGCCCGACGAGCACTCCATCGACAGCCAGCTGCGCGAGCATGTATCGGTGGAGCGGTGGGGCCGCCGAACGCATACGTCGGCGCATCGCAGGGGATTGTACGGCCAGAAGGCGACCTAGACGGCAAATCTCGCGGGGCTACGCCGCTCGGCCTAGAGCGCGCTAAGCGCGAGTTCGAGCAGCACCCGGGGGTCCCTGCGCACTCGTGCCGGGGCGGGCGCACGCGTGCGGGGCCCGAGGTCGAGCTCGGCGGCGCTCGTCAGCGGGCGCAGCCGGCCCTCGGCGATGAGGCGTTCGTCGACGGCCCCCATGCGGCCCGCGAAGGTCGTGTAGGCGGGCGTGCCGAGGGCCACGGCCTCGCGGTTCATGGTCCCGCCGGCCGAGACCACCGCGTCCGCGAACGCGCACAGGGACTGGGCGTCGATCACGTGGTCGGGCACCAGCAGGCCACGCATCTCGCCCAGGGCCGCCCGCTGGGAGGCCGCCCGCGGCAGCACCACGCACTGCAGCTCGCCGGCCGCGGCGGCGGCGGCGAGGCGCTCCAGCAGGGCCGCGAAGAGGTCGTTTTCGAAGCGGTGGTAGAGGGACAGCTCCGGCGGTGTGCGGACCAGGACCAGCGGGCGCTCGCGGTCGAGGCGCAGCTGGCGCAGGACCTCCTCGTCGGGCTCGAAGTCGCTCAGGTAGTACTCCTCCTTGAGCCCCTCGTAGCGGCGCAGCTTGCGTGTGGCGCCGTAGCGCGCCAGGCGCTCGGGGGGAATCGCCTCCGGCACCACCACCGCGCGGGCCAGGCGGCAGTTGATCGAGTGCTGGACCGTCGCCCACTCGTAGTCGAACATCGTCGCGCTGGGGATCCGCAGCACCGCGGCCGCCACGCTGATGTCGTTGGAGCCGTGCCCGAGTGCGAGGTCGAACGGCCGCGCCCCGGGCCGGCGGCGGCGGCGGCGGCGGGCCCAGCGGACCAGAGCCAGCGAGCGGGAGGTGAGGCCGATGGCCTTCGAGCTGATGCGCTCGCCGCGGTGACGGCCGATGGCCGTGTGGTCGATCCCGAAGCGGTCGCACAGCTCCAGCGTCTGGGAGAAGTCGCGGGCGGTCACGCTGACCTCGTGTCCTTCCGCCCGCAGCAGCTCGATCAACGGTCGCAGCACGAGCACGTGGGGGCTGTTGGTGAGGTCGACCCAGACGCGCATGGCGCCTCAAGCTAGCCGCCCGCGCCGCCGGCACGCCGCCCGGCGCTCGATGAGCTTCCGTTCATGGGGGCCGGATGCGGCCCTCGGCGTGGACCGGCGCAAGTATCGTGTCCCGCCGTGCTGGACGCCGTCGTGCTCGCATCGATCTCCGAAACGCTCGTTAACGAAATGTCGCGCGTCATCGCGGACGCCGGCCTCGTCGGGATCGTCGCGCTGATGACGCTGGATACAGCCTGCGTCCCTATTCCCTCCGAGGTCGTATTGCTGTTTGCCGGGTTCGCCGTCGCGAACCCCGTTCAGGCGGGCACGCATCACCAGATGACCTTTGTGGGCGTGGTGGCGGCGGCCCTGCTCGGAACGATGCTGGGCTCCTGGATCGCCTACGGGGTGGGGCGGGCCGGCCGGTTAGAGCTGTTCGAACGGCACGGTGAGCGCTTTCACGTCGGCCCCACGCAGATCGCGTCGGCGGACAGGTGGTTCGCGCGCTACGGCTCCTGGGCCGTGCTGTTCGGGCGCGTGATCCCCGTCGTGCGCGCGTTCATCTCGCTGCCCGCGGGGGCCGCAAGGATGCCGCTGGGCCGTTTCAGCCTGCTGTCCTTCATCGGGGCCATCCCATGGGTGGTGGGCCTGGTCTTGGCCGGCGAAGCCCTCGGCCACAACTGGAAGACGGCTCGTCGTGGCTTCGAGTACGTCGACTACGTGATCTTCGCCCTGATCGTGCTCGGGATCGCGTACCTGATCGTGCGCCGTCGGCGGGGACGCAAGCCCGCCACCGATGCGGCGGGCTGAGCGGGCGCTGCCGGTACGACACGCGGTCGCCCTGGGCCTCTTGCAGGGTCCCACGGAGCTGCTGCCGGTCTCCTCCTCGGCCCACACCACGCTGGTGCCGTGGCTCGCGGGGTGGGACTACGACGAGCTCGACGACGACGTGCGCAAGGGCTTCGAGGTGGCCCTCCACGGCGGCACGGGGGCCGCGCTGGCGCTGCTGGCGGGCCGGGAGCTGGCGGCCGACGCGAGCCGCATCTGGCGTTCACGGCCGCCCGTGCTGGTGCTCGCGCTGGCGCCCCCGGCGCTCGTGGGCCTGCTGCTGGGGCCGCTGATCGAGAAGCACCTCGGCGGCCCTCTTTCGATCGCGCTGGCGCTCGCGGCGGGCTCCGCCGGGATGCTCGCCGCGGAGAGGAGCACGAGCGGCGGCGGGGACCGCGACGCCGGCCCGGGCCGCGGGCTCGGCGACGCCGATGCGCTCGACGGGCTCGTCCTCGGCCTGGCCCAGGCCGTCGCGCTGGTCCCCGGAGTGTCCCGCAGCGGGGCCACGATCAGCGCGGCCCGCTTGCGGGGCTTCGCCCGCAGCGACGCGTACCGGCTGTCGTGGACCGTGGCGCTGCCCGTGATCGCGGGCGCGGGCATGCTGCAGGGGGAGCGGCTGCGGCGCAAGGGGGTGCCGGCGGGGGTGCGGCCCGCGATGGCCGCCGGCGCCGGCGCGGCCTTCTGCTCGACGCTCGCGGGCGGCCGGCTGCTGCGGGGACGCCTGCGGGAGTGCCCGCTGACGCCGTTCGCCCTCTACCGGGCCGCGCTCGCCGGCGTGGTCGTGCTGCGCGCGTGCGCACGCCGGTAGCTGGAAAATAGGGGCGAGCAGCGATGCCTGTCATTGGAGAGGAGATCGGCGGCCGCTACCGGCTTGAAACGGTCGTCGGCCGGGGCGGCATGTCGACCGTCTACCGCGCGTTCGACACCGTGCTCGAGCGGCCGGTGGCGATCAAGCTGATGCACCCGGGCGTGGCGGCCGACGCCGACCAGCTCGAGCGCTTTCGCCGCGAGGCGCGCCTGGTGGCCCGTCTCAGCCACCCACACGTGGTGACGGTGATCGACGCCGGCGAGCAGCCGGGAGACCCCGGCGGGCGACGGCTCGGATCCCTCCTCGGCGTGCCCCTACATCGTGTTCGAGTACGTCGAAGGCGAGACGCTCAAGGAGCTGATCCGGCGCGAGGGCCCGCTCGAGATCCCGCGAGCGGTGGCCTACGCGCTGGAGCTCGCGCGGGCACTCGGGGCGGCCCACGCGCACGACCTCGTGCACCGCGACGTCAAGCCGCAGAACGTCCTCATCACCAGCGAAGGGACGGCCAAGATCACCGACTTCGGGATCGCCCGGCCGCTCACCGAGGCGGCCCTGACGATGCCCGGGAGGGTGCTCGCGACCACCGACTACATCGCCCCGGAGCAGGCCCTCGGCGAGCCGGTCAGCGGGCGCTCGGACCTCTACTCGCTCGGCATCGTGCTGTTCGAGATGCTCACCGGTGACGTCCCCTTCCACGGGGAGTCCGCGGTGGCGGTGGCGATGAAGCACGTGCGCGAGGAGGTCCCCGACGTGCAGCGGCTGCGACCGGGGGTCTCGGCGGCGACCGCCGCGGTCGTCGAGCGGGCCACGGCCAAGGATCCGGCGCAGCGCTACCCCGACGCCGAGAGCATGGCGGCGGACCTCGAGCAGGCGCTGGCGCTGGAGACCTCGCGCTCGGGCCAGGCCACGGGTGAGGTCACCTCGATCCTGCGGACGCTGCCGGGGGACGCCCGCGGGCGCGTGCCGTGGCGGGTGCGTCACCGTGGCCTGGTGACCGCGGCGGTGGCGGCGGTGGTGTTCGTCGTGGCCGCGGCGGCGCTGCTGGCGGCCCTGGCGCTGACCCACCGCGGAGCCGGGAACGCCGCCTCCGCACCCCCGGGAACCGGCCTGCAGGAGGTCGCCCTGGCCCAGGACGCCGCCCACGACTACAACCCCTTCGGCACCGGGCCGGAAAGCCGGGACCTCGTCGGCAACGTGGTCGACGACGACCCCAACACCACGTGGACCACCGAGCAGTACTACTCGGGCACGCTGCAGAAGGCCGGCGGGGTGGGGCTGGGCCTGTACCTGGACGCCGCGCCGAAGCTGTCGGCGCGGGCGATCGCGGTGCGGACGCCGACGCCCGGCTTCCCGATGCAGATCTACGTGGCCAACCACGTCAACCTCGACTACCCCTACGGCAGCTCCGTGCCGCTGAGCGCGCGCGGATGGCATGGCCCGGTCGCCTCGACACCCCAGGTGGTCAGTGGGCAACGGATCCCGATCGCGCTGGGGGGCGCCGCCTATCGCTACTACCTGCTGTGGTTCACGGCCCTCCCCCCCGGCCACCAGTCGCTCGCGATCTCCGAGGTCTCGCTGTCCCACTGAGGCCCGGCCGGCCGCCGAGGCCCACGGGCACCCGGCCGCCGCCGTCCGCGCGGCCCGCGCGTGCGGGTCGGCGCTCGTCCTAGCGGCGCAGCGCGGCCAGGCGGTGGTGGCGCTCGACGGCCAGGCGGCAGAGGCGGTCCACCAGCACGGGGTACTGGATGCCGGCGGCGTCGATGAGCTTCGCGTACACGCTCGTGGGCGTGAAGCCGGGCATCGTGTTGAGCTCGTTGACGAGCACCCGCTCGCCGTCGACGAAGAAGTCCACGCGCGCCAGGCCGTGGCAGCCGGCGGCGGCGAACACCTCGAGGGCCAGCTCGCGGGCGCGGCGCTCCGCCGTCGCGGAGATGCGGGCGGGCACGATCAGCTGCATGCCGCCCGGCGTGTACTTGGCCTCGTAGTCGTAGAACTGCCCTCCGAAGACGATCTCGCCGAGCGGCGACGCGAGCGCCCGCGGGGACGCGGGCCGGCCATCGACGGACTGCCCCGCCGGCCCGCCGGTGAGGCTCCCGAGCACGGCGCACTCGACCTCACGCCCGGCGCCGGCCGCCTCCACGATCACGCGCTCGTCGTGGGCGAAGGCCTGCTCGATCGCGCCGGCGAGCTCCTCGGGGTCCTCGACCTTGACGATCCCCACCGAGGAGCCGAGGTGGGCCGGCTTGACGAACACGGGCAGGCCGAGGCGCTCCAGGATGTCCGCGCCGGGCTCCTCCCCGGCGGCCGCGCCGCTGGCCGCGGACAGCCCTACGAAGTCGACCTGGGGAACCCCGGCGGCGCGCATCAGCTCTTTGAAGAGGACCTTGTCGAGGCTCACGGCCGAGGCGGCCACGCCGGAGCCGACATAGGGCGACGTCGAGCACCTCGAGCATCCCCTGGACCGTGCCGTCCTCGCCGTAGGGGCCGTGGAGCACGGGGAAGGCGACGTCCGCCTCCAGCAGCCCGCGGCCAGGCGTCGGGCTCAGCAGCTCGCCGTCGCAGTGCCACTCCCCCTCGCGGGAGATCTCCACCCACAGAACCTCGTGACCGGCGGCCAGCAGGCCGTCCAGGACCGCCCGTCCGGAGGACAGCGACACGTCGTGCTCGGAGGATCGCCCGCCGGCGAGCACCGCGACGCGCAGGGGCTGCCCGTGGTGGTGTCCGTTGGTGGCGGTCACGGAGCCTGGGGCCCGTTCTGGCTCGGGGTCGTGGGTGTGGTGGTGGTCGGCGTGGTCGTGGTGGGGCCCGTGGACCCGCCGCCGGAGACGCCCACGAAGATCCTCACCGTGCTGCCCTTGGGCAGGTGGGTGCCGCCGCTGGGGCTCTGCCGCAGGACCTTGCCGACGTCGGCGTCTTCGCCGGTGACCACCGAGGAGACCGCGGAGCCGAGCCCGGCCCGTTCGAGCGTTTCTTCGGCGGACAGCTCGCTGCGGCCCACGACCGTCGGGACGGCCACCTTCTTGGCCTTCGGGGCTTCGGCGACGACCAGGTTGACCTTCGTGTTGGAGCGCACTTCGTTGCCGGCCTTGGGTTCCTGGCTGAGCACGTTCCCGGGAGACTGCGCCGAGGACGGTTCCCGGGTGACGGTGCCGTTGGCCAGACCGGCGTTGGAGATCGCGGCCTGGGCCGAGGAGAGGTTCTCGCCGGCCACGTCGGGCACGGTGATCAGCGCCGGGCCGCTGGACACGAGCACGATCACGGTGCTGCCCTGGCGGTCGACGGTGCCGGCCGGGGGTTCGGTGCCGATCACGATCCCGGCGGCGACCGTGGCGCTGGCGGTGTTGTGGACCTCCGGGACGAAGCCGGCGCCGTGCAGGCGGTCGCTGGCTTCGGTGGCATGGAGACCGTGGACGTCGGGGAGGGGCACGTTGGCGGGGCCTCCGGAGACGACGATCTTGACGGTCGAGCCCTTGCCCGCGTCGCTCCCGGCCGGAGGCGCCTGCGTGACGACCAGGCCGGTCGCTACCCGCACGCTGGGGGCGAGCGTGGGATTCGCCTGCAGCCCGGCGCGGCGCAGGGCCAGGATCGCCGCCTGTTCGGTCTGGCCCACGACCCTCGGCACGGTCACCTGCTTGTTGCCCTCGGTGAGCAGCAGCACGGTCGCGAGCACGGCGACGAGCACGGCCGCCAGCAGCGGCCACAGCCACCACCGGCGCCGGCCCCCGTCCTCGGCCGGGGGATCCTCCTCCGCCGGGGGTCCCAGCGGCGGCACGACCAGCATCGAACCGGTGGCGGGAGGCTCGGCGAGGGCGGTCGCGGCGACCGGATAGGAGGCGGGGACGGCGGCGCCCTGGTAGGCGCGCAGGGCCTCGCGCTCGTGTTCGAGTGCGCCGATCAGCTCATCGGCGTCGGCGTAGCGCTGGGAGGGATCCTTGGCCAGCGCCCGCATCACGACGGCGTCCAGCGAGGGGGGAATGACGGGGTTCAGTTCGCTGGGCGGGCGGGGAGCCGCCGATACCTGCTTGTAGGCGATCGCGACCGCCGATTCGCCCTCGAACGGCACGACCCCCGTGAGCAGCTCGTACAGGATCACGCCCACCGAGTAGAGGTCCGAGGCGCTCGAGACCGCGAACCCCTGTGCCTGCTCGGGGGACAGGTACTGGGCGGTCCCCATCACCGACCCGGTGAGGGTCATGTCGGAGGCCCCCGCGCGGGCGATCCCGAAGTCCGTCACCCGCGCCCGGCCCTCTTCGTCGATGATCACGTTGTGGGGCTTGAGGTCGCGGTGGATGACGCCGCGGCGGTGGGCGAAGCGGGCCGCTCGCAGGATCTGCACGACGATGTCGATGGAGGTCACGGGGTCGAGCGCGCCGTCCTCGCGGATGATCGCCTTCAGCGAGCGCCCGGCCACGTACTCCATCGCGATGTAGTAGGTGCCGTTCCACTCGCCGCGGTCGAAGATGCCGACGATGTTGGGGTGCGAGAGCGCCGCCGCGGAGGAGGCCTCGCGCTTGAAGCGCTCGACGAACTCGTGGTCCTCGGCGAAGTGGTGGTGCAGGACCTTGACGGCCAGGTGGCGCCCCAGCAGCTGGTCCTGGGCGAGGTACACGTCGGCCATGCCGCCCGAGCCCAGGCGCGAGATGACGCGGTAGCGCCCGTCGATGATGGTGTCCGGCTCGATCATCGCAGCAGGCTTTCCATGACTTCCTTGGCCACCGGGGCGGCGAACGCGGCCCCCTGCCCGGGAACCCCCTGGAGCGTCACGGCGACGGCCACGCGGGGGGCGCTCACGGGCGCGAAGGCGATGAACCAGACATTGTTGATCGCGTTGCCGATCTGCGTCTCGGCGGTGCCGGTCTTGCCGGCCACGGCGACGCCCGGGATCTGGGCCGGGACGCCGGTTCCTTCTTCCACGACCTTCTGCATCATCCCCGCCACCGAGCTGGCGGTGGAGCGTTTCATCACGTCCGCCTGAAGCTTGGGGCCGATCGTCTGGACGGTGCGCCCTTCGGGGTCCACGATCCTGCTCGTGAGGTGGGGCACCATCAGGCGCCCGCCGTCGGCGACCGCGGACGCGACCTCGGCCATCTGCAGCGCGGTGACCTCCAGTTTGTCCTGGCCGATGCCCATGCGGCCGACGTCCACCTGCGGGCTGGTGGGCGGAATCGGGCGCCCGTGCGAGTACTCGCCGCTGACGGACATTTCGGTGGCGGGGTAGTCGAGCTGGGGCTCACGGTTGAAGCCGAAGCGGCGCATGTAGCGGCCCATGACGCGCTTGCCGAGGCTCACGGCGACCTGGGCGTAGACCGTGTTGACGGAGTGCACGAGCCCTTCGGTGAGGGTGATCTGGCCGAAGTTCTCGTGCTGGTCGTTGGACAGCGGCAGGCCGGAGATCAGCACCCCGTCGCGTCCGCTGACGGTCGATTCGGGGGTGTAGCGGCCGCTGTCGATCGCCGCCGTGGCGGTGACCACCTTGAAGGTCGAGCCCGGCGCGTAGCCGTCCTGGGTGGCGCGGTTGACGAGCGCTCCCGCGCCGCTGCTCGCCACGTGGGCGAGACCGCCCGGGAAGCGCAGCGCGTTCGGTTCATAGGAGGGGTTGGAGACCATCACCTTGACCGCCCCCGTGCGCGGGTCGAGCGCCACGACCGCGCCGTGGTGTTCGGCGAGCGCCTGCTGGGCGACCCGCTGGGCGGCCGGGTCGAGTGACGTGATGACCTTGTCGCCGGCCGGTTTGATTCCCTGGAGCTGGTTGAGGATCGTCTGGAGGTTGCTCCGGGTCTGGCCCTCGAGCACGTCGTTGCGGTACTTCTCCAGGCCGCTGGCGCCGAGGTTCGTGAAGTAGTAGCCCAGCGGGTGGGCGAACAGCGAGCCCGTGGGGTAGGTGCGCGTGTAGGTGCCTTCACGGCCCTGGAGGCTGCGCGCCAGCACCGTCCCGTTGGCAGCCAGGATCTCACCGCGGCGGATCCGTTCCTGCTCGAGCAGCTGACGTGCGTTGAGTGGGTTGTTGCGCAGCGAGGAGGCTTCGAAGACGGTCCACCTGGAGGTGAAGGCCACCAGCAGGGCGAACAGCACCGCCACGAAGGCGAACAGCCGCATTATGGGGCGATTCACGGGGCGCTATTCCCACCTTCCAGTTGGCCCAGTTCGAGGCTGCGGATCAGCGACGCGGCGTTTGTTTCGGAGTGCAGGTGGTGGTTGAGCAGCGTCTTGCGGCGGGCGGCCGGGATCGTCGAGGCGCTCACCCCGGACACGTATTTGCGCGAGTACAGGTCGATGTGGCCCGGGAGCTGGTAGGGGATTCCCTGGTAGAGGGTCACGAGGCCGCGGGCGTTGGTGCCGATGAAGTAGACCGACTCCAGGGCGAGGTATGCGCCGGCGGCGATCAGGCCCAGCACCACGACCGTGACCGCCAGCCCGCCGAGGTGGGGCACCCGCCGGCGGCGGCGTTGTGGCGAGGGCCCGGGAAGGCGGGGCAGGCGCCTGCGCGCGGTCGCCTGCTCCGGCGCGACGGCCGTTGCCGTGCCGGCGGCGGGCTCCGCGACGGGAGCGCCGAAGCCGTCGGCCGTGCTCTCGCCGGTGGGCGGCGCGTCCGTCTCGCCCGCGCCCGCGGCGGCGACCTGATGGGAGGCCGTGTCCGAGTCGCCGCCGACCGCCGGCATCCCGATCATCGTGTCGCCGGCGGCTGGGCCGTCGGGGCTCGCCACGTCCAGCTCCTTCAGGCGCAGCAGCACGACCGTCACGTTGTCGCGTCCGCCGGCATCGTTGGCGGCCCTGATCAGCGCCTCGCCCGCGTCGCGCAGACGCGAGTGGGTGTTCAGCGCGGAGGCGATGTCCTCCTCGGAGATCATCGTCGTGAGGCCGTCGCTGCAGAGCAGGTAGACGTCCCCCCCACGGGCCTGAAAGGAGCGGGTGTCGACGTCGACGACCCCTTCGGGACCGAGGGCGCGCGTGATGACCGAGCGCTGGGGGTGCTCGACCGCCTCCTCCGGGGTCAGCCGCCCCTGGCGCATCAGCTCGTCGACGAGCGTGTGGTCGTCGGTCAGCCGCAGCAGCTTGCCGTCACGCAGGCAGTACGCGCGGCTGTCTCCGACGTGTGCGATGGCGACCTCCTGCTCACCCACGTAGAGGGCGGTGAGCGTCGTCCCCATGCCCGCCTGCTCGGCGTTGGAGTGCGACAGCGAATGGATGCGCTCGTTGGCGGTGCGGGCCAGCTCGGCGAGCTCGTGCTCCGGATGCCGGGTGTCGGCGATCCCCGGCTGGAAGGCCTCCACCGCGATCCGCGAGGCCACCTCGCCGGCCTGGGCCCCGCCCATCCCGTCAGCCACCACGAACAGGGGAGCGCGGGCGAACAGCGAGTCCTCGTTGGCGCGCCGCTGGCGGCCGGTGTCGGTGCCGGTGTAGTAGTCGTCGACGGTGACCATCGCCGTCAGTCGACCTCGAAGCTGAATTCGCTCTCGCCGATGCGCACGCGGTCGCCCGGGTGCAGCGGCCGGGGGCTTTCGAGCAGCTCCTCGTTCAGGTAGGTGCCGTTGGTCGAGCCCATGTCTTCGATCACGACCGAGTTGCCCTGCTCGTAGATCCGTGCGTGCCGTGACGATGCAAACGGATCGTCGATGCGGATCTCGGCCTGCTCGCCGCGGCCCACCACCAGCTGTGAGTCGAGGTCGTAGATCATGCCCGCGTCGTGCCCCGGAGCCCGCTCCACGACCAGCCGGGGGGCGCGCCCGGCGATCTGGGCGCCGCCGAGCGTGGAGGCCGAGTACATGCCGGTGGCGTCCGGCGGGATCGAGCGCGGATCCGGCGCGCTGGGGGACGACGAGCGCGTGCCGAGGTCACGGCGGGCGCTGCGCACGACCCACAGCAGGAACAGGTAGAGGACGGCCAGAAAGCCGAACTTGAGAGCGACGGATACGGGTTCAACCGAGTTCATCCAAGTTCGAAGACGACCTCCGTCGAGCCGAGCTCGACGCGGTCGCCGTCCTGCAGCGCCTGCGCGCCCCGAATCCGGCGGCCGTTGAGCAGCACCCCGTTGGTGGAGCCGAGGTCCTCGACGACCCAGCCGTCACCCTCCGGGCGCAGCTCGGCATGGTGACGGGAGACGCCGGCATCCTCGAGCACGATCGCGCAGTCGCGGCTGCGCCCGATCGTGCCGCCGTCGGACGGGACCAGCAGCCGGCGCCCGCCGAGCGCCAGCAGGGCACGCGGGGGACGGCGGCGGGCCTGGGCCTCCTGGACCGGGCCCCGCAGCCGGGATGAGGCGCTGTAGATCATCGTGTTGCCGTGCTCGGCCGCTCCCGCCGTAGCCGGAACGGGCTGCTCCTCGTCCGCCTCGGGAGGGCGCACGAGGCTGGCCTGGATACCGAATTCCCCGAGCGCGAGGTGCTCGTCGGTGTGGAACACCACGCGCGGCTGGGAGGCCATGATCAGATCCTCGCGCCGGGCATGCTCGAGCAGATAGCCGCACAGCTCGTCGATCACCTCCTGTTCGATGCCGCCGTAGCGGGCACGGTCCTCGGGCGACAGCCACACGGCGTACTCGTTGGGCACGTACACGCGGGAGACCGAGAACGTGCGGTGGGAGTCCATCTCGCGGGCGAGCTTGCGGGCGAGTTCCATGGGGCGGACCTCCGAGCGGAAGATGCGCCCGAAGGTACCCTCGACGAGGTTGGCGATCGTCGTCTCGACGCTCTTCAACGGGTTCATGGCGGGTGCGCTCTAGGACCGGCGAACGAGCCGGCTCTCGGGAGCCATGCTACGCGTACTGCCGGGCCGCAGGACCACGCAGCGCGCGTCCCGCGAGCGCCACGCAGGCACCGAGGAGCGCCCCGAGCACGGCGCCCCGGGGCTGGTTGTGAGCACCCCCGGCGAGGCCCGCGTCCAGCATCGGCTGCACGAGCACCAGGGCCAGCGCCCAGAGGCCGGCGGCGATCGCGTCGAGCAGGGGTTCGCGGCCGCGGACGATCCACGGCAGCACCATCGCGGCGGCACCCCACAGCAGGGCGCCCAGCAGGACGCCCATCGTGAGGGCCGGGGCGATCACGTGGGTGGCTGCCTGGCCCACCGATTCCTCCCACACCCCAGTGGCGGGCGTACCGGCCGGGGCGGGCAACCACAGCTGCGCGGACACCAGCGGCCCGGCGAGGGTGATCCACCAGTAGCCGAGCGCGCCCCGCAGGGCCCGCTCGGAGGGGGTCCGGGCCTGCCCCGCGAGCGCCGGGAAGGCGCCCGCCAGACCGACCATTCCCAGCAACGGGGCGAGCGCGCACGACAGCCGGCCGATGGGCACGCGCCCGCTGCGACCGTGCCCGCTCAACACCAGCAGCGCCGGCAGCAGCGCGACGAGCAGCACCAGCGAGAGGCCGGGCCGCCCGGCGATCGCCTCCCAGCAGCACAGCGCGACCAGGCCGGCGAGCGCCAGCCGGCGTGGCGCCCCCGTGCGCGGAGCTTCGCCCGCGTGAACCACCACGTTGGGCTCGGCCTCGGCGCGCGGCTCGGAGGCGAACGCGGCCCCGGGGCTCCCGTGGGCGGGGGCGCGATGGGGATCCGCGACCCCGCGGGCATGCACAGCCCCGCGGCGGGCTTGAGTCCCGTGGCCGGGGTACTCGCTGCGGCCGGGGTACTCGCCGTGGCCGGGGTACTCGCCGTGGCCGGCGTGCGCTTCGCGCGGCCCCGCAACGGCCTCGCGGCGCGGACGCGTGGCCCCCTGCTCGCGGTGCAGGCGGGCGTCCTCGAGCGCGGTGCGAAGGGGTCCCAGCCCGCAGCGGCCCTGGGGCCGGGTCACCAGGGCTGCGTCGATCGCGTCGCTCAGGGCGGAGGGAAGATCCGGGCGCCGCCGCCGCAGGGGCTCGACCGGACGGCCGATCCGGCGGGCGGTCTCCGCCGGGTTGTCGCCGCGCACGGGGTTGTCGCCGGTGAGGGCCTCATACAGGACCAGGGCCAGCGAGTAGACGTCCGCGGGCTCGCCCGCCGGCTTGCCTTCGGACTGCTCCGGGGACATGTAGGCGAGCGTCCCGAGGACGTCGCCGGTGCGCGTGAGGATGTCCTCGCCGGCGAGGCTCGCACCGCCGAAGTCGGTCAGCTTCGCCGGCTGGGGGGGTTGCTCGCGCCGGTCCGGGACGAGCACGTTCTGGGGCTTGATGTCGCGGTGGATGACGCCGCGGGCGTGGGCGTGGGCGAGGGCCCCACAGAGGGCGATGCCGATCTCGAGCACCTCGCTGTCGAGGATGCTCCCATCGGCGATCAGGCTTGCGAGCGTGCGAGCCTTCGACCAGCTCCGAGATCAGGTACATGGCGCCGTCGCGGACGCACGCCTCGTACAGCGCCACGACCGCGGGGTGCGACAGGCGGGCGCACGCGAGCGCCTCACGCATCGCCCGCTCGCCGTCGTCGCCGGCTCCGAGGGGGATCCGCTTGAGGGCCACCTCGCGCTGCAGCAGCTCGTCCGAGGCCCGCCACACGACGCCGAAGCCGCCCGCGCCGAGGCGCTCGTGCAGCCGGTAGCGCTCCAGCACGAGCTCCCGGGGGGGCGGCGCGCCGGACGGCGGGTGCCCGAGGATGCGCCGCGTGGGCGCCTCGAGCGTGGGCTCGGGTGGTGCGCGGCGCTCGATCAGGGTCCGTTGCGAGTCCACCGGATTGCGCGTTCGCCGTGGGAGGCGGCACTCCTTGCGAGAGGGGTCCGCAAATGGGTAGGGATGAGCGCGAAGTTGCAAGAAAACGGGCTGACGGGAGCGCCAGTCATACTTCGCCTGCTTGTGAAGTACCTGCAAAAGGAATGCACTTTTGTCGTTCTTTGACGACGACGGGGATGAGACGGCTCAGCAGCCGGCAGCTCGGCTGCCCCGGCCGAGGCGTCCGCGGCCCCGTAGCCCGCGATCCGGCGGGGCCGGACCGGGCGGCCCCGGCGGGGTCCGACGAGCACACCCTGATCGTCCGGCGGCGGGTGGCCCTCGGGGTGGGGCGTGGCGCTGCTGATCGTGATCGTGCTGATCGTCAGCGGCTGCGTCAAAAGCGAAAAAACCCAGGCCCTGAAGAACTACAACCAGTCCGTGAGCACGATCGCGCGGGAATCGGCCGAACAGGTGGCGACGCCGCTGTTCACGACCCTCGCGAGCGCCTCCGGCAAGCAGGCGCTCGAAGTCGAGGAGCAGGTCGACCAGCTGCGCATCCAGGCACAGGGGTTCGCCTCCCGCGTGCAGGGCCTCAGCGTGCCGAGCGAGATGTCGGGGGCCCAGCGCAACCTGCTGCTGACCTACAACCTGCGCGTCGAAGCGATCGAGAAGCTGACGGGGCTGCTGCCCAAGGCGCTCGGCGGCAAAGACAAGCAGTCGATCGAATACATCGCCGGAGCGATGCAGATCCTGCTGGCCTCCGACGTGCTGTACTCGCAGCGGGCCGCGCCCCTGATCCAGCAGTCGCTGAGCGAACACGGCGTGCACGGCATCCCCACCAGCCCCTCCCGCTTCCTGCCGAACCTCGGATGGCTGGAACCGAACACCGTGAGCTCCCGGCTGACCGGCACGACCAGCACGGGCCAGGCCACCACGGGCGGGACCCACGGCAGCGCGCTGAAGGGCGTCAGCGTGGGGTCCACGGAACTGGCGGCGGAACCGACCCTGAACCACCTCAGCGGCGGCGGCAACCCGACCTTCAGCGTGTCCGTCGAAAACGCCGGCGAATCCACCTCGACGAACCTCAAGGTGACCGTCACGGTGTCGGCGGGGGGCAAGCAGTACAAGTCCTCGGGCTCGATCGAAAAGCTCGAAGCCGGCAAGACGGCGGCGGCGCAGGTGTCCGTCACGGGGATCCCCACGGGCGCGGCCTCGAAAGTCGAAGTGTCGGTGGAAGCGGTGCCCGGCGAGACCAACCTCGAAAACAACAAGGGCAGCTTCCTGGCGATCTTCGAATAGGGCCCGCCGCGGCGGTCGGGGATTGGCCCCCAAGGTGTGGCCGGGATCTCATATGCGGCACTTGCGCCCCGGCAGATGAACCTGTATAAGACTCGTAGTTCCCGCCAGGGATAGTCGCCGAATGGGGGCTGGCTTCCCGGAGTATGGATTGCTACCGGGGTGGCGGGTTTACAAGTACTACCACTGGAGGAAAGTCATGGAAAGACGCAATCTTCTGGCGGGGCTCGCTGTCCTCGCGCTCAGCCTGTTCGTGCTGAGCGGGACCGCGTTCGCGCATGCGACCCACCACAAGAAGGCGAAGCCGCGCAGTGAGGGCGGCTCGGGCTCCGCGGAAACCTGCGTGGTTCACGCGACGCCCAACGCATTCATGGACCAGGGTGAGTTCGGCGCCTCGTCGAGCGTTGCCGACGTCATTGAAGTCGAGTGCGAAGAAGTGTACGCCGAGCACCACGTGCGGATCAGCGCCAACGAGCTTTACAGCCGTTGTGACAAGTACCTGCACTGGAGGACTCCTACCGCCAACCAGCCTGAACAGGATGGCTGGGGCTTCACCTCGGGGCCGAGCGTTGAAACGACGCTTGACAACGACGGTAACGCCACGGTGGTCGTCCTCGGCGGCCCCTCGTGCGCAGCGGGCGAAAGCCTCATCTCCGCACACCTCACGGAAGCGCCCTACACGACGGTGACCACCGGCTTCACGGTGCTGCCGCCGCGACCCACGACGCCTGGCGTGTTCGCCACTCCGGCGACAAAGGTCGAGGGTGAGGAATTCAGCGACGTGGCGACTATCGTCCAGGTCGAGTTCCCGCCCGTGTTCGCCGAGGAATACGTCAACGTGGACTTCTCACAGCTGTACTCACGTTGCAAATACGGCGACCACACCGAAGTGATCACCATGAGCGAACGCGGTTACCCGCACACCGTCACCGGTGAGGAAACCGAAACGCTCAAACTCGACAACGATGGGAACGCCTTCATGATTCTCATCGGCAACGCGTCGTGCGCGTCGGGTACGACCCTCATCGAAGCTAGCCTCGAAGCGGCGCCGTACACCACGTACACGACTGACTTCACGATCGAACCGCCTCAGCCCTCGTTCCCCAACTAAGGAACGAGAGGACAGGCTGGGAGACCAGTGAGACTGTCACCGAGGGCCCCGGGAGCAACCGCTTCCGGGGCCTTCGGGCTTTAAGGGGCGGGGGCGCCCGGCAAGGGCAGGGCGCGGGCGCGGGTTCCGGCCACCGCCTGAGAGGCACCGTCGAGACCGGGCAGGCGCCGCTCTCGGCGCCCGTTGCGAGGGCAGGGTGCGAGGCCGGCCCCGAGGCCGTTGCGAGGGCAGGGTGCGAGGCCGGCCCCGAGGCCGTTGCGAGGGCAGGGTGCGAGGCCGGCCCGGAGGCCCCAGGCGCGGGTCACGGAGGCCCCCCGCGCGGCTCTGGGCCTGGATCCCCGGCGCCTCCCGGGGACGGCGCCACGCGGTGGTGGCCGCGAAAGCCCGCATCCGCCCGGTCCGGGTGGCGTGGTTCGTCCGGCCCAAGCGGGTCGCGCTTTCTTGCGGTGGGGGTGGGCAGCCTGTATTAACAAGTCCATAAGTCCCGCCATCGAAGGCGCCGGGGGGTGACTTCGAGAACCGGTCGGAGACCGTAAGCGCGGGTGGACAACCGACACCACTGGAGGAAAGTCATGGAGAGACGCAACCTTGTGGCGGGGCTTGCTGTCCTCGCACTCAGCCTGTTCGTGCTGAGTGGGACCGCGTTCGCGCACGCTACGCATCACAAGAAGGCCAAGCCGAATGCCGAGGGCGGTTCAACGGGCTCGCCCGAAACCTGCGTGGTTCACGCCATGCCCAACGCATTCATGGACCAGGGTGAGTTCGGCACCTCGTCGAGCGTCGCCGACATCATCGAAGTCGAGTGCGAAGAAGTCTACGCCGAGCACTACGTGCGGATCAGCGCCAACGAGCTCTACAGCCGCTGCGACCGCCACCTCTACTGGCGTACGCCGTACCAGGCGGAGCCCTGCGGAGCTGCAGCAGGAGCCGCAAGTACTCCACCGGCCCGAGCTTCTCGGTCGAACTGGACAACGACGGCAACGCCACCGCGATCGTGCTGGGCGGACCCTCGTGTGCGGCGGGCGAAAGCCTGATCGCCGCGCACCTGGAATCGGCTCCGTACACGACGGTGACCACCGGCTTCACGGTGCTGCCGCCGCGGCCGACCGCGCCGGGCGTGTTCGCCACCCCCGCCAACAAGGTCGAGGGTGAGGTCGCGAGCGACGTGGCGACGATCGTTCAGGTCGAGTTCCCGCCCGTGTTCGCCGAGGAACCCGTCAACGTCAACGCGTCGCAGCTGTACTCGCGTTGCAAACGGTACCCGCACACCGAATGGGTGGTGATGAGCCCCTACGGTCCCCAGGAAGCCGAGAACAACGGCGAAGAAACCACGATCTGGCTCGACAACGACGGCAACGCGTTCGTCGTGCTGATCGGGAACTCGTCGTGCGCCGCGGGTGACTCGCTGATCGAAGCGAGCCTCGAAAACGCGCCGTACACGACGTACACGACCGACTTCACGGTCGAACCGCCGCAGCCCTCGTTCCCCAACTAGGGGAGCGGGCTGGGCGAGCCGCAACGACATAGCCGATGGGCCCGGGGGCAAACCGCTCCCGGGCCTCTCGGGCTCCGAGGTCCCCTCAGCGGGATCGAGCCGAGCCGCCAGCCCGCTCCAGATCGGGCGATCCGAGCCCCGCGGGACGGTCGGCGAGCTTGCCAAACGGCCGCAAAAGCGGTATTAACAGGGGATAAATCCCGCCAGGGGGAGCCGCTCGGATTAGGGGGGCGTGCTTCCTGGACAGCGAAACCGTGGTCCCGTGCGGCGGGGGAGACAACTGGAGGAAGTCATGGAAAGACGGAACCTTCTCGCGGGGCTCGCGGTCCTTGCCCTCAGCCTGTTCTTGCTGAGCGGCACGGCGTTTGCGCACGCGACCCATCACAAGAAGGCAAAGCCCAGGTCCGAGGGCGGTGTCACCGGTTCGCCGGAAACGTGTGTCGTGCACGCGCTGCCCAGCTCGTTCATGGACCAGGGTGAGTTCGGTGCCGCCTCGAGCGTCGCCGACGTCATCGAAGTCGAGTGCGAAGAAGTCTACGCCGAGACGTACGTGCGGATCAGCGCCAACGAGCTCTACAGCCGCTGCGACGGCAAGCTCTACTGGCGGACCCCGTACGAGCAGCCAGCAGCCTTCCTCGGAGTGGAACGCCGTCGAGCGCTCCCAGCTTCTCGGTGCGGCTCGACAACGACGGCAACGCGACCGCGGTCGTGATCGGCGGCCCCTCGTGTGCGGCAGGCGAAAGCCTCATCGCCGCGCACCTGGAATCGGCCCCGTACACGACGGTGACCACCGGCTTCACGGTGCTGCCGCCGCGGCCCACGACCCCCGGCGTGTACGTGACGCCGGAAAAGAAGGTCGAGGGTGAGGAAGACAGCGACGTGGCGACCATCGTGCAGGTCGAGTTCCCGCCCGTGTTCGCCGAGGAACCGGTGAACGTGAAGGGCTCGCAGCTCACCTCGCGGTGCAAAAAGTGGCCGCACACGGAAGCCATCGTGATGGGCCCGGAGGGCTACCCCGAGACCGAACAGAATCTCGAAGAAGGGACGCTCTACCTGGACAACGACGGCAACGCGTTCGCCGTGATCATCGGCAACTCGTCGTGTGCATCGGGCGACTCGCTGATCGAAGCGAGCCTCGAAAACGCGCCGTACACCACCTACACGGCCAACTTCACGATCGAACCGCCGCAGCCGACGTTCCCCAACTAGGGATCACAGGCTGGACGGGCGACCGCTGAGGTTGCTTTTGCAAGGGCCCCGGGAGAAAGCTCCCGGGGCCCTTCTTTTTGCGCCCGAGCGTGCGGGCTCGGCGAGGGGCATCCGGCCTGGCGGGCCGCGCGGTGGGCTATTTTTTTCCTCGATGGCCACGTCGCTGACGGACACGCACGGGATCATCGCGATCGCGGCGGCAGCGGCGGCCGTGGTGGCGCTGATCGGCTGCGTGGCGCTGGCGGTCTCGCTGCGGAGGCTGCGGCGGGCCCAGACGGCCGTGCTGGGCGACTCTGGAGAGCAGGACCTCGTGGCCCACGCCGCCGGCGTCCAGGACGCGCTGCGTCAGATCCAGGAGGAGGTGCGGGCGAGCGGTGCGCGGCTGGACGCGCGGCTCGGGGAGATCGAGGAGGACCTGCGGGGGGTCATCTCCCACCGGGCGCTCGTGCGCTACGACGCCTACAACGAGCTCTCCGGGCGCCAGTCGATGTCGATCGCCCTGCTGGACGACGAACGCTCGGGGATCGTGCTGTCGTGCATCCACCACCGCGACCAGGCGCGGGTGTACGGCAAGCAGGTGCGGGAGGGGCACGCGGAACTGGAGCTCTCCCCCGAGGAGGCCGAAGCGGTGCGGCTGGCGATCACCGGCGGCGGGGACGACGGACGGGCTGCCGCCGATGACCGCAGCGGCTGACGGCCCCACGGAGCTGCCGCGGGCCGGCTACCTCGGACCCGAGGGCACGTTCAGCGAGGAGGCCCTGCTCGGCAGTGCGCGGCCCGGGTCGCTGGAGCCGGTGGGCCTGGCGAGCATCTACGAGACCGTGATGGCCTTACGGGCGGGCGAGCTGGACTGGGCGGTGGTGCCGATCGAGAACTCGCTCGAGGGCTCGATCAGCGTGACGCTCGACCTGCTCGCCGGGGAGGCCTCGGACGTGGAGATCGTGGGCGAGGCCCTGCTGCGGGTGCGCCACTCGCTGATCGCCTGCGGGCCTGTGGAGCTGTCGCAGATCGAGACCGTCCTCACGCACCCCCAGGTGCCGGGGCAGTGCTCGCGCTTCCTGCGTACCGAGCTGCCCCACGCGACGGTGCTGCCGGCGAGCTCGACGGCGGAGGCCGTCAGGACCGTGGCCGGGGACCAGCAGCCGGGCAGGGCCGCGATCGGCACCGTGCTGGCGGCGCGCATCTACGGGGGCACGATCGTGCGCGACGGGGTCGAGGACCGCGACGACAACGAGACCCGCTTCGTGTGGCTGGCGCGCACGGGGGAGCAGCGGGAGGCTCCGCTGGAGGGGACCCCGGGCTCGACGTGGCGAACCTCGTTGCTGTTCTGGGGTAGCGGCGCGGAGCACGCGGGCTGGCTCGTGCGCTGCCTGCAGGAGTTCGCCGAGCGCGACATCAACCTGACGAAGATCGAGTCCCGGCCCCGCCGCGAGGAGTTCGGCAACTACGTGTTCTTCACCGACCTGGCCGCCCGGGGCGAGGAGCCGAGGGTGCTGGAGGCGCTCGCCGGGTTGCGGGAGATCTGCGAAGCGGTGCGGGTGATGGGCAGCTATCCGGCGGCGACGGACCCCGTGGGAGCGCTGGCGTCGGCCGAGAACCCCCGCTAGACTCGGGCCGCAGAATGGAGAGCACAGTCCCACCAGAGCCGGTGGGGTCCGTGTCGTCCTCACCGCACCAACGGCACGGACCTGCCTCATCGCCCACTTCGGCGATGGGTGGTCGGGTGCTCGTCCTGAACGCGACGTTCGAGCCCATCAACGTGTGCACCGTGCGCCGCGCGGTGGTGCTGCTGCTGAAGGACAAGGCCGAGCTGCTCGAGCGGGGACCGACCAAGCTGCACTCGGAGTCCTCCACGATCTCTCGACCCGTGGTGATCCGGCTGATCACCTACGTGAGGGTTCCCCGCGACGCCCACCGGCGCAAGATCACCCGCCGGGCGGTGTTCGCCCGCGACAGCTGGACCTGCCAGTACTGCGGCGCGCGCTCCAATCTGACCGTGGACCACGTGATCCCGCGATCGAAGGGGGGCTCCTCCAGCTGGGAGAACATCGTGGCCTCGTGCGCGCCCTGCAACCGGCGTAAGGGCGACCGCACGCCCGGCCAGGCGGGCATGCACCCCCGCCACGCTCCCAGCTCGCCGCGGGCGGAGATCTTCATCCACGTCGCCAGCCCCACGATCCCGGCGGCCTGGCTGCAGTACCTGCCCCGGGCGGCTTAGGGCGACGGACACCCGGCCGCAGCGTTCGGGGTCCGCGGGCGCCGTGGGGCCGCGGCGGGCGTCGGCGGGCGGGCGGAAATGCGGCGAGGGGCGCAGCCCTGTAGGCATACGCCCCTCGCAGTGATTCCTGACTGGATGGACCGAGGCCGACCTTCACGCGCCGGAGGGACCAGGACCGGCGGCCGTCTCGGGGTGTCCCGGGTTGGATTCCGCTAAGCGGACCAGCCTCCCGACCTAACGGCCGGTCACCTCCAGGGTCCCGCAAGTACTGTCAGACGTTAGGACCACCTCCTTTCTCTGGTCTGGCCAGGTTAGCGAAACCAGGCGACGGCGGTCCGGGGTCCGTGGAGTGCTCCCCGCAGCGTGCGGGGCCGGAGTCCCGGCAGGCGCCATGGAGGCGCCGCAACACCGCGGGTCAGGTGATGATGACCCCGAACTCCTGGGCGTAGGTGGCGCCGGGGGCGCCTTCGCCACGGGAGGAG
The DNA here is from genome assembly GCA_963773145.1 of uncultured Solirubrobacteraceae bacterium. Lineage (GTDB taxonomy): Bacteria > Actinomycetota > Thermoleophilia > Solirubrobacterales > Solirubrobacteraceae > Palsa-744. The sequence continues at coordinate 415,467 of CAVYZV010000005.1, forward strand.
GGCACGGCCGGGGTCACGCCGATCCCGGTTTCGGTGTAGCGGCCTTCGAGGATGTTCGCGAGGTGGGGCGGAGACGCGATCCAGGCGGCCACGATCGCCTGCGGGGTCCCGAGTTCGTAGGTGCCCCAGGCGAGGTTCTCGCCCAGCACGTAGCCGTCGAACGGCGAGGGAAGGTAGCCGGAGCCCTGGATCCTTTCGACCGGTGTCTCGCCGGACGGGGAGACGTGGGCGAAGTAGTCCAGTTCCACGCATTCGTTGCTGTGGGATTCGGCCGCCGCCTGGAGCTTCGGGTTGGTGCGCAGGGGCTGCTCGCCTTCGGCGGCCCGCTTCTGGTTGATGAGGCAGAGGATGGCTTCGCGGACGACGGCGATGTTCGCGGGTGTCGGGGTGACTCCGGTTTCGGTACAGGGTTTGGCGAGCACGGCGGCGATCATGGCCTCGCGGTTTTCGCCCGCCGAGGCGGACGGGGGGCGGATGCCGGCGCGCGGCTCGTGCCCGGAGGCGTTGCTGCCATGGAGCCGCAGGCTCACGTGATGAGAGCGGGCCTTCCTGCCCCTCGCGCAGGCCGCCAGTGGGCGGCGGGAGCGGTGGTGGCGGCGCTGGGCGCGGCGGGCGGCGGCGCAGCGGCTGTGGGCGCGTGCGCGGGCATGCGCGGCGGCGGCCAGCGGGGCCGATGTCCAGGATCGGGTATGGGCGCTGGCCTGTGCGCCGGCCGCAGCCCCGAGCGGGAGGGCGGCGGCAGCGGACAGGGCGAGGAGGAGACGCGCTGGGCGGCGCTGCACCCCCCCTTCTTCGGATACCTGGGGCGCGACCTTGAGCGCCCTGGCCGACTTTTGGGCCGCTGGGCGAGCTCTTGCAGGAGACGCCCCCGGATTGGCGCCCGTTGGGCTAGGAGGGCGGCCCGGAGCCGTCGTCGACCCCTGCGTCGGCGTCGGCGTCCTCCGGAAGCTCAGCGGGCACGGCCGGGTCCTCCGGTGCACCGGGATCCCCCTCGAGCCCGCTCCCCTGGGGTTCCTCGACACCGTCCTCGGCACCGTCCTCGCCGGTGTCAACGACCAGCGCGACGGCGCTGACGGCGTCTTCGTCCTTGAGGTTCATCACGCGCACCCCGGTGGCCGAGCGGCCCTGCTGGGAGATGCCCCCTGCTGCGGTCCGCTGCACCATGCCCCCCACGCTGATGAACACCAGCTCCTGGTGTTCGCGCACCACGAGGGCGCCGGCGAGGGCGCCCTTGGCCTCGGTCAGCCCGATCGTCTTGACGCCTTTGGCGCCGCGGTTGGTCTTGCGGTACTGGCTGATCTGGGTGCGCTTGCCGTAGCCGTTCTCGGTGACCACGAGCAGATCCATGTCGTCGCGGGCCACGTCCATCGAGATCACGCTGCCCTTCTTGCCGACGTCCATGCCGCGCACGCCGGTGGTGTCGCGGCCCATGGCGCGCACGTCGGACTCCGCGAAACGGACGGTGAGGCCCGCCCTGGAGACCATGATGATCTCGTCGTCGGGGTCGACGGCACGGACGGCGAGCAGCTCGTCGTCCTCGCGGATGTTGATCGCGATGATCCCGTCGGCTTTGATCGGCGTGTTGTAGGCCGCCAGCTCGGTCTTCTTGACGGTGCCGTTGCGGGTGGCGAACACGAGGTACTGCGTCTCGGCGAATTCCCTGGTGGAGACGACGGCCTGGATCCGCTCGCCCTCGCGCAGCGGCAGGATGTTGACCAGCGCGCGGCCCTTGGCGGTGCGCTGGGCCTCGGGCAGCTCGTAGACCTTCGAGCGGTAGACCTTCCCCCGGTTGGAGAAGAACAGCAGGTAGTCGTGCGAGGAGGTCACGAACAGGTGCTCGATGAAGTCGCCGTCCTTCATGTCCATCCCGGTCACGCCGCGCCCGCCCCGTTGCTGTTGGCGGTAGGTGGCCAGGGGAAGCGACTTGATGTAGCCGCTCTGCGTGATCGTGATCACCATCTGCTGGTCGGCGATCAGGTCCTCGATGTCGATTTCGTCCTCGGAGTGGCTGATCTCGGTGCGGCGCTCGTCACCGAAGCGCTCGCCGATCTCGGTGAGCTCCTCCTTGATCACGCTGAGCACGCGGTCTTCGTCACCGAGGATCGCGCGCAGCTCGGCGATGCGCTCGATCACGTCGGCGTGCTCCTGTTTGATGCCGTCGGCCTCCAGCGCGGTGAGCTGGGAGAGGCGCAGGTCGAGGATCGCACTGGCCTGGATCGTGCTCAGCTCGAAGCGCTCGATCAGCTGCTCGCGGGCGGCGTCGCGGTCGCGCGAGGCGCGGATCAGTTCGATAATCGCGTCGAGGTGTTCGAGCGCCGTCAGCAGGCCCTCGAGGATGTGGGCGCGACCCTCCTTTTCCGACAGCTCGTGCTTGGTGCGGCGGACGATCACCTCGCGCTGATGCGCGACGTAGTTGTGGATCACCGCTCGCAGGTCGAGCGTGCGCGGCACGTTGTCGACGAGCGCGACCATGTTGACGCCGAAGGTGTTCTGCATCGGCGTGTGCTTGTAGAGCTTGTTGAGCACGACCTTGGGGATCGCGTCCCGCTTGAGCTCGATCACGACGCGCATGCCGCGCTTGTCGGAGTGATCCTCGATGTTGGCGATCTCGGTGATGCGCCCGTCTTTGACGAGCTCGGCGATCTTCTGGATCAGTCCGCCGTCGCCGCCCTTCTTGACCATGAAGGGGAGCTCGGTGACGATGATCGCCTCTTTGCCCTGCTTGAGCGGCTCGATGTGGGCGCGTGCCTGGACGCGCACGCGGCCGCGGCCGGTCTCGTACGCGTCGCGGATGCCGGCCCGGCCGAGGATCACGCCGCCGGTGGGGAAGTCGGGCCCTTTGATGTGCTTCATCAGCCCGTCGACCTCGATGTCGGGGTCCTCGATGTAGGCGATCGTGGCGCCGATCACCTCACGGAGGTTGTGCGGGGGGATGTTCGTCGCCATCCCCACGGCGATCCCCGAGCCGCCGTTGACGAGCAGGTTGGGGAAGCGCGCGGGCAGGACGACGGGTTCCTGCTTTTTGCCGTCGTAGTTCGGCGTGAAGTCGACGGTGTCCATGTCGAGATCGCGCAGCATCTCCATCGCGATCCGGGCCAGACGCGCCTCGGTGTAGCGCATCGCGGCGGCCGGGTCGTCGTCGATCGAGCCGAAGTTGCCCTGGCCGTCGACGAGCTCGTTGCGCATCGAGAAGTCCTGGGCGAGACGGACGAGGGTGTCGTAGATGGCGGAGTCGCCGTGGGGGTGGTACTTGCCCATCACCTCGCCGACGATCAGGGCGCACTTGGAGTAGGAGCGGCCGGGTCCGAGGCCGAGCTCGTTCATGGCGAAGAGGACGCGGCGGTGGACCGGCTTGAGGCCGTCGCGCACGTCGGGCAGCGCGCGCCCGACGATCACCGACATCGCGTAGTCGAGGTACGCGGTGCGCATCTCCTCCTCGAGGGCGCGCGGTTCGATCTTGCCCCCGCCGATCACGTCAGCGCTGGCCACAGACGATCACCTCCTCCCTACACATCCAGGTTGGCGACCGCGCGGGCGTTCTCTTCGATGAATTCGCGGCGCGGCTCGACCTGGTCGCCCATCAGCTTGGAGAAGATGCGGTCGGCGGCGGCGGCGTCTTCCAGCGTCACCTGCGCCAGTACGCGGGTGCTGGGAGCCATCGTGGTTTCGCCGAGCTGGTCGGCGTTCATCTCGCCGAGCCCCTTGAAGCGCTGGAGTTTGACGCCTTTCTGGGCGACCTTCATGACGGCCCCGTGAAGTTCCTCGAAGGTCGCGGCTGTCTCGCTGGCGTCGCCGAGGGTGACCTCGAAGGAGGGCACCCCGGCGAGCTCGATCAGCTGCATGTGCACGCGAGCGAGCTGCCGGTACTCGTTCGATTCGAACAGGCTGCGCTTGATGCGGTGGGTACGCGCGAAGCCGGTCCCGGTCTCGACCGCGCGCACGCGGATCTCGAGCGGGTCCTGCTCGACCACCTCGGTGGTGTGGGTGTCGGCGTCCTGCGCGGCCCGGCTGAGCAGCTCGATGGCCGTGTCGGCGCTCCCCACCTGCTCGCTCAGCAGCGAGGACTCCTCCAGCAGCTGCACGACGTCATAGCCGTGCTGTCCTCGCAGCGCGAGCGCCCAGCCTTCGTACTGCTTGAGCAGGCGCGTGAAGCGCTGCCAACGGGCCTCGGTGAGCTTGAACTCCTTGCCGTGGCGGTCACGGACCACGAATTTCTCCCACTTCTCCGCCAGCAGGATCTCTTCCAGTTCGGACTCCTTCTCGATGTAGCGCTCGCGGCTGCCCTGCCCGAGCTTGTAGAGCGGAGGCTTGGCGATGTAGACGTAGCCTTCCTCGATCAGCTCTTTCATCTCGCGGAACAGCAGCGTGAGCGCCAGCGTCCTGATGTGGGCACCGTCGACGTCGGCGTCCGTCATCAGGATCACCTTGTGGTAGCGGGCGTTCTCGATGTTGAACTCGTCGCGGACGCCGGTTCCGATGGCGGTGATCAGTGCTTGGACCTCGACGTTCTGAAGGACCTTGTCGATGCGTGACTTCTCGACGTTGAGGATCTTGCCGCGCAGCGGCAGGACCGCCTGGGTGTTGCGGTCACGGCCCTGCTTGGCCGAGCCACCGGCGGAGTCACCCTCGACCACGAACAGCTCCGCCAGGGCGGGGTCCTTGACCGAGCAGTCGGCGAGCTTGCCCGGCAGCGTCGAGTTCTCGAGCGCCGACTTGCGGCGGGTGAGGTCGCGGGCCTTGCGGGCGGCCTCACGGGCCCGCTGGGCCTGTACCGCCTTGTTGATGACGGCGCGGGCCTCGCTGGGGTTCTCCTCCAGGAACTCGCCCAGCCCCGTGTTGACGATCGCCTCCACGAAGCCGGCCATCCCGGGGTTGCCGAGCTTGGTCTTGGTCTGACCCTCGAACTGGGGGTCCTGCAGCTTGACGGAGACGACCGCGGTCAGGCCCTCGCGGACGTCCTCGCCCGACAGGTTGTCCTCTTTCTCCTTCAGCAGGCCGTGGTCGCGGGCGTACTTGTTGACCGTGCGCGTGAGCGCGGAGCGGAAGCCACTGAGGTGGGAGCCGCCCTCGCGCGTGGCGATGTTGTTGGCGAAGGCGTGGACGGATTCCTGGTAGGAGGAGTTCCACTGCATGGCGACCTCCGCCGCCCCCTCCTCGGACTCGCCGTCGAAGAAGATCACCTTGCGGTGCACCGTGTCCTTGTTCTCGTTGAGGTAGGTGACGAAGTCCTCGATGCCGCCGTCGTACTGGAACGAGGCGGAGTGGCCTTCGGCGCGCTCGTCGACGATCGTGATCTTCAGCCCGCGGGTCAGGAAGGCGGTCTCGCGCAGGCGCTCCTCGAGCGTCGTAAAGTCGAATTCGAGCGACTCGAAGATGTCGGCGTCGGGGAGGAAGGTGATGATCGTGCCGGTTGAGTCGTCCTTGCCGAGCTTGGCGCCCTTCTCCAGGGGACCGAGAGGGTCGCCGCGGGAGTAGTCCTGGCTCCAGATGTAGCCGTCGCGGCGGATCTCGACGTGGAACTCCTCGGAGAGGGCGTTCACGACCGAGACGCCGACGCCGTGCAGGCCTCCGGACACCTTGTAGCCGGTGCCCTCGCCGAACTTGCCGCCGGAGTGCAGCACCGTGAGGACCACTTCGACGGCGGGCTTGCCCTCCTTCTCCATGTTCGCCACGGGTATGCCGCGGCCGTCGTCGGCCACGGTGACGGAGTTGTCGGGGTGGATCGTGACGGACACCTCGTTGCAGAAGCCCGCCAGGGCCTCGTCGACGGAGTTGTCCACGACCTCATATACGAGGTGGTGCAGACCGAGCACACCGGTCGAGCCGATGTACATCCCGGGGCGCTTGCGGACGGCCTGCAGGCCTTCGAGGACGGTGATGTCCTGTGCGTCGTAGCTGGCCGAGCCGCCAGTTGGCGTGTTCTGGTTCAAGTCGCCGGGCTCGCCTCCCTCCGGCGAGCGGTTGCCGCGTGATGCCAATTGCCCTCCGTTTGACGTAAAAGAGCCCCGGATTCCGGGGCTGATTGTCCACGGCTCCGAGCGGGGGCTTGTGTAGTGATCATGGTAGCACGCGGGGGGGCTGTAAGCGGCTCCGGAACGGGCGTAAACCCCTGCAAAATCCCGCTTTACGAAGCCACTTTTCGGCTATCCGGTGCGGCAACGCAGGGCGCGCACCGCGGGCTCCCCGAGGGCATCGTTGAGGCGCTCCAACAGCGCGCCCTCCATCAGCTCGAGCTCCTGGGCCCAGACGGCCGCCTCGCAGCTCACCGTGAGCACGCCCTCGTGCTCGGCGACCGGGCGTGCAGCGGCGGCGATCGCGGGGCCGGCGGCGGCCGGCCAGGCCTGCTGGACGCGGGCCAGGGGGGTCGCCGGGGCGAGCCCGTCGACGAGCGTGCCGAGGGCCGAGGAGATCGGTCGTGGGGCCCTGCGGCTCACGCGGCGATGGCCTCCTGCATGACGGCACCGGGGGAGATCCGCAGGCGCGCCACGGCCGCGTCGCCGGCGCCGGGCACGTGGCCGAGGTCGGTGGTGGCGATCACGCTCTGACCGCCCGAGCGCAGCTCGCTCGCGAGCATCTCGCGGCGCTCGGCGTCGAGCTCGCTCATCACGTCGTCGAGCAGCATCAGGGGGATCTGGCCGCGCTCCTGGGCCAGCACCGCGCGCTCGGCGAGCAGCAGCGCGAGCAGGGCCAGGCGCTGCTCGCCCTGGGAGCCGTACACCCTCAGCTCGCGTCCGTCGCGCAGCACGGCCAGCTCGTCGCGGTGGGGCCCGTAGCCGCTGAAGCCACGTTCGAGGTCGCGCTCGAGGCGGTCGGAGAGCTCGCGCACGTACTCCTCGGCGTCGGCGACGGTGACCCGGGGGCGGTAGCGCAGCGAGACCTCGCCGAGCACCCCGAGCCCGCGGGCGCGCTCGGCGAAGACCTCGGCCAGCAGGTCGACGGCGCGCTGGCGGTGCTCGCGCACACGCAGGCCGGCGCGCGCCAGCTCGTGGTCCCAGGCCCCCAGCGAGGCGCGCGACGCGCGCCCGGCGCGGATCCCTGCGAGCAGCGCGTTGCGCTGGGCCAGCGCGCGCGAGTACTCGCCGCGATCGGCCCCACGGGCCGGCCACAGGGCCGCCACCAGCTGGTCCATGTGCGAGCGACGCAGGGCAGGCGGGCCTTTGATCAGCTCCAGGCGGTCGGGCAGGAAGACGCTCACCAGGGGCCGGAAGCCGAGGTCCAGGACGCGCTCCACCGGGGCGCCGTCCGCGCTCATGCGCTTGGCCGCCTGAGACGCGCCGGCGCTCACGCCGAAGCCGATCGCCAGCTCGTGGGGTTCGTCTCCGTCGAGCAGCTGGACCGTGACACGCGCGGCCTCGGCGCCGAAGCGCACCAGCTCACGCTCGTTGCGGGTACGGGGCGAGCGGCCGGTGCAGCCGTAGTAGACGGCCTCCAGGAGGTTGCTCTTGCCGGCTCCGTTGGGCCCGTGGACGACGCTCAGCGAGCCGCCGAGGGCGGCCTCGGCGCGCGTGTAGCTGCGAAAGTCCCGCAGCTGCACGGACAGGACACGCGCTGCCACGGCTTCACACGTTCAGGCGGATCGGCATGATCAGGTACACGAAGTCGCCCGTCTCCGGTGTTTCGATCACGCCGGGGCGCAAGGGGCTGATCAGCTTCAGCACCAGCTCCTGGGACTCGATGCTCTCGAGCCCGTCCTTGAGGAACTCGGGGTTGAAGCCGATCTCGAACACCTCGCCGTGGAACGGCACCGGGATCGCCTCGCTGGCCTCGCCGATGTCGGGGGTCTGGGCCGAGACCGTGAGCGTGCCCTCGCTGAAGCTCAGGCGCAGGGGCGCGTTCTTCTGGGCCATGAGGCTGATGCGGCGCACCACCTCACCGAGCTCGGTGGTCGACATGCGCAGCTCGTGGTCGACCGAGTCGGGGAGCAGCTGGCGGTAGTTGGGGAACTGTCCGTCGATCAGGCGGGAGGACAGCACCGTGTCGCCGAGCTCGAAGATCACCTGGTTGGATCCGCGGCTGACCGACAGCGTGTCGGTGTCCGTGGATGAGGCGATGCGGACGAGCTCCTGCAGGGCCCGGGCCGGCACGTTGACCTCCAGCGCGCTCTGCACGGCGGGCTCGATCGCCGTCTGCTTGACGCACAGCCGGTAGGAGTCGGTGGCCACCATCCGCAGCTCCGACCCGGAGGCGGTCATCAGGATCCCGGTGAGGACCGGGCGGGTCTCGTCGCGGGAGGCCGAGCGGGCCACGCGGCTGACGGTCTCCACGAACGCCTCCGCGGGGAGCGTGACGCGGGTGTCGGGCTCGGGCTCGGGCAGCGTCGGGAAGTCCTCCGCGCGCAGGGTGCGCAGGTGGAACGTGGCGGGGCCGCTGATCAGCTCCACGTCTCCCTCGGCGCTGCGGAGCTCCATCGTCAACTGTTCCGCGGGCAGCGAGCGGACGACATCGAGCAGCAGCCGGGCCGGGAGCACGACTGCGCCGGGGCGCTCGACCTCGGCACTCAGCGGTACACGCAGGCCCACGTCCATGTCGGTGGCCAGCAGCTCGGGCGGGCTGTCGGGCTGGGCCGAGATCATCACGCCGGACAGCGCCTGCACGGCGCTGCGGGTCGACGCCACGCGTACCGCGCCCTGGAGTTGGTTCAGGAGATCAGAAGAGGGGAGGGTGAGCTTCATCTATTGGTATTGAGAGATATCGAGAAGTACGTAGGGGCTGTGGGTATGTGCAGAGCCAACGTTCATCGAGGATCTGATGGAAAGCGTTGGTGGACAGCCGGTGGACTGACGGTGGGCAGTCTCTCAGGCTCAGCGGTCGCGGGGCACGTCAAGGCTTCGCCGGGGGTTCGCAGCCGAGCGCTGTGCACAGACGGTGCAGTGCGAGCCTCGAGGACTCGTCGGAGTCGATGCGGGCACAGGCGCGCTTGCAGGCGTGCATGACGGTGGTGTGGTCGCGCCCGCCGAACTGCTGGCCGATCGAGAGCAGCGACTGGCCGGTGATCTCGCGGGAGAGGTACATGGCGATCTGGCGGGGCCAGGCTACGCGTGCGGCACGGGAGCTCGAGAGGAGCTCCTCGGGGGAGATGCCGAACAGCTCACAGGCGGCGGTTTGGATCTCGGCGATCGTGTGCGGCCGCGTCCCGGGCGAGGGTGCCTGTGGGTAGAGGCCGTCGAGGACCTCTTCGGCCAGGCCGCGGGTGAGCGGACGCCCGCTGAGCGAGCTGAAGGCGACCACGCGGATTAGCGCTCCCTCGAGCGCCCGCACGTTGCTCTGGACGCGGGCGGCGATCACCTCGAGTGCCTGCTCGTCGTCGAGCTGGACGTCGTCGTGGTGGGCGCGCTTACGCAGGATCGCCAGGCGCGTGGCGGGGTCCGGCGGGCTGATGTCTGCGATCAGCCCGGCGGCGAAGCGCTCTCGCAGCCTGTCCTCGAGCGCCTGCAGGTCGTGGGGTGGGCGATCGGAGGTCAACACGATCTGGCGCCCGTCGTCGTGGAGGGCGTTGAAGGTGTGGAAGAACTCTTCCTCGGTGCGGGCCTTGCGCTGCAGGAACTGGACGTCGTCGAGCAGCAGCACGTCGACGTCACGGAAGCGGGCCTTGAAGCGGTCGGCCTCGCCGGAGGAGAGCGCCGCCAGAAACTCGTTCGTGAACGACTCGCCGGTGGTCGCCCGGACGCTGAGGTCGGGTGCGTGCAGCAGCAGCAGGTTGGCGATCGAGCTCAACAGGTGGGTCTTGCCGACGCCGGGAGGGCCGCAGATGAAGAGGGGGTTGTAGGCCTGGGCGGGCATCTCGGCAACGGTCAGCGCAGCCGCGTGGGCGAGGCGGTTGGAGTCGCCGATCACGAACTGCTCGAAGGTGAGCTTGGGGTTGCCGAGAGGCCCCGTGCGGTAGGACGGCTGCGTGGGCGCCGGCACAGCCGCCGGGCGCCCGGAGCGGCCGCGCTCGACTGGCTGCTCGGATGCTTCGGTCAGCTCCAGCTGCCAATCGGGACCGAGCACGAGCTCGACGCTCGCCTGGATCGCGCGGCCGTAGCGCTCCTGGATCCAGCGGCGCGCGTGTGCGGGGACGGCAACCACGACGGACTGCTCGCGCAGCTCCAGTGCTCGCAGGGGCTCGAGCCAGATCTTGTAGGTCGGCTCGTCGACCACGAGCGCGAGCTGGGCCTGGACGTGCGACCAAATCTCCTCGAGGTCGTGGTTCACGGCAGCGCCTTGCGGCTCCTTCCCAGAAGCGGCCAACGTCACTATTGAAAGAGGACCCCGAGGGCCCGGGAGCAGCGACTATAGCCAACGCCCCAGGGCCGCCGAGAGGGCTGCTCGCAATTGGCGAGGAATTTTCCAAGCGCCCTTCGGGGCCGCTCACGAGGCCACGCCGAGAGCTCCGATTCGGAAGCCCGGTCGACCTGACCGCAGGCGGAACTGAGGCCCTCCCGCACCCCTATACTCCATGCGGCATGAAGCGGACCTACCAGCCGAAGAAGCGCAAGCGTGCGCGTGTCCATGGCTTCCGCGCGCGCATGCGCACGCGGGCCGGGCGGCTGACCCTCAAGCGCCGCCGCGACAAGGGGCGCAAGCGCCTTTCCACCTGAGACGCCGCGGCTGGCTGCACGCGAGGTGAGCGAGGAGCACGCGATCAAGCCGCGCCTCACGTCCCGCAGCGGACGGCTGTCACGCAGCGCCGAGTTCGAGCGTGTGTATCGCCACGGCCGCTCGAGCGCCACGCGCGATTTCGTTTTGTACGTCTTCGACAGCCCGACCTCAGGCCCCAGCCGCCTCGGCCTGTCGGTCTCGCGCAAGGTGGGCGGGGCGGTACAGCGCAACCGCGTCAAGCGTGTGCTGAGAGAAGCCTTCGCAGCGCTCGCCGGCGAGGTCGGCGACGGTCACGACCTGGTCGTCGTGGCGCGTCCGGGGTCGGCCGAGCTGGCTGAGCGCGATGGGCTGCAAGGCGTGCAGGGGGCGCTCGCGGAGCTGCTGGCGAAGGCCGGGCTCACGGCTGCCCCGGCGGAGGGCTCATGAGCTCGACCGCGGCCCCGCACTCGCAGCCGCCGGCGCCGGTTCGTCTCCTGCGCACGCTCGTGTGCCTGCCGATCGTCCTCTACCAGCGCCTGATCTCACCTGCGCTGCCGCGGCGCTGCAAGTACGAGCCGACCTGCTCGCGCTACGCGGTCGACGCGATCCGCGAGTTCGGCGTCGCCCGCGGCCTGGTGCTGGCCGGCTGGCGGCTGTTGCGCTGCAACCCGTTCAGCTACGGAGGCTTTGACCCGGTCGAGGACCAGCGCCTTTTTAAGGGCGCTCACCCCGCCCATCGGCACGCCCACCCCGACGGAGACGCACCGGCGTGATCCTCGCGAACATCATCGAGGACGCCTTCGCGCCCCTGATCAGCCTCTTCGAAGGGATCATGGTGTTCATCCACGACCACCTCGTGGGGGGCAGCTGGGGCCTGGCGATCGTGCTCTTGACGGTGCTGATCCGGGCGGTGCTGGTGCCGCTGACCTACCGGCAGCTGAAGTCGATGCAGGAGATGCAGCGCCTGGCGCCCCAGATGCAGGAGATCAAAGAGCGCTACAAGGACGACAAACAGCGCCAGCAGCAGGAGCTGATGAAGTTCTACCAGGAGAACAAAATCAACCCGCTGGCCTCCTGCCTGCCGCTGTTGCTGCAGCTGCCCGTGTTCATCTCGCTGTTCTACATGCTGCGCACGGACCTCAAGAAGCACATCTGCCCGGAAGGGATGATCACGGCCTACAACCACGCCGCCCACAAGATGGTCCAGCACATCGGCGAAGTGCCGGTGAAGTTCGTCGGCGAAAAGAGCTGCAACGAAGTCCAGCCACACTCGGCCAAGTTCCTGTTCATCCCGGATATCACCAACAAGGCCACGGGGATCGTGCTGGTCGTGCTGATCGTCCTCTATGTCGGCTCACAGCTGGGCTCGACCCTGATCGCCACCGCCAGCGCCGACCCCAACCAGCGGCGCCTGATGTTGCTGCTGCCGGTCGTGTTCGTGGTGATCCTGTTCCGCTACCCCGCGGGGCTGCTCGTGTACTGGATCACGACCAACCTGTGGACGATCGGCCAGCAGTCGATCATCCGCCGCCGATTGCCCCCGCCGCCACGCCCGGCCAAGGACGGTTCGGCCAACGGCAAAACACGAAGTTCGCTCAAACAGCTGCTGGCGGGCGCCGCGGGAACGCCGGCGCCCGAGGTCGCGGGCGCGTCCAGCGGCGCAGGATCAAGCGGAGCTTCCGCCGAGGGCGGCACCTCGACGGGTCCCAGCGCGCCGCCACCACGGCCGCCACGCAAGAAGAAGAAACGATCAGGGAGGCGTAGATGAACGACGCGAGTCCCGAGCCCCAGCAGGACAACGCGGAGCTTGAGCCCGCCGAGGCCCTGGAGGAGCTGCTGGAGGAAATCGTCGAGACCCTCGATCTCGACGCGAGCATCGAGGTCGAAGAGAGCGACGGCACGCTGACCGGCCGTCTGGAGGGCGAAGGTCTCGGCCTGTTCATCGGCCGCCGCGGCCAGACGATCGACGCAGTCCAGCACCTGGCCCAACGGATCGTGTTCCCCGAGGGGCCCTCCTCGGTGAGGGTCGTGATCGACGCCGATGGCTATCGGGAGCGCCGCGCCGAGTCGCTGCGGGCTCAGGCCGACGACGCAGCCGAGGACGCGCTCGCGACCGGCACGCCGGTGGAGCTCGATCCGCTGCCCGCGTTCGAGCGCAGGATCGTCCACGAGTACCTGCGTGACCGCGGCGATGTGGACACCCACAGCGAGGGCGACGAACCCGATCGCTACCTGATCGTCAGCCCCAAGGACAGCTGAGCCGGGAACGCCCCGTTGGTGCTCGCCGCCGCGGGGCTGCGGTCGCCCAGTCCTCGTCGGTCGCCGCGGTCGCCCAGCCCTCCTCCCGGCCCTCGTCAATCACCGCCGGCGGGCCCGGCCCCCGTCGGGTTACGTTCCTGGCGGCGGAAGAACTCGGCATAGTCCTCGCGCATCGCGCGTACGCGTTGGGCCGCGTGGGCGTCGATCTCGTCGGTCAGGAGCGACTCCACGACCGGGAGCACGTCCTCGACCAGGGCGGCCCCACGGGCCATCCACTGGTAGTAGTTGCGCCCGCCGTGACCGTACGGGCCATACAGCCGCGAGCGCGGGAACAGGCGCTCCAGCCACCGGAAGAGGGTCTCGTGGCGGACGTGCATCCGCAGTGTGATCTGGGGGTAGCGACCGTCGCCCCCGAAGTGGCCCTCGCCGAGCAGGACTCCCACCACCAGGCCGCGCTCGGCGTCCGTCAGCTCCCGCTGCTGGGGGTCGGCCACGGGTTGAATTGTTTCACCGTCAAGAAAAACGTGAAACGCCGGGCCTTGGGCGGCGAACGCCGGCGCGTGTGGCCCGGGTCGCGCCATGAGGCCCTCCCGCCGCAGCGGTTCGGGCCGAGAAGTTGTTTCACCGTCATGAAAAACGTGAAACGCCCGGCGGGAGCAGACGGCCCCGCCGAGGGCACGAAGCTGGGCACTGCCCGGGGCCAACGGGGCCAACGGGGCGCCAACGGGGCCGCAAGGGGCCCGCGGGGCCCGTGGGGCGCCGAGCGGCCCCGCGCGTCGTCCGGGTCCCGCCACGTGCTGCTCCGCGGCGGTCGTTCGGGCCGGAAAGTTGTTTCACCGTCATGAAAAACGTGAAACACTCCGCGGCGTTGGTTGGGTTGGCCGAGCGCTACAGCCTCAGCCCCGCTCAGCGGGAGCAGCTGGCCGCGGTTCTGGGCGCGATCGAGCGGGATCCACGGGCGCCTACGAGCGTGCGCGAGCCCGAGCGGGCGCTCGAGGTGCACCTCGCAGACTCGCTGGTGGCGGTGGAGCTGCCCGAGCTGAAAACCGCCGAGGCGCTCGTGGACATCGGCTCCGGCGCGGGCATGCCCGGTGTGGTGCTGGCCGTGGCGCTACCGAGCTGCCAGGTCTCTCTGCTGGAGAGCCAGAGTCGCAAGTGCGCCTTCCTCGAGGACCTGCTCGGGGCGGCCGGGGTCCCCAACGCGGCGGTGGTGTGCGCGCGCGCGGAGCAGTGGCCACCTGGGCGCGAACGGCACGACGTCGCGTGCGCTCGGGCGCTCGGCGTCCAAGCGCTGGTGCTCGAGTACGCGGCGCCGCTGCTGAAGGTCGGGGGCGTGCTCGTGGACTGGCGCGGCCGGCGCGATCCTGAGGAGGAGCAGGCGGCGGTGAGGGCGGGGGAGCTGCTCGGGCTCGAGCGCCGGGCGATCGTCGCTGTCACGCCATATCCACGGGCCACGGATCTGCACCTGCACGTATGGGCCAAGCTCGAGCCGACGTCCGAGCGCTTTCCCCGCCGCCCCGGAATCGCGCGCAAGCGCCCGCTTGGAGGTTGAGGAGCGCACCGCGGGCCGCGGTGTGGACGTCCGGGCCGAAGCTCGCCCGCGGCGCGGCGGCACAAACGGCCGAGGCTCGGGAAACGGCGCGGCGGCGCAAACGGCGCTAGCGTTGCGGCCGGTGGGAACCGTTTACGCGATCGCCAACCAGAAGGGCGGAGTGGGCAAGACGACGACCGCGGTGAACGTGGCGGCGTGCATCGCCGAGGCCGGCTACGAGACGCTGCTGGTAGACGTCGACCCACAGGCCAACGCGACCACGGGGCTGGGGATCGAGCGGACTCGCGCTCCCGGCCTGTACGAGGTCCTGACCGGCGACGTGGACGCGCGGGCCGCCCTCGCCGACACCCCGGTGCGAGGTCTGCGGATGCTCCCCGCCGGGGAAGGACTGGCCGCGGCCAGCATCGAGCTGCCCCGGATCGACGGCTTCGAGTACCGCCTCAGGGACGCCCTCGCGGACGTGAAGGAGTCCTTCGAGTACGTGATCCTCGACTGTCCGCCCTCGCTCGGTCCGCTGACGGTGTGTGCGCTGGTGGCCGCCGACCGCGTGATCGTGCCGGTGCAGACCGAGTACTACGCCCTCGAGGGCCTCGCCGGGCTGCTCGAGACGCTCGCGCTGGTGCAGCGGGAACTGAACCCGCGGCTGACGGTGGCGGGGATGCTCCTGACGATGTACGACGCCCGCACCCGTCTCGGCCAGGACGTGGAGAGGGAGGTCCGTGCGCACTTCCCGGAGCTCGTCTTCCAGACCGTGATTCCCCGCAACGTGAGGGTGGGGGAGGCGCCGAGCTACGGCCTTCCCGTTACCCACCACGATCCCCACAGCGCCGGGGCGGCCGCTTATTTCGAGCTGGCCAAGGAGGTGGCGGCGCGTGGCTAAACCGAAGCCCGGCATGGGGCGGGGCCTGAGCGCGATCCTGTCGGCCTCGGGTGAGAGCCCGGATGCCGTGGCGGGCGAGCTGCGCGAGCTGCCGATCGAGCTGATCGCGCCCAACCCGCAGCAGCCGCGGCGGCGCTTCGACGAGGCGTCGCTGGAGGCGCTCGCCGATTCCGTCAGGGACACCGGGGTGCTGCAGCCGGTCCTGGTGCGCCCGCGCCCGGGAGGTCGCTACGAGCTCGTGGCCGGCGAGCGGCGCTGGCGAGCAGCGAAGCTGGCGCAGCTCGAGACCGTGCCGGCACTCGTACGCGCGCGCGAGGACAGCGCCTCGCTGGAGCTGGCCCTGGTCGAGAACATGGTGCGGGAGGACCTCAACCCGATCGAGGAGGCACGGGCCTGTGCGGGGTTGGTGGAGGAGCTCGGGCTGACCCGCGAGGAAGTGGGGCGGCGGATCGGGCGCAGCCGGGTGGCGGTGAGCAACCTGCTGCGGCTGCTCGAGCTGCCGGACGAGGCGATCGAGATGTTGGAAGAGGGAACCCTGAGCGAGGGTCACGGCCGCGCCCTGCTGCTCGCCGAGGGACACGACGAGCGCCGCCGGCTGGCGCGCGAAGCGCGCGAGCAGCAGTGGTCGGTGAGGACCCTCGAGGAGCGGGCGCGGGACGGCAACGACGGCGCGGGGGCGGGCAAGCGTGCGCGGCGGGGTGGAGGTGGGGCACACCCCGACCAGATCCAGGCGGCGGCGGAGATCGCGGCCGCGCTGGGCAGCGCGCTCGGCGCTGAGGTGAAGGTCAAGGCCACACGGTCGGGCTACCGCGCCGAGATGGCCTTCACCAGCCCCGAGGAGGCACTCGAGCTGGCAGAGCGCGTGGCCTCCGCAGGTTGAGCGCGCCGCTCCTTCAGCCGGTCGCGTAGCTCCCGCCGGCTGACTCCCCGGCGGTCCGGCGGGCTATGCGAAACTGTTGAGCCGTTGCTGTGAAGGGCGATTAGCTCAGCTGGTTAGAGCGCTTCTCTGATAAGGAAGAGGTCCCTGGTTCGAGTCCAGGATCGCCCACTGCCATTCGGGGGAGAGGGGCGGGTGTTTGCCTCACAGTTCCTTGCGGGCACCCGAGTCGTCTGGTACGTTCGTCCACTCTGCCCCGCGTAGGCTAAATAGCGCCCCTCGACGGCTTCGGCTGGGCGCGCCTAGACGTCACAGGAGACGACTCGGGATCATGGAAGATAGGTTCACCGTCGCGGACGCGCCCGATCGGGTGGTTACACTCCGCGCGCTTCCTGAAGGGAGCACATGCGGTCCCGCTCTCTGGAGGGAGAGCCGGCGAACGCGGGGCACACGTTCATTGGATAGGGCCCGTTCCCGGGCCTGCGGTTCTTAGGAGGAGACCATGATTCATCGCGCTCGATCGGGTCGACACGCAGTTGGCGGAATCGCTCTCGGGTGGGGCCTGTCGCAGAGGTCGCGGCGGCTTTGGCTCGTCGCGCAGCTGCTCGGCGCGCTTGTGACGATGGCGCTGGTGTCCTCTGCGTCCCCCTCGGCCGCGCTCGCGGGGGGTGGATACGGCGGTGGGGGTGAATGCACCTACGGCTGGTACGGCTCGGGGTGCGAACAGTGTTACTTCGAGTTCGGCTGCGAGTCGGTCAGCTTCTCGATCGTCAAGGAACAGCGCATCGCCGGTGAGAACTCCTATACGAAGAACAAGCTGACTGCGGACATCGGGCAGAAGATCGAATACAAGATCACGGTCACCAACACGGGGAGCTCGACGCTGAACCTCGGGCCCTTGTCTGACGGGGGGTGTTCGAACATCAACCCGTCGGGCAGCACGGTTCTGAAATCCAAAGAATCGGAGACGTTCACGTGTGAACACGTACTCGGGCAGAGCGACCACGCCCCGTATACGAACACCGCCTCGATCGAAGGCTGCCTGAAGTCCTACGAGTACCAGTTCCCGTGTGGCCACGGCTATGGGCAGCAACCCGGCACGCCGTGCAAGGTCAAACAGTCCAACACCGTCGAAGTCGAACTCTCGCCGAGCTTCGCGATCAAAAAGGAACAGCGGATCAAGGGCGAAAGCAGCTACACGGCCGCGAAACTGAAAGCCAAAGTGGGGCAGACGGTCGAATACCTCATCACGGTCGAAAACACCGGCAGCTCGACCGTCACGTTCGGCTCGCTGACCGACACGAAATGCACGAACATCAAACCCACGGGGTCATTCGAACTCGCGGCCGGGTCGAAGAAGACGTTCACGTGCGAACACGTGCTGGGCGAAGGCGACCGCCCGATCTACACCAACGCGGCCTCGATCGAAGGCTGCCTGAAGTCCCACGAAAAAGAATTCCCCTGCGGCCACGGCTACGGCCAACAGCCCGGGACGACCTGCAAGGTCAAAGAATCGAACACCGTCGAAGTCGAAGTCGAACCGGAAACGCCCACCTTCAAGATCAAGAAGGAACAGCGGATCAAGGGCGAAGGCAGCTATACGCCCGCGAAACTGAAAGCCAAAGTGGGCCAGACGGTCGAATACCTGATCACGGTCGAAAACACCGGCAGCTCGACGGTCACGTTCGGTCCGCTGACGGACACGAAATGCACGAACATCAAACCGTCCGGCTCGACTGAACTGGCCGGCGGGGCGAAAGAGACCTTCACGTGCGAACACGTCCTGGTCGAAGCGGATGCCCCGATCTACACCAACGCGGCCACGATCGAAGGCTGCCTGAAGTCCCACGAAAAAGAATTCCCCTGCGGCCACGGCTACGGCAAACAGCCCGGGACGACCTGCAAGGTCAAAGAATCCAACACGGTCGAAGTGGAAGTGGAACCGGCGAAACCGAACTTCGAAATCAAGAAGGAACAGCGGATTGCTGGGGAAGTGGCGTTACACGACCGCGAAATTGAGTTCTGAAGCTGGGAAAAAGGTTGAATACCTGGTCACTGTGAAGAACACGGGGAACACGACCCTGAAATTCACGGCGTTGAAAGACTTGAAATGTGTTGGGGTCAGCCCGTCCGGGGAAACGACCCTGAAAGCTGGGGAAACCGAGACGTTCACGTGCGAACACACGCTGACTGAAGCGGACGAAAACCCGTACAAGAACACGGCGTCGATCTCGGGTGGCGGGGTCGAAAAAACGTCGAACACCGTCGAAGTCGAAATCAAAAAGCCGAACTTCGAAATCAAGAAGGAACAGCGGTTGAAGGGCGAACCGACTTACACGACCGCGAAACTGAAAGGCGAAGTCGGCGAGACCGTGGAATACAAGATCACGGTCAAGAACACGGGCAACACGACGCTGAGCTTCGAAGCCCTGAAAGACTCGAAATGCACGAACTTCTCGCCGGCGTTGGGGGCGTTCGAACTGGCGCCTGGTGCGGAAAAGGTCTACACGTGCGAACACGTGCTCGTGGAAGGCGATGGGCCGATCTACACGAACGCGGCGACCGTGAAAGGCGGCGAAAAAGAAAAAGAAACGCCGCCGGTCGAAGTCGAAGTCGAAGAACGCCACACCTTCGAAATCAAGAAGGAACAGCGGATTGCTGGGGAAGTGGCGTTACACGACCGCGAAATTGAGTTCTGAAGCTGGGAAAAAGGTTGAATACCTGGTCACTGTGAAGAACACGGGGAACACGACCCTGAAATTCACGGCGTTGAAAGACTTGAAATGTGTTGGGGTCAGCCCGTCCGGGGAAACGACCCTGAAAGCTGGGGAAACCGAGACGTTCACGTGCGAACACACGCTGACTGAAGCGGACGAAAACCCGTACAAGAACACGGCGTCGATCTCGGGTGGCGGGGTCGAAAAAACGTCGAACACCGTCGAAGTCGAAATCAAAAAGCCGAACTTCGAAATCAAGAAGGAACAGCGGTTGAAGGGCGAACCGACTTACACGACCGCGAAACTGAAAGGCGAAGTCGGCGAGACCGTGGAATACAAGATCACGGTCAAGAACACGGGCAACACGACGCTGAGCTTCGAAGCCCTGAAAGACTCGAAATGCACGAACTTCTCGCCGGCGTTGGGGGCGTTCGAACTGGCGCCTGGTGCGGAAAAGGTCTACACGTGCGAACACGTGCTCGTGGAAGGCGATGGGCCGATCTACACGAACGCGGCGACCGTGAAAGGCGGCGAAAAAGAAAAAGAAACGCCGCCGGTCGAAGTCGAAGTCGAAGAACGCCACACCTTCGAAATCAAGAAGGAACAGCGGATTGCTGGGGAAGTGGGTTACACGACCGCGAAATTGAGTTCTGAAGCTGGGAAAAAGGTTGAATACCTGGTCACTGTGAAGAACACGGGGAACACGACCCTGAAATTCACGGCGTTGAAAGACTTGAAATGTGTTGGGGTCAGCCCGTCCGGGGAAACGACCCTGAAAGCTGGGGAAACCGAGACGTTCACGTGCGAACACACGCTGACTGAAGCGGACGAAAACCCGTACAAGAACACGGCGTCGATCTCGGGTGGCGGGGTCGAAAAAACGTCGAACACCGTCGAAGTCGAAATCAAAAAGCCGAACTTCGAAATCAAGAAGGAACAGCGGTTGAAGGGCGAACCGACTTACACGACCGCGAAACTGAAAGGCGAAGTCGGCGAGACCGTGGAATACAAGATCACGGTCAAGAACACGGGCAACACGACGCTGAGCTTCGAAGCCCTGAAAGACTCGAAATGCACGAACTTCTCGCCGGCGTTGGGGGCGTTCGAACTGGCGCCTGGTGCGGAAAAGGTCTACACGTGCGAACACGTGCTCGTGGAAGGCGATGGGCCGATCTACACGAACGCGGCGACCGTGAAAGGCGGCGAAAAAGAAAAAGAAACGCCGCCGGTCGAAGTCGAAGTCGAAGAACGCCACACCTTCGAAATCAAGAAGGAACAGCGGATTGCTGGGGAAGTGGGTTACACGACCGCGAAATTGAGTTCTGAAGCTGGGAAAAAGGTTGAATACCTGGTCACTGTGAAGAACACGGGGAACACGACCCTGAAATTCACGGCGTTGAAAGACTTGAAATGTGTTGGGGTCAGCCCGTCCGGGGAAACGACCCTGAAAGCTGGGGAAACCGAGACGTTCACGTGCGAACACACGCTGACTGAAGCGGACGAAAACCCGTACAAGAACACGGCGTCGATCTCGGGTGGCGGGGTCGAAAAAACGTCGAACACCGTCGAAGTCGAAATCAAAAAGCCGAACTTCGAAATCAAGAAGGAACAGCGGTTGAAGGGCGAACCGACTTACACGACCGCGAAACTGAAAGGCGAAGTCGGCGAGACCGTGGAATACAAGATCACGGTCAAGAACACGGGCAACACGACGCTGAGCTTCGAAGCCCTGAAAGACTCGAAATGCACGAACTTCTCGCCGGCGTTGGGGGCGTTCGAACTGGCGCCTGGTGCGGAAAAGGTCTACACGTGCGAACACGTGCTCGTGGAAGGCGATGGGCCGATCTACACGAACGCGGCGACCGTGAAAGGCGGCGAAAAAGAAAAAGAAACGCCGCCGGTCGAAGTCGAAGTCGAAGAACGCCACACCTTCGAAATCAAGAAGGAACAGCGGATTGCTGGGGAAGTGGGTTACACGACCGCGAAATTGAGTTCTGAAGCTGGGAAAAAGGTTGAATACCTGGTCACTGTGAAGAACACGGGGAACACGACCCTGAAATTCACGGCGTTGAAAGACTTGAAATGTGTTGGGGTCAGCCCGTCCGGGGAAACGACCCTGAAAGCTGGGGAAACCGAGACGTTCACGTGCGAACACACGCTGACTGAAGCGGACGAAAACCCGTACAAGAACACGGCGTCGATCTCGGGTGGCGGGGTCGAAAAAACGTCGAACACCGTCGAAGTCGAAATCAAAAAGCCGAACTTCGAAATCAAGAAGGAACAGCGGTTGAAGGGCGAACCGACTTACACGACCGCGAAACTGAAAGGCGAAGTCGGCGAGACCGTGGAATACAAGATCACGGTCAAGAACACGGGCAACACGACGCTGAGCTTCGAAGCCCTGAAAGACTCGAAATGCACGAACTTCTCGCCGGCGTTGGGGGCGTTCGAACTGGCGCCTGGTGCGGAAAAGGTCTACACGTGCGAACACGTGCTCGTGGAAGGCGATGGGCCGATCTACACGAACGCGGCGACCGTGAAAGGCGGCGAAAAAGAAAAAGAAACGCCGCCGGTCGAAGTCGAAGTCGAAGAACGCCACACCTTCGAAATCAAGAAGGAACAGCGGATTGCTGGGGAAGTGGCGTTACACGACCGCGAAATTGAGTTCTGAAGCTGGGAAAAAGGTTGAATACCTGGTCACTGTGAAGAACACGGGGAACACGACCCTGAAATTCACGGCGTTGAAAGACTTGAAATGTGTTGGGGTCAGCCCGTCCGGGGAAACGACCCTGAAAGCTGGGGAAACCGAGACGTTCACGTGCGAACACACGCTGACTGAAGCGGACGAAAACCCGTACAAGAACACGGCGTCGATCTCGGGTGGCGGGGTCGAAAAAACGTCGAACACCGTCGAAGTCGAAATCAAAAAGCCGAACTTCGAAATCAAGAAGGAACAGCGGTTGAAGGGCGAACCGACTTACACGACCGCGAAACTGAAAGGCGAAGTCGGCGAGACCGTGGAATACAAGATCACGGTCAAGAACACGGGCAACACGACGCTGAGCTTCGAAGCCCTGAAAGACTCGAAATGCACGAACTTCTCGCCGGCGTTGGGGGCGTTCGAACTGGCGCCTGGTGCGGAAAAGGTCTACACGTGCGAACACGTGCTCGTGGAAGGCGATGGGCCGATCTACACGAACGCGGCGACCGTGAAAGGCGGCGAAAAAGAAAAAGAAACGCCGCCGGTCGAAGTCGAAGTCGAAGAACGCCACACCTTCGAAATCAAGAAGGAACAGCGGATTGCTGGGGAAGTGGCGTTACACGACCGCGAAATTGAGTTCTGAAGCTGGGAAAAAGGTTGAATATCTGGTCACTGTGAAGAACACGGGGAACACGACCCTGAAATTCACGGCGTTGAAAGACTTGAAATGTGTTGGGGTCAGCCCGTCCGGGGAAACGACCCTGAAAGCTGGGGAAACCGAGACGTTCACGTGCGAACACACGCTGACTGAAGCGGACGAAAACCCGTACAAGAACACGGCGTCGATCTCGGGTGGCGGGGTCGAAAAAACGTCGAACACCGTCGAAGTCGAAATCAAAAAGCCGAACTTCGAAATCAAGAAGGAACAGCGGTTGAAGGGCGAACCGACTTACACGACCGCGAAACTGAAAGGCGAAGTCGGCGAGACCGTGGAATACAAGATCACGGTCAAGAACACGGGCAACACGACGCTGAGCTTCGAAGCCCTGAAAGACTCGAAATGCACGAACTTCTCGCCGGCGTTGGGGGCGTTCGAACTGGCGCCTGGTGCGGAAAAGGTCTACACGTGCGAACACGTGCTCGTGGAAGGCGATGGGCCGATCTACACGAACGCGGCGACCGTGAAAGGCGGCGAAAAAGAAAAAGAAACGCCGCCGGTCGAAGTCGAAGTCGAAGAACGCCACACCTTCGAAATCAAGAAGGAACAGCGGATTGCTGGGGAAGTGGCTTACACGACCGCGAAATTGAGTTCTGAAGCTGGGAAAAAGGTTGAATATCTGGTCACTGTGAAGAACACGGGGAACACGACCCTGAAATTCACGGCGTTGAAAGACTTGAAATGTGTTGGGGTCAGCCCGTCCGGGGAAACGACCCTGAAAGCTGGGGAAACCGAGACGTTCACGTGCGAACACACGCTGACTGAAGCGGACGAAAACCCGTACAAGAACACGGCGTCGATCTCGGGTGGCGGGGTCGAAAAAACGTCGAACACCGTCGAAGTCGAAAGGCTGACCCCCAACTTCACGATCAAAAAGGAACAGCGCATCAAAGGCGAAGTCGCCTACACGACCGCAGAACTGTTCTCAGAAGCCGGGAAGACGGTCGAATACAAGATCACGGTGACGAACACCGGGAACACGACCTTGAAATTCGGCGCCCTGAAAGACGCGAAATGCACGAACATCCAGCCGGCCGGGGAAACGACCCTGAAAGCCGGGGAATCCGAGTCGTTCACGTGCGAACACCTGCTGGTCGCCGCTGACAAGCCCGTCTACACGAACATCGCCACGATCACGGGCGGCGGCAAAGAAAAAGAATCGAACACGGTGCTCGTGAAGTTCAAAGAAGAACACAAACCCGGCTTCACGATCACGAAGTTCCAGGAAATCCGTGGTTCCGGCAAGGGCTTCACGGCAGGAGCGCTCGTGGGCAGCGTCGGCCAGATCGTGGACTACGAGCTGATCGTCAAGAACACGGGCAACACGCCGCTGGCGTTCTCCAACTTCACCGACACCAAATGCGTGGAAATCGTCGAAGGAGCCAAAGAACTCCAGCCGGGCGAAGAAACGACCTACACGTGCCACCACGTGATCACCGAAGTGGGCGACTGGGTCAACGAAGGCACGATCACAGGGACGCCTCCGGGCGAACCGCCGATCACGCACACCTCGAACCAGGTGGTCGTATACGACGCCCTCTTCACGATCGAAAAGCTCCAGCGGCTGTCCTCGGACGCGCCGTTCACGACCTTCGAACTGTCCGGCACGATCGGCCAGGTCGTCCAGTACGAGATCGTTGTGACCAACACCTCCGAAATCCCGCTGATGTTCTCGAACCTCACCGACCCGAACTGCCAGAACATCACCGGCGGTCCGGGCAGCAACCCGGTGCCTCCGGGGCAGTCGACGATCTACACGTGCGAACACGCCCTCTCGACGGTGGGCCAGTACGCCAACGAAGCGACCGTGGAAGGCAACGAAGGGGCGGGCACGAAGACCTCCAACAAGGTCGTCGTGAACGTGACCGCCGCCGCGACCCCGACGCCGACGCCGCCGGCCAAACAGGAGGTCGCCGGTGTCTGCGACATCTCGGAGTCCTCGATCAACCTCCACGGCGCGTCGGGCTCCAAGAAGAAGCCCTTCAGCGTCGGCGTGCCGTCGTTGGGAATCAAGGAAATCACGTTCTACGTGGACGGCAAAAAGCTCAAGACGCTGACCTCCGCCCACGCGGTGAAGGGCCAGTTCGTGGTCACGGTCGACCCGCGCAAGTACCACTACGGTGCCCACAAGGTGTCGATCAAGACCGTCATGACCAACGCCGGCTGCGCCAAGATCGCGCGTACGGGCGTGTTCGTGAGGGCCAAGCCCGCCAAGATCACGCCGAAATTCACCGGCTGAGCCGGCCTGCGGCCGGCCAGCCGAGGGGACACACCACCAGGGGCGGCCGCGGGGCCGCCCCGAGCGGCCCGCGGTGCCCGGGTGCGGCGCCGGTTCCCGCTTGATAAAGCCCCGAACCTGCCCCAGAATGATCCGAGTGGACGGGGATTCTCGCTCGTGAGGAGCTCGAGTAGCTCATTCGGGGCCTCCCGTCGGGTCGGCGCTCGCGGCCGGCGGCGGGCGGTTGCCGGCGCACTCGCAGCGATGGCGAGCCTGGCCCTCGCCGCAATCGGCGCCGCGCCCGGCAGCGCCGCCGGGGAACACCTGTCCCTCTACCACCCCGGCGTCATCACCTACTACGGCTTCATCGAAAGCCCGGTCGTGGTGCGCTCGGCCCCCAGCAACAGCGCCCACAAGGTGCTGCGCCTGTCGACCAGCACCGCCGACGGAACGAGCATGCTGGTGGAGGCGATCGCGATGGCTCCCGGCCCCGGCAATCGCAAGTGGCTGCAGATCCACATGCCGGTGCTGCCCAACTCCCGCACCGGCTGGGTGCCGGCCTCGGCCGTAAGCCGCCTCGTGCCCCTGCGCGACTGGCTGGTCGTCGACACCGAGCACCTGAAAATCCGTCTGATCGAATCCGGGAAGACGATCTTCTCGGCACCGATCGGGATCGGCGCGCGCGGAACTCCGACACCGCACGGGAACTTCTACGTCATCGACCGCCTCTCGGACCTCGCCTCAGGAGGCCCCTACGGGCCGCTGGCGTTTGGCACCAGCGCCAAGTCGGCGACCCTCACCGACTGGCCGGGCGGAGGTGTCGTGGGGATCCACGGCACCAATCAGCCCAACCTCATCCCGGGGCGTCCCTCACACGGCTGCATCCGTCTGCGTAACGCGGACATCCTGCGCCTCGGAAGAGTGCTGCCGGTCGGCACTCCCGTCACCATCAAGTGACGCCGGGCGCCCTGGACGGACGTCCGAATTAACCCTACGCGTCCAGTTTCTGCAAGAACTTTTGCCGTAGGACGTCTGGCCAGCTACACCTGCACACCCCTGCCGCGACTTGGAGAGGGTTGGCGGGTTCACACTTTGCGCGTGCCAAACCCCTCTGGTACGTTCGTCCAGCAGTTGGTTCAACCCTAATAACGCACAGCACGTGCGTTTCTTATCAGAGGAGATCGAGCGGATCATGGTCATGGAAGACAGACGTGAGGGACACGCGTTCCTACGTCGCTGGCAGTTGCAGGTAGCGGCAGTACTGATCGTCGCATTTGCCGTCTTGGCCGCGTCTCCGGCGTTTGCCGGTGCCACGGTGACGGCGGGCTACGGCTCGTCGAGCGGATGCAGCGAAAGCTGGGGCTACTCCGTACCGTCTTGGAGCTACGGCTCTTGTCCCTCCCAAAGCACCGAATTCACGATCCGCAAGGAACAGCGGCTGAAGGGCGAAAGTGGTTACACCACCTCCAAACTGACCGGCAAAATCGGCCAGACCGTCGAATACAAGGTCTCGCTCGAAAACACCGGCACCGTGGCGCTCCACTTCACGGCCCTGTCGGACGCCCACTGCACAAACGTCTCGCCCTCGGGCGCCACGGAACTGGCAGTCGGCGCAAAGGAGTCCTTCACGTGCGAACACACGCTGGCCAAGGGCGACGAATCGCCCTACGCCAACGTGGCCTCGATCGAAGGCTGCTCCAAGGTCGCCGAAAAAGAAGGCTACTCGTGTGGCCAGGGCTACGGCAAAACCCCGGGCACGCCGTGCAAGGACAAGGACTCCAACAAGGTCGAAGTCAACATCGAACCCGAATCGCCTGAATTCTCGATCCACAAGGAACAGAGGCTCCACGGCGAATCGAGCTACACGACGTCCAAACTGACGGGCAAAGTCGGGCAGGCTGTGGAATACAAGGTCTCGCTCGAAAACACCGGCAACGTGGCGCTGAAATTCACCGCGCTGACCGACGCCCACTGCAGCAACATCTCCCCCGCGGGCACGACGGAACTGGCCCCAGGCGGCAAGGAGTCCTTCACCTGCGAACACACGCTCGCCAAGGGCGACGAAAACCCCTACGTGAACGTGGCCGCGATCGAAGGCTGCTCGAAGACTCCGACGGCCGAAAAAGAAGGCTACACGTGCGGCCACGGCTACGGCAAAACGCCGGGCACGCCGTGCAAGTACAAGGAATCCAACAAGGTCGAAGTCAACATCGAACCGGAATCGCCGGAATTCCTGATCCACAAGGAACAGCGGTTCCACGGCGAAGCGGCTACACGACCGCGAAACTGACCGGCAAAATCGGCCAGACCGTGGAATACCTCGTGTCGGTCGAAAACACCGGCAACGTGGCGCTGAAATTCACGGCGCTGACGGACGCCCACTGCACCAACGTCTCGCCTGCGGGCGCAACGGAACTGGCGCCGGGCGGCAAAGAGTCCTTCACCTGCGAACACGTCCTCGCACGCGGTGACGAAAACCCCGTACGTGAACGTGGCCGCGATCGAAGGCTGCTCGAAGACTCCGACGGCCGAAAAAGAAGGCTACACGTGCGGCCACGGCTACGGCAAAACGCCGGGCACGCCGTGCAAGTACAAGGAATCCAACAAGGTCGAAGTCAACATCGAACCGGAATCGCCGGAATTC
The DNA here is from genome assembly GCA_963773145.1 of uncultured Solirubrobacteraceae bacterium. Lineage (GTDB taxonomy): Bacteria > Actinomycetota > Thermoleophilia > Solirubrobacterales > Solirubrobacteraceae > Palsa-744. Next base: position 442,593 of record CAVYZV010000005.1, read on the forward strand.
CTGATCCACAAGGAACAGCGGTTCCACGGCGAAGCCGGCTACACGACCGCGAAACTGACCGGCAAAATCGGGCAGACCGTGGAATACAAGATCACGGTCGAAAACACGGGGAACGTGGCGCTGCACTTCACGGCCCTCACGGACGCCCACTGCACCAACATCCAGCCCTCGGGCCAGACGGAACTGGCCATCGGCGGCAAGGAGTCCTTCACCTGCGAACACACCCTCGTAAAGGCCGACGAACCGGTCTACACGAACGTGGCGTCGATCGAAGGATGCTCCAAAAGCGCTGAAAAAGAAGGCTACTCGTGCGGCCATGGCTACGGGAAAACCCCGGGCACGCCGTGCAAGTTCAAGGAATCCAACAAAGTCGAAGTCAACATCGAACCCGAAGAACCGAACTTCACGATCCGCAAGGAACAGCGCATCGGCAGCTCGGGCGGCTACACCACGGCTCGCCTGTCTGCGGAAGTCGGCCAGACCGTCGACTACCTGATCACGGTCGAAAACACCGGTAACGTGGCGGTGACATTTGCTCCCCTCTCGGATGCGAAATGCACCAACATCCAGCCGGCGGGCTCGACGACTCTGGCGATCGGCGGCAAAGAGTCCTTCACCTGCGAACACAAGCTGGTGTCGGGCGACAAGCCGGAATACACCAACGTGGCGACCATCGAAGGCGGCGGCAAAGAAAAGCCGTCCAACAAAGTGGTCGTCGAAGTCGAAGAACCTAACTTCTCGATTGAAAAGCTCCAGCGCATCTCGGGCGCCTTCACGAAGGAACGCCTGAGCGGCGAAATCGGGAACGTCGTCCACTACGAGATCATCGTCAAGAACACCGGGAACACCACCCTCACATTCGGTGCTCTCAAGGACGTGAAATGCACTGGGATCACCCCGGCTGGGGAAACGACCCTCAAAGCCGGCGAATCCGAGACCTTCACGTGCGAACACACGCTGACGGCGACCGGGGAATACACGAACACCGCCACGGTCGAAGCCAACGGCAAAGAAAAGGAATCCAACGAAGTCGTCGTCGAAGTCCCGGCCAGCCCGAGCTTCACGATCGAAAAGGCCCAGGAAATCCAGGGCACGGGAGCCGGCTTTACGAAGGCGCCCCTGACCGGGAAACTCGGCCAGACCGTGGACTACCAGATCACCGTCACCAACACGGGCAACGTCTCGCTGAGCCTTTCAGGGCTCACCGATGGCAACTGCACCAACATCGGCGGCGGCGCGGGCAGCCTGGCGGTCGGCGCGAACACGACGTTCACGTGCGAACACGTGCTCACGACCGTCGGTAGCTGGACCAACGAAGGCACGATCACCGGTACGCCTCCGGGCGGCAGCGGTGTGACCCACACCTCCAACCAGGTGGTCGTCAACGTGCCGGCGGAATCCAGCTTCACGGTCGAAAAGAAGCAGAAGCTCGCCGGCGAATTCACGACCGCTGAACTGGCCGGGAAAGTCGGCGAAACTGTCCACTACGAGATCATCGTGACCAACACGGGCAACGTCCCGCTGAAGATCACGAACACGGTCGACGTCAACTGCACCGGCATGACCGGCGGTGCGAGCGAAATCGGCGTCGGCGGGTCGACGATCTTCACGTGCGAACACACGCTTACGAGCGTGGGGCCGTACGTGAACGAAGCGACCGTGGTGGGCAACGAAAAACCGCAGACGTCCAACAAAGTGGTCGTCAACGTGGCCGCACAGCAGGTCAAAGCCCAGTGCGCGATCAACGAGTCGGCGATCGTGCTCCACGGCGGGACCGGCTCCAAGCGCGGACCGTTCACGGTCAGCATCAGCTCGCTTGGGATCAAGCAGATCACGTTCATGCTGGACGGCAAGAAGATCAAGACGCTGAAGTCATCCCAGGCGAAGGGCGGTCAGTTCTCGCTGCGGATCGACCCCAGCAAGCTCCACTTCGGAGCGCACACGCTGACGGTGAAGACGGTCATGACCGACGCGTCGTGCCCGCCGGTTGCGCGGGCGGCGGTGTTCGTCCACCCGCACACGCGGGTGATCACGCCGAAGTTCACCGGCTGAGGCGGAGGCAAGCGCTTCGGCGCCGCGGCGGGCCCCGGGCGGGGGCTCGCCGCGAGCCGAGCGAAGCTGGTCGAAGCACCCTCGCGCGCGTATCGGCGGGGGTGCTTCGCTTTACCGGGGCCCCTTTTCAGCCGCCCGGATCGGCGTGCGGCGGCGAAGCCTCGTCGGTCAGCGCCCCATACGCGTCGGGGCGCCTGGTGGTCAGGAACGGGAACAGCTCGAGCCAGTCGCGGCGCTCGTCGAGGTCGAGGTCCGCCACCAGCACGGCCGCCTCATCGCGGGGCGCCTGTACGAGCTTGCGTCCGTAGGGGTCGCAGATGAACGAGGACCCGTAGAAGCGCAGCGGCGGCTCCTCACCGAAGCGGTTGACGGCCACCATGAAGAGACCGTTGGCGATCGCGTTGCCGATGATCACCCGCTCCCACAGGGGCTCGGTGTCGAAGCCCGGGTGCTCGGGCTCGGAGCCGATCGCCGTCGGGTACACGAGCACGTCGGCCCCACCGAGGGCGTATCCCCTGGCCAGCTCCGGAAACCACTGGTCCCAGCAGGTGGGCAGGCCCACCTGGGCGCCGGCGACGGCCACCGGCGCGAAACCGCCCCCGCTCGGCCCGGGGCTGAAGTAGCGGTCCTCGTGGTAGCCGGTGGTGACCGGGATGTGCAGCTTGCGCGTTCTCCCCAGCAGCTGCCCGTCCGGCGCCACCAGGATTGCGGTGTTGTAGCCGAGCCCGTCTCCGTCGCGGCTCTCATACAGAGAGGCGTGGATCGGGATCCCGTAGGTCTCGGCGAGGCGGGCGGCGAAGGTGTGCGTCGGTCCTCCGGGGAGCGCCTCGGCCTGCACCCCCGCGGCCTGGGGCCCAGCCGGGTCGGCCGCGAAGTAGCGGCTCAGCGTCAGCTCCTGCAGGCACACGAGCTGCGCGCCCGCCTCTGCCGCCAGCGCCACACCCTCCTCGAGGGCGGCCTCGTGCTCCTGTGGGTCGGCGTGCCAGCGCTGCTGCACGGCCCCCACCCGCAGCGTCCCACGCTCGGGCGCTCGCCGTCGCGCGGGCGAGGCCTGCGGTCCGAGCGCGGTGAGGATCCGGGTCGCGTCCACTGGCAGAAAGGCGGGCCCCACCCAGCGTATACCGTGGATCACGGTGAGTGAGAGCGCCCAGCGGCTGATCGAAGCCCTCGACCTCGACGGGGCCAGGGCGGCCGTCGCCGCCGACGTCCTGCACACGCCCACCATCCCCAACGAGGAGCTCGCGGCCCTCGCCGGCGGGCCGCTGGCCCTGAAGTGCGAGTGTCTACAGCGCACGGGCTCCTTCAAGCTGCGGGGGGCGCTCTCGAAGGTGGCCGCCCTCGGGTCGCGTGCCGCAGCCGGCCTGGTCACCGCCAGCGCCGGCAACCACGGCCGCGCCGTCGCCCAGGCGGCGATGCTGCACGGGATCTCCTGCGAGGTGTTCATGCCCCGCGAGGCCCCCGTCTTCAAGGTCCAGGCGGTGGAGCGGCTGGGCGCCCGTGTGACGCTCGCGGGCGAGTCGGTCGAGGAGGCCCTGGCCCTGGCCCGCGGAGCGTGCCCCGCAGGACGCCCCCGACGGCCCGGCACTGGTGCATCCCTTTGACGACCTCGACGTGATCGCCGGCCAGGCCACCGTCGGCCTGGAGCTGCTCGAAGACGTCCCCGAGCTGGCACGCGTGGTCGTACCCGTCGGCGGCGGCGGCCTGGCGAGCGGCATCGGCGCTGCCCTGCGCCGGGCGGGGGCCCGGGTGGAGCTGATCGGCGTGCAGGCGAGCGCCTGCGCCCCCTACGCCCGCCTCTTGGACGAGGCGTCCGGCGCGCACGAGCCCGCCGCCTCGAGCGGTGCCACGATCGCCGACGGGATCGCGATCAAGCGCCCCGGCGAGCTGACCCGGCCACTGCTGGAAGAGCTGCTGGACGGCATCGTCACCGTCGAGGAGGACGAGATCGCCGGCGCGATCGTGCTCCTGGCCGAGCGCGCCAAGCTGGTCTCCGAGGGCGCCGGGGCGGTGGCCCTGGCTGCCCTCCTCAGCGAGCGCCTTCCCCCCAGGAGCGGCCTCACGGTCGCCGTCGTCTCCGGCGGCAACCTCGACAGCGGCCTGCTGTCGGCCGTCCTACGCCGCCGCGAGACCGAGGCGGGCCGGCGCGTGCGGCTCCTCACGCGCGTCGCAGACCGTCCCGGAGCGCTCGCCGAGCTGCTGGCCCTGGTGGCCCATGCGGGGGCCAATCTGCTGGCCCTGGAGCACCTCCGCGAGGCGATTCCCCTGCACGTGCGCGAAACCGGCGTGGCGCTGACGCTCGAGACCCGAGGCCCCGAGCACACGCGCGACGTGCTGGAGCAGCTACGGGCCGCCGGCTACGAGGTCGGCGAGCAGGATCCGCGGCTCCAGCAGCCGCCTCTTTAGAGTTCCGAAGGGGCCCGTCCGGCCGGACCGCAGGCAGCCCCACAAAGGCCTCTGGAGTGGTATGGTCCGCAATATCGCTAGGACGCTCGAGGGCAGCGGGGGAAGTGCCTCGGGGTGCGCCAAGGGATGGAACCGGGTAGCCGTGGGGCGCCTGGCAAAGCAAAGGCGAAAGGGAGGGTTGCGGACACAATGAGTAAGGCAAAGGTCGCGATCTGCGCGCTGGTCGCCATGTTCATGCTTGGTGCCCTGGCAGCGCCGGCGCTGGCGAAAAAAGAATACAAACGCGAATTCACCGCCAGTGGGCCGGAAGTCAAACTTGAAACCCAATCTGCGGGTACGGGCGGCTACCAGTTCATCTTCCCCTTTGAAGAAAAAGGGAAAGGCTTCGGGGCGAAAAAGATCAAGTGCACCGAACTCGCCAAAGGCGCAGGCGAAATCAAAACCACCGAAGGCGTAGCCCCGTCGTTCATCGACAAGGTCACATTCGGTGGCTGCCACGCGGAAAAGAAAAAATTCGAACACGAAGTGAAAATCCCGGCGATCGAATGGGAATTCCACGCCAACGGGACCGCGTCGATCCTCAACGAAGTGAAAATCATCTACAGCGCGAACTGCACGATCACGCTGGATGCCGGCCAGACTGTGGGCGGAGAAGAGGTCGAAGAAGGCAAAAAGGGGCCCGTCGCCTACACCCAGATCGGTCAGAACGCGCCGGAAGGCATTCCGCGGGTCGAAGTCAAAATCAAGACTCGCACCCACGAAGAAGGCGAAGCGGACGGACTCGAATATGAAGGCGAAGGCGGCGACTGCGAAAATGCCGAATTGAAGTTCGAAGGCGGGAAATTCAAGGGCAACCTGCTCGTCCACGCCAAAGAAACCAAAGAAAACCCCTGGATCGGGTTCAAAGAAGAACTCCTTCCGAAAATGTAATTGCGTGAGCCCCGCGATCGGGCGCCCCATCGCGGGGCGTCCTCGGGGATGGTTTTGGGGAGCGGATTCGCCCGGTGCGATCCGCTCCCTTTCTTTTTCACCGCGCGCCCGGAGCTCGCGAGCGCGCCCGGATCTGATCTGCGAGAGTGTCGGCTGAGATGGCGAGCTATTCACTGAGCGGCAAGGTCGCCCTCGTCACAGGGGGCGCCCGCGGCATCGGCTTCGCCACGGCCCGCGCGCTGATCGCCCGCGGCGCCTCGGTCGCGATCGCCGACCTCGACCTGGAGGCGACCACGCGGGCGGCTTCACAGCTGCACGACTCGCGCGCGCTGGGCCTGTCCGCCGACGTCACCGATCGCGGTGCCGTCCAGCGTGCGGTGGCGGACACCGTCGAGCGCTTCGGCGGCCTCGACGTGGTGGTGGCCAACGCCGGCATCGCCTCGCGCGTGGCCACCTTCCGGGCGATGCCCACCGAGACCTTCCAGCGGGTCATCGACGTGGACCTGTTCGGTGTCACCCGCACCGTCGAGGCCGCCCTGCCGCAGGTGATCGAGCGCCGCGGCCACGTCGTCGTGATCTCCTCGATCTACGCCTTCACCAACGGCGTGGGGGCGGTCCCCTACGCCATGAGCAAGGCCGCCGTGGAGCAGTTCGGCCGCGCCCTGCGCGTCGAGCTGGCCCCCCACGGCGCCAGCGCCAGCGTGGCCTACTTCGGCTTCATCGACACGGAGATGGTCCACCGCGCCCTCGACGCCGACGACGCTCGCCGACATGATGCTCAAAACCCTCCCCCGCCCGCTACACAAGCGCCTGCAGCCCGCCGTCGCGGGCGAGGCGATCGTGCGCGGGATCGAACGCCGCCAGCCGCGCATCATCAGGCCCCGCCGCTGGACGATCCTGTCGGTGCTGCGGGGCATTCTCGGCCCCCTCAGCGACGCCGCCGCCGAGCGCGACTCAGAACGCCCAGGCGCTCACGCGCCAGATCGACGCCCGCGCCGGCGAGGACCAGCCGACGACGGCCTGAGCGGGGTTTCGCCCCGATCCCCGGCTAGCCGGGGATCGAGAGCCCTGCGCTCGCCGCCGCACCCCTGATCGAGGAGATCGCGACCGCGGCAGCCTGGATTTCGCCGAAGTTGAAGTGGCCCGCCTTGAGTTTCACGAGCGCGGCTTTGAAGCCCTCGTCGAGCGTCTTCATCGGCGCCCTGAGGGCGGCCAGCTGCGGGCTTTCGGTCGTCGCCACGTAGGCGGCGTGGATCTCGTTGGAGACCGCAAGCGCCGCCTGGCCGGCAGCGGCCAGATGCGCGGGGTTGGGCTTCCCCTTGAAGGCCCCCTGCTGGTAGGGGGTGTAGATGGCCTTGCGGAAGGTCGTGAAGGCCGCACCGGCGTCCTTCGAGAAGGTGACGGGCGCCCGCTGGGCGGGATTGAGGGAGACCTGCTGTGCCGCACCGGCGGAGCCGCTGCTGGCCGAGGTGGAGGAGCTGCTGTGGGAGCTCGAGCCGCAGCCGGCGAGGCCGAGCGTGAGGACTGCTGGGAGGAGGAGGTAGGAGCGCTTCATGGGTGGCTCATCGGCACCAGCCCGGTGGGGCCTTAGCGTTGCCAGAGCCCCGCCGTTCCCGCTCAGGCCCTGGAGGCTCCCACGGGCGGTGAGGCAGCTTCGCGGATCAGCTGGGCGAGGATCGCCCGGGCGTCGCTGGGCTCGCCCACGAGGAAGCCCTGGCCGGCCTCACAGCCCATCTCCCGCAGCGCCGAGAGCTGGGAATCGTTCTCCACGCCCTCGGCTACCACCGACAGCGAGAGGGCCCGGCCCACGCCCACGATCGCTTCCAGCAGGCCGCGGGACTGCGGGTCGCTGCCCAGCCCGGCTACGAAGACCTGGTCGATCTTGAGGATGTCCACCGGCATCTGCTGCAGCTGCGACAGCGACGCGTAGCCCGTCCCGAAGTCGTCGATCGCGACCCGCACGCCGAGCCCCTTCAGCAGCTCGAGGTGCTCGACGGCGGCCTCCACGTCGCCCGTGAGGGTGGTCTCGGTCACCTCCAGGGTCAGCAGCTCGGCCGACAGCCCGGAGGTAGCGAGGGCGTGCTTGACGTCGTCGGTCAGTCCCCGGCGTCCCAGCTGGGCCGCGGAGACGTTCACGGAGATGTTGGTCGGATTCCCGCCGGCGGCCCATTCGGCGGCCTGGCGGCAGGCGTGCTCGAGTGCCCAGCGCCCGATCGGCGCGATCAGCCCGCTGTCCTCGGCCAACGGGATGAAGGCCTCGGGCAGGATCACGCCGCGCCGCGGGTGCTTCCAGCGCAGCAGCGCCTCCACCCCGAGCAGCCGTCGCGTCGCGAGCTCGACGATCGGCTGGTAGGCGAGGAACAGCTGGCCCTCCTCGATTGCCCGACCGAGGTCGGTCTCCAGCGCGAGCCTGTCCTTCGCGCCCGCGTACATGGTCGCGTCGAACAGCTCGTAGCGGTCCTTGCCCGCGGCCTTGGCCGAGTACAGGGCCAGGTCCGCGTCCCGTAGCAGCGCGTCCGGGCTGTCGTAGCGGCCGATCGCCACGCCGATGCTGACCGTGACCGAGAACAGCTTGCGCCCGTCCTTCAGCTGCACCGGCTCGCGCAGCAGCTCGGTGAGGCGGTCGGCGAGCCTGTTCAGCGTTTCCTCGCCCTCGCCGCAGCAGGCGAGCACGACGAACTCGTCTCCGCCCAGGCGTCCGACCGTGTCGTCGTCGCGCACCGTGCTCTGGAGGCGTTCCCCGACCACCTTCAGCAGCTGGTCCCCGGCTGCGTGTCCGAGGTTGTCGTTGACGTGCTTGAAGCCGTCGATGTCGATGAATAGGGCGCCCGCGTAGGTGCCGGGACTGCGCGACGCCCGCGCCAGCAGCTGTTCGGCGCGGTCGAGCACCAGCGCCCGGTTGGGCAGCCCGGTCAGCGAGTCGTGCAGGGCCTGGTGGGAGAGCTCGCGGGTCTTCTCCATCACCAGCACCATCGCCCGCCGCCGTCCGGTCCCGAGCGAGATCACCAGCAGCCCGAACAAGATGCTCAGCAGCGTCCCGCCGATCAGCAGCGTGAGCGAGTGGGTGTTGGAGACGATCCCCGTGCGTGCGGGGACCGTCAACGTCTGCACGGTCCAGCCGTTGTGGAGGTTGCTGGTCGAGACCTGCGCCCCGGCGGGCGGCTTGCCGATCGCGAATTTGACGTTCGAGCTACCCGAGTGGTAGCGGAAGCGGATCGCGATGTTCGGGTGGCCTTCGATCGCCCGCGCGAGCACCACGTCCGGCAGCAGCAGCTCGCCGAGCCAACCGACGAACCGCTCGCGCCGCTGTGCCACGGTGCGCGGAACCTTCCCGCCGCGGTACACCGGGGTCGAGATCCCAAGGGTCGTCGAGGAGCCGTTGACCACCGGCGCGTAGCTCGCTTCCCCGGAGTCCATGCCGGTGATCAGCGAGGGCGCGAGGGCGCAGTAGTCGGCGCCTCCGGGGATGTAGGTGGCGGTGCTCCTCGCCAGCCCCGCCACCGCGAAGCAGTAGTAGGGGCGCTTGCCGGGCGGCAGCACCTGGAAGTTTTCTTCGGGCGCCACCGAGTGGGGCCCGAGCGGTCTCACGGGGTGGGCGTCGAGGAAGCGTTCGAAGCTCCTGAGCTGACTCGCGGGCACGAGCTCGACCAGCCCGATGTTCTGCAGCTCCGGGTAGCGACGCATCGCCTGCACCGAGTTCGCCCAGCGGTCGAAGTCCGCCGGGGTGGCGTGGGGGTTGCCGGTGACGTAGGCGCTGGCGGACACCACGAGGTCTTCCTCGTGCTGGATCGCGAGCTTCAGCGTGGCGGCGATCTCGTCCGAGGCGAGGTGCGAGGCGAGCTTGGCTTTCTGCGCTTCAGAGCCGGCGACCGCGCGCGCTCCGAGGACCGACGCGAGGGTCCCGCCCAGCACGAGCACCGCCGTCAGCGCGAGCCAGAAGTTGCGGTGGCTCCCCCGCAGGGCGTTCAGGCGCACGATCCAGTGGCTCGGCGAGAGCCAGGAGGGCATCCGTGAGCGGAGTGGCGGGCGGACGATCTGCGGCGTGGACACTGCGATCCTTCACTGGTTGGGCCCCGGGCGGGCGCTTCCCGAGAGGATCGGTGCCGCCGGCGTCCACGGCGCGCCCCCCGAAGCAGGCCGGACGGATGTTCGACTTCGTGCCGCGATCGAACGCCGGGGGGGCACCGGCAGGCGCGATTGCGGGTCGCGGGCTCCACACGGTTGGGGCTAAGGAAACGGGCCCGCGTTGCCGATGAGCGGCTCGTGAACACTTTTGCGCGCCTCCCCCTCCCGCGGCCCCGAAGCGGCCGAAACGTCACAAAACTGCTCGCCGGACTGCTCGCGGCGGCGCTCATGTGCGTCGTCTACGCGACCTTCGCCGCCCCCGCCGACGCGATCGTCGAGAGCGTGGGCGCCACCAGCGTGGGGCTGCAGCCGCGGGTGGTCGGCACGATCGAGGATGGCGACGTGCTCTTCACCGTTGGAGAAGGCGGGACATTCGACCCCCTCCCAGAAACGTTCGCAAACGCCAACGCGAACCCGGTCATGCACGGCAGCAACGTGTACCTGGACTACTGGGACCCGACCAACCACTACCACAACGACTGGAAACAGCTGATCGACAAGTTCGTCGAGGGCGTCAACAAGGACGAAAACAGTGCCAATGTCTTCTCCGTCGACGAGCAGTACACCGACATCACCAACGAACCGGCGTACAACCGCGTGGACTACCGCGGCTCCGCCACCGACACCACGCCGTATCCGGCGTCCGGGTGCACGGACCCCAAACCGCTGAAAGAAGCGAAATGGTCCCACATCAAAGCGATCGCGTGCCTGACCGACGCCCAGATCAAAGCGCATCTCGCCTCATACATCGAAGAAAACAAACTGCCGAAGGGGATGAGCACCGTCTACTACGTCCTCACCCCCCCGGGCGTGGCCGTGTGTCTCGACGCGGGAGGCCCCACCGGACACTGCTCGACCCATGAAGAAACGGAAAAAAGCTACGAACACAGCTTCTGCAGCTACCACGGCGACGTGAACCCCGGCGCCCCCGAAGGCGGCAGCGCGGAAACAATCCTCTACGGCATGATCCCCTGGACCGCCGGCGGCTGGGGCGACGGGCAGCTCGCCGCGGTTGACGAGACCCAGGCCCCCGAATGCCAGGACGGCGGGTTCAATGCCGCCAAGAAGGAGAAATGGGAGGAACCGCCGGAACCGAGGAACGCAGAAGAAGAAGAAGCGTTCGAAAAACTGAAGCCCGAAGAAAAAGAAGAAGAGGAAATCGAACGCATCCTCGAGGGACCTCACAACCAGGAGCCCAACCAGCAGAAGTGCCCGACGGCGGACGGTTACTGCGACTACGGCCTCGCCGATCTGATCATCGGTCAGCTCGCCAACGAGCAGCAGAACATCATCACCAATCCGCTGCTGAACTCCTGGCAGGACTCCGTCGGGAACGAGGCGACCGACGAGTGCCGGAACTTCTTCGCGCCCACGCTCGGCGGCTCTGTGGACGCGGACAAAGAAAGCGGCGGCGGCACGCTCTACAACCAGGAAATCGGGGGCGGCAAGTACTACATCAACGATGGCTTCAATCTCGCCGCCGAACGGCTCTCCTTCCCGGGCGTGCCCTGCCTGCCCGGGATCAGGCTCGAACCGGAATTCAACGAAATCAGCCCTGTCGGCGTCGGCAACACGGTGGGCTTCGACAGCGGTGAGTCGATCATCACGCTCAACAGCGCCGTGAAGTACGCCCAGACCGGCGCACAGCTCAAGAACTTCGCCAAGATGAAATGGAACTTCGGCGACGGCTCGCCCGAAGTCTCCGGCTACGCTCCGGGCTCGGCCCCGTGCAGCGAACCGTGGCTGAGTGAATGCGCCGAAAGCGTCTTCCACACCTATTCCGCCGGCGGCACGTACACGGTGACCCTGACGGTCACCGACGTAGGTGGCAATACCCGCTCCGTCTCCCACCCGGTAACGGTGATCGGTCCCCCGCCGGAAAAAAGCACGCCCCCGCCGCCGGCACCTGAAGGCGGCGGTGGAGGAAGTGGAAACTCGTCAAACGTGGTCAGCGGCGGCACCACCGGCAACACCAACGGCGGAACAACCGCCACGGGAGCCTCCGTACCCGATCCGGTGGCCACGGCGGCGGTCGTCTCTCACTCGCTGAAGACTGCAATCAGCAAGGGCGTCGCCGTCCACTACCAGGTCAACGAGCAGGTGGCAGGACGCTTCGAGGTGCTGCTCAGCCAGAAGACGGCCAAGCGCCTGAAGATCCACGGCAGCCTCGCGGTCGGCCTGCCGGCCGGCGCCGAACCGGAGGTGGTGATCGGCACCGCGCTGGTGGTGACCCTCAAGGGCGGCGGCAGCACGACCCACGTCGTTCTCACCAAGAGCGCGTCCAAGGGGCTTCGCAAGGTCAAGAAGGTGCCGCTGGATCTGCGCCTCACGGTCCGCAACGCCGCGGTACACAATCCGGCCACCGCGGTCGTGACGAGCGCCTTCACCCTCAAGCGGTAGCTGGTTCACGCCAACGGCCCGTCTGCCCGTTGCGGCGCGTGCGGACCCCGGCGCGGGCGCAGGTCCCGCTGCTAACGCGAGCTGTCGCGGAAGAAGAAGTACCAGACGGCGCCGAGGCCGATCACCACGGCCACGATCGAGATGATCGTGAGCACGCCGAGAAACGTGCTTTCACCACCGCCGGTCGTTTCCCCGCCGAGCGCGAGCGGCAGCAGCGAGATCACGGCGAGCGTCAAGTGAGCCCGTCGCCCGGGTGGCGCATCGGCGACCCGGCGCCCGCTAGAGCCCGGGCCAATGACGCACGACGAAGCCGCTGTTGTCGGTCCCGCCCACCAGCCAGCGCGAGGCGTACACGCCGCTGCGCCCCGCGGTGTCGTAGAGGATGCCGTCGATGTACATGTAGGTGTGGCCCGGGTTGGCGTACACCGTGATGTAGCGCCCCGGCCCGGGAGCGCCCCAGTGCTCGAGTTCGCCGGAGACCTCGGGTGAGCTCAACAGGCCGCCGGCCGCGAGCGCATAGCTGACCGACCCCGAGCAGTCGTAGGCGTGATCGACGAAGGAGCCGTGGCCGCCGCCGAACACGTACGGGAAGTCCGCGATCTCGTTCGCCCCGGCGATCACCTTCTGGATCACTTCCGGCACCCCGGTGGGGATCGGGATCGTGCCGTCGCCGCCGATCGACTGGCCGCCGGGGACCGGCTTGAGCGTCACCTTGTGGTGTTCGCTGGCGGCCTTCTTCTGGGCCGCCTGGGTTTCGTGCAGCGCCTGGCGGACTTCCGCGTCGCTGAGCGCGCCCGCCGCCACGGCGGCTTCGCTGGCCTTCTTGGGCGTGGCCGCGGAGGCGTGATGGACGCTCGCCGGGGCCGGATAGCTTTCGGCTTCCTTGGGGTCGGCCACCTCCTGGCGGGTCCCGTTCGAGGCGCTCGCGCCGGCCTGCGAGCGGCTCCCTCCTGAGGCGCCCGTGGGGCCCGCGGAGCCCTTGGACGCGGGCGAGCCGCTCGCTGCGGTCGTTCCCGAGCGGCCGTGTGCCGACTGTGCGGGCCCCGTTCCGGGGCTCGCCGCCTGGGTTTTCGTCTGCGTGGTGGACGGATCGCTGCCGGCCCCGGCCGCGGTCTCACCACAGGCCGCCAGGGCGAGGCAGAGCACCGCAGCGGCCGGCCAGCGCAGCCAGGCCGCCCTCGCCCTCCGGGTGAAGCTCATTCGGCTAGGCTAGCGAGCGGCCCCGCCCGAAGGCGCCGCTACCCTCCCCCAAATGCGCGAGCCCGCCACCGTCGTCGACATACGGCCGCACATCCGCCTGCTGCACGGCATGCGCAGGCCGGAAAACTGGCTCCAGCTGGTCCGCTTCGGCCTGGTCGGAGGGGTCGGCTTCGTCGTCAACCTGGTCGTCTACGCGGTCTGCGTGCACGGCGCGGGCGTCGACTACCACGTCGCGAACGTGGTCGCCTGGCTGGTGGCCGTGCTCAACAACTTCGTGCTCAACCGGCACTGGACCTTCGACGCGGCCGACGGGCGTGCCCACGCGCAGGCCGGTCGCTTCCTGCTCGTGAGCCTGGTCGCGGAGGTTCTCAGCCTGCTGCTGCTGACCGTGTTCGTGGAGTCCGCGGGGCTCGCGAAGGTGCCCGCCCAGGCCCTCGCGGTGGGGTGCTCGATGCCCGTCAACTTCCTCGGCAACAAGCTCTGGAGCTTCAAGCGGGAGAGCCCCCGCTAGGGCCGTCCGGGCCGCCGCCGGGGCCGTTTCAGGCCCTCGGAGCCCGCGGTGGCGACACCTATACTCTGACTTCACCCTCCCGGAGGATCTTCGTGCAGGAGATGGTCATCTACGGCGTCAGCTTCGACATGGTTGGCAAGCAGCCGATCGTGCTCTTGAAGACAGTCGACGGCAACAAGTTCCTGCCCATATGGATCGGGCATCCGGAGGCCGCCTCGATCCTGATGAAGCTCCAGGGAGCGGGCACGCCGCGCCCGATGACGCACGACCTGCTGTGCGACATCCTCGGCGAGCTGGACGTCCGCTGCACCCAGGTCTCGGTCACCGAGCTGCGCGAGAACACGTTCTTCGCCTCGATCACCCTCAGCGTGGGCGGGCGAGAGCTCGAGATCGACTCCCGCCCCAGCGACGCGATCGCGCTGGCGGTCCGTGCCGGCGCTCCGATCTACGCCGCCGAGGAGGTCATCTCGGAGTCCGCGATCGAGTTCGAGCACGACGTCGAGGACTCAGAGGACGTGGTCGAGAAGTTCAAGGAGTTCCTCGACCGCGTCTCACCCGAGGACTTCGCCGCCGGCGACAGCTGACCCGTCTGGCCTTCGCCGGCCGTTGTCCTCGGCCTTGCCCTTGCGGCCAGCAAGGGCTGCGGCCTGCCTGTGCCCTTCAGGGTGCGTCCTAGGCAGGCTCGACCATCCGCGTCACCGGACCTAGCGACTCCAGGCGCTGGCCAGGATCCGCTCGACCAGCTCCTCGAAGGCGATCCCGGCGGCGTCGGCGGCCTGTGGGAGCAGGCTCGTCTCGGTCATCCCCGGCACCACGTTGGTCTCGAGCACCCACAGCTTCTCCGTGCCGCGCTCGAGCATCAGGTCCACCCGCGCCAGCCCGTGGCAGCCGAGCAGCTCGTATACCCGCACGGCCAGCTCCTGGGCGCGCGCGGTGGTCTCCTCGGGCAGCTCCGCCGGGCACACGAACGTCGTCATCCCGATCTCGTAGCGGGACTCGTAGTCGTAGAACTCCTCCTCGCGGGGGACCGCCTCGACCACCGGCAGCGCCAGCGGCCCCGAGCCCTCGTCGGGACCGTCGAGCAGTGAGACGGCCAGGTCCCGCCCGCGCACGTAGCGTTCGAGCAGGATCGTGCGGTCATACGAGAAGGCTCCGACCATCGCTTTCGGGAGTTCCTCGGCGTCGCGGGCGAACTTCACCCCCAGGGCAGAGCCGCCCCGGGACGGCTTGACGACCAGCGGCAGGCCGATGTCCTGGTGGATGCGCTCGACCGCGGCCGCCGCGCCGAGCTCCTTGATCGACTCCTCCCGCAGGGCGTGGAAGGGTGGCGTGGGGATCCCGGCCTCGCGCATCAGCAGCTTGGCGAGCAGCTTGTCGGTGGCCCTCATGCAGGCGGCCTGCCCGGAGCCGGTGTAGGGGATCGACAGCGCCTCCAGCAGCCCCTGGACGGTCCCGTCCTCGCCTTCGCGGCCGTGCAGGGCGACGAACGCCACCTCCGCGCCGCGCTCGAGCATGTCTGGAACGAACGTCTCCCCCACCTCGACGGCCATCACCTCGTGGCCGAGCCCCGTCAGCGCGTCCTGGACCTGGGCGCCGGACCGCAGCGAAACGCTGCGCTCGAGCGAGCGGCCCCCCTTGAGGACGGCGACCCGGCGGCGGGCGCTCATCGGGCGCCGCGGCAGCGGGCGCTCATTTCTCGCCGCGGCGGCGTGCCTGCCGGGAGTCCTCCCGGCGGGGGAGCTTGACGACATCCGCCAGCTGCTCGGGCGGCTCGCCGCTGCCCGAGGCCTGCTCGCCGTCGCCGTGCGCCTGTGCCTCCCGCCCCTTCGACTGGACCGCGGAAGACCCCGTGAGCGTGCCCAGCAGGCCGAGCTGGTCGCGCACCCCGCGGCCGATGCGGCGGATCCCCTCGCGGATGTCCTGCTCCGGGACGCCGGCGAAGTTCAGGCGCATCGAGGAGGAGCCCCGCTGGCCGTCCATGTAGGCGGCACGCCCGGGCACGAACGCCACCCCGTCGCTCTTGCGGGCCAGCACGAGCAGGTCGGTGGTGTCGATGCGCTCATCCAGCGTGGCCCACACGAACAGGCCCCCACGGGGGGTCGTCCAGCGGGCGCTGTCGCCGAAGTGCTGCTGCAGGGATTCGAGCATCACGTCCTTGCGGCGGCTGTAGAGCTCCCGCAGCGACTCCACGTACTCCTCCCACGCCGGCCGGCCGTCGCGTGCGCGCTCGGCGAAGTAGGCCGCCACGAACATCTGCGTGACCGGCGAGGCGCACAGGTCGGACCCCTGTTTGCCGAGGTTGAGCTTCTCCAGCACCGGCCTCGGTGCGACCGCCCAGCCCAGCCTCAGCCCCGGGGAGAGGATCTTCGAGAACGTGCCCAGGTAGATCACGAGGTCGGCGGCGCCCGCGCGGCCGAGCGATTCGGCGTCCAGCGAGTAAAGCGTCGGCAGCGCCTCGCCCTCGTAGCGGAGCAGCCCGTAGGGGTTGTCCTCGAGCACCAGCAGCTCGCGCTCGCGGGCGACCTCCACCAGCCGGCGGCGGCGCGGCAGGGACATCGTGACCCCGGCCGGGTTCTGGAAGTTGGGGATCGTGTAGATGAACTTCGGCCGCCGGCCCTCGGACGCGAGACGGTCGAGCGTGCGCTCGAGCTCGTCGATCGGCATCCCCTCGTCGTCCACGTCGATCTGCTCGACGTCGGCCTGGTAGGCGCTGAACGTCGGCACGGCGCCGGGGTAGGTGGGGGCCTCGGCCACGATCACGTCGCCGGGGTCGATCAGGGTCTTGCAGACGAGGTCGATCACCTGCTGGCCGCCGGTCGTGACGATCACGCTCTCGGGGTCCACGAGCGTGCCCTCGGCGGCCATCACCTCGACGATCGCGTCGACCGTCACCCGCATCCCTTCCGTGGGCCCGTACTGCAGCGCCCTCGCCGTCGACTCGGCTGCCACCTGGGCCATCAGCTTGGCGAAGCGCTCAGCCGGGAAGGTGCTGGTGTCCGGCAGTCCGCCCGCCAGCGAGATCACATCGGCACGTTCGGTCAGGGCCATCATCTCGCGCATCGCCGAGCTCTTCATGCCCTTGGTGCGGGTCGCGAACAGCGCCTCGTAGCGGGCCAGCTCGTGAGCCGCGGGACGCGTACCCCGACCCTCCGGGCCCGTCCTGCTTGGTTTGCCCATTCGCGTATGGTCTCAGACCACCCCCCTGCATGCACGGAATCTTCTTCGACATCGGGCTCGGCGCCGGCCTCGGCGCAGCCAGCGGCTTTCGCCCGTTTCTGCCGCTGCTGCTGGCCGGTGCGCTCGCCTCGGCGGGGGCTCTCGGAGTCCACTTCAGCCCCGGCCCGTTCGACTTCCTGGAAGAAAGCTGGTGGCTGCTGGTGGTGGCCGTCACGCTCGTGCTGGCCTACGTGGCGCAGCTCGCGCTGGGGCTGGCGCCGGTGCTCGATCCCCGTTCCTCGCGCCAGGCGCCCGACCCGCTGGCGGCGTCGATCGCCGGCCTGTCGCTGGGGGCCGGAGGGCTGATGTTCGCGGGCACCCTCGCTGCCCACCACGACGCCTGGTGGCCGGGGCTGATCGGCGGCATCGCGGCCGCCGCGCTGGCCCAGCGGGTTGTGGCCCCGATCATCCTCGGGGCCCGCTCGCGTCTCACCGACGGTGGCGCCCGCCAGGCGCTGAGCGTCTACCTCGACGCGGCCGCGCTGGTGTTGGCCGCGCTCGTGGCGGTGCTGCATCCGCTCGGCTACGTGCTGGTGGCGGCGCTCGCGTGGATGCTCCTGCGGAGCCGCTCCCGGGCCACGGAGAAGTACGCCGGTCTGCGCATCCTGCGCCGCTGATGGGCCACACCGGGGCCGGGCGGCCCTCGAAGCTGATCCTGTGCGTGATCGACGCGATGGCGCCCGCGATGCTCGAGCGGGCGATCGAGGCGGGCACCGCGCCGACGCTCGAGCGGATCCTCCAGCGCGGCCACTACGTGCCCGACTGCGTCGCGGCGTTCCCCTCTGTGACGCCGGTGTGCGCGGCCTCGATCGTGACCGGCACCGGCCAGGACGAGCACCTGATCCCGGCGATGAACTGGTTTCACCGCCAGGAGGACCGCTACGTGGAGTACGGCTCGAGCTTCCGCGCCGCCCAGCGCTTCGGCATCACCCGCCAGCTCACCGACACGGTCTACAACATGAACCGCGCGCATCTGTCGCCGGACACCCCCACCGTGTTCGAGTCCCTCGACGACGCCGACGTGCGCACGGCCGGCACCACCTACCTGATGTACCGCGGCCGCCACCGCCATGAGCCCCAGCGCGACTCGGCGCTCACACGCATGGCCTCGGCGCTCGTGCGCCACCCCGTGCTCGGGCCGCGGGAGCTGTTCTACGCCGACATCTTCGCCTCCCGGCGAACCGGCTGCCGCTCGAACCTCGGCATGCCGGGCGTCCGCGACCGCCACACCGGGTGCGTGTCCTCCTACCTGGTGGAGCACGACCTGTTCGACTTCCTGCTGCTGTCGCTGCCCGACAACGACTGGTACTCGCACAAGCGCGGGCCGGAGGGCCAGCTGCACTCGCTCGCCCAGGCCGACCTCCAGCTGGCGCGGGTGATGAACGCCGGCGGCGGCGTGGAGCGGTTCCTCGACGAGCACGCGATGATCGTCATGGCCGACCACTCCCAGGCGCGGGTGACGGCCGAGATCGCCCTCCAGGACGAGCTGTCGGAGCTGGGCGTCCTGGGCCCGTCCCGCCAGTCCGGGAAGGGGTCCGGGCGCGAGCCACGGATCGCTGTTTGCCCCTCCCAGCGCGCGGCGATGGTGTATTCGCTGAACGAGGACGAGCGCGACGCGATGCGCGCCTCGGTGACGACCCGCGCCCTGGCCATCGAGGGCATCGACCTGGTGATGTGGCTCGAGCGCGACGCCCACGAGGCTCCGCGCGAGGCGGTGCTCGCGAGCGCCGGGCGGGGCGAGCTGCGCTTCGCCCCCGAGGGCGCGGCGCAGGACCCACGCGGCCGGCGCTGGAGCATCGAAGGACAGCTCGGGGTCCTCGGCGGGCGCGCCGAGGACGGGGTGCTGGTGACGCCCGACTACCCGGATGCGCTGGCACGGGTGTGGTCGGCGCTCACCTGCCCCACCTCCGGTGAGGTGCTGCTGTCGGCCGCCGACGGGTTCGAGTTCATCGACTGGGGCCGCCAGGCGCACGTCGGCGGCGGCAGTCACGGTTCGCTGCACGCCAGCGACTCGCTCGGGGCGCTGCTCTTCAGCGGGCTGGCGCTGCCCGAGCGCGAGCCGGCCCAGTGGGCCATCCGTGACGTCGCGCCGATGGTGCTGCAGCACTTCGACGTGGCCCAACCGAGTCGCGTTAGCATCGACCAGAAGTGAGACGCCTGCTGCCGGCAGTGCTCTGCGCCGCGCTCGCGCTGAGCCTGCCCGCCGGCGCGCAAGCCGGGTCGCTGACGGTCAAACCGCAGGGAGAAGCGCCGATCCAGGTCGCGCTCTCGAGCACGCCGCTGCCGGGGCGCACACTGTCCGCGCGGCGGGCGCTGGCGATCGCGAGCCCGCTGGCGAAGGTCCGTGAAGCCCGCCGCGGCCACAAGGGCACATACGGGGCCGTCTACACCAAGGGCCTATTCCGCTGGCAGGTGAGCTTCTTCTCGCGTGGCGGGCGCAGGGAACTGGCCCAGGTGATCATCGACGACCGCAGCGGCCGCGTGCTGGAAGCGTGGAGCGGCTTCCAGGTCGCGTGGACGATGGCCCGCGGCTACAAGGGCGCCTTCGGCGAGCACGTCAACGCGCTCTACATCTGGCTGCCGCTGTGCCTGCTGTTCATGCTGCCGTTCGTCAACTTCCGGCGGCTGCTGTCGCTGCTGCACCTCGACCTGCTGGTGCTGCTGTCCCTCTCGGTCTCGCTGGCGTTCTTCAACCACGCCAACATCTGGGCCTCGGTCCCGCTCGCCTACCCGCCCCTGCTCTACCTGCTGGCGCGAATGCTGTGGATGCTGCGCCGGCGCGCGTCCGGTGCCAAGCCGCCGGGACCCCTGCGCCTGCTGATCCCGGCCCCGTGGCTGGCGGTGGCGGTCGTGTTCCTGGTCGGCTTCCGGGTGGGGCTGAACGTGACCGACGCGAACGTCATCGACGTCGGCTACGCGGGCGTCATCGGCGCCCAGCGGATCACCCACGACCGGCCCCTGTACGGCGGCTACCCGGCCGACAACGAACACGGCGACACCTACGGTCCCTTCAACTACGAGGCCTATGTCCCCTTCCAGCAGATCTTCGGCTGGAGCGGGCGCTGGGACGACCTGCCCGCGGCGCACGGGGCGGCGATCTTCTTCGACCTGCTCACGGTCGGCCTGCTGTTCCTGCTCGGCCGGCGCATGCGCGGCCCCACGCTCGGGATCGCGCTCGCGTACGCGTGGGTCTCATATCCGTTCACGCTGTTCGCGCTGGAGAGCAACGCCAACGACACGCTCGTGGCGGTCGCCGTGCTGGCCGCGCTGCTGGCCGCCAGCTACGGCTCCGGGCTGGCACGCTTCGCCCGTGGGGCCTTCGCCGCGCTGGCCGCCCTCACCAAGCTGGCTCCGCTGGCACTGGCCCCGATCCTCGCCACCCACGGCCTGCGCGAGCTGCCCGCGCGCAGGCGGATCGCCTCGCTGGCGCTGTTCGCGGCCGGCTTCCTGGTGGTCGGGTGCCCTGGCCATGATCCCGGCGCTCGCGCACGACTCGCTGCACACCATCTACGAGCGCACGCTCGTCTACCAGGGCAACCGCGACTCGCCCTTCTCGGTCTGGGGCCTATACGGGTGGCGCGGCGCGGAGCTGGCCGCAGAGGTGTTCGCCGTCGGGCTCGCGCTGGTGCTGGCCGTGATCCCCCGCCGCAGCGACATGGTCGGTCTGGCCGCGGGCTGCGCCGCGATCGTGCTCGCCGTCCAGCTCTCGATGGAACACTGGTTCTACCTCTACATACCGTGGTTCTTCGCGCTGGCGATCGTGGCCCTGCTGGGGCGCTTCAGTCCCGTCCCGGCGCCGGCTGGGGACGCGGCATCAGAACCTGCTCGATCGACTCCGCGTGCCGCGGCCCTGAGCACCTGACGAGGACGCCCATCAGCCAGGGGTCCTCCTCGGACGTTTCGAAGCGGACCGGCAGCTGGGTCACGAGCGCCTCGATGGCCTGCTCGCGCTTGACCCCGATCACGCCCCCGCGCGGGCCGGTCATGCCGACGTCGGTGATGTAGGCGGTGCCGCCGGGCAACACGCGGGCGTCGGCGGTCGGCAC
Organism: uncultured Solirubrobacteraceae bacterium; assembly: GCA_963773145.1. Classification (GTDB taxonomy): domain Bacteria; phylum Actinomycetota; class Thermoleophilia; order Solirubrobacterales; family Solirubrobacteraceae; genus Palsa-744. Next base: position 463,476 of record CAVYZV010000005.1, read on the forward strand.
GTGCGTGTGGGTCCCGACCACGGCCGTCACGCGACCGTCGAGGTGCCAGCCCATCGCCACCTTCTCCGAGGTCGCCTCGGCGTGCACGTCCACGAGCACCTGGTCGGCCTCGCCCAGCTCACCCAGTGCCACCTCGACCTCGGTGAAGGCCGAGCGGCCGGCCCGCAGGTAGAGGTTCCCGCTGAGGTTCACGACCCCGAGGCGCACGCCGTCGCGCTCGACCATCACCACTCCCTTTCCGGGTTGGGAGCGCAGGAAGTTGGCGGGGCGCAGGATCGGCCTGTCGCCGTTCAGATACGGGTAGATCTCCTTGCGGTGGAAGGTGTGGTTTCCGAGCGTGATCACGTCGACGCCGGCGGCGAACATCTGGTCGGCGATCTTGGGCGTGATGCCGAGTCCCCCGGCGGCGTTCTCGCCGTTGACGATCACGAACGTCGGGTCGTGGCGCTCGCGCAGCACCGGCAGGCAGTCCAGCAGCGTGCGCCGGCCGATGCCGCCGACCACGTCGCCCACGAACAAGAGGCTCGTGCCCTTCCCCGCCCCGCCGGGGGACGCCTGCGACTCAGCCATACTCTGGCGATGGTGGGAAGAGGTTGAGGAGCGTCTCAGAGACGCCACCACCGCCGTCCGAGGAGCCCACGAACCAGGAGCGCCTCCTGGCCGGAGAGCCGCCGGAGGGAGAGCCGACCGTCGAGCAGGCCTCCCCGGCGCCGCCGCGCGTGGAGGTGCCCCGGTGGGTCCAGCTGGTGCTGCTGCCGCTCGCCCTCGTAGCCCTGTGGGCGATCGCCAAAGCGGCCGGGAAAGTGCTGGTGATCTTCATCGTCGCCGGGCTGATCGCGCTGATCCTCAACCCCGTCGTCGCCTTCATCTCCCGCGGGCGCCTGCCGCGCGGGCTGGCCGTCCTGGGCGTGTACGTCGGGTTCTTCCTGATCGTGACCGGCATCGCCTTCCTGCTGGCCAACCCTATCTCCAATCAGGTCTCCTCTTTCGCCAACGACGTCCCGCACATCACGAAGGAAGCGAACAAGAACCTGGCCCACTTCCAGCGCACGCTCAACAAAGACGGCATCCACGTGCACTTCATCAAGCAGGGCAAAACCGCCCTGCAGACGCTCGGCGAGAAGGTCACCAAAGGCGCGGGCTCGATCGTGTCCTTCAGCGGCGGCGTGCTCACCGAAGTCGCCAGCGCCCTGTTCGACCTGGTCCTGATCTTCGTGCTGTCGATCTACATGCTCTTGTACGGGGATCGCATCGGCGCGCTCGTGCGCCGGGCGATGCCGCCCGGGGACGGGACGCCGAAGGACGACTACCCCTCGCTGGTCCAGAACGCGGTCGCGCGCTACGTCGGCGGGACAGCTGCTGTTCAGCCTGATCATGGGCGCGACCGCGGGGTTGGCGCTCTACGTCCTGGGCCTGCTCGGCATCTTCCCGGCCGGCAAGACCTACGGTGCCATCTTCGGCATCTTCTACGGCTTCATGGAGCTGATCCCATACGTGGGGCCGATCCTCGGAGCGCTCCCGGCGATCCTCGTGGCGCTGTTCACGCACCCGATCTCGGCCGTCTGGGTGACGCTCACGTTCATCGGCCTGCAGCAGTTGGAGGGCCACGTCGTCGCGCCCCAGATCTTCGGCCACACGCTGCGCATCAACCCGCTGCTGGTGATCTTCGCGCTGCTGCTCGGATTGCAGGTGCACGGCATCATCGGGGCCCTGATCGCGCTGCCGATCCTGTCGGTGCTGCGCGAGACCGCCGTCTACCTGCACCGTCACCTGTCACTCGAGCCGTGGAACCGCTCGTCTAACAACCTGTTGTGAGCACCGCGCTGAGCGTCCGCGCGCTCACCAAGCGCTACGGCGGCCTGCTGGCCCTGGACGGCGTCAGCTTCGACCTCGACAGCGGCGAGCTGCTGGCCGTGGTGGGACCGAACGGGGCCGGCAAGACGACCCTGCTGTCGATCGTCGCCGGCAGCACCGAGCCGAGCGAGGGCACGTTCGAGTGCGCCGGCGGGCGCGTCGGCTGGGCGCCCCAGCGCCCGGCCGTGTACTCGCGGCTGTCGGTGCGCGAGAACCTCGAGCTGTTCGCCCACCTCGAGGGCGTCAAGGACCCCCGGGCCGCCACCGAGCGGATGCTCGAGCAGACCGCTCTGGCCCCTCGCGCCGACGACCTCCTCCTTCACCTCTCGGGCGGCAACCGCCAGCGCGTCAACGTGGCCCTTGCGCTCATCGCCCAGCCCGCGGTGCTGGCCCTGGACGAGCCCACGGCCGCACTCGACCCCAGCCAGCGAGAACGGCTGTGGGAGTTCATCGAGGGGCTCGTCGAAGGCGGAGCGGCAGTTCTGTACTCGACCCACAACGTCAGCGAGGTGAGCCGCCACGCGCGCCGCGTGCTGGTCCTCGACGAAGGTCGAGGCGCGCTTCGACGGCAGCCCCGGCGAGCTGCAGCGGGCCGGCGGCGAGCCCCCCGACGGCGACCTCGAGCGTGCGCTGGTGCGCTTCCTGCGAGCGGGCTCCGGCGAGCCGTCCCGGGGCGAGGGGGATCGGTCCGCGACATGAGGTCGCTGCTGCGCAAGGACCTGCGGATCCTCGGCCGCTCGCGGCTGCTGCTGGTGCTGCTGGTCGTCTACCCGCTGGTGATCGCCGTGCTGATCGGCCTGGCGCTGTCGCGGGGGCCCTCGCGGGCGCGGGTGGCGATCGTCGACGAAACCCCGCCGGGAGAGGTGATCCAGCTCGGCGGCCAGAAGCTCGACGTGTCCCGCTATGCCAACGAACTGCTCAGCCAGACGGACACCGAGCAGGCCTCCAGCCGCGCCGACGCGGTCGCCAAAGTCAAGAGCGGGGACGTGACGGCGGCGATCGTGATCCCCGCCAGCCTCGCCGCGCGCGTGGCCTCCGGCACCGAGCGGGCGCCCCTGGAAGTGATCTACAACGGCAACGCGTTGGAACAGTCGCTGGTCCGCTCGGAGATCGAATCGGACATCGCCAAGGGCAACCTGGCCTTCTCCGAACAGATCCAGCGCGTGGCCTCGAGCGCGATCGAAGGGCTGCTGCGGGGCGAAAACCTGCCCCAGGTCGGTATCGCCCAGCTGCCGATCGGGCTCGAACAGATCCCCCCCACGCTCGATCGGATCATCGCCCGCGAGCCGCCCGGGAAGACCCGCACGCAGCTGCGCCAGATCGACGAAGTGGCGCGCTTCGCGTCGGCAGAACCTCGACTCGAGCAGGAAGGTGCTGGCCGCCATCGGACAGCCGATCGCGGTCAAGAGCAAGCTCCTGAACGGCCGCCGCACGCCGCTGAACCGCTTCGCCGTGGTCGTCGCCGTGGCGATCTCGCTGATGCTCGTAGGGGTGCTGCTGGCGGCGGGGAGCGTCGCGCTCGAGCGCGAGGAGGGCGTGCTCGCGCGGCTCCTGCGGGGCCTCGTCTCGCGCGAGGTGCTGATCTCCGAGAAGGTCCTGCTGGCCGCCGTGTGCGCGTTCGTGCTGGGGCTGGCGCTGCTCTGCGGGATTGGCATCTTCGTCGCGCTGGGGTGGTCGCGGGTGGGGCTCTGGCTGGTGGCGCTCGCCGGCGGCGGGCTGGCGTTCGCCGCCGTCGGGGTGGCGATCGGCGTGCTCGCCAAGGAGGTCCGGGCCGCGTCGCTGCTGGCGTTGCTGGCGACGCTGCCGCTCGCCTTCCTGGCGCTGGTGCCCGCCGGGTCGGTCTCGGACGGGCTCACCCACGTGATCGACGTGATCGCGTTCGTGTTCCCCTTCCGCTCGGCCCTGGAGGCGCTCGAATGCGCCGTCAACGACACCGGTCCGCGGCTGTGGGTCTCGCTCGTGCACCTGCTCGGCCTCACGCTCGCCTACGGCGTGATCGCCCGTGTGGGCCTCGCCCGTGCGGGCGCGAGCCTCTAACCTCAAGCGGAGAATGGCCTTCCCACAGACGCGCATGCGCCGGCTGCGCTCGAGCGCCGGCCTGCGAGGGCTCGTCCGCGAGACCGACCTGCGTGCCGGGCAGCTCGTGCTGCCGCTGTTCGTGAGCTCGGGCAGCGGGGACGCCGCGGGCACGCGCGAGCCGATCGCTTCCATGCCCGGGGTCGAGCGGCTGGCCCTGTCGGCGGCCGTCGAGGAGGCCCGCCTGGCGGCCGAGCTCGGCCTCGGCGCGGTGATGCTGTTCGGGATCCCGGCGGCGAAGGACGAGCACGGCTCGGGAGCGTGGGACGAGGAGGGCGTCGTGCAGCTGGCCGTCCGTGCGATCCGCAGCGCCGTGCCCGAGCTGCTGATCCTCACCGACGTGTGCCTGTGCGAGTACACCACCCACGGCCACTGCGGGGTGCTGAGCGAGGAGGGCTCGGTCGACAACGACGCCACGCTCGAGCTGCTGGCCCGCACCGCCGTCAGCCACGCGCGGGCGGGCGCCGACATGGTCGCCCCCTCGGACATGATGGACGGGCGCGTGCGGGCGATCCGCGAGGAGCTCGACGCGGAGGGCTTCAGCGAAACCCCGATCCTCGCCTACGCCGCCAAGTTCGCCTCCGCCTTCTACGGGCCGTTCCGCGACGCGGCCGGCTCGACCCCTGCCTTCGGCGACCGCCGCGGCTACCAGCTCGACCCCGCCAACGGGCGCGAGGCGCTGCGCGAGGTGCTGCTCGACGTGCAGGAGGGAGCCGACATGGTGATGGTCAAGCCCGCGCTCGCCTACGGCGACCTGATCAGCGCGGTCAAGCGCGAGACGCGCCTGCCGGTGGCGGCCTACAACGTCTCCGGGGAGTACTCGCTGGTGAAGGCCGCGGCCATCGCCGGACACGTCGACGAGCGCGCCGTGGTGCTCGAGATCCTCACCTCGTTGCGGCGCGCCGGCGCCGACGTCGTGATCACCTACCACGCCAAGGACGCCGCCCGATGGCTGGCAGCGCAGAGCTGAGCGAGCCGGGGCCCGCGCGGGCCGCGACGCCAAAGCTCCGCAGCCGCAGCGGCGGGGCGGCGGTGGCGCTCGACGACCTCGACCGCCGCCTGCTGAACCTGATGCAGGGGAGCTTCCCGATCGCGCCCCGGCCATACCGCGAGGTCGCCCGCCTGGCCGAGACCGACGGCTTCGGCGAGGCGGAGGCGATGGAGCGCACCAGCCGCCTGCTGACGCAGCGCATCATCCGCCAGGTCACGCCGATCTTCGACACGCGGGCGCTGGGCTACTCCTCGATGCTGGTGGCCGCCAAGGTCGACCCCGAGTACCCCCACCGCGCCGCCGGCGTCATCAACGCCCACCCCGGGGTCTCGCACAACTACCTGCGCAACCACGACTTCAACCTCTGGTTCACGATCGCGACCGAGCCCGACTCGAAGCTCGGCCTCGAAGGCACGCTGGAGGTGCTGGCCCGGGAATCCGGCGCCACCTCGGTTCGCCAGCTGCCGACACTGCGGCTGTTCAAGATCCGCATGGACCTCGAGATGGAGGGCGACACCCAGGCGCTCGCCAGCGCCACCACCGTGAACGAGCCGATCGACCTCGAGCCCCAGCCCTACGACGAATGGGACATCGCGGTGATCCGGGCGCTGCAGGGCGACATGCCGGTCGTGCCGGAACCGTTCGCTCCCGCCGCCGCCGAGCTTGGGGTCCCCCAGGAGCAGCTGCTCGAGCATCTCGAGGGTATGCGCGAGCGGGGGCTGCTCAGGAGGGTGGCGGCGATCCTCTTCCACCGCCGCGCCGGCTTCTCGGCCAACGGCATGGGCGTCTGGAAGGTGCCCGACGAGCAGATCTTCGACGTCGGCCGCCGCATGGCCGCGGTGCGGGGCATCTCCCACTGTTATCAGCGCCCCACCTACGAGGACTGGCCCTACTCCGTCTTCACGATGGCCCACGGCCGCTCCAAGGAGGAGTGCGACGCGGTCCTCGACGCGATCGCGAGCGACACCGGGATCGAGGAGCGCGCGACGCTGTACTCCTCGACCGAGTTCAAGAAGATCCGCCTGCTGTACTTCACCGAGGACTTCAAGAACTGGGAGTCCGAGCACGCCGCCTGAGCGCGACACGACGGACGCGGGGGCGGGAGGATGAGCGCGTCGCTCACCGACACGCGCTCGGGTGAGCTCTACAGGCGCGCGCTGGATCTGATCCCCGGCGGCGTCAACTCGCCCGTGCGGGCGATGCGGGCGATCGGGCGCGAGCCGATCTTCGTCGAGCGCGGCGAGGGTGCGGAACTCGTCGACGTGGACGGCAACCGCTTCGTCGACTACGTCTGCTCGTGGGGGCCGCTGATCCTCGGCCACGCCCACCCCGACGTGCTCGCGGCGCTCGCCCAGACGATGGCCGGGGGGACCAGCTTCGGCGCACCCACGGCGGCCGAGGTGACGCTGGCGGCCGAGGTCGTGCGCCGCATGGACAGCGTGGAGATGGTGCGCATGACCTCCTCCGGGACGGAGGCCACGATGACGGCCCTGCGCCTGGCGCGCGCCCACACCGGGCGTGAGCGGGTGCTGAAGTTCGCCGGCGCCTATCACGGCCACGTCGACGGGCTGCTGGCGGAGGCCGGCTCGGGCCTGGCGACCGGCGCCCTGCCCTCCAGCCCGGGCGTGCCGGCGGCCGCGGCCGCGGCCACCGTCGTGATCCCGTGGAACGACGAGCAGGCGCTGCGGGCCGCCTGCGCGCAGCACGAGCTGGCCGCGATCGTGGCCGAGCCGATGCCGGCCAACATGGGGCTCGTGCCGCCCCGGGATGGGTTCCTCGAGCTGCTGCGCGAGCAGGCCGACGCCAACGGCGCGCTGCTGATCCTCGACGAGGTGATCAGCGGCTTCCGGGTGGCCGCGGGCGGCGCCCAGGAGCTCAGCGGGGTGGCCGGCGACCTCACGATCATGGGCAAGGTGATCGGCGGCGGGCTGCCGGCCGCGGCGGTCGGAGGGCGCGCGGAGCTGATGCGCATGCTGGCCCCCGCCGGCGAGGTCTACCAGGCGGGCACGCTGTCGGGGAACCCGCTGGCGGTGGCGGCGGGGATCGCCACCCTGGAGCTGCTCGACGAGCTCGCCTACGTGCGCCTCTCGGCGCTCACCGCGAGGCTCGCGGACGGCCTGCGGGCCGCCGCCGAGGAGGCGTCGGTGCCGGTCCAGGTGCAGAGCGTCACGGGCCTGCTGAGCGTGTTCTTCAGCGAGAAGGAAGTGGCGTCCTTCGAGGACGCCAAGGACTGCGACCTGGAGGCACACGCGAGCTGGTGCCGGGAGCTGCTCTCGCGCGGGGTGTACCCACCGCCGTCCCAGTTCGAGGCCTGGTTCCCCTCGCTGGCCCACACCGAGGAGCACCTCGAGCGCACGCTGACGGCCGCCGCCGCGGCGTTCGCGTGCCTGCCCGAGCGGGGGCGCCCATGAGCGTCGCCAGCGACGCGCCGGCGGGCTCGCTGCCGCGGCTGCGCGCGCTGCTGGCCGAGCGCGGGGGGCTGCTGGCCGGTCTGCTGAGCGAGGATCCCCTCGACGGGCCGGCGCCCGCCGGGCCCAGCGTCGCGGCCACGCTGGCGGCCGCGGGACCGCGCGCGGAGGGCCGCCGTGAGGAGTACGAGCTGCTGCTGGAGGCGATCTACGAGGGCTACCTGGTGCACTACGGCCAGCCCCGCCTGTTGCGGGTCCCGGAAACGGCGCTCGGCCTGCTGGCCGGCGATCAGCTGTACGCGATCGGGCTCGCGCGGCTGGTGGAGATCGGCGACACCGAGGCCGTCAGCGAGCTCGCCGACACGATCACGCTGAGCGCGCTGGCGCAGGCGGACGACGCCGCCGAGCTGGCCGAGGCGGTGTGGCGGGCCGGCGGCCGGGCCGTGGGCTGGGGCTCCAGCCCCGAGTACACCCGCGCCAAGGAGCTCGCCCGGACGGGCTCGCCGGAGGCACTCGCGGCAATGCGCACAAGTGCGGAGGGTGCTGCGGCCGCGAGGTGAGCTCGCCTCGATATTCTGTGCGCCGGTGCCCCCAGACCGACACGCGAAACAGAAATCGAAGTACACGATCGACCGCGGGATCCCGGGCGCCTTCGAGGGCGAGACGGTCACCCGCCGCCGCTTCATGGTCGCGGGCGCCGCCACCGCCGGAGGGGTCGCCACCATGGCCTTCGTGCTGCCGGCCCTCGGTCTCGGCCTGGGTGCGGTCTTCAAGACCAAACCGGCGCGCTGGGAAACGGTCGGGACCGTCGACCAGTTCAACGAGTTCAACTACGTCCCGGTCGTGCTGACGGTCGAACCGAACCTCGGTGAAGCGGGCAAGACGACGGTGTACGTGCGCAAGTACAACGCCGCCATCGACACCGACCGCTTCGAGCGCGGCAAGCAGTTCATCGCGATCTCCGACCGCTGCGCGCACCTCGGCTGCCCGGTTCGCTGGGTGGACGCCGCCGAGCGCTTCATCTGCCCCTGCCACGGCGGCGTCTACGACCTGCTCGGGCGCCCCGTCGGCGGTCCCCCGGTGCGCCCGCTGGACCGCTTCTACACACGCGTGATCGGCGACCAGGTGCAGCTCGGGCCGCGCTTCAGCGTCGACAAGGAACTGCGTCCCTTCTCCCCCCGCGACCCGGGCGAGCCGCTCGACGGCATCGGGCAGTATCTCTACCCCTCGCGCCCCGGCGCGCAGAAACTGTAGGCCCGGGCGCACCCGACGGCGATGCCCAGGGCACCGAAGATCCCGGCTCCCCCGATCCCCGGCCCGCTGAAGGAACCGCCGCCGCGGCCGGGCGAATCCAACGGCGCCGGCCTCGACGACCACCTCAAGGAGGCCGGGATCACGGTCGTCGACTGGGTCGACGAACGCACCTCCCTCAGCGGCGCGGCCCGCTGGCTGATGTTCCGCAAGGTCCCGAAAGGGACCAACTGGTTCTACACGCTCGGCTCGGCCACCCTGTTCGCCTTCCTCAGCCAGGCCGTCACGGGGGTGTTCCTGGCGATGTACTACCGCCCCGACGCCTCCGGCGGCGCATACGAATCGATCCGCTACGTCACCAACGACGTGTTCCTCGGCCAGTTCGTGCGGGGCATGCACAAGTGGGGCTCGAGCGTGATGGTGGTGCTGGTGTTCCTGCACATGGGTCGCGTGTTCTTCTTCGGCGCCTACAAGTACCCCCGCGAGCTCAACTGGGTGATCGGGGTGGTGCTGCTGATCCTGACGATGGTGATGTCGTTCACCGGCTACCTGCTTCCGTTCGACCAGCGTGCCTACTGGGCCACCGTGGTGGGCGTCAACATCAACGGCACCGGACCCCTGCTGGGCCCGTACCTGAGCGACTTCCTGCGCGGCGGCTCGGAATTCGGGGCCACCACCCTGTCGCGCTTCTATGCCATCCATATGTTGCTGCTACCGGGTCTGTTAATCGCCCTGATCGGCGCGCACCTGTACCTGGTGACGAAGCTCGGCACCACCGCCCCGCCGTGGGACAAAGCCAAAAAGCGGACCGAGTTGCGCGAGGCGGAGGTCTGATGCGCACCCTCGCCGACCCGGCAACCGGCCCCGTGAGTCCCCCCCGCGGGCGCACCCGCGCCGCGCCGGCGCCCAAAGCAGCGCTGCCATGAACAAGCGTGAGAAGGAGGAATACCTCCGCGAATACTCGGTCCTGAAGTCGCAGGGCAAGCCATTCTTCCCCTACGCGGTGGCCAAGGACGGGGTCATGGCGTGCGTGGTGATGGCCGTGATCATCGCGATGTCACTCGTGCTGGGAGCCGAGCTCGGGTCGAAGGCCAACCCCACCACGACCACCTACGTGCCGCGGCCGGAGTGGTACTTCTTCTTCCTCTTCGAGGTCCTGCGCGTGATCAAGCCGCCGAGCCTCGTGCCGCTCGCGACGATCGGTATCCCGACGCTCGCGATGATCCTGCTGTTCCTGCTGCCGTTCTATGACCGCAGTCCCGAGCGCCGGCCCGAGCGCCGGCCGATCGCGACCACGACCGCGATCGTGGTGATAGGAGCGATGGCCTTCCTGACCTACTCGGGGGCCAACGCCGGCTCGCCGACGGCGATCGAATCGCCGACCCCGCCGTCGATCGTCGCCCAGGGGGGCAAGACGCTGGCCGAATACGAAGCCGGCAAGAAAGCCGTGGCCCAGTCCGGCTGCCTGGCGTGCCACAAGATCGGCGACAACGGCAACTCCGGGCCGGGCCCGAACCTGACCACGATCGGCGCTCGCATCCCGCGCGCCGCGATCGCGCGCACGCTCGTGAACCCGACCGCGCCGATGCCGTCGTTCAAGAACCTGCCGCCCGAAAAGTTCACAGCGATCGTCAATTTCCTCTCCCAGAGCAAATAGCTCGCCGGCCCCCCCGGGCCCGGGCACGGGCGCGGGCAGGCTCCAGGCGGATCAGGTGCGGGCGATGTTCGACCGCATCGCCCGCGTATACGACCCGATGAACACCGCCATGAGCGCGGGCCTGCACCATCGCTGGCGGGCTCGGGCGGCGGATCTCGCCGGCCTCGACGCGGGCGAGCGGGTGCTCGACCTGGCAACCGGCACCGGTGACTTCGCGCTCGAGCTGGCCACGCGGGTGTGGCCCGGGGGCGAGGTGGTGGGAGCCGACTTCTCCGAGGCGATGCTCGATCTCGCCCGTGCCAAGGGCGCCCGTCCTCCGGCGCACGGGGCCGCACGGCCGCGCGTGGAGCCCCGCTTCGAATGGGCCGACGCGATGTCGCTGCCCTACCCGGACGACCGCTTCGACGCGGCCACCGCGGGCTTCGGGGTGCGCAATTTCGAGGACCTGGGCCGGGGGCTGTCGGAGATGGCGCGCGTGGTGCGCCCTGGAGGGCGGGTCGTGGTGCTCGAGATGACGACGCCCACGCGCCCCCCGCTGTCGGTCTTCTACCGGGTCTGGTTCGACCGCCTGGTGCCGGCGCTCGGGCGCCTCGCGGGCGGGCTCGCGTGGGACCGCTCGCGCCGCACGGCCGGCGCCGGGGAAGCGATCGGCGCGGCCTACAGCTACCTTCCCAATTCGGTGAGGCGCTTTCCGGGACCGGCCGAGCTGGCAGCGGAGATGGGCCGCGCGGGGATCGTCGACGTCAGCGGGGTGCTGCTGGCCGGCGGGATCGTGGCGATCCATACGGGCACCGTCGCCCGGGAGGCGCGGGCGTGAGCGTCGTCGAGCAACCCACCCACCAGCAGCCGCAGGGGGTCGATGGGCTGCAGCGCATCTTCAGCAGCGGGGGCCGGGGACTGCGCGACCGGATGGCAAATGTGGAGCGCCACCTCGAGCTCGTCACCGCCGAGGCCGGCACGCCGCTGGCGGGGCTGGCCAACGCCACCGTGACCTCGGGCGGCAAGCGCCTGAGGCCGCTGCTGGTGATGCTGGCGGCCGAGGCTGCGGGCGGGGCCCAGCCCACCCCCGAGGGCGAGGAGCGTCTCGTGCGGGCGGCCGTGGCGGTCGAGCTGGTGCACTCGGCGACGCTCGTCCACGACGACCTCATCGACGGCGCCGCGCTGCGCCGGGGGCACCCCACGGTGGCCGCCCGGGCCGGGCACCGGGCGGCGGTGGCGACCGGCGATCTGCTGTTCTCACGGGCCTTCGCTGAGCTCGCCCGCAACCAGGACCCGGCCCAGCTGCAGGCGCTGTCGGACGCCAGCTCGGCGCTGGCCGAAGGCGAGCTGCTGCAGCGCGAAGACGCCTACTGCGCGCGCGTGTCGGTCGAGCGCTACCTCGAGCGCTGCGCGCTGAAGACGGCCGCGCTGTTCGAGGCCGCCTGCCGGCTGGGAGCGCTTTCGGCGAACGAGCGCTCGCGGGGGCTGGCGGACGCGCTGGGGGCGTTCGCGCGGCGCATCGGGCTGGCCTTCCAGGTGCTGGACGACGTGCTCGACGTCTCCGGGCCCGTGGAGCGGACCGGCAAGCCGCGCGGCAACGACCTGCTGGAGGGGACCGTGACGCTGCCCTTCATCCTCGCCCGCGAGCGCGTGAAGGAGCTTGCGGGCATCGACCTGCACGCACTGAAGGGGCCCGAGCAGGCCGAGGAGCTGTGTGAACGGATCACCGCCTCCGGCGCTCTCGAGCAGGCCCGCGAGCGCGCGCTGGCGGTGGTCGCCGACGCCAAGACGGTGCTCGCCAGGACGCTGGCGGGACCGCGGGCGGTGCTGCTGGACCTCGTCGCCGACGCGGTCGTGGAGCGCTACAACTAGAAGTCGCTGGGCTGGATCAGGTCCGCCTCGAGCGCCCGCACGAAGAACTCGATTTCCTCGGACATGTTGGCGTGGGTCATCCGCCGCAGGTCGCTCAGCAGGGCGCTGGAGCCGCGGTCGAGCTCGTCGTCGAGCCGTTCCACGACCGTCTGCTCGAAGACCCCCTCGCGGCGGGCCTCACATTCCGGGCAGCGCAGGATCACGCGCCAGTGGCGGGCGCCCTCTTCGGCCCAGTCGAGCGGGTAGACGAGCTCGCCGGAGCAGTGAAAGCAGACGTGCAGCTCTTCGCTCTCGCCGGTGGCGGGGGCCGGCTGCTCCGAGCCGACCGCAAGGTCCACCTGTTCGGGGCCGGGGACCAGTGGGTCCTCCTGGGGATTGGGTTCTGCCGTGGCGCTCATCTTCTTTGTGAGACGTCATCGACTACCCGTTTAGTGCGCTTTAGCCCGGCAGAAATACCGGCGGCCCGCTTGCGTGCGCGTTTGGGCCGCGATGGTAGGTTCAATCGCTAGAAAGCATGGTCGGCACCACACGAACGATCGGCCACGAGGATCGCCTCAGCCTCGTCGACCACCTGGAGGAGCTGCGCACGCGGCTGATCATCGGGGGGATCGCTCTGGCGATCGCGTTTGCAGTCTGCCTGTGGCAGAACCACGCCCTGCTGCACATCATCAACGCCCCGCTGAAGGCCCAGACGCGCAAGCAGGTGGCCAAAGGCGAAGGAACCGTCGGGCAGGCCGTCCTGGCCCAGCAGGGCGTGCTGAAGGTGAGCGAGGACACCCAGCGCGCCCTGCGCGCCCTCAGCAGGCCCGGAAGCGGCGTCACCGGCGCCACGCGGGCCCAGCTGCAGGCGCTCGCCGTGGCGCTGAAGCTCGACGTCGCCAGGATCCCCCGCCATCCCCAGGGGGACAACCCAGCCACGCTCGGGGTCGGCGAGCCGTTTACGACGACCCTTGGGGTGTCGCTCGCCTTCGCCCTCGTGGCCTCCCTGCCCGTGATCCTCTACCAGCTGTACGGCTTCATCGTGCCGGCGCTGCGCCCGGCCGAGCAAAGAGCCGTGCGACCGCCGCTGATGGCCGTCCCGATCCTGTTCATCGCGGGGGTCCTGTTCGGCTACTTCGTGGTGCTGCCGGCGGCCACGCGTTTCTTCGTGAACTTCAACTCCGGCCAGTTCAACATCATCATCCAGGCCGCCCCCTACTACCGCTTCGCGGCCACGATCCTGCTGGCCATGGGCCTCGTCTTCCAGGTTCCGGTGGTGATCGTGGGCGCGGTCCGGGCAGGCCTCGTGACGCCGGCCCAGCTACGCAAGAACCGCCGCTACGCGATCCTCGCCTGCGCGTGTATTGCCGCTTTCCTGCCGGGGGACTTCATCACGCTGCTGCTGGAGACGGTTCCCCTGTATCTGCTGTATGAGGCGAGTATCCTTGTGGCAGCGATCGTTGGGCGCTCGAACCGCGGAGCGGGTCAGGCAGAGCCCTTCGCGGCCGGGGACGCCGGCGCTGGAGCCAGCGAGCCGCCACCGCAGCCGACGGATCCACCGGCACCCGAGACCGTGCAGCAGATAATCGACCACGTGGACAGGAACCTGTCCGGCTGATGCTCTTCGACCTGAGAGGTCGCGGGCGCCGCCGCACCGTCCGCGTGATCTACATCGGCCTGGCCGTCCTGCTCGGGGTCGGCCTGGTCGGCTTCGGCGTGGGCGGGGGCTTCGGCGGCGGCGGGATCGTCAGCAGCCTCAACGGCCACGAAGGCGCTGGCGGGGTCGACTATTCCAAGCAGATCTCCAACTACCGCAAGACCCTCGCCCGCAACCCCAACGACGTCACGGCCTCGGAAAAGCTGGTCAAAACGCTGACCCTCCAGGCGGGCGGGGAAGCCTACAAAAACACCAACGGCACGCTGACCCCGGCGGGCAAGAAGATCTACGCCGAAGTCGCCGACGCCTGGAACCACTACGTGGCGGTGGCCTCGAAACCGAACGTTGGGCTCGCCAAGGTGATGGTCCGGATCTTCGACGAAGAAGGCCTCAACCAGCCCGCCTCGACCGTTGAAGTGCTGCAGACGATCGTGGCGGCCGAACCCAACAACGCCTCCTACTACGGCTTCCTGGCCGCATACGCCTACCTGGCCCACAAGAACGCCCTCGGCGACCTCGCGGCCCGCAAGGCGGTCGCGCTCGCCCCCACGGGCCAGCGCACCCACCTCAAACTCCAGTTGGCCGAAGTCAAGAAGCAGGCCAACGAAAAGAAAGGCGCCACGGGCGCCACCGGCTCGACGGGCACGACCGGCACCACCAGCGCCAGCGAAGGCTCCACCTCGCTGACGGGCCCCTAGCCCCCGCCCGGGCACCCGGCAGCCGGTAAACTGACGGGCCGCCGCGGCGTCGTTTCGCGCCGCCCGCGGGCCGTTAGCTCAACCGGCAGAGCAGGGGCCTCTTAAGCCCAAGGTTGCAGGTTCGATTCCTGCACGGCCCATTCCGAGAGTCGCCCCGCTAGGGGGTGCTCTTGGTCGGCGGCCGGTGGCTGTGGAAGCGCACCACGAACCAGCCGACGATGCTGGCGCCCTTCGATTCCGGCCGCGGAACGGCCTCCGGGTAATGCCAGGGTCGCCTGGGGGCGACCACTCCGCAGACCACGTGGCCGTCCGCGTTCCAGCATGGGCTCGGAGGTTCATAGGGTTCGCTTTCACACGGGTAGCGGCCTTCGCACGCCGGCGGCTGGGGCACCGCATAGATCGCTCCCTCGTAGCTGCCACCCTGGCACCAGTGCCCCGTGGCCGATCGGGCAGGCGTCAGCGACAGCGAGACCTTGCCGGCCTGCGGGTAGCCGTAGTCGGTTCTCTGCATGTCGCTCGAGACCGAGCAGGGCGGCTGATGTGCGGCGGTGTAGTGCCTGTACGGCTCGAGCGTCATGACGGCGTAGTAGTAGCCGCCTTGAGGCAGAGGAGAGGCGTTGAAGCCGACGAGAACGTTGTGCCGGATATCCGGCTTGGCGGAGATCTTCGGAGAGATCGCAGCCGACGCGCCTGTACCCATTGAGAGTGCCAGGACAGCACAGCCGATCATGAGGCTCCTCACCCGCACCAGCACGCTCGTTGACACTAGCGGCTGAGGGTGAGGCCGGCTTCGCTTGGAGTTCCCCGCGAGCGCAGCGCGAGACGAACCATCGTTGTTCCGTGGCGCGCCCGGCTACAGCGTGACCTTCGCGGTGCTCGTCACCGTTCTCTTGTCCACCTTGTCGGGCCGATCCTCGTCCGGCCGGGGCCACTCTCGCTATAGGTCCACGCGCCCGCGGCCGACACCCCAGTGCGACAGCAAATAGTCCTGCCCTGCCGAAAGAGACAAGCGAACATGGCGCGCTCGTCGGTATTGGAGTGCTTCATGGGCTTTTACTGCATAGACGACGCGACCGAGGCTGCCGGCCTGCCACAGGAGGTCGGCGTGACGGCCGTCTCGGGTGTGATCGACAACTTCGCCAGCCCCACGCTGAAGGATCACCTCAAGGAGCAGATCGACGGTGGCCGGAGGTGGCTGGTCGTGGACCTCTCAGAAGTCGGGTTCATCGACTCCAGCACGATCGGCGTTCTGGTGGGCACCACCACGAACCTCAAGAGCTCCGGCGTGGGTGGTCTGTTGATCGTTTGCCCGCAGGAGAACGTGAGCGTGCACCGGATCCTCGATGTGGCCCGGGTCGACAGCGTGATCGACGTCCACGACTCCCTGGCCCAGGCGCTCTCGACGCTTGCGCCGGCGGCCTGAGTTGGCCTCTCAGATCGAACGCCCGACCCAGGAGCTCCACATCGCTGCCGGGCCGGAGGGACTTGCGACGGCGCGCAACTGCGCCGCCGACGCCGCGAGCGCGTTCGGCCTGGATGAGGTCGCCTGCTGCGACGTCGTGTTGGCCGTCAACGAGGCTGTCACCAACGCGATCTGCCACGGCGTGCCCGACGAGCATGGCCGCATCCGCCTCGAGGCGGTGGTGGACCACGAACGCCTCACCTTCAGCGTGCACGACTGCGGGCGCTTCAGGCGGCCCGCCATCGCCGGCCCGGAGGACGGCCACGGCAGGGGCCTGAAGATCATCGGCGAGGTGATGGACGAGGTCCTGCTGACGATCGGTCCGAACGGCACCACCGTCCGCTTCTCGAGGCTGCGGCAATGACGACTGGATCGAGACGGGGCCGCTGATGCGTCCCGGCCGGCGCCGAGCCATCCTCGGGGCGCTCACGGCCGCGCTCGCCTCCACCGTGGCCGGGTCCGCGTCGGCGACCGTCGCCTCGGCGCTCACCATCGGCCTGCCGGCGATCGAAGCCAAAGTGCCGAGCGTCGAAGTCTCGCTCGGCCCGGTTCACGCCCGCACGCCGGAAACGACGGTATCCGTCCCCAGCGTGGGTGTCAGCAACCCGGTCCCGGGTGGGGGCGGAAGCGGCGGCGGAGGTGAAAGCAGTGGCGGTGGGGGCGGCGTGGTCGTCGAAGTGCCCGTGAACGTGCCCGTGCCATCCGGCAAAGAACGGGGCGCCGGTGCCACGAGCGCCGAATCCGCCGCGACCACGACGGGCGCAAGCAACGGAGCCACCCCGTCGACCGCGGCGAGTGGGTCCTCGACCTCGTCGGCAACGGCCTCGACGCCGGCGAGCACCGGTGGGCACGACCACACGCCGCGGGCCGCAACACGGGGCGGCGGCCGGGGTTCCGCCACGCGGCACGCGCGCGCCCAGATCGTCCCGGTCCCCACCACACCGGCCACGAGCACCCTTTCGACCGAACGCGCGGGCTCCGCAGAAGCGCAGCCGACCCGCAACGCGTCCGCGACAACGCACTCCTCCGGCAACCCGCTGGAAGCAATCGGCGGACACCTGCCGCTGCCGCTCCCGGTCCCCGACTGGAGCAAGCCGATCATCCTGCTGCTGCTCCTGCTGGCCCTCGGGCTCGCCGTCCGCGCGCGCATGAGCTCGCGCCGGGCCAAACGTCTCGAGGTCGAGAGCGTGTCGCTGCTAGACGACCTCCACGCGATGCAGGCGGCGCTCGTACCCGAGGTGCCCGCGGAGCTCGCAGCGCTGGGCGTGTCCGTGGCCTACCGTCCCGCAGACGGGGTGGCCGCCGGGGGCGACTTCTACGACGTGTTCGAGCTGGAGCCCGGGCGGGTGGCGATGGTCCTCGGCGACGTGTGCGGTCACGGGCGAGAGGCGCTCGAGCGGGCCGCGCTCATGCGCTACACCGTTCGCGCCTACCTGCAGGCAGGCCTCGAGCCACGGGCGGCGTTGGCGCTCGCGGGACAGGCGCTGGCGGACCCGGACGCCCACTTCGCAACGGTGGCCGCGGGCGTGTACGACTCAGCTGAGGGCACCCTCACGTACGCCTGCGCGGGCCACCCCGCCCCGATCGTGCTCGGACCCGGAGCCTGTGTGCCGCTCGAGGCCTGCTGCTCACCGCCCGTCGGCTGGGGGATCCCCACCGGTCGCCGCCAGAGCTGCATCCCGCTCCCGGCCGGCACGGCCATGTGCTTCTTCACGGATGGCCTCACGGAGGCGCGCTGCGAGGACGGGCTGCTGGGAAGCGAGCGCCTGGCGGCGCTGCTCGCGTCACTGGGCTCGCACCCGTCCGCGGGTGCCCTCGTCAAGCTCGTCACCGAGACGGCGGGCGCCACGCCCGACGACCTGGCCGCCTGCATGCTGGTACCGGGGGCCGGTGTCGGCGCCGCTGGAATGAAGAGACACATCGAGGAACTGGAGTTCGATCGCAGGGATCTGGACAACGGCGGCCTGAGCCGCTTCCTCGCGGCATGCGACCTGACCGGCCCACGGGCCGCCGAGCTCGTGGGCCGCGCAGAGCGGGCGCTCGCGTGTGGTGAGACGGCCCTGCTGAAGGTCGAGTTCGCCCGCGGCGGTATACACGCGCGCATAGACGTGCCCGAGCACATGCCCCGACCCGATTCGCCCGGTTCAGGTGAAAGGCGCAGCATGAGCCCGCTGCCGCCCATGCCGGTTCACGCCTGACGCCCTCGGGCGCCCGACTCGCAGGTGAAGCCCTGCCCGTCAAGCGCCTAGACGCTCGTTCAAGACCGTCGTCGAACGGGCGCCGCCCTCGGCGGCCAGCACCACCGCACACTTCGGCTAGCGAACGCCGCGGCCGCTCCGAGGCCGGGGTCCCGATTCGGAACCCCGGCCTCGCCGTGCGGCCTGGTTGGGGGAGCGGGCTACCTCAGCTGTAGGTGAACAGGTCCGCCGGTTCGTTCTTGTTGCTCGTGGAGCCCGCCACGGTCGCGCGCACGTTGACGGCCCCCGCGCTTCCGGGCGGCGACACGACCGTGCATTCGCTGCTCGTGGGGCATTCGACGGAGCTCGCCGCGACTTTGCCGAAGTGGAACACGGTCACATTGGTGCCGAGCGCGAAGCCGCTGCCGGTTACGGTCACCGGCGTGCCGCCCGCGGCCGGCCCTCCACCCGGGCTGACGCTCGCAACCACGACACCCTGGAACTTGAAGGTGCTTTTCGTCGAGGTTTCGGTGGTTCCGGACGGTGTCGTGACGGTCACCTGCACCGTCCCCGCCGGCTCCGCCGGTGTCACGGCCACGATCTTGGTGTCCGATTCGACTTTGAAGCTCGTTGCTTCAAGGCCACCGAACATGACCGCGGTCGCTTCCGAGAAGCCCGTGCCCACGATCGTCACGTGGGTCCCGCCGCCGGTGGCGCCTTTGCGTGGTTCGAGCTTCTTGAACGTTGGCGGGAGTCCGGCGACCGGTGTCGTGAACTTGACGTTCGAGCCAAACTTCGTGCCGACGCCGTTGCTCGCCACGATGCGGTAGTCATAGGTCGTGTTCGAGCTCAGGCCGGTCAGGTGGGCAGACACCGACACCGGGCTTTCACCGGACCCCGGCAGCGAGCTGCACGGAAGGTGATTGCCATATGCCAGCGACGTGCCCCATTCGAATTCGCATTTCGTGACGTTACTCGCGTCGGGGTTGACCGTCGCGTTGAGCTGGGCTCCGTCAGAGGCCAGTTTCGAGGCCCCGAGCGTCTGCACTTTGGGCAGGCTCGGCAGCGTCGTGAATTTGAGATGGTTCCCGAAGTCAGACCCGAATTCGTTGCTGGCCACAACCCGGAAGTAGTAGGTCGTGCCTTCGGCAAGTCCGCTCACCGTCACTTCGGCCTGGACACCGGCTTCGCCTGACCCGAGCGCTTTCGGGCACGGCACTTTGTGTTCGAACGCGAGCGAGGTGCCGTATTCGAATTCACAGGTGGTTTCAGCGCCGCGAGGGTGTATGACCGCGTTGAGCGTCGCCGAGGTACGCCCGATTTCGTTTGCGGAGGAGGTGCTGGACTGCGGTTTGGTGGGCGGAGTGATGAATTTCGCCGACGTGCTGCTGAATGTCGTGCCAAACGCGTTCTTCGCGATCACGCGGTAGAAGTAGGTCGTGTGTTCGGTCAGGCCGGCGGCGTTGCCCGTGACTCCCACGGAATTGCCCCCGGACCCGGGGAGGGACACGCAGGGCACCGTCAAGGGGGATTCGTATGCGAGCGAGGTGGCTACCTGGAAGTAGCATTCTTCGACGTTGGAGTCCTCGGGGTTGACGAAGCCGTGGAGCGTGGCCGTGGTGCGGGCAACGGACGTCGCAGTGCCGATCGTCGCCTTTGGTGCGGTGGGCGGGGTCGTGAAATGAGACAGCCCGCTCGAGGATGTGCCGAATTCGTTGGTCGCGACCACGCGGTAGTAGTAGGTGGTGCTTTCTTTCAGGCCCGACACTTCGGCGGCGACGGCGACGAGGTTTTCGCCCGATCCGGGGTTCTGGGCGCAGGGCGCGGATTCGGATGCTTCGCCTTTTTCCACCGCCGGCTTGGAGCTGCCGTATTCGAATTCGCATTCTTCGACGGCTGAGCCGTTCGGGTTGACGAGCGCGTTGAGGGTGGCGCTCGTGCGCGCGACCGCGGTCGCGCTCTGGATCAGCAGCTGCGGTTCTTCGCCGACTTCGGCACGCGCAAGGGCCGGAGAGAGCGACATCGCCGCAAGCAGCGACAAGACCGCTCCGAGGGTGACCGTGAAGCGTCGCATCCTCGCGCGCCGCCGGTGCGGCAACGCCCCGTCCGCAAATAGGTCATGCGCACCGCTCTGCAGTGTGGCTGGTCTCGTCATCGTCCCTCCCTAGGATCGCTCGCCTGCTTGTCCCGTCTTGGCCGCCCCCGCTTTCGTCGGCCGCGCCACCCCAGAGCGCGACGAGAGGGAAATCGGTGGTGCAGGCCTACCACGCCGTGGGGGCCGCTGTCAATGGCGCGACGCGCCGGGCGCGTCCCGGGTCAGTGGATGATGGGCCCGGTTTCGACGGCTTCGAAGGCCGCGCCGGGGACCTGCTTGATCTGTTCGAGGTCTTCGTCGTTCCAGCCCGGGTTGGGGGCCCCGGTGATGAACCACGGCGAGCCGTTGTCGGCCACGATCAGGCCGAAGCGCTTGAGTGCTTCGAGGATCACCAGCGACTCGCCGTGGAAGCCGGCGAGGCTGTAGGAGGCCTTCAGGCGCAGGCGCAGGCCCATCGGCGGCAGGGCCGGGTTGGTGCTCGAGGAGGCGAAGTGGGTGGCCGGGTGGATGTAGCCACGCTGGCTGGAGGGGACCGTGACCCGCAGGGCGTGGTCGATCTGCCCGGCGGCGACCTCGGGGTAGCGTGCCAGCAGCGGGAAGATCGGCAGTCCGGCGGCGTCCGCGGAGGTCCACCCTTCGGGGCGCAGGGCGCTGCTGCGCGAGGTTGAAGACGGCGCCGTCGACGCGGTCCAGCTCTTGCCCTTCTTGCGGCGGTGGGCGAGGTACATCTCGTACAGGGTGCAGCTGCCTTCCTGGACGACGAGCACGTGGCGGTCGCCGTGGCCGTTCTTGCCGCCCCCCTCGATCGGGGCGGTGGGTGGTACGGGATAGGGTCCGGGGTCCGATTCGGAGCCGTATTTCGTGAACTTGACCGGAACCTTGGCCTGACCCGCGCCGACGACCGTGTAGGGGATCCCGTAGGAGGGGTTGGTGCCGAAGTCGGGGTGCAGGTGGGCGCTGAGGCCGATGCTGGCGACGTAGCTTTCGGACTGCGGGCTCTCGGGCAGGTTCGCCACTTCCTGGTTGAGGGGGTCTTCGGCGGGGAGGATCGGGCAGCCGAACTCTTCCGGCGGCCCGGAGGTGAGCGGACGGGCGTGGCGGCGAACGTGGTGGGAGGCGGCGCTCGCCCCGGTGGCAACCAGCGTCAGCACCGCCAGCGTCGCCACCAGGCACACCGCGTGCCAGAACCTCATGGCGCCCAACGCTAGCGCGTGCGGCGGGCGCGGGCCGACGTTCGTATTAGGAGCCCGAGTAGGAGCCTTCGCCGAACGGAACGGCTTCGCCGAAGCTACGCCCCGGTTTTGCTTCGCTGTGGGGCTGGCGTTCGCTCCAGTCGACCGAGAAGGTGCCGAGTGGTCCGCTGGCGGCGGAGGCCGACGCGATCACCTCGTTGGCCGGCAACACGTGCCCGTTGGCGAAGCGGGCCGTGCCGGGACGTGCGCCCTGGCGCAGTTCGATCGGCGTGGCGGACCAGCGCGGGTCCTCGACCGGGCCGGTGTGGGAGCCGCTGGTGGCGGTGGCGGAGGTGAACGAGACGCCGCCGAAGTCCGCCAGCGGCAGCGTCTGGCAGCCCGCCGCCGTGCAGCTGGACGGGGCCTCGAGGATCCAGTCGGCCGAGCTGAGGTCGATCTGGGAGGTGTGGCGGGTGGTGGAGTAGTGGGCTCCGGTCGTGAGGTTGCGCAGCCGCAGCGTCACGTGGGTGCCGCGGACGGTGACCGAGCCGGTCATCTGATCGCCGGAATGGACCGCCATCGGGATGCTCACGGGCGCGGCCGGGATCAGCTCGTACCAGCTGTCGTAGTGGGGCTGCCCGTAGCGCGAGCAGTCGGCGTCCACGCCTACCTGCTCGAGCGCGTCACTGCTCTGCTTGTAGCCGCCGAGCCCGACCCAGGCGGCCGAGTAGGTGCTCTGGCCGGTGCTGCAGGAGAGCGTCGGGACCTGCCAGGTGCCGGACACGCTGCTGAAGCTGGCGTGGGAGGAGGAGCGTCGGGAGCGCCACCCAGCCGGCCCAGTTGCTGCTCAGCGTGCTCGCCCCGGCGGATGCGGCGGCCAGCCGCCAGGAAGGCGCCGGCCAGCAGGCCGGCGAGGGCCGCACGGCGCAGGCGGTGGAGCCGCGGGAGGATCGGGGTGTCGCTGGCCATCGCGTGTCTCGAGGATCGGCTAAGGACCTTTACGGATGCTAAGAAGTGGCCGAGAGCTCGCTGGGGTGATCAGCCGGGTGTTGGCCCTCAGGACCCGACCGAGGCGGGGGCCAGGAGCGAGTGCGCGGCCGCGTCGGTCCAGATCACCTGCTCGCGCCCGGGACCGACCCCGATCAGGGCGACGGGTACGCCGGTCTGCTCGGAGATGAACTGCAGGTACTCGCGGGCGGCGTCGGGCAGGTCGCTGGCGGAGCGGCACTCGCCGAGATCCTCCTTCCAGCCGGGCAGCTCGGTGAGCCCCGAGGAGATGTGGTGGAGCACCGTCTGGTGGTAGGGGAAGTCGTCGAACTCGGCGCCGTCGTCGTTGCCCCGGTAGCTGGTCGCGACGGCGATGCGGTCGAAGCCCGAGAGCACGTCCAGCTTGGTGATCACGAGCGCGGTCAGGTGTTCAGGCGAACGGCGTAGCGCAGCGCCACCAGGTCCAGCCACCCGGTCCGCCGCGGGCGGCCGGTGGTCGTGCCGAACTCGCCCCCACGGCTGCGCAGCAGCTCGCCGGTGTCGTCGTGCAGCTCGCTCGGGAACGGCCCCGCGCCGACCCGCGTGGTGTAGGCCTTGGACACCCCCCAGACCTCCTCGATCGCCTTCGGCCCGATGCCGCTGCCCACGCAGGCGGCCCCGGCCAGCGGGTTGGAGGAGGTCACGAACGGATAGGTGCCGTGGTCGATGTCGAGCATCGCCCCCTGGGCCCCCTCGAGGATCACCGTGTGGCCTTCGTCCAGCAGCTGCCACATCAGCTTGGAGGTGTCGGCGATGTGCTGCTCGAGGCGGTGGCCGAAGGTGAGGAATTCCTCGGTCATCGTGTGCAGGTCGAGCGCGGGGTCCTTCTCGTAGGGTCGCAGGGAGAGGCGCTTGGGCTCCATCGCCGCGACGATCTTCTTCTTCAGGATCTTCTCGTCGAGCAGGTCCTGGACGCGGATCCCGAGCCTCGCGGCCTTGTCGGCGTAGCAGGGCCCGATGCCCCTGCGGGTGGTCCCGATCTGCAGGCTCCCGAGTTTGGCCTCGCCGGCCGAGTCCAGCAGCATGTGGTAGGGCATGATCAGGTGGGCGTTGGCCGACACCCGCAGGCCGCTCACGTCCACCCCGCGCGAGCGCAGGGCGTCGAGCTCGTCGATCAGCACGCGCGGGTCGATCACGACGCCGTTGCCGATCACGCAGCGCTTGTCGGGGTACAGGATCCCCGAGGGGATCAGGTGCAGCTTCCACTCCACATCGCCCCTGACGATCGTGTGGCCGGCGTTGTTGCCGCCCTGGAAGCGCACGACGGCGTCGGCGTGCTCGGCGAGCAGATCGGTGATCTTGCCCTTGCCCTCATCGCCCCACTGGGCGCCAACTATGACCACGGCAGGCATGTCGCCCCAGGAGTCTAGGGCTGCTCGTCGGCCGCGCCCAGGAGCGCGTGCTCCGGCGGCTGGGGGAACTCGGGCCGGTGCTCCAGGCGCCGGTCGCATCCGTACAGCGGAATCGGGTCGCCGCAGATCTCCACCAGCCGCGAGACGGTGCGCGCGCCGAGGTGCTCGGCCAGCGCGTCGGGCATCAGGTTGGTGGTCGCCACGATCGCCCGCTGGGCCTCGTAGCGGGCGTTGACGATCGAGTAGAGCTGCTCCAGCACCCACTCGGTGCGGTACTCGGCGCCGAGGTCGTCGATGTGCAGCAGGTCGACGGCGCTGAGGCGGTCGAGGAAGTCCACGAGCCCGGCCTCGCTGTCCATCGACTCGCGCAGCACGCTCAGCAGCCTCGGCAGCGAGTAGATCGCGACCGTGCGGCCCGCGTCGAGGGCGGCTTTGGAGACGAGCATCGCGAGCGTCGTCTTGCCGGTCCCCACATCCCCCTCCAGCCACAGCCCCTTGCCGCGGTCGAGGTTCTGGTGCAGGTCGGCGACGTAGCGGCGCACGAGCCGGACGTGCTCGGGGGCGACCCTGGCGATGTCGCTGACGGGGGGGCGCTCGAAGGACACGCCCCAGGTAGCGCCTTGGGATCCGCCCCTTCGTGGCGCCGGCGCGGGCGGCAGCGATTTTTCCGGCGCGACACTCGCAGTCGTATGTGGTGTCCTCGTCGCCCTCGACCACGAACCCGCTGCCGTCGCAGATCCCGAGCGGACAACCGCCGGCGCCATCCGTGCGTTTGGGCGCCGGAGGGCTCACTCGCTGAAGCGCTGGCCGGCGTAGTTCATGAAGCGCGGGTACTCGGGCTGGAAGGTCAGCGTGACCTTGCCGACGGCGCCGTTGCGGTGCTTGGCGATGATCAGGTCGGCCTCACCGGGGCGCTCGGACTCCTCCTTCTTGTAGTACTCGTCGCGGTAGATGAACATCACCAGGTCGGAGTCCTGCTCGAGGTTGCCGCTCTCGCGCAGGTCCGACAGCAGCGGGATCTTGTCGCCCGGGCGCTGCTCCACCGCGCGGCTCAGCTGGGAGAGGGCGATCACCGGCACTTTCAGCTCCCGCGCCAGGATCTTCAGGCCGCGGCTGAGCTCGCCGACGGCCGTCACGCGGCTGTCGTAGCGGCTGTCGGTGCGCATCAGCTGCAGGTAGTCGACGATGATCAGGCCGAGTCCGCCCTCGCACCTGGTTGTGCAGCCGCCGGGCCTTGGCGCGGATCTCGAGCATGCCCACGTCGCTGGAGTCGTCCACCCACAGGGGCGAGTTGGAGAGCTTCGAGGAGGCCTCGAGGATCTTCGGCCAACGCTGCTCGGAGACCCGCCCCTTGCGCAGCTCCTCGCCTTTGATGCGCGCCTGGGAGGCGACGAAGCGCTGGGCCAGCTCCGCCTCCGCCATCTCCAGCGAGAACAGCGCCACGGGGCGGCCGTGCTTGAGCGCGGCGTTCTCGGCGATGTTGCATACGAGCGCGCTCTTGCCCATCGCCGGGCGGGCCGCCACGATGATCAGGTTGCCGGGCTGGAAGCCGCCGGTGATCTCGTCGAGGTCCTTGAAGCCCGAGGGAGTCCCGGTCAGCGAGGTTCCTTCCAGCGACAGACGGTGGAGCTTGTCGAGCTCCTCGTGCAGGACGTCCTCGATCTTGCGGAAGTCTTTCTGGCGGTCGTCGCGGGCGACCTCGAGCATCGTCTTCTCGGCCTGCTCGACGAGGTCGCGCGGCGCGCCGGAGTGGCCGATCACGCTCTCCTGGATTTCGTAGGCGCCCTTCAGCAGCCTGCGCAGCAGGGCCATCTCGCGCACGATCTGGGCGTAGCGGCGGGCGTGACCGGCTGCCGGCACGAGGCCCGTCAGCTCGTCCACGGTGGCGGCTCCCCCGATCTCCTCCAGGTGGCCCGACTGGCGCAGACGGTCGGTCACCGTCAGCACGTCGACGGGCTCGCTGGCCTCGTAGAGGTCGAGCATCGCCTGGTAGATCGACCCGTAGCGCTCGCGGTAGAAGTCCCCGGGACGCAGGCCCTCCTCGATCACGAGCGCGTACAGGGAGCGGTCCGAGAGCAGGATCGCCCCCAGCACCGACTGCTCGGCCTCGAGGTTGTGGGGCGGGGTCAGGGCGGTCGCGGTGGCGCCTGAGGAGCCGTTGGTGTGTGGGGGGGCGCTGGAGGCCATGGCTGGGGCGAGTGTAGATAGCTGCTCGAGCGCCACGATCGGGGACCTCTCGCTATCTGGAGAAGAAATCGCTGGGCGGGCCGAGGGCACGAACGCATGTTCGTCACGACCCCGGACGGGACGCAACGGATCGTGCGCGCGCCCCTGGGCCCGTCGCGCCGGGGCCTCGCGGCGGTGTGCTGCGCGGCGCGGCGGGTCGGCCGCTAGCTCTTGGCCACGACCATGGTCTTGATCGTGGAGGTGGCGCCATCGGCGACTTCCACGACGACCATGTAGGTGCCGACGTTCTTGATCGGCTCCGGCAGGTGGACGTTGCGTTTGTCGATCCGCAGCCCGCGGGCTTCGCGGATCGCGGCGGCGATGTCCTGGGCGGTCACCGACCCGAACAGGCGCCCGTCGGCACCCGCCTGCTGGGGGATCGTGAGCACCGTGCGGTTCAGCAGCTGGACGTTCTCCTGGGCGCGCTCGACCGCCTCACGCGCGGCCCGCTCCTCGGCGGCCTGGCGCTGGCGCACCGTCTCGACCGCGCCCTTCGTGGCCGGCGAGGCGAGCTTGCGCGGGATCAGGTAGTTGCGCAGGTAGCCCTTGGAGACGTCCACGACGGTGCCCTGCTCGCCGAGCGACTCGACGTCCTGCAGCAGTATCGCCTCGGGCACGGCGGACGCAGCTCTAGTCGCGGTCGCGGTCGCGGCCGCCACGGCCGCCGCGGGGGTTGTCGTCGCGGCCGCCCTCGTTGACGTACGGCAGCAGCGCCAGCTCCCGGGCGCGCTTGACGGCGCGCGCGATCTGCACCTGGTGGCGCCGGCAGGACCCCGTGATGCGGCGGGAGCGGATCTTGCCCTTCTCGGAGATGAAGCGGCGCAGCGAGCTGACGTCCTTGTAGTCGACCTGCTCCACCTTGTCGCGGCAGAACTGACACGGCTTGCGCCGCCCGCCGCCGGGGCCCCCGCGCCTGTCGCGCCGGCGCAGGGGCTTGCCCCGTCCTCGTGCCTTGGCCATCTCAGCAGCCCCCCGGGCGCCCGCCGAACGCCACGCGGGAGCACCCCGGCAGTGGCCGGACGCTCGTGGTGGCGGTCGTGGTGGGGCTGGGAGTCATGTGCTGGGCGCGTGGTGTGGCTAGAAGGGAATGTCGTCGTCGCCGCTTGATGAAGCGACCGGTGCGGGCTGGAAATCGCCCTGCTCGACGGGCACTTCCCCGCCGGGCGCGGCGTTGCCCGGGGCGAACCCGCCGCCGGCAACGGCGTCCTCGCGGGAGCCCAAGAACTGCACCGAGTCGGCAATGATATCCACCGCCTGGCGTTTGGCGCCGTCCTGGGCCTCCCACTCGCGCCACTCCAGGCGCCCGTCGATCGCCACGGGGCGTCCCTTGGAGAGGAAGCGGGCGGCGTTCTCACCCTGCGCACCCCACACGGTGATGTTGAAGTAGTTGGGCTTGTCCTCCCATTCGCCGGTGGCGGCGTTCTTGCGGCGCGTGTTGCAGGCGACTCTCAGGCTGCACACCGACGTGCCGCTCGGGAGCGAGCGCAGCTCGGGGTCGGCCGTCAGGTTTCCCGTCAGGACGACACGGTTGATGTTGGTGGCGGCCACGGCTGATCGATCCTTTCAGTTCGTTTGGAAGGCCGCCCCGGAGTCTAGAGCCGCTGCAAGCGGTCCTCCGCCGGCCGGCTGGCCCGGAAATCACGGTCAATCCGAGGAGCGCCTGGCCTGAGGCGAGGTTTTGAAGACCTCGTCCCAGTACGGCGCGCTGATCCCGAAGCCGCGCGTGTCGTCCTGGAAGTGGTGGCGCATGTGGCGCTCGCGGAGCATCCGCCCGAGCCTTCCACGGGGGCGGAAATGGTGCAGGTAGTAGTGGGTCATGTCGTAGACCAGGTAGCCGGTGAAGAAGCCCGCCCCCAGGCCCGGGGCGTAGGTGGAGCCGAAGATCAGGTACATGACCCCGAACACCGCCGCCGCCAGGGGGATGCTCACCGACGGGGGCATCACCAGTCGCATGGGGTCGTTGGGGTGGTCGTGGTGGACGCCGTGGATGATCCAGTGCAGGCGCGCGCCGATCCCGTGGTCGGGCTCGAAGTGGAACACGAGCCGGTGCAGCCAGTACTCGAACAGCGTCCACAGCGCGTAGCCGCCGGCGGCGAGGCCGATCATCACGGCCAGGCTCGTTTCCGACAGGCCCCAGATCACCATCGCGACGATCGCCGGCACGAAGATGAGGACGGGCACCACTGGGTGCACGCGCGAGAGCGCGTCCAGCGTCCGCGACTCGAACATCGGGGGCGAGGCACGCAGCACGTCCGTGCGGGTCGTGCCTGTGTCGCTCATGTCCTCGACGTCGGCCCAGTGCATGGGAGACGATGTTAGCTCGCCCGAACGGCCCGCCTCGGGCCCGCAAGCACGAGCTGCGGCGAACGCCGTGAGGATGGGTCGGGCAGCCCCGAGGAGTCCGGCCCCGGCGCCGTGACGGCTACAGGAACGGCCAGGGATTCAGCGGCTGGGGCACCACTTCCGATTCCGGGCCGAAGTAGCCGGGACAGTCCGCCCGCCCCACGGTTTCGACCGGTTCGCAGCCGGCCACGAACCCTTCGCCAGCGGCGATTGTCCAGCTCTTGGCTTTCTGCTGCTGGTTGACTCGGCGCACGCGGACCGGGAACGCGACCGTTTTCGCCGCCCCTCCGGGCAGCACCACTGCCACCCATGTCGTGCTGAAGCTGCGCGCCCATACGTTGCCTGATTCCTTGCGGACGCCCTGAGCGGTGTATTCCGGATCCACGAACCAGCCGCCGAACGTCGGGTCCAGGCTCTCGTCGACGAACACTTCGCCGGCGTCGGTGAGCAGCACGGTGGCGAGCGCGAGCTCCGCGTCTTCGTTCGTCGGGCCGGCGGGCTCTACGACCACGGCGCGGCCCGCTTCCTGGGCCTTTTCGATCTTGCGGATCGCGTTGCGGTAGGCGACGGCCGTCGTCACACCGGCGAGCGTCACGGTTGCGTGCGACGCCGGTGCGTCAGCCGCGTCGAAGGGGGCAAACGGGCCGCCGATCAGCTGCACCTGGCATTCCGCCGGTACTTCGCGCCCGGCGCAGTTGTACGGCCCGGTTTCCACCAGTCGCACCGCCGCTTGGGCGGTGGCGGCCAGCGCCAGCATGAGTGCGCCCGCGGCAACTCCGACCGCGAGCGCGACGACGACCTGCACGGACTGGTGCCTGCTCTTCAGGGCTCGGCCCTCCGTTCCCGGCAGCCCCGCCGGTTGGGGAAGCGCTCGACGCGCAGTCGCCAGCGTAGGCGCTGGCCCGGGTGGTACCCCTGATTCTCGGCGGATGTCTACTCGGCGGGCGGCGTGTCGGCCGGCGCGGCCTCGGGCTGATCGCCCTCGGCGGGTGCCTGCTCGGCGCTCTCGGGCGCCTGCTCGGCTGCGGCGGGTGCCGCGGCCTCGGCCGCGGGCGCGTCGGCGGCCGGGGGAGCCGCTGCGGCCTCGGGTGCGGCCGGCGCGTCGGGTGCGGCCGGCGCCTCGGGTGCTGCCGGGCGCGGGTGCGACCGGAGCCTCCGCAGCCGCGGGAAGCGGCTCGCCTGCGGGGGCCGGTGCTGTGGCGTCGCCCGCGGGGGCCGCCGCGGCGGGCTCTCCCTCGGCCGGGCGTGGAGGCGCGGAGGTGCGCATGTCCGGCGGATCGGGGACGCCCGGGCGCAGCTTGATCAGCCTGAAGCGGACCACGCCGTCGGTGATCCGCAGCGTGCGGTCCAGGCCGCCCAGCAGCTCCTTGTCGGAGACGTGGAACTGGAACAGGTGGTACTCCGCACTTTTGCGACGGTCGATCGGATAGGAGAGCGGCCGCTCGCCCCAGTCGTCGTCGCGGATGAGCTCGCCGCGGGCCTGGATCGAGGCGCGGGCGTCGGCCAGGATCTTCGACCGCGTGGACTCCTCCGCCTGGGTGTCGAGCAGCAGAACGAGGTCGTATGTCGGTGCGGGAAGCGTCATAGGTTGGGCCCCTTGCAGCGTGCAAGCCTAGCGGGGGCGGGTGAGCCGATACGGCCCGCCGCTCAGCCCGCGCGGGGCTTGGCGCGGATGTCCGCCAGCTGCTCGTCGATCCAGTCGCCCGGGTCACGGGAGGTGACGATCTCGGTGAGCCCTTCGGCGCGGCGGCGACGCTCGCGCGGGTCCATCGTGAGGGCCGCGTAGATCGAGTTGGCCAGCTCCTGGATGTCGAAGGGGTTGACCGACAGGGCCCACTCGCCGAGCTCCTCGTGGGCGCCGGTGTTCTCGGACAGGATCGAGACGCCCTCGCGCTCGTTGACGAGGGGTCCCTCCTTGGCCACCAGGTTCATGCCGTCGAACATCGCGTTCACGAGCAGCACGTCGTAGTGCTTGTAGGCGGCCACGGCCTCGTCGAGGTCG
Organism: uncultured Solirubrobacteraceae bacterium; assembly: GCA_963773145.1. Lineage (GTDB taxonomy): Bacteria > Actinomycetota > Thermoleophilia > Solirubrobacterales > Solirubrobacteraceae > Palsa-744. The sequence continues at coordinate 493,753 of CAVYZV010000005.1, forward strand.
TCCCTCAGCTTGAGCTGGATGGGCATCCAGTCGGGGGTCCCGTGGCGGTGGTTGACGACCGCCACCAGGGCCTCGATGCGCTCGAGGTACTCGGCGTACTGGGGCACGTCCGTGCGCGAGGGCATCAGCTGGGACACGAACGTGACGCGCTCGGTGAACTCCGGGTGCTGCTCGAGGAACAGGTCGAAGGCGGAGAAGCCGCGCAGGACGTTCTTCGACAGGTCGGCGCGGTCCACCCGCAGGATCAGGAAGTCGCGGCGGCGCAGCAGCAGCTCGCGCTCGAAGTGGGCCACCCGCTCGCTCGTGGCGAGCTGGCTGGTGGCGCGGTGATCGATCGGCAGCGGATAGGCGCGGACCCACACCTCGCGTTCGCCCAGTTTCACCACGCCGGCGGTGAAGTCGACCTCGAGGTCCATCAGGTCGCGGCAGCACTGCAGGAAGTTGAGGCGGTAGGAGCGGGTGTGGAAGCCGATGATGTCGTTCGCCAACAGCCCGGTGAAGATCTCCTCGCGGATGCGGTTGGGCAGCACCCGCCAGGCGTCCGGCTGGGTCCACGGGATGTGGATGAAGTGGTGCAGGAAGACGTCCGGGCGGGCGCGGCGGACGAGGTCTGGGAGCGTGTACAGGTGGTAGTCGTGGACCATCACCACCGGTTCGCTGGAGTCCTCGATCTCCTCGACGACGGCGCGGGCGAGGTCTTCGTTGACGACGTTGTAACCGAACTCGAAGGCCTCGATCTCCTCGCGGCGGATGTCGGGGGCGTTGGAGAGGTCCCACAGGTAGTGCTGGATGAACCACAGCATGGGGTTCGCGAAGACGTTGTAGAAGCGGTCGTAGGCCTCCGCGTCGCTGACCACGAGGCGTACCTGGTACTCGCCCCCGGCGGGGGAGTGCACGGCGACCGCGCGGCCGCCGTTGGCGAGTGAGACGGCGGCGTCGAACTCGTTCATCGCCGAGGCGATCCAGATCGCGTCGCGGTGGGAGGCGAGGCCGGTGAGCGCGGTCACGAGGCCGCCGGAGCCCCGCACGGTGTTGCCGTCCTCGTCGAAGGTCACAGGGCCGCGGTTGCTCACCAGCACCAGCGGAGCCCGCTGTGCCGGCCCCGCGCTCACGACCCGTCCAGCTCCGTGAAGATGCGTAGGTAGTCGCGCAGGTAGCGCGGGGTGAGGAAGTGCTGGCGCACGTGCTCCTTGCCGTGACGTCCCAGCCGGCGCCCGAGCTCGGGGTCGCGCAGGACCTCCATCGAACGCTCGGCGCACTGCTCGGCGCTCGAGACGAGGAAGCCCGTGACCCCGTCCTCGATCTGCAGGGGGATGCCGCCCACGTCTCCGCCCACGAACGGGCGCGCCTTCCAGATCGCCTCGGTGACCGTCAGCCCGAAGCCCTCGCGGGTGGACTTCTGGATCAGCACGTCGGCGTGGGACTGGAAGGCGTTGACCTCGATCGCCCCGACGTTGTTGAAGTTGTTGAGGATGTGGATGTCCGCGTCGCCGTCGGCGTGGGCGACGGTGGCGTTGTAGAAGTTCCACCCCTCGGGGTCGTCGCTGGCCATCGAGCCGACCAGCGCGAGCTGGACATCGGGCATTTCTTCCTTGACCAGACGGTAGGCGTCGATCACACCGAGGGGATCCTTCCAGGGATCGAAACGGGACACCTGGCACATCAGCGGGCGGTCCACGTCGATCCCGAACTGGCCGCACACGTAGGCTGCGTCCTCGGGCAGCAGGGCCATGTTCTTCGGCGTCAGCGGGTCGATCGCCGGGGGCACGATGTGGACGTGGCCGTCCATCCCCTCCGGCACGTACTCGCGCATGTGGAAGAGGCTGTCGGAGTACTGCTTCAGGTACGGGAGCAGCTGGGCGACAGTGTCCGGGTTGGGCGTGGAGAGGTCGATGTGGCAGCGCCAGATCCAGCCCTTGGACTTCTCCGGCGCGAGCTGGCGCAGGGCGGCCGGCTGGGGGTCGTGGATGAGGCAGACGTCCCACCCGTCGGAGAGCTCGCGGGCGTTGATCTCGTTGTAACGGAGCCACGTGGCCCACTGCTCGCTGTCGAGGTCCATGGGAGCGCCCTGGAGGGCGTTGTGCATCAGCTTGGTGGCGTTGAAGAACTCTTCGCGGCCGTAGATGACGTGCCATTCGCAATCCAGGCCGACGTCCCGCATCAGCGGCACGAGCGTGTAGAGGATCTCCGAGACGCCGCCGCCGAAGGCGGTGGCCGAAACGTGGACCACGCGTCTGCCGGCCAGCGGCTCGGCCAGCTCGCGGATTTCGGCGATCAGGTCGCGACCGCAGATGTGCGTGTAGTCGGAGAGCGTCTTGTTCGCGACGGCGACCGGCTGAAGCACGCGGCGGCACGATATCTGACGAGGTGGCCCGATCTGGCGGGGGAAAGCGGATCTGGCGGCGCATTTGCCGGCCGCGGGCCCGCGTCTTCCCCTTGGCCGTCGCCGAGCGTGGGGGCTATGGTTCGGTGCCGATGCTCAACGGCCGCATCTATCGCGCGGCGTTCTTGCCTTTCCTGCTCGCGCTCGGGATCGCCGCCTTCTCACTCGGGGCCCGTCCGGGCCCCCTGCGATCGAGCCTGGCGCCGGACGCCTTCCAGGGATCCTCGACGCTCGCCCGCCTCCACGACCTGGCGGGGGCCTTCCCGCAGCGGCGGCCGGGGGGCGACGCGGATGGGCGCATGGCCCAGCTGGTGGCGGAAAACATCGAGGCCCTCGGGGGTCCCGGCGGGGGCGGCTTCGCGGTCCACGTGTACAACTTCAACGCCCAGACGATCGAGGGCGAGCAGACCCTCACCAACGTGGTGGCGGTGCGGCCGGGCTCCACCACCTCGACCCCGATCGTGATCGTCGCCCACCGCGACGCCTCCCAGGGACCCGCGCGGGCGTCGCTTTCCGCCACCGCCGCGCTGCTGGAGCTCGCGCGCGTGTTCTCCGCCCGGGCGACCAAGCGGACGATCGTGCTGGCCTCCACCAGCGGGGGCAGCGGGGGCGACGCGGGGGTCGCCCAGCTGCGCAACGAGCTGCCCCACCGGCTCGACGCCGCGATCGTGCTCGGGGACCTCGGCGGGTCGGTCGTGAGGCGGCCGATGGTGATCCCCTTCTCCGACGGCCAGGGCTCGGCGCCGCTGCAGCTGGCGCGCACGGTGGAGGACGCGATCAAGGACCAGGGCGGAATCGAACCGGGCGCCCCGAGCGCGCTCGGCCAGCTCGTGCACCTGATGGTCCCCCTGACGGTCGGCGAACAGGGTGTGCTCGACCGCGAAGGGGTGCCGGCGGTGCTGGTCCAGGTGTCCGGGGAACGGGGTCCCTCCCGCAACGAGCCGATCAACCCCGAACGCCTGGAAGCGCTGGGGCGCAGCGTGTTGAGCGCCGTCGACGCGCTCGACACCGCCCCCGACGTCACCCAGGCGCGCCAGAACGGCATCGTCCTGCAGCGCCAGCAGATGCCCCAGTGGGCCGTGCGGCTGCTCGTCGTGATGCTGATCCTGCCGGTGCTCGCCACCGCCATCGACGGCCTGGCAAGGGCGCGTCGCTGGAGGTTGCGAGTGGGCCGCTGGGCGGCCTGGACGCTGAGCTGCGCGCTGCCGTTCGCGGCCACCCTGCTGCTCGCCCGGCTGCTGGGTTTCTCGGGCCTGCTTGGTCCGGCGCCCGGTGGCCCGCTGCTGTCGGGGGCGCTCGACTTCGGCGCCGGGTCGGCGGCCGGGCTGGCGCTGCTGGGCGCCTGTTTCGCGGCGTGTTGGTTCGCCTGGGGGGCCTTCACGCGCCGGGTCGGCTGGGGCACGCGCCCGGAGCCGGAGGTGGGCGGGCTCGCGACGGTGCTGGTGGGCGTTGCGCTGGCGCTGGTGGTGTGGTTCATCAACCCGTACACCGCGCTGCTGCTCGTCCCCGCCCTGCACGTGTGGCTGGTGCTGGCCGCTCCCGGGCTGCGACCGCGCAACCCGCTGGGGTGGGTCGCCCTGCTCGGTCTGGCGGCGCTTCCGCTGGTGGTGGTCGCGGTGTTCTACTCGCACCAGCTCGGCCTCGGGGTCGGCGACGCCGTGTGGGCCGCGGTGCTGCTGTTCGCCGGCGGCTTCGTCGGCCCGGCGGCGATAGCCCTGTGGAGCGTGGGCTTCGGCTGCGGGGTCTCTTCGCTGCTGCTCGCCCTCGTCCACGACGTCCCCACCGGCAGCGGTCACACGCCGGAGCCCGTCGACGTCTCGATCCGGGGACCGCTGAGCTACGCCGGCCCGGGCTCCCTCGGCGGTACCGAGTCGGCGCTGCGGCGCTAGCGCTACCAGCGGTGCTCGTAGCCCTCCAGCTGCACCGGCCGGCCGTCGGCGTCGAGCAGGACCACGCCGCCAGCGCCCTCGCCCACGGTTCCGATCCAGCTGACTCCCGCCAGGCCGTCCTCCTGTAGCGCCTGCTCGAGGCGTCCCCGGTCCTCGGGCGCGGCGCAGAAGCACAGCTCGTAGTCTTCGCCCCCGCCGGCGGCCAGCCGCCAGGGCTCGACTCCGAGAGCACGGGCCACCTCGGCGACCCCCTCGGCGAGCGGTAGGTCCTGCAGGCGAAGCTCGAGCTGCACGCCGCTGCGGGACGCGAGCTGGGCGGCGTCGGCAGCGAGTCCGTCGGAGAGGTCGATCATCGCGTGGGCACCCAGCGTGGCGAGCGCGTGCCCCTCGGCCAGCCGGGGGCGGGGAGCGGCGGCGCGCGCCAGGGCGGCGGCCCCCGCCGGCGTACGCGGAGCCCGTCCCTCCATCTGGGCCAGCGCGGCGGCGGCGGCTCCGAGGCTGCCGGTGACGCCCACGAGGTCCCCGGCCCGGCCTCCCGAACGGGTGAGGAGATCGGCGGCGCTGGCGGCCCACCCCACCGCGGTGACCGACACGATCAGGATCGGCGCGGCCACCACGTCGCCGCCGGCGATGACTGTGCCGGTTTCTCTTGCGAGCGCCCCCGCGGCACGCATCAGCTCGAGCGCGCGCTGCTCGGAGAAGCCGTGGGGAAGGCCGAGCACGAAGTACGCCTGGCCGGGCCGGGCGCCCATCGCGGCGAGGTCCGACAGCGCCCCGGCGAGGGCCCGGTGGCCGACCTCGGCGGGCTCGCTGAAGCCCTCCCCCAGGCGGAAGTGGGTGCCCTCGACCATCGCGTCGACGGACGTCACGCAGACGCCCGAGGAGCCGACCACGGCGGCGTCGTCGCCGATGCCGAGGAGCAGCCCCTCTGTCCCCGCAGCGGTGCCAGCCGAGGCCTGCTCGCCCAGCTCGGCGGCGATGGCTTCGATCAGGGAGCGCTCGGGGACGGGGAGACTTCTTCTAGCGGTGCCTGTAGACGATCCGCGCGCGATCCAGGTCGTACGGTGAGAGCTCACACCGGACCCGGTCACCGGGCAGGATGCGGATTCGGAAGCGGCGCATCTTGCCGGCCACATGACCGAGGACGACGTGATCGTTGTCGAGCTTCACGCGGAACATCGCGTTGGGCAGGGCCTCGATCACCTCACCCTCGAATTCGACCTTGTCCTCCTTCGCCACGCTTCATTCCATTCTGCTCGCCGGTGGCTTTTGCACCTCTGGACGAGCGTCGTCATTGCTTTTCTTGTGAAACCAAACTACCAGCGCTGGCGTGGCGGGGGTGGAAATCGGCCGGTGGGCCGCTCATGCGGGCGCGCCCGGCGGCTGCCAACGCGCGGCGGGGCCGTGAGGCCGGTGTGACTCAGCCGGCGGGGGAGCCGCCGGTGTGGCGCGGGGCCGGCGTCGCGTGGGGAGCGGCGGGTGGAGTTTCGGTGGGAGTCGAGCTGGCCGGCCCTTCGCTGGGCTTGGGGTTGGGGCTCGTTTTGACGGGCCCCGGTTTGTACGTTTCCTGGGTCGGTTCTTCGCCGGGCTGCAGGGTTTCGGAGCTGCTTTTGCTTCCACCCACCGAGTACTTGCCGAAGAACGGCACGTAGTTGGGAGCTTCGTTGGATGGGGCGAAGGGGACGCACGGCTTGCCTTCGGTGACAGCGGCCATGTAGTCGTGCCAGATTTCGGCGGGCAGGTAACCGCCCTGCTGGGGCTCCCCGTGGACGTCGGTCATTTCCACGCGCCTGTTGGGATAGCCCATCCACACGACCGTGGAGTAGCGCGGGGTGTAACCGTCGAGCCAGGCGTCGATCAGGTTGCTGGTGGTGCCGGTCTTGGCGGCCGTCGGGCAGCTGATCGCGGAGCGTGTGGCCGTCCCGCTCTGGACGTTGTCCTCGAGGATGCTGGTCTCCGCCCCGGTGACGGCTTCGGTGAGCGCCTTCACGCGGTGGGGCGTGCCCCAGTTGTTGTCGACTTTGCCGTCGGGGAACACGACCTTCGTGATCGCGATCGGCGAGTTGCGCCAGCCGCCGTCCGCCAGGGTCGCGTAGACGACGGCCATTTCCAGGGGCGTGACCCCGAGCGTGAGGCCCCCGAGAGCCTCGGCGGGGTAGCTGGAGAGGTGGGTCCTCACGCCCATGTCGTACGCGGTGTGGGTGACCGATTCCTGGCCCAGGTCGGCGGCCAGCTGCGCGTACACGGTGTTGTCGGAGGTGACGGTGGCCTGGACCAGGTTCAGCGACTTGTTCAGCGAGCTGCCCTCGAAGGTCTTGACTTCGTATTCGGGGCTCGTCGGCAGCCAGCCCGGCGCGAGCGTGTGCGACAGGTAATAGGTCGAGTTCGGGTCGATGCCGTGGGAGAGGGCATCGGCGAGGTCGATCGCCTTGAAGGTCGAGCCCGGCTGGCGATGGCCGTCGGCCGCGAGGTTGTACTGGGACTTCTCGTAGCTCTCGGACTCCGCCATCGCTTCGATGTCGCCGTTGGCCGGGTTGATCGTGACGATCGCCGAGGCGGGGTCTTCGGGTTCGTTGAGCACTTCGGCGATCGCTTTGCGGGCCAGCCGCTGCATGTTGAGGTTGATCGTCGTGTACACCTTCAGCCCGCCCTGCTGGACTTTCTTGGCGCCGTAGCGTTCGACCAGCTTCTGGCGCACGTATTCGAAGAAGAAGCTCTCGCGCCGGGCGGAGTAGTAGTCGCCGCGGTGTACCTCCAGACCCTGCTGCTCGGCCGTCTGGGCTTCGGCGGCGCTGATGTCGTGCAGCTGGGCCATCTTCGAGAGCACCTGGTTACGGCGTTCGCGCGCGGCCCGGGGGTTCAGGAACGGGTTGTACTGGGAGGGCGCCTGGGGCAGCCCGGCGAGCAGCGCCGACTGCTCGAGGTTCAGCTGCCGGACCGGTTTGTCGAAGAAGATCCGCGCCGCCGCCTCGACGCCGATCGCCGTCTGCCCGCCCACCGTGCCATAGGGCACGCTGTTCAGGTACTTCGTGAGGATCGAGCGCTTGCTGAATTTCTTGGTGTAGTCGATCGCGAGCTTGGCCTCCACGATCTTCTGGTGCAGGGAGTGCTGGTCTCCGCCCAGGTAGAGGTTGCGCATCAGCTGCATCGTGATCGTGGAGCCGCCCTGCAGGGCCGAGCCGCTGGCGATGTCCTTGAAGGCCGAGCGCACGATGCCGGTGAAGTCGACGCCGTTGTTGGAGTAGAAGCGCTGGTCCTCGATCGCGACCGTGGCGCGCTTGAGCTCGGCGGGGATTTCCGAGGAGCCCACGGGGGTGCGCAGTTCGTCGGACTGGATGAAGCCCAGGCGCGTGCCGTCGGCGGCGAACACCTGCGAAGAGCCGCCGCTGACGCGTTCATGCAGGGAGTCGAGCGCCGGGGCGGAGTCGGCGGCGTGAAGGATGTAGGCGACGACCCCGAGGACCGCGACCAGGGCGATCCCCACGCCCACTCCTCCGAACAGCAGCAACATCCGGTTGCCCCCGCCGGAGTGCCTTTGGCGCCGCTTTCGCGCTTGTCTGGACATAGACGGCAGGGCCGAGGTTACCGTCCCCGGTGGTGTACTTTCGCCGGCAGCCCCAAAGCCCTCTAGGCTCGGTAGGCGCCCAGATGAACCCGAACGCAGCTGAGCCGACAGTTGTCGAGAGCGTGGGAGAGCTGGCTCTGCCCCCCCGCGCCGCCGCCCTCCCCCATCCGGCGAGCCCTAGCCGCTGGCTCGATCGTGTGCGCGCCGACGGCGAGCGGGCGCGTGCGCTGAGGGACAGCTGGCGGGCGCTGTGGAGCTCGCGCCTGCTGGTGCTGGGGACGGGCATCGCGACCGTGCTCCTGTTCGGCTTCGGACCGCACCGGACGGCCTTCAACCCGCCGGGCCTGAGCCGTGGCCTCGGTGCGCTCGGCGACGTGCTGGCGGCTCCGGTGGCGCGGTGGGACTCCAACTGGTACCTGCTGATCGCCCACTACGGCTACCACCCGGCGCTGGGCGGGTACACCGTCTCCCGCAGCGCCTTCTTCCCCCTCTACCCGCTCGGGATGGGCCTGATCTCTGGGCTCGGCGTACCGGCCGTGGCCGCCGGGGTGCTGCTGTCGATTGCCGCCCTCGCGGCGGCCCTGTACGGGCTTCACCGGCTGACGACGCTCGAGCTCGGCCCCCGGGCCGCCGGCGACGCGCGCGCAGGCGCAGACACGCGGGCGGGCGCCGACGCGGCCAGGTTCGCGGTGTACGCGCTGGCCTTCGCGCCGATGGCCTTCTTCCTCTCGGCCGTGTACTCGGAGGCGCTCTACCTGGCGCTCTCGATCGGCCTGTTCTGGAGCGCCCGGGAAGGACGTTGGGCCTACGTGGGCCTGTTGGGGGCACTGGCGAGCGCGACCCGCAGCACGGGCGTGGTGCTGCTCGTGCCGGCCCTGATCCTGTACCTGTACGGCCCCCGGCGGGATCGCCCGCCCGACCGGGAAGTCGTCCCTGCCGCCGACTCCGCTCGCCGCCTGCTGGCGCGGCTCACCCCCCGTTACCGCCTGCGGCCCGATGCCCTGTGGCTCGCGCTGGTGCCCGCCGGCCTGGTCCTGTACGGGGCCTATCTGGGCGCGTCCGGCGGTGACGCCGCTGGCTCCGTTGAGCGCCCAGGGGGAGTGGAGCCGGCACTTCGCGGGACCGTACGTGGCCGTGTGGGACGGGCTGAAGGCGGCCTTCGAGGGCGCCCGGCAGCTGCTCTCGATGCAGCGGGCACACGTGTACTTCCCGGCGGGCGGTGAAGACCCGTTCGTGGCCGCCGGCCACAACCTGATCCTGTTCGCCTTCCTGGCGGCCGCGGTGCCGGCCGTGGTGGGGGTGCTGCGCAGGCTGCCGCTGGCCTACGGCGCCTACCTGCTGGTGGCGCTCGCGCTGCCGCTCTCCTATCCGGTCAGCTCGCAGCCCCTGATGTCGCTGCCGCGCTTCCTGCTGGTCCTGTTCCCGCTGTTCATCTGGCTGGGGGACTGGCTCGCGCGCCATCCCCGGGCGCGCTGGCCGATGCTCGTGGGCTCGGGCGCGTTGATGGTGCTGTTCGGGGCGCAGTTCGCGACCTGGCACTGGGTGTCCTAGATGGGAGACGCGCCGACACCCGCGAGCCCGGAGCTGTTCGGGCTCGAGCGCCCGGACGAGGCCCCCGGCTCGCTGTCGCCGGAGGCCGACGGCCTTGACTCCCCGGCGGGCCCGCCGCCTGACCCTCCACAGGACCCGGGGCGCTCGCCGAACACCTCCTGGCCGGCGTGGACGGGCCCCCTGGCGCTGGTGGCGGGCCTGGTCCTGACGACCATCCTGAGCCTGCTGGTCGACGCCCCCGCGGTGGCCCTGGGGGCGAAGATCACGGGCTCCCACACGCCTCCGGGGCTGACGATCGCCGACACCCTCGTGCAGGACGTGTGTTTCGTGCTGGTCTCGCTGTGGTGCGCGCAGCTCGGCAACAGAAAGGTCGCCTCCTGGCAGTTCGGCCTGCGCCGGCCACCGGCGGGCTGGCGGCGGGCGATCGGCCTGATCGGGTTGCTGCTGTTCGTGTTCGTCGTGCTGAGCGCGGTCTGGTCGGAGGCCGTCAACCCCAGCCGCGAGAAGCTGCTGGAAGACCTGGGGACCAACGAAGGAGCCACGCTGCTGGTGCTGAGCGCGGGGCTCACGTGCATCGTGGCCCCGATGTGCGAGGAGTTCCTGTTCCGGGGCTACATGTTCACGGCGCTGCGCAACTGGCGCGGGACCTGGCCGGCCGCGGTGATCACCGGCCTGATCTTCGGGGGCGTGCACGCGGGCTCGGCGCCGGCGCTGGATCTGGTCCCGCTCGCGGGCCTCGGCTTCGGGCTGTGCCTGCTGTATCGCTACAGCGGCTCGCTGTACCCCTGCTTCGCCGCGCACGCGCTCAACAACTGCGTCGCTTTCGCCAGCCTCGAGGGCTGGGACTGGCAGTGGCTGCCGCTGATGGCCGCCTCACTTGCTGGAATCACGGGTGTCGTGATGCTCTTCAAGCGCCTCGGGCTGATTGCGGATCGAGTGGAGGATCGCTCGCTCAGCGCGGCCATGCCATGACCACGGAGGTCCTCCAGTACATGAACCGCAAGCTCGCCCCAAGGCCCACGACCGTGCCCTGCTCGACGGCGCTCTCCCTCCTCGCCACGCTCGCGTTGTTGCTCGCCGGGGCCCTGCTCCCGGCGGGCGCGGCTGCGGCGTCCACGCCCGCGACCCCGGCGCCCGGCGCGGGCTCCCCCAGCGCGGGCGCGCCCGCGGTGCCCCAGCCGGCGGCGCCCAGCGAGCACGTGAAGCTCCTGCTCAGCGGGGTGGGTGGGAACCCGCTGTTCGCGCCGAGCGGTTCCACGGTCGTGATCTACGGGCGCATCACGCCCTACCAGCCCGGTCAGCGCAGCACGATCGCCTTCTACCTCGGCTCCCGTAAGGTCGGCTCGAAGGTGCTCCAGGTGGTGCCGCGAACGGGCGGGTCGGGCAGCTTCCAGGCCCGCTTCACGACCCGCAACGCGGGCAGCATGACGGCGCGGGTGGCGGTCCACGTGGCGCCCGGTGTGGTGGCGGCCGCGGGCGACGCCGGCGGTGCAGCTCGTGCACACCCAAGTCTCACCCGGAGCCAGCGGCGCGTCGGTGCGGGTGCTGCAGTCCGAGCTCAACCGGCTGCACTACGCGGTGCCGCTCAGCGGTGCCTTCGACGAAGGCACCGAGCGGGCCCTGATCGCCTTCCGCAAGGTGACGAACATGGCTCGCGAAGGCGTCGCGGGACGGTCGGTGTGGCACAAGCTGGCCCACGGCGAGGGAGCCTTCCCGGTCCGCTACCGCCGCGACGGTCGCCACGTGGAGGCCAACCTGACAAAACAGGTGCTGGCCGAGATCGAACCCGGTGGGAAGGTGCGGGAGATCTACACGATCAGCTCCGGCAAGCCATCCACGCCGACGGTGGTGGGGCACTTCAGCGTCTACATGAAGACCTTCGGCGTCAACCAGAAGGGGATGGTGGACTCCAACTACTTCATCCGCGGTTACGCCATCCACGGCTACGCCGAAGTGCCGACCTACGCCGCCAGCCACGGATGCCTGCGGGTTCCCATCCCCGACGCGGCGTCGATCTACTCCTGGGCGCAGATCGGGACCCCCGTGGACGTGTATGACCAGGGAGGCGGGGGGAGCACGAACCTGCGCGGCAACGCCGGGCCGTGAGCGACGCGGACGCGCTGCGGTGAGCGGGTCGCTGACGCCCCCGGACGAGCTCGAGGAGGCCCGCGAGGTACTCGTGGCGGAGCTGCGTGAGCACGCGCTGGTGATCGGCGAGGTGACGCTCACGAGTGGCCGCACGGCGCAGTACTACGTGGACGCCAAGCGGGCGATCCTGCGCCCGGAGGGCTTCGCGGCCCTGGCGACGTTGCTTGCGGCAGAGGCCGCGCGGTATGACGCCACGGCCGTCGGGGGCATGACCATGGGAGCCGATGCCGTGGCCTGCGCGGCGCTCGCGGGGGGCGCCCAGGTGAGCGGCTTCTTCGTGCGTAAGGAGGCCAAGTCGCACGGGCTTCAGCGGCGCATCGAGGGGCCCTCGCTCGGCGCCTCCGAGCGCTGCCTGGTGGTGGAGGACGTGGTCACGACCGGCGGCTCTACGCTGGCGGCGATCGCGGCCCTGAAGGAGGCCCGGCTCGAGGTGTGCGGCGTGGTCAGCGTGCTCGACCGCCTCGCGGGCGCGGGATCCCAGATCGAAGCCGCGGCAGAGGCTCCCTACGTGGCGCTCACCACGATCGACGACATCTACCCCGAGCGCCCGGACCGCACGGGCAAGGAGTCCTCAGTGAGCGCGGCGCTCGCGATCCGGGCGGCCACCCCCGGGGACGTGCCGATGCTGTTGGGGCTGATCGTCGAGCTGGCCGAGTACGAGCGTTTGGCCGACCAGGTTGTGGCGACCGAGGAGCTACTTGGAGAGGCCCTGTTCGGAGAGCGCCCCGCGGCCGAGGCCCTGATCGCCGAGCTGGAGGGCGAGCCCGCCGGCTACGCGATCTACTTCTCCGACCTTCTCCACCTTCCTCGCGATCCAGGGGGTGTGGCTCGAGGACCTGTTCGTGCGCCCCTCGTGCCGCAAGCACGGAGTGGGAAGGGCCTTGCTGGCGGCGGTGGCGGCCCGCACCCGCGAGCGCGGCGGCCAGCGCCTGGAATGGTCGGCCCTCGACTGGAACGACCTCGCCCTGGACTTCTACCGCGGCCTCGGGGCTTCGCAGATGAACGAGTGGATCACCCACCGCCTGGTGGGTGGCGAGCTCGAGCGCCTCGCCTCGCAGGCGCCGGCGTAGAGTCGGCCCCCCGAGCGCCTTTGGGTGCGTTCCACGCGCCGATAGCCTTCACGGGAGTCCGTGGCGTCCCGCTCCCGGTTCGCGCCCGCGACCGAGCCCTCGTTGTCCAATGGATAAGACGACCGCCTCCTAAGCGGTAAATCCAGGTTCGACTCCTGGCGGGGGCATGAGAAGATCCCTGCAAACGCCCATCTCTTGAGACGAGCGACGTGGGCATCTCTCGACCGCCGAAGCGGCGGTACATCGAGCTGGGCGTGCACCCGACCCGGCGAACGGAGCCCCCGATCACCCGGAAAATGGGAGTTTTGGGCGTCCTGGCGGTTGCTCGTGGGGCGCCGCCGCACGACCACGGGTGTCTGCTGCCCATTGCTGCCCAGTCAGCGGCTCGGGCGGCGCGCAGTCGTCCGTACCGGAAGCGGGTTGCTTGCTTACGAATGTCGCGACTGCGCCACTTCCCGCCGGCCCGGCGGGTCCAGCAGGTCCAGTCGGTCCGGGCTGGTCCCGCTCCGCCGGCTGACGCGTTGCATCCCAGCTGACCTGCGGAGGAGACTTGTACGGCGCCGAACCCGTGCAGCGAACGCCTCAGCTGTGCTCACCGAGAGGTTGGCGAAGGACATCAAGCGGGCGACGGCCTCGATCGCCTTCATGTCATCCACGCTCAGGTGCTCCAATGCGCCGGCCGTGACGTCGGGTGCAATCGACCGCCTAAAGCGGGTCTCGGCGTGCGCGCTCGCGTAGACGACCGCAGCCCGGCTCTGCTCATCGAGTGCCTCCAAGTCCCGTAGCCCTATCGCCTCCAGCTCCTCGCTTGTCACGCCGGCGCGCAGTGCCCAGCGCTGGTGCACAAAGGTGCATCCGCCACAGGCATTGACACGGCTGACGGCGACCATGACGAGCTCACGCAACGTCGCGTCGAGCCGGCCGTACCGGTACACCGCCGCGAGTATGCCGATGCGCTGCGCGAGGCCCACCACGTCGCGTGCCCATTCACCGGCCGACGCATATGTCCGCGGGCTGAGGATCAAGGTTCCCTGCACTGGCCATGCCACCGTGCATCGTATGCGGGTCGGCCCGCTCGACGCCGGCGCATACACCGCCACGGTGCACGTTAGGAGCGCTCCTTGCTGGTGGGCTCATAGAACGCAGGCGGACGCTTGGGGGCCGAAACCGAACACCTGCGAGCGCCATGCGCTAGCCAAGCTCGACCGGCAGCCCGAGTGTCATCCAGTCGTGTATCCCGCCGCGGTAGTAGAGGATCAGTGCGGGCGGACGGCCTGTCGCGAGTAGTCGGCGCACCGCGTCCGGTGTGGCCGCGCACTGGGGGCCGTTGCAGAAGAGGGCGATTGGGCGTTCGGGATCGAGCTCTTCGAGATGGTCCTGAATCTCGGTGTGCGCAACCGCGATGGCGCCGGGGATAGTGCCCTGGTGAACGAACTCAGGTAGGCGTGTGTCGACAAGCTGACGGCCGGCCCTCAGGTGTTCGATCAGCTCGAGCTCGCCGATGGTCTGGACGTCCGGCGCGAGCGTCATTGGCTGGATGGTTCCCCATGTTGCGTCGACCAGGACGAGCCCTTCCTCGCCGTCGAGCACCTTGGGAACCCTGCACACTCGCTCGCGCCGCGGCAGACGCTCTGGCTTCAGCTCGTTGGCCCCGGTGTTCATCGCCGGCCTCGCTACCTGCGGCTCGAGTCTCGGGCGGCGCGGGGCTTGCCCGAGATCGCCCCGCTGAAGAAGCGGTCGGCCGCGCGCGCGGGCTCGACCGAAGGGACGCCGCGCGGGCGCATGCTCACGAGTGCCCGAAGCGGACGTCGGGGAGGATGCGGCGCGCCCATCGGGGCAGATACCAGGCGCGGGCGCCCATCAGGCGGAGCAGGACGGGAAGCAGCAGCAGCCTGACCAGTGCCGCGTCGAGCAGCACCGCGACACCGAGGATGATGCCCATCTCCTTTGGCGGCAGCGGTCCGGAGAGCGCGAAGGTGAAGAACACCGCGACCATCACCGCGGCCGCTGCGAAGATGACCCTTCCCGAGTGCGCCATCCCGTTGACCATGGCGTTCTTGGCGCTGTGGCTGTGGTCCCAGTGCTCCTTGGCGGAGGACAGCAGGAACATCGTGTAGTCCATTGAGATCGCGAAGATCATCGCGAAGAAGAACACCGGCCCCCAGGCGTCGAGGAACCCCTGGGGCTGGAAGCCGAGCAGCGAGTGCAGGTCGCCGTCCTGGAAGATCCACTTCGAGACGCCGAATGCCGCTCCGGTGGCAAGCAGGTTGGTGAGCACGCCGGCGGCGGCGAGCAGCGGCGCCTGCAGCGCGAACAGCAGCAGCAGGAACCCGAGGACCAGGACCACCCCGATCACGAGCGAGGTCTTGGCGGAGAGCAGCTTCTGCAGATCGTGGTTTTCGGCGACCGCGCCCCCGAGCACCGTGCCGGGCGGAACGGCGTTGCGTAGCCGCTCGATGGTGGCTCCGACCGCGGGGTTGGATGGATCCTGGCGCGGTATGGCCGTAACGAGAGCAAGGCCGTTGCCACCGGGGTGGGTTGGCATGACCTGCGCGATGCCAGGGTCGGCCTGGGCGATGCGCGCGACGGTTGCCGCCCGCGATGCGGGCGTGATGAGCTGCAGCGGGCCCGTAGCACCGGGACCCATCGCCGCCTGGACCTGGTTGTAGCCGACGCGTGAGGAGTCGCCGGTCGGTACGACCTTGATCGAGGGCATCGAGGTCTTCAGCTGCGTGACTGGGTAGGCGAGTACGAGCAGCACCACCAACGCGGGAATTCCGTATCGCCAGGGGTGGCTCCACAGGCGCTCGCCCCAGGCTGCGAACCGCCGGGAGCGGTGCTCACCGGAGTGAGCCCACGGCAGCGAGAGGTTGTCGACTTTGGGGCCGAGCTTGGCCAGCACGGCGGGCAGCAGGGTGAGCGTTGCCGCCAGGACGAAGATGACGGCGAGCATGATGCCGAGGCTCATGCTGCGGAAGGCAGGACTCGGGACCAGCATCACGGCGGTGAGGGAGATCAGCACCGTCACGCCGCTGAATAGGACGGCCTTGCCCGCCGTGTCCATCGTCACAGCGGTGGCCTCCTGGGCGTCGAGCTTCGAGCCGAACAACGCGCCGCGGAAGCGCATCACTATGAAGAGGGCGTAGTCGATGCCGAGCGCGAGCGCGAACATCAGCGCGAAGTTCATCGCCCAGATCGAGATCGGCGTCACCAGGGTACCCAGGTAGAGGATCCCGGCGGCCGAGAGCAGCCCGATCATCGTCAGCATCAGCGGCAGTCCTGCGGCCACCAGCGAGCCGAATGCGAGCAGCATGATGCCGAGTGTCACAGGCCAGGAGATGACCTCGGATTTGAGCATCGCCGCGCGGTTGGCGGCGTTGAAGTCGGACCACATGCCGGCCGCGCCGGTGAGGTTGACCACCACCGTGCTCGTCGAAAGCGCGTGCAACGTTCCCTTGAGTTTGTCGGCGGCGGCGACCATTTCGTTCGGGTTCTTGGCGGCTCCCGCCTGGACGATGGCGGTGTGCCCGTCGCGTGAGATCGAGAGCCCGGTTGCCGGCGCCACCACCGTTCGCACGGCGCCGTTTGCGCGCAGCGTCTGCTCGACGCGCGCGACGACTGACCTGAAGGACGGAGAGTCGACCGTTTCGGTCGGCGAGTACACGACGGTCATCAGCCCGTAGCTGCCGAGGCCTTTGAAGTCGCGTTCTACGAGCTTGCGGGCCTGCACGGACTGCGACCCGCTTGCTTCCCAGCCCGCTCCGGAGAGAGCCGTCTCGACGCGTGGCGCGAAGAATCCGAGCACGACCGCGACCAGGACCCATCCAGCGAGCACCATGCGGAAGTGGGTCGCCGTATAGCGTCCAAGCCGCCCGATGGGCCCGACGGCGACGCGGTGCTCGGCGGGCGCGTTGGTGAGCGTGGAGGGCTCAGGCGCGGTGGTGGTGCTCATGAGCTTGCCTGCTGGCGCGGGTAGAGGACGGAGCGCAGCGAGAACAGACGGCGCAGCACCAGTGAGGCCGGGCACGCGCCGAAGAGAACGTAGAGCCACTGGTTGACGCCGACGAACGCCGTCAGCAACAAGAACCAGGGGGAGATCAGCGCCGCTAGCGCTGCACTGATCAGCGTCATGCTGCCGGCGAGCGCGAACAGCACGCGCTCGAGTGCCCATCCTCGATTATTCCCATCGGCTGTATGGGCGGCGGGATCAGAGCATGCGGTTGCGCTCATTGGTCGGCTCCTCCCTGCAGCAGTGCGTCGAGCTCGTCCAGCTGTAGGCGTATGCCCCCACACACCTTGTCGCAGAGCTCGAATACACCTTCGTCGGCTATGGCGTAGAGCGAGAAGTTGCCATTCTTGCGCCGGCTCACGATCCCGCTTCGCAGCAGCACCCCGAGGTGCTTGGAGACGTTCTGCTGGGAGGCATCGGTCGCCCGCTCGAGATCCCCCACCGTCGCCGGGCCCTCGCGCAACGCGTCTAGCAGGCGGATGCGCATCGGCTCGCCGAGGACACGGAAGCGCTCGGCGATCAACTCGACCAACGGAGCCGGCAGCGGGTGGGGAACTTTGATGGCGGTGCTCTTACTCGTAGCCGTCATGGCAGGGACGATAGCACAACTAGCAGGTTGTGTACTACTGTAGTTGTATCAGTACGCTCTACGGACCGGGTCGGGTAGTCGCGCCCGATGTCACCTGCGACCGCGCAAAGCACGATCGGGTCGAGGCCCTATCCATGGTCGCCGCCGGCCAGACAGAGCGGTGGGCGGTTTGCCGTGGCACTTCTCGGGAGATGTGAAGTGGGTGGAGTCGATAGCCAGCGCTCGCCCGCCGACCACATGCGTATCAGCTCGCGCCGTGGCGCCACGCAAAGCCGCGCGCCTCGTTCAGGCGGCGTGGCACTTGCCGCAACGAGGACCCAGTACGGGGACGAGGCACTGCATCTCAAGTGGCCACCTTTCTGCGCTCAGATCGTTTGGGCAGCAAACCCGTCTTCCCGCCCAAACGCCCCCGGAACCTGTGGAAACAAGGGGCATTCCGTTCCACGGCACCAAGCAATAACCAGCATGAACACTGGGATTTCGGCCGCGTTCGGGCGTTCCTAGGACCGCCTCCTAAGCGGTAAATCCAGGTTCGACTCCTGGCGGGGGCATCGCTACGCGGGCAGTGCTCGTCCCAGCCAGCCTCGATAGAAGCCCGCGATGTCGGGCAGGAAGTCGTGCACGACGGGATAGCCCGGCGGGATCGCTTCGACCTCCAGCTGGCGCGCGCACGATGGGCAGTAGTACTCGCGGATCTGCTGCAAGGACGGGTCCGGCCCGGCCATCTTCGGGTAGATCTCGGACAGGGAGTCGTCGCTCTCCCGCACGTAGACGACCGCGTCGAGCTTCCAGTTGCGGTTGTGCGCGCAGAAGTCCTGCCCACAATCGCAGCGGTAGATCAGCTCACCGTCGGAGCGGCGCTTGACGATGTTCAGCCCTTCTCCCGCAGGCAGCACGATCGGATCGGCGTATGGGACGCGACGCTGGAGGACCGCGAGCCACTTGTCGAAGCGGTCGGCGTCCTTGTAACCCGACTGGATCTCCTTGACCTCGCGGCGCGTGAGCTTTTCGTCGAGCAGCGCCTCGAGCGTCTCCTCCTCCAGGCGCCCGCCTGTCGCCGCGGGCACGCCCTCGTGTGCGCCGTGCGGGTTGGACTGCGCGAGGAACTCGTCGGCGGCGTCATCGGGATCGAGCTTCCCGGGCTGCGCGCGCGCGAGTACGACCGTCGGCGTAACGACGTCGAAGTCGAAGTCCTCGGGCAGGTCCCAGAAGCCGCGGTACTCCGCCGCCCAGCGCGGTGAGAGCCGCATGGACTCGGCGAGAGTCTCCTTGATGGGCTGCGCGATGTCCTCAGCGCGGATGCGCTCGCGCTCGGTGGCGACCCACTCGCGCACCGGCACGGCGCGCTGAATACGCCGGCTGCGGAACGCCTCGCGATCGGAGACCCCGTACACCGACTCGGCAAAGCGCGGCAGCAAGTGCCCTTCATCGACGTCGCGCTGCACGGCCTCGATCGGCCGCAGCAGTGGATCGCCGAGACCCGCGCCGCCCTTCATCACGGAGAGGTAGAGATCGCCGTTGGCGAACGGTGAGAGCATCGTCATGCCGTCGTTCTTGTATTCGCGCGTGCTGCCCTCGATCGCCATCAGTGCGGGGCTCTCGTAGTCCCCATCGGCGACCGGATAGGCCTCGCCCCGAAGTGCGCGCTCGGTCAGGTCCGCGCCCTTGATGTTGTGGATGTACGCGGTCGGGCCGGGGTAGCCGCCGAAGAGGCCTCCGGAGGACAGCACGCGCCCGGTGCCGATGTTCTGCAGCTCCCAGAAAGGAGTCTTGTTGACCATGAACAGCGACTCGAAGCTCGAGCCGCCGCGGTGGCGCCCGGGGCCGCTGGACGAGGCCTTCACACGGCGCGAGAGGTAGACGAACGGCGAGATCAGCTCCCACATCTCGACGTCGCCCATGTCGCCCTCCGGGTTGAACATCGCGGCGCAGTAGTCGGTGCCGTCGAGCACGTACTTCGCCCCCATCCCTTGCGCGGAGACCTCGAAGTTCATGATCGCCGAGGACGCGCCGTACTGGTCGATGCCGCCACCCTGCTGCACGTTGCCCGAGACCGAGTACGACGACAGCACCTCCTCGATGAAGCCGCGCGACTGCAGCGCTCGTGAGATCGAGCGCGGAAACCCCGTGAACGACGGCTGCAGGAACGCCCATGCGATCGCCGTCGAACCCTCCGCGTCGCCGAGGTTCGCGATCGTCCCCTCGGGGAAGTTCGTCTCGATCGCGAAGTACGCGCCGTCGTTGACCTTGTCGTTGCAGATGAGCGTCTGCGTGAACATCACCCAGATCGCCCCCTGCATCCCCGACGGCGTGCAGTTCATCGAATGCCAGCCCCAGGAAGACGCACCGTCGTAGTCGAGCGAGTAGGTGCCATCGCCGCCGATGCGAACCTCGAATGGTGAGTGCATCACGATGTCGCGCCGCGCACGCGCCGGGAGCTCCTCCTTGTCGGCGAACTCCGCGTCGAAGAACGCGGGCGACCGGTAGCGGCCCGGGACCGTCATCTCACGGATGCGCGACTTGAAGGAGCGGCGGCCCTCCTCGATGACCTCGCGGCTGAAGCGCTTGAAGCGTTCGGCGCCTTCCTCGGCGAGGAGGCGCTCGACGGCGTCACGGATCATGTGACAGCCGGCGAGGCGCGTGCGCTCGTCGAGCAGGTAGTACGCGGACGCGCGCGTGCGCTTGCTTGCAGCGCTCAAGATGCCAGCGCGCCAGTTCGTCGCGCTCGCCGACCTTCATGCACGGGAGGTCGATGCCGTCTTCGTAGCGCGTCGTCGGACCCACGGGGACACCGCCGGGCGTGCTCGCGCCGATGTCGAGGACGTGCGTGACGCCGCCGGCCCACGCGAGCAGCTCGCCCTCCCAGAAGATCGGCACGAACGTCTGCACGTCGGCGTTGTGCACGTCGCCGATCGTCGGGTCGTTGTTCGCAAAGATGTCGCCCGGCCGGATCACGGGGTTGTCCTCGTAGCCGTTGCGGACCATCCACTTGATCGCATCCGACATCGTGTGAACGTGCACGATGATGCCCGTCGAAAGCGCGATCGAGTCGCCCTCGGGCGTGTACAGCGCGAAGCACAGCTCGCCGAGCTCGCGCACGATCGGTGAGGCGGAGATGTTCAGCGCGGTCGAGCGTGCCGAGACGAGTCCGCCACGCAGCCGCGAGAACAGCTTCTCGTAGCCGATCGGATCTGAGCGCATCAGCTCGAGCTCGCGCAGTCCGCCGTAGTGGCCGGTCTCTGCGAACACGCGCTCGGATTCCTCGAGCATCTCCAGCAGACGGCCGTCCGCCCCATCCGATTCCTGACTCCCGGCGCTCGGCGCGCGCTGCCTGGTCGACGGTCGCCATCGTTGGTCCTCCTACGTCGCGGTGAGATGGAAGATTTGGTGGCCGTCGAGCCGCGCCGCGCGCCCCGGCGGTACTGCGAAGGTGGTCGCGGAGTGCTCGACGATCGCCGGGCCGCGGACGGTGTTGCCGGCGACGATCTGCTCGAGCTGGAAGATGTCGGTCTGCACGTACTCGCCTTTGCTCGCGCGGCCCCAATGAACCGGGCGGCGTGCCTTCAGCGGCGGCGTGCCCTCGACCTCCTCCGCAGTCGGGAGCGCGGGCTTCTCGACGTCGACGGTGCCGTGGACGATCGCATGCGTGACGAGGTAGCCGAGCTCGGGCGAGCGCGCTGAGGAGGCGTACATCTTCGCGTACGCGCTCTCGAAGCACGCGATCAGCTCATCTATGTGCACCGCCTCCGAAAGTGCGGGGTGCGGCGAGGGGAACTCGATGTCGTTCAGCTGTCCGTAGTACTGCATGCGCACCGCGTGCGTGAACCGCACGTGGTCGCGCCCGATACCCGACTTCGCGAACTCCTGCACCGCGCGCTCCTCGAGCCCCTGCCACGCGGCCGTGATCATCGTGCCGATTCCCGCGCGTTCGTCCTCGCCGAAGGCAGGCAGCAGCGGAAGGTCGACGGTCTGGTCGAAGCGGTAGTCGAAGTCCGCGCACGCGCACCCGAACGCGGAGAAGCCCGCGGCCCAGGCGGGCATGAGCACCTCCGCGTAGTGGACGCCGTCGGTGTAGCCCGCGACGTGCAGCGGACCGCCGCCGCCGTAGCACATCAGGGTGTAATCCGTGGGCGAATAGCCCTTGCCGAGAATCTGCCCGACGGCCTCGTTCTTGAGCGTCTGCTCGAACAGCTCGATCACTCCGGACGCCGCCTGCTCGACGCCCAGACCGAGCGGCCGCGCGAGCTGGCGGTCCACCGCGTCGCGCGCGCGCTCGACATCGAGCGTGACTTCGCCGCCGAGGAAGTAGTCGGCGTTCAGGCGGCCGAGGATGAGATTGAGGTCGGTCACGGAGATCGTCTGCAAGCCGCCCTCGGGCCAGCACACGCCGATCCGCGAGCCCGCCGAATCAGGGCCGAGCTCGGGGCGCCCCGAGTTCGGGTTGACGCGCACGAACGACCCCGTGCCCGCGCCGATCGAGTCGATGCGGACGAGCGGCATGTTCAACACGAAGCGCGCGATGTCAGGCGTCTGTGTGATTTCGAATCGGCCGTCCGTGATGAGCGCGATGTCGAACGAGGTGCCCCCAATGTCCGTACAGAGGACGTTCCGCATTCCCATCCGTTGAGCGAGCGCGTGGGCCCCGACGACGCCGCCGATCGGGCCCGACACGAGCGTGCGCGCGAGTTCACGCGCCTCGATCGAAACGGTCCCCCCGTGCGCGGCCATCACGCGCAGCTCAAACGGCGCGCCGTGCTGCTTGGTCACGTCTCGGACCGCCTTGAGTGTCGAGCGCGACGGCTCCGCCGCGTAGGCCTCGATGACCGTCGAGTTCAGCCGTGGGAGATCACGACGCATCGGGTACAGCTCACTGGAGAGGAATATCGGCACCGAGCCGTCGACACCGGCTACGGCCTTCTCCTCCGCGATGATCTCCGCCACGCGCGTCTCGTGTGCGGGATTGCGATAGCCGAAGAGCAGCGAGACAACGATGCCCTCGACTCCCAGCGCGAGCAGCTCGCGCGCGGCCTCGCGCGCGTCCTCCTCGCGTAGCGGCAGCACCTCGTCGCCGAACACGTCGATGCGCCCGCGCACGCCCTTCATGCGCTCGCGCGGAACCAGCGGCTCGTTGTGGTAGTGCGTCGCCAGGTGGAGCCGGTCAGAGTAGGAGGTCCCGAGATACGTCTGAATCCCGCGCTCGAGCCGCAGGTAGTCCTCGTGGCCCGCGTTGACGATGCAGCCGATCTTCAGTCCCTGCCGTTGGAGCAGGCGGTTGAGCATCGCGGTGCCGGAGTAGATGCCCGAGACGATCGTCGCGAAGCCGTGCTCGGGCTGTGACCCCCACTGGGCGAGCGCATCGCGCGCTGACGCGATGAACCCGAGCGACTCGTCGTCTGGGGTCGTCTGGGCCTTGCCGACAACGAACGCGCCGTGCTCGTCGACGACGAACGTATCCGTCATTGTCCCGCCAGCGTCGATCGCGAGGACGCGAGGGACTCGTGCAGCGCTTTCTGGCACCTGACCTCCTACTGCCCAAGCCCGCACCGAGCGGGCGGTGGGTGTCGTTGACCCTAGCGCGATGCGCCGGGCGGTGGGCAGCAAGGCGATACTGCTGCCCAAACCCGGCCCGATCGAGCACCATCGCGCCTTATCGGCGCCGACTCCCCTCGCCCTGCAAACGCCCGAGAAGCACGCGATCTGCGCGATGTGCAGAGCCTTCGGGGGCTGGCTTCGGGTCGCCTCCTAAGCGGTAAATCCAGGTTCGACTCCTGGCGGGGGCATGCGGCGATGCACCGTGTGATCCGACCGGCAGCGGAGACCGCCACCGGCCGGATCGCAGGTCGAGCGTCAGTTGATGTGGACGCTCGTCGTCGCGGTGTTGCCCGCACCGTCGGTGATCGTCACCGATCCGTCCAGGTGCTTGTGAGGCATCGTGATCGTCGTGCCGTCGGCGGTCGTGCCGTCGGTGAACGTCCAGTGCGCAGCCAGAACATTCGACTGCTGGCCGCCGATCGCGCGCGCGGTCAGGTCGATGGTGTTCTGCGGCTGTGGGTTCTGGTCGACGGCCGCCGCGAGCGGCGTGTCGATCTGCACCGACTGGGTCCAGGCGTAGGTGTTGCCGAGGTTGTCCGTGACGGACGCTCGCACCTGGTAGACGCCGGGCCGAAGGAACGTGTGGGTGAAGCGCGCCGAGATCGGGTGCGTCTCGGTCGTGCCGTCACCGAAGTCCCAGCTGATCGCGCCGTCGCCTGCAACGACGCGGGTTGCCGCTTGCTCGCCGTGGGCGAGTGTCGACCTCTCGGCACGCGACGTTCGAGCTGAAGGGGGCAGGGACGCTTGCCGGCGATCGCGCGCAAAACGGGCGCTTCGAGCTGGCGTGCGTCCGTCGTACGTAGTTTCGGCCTCGCGGCATACGCAAGCTAGAGCTCGCTCGCCCAGGCGAGCCCGGCCTACCGGGCTGAGGACACGGTCGACGGTGCGGGCGTAGGCTGCTTTCCGGATCCGTACGCCGCACTCGCCCAGAATCCACCCGACCACGTGATCATCCTGTAGCGAGACACCGACGAGAAGGAGTCACCGCGATGAGCGCACCCGCCGCACACAACTACTCAGAGCCCACGGTGCTTCGGGTCGATTCCTTTCCGATGCGTTTGTTCGAGAAGGCCAAGCGGCTCGGCGTCTGGAATCCGTCGGACTTCGACTTCTCAGAGGACCGGGAGGACTGGGAGGCGATGGACGAGGAACGTCGCGATGCGCTCCTCTCGCTCACGGCCGCGTTCCTGGCGGGCGAGGAAGCCGTGACGCTCGACCTGCTGCCGTTGGTGCTCGCGGTGGCCCGCCAGGGCCGCCTGGAGGAGGAGATGTTCCTCACGACGTTCCTCTTCGAGGAGGCCAAGCACATGGACTTCTTCAGCCGTTGGCTGCGTGAGGTGACCGACTCCGCCAAGCTGCCGCCCGCCAGCGCGCCCTCGGTGGAGCTGTTCGACGTCGTGCTGCCAAAGGCGATGAACGCGCTGCTCGAGGACCAGTCATCGGCCGCCATGGCGCGCGCCTCGGTCACCTACAACATGATCATCGAGGGCGTACTGGCCGAGACCGGCTACCACAACTACCACCGCTCACTCGCAGTCAACGATCTCATGCCCGGTCTCTGCGCCGGCCTCGTGAACATCAAGCGCGACGAGTCGCGGCACATCGCCTTCGGCGTCTACCTGTTGAGCCGTCTCGTCGCCGAAGACCACTCGACCTGGGACGTGATCGAGGAGCGGATGGCGGAGCTCCAGCCGATCACCGAGGCGATCATCCTCGCCGCCTATGAGGACTATCCCGATGGAGTGACGCCGTTCGGCCTGCGCGTCGACGAGTTCAACGACTTCGCCGCCAACCAGTTCCGCAAGCGCTACGAACGAATCTCCAAAGCACGCGAGCGCACGCTGGCCGAAATCGAGGCGTCGAGCGAGCCGGCGGACATCGAGGACCTGGTGACCGAGATCTGAGGCCTGGTGCGCCGGGCACTCGCGGGGCGGCCCCGAGCGATTCGTGCGCAAGGCGGGCCTGGCCGGACTACTGGACGAGATCGCCGCGGCTTGCAGCGACGCCAGCCTCGCCGCGATCAGGCGCATAGACGCGACCTGAGGGCAGCCGCGCGCAGCAGTCTCGGGTCCCAGGCGTCCGACTGGGCCAACGGCGGCCCCGGGAGGTGCGTGGGATACATTGCGCGACCTTGCCCGAGAGGCGGTTGCTCGATACGTCAAGCCGTAGGGCTTTCACGGCGGCGAGCGCGTGAGCGTAGGGCAGGCTTTGGCGATCGCAGGCGCGGGGCTTGCGGCAGGCATGATCAACGTGGTCGTGGGGAGCGGCACGCTGATCACCTTCCCGGTGCTGCTCGCATTCGGCTACGCACCCGTCACGGCCAACGTGTCGAACACGGTGGGGCTCGTACCGGGGTCGATCTCCGGCGCCATCGGATATCGCCGCGAGCTCGCCGGTCAGGCCGGGCGTGCGAAGCGCCTCGGGGCGATGTCGGCCGCGGGCGGGATCACGGGTGCGGTCCTGCTGCTCGTGCTTCCCTCCGCGGCCTTCAAGGAGATCGTGCCGGTGTTCATCGCCGGTGCGGTGGCGCTGACGCTCGCCCAGCCCAGGCTCAAACGGTGGCTGGGGGAGAACAGGATCGATCTCGAAGGAGGGCGTGCGCGTCTGCTCAGTCCGGTGGGCGTCTATCTGGCGGGCGTCTACGGGGGCTACTTCGGCGCTGCCCAGGGCATCCTCCTGCTCGCGATCCTGGGCCTGACGCTGGCCCAGGCCCTACAGCGGACGAACGCGCTCAAGAACGTGCTGGTCGCGATCGTCAACGGGGTGGCCGCGATCTACTTCATCCTCGCCGCCGATGTCCAGTGGGGGCCCGCGGCGATCATCGCGGGGGCGTCGATCGTGGGCGGACAGCTCGGCGCCCGCTACGGCCGGCTGCTGCCGTCGGCGGCTCTGCGGGCACTGATCGTCGTGGTCGGGGTGGCGGCGATCGTGCAGCTCCTCACGCTGTGAGCCCGAGCGACCACGAGAGGCCGCGGGGCTGCGGTGCGCTCCGGCGCCCAGGACATAGGTCCGTCCGGGGATGAAGCCCGAATGCCACCGGTTGACAGCCCTCGCCGGGCTCTGCTACTGATTGTTGAGCCCCATGCACGTTTAGGTACGGTTGTCTCTCAAGTTGGGGGTTTGTGGCGCCGCTTGAGAGCCTGAGGCGCGGGTCTGATTCCGCCGCGGTCCTCCGGACCATTTCGATGCTCGCCCCCTTTACAGACCACCCGGCAGGGAAGGACTCACATGAGGCACGGTGCGGCAAGCGTCAGCAGGCTGTCTTGGTATCGGTCGAACGGCGCATGCGCTGAGCACGTGGGCGGCGACTCGATCGGACGCTGCGTCGTCTCCACGCGGCGCCGCGTGCTCCGGGCATAGCCGCTGCGAGGACCCTCCTTGCCGCCATCACGGCTGGCACTGACGCTCGGCGCGCTCGTGTCGCTGCTGGGCGCTTCGACGGCCGCGGCAGCGGTTGGGTCGCCCTTCAGCTGCGCAGAGCGAAGTCGACTTCCTGACCCAAACGCACACCGACGGCGAAGCAACCAAATTCTACGAATCGGAATTCAAAGCCGGGGAAGTCGTATACAACGAAGTCAACCCCAAATCCGCCGCCTCGACGTACAACGCGCTCGGCTACGACCCGACGAACGACTACCTCTACTCGACCGAGCTCAACGTCAACCCCACCGGCACGCCCGGCACCCTCTTCCAGATCGACAACACCGGCAACGCAACGGCGCTCGGGGTCATCAAAGGCTACCCGGCCGAAAGCGGCGGGCCCGCGAACGGCGCCTTCGACCCGGAAGGGAACTACTGGATCACCAACGGGAACGGCTCGCACGGTCGCCTACGAGATCAGCGTCAGCAAAGTCGAAGTGATCAAGACGGTCAAACTCAGCAAAGCCTGGCAGCCGATCGACTTCACCTACTACGAAGGCTTCATGTGGGGCCTGTCGGGAACCACCATCTACCGCCTCAACCTCTCCACCGGCGAAGTCACCACCTACGCGGCCCCGGCCGGCGTCGAAAGCGGCAACTACGGCGCCGCCTGGACCTTCAGCAACGGCAACCTCGGATTCTCCAACAACGCCACCGGGGGCATCTTCAAGATCGAAGTCAAAACCCCGGCCACGCCGACCTTCGCGCTGCTGGCTCACTACACCGGACCCGTCGCCTCCCAGAGCAACGACGGCGCGGCGTGCATCGCCAAAGAAAAGGTCGACCTGGGAATCGTCAAGACGGGTCCGGCCACGGTCATGACCGGGGGTGCTGTCACGTGGACCTTGACCGTGACAAACCACGGGCCCGGCAACAGCTCGGGCTTCTCCGTCCAGGACACGGTGCCCAGCGCGTTCACGAACGTGAAGACGTCCACTCCCGGCTGCTCGGTCAGCGGCAACGAAGTCATGTGCGCCGAGGGGGCGCTTGCCAAAGGTGCCACCTTCATTATCACTGTCACCGCCACCGCGCCGGCGACCGCGCAGTGTCTAACGAACGAAGCGACGGTTACCGGCGACGAGGAAGATCCCAACCTCGCGAACAACACATCCTCCTTCCAGACCTGTACGGAAGTTCCGAAGCTTGGAGTGACGAAGAAAGACAACCTCAACCCGCTCAAGTTCGAAACGCTCGGTCAGGTGGTCACCTACACGCTCGTGGCCACCAACGAAAGCGCCAACGTCACGCTGCACAACGTGACGGTCGCGCGACACGCCGGCGCTTGAAGGGTTCAAATGCACGCCGGCGATCCCGGTCGCCGAACTGGCTCCCGGTAAATCGATCACGTGCACGGGCACGCACACGATCACCCAGGAAGACCTGAACGTCGGGTTCTTCAAGGACATCGCCAACGCGAGCAGCAAAGAGGCCGAAGCCCCGCCCGCGGAAGACACGATCAAAGCCGAACAGAAAGCCAAGCTCGGCGTCACCAAGACCGACAACCTGAACCCGGCCAAGTACAACAAAGTCGGTCAGGTCGTGAAATACACGCTGACGGCGACCAACGAAGGCAACATCACGCTGCACAACGTGACGGTCAGCGACACGCCGGCGCTCGAAGGGTTCAGTCTGCACTCCGTCGATCCCGGTCGCCGAACTCGCTCCCGGTAAATCGATCGTCGTGCACGGGCACGCACACGATCACCCAGGAAGACCTCAACAACGGGTCGTTCAAGGACACCGCCAACGCGAGCAGCAAAGAGGCCGAAGCCCCGCCCGCGGAAGACACGATCAAAGCCGAACAGAAAGCCAAGCTCGGCGTCACGAAGACCGACAACCTGAACCCGGCGAAGTACAACAAAGTCGGTCAGGTCGTGAAATACACGCTGACGGCGACGAACGAAGGCAACATCACGCTGCACAACGTGACGGTCAGCGACACGCCGGCGCTGGAAGGGTTCAGTCTGCACTCCGGCGATCCCGGTCGCCGAACTCGCTCCCGGGAAATCGATCACGTGCACGGGCACGCACACGATCACCCAGGAAGACCTCGACAACGGGTCGTTCAAGGACATCGCCAACGCGAGCAGCAAAGAGGCCGAAGCCCCGCCCGCGGAAGACACGATCAAAGGCGAACAGAACGTGACGCTGGGGTTGACCAAGACGGACGACCTGAACCCGGCGAAGTACAACAAAGTCGGTCAGGTCGTCACGTACACGCTGACGGCGACCAACGAAGGCAACACGACGTTGCACGAAGTGTCCGTGAGCGACTCACCGGCGCTTGAAGGGTTCAAATGCACGCCGGCGATCCCGGCCGCCGAACTGGCTCCCGGGAAATCGATCGACGTGCACGGGCACGCACACGATCACCCAGGAAGACCTGAACGTCGGGTTCTTCAAGGACGTGGCGAGCGCGACGAGCAAAGAGGCGAACGCGCCGAACGCGGAAGACACGATCAAAGCCGAACAGAACATGACGCTGGGGCTGACCAAGACGGACGACCTGAACCCGGCCAAGTACAACAAAGTCGGCCAGGTCGTCAAATACACGATCACGGCGACGAACGAAGGCAACATCACGTTGCACAACGTGACCGTCAGCGACACGCCGGCGCTCGAAGGGTTCAACTGCACGCCGGCGATGCCGGCGGCCGAACTTGCTCCCGGGAAATCGATTATCTGCACGGGCACGCATACGATCACCCAGGAAGACCTCAACAACGGGTCGTTCACGGACACCGCCAACGCGAGCAGCAAAGAGGCCGCGGCTCCGCCCGCCGAAGACACGATCAAGGGCGAACAGCAGCCGAAGCTCGGGGTGACCAAGACGGACAACCTGAACCCGGCGAAGTACGACAAAGTGGGTCAGGTCGTCGAATACACGATTACGGCGACGAACGAAGGCAACACGACGCTGCACAACGTGTCCGTGAGTGACTCGCCGGCGCTCGAAGGGTTCGGTTGCACGCCTCCGATCCCGGTCGCGAGCCTCGCTCCGGGTGCGATCGATCGACTGCACGGGCACGCATACGATCACCCAGGAAGACCTCAACAACGGGTCGTTCAAGGACACCGCCAGCGCGAGCAGCAAAGAGGCCGAAGCCCCGCCCGCGGAAGACACGATCAAAGCCGAACAGAACGCCAAGCTCGGCGTCACCAAGACCGACGACCTCAAACCGGCGAAGTACGAAAAAGTCGGCCAGGTCGTCAACTACACGCTCACCGCGACCAACGAAGGCAACATCACGCTGCACAACGTGTCGGTCATCGACTCGCCGGCGCTGGAAGGCTTCAGCTGCATCGCCGCCGATCCCGGTCAGCGAACTTGCCCCCGGTGCATCGATCACGTGCACCGGTGCGCACACGATCACCCAGGAAGATCTCAACAACGGGTCCTTCACGGACGTCGCGAGTGCCACGAGCACGGAGACTCCCGGAGGGCCCGCGGAAGACACGATCGTGGCCGACCAGAAACCGGCGCTCGGGGTCGAAAAGGAACAGCAGATCAAGGGTTCCAGCGCTGGGTTCACGAAGAACAAGCTCACCGCCACGATCGGCGAAACCGTCGTCTACCAGATCAAGGTCACGAACACGGGGAACGTGTCGGTGAAGCTGACGAAGATCACCGACGCGAACTGCACGAACATCACCGGGCCGGCCAAAGCCGAACTGGCGCCGACAGAGTCAACGACCTACTCGTGTGAACACGAACTGACGAGCGCCGGCGTCTACGCGAACCAGGCGGAAGTCGAAACCGAAAGTGGTGTCCGGGAAAAGTCGAACACCGTCGAAGTCGAAGCCTCGGCGAAACAGATCGTCCAGGCGGCGTGCACGGTCAACGAGCCCGCGATCGTCCTGCGCGGCGTGGCAGGTTCGAAGAAGAAGCCCTTCACCGCTCAGATCAGCGCGCTCGGCATCAAAGAACTGACGTTCTACCTCGATGGCAAGAAGATCAAGACGCTGCAGGCGGGCAACGCCAAGAACGGCGTGTTCTCGGTGAAGATCGATCCGCGCAAACTCCACTACGGCGGCCACAAGGTCTCGGTGAAGGCGGTCATGACGGAGGCCGCGTGCGCCCCCCTCGCCCGAATCGCGGCATTCGTCCGCCCACACCCGCCGAAGGTCAAGGTGCACTTCACCGGATGAACCTCGCGGCGGCTTAGAGATCCAGGCTCGACAAGGCGCGGTCGCGACCGTGTCCACGCTCGATGACTCCCAGGCGATCCGGGCGCTCGAGTCCGTGCCGATCGGACTGCCCGCCGGGCTCGATATCAGGTGGCTGGGCGTCTCCGGCTACACCCTGACCTACGAAGGCGCGACGCTGTACATCGACCCTTACGTGTCGAGGGTTCCGCTGCGCTACCTGCTGGCTCGTCGCAAAGCGCTCCCGGACCCCGCGATGCTCGACGCCTATGCGCGCGCACCCGGGGCGGTAGTCGGGGTCCTTGTCGGTCACACGCACTTCGATCATGCGGTGGACGCGCCCGCGCTCGCGGCACGGCACCGTGTGCCCGCCTACGGGTCGAGTTCGCTTGCGCACCTGATGGCCTTGCACGGCCTCGGTGAGCTCGCGATCGAGGTCGAGCCGCATCACCCCTATGAGCTTGGCCCGTTCCTCGTGACGTTCATCCCCAGCCGGCACTCCAAGCTACTGCTCGGCCGCAAGGTGCCGATGGACGGACCCTTGACCTGCGAGACGCTGGATGGTCTGGTGCCGACGGCCTACCGATGTGGGCCCGTGTACGGCATCCGCCTGGAGGTGGCGGGGATCTCGCTCTACCACCAAGGAAGCGCGGACCTCGACGACGACGAGCTGCGGCGTGACCCCGTGGATGTGTTCCTGGCGGGCGTCGCCGGCCGAGAGGTCACGCCGCGCTACTGGGAGCGCGTGCTGTCACGGCTGGATCCGCGCGTGATCGTCCCGACCCACTACGACGACTTCTTCGCTCCGCTCGGTGGCCCCGAGCGATTCGTACGCAAGGTGGACCTGGCAGGACTACAGGACGAGATCGCCGCGGCCTCCAGCGACGCCAGCCTGGCCGCGATGAGGCGAATCGACGCGACCTGAGCGCAGCCGCGCACTGCACCGCTAGGCCGGTCCGCTACTGAGGGCGACCGTCGCGGGTGCGCTTGTTAGTGCACGCGGGCGCCCTGCTCTGTCCGCTGGGTGTTCTCGGCATCGCTGATCGCCCAGCCGAGCCGCTCGATGAGCTGGGCTGCGTTGTGGTCACTGTCGAGGTGAATCGAGTACACGCTCTCGTCCATCAGAACTGGAGCGGGGTGATCGGCGATTGGATCGGTCGTAACGATGATCCTGGCCATGATGTCTCCCTGGTGTGGTGGTTGGGCGAGGTTCGATCCTTCCTCGTCTTACTGAGGGAGGGGTAAAGCTCGGTCCCGAGCTCGTCCCAACTGCGGCTCGCGCGACAGCGCACCGGCTACCACTTCAGCGCGACCTCGACGGCGACACTGCCGCCGTCGTCCTCCCAGCGGTGGGCATCCGCGGCATCTTGCATCGACGCAGGTCTACGGCGAGCGACGAGGCCATCTGGATTTCCGGACGGGTCGGCGTGCTCGCTTGCCGCCTGCTCAGAGAACTCATCCAGGTCGAAGGAGCGGAACCCCAACACGGCGGCGGCCGAGGAGACCGCGCTCAGCGGGGCTCCACAGAGCGGGCAATGGTTCTCCAGCACGGCGACCGCCGGAGCGTCCGCGCGCACGCGGATACGACACGCAGGACAGCTCAGGTGTAGGGCGGCCATCACACGGCCACGGCCCGGAGACCTTCGGCCACGTGTGGTTCACACTCCGCCGAGCGGATGCGCTCGTGCGTATCACGCGCAGCGCGTTCAGCGTCATCCTGAGAGGCGAAGCTCTCCGAATGAGCGAGGGTTTCACCAGTGGAGTCGACGATCTCCCAGTGGTAGTTGTCGCCGTTGTCCCGATAGGTGCGAAATGCAAGTGACGCCGCGCCGGGCACGGGACCCACAGCGCGAGCCGTCGGGATTGCGGCGGGAGCCTTCTTTGTTGCGGTGGCCATGGCCGACCGCCTCTCTACCCTTCTGAACGAAGATGTCGCCCAGGGAGCGAGAAGAGCTAAGGCTCAGGGGACGTACAAGTGACTATATCGCACTCCGAGCTAGCGCACGCACAAATGAGGTTCACGCTCCCGAAGGTCCGACGGCGTCGGGTGGCGCGAGCATGAACAGCTCGATCTCGATGTCGGGGCCGATGTGGTGGTTGGAGATAAATGTCAGGACTTTGCGTCCGGACAGGTGCTCGATCTTGTCGATGAACCGGCTCTGCATGGCGATCTGGAAGGCGCTGCGGGTTTCCTGGACGACGGTTGAGCGCTCGAGCTCGATCATCGTCTGCTCGACGTCGGTGTAGACGCCGCCGAGCACGCACGCCAGCAGGTCATCGCCCAGCATCCGGGTCTTGGCGGTTACGGGACGTACGGTGGTGGTAGCGCTCGTGCAACGCCACCATGGCTTCGGTCACGGCCGACAGGAGCTCCTCGCCGCTCAGCGGAGGATCGGACGCCAGCATGCTGGCCTTCTCTCTTCGTCCTCCGAGGTCGGGTTTCGCGCGCGAGGCGAAGGGCGAAAACCCGACGAGCGATCAACATCCACAGTAGCGCGACTGGCGCTAACATCGACGACCCGGGGGCAGCGACACCTGGGTCATGCCATGAACGAGCCGCGCATCATCGAGCGTACCCCCAGCGCCCACGGAGACGTGCTCACGGCGATCTCCAACGGGATGGTCGCGCTGCTGAAGGAGTTCTATGGGCGAGGGCCCACCAGGGCGAAGTCCTACTACGACGATGACCTCGTGGTGTGTGTTCTCCGCGGCGGCTTCTCGCGGGTCGAGCAGACTCTGCTCGAGGGCGGGCGGGGCACGGCGGTCATCCAGCAGCGCATGGAGTTCCAGGAGGTCATGCGCAGCCGGTTCGTCGAGGTCATCGAGGGAGCAACGGGGCGTGTCGTGATCGGTTTCATGAGCGGCAACCAACAGCACCCAGATCTGATGTGTGAGGTGTTCATCCTCGGCCCAACCGATCTCGTCGACGAGCACGAGATTCCGGCCTCCGGGGCAGGCCTGCCCGGCGGCTGAGCCGGGGGCCGAGCTCCTGCCGGCGACCGCGCGCGCTATGCTCGCTGGCGGAGGGCATTACTGCGGTCGGTCCATCGCGACGGGCATCAGAAGCTGACTTCCAGCGTTCGTTCAAGCGCGAGGAGGTCCAGGTGCTCGAGTTCTCGGCGGTTACGGGCTCACCAGCTGCAATCAGACGCGCCATGCCGGCGCGATTCCTGTGTAGATGGCGGCTGGAGGCGTCCGGTGCGGTCTGGGTTCGCGTTGCGGGCGAGTTGGGCCCCACGAGCTCCCCGCAGCTCGCGCAGACGTTGATGGAGGCCCAGCTATCTGCGCATCTGGTCGTACTGGACCTTCGCGAGCTCACCTCGATCGACAGCTCCGGCATCGACGCGATCCTCGACGCTGCCGATCGCGGTCGGTACGGGGGGCGGTTGACGCTCGTGCGCGGCCCCGGCGAGGTCGACCGTGAGCTCACGTTGAATGGAGTTTCCGACCGATTACTGGTCTTCGACCTCCACCCGGCCGAGCCCGCCGAAACCCCGCTGAAGGCCGGCTGAATGGGTCCGGCGGCATGACTACCGCTACCGCCCACGCGGAAGACTGCTGTCGAACCCGACGAGAAGTTCTCAGAGTTCCAAGCTTGGACAGTGGACCGATGCCCCTCTGGTCGGCGTCCGAGACAGCGTGGAGGTCTCCCCTCTCTCCCTCCATAGCGCTGTAACCGGCGTGACCGCACCGCCCATCCCGGTGCGGTCACGCCGTAAATCTGCTGCGTTTAGTGCGCGATCCGGCAGCTGACGAGACAGGGAGCGTCGCCTAGGCGACGGCGCCCTGATCCGGGCGGTGTGAGCCGTCCTCGGCGTCTGGAGCGTGAGCCTCCTCGGCCTCGGCAAAGCTGAGGCGTTCCTCGGCCTGCTCCAGGGTGTGTTGCAGCTCGCGCAGACGCGCCGGGCTGGTCGGCCGTGGCCCGTAGGTCTTCGCCTTGTAGAGCTGGTATCGCTCGCGGGCGTACTGAGCCTGTGTTCGCAGATCCTCGATGTGATTGGTGGGCATGGGGCGGGGTCTCCGGAGGCTGTGCTCTGCCGTGGGCCTCAGCGGCGGGCGAGCCGCCGGCCGCTTTCGGTGTCGGGCGGGGTGTAGTTCAGCTCGTAGTGGTGGTAGAGGGCCGACTCGTCCGCCTGGGAGAGCTCCTCGCCGTGCTGCTCGATGTTCGGTGCGGACTTCACCCGCTCCTTGGTCACCCCGACCTGCAGCTCGTCGGGACCGACCTGGATCCCGCCCAGCGGGACGAAGGTCAAGTGGCGGCCGATGAAGCCCTCCTTGACGGTTGCGAACTGAGGCTCGTCGTTTTCGATGTCGACGTAGACGTCCTGCAGCTTGCCGATCCTCTCGCCGTCACGATCGACCAGCATCTTGCCGTGCCACTCGCCCACGTTCCACTCAGCGTCCTGCAGGTGCTCGGTCATATTCAACAACCTCCTCGCGGCGTGGCTGACCCGGCATTCACATTCTAGGTCGGGATCGGTGTCCAACCGGTAGCGCCGACGGCCGGCCGGATTGATCTCGCGCCCCGTTGCTCGGGGGTCGCCTCACCTGGCCCCAGAAGTTCGTCCCGGCGCTGTTCGGCGAGCGGCACGTGTTGCTCGAGCCCTGTGGCCTGTTCGGCAGCAAGGTCCCGCATCCGCGCGGCGGCGTCGAAGATCTCCGCTGCGCCATTGCTGTTTCGCCCCCACGGTCAGATCATGGTCTCCGTGGCACCCACGACGGCTCACGTGCCGGCCCGGTGGTCGAGACGGCGGGCGGCCGAGAAGCACGCTCCTGGGAGAACGTCACAAGTTGCTGACGGTCCTCGTCCCAGAGCTTGAGCGACAGGGCGCGCATCCCGTCTCCGAGCGAGAGGGTGGGAACCCCATGAAAGATCGCGTTCTCCTCGTGCGCGCGGGGAAGGTTGTAGCTCGGTATCCGGGCGTTGAGGTGATGGACATGGTGGAAACCGATGTTGCCGGTGCAGAAGCGAAGCACGGCCGGAAGCTTCAGGAATGAACTCCCGCGCAGCGCCGCGTCGGCGTAGTTCCAGGTCTCGCCGCTCTCCCAGTAGGCGTCCTCGAACTGGTGTTGCACGTAGAACAGCCAGATTCCGATTGCTCCGGCGAGCATTGCGGGAAGCACGCCCACGAGCAGGTAGGCACGCCACCCGATCAGCCAGCACAGCGCCACGACGAGCAGGACCAGGGCGATGTCGGTCCCGATCACGCTGCGGCGCATGCGCGGACGTGCTCCCTGCGCCACGAAGCGGGGGCCGATCACGAGCGCGACCAGCGGGCCCAGCCCCAGCATCACGACCGGGTTGCGCGTCAGCTGGTATACGAACTGCCCGCGCCGGGAGAGCGCTCGGAATTCGCCGACCGTGAGCGTGTGGACGTCGCCCACCCCCCGTCGACCCAAATCGCCCGAGGAAGCGTGATGGACCGCGTGGTCGTGCCGCCAGCGCACGAACGGGACAAACAGGAACACGCCAAGGGTCCTCCCGAGCCATGCGTTTGCACGCCTACCCGCCAGAAACGAGCCATGCGAGCAGTCGTGGAAGATGATGAACGTCCGCACGAGGAAGATCGCCGCTGGAAGCGCGAGGGCGAGTGCCAGCCAGACGGAGACCTGGAGCACGAGGTACATCGCGACGGACAGGGCGAGGTATGGCACGACCGAGGTCAGCACGGCCACCGCGGCGCGACCGTCGTTGGCACGAGCGTAGGGGGCCAGTCTTTCGCGCCAGAAGGCGTGGTCGGCGCCCGCGGGGGGGCCGGCCGGATTGGGCTTTCCAGACAGATCGGACATCGCGACTCCTTGATTGCCGAGCAAACGAGGAAGTCAGATCGTGATGCCGGGCTCTACCGGGAGGCCGACCGCAGTGATGCCCTCCACCATCGACTGTAGCCGCTCGCCGTCTTCGTTCCAAGCCCTCCGCGCCGCGCCCCCCCGGTCTGCACCTGGGAGAGCTGTTCCCCCTTGCGACCCGCCGTCAATCACTTCGCGTTCGCGGTGCTTCGTGGCCCCCTGCGAGGATCGCGCAGCAGGACCCTCCGCATCCCGCGGGTGCCGGGCTAGCCCATCACGGACGTGTACCGAGTCACCGACCGCGCCCCCCACGAGTCTGGGCGTGGCACGTTCATATGGCTCTCGATATCAGCGGCAAGCTTGGAGATGCGTGCGCTTTCCTCCAGCACGATCTGCGTGAGGTCTGTCAGCGGCCTACGATCCTCGCCGTGCGCGGCGCCCAGATCCCCGGCAGCGTTCTCCAGCGCGGTCGCTGCCAGGCTGGTCAGACTCGCTGCGTGCGCGAGCCGTTTGTCGTTGCGTCGTGAGGCCACGGCCATCTCGCGGCGTTGGATGGTGCTGCGTCCCATCGCCAGTCCCGTTCTCGCCCCCCTCTCGGGTCGAACAGCGCACGGGAGGAGAGAGACGAATGAGACCCGTGCCGACTGTCCGCGCTCCCCGGTCCTCGGGCTTTCGCCCAGAACCGACATTCGCGTACTCCCACCATACTCGACCCGACGCGACTGCCACGTACCACGCTTCGCCTCAGGGTCGCCGCCACGGCGCTGGGCGAGCACCCGCGGGTGGCCCATGCCTCGAGGGCACAGGCCACCATGCCGATCCTTTAGAGAGGGCCCTATTCGAAGGCGACCGTGGTGCCGGTAAAGCTGCCCTTCTTGACCGCTTTTGCTTTTTTGCCGCCTACCGACTGCCCGCAGGTCTGCCCGCCTTCATAGGTCTCGGAGACCGCTCCGGAGAGTTTCAGCGGCGAGAACGGGCCGGCTGTGACTTCGCCGGAGAACGCGACGGACGGCGTTTCGCTCAGCACGAGACTCAGCGGCCCCGTCGATGTTGCGGGTTTCGCTTTCGGCGTCCACTTGTATTTCGCCGGTGCCCGCTCCCGGATTCGCCCGGACCGCTCAGCACCGAGCACGACACCGGGCCGGCCGTCGTCAGCGTGGTCTTGTACGACACTTCGGTAAACGACGGCGTGCATTCTTTCAGGGTGCCCGTGATTTTCATGGTCTGTACCGCCGCGCTGTTGGTCAGCCCCGGGTGAGAGCTTGATCGTGCCGCTGTTTGCGGAGCAAAACGCGGTGGCCACCCTGTAACTGATTTGCGCAGTTCCGGTTTGTCCGTCTTTGCTGGTCGCTGTCACCGTGTAGTTGTGTTTCCCGAGGACGGAGGTGTCGAGCGTCCCCGAGGTGCCCGACCCGCCGTGCGAGTCCGTGCAGAATTCGATCACCGGGCCCGAAGGCGCCCTCGGTGCACGAGAACGACGTGGGAACAACGTGGCCCTGTAGATAGACGCCGCCGCCTGCCGGGGAGCTGATCGAGGCCGTCCGGCGGGGCAGCGACGGTGTAGTTGATTTGCGCCGTGCCTGTCTGCCCGTCTTTGCTGGTCGCGGTCACCGTGTAGGTGTGCGGCCCGAGCGTCGAGGTGTCGAGCGTCCCCGAGGTCGCCAGACGCCGCCGTTCGAGTCAGCGCACGATTCGAGGCCGGGGCCTTCTGCGCCCTCGGTGCACGAGAACGC
Source organism: uncultured Solirubrobacteraceae bacterium (assembly GCA_963773145.1). Taxonomy (GTDB): domain Bacteria; phylum Actinomycetota; class Thermoleophilia; order Solirubrobacterales; family Solirubrobacteraceae; genus Palsa-744. The sequence goes on from CAVYZV010000005.1 coordinate 531,638, forward strand.
GGTGTTGACGACCTGGCCCACGGCATACGTGCCGCCGCCTGCCGGGGAGCTGATCGAGGCCGTCGGCGGGGCAGCCACCGTGTAACTGATTTCCGCGATGTGCCCCTGGCCGTCTTTGCTGATCGCGGTGACGGTGTAGGTGTGCGGCCCGACGGTGGAGGTGTCGAGCGTCCCCGAGGTCCCAGACCCGCCGTTCGAGTCGTTGCACGATGCGAGGCCGGGGCCTTCTGCGCCCTCGGTGCACGAGAACGCGGTGTTGACGACCTGGCCCACGGCATACGTGCTGCCGCCTGCCGGGGAGCTGATCGAGGCCGTTCGGCGGGGCAGCGACGGTGTAGTTGATTTCTGCCGTGCCCCTCAATCCGTTTTTGCTTTTCGCGGTGACCGTGTACGTAAATGTTCCGAGGGTGGAGGTGTCGAGCGTCCCCGAGGTGCCCGACCCGCCGTTCGAGTCATTGCACGATTCGATCCCCGGCCCGTAGATGGCCTCCGTGCACGAGAACGACGTGGGAGCAAGCTGCCCCTGGGCGTAGAAGCCACCGCCCGGCGGCGAGCCGATCGCGGCTTTCGGCTCGAACGTGATCGAGAGCTCGATAACGCTGGAACCGTGGTTCGTGACCCAGGCGTGAGTGCCGTCGGAGGACACACCCGCCGGGCTCAAGCCGATCGTGATCGTGTGTTCGACCGTGCCGGTGTTGGCGTTGATCTCGCTGGCCGTTTTCCCGAAGATGTTCGCGACCCAGACGTGGGCGCCGTCGGAGGACACCCCCCACGGGCCGTTGCCGACCGTGATCACTTTTATGACCGCGCCGGTGCGGCGTTGATCTCGCTGACGCTGTTGGAACCCTCGTTTGCGACCCAGACGTGGGCGCCGTCGGAGGACACACCAATGGGGCTGCTGAAGCCCGAGATCGTTTTTGCGACTGTGCCGGTGTTGGCGTTGATCTCGGTGACGGTGCCCGAGCCTTCGTTCGCGACCCAGACGTGGGCGCCGTCCGAGGACACACCGCGGGGCGCAGTGCCGACGCGTGATCGTTTTTTCGACTGTGCCGCTGGCGGCGTTGATCTCGCTGACGGTGCCCGAGGTGCTGTTCGCGACCCAGACGTGGGTGCCGTCGGAGGACACACCGAAGGGCGCAGTGCCGACCGTGATCGTTTTTTCGACTGTGCCGGTGGCGGCGTTGATCTCGCTGACGGTGCTCGAGCCCTGGTTGGCGACCCAGACGTGGGTGCCGTCGGAGGACACATCACGGGGTGTGCTGCCGACTCCGATCGTTTTTTCGACCGTGCCGCTGGCGGCGTTGATCTCGCTGACGGTGCCCGAGCCTTCGTTCGTGACCCACGCGTGCGCGCCGTCGGAGGACACGTCCACGGGCGCCGAGCCGACCGGGATCGTGCTGGCGCCTTCTGTGGGTGCGGTGATCGCGATCTCGCTGACGGTGTTCGAGGCGTAGTTCGTGACCCAGGCGTGGGTGCCGTCGGAGGACACATCTTCGGGGCCGTTGCCGACTGTGATCGTTTTTTCGACGGTGCCGCTGGCGGCGTTGATCTCGCTGACGTTGTTCGAGGCGTAGTTCGTGACCCAGGCGTGGGTCCCGTCGGAGGACACACCCCGGGGTTCGCTGAAGCCCGAGATCGTGTTTTCGACGGTGCCGCCGGCGGCGTTGATCTCGGTGACGTTGTTCGAGCCTTCGTTCGTGACCCAGACGTGGGTGCCGTCGGAGGACACGCCGACGGGTGTTGCTGTTGACCGGGATCGTTTTTTCGACGGTGCCGGTGGCGGCGTTGATCTCGCTGACGGTGTTCGAGGCGTAGTTCGTGACCCAGGCGTGGGTGCCGTCGGAGGACACGCCGACGGGTTCGCTGAAGCCCGAGATCGTTTTTTCGACGGTGCCGGTGTTGGCGTTGATCTCGCTGACGTTGTTCGAGCCCTGGTTCGTGACCCAGGCGTGGGTGCCGTCGGAGGACACACCTGCGGGGGAGGTTTCGACGGTGATCGTTTTTTCGACGGTGCCGGTGGCGGCGTTGATCTCGCTGACGTTGTTCGAGCCCTGGTTCGTGACCCAGGCGTGGGTGCCGTCGGAGGACACACCTGTGGGGAAGATTTCGACCGGGATCGTTTTTTCGACGGAGCCGGTGGCGGCGTTGATCTCGCTGACAGTGTTCGCGCCGACGTTCGTGACCCAGGTGTGGGTGCCGTCGGAGGACACGCCGACGGGTTCGCTGCCGACTGGGATCGCGCGGATGACTTCCGTAGCGGCCGTGGATGACGCGGCCACGCACCAGGCCGCCGCGATGGCGCCCAGTACCCCGATCAGCCGTCCGACACGCGTACGACGACTACTCCCCCAGAGTCGCATAACGACTTCCCCCCTTGTAAGGCCCGTGCGCCTGCTCGGGCCGGTTGGCGCGGCAACGGCGCGCCAAACATAACCGCTGCCGTGTCTCGGGGTGTGAAATGTTCTCGAGGATGGTGCGTTCAGACTAGTTCCGCGACGCTCGTGGGTTTGACGGCCGACTCGGCCGAGCCCGAAACGACCCGCTCGAGGTCAGCGGTGACTAACCCCAGGGTGGGTATGCGGGGGCGCCGCGCGGGCCGAGGATGGTGGTGTCAGATCAACCATCCACACAAGGAGGAGCAAGATGTACGAAGTCAATAACACCACCATCGCGACGGGCCTGGCGCGCAAGCTGGCCGCCGCGATCGCAATGGGCGCAGTCGCGATGGCCTTCGTCGCCGCCGGCCCCGCCCACGCAGACACAAAGCAGGGCACCGGAGGCTCGAAAGGCTGCCAGGTCGAGAACGACGGCAAGGTCGAAACGGTCCCTGCCGGCTCGAAAGTCGGCCTGTTCACGTGCGGGTCCGATGGTGAATGGCACTTCGGCTGGCTTGTCAACGCGACCACCGCTCACAAAACGCTGAAGCCCGTTACCACGGGCGCGGTCCAGCACGGCATTCTGCAGCGGTCGAAGGCCGCCCGCTGAAGGTGATCCGCCAGAAGCAGAGTGCGATCCGCGGCGAGCCCCCATGTGGTGGAAGGTCACCATTGGGGGGCTGGCTGCGGCGGGCCAGGCGTCACCTCTAAAAGGGTGAATCCGGGAACTCCCGGTGAGGGCGCTCGGTGTGTGACTACCGGCCGACCGCCGACGATGCCTTGGTGCGCCTCCGCCCCGCCCCGTCCCACCGCGTCGCGTCGATGTCCACGCAGGCGGGATACTCAGCCGATGTCCGCGACCGTGGAGATCGTGCGCCGAGCGCACGAGGCCTTCAACCGGCCGGATGGCCTCTTCGATCTGGATGCCCTCTATCGGGAGGCCGATCCCGAGCTCGTGGTCGATTGGTCGCGCTCGGCCGGCCTGGAGGCGGGCATCTACCGCGGAGAGGCGGCAACGCGGCGTTTCTGGAGCACGTTCTTCGAGGCCTTCGAGCGGGTGACCGTCGAGCCGCTCGAGTTCATCGGGTGCGGTGAATCCGTGGTCGTCCCCCACCACTTCCGCGCCTGGGGCCGACAGGGAGTCGAGGTGGACGCGCACTCAGCCGTGGTCTTCACCGTTCGCGAGGGGCGCCTCGTGGAAATGCGGCTGTACCGCGATACGGAGGATGCCATCGACTCCGTGGGCTCTGCGGAGTAGGCCTATCCACCCGTTCCGCGGCGGTCGGTTCTCGGGGCCCGCCGATGATCGTTTACGCTCCTGCGGTGCAGGCAAGGGGGTTGACGGATACGCAGGGTTCCGTCGCCGGCGCTGGCGCAAGCGAGCGCGCGGAGCGGCCGATCCGCGCCGCAGAGCTGGTCGCCGCGCTGTCGGTCGCCACCGACCTCGGCACGGGGCAGCCGCTCGAGCACGCAGTCCGATCGGCCGTGCTCGCGGTCCGGCTCGGCGAGCTCGCGGGTGCCTCGGCTGACGAGCTGGCGGACACCTACTACGTCGCCCTCCTGCACGCCTCCGGGTGCACGTCCAACGGGCACGAGGCGGGGGAACTGTTCGGCGACGACATCACCCACCGGGCCGCCTTCTACCTCGTCGACCCCACCAAGCCGGACGAGGTGCTCGAGTTCTACCGTGCCTTCGTGGGGCTTGGACGGCCGCCGGAGGTTCGGGCGAAGATGCTCGAAGCGGTCATCAACGACGCCAGCCCCAGGGCACGGGAATCGCTGGAAACGATGTGCGAGGTCGCCCAGCAGTTCGCCGCCTGGCTCGGCCTGCGCCCGAGCATCCAGGAGGCCCTCGAGTACGTGTTCGCGCGCTGGGACGGCCTCGGGCTGCCGGCCGTCAAGGGAGAGCAGATCCCGATGTCGATCCGCCTGCTGCACGTCGCCAAGGACGCCTCCCTGTTCATCTCCGCTGCGGGCCCCGAGCGCGCGTGTGCGGTGCTCCAGGAGCGCTCCGGCGCCGCCTATGAGCCGCGCCTGGCCGAGCTCGCGGTAGCCAACCTCGGCGAGATGCTGGACGCGGTCGACGACGCGCACATGTGGGACTACGCGCTCGCGATCGAGCCCTCGCCCCCGGTCTGGCTCCACGGTGAGAAGATCGACGCCGGCTTCGCCACGATCGCCGCCATCACCGGCCTGAAGACGCCGTGGCTGCGCGAGCACTGCGCGGCCGTGGCCGACCTCGCCGAGGCCGCCGCCTGGCGCGCCAACCTCGACCCGGACGAGGTCACCCTCATCCGTCGTGCCGCTCTGGCCCACGACCTCGGCCGCGTCGGCGTCCCGAACTCGATCTGGGAGAAGCCCGCCGAGCTCTCGTTCGGCGAGTGGGAGCGGGTCCGCCTGCACGCACACCACACCGAACGGGCCTTCGCCCAGTCACCGGCGCTGATGGAGATCGGCCAGATCGCCGGCGCCCACCACGAGCGCCTCGACGGCTCCGGCTACCACCGCGGCGTGCGCTCGCCCGAAATCGAGCAGGCATCCCGCATCCTCGCCGCGGCCGACTGCTACGTCGCCATGCGCGAAGACCGCCCCCACCGGCCCGCCCTCGACGCCGCCCAGGCCGAGGCCGAGCTGCAGCGCGACGCGAGCGAGGGCCGGCTCGACCCCGATGCCGTCGCCGCTGTGCTCGCGGCCGCCGGCCACAAGGCCTCAAAGCGCCCGCGCGAGCTGCCCGCCGGCCTCACGCCACGCGAGCTCGAGGTGCTGCTCCCGCTGGTCCGTGGCCAGTCAAACCAGGCGATCGGCGACGCCCTCGGCATCTCGGTGAAGACCGTCGGGCACCACGTCCAGCACATCTACGAGAAGGCCGGTGTGCGCAGCCGCGCCGCCGCCACGGTGTGGGCCTTCGAACAGGAGCTGGTCCGGAGCACATAGGGCGTTCGCCCGATGTGGGGTACCCCACCCCCGCCAGATACTCGCCTCGACATCGGCACCGAACGGCGGCGCCGAGCACTCACAGGAGGCGAACATGTTTCTGGCAACCACCACCGTCGAGGACTACGAGCGCTTCGAGCGGATCTTCTCCACCAAGGGCGCCGACAAGCGCCGTCAGCACGGCTCCAAAGGCGCGCAGGTGTTCAAGGACCCCAACGACGAGAGCCGTGTCTGGGTCCTGTTCGACTGGGACGCCGAGGGCTGGCAGCACTTCGCCTCGGACCCCGAGGTCCCGCCGATCCTGCAGGAGGCCGGCCACAAGAGCCGCCCCCAGGTCGCCGAGCGCGGCGGCAGCTTCGACGCGTAGGGCGGCGCCAGCCTCGACACGTAGCGGCCGCGGCGCGCCGACGCGCGTAGACGCCGGCCCGCAACGTGAAACCGACTTACCGGAAACCGATCGAGAAACGGAGAAACGTCATGGCAGCATCAACCCCCTCACCCGGCCCGGTAAAGCTGGGCGTAGTCGCCGACCTCACGGGCCCGATGTCGTTCATGGGCATCGCCGACGCCAACGTGGCGCGGATGGTCGTCGACGAAATCAACGCGGCCGGCGGCCTGCTCGGCCGGCACATCGAGCTCCACATCGAGGACAGCCAGACCACCGACGAGGCCGCCGAGGCCGGCGCCGCGAAGCTGGTTCAGGATGTCGGCGTCGACGTCATCTTCGGCGGCATCCTCAGCTCCACCCGCCAGGCCATCAAGGCGGCCGCCGTGACCGAGGGCAGGACCCTGTACCTCTACCCCGAGCAGTACGAGGGGCAGGAGTGCGACCCGCTGATCTTCTGCACCGGCCCCGTGCCGGCACAGCAGGTCGACCCGCTGATCCCCTGGCTGATCGAGAAGACCGGCGCCAAGCGCTGGGCGCTGCCGTCGGCCGACTACATCTGGCCGCGGATCATGAACGAGAAGGTCCGCCAGATCGTCACCGCCGCCGGCGGTGAGATCGTCGAGGAGGACTACTACCCGCTCGACCACACCGACTACAGCGACGCGATCGAGAAGATCATGTCCTCGGGCGCGGAGGTGGTCTTCAACACGATCGTCCCGCCCGGTGTGGTGCCGTTCTTCCAACAGCTGCACGACGCGGGCTTCAGCGAGCGCGGTGGGCATCTCGTCTGTACCTACTTCGACGAGAACTGCCTCAACCTCGTCCCGGCCGACCAGGTCGAGGGTCTCTACAGCTGCCTGGACTACTACCGGGACGCCGCGGACCCCTTCAGCCGCGAACTGCTCGACCGCTACGACAAGCGCTACCCCGGCGGCGCGATGTTCACCGGCGGCGGCGCGTGCTCGGGGATGTACCGCGGCATGAGGCTCTGGGAGGCCGCCGTCCGCGAGGCCGGCTCACTCGACCAGGGCGACGTGATCGAGGCCCTCGACCACGCCAAGATCGCCGTCGGCCCGGGCGGCCCCGCGGAGATGGTCCCCGGCCAGCACCACGTGCGCATGAACATGTTCATCGGCCAGGTCCAGGGCGGCACCGTCAGGACGATCAAGCACCTCGGCGTGATCGACCCCGACGAGCAGAGCGTTCCCTCGGCGCCCCTCGCCCGCGTCTGAGCGCAAGCTGTGGGGGCCCGGGACGCGCTCGGGTCCCCCACGGCGCGCGCGGGTCCCACGGCGCGGCCGGGTCCCACGGCGCGCGCGGGTTGTTGCGCGAATGAGTTTCGGCGGGCGCCTCGGAGGGTAGAAGTCCATCTGTCAGGCGGCCGACCAGTGAACCACCCAAGCGGCCGAGATGACACAAGGGGCCAATGGAGCGACGCGAAAATCCAACCGATAGCTGGCCGCTCGACGCGCGCTACGCGCTCGCGCTCGTCGCGAGGGTCAGGCGCGACCTCGACGACGCCGGTGACGATCGCCGCAACCTGCTGCTGGAAGATCTCATGTGCGCTGCCTGGCCGACCGGCGCGGCACAGGATCAGTGAGCGCTCGCGGCATGCGCCGGATCACGTCGCAGCGTTGAAGGGTTAGGCGAAGCGCGCTATGCGCTTCTAGGGCGAGCGCCAGAAGCGCCGGCGGAATTTCTCCCCCACGCGCCCTGAGAGTGACGCTATCCGCCAGGTCCCGGGCGGCGTACGTTCGAGTCGGGTACGGCAGCCCGGGCAGGTCCGCGATTCGATCGCGAGGTACTCGGTTTGTGTGTCACCTGTATGTCCGTTGGTCGCCTTGTTGGGTTCGATCCAACCCAGTGGCGGCACGATCTGCGCGCAGACGGGACACGAGGAGTCACCCACACCTAGGGAGTACCCGCGGGGTGAGCCGCGATAACGGACCTCTCTACGGCTCGGGGCTCAGGTTGGCGATCGCGCTCTCGGCCCGCGCGCACACGTCGGCCTCGCTGTGGCGGTTGTACAGAGGACCCGTTCCGTCGGTGAGAAGTAGCTGAACCTGGGCCACCCCCTGGGCGCACACGGGACTCGGCTCGGCGAGCCTGTCGGCGAGGGCCTGGAGCTCGTGCCTGGACTCCGACACGCGATCGGAGAGCGGTACGGCCCGCATGTGTGACGGCGCGCCGGCGCCGTCTGCTTGGCGCACGAGCCGGTGGAGCGAGAGCGCGAGCCTGCGGCGTCTGGACAGGTTCGTCAGGCGCCGGGCTCGCAGTGCGAGGGCCGCGCTGGTCTCGGCAGGGGTCCCGTTCGCGAGTTCCCTGTCGAGGGGTCGAGGGTGGACCCGTACCACGAGGTGGTCGCGCAACTGCTCCGGCGCGGCGATGATGAACGCTGATGCAACCATGACCAACCAAAACTATACGCCGGTCACGGTGACTTGTCAAGTCATTTTGCTGGTCACGTAGAATGTGGGGCGTGACGACTCTTCCACCTTGGTACCCCTGGCCGGAGACAGAGACCAAGCCGGCACCCATGCCGCTCCTGCTCGTGCAGGCGTTCGTCAACACGCTCGACGTCGAGCGGGGCGAGGACCTGCTGAACAGAGACTGGTTCGTCGCCGCCGGGCTCCTCGACGCGGGGGCCGACGCGAGCACCGATGAGCTCGAGCTGGCGCGGGCGATGAGGGACAGCATCCGCCGGCTGCTCGAATCCGATGATGGCGACCTCGATCCGCTGCGCGAGGTCGCGGCCGGCCGGGCGGCAACGCTGCTGGTGGGCGACGGAGGAGGATTGACGTTCGCATCCCCGGGCCACCAGGATCTCGGCGGCGCCCTGTTCGAGCTCCTGCTGATCGTGCGCGCCGCCCAGGAGCAGGGAACCTGGTCGCGCCTGCGGGTCTGTGCCAACGACACGTGTCGCTGGGCCTTCTACGACCGCTCCAAGAACAGGCAGGGCCACTGGTGCAACATGGCCGTGTGCGGTAACCGGCTCAAGAACCGGGAGCTGCGGGCGCGCCGGCGCGACGGGTCGCGAACGCGGGAGCGGGCGGACGGCTAGCGCCGCGCGCGCCGGCCTCCGCCGCGCGGGGCCGCCGGCAGCGGCCCGGCCGGGAACGGCGGCGGGGTGGCTGGTCGATTGGCTGAGGGAGGACGTCTGCGGAAGCCCACCGGGGTCGCGTCCGAGTTGCCTGGTATCAAGCGTTAGCTCGAATACGGGGAGGCTTAATCGGAATGGGATACCTACGTAAAGCCCTATCCATCAGCACGCTTGGACTGTCCAACCTCGTTCTCGAGGGTGGGTCCGAGGAGGCCGCGGAGCCACCGCAGACGCGGCCACGAAAGCGGGCGAAGCCCAAAACGAAGGCGCGGGTGAAGGCCGGCGCCGGCCGCTCCCAGGATGAGCCGAGGGCAGCCCGCGCGAAGCCGCGCCCGGCTCGCACGAGGCCCAGCGCCTCCGCCAAACGCAAGACCGCATCGAGGAAGCGCTCCGGCGCCACCGCGGCGGTGAAAGCTTCGGGCAAAACAGCCACGGCCAGGAAAGCCAACGCCGCGAAAGCCGGGGCGGCGAAAACTGCGGCGGCGAAAACCTCCCCGCGCCGACCTTCAGCAACTCGAAAGCCGGCGGCCAGGAAAGCGGCAGCCAGGAAGCCGGCAGTGAGCACGCCCGCCGCGCGGGCCAAGGCGCCGCTCGCGGAACGGCCCGGCGCCCGTACAGGCGCCCGAGCCGGACCTGCAGCCCAAACCGGAGACGGCTCCGGTATCCGCGACGGCGCGGACCGGCGCCATGGGCAACGGCGTGTCGATTGCGCTCGAACGCATCGCCACCCTGCACGAGCACGGTGCTCTGACCGACAGGGAGTTCGCTGCTGCGAAGGCCAGGATCCTCGGCTCGGCGGCGGCGGGCGGGCCCGAGGCGGCGAGCGCGTTTCCCGCCATCGAAGCGAACGTGGCCGCGGCGCGCCGCATCGACGGGTACGCGAACCCCGACCGCGAGCCCTCGGTTACTCGGCCTGGCGCCCCCGGCGGCATCTGAGCGCGCTTGGCCTCGCCCCGCCGGGAGTGCCCCGTTCGGGTGATCCTCGCCCCGGGCTCTGAGGCCGTGCTCTCGAGGTCACCGGACCCGTGAGCTACGAGACGCTGCTCTACGAGCAGGCGGGCCACGTGGTCACGCTGACCCTCAACCGGCCCGAGCAGCACAACGCCGTCAACGCGGCCATGAACGCGGAGCTCCATCACGCCTGGCAGCGGTTTCGCGACGACGAGGACGCCTTCGTGCTCGTCATCACGGGCGCGGGCGATCGCACCTTCTGCGCCGGCTGGGACCTGCAGGACGCCGCGGAGCTGGGTGAGCTCGGCGACTACGACGCCTTCCGGGTCGGTCTCTACAACAGTCCCGGCGCCTGCGGCTATACGCGCAAGGCGGACATCTTCAAGCCGGTGATCGCCGCGGTCAACGGATACGCGTTCGCGGCCGGCTTGGAGAACGCGCTGCTCGCCGATATCCGCATCGCCTCCGAGAACGCCGAGTTCGGCGCCCTCGAGCGGCGCTGGAACATCGTCGGCGGGGACGGCATGACCGTGCGCCTGCCGCTCGTGGTCGGCTTCGCCCGGGCGATGGAGCTCGTGATCACGGGGCGGCGCATCGACGCCGCCGAGGCGCTGGCGATCGGGCTGGTCAACGAGGTCGTGCCCACAGGCGAGGCGCTCCCGAGGGCGCGGCAGCTCGCCGAGCAGATAGCCGCGCTCCCCCAGGGGGCGATCCGCAGTGACAAGGAGAGCATCATGAGGGGCGTCGGGCGCACGCTCGAGGAACGTCTTCGAATCGAGGCCGAGATGGTGATCTCGATGTTCATGCGTCGCGACCCCCATACGCTGGGCGCGGCCGCCTTCAAGGCCGGGAACCTCACGCCCACCTGGCCACACCACGGGCTGTGAGCCGGGCGGCGACCGAGTTGTCCTAGAACTTGTGTGACGACAGGGATGTCGTCGACGTAATAGGGACGATGGCACGCAGATTTCGAGCCCTGCTGGGGCGTGACGGTCCCGAGCCGGATACCGGCGCGGACTTCGACAGCCTGTTTCGCAGCTGCGTCGGGGACGTCCACGCCTACGCCATGTCGATGCTCGGCGACCGTGCGGCTGCCGAGGACGTCACCGCGCTGGCATTCGAGCGCCTCTACAGGGCCCGCGGCCGGCTGGACCCCCGCAAGGGAACTCCCCGCGGCCTGTTGTTCACGATCGCCCGCAACGCGGCCCTCGACGAGCTGCGCAGCCGCGCCCGGCGCGCTCCGTCGACGGCGGATCCGAGCGAGCTGAGCGACTCCCGGGCGGACTCCGCCCTGGCCCAGGTCGAGCACCGGGCGCTGGTGGCGGGCGCGCTCGCCAGCCTGAACGCGCGCGAGCGCGAGCTCGTGCTGCTCAAGTTCCATGGCCAGCTCTCCAATGCCGAGCTTGCCAGGGTGCTGGGGATCAGCGAGTCCAACGTCGGCACCCGCCTGCACCGTGCGCTGACGCGTCTGCGCACGAGCTGCCTGGAGCTCGAGCGGGAGACGGCGGCATGAAGGTGATCCCGTTCGGTCCCCCCCGCATGTCCGACGCCGACGCCCAGGAGCTGGCGCGCATCGAGGCTGCCCTCGACGGCGATGGGACGGGCATCGAGGCCGAGTACTGGCGCGAGCTGCGGGCGGACATCCGCTCGCTGCCCGAGCGCGTGGACCCAGCCTTCGCCCAGGCCCTGCGCCAGCGGGTGCGTGCCCCGGAGCAGCCTGCGCGGACGCCACGCGGGCTGGCCGCCGTGGTGGCTCGCCGGCGGGGTGCGGCGCTGGGGTTGGCTGCTTCGCTGGCGGCGGTCCTGATCGCCCTCTTCGCGCTCGTCGGCCAGAGCTCGAACGCGCCACCGACCCACGCGCCGGTGTCGGCGGCAGCGGGGCCCGAGCACTCGTTCAAGCCCGCTGAAGACACGGTCAACGGGGCCAGCGCCTCTGGTGCCGCCGCGGGCGCCGGGCCCGTTCAGAGCGAGAAGGCCGCCCAGGCGGTGCAAGGGCCGCGGCTGCCGTCGTCGGCCGCCGGCAGCGAAGAACCGGGCGGCGGCGGTGGGCGCCTCCAGCACCTCGGCGCCGCCATCAGTCTGGGCGGCGGTGGCGAAGGGGTGCAGCGTGTAGCCGCCCTGGTGGGCCGCACGACGGTTGCTGCCGGTGGCTTCGTGGAGAGCTCGCGCGTGCAGACCCAGCAGGGCTCGCAGGGCGAAGCACTCATGACGCTGGTGCTGCCCAGCGCGAAGCTGCAGGCCACGCTCTCGCAGCTCGAACGGATCGCCCCCGTGCGGGCCGAGACCCAGTCGCTGCAGGACATCACGGCCGAATACCGCGCCGCCGCGTCGCGCCTGGCCGCGGCTCGGGCCGAACGGACGGCGCTGCTGCGAGCGCTCGCGCGCGCCACCACGGCGGCGGCCATCGAAAGCCTCCACGCGCGTCTCGCCGGGGTCGCCCACCAGATCTCCTCCGCCGAACACCGGCAGGCCAGCGTCTCCCGCCAGGCCAGCCAGGCGCAGGTCGAAGTGACGGTGCTCGGCGAAGCCCACCACGCCGGGGGCGGCACGCTGGGGCGAGGCCTGCGCGATGCCGGGAAGGTGCTCACGGCGTCGCTTGCCGTGCTCGTGGTGGCGGCGGCCGTCCTGGTCCCGCTCGGGCTGCTGTTGATGGCCTTCGTGATCGGTGGACGCTTCTGGCGCCGTCAGCGGCGCGAGCGCGTGCTCGGCTCCGGCTGAGCCAGCCGGCCGACGAACTCGGCGATCCGCTCCGCGACATCACCGGCAACGGACGTGAGCCCGTGCCGCAGGCCCGGGTATATGTGCAGCTGCGCGTGCGGGAGGGTCTTGACGGCCTCGCGCAGAAGCTCGACGCGTGCGAACTGGTCGCGGTCCCCTGACAACACGAGCACCGGGCACTGGATGGCGGGCCAATGAGCCACACGCAGCTCCTCGGGGTGTCCCGGTCGGTGCAGGGGGTAGCTGAGCAGGACGAGTCCCGCGGGGCTGCTCTCGGCGGCCACCAGGCTCGAGACGCGGCCGCCGAACGAGTGGCCCCCGATCACCGCTCGCGCGAGCTGCTCGCCGACCTGTTCACGGAGCGGGCGCATCGCCCTCTCGGCTGCTCCCCGCGGGAGCCGCAACGCATGCGCCTCGAGGCCCCGCGCAGTGAGCTCGTCGAGGTACGGCTTCATCGTCTCGGGTCCTCCCGAGGCGCCGTGGCCGAGCCAGATCGCGGGAGCCATGGTCGCCGATTGTCCCGCACTCGACGGTGACGCCGACCGGCGACCGGCCTGGGGAGCGGTTCTTTAGGGCGCCTTGAAATATCCCTGGCACCGTTCGCAAACTGTCGCGCGATCGAAGGCGAACCTGTACGATCCAGCTGCGGAACGCGGGGCGAATTCCGTGGAAGTCGCGTCATCTCGGCGGGGCGAGTCAGCGTTTTTTCAAGGAGGGAAAAGCAAGTGTCAACACGTGTCTTCGCGCCGCTGATGGCGGTCGCAGCTCTGGGGCTCTCCTCAGCAGCGGTAATGCCGGCGTCCGCCGCGGCGTCCGGGTCTCAGATCTACACCTGTCAGAAGCACGGTGGCAAGGCCAGCCTGGCCCACGCCGGGAAGTGCAAGAGCGGTGAAACGAAGACCGCGTGGCAGAGCACGGTCCCGTCGCCGAAGACGAGTGCCATCTACACCTGCAAGAGCAGTTCCGGAACTCAGCGGCTCGTGTCTCGCAGCACCAAATGCGCCAAGCACGAACGCAAGCTGACCTGGTACCAGGTCAAGCCTGCGACCGGCCAGAGCAAATCCGGCACGCTCGGGACGACCGTGGTGGCGCCGCCGGCACCGCCGGCCGCGCCGCAGTCCTCACCGCAGCCGCCCGCGAAGCCGACCGACTCCCCCAGGCTCGAGGCGGCGCGCGCGAAGCTCAAGGCAGCCGACGAAGCGCTCGCCAAAGCTCAGGAAGCGCTCGCCGGCGCCGAAGGCGTGATTCCGAAGGCGGAAGGCGAAGTGAAAAAGGCCGAAGAAGCCGAACACGCCGCCCAGGCTGCTGTTCACGGCGCCGAAGGAGCAGCGGAAAAAGCCGAAGAAGTGCACCAGGCGCAGAAAGTCGTAGTGAAAGAAGCCGAAGAAGAAGTCGAATCCGACCACGAATACGTCGAAATCGACGAAGAAGAAATCGAATGGAACAAGGGCGAAATCGCGGAAGTCGAGGAAGAACTCGAAGCAGAAGAAGCGCACGCCGCGGAACTCGAAGCCGAAATCGAAAACCCGGAAAACAAAGTCCAAGAAAAACACGAACTCAAAGTCGAACTCGACGAAGCTGAGGAAGAAATCGAACTCGACGAAGAATTGGTCCAGGAAAGTCAAGGAAATCGACGAACCGGAAATCGCCGAATGGGAAGCCGAACTGGCAAAAGACCAGGCCCAGGAAGCGAGCGACCTGGCGGTGCAACAGGCGGCCGAACTGACTCTCGAAACAGACAAGCAGCTTGAAGAAGCGCGCGAAGAAACTCGTCCAAGAAGACCAGCAGGCCGAAGCCGCCGCGAAGAAAGCGACGGAAGCCGCCGAATTCGCGGTTGAAAAACTGAAAGGCGAAGAAGCGACCCTGAAAGCAGCGGTCGAACACGCCAAGGAAGTTGTCGCCGAAGCCGAAGCGGCCAAGGCGAAGGCGGCCAAAGAAGTCGCCGAAGCAGAAGCAGCGCTGGGCACCGAATAGCGCTCTTCACCGATGTGGGGCCGGCTGTTGTTGGGCGCCGGCCCCCACATCGGTCCCTTGCGCCCGTTGTCCAATAGGTGCGCCGGAATCTTGTCCCGGCGGCCCATCAGGCGTTTGATCCGACCTGCCAGCCTGTCGGGTGCAAGCTGACCGGAGGCCCCGTTCCTCCCGTCCGAGACCCGAAAGGATCAGCCATGCCACGGATCATCGTCACCACCGATCCCCAGCGGTGTGCCGGAGCGCCGCCGGTCCTCCTCGAAGAGGACGTGCGCTCGGTCCACCTCAGCACCGACCATGCCGCGGCCCAGCTCGTCGAGCGGCTCACGTGGGCGATCCATGACGCGGAGAGCACCGAGGCCCGGATCGCCTGACGGCAGGGGGCGGGTAGACCGCTCCCGAGCCGCCGCGGCTGTGGCGAAAGCCCGGCGGCCGAGTCTCCCGCCCCCCGCTCGTCCGCAGACCGCAACAGCCGGCTGACGCCCGCCTTGGCGCCCGCCCGTATGATCGGGCCGCGGTGCGGAGGGGCTTCGGGACAGACACGCTTCGCAGGGCTGCCCTGCTCACGACCGGGCTACTGGGTGCGATCGCGATCAGCGCCGCCTCCGCCGGCGCCACGCCGAAGGTGACCTTCAAAGCCCTCCCGGTGCCGATACCGGGCTTCCCACACACCGGCTACATCCTCGGCGCCGGAGCGGCCCTGCAGGCCGAATACAAGATCTCCGGGAACGAATACGGCGGCTTCCCGCCACCGGTGATCGGGATCAACGTGTACTTCCCGAATGGCACCACGCTCCACCCCCAGGGCTTCCCGACCTGCCCCAGATCGGTCCTCGAACAGGTGGGCCCGAAGGACTGCCCGAAGGGTTCGGCGGCGGGCCCGGTGGGACACGCATTGGGCGTCGTGGCCTTCGGCGGCGAACGGGTCGAAGAGTCGACCACGATCGAATCGTTCTACGCCCCCGGTGGGGACATCGAGTTCTTTACCGTCGGACACTCGCCGGCGTCGCTGGAAATCCTCACCACCGGGCACTACGTCAAACCGGGTGGCGGAGGCTTCGGCCTCGAGCTGACCAGCGAAATCCCGCTGATCTCGACGGTGCCCGGCGCGCCCTATGCCGTTGTCCAGTCGATCCAGGTCAAGGCGGGCTCGGCCCGCATGGCCGGTGGCAAGCCCGTCTACTACGGCACCATCCCCAAGCAATGCCCCAGCGGGGGATTCACGATCAAGACCGAAGTCATCTTCGACGAAGGCGGCGCCAATCCACCCGTGCCCGAGCCGGTGACCGTGGGCTTCACGGCGCCCTGCCCGCGTAAGTAGCGGCGCCGGATAGCGCTCTCCAGGGACGTCGGTACGGGGTCTCCGCGCTCGAGTGGCGCGCAGCATTCCCCCGGAACTGGGGGCGGGGTATGTCCAGAACTGGATGGCGAGGGGGCTCTCGCGGAGCCATAGTTGTGGCAACCGACCGGTTCCCCTCACTGGTTGGCAGAGGCGGGGCGGACGCGCAAGGGGGTAGCGTCCGCCCCCCTCCTCTCGAGCTCGGGCCCACCAGGCCGGCGTCCCAGCGGGGTGGGCGCGATCAGCTCTCGGCGGCCGCCGTGGACGGCGCCCGCAGGCGCACCAGCAGGTACGCCACGATCGCCACGTTCACGACCAGCGCGCCGACCTTCAAGAAGGTGGTGCTTTTCGTCAGCTCCCACACCTCCGGGATCAGCAGCAGCGAGGTGGCCAGAACGGTTAGCCACTCCGCCCAGCGCCGCCGTTTCCAGAGGCCGTAGGCCTCGGTGCCCTCGAGCGCGGCGTATGCGAGGGCGACGATCCCAAAGAGGAACGCCTTGCTGGCACTGAGTTTGGTGGCGTCGTGCAGGACCCGCTGGACCCAGTTGCTTTTGGGATTGAGACCGCTTTTGTGGGCGACTTCGGTCACGTCGCTGGCCCAGTTCTCGTGCAGGTGGGTCAGGAGCACAATCCCCACCGCCGCCAGGAGCACAGCCCTCACGGCACGCTCGGCGGCGATCCATGGGAGCAGCCGGTCGCCGCGCGGCTGGGGCGCCTGCTTGGGGGCCGGCGCCTCTGCGGTGGCAGCCGCCTCACGCTCGGACGCGGATTGTGGGCTTGGCATCAGCCGCCGCCAGCCTACAGCCGCTGTGGGCCGAGTGACGAAGCGCACGTCGTCCCCATCAGGCAGTCGACCATTCGTGACGCCCTCAGAGCCTCGTCCCCCTTCAACGCGCCGAAGAAGCCCGCCGTCAAAGGCGATCTCGACGTCTGTTGGAGGGGGTCCGCATCGGCCGAACGTCCAGCTGGTTGGTCCGGATTGCCCGTGAAGGGATCAAGCCGAGGCGGGCGAATGCCGATGACAGACAAGAAAGTCAAGGGGGACGGCGGTTGACACCAGCTATCTAGCGGTCGGCCGTTGTCGCGAAGTATCAATGATCAGGTTCAAGTTCGTAAAAGCACTCACGCTTGCGCTTTGCGCATTCCCGTTTGCGGCCCTCGCAACCGGCGTCCCAGCCGCGGATGCGGCCAGCCCCGTATACGCGTGCACGAACACGAAGAGCGGCGCGGTTAAGGCCGTATCGAAGAGCACGAAGTGCAAGAAGGGCGAAACCAAGGTCACTCTCAACGCCCCCGGCCCCAAGGGAGCTGCGGGCACCCAGGGCTCCGCCGGCCCACAGGGACCCGCCGGCCCGGCAGGACCCGCGGGATCCAACGGACTCAACGGACTCCAGGGGGTGCAGGGCGAAATCGGCGCCCGCGGCCCGGAAGGCATTAGAGGACCCGAAGGAGCTCGCGGCCAGGAAGGCGTTGCAGGACCGGAAGGCAGGGAAGGCCGGGAAGGCAGGCAGGGCGAACAGGGCGTGCGGGGAGAAACCGGCCCCGCCGGCGCCACCGGCCCGCAGGGCGAACAGGGTCGCGAAGGCGCACAGGGCCAACCCGGCACGACCGGCCCCACCGGGTCCCAGGGCGAACGCGGGGAATCCGGGGCAACCGGGTCCGCGGGCAGTACTGGAGCAACCGGTGAACGGGGCGAACGCGGGGAAGCCGGTCCCGCCGGCTCGACGGGCGAACGGGGCGAACAGGGCATTCAGGGCGTGACCGGCGCGACCGGGCCAACCGGAGCAACCGGACCCGAAGGTCCGAAAGGTGAACGCGGCGAAAACGGCAAAAACGGCGCGACCGGCGAAAACGGGAACACCGGTGCTACCGGTGCCACCGGTCAGCAGGGCGAAACGGGTGCTACCGGAAGCACCGGCGCCACGGGCGAACGCGGCGAAACGGGAGCCACCGGTGCCACGGGCTCCAAAGGCGCGACCGGCGAACCAGGCGCAACCGGTGCGACCGGCGAAACGGGCGCACGAGGAGAAACCGGCGCCGCGGGCTCCAACGGCGCGACCGGCGAAACGGGCGCACGAGGAGAAACCGGTGCTACGGGCGCGAAAGGCGCGACGGGTGAACGCGGCGAAACTGGCGAACGCGGCGAACGTGGCGAAAAAGGGCAGCGTGGGGAAACCGGCGAACGCGGCGAAGTGGGTGAACGCGGCGAACGCGGCGAAAAAGGCTCGCGCGGCGAAAAAGGCGAACAGGGCGAAACCGGAGAACGCGGCGAAACCGGTGGTACGGGCGCGAACGGTCTTCAGGGTGTGCAGGGCGAAACCGGCGCTACCGGTGCGACTGGCGCCACGGGCGACCGTGGCGAACAGGGCGAACAGGGCGCTACCGGCGCAACAGGCGCGACCGGGGCCACCGGCGAACGCGGCGAAACCGGGGAACGCGGCGAAACGGGTGCCAAAGGCCTTCAGGGTGTGCAGGGCGCAACGGGCGCTAGCGGTGCGACTGGCGCGACTGGTGAACGTGGCGAACAGGGCGAAACCGGCGCTACGGGCGCCAAAGGTCTTCAAGGTGTGCAGGGCGAAACGGGCGCCACCGGAGCGACCGGAGCCACGGGCGAAACGGGCGCGACGGGAGAAAAAGGCGAAACCGGCGCGGAAGGCAAAACAGGCGCGACTGGAGCCGAAGGCAAAACGGGAGCTACCGGTGCTGAAGGCAAAACCGGGGCGACTGGCGCTGAAGGAAACACCGGAGCCACTGGGACGACGGGTGCTGAAGGCAAAGCTGGCGCGACGGGAGAAAAAGGCCTGCAAGGCCTAACGGGGGCGACTGGCGCGGAAGGCAAAACCGGAGCGACTGGCGCGGAAGGCAAAACCGGGGCGACCGGCGCGGAAGGCAAAACCGGGGCGACTGGCGCTGAAGGACAAACTGGAGCCACTGGGACGACGGGCGCGGAAGGCAAAACGGGCACGACAGGAGAAAAAGGCTTGCAGGGCGTCACCGGCGCGACTGGCGCGGAAGGGAAAACCGGGGCGACCGGCGCTGAAGGGAAAACCGGAGCGACCGGGGCGACGGGCGCTGAAGGCAAAACCGGCGCGACGGGAGAAGATGGCTTGCAGGGCGTCACCGGAGCGACCGGCGCGGAAGGCAAAACTGGCTCTACGGGCGCGACGGGAGCCGAAGGCAAAACGGGCGCGACGGCGCGAAGGCAAAACGGGAGCGACCGGCGCGGAAGGCAAAACCGGGGCGACTGGCGCTGAAGGCGAAACGGGCGCGACGGGAGCCGAAGGCAAAACGGGAGCGACCGGCGCGGAAGGCAAAACGGGCTCTACGGGCGCCGAAGGGAAAACGGGAGCCACCGGGGCGACGGGCGCTACGGGTGCGGAAGGGAAAACTGGGGCGACGGGCGCTGAAGGAAAAACCGGCGCGACGGGAGAAAAAGGCTTGCAGGGCGTCACCGGAGCGACCGGGGCTGAAGGCAAAACTGGCGCGACTGGCGCTGAAGGCGAAACGGGCGCGACGGGAGCCGAAGGCAAAACGGGAGCGACCGGCGCGGAAGGCAAAACGGGCTCTACGGGCGCTGAAGGGAAAACGGGAGCCACCGGGGCGACGGGCGCTACGGGTGCGGAAGGGAAAACTGGGGCGACGGGCGCTGAAGGAAAAACCGGCGCGACGGGAGAAAAAGGCTTGCAGGGCGTCACCGGAGCGACCGGGGCTGAAGGCAAAACTGGCGCGACCGGCCCGGAAGGCAAAACGGGCGCGACGGGAGCCGAAGGCAAAACGGGAGCTACCGGTGCGGAAGGCAAAACCGGGGCGACTGGCGCGGAAGGCAAAACGGGCTCTACGGGCGCCGAAGGGAAAACGGGAGCCACCGGTGCTGAAGGCAAAACCGGGGCCACGGGCGAAAAAGGCACGACGGGCGAAAAAGGCGAACGCGGCGAAGTGACCTGGCGCGGGGAATGGGCTGCCGGGACGGAATACGCGAAAGGCGACGCCGTCCGGGAAGCGGGCACGAGCTACGTGTCGATCAAAGCTGCGAACAAAGGCAACAAACCCTCATCGAGCCCGACGTTCTGGGAAGTGCTAGCTGAAAAAGGCGCCCAGGGCGTGAAAGGCGAAACGGGCGCGAACGGCGAAAAAGGCACCACCGGCGAAAAAGGCGAAAAAGGCGTGTCCGGGAGCACCGGCGAAAAAGGCGAAAAAGGCACGACGGGCGAAAAAGGCACGACGGGCGAAAAAGGCACGACGGGCGAAAAAGGCGAAAAAGGCGAACGTGGGGAAGTGACCTGGCGCGGGGAATGGGCAGCCGGCACGGAATACGCGAAAGGCGACGCCGTCCGGGAAGCCGGCACGAGCTACGTGTCGATCAAAGCTGCGAACAAAGCGAACAAACCGTCGTCCAGCCCGACGTTCTGGGAAGTACTCAGTGAAAAGGGCGAAAAAGGCACCACCGGCGAAAAAGGCGAAAAAGGCGAAAAAGGCGTGACCGGAGCCACGGGCCCGGAAGGCAAAGAAGGCAAAGAAGGCAAAGAAGGTAAAGAAGGGCCGGAAGGGAAAGCTACGGCCGCGATCGTGACGTGGGGCACGAAAGGGGTGAAGATCGGTGTCGGCAAAGAAGAATGCCTGACCATGTCGAACCTGGGCACGAAGGGGGCGTGCATCTCGAGCGCGTTCATCAACAACGCCACAGGGCTCGTGTTCGGCCCGGTGCCCCCGGGCGGCATGTCGATCAACCGTCTGAGGGTCGAATCCACCGAATCCGTGCCGTTTACGGCGACGGTCCTGAAGAACGGCGTTGCCACGGAACTCAAATGCGCGGTCACGGGAACGACGTGTAGCGACGAAACGCATACGATCGCGATTTCCGCCGGCGAATACGTCGAGGTGAAGGTCAAGAACGAAAGTGGCTTGAAAGAATCGCTGTTCAACGCCGCCTTCAGGTACTGAGCAATCGCTCCAACGCGAGTAGGGCGACGTGCTGCTCCGTTCACATCCGTGAAATGCTGGTGGGCGGTCCCGGCGGCTGAATCGGGCATCGTCCCGGGAGCCGGCTCGCGAGTGGGCAGACTAGGGGGTCGTGGACGCCTCCCAGCCCGACACAAAGGTTGCTGGCCCGGACCGCCGCCGCCGGCGGCTGATCCTCGTCATCTGCTGCATGAGCCTGCTGATCGTGGGGCTCGACAACACGATCGTCAACGTCGCCCTGCCTTCGATCGGCCGCGAATTCCACACCGGTGTTGCGGGGCTCCAGTGGGTCGTCGATGCCTACACCCTGGTGCTCGCCAGCCTGCTCATCCTCGGCGGCTCGAC
Source organism: uncultured Solirubrobacteraceae bacterium (assembly GCA_963773145.1). GTDB lineage: Bacteria > Actinomycetota > Thermoleophilia > Solirubrobacterales > Solirubrobacteraceae > Palsa-744. The sequence continues at coordinate 552,719 of CAVYZV010000005.1, forward strand.
GGGCGACCGTCTCGGGCGACGACGAGTCTTCCAGGCCGGGCTCGTGATCTTCACCATCGCGAGCCTGCTCTGCAGCGTGGCCACCACCCTCGGCCTGCTGATCGCCTTCCGCATGCTGCAGGCGGTCGGGGGCTCGATGCTCAACCCCGTGGCGATGGGGATCATCCGCAATGTCTTCACCGACCCACGCGAGCGGGCCCAAGCGCTCGGGGTGTGGGGGGCGACGGTGGGGATCAGCCTTGCCCTCGGACCGGTTCTCGGCGGCGTGCTGGTGGACGGTGTCGGGTGGCGCTCGATCTTCTGGATCAACGTTCCGATCGGGATCCTCGCCGCCCTGCTGGCGATGCGCTTCGTTCCCGAGTCGCGGGCCCCCCATCCCCGGCGGGTGGACCCCGTGGGCCAGGTGCTGGTGATCGTGATGCTCGCCTCCGTGACGTACGCGATCATCGCCGCTCCAAAAGCCGGGTGGACGTCGGCCCAGACGCTCGGGCTGTTCGCCCTCTCCGCCTTCTCACTCGTGGCCTTGATCCCCTACGAGCGCCGCCGCACCGAGCCGCTGCTGGAACTGCGCTTCTTCCGCAGCGTCCCGTTCTCGAGCGCGAGCGCCATCGCGGTCCTGGCGTTCGCGGCGCTGGGAGCCTTCCTGCTGCTCAACACCCTCTACCTGCAGGAGGTGAGGGGCTTCTCGGCGCTCCACGCCGGGCTGTTGACGCTTCCGATCGCAGCCAGCACGCTCGTCTTCTCGCCGCTGTCGGGACGCATCCTGGGGCGTCGTGGCCCACGTCTCGGACTGCTCCTCGGAGGCATCGGCATCGGCCTCGGTGGGGCCCTGATGAGCTCCATCACCCGAACCACATCCCTGGAGGAACTGTTGCCCGCCTACGTGCTGTTCGGGGCGGGGTTCGGCATGGTCAACCCTCCCATCACCAACACGGCGATCATCGGCATGCCGGCCGCCCAGGCCGGGGTGGCGGCTGCCGTGGCGTCGACCTCGCGCCAGGTCGGCCAGACCCTGGGGGTCGCCGTGTCCGGCGCGCTCGCAGTCGGAGCGAGCGGGCTCGTGGGCCCTGGTTTCATCTCCGGCAGCGAGTCCGGCTGGTGGATCGTCACCGGCTGCGGCGTGGCTGTGCTGGGCCTCGGCCTCGCCAGCACCACCCGCCGGGCCCAGGCCAGCGCCGAGCGGGTCTCACAGGAGCTTCGCGGCGCCGGTCCTGCGCGCACCGAGGCTCAGCCCGCCGGGGCCTAGGGCCTGGGCGGGGGCCTCGGCGGGCTCACGGGCGGCCACCCTCGGCGGCCGCCCGTAACCCGGATCTTGCTCAGGCGCCTTTCAGGAACGGCACCAACGCTTCCACGAAAGCGTTGGTCGGGTAGGCGCTGTTGGGGTCGTTGTGGGCGTAGGTTTCTTCCTCGTTTATCAGCGTCACGTTTTCCGCCGGGATTTTCGACTGGGCTGCCAGTTCTTCGGCGAAGTTCAGCGTCGTGAAGCCCCCGCCGAACAGTTTGTCCAGTTCGGAGTTGATCGCCAGGATGTGCAGCGAGGTCGGCAGTTCGGTGCCGTGGATCGCATGCTCGCCCAGCACTTTCTGGGCCGCGTTGTCGATGCCGTTGCCAACCCCACCCGTGTCGATCGTGAGCCGTTCGGGGAAGTACCACTCGCTGCCGTCAGCCCCCTTGGTCCCGACTCCGGAGAGCATTTCCCCGTAACGCTTGATCGGCGTGATCGCCCCCGTCCCGTCCCACGCGTACGGTTCGCTCGGACCCTGTTCGACGAGCCCCGCGCCGGCGTGGACCTGGGCCGCGGCGAGGTTGGGTGGCGAGGTGCCCACGTTGACGGCGTACCCGAAAGCGCCTTCGTTGGTCGAAGGGACGAGTTCGCCTTTGGAGTTGCGCGTGCGCAGGTTCGGGGGCAGCAGGCCGAATTTCTGCTCCTGTGATTCTTTGGAGCCTTCCAGCGCCGCCAGTGCAGAGCCGGTGAGCGAGAACAGGCCGAGGTTCGGAGCGGCGATGCCGCCGAAGGCCAGCCAGGGTTCCTTTTTCGAGAGCGTGGACAGCTTGCTTTCGGCTTCTTCGGCGCTGATCGCCGTCGGGCTCGATCCCCCGTCGATGTACACCAGCCCCGAGAGTCCGTCGGCGCCCGGTTTGCCTTCGAAGTCCCAGGTGGCGTAGGCGGTCACGACAGTGCCTCCCAGCGAGTGGCCGGCGAGCACCACCTTGCCGCCGACCTTTTTGGCCGCTTCGATCACCACGTGGAGGTCGTTCACGGCGACATCCATGCCCCATTCGCGGCCGCCGTCTTCGACGGACTTCGCTTCGGAGAGCGGTTCGTAGTGCTTCTTGATCGCGGGCGAGTGGCCGATGTAGCCGAGGTAGTAGTTGAAGAAGTCTTCACCGCTGACCTTGCCGGCCTTGAACTTGTCCGCCTCTTTCTGGTTCTCGAGCAGGTTCTCGCGGCGTTCCACGGCCCACACCTGCCATTCGGGGGCAAGTTCGTTGAGCCACTTGCCGAGCTGCGCGAAGTAGGCCCCGCCGCCGGAGGTTCCGGGCTCGATGACGAGCACGTTCTTGGCTTTCTTGGAGCCGATCTTGATGACCCCGACCTTGTCGAACTTCTTCGGCGTGGCCGGCGCCGTCGCGCCCTTCATCCACATCGTCTTGAGTTTCGCGGACGCCATCGCACCGCTCGGCGCTGCGAGCAGGGCACAGGCCCCGCATACGACCATCGCCAGCGCCACGCCCCTCAACCTCAGCCCCGTCAACTGCATCACTCGCCTCCCTCAGGTGTCTTCTCCCCGGCCCTCGCCGGCATCACAGGCGGGTCCTTACGGTCGACAGCCTCGCGACCGGTGTGCCCTCTCCCCCGCGCTGCAACACAAAGTCTAGTCTGTCGCACCGCCCGCGGGGCGGGCGAATGCTCCGGTTCGCACCTTGAGGGTCCAAAGATACGCTGGTAGCTTGGGTTTCATGTGGCGTCGGTTGCTCTGCTCGGGTGATGCCGACGCGCGGACGTCCGTCGGCTCTACCCGAATCAAGCCGCTCCTCGCGGTGGCGCTCGCGGTGGTCCTGCTCGGGGCCGGGACCGGCTGCGGCGCGAAGCACAAGAACCGCTCCGGTAACTCCGCCGCCACCACGTCCGCCAGCGAACGCGCTGAAGAAGCCGAACAGAAGCGGGCCGAAGACGACGAAGCCAGCAAGGATCGCGAAGTGCTGACAGCTCTGGAAGCCAAGGAGCGCGAAGAAGCCGCCGAAAGCAACGCCTCGAAACGCGAAAAGGAAGCGACCCAGAAAGCCAAGAAGCGCGAAGAAGCGGCCGAGCGGCAGGCCAAGAAGAAAGAAAAGGAAGCGGCCGAAAAGGTCAAGAAGCTCGAAGCCGCGGCCAAGGCCAAGGCGCAGGCGGAAGCCAAGAAGACGGCCCAGGCCAAACAGAAGAGCCCCACCACCAAGCCCAAGACCCCGAGCGCTCCGCAGGCAACCAAGAAAGCCCCCGTCTCGGGCGGCACCTCGCACGAACAGCCCACGAACCGGCGCAAACACTCGAGCCCGACTGCGACGATCGAATGATGCCGAGCGCTCCCGCGAAGGCGCGCCTGCGCCGCGCCCGCTACCTGCCGCTGCTCGCGCTCGCCCTACTGGCGCTGGCCGGATGCGGCTCCTCGGGTGGAGGGGCAGGAGGCGCAGGTGCAGGGGGCGGCGAAGCGTCCGCCGAAACCTCGGAACCCTCCGAATCCCAGCCGACCACCGAAACGTCCACCCAGGCGACCACGACCCAGAAGTCCAGCGAAGCAACCGAACAGGCCGAGCTCAAGAAGAAGCAGCTCCAGGCGGCGAACGCGGCCCGCGCGGCGGTGGCCGCCGAAGCGGCCAAAAAAGCCGCCAAACGCAAGCACAAGAACAAGGGCTCGCGAAACGCCGGCGCCAACACCAAGACCCGCCACAAAGCGGCCCGCACCCACAAGCACCCACACAGGTCCAAGGACTCCAGCGAAGCAGCCGCCCGCAGGCAGCTCGAGGCCGAAGAAGCGGCCGAAGCCCGCTCCTTCAAGTAGCAGGAACACGGCGGCTAGCTCCGCCTAGCCTCCCTGCGGCTCGTCCTCGTCCTCGTCCCGAGCTCGTCGTCCTCGTCGGCGTCGTACAGCGACTCGCTGGCCAGCTCTCGTCCCTTCGAGTCGAACAGCTTGACCTCCAGCAGGTCCCCGCGGTAGTCGTCGGGGGCGATCATCGTGAAGCGTTCCTCGACCAGCTCGCACTGGTCGACCGCGAGACCCGCCAGCTCGGCCGTCGCCACGTGGCCGGAGGACACCAGCGGGTGCCCCCAGATCAGCGTCATCGCCGCCACCGCCCCCTGCTCGCCCCGCCAGCCCCCGATCACCTCGTCGCACAGGTCCAGCTGCCAATCGGGGTTTCGCTCGGCTGTCTGGTCGGTGAAGTCGACCCAGGCCGCGAACTCGCCCGGCTCGCCGTCATCCTCGGCCGGCAGGAAGCGCACGTACCCGAACAGCTCGAAGCCGCCGGCCGTGCGGGCGGTGGCGGGTACGTACGTGCGCCCGTGCCAGGTGCGGTCCGGGTACCAGCGGATCTCTCCCGGCTCGCCGAGATCCGGTTGCTCGGACTCGAGCGCCAGCGCGGCCCCCAGCAGCTCGCGCTGCAGGCGCTCCTCCCAGCGCCCGCCGGGAAGGCCCTCGTGCGGGGGCTCGGCAGCGAAGCGGGGGACTAAGCGTTCCTCGGGTGCCATCGAAGGCCGCCAGCCTAGCTTCCGGGGCCCCCCTCAGGCCTCGCGCAGGGCGGCGGCGGCGTCCTCGGGGGAGACGATGTTGAGGTTGAGGCCGGTTGAAAGCTCGAGCCCCGCGAGGTGCGTGAGGCGGGGCAGCACGTCGATCCGCCAGCAGAAGTCCTCCGCTCCCCGGGGGGCGGTCCGCACCCACATGTTCAGGGGCGGGCTGGAGCCGAGGTGGCGCGCGAGCCGGCACAGCCCGTCGTGCAGCAGCGCCGCTCCCGACGGGCCCCCCTCCTCGAAGCGCGGCCGGGGCCGGCGCGGCACGAGCATCAGCTGGAACGGCAGCCGCGAGGCCCACGGCGCGATCAGCACCGCCTCCTCGTCGATCGCCACCACGCGCTCGCCGCGGCGCACCTCCTCGGCCACGAGGTCGCCGAGCAGGCTCGAGCCCATCGTGCGGGTCGTATAGGCGCCCGCCCGCTCCCGCTCGCGGGCCACGTCGCCGGGAACGAAGTCCAGCGCGTACAGCTGCGCGTGGGTGTGCGGCAGCGAGGCTCCGGCCTCTACGCGCTCGTTGACGATCAGCTGCACGTAGGCGCTCTGCTCGTGGGCGCGCATGCGCTCGCGCCAGGTCTCCACCGCCGCCACCACCTGCTCGCGCTCCAGGTCCGCGAGCGAGGTCACCGACTGCGGGCCGTTGACGATCACCTCGTGTGCCCCGGTCGCCGGCAGCGCGATGAACAGCTCCGCCGGCGTCCCCCCCCGGCCCCCGGGTTCCTCCGCCACCACCGGCCCCGGCCCCTCCCCGGGTGCCGGTGCCGACAGGGCGGGGTAGAGGTTCGGCACCACCCGCACCCGCCAGCCGGGAGAGTTGGGCGCCGACCCGTTCTCCCTCAGCGCGTACAGCTCCGGTGGCGTGCGGTCCTCGTGACCCTCGGCAAAGGGGTCCCCGGCGGGGTCGATCGGTGCCGCGGGCGTGGAGCGCGGCTCTCCCCCCGGCCGCCGCGAGCGCTCCCCCGCAATGATCGTGCGGTGCCCGCTGAGGGGGTCGATGCGCAGCTCAGGCATACCGTCTGCCCTCAGGCGTCCAGCCCGTAGCGCACGATGTCGCGTTCCAGTTCCGCATCGCTCTGGTAGGGGCCCTGGTGGATGAACAGGCCCCCGTGAGCGCCGTGGAAGACCGTCACCGGCGTGAAGCTCGAGTCGCTCACGGCGAGGCCCATCCCGCCGCTCGGGTCGAAGTAGCTCGGGTAGCTGACGGGCGCGCCCTTGAGGAAGCGAGCCGCTTCACGACGGCTGTCCTCGGAGTCGATCCCGAGGAAGGCCACCGCGCGGCCATCCTTCACCGACACCCGCTGGAAGACCCCGAACTCCCCCCGGCAGGGCCCACACCAGGAGGCCCACTTGTTGATCACCACCGGGCGTCCATGGAGCGTCGCGAGCCGCGCCGTCAGCGCCGGCATGCCCCCGCCCAGCAGCACGCCGGCCTGTGCGTGGAGGCTCGCCAGCGGCGCCGGCGAGCCGGCCAGCTGTGAGCGCATCTGCGCCAACGTGAGCTTCGAGGCCGAGGGGGCGCCCGGCGAGCTGCCGAGCTGCACGAGGCCCACCACCACGAGCGCCGTCAATCCCAGGCCCGCCGCCGCGATAGACGCCCTCCTGATGCTCATCGCCGCACAGGGTTGCAGATGAAGGGTGCCGTCCAGACCCCTTTGATGGCGCCTGCGGGTGTTATATCCTCACCTACATCACAGCCGGACGCACCGTTAGCGTCCGGGAGGCGGTGCGAGGAAGGCGCCGCCGCGTACTCAAGCCGCGCCGAAGTCGCACTTTCAGCGCGTTCCAGTCTCGAAGTCACAGCCGCATGGCCGAGTCCGCCTCAGCGGCCCCACGGGCCGCGTCGATCCCAAGTTCTGCCGATATCGCGCGGGCGGAAAAGCTCGTCCGCGAGCGCTTCCTGCACGAGGGCGAGGACCCAGCCCAGGCGCTCGCCCCGGGCACGCCCCGGCGCGGCGCCCTCGACATGGCCCTGGCCGAGCTCGAGGAGGACCCCAAGCGCACCAGCCCCTCGACCGCCTGGAGGAGGGAGTTCTCGCTGCTGCTGGGCCTCGAACGGGTCGTCTCCGAGGACGAGCCCAAGCTCACCGACGGCACGATCCTGTCCGCCCACCAGGTGGACGCCCTCTCCGGCACCCTCACGGCACTGCTGGCCGAGGAGCAGCGCAAGATCTCCGGCGGCAACGGCCGCTCCAACGGGTCGGCATCTCCCGAGCTGCTGGCCTCGGCCGCGATCCTCGGGCTCGACGAGCCCGCGACCGCCAACGGCGCCGCCGAGGCCCCGGCCGCGGTGGAGGACTCCGAGGAGGACGAGGAGCTCGACGACGACGAGGACGAGCTCGAGGACGACGAGGACGACGAGGACGACGACCTCGGCCCCGTGGCCCGGGCGGCTCCCGACGAGGACGAGGACGAGGACGACGACGACGATCTCGAGGGGGAGCTGCTCGACGCCGCCGAGCATCGACGACGAGGAGGAGCCGATCGAGGAGGCCGAGCCGGACGCGACGGCGAGGAGCCCCGCGACTGGGTCGAGGAGGGCGAGGAAGAGGAGGAGTCGCTTGCCGACCAGCCCGAGGACCCCAACGCCGCCAAGCGCTTCTGGTTCGAGCACGCCACGGGCGCCGGCAAGACGGTGGCCGCGCTCGGCTTCGTCGAGGCCTCCCAGACCGGCGGCATCCTGATCCTCACGCACCGGCGCAACCTCGTCGACCAGTTCCTCGGCGAGCTCCGCGACCGCGGCTACAAGAAGCGCATCAGCCGGCCCCTGCTGAAGGGCGAGGACTCCGCCAAAGGCCCGGTCACGGTCGAGACCTACCAGTGGTTCGTGCGCAACGCCGGCGAGATCTCGAGCGCCTACACGATCGTCATCTGCGACGAGGCCCACACCGCCCTCGGCGAGAAGACGAGCGCCGCGATCCGCAACTGGACCGGCCCGATCTTCATCGGCATGACCGCCACGGGCGCGCTGATCGCCCGCCACGTCACCGACCTGTTCCCCACCCAGACCTCCCGCTTCGACCTCGCCGCGGCGGCCCGCCGCGGGGTCATCGCGCCGCTGCGCTGCGTGCGCATCTCCCCCGGCGTGGGCGTCAGGACGATCGCCAAGGTGCCGTTGCGCCGGGGCGAGGTGGACACCGAGTTCGACCAGGACGAGCTGGCCAAACTGCTCGACCAGCAGCCCTTCAACCTGGCCGTCGCCAACCTCTACAAGACCCGCTTCAACGGCGTTCCCGGCGTCGTCTACGCGGCCGGCGTGCGCCACGCCTACAACCTCGCGGAAGCGTTCCGCGCCGAGGGCATCAAGGCCCAGGCGGTCTCCGGCGAGACCCCCAAGCGCGAGCTCGTCGGGATCCTCGCGCGCTACGAGCGCGGCGAGATCGACGTGCTGATCAACGCCCAGCTGCTGGCCGAGGGCTGGAACAGCCCCCGCGCCACCGTCTGCGTGCACCTCGCCCCGACGGCCTCCAAGCGCATCTACCAGCAGCGCGTGGGGCGCGTCACCCGCCGGCATCCCGGCAAGGAGGCGGGCCTGGTCGTGGACTTCGTCCACCCCGCCACCAAGCACGACGACCCCGTCGTCACGCTGCACTCGCTGCTGGACCGCGACGTCTACCGCGGCGGTGCGATCGTCGTCGGCCCCGTCCGCCGCGGCCGCGGCCGCCGGGTGCGCGTGGAGCGCCGGGTGCTGCCGGTGTGCGCCGAGGAGGAGCGCCGGTTCGCGGTCTTCGAGCGCGAGCTGTGGCGGATCGCGGTCGAGTACCTCGACTACGGCGAGCAGCACCTGTGGGCTGCGCTGGCCGGCGCCCGGGTCGCCCCGAGCGGCTGGCGCCGGGCCCGCGCGATGCTCCACTTCGACCGCAGCGGCGAGCTCAAGAACCGCTTCCTGATCACCGCCGTCAAGCGCAACAAGAACCCCCAGCTGCGCCTGCGGGCGCTGGCCGACATCGCCGCCCTGCGCGACCCCGACTCCTTCGACGAGGCGATCGACATCATCGGCGGGTGGCCCCGCGAGGAGCGCAAGGAGGCCACCAAGATCATGCTGCGCGCGCTCGTCGAGCGCCGCATCGGCCGCCGCGACCAGGCCAACGCCTGGATCTGGCGCCTGGCGGAGTACACCCGTGACGTCCACGAGGAGTACGCGGTCCAGCGCTGGCCCGAGACCAAGCGCCTGCTCGGCCTGCTCGTCAACTCCGCCGGCGGCGCCCACGCCCGCAACGCCCGCCGGCTGATCCACGCGGCCCGCAAGCAGGATCGCCGCCTGGCCGCTGCCCTGCTGGCGGCGGCCCTGGCCCATACGCCCGGAGGCGGAGGAGGCTCTGCGCGGGGCCCGCACGCGGATGGCCCGCAAGCCCCCCGCCCTGGCGCGGGAGCTGCTGCGCAACTTCCCCAAGCGCCGCGCCCGCAACGGTCGCCGCAGGCGCAAGGGAGCCAAGAGCGCAGGACCCGGCCGCCGCCGCGCAGTCGCAGAACGGCAAGCCGTCAAGCGGTCAGAGGTCGAAGGCCGAGCCGGACGCCCAGAACGGCTTTCACCGCGACGACGCACTGGCGCCGCTCGACCGCGAGCACTAGGCGAACTCCACGCCTCGCCGGCCGCACTGGCGCCGGCGCCACCCGACCGCGAGCACTAGACGAACTCCCGCCTCGCCGGCGCGCCTGGCGCCCGGCGCCGGGTAATAGAAGGGCGCGACGCCTTCCTATTCTTCGGGCGGCGTCGTCTCGCGCTCGGCTTTCCAGGCCCCCGTGGTGGTCGGGGACAGGAAGCTCGGCGGCTGGTTGGTCGACAGACGTTCGTCGTAGTTGTAGTTCTTGCTCGCGAAGCCGTGCGTGCCCGAGCCGACGGGCCCTCGCCAGAACTGGGCGATCGACCCCCACACCGTCAGCGTCGACAGGGTGCCACCACAGAGGTAGTTGTCGACGATCCACGAATGTTTCGTGCTCAGGATCGCCGCGTCGACGATCAGGCTTGCGGGCACGGCGCCGAACAGTTCTTTCGAGAGGGCTTCGGTTTCTGCCGTGGTCATGTTTTCCTCGTTGCATGTCTCGAGGAGGTGTTTTCGCACGTTTCCCCGCACGAGCTTTCTTTGACGGGGTGGTAGACGCGCACGAAGTTGGTCGCGATCAGGCCGAGCGTCGCCGTCCCGGTCGGTTCGCCCCCGGCGCTCCCGCCGGTGGTCGTGGTGTTGCCGATCACGATCACGTCGTTGGCCGCCCCGATCGTCAGCGATTCGCTGTACGTGCCCTTGACGTAGACGTTGCCGCATTCTGAGTCGGTCGAGGTACTTGGCGCCGAAGGGCGAGTATTCCACCGGGCAGCCTTTGGATGCCGTCTTCGACATAGACCACGCCGTTGCTCGGGAACGCTTTCGTGTCGTTTCCGCTTTGCCGGCGGTCCATTTCGTGACTTTCATTTTGTTCGGGCTGCCTTCTTCGAGCTGAATCTCGGTCCTGCCTTTGAGCTTGTAGCCGGTTCGGCGGATTCGAGCAGTTCGGGTCCGTTTCCGGCGGAAGCAGCGTGCCCGCTGCTTCGGTGTAGCCGCTGCCGTTGAATTTCGGGGCGCCGCCGTAGTGGCCCTGGTTCATCTCGATCGCGTCGTTGTGCCCTTCGCGGCCGAACGTGGCGCCCGCTGTGATGTCGGCGCTGTCGTTCGTGTGGAACGGTCCCTTCACTTTGTCGGTGCGCCGCCCACACGATTTGCTGGCAATCGCCGCCTTCGCTTACGTGGACTTTTTTCGCTTTCCGTTCTTTGTAGTACTCTTCGCAGTCGACGGGATGGGGGGACTTGGCAACGGGGTCGAGGATTTCGTAGTTGCTCACGAACACGTAGTTGATGAAGCCCGGGTGGGTGAATGTCGCGACGACCGAACGCGTGCAGTATTTGTTTTTCGCGTTTTCGGTAAAGCCTTTTTCGGTCAGGACTTTTTCACCGCAGTTACCCGCCACGCGACCCGTGGCTTCGACGCGGAAGGTGCCGTTCGCGGAGCCCGAGGTCTCGATCATCGCCGCCTGTTTTTTTTCTTCGCATTCTTTCTGCGTGTGTTTTTCGGAGTGCAGGAACCTATACGTGTAGGCCTCGTCCGTGGTGCCGGGCACCGTGGCGGGGGCCGCCGTTTTCGGGCAGGTGGCCCAGTAGTTGTTGTTGGCGCCGAGTTCGTATTTGAACGATTGGATGCCCGCGAGCGCGGCCGCATAGGCCTTCTGCTGGACGATGTAGGTGCGGGTGTTTTTCGTGTCTTCCTGCACGGCGGAGAAGGCGGCGGCCGCCAGCAGCATCGCGACCACCAGGATCACCAGCGCGATGATCATCGCGAAGCCGCCGTCCGCACGGCCTCGCGTCCGCAGAGTCGCGCGGGCGCGGGAGGAGAGGGAAACACGGCGGTTCACGTGCATGGTTCGTTGACCGCTTCTTCGCTGATTTCGGAGGCCTGCAGGCGGAGCACCACGGAGTCGCTGAAGGCCGCCATCCCGTAGCCTTTGGAGGTGCTGCCGGATTCCGAGGTGGCCGTGAAGCCGATGCTGACCTTCACGATTTCGTTTTTGGTCGCGGCGGTGGGGATTTTTTCGGTGACCTGGGTGAGTTCGCCGCTGGTCGCGGTCGTGAACTTGTAGTACTGGAAGAGCGTCGAGGTCCCCGAGATCGTCATCGGGATGACGTTCTTCGCCAGAACCTTGGCTTTGGCGTTTTTCGTTTCGAGCGTCGGGAATTCCCACTTGCCCGATTTGCCGGCGGGCCCGCTGCCCGCCGTGCTTTCGAAGCGGTAGTCGGTGAGCGTGCCCACGGTTTCCCCGGTTTTGCTTTTGCCGGTCGAGACCCAATGGATGTCGTGCTCGTAGACCTTTTCGATCACAGCCTTGTTGCTCGAGGCGCTGCCGTAGGCGCTGATGAACCAGAGGTCGGTCGGTCCGAGTTCCAGGAGCGGGGCCGTCGGTTTCGTGCTCGGGCCCTGGATCGCATAGTTGTTGAAGCCGACGCAGCTGGAGTGCAGCTCGTCGACGATGTTCGTGAGGGCGGCACGGCCCCCCCGGTTGGCCTGGACGCGTTCGGTGATGCGAGCCTCCTGCTTGACGGAGAACTCGAGGATGGCGAAGAGTGCGAGGATCACGACGATCCCGGCGACCGTCGCGATCAGCACCTCGATCAGCGTCATGCCGTCCTCGGCGGCAAGCGCGAGCGGGAAGCGATGGGTCGGGCGTCACGGACATGTCAATTCGCTGGCTTTGGTCTTTTCCGTGAACCCGGGGCCTTTGAGATACAGGAAGAGTTCAGGGGTGCCGGCTTTTTTGGCGTTTTCGATTTTGAGCGTGTTGCGGGCGAATTTGCCGGTAGCCAGTTTGGCGATCACGCACAGGATGCAGTTCTTTGGCGTAGGGCTGATACTTGTATTTGGTTTCGAGGCGGCCTTCGCCGTTGATCGCGACTTTGTGCTTGTAGGTGACCGCGCCGTTCTGCGAAGTGGTCGCTTTGCAGGCTTCGTTGGTGATATAGGCGGATTCGGCGGAAGCTATCGGGTTGAGTTTCGACGGCTTCGGTGCCTTCGTACACCCGCACGTTCACCGCTGGCACTTCGACTTTCACGCTCGACGCTGCTGCCCGGCGGCACCGGGACTGATTTGTATTTGATTTTTTCGCCGGCCGCGGTGACGGTTTCGGGGTTGTTTGCTTCGCAGTCGCCGGCGTATACGACGTAGGATTCGTATTCCAGCGGTTTGACGGTTTTCACGAACGGGAAGAGTTTGTTCTGCGTGATTTTGGCTTCCGGCGTGGCCGACGCGGCGACGTAGAAGGACGGCGAGGTGATTTTGGTCTCCAGCGCATAGAAGGCGCTGCCTTCCGTGGCGACGCCGTTGCTTTCGAATTCGCCGACGATCGAGCCGGATTCCGCGAGGTGGAGTTCAACTTCGGTGATGGACGTAGTCGACACTTTTACGCCGGTTTTCGTCGTCGGCGTTTTGCCGGTGAAGTCGGTCCAGCTGCCCTTGGTCGCCGATACTTCGACGGTTTCGCTTGTGAGCCCTCCGAAGGTCACGCATCCCGACGCCGGGGTGGTCGTGCTGGGACCGGGCGTCACGGTCACGGTCGCGCCTTCCACCGGTTCGTTGGCCTGGTTGACGACCTTGACGAGCAGCACATAGCTCGCGGGGACGTTGAGGTTGCTGGTCTGTGTCACGGGGGGGCGCGATCCCAGCGAGGTCCACTTGACCGACGACTTGACGGCCAGGTAGCTGCCCGAGCCGCCGGATTTTTCGCACACCAGCGAGGTGTTTTCGCCGCCTTTTTCGGCGGATACGTAGCTCGCGGTCGAAGTGACGGTGAAGACGGTCCCGGTGTAGGTGTTGCCCGCGAAGCCCGTGACCTTTTCGCAGAAGAGGGTGTTTTTGGCGCCGTTGAAGTAGGTGTAGGCGGAGCCCGATTTTTCGAGGCACATGCCGTTTTCGGCGCGGTACGTTTCGATCGTGCCCATCTGCTCGAGCGCGGTGGTCGTGAAGCTGCGCAGCCGTTCCTGATCCTGCTGCCCCAGGACCGTCCCCTGGGCGTGGGAGCGCTCGTCGACGCTGCTCTTACCCGCGGCGTCGAAGGCCGTGAAGGTGCCGATCGCGATGAACGCCGTGAGCACGGAGGCGATCAGCACCTCGATCAACGTCATGCCGCCCTGGGACGCGCAGGCTGCGACCGGCACGCGGCGGCGCGCGAGATCCACGCGACGAAGCTTCGAAGACGGGCCCGAAGGGCCGTCGGGGGGTGCCATGGGAGGGGAGGTCCGCATCCTTGCCGTTAGGTCGCTGTAGATCGTGTCGGCACGCCACGACCCGAGCTTTAGCCTGATGTCGTACGAAAGGTGCAGTCCGGCCGGCTCAGCCGACGCGCTGCAGGTGCACCTCCCCGGCCGCCAGCGCCGTGCGCCCGCCGGCCGACTCCTCCACGATCAGGCGGCCCTCGCCGTCGATGCCGCGCGCGATGCCGCTCCCGCCCGCCCAGCCGATCTCCCGGCCCAGCAGGGCGTCACGCCTGCGCCAGGCCTCCAGTGTCGCCCCCGCGGGCTCGGCCAGGCGGCGTTCGAGTTGATCGAGCAGCGCGGCGAGCGTCGCCTCGAGCTCCCCCGGGCGCGCGCCCCATGGTGGCCGCCGGGCGGCTTCCTGCCGGGGCCCAGTTCGGGGGGCAGGTCCTCGAGCCGCACGGCCACGTTGAGCCCGATCCCCAGCACCGCCCAACGCTCCTGCAGGCGCCCCTCGACGAGGATCCCGGCCACCTTCGCGAGCGCGGCGCCGAGCGGCGGACGGGACGCGGCGCCCGGCGCCGCCGCCTGCTCGACCACGACGTCGTTGGGCCACTTGATCAGCGCCGCCTCGCCCACGACCTCGGCGACCGCCACGGCGGCGGCCAGGGGGAGCATCTGCGGAGGGTCGCGCAGCAGCACGGACAGCAGCAGCGAGCTCCCCGCCGGGGCGGACCAGGTGCGTCCCTGGCGCCCCCGCCCGGCGCTCTGCTCGGCGGCCGTCACGATCGTGCCGTGCGGAGCTCCGGCCAGCGCGAGCTCGCGCGCGCGTGTGTTGGTGGAGTCGGTCAGCCGCAGGTGCAGCCGCGGCGCGCCGATCAGCCGCGGCGCCCGCGGGCCGCGCCCGCCGGGCGTGCTGCTGCCCGCGCGACGGACCCTTGTCGTCGCCGGGCGTGCTCATCGCGCCTGCAGCCGGAGCTCCCGGCCCCGCTCGGCTCCCAGCAGCTCGGCCGCGGAGCCGCGGTTGACCGCCAGCGCGAGCATCCCCCAGGAGTCCTCGTAGAGCAGCAGGCCTCCCGCGGGCGCCTGGGCGAAGCTCGCCCCCAGCAGCGCCTCGTGGCGGCGCCCACCGCACTCCACGCTCACGGTCTGGCCCGCGCCCACGCCCAGCCCGGCGAGCTGGTCGGGTGTGGCGTCCAGGACCAGGTTGCCGAACGTGTCGCGCCCGATCACGTGGGCGATGAGGCCCGCGGTCGTCACCCGCGCCCGCGGCAGCTGCAGGCGCACGATGCCCTGCGCCGGCACGGGCTCCCCGAGGGCGGCCAGCGTCTCCCCCGCCGCCAGCGCGCCGGCCACCGGCGCGAACACGTCGCGTCCGTGGAAGGTGTCGGAGGTGGGCACCAGCCGCTCGCCGGAAGCGCTGATCTCGACCGCCTCCGCCACCCCGCCCAGGCGATCGACGGCCGCCATCAGCAGGCCGTTGTCGGGGCCCACGAAGAGCTGCTCGCCCTCGCACGCTGCGCAGCGCCAGCGCACGGCGCTCGCCGCCCACCCCCGGGTCCACGACCGCCAGCACCACCCCCGCCGGCAGGAAGCGCACGCTGGCCGCCAGCGTGAGGGCTCCGGCGAGCACGTCGTGGCGGGGGATCGCGTGGTCGAGATCGATCACCCGCGCCGCCGGGCAGCGCCGGGCGATCACGGCGTGGCACACGCCCACGAACTCGTCCTCGTTCCCGTAGTCGGAGAGGAAGCTGATGAACATCGTCCGGCCTCAGGCGGCGGGCCGGTCCGACACGATCGCGTCGATCACGCCGTCGATGTCGTGGCGCTCGGCTTCGAGGTCCGGCGTCAGGCCCGCCTCTGCCAGCGCGGCGGTGGTGACGGGGCCGATCGAGACGACCCGTGTCGCCGGGCTGCAGGGCGGCCTCGCCGCCCGCGGCCTCCAGGAAGAAGCGCACCGTCGAGGAGGAGGTGAAGGTGATGTAGTCGGCCCCACGGGCGCCGGCCAGCGCCTGCTCGGCCAGCGGCTCGGCCACGGTCTCATAGAGGGGGAGCACCTCGACCTCCGCCCCGCGGGCGCTGAGAGCGTCGGGCAGCACGTCGCGCGCCTCGCTCGCGCGCACGATCAGGGCCCGCTTCACCGGCAGCGCCTCGAGCGCCTGCACGAGCGCCTCGGCCACGAAGCGCTCCGGTACGACGTCGGCGCGGATGCCGTGGTCGGCCAGCGCCCGGGCGGTGCCCGGGCCGATCACCGCCACCTTCGCACCGGCCAGCGCGCGGGCGTCGAGGCCGGCCGCGTCGAGCGCATCGAACAGCAGCCGCACCCCGTTGGGGCTGGTCAGACAGACCAGGTCAAAGCCGGGGAGGTCGAGTTGCCCGAGGTCGACGGGCAGTGGCCGGATCCGGATCACCGGGGCTTCGATCACGCGTGCCCCGAGCGCCCGCAGCCGGCGCGCCATGTCGCTTGCCTGTGCCCGCGCGCGGGTCACCGCCACCGTGCGTCCGGCGAGCGGACCGGACGCGTGCCAGGAGATCTGCTCTGCCAGCTCGCTGACCGGCCCCACGACGGTGATCGCCGGCGGGCGCACCCCAGCCTCCACAACCGCCTGGGCCAGCTCGCCGAGGGGCGCCCGCACGGTGCGCTGGCCGGGCAGCGTGCCCGCCTGCACGACGGCGGCAGGCTCGGACGCGGGGCGCCCGGCCGCGATCAGCGCGGCGGCGATCTGCTCGATGCGGGCGACCCCCATGTACAGCACGAGCGTCCCCGGGAAGGCTGCCAGCGCCTGCCAGTCGAGGTCGCTCTCGGGCTTGGCCGGGTCCTCGTGGCCGGTCACGAGCGCGACCGCGCTGGCGACGCCCCGCTGCGTGACGGGGATGCCCGCGTAGGCGGGAGCCGCGATGCCGGCGGTGATGCCCGGGACCACCTCGAATGGAATCTCGGCGGCGCGCAGGGTCGAGCGCCTCCTCGCCCCCGCGGCCGAACACGAAGGGGTCGCCTCCCTTCAGGCGCACCACCATGCGGCCCGCGCGCGCGTGCTCGAGCAGCAGCGCCTCGATCTGCTGCTGGTCGGCCGAGCTGCCTCCGCCCTCCTTGCCGACGAACACGAGCTCGGCGTCCGCGCGGGCTCCTTCGAGCGCGCCCTCGGGGATCAGGCGGTCGTGCAGGATCACGTCGGCGAGCGAGATCAGCTCGAGCGCGCGTGCGCTCATCAGACCGGGGTCCCCGGGTCCGGCGCCGACCAGGTAGACGCGGCCGCCGTCTGGCTTGCCCCCGCCCTCCGCCCGGGCTCACACGTCCGCCATCTCGCCCGCGCGCTGCAGCAGCTCCTGCGCTCCGGCGCTGCGCAGCCGTCCTGCCATCGCCTGTGCCAGCCCCTCGGGATCGTCGGCTCGCGCCGCACAGCTCGTCGCTGACCCAGGCCGAGCCGTCGGGCAGGCCGACCCAGCTGCGCAGCTGCAGCTCTCCCCGCCCGCCGGGCTCGCCCACGCCCCCAGCGGCGTGTGGCAGTCGGCGCCGAGCTCCCGCGCCAGCGCCCTCTCTGTCAGCAGGCACGCGAACGCTTCGGGGTCGTTGATCTGCTCGACGGCGCGCACGCTCGCCTCGTCCCCGGCGCGCACCTCCAGCGCGAGCGTCCCCTGGCCGGGAGCCGGCACGAAGCGCGCCGGATCGAGGCTCGCGCCGGCGCTGTCCTCCCGTCCCAGCCGGGCGAGCCCGGCCCGGGCCAGCACGATCGCGTTCAGGCTGCGGGCCGGATCGGCCAGCCGCGCCAGGCGGGTGTCCACGTTGCCGCGCAGCTCGGTCACGTCGAGGTCCTCGCGGGCGGCGCGCAGCTGGGCGATCCGCCGGATGCTGCTGGTACCGACCCGGGCTCCGGGCTCGAGGTCGTCGAGGTCCTCGACCCCGCACAGCACGTCCTCCGGCGCGGCTCGCGCGGGCGCGCCGGCCAGCTCGAGGCCGTCCGCCAGCTCACCGGGCAGGTCCTTGGCGGAGTGGACCGCCACGTCGGCACGGCCCTCCAGCAGCGCCCGCTCGAGCTCGTCGACCCAGCGGGACTTGTCCTGCGCCGGCGCTCCCCGGTCTCCGCCGGTGGTGACCGGCACCAGCTCGCATCCACCCAGTGCCCGTGCCACCAGCTCGGCCTGCGCGAGCGCCAGGGCGCTGCGCCGGGTAGCGAGGCGCATCAGCGCTCGCGGCGCCGGCGGAGGTCGTGCACCTGTGCGAGGCTGTTTTCGCCCTGTTGCGGAGAGTCCGCGTCTGCGTCGTCGGAGAGGGCGAACAGCTCGCGCAGGACCTCCAGGCTGGCGTGGCTGCTCTCGCTGCCGAGGCTGCGCAGGCGGATCGTGGGCTCGTGCAGCAGGCGGGCGGCCACGGCCCTCGTCATCGCTTCGACGCGGGCGATGTCGCGCTGGGAGGCGGCCTCCCAGCGGCCGGTGTTCTCGGCCAGCACCTGCTCGACGATGTTTTCCGCGCGCTCGTGCAGCGCGGCCACGGTCGGGAGCGCGTCGAGCTGGCCCATCCAGCGCGCGAAGCGGCGGATCTCCTCCTCGACGATCTCGTTCGCCCGTGGCGTCTCCTCGGCGCGCGATGACAAATTGAGGTCGATCACGGCCTGGAGGTCGTCGATGTCGTACAGGCTCACGCCGTCCAGGTCACGGCAGGCCGGGTCGATGTCGCGCGGGACCGCGATGTCGATCAGCAGCAGCGCGCGGCCCCGGCGCTCGTCCATCACCAGCTCGAGCGCCTCGTGCTCGACGATCGCGTGCGGCGAGGCCGTCGAGGCCACCACGATGTCGGCCTTCACGAGCTGCTCGGGGAGCTGCTCGAGCCCCACCACCGAGCCACCGAAGCGCTGGGCCACGCTGAGCGCCCGGTCGGCGTGGCGGTTGGCCACGAAGATCGTGCCGGCGCCCTGGTCGGCGAGGGCGCGCGCGGTCCCTTCGCTGGTCTCCCCCGCCCCGATGATCACGACGTGGCGCTCGGCGAGGTCGCCGAGCACGCTGTGGGCGAGCTCCACCGCCACCGTCGGCACGCTCACGCGGTTGGCGCCGATCGAGGTCTCGGTGCGGACCCGCTTGCCGGTGCTGATCGCGGCGGCGAAGAGGCGGTTGCTGAGCGGCCCCGTGGCGCCGCAGCGCATCGCCAGCTCGTGGGCGCGGCGGACCTGACCCTGGATCTCGGCCTCGCCGACGATCATCGACTCCAGGCCGCAGGTGACGCGGAACAGCTGGCGGGCGGCGTCGCAGTTGCGCGGCGAGTAGATCGCCCCGGCCAGCTCGGTCGGGCGGATGTCGGCGCGGCGGGCGAGTGCTCCCAGGACCTCGGACTCCGCCTGCACGGGGTCGCCGGCCACGAGGTAGACCTCGGTGCGGTTGCAGGTCGAGATCACGACCGCCTCCCGCACGTGCTCGGTGGCCGTGATGCGGCCGAGGAACTCGACCGCCTCGCTCTCGCCGAAGGAGAGCCGCTCGCGCAGCCCCACCGGCGCGGTCTTGTGCGAGACGCCGAGCGTCAGCAGCTCGCTCATGCCGGCGCCGACTCCCGCGCGGCGGTCGAGGAATCCTGCGGCTCGCGACCCTGCGCGGCCGAATCCCGAGGCCCGCTCGCGGCGCCCGCGCCGGCGGAGGCGCCTGCGCCGCCGGGGCCGTTCGCGCCGCCGGGCTGCTCGTCGGTGAGCGCCAGCAGCTCGCCCAGATCGCGCTCGATGTGGCTCAGGCGGATCGCCATGATCGCCACGTAGATGAGCACGATCGCGAACACCACGATGTAGGCGCCCGCCACGTACTTGCCGGCCGTGTGCAGCGGCAGCGCCGGTATTTCGGCCATCACCAGCGCGCTCACGTGGAGGCTCCTCCGCCGGCCACGCGGGCCCCGAGGGTGCTGGTGGCGGGCTCGGGCGCCGCGCTGCGGCGGCGGGGGCCGCGCTGGGCCTGCTCGCCGGACAGGCGCCGGCGCAGGGCCCGCAGCTGGAAGCGGGTGTTCTTGGCGGTCAGCTCGTACTTGCAGAGGGTCGCGAACAGCAGCGCCATCGCCACCAGCGAGACCAGGAACGTGAGCGCCATCGGGCCGGGCAGGTTGGAGGTGCTCCCCAGCACCCGCGGGTGCAGGTACTGGCTGGCCAGGCGCACGGCGATGAAGTTCATCGGCACGAACGCTCCGGCCGTGATCGCGAACACCGAGGCGTAGCGGGCCTGGCGCTCGGGATCCTCGATCGAGAAGCGCAGTGGCTGGTAGGTGGCGTACAGCAGGAACACGATCAGGAACGAGACCAGCGTAGGCTCGCTCCACACCCACCAGTGCCCCCACGAGCCCTTGGCCCAGATCGAGCCGGTGATCAGGGTCGCGAGCGCGAAGATCAGGCTCATATGGATCACCACGTAGGAGCGCATGTCCCAGCGCCGGTCACGGGTGCGCAGGTGGGCGATCGCGAACAGCCCTCCGAGCACGAAGCCGCACAGGGCGACGATCGCCAGCGGCACGTGCAGGTAGAAGATCTTCTGCAGGAAGCCCTGCTCGGCTTCCAGCGGCGCGTAGAAGAACACCAGCGTGAACGCCGTGACGACGGCGACGACGGTCGAGATACTGAGCGCCCGCAGGCCCCTGCCATACATATCTGTCGCTAGTCCTCCAGCAGGAAATCGAACACGGCGTAGGCGATCAGCCCGAAAATCAGATCATAGAGCGCGAGCATCGCCAGCCAGCGCGCTGCAGGGGACCCGGCGTGGGTCGCCACCAGCAACGGCGAGCTGGCCCGCGCGGCCCCGATCACGATCGGCACCAGCAGCGGCAGGCCCAGCAGCGGCCCCAGCAGATCGCGCGCCCGCGTCTGCACCGCCAGGGCCGCCACCAGCGTCCCCACGACCGCCACGCCGAGGTCGGCCAGCAGCAGCACCAGCAGCAGGTCCGGCAGCGCGTGTGCGAACGGCACCGACAGCAGCAGGGCGAACGCCGGCACCGCCACCAGCTCGAGCACGATCAGGTAGCAGAGCAGCGTCAGCTCCTTGGCCAGCAGCAGCGCGCTGCGATCGACCGGGGCCAGCAGGAAGCCGTCGAGGCCTCCTTCCTCGGCGTCCGCCACGAACAGCCGGTTGACCCCCAGCAGGGCGGCGAAAAGGAGCGTCACCCACAGCACCCCCGTGGCCAGGTCCCCTTCGACGCTGTTGCGGTTGAGCGCGAAGTGGAACACCACGAAGGTCGAAAGCGCGAACAGCGACATCCCCGGCACCGACTCCAGCGTGCGCAGCTCGACCAGCAGCTCCTTGCGCAGCAGCGCCCCCACGACCCGGCGCAGCGGCACGGTGGGGGCGCCGGCGCTCGCGCTCGCGTCCGCAGGCGCGGGGGCCGGGGCGGCGGGGCTTTCGGCGGCGGGTTGCGCGCTCACCGGTACAGCGCCTCCAGCTCCTCGACGGAGATCTCCTGCGCCGGTCCCTGCACGGCCACGCGACCCTCACGCAGTCCCAGCACGACGTCTGCCTCCGCCAGCGCGGCGGCGGGGTCGTGGCTGCAGAGCACCCGCGTGCGCCCGCTGGCGGAACCGATCAGGGGTCCGACCAGCTCCCGCGCGGCCGGGTCGAGGTTGGCGTAGGGCTCATCCAGCAGCAGCAGCTCGGGGTCGTGCAGCACGGTCCGCGCGATCGCCACCCGCTGGACCATGCCCCGCGAGAACGAGCGCAGGGTCTCGCCCGCGCGCTCTGACAGCGACAGCTGCTCCAGCAGGCTCGCCACCCGCTCCTGCGCCACCCCGTGCAGGCGGGCGTGGAAGCGCAGGTTCTCCTGGGCGCTCAGCGAGCGGTAGAGCATCGGCTCGTGGGCGAGCAGGCCGACCTGGCCGCGCAGCTGCCAGGACTCCTCGGGCAGGCGCCGCTCGAGCACCCTCACGTCTCCCCCGTGGGGTCGCAGCAGCGACGCCAGGATCCTCAGCAGGGTCGTCTTGCCGGCGCCGTTGGGCCCGAGCACCGCCAGCGTCTGCCCCCGCTGCGAGCGTGAGCGAGACGTCTGAGAGCGCCTCCCGCTCGCCGTAGTGCCGAGCGAGCCGCTCGACCTCGACCGCCGCCACGCGCCTCAGGCGCTGGAGAGCTCGGGCGCGCGTTCCCGCTGGGCCCGGGCGATCAGCTCTCGCACCGCCTGCTCCCCGTCCGCAGCGCCGAGCAGCTCGATCGGGTCCGGGTCGCCGTTGACGATCGCCTCGAAGAACTCCTTGCGGTCCTGGTAGGTGGGCAGGTTCGACTTGGCCCACCCCCGCGCCTCGCTGAGCAGCACCGCCAGGCGCGCGTAGGACTCGCCGAAGTGGTCTTCGATCTCGCGCTTCATGCGCTTGGCCAGGGCCGGCGAGGCACCCGCCGTGGAGATCGCGATCGCGAGCGGGTTGATGCGCACGATCGCCGGCAGGATGAAGTTGCACAGCGGCGGCACGTCGACCACGTTGACGAGCATCGCGCGCGCCTCCGCGTCGTCGAACACGGCGATGTTGACGTCGGTCTCGTCGGTGGCGGCGATCGCCATGAAGGCGCCCTCGAGGTCGGCCGGGCCGGCGTAGTCGCGCTGCTCCCAGCCGATCGAGCCCTCGCGCGCGTACTCCTGCAGCTCCTGGACGGCCTCGGGCGCGATCACGGTCACCCCGCCCTCGCAGGCGAGCAGCCCCTCGACCTTCTCCAGCGCCACCTCGCCGCCGCCGATCACCACGCAGCGGCGGCCGGTCAGCTTCAGGCAGGCGATGTAGAAGGGGACCTCCAGCATCCCCTGCATGCAGCTCTGGTCGCAGATGCCCCTGCGCAGCTGGCAGACGCACTCCTTGCCCGCATAAGCCTGTGCCGGCATCTCCTCAGAAGGGTAGCTGCCGCGAGGCGCCCGGACGCGCGCCGCACCGAGCGCGCGCGGGCGCCGGCCTCAGCGCGGCAGGCCCCGCCCGAGGGCGCGGGCGCTGATCCTGGCGAGCGCGAGGCCGCCCTCGGCGAGCGCGCGGCGGCGCTCTCCTTCGCGGCGGGAGTGGACCCGCGCCAGGGCCCTCGCGGCGCCCGTGCCGGCACCGTCGTAGGGGCCCCACCAGACCCCGCGCAGGCGCGGCGGGTCCCACGTGATCAGCTTCTCCTGGGCGCAGGCCCGCAGCCCGGCGCGGCCGAGCGTGCGCCCGAGCCCCCCGCCGGCGGCCGCGCCCCACGGCCCGCGGGCGACCATCGGGCCGGGGAGGTGGTCGTTGAGCCACACCATCCCGGCCCGCAGCTCACGCGCGATGCGGGACGCCATGTAGCGGTCGGAGGTCCAGATCGAGGCGCCGAGACCGAACTCGCTGTCGTTGGCCAGCGCGATCGCCTGGTCGATGCTGTCCACCGCCATGACCGGCAGCACGGGGCCGTCGAGGGGCTCGCGCATGATCCGCATCTCGGGGCGCACGCCGCTGATCACGGCCGGGGCGTAGAAGGCGCCGGCGTCGCATCCCGGCGGGCTGACGGGGCCTCCGCAGTGCCGGCGGGCGCCCTGGGCGATGGCCTCCTGGACGAGCTCCTCCAGACGCTCGGCGCGGCGCGCCGAGGCCAGCGGGCCGACCTGCACGAGCGGGTCCGAGGGGTCACCGACCTTGATCGCCTCGGCGGCCCGCACGAGCCCGGAGAGGAAGCGGTCGTAAAGGTCGCGGGCCACGTACACGCGCTCGATCGAGCCGCGCGCCGCGCCGGCCCCCGCGCACCCCGCCCACAGCGCTCCGGCGATCGCCCGCGGCAGATGGGCGTCGGCGAGCACCAGCATCGCGTCCTTGCCGCCGAGCTCCAGCGCCACCTCCTTCTCACGCGACACGCACGCTCTGGCGACCACCCGGCCGACGGGCGGCGAGCCCGTGAAGAGGATCTTCTCGACCGGTGACTGGGCCAGCGCGACGCCCGCGTCGGCGCCCCCGTGGAGGATTCGCACGATTCCCTCCGGCAGCCCCGCCCGGGCCACCAGGCGCGCGATCCGCTCGCCCGCGAGGCTGGCGCGGGCGGCCGGCTTGAAGGCCACGCCGTTGCCCGCCATCAAGGCCCCGGCGATCTGCCCGAGGGGCTGGGCAAAGGGGGCGCTGCCGGCACCGATCACGCCGATCACGCCGTAGGGCTCATATGCGATGCGCGCGCGCTTGAGGGGGAACACCAGGCGGCTGACCCCGATCCGCCCGCCACCCAGCAGGCGCGCTCCCTCGTCGGCCATCCAGATCAGGGCGTCGACGGCGGCGAGCAGCTCCAGCGAGGCGATCTCCGCGCGCGGGCGGCCCTGCTCGCGGGCGATCACCTCCACCAGCTCGTCGAATTCGTCGATCACCGCCTGGGCCATGCGGCGCATGTAGCGGCCGCGGTCCTGGACGCGCAACAGCGCCCACAGGGGCACGACCTTGGCGACCTCGGCGACGACGCGGTCGACCTCCTCCGGCGCGATGCGCTCGACGCTCCCGAGCAGAGCCCCGGTGGCGGGGTCGTGGACGTGCAGCTCAGACCGCTCGCCGTCGCGGCCCGTGGTCTGACTCGAGGGGACGCTCATGCGCCCGCGATTATCGCTGCTCGCGTCCCGGGCCCGGCTCGTCCGCGCGCTCGCGTCCCCGCCCCCGCTCGATCTGACGCAGGCGCTCGGCCAGGGCGGACTCGGCCTCGTCGGGGGTGTAGAAGCGCTCACCGGCCACCGCCTGCGGCAGCAGCTCCTGGCCGCCGAGGTGCCCGGGCTCGCGGTGGGGGTTCTCGTAGCCGCCCTGGTCCTGTCCGGGACGGGGGCCGCTGCGCAGCCATCCCGGCACCGGCGCCGCACCGTGGTCGCGCACGTGCGCGGTGGCGGCCCCGAGGGCCCTCCCGGCGGCGTCGGACTTCGGCGCCAGGGACAGGTAGATGGCGGCCTGGGCGAGCGCGAATTTCGCCTCCGGCAGGCCCACGTGCTCGACCGCGGCGGCGGCCGCGGTGGCCACCGACAGCGCCTGGGGGTCGGCGTTGCCGATGTCCTCGGAGGCGAGGATGATCATCCGCCGCACGATGAAGCGCGGGTCCTCGCCCCCCTCGAGCATCACCGCCAGGTAGTACAGCGACGCGTCGGGGTCCGAGCCGCGCGTGGCCTTGATCCAGGCGGAGGCGTAGTCGTAGTGGCGGTCTCCCCCCTTGTCGTAGAGGATCGCCCGCCGCTGCAGGGCGTCCTGGGCCCGCTGCAGGGTCACCTGTTGCTCCCGCAGCTCGGCCGCGGTCGCGGCTGCCAGCTCGAGCGCGTTGAGGGCCGTGCGGGCGTCGCCTTCGCTGCGGGCGGCCAGGAACTCGAGCGCTCCGCCCTCCACCTTCAGCGCGCCGCCGGCCGCGGCCCGCTCGAGCACGACCTGCACCTCCTGCGGGGTCAGGGCCTGCAGGGCATACACCCGCAGGCGCGAGAGCAACGCGCCGTTGACCTCGAAGGCGGGGTTCTCGGTGGTGGCGCCGATCAGCGTCACGAGGCCTTCCTCGACGGCCGGCAGCAGCGCGTCCTGCTGGGCCTTGTTGAAGCGGTGGATCTCGTCCAGGAACAGGATCGTCTCGGTGCCGTTGGCTTCGCGCCGGTGCCCGGCGCGCTCGATCACCTCGCGCACCTCGGCGCGTCCGGCCTGCACGGCGCTCAGCTCTTCGAAGGCGGCCGGGGAGGCCTCCGCGAGGATGCGGGCGAGGGTCGTCTTGCCCGAGCCCGGGGGTCCGTAGAGGATCATCGAGTGGGCCCGGCCGGTGTCGATCGCGGTCCGCAGGGCCGAGCCGTCCGCGAGCAGGTGCGACTGGCCCACGAAGTCCGCCAGCGCGTGCGGGCGTACGCGCGTGGCGAGCGGGGCCGCGGTGTCCGCGCCGCCCGACGGGGCGCGCTCTTTTACCTGGTCGGGGTGGGTTTCAGGGTCGAAGAGGGTATCCATCGATCAGTGGTTGTCCCCGCAAGCAGATCGTTCGCCCAACGAGCGTCGGAAGGTGGCGCCAAAGCACCGTCGAATGAGTAGATTCGGTGTTTGAGACACATGTCATCATCGTCCCTCAGCTTGCCATCTCCGGCGTCCGTCGAAGGGCCCGGTCAAGGTGACGATCAGCGGCATTGAGCCGGTACCGGCGGGGATCGCCGGGGTCGAGCCGCTCGAGCTCAGCGGCGACGTCGCCGCCCGCTCGCCGCGGCAGCTGTTCTGGCGGCGCTTTCGCCAGGACAAAGTCGCGGAGGTGGCGGGGATCATCATCCTCGTGCTGATCGCGATCGCGATCTTCGCGCCGTTGATCGTGAAAGTCCTCGGCCTGCCCGGCCCGACCGTGCAGAATCCGAACCTGACCGACGACTTCGGCGCGCCCCTGGGGCCCAGCTGGGCGCACCCCTTCGGCGTCGACCAGCTCGGTCGCGACGTGATGTCGCGCGTGATCTACGGAGCCCGTGTGTCGCTGATCGTGGGCATCGTCGGCACTGCGATCGCGACCTTCATCGGCGTCACGGTGGGCCTGCTGGCCGGCTTCTACAAGGGCCCGGTGGACACCGCGATCTCGCGCCTGGTGGACGTCGTCCTTTCGATCCCGCCGCTGCTGCTGGGGCTCGGGATAGCCGCCTCCTGCGCGGTCCGGGGCTGCGTCAAAGGCGCGATCCAGCCCGGCGTCAGCGTCGTCATCTTCCTGATCGCCCTGGCCACCTGGCCGTATATGGCGCGCATCGTGCGTGGTCTGGTCCTGTCCTTACGCGAGCGCGAGTTCGTCGAGGCCTCGCATGCCCTCGGCGCCTCCAACGCGCGCATCATGTTCCGCGAGATCCTGCCGAACCTGGCTGCGCCGATCATCGTCTACGCGACCTTGCAGGTGCCGCTGAACATCCTCTTCGAGGCGGCCCTCTCGTTCCTCGGCATCGGCATCCGCCCACCGACCGTGAGCTGGGGCCAGATGATCTCCGAAGCCACACCGATCTTCAACACCGCATGGTGGTTCATGGTCTTTCCCGGCGCTGCACTGCTCATCACGGTGCTGGCGTTCAACCTGCTCGGCGACGGGCTCAGGGATGCGCTCAATCCGAGGTATGCGCGATGAGCGCACCCATTTCCAACACAGGAGGCACCGTAGATGTTGTCCAATAAGGCAATCGCGTCACTGCTCGGCGCGGTCGTGGTCGCAGTCGTGCTGGCCGCGTGCGGCTCGAGCGGATCAGGGTCCAGCACGAGCGCGAGCGGCAGCGGTCTCGAAACCAGCGGCTACAAAAGCCCGCTGACCGAGTCGCTCACGGGCGGCAAACAAGGCGGCACGCTGCAGGTGCTCCAGGAAACTGAATTCGAACACCTCGATCCGGGCGAGGCGTATTACAACCTCGACTACCCGGTCGTGTTCGCGACCCAGCGGCCGCTGTACTCCTACAAGCCCAACCAGCTGGAAGAAAACACGCCCGACCTCGCCTCGGGCCCGCGGAAATCTCCTCTGACTCGCAAGACCGTCACGGTCCACCTCAGGGAAGGGGTCCACTACAGCCCACCCGTCAATCGCGAAGTGACCGCATCCGACGTCGCCTACGGGATCGAGCGCGGGGCCAACCCGACCGTGGCAAACGGCTACACGCAGGCCTACTTCGCCTCGATCGAAGGTATGCCCAAGGCGAAAGGCGGGCCTGTCAAGGGGATCGAAACTCCCGACAAGCACACGATCGTCTTCCACCTGACCGAACCGAAGGGCCAGCTCGTGGCCGCGGCGCTGGTGCTCCCGTCGACGGCTCCCGTGCCCAAGGAATACGCCGAAAAGTACGACAAGAACGAACCCTCCAATTACGCCAACTACCAGGTGGCGACAGGGCCCTACATGATCAAGAACAACAGCGAAGGCAAGGTCCTCGGGGTCGGCTACTTCCCCGGGCAAGTCACTCACCATGGTGCGCAACCCGAATTGGAAGGCGAGCACGGACTACAGGCCGGCCTATCTGAATGAAATCAACTACAAGATCGGCGGCAACATCACCGTGATCGGCCGCCAGACGCTCGAAGGCGGCAACATCATCGCCCAGGAACGCCCGGCATCAGTCGACCGTCAAGGAAGCGGCGGAACACTACAAAGAACAGATGCAGATCTCGCCGGGTGCCGGGACCCACTACATCGCAGTGAACAACAAGGTGGGGCCGTTCAAGAACGTGAACCTGCGCAGGGCGCTGTGGGCGGCCCTGGACCGCGAAGAGATGAACAAGGTCCGCGGCGGCAAGCTCGTCACCGACCTGCAGACCCACTTCCTGTATCCCGGCATCCCCGGCTTCAACGAGTCGGGCGGCCTGAAAGGACCGGCAGGGGTTCCGTACAACGAACACCCGCAGGGCGACATGGCGCTGGCCGAAAAATACATGAAGGAAGCCGGCTACCCGAGCGGCAAGTACAGCGGCGCAGCCGATCACGGTCGTGGGAGCGACGCGGTGCCCCGGCCGACCAGGACGCCGAAATCGTCAACCAGACGCTCCAGAACCTCGGCTTCCAGACCAAACTGTCCCTCCCCGAAAGCTCGATCGCGTACTCGAAGTTCTGCGAGGTGCCCAAGGAAGAGATCACGGTGTGCCCGAGCGTGGGCTGGATCGCGTGACTTCGGTGACCCCCAGACGGTGCTGAACATCACGTTCAACGGCAAGTACATCCCGGCCTCGTCCAACGTCAACTTCGGCCAGACCGACATCCCCCACATCAACGAAATGATGGACAAGGGCGAACTCGTGACCGGATCCGAAGCGCGCGCGAAGGCGTGGGCCAAGATCGACGAAGAACTCGTCAAAGAAGCGGCGGCGATCCCGTTCGACTACGACAAGCAGGCCAACGTCGAGGGTAAAACGGTCGCCGGCGTGGGACAACTCTGGAACAGTGGAGAGTGGGACCTCTCCTACACCTCGCTGAAGTAAGCGGTCGGCGGGGACTGAGCCAGACCGGACCGAGATGACCCGGTATGTGATCCGCAGGCTCCTCTGGGGAGCTCTGATGTTGCTCGTCGTTGCAGCACTCACGTTCGTGATCTTCCGAGTGCTGCCGACGGGCAACCCCGCCCTGATGCGGGCCGGGCGGAACCCGACCCCGCAGCAGATCAAGGCGATCGAAGCGGTCCTGGGGCTGGACAAGTCCCTGCCCACCCAGTTCTGGGACTACATCAAGAACATATTTCTGCACTTCGACTTCGGCTACAGCTACGGCAGCCAGGAGTCGGTGCTGCAGCTGATCAAGGAACGCCTCCCGGCGACGATCTCGCTCACGATCGGGGCGGTCGTGCTGTGGATGGTCTTCGGGGTCGGGATCGGCATCCTGTCGGCGCTGCGCCGCCACTCCGCCACCGACCGTGCGTCGATGGGTGGCGCACTGCTGCTCGTCTCCGCCCCGGAATTCTGGCTCGGTCTGGTGCTGCTGTACCTGTTCTCATCGGACATCGGAAAATTCAAGATCCTGCCGGGCGCGGGCAGCTATGTGGGTATCACCTCCGATCCCTGGAAATGGTTCACCTCGCTGTTGATGCCGTGGTTCGTGCTGGCGGCGGGCAGCACGGCGGTGTTCGCGCGCCTGATCCGCGGCAACCTGCTCGAGGTGATGGACGAGGACTACATCCGCACCGCGCGTGCCAAGGGCCTGCCGGAGAAACGGGTCGTGCGCCAGGGGGTGCGCGCCTCGATCAACCCGGTCGTCACCCTGATGGGCCTCGAATTCGGCATCCTGCTCGGCGGCGCCGTGCTGGTGGAGACGGTCTTCAACATCCCCGGCGTGGGCCGCCTGGCCTACCAGTCGATCGTCAACGCCGACTTCGAAGTGATCGAGGGCACGGTCCTGCTGGCGGCGATGTTCATCATCGTGACGAACATCGTCGTGGACATCTTCTACGCCTACCTCGATCCCCGGGTCCGGTACGCGTGAGCGCCGCCGAGCCGCTGCTGCGGGTGGAGGACCTGCGGGTCGAGTTCCACACCGAAGACGGGGTCGTGCACGCCGTCGACGGGATCACCTACCAGGTGCTCCCGGGCAAGACGCTCGGGATCGTCGGCGAGTCCGGCTCGGGCAAGACGGTCAGCTCGATGACGGTGCTCGGTCTGACCCGCTACCAGGGCGCCGAGGTGAGCGGGCGCATCATGTTCGAGGGACAGGATCTCGTGACGCTGCCGAGGACGAGGAGCTGCGCCGCATCCGCGGCGACGAGATCGCGATGATCTTCCAGGACCCGCTGTCCTCGTTGCACCCGCTCTACAAGGTCGGCAAGCAGCTCACCGAGACGATCCGCGCCCACCGCGAGGTCTCCAAGGCACAGGCCCGCGAGCGGTCGATCGAGCTGCTCGGCCTCGTCGGCATCCCCGACCCCGCGAGCCGCTTCGACCAGTACCCGCACGAGTTCTCGGGGGGAATGCGCCAGCGGGTGATGATCGCGATGGCGCTCGCAAACGAACCGAAGCTGCTGATCGCCGACGAGCCCACGACGGCGCTCGACGTGACGGTCCAGGCCCAGATCCTCGACCTGATGGAACGGCTGCAGCGCGAGCTGGGGATGGCGATCGTGATCATCACCCACGACCTCGGCGTGGTGGCCGAGATGGCCGACGACATCGCCGTGATGTACGCGGGCCAGATCGTCGAGGCCGCCCCGGCGGCGCAGATCTTCGCCTCGCCCGAGCACCCCTACACGTGGGGCCTGTTGCGCTCGATCCCCCGTCTCGAGCGCGACCGCAAGGAGCCGCTGGTGCCGATCCCGGGGACCCCGCCGAGCCTCGTCAGGCCGCCATCGGGCTGTCGCTTCCATCCCCGCTGCGCCTACGCGCAACCGTCCCACGCGCGCATCGAGCCGAAGCTCGAGCCGCTGCCCGAAGCGCCGGAGCACTTCGTCGCCTGCCTGCTGGAGCGCGAGCTCCGCTGCCGTCTGTGGGACGCACTCAACGCCGGGGCCACCCCCGAGCAGGCCAAGGAGCGCGCGGGCTTCAAGGAGGAGTCCCCGGAGGGCTCGCCCGTCGGATGAGCGCCTCGCCCGCCCAGCCGACGCCGGCCGGCGAGGTGCCCGACGGGCCGGGCGCCGTGGGGGCCGCGCCCGAGACGCCGATCGCGCAGGGCGGCCCCACCGCGCTCGGGACCGATCCCCTGATGCGCGCCGAAGGGCTCGTCAAGCACTTCCCGATCACGCGCGGAATCCTGATCCAGCGCAAGGTCGGGGCCGTGCGCGCGGTCGACGGCGTGGACCTCGAGGTGGGCCGCGGGGAGACGCTCGGGATCGTGGGCGAGAGCGGGTGCGGCAAGAGCACCACCGCCCGCCTGCTGACGCGCCTGCTCGACGTGACCGCCGGCAGCGTGACGTTCGACGGCGAGGACATCACCCGCGTCAAGGGCGGGCGCCTGAAGGAGCTGCGCCGCGAGATCGGGATGATCTTCCAGGACCCGTATTCGTCGCTGAACCCGCGTAAAACGGTGGGCTCGATCGTCGGCGAGCCGTTCGCGATCCACGGCCTGCTGAAGGGGGAGGGGGAGCGCAAAAAGGCCGTCCAGGAGCTGCTCGAGACGGTCGGCCTGAACCCCGAGCACTACAACCGCTACCCCCACGAGTTCTCCGGCGGCCAGCGCCAGCGCATCGGGGTGGCGCGGGCGCTGGCGCTGAAACCGCGGCTGCTGATCGCCGACGAGCCCGTGTCGGCGCTCGACGTCTCGATCCAGGCGCAGGTGCTGAACCTGCTGCGCGAGCTGCAGCGCGAGTTCGGCCTCACGCTGATCTTCATCGCCCACGACCTGTCGGTCGTGAGGCACATGTGCGACCGGGTGGCGGTGATGTACCTCGGCAAGATCGTCGAGACCGGGCCGAGCGACGCGCTGTACGCGTTTCCCCGCCACCCCTATACGGGCGCACTGCTGTCGGCCGTGCCGATCGCCGACCCGTCCCGCCACGGCGAGCAGCGGCGGCTGCTGAGCGGCGACGTCCCCAGTCCGGCCAACCCGCCGAGCGGGTGCCGCTTCCACACCCGCTGTCCGAAGGCGCAGGAGCTCTGCTCCAGCCGACGACCCCCCGATGGAGGACACGGGAACGGGCACCAATGCGGCCTGCCATTTCCCCCTCGACGAGGGCGATCTCTGCGAGCTGGGCCTGCGCGAGGCCCCATGAGCAGGCCCCGGCGGCGTAGGATCGCCACCTGATGCCTGCCACCGCCGCACCCGCCAGCGCTGCCCAGGAGCTGCTGCAGACGCTGATCCGCTTCAACACGGTCAACCCGCCCGGCAACGAGCTCCCCGCGCAGGAGTACCTCGCCGGGTACCTGGAGTCGGCGGGCTTCCAGTGCGAGCTGCTCGGCTCCACGCCGGAGCGGCCGAACCTGGTGGCAAGGCTCCCCGCCGACGGCGCCGCCAGGCACGACGGCCCGACCCTCTGCTACCTCGGCCACGTCGACACCGTGCTGGCGAACCCGCAGGAGTGGAGCCACGACCCGTGGTCCGGTGACATCGCCGACGGCTTCCTGTGGGGCCGCGGCGCGCTCGACATGAAGGACCAGGTCGCTGCCGAGATCGCCGCCGCGGGCGCCCTGGCGCGCTCGGGCTGGCGCCCCTCGCGCGGCGAGCTCCTGATCGTGACGGTCGTGGACGAGGAGACAGGGGGCTCGCTCGGGGCCCAGTGGATCACCGAAAACCACCCCGACAAGGTGCGCTGCGACCTGCTCGTCAACGAGGGCGGGGGCGCCGTCTTCGAGCTCAACGGGAAACGCTGCTACGGCGTCTGCTGCGCCGAGAAGGGCGTCTTCCGCTTCACGGTCTCGACCTCGGGCGTGGCCGGCCACGCTTCGATGCCGAGCATGGGGGTCAACGCGCTCCTGAAGATGGCTCCCCTGCTCGACCGCTTCGCCGCCCGCCAGCCCTCCTATACCGCCATCGGCGAGCCGGCCGCCTTCCTGAGCGGGATCGGCGAGGACCCGGATGACCCTCGCGGGGCGCTGGAGCGGCTGAAGGCGGAGAACCCGCTTCTGGGGATCTTCTTCGAGCCGATGATGGGGGTCACCTTCACGCCCACGAAGATCAGCGCCTCCGAGAAGATCAACGTGATCCCCAGCCGGGCCGAGCTGAAGGTCGACTGCCGCGTCCCCCCGGGTCTCGGCGAAAAGGAGGTCCTGGCCGGGATTGAGGAGGTTCTCGGGCCCGCCGACGGGGCCTTCGAGATCGAGTTCACCGAGAAGGTCGTGGGCAACCGCTCGGCGGCCGACTCGCCACTGATGGATGCCCTTTCGGCGTGGGTGGCCGAGAACGACCCCGGCGCGATCGTCGTGCCCGTGGTGCTCCCCGGCTTCACCGACTCACGCCACTTCCGGGTCGCCTTCCCGGAGTGCGTGGCCTACGGCTTCATGCCCCAGCGCCACCAGTCGCTGCTCGAATCCGCGCCCCTCATCCACGGGGCCGACGAGCGCATCGACGTACGCGACCTCGACCTGGCCGCCGGTCTGTTCGAGGATCTCGCCCGCCGCCTGCTGAGCTGAGCCGCGGGCGCCCGGGCGCCGTCCGGACGCCGTCCTGCAGGCGCGCCGGTGCCGCTGGGAGCGCCGCCCCGCGGGCGCTCCGGCGCCGCGCCCGCAAGCACGCACCTCGCTGAGCGTTTCGTTGCTTGGCTTGCATTCGCCCTCAGGGACGGCGAATAATCGGCCGATGCCAAGGATGGTGCCGATCTCACGGAGGACCCAATGAGCGCTCAGGCCGGCGCCGAAGCACTGACCGCCGCGGCGGTCACCCACCACGGCTCGCACGCCGCCGGCGCGGCAGCCGTCAAAGGCGCGGCCCTGGCCCCGGGCGTCCACGCCGCCGCCGCCCACGCCGGCGTCTCCTCGGCCGTGGGCACCGCCGCCGCCCACGCCCTCACCAGTCCGGCCGCGAGCCACGCCTCGCTGGGCCAGGAAATCCAGAACTTCGCATACAACTGGGAGCCCGTCCTGATGATCGTCTTCTTCGCGACGATCATCTTCGTGATGCTGCGCACCTTGAAGGTGATGCCGCGCATCAAGCCGCAGCAGATCAAGCCCTCCTCCGACTCGGCCGTCACCTTCAACGACATCGCGGGCGTGGACGATGCCCGCGCGGAGCTGCAGGAGATCGTCGAGTTCCTGCGCGAACCGAAGTCCTTCCACGCCCTGGGGGCGTCGGTGCCGAAGGGGATCCTGCTGCACGGCCCGCCGGGCACGGGCAAGACGCTGCTGGCAAAGGCCGTGGCCAACGAGTCCAAGGCGCAGTTCTTCGCCCAGTCGGCGGCCTCCTTCGTGGAGATGTTCGCCGGCCTCGGCGCGGCCCGCATCCGGCGCCTGTTCGCGGAGGCCCGCAAGCACGAACCGGCGATCATCTTCATCGACGAGCTCGACGCCGTCGGCGGCCGCCGCGGCTCGGACATCTCGGGTGAGAAGGACCAGACCCTCAACCAGCTGCTGGTGGAGATGGACGGCTTCTCCTCCAACGGGCGCGTGGTCGTGATCGCCGCCTCGAACCTGCTCGACAAGCTCGACCCGGCGCTGCTGCGCCCGGGACGCTTCGACCGCCAGGTGTTCGTCACCCCGCCCGACGTGAGAGGGCGCCTCGGGGTGCTGCAGGTCCACACCCGCAACAAGCCCCTCGGCGATGTGGACCTCGGGCTGGTGGCCCAGCAGACCAGCGGGCTGGCGGGGGCCGACCTGGCCAACATCTGCAACGAGGCCGCGATCTTCGCCGCCCGGCGAGGGGCCACCCGGATCGATGGCCAGGACTTCGACTCCGCGCTCGAGCGGGTGATCGCCGGCGTGCAGTCAAAGCGCGTGCTGAACACCCACGAGAAGAAGGTGGTGGCCTTCCACGAGGCCGGCCACGCGCTCTGCGGCGAGCTGCTGCCCTCGGTGGACCGCGTTCACCGCATCTCGATCGTGCCCCGCGGCAGGGCGCTCGGGTACACGCTGAACCTGCCCGCCGAGGACCGCTACCTGAAGACCCGCGAGGAGCTGATCGACTACATGACCGTGCTGCTCGGCGGGCGGGTGGCCGAGCAGGTCGTGTTCGGCGCCATGACCACCGGCGCCTCGGATGACCTTGCCCGCGTGGCCGAGATCTCACAGGCGATGGTGCACGACTACGCGATGGGCACCGGCGGCATGGGCCGCTCTCCCGAAGGCAATATCCAGCTGTCCGAGACGACGCTGCGGATCCGCGACGAGGAGCGCCACGACCTGGTCGAAGAGGCCCGCCGGGCGGCCCACAAGCTGATCCTCGCCCACCGTCCGCAGCTCGACGCGCTGGCCCATGAGCTGCTCGAGAACGAGGTCCTCGAGCGCCCCTCGATCGAACGGATCATGGCCGGCGTGCCCCGCATGGAGCGCGCCCCGGGCGTAGGCCTGAGGGTCGTCGCCGCCAGTCCCGCAGCACCCCTGACGCGACCCGCACGGCTGGGCTCCACGCCGAGCGAAGGCTGAGGTAGCTCAGCCCCCACCCGGCAGGAGCGCCCCGGCCGCGAGCCGCCGCTCGGCAGGCCGCCGGCCAGACCTGTTCCCCGGCCGCTAGTTGCCTTCGCCGGGCGGTGGACCACCTTCGGCGCCCGGCGGGGGGCCGCCTTCACCGGGCGGAGCGCCGGCCGGTGGGCCGCCTTCGCCACCACCGGGCGGACGGCCGCCGGCAAAGGCGCTCGGGAGGTCGCTCGCGCACTTTTTCTGTGCGTTCGTGAACGTTGCGCTCGTGCGGTCGATCCCTTTGGTGTCGAACACGGGACCTTTGCCGGTCGTGTTCGGCGCCGGCAGTTTGACGCCGTTTTCGCGCATGCACGCTGCGTACTTCGTGAGCGCCGTCTTGGTCGCGGCGCTGTTGAAGTTACGTCGTCCCGGGAAGCCCCCGCCGCCGCATTTTTTGACCGCTTCCTGGAACTTCGTCTGGGACACGCCTTCGGGCAGTTTGAAGCCGCCGCGAGCGCCGGGGAAGCCGCCTCGGCCGGTCGAGCCGGTCGACCCGGTGGAACCGGTGGAGGGCCTGGAGGGAAGGGTGATCCCTTCTTTCTGCAGGCACGCTCGCAGCGCGGCGAAACGGCTGGCGCCACCGGCTTTGGTCGTGCTCGCGCTGTTTGTCGTGGTGCTGCTGCTGCCCGAGCTGCCGCAGGCGGCGAGCGTGAGCGCGGCGACCGCGATCAGGAGCACGGCGAGGAGCGGTCGCGTCCGGCGGTGCCGGCGTGGTCGAGGGTTGTCGTGTGCGTCTCTTGACATCTGTTTCCTTGCTATTGGGAGGGATGGGTTGGCGTTGGGGCGGGGTGGCTGGTTAGCCGCCGCCGAAGAGCTGCGGCGATCCGCTCGCTTCGCTCGAGCTACTCGAGCTGCTCGAACTTCCGGTGCTCGACCCACCTGCGGTGATGCTGATCGAGCTCGCGGCGATGTTGCCTTTGCCGCTCTGGCTTCCCCGGACGAGCACCGTGTCTCCGGGGTGGATGCTGTGTACGTCGGTTGAGACGGTCTTGCTCACTTTGGTGCCGGCGGGAGCGCTGACCTTGATGGTGTTGCCTTCGCCGCTGGTCACGTAGAGCGTGTTGCCGCTGACGAAGGAGACTTCGCCGGTGGTGATCCCGCCTCCGGCACCCGCGAAGCCGCCGGCGCCGGCGAATCCCGGGAAGCCGCCGGTCGAGCTTTTGCCGCCCCCGGCCGAGCTGTTGCCGCCGCCGCTACGCAGCGCGGCGAGTCCCGGGAGAGCGCTGCCCGACGTGGAGGAGCCGCCTTGGTTCTTCTGGACCTCGACGCCGGCGAGGAAGCCGCCCGCGAGCAGGAGCACGGCGATCAGAGCCAGAGGGAGGGGACCGAGCAGCCGCCGGCGCCGGCGACGCGGTAGCTCCTCGTGCTCCTCGAACCAGTCCTCCTCGGTCTCGGGGTCGTAGCCGAGCTCGGCCGGTTGGTCGACTGAAGTGTCGGGGGTCATCATCTGCTGCTCCTGGTTTGGGGGAAGCTGGTCACTCAAAACGAAGTGCCTCGATCGGCCTGAGCCGCGCGGCACGGGCCGCGGGGTACGTGCCGAAGAACAGTCCCGAGGCCACCGCTGCGCCGAACGCGAGCAAGATCGAGTAGGTGGCGATTTCCGGGTGTACGCCGGCGATCTCGAACTGGCTGCCGATCACGCCGACGGCGACACCGGCTAGCCCGCCGATCAGGGAGACGAGCACGGCCTCGGTCAGGAACTGGGTGAGGATGTCGCTGCGGCGCGCCCCGATCGCCTTGCGGATCCCGATCTCACGGGTCCGCTCGGTGACGGATACGAGCATGATGTTCATCACCCCGATCCCGCCGACGAGCAGGGAGATGGCGGCCACCTCGCCGAGCAGCGTGGTGAACACGCTGCTGGTTTCGCTGGAGGTTTCCAACAGCGAGCCCTGGTTGAGGATGTTGAAGCCGGGTTCGCGAGGTGTTGGTGATCTTGTGGCGTTCCTCGATGATCGAGGTGACCTCGGATTCGGCCGCGTTGAGGGCGGATTCGGACTTCGCCTGCACGGTGATCGAGTCGATCGGGCCGACACCGGTGAGGGAATCCTGGACGGTCGTGATCGGCGCCATCACGACGCTGTCCTCGTTGGTCGTGCCGTTGGTGCCCTTTTTGGCGAGCACGCCGACGACTTCGTAGCTGCTGCCGTTGACCTTCATCGTCTGACCGACGGCGCTCGCGCCGCCGAACAGTTCCTGGACCACTTCCTGGCCGATCACGGCCACGCGGCGGCTCTGGGCCACGTCTTCGGCGGTGAACGGCCGGCCTTCGGCGAGGTTGTAGCTGTGGGCGCTCAGGTAGGAGGGCGTGGTGCCCACGAACGTGGACGGTTCAAAGCTGGTGCCGCCGGAGACGAGCGTCACCGACGACGCGTTCACCACCGGCGAGGCGGACTTGACGTCGGGTGCGAGGCTCGGGTCCTGGAGCGCCTGTGCGTCGGCCTTCGTGAGCGAGACGCTGCTGCCGGTGCTCGCCCCGGCGAAGCGGCGAAGGCCGCCGCTCCCCTGCACGAGCAGGACGTTCGTGCCGAGGCTCTGGATGCGCGACTGCACAGCCTTGGAGGAGCCGTTGCCGACCGCGATCAGGACGATCACGGAGGCGACCCCGATCGTCATCCCGAGGATCGTCAGGCCCGAGCGAAGCTTGTTCGCGGTGATGCCGCCCCAGGCGATGCGCAGCGTCTCCTGGCCGATCATCGCTGGGCCCCGCCGTAGAGATGGTGGGCGGACTTCTGCTCCTGCGCCACGGGTGGCCGGTCGTCCACGCCCACGGCACGGCGATCGTCGATCACGCGGCCGTCGCCGAGCGTGATCACGCGCTTTGCCTGCTCGGCCACGTCGGGCTCGTGGGTGATCATCACGACCGTACGGCGTTCCTCGTTGAGCCCGGCGAAGATCTTCAGTACCTCCTCGGTCGAGCGGGAGTCGAGGTTGCCGGTGGGCTCGTCGGCCAGGATCATGGTCGGGATTGGTGACGAGCGCACGCGCGACGGCCACGCGCTGCTGCTGGCCGCCGGAAAGCTCGGAGGGCTGGTGGTGCTGCCATTTCGCCATCCCCACGGCGGTGAGTGCCTCCTGCAGCCCGCCGGCGGCGCGTGTGACGGTCCACGCCGGCGTACGCGAGCGGTAGTTCGACATTCGCAAGCGCGCTCGTGCGGGCCACGAGGTTGAAGCTCTGGAAGACGAACCCGATCTTGCGGTTGCGCAGGTCCGAGAGGTCGTCCTCGTCCATCTCGCGGACGTCCACGCCGTCGATGAAGTAGCGGCCGCTGGTGGGCAGGTCCAGGCAGCCGAGGATGTTCATCAGCGTGCTCTTGCCGCTGCCGGAGCTGCCCATGATTGCCACGAAGTCGCCGTGTGAGATCCGCAGGGAGACGTTGCGCAGCGCGTGCACCTGCACCATCCCGAGGCCGTAGGTCTTTGAGACGTCGCGGACCACGATCGCGGGCGGGCGGCGCCTGCGCGCGCCTTCGGGCGCGACCACGCGTTCGACGAGTGGGCGCTCGCGCGCGGGCGGCACCCGCACGGGCTTATCGGGGCTCGGCTGGGGCATCAGCCGCCTGGTGGTCCTCCGGGGAAGGCGCCGCCCCGGCGAAGCCGCCGCCCCCGATGCCGCCGCCCCCGATACCGCCCGTGCGCGAGCCGAGGCGGCTGAGGCGGGAGGTCAGCGACGCACCGCCGCCGGAGGTGGACAATGTCGGCAGCACGACCGTTTCGCCGGCGTTCAGGCCGCTGAGGACGATCGTGGAGCTGTCGCCGGCGAGCCCTGTGGTGACGCGCTGGGTGACGTTCTTGCCGCCCCGCACGACGGTGACCGTGCCCCCTTTGATGGCGCTCGTGGGCACGTTGATTCCTTCGGCCTGCTTGACGACGACTTCTGCGGTCGCGCTCATCCCGACTTTGAGGCCTTCGGCCCCCTGGTCGAGCTGGAAGGTGACGTCGTAGCTCACCGCTCCGCTGGTGCTCGTGGGGACCTGGCTGACGCTCACGACGTGCGCGGCCACCTTGCGGCTGTTGAGGGCTTCGACCGTGACGGTGGCGACCTGGCCTTCGTGGACGCTGCCGATTTCCGACTCGCTCAGCGACACGACCAGCTGCAGCGAGTCGAGGTTGTTGAGGACGGCGAACGAGGTGGAGCTCGAGCTGCCCGTCCCGGAGCTCGAGGAGCTGGCTCCGGTGCTGCTGCTGGTCGGAGTTTTGCTGCCCGTGCCGCCGGCGGCGGAGGAGCTGGAGCTGGATGAGTTGCTGGAACTCGCGCTCGGAGGTGCCGGTTCCCGACACGGTTTCGCCGACTTCGCCCGAGAGCGTGACGATCGTGCCGCTCTGGGGGGCGTACAGCTTCGTGTTCTCCACGGCCTGTTCGGCGCTCTGGACCGCGAGTTTGTCGCTCTTCACAGCCGCCCGGGCGGAGGCGAGGTTCGCTTCGCGGGTGGCGGCGCTCTGTTTGGTGGTGCTGGTTTCGGCGGCGGGCGTCGAGGTCGGCGTGGCTTCGGCCCCGCTCGACGCTCCTTTGGAGCCGCCCGACTTCGACTTGCCGCCCTGTCCGGCGGACGATTTCGTCGATCCCGTCGGCGCATTCGAGGGCGTCGTCGTGGTGGGCGTCGTCGTGGTTGGGGCGGGTCGTGGTGGTCGGCGTGGTGGCGGGGGACGGTTCCGTGCCGGCCGCCGCTGATGTCGCCCGGGTCGTGTGGGCGATCGTGCTCGTCGACGCCGCCGAGGCCGTGGCGCCCGTGCCTGAGGAGCCCTGCCCGGAGGACGATTCGCCTTCGTCTTCTTCCAGCCTCGCGAGGCTCGCTTCGGAGGACTGGAGCGTTGCCTTCGCCTCTTCCAGGGAGACTTCTGCGCTCTGGGGGTCGAGTGTCGCCAGCAGCTGTCCCTCGCTTACGTGCTGGCCCTGGTGGACGTAGATGTGGGTGACCGTCCCGCTGGTCTTGAAGCCGAGGTTCAGCTCGTCCGCGGACTGCACGTTGCCGCTGCCGGAGACGGTCGACTGCACGACGCCGTCTTTGGCCGTCGCCGTTCGCGTGCGCGACCCGCTCGATTCCGACGCGGGCCCGACGGCTGTGTAGGCGAGCACGATCAGGGCGATGCAGGCGAGGACGAGCACGCCGTTGAGGACGGGGTGTTCCCTGAACCTGCTCGCCAGGGTGCGCCGGCCGTCGCTACTCGGCTCGGGTTGCGGGGCTGCCCGTCGCGGCCGCCGGCCATCGCCGTCGACCTCGAGGGTCCCGGGTTCGGGAGCGTCGTGGCCCAGCTTCATGGCCGAAGGGGCGTGAGGTTGCATGGCACAACCGGATCATGTGGCGGGGCGCTTACCGGAACGTCAGGGTTTCCTCAGAGAACCCTTGGAGATTGAGCGGGTCCTCGGGCCCGGATGAGCCGGCCCTTGCAGCGCTCGGGGCCGTTGCAGGGCCTCCGTCCGGGAGGCGGCGAGGGCGTCTATAGACTGCGGCGCGTGTTCAGCCGGATTGACCACATCGGCGTGGCGGTGCACGAGATCGAGCCCGCGCTCGAGCTCTATCGCGACGATCTGAAGCTGGTGGTGGCCCACCGTGAGGTGGTGCAGGAGCAGGGCGTGGAGGCCGTGCTGCTGGACGTGGGCGAGAACCACGTGGAGCTGCTGGCGCCCCTCTCGGAGGACACGCCGGTGGGGCGCTTCCTGGCCAAGCAGGGCCCCGGCATGCACCACGTCGCCTACCAGGTGACCGACATCGACGCTGTGCTCGCGAACTTGAAGGAGGCGGGAATGAAGCTGATCGACGAGCAGCCCCGGGGCGGCATCCGCGGCTCGCGGGTGGCCTTCCTGCACCCGAGCGCAACCGGCGGCGTGCTGACCGAGATCGTGGAGCCGGCGGGGGGTGCTCACT
Organism: uncultured Solirubrobacteraceae bacterium; assembly: GCA_963773145.1. Taxonomy (GTDB): domain Bacteria; phylum Actinomycetota; class Thermoleophilia; order Solirubrobacterales; family Solirubrobacteraceae; genus Palsa-744. Next base: position 593,440 of record CAVYZV010000005.1, read on the forward strand.
GATGGCCGCGGGACTAAGGCGCATAACGATCGGCTTCCAGGGCGGTCAGGTGCTCGCCCTGCGGGTCAGCCAGGAGGAACTGAAGGCGCTTGAGAAGGCGCTCGAGAGCGGCGGCTGGCACGAGGTCAAGGGAGAGGACGGGCCGGTGCGCGTGTATCTCGGGCAGGTCGTGTACGTCAGCGCCGAGAGCCCAGAGCCCCACGTCGGCTTCGGTTAGATGGTCGATCCCGCGGCCACGCGCCGCACCGTCTAGGTGCCGGCCCGCGCGGCCCGGCTGAGGGGATCGGGCTCATGAGCACGCGGATCGGCATCGTGGGCATGCCGAACGCCGGCAAGTCCTCGCTCTTCAACGCGCTCACGAAAGCGGGCGCGGAGGCGGCCAACTACCCCTTCACCACGATCGAGCCGAACGTCGCGGTGGTGCCGGTGCGTGACGAGCGCCTGGAGGCGGTGGCGGAGACGGTGGGCTCCTCGGAGATCGTCTGGGACACGATTTCCTTCCACGACATCGCGGGGCTCGTCGCCGGGGCCCACCAGGGGGAGGGGCTGGGGAACCGCTTCCTGGCCAACATCCGCGAGACCGACGCGATCGTCCACGTCGTGCGGGCCCACAGCGACGAGAACGTGATCCACCCGGAGGGCCGCGTCGATCCGCGCGCGGACATCGACACGATCGAGACCGAGCTCGTGATGGCCGACCTCGAGCAGGCCGAGCGGCGCCTGGAGCGGGTCGCCCGGCAGGCGCGGGGGGGCGACCGCACGGCCAAGGCGGAGGAGGCGTGGCTGACGGAGGTGATCGCGGGGCTGCAGGAGGGCAGGCCGGTGCGCTCCGTGGAGATCCCCGAGGACGCACCCAACGCGGCCCGCGACCTCGGGTCGCTGACCAGCAAGCCGGTGCTGTTCGTGGCCAACGTGGACGAGGGCAGCGACGAGCTGCCGGCGGCCGTGCGCGAGCACGCCGCCGCCGTGGACGCGCGGGCGGTGGCGGTCTCCTCGCGGATCGAGTCCGAGCTGGCGGAGCTCGAGGACGACGAAGCGAGCGTCATGCGGGAGGAGCTCGGGGTCAGCGAGTCGAGCCTCGAGCGGGTCGTGCGGGAGGCCTTCGCGCTGCTGGACCTGATCGCGTTCTTCACCGCCGGGGAGGCCAAGCCGGCCCAGTCGTGGCACCTGCGCAAAGGCCTTTCCGCCTGGCACGCAGCGGGCGAGATCCACAGCGACATCCAGCAGGGGTTCGTGCGCGCGGAAGTGATCTCCTGGAAGGAGCTGGTGGACGCGGGCGGCTACTCGGGAGCCCGCGACCGGGGCACGCTGCGCCTCGAGGGTCGCGACTACGTGATGGACGACGGTGACGTGATCACCGTCAAGTTCACGCCGTAGCGCTCGCGGTCCGCCGGCTCGCGCCGCGGGTCAGCCCGCTTCGTCGGCGAGCTTGCGCAGGCGCTCGGCCAGTCGGCGCATGCCGAGCGCCTCTGCCGCCTCGGCTCCTGCCAGGTGGTCGGTGGGGGTGTCGGGCGGGCGTTTCACCTTCACCTCCTGGAGCGTGGCGATCTCCTTGAAGGCCAGCAGCTGGGCCTCGTTGTCCAGCAGCGCGCCACGGGTGCGTGGACGCAGCTCGGCCCCGGCCCCGCCCGGGGAGCGGGCGTCCTTCAGGAGCTGCTCGAGGGTGTCGTGGACGCGGAGCAGCTCGGCCGCCGTCTTGGCCCCGATCCCGGGCGCTCCCGGGAGCCCGTCGGAGGGGTCGCCGCGCAGGGCGATGAAGTCGGGGACCTGGCGCGGCTCGACGCCGTAGCGGCGGCCCACCTCCTCGGGCCCGACGCGTCCGACGCCGCCGCCGCGCAGCAGCTCGAGGACCTGCGCCCCGTCGGTGACCGCGCCGAACAGGTCGCGGTCGGCGGTCAGCATCAGGGCCTCGCCGCCGCGCGCGACCTCCGTGCGGGCGTAGGAGAAGAGCAGGTCGTCGGCCTCGAGCTCGTCGGTGTTCGCGTAGATGAAGCCGAGGCTCTGGAGCAGCTCCGGCGCCCGCTCCCACTGCCCGGCCAGCTCCGGCGGCATGGGGTCGCGGTGGGCGTGGTAGGGGGGATACAGGGCCACGCGGTAGGCGGCCTGCTCGGCTCCCATGCAGGCGACGATCGCGCGCACGCCGCCCTCCGGGGCGAGCTGCTCCTCGCAGGAGAGGAGCGCGTTGACGGTGCCGAGCAGCGCGTTCACGGGTGAGCCCTCGCCGTCGGTGATGCTTTTCGGCAGGGCGAAGTAGGACCGGTACAACAGCCAGGGCACATCGGCGATCAGCAGCGGGGCGGGCATCGCCGTCAGTCGATCCAGTAGCGGCGCTTGCGGATGCCGTCGGGATCGATGCGTGTGTCCTCGAGCGCGCCCCCCTGGCGCTCGATCGCCTTGGCGGAGCCGAGGTTGTCCTCGTCGCAGGTCACGAGCACGCGGTCTACACCATGGGCGCGGATGATGATCAGCGCCTGGCGCAGGATCTCGCTCGCAAAGCCGCGGCGGCGATACGCCGGGCGAACCGCGTAGCCGATGTGACCGCCGTAGGCGGCGAGGAAGTCGTTGAGCTCGTAGCGGATCGACACGCGACCCACGAGGGCTCCGTCCGCTTCGGCGGCCAGGAAGGCGGCGGGCACCCGGTCGACGGGCACGTCGATGCCGCGCTCCCAGGCGGCCATCTGTGCCAGGTAGTCGGCCCAGGGCATGCCCGAACTCCAGTCGAGCAGGAAGGTGAAGCCCTCCTCGGCCAGCTCGCCCTGCGCGGCGCGGGCCTGGTGCTCGTCGTCGAGGTGAAAGGGGCGCAGACGCACGCTCATGGCCCGAACTATCTACCCCCTGCCCGGCGGCGGGCGTGCCGTTAGGATTGCCGGCTCATCGACCGTAGGCCCGAGACAGGGGGAAATGCCATGGCAGTCGGAGTGGTCATCCAGTTCAGCGGTGGGACGCCCGCGCAGTACGACCAGGTGATCGAGAAAATGGGCTTCAAGGCCGGCGGCACCGGTGCTCCCGGCTCGATGTTCCACTGGGTCACCGAGACCCCCGAGGGGCTCCGCGTGACGGACGTGTGGGCGAGCCCCGAGCTGTTCGAAAAGTTCGCGCAGGAGCAGATCGGGCCGTTCACCCAGGAGGCGGGCATCCCGGGACCGCCCCAGATCACCGTCCACCAGATCCACAACTACCTGACCGCCGGCTGAGGGCCGGGGCCTGGCGGGCCGGCAACGCCACACGAACGCGCGGCGCCCAAGGTGTTCTTCGCGCGGTCTCCTAGCCGGCGCTGGTGCCGCCGGTGCCCTGCGTCGGGGCGGCCGGGCCTTCCGAGCCGCCCTGGGGCGTGGCGGGAGTTGGTGCCGGGGCCGCTGGCGGCGCGGGGGGAGTGCTCGGGGTGCCGGTGCTGCCCCGGGGCGCCTTCGGTGTGGCCGCTGAGGTCGGGCTCGGCGGTCGTGGTGGTCCCGTTGCGCAGGCCGAAGTAGGCCCAGGTGCTGGGCAGGCCGAGGCGGTACTCGAGCATCGCGCCCGAGACGCGTGTGCTGGCGCGGGTGCCGAGCACCTCGGCGAGCATGATGCGGGGGGATGCCCCGCGGCGCAGGACCTCGATCCCGCGCAGGCTGCCCTTGAACAGGCCCGCCAGACGGGCGGCGGCGGTGGTGCTCGAGAGGGTGTATTTCCAGTGCGTGGAGGAACCTTCGTAGGGGTCGGTGACGGCCTGCAGCCAGGGCTCGGGTTCGGAGCCTTCGAAGGCGTACTGGACGTCTTCGGTGTGGCCACCGGAGGAGGCGAAGAAGTAGGTGATCGCCGGGTGGCCGGCGTAGGTGACGATCTGCCCGGCGGTGGCCGCGACGGCGGCGTTGCTCTGTGAGGTTTCGGCGGCGGCCCCCTTGTAGACCTGGGAGCGGGTGTCGGCGTAGACGTCGAAGCGCGACCCGCCGGCGTGGGAGGTGAGGGCGTAGGTGCGGCTGGCGATCGCCTGGGCCTCGAGGGCGGCGAGCGGCCAGCTCGACGGCATCTCGGCCGCGACCACGCCGCGGACGTAGCGCTCGAGCGGGACCTTCACGACCTTCGAGCCCTGCAGCACGCGCACGACGGTGTTCGCCGGCGCGGTGCCGATCGTGATGCCGGAGTAGTAGTGGGTGAGGATCTGGGTGTCGGTGAAGCCGTGCTTGGCCAGCCCGAGGGCCCCGTCCTGGCTCATGCCGACGCCGTGACCTTCGCCGGCGCCTTCGATCACCAGCTGCCAGGCCCCGGCGGCGGGAGCGGAGGCGGCGAGCCCGAGCAGGGCCGCCACGAGGGCGAGCGGGGCGCGTACGGCACGGTGATACGTTGGGCGCGTGGGCGTCCTAAGCGCTTTTGCCGGGCCGCGCATCCGTTCGCGGAGGCCCCTTCTCATCGTCCTTGAGAGACGCGCCCAGGGGCGCTCGGAGGTGTTGCCACGATGAGCGTTCTCGACCGAGAGCGGACCGTCCTTGAGCAGGTCCCCTCAAACCTGTACATACGTGGAGAGTGGAGGCCCGCGAGCGGCGGGGGACTGCTGCCGGTGGAGGATCCCTCGACCGGGGAGACGCTCGTGGAGGTGGCCGACGGCCAGCCCGAGGACGCCCTCGACGCGCTCGCGGCGGCCGCCGAGAAGCAGGCCGAATGGGGCGCCCACCCCCCGAGGGAGCGGGGCGAGATCCTGCGCCGGGCCTACGAACTGGTGAGCGAGCGGGCCGACGAGCTGGCCCTGGTCATGACCCTGGAGATGGGCAAGGCGCTGGCGGAGTCCAAGGCGGAGATCCTGTACGCGGCGGAGTTCCTGCGCTGGTTCTCAGAGGAGGCCGTCCGCATCCACGGCCGCTACATGGTCAACACGACCGGCAAAGGGCGCATCCTGACGCTGCGCCAGCCGGTGGGGCCGTGCGTGTTCGTGACGCCCTGGAACTTCCCCACCGCGATGGGCACGCGCAAGATCGCCCCGGCGGTTGCGGCGGGCTGCACGATGGTCATCAAGCCGGCCCAGCAGACGCCCCTGTCGATGTTCGCGCTGGCGAAGATCTTCGAGGAGGCGGGGCTGCCCGGGGGCGTGTTGAACGTGATCACCTCCAAGCGCTCGGGGGCGATGATCGAACCGCTGCTGAAGGACCCCAGGACGCGGAAGCTGTCCTTCACCGGCTCCACCGAGGTGGGCAGGACGCTGATCGAACAGTCCGCCGAGCAGGTGCTGAGGGTCTCGATGGAGCTCGGCGGCAACGCCCCCTTCCTGGTGTTCGAGGACGCCGACCTCGACGCGGCCCTGGAGGGTGCCGTGCTGGCGAAGATGAGGAACGTGGGCGAGGCGTGCACGGCCGCCAACCGCTTCCACGTGCACGAGTCTCTCGCGGAGCGCTTCGCCGAGGGCCTGGCCGAGCGGCTGGGGGCGATGAAGGTGGGACGCGGCACCGACCCCGGCGTCGACGTGGGCCCCCTGATCGACGGCAAACAGCGTGAGAAGGTGGCCGAGCTGGTGGACGACGCCCGCGAGCGAGGGTCGAGGGCGCTGATCGGAGGCTCGGCGATGGACGGGCCCGGCTACTTCTACGAGCCCACGGTGCTGGCGGACGTGCCGGCCGACGCGCGGTTGCTGAACGAGGAGATCTTCGGCCCTGTGGCCCCCGTTGCCACCTTCTCCACCGAGGAGGAGGCGCTGGCAGCGGCCAACCGGACCGAGTACGGCCTCGTGGCCTACGCCTACACGCGCGACCTGAACCGGGCGCTACGCGTCAGCGAGGGGCTCGAAACCGGGATGGTGGGGCTGAACCAGGGCGTGGTGTCCAACGCCGCGGCCCCCTTCGGCGGCATCAAGCAGTCCGGCTTCGGCCGCGAGGGAGGCTTCGAGGGGATCGGGGAGTACCTCGAGACGAAGTACGTGGCGGTGGCGGACGGGTAGGGAGAGGCGGTAAGGGGCCCGTAAACCGAACACCAACTGCGCCCGGAGTCGACCTCGATCGTGACTACTTGCCCGTCGTGCGATGCATGGCGGCGCGCGTGTGCCCGGGGCTTCCCCGGCCGGCGGCGTTGCCGCCCCCTGGGCGCCGAACGGGTGGCGGCGTCCGGCGAATGAGATGAAGCAGCACGCGGTCGTGGGGACCTTCTTGGCTCCGCTCGGTCAGCGTCTTCGGGTGGACCGTTCGGAACACGGGACCTCGGCTGGGGTCCTCCACTGCTACCACGACCTTGGTCCTGCTGGGAGTGTCGAACACGATGCCGTCGAGTTCCGGACCCCCGCTTGCCACGCTCACGAGGTCGCCGGCACCGATCTGCTCCATATACGGAGCGTACTGCCATGCCTGATGCCGGGTGCTCGGGTCCGGGGCCACGTACCGCCTATCCCCACCCGTGGCCGACGGATAGCTACGCCCCGGCGATCGTCACGGACTCGACGCTGACGGTCGTGTTGCGGCCGCTGCCGCGCTGGAGCGTGGTCGTGTACCGGCCGGCCGGCAGCGAGCGCAGCATCGTCAGGCGCATGCTCATGTACCCCTGGGCGACGTGCGCGATGCCGGTCGCATAGACGACGCGGCCCCGGCTCAAGATCGCATCCTGGGCGGCGCCCTTGGCGGCGACCTTCGCGGAGCTGGAGGCGGGCTTCGTGGTGCACCGCCACTGGTGCTTGTGCCTGGCGTCCACGATCACGCACTGGGCGAGCGTGACGACGCTTCGGGACCCCGCCGGGCCGGTGGGCCCCGTCGGACCGGCAGGCCCGGCCTGGCCGGTTGCGCCTGCGGCACCCCGTTCCCCTTGGGAGCCTCTTTCGCCGGTTTCGCCCTGCAGGCCTTCGAGTCCTTTGGCGCCTTGTTCTCCCTGGGCGCCTTTTTCACCGGTGGCCCCTGTTTCGCCAGTCGCGCCGGTTTCACCTTTGACGCCTTCGGCGCCAGTGGATCCTTTTGCGCCCGTCACGCCGGTTTCACCTTCGGCGCCTTCTGCGCCGGTGGCGCCTGTTTCGCCCTGGGCGCCGGTCGCGCCGGTCGCGCCTGTTCCTCCCGTCGCGCCGGTTTCGCCTTTGACTCCTTCTTCCCCTTTTTCGCCCTTTTCGCCCTGCGTCGCGGCTTTTAGGAAGATTGCCTTGACTTCGCTCGCCGCTTCGAGTGTGATTTCACAGGTCGGTTCGGCGCCGGGGCAGCCGATCCAACCGGCGAATTCGTAGCCGGCGTCCGCGGTCGCGGTCAGCGAGATGGGTTTTTCGCCGTCGAATTCGCCCGTGCAGCTGCTCGCGCTGCATTCGAGTCCGCTGGGGCTCGAGGTGACTTTGCCGTGCCCTGATTTGGCCACCGTGAGCGGGAACACCGGCCCGAATACTGCACTCGCCGTCGATGCTTCATCGAGCGAGAAAGAGCATTGGGCGCCCGTGGTGCATCCGGCGGCGGATTTGGTGGCTTTCCATTCCTTGAAGTACTTACCGTGGTCGGGGACGGCCCGAAGTGTGATCCAGTTCCGGTAAGGGTAGGACGAGGCACATGTGCTGAATCCATGCCCAAACGCGTCACATTCGATCGTCCCGCCGGGACCCGCCGACGCGGTCAGGCTGCGTTCGATGTCTACCGCGACGCAGGTTTCTTCCCCGCTTTCGTACATTTCGACGTATTCCGTGGGTTCCCCTTCGAGATGGCAATAGATCGATGCGTGACCGGCAATCGGGTCGTCCGGCGCGAACACCCACCATCCGCCGTCACCCGTGACACCGAACGTTTCGAATTCAGGCTCACATTCCGAAAACATACCCGCCCGCGACAGTGTGACGGTGACGGTTTCGTGGGCATTGACCCAGCCGCCATTTTCTGCAAAGCCTCCCGTGGCGCAGTCGGAATGATTCTGACTTTCGAAGGTGATGCTCGAGCGGTTTTCGAACGTGAAAGTGTCGTCGGCCGATGCTTGGGCCGCAAAGCAAAGACTTGTGAGCGCTGCGCACGCGAGCACCAGGATGGAACGTGAACTACACAGCTTGCGAGTGCGCACGACGGACGGCCCCCTTATAGGTCGGTATACGGCGATCTGGGAGAGCGACCGGCCGGCACACGCGGCGCGCCGATGGCGAGCCCTGCTGCCGAAACCCGATGCCGAACGCTCGGCTACCCCGCCACCATCGGCGGCAGTGCGAGGGTGCTTGAGGGCGGCGTGAGAAGCTGCGCCGGCTTCTACAGCTGGGGAGTGTCTCGGAAGGTGGACTCGAGGAGCTCGACGTAGTTCCGGCCGAGCCCGCACGCGCGGGCCCCGCCGATCACTCGATGCATGTACTCGGCGGTCGGTCGGAATTCGCGATCGGACTTGCGGAAGGACCACGTAGGTCACCGCCGGAACGGTGTCGCCCTTTTCGTCGACCACATCGACCTGTTCCCGGGCGTACGCATCGCCGGCGCCCTCTAGTCGATCGAGCGCTCCGAGATCCGCCTCGTTGACCGAGTAGACGGCACCCCACACAACGGAGCCCGGCGCCGCTATGACGTCTGCAACACCGCTGCCTGGATAGGTGACTTCGGATTCCCTCGTAAAGGCCAAACGGAAGTCGATGAGCCTCGCCGGCCCGACGAGTCGCGCAGACGGACAGCGCTCACCCATCTGGTCGGGATCCATATTGCTGCCGTAAGCGAAGTACCGGATCACGGGACGCGTTGACCGTCGTCGCCGAGGAAGCCGACGAGGTCGCGCATCGCCGCGGGGTCCTGCAGCAGGAAGGCGTGCCCGCCCTCGTAGTCCCGAAACTCGGCGCTGGGAATCTGCGACGCGATCGCCTTGCCGTTCTCGACCGGCGCGATCTCGTCATAACGACCTGAGGCGACGAGCGTGGGACAGGCAATCGCGGGCAGGCGATCCCAGACGTCGTGCCCTGCCCGGGCCGCCATCTGGGCCTCGGTGGCAGCGGCGGCGGCCGGATCCGGCAGAGCTCTCGGGGCGAAGCGTTCGGCCACCAGGCGGTCGTTGGGGTGGGCATCGAACCAGGCGTCATCCCAGCGCGTGTCCACCAGCTTCAACGAGGCAGCGGCTCGATCCGCCTCCGGGATCTCCAGCAGGTTCTGCAGCGGGTAGGAGGACCCGCCCTCCCCACCGGATGAGGTGCAGAGGAGGGCCAGTCGCTCCACGCGCTGGGGATTCGTGACGGCGAACTCCTGGGCGACCATGCCTCCGAAGCTGATGCCGGCTACGCGAGACTGCTCCCAGCCGACGAGCTCGAGCAGACCCTCGACGTCGCCGGCCAGGTCGGCCATCGTGTAGGACCCGTTCGGGAGGTCGCTGGGTCCAAACCCGCGGTAGTCCCACGCCAGCAGCTCGAACTCGCCGGCGAGGTAGTCGAGCATCGGCCGTGCGTCTGCCAGCGAGCGCCCCGACCCGTTGCAGAACAGGACCCGTGGGCCGCTCCCCCATCGCTCCCAGCCGAGCTCCACGCCGTTGACCGTGTCTACCGGCAAGCCGCGTCCCGATGTAGTCGTGGCACCGCGTCAGCCTACGGCGCGAGGCGGAACGGCGGGTAGCGGTCGGTGACCAGCACGTGGGCGTAGGCGATCACGCGGTTGGTCCAGCGGCCGACGCCGACGACGAAGTCGAACATCCCGCGCGGGTAGCGGCCGGTGAACAGGATCGCGAACCAGGCGGCGATCACCACGAAGAAGGCGGCGATGTAGAGGAAGAACAGCACGATGTAGTGCGGGATCGCCAGCAGCCACTTGACCAGCGGCAGCCAGCGGTTGAGGTCCGTTGGACGTCCGGGTACTCGAACTCGAGATGCACGGCCTGGTGCTCGTCGGTGGAGGGATAGCGGTCGTCCATCAGCGCGACGTAGACGCCGATGCGGGCGGAGAAGCGCATCAGCTCGCGGTTCCAGTCAAACCACCAGCGCGGGTACTTCTGCCGGAACAGGATCAGCAGCAGCGTGGGCAGCACGACCAGGCCGGCGGCTACGCCTGCGGTCGCCCTCCCGCCACCGTAGGCGAAGCTCCCGCCCTCGATGAGGCCGATCACGATCGCGATGGGGATGACCATGAAGAGGCGGAAGAAGGTGGTGAGGCGGTTGAGCGGCCGGTCGGGGTAGTCGACCGAGTACTGCACGGGATAAGGGGTGTCGGGGTTCATGTCGTACCTTTCGGTGAGGTGTACGGCGTACACTCGTCTGCGGGACTATAGGTGTACGGTGTACACTTGTCAAGGCTGATGGCAAGGCAAAGGACAATTACCCGGGAACCACTGAGCCGGGCTCGCGTGCTCGGAGCCGCCGTCGCGCTCGCCGACGAGGCCGGGCCTCGAAGGGTTCAGCATGCGCGGCCTCGCGCAGGAGCTCGGGGTCGTACCGATGGCCCTCTACAAGCACGTGGCCAACAAGGACGAGCTCCTCGACGGCATGGTCGACATCGTCTTCGGCGAGATCGAGCTCCCTCCAGGGGACGTGGACTGGAGGTCCGCGATGCGCCGCCGGGCGCTCTCGACGCGGGAGGCGCTCAGGCGCCATGGCTGGGCGATCGGGATGATGGAGTCGCGGCGTCCCGGGCCCGCGAACCTGCGTAACCACGACTCGGTCATGGGATGCCTGCGCGGAGCGGGCTTCTCATTCAGGATGGCGATCCATGCGTACTCGCTGCAGGACGCATACATCTACGGGTTCGCCCTGCAGGAACGGGATACGGGGTTCGAGACTCCCGACAGCGCCGGAGAAGCGGCACAGCGGAGGGCGTCGGCCGTCGACGGGCTGGAGGACTACCCGCACCTCGTCGAGATCGCGGCCCGGCTGCCCGAGTCCGGGTACGACAACGCCGGCGAGTTCGCCTGGGGGCTCGACCTGATCCTCGACGGGCTCGAGCGTGTTCGTGAGGCTGAAGGGGCGTCGGGCTGAGCCGCGCCTCGAGCTCGGGGCCGGCATGCGCGCCGGCCCAGCAAGCACTCGCTAGAGCAGTCCCACCTGGCGCAGGATCGAGACCGAGTCGGAGTACACGTCCTTGCGCTTGACCTTGCCGTCCTCGAAGGGGATCACGTCCATGCCGTTCCACTCGATGCGCTTGCCGGACGGCTCGGCCACGATCTCCCCGCGGCTGAGCGGCTTCACGTGGGTGGCGGTGGCGGTCCACTCCTGCACGACCAGGTCCTCGCGCACGTAGAGCCTGCGGGCCTCGAAGTGGATGTCGGGCCAGGACTCGAAGATCCCGGCGATGTGGGCGAGGGCCTCCGCGCCCTGGGCGCGCTCGCCGGCGGTGTGGTTCTCGAACACCATGTCGGGGGCGTGCATGGTCGCGATCCGCTGCACGTCGTGGTCGTTCCAGGCGTCGTTGTAGGCGTCGATCGTCTCCCGGAGCCCCTCGGCGGTGCCGCTCATGCCCAGCCCATCGGCTCGTAGCCGCTGGTCCGCGGGGCCGACACGATCAGGACGTTGACGGGCTCGCCGCCGTCGTTGCGCACCGTGCGCTTGTGCTCCGGGTCGATGCGGGCGAACGTGCCCGCCACCACTTCATGATCCTCGCCGTCGATGACCAGCACCGCGTTGCCGTCGAGGACGAGGAAGACCTCCTCCTGGTCACGGTCGATCTCGTCGTGAGTGGGGATTTCCGAGCCGGGGCCGACCTCGACGAGATTGATCCCGAACGAATCAACGCCGAGGGTGCGGCGGACGAGCCGCCAGCTGCCCGTCGTCTCGCATTCGTCTGTGGTGGTGATGTTGAAGCTCACGCCGACAACATACGCCCCGGGGCATCTCCGGGGCGGTCGGGCCTATCGAGGGGTCCGGCGGGCCGGTCGCCGGCAGGGGCCGGTGTGTGCGGGCGGACTAGCTCTTGTGGGACGCGTGCAGGGCGAGCTTGAATTCGCCGAAGCCTTCGTCCTGGTTGCACGTCATGGTCGTCTTCGTGTCCCGGCAGGAGAGCTTTTCCGGGAACACGACGGTCTGACTGGTCGGCAGCGTTTCGCCGCGGCGAGCCACTTTGACTTTGACGGTTTTCGCGGGGCCCGTTGGGCGCAGGCGATACGCGCGCCCGGTGGCGAGCAGCTCACACGTGATCGTGTTCGGGCTCGGCGTCCACACGCAGCGCACGGTGTCGCGTGGGTTGGAGAAGTGGCAGGGCCGGGTCGGCCCCTCGTTGCAGGCGGTGTGCCGAGCGGCATGTCCTGGTGTCGCAGCCACCGCCGGAGGGGCGCCGGCGCCACTCGACAGCAGGGCGCACACGATGATCCCCGCGAGGGCCGCCAGCAGTGCTGCTGTCGCCATGGTCCGCGTCTGCACCCGGCTCACCACACGAGCGTAGATGGGGTGGGTGACGGTAAGGCCGATCTGACCCGCGGGCGCCGCCCGAAAGGCCAGCCTCCGGTGTCGACGAAAGTCATCTCGTCTGCGGGCAAATCGCGTTGCGCCATGTCGTAGAGCTAACCCCCGTCCTCGGCGAAGAACTCGCCGCCCTCGATACTTATCTGCGGCAGGAGCCTGTCGAGCCACCGCGGCATCAGCCAGTTCCAGCGGCCGAACAGGATCATCACCGCCGGCACGAGCAGGCACCGGACCACCGTGGCGTCGATGATCACGGCGACGGCCAGACCGACCCCGAACTGCTTCACGGTGGGGTTCCCGTTCAGCACGAAGCTGCCGAACACGAACACCATGATCGTGGCCGCGGCGGTGATCACGCGACCGCTCGTGACCAGACCAGAGGTGACCGAGGTGCGGTTGTCCTCGCCGGCCTGGACGTGCTCCTCGATCTGGCTGACGAGGAACACCTCGTAGTCCATCGAGAGGCCGAACAGCACCGCGAACATGAACAACGGCACGTAGGAGACGATCGGCACCCCGCCTTCGAGCCCGATCGCGCTCGACCCCCATCCGTATTGGAAGATCGCCGTCAGAACGCCGTAGGCGGCGCCGATCGAGAGCAGGTTCATGACGGCAGCCTGGGCCGGGACGACGAGCGTCCGGAACGCCACCGTCAACAACGCGAAGCTGAGCACGATCACGACCAGGATCTGCAGCGGAAGCTTTTCCGAGATGCGTGACGCGAGGTCGATGTAGCCGGCCGTGCTGCCGCCGACATGGGCGGCCATGTCGCTGCCGCTCTCCGCGGCCGGGATCACGTTCGAGCGCAGGTGTTCGACGAGATCGGAGGTGCTCGTCTCGGCCGGCCCCTCCGCCGGGATCGCGTTGAAGTAGGCCGTTGTGCCGGCCTTGTCGATCTGAACCGGCGTCACGGCTTGCACGTCCATTGCCGTGGAAACGTCGTGGACGAGCTTCTGCAGGCGAGGATCTGCGGCCCGTGGATCCTGTCCCGAGGAGGCCTTGCCCTCAGCACCCGAGGGAGCCTCGGCGGGTGTTCCCAGCTCGGCGGTGACGACGAGCGGTCCGTTGACGCCCGCCCCGAAGCTGGCGGCGAGCAGGTCATATGCACGTCGGGCTGTCGTGGACGTGGAAAGGGCGGCGGTGTCCTGCTGACCGAGTTGCAGCGACAGCAGCGGGATCGTGAGCGGGATCAGGATCGCGAGCGCCACGAGGCCCGCGATCACCGGGTGCCGGGCGACGCGATCCGCGTACCTCGCCCACGCCCCCGTGCGGGCCTGCTCGTCGCTCGGGGGCGTGCGCACGCGCAGGGAGTTGATGTGCTCACCGGAGATCCCCAACATCGCGGGCAGCAGGGTCAGGGCCGCGAGCACCGCGGTGACGACGGCGATCGCCGAGATCAGGCCCAGCGAGGTCACGAGCGGGATCCCCGCGACCGCCAGCGAGGCGAGCGCGATCGCGACCGTGCCGCCCGCGAAGAAGACCGCCCCGCCGGAGGTCGCGCCGGCTCTCGCGATCGACTCGTGGATGTCGAGCCCTGCGCGCAGCCCACGGAAATGGCGGGTGACGATGAACAGGGCGTAGTCGATGCCCACGCCCAGCCCGATCATGGTCGACAGCGTGGGCGCGACGGTGGGCACGGTCACGACGTGTCCGAGCATCCGGATCACCGCCAGCGTCAGCGCGAGCGCGATGATCGCGTTGACGATCGGGATCAGCATCGAGACGACGGTGCCGAAGGTGAACGCGAGGATCACCATCGCCGCGAGGATCCCGATCAGCTCGCTGGACTCGGTCGCCGGTTTGGAGACCTTCTGCCCCAGCGGCCCGCCGGTCTCGACGGTGAGCCCGGCGTCCTTGGCGGGCGCGGCCGCGTCGATGATCGTCTGGGCTTCCCCGCTGGAGATTTCCCCGGGGCTGACGTCGAGGGTCACGGACAGGTAGCCGGTCGTGTGGTCCTTGCTCAACGCGCCCGCGCCGGCCGGGGTGAGTGGGTTGACGACCGATGCCACGTGGGGGGCCTTCGCCACGGCCGCCGCCGCCGCGTCGACGGCCTGCGCGTTCTGCGCTTCCGTGAGCGTTCCCCGAGGGGCATGGATCACGATCGGGCTGCTGCCGTTGGCCTGGTCGGGGAACGCCCGTTCCAACGCCGCCGTGGCCTGCTGGCTGTCGGTCCCTGGAAGGGAGAGACTGTCGCTGGTGGTGTCCCCGAGCCTGTGCGAGACGACCACCGCGGCGACCGTCACGAGCAGCCACACGATCAGGACCGCGCGGCGGTGGCGGACGCTGAAGCCCGCCAGCGCGTAGAGCACACCCGTCATGCCGGGAAGCTAGCTCGGATACTCCCCGTAGAGCTCGCGGAAGTCGGCCAGGAAGCTGTGCAGCGGCAGGTCGGTGTAGATGCCCCGCTCGCGCACGTATTCCATGTAGCGCGATCCGTCACCCGAGAAGGCGTGCAGCAGCGCGTCATCGGTGCCGTCGTACTCCAGCGCCGCCACGCCGAAGCGCTCGCACAGCTCGGCGTTGAAGGCGCAGCTCGCCTTGGTCCAGCGGCCGTCCACGAACAGCGTGCTGTAGCCGTGCCAGATGAACAGGTCGGTCCCCATCGCCTCCCGCAGCCGCTCGGACTGGAGGTGGTTGCGCACGTCCGCGAAGCCGAGCCGCGAGGGGATGCCGGCAGCGCGGGCGGCCGCGGTCAGGACGACGGACTTCTGGATGCAGTAGCCGCTCCCCGCCTCCAGCACAGAGCTCGCCCGGTAGGCGGCAGGATCGGTCGGCGTCCGGAAAGGGTCGTAGCGGATGCGGTCCCGGACCGTCCTGAACAGCCTCGCTGCCACCTCCCGCTCGCCGGCCGCTCCCTCGGTGGCCTGTGCGACCAACTCCTGCACCGGGTCGCTGGCGCAGTCCATGAACTCGGTGGCCTGGAGGTCCTCGTCCGTCGGTGCCCCGGGGCTCGTCAGCGGGTGCGGCTCGACGTGGGGCACGGCAGCTGAGGATAAGCGACCCGGCGTGCCCCTAGCTCTCGAGCATCCAGCAGTTTTCGGTCCAGCGGAAGCGGTTCGGGCCGTTCAAGAGGGCCCCGGGGAGCTCGATCGTGGCGGTGTCGCGTTTTACAACCACGCGCGCCGAAGACGCTGCCCTGCGCTCCGCACGGAGGCTCGCCCGCATCCCGTGCTCGCGCAGGAGGGTCGCAAGCCTGCTCTTCCAGCGCTGCTCGCAGCTGCGCCCGTGAATCGTGGCGCGCAGGGGTGCAGCCAGCACCGCGCATGCTTCGGAAGCATTGGCCGTCAGCTCTGCGCCCACGAACCGCTCCGCGGCGTGGCGAACCCAGGCGACCTGTTGGGCGGTGCCGACCGACCGCTCGGAGTAGGCGACGGCGTTCCCGACCGGGAGCACCGCGAGCGTGGCCACCGAGGCCGTGAGCGCGCCAATCGTGGTGGCGAGGCTCGCAACTGCGCTGTGCGCTCTCACCTGAGACCTATCGGCGCGTCCCCGGGATCGATAAGGGTGCGGGTGGACGCTCAGGAGGTCACGATCAGGACCACGAGCAGCAGCAACCCGAATGCCGCCCCGAGGACCGTGATGGCGAGCACCATCCCGTTGTCGGGCGGGGCGAAGTCGCCGCGGGCGAGGGCGTGCTCGACCTCGCGCTGGCGCACCAGACCGAACACGATGCACAGGACTCCGAGTGCTGTGAAGCCGGCGCCGGCGACCGTGTAGGGCCACTGCACCTCGCTGTGGCCGAGCAGGGGGACCACCTTGCCGGCCCCCACCCCCACGGCGATAGCGGCCAGGCCGGTCCTCCACCACGCCAGGTAGGTGCGCTCGTTGGCCAGGCGGGTGCGGCGCGTGGCGTCGGTTCCTTCGACTTCGGCCGGATGGGCCGGGCGCCCCGAATGCGGGGCTTCGGAGCTCACGAGGAGCAGGCTAGCGACGCCTGCTGACACGCCCGAGCGCCGCGCGGACGGCGAATCGCCGGGTCTCCGCGCACGCGTTCCCGCACCGACGGGCTTTTTCGTCCAGACGGGCTTGACGGCGCAGGGATGGCTCTGGCAAGTTGGCCCCGTCACATGGCGGCGGCCGGTCTATCCCGCGAGCGTTCCCGGGCCCAGGTGCGGGCGTCTTGCGCGGCGGTCCTCGCGGCCGGGCTCCTCGCCCTGGTGTTGCCGGCGTCGGCGTTCGCGGTCACGGAAACCTTCTCGCCCGTCGGCAAAGAGCAGACGTTCACGGTGCCCGCCGGCGTGTTCCGCGTGGGCGTGACCGCGATCGGGGCCAGCGGTGCGGCGAGCGGCGGCGCGGGTGGCAGCGGAGCCAAAGTCTCGGGAGAAGTGGAAGTCACGCCCGGCGAGACGCTGTACGTGGAGGTCGCCGGCAACGGCGCCGCCGGCGTCGGCGGATTCAACGGCGGTGGAGCGGGCGGTGGCGGCGGTGGCGGCGCCTCCGACGTACGGACCTCACCGGCCTCGGCCGGACTGACTCCGGACCATCGCGTGCTCGTCGCCGGCGGTGGCGGTGGCGGTGGAAGCACCGGTGAAACCACTGCGGGTGCCAACGGTGGCGCGGCGGGGACGAAAGGCAACGCGGACGAATCCGGTGAATGCCTCGGAGGAGGCGCGGCAACGGGGGGCAGCGGGGGTGCCGGCGGAGAAGGCACGCTGGCCACTGGCGCGGCGGGTGAACTCGGTGTTGGTGGCGTAGGCGGTTCCGGCGAAACCCACGGCGGTGGCGGGGGCGGCGGCGTCTACGGCGGCGGCGGCGGTGGGGGCTGCATCACGCGCGGCGGCGGCGGCGGAGGTGGCGGCTCCTCGCTGGCACCGCCCGGCGGCAGCGTGGCAGTGGCCACGCCGGGGACCCAGCCCACGATCCAGATCAGCTACACGCCACCGGAAGGCTTCTCCTTCACGGGCGGCGAGCAGACCTTCACGGTTCCGGCCGGTGTCACGAGCGTCCACGTCGACGCGGTCGCAGGGCATGGCGGGAGCGGAGGCGCAGCCGGCGGAGCCGGCGCGGAGGTGAGCGGCGACCTGGCGGTGACGCCGGGCGAGATCCTGTACGTCGAGGTCGGCGGGAACGGCACCGGCGCGGGTGCGGGCGGCTTCAACGGGGGCGGCGCAGGTGCCGGAGGAGGCGGCGGAGCCTCCGATGTGCGCAGCGCCCCTCGCTCGAATGGCCTCTCCCCGGATGACCGCCTGCTCGTCGCGGGCGGAGGCGGAGGCGGCGGTGGAAACGGCGAAGCGGGCGAAGGCGCCGCCGGCGGACCGGCTGGGCAGGCCGGGACGGGCTCCTCGGGCGGAAATGAAGGCGGCGGCGCAGGCACTTCGACCGCGGGTGGCGGCGGCGGGTTCGGCGCGGGTGCGAGCGGCGCATCCGGCGAACTGGGCTCCGGCGGTTCGGGCGGTAACGCGGGCTTCTCAGTAGGCGGTGGTGGTGGCGGCGGCGTGTTCGGCGGCGGTGGTGGTGGCGGCGGCATCATCTCCGGCGGAGGGGGCGGCGGCGGCGGCTCGTCGCTGGTGCCCAAAGGCGGCAGCGCGACGACGGCTTCCGCCGGCAGTCAGCCACACGTCCTCATCACCTACACGACGCCGACCCAGCCCGGCGGTGGCTCCCAGGAACCCATCTCCGGGAAAGGCGGGGGCACGACCTCGACGACCTCAACGCCCTCGGTGTCGGCCGCCGGCCAGTCGGCGTCGCGCTGGCGAGCGGGCTCTGCGCTCGCCCAGATCAGCTCCAAGCGAGCGCCCGTCGGCACGACGTTCTCGTTCACCCTCAACGAAGCCGCGACCGTCACCTTCAGCTTCGTGCAGCGCGTCGCCGGCCGCAAGGTGCACGGACACTGCGTCACCCCGACGGGCAGGAACAGGCACAAGCCCGCCTGCAAACTGAGTCGCGTCGCCGGCGTGCTCACGTTCAGCGCCCACGCCGGCGTCAACAAGGTCCGCTTCGCCGGGAGGATCTCGAGCGCCAAGCGGCTCGCCCTCGGCTCCTACACGCTTCAGATCCTCGCCCGCAACGCCCAGGGCAACCGCTCGAAGCCGCAGTCGCTCAGCTTCACGATCGTCAAGTAGCGGCCTGCGCCGCTGACACGGGCGCGACCGGCCCTGCGCCGACGTGACCATCCCCCGGTTCACGCCTTGCCCGCGCCGGTATGCCCGTGCTAGCTTCTGAGGCGCTGGTAGGCGCCGGCGGAGGGCTGGTGCCGGGGTGGAGTTGCGGGCCGGGACCCGCCAACGGACAAGGAAGGACGAGTCAGGCGATGGGGCACCTACGAGCGCTGATCGCGCTGTTGGCAGCGGGGCTCCTGTGTGCTGCCCTGGCGGCCTCCGCGTCGGCCATCGAAGGCGGTGAAACCCACGAATTCATCGGCAACGTGAGCGCCGAAGTCAGCGTGGTGAGCTCCGAACAGGAACTCAACTTCGCCCAGATCGGGATCAAATGCAAGGGCGTGAAGCCGGTGCGGACCCACACGAAGACCGTGTTCCCGGCGCTGAAGATCCTGGTGGTGTTCAACTTCATCAAGTGCAAGACCGGGCCTGACCACCCTGAACAACAAAACCATCGCGCCGTCGAAGGCGAAATTCGGCGGGCCGCTCGAAATCGAATACTCGGCGAACGGGGAACCGGACGCCACGATCGTCAACTCCAAAGAACATCCGTTCACGATCACCTTCAGCGGGGCCATGGAAGGGTGCACGATCGCGTCCTCCCGAATCGCCCCACCGACGAAGCCGCTCTACACGAACGACGAAGTCAAAGCCAAGAACACGAAGTTCTTCCCCACCGGGATCCAGGAAGTGGTGGCGATCGACAACAGCTTCCACAAGATCGCCTACACGATCGGTGGCGGCGCCTGCGTCGAGCTGAAAAAAACCGAAGGCAAAGAAGGCGAATTCTTCGGCACGCTGCTCACCGGTCTGAAGACCGGCGACCTGTCCTTCGAATAGGCGCCGCACCACCGGGGGGCGCAGCCGGCTTCGGCCAACCGCCGCGCCCCGGCGCGGCGCCTCACACCTTCACGATCACCTTGCCGATGTTGCCGCCGGTGAACAGCAGGTTGAGCGCCTCGGGCGCCCGTTCGAGGCCCTCCACGACGTGCTCGGCCGACTTGATCTTGCCTTCTGAGAGCCAGCCGCCGATCTCGGCCTGCCCCTCGGGCATGCGGGCGAGGTAGTCGAGGATCAAAAAGCCCTCCATGCGGCCCCGGATGCGGATCAGGTTGACGTAGTTGGACGGCCCCTTGACCGCGCCGCGGTCGTTGTAGGCGGAGATCGCCCCACACACCACAACCCGTCCCTTCATCGCGAGCTGGGCCAGGCAGATGTTGAGGATGTCGCCGCCGACATTGTCGAAGTACACGTCGATGCCGTCGGGTGCCTCTTCGTGCAGGCGCGCGGCGACGTTCTCGCCCTTGTAGTCGATGGCCCCGTCGAAGCCGAGCTCGTCCGCGATCCAGGAGCACTTCTCCCGGCCGCCGGCGATCCCGATCACCTTCTTGGCGCCCTTCAGCTTGGCGATCTGCCCCACCGTCGAGCCGGTGGCCCCGGCCGCTCCCGAGACGACCACCACGTCGCCCTCCTTCATCTGGCCGACGTCGAGCAGGCCGAAGTAGGCGGTCATGCCCGTGATCCCGAACAGCCCGAGGGCCGCCGTCGGGGGGACACCCGGGGGCAGGGCCTGGAGGGCGCGCTCGCCGTCGTCGGCGATCACGTAGTCCTGCCAGCCGGTCATCCCGAACAGGAGCTGGCCCGGCTGGTAGGTGTCGGTGTTGCTCTCCAGCACCTCGGCGATCCCGCCGGAGCGGATCACGTCGCCGATCCCGATCGGGGGCAGGTACCCGGGGGCGTCGTCCATCCACGTGCGGATGGTGGGGTCGATCGAGAGGTAGCGGACCTTTGCGAGCGCCTCACCCGCTCCCGCCACGGGGACGTCCTGCGCTTCCTCGCGGACGGTCCCGTCGTCCACCATTCCCTCGGGGCGCTGCGCGAGCACCATGCGGCGGTTCTGCTCGGTCATCGGCCACTCCTTCCTCTCTGACAGGTCCGGGAGCGGTCCGGGAAAGCCCGCGCCGCCCCACGGTGGCGATCTTATTCGCGCGCGTATGGTTGGCGTGTGTTGAGCTGTCGTGCCGCTCGCCAGGGGACCCTCGCCGGGGCGGCCGCGTGCATGCTGCTGCTGTGCGCGTGCGGGAGTCAGAGCACGGGCAACGGAATCGCCTCGGACCCGCCGGCGCGGGCGCTCGCGCGCGTGGAAGCGGCGGCGGCGCAGGCGGCCACGGTGCGCGTGGTGGGCAAGGTGGCCGGCCCGGCACGGCCGCTCGCGATCGACATGGAGCTCGTGAGGGGAGAAGGGGGGAGGGGGACGCTCGCGGTGGGGAGCCTGGCTGGCGCTCTCGAGCAGGTCGACGGCTGGCTCTACGTGATGCCGAACCCGCCACTGCTGCGAGCGCTCGTGGGCCCGGCGGCGGCGCCGTCGCTGGCCGGGCGCTGGCTGAAGGCGCCGGCAGGACACGGCCCGCTGGAGCCGCTGGCCTCGCTGACCGAGCTGCGTCCCCTCCTGCTGGGGACACTGTCCTCCCACCAAGCGGTGAGGACGGTGGGCGTTCGCACCGTGGCGGGCAAGCAGGCGGTTGCGTTGAGGGACACCTCGACGGGCGCGACCTTGTACGTGTCGGCCACCGGGACCCCGTATCCGCTCGCGCTCGTCAAACCCGGACGCGATGGCGGAGGGCTGAGGTTCGACCGCTGGAACCAGCCCGTCATCCTGGAAGCGCCGCCGAACCCGCTCAACATCAAGGCCGTGTTCTCGCTCAAGGCCCTGTAGTTCTTTGGGACATGCCGGCGGCGCTGTATCAGGGCCGTGTGGGGAACTAGAACAAACGTCCACCCCCTATTGCAGCCGTCAAGGGGCTTCCCCCAAGGGCCGAGTGGACCGGTGACCGGTAAAGGATTTCTGCACCGATCGCCCGCCGTCCGACCGAATTCCCAGCACTTGAATCGCCTCCCGCAAGACAATCACCGAGCGCCCGCGCCGGCGCGAGGACGCAGGACGCCGACCGCGACGCCCGACGAACGTCCGGCACACAACCGCACGCTTGCGATCGTCGTGCTGCTCGTGTGGTGCGTGCTCGGGTTCGGAACCGCGATCGCCGTCTACGCCACCGAGGCGTCCCCCACCCTGTGTGCCGTGCTCGTGGGCCTCGCGGTGGTGGCCGGCGCGATCGGCTGGTACGCCGCCGAGCGGGCCCGGGTCGCTCTGGAAGAGGCCAACCAGCGCCGCACCCGTGAGCTCAAGAAGGCGCTCACCGAGCTCGAGGTCGCCCAGGCCGAGACCGTGAGGCGGCTCTCGATGGCGGTCGAGTTCCGCGACGAGGACACCGGCAAGCACGTCGAGCGGATCGGTCGTTTCTCGCTGCTGCTGGCCGAGCAGATCGGCATGGACGCGGAGTTCTGCGAGCGCATCCGCCACGCGGCGCCCCTGCACGACGTGGGCAAGGTCGCGATTCCGGACCACATCCTTTTGAAGCCCGGCCCCCTCACGCCCGAGGAGCGGGCGATCGTCGAGACCCACGCCGAGGAGGGTCACCGCCTCGTACGGGGGTCCTCGTCGGCGATTCTCGACATGGCTGCCACTATCGCGCTGAGCCACCAGGAGAAGTGGGATGGCTCCGGCTATCCGCGGGGCCTGAAGGGCGAGGCGATCCCGATCGAGGGCCGCATCGTGGCCGTCGCGGACGTGTTCGACGCGCTCACCAGCGACCGCGTGTACCGCCCCGCCTTCCCCGTCGAGGAGGCGATCCGGATGATGCGTGAGGAGCGCGGCCAGCACTTCGACCCGGTGCTGCTGGACGCGTTCATGGAAGTGCTCGAGGAGCACGGCAACGACGCCGCCGGCAGTGCGGCCACCGACCCAAAGGCGATCGTGGAGAGCACGCTCGAGACCTTCGTGGCGGCACTCGGCCGAGGCGATGCCGAGGAGGCCGAGGAAGCCATCGCCGCCGCCATCGACGGCGGGGTGACGCCCACGATGCTGCACGCCGAGGTGATCGGCCCGTCCCTGAGAAGGGTGAGCGTCCTGAGGGCCTCGGGCGAGATCGACGAGGACCGCGAGCGCCGGGCCCTCTCGATCATCAAGCGGGTGCTCGCCACGCTCAGCCGCTACATGACCGCCGAAGCCCAGCCCACTCGCCAGCGGGTGCTGATCGCGAGCGTCGAAGGGGACTCCCACACGCTCGCGCTGCAGATGGTCCACGACCAGCTCGCGGCGGCCGGCTTCCGCACGGTGCTCGACACCAACCTCGCGCCAGGGGACCTGATCGAGGCCGTCACCAGCAGACACCCCGACGTGGTCGTGGTGGGGGACATGGTCCATGGGATCGAGGACTCGCTCGAGATCGCGATCCGCGACCTGCGCTCCCAGCACCCCGAGATCCCGATCGTGCTCGGAGGCCCTGCCGTCGGAGGCAGCCTTCCGGCCGACGAGCTCGACGGCGTGAGCGTGCTCGAGCGGATCGACGAGTCGGTCCACGCCGTCGAGGATCTGCTCGCGGCGCCCGTCTCGACGGTCTAGACGGCCGCGCCGGTGAGCGCCGTCGAGCCCACCGGGTTGCCCGCGCGGGGCGGCCGGTAGATTCCCAGCCGGAATGGCGGAACGAGCGATCGTCACCGGCGGGGCCGGCTTCATCGGCTCGCACGTCGTCGACGCGTTGCTCGGGCAGGGGGACACCGTGACCGTCGTGGACGACCTCTCCTCGGGCGACCGCGCGCGGGTGGCAGCGGGGGCGGAGCTCCACGAGCTCGACGTGGTGGACCTCGACGGGCTGCGAGCCCTTGCCCGGGACGTGCAGCCCGCAGGCGATCTACCACCTGGCGGCCCAGGCGAGTGTGGTGGCCTCGGTGGAGGACCCGCTGAGGGACTGCGACGTGAACGTGAAGGGGACGCTCAACGTGCTCGAGGTGGCGCGCGAAAACGAGGCCCCGGTCGTGTTCACGTCCACCGGTGGAGCCCTCTACGGGGACGAAGCTCCCCGCCCCACGGGCGAGGACCGGATCCCGGCGCCGCTTTCTCCCTACGGGTCCTCGAAGTGGGCGGCGGAGGCGTACGTGAAGACGTGGTACCTGTCGCACGGCATCCCCAACGCCACGATGCGGCTCGGCAACGTCTACGGACCCCGCCAGAGCCCCCACGGTGAGGCGGGGGTGGTGGCGATCTTCACCCACCACCTCTACACCGACCAGGCCCCGAAGCTCTACGGACACGGGAAGCCGACGCGGGATTATGTATACGTGGCCGACGTGGTGGACGCGCTGCTGCGGGCGCGGGGGAAGGCGGGCACCTTCAACGTGGC
This sequence comes from uncultured Solirubrobacteraceae bacterium, assembly GCA_963773145.1. Lineage (GTDB taxonomy): Bacteria > Actinomycetota > Thermoleophilia > Solirubrobacterales > Solirubrobacteraceae > Palsa-744. The sequence continues at coordinate 617,025 of CAVYZV010000005.1, forward strand.
CACCGGCGAGGAAACCGACGTGGCCACGATCTGGAGGGAGCTGTCGGAGGCGGCCGGCAAGTCGATCGACGCCCAGCTCGAGGACCTGAGGCCCGGAGAGCTCCAGCACAGCTGCCTGGACGCGAGCCTCGCCGAAAGGGAGCTCGGCTGGCAGGCGAGGACGTCGATCTCCGAGGGCCTCGGCCTCACGTACAGATCCCTGATCGAGGAATTCGAAGCCCGGGAGTAGGGGACGGGCCCCGGGCAGGGGACGGGCGCGCCGCACCGCAGCGGACCGCGCGTGCCGGCGGCCCGGCGGACCCGACCGGCTCGCGAGCGGGGACCGGACGGGCGTGCAATAGGCGTCCCGGGGGGTTGTAGGTATCGCGCCGGGCTGCCGATGGGGTCCCCGTGGGAGCCGCCCGAATCCCCAGAATGGCCGCTGCGCTCGCGGTGGCCGCGGTCCCGTGGGTCGCGAGCGCTCCGGCCCAGGCCATTTCCGGCGCCCCGGGTGGGGCGGCCGCTCCGACCGGCTCTGAGGAATCAGCCGTGGAGAAGACGGGGGCAAAGCTCGTCCCCTACCGCCCGGCGGGCGCCCACCCGGTGCTGACCGCCCTGTCGGTGCCCAAGTCCTCGACGCCGGGAAAGCCCCCGAAGGTGACCCTGAAGGTCAGCGAGCCCGGTGTGGGAACCGTGTACGTGAAGGTCAAAATCACGCCCCTCGCGGGCACCGCCGGGTCGGCGATCCTCGCCCGCATGGGGTGGGTGCACACCGAACGGACCCTGACCGTGAGCTGGCCCTCGGGATCGAAGCTGGCGGCCGGGAGCTACCACGTGCTCGTCACCGGCCAGGACCACAACCGCGCGGCGCTCGTGGAACTCGCCCACATCTCGCGTGTGGTCACGCTCGAAGTCAAGGCGCCTCCGCCCGCCGCCCCGCCGCCATCGACGGTAGCGCCGGTCGCGGGCGTGCCGAGCCCGGCCCAGTCGGCGGCCGAAGGGGCCGTGTTCCCGGTCCAGGGGACCTACAGCTTCGGAGGCCCCGAAAACCGCTTCGGGGCTCCCCGCAACGGCTACTACCACGAAGGCCAGGACATACTCACGCCCGAAGGGACGCCGGACGTGGCCCCCTACGCCGGCACGATCACCCAGGCCACCAACCAGGCCGGCGGAGCCGGCTACTACCTCGTCGAGCACACCGCCGTGGGCTTCGACTTCATGTTCGCCCACTGCGTGGCCAACTCGTTCGCCGTGAAGGCCGAACAGACCGTCACGGCGGGCCAGCTCCTCTGCAAGGCCGGGATGACCGGCGACGCCACCGGCTCCCACCTGCACTTCGAGATGTGGCCGGGCGGCTGGCACGCGGCGGGGATCAAACCGATCGACCCGCTGCCGTATCTGGAAGCCTGGGCGGCGGAGAAGGGCTGAGGCGGCGCCTGCGGGCCCTGGGACGGCCGTTCGGCGGCCGGCTGACGCGAGCGATGCGGCGGCGGCGCGGCAGCCCACGGGGCGGGCGCAATCCGGGTCCCGATGGTCGCTCGGGCGGCTACGAGTCGCTAGCATCGGCCGTCGCGGCGAGATAGCTCAGTTGGTAGAGCACACGACTGAAAATCGTGGTGTCCCCAGTTCGAATCTGGGTCTCGCCATTCTCGTTTTCCCTGGTAATGAGGGGATTCTTGAGACGCCAGACGAGGGCGGGTGACGCTAAGGAGGGCGCGATTTTGGGACCAGGACCTTTTCAGGACCATTTCCCGGGCCGAAGCACCTCTTGGCACGCACCGGCGTATGGCCATGTCGCCCACTGGGCACCGTCCGTGCTTGCGTGCGCGATGACTTCCTGCGGAGGTCGATAGCCACGGGCTGGGGCTCGGGGGTCGCAGGTTCAAATCCTGTCTCCCCGATTACTGCCGGTTGTCGTCAGGGGACTTCCGGTGGCCGCTCGAGCCGTCAGTTCTTCGCTTCTGAGCAGGCAGTTTCCGGGCGCGTGGCCCGCACCGTTTCCGGCGTCGTCCCGGGGCCGCCTTCGCGCGCACCGCACACGAAACCGCACACGCGCCGCGGGAGGACCGCACACGCCGCGCGCGCTCTCGAGGAGGTGGTGGCCCTGGCGTGATCCCGCCTGCACACAAAAGCGGCGGCGAGACACGAGCCGGAGCCCTACATCTCCACCGCCGCCGAAGTCATCCCTTTTGGGCGGGTCTGACTTCGCCATAGTAGGCGCCCCAGCGGCGGGCGCGAGGCCAGACGACCAGGCCTCGGGCGAGCAGCCAAAGCGTGCGTGCCGCGTGCGCGGGTCGGGCGCCACCGTGTAGGCCTCAATGTTGATTCCTGCTGAAGGCACCGTCCTGCACCTCCGAGACACGTACCTCAGCCAGTGTGTCGGTATGCGTGCGCGTTGTATGCGACTGAGCACGTCGACATCGAGGCTCTCGAGGCAGTGCTCTGAGGCGTTTCATCGTCCAGCGCATACACATAGAGCTCCGCGCTCCCTAGAGATGAGCGGTTTTCTGCCTCCGGCGGGCCGCCAGGTACGTCCTGTGCTGTCTTGAGCGGAGAGTCTGCGGTGCCGACAGGTCGGGCGTGGCGTCGCAAGCGAGAACGCCTTTGTCTGAAGGTCGCCGTCGGAGTGCAGGCGCGAGGCGCCGCTGGCATCCGGCGTCCGGCTGAAGCAACGTGAGAAGGCCTCGGTCTCAAGGTCCGCCTCACGTGCAAAGCCGGCACGAGCCAGCCGTCGTTCCGCACGTCTGTAGGTTTGGTGCGGGCATGGGACTGCGCGAGTCCGCGCGGCCGGTTTCGCGGTGACGGCGTAGGAAATGCCCACCAACGCAGCGTTACAGCCGACGTGAGAACCGCGCAACTGTGCGATGTGGGACCCGGCTGCAAGGGCCATGCGGTGGCCGAGCAGGCTGTGCGGCTCGCCTACGGAGATGCGATGGCGTGAAGCGCGGTAGGCTCGGGCTCGCTGTGGCCGGCTGGATTTACTTACGACGCGGTGGCGAGTTGGTTCGGATGGACAAACAGCTATACGCGAAGGAGGCGTGCCTTCAGAAGCTGCTCGCCGACCACCCGGACCTGTTATCGGCTGACGGCGAGCCCCGTCGCTGGCTGCTGATCTCCCGCGAGTTCGGGATCGCTTCCGAGCAGGATGCCGCTGATCGCTTCAGCGTTGATCATCTGTTTATCGACGAGCAGGCGACCCCGACACTGGTTGAGGTCAAGCGGAGCACAGATACGCGTATCCGGCGTGAGGTGGTTCGCCAGATGCTCGAGTACGCGGCCAACGGGCTCTCGCATTGGAAGCTTGGAACGATCCGCGCCCGCTTCGAAGCCGAGTGCGACAGCGATCCCGCGGACGTGCTCTCCGAGAAGCTCGGCTGCGACGACCCGGAGGATTTCTGGGAGCGGGTCGAAACGAACCTAACGGCCGGCCGTGTCCGCCTAATGTTCGTAGGCGACTCGATCCCGAACGAGCTACGCGCGATCGTTGAGTTCCTCAACGAGCACATGCCGAAGGTCGAGGTACTGGCCGTCGAGCTCAAGCAATACCTCGCTGAGGGCGAGGAGCTGCAGATTCTCGTCCCACACCTGATCGGCGACACTCAGGTCGCTCGCCACGCCAAGGGGCGCGCAGAGAGTGCAACCTGGGATCGCGCCTCGTGGCTGGCGGCGTACCGCGCCGCACGCGGCGAGCAGGAGGCGAATGTCATCGAGCGAATCTTCGCCTGGGCCGACCGGCACGACCCGCCCCTGACGCTCACGTTCGGGCGGGGTGCCAAGAACCCGGGCGTTAAGAGTCGGGATTGTGGGCCGTCTGACGCCCTTCGCCCTTTACCGCGGCTACACCACGGGATATGTCGAGCTCCACTTTCTTCCTCACTCTCTAGGAGGCCACCGTTTGATGATCTCGAGCTCCGCCGCGACCTGCAGACCCGGCTTAACGCGCTGCCCGAAGTGAGTATCACGGACGGGCAACTGGAGCCGCTGTACCCCAGCTTCCCGCTGTCGATCCTTGCCGACTGCGAGACATTTGAACGGTTCCTCGCCATGATCGACTGGGTGATCGGTCAGGTGCTCGAAACGAGTAGGCGTTCAGACGGGTGCAGCCGAGCGCGGTTGGCTAGAGTGCGCCGATGGCTGCGAGCTCGCCGACGCCCTTCAATCGAACCGAAGCAGAATGGGCGACGCTGACCGAAGCTGGGCTGAAGTTCCTGATTGAGCGGGCACAGATGGGTCGCACCACCTCGTACACCGAGCTCAATAGCGTCCTGAACACACGAACGGGACTGCCGCGGTTCGACTTTGAACTCGCAAGCGATCGCGCTGCGATGGGGCATCTGCTCGGCCTCATCGTGGAACGAGAGAGGCCGAAATCGGGTCACATGATCTCTTCGATCGTCATTTACCTCGACGAGAACGACGCGGGTTCTGGGTTCTACAGGCTCGCCGAGCACTATGGGCTCCTCCAGCCGAAAGCCTCGGCGAGTGAAAAGCTCTCGTTTTGGTCGGGCGAGGTGAACGCGATCCACCAGCACTACAAACCCGGCCATTAGGAGCGCTGCCGCCGGGACACGCCGATGTGGCCTCACGCGCGTCGTGATCGTTCGCACGTACATTGGTCGCAAGGCGCGGTGGTAAGAGGAGCCTCCATTTCACCGGTCTTGGGCTGGTATTTACGCGATATGTCGACGGCGATCGTGAGGTCGTTCGGTACTTCGTTGAGCTTTTCGATCGCCCATTGCCATTGCCGATACTCCTCGTCCCACCACTCTCTTAGGTCTTCGTAAGGATTCGGGTGTCCCAGCAGCTTGGGGCATTTCCGGAGCTTGACAACGAACTCCACGGGATCTGCGCTGATGTGGACGAGAACCGGGTCGAACCGTCCTGGCCTCTGAAACGCGATCCAGTTGGGGCGTTTGACGAGCTCCCACGTCTGCTCGACTTTGCTCAGGTAGGGCTCGAGGCGGAAGACGATCCGTTGGGCGATCCGCACCCCGTGCGGAAACCGCTGGGTGTATCCGGCCCATGTTTCGTCCTTCGGGGGTCCGCGTTCGATCGTCACTCGTCCAATCATTGCTCACGGCCGCCCAGGACCGAGCGCCAGGCATTCGGGTGGCCCGCTGTGCTTCCTAACGCCGCCGGCGTCGGAGACCGTGGGTCACAAAAAGCTCGTGGGTCACAAAAAGCTCGCACTTTGCGAAATCAGGGGAGAACGCTGGCTTTTCCGGGAGTTGGCTCCCCCACGTGCGTTCGGTTTTCGAAAACCGGTAGCGAGCGCCGGCCTCGCCCACCCGAAGATTTCTCTTGCGCGAGCGCTCAGTGATGTGCATAGCTCATGGCGTGGCGACTCCCAGTTCCTCACGAGCCATCACCTGAGTGCATGAGCCCACATCGACCCCGCCCATCGGCTCGCGCTGGTTCACCGGCTCCACTAGTTGGTGGAACGGACGCGTGATCGGAGTATGCCTGGTCGCAAGAGATCATCAGCGATGCGCGGCATTCGGCTCCATAGGTTCGACAAGCTACGGAGAAGCAGCCTCGAAACAGGCTTCCGGCGCTGTCGTCGTGGATGAGCCAAGCGAGGGAAGTCCAGCGGCCAAGGCGGGTTTGCAGCGGGGCGACGTGATCATTGCCTTCGATGGTTCGCTCGTGGATGACCCCGGTGACCTTTACCGCTTGCTGAGCCGATCACGTATTCAGAAGCCGTGTCAGATTTCCTACCTTCGACACGACGAAACCCGAGCGGCATCGATTGTGCCCGTTGAGCAGAAACCCGGCAAGGAGACTTGAGACATGAGCGTTTCTACAGTCGCCGACCAAGTTCGCGGATCTCGCCCGTGAAGGGATCCAGTCCAGCGAAAACGCGGAGGGAACCGCCTTCCAAGTGCTCTATGAGAGCACCCGGGGCGTATCTCAGCGTTTACAGCGTAGATGACCGCACCATCGTTGAGGTGTATTCATGGGTCCTAACCAATGTCGATGTCTCGGACGGACGCGAACAAGAGATCCTCAAGACCCTGAACGCGTTGAACCGCGGCCACAGGTTCGGAATGCTGTGGCTTGACGAGACCACAGGCAAGATCGTGCTCGAACACCACCTCCTCGGCGACCAACTGGACGGAGCAGAGTTGATGAATGTCCTGAGCGCCGTCGTCGGTGGAGCCGATGGACTCGATGACGAGTTGATCAAAGAGTTTGGCACAGGAGAACGATGGGCAGACGTCCTCGCGCGCGAAGCGAAAGACGATGGGCCGACGATCTCGACCTAGACCGGCCACTCATCTACGAGCAGCTCGCTTCCGAGCGGGAGGCCATCGACGCAGGGCTCGCGGGTGGGGAGATCATCGAGTGGGATCCGCTGCCGGACAAGATGCTCTCCCGCATCGGTGTCCCATCGCAACGCGGAGCTCTCAGACCTGTCTAGCGTTTCCTCGACCGCTACGCGCACCGTGATCGCACATCAAGAGCTCGCGATGAGGTGGCTGGCGGTGCCGGCGGCCGCTGTGCTTGCGTGTAGCGTCAATAGTTTGCTGCGTCGGACTGATAGCTGCGAGTTGAGCATGGGAACGTTCATCGACGACGACCCTGGCTACCTGGCCTGGGTCGCCGAGAACCCCGAGGGCTACGTGCTCAACATCCAGCGCGGCCTGAGCGCAAGCGATGCGCGCGTTCACTCGGCGAGCTGCCGGACGATCAGCGGGAGCCCTCGCGCGGCAGCGGCTGGACCGGGTCCGTACATGAAGGTCTGCTCCGTGTTCGGCACGCGAGAGCTCGACGACTGGGCGGCCGCGCGAAGCGGGTCGCGCCGATCAGGCGCTGCGCGAACTGCTTCCCGGTCGACCAGGTCACATCGAGCCCGAGATGCTGGCGGAGCCCCACCGGACCTCCGTTCATCGTCACGCGTGATCCGCGCACCGGTGCGGTCGACGCGTGGTCGGTTGACCGGCTCCCGTTCAGCCCCAGGGGCGCGTTGCGCGAGCTGCGCGCAGGAGCTGCGCGCGGCGAGTGGGTCAGCTGCGCCCGGCGCCGGCGAGATCCTGAGCGCCTCCTACGGCTCTCCCGTACCGGAGTTCTGCGACACCGAGAACGTCCTGATCTACAACGTCGGGACGGGCGCCTTCGACGGCGGCCGCGGCCGAGGGGTTGCGGCTCGAGCGACGCGCCAGCTGCCCGTCCGCCACCCGAACCGCTCGGAGGAGACGCGCTGCACCACGTCAGCTACGCGACAGCAGACCGCGATGCGGACTTCGAGTCGTGGCGCGAGCAGGACACCGCAGCCGAGTGGGCCGGGGAGTCACCGAGTGCCTCGTCTAACCGAGGCCACCAAGCCGGCGGCGGTTTGGCTGGCGATGAGCCACGCGGAGATCAAGGTTCACGAGCATCTCGACCGCAGGTCGTATGGGCTGCGGCTCGTGCTCGGCGTCCCGACGTCGACACCGTTAGCGCCGGCGAAGGTTCTCAAGCCGCTCGTCGACGGGGTGATCGCCTCCCTGCACGCGCACGACGGCTCGACCTGGGCAGCAGCTCACCACGCGGCTCGCCGAAGGCGACAGGCGAGGACCCGAAGCGCGCTCGCGCAGCCTGATGACGGATGAGCGGCGCGCCGTGCTCGGCAAACGGCGTCTGCTGTGGCCTCGCGACCGAGGCGTCCAGTGGAACCCCGCCGATGACCTCTGCGTGGCGCTCGAGCTGCTCACCGTCCCGAGCGATCGGCTCGAGCTCACCGGGAGAGTGTTCGCGGTCCAGCTCGCTGGAGCCCGACGCCCCGCCGTGGATGATATCTCGACCCGTTTGCGCCCGATGCATCTCGACGCTCCCGAACGGCTCGGACCGGGGAGTCCGAGCTGCTCTTCCAACCGTCCGCCCGCCGGTCACGGGGCGCCAGGTTCAAGTAGTCGACCTGCGAGCTAGACACCACCGCCCGCGGCGCCGGCGTGCTGGAGAACCTCCTTGGTCAGATCGAAACCGTCGCACTTACCGCGGCCGCGAGGCCAAGTTCTGACGAGCCGTGACAAGCGTCTGTCGGAGATCTAGGCGTATGTCACCGCGCTCGCGTCCGTACCCCGACTAGCGCGCCATCTCACCAGCGACAGCGCTACGAAGCCCTACGCGGTGCCTGCGTCCTCAGCTAGGAGCGGTACGCCGCTCGCGCGACGGATTAGCTCAAGCAGAAAATCGCGCTGGCTTGCCAGATCCTCGTGTGTTAGGCGGATGCGATAGTGGCCAAAGCGCTTGTCGTATGGCATCGCCTCGATGCCGGACGCATCGACGAGTGCGGTCACCTCGTCACTCCGATGAATGCGAAACTCGGCGACAAGATGCTCTCGGCGCGCGCGGAAGATGACAAAGTTGTCTGCATTTCCGTCGCGGGCTAGGCCAATGTAGTATTTGTTGTACTTCAGCTCCATACCGGGCGTCACTGTG
>CAVYZV010000006.1:0-211824 GCA_963773145.1 uncultured Solirubrobacteraceae bacterium
CACCGACGAGCCACGAATGAGGGACAACGGCATTGGCCCGCTAATGACGCTTGCGTGCGCGCTCGCGAAGCTCCACGCGGCGGATCTTGCCGGTGAGGGTCTTCGGGAGCTCGGCCACGAACTCGATCGCGCGGGGGTACGCGTAGGCGGAAAGCCGCTCGCGGACGAACGCCTTGATGTCCTCCGCCGTCTGCTCCGAGGTGTCGTGGCCCGAGGCCGCGACAACGTACGCCATTACCACCGAGCCACGGCGCTCGTCGGGTGCAGCGACGACCGCGGCCTCCGCCACGGCCGGATGCTCGAGGCAGACCGACTCGACTTCGAACGGCCCGATGCGGTAGCCGGCGGCGATGATCACGTCGTCGGCGCGGCCCTCGTACCAGACATAGCCGTCAGTGTCCATACGGGCGGCGTCCTGCGTGTGGAACCACTCACCGCCGAACGTTTCTGAACTCGCCGCCGGCAGGCGCCAGTATCCGAGCGGGTAATGGGGATTCGTGCGTGCGCGCAGGCAGATCTCACCGCGCTCGCCTGCGGGCAGGGGTTTCTCGTCATGGTCGAGGATTGCCACATCCCAACCCGGCATCGGCTTTCCCATCGAGCCCTCCCGCACTTCCATCCAGGGGAAGTTGCCGCACAGGGGATAGGACTCGGTGAGACCGTAGTAGTCGAGCACGGTGACCCCGTACTGGTCGCGGAACCATCGGATCGCCTCGGGGTTCAGGGGCTCGCCCGCCGAGCACACCACACGGAAGCTCTGCGGGTAGCGCTCGCTCGCGTTACCGATCGCCATCATCGAGCGGATCGCCGTGGGCGTGGCGAACACGTTGCTTGCGCGGTGACGCGAGAGGAAGTCCAGCTGTCGGTGCGGGTCGAAGCCACCGCGTCGCTCGAGCACGAGCTGAACCACGTCGTGGCGCCACGGCCCCAGCAGCGGGCAGATGCCGGCCGCCCAAGCCCACTCCCCCATGCCGTGGAAGCGCTCGCCCGCGCGGACGTTGTGGCAGTGCTCGAACTCGTTGTGTGCGAGCAGGTAGCGATGGGCATGCACGATGCCCTTCGCGAGCCCGGTCGTGCCCGAGGTGTAGTACAGCTGGGCCGGGTCCTCGGCAGCGGTGTCGGCTGTGGCGAAGTGCGCTCCCTGCGTCGCCAGGTCGACTGGGTCGAGAATGTAGACGCGCTCGACCGGGGCGCCCTCGAAGCGGCTGGCGTTGGCGGCGTCGGTTACCAGGACACGCGGCTCGGAGTCGCGCAGCCGGTGGGCGATCCCCTCATCGCCGTAGAGCACGGACATCGACAACAGGATCGCTCCGAGCTTCCAGGTCGCGAAGAAGACCGCGGCCGTCTCGGGAGTCGGGGGAAGCACGACCGCGACGCGGTCTTCGCGCTCTACGCCTAGGTCTGCGAGCAGGTTCGCTGCCTGGTTGGCGAGTGCCTGGAGTTCGCCCCAGTGCACCATCCGCACCGCGCCGTCGGGATCCTCGTGCACCATCGCGAGTGCGTCAGGCGGCCTCCCGTCGCATACGTCCGCCGCAATGTTGTATCGGGACGGAACGTTCCATACCTGCTCGGCGCGAGCGCGCTCGTAACGCGATGCTCCGGACTCCTCCACGACCGCAGCGTACACCGATCCGATCGCCGTACCTTCGGGTCGATTTGCGTGGTGCTGTGCAGGCGGTCGACCGGTAAGAGATCAAGTTCGTCGGCTCGGCGCACGCTCCCCAACGCGACGAGCGCTGAACCGTGCCAACGAGCGGTACAGGCGCGAGGGGCGTCGGCGATCAGCAGCGTCGCGCCGGGCGCCGCGCCTCCAATCGAATCTCGAGCTCGCGGTACATACCGCTACCCGGTTTCGCGGCGAAGCCGGCCGCTTGCAACATGCCCGGAGCCGCCGAGTTCTCGCGCAGCGTCGTGGCGGTCAGCAAGTCGAGGCCGGCCAGCCGGGCATGGTCAACCGTTTGCCTCATCAGCTCGCCGCCGAGGCCAGCGCCCTGCCAGTCGTCGGCGACTGCGATCGCAACTTCGGCCGATTGGGGGTCCTCGGCGGCCCGTACATACCGGACCACACCCACGCCGGCGCCTTCGTCGGGAGTCGAGGCCAACCACGCCACGTGTCGGTCACCGTCAACCTGCGTCATCAGGTCGAGCATTCTTTTGCTCATCTTCTCGATGGGCGTGAAAAATCGCAGGTATCGCGAGCGTGGCGAAAGCGAGTACACCGCGCACTCGTATGTCACGCGGTCGGTCGCGTGCAAAGGTCGAATGCGAACAACGCGCCCATCATCAAGTGCGAAATCACGAGGTTGCTGGGTTGGGAGAAGCATCTGCTTTCACCGACTCCTATCCGGTGGAACATTCCGTACCGGGTTCGTCATAAGCTGTTTGGTGCGTTGGCCTCGCCCTCCGCCGCGAGCCCGACGTCAGCGAGGGCGCGGTCGCGGTCGAAGTACGAGATGAGCTTTGTGACTTTGCCACCGCGCATCTGGAAGACGTTCGCGCTCCCCCGCCCGCCTCCGGCTGCACTGATGTCGAGTCCGCTGGTCTTCCCTCGACCTTGCGCCCTGAGGGCCACCAGCACCCGCTCGTCGTCGAGCTCGCGGTAGTCGTGGGCCTCAACGCGATAGTCGTCCCAAACGGTCAAGAACTCGCGCCATGTGCGCGTCATCGCAGCCACACCGCGCGCCAGCTGCGAGCCGGGTTCGTCGGCGATGGCGTACTCGATCCGCGGATGGGCCCAGTCGACTGATCTGAAGTTGCCGCGTTCCCACTCCGCCAGGATCGAGTGGACCAGCTGTAGGTTCTCGGACATTGCCTACTGTTTGACGCCTTTGGCGGCAAGAGCTTCCTCGTGCCGGTGGGTTTCAGGCGCTACGGATGACCCGGGCGCGTCCGTCCCGCCAGAATGTCCAAGCCTGGGTGCTCCGAGGCTCGCTGCACCCGATCGGAGCGCAGTCTGACGGACCCACGCACCGTCCCGATAGGGCCATGGGGCGCGGGCGTCGCGGCGGTCATCCGGTCGAATAGCGGCCCGCGGGCCGCAACAGCCACGGTGTGTGGCGCAGTCTGGTAGCGCACCCGGCTGGGGGCCGGGCGGTCGCAGGTTCAAATCCTGTCTCCCCGACTAAAAAGCACCTGCAAATCGCGCACTTTGCGGTCCGGCAGGATGGGTCGGACGGTTGCAAGGTTGACTTCGGCCCCGATCGCCCTGGCGCGACTGGTACCTCGCCAACTCAAGCGCGGGCTGCGGCGCAGCGGGACAGCCACAGCGATCGTCCGAACACGCGAGGGCCAGCTGTGAGTCTGGGTGAACGGAGTCGTTGCCGCAATCAGCCGGCCGAGGTCGGCGTGATCGCCCCGGCGGGCGGACTCGCGGACAGCCCGGCGCACAGGCGCAAGCTGGCGTAGTGCGCCAGGGCGTGGCGGGCGGCGGCGCCCTGATCCACGATCGGCTGCCCGGTCTCGGAGACGACCGCGGGGACGAGCCGTGCGGTCAACGGCGCGTGCGGGTGCAAGGTGAGCTTCAGCACTCCGGTCGCCGTGCTGAAGGAGTGTTCCCACCACACGAAGTTGCCCATGCCGTAGGCGACGAACGTGTGGCCGAGCCAGCCCGAGCCCTGGAGCATGTGCGCGTGCGCGCCGACGATGATGCTCGCCCCCGCGGCAGCCAGCTTCGGCGCCAGCGACAGCTGGTTCTGGTCCGGGCAGGCCGCGCCTTCCGTTCCCCAGTGCATGAACACGACGACGATGCCGGCATGCCGCTTCGCGACCCGGACGGCCGCGAGCGTGCGGCGCAGGTTGATCGCGTTGGCCTCGCCCGGCCGGTGTGCCGTGGCCACCCAGGACGAGGCCAGTTCGGTCACTTGGGATACGCCGACGATCGCGATCTTCGTGCCGTTGATCGTCGTCACGTAGGGCGCCCAGGCCGCCGCCGCGTTGACTCCCGCTCCCACGTAAGAGAAATGCGCAGCGTTCGCCGCGGCGAGCGTGTCCGCCAGCCCGGTCTGTCCGTAGTCCAGGATGTGGTTGTTGGCCATAGTGACGAGGTCCACGCCAGCGTCGCGGAGTGCGTTGAACGCGTCCGGCGTGGTGGTGAAGTGATAGGTCTTCGGCTGCGGCTGGCCTCGACTGGTGACCGGGGTCTCCATATTCACCGCCGTGAAGTCCGCCGACTTGAGCACGGAGGTGATGGGGCCGAACATAGCGGCCGGATCCTTCAGCAGACGCGCGACGCGCCCGGCGAAGTGCACGTCTCCGGCGAAAGCCAGAGTAATGTCACCTGCGGCCACCACTGGGAGGTGGTACTTGACGGGCGGGCTGGCCCGTTCGGCCGCCGCATCCGCGGCGTGCCGGGCGGGAGTGCTCGCCGAGCAGCCTGCTGTCAGGGCCATCAGGGCGCTCGCCGTGACGATGAGCAGCCTCCGCGCTACCACGGCTTTAACCTATGCCACTCGCTAGCCGGACTGGTATCCGGGCATGACGGAGATCAACATCGCCGCTCCCTTCCCCGAAGATGGGGGCAATGTCGTGTTCAAGGTGAAGTCTTGCGAATACCACTCGACCGGCGCGGGATCTGCAGCTTCGCCGATGCCCGAGAGCACTCCCGTCCGTCCGTCTTGAGCACGTAAGGCAACATGACGCTCGCGCACGTTCCGCTGGTTGCTCATCCGCAGCCGGCCGATCGCGATCACGCAGGGTCAGTCGCGCAGATAGACGTTGCCGTCGCGCTCGACGACCTGGACGCGGCGTAGTGGCCAGACCTTCGTTAGCTGAATGAACGCGGTGTCGAGCCCCGGAACTTTCTCGAAGCCTCTCTGCGGCCCGACGACCATCCGGCCCGTCTTAGGGTCGTAGCGCGCTTGGTGCCAGGGGCAGACGAGGCAACCGTCCTTGTCGATCTTGCCGCTCGCGAGATCAGCGCGCAGATGCCGGCAGTGCCGCGAGAGGGCGTACCGCTCACCGCCGATGTTGAGCACGGCAAAGTCTCCGATTCCCCGGACCGATCCAGGTCCAAGCTCCTCGACGGTTCCAACGAGTTGGTCGGGCATCTCGTGCCCTTGATCATAGGCCTGCAGCTCCTCGCGGTAGGGAGCGACGAGGCTCGGCATCCGGGAGTCGCGAAGTCCAGCCGCTCGTTGCTCCAGCGCTCCGATGAGGGGGAGGGCGGGGCGCCGGTTGTCCGAGACGCTTGGCTCGCACGTGCGTTCGCGGAACAGTCTGGGGAACAAACTGAGCCGTATCAGGCCCGACACCGACCAACGAGGATCAACGGACATGGGCTCGAGCAACTGAGCCGGCCCCGATCCGTCGCGCTGGGGGCCGGGCGGTCGCAGGTCCAATCCTGGGCCGTAGGACCGGGAGTGGACGGGCTGGTGGGGCGAGGACCTGCCTATCACGCGCCCGTCTTCGTGCTCACCCGGCCGCTGCCGATGAGCTGGTAGGGTTCCCGCCGCACTCGAGGCGAAAGGAGCAACGGTGGGGATCAGGGGCAACATGCGGCGCTCGGCGCCGCTTGCAATTGCGGTGTTCGGACTTTCTCTGCTGGCGACAGCCGCGCCGGCGGCAGCGCTCGTCGCGCCCGTTACGGCGGGGCCACCAAAGCTCCCCCACCTCAGGCACTTGGACTTCAACGGCTTCTTCCCGAGCACCACCAAGATCCATGTCGGCGACTCGGTGAGCTGGCAGGTCAACGGCTTCCACACGGTCACGTTCCTGGCCAAGGGCCAGGCTGAGCCGCCGCTGATCATCGTCAACCCCGGGAGCCCGATCACCGGAAAGCTCGATGCCGCGGGCGCGTCGTTCTTCTTCAACGGCCAGCCGCGCCAGGAAATCAACCCGATGGCAGGCGCACCGAGCGGTAGCAAGGCCTACGCGGGCGGCTTCCTCAACAGCGGCCCGCCAGAAGAAAGCTCGGGTCCGCCGAAGCCGTTCGTCGTCAAGTTCACCAAAGCGGGCACGTACACGTTCCACTGCCTCGTCCATCCCGGCATGAAAGGGGTCGTCAAGGTGCTGCCGAAGGGCAAGCCGGTGCCATCGGCGCGCAAGGACAAGGCCGCGGCGCTCGCGCAAGAGGCCGCCGACATCAATCAGGCGCGCAAGCTCGCGAGGGTGAAACCGCCGGCCGCCACGGTGCTCGCCGGCAACGACGGCAGCGGCTCGGTCGCGTGGCTGCGCTTCTTCCCCGAAACGCTGAGGGTCAAGGCCGGCACCACGGTCCACTTCATGATCTCCTCCAAACGCGAGATCCACACGGTCACGATCGGCCCGCCCGCCTACACAGGGGCGATCGAGTCGAGCTTCACCGGCCCGGTGGAAAACCCGGCGGGTGGCCCGCCGGCAATCGTGATCAACCCGCTGGGCGCGCTGCCGAGCGATCCGCCGCCGCTTCCCCCCTTCACCGGCACCAATCACGGCAACGGCTTCGAGGGCACGGGGATCCTCTCCGAGGGCGGCGGTCCCCTTCCCTCCAACGCGAGCATCAAGTTCACCACGCCCGGCACCTACGATTTCGAGTGCGTGATCCATCAGGAAATGGACGCGAAGATCGTCGTCACGAAGTGAGCGACGGGGTGGCGCCTCGGCGCCGCCCCGGTCGGCAGAGGATCGAGGGCAGGTAGGCGCCAGCCGCCGACGATCATGCGGCTAAGCTGACGCGGCAACGGGAGCTCAGGAGCGCAAACGTGCCCGAGGAACAAGACTGGCGTCTGATGGCCGAGCTGGAGGAGCCCGAGGATCATCACGGGCTGCTCGACCGCGTCGTCCATCACGTCCATGGTGGGTACGGCAAGGCCGCCGACGAGGCCGATGCGGGGGTGGGACCGGACGTGGCGATCACGCATGACGGACACCGCGTGTTCGCTTATGCGAGCTCGCAGTCCGCGCTCGCGTCGGCACGCGAGAGCATCGCTGCGGCATGCGACCACCACGGACTCACAGCGGCCTACGTCGTGGGCCACTGGGACGACGATCTCAACCGCTGGCGCCAGGTCGACCCCCCCGAAACGGCCGAGGAGGCCGAGCGGACCCGTACACAGAACCTCGATGACGAGACGGTCGAAACACAGACGGTGGTCTGCAGCGCCGGTGGCACCGTGCGTGCTTCGCTCGAGCAGGGGCTGCGCGAATACGCCGACCGGCTGGGCCTCGAATGCGAGGTAGTGGAGCATCACCACGTGCTCCAGACCCAGGTCGCCTTCAAGCTCACCGGGCCACGGCGCAAGATCGCCGAGTTTCGCTCGGCGCTCGAGCGGGACTCGTGGACGTCGATCCGCGCCGACAGCTTCGGCACCGGCTTGATCTGACCAGCTCGCCTGCGCCGTCGCGCACGGCTCACGGCCCGTGGCGCGACCGTGCGCACGGGAACGACTCGGCGACCATACGCCTACGATCCGGCGAGTGAGCCTCGCCAGCGAGATCCTCGGCCGGCGTCTAGGCCTCCCACGGGCGCAGACCCGCGGAGTCTTGTGCGACCCGGACCTGCGCGTGCCGATGGACGACGGCGCCATCCTGCTGGCGGACCGTTGGGTTGCGAGGACGGCCCGGGAGCGCCCGCAGCCCACTGTCCTCGTCCGCTCTCCGTACGGCCGCAAGCAGTGGGTGGGTCTGCTCTTCGGCCGCCTGCTCGCCGAGCGCGGCCTGCAGGTCGTGATCCAGTCCACGCGCGGGACGTTCGGATCGGAAGGCGAGTTCACTCCCTTCGATGAGCGTGCCGACGGGCTGGCGACGCTACGCTGGCTGCGCGAGCAGCCCTGGCACGCCGACCGAATCGGGCTGATCGGCCCCAGCTACCTGGGCATCGTGCAGTGGGCGGTCGCGTCCGAGGCCGGGGAGGACCTCGCAGCGATGACGATCCAGGTCAGCGCCTCGGACATCCACGCGCAGAGCTATGGCAGCGGCAGCCTCTCGCTGGAGTCGATCGCGTCGTGGCTGGCGATGGTCGGAGCACAGGAGAGCCGGCTCGCACCGCTGGCGATGGCGCGGGCGCTGCGCCGGCTGCCGGGACGCTACTCAGAGCTCCCTCTCGCCGACCTCGACGAGCGGGCCACCGGCTCGCAGATGACTTGGTATCGCGAGGCGCTCGCGAGCCCCGACCGCGAGGCCGAGCTACTGGTCGGTGCGCGATTACACCGCGGGGGTTGAGAGGGTTACCGCGCCGGTCCAGCTGATCGGCGGTTGGCACGACATCTTCCTGCCCTGGATGCTCCAGGACTACAGTGTGCTCCAGCGCGCCGGGCGCAACCCGCAGCTGATCGTCGGTCCCTGGACTCACACCTCGCCCGGGCTGTTTCGGACCGGCATGCGAGAAGGGATCGCCTGGCTGCGAGCGCACCTGTTGGGAGACCCGCGGCTCGTCGATCAAACGCCGGTTCGATTGCGGCTCACCGGCGAGCGCGACGACAGTGGCGCCGGTTGGCGCGAGTTCGACTCATGGCCTCCACCACACACCGGCGAACGGCGCCTCTGGCTCGCCGACGGAGGCCGCCTGCAGGACCAGGCGCCCGCCCGCGACAACGCCGCGCCGGACCGCTACCGCTACGACCCATCTGACCCCACCCCGTCGCTTGGCGGTCCCGTCCTACTCGCGCGTCGGCCCGTCGTCGACAACCGCGAGCTCGAAGCCCGCCCCGACGTGCTCACCTATACCGCCGACCCGCTGCCGCAGCCCTACGAAGCGATCGGACCGGTTCGTGTTGAGATACACGCGCGCGCGAGCTCGCCGCACTTCGACGTCTTCGCACGCGTCTGCGATGTCGACACACAGGGCGCGCCCTGGAACGTCTGCGACGCCCTCATGCGCGTCGACCCGGCTCTCTTCGAGCAGGCCGCCGACGGCACTTGGCTCATCTCGTTCGCACTATGGCCGATCGGCCACCGCTTCGCCGCCGGCCATCGCATCCGACTGCAGATCTCCTCCGGCGCCCACCCGCGCTACGCGCGCAACCCGGGCAGCGGCGAGGACCCCGTCACTGCGACGGCGCTGCAGCCGGTGGATATCGAGATCTTCCACGACGCCGAGCACCCCTCAATGCTGGTGCTGCCCGCTCGGCAACTGAGCGATGGCTCGGGCGTGATCCGCGGCTAACGGGCTCGACCGGGAGCTCTCAGTCGCGCGCCTCTGCTGCCCCTTGGGGCCGCGGGGAGGCCAGCGCTCCCGCGGCCCCTGCCGCTTCACGGCTGGGGTACGAACGTGACCTTTGTCTTCCAGGGACGAGCGCGCGGGCCGATTGGTTGGGTCCAACTGGTGACCGGCAGGAGTACGATCGACCGATGGCCCAACCGGGGACACCCGCACGGCCACCGTCGCCGTGGTCATCGCAGTGGCGGTGCTCGTGACGCTGGCGCAGCGAGGGCAGCTGTGAGCTCGCCGGTCGACGACGAGCGCATCCTCGAGGTGGCGGAACGCATCGACGGGTTGTCCGAGAGCGGGCAGGAGGCCGCGCTCGCGGCGCTCGCGCCGAGGGACCGCGAGGAGGTCGCGCTCACGATGCTCACACAGGCCACGATGGTCCAGAACCTGACAGACGTGCTCGTCGCCGCGCTCGCGCCAGAGGCGGCCGAACGCTACACCGAAGCGCTGCGGACGCTCAGCTGGCGGGTGCTGCGCATCGCGCGAGCAGGCGCCCAGAGCGAGATGCAGGCCGCGATCGACGAGCTGGTCGCCGAGCATCCCGAGCTCGGGGAACATACCGAGACCGTTGCGGTGTTCCTGCGCGCCCACGGGGACTGATTGTCTTGCGTCACCAGGCATATCCGCGGAGCCGCTCCCAACGGCGCCGGCAGACGGGCTGGTGAGACACAAGCGTCTCGCGTCGATCGGCTGTCGCCTACTAGCCAGGACTGTTCCGGGAACCCCTCAGGTTCCTACCCGCCGAACTGCTCTGAGTCGCGGCGCCGCGCTCAACGTCACGTTCTAGCGCTGTCGCCTCACTGAAGCTCCTCGGCGACGGTACTCGACGGCCAGTGAGTGGGGGCCCAGTCGCCCTTGGGGTCGGTTGTCTGGCCGACCTCGATCAGATGACCGTCGGGGTCGCGGATGTGGCAACGAGTCTCGCCCAGCAGACGGGTATGAGCTACGCACCAAGGCGCTTGAGCGGCTGACCGCGAGGGTCGGCTCGCCCGTTTGCATGGGCGGTTTCATGCACGAGCTGGGCTTGCCCGTGCACATCGACGCAGCTCTCGTAGCAAAGCTGTACATCACCGCGCCACCCGGGTTGCACGCTCGAATATCTGTCCGTACGGTCGCTGCATGTCTCACCTCCCATCCGGCCGCAGGGACAAGAGCGATGACGGCTCCCTCGCCGCAGCGTGGACAGTGGGGGGACGGGAGGCCGGCACGAATGCGTAAACGAGTCGGTTACCCCCATGTCGTCGCCACCTTGGCGCTCGTTTTCTCTTTGAGCGGAGGCGCGTTCGCGGCGACCCACTACCTGATCACGTCGACCAACCAGATCAAGCCCAGCGTCCTGAAGCATCTGCGCTCTGGGCATCTCAGAGGCCCCACGGGCCCTGAAGGCAAGATTGGCCCTGCGGGCACGCCCGGAGCGGGCGGCGAAGGCTCGGCGGGCGCGAACGGCGACCGGGGCTCAACCGGACCCACCGGCGCCGTTGGAGCGACCGGCGCCGAAGGCCGAGCGGGCCAGGCGGGAGCGGCGGGCGTCGGAGGCGTCACCGGTCCGACTGGCGCTACGGGCGCAACGGGCACGGCGGGCAGCACGGGTCAGAACGGGGTTACGGGGGCGGTGGGCGCGACGGGTGAAGCAGGCGCCGCGGGCACGCAGGGTGTTACGGGGGCGACGGGTCCCACCGGTGCGGCAGGCGCGACCGGCGCGACGGGTGAAACGGGTGCCGCGGGCAGCACGGGTCAGAACGGGGCTACCGGGGCGGTGGGCGCGACGGGTGAAGCGGGCGCCGCGGGCACGCAGGGTGTTACGGGGGCGACGGGTCCCACCGGCGCGGCAGGCGCGACCGGCGCGACCGGGGCTACCGGTGAAACGGGTGCCGCGGGCAGCACGGGTCAGAACGGGGCTACGGGGGCGGTGGGCGCGACGGGTGAAGCGGGCGCCGCGGGCACGCAGGGTGTTACTGGGGCCACCGGTCCCACCGGTGCGGCAGGCGCGACCGGGGCGAGCGGCACCAACGGTCAGGACGGAGCCACCGGGGCTACGGGAGACACCGGTGCCACCGGCGCGGTTGGTGCTACGGGCAAAGACGGGGCCGACGGGGCCACGGGCGCAGCTGGTGTGACCGGAGCGACGGGCATGACCGGCGCGACCGGGGCTACCGGTGAAGCCGGCGCGAGCGGAGTTACAGGCGAAACCGGCGCCACGGGAGCAACCGGAGCGGCCGGCGAAACGGGCGCCACTGGAGCAACCGGGGCAGCCGGGGCGGCAGGAGCAACAGGAGTGGCGGGCACTGACGGAGAAGCTGGTGCAAGCGGAGCCGCAGGCGCACCCGGCGCCACCGGCGCGACCGGGGCCACGGGTGCGACCGGCGCTACGGGGATTGGTGGATCCGACGGCAGCACCGGCCCCACTGGCCCCACCGGCCCCCGCGGCCCGAGGCTCGCCGACGTCGCGACCGTCACGGCGGAAGGTGCGGTCTACAAGAATTCCGGGGGCTCGTTCACAGGAGCCGGCCACGAGAGTGAAGCCGGCGTCTACGAAATCGAAGTGTCGCCCGACCTGAGCACGTGCGGTCCGCAGGAAAGTGGGCCGGTGATCGAGGCGACGGTGAATCAGGTCGGTCCTGGTGGCCCGTTCGCGGCCGACGCACAGCTGACCAGCGGCAACATGATCACCGTGGAAACGTTCGCAGCCGGCGCCCGCGCGGACGAGCCCTTCTCGCTGCTGATCAGCTGCCTGTAGAGCGCTGAAGCGGGCATCGTCGCCCGGATTCCGTTCGCCCGCTCTGACCTACCGCGATGCTGAGGCTGCGTGGTAGCTTGCCGTCGTGCCTCGCTACGAAGTCCGTATCGCCGAGAAGCCCGTGCCGCACGCGGTTCCCGGGGGGCGTAAAGACGCGACACTCGAGTTGCGGGACCTTGTCACGGTGCAGCAGGCCCCCAGCGAGCACCACGCCAAGGACTTCGCGTGGCGAGCGTGGGACGCGAAGTACGGTTCGGACAGCCGCCCGGCAGCGCGTAGCGTAGAGGTGACGCTGCTCTCCGGTTGAGTGAGGGCGTCGTTGCCGGCGCCGTTGCCCGGCGCCGCTCCGAAGTGTTGGACGGTATCTCGGTGCACGGCCGCACTGACCTGGTCCTTCGGATCGCCCAAATCCGCCCGAGGGCCACACGGCGGTCACATCACAGCCCGAGCTTACGAACACCTTCCTCGTCGAATCCGAAGTAGTGGCCGATCTCGTGACGCACCGTGTGGTTGACGTGCGACCGCAGGCGCGCGGGATCGTCCCCGAAATCGCGCACCAGCGTGTCGCGGAAGATCAGGATCTCGTCCGGAATCCCCCCGCCTCCAAAGAAACCCGTACCACCCCTCCTGGCACCGACGTACATGCCGTAGGCGTGATTCTCGGCGCCGCGGTCCGACACGACGATCGCGACATCGTCCAGCGCACGCTGGAAGTCGCTGGGCAGTTCGTCGAGCGCCGAACGTACGAGCGCTTCGAACTCCTGCTCGCTGTAGTGCCGGTGTCCGCTCATGGCTTTCAGGCTCGCGCCCAGGGTCGCACACCGCCCTAGGTCGCGAAGCGAGCAGCGTAGCTCCCAGGCACGAGACAGGGCCAGCTCGCTGCATGCGGTCGCCCTCAGCGGCCGGTATGCGGCGCCGAGCACGACCGAGCGACGGCAATTCCGTCAGCTCACCGACCCGCCCACTCCCCGAGCCCACCATGATCCTTCGGGATCAACGGCTGGCCCGCCCGCGCCTTGATCTCCTGCACCGACCACGAGTTTCCGTCCGGGTCCTCGAAGCCGAAGAACGTGCCGCCGTCCGCCTCGGTGATGACCATCAGCTCGCTGACCTCGACGCCCCGGTCGAGTAGCTCCTGACGCGCGGCCGCCGCGTCGGGCACCACGAGCTGGAGGTTCTTCATCGAGCCCGGCGCCATCGCCCTCTGCGGGGGCAGGTCGCCGAACACGATCGAGCAGCCCGAGCCGCTCGGCGTCAGCTGGACGACGTGCATGTGCTCGTTGTGCGTGTCGTGGTCGAGGTCGAACCCGACCCGGTCGCGATAGAACGCGATCGAGCGATCGATGTCGCTCACGGGGAGCACCACAACCTCCAGGCTCCAGTCCATCCGAGGCTCCTCTCTGGTCGGGTCGTCCCTAGCCGATACCGGATGGTCTACCAGCATCGCCGTCACAGCCGCAGCAGGATTTCAATCGTCCGAGGACGGCCCGGAGCCGGTGTTAGTGATGATGCTTGGCGGCAGGCCGCCGATGCTTCGGGTGCACGGCCTTCAGGACGCCCTTGGCGGGGCGTCCCTGGAGTTTGTTGGGACCACCGACTGCGGTCACCGTTGCGGTCAGGCTCTCGAAGGGGAGCACGTTGGCCAGCACCACGCTGCGGCTGGCCGCCTTGCGAACGAACGACTGCAGTCGCCCGTCGCTGCCCGTGACCCGAACGCGGTAGCTGCGTGCGCCCGCGACTGCACCCCACGTGACGCACCGCGGTGTCGCCGCGACGAGTGATCTGAACCTTGCGGGAGCGCCCGGGCCTGAACGCCGAAGGCGCCGTGTATCTGCCCACCGTGAGTTCGCGCACGATCGCTCCTTCGGCGTCGACCAGGTACGCGTACAGTCGGCGGGATCGCCCCAATGCTTCCTCGGGGGTGAAGCGGAGCGTTCCGGATGCCCGGGTGGCGATGCCCAGCTTGCGCCCGCTGTCGGTGCCGCGTTCGGCGAACAGCACCTTCGTTCCGGGCACGAAGTGCTTGACCGCATACGCCAGCGTCCAGCTCTTGCCGTGGCCGTGGCGGACACGCACCTTCACCGACGCCGGCGGGACGTCTTCGGCGGTTTCCACCTTGGAGATCGGGGCCGACCCGCCGGCGGGCTTGATGCCCCATGCGCCGCCCGGAGGTGTGCGCAGGAACACGAGCACCTGGTGCGGGTCCGGGGCGATCGCGCTCATGAAGTGGCCGGGGACCATTTCGAGGCTTCCCGGCGTGGCGGGTGTGGTGTAGCGCTGCCCGCCCGGGCCGATGAGCGTGACCACCGGTGTCCCGGACGCCGAGGTGATCCGCAGCTCCTGGCCCTGGGTGCCGTTGGGGAGCGTGAAGGTCTTGCGTTCTTCCGACGCCGCCACGTGGCCTTCGTGGGCTGCCAGCAGCGGGACCTCGGACCCCAACGGATCGGTGGTGAGCGAGAGCGCCGATTCTTCACCCACGAAGCCGCCCTTGTGTTCCTTCAACGGCGTCTGGTTGTACTGCTTGAGCTGATCGCTGCAGTTGTCGTTCCCGAACAACCCACCCGAGATGTTTCCGTCGGAGAACCGGTAACGGCCCTGGACTCCGCCTCCGAAGATGCCTTCGGCCCCGACGTGGACGCAACCCGCCGCGTACTGGTTGTTGACCAGGCCGGCGATTTCGGCGCTGATGATCCACAGTTTGAAGTACACGAAGCCGTTTGCCTGCCAGAGCCCGCTGGCCGGTTCGTCCCAGAACCCCGCTCCGCCGTGGACTTCGATCACGGGGCTCTTGGAGTCGAGTGGGAAGTGGATGTTGAGCTGGACTTCCGCGTCCACGTAGCCGTCGGTGTACACGTCGGCGGCAATGGAGGCGATTTCGTCGTCGTAGAGGGAGAGCGATCCCTTGCCGCCGAAGAAGCCCAGTTGTTCGGAGGTGGCTTCGCGGAACTTGAAGTCGAACTCGAGTTCGAGCAGGTCGGCGATGCTCGCGCCCAGGCTGCCGCCGAAGGCGAGGGGGTTGACGCCCACGGAGGCGCCGATCTCGTTCAGGAGGATGCCGGGATAGATCGGCACGCCGCCGTGGGGAGACTTGAACTTCATCGCCGCCGACTGGAATTCACCGTGTTTGAAGGCCAGTTCGGATTCCAGTTCGACGATTTCTTCGCCGAACGTGATGGTGCCCTTGGCCTGCCAGCTGTCGCGCTTGGACGCTTCGAAGTATTCGGGGAAGTAGTAGACGAACTTCGCTTTGGTGACCTTGAAGATCGGCGCCAGGCTGGCTTCCGGGATCGTGAATTCCAGCGAGCTGAGTTCGATCCCGGTTTCGAGGTTGGCGGTCATCTCGAGCGCGCCTGTTGCTTCGAAGTTGATGTCCGAGAGGCTCAGCCCGACCTGGACGTCGAACAGGGCTTGGCCTTTGTTGTTGAGATACACGTCGACCTGGCCGGTCAGCGGGAAGTTGCCCGGCAGTTCGGCGCACTCGGTGATCCCGTTCGTGGGCGGGCAGCAGCCGGCCTTCTTGGCTTCCTTGGGTTGGCATTTCTTGCCGACCCCGAAAGCCATCAGCAGCGTCTTGTTGGGCTTTTCGGCGACCCGCGCCCGTGCGTGCCTGACGCCGTGGAACACGTTGAGTTCGTGCACATAGCTGTGGAATTCGAGCACCAGCGGTTCGGCTTCCAGGTCGCGGCTGCCCAGGACCATGTTTCCCAGAGGCGTGTTCAGCAGCTCGATATCGACCTGGCCGCCGTAGAGCTCGGTCACGTTCGCGCCCGCCCCGATGTTGTTGCGCTTGCGGATCTTCAGCGGCCCGCCGCTCACGAGCTTGAGGGACATGCCGTTGATCTGCAGTTCTCCGCCGCCGATCACATAGCCACTGCCCAGCTTCTGGATGCATTCGGCCATCAGCGTCGCGTCGCCGAATTCGAGCCGAGGAATGCATTCGCCTTCGCCCCCGTCAGCGAGGTGGATGTTTGACAGCCCAACGTTCACACCGAGATGCTGCGTGGATTTTTCGCCGTTCGAGTTCGTCACGGTGAGGGTGACGGTGTGGGCGCCGGCCCCGAACATGACCTGTGCCTCGGGGTTGGTGCCGGTGCTGGTTTGGACCTGGTCGCCCCCCTTGAAGTTCCAGCCGTAGGAGATGATGCGCCCGGCGCCGGGGCTTGACCCCGCGCCGGTGAGCGTCAGGAGCTTGCCGGCCGTGGGGTTGGGTGTGGTCAGCGACAGCTGGGCCTGCGGCGGTGAGGGCCCCCCTGGTCCGGGGGTCGGGGGCGGGGTCCCGCCGCCGCCCGGCGGCGGTTCCACGAGCGGCGGGGATTCGAAGTCGAGGTTGTCGATCGCGATTTCCTGGGAGGTCACGAGGGTGGTGGTGATCGCGAAGAAGCTGATCTTGGTGCTGCCGTTGAGGGTCACGGCGATCGGCGTCCAGCCGGCGGGGCCTGCTTTTCCTTTGCCTTCGCCGACGACTTCGCCGGCCGGGCCGTAGCCGATCACCGAGACTTCCGCTTCGCCGGCGCCGGAGACGTTTCGCACCTGGACCGAGAGCGCTCCGCGGGGTGGTCCGAGCAGTGCTCCATAGGTTCCCTGGCGGTTGAAGGCCGCGAAGCAGGTGGGTAGGACCGCGAAGTCAGGTGCCGATGCCGCCGGTGGCCCCAGCGACCCGTCGCGTGTCGTCGGCGAGCCCGCATCGCAGGCGCCGGTCGGCACCGGCCCCCCGAGCGCGGCTGAGGTGCCCATCTTCAAGCCGAGTGCTTCGTACTGGTTTGTCACTTCCTGACCCGCAGCTATCTGCGGCGGGTCGAAGTTCACTTCGGTCTGCGCCGCGAGCGCCGGACTCGCGCAGGCCAGCGATCCGAGCAGCACGCCGAGCACGAGGCCCGCGCGTCCCAGCCGGCCGGCCCTCGTGTGCCGGTGTGGTCCCGTGGCTCCCCTGGGACAAGCTGGATTCATGGCGCGTGGCCCGCAACGACCAGCCTTGAGCAGAATCCGTCAACGTCACGGCGAACGCTGCAGGCTCGGCGCACAATAGACCCCGCGGCGGCGCGATCGCACCGTGGCTGGACGGGTTGCCGAGCCCGCCCGAGTGCAACTGTTCTGCGGTCTACGCCGGGCTGAGCACGATCACCGGGATCTCGCGCTCGGTTCGAGTCTTGTAGACGTCGTAGTCGGGGTAGATCGCCGTCAGGCCGGGCCACAGTCGCGCCTGCTCGTCGGGCGTCGCCTGGCGGGCGACAACGTCGCGGCGCTCGTGGCCGACCTGGACCGTCGTCGCCGGGCTTGCCTGCAGGTTCAGCCACCAGGCGGGGGTGGCGTCGGAGCCGCCTCGTGAGGCGACGATCGCAAGGTCGTTGCCCTCGGCCAGGTAGATCAGCGGTGTCGTGCGGTGCTTGCCGCTCTTGCGCCCGACGTGATCGAGCAGCAGCACCGGCGCGCCGGTCATCTTGCCTCCGACACGTCCGCCGGTCATGCGGTAGAGCGTGACCGTGGCGCCCGTGAACAGGTTCATGGCCCTCAACCCGAGCGAGCCGGGCTTGGGAACGGGGGGCGGTGCCATCTCCACGCGAGCCTACTCGACTGCGGCAGCTGCGCCGTTAGCACCCCGAGCCGCCGCGCGACAAGATCCCCCCGTGCAGATCTTCGTGAGCGGGACGTGGGACGCGGAGAAAGCTCGGCCCTATAGCGATCAAGCAGTCGAGCTCGGTGCCAGGATCGCCGCCGCCGGCTTCGACCTCGCATGTGGCCCCGGCACGGGTATCGCCCGCCACGTCATCGACGGCTTTCGCCAGGTTCCGGCCCGGGGCAAGGTTCGCTACTACCTCCCAACGGAGGCCGACATGCGCGCCGTGGGGGAGCAGGTCCTGCCCGGGGCCGACGAGATCGAGCAAACCGGCCTCGACTACCCGATGCGCAACGTCCTGCAGATCAAGCGTTCGGACGGGCTGTTCGTGCTCACCGGCGGGGATGGAGCTCTCGAGGAGGTGATCGCGGCCGTGGTCGACTACCACCTACCGGTTGCGATCGTGGAGGGCGCGGGGAGCGCCGCCACGGCGGTCACGGCGCTTCTGGAGGTCTACCCCGAGTGGCGCACGCTGATCGAGCTCGGCCCCGACGTGGCGTCTCTCGTCGACCCGTACCTGGCGCGCGTCGAGGCTGCGGCGGCGTCTCGCGGGTGAGCCCGCCACCCGTGGCGCCCACCGCACTCGCCGGTCCCTTGGCCGCTCCAGCGATGCGGCAGGCGCTTTGGGTCCCTCTCCTCCGGTCCCGATCAGACAGCCGCGGTCTGCGTCACGGGCCCGTTTGTGTGAATCGAAAAGCTCGCATGAGAAGAGCACCCACCTTCGGATCGAAGCGTTCGGGTTGGCGAACTGCACCGTGTCGCCGGGCGCGCTAGCGACGAGCGGTATTTGCGGCAGTCGCATTCCAATCTGCTACCCAAGCGAAAGGTGCTCAAACCGAATCACCCCCATTCGGACACGGCGTGGCGGCCGCCTGCTTCTCCTGAGCGCAAAGGGCGGATGATCAAGATCGGAGCAGGGGGCCTTAGTCGGATGCTCCTAGCCTGCGCGTGCCGGTGCGGGGCGGCGGATGCCATCCCGTGCATAGACTGCGCCGCCGGTGGGCGACTACAGCCAGCTATCGATCGCAGGGCGACTGGCCACACCGCGCGACCCCGACTGGGACGCCGCGCGAGCCGCGTGGAATCTGGCCGTGGACCAGCGGCCGGACGCGGTGGCTTTCGTCGAGGGCGCCCGGGACATCGCCGAGGTGGCGCGCTTTGCGGGCGCGCATGGCCTGCGGGTCGCTGCCCAGGGCACGGGTCATGGTGCCGGTCCGTTGGGCCCGCTCGATGACACGATCCTGATCAAGACCGAGCGCATGCGCGGAATCGAGATCGATCCCGCGGCGCAGACGGCACGTGTGGAGGCCGGGGTGCTGGCGCACGAGCTGGCGAACGCAGCGCAGGCTCACGGGCTGAGCTTCCTGCCGGGCTCATCTGCGGACGTCGGCATCGTCGGTTACACGCTCGGTGGCGGACTCGGATGGCTGGGGCGGCGCTACGGCTTCGCCTGTAACCGGGTGAACGCGATCGAGGTCGTGACAGTCGAGGGCGAGGTGAGGCGGGTCGACGCCGAGAACGACGCGGAGCTCTTCTGGGCGCTGCGCGGCGGCGGTGGCGGCTTTGCGATCGTGACCGCGCTCGAGGTCGCCCTGCTGCCGGTCGCCGAGGTCTACGCGGGAGCCCTGGTGCTGCCCGCAGAGTTGGGCTCCGAGGCGATCCGCGCCTACCGCGACTGGGCCGCGACCGCACCCGACGAGACCACCTCGATCGTGCGCTTCCTGCGACCGCCGCCGTTCCCCGACGTGCCCGAGCCGATTCGCGACCGGCCGCTGCTGACGATCGACGCCGCCCACATCGGAAGCCGGGAGGAGGGCGAGAAGATCATCGCCCCGCTGCGCGAGCTGGGCGAGCCCATCATGGATACCTTCGCGCAGGTCCCCGCCGAGCAGCTGTGCAGGATCCATATGGACCCGGAGCAGCCCGTGCCCGGCACAGGGCATCACGCCGTGATCCGAGCGCTCCCCGACGCTGCGATCGAGGCGTTCTGCGGGGCAGCCGGTCCGGAGGCGGGCTCGCCGCTCCTGTTCGCGGAGCTTCGCCAGGCCGGCGGAGCGCTCGGGCGGCCCGCCGAGCATGGGGGAGCCCTTTCGCAGCTCGACGGCGACTTCGTCATGTTCGCTCTCGGCATACCCATGACACCCGAGCTGGGCCAGGCGATCGAAGGCCACCTCGACGTGCTCCACGGTGCGATGCAGGAGTGGGTCGCCGGGCAGTATCTGAACTTCGCCGAGCGCCCGGGCGGGCTCGACGCGATCCTGCCGGCCGACGTCTGTGACCGCCTGCTGGAGGTCAAGCGGCGCTGGGATCCCGACGGCACGATCTCGACCGGGCACCCGATCGGAGCGCCCGCCGCCTGAGCTCGCCGCTTGTGCGAGAACATATGACCCGATGCGGGTTGCGATCGTTTCTGATGTCCACGGCAACCTGACCGCCTTCGACGCCGTTGTGGCGGACATCGAGCGGCAGGCGCCCGACGTCGTGCTGCACGGCGGCGACCTCGCTCTGATGGGAGCCCAGCCCGCGGAGGTGATCGACCGGGTACGGGAGCTCGGCTGGCAGGGCGTTGTCGGAAACACCGACGAGGTGCTCTGGCGTCCGCAGGAGCAGGCACGTCAGGAAGCGCTCGCGCCAAAGCTGGGTGCGCTGCTGAGCTTGATCTTCGAGTCGTATGCACCGGCGACGCGGGAGCTGCTGGGCGAGGACCGCGTTGCCTGGCTGCGGACGCTTCCGGCCCAGCGGCGCCTGGAGGACCTGGTGCTGGTGCATGCGGCACCGGGCGATCTCTGGCGGGCGCCCTCACCCGATGCCGCTGACGAGGACCTGTCGGGTGTATACGGCTCGCTCGATGCGGCCACCGCGGTGTACGGTCACATCCACCTTCCTCACACCCGCGCGCTGAGCCGCCTGACGGTGGCCAACAGCGGCAGCGTGGGCATGCCCTTCGACGAGGACCCACGCGCCTGCTACCTGCTGGTGGAGGACGGCCACTGCCGCCTGCAACACGTCGAGTACGACATCGAGCGAGAGGCCGGCATCCTCCTCGCCAGCGGCTACCCGGACGCCGAGCGCCTGGTCGCGATGCGCCGCCGCGGGGTGTTCATCAAGCCCACAGCGAGCCTGTAGCCCATGCCCCCCACCTCCGGACCCGGGACAATCGCAGCATGAGATCGGCGATGTCGAGCGACAAAGTAGAGATCGCCGGACGTGGCATCGACGCCTTCAACCGTCGCGACCTGGAGACGTTCGCGGGCTACGCGACCGAGGACGTCGAGATATTCACCGCATTGGCCGGCGCAGTAGAGGGCCAGGGCTTTCACGGACGCGCCGGCATCGAGGCTTATTTCCAGATCACGGACGAGACATGGGGCGAGTTCCGGATCCTCCCCGAGGAGTACCGCGATCTCGGCGACCGCGTGCTCCTGGTGGGGCGGGTCTGGGGGCGAGGCAAAGGCAGCCGCGTGCCGGTGGAAGCGCCGGTCGCGATAGTCGTCGATTTCCGGGGCGAGCGGGTTTGGCGGCTGCACAGCTATCTCGACCAGGCCGAAGCACTCGAAGACGTTGCCGTGGAGGCAAGGTCGCGCGGGAGCGTCGACGTCGTGCTGCGGTGGCTGTTGGCCTTCGGCAGTGACCGCGACGCGTTCAGCGCGGTCACCCATCCGGACATCGAATGGATGCCGTTCGAGGAGGGGCACATACCGAGCCATGGCCTCGACGAAGCTCTGCGGCTCAGAGATCAATGGCTGAGTGTGTGGGAGCAGACGATCACGATCGAGGAGATCTGGCCGCGCGAGGACGAGGTGTTCCTGGCCGCGAAGGTGGTGGGTCGCGGCCGGGCAAGCGGAGCCGAAGTGGAGATGCCCTTCTTTGGGCACTGTCGGGTTCGTGACGAAAAGGTCTCCTACTGCTACGAGCACTTGAACCGCGACGAGGCTCTGAGGGCCGTCGGCATCGACCGCGGGCCGCGATCGCGATCAGCGGCCGAGGGTCTCGCGGACAGCTCCTAGCGGTTGCCGACGGTCGCCCGCGCGGGCGACCGCTACGCGTTCTGGAAGCCGACGATCTCCTCGGCGAGCCGGGCGGGCTCGTCGTGGGGCACGAAGGTGCGGCCGTTCGCGATCTCGACCAGGCTCGCGTCGGTGAAGGCGTCGCGCAGCCGGCGGGCGAAGTCGAGCTTGAAGAAGCGATCCCCGGTACCCCACACCAGCAGCGCCGGGCCGTCGAAGGCGTTCAGGCGGTTGGAGGCGGCGTCGAGGTCCTTGGGGTCCACCTTCTGCGCGAAGCGCGCCACATCGCGGCGGATGGCGGCGTCCGTGAGGCACGGGTTGACCCACCCTCGCGTCTGGACGGCGTCCAGGGGCTTGCGTACGAGCAGGCCGAACCCGGCGGGGGAATGGCGCACGGCGGTCGCCCGCATCGGTGCCAGCAGGGCACGGATCGCGGTCGGGCTGCGGAAGGCCTTGAACAGCTGTCCGAACGGGGCGGGGGGGAAGTTGGTGAAGGCGTCGCAGTTGGTGAGCACCACCCGCCCGATGCGGGAGGCGTCGGTGTCGAGCAGGAACTGGCAGATGGCACCGCCGGTGTCGTTGCCGACGAGCGTCACGTCCTTCGAGTCCCAGCTCCTCCATGAAGGCGATGATCTGGCGCGCGACCCCGCGGGGGGATTGGTCGGCCTTCTCGCCGAGGGCGATGCTGTGTGACCCGAGTGGCCAGTCGGCGGCGTAGGAGCGCACCCCCGCGCTCGCGAGCGCGTCGGCGGTCTCGCTCCAGAGGCTGCCGTTGACGAGGAAGCCGTGGACGAACACCACCGGCGGCCCGGCCGCATCCTCGGGGCCGGCGAGGCGGTACTGGACGGTGCCGTGGGGAAGATCGATGGTCGGCATGTCTGCTCCCTGCTCTAGATTTACGTACAGGCTGCACGTAACATACGTACACTCTGTATGAAAGTCAACCGCCGATCCCAGGCCGACCGCTCCGCGGCCACCCGTGCCGATCTCGTGGCCGCCGCCCGCCCGTTGTTCGCCGAGCGCGGCTTCGGCGGCGTCGGGACCGAGACGATCGTGCGCGCCGCCGGCGTCAGCAGGGGGGCGCTCTATCACCAGTTCGCCGACAAGACGGAGCTGTTCGAGGCGGTCTACGAAGCGGTCGAGGAGGACCTCGCCGGTCGCCTGGCCCAGCGCATCGTCGACGGCCGGAGTGAGCGATCCGATCGAGGTCATGAGGCTGGGGGCGGACGCGTGGCTGGATGCCTGCGGAGAGCAGGAGGTCCAGCAGATCGTCCTGCTCGACGGGCCGGCCGTGCTCGGCTGGGCGCGCTGGCGGGAGATCGGCCTGCGGTATGGGCTGGGTCTGCTCGAAGGGCTGCTCGCCCACGCGATCGAGGTCGGGCGCATCCCACCCCAGCCGGTGGCTCCCCTGGCGCACGTGCTCGTCGGGGCCCTCGACGAGGCGGCCCTGTACGTCGCCCTCTCCGAGGACCAGGCGGCCGCGAGCGAGGAGATCCGCGCGGTCATCGCCCAGCTGGTGGCTGGGCTGGCCGCAGGCGAGTGACGGTCAGCTCGGCCGTCGCCGGCGCATCCGGCGGGGGACGCTGAGCCGCCGGCCCCGGAAAGGGGATCGTTGCGCCGATCGACGCCCGGCCCTGCGTCCGGTTTTGGACGTTGGGAGGCCGAGAAGTGTGTGGAGGCAGAGCCGCGGATCGCCGACGATTCCCAGCCAGTTCACATACGCGGACTCTCGACCAAGGGGGCAGACATGGCAGGCAACGGCGTGTACTTCGACGTCACGATCCCGGAGCGGGTGCTGACCGGCAGGCGGCTCGGGCGCCACGTCTTGCACGACGAACGCTCGCGCGGGTTCCCGGCGGAACGCGGTTCGCTGCAGAGCGTCGACCACGAAGCGAGCGGCCTGCCGCTGAACCAGGGCGAAATCGGCTCCTGCACGGCCGAGGCTCTCTGCGGGGCACTCGACTCGAAGCCGAACCTGAACGGATCGGCGACCTTCACCCAGGCGGATGCGCTGCAGCTGTACGAGCTCGAGACGCAGCTCGAGCACCAGCCGTATCCCGCCCATGACCCCGGGGGCACCGGGCTGATGGTGTGCAAGGCCGCCAAGCGGATGAGCCTCATCGGCAGCTACCGCCACGCCTTCGGCATCACGCACGCGCTCGAGGCCCTGGTGGCGCGACCGGTGATCACGGGGGTCAAGTGGTACACGAGCTTCGACGCCCCCGACGCCAACGGCCTGGTCGAGATCGCGGAGGGCGCGACCGTGCGAGGCGGCCACGAGGTCGTCGCGGACGGGATCGACCTGCCCAACGAACTCGTGTGGTTCTGGAACAGCTGGGGCTCCGAATGGGGCAACGGCGGCCGCTTCTGCATGACCTTCGACACGTGGGAGCGCCTGCTCGGTGAAGAAGGCGACGTCACGGTCCCGATCAAGTAGCTCATCCATCAGCGAACCGATAGGAGACAGACATGCCCAGAGCGATCGTCTACGGCCGACACGACCCGGGGGACGGGCACTACCAGGCCCTCCTCGCGATGGAGCCCGGCACGCCATCAGAAGCGCGCCGAGAGGAACTACGCCTCGAGGCGAACAAACTGGCGGGCGAGGCCCCGGCCGGCGACGTGCAGCCGCTCTACCTCGCCCGCATCGCCACCGAACCCAACGCATTGGCGTCGGCGAACAAAGCCGACTGGTGGATGGGCGCCACGGAAGACGCCGCCGCGGGCGTGGTTGCGCCCACCGCCGCCGTCAAGCTCACGAAGGCCGCTGCGGCAGGTAAGGAAGAAAGCACCGACGGCTATCTGGAAAAGCTCGCCAAGTACATCCCGGCGGAGTCGCTGTCGCTGACCCTGCTCGCGTTCGCAGCGCTGGGCCCTACCGGCGCCGACATCTGGTGGTTGGTGGTGGGAGGCGCGCTCGCGAACGTCATCTATCTGTACGCGACCGCGCTGCACGCGCGCAAGGAAACGCCGAAACCGCGCTGGTACTTCTATCCGCTCTCGGCCGCCGCGTTGGTGTTGTGGGCGATTGCCGTGATCGAAGTCGTGGGCAAAAAGGCGGGGATCGAGGGGAGCAACGCGGAAGTCGCCAAAACATTCGTGCTGGCGATGGCGGCGTTCTTCATCCCGCTGGTCGACAGCATCGGGAGCAGCCTGAGCGAAATTCGTGAAGAAAAGAAGGCCAAGGAACTCGCTCTGCTGAGGCTCGGCCTTCTAGAACGCTTCCGAGTCAGGCTGAGCGCAGCTGTGAGGACACGGCGAACAGTGGCGTGACGTCGCGCCTCGCCCGCGCGAGGATCAGCCCGCCCTCGACCGCAGCGAGCACGAGCAGCGCACGCTCGCGCGGCGAGGGCGGGCTCGAGGCCGGCGGCGATCAGCCGCGTCCCGCAGGACCTCGAGCCAGGAGTCGAACGCCGCCTGGGCCGCGGAGCGCATCGCCTCCGAGTCGCTCGCGGTCTCGAGCGCGACGGTGGCGATCGGGCAGCCGTCGGCGAAGTCCGACTGCTCGAGCCCGGCCGCGAGGGCGTCGATGAGGCGTGCGATCGCCTCGTCGAGGTCCTCGGTGCTGTCGAGGACGGCTGCCATCGCGTCCCGTCAGCTGGGCCGCCGAGCGCTCCATGGCGGCGACCGCAAGCTCCTGCTTGCCGCCGGGGAAGTGGAAGTAGAGCGATCCCTTCGGGGCGCCGCTGCGGGCCACGATCTCGTTGAGGCCGCTGGCGGCGTAGCCCTGGCGGCGCAGCAGTTGCTGCGTCGCCGTCCACGAACGCCCCCTTGGACGCCCCGCGCTGCGGCAGCTCCTTCGTCGGCGCCATTCCATTACTATAGAGACCGGTCTACATAGAAGGAGTGGATGATGCAGCAACTCGTGTTCGCCGGTCCGAGATCGCTCGAGTGGCGTGAAGCACCCGAGCCGCGGCTGTCCTCCGACGCAGGGCGCGCTCGTGCGTCCGATCGCGGTCGCCACCTGCGACCTGGACGCCATGATCGTCGCCGGGCGCCTCGCCCTTCCAGCCGCCGTTCCCCGTCGGCCACGAGTGCGTCGCCGAGGTCGTCGAGGTCGGCGACTCGGTCGGCTCGCTCGCTCCCGGGCAGGCTCGTCAGCGTCCCCTTCCAGATCTCCTGTGGCAGCTGCGACGCGTGCCTGCGCGGGACGCACCTCCAACTGCGCCGAGGTGCCGTTCATGTCGACCTACGGCTTCGGCCCGGCGGTGGACCGCTGGGGCGGCTTCCTCTCCGACCTGGTCGAGCGTCCCCTTCGCCGAGCACATGCTCGTGCCGGTGCCGGAGGGACTCGAGCCGGCGGCGGTGGCGAGCGCCTCGGACAACCTCAGCGACGCCTGGCGGGCGGTCGGGCCCGCCGCTGGCCGAGTATCCCGGCGCCGACGTGCTGGTCGTCGGCGGCGCGGGGCCCGGCTCGATCGGTCTGTATGCGGCCGGCCTGGCCGTCGCGCTCGGCTCCCGCTCGGTGCTCTACGTGGACGGGGACGACGCCGCGCCGCGAGATCGCCTCGCGCGCTCGGCGCCCAGACGCTGGCCGAGAAACCCAAGCGCGTCGGTCCCTATCCGATCACCGTCGACGCGAGCGCGGATCCCGACGGGCTCAAGCTGGCGCTGCGCTCGACCTCTCCCGACGGGATCTGCACGAGCACGGCGATCTACTTCGGCGAGCAGCCCTCGGCTGCCGCTGCTCGAGATGTACACCAAGGGCATCACGTTCCGCACCGGCCGCGCGAACGCCCGCGAGCGCCATGCCCCACGTGCTCGGCCTGGCCGCCGAGGGCCACCTCCACCCCGAGCTGGTCACCACCCGCGTGGTCGGCGTGGGACGAGGCGCCGGCCGCGCTCGCCGAGGACGACTGGACGAAGCTCGTGATCGAGCGCAGCTGACCTCCGCGGCGGGACGCACGCCCGCCGGCATCATCCCTCGCCCCTCAGCTGCCCGGCATGCGCCCGATCATGCGGGAGCGTTCCACGCCGGTGCCCCCTGCATGCAGGCTGTAGAGGTCGCCGTCGCGCGCCAGCCACAGCTCGCCGGTGAAGTGCTCACGAGCGTCCGCGAGGAAGATGTCCTCGAGCCCCTTGAGCGGAAGCGGGGGGATGACGTGCGTGATCGCCAGCGCGCCCACCCCCGCGTCCCGCGCGGCGTCGGCCGCCTGCGGCGCGGTCGCGTGGTAGTCGGGGACGTCGGCGAGGATCCGGCGGCGCATCTGCTGTCCGGCGTTCCCGGCGGCGTCCTCCACGAGCTTCAGCAGCCGCGTGGACAGCGCGTCGTGGAGCAGCAGGTCC
The DNA here is from genome assembly GCA_963773145.1 of uncultured Solirubrobacteraceae bacterium. Lineage (GTDB taxonomy): Bacteria > Actinomycetota > Thermoleophilia > Solirubrobacterales > Solirubrobacteraceae > Palsa-744. Next base: position 26,769 of record CAVYZV010000006.1, read on the forward strand.
GCACCCTGGGCGACGCGCACCAGCGCCGGGGCATAGATCGTGTCGCCGCTGATCACCGCGCTGCGGCCGCGGTAGTCGAAGCGGTAGCCGACGGCGGGCTGCACGGGGGCGTGATCGACCACGAACGCGGTCACCTTCAGGCCGTCCTCGTCGAGCACCCCCACCGAGTCCTCTCCCTCGGCGAAGGAGAACGTCTCGGCCGTCATGACCGCGCCGGATGGCGGGGCCACCTCCGGGCCATGGTGGGCCGTGCGATAGCCGCGGTCCAGTTCGTAGGCGTCGTTGAGGCCGCTCACCACACGCTCGACGCCCGGCGGGCCGATCACCCGCAGCGGCGTCGTCGCTGCGTCCGCGACCCAGCGCTGAAGGTTCACGGTTCCCAGCCCCCCGATGTGATCGGAGTGGAAGTGCGTCAGCAGCACCGTTGCGATGCGGCTCGGCGCGAGCTGCATCCGCGCCATCGTCTCGGCCGCCCGCTCGCCCGCGTCCACGACGAAGATCCGACCGCCGGCGATGATCGCCGCACACGAGTCCCCGCGCTTGGCATCCGGCATCGGCGAGCCGGACCCGACGACGGCCAGGTGCAGCCCGTCGGACAGGCCGGCCACGGGATCGGCGCCCACGAGCGCCGGCAGCCGCCGTTTGATCGCGGCAAGGGCCAGGCGGGAGCGCAGCGAATCCGACACCGGCCGATCCTAGCCGTGAGCAACGCCTGCGGACGCGCCCGCGAGCGCCCGCTCAGGCGTCGGAGGGCGGCTCCGTGGCCGCCGCCTCGGAAAACTCCACGTCCTCATGCGCCGACTCTGCAAGCCCATCGTGCAGGGCATCGTCGGACTCGGCGTGCAGGCCGTCATCGGACTCCGGCGTCGGGTTCGCCGCCTCGAGCTTGCGCGCGGTCTTCCTGGCCTGTTTCGCCGCCCGCTTCTCACGCAGCTTGCTTTCGCGCGCGAGCTTCGCCATCGTCGTCTTCCTCTTGCCGCCCGAGGCCATGTCTGCCGATCTGTGGAGTTGGAGGCGCACGCCCGTCCGGGCGCGCGCCCTCAAAAACGCGAAGCCGGGGCGCTAGAGCGCCTGGACGTTCGCGGCCTTCGGTCCCTTGTCGCCGGGTTCGGCGTCGTAGGAGACCTTTGCGCCTTCGGTGAGCGAGCGGTAACCCTCACCCACGATCGCGCTGTGGTGGACGAACAGGTCCTTCGACTGGTCGTCGGGCGTGATGAACCCGAATCCCTTGTCGTCGCTGAACCACTTGACAGTTCCGGTAGCCATTCTTGATTCCTCCTGCGTTGTCGTGCTGCGAACGCGGAGATTGCATGAAGCAAAGGCTACGAGCGCTGGCACTACTTGATGCTGAGCGAAACAACTCAGCCGGACCCTGGGAGCCTAGCAGCGAGCGGTGAGGGGGCGGGAGACCCCAAACGCTCGGGCAAGGCAAACTGTGGCCGCCTCGACCTCGTAGACGACAACCCAGAAGGGAGCACATCAATGTCGGAGCTCTCCATCGAGGAGCTCTTCTCCGTTGCCGGGAAGACCGTGCTGGTGACGGGCGGCTCTCGCGGCATCGGCGAGATGGTCGCCGCCGGCTTCCTGGCCAACGGCGCCACGGTCTACATCAGCTCCCGCAAGGCCGACGTCTGCGACGCGACCGCGGCCCGGCTGGCCGAGACCTACGGCGGAACCTGTGTCTCGATTCCGGCGAACCTCGCGAGCACCGAGGGGGCGGCCGGGCTGGCCGCGGCGCTCGGCGAGCGCGAGCAGCGGCTCGACGTGCTCGTCAACAACGCCGGCGCCTCGTGGGGCGCCCCGCTGGGGGAGTTCCCCGAGAACGGCTGGGACAAGGTCATGGACACGAACGTGAAGGGCATCTTCTTCCTCACCCAGAGCCTGCTCCCGCTGCTCGAAGCCGCCGCCACGCCCGAGTCGCCCGCCCGGGTCATCAACATCGGGTCGATCGACGGCTTGAGGACCTCGCGCTTTGACAACTGGTCCTACGGCGCCTCCAAGGCGGCGGTCCACGCGCTCACCCGCCAGCTCGCCGCCACGCTGGTGCGCCGCAACATCCTCGTCAACGCGATCGCCCCCGGCCCGTTCCCGACCTGGATGCTGAGCACGGGTGTGGGGGGCGGGGGAGACGTGGAGGCCACCGACTGGGATCAGGTCGGCCAGGTCAACCCACGCGGACGGGTCGGCAGGCCGGGCGACATCGCCGGCACCGCCCTGTTCCTCGCCTCCGCCGCCGGTGCCTACATCGTCGGTGACACGATCGTCTGCGACGGCGGCGTGGTCACCAGCTGAAGCAGCAGCCCCGGTCCGTCTGCGGCGGGGGATACCGTCGTCCAATCGGTTCCCCGAAGCTAATGCTCGGCTGCGGTGCAGACGATTGCAGTGCGGTCTCATGAGGGTGGGTAGCAGTCTCCGTCGCAGTCGCCGCCGCCGTCCCGGCGGACGCACCCGTGCAGCCTTGGGGAGCGCGCTCCTGACGGCGCTCGTGTTCGGCGCACTGGCCGGGCCGGCTCTGGCCTGGAACGAAAGCCACGGGCCCCAGTACACGCTGCGGGTCGCCGAGGGCGAGACGACCTTCCCCGAATACGTCCAGGTCGCCGGCACCTGGGGGTCGGCGAGCAACGGCGCGAGCGTCGCCGTGTCGATCATCCGGGGCGGGATCACGGTGTACCGGGACACCAACCACGGGGGCTCGGCAGGGCTTTCGCAGGTTCCCCAGGTGGGCGATGTGCTGACCCTGGAATCACCGATCGGCACCGTCATCGGGACGCAGGTTTACGACGGCCTGCCGTCGATGGACCCGACCGTGTGCGCGGGCTCCGTGAACTTCTCCGGCGCCAACACGAGCGGGTTCACCGTCGAAGGCTCGTACGTCAAGTACTCGCTGAAGTTCAACCCCTACGGCCACTTCAACGGATGGAACAGCTCGGGCTTCGGCGAAGCCCAGGTGAAATCGCTGACGGGGACCACGTTCGGGGGCAACTTCCTGTTGCCGCTGCAGCCGGGCCAGACCGTCACCGCCACGGAGTCGCTGAAGACGCACCTGGCCGAAGAAGGTGTCTACACGTACGTCAGCGAAAACTCCCGTCCCGTCGGGGCCTGCCCGCCGCCGCCACCACCGCCACCGCCACCGCCGCCCGCGCTGCAGGGGGTCGTGATGAAGCTGGGACACGTCACGATCCACTCGCTGCTCAAATCCGGCTGGCACGTGCTCGTGGGCATCAACCAGCCCGGTACCGTCGTCGAGGACCTCTACATGCAGGGCGGCACGCTGCCGGCGTTCGCGTCAAGCAAGCACCACAGCCACAAGCCGGCCGCGCTCCTGATCGCACGCGGCTACGTGACAGCCACCAAAGCCGGCGTCGTGAGCGTGCTTCTGCGCGTCACGAAGAAGGGGCGCATCAAGCTCCACTCGGCCAAGAAGGCACGCGCGGTGCTGCTCACGACCCTGCACAGCACCTCCGGGGCCAAACTGGGCCTCGGGCACAAGTCGCTAACGATTCACTGACGGCTCGCGTCCCGTGAAGCGCGTCCTCGGCATCGCGCTGAGCGCCCTCGCGTCGCTGCTGCCACCGCCGGTGCTCCCGATTCCGTCCCGCAGCGGGGCGGAAGGGCCGCCGCAGCCGTTCACCGCTACGCCGCGAGCGGGTCCCTCCGCCGCTCGCACGCGCCCTGCCGTCGCGCGCGCCCAGAGCCGCGCGATCGCGGACGGACCGTTCCCGGCAGGGAGGGCTGGTGCGGGGTGTCTCCGACGGCGGTCTGCTGGAGAGCGCCGACGCCGAAACCCGCCAGCTGGCCCTCACGCGCATCCGCGCGACCGGTGCCACGGTCGTGCGGATCCCGGTGGACTGGCGCGAACTGGTGTCCCCCAGCCCGCCCCCCGGGTTCGACCCCACCGACCCCTCAGATCGTTCCTACCACTTCGGCCGCCTCGACGAAGCCGTCCGCAGCGCGGTCGCGGCGGGCGTCGCGCCGACCCTCGTCGTGTCCCACGCACCTCCGTTCGCCGAAGCTCCGGGACGCTGGCCGTTCGCCTATCAGGGCAGCTGGGCGCCGGGCCCGCAAGCGCTGCAGGCGTTTGCGCAGGCGCTGGCCAGGCGCTACGACGGCGCCTTCCCCGACCCCCGGATGCCCGGCCGGGGCCTACCGCAGGTGAAGTACTTCCAAGCGTGGAACGAGCCCAACCTGGCCCGCTACCTGGAGCCGCAGTGGGTCGCCGAGGAAGGCCGCTGGAGCGCGTTCTCGCCGCTGCTCTACCGGCAGTTGCTCAACGCCTTCTACGCCGGCGTCAAGCTGGTGGCGCCGAGCGACGTCGTGATCACCGCCGGCGTCGCCCCCGACGGCGACCCCGCGGGCGTCGGGCGTATGGCTCCGGTGACGTTCCTGACCTCGCTGCTGTGCCTCACCGGCGGCGCCCATCCGGCACGGGCCCCCTGTCCGGAACCGCCCCACTTCGACGTGCTCGCATTCCACCCGTTGTCGGTGGGCGACCCCAGCCGTGCCGCGGCTTCCTCGCTGGACGTGTCGATCGCCGACGCCGCCAAGGTCACGCGCCTGCTGCGTCGCGCCGAGGCGCTGGGCACGGTGCTTCCCGCCGGTCCCAAGCCGGTGTGGGTGACCGAGCTCAACTGGGAAAGCGCCCCCCAGTCGGCCCACGGGGTGGCGCCGGGGCTGCAGGCGCGCTGGATCTCCCGCGCCCTGCATCGCCTGTGGGTCGCGGGGGTCGGGCTGGTGGACTGGCAGTTCCTGGTCGACCCCTACCCGGCGGTGCGGGCCGGCGGGCCCCTGGGAGAAGGGGTCGAATACCAGCGCCCGGCCGGGCTCTACAGCGCCGGTCCCGGCGGCGACCTCGCACTGGCCCGCCCCAAGCCGTTCCTGGCCGGGTTCACCTTCCCCTTCGATCCGCTGCGCGTGACCCGCAGGCACGTCCGGATCTGGGCGCTGCTGCCGGCGGGACAGGAAACGGCGCTGCTGCAGTACGCACGATCGGTGCACGGCCCTTGGCGCACGCTCACGAGCCTGCGGGCAAAGGGTGCCGGGGTGCTCAACGCGCTCGTGCGCCTGCGACGAGGCGGCGTGCTGCGGCTGCAGAGCGCCACCTCGATCAGCCCCGCGGCGAGCGTGCCGGCGCGCTTCGCGGCGGTGAGCGGCGAGTGACGGGCGCGCGTCCTCGCGGGCGGCCGAGCTCACGGCCGAACCGCGTACCGCGCCCTACGCGAAGGCCTTCAGGAACGCGTCCGCGATCAGGCGATAGCCGGTGGCGTTGGCGTGGATGTTGGGCCCCACCGGCGCCGGGGCGCACATCCACGTGAGCCTGCACACTTCGGCCACGGCCACCGGCACCCGGCCTTCCTGGCCGGCCAGGGTCGCGGTACGGGAGGTGTCGTAGGTGTGAAACGCGCTGTCCACGTGCGCCACGCGGAAGCCCGCTTCCCGGTAGAGGCGTTCGACCCCGCGGTTGATGACGTGCGAATACCGCACGCTGGTGAGCGCTTCGACGTGGCCCCCGGGGGTGAGGTAGAGCTCGAGGAAGGGGTCGTACAGCGTCATCGCCGCCATCGGCGTTCCCGGCGCAGCGGCGCGTCGCAATCTGCGCAGGATCACGGGGAGGTTCGTGGCGAGCCGTTCCACGCCGCGCATCACGCAACTGATCGCGATTACATCTCCCTGCTCGCAGCCGTCGACATCGTTGGCGCCGATGTCCAGGGTCAGGAGCCCCACTTCGCCCCTGTGGGAGTGCCTGCGCAGGAAGCGTTCCGCCGCGGCCATCTGGGATCCGCCCGCCGGATGGCATCCGAGCAGGAACGCGTCGGCCGAGTTGCCCTTACCGGTGAGGAAGCTGGTCGTGGTCTCGCCGCCGCAGCCGAGCTTCACCAGCTTCAGGTGCCTGATGCGGTGGTGCTCGATCGCATACAGCTGGTCGACGTACCCCTGATCGGTGTTGACCGTGATCCCGGAGGCGTTCGGCTGCATCCCCTGCGCCAGCGAGTCGCCGAGGGAGAGGTAGTAGCGGGCGGCGGGCGCGCTCGCCGGCGCCACGAGCGCCAGTGCGAGCGCGGCGGCGATGATCGCGATCCGGGCGCGACGCGGGCGCATGTCTCCGCAATCTAGCGCCCACCGGGCGCGCGGCGATGCAGTTGCCTGCTGCTAGTCCACGTCGGGCCGGATCTCGACCGCGGCCATGTTCCATTCGTTTTTCGTTGGTGCGGTGTCGTTCATCGTCACCGTTTCACCCGCGGCCCCGGTGATCGCGCCGGTGTACTGCGTCCAGGTGGTGTCGCCGGAGCCAGTGTCGAGGTACTGATGGAGCATCACCTGTCCCGTCCCCAGCGTGCGCGCCGCCGCGGCCGACCAGTCGTGGCCGACGGCGAACACGAGCGACCCCGGTTCGGTCGTCTTCAGTGACACCGTCGGTACGCCGGTGGCGGCGCCGGCAGCGGCCGAGGCGCCGGCTCCCTGGGACATCTGCATCGCGATCACGCTCAACGACTGGTCGAAGCCCGCGACCGCCGGGGTCGCGCTCACCGACACGTTTGAGAGCGGAGCGATCGCCGTGGCGGTCCAGATCTCCGCGTCTCCGGCGCGAGAGTTGGCGCGCTTCACGAGCGTCCACGTGAGCCCCGCACCCGAGACGGTGACCGTCTGGCGGCCGGCACCGGAGGGCCCGTCGGAGGACACGAACGCGAACAGCTGCTCGCCGGCTTCGGCGGTCGTGAACAGCGGCGTGGTGACCGCGCCCCGCCCGTTGACGGTGACGTTCCCATCCATGATGAAGCAGGGGCTTTCGGTGGCGGGGTTTTCGACTTTGACGGTCACCGGCGGCGAGTTCACGGTCCTGCCCATGGCGTCGGTCATCGTGGCACTCACGATGTGTGATGCGTTGGTCGCTTCCTTGGTGTTCCAGCTGACCGCCCACGGAGGCTGCGTCACGGCCGCGCCGAGCGGTTTGCCGTCGATGGCGAACTGCACTTTTTCGATCGCGGCTTCGTCGTGTGCGGAGGCGCTCACCTGGACGGTGTCGGAAACGATCTGGCCGGCACCCGGCGTCACGATCGAGATGCCCGGTTGTTCTTCGCCCCCGCCGGTGGTTTCCTGGATCGTGACCGGCACGTCGGCGGCCGTCCCGAGCAGACCTCTGTTGTCCGTCACCTGAGCGCTGAGGAAGTGTTTCCCGCTCACCCCGCTACCGGGGGTCCAGTTGAAGGTATACGGGGGAGCTGTGAGGGGCGGGCCGATGGGCTGGCCGTCGAGCAGGAACTGGACCGAGCTGATCGGCGCGGGGCCGCTGGCTTCGGCGCTCAGCGGGGTCGAGCCGGAGATCGTGCCTTCGGCTTTGGGGCTGGTGAAGGCGGCGGTGGGCGGCGTCAGGGCTGGGTGCGTCTGTTCGAGCACTTTCACGGTCGTGCCTTCGATCATCAGCTTCGTGTCGGTGACGTTGTTGGCGGCGTTGGACTCCTGGAAGTAGTGGTCGGGGTCCACTTCGGCCCGCAGCCAGTAGATCCCGTTCGGCACGTTCGAAACGTCGATTCCCTCACCGCCGTCGGTCGCGTCGTACTCATCGCCCCAGCCCACGCTGAGGCCTAGGGTCCCTTCCGGCGTGGCGCAGTTGCCCGACGGGTATCCGTTGGTGGAGGGTGTGTTGGGGACGCCGCCGACAAGGGCGTCGGATGTCATGCAATACAGTTCCTTCGGGCTCGTCGCCACGACGCCGCCGATCTGGCCTTCGTTGGAGCCGTACAGAGCGAACCTGTCGAACGGGAAGCGGTAGTCGCCGTGGCCGATCCAGTACATCGGCCCGACGATCGGGGCCGTGCGGGCGAACTTCCACACGCCCGGGCTCGGCATCGTGTAGAGCGCCTGGTAGCCCTGGGAGATCCCGGTCGCTTTGTTGTAGCTGGGACGCATCTCCAGCGGGCCCGCGCCCAGGTCGGAGGTGATGTGCTCGAACTCGAGGGTGCGTTTTTCTTCGGCGCTGACGATGTAGATGGCGGATGTCGGGATCACCGACTGAAGGTCGGGGAACGCGATCGGTTCGGTGGCCGGCGTGACGGCGTTGGAGGCGAGCGATTCGGGTCCCGGTCCGCTCTGGTTGGCGGCCATCACCTTGAAGGTGTAGGTGGTGCCGTTTTTGAGCCCTTCGATGGTGGCGTTGGTGACCGGGGGCGTGCCTTTGACGACCGTCGAGGGCAACACTTCGGCACCGATATAGGGCGTGATCGTGTAGCTCAGGATCGTGCTCCCACCGTTTCCGGGAGCCGTCCATTTGACGCTTGCGCTGGCGTTGCCCGCGGTGGCGTTGACCCCCGTCGGGGCTTCGGGGACGGTGGGCGTGAGCGGAATCACGGCAGGTGACTGTGCGGACGCGGGCCCGGGTCCGGCCGAGTTGAGCGCCTGCACCGTGAAGGTGTAGGAGATGCCGCCTTTGAGCCCCGTGAGCGTGGCAGAGGTGGCGGGCGGGCTGCCCGTGACCGTCGTAGCGGTCTGCGCTTCTCCGGCGAGGTACGGCGTGACCTTGTATTCGCTCGCTGCTCCGCCGCCTGTGGGGGCGCTCCAACTCACCGTGGCCGAGTTGTATCCGGGCTGGGCGCTGACGTTGGTGACCTGTCCCGGAGCGACCGTCGGGGTGGCTTCGAAGGCTACGTCGACCCAGTAGTTGGTGGATTTGTAGGTTTGGGTCGGGAAGGCGTTGGCGCTCCCGTAGACATACACGCCATTCGCGCTGACGCCGTTGGCGAGCGCTTTCAGGGGCGGGCTGTTGACAGGAGCCGTGGCAAATCCCGAGGCCGTGTCCGAGTAGTGGCCTTTGGGCGCGAGGTAGGAGGCGATGTAGGTCGTGTTGGCCGTAATGGTCACCGGGCTGGCGAACGTGACCTGCTGCCAGCCGGACGCTGTCTCCCCGGTGAAGCTCGCCGAGGCCAGCAGGGTGCCGCTCGAGCTCCACAGGCTGCCGATGTGCGTGCCGGTGTTGGTGGTCGCCTTGTAGAAGCGGACGCCCGTGACCTTGCCGGCGACTTCGGAGCTGAACTTCACCCCCAGCACGACCGCGTTGGGGTCTTTGGAGTCGAGCGTCGGCGGCGTCGCGGTGCCGAAGATCGTCGTCGTGGCCGCTTCTGCGGGAGCGGCGAACGGTGCTGAGCAGGCGAGCACGACCGCCAGCGCGGTGAGCGCCAGCGCATAGTTTCGGATCGGGAATCTTGCCCACATGGCCATTCGTGGCCCCCCGGCGCGTGAAGGCGCGAGGAGCCTAACCGATTGTTTTTCCAACTGCGCGCAGGCGCTGCCGGCCGCTCGCCGCGGACGCCCGGACTGCGTTGGGGGCAACCGCTCAGCGCGCCGGCCGTTTGCGTCTGGTCAGACGGGCGAGTTCGCGGCCGAAGGCCTGCTCGACCTCGGCGATCATCGTGAGCTGGTAGGCGGCCCCGATGACGCTGGCCGAGAGCGGCAGCAGGCGCTCGATCGAGGCGGTCACCTCCTGCCAGCGCTGGTCGGGATACCCGTCCGCCGCGAACGGCTCCCACAGATCCTCCAGGAACAGGTTCACGAACTCGCGCGCCACCAGCCGGCACTGCTCCTGGACTTTGGCGAGCACCTTCAGGGCATGGCTGAGGGGTACCCCCATCGACACCACCTCCTCGGCGGCGTCGAGCAGGGAGGGGAGGGGAGCCTCGATACGGCCGTCGCCGAGCTGGACCAGCAGGCCCATCTTCTCGGCCCTGGCCAGCTCCTGCGGGCCGGCGTGGTCCCCGAAGCGTTCCACCAGCTCATCCACCGTGAAGACCCTCGGCTGCTCGGCCTCGATCGGGGTCGAGAGAACCTCCCGCAGGCTCAGCAGTTGCTCCGGTCGCCCGTGGGTCTGCTCGAGCAGCCGCTCGATCGCCCGCAGGTTGAAGCCATCCCCCTGCATCTGGCTGATCAGCCGCAGCCTGGCGAGGTGCTCGGGGCCGTAGTAGCCGGTCCGGTCGCGCACCTCCGGAGCCGGCAGCAGGCCGCGGGCCCGGTGCGCCCTGATGTTGCGGACCGTCATCCCGCTCTCGGCCGCGAGCTGCTCGATCGTGAGTGGGTGATCCCCCGATGCCATGGTTTCGTCAGCTTATCCTCGGATTACGACACATCGAACATGGGTACATCAAATCATGTAACATTGATTCGTGGCGCGCCTCGCGCCGCGGCCCGGCCCGCGATCAAGGAGAGCACCATGTCGGCAGTTCGACCGCGACCGCCCCACCTCGACGAGCAAGAGCCGGCCCTAGAGCCGCCGCCCGCCGCGGCGCCAGAGCTGCCCGCGCCTCCCGCGCCCGTGCTCGAGGATGGCCTTCCGCCCGGTCCCCGGCTGCCGCGGTGGCTGCAGACGCTGCTGGTGTGGAACCGGACCAACTCGTTCCTGGAGCGCTGCCAGCGCCGCTACGGGCCGGTGTTCACCATCCGGGCGCTCCCTTGGGGGCGGGCCGTCCACGTCAACGACGCCGGGCTGGTCAAGGAGATCTTCACCGGCGATGCTTCGCTTCTGCACGCGGGCGAGGGCAACTCGATCCTCGGCCCGGTGCTCGGGCTCAGCTCGGTGCTCGTGCTGGATGAGGACGAGCACCTGCAGGCCCGCAAGCGCCTGCTGCCGCCCTTCCACGGCGACGCCGTCAAGCGCTACGGCGAGGTGGTCGAGCGGATCACCGTCCAGGAGTGCGCCCACTGGCCGCTCGGGCGCCCGTTCGAGCTGCATCCGCGCATGCGCGCGCTGACCTTCGAGGTGATCCTCGAGGCCGTGATCGGCGTCACCGACCCGGACCGCCAGCGGGCCCTGCGCGACGTGCTGCCGAAGACCGTGGAGCTCGACTTCGTGACGCTGCTGGTGTGGCTGGCGCCGTGGCTCGGCCGCTTCGGGCGCTGGAAGCGTTTTCGCAAGTCGGTGGAGGAAGCCAACGAGCTGCTGCGCGACGAGATCGCGGCGCGCCGGCGCGACCCGCTGCTGTCAGAGCGCGAAGACGTCCTCTCGCAGCTGGTGCTGGCCGGCGACTTCGACGACGAGGGCCTGCGCGACCAGATCATGACCCTGCTGCTGGCCGGCCACGAGACGACCGCGACGGCGCTCGCGTGGGCCTTTGAGCGCCTGGTGCGCAACCCCGCGGTGCTGGAGCGCGCGCAGCAGGGAGACGACGAGTACCTCGACGCCGTCGTGCGCGAGACGCTGCGTGTGCGGCCGGTGATCCCGGCCGTCCTGCGCCAGCTCCAGGGCCCGCTTCAGCTGGGCCGCTGGCGGCTGCCGAAGGGGGTCACGGTGATGCCCGCGATCTCGCTCATGCACAGCGATCCGTCGGTCTTCCCCGAGCCCGAGAGCTTCAGGCCGGAGCGCTTCCTGGAGGGTGAGGGCTCGACCTACACCTGGATCCCGTTCGGCGGCGGGCGACGGCGCTGCCTGGGCGCCGCCTTCGCCAGCTTCGAGATGCGCATCGTCCTGCGCACGATCCTGGCGAACGCCACCCTCCGTGCCGATCGAGCCCGCGACGAGGGTGTGCGCAACCGTCACATCACGCTGGTCCCGGCCCGCGGCGCGCGCGTCGTGCGCACCGCCTGAGGGCCGGCGGGCCGCGGCCGCCCGAGTGAAGAGCGCTCGCTCCGCCCGCTAGGGGGTGGCGACCCGGCGGGGGGTGCCGGGCCGCCACCGATGCTCCGCCAGTCGCCTAGTGGAGCAGATCCAGGGTGTTTTCTGCGTCGTTGACGAAATACACCCCGTGCTGGTCGGGGGTCAGGGTCAGGCCGAACAGCCCGCCTTCGCCTGCCCCGGTGTCAACGGGTGGGAACTGGAAGCCGAAGGGCGTCGTCTCCACGATGTCCCCGTTGCCCCCGTTGGCGGTCAGGATGTTGCCGTTGGGCGCGAGCGTCATTCCCAGCGGCGCCGCGAGGCCGCCCCCCGAGGTGACCGTGATGCCTCCGTGCGGGGCGGGGAACGGGCGTACCGCCGCGAACGGGACGGCCGCGATGCGGTTGGCCGACGTGTCCGCCACGAACAGGGTGCCGAACGCGTTCAGCGCCACGCCCGTCGGGGCGAGCACGAAGGCGGCCGGGTTGGTCTGCTCGGGGAAGCCGGTGGCGACCACGTTCTCGGCGACCACATGCGGTGGCCCCGGCAGGGCCGTCTCGAGCATCACGCGCACGACCGTGCCGCCGTGGGTCACTTCTTCGCCGTGTTCCACCGTCCCGTTGAGGACGTTGGTGACGAACAGGTCCGTGAACCCGAAGAAGGATGCCGCGGTCATGTCCCAGGGACCGTTGATGGGACCGCCGGAGATCGTTTTCACCGGATTGCCGTGAGGGTCGAGCACGATCAGGCAGCCGGCCTTCGCGGTCGCCGCTTCGCCGTTTTCGGACGGCAGGCTGCCGACGACGACGTAGTTGTCGGGGAGGATCGTGAGTGCGGTCGTGAGGCCCACCCCGCCGGGGCACGACCCGTGCAGTTCGGAGGCCTTCAGCTGCGCGAACACGGTCAGGCCACCGCCGGGAGAGACCTCGACGATCGTGCTGCCGGTGCCCTGCAGGTTTTCTTCGTTGTTGAAGTTGCTGATCAGGATGTCGCCCTGCACGAGCGCGCCGGCGCTGTGGCGGACGACCACGATGCCGTAGGGGTTCACGTCGCCGTTAGCGGGCACGGTTCCACCGATTTCGGTGACGTTGTGGAGGCCGCCGATGAACGACGGGAAGGGAAACGCGGAGGCCGCCGGGGAGAGCGCACCCAGCGCCAGGGCGGCCGCGAGCGACGCGCCGGCGGCCAGCGTCACGACGCGGGCCCGCGCACGCCCGCGCCACGCGGTCAAGAGCTCGGACAGGGGGACATCGGGTAGGGCACAGCGACGGAAGCGCCTCACGGCTCTTCTCCTTCCAGTCGTAGACAGGACCTACGTACGGCTAGACCCCGGAGGGGGCAAAAACTTCCGCCACCGAGCTTGTTCAGGCGCGTCTCAGCAGCCGCCGGGCTGCGCGTTCGCACGGCCGTCTAGCACGGCCGTAGCACGGCCGTTTAGGCATCGGGGGGCGGACTCATCCCCGGCGCCGCGGCGGCCGAGGCAACACGCATGACGCGGACCCGCCCGTCCGCGCTGGGGGAGTCGAAGGCATCCCATGGCGCGCACGGCCACAGCGATGGACTACAACGGGGGCAAGACTGGCCACCACGGCTCCAAACCCAAGCTGGAGGTCCGTCACCACAAGCTGAAGAAGCACAAGCTCAAGAAGCACAAGCTCCACCGGCACCGCCGCAAGCACAAGAAACACGCGCCCGTGTCCGGGCTCCCCGGCGCGCCCGCGCCGCCGATGGTGCCCGTCAACCCGCCGGCGCCCTCGCCCGCCCCGCCACCGGTAGTCGAAGAGCAGCTGACGATCGCCCGTGCGCGGCGCCTGCTCTGGCGGGCCGGCTTCGGGCCGGCAGCGGGCCAGGCCGAGGCGCTGGTCGGACAGCCCGTCCAGCAGGCCGTCTTCAGCCTCACACGACCGTCGGGCGCCGCGGTCCTGCACGGCCCCGAAGCGCACAACGACGAAGGCGAAGCGCTGCAGCCGGCGGACGCCTGGGGGGAGGACCACTGCTGGTGGCTGGACCGCATGATCCGCTCCGATCAGCCGCTGGTGGAGCGCATGACCTACATCTGGCACGACTGGTTCGCGAACTCGAACGAGAAGGTGAACGACCAGCAGCGCATGCTCGACCAGAACAACCTCTTCCGCGAACAGGCGCTGGGCAACTTCCACGAACTCTTCCTCGCGGTCACCACCAACCCCGCGATGCTGATCTTCCTCGACGGGATCTACAACAGCCGCTGGGAACCGAACGAGAACTACGCGCGCGAGATGATGGAGCTGTTCTCGCTCGGCGCCGACCGCGGCGCCTACACCGAGGACGACGTCAGAGAGATGGCCCGCGCGCTGACGGGGTGGACGGCCGAATGGACCGAAAGCAGCGGGCTGCAGAACTTCCACTTCGAAAGCCACCGCCACGACTCGGGCACCAAGACCGTGTTCGGCCAGAGCGGCAACTTCAGCTACCTCGACGCCGTCTCGCTGTGCGTGTCGCACCCGCTGCACGCCTCGTTCTTCGTCAGCAAGCTGTGGAGCTACTTCGTGCCGGTGCCGCCGCCGGAAGCCACGCTGGCGTCGCTGATGGGGATCTATCTGTCGAGCGGCTATTCGATCCGCTCGGTCGTGGAGGCGATCCTGCAGAGCCCAGAATTCCTCGACGGCCCGGAAATGGTGACGCCGCCGGTGATCTACAACGCCGGCCTGCTGCGCGCGGCCGGCCGCTACATCGACACGACCGCGTGGACATGGCTGTCCTCGGCCGCCGGCCAGCAGCTGTTCTATCCGCCCAACGTGTCGGGCTGGGACTTCACCCGCTGGCTGGATACCTCGACCGCCAAGGCGCGCTGGGAAATGGCGAGCTATGTGACGGCGAACAACTACCCCAATCCGTGGCCCGGGAAAGGCGAAGCGCACTACAGCGAAACCGAGACCGCGGCGGAAGCGCTGGCGAGCGCGATGTCCTACTGGGCCCAGCCGGGGCTGTCCGCGGAATCGTCGCAGTGCATCTCCGAATTCGCCCAGAGCTGCCTCGAAGGGGTGGCCACCGCCCAATGGGAGCAGAGCCCCTACCGGGCGATTCGCCAGAACGCGCTGCGGATGCTGATTGCGACCTCCCCCGACATGCAGGTGAGCTGACCGCTATGCAAGGAAGCTGTTCGTGTAAAGAGTTCACCCGCTCGCAGTTGATGCGCGCGGGCGTGGCCCAGGCCGGACGCGGGCTGCCGACGATCGAGCCGGGGATGCCGCTGCCCGCCGGCACCGGCATGAGCCGGCGCTCGTTCCTGCTGCGCTCGGCCGGCGGCGTGCTGGCCGTATACGGAGCGAGCGCGCTCTCGCCGCGGCACCTCGAAGCCGGGATCGCCCAGGCCGCGGCGGCGGCGCCGCCGAAACAGCCGGTGATCGTCTCGATCTTCATGGAAGGCGGCTGGGACGCCCTCTCGGTGCTGGCTCCCGTCAAGGAAGCCGCCTACCACCAGCTGCGCCCCCAGCTCGGGCGACAGGAAGGGGAAGGGGTGCAGTTCAGCGAGGACGAAACGCTGATGTGGCATCCCCAGGCGGGCGGCCTCGCGCAGCTGCACGGGGAAGGCAAGGTGGCGGTGTTCCCGGCGATCGGCTACGACCCGCCGGACGAGTCCCATTTCACCAGCCGCCACTACTGGGAGGTCGGCGAACTCAACACCCAGGGACGCACGGGCTGGCTGGGCCGCTACCTCGACGTCGCCGGCGACCCCGACAACCCGCTCCAAGGGCTGTCACTGGACTACTCCCTGGCCCCGGCGCTGGCCACCGCGCGCGTGCCGGTGGCGGCGGTCTCGACGCCGTCCGACTACGGCTTCTGGGCCTACGGCCTGGACGAACCGCTCACCGGGCCGACGCTCGAAACGTTCGGCAGGCTGGGCTCCCTGAGCGCGGGCTCCACGGCGATGGCGCAGGCGCGCACCGCCTCGCTGGACACCAACCTGATCCGCCAGCAGGTGGCCCCGTTCGCCGACGTGGAAGGCAAACCGCCGTTCACCTCGCCCGTCAAATATCCCACCAACGGTGAAGAGTTCCCGGTGCGCCTGGCGGTGCTCGCCGACATGCTGGCCGACGAATCGCTGCCCATCAAATGCGTCTCCCTGAACGCCGTGGGCGGATACGACACCCACTCCGACGAGGTCACGACGCTGGCCACGAACCTCGGCCAGACGGTCGAATCGGTGGTCGCCTTCCAGCGTGACCTCGAAGCGCGCGGCCTCGACGACCGCGTCGTGATCCAGCTGTGGAGCGAGTTCGGGCGCCGTCCGCAGGAAAACGGCTCCGGCACCGACCACGGCGCAGCCGGCGTGGGGTTCCTGATCGGCAGCCGCGTGCGCGGGAAAATGGTCGGCGAATTCCCCGGCCTGACGAAACTCGACGAAAACGAAAACCTCGTCAACACCTCCGACTTCCGGGCCGTGTACGCGGCGCTGCTGGGGCAGTGGATGGGGGTCGAAGCGGATCTCGTGATCCCCGGCGCCGGGACCGGCCTGGCCGGCCCGAGCACCTACGGCACGGTCCCGCAGCTGATCGAATGACCCCGCCGCCGGGCAGCGCGCCGGCGAGCATGGCCGGTTGCGGCCTGTGTGCGGTGATGGCCGCTGTCGCCCTCTCGGGCTGGAACCCCGCCCGGCGCCTGGACCGGGCTTGGGCGGCCCGCCCGCACAGCTCATGCGCTTCTGGACACAGCGAGGGCAAGGGGACCCACCCGCGGGGCAAGGGGGCGCAGGCGCGCACCGGCACCCGGCACAACACCCGCAAGCGCTGCCCCAAGGTCCACCACCACGTCGCCGGCTCGCACACCCAGCCCCACCCCGCGGGCCCCTCGGCACCGGCCGGCACCCCGGGCGGCTCCGCCTCGCCGACGTCGCCCACCGGGCCCGTGGCGCCGGCCGAAGCACCGGCCTCCGGAGAAACCTCCACGCCGCCGCCCTCGCTGCCGGAGGTGCAGGTCAGCGCGACCGAGTACCACTACACGCTGTCCCGCACCACCGTGCCCGCCGGCAGGGTGATCATCCAGTTCGTCGACAACGGCCAGGACGAACACAACCTCAACGCCCAGGGCTCGAGCGGCCCGCCGGTGGCCACCTTCGCGACCGTGACCCCGAAAACGGTCACCCGCCAGACACTCGAACTGAAGCCCGGCTCCTACACGCTCTTCTGCTCGCTGTCCGGCCACGAGGCGAAAGGCATGAAAGCCACCCTGACGGTGGAATGAGCCCTACAGCGGCGTCGTGTAGGCGCCGCTCAGCCCGCCGTCGACCATGAAGGTGGAGGCGGTCACGAAGCTGGACTCGTCGCTGGCCAGGAACAGCGCGCCGTTGGCGATCTCCTCGGCGCGCGCGAAGCGCCCCACGGGCACGTGCACGAGCCGCCGCTGGGCCTGCTCGGGGTCCGAGGCGTAGAGCTCCTGCAGCAGGGGGGTGTCCACGGGCCCGGGGCAGAGCGCGTTGACGCGCACGCCGCGGCGGGCGAACTCCACGCCCAGCTCGCGCGAGAGCGCGAGCACGCCGCCCTTGGAGGCGGTGTAGGAGATCTGCGAGGTGGCCGCCCCCATCACGGCCACGAAGGAGGCCGTGTTGATGACCGAGCCGCCGCCGCTGTCGAGCAGGTGGGGGATGCCGTGCTTGCAGCACAGGAACACGCTGCGGAGGTTCACCCGCTGCACCCGCTCCCAGGCCTCGAGCGAGGTGTCCAGCACCGAGGCGTCATCGGGCGGCGAGATGCCGGCGTTGTTGAACAGCACCTCGATGCGCCCGTAGCGCTCGCGTACCTGCTCGTACATCCCGCGGACCTGCTCCTCCTCGGAGACGTCGACCTGCAGCGAGAGCTCCCCGGGGGCCCCTTCGGCCAGATCGGCGCCGACGACGTGGGCGCCTTCGCGGGCGAACAGCTCGACGGTCGCGGCCCCGATCCCGCCGCTGGCTCCAGTCACCACGCACACGCGTCCCCGCAGTCTGCCCAGCCCGTTCGGTGCCTGGGAGTCGGTCATTCCTCCGAGCCCTCCGTGGAATAGAAGATCGTCTTCACCTCGCTGTAGGCGTCGAGTGCGTGCGGCCCGAGCTCGCGTCCGTAGCCGGACTGCTTGAAGCCGCCGAAGGGGGTCGTCACGCGCACCGAGCTGTTCGAGTTGATCGACAGCACGCCCGTCTCGAGCGCGCGGGCGACGCGCAGCGCGCGGGCGCCGTCGCGCGTCCAGATCGATCCCGAGAGGCCGTAGATCGTGTCGTTCGCCAGCGCCACCGCCTGCTCCTCGTCGCGGAAGGGGATCACCGCCGCGATCGGCCCGAACACCTCCTCGCGCGCCACCCGCGCTCCCGGGTCGACCGGCGCGAGCACCGTCGGGGCGAACCAGAAGCCGGGGCCCTCCGGCGCCTCGCCGCGGAATGCGACCCGCTCGCCGTCGTCGAGGAACGAGGCCACCGTCTCGCGCTGGCCGGCGGAGATCAGCGGGCCCATCTGCGTGTCCTCGGCCAGCGGGTCGCCGACGCGCATCGCCAGCACGGCGCGCTCGAGCGCGGCCATGAACGGCTCCATCGCCTGCTCCTGCACGAGGATCCGCGAGCGCGCGCAGCAGTCCTGTCCGGCGTTCCCGAACACGGCTCCCGGCGCCGCCGCGGCGGCGGCCTCGAGGTCGGCGTCGGCGAACACCAGGTTGGCCGACTTGCCGCCCAGCTCGAGCGTCACGCGCTTGATCGTGCCCGCCGCGGCCTGCGCGATCGAGCGGCCCACCTCGGTCGAGCCGGTGAAGGCGATCTTGTTCACGTCGGGGTGCTCGACGAGCCGCTGTCCGCACGTGCGTCCGGGGCCCACGACGACGTTCAGCACGCCCTCGGGCAGGCCCGCCTCGGCCGCCAGCTCGGCGAAGCGCAGCGCCGTCAGGGGCGTCAGCTCGGCGGGCTTCAGCACCACCGTGTTGCCCGCCGCGAGCGCCGGTCCGAGCTTCCAGGAGGCGATCGTGAGCGGGAAGTTCCAGGGCGTGATCAGCCCCACCACGCCGACCGGCTCGCGCACGGTGAAGGCCTGTCCGCCGGCGACCGGGATCGTGTCGCCGAGCAGCCGCTCGGGCGCACCCGCGTAGTAGCGGAAGGTGTCCTGCGACCATCTGCATCTCGCCGCGGGCGTCGGCGATCGCCTTGCCGGCGTTGCGCGCCTCCAGCACGGCCAGCTCCTCGGCGTGTGCCGCCACGTTCTCGGCGATCGCCTGCAGGGTGCGCCCGCGCGAGCCGGGGTCCAGAGCCCGCCACGCGGGCAGCGCCGCGCGTGCCGCGGCCACGGCCCGCTCGACGTCATCGACGTCAGCCCGCGGGACTTCGGCGAGCACCGCCTCGGTGGCGGGCTCGAGCACTGCAAGCGTGGCGCTCAGCGGTCAGCCCGTCCGCGCTCTGCGGTCCGTCAGCAACTCCACCGCGCGCTCCGTCCGGACCTTAGGGGGCCTCGGCGATCGCCGGCAGCGCCTGTTCGACGTCGAGCTGGTCGATCGTGCGGATCGGGCCCTTGAAGGTGTTCTTGGCCGACACGAAGTACCAGATCGTCACGGCCAGCGATCACGCCGATCGTGACCAGCGGCGCGTAGTTGACGGCGTTCCAGCTGAAGCCGCTTTCCCAGGGCACGCCTTCGGGCGAGAACGGCAGCGAGAAGATGATCACGCACAGCGCCACCCAGACGACGGCGATCGAGGTTGATCCACTTGTACTTCGAACCGAGTGTCCACGGGCCGGGCTCGAAGTTGTCGCGCTGGCGCCAGCGCAGGTACACGGGGATCGTGTAGGCGATGTACAGCCCGATCACCGAGATCGACGTCACGGCCAGGAACGCCACGGGGCTGCCGAGGTGGTTCGGGAAGTACGCAGGGATCGTGATGACCAGCGCGAACACGACCACGAACAGCACCGACCACGTGGGGGTGCGGCTCTTGCCCAGCCGCCGCCAGAGGTTGTGGCCCGGGACCGCGCCGTCGCGCGAGAACGCGAAGGTCATACGCGAGGCGCTCGTGACGCAGGCCATCGCGCAGAACAGCTGGCCGACGGTCGAGATCACCAGCACCGCCTTGGCGGCTGCCGAGGTGAGGGCCGTCTCGACGATCGTCACCGCCGGGTAGCCGGCTTTGCAGGTATGTCGGCTTCGTGAGCGTGCTGGATCGCGAACGTGATCGCCGAGCAGCACGATCCAGCCGAAGATGGCCGAGTACAGCACCGACAGCCAGATGCCGCGCGGCGCCGAGTGCTCGGCGCCGTGCGTCTCCTCGGAGACGTGCGCGGAGGCGTCGTAGCCGGTGATCGTGTACATCGTCAGCAGGAAACCGAGCGGCAGTACGTACAGCCAGAATTTCGCAGCCGGTGACGGCTCCACCGGCGAACCCGGATTCGTTGACCTTGTGGCTGAAGACGTAGGAGAAGCTCGCGTGGTGGGACGGGACCGCGAACAGCAGCACGATGATCACCAGCACGCCGCCGATGTTCCACCACACGGAGACGTTGTAGAGCAGCGATCACGAGGTGGCTACGGAAGACGTTCACGAGCAGCGCGATCAGCAGGATCAGCGCGAACAGCGCGAAGCTTGACGTGCGCCGTGTAGTGGAGGCTCGTGCCGGCGGCGGCCTTGGTGAAGTTGAAGATGAAGTTCACTTCGTAGAGCCCGAGCGTGTACATCAGGAACGTCGCCGAGACGTAGATGACCGAGGCCGACGACCGCCACCAGGCCGATCAGGTTGAACCAGCCGGTGAACCAGCCCCAGCCGGCGCCACCGAGCTTCGATGACCAGTAGTAGATCCCGCCGGCGGTCGGCATCGCCGAGGCCAGCTCCGACATCGACCAGGCGACGCACAGGATCAGCACGCGAGATCGATCGGCCAGACGATCGAGATCGCGATCGGCCCGCCGTTCTTCAGCGCCTGCCCGTAGGTCGTGAAGCAGCCCGCGAGGATGCAGATGATCGCGAACGAGATCGCGAAGTTGGAGAAGCCGCTCCAGCGGCGGTTCAGCTCCTGCTTGTAGCCCAGCTCGGCGAGCTTCTGCTCGTCGGTGCCCAGTTTCTCGGTCGTGCTCATCGCTCTCCCCTGGAAAAGGTTTGATCTTCCGTCCTTCGTTCGTGACGATACGCTCATGGGCGGCGGAAAGTCAAGAATTTCGGCCGCGTGATCGAGGACCGGGATGCGACGTCCCCGCAAACTCCGGTTGAGCGTCCTCCGGTGTGCGCGCTCGAGCGTCACCGGCGCACGCCCGGGCAACCCGGGGAACGCGCGTCAGGCGCTCGGGAGCAGTCCCGCGAGCACGTGCTCGGTGCCCTGCAGGTGTTCGGTCATCACGCGCGTGGCGCGCGTCGCGTCGCGCTCGCGGACGGCCGCCAGCAGCCGCCGGTGCTGTGCGTTGGACGACGCAAGCACCTCCGGCGGGTGGGCGATGTAGGAGATCAGGTCGGTCATCGCGCCCTGCACCTCGGTCATCGCCGCCACCAGGCGGGTCGAGCCGGCCGCCTCGGCCAGCCCCACGTGCAGGCGGATGTCCGACTGGCGGTAGGCGGGGAAGTCCTCGAGCTGCTGCTCGAGCGCCTCCACGACCGCATCGAGCGCGTCGATGGCATCGGGTTGCGCGCGCTCAGCAGGCGAGCACGGCCACGCCGAGCTCGACCGCCAGGCGCTGGTCGCAGGTCTCGCGCCATTCCTCGAGCATCAGCTTCGAGGGCGGCACTGCCGGCGGTTGGGGGTCGGAGACGAAGGTGCCGCCGCCGCGGCCCCGGGTGGCGAACACGTGGCCGCTCTGGGTCAGCGCGGTGAGGGCCTGGCGCAGCGTCGAGCGGGCTATGCCGAGGCGGGTGCACAGCTCGCGCTCGGCCGGCAGTCGCGAGCCCGGCGGCAGCAGGCCGAGCTTGATGGCGGTGCCGAGACGGTCGACGGTCTCCTCGAAGGCCGTCTGGGAGCGGACGGGCGCGAACAGCGCCTCGGGTGGGGCGAGCGTTCCGGGGCTTGCCCGGCGTTCAGCGGCACCCGCCATGGTTCCCGCTGCTCGACGATCTCATAGACGCTCGAACCCCCGGAAGCGCTCCCAGTCGGTGACGGCCGAGCCGAAGGCCGCCAGCTCGACGTCGGCGGCGTTGAGGTAGTGATCGACGACCTCTCCTCCGAAGGCCTCGCGCGCCACCGCGCTGCCGGCGAACAGCTCGCGCGCGGCGTACAGCGTGTCCGGTACGCGGGGGCGAGTCGCCGTCCGCGTAGGCGTTGCCCTCCAGTGGCGGCTCGAGCTCGAGACCCGCCTCGACGCCGTGCAGGCCGGAGGCGATGATCGCGCTGAGCGCCAGGTAGGGGTTCAGGTCGGCGCCGCCGGCGCGGTTCTCGAACCGCAGCGAGGGGCCGTGGCCGACGACGCGCAGGGAGCAGGTGCGGTTGTCGTGGCCCCAGGCGACGGTCGTCGGCGCGAAGGTCGCCGGCGGCGTAGCGCTTGTAGGAGTTGATGTTCGGCGCCAGCAGCAGCGTCATCTCGCGCAGGCACGCGAGCTGGCCGGCGAGGAAGGACTCGAACAGCGCGCGGTCGCGCTCGAACAGCGGGCCCTGCTCGTCGGCGAGCGAGAAGTGGATGTGGCACGAGCTGCCCTCGCGCTGGTCGTACTTCGCCATGAAGCTGATCGCCATGCCCTCGTCGGCGGCGATCTCCTTGGCGCCGTTCTTGAAGATCACGTGCTCGTCGGCGGTGCGCAGCGCGTCGGCGTAGCGGAAGTTGATCTCGTGCTGGCCGAAGTTGCACTCGCCCTTGGAGTCCTCGACGACCATCCCCGCGGCGGCCATGCTGTTGCGGATGCGCCGGATCAGCGGCTCCACGCGGGCCGTGCCGAGCAGCGAGTAGTCGACGTTGTAGAGGTTCGCCGGGCGCAGCTCGCGGTAGCCCTTGTGCCAGGCCTCCTCGTAGGTGTCGCAGGAACACCATGAACTCGAGCTCGGTGCCGGCGTTGGCGCTCCAGCCGCGCTCGGCCAGCCGCGCCAGCTGGCGGCGCAGGATCTGCCGCGGCGATGCGACGACGTCCGTGCCGTCGAGCCACGCGACGTCGGCGAGGCAGATGGCCGTGCCCTCCTGCCAGGGAACGGTGCGCAGCGTGGCGATGTCGGGCACCAGCAGCATGTCGCCGTAGCCCCGCTCCCACGAGGACATCGCATAGCCGTCGACGGTCGCCATGTCGACGTCGACCGCGAGCAGGTAGTTGCAGCCCTCGGCTCCGTGCGGCACGACCTCGGAGAGGAAGTGCGTCGCCGTCAGGCGCTTGCCCTGCAGGCGGCCCTGCATGTCGGTGATGGCCAGCAGCACCGTGTCCACCTCGGCGCGCTCGACCTGGGCGCGAAGCTGATCGAGGGTCAGGGGTGCCGTCGCCCGGTCGCTCATGGGACCGACGGTACCGTTGCCCACATACCTGCGCAACGGTAGGTTCGGCCGGTGCACCATTTGGAGGGGGTCCTCGAGCGCCTTCAGTCCCGCGTCGGGCCGCTCGAAGGCGAGCCGTCGCCGCTGTCGGGTGGGATCACCAACCGCAACTTCCGCGTGCGCCTGGGTGGCGGCGAGTACGTCGTGCGGCTGCCCGGCGAGCGCAGCTCGCTGCTGGGGATCGACCGCACCGCCGAGCGACTGGCCAGCGAAGCGGCGGCCCGGCTGGGCATCGGGCCGGCGGTCCTCGACGGCGAGGACGGATGTCTGGTGACGGCCTTCATCGACGGCGGCCCTCTGACCGGCCGCGAGCCCGCCGAACGCGCCGAGGAGCTTGCCGTGGCGCTGCGCGCCTTCCACGGCTGCGGCGTGCGGCTGCCGGTCGGCTTCGCGGTCGGGTCGCTGCTGGAGCAGTATGCGGCCACGGTGAGCGCGCGGGGAGGTGAGCTGCCGGGCGAGTACGCCTTCGCCGGCTCGGTCGCCGCGCGTATCGAAGGCGCCGTCGGTGGCTTCGAGAGCCGTCCCTGCCACGACGACCTGCTGGCCGCAAATATCATCCGCGCCGCGGATGCGGACCGCCTGATGATCGTCGACTGGGAGTACGCGGGCATGGGTGACCCGCGCTTCGACCTCGGCAACCTGGCGGTCAACAACGACTTCGACGACTCGGACGAGCAGCGCCTGCTGAGGGCCTACTACGGCACCGGGCCCGGCGACGCGCGACGCGCGCAGCTGAAGCTGATGCGCGTGCTCTCGGACGCGCGCGAGGCCGCGTGGGGTGTCGTGCAGGGCGTCCTCTCCGAGCTCGAGTTCGACTTCGGCGCCTACGCGGGCGAGCACTTCGCGCGCCTGCGCGCGGCGGTGTCCGGCGCGGACTTCGAGGAGTGGCTTGACGCCGCCGGCAGCTGACGCCGGCGAGGGCGCCGCGGGGGAGGGGTCCGCGCCCGGCCCCGCGCAGGTGCCGGCAACCGGACCGGCCCAGGTGCCCGCGCCGGCCTCTTCGGTGCGCCCCCGCCAGCTGCCCTCGCGCGCGCGCGTGGTGATCATCGGCGGCGGCGTCGGGGGCGCCTCGATCGCCTACCACCTGGCGCAGCTGGGCGAGCGCGACGTGGTGCTGGTCGACCGCAGCGAGCTGACCAGCGGCTCCACCTTCCACTCGGCCGGGCTCGTCGGGCAGCTGCGCTCGAGCGTGTCGCTGACGCGCATCATGATGGACTCGGTCGAGCTGTACCGGACGCTCGACTGCGGCTGGGTGCAGTGCGGGGGCGTGCGGCTCGCCTGCACCCCCGAGCGTGAGGAGGAGGTCCTGCGCCAGGTCGCCTGGGCGCGGACGTTCGGCCTCCCGCTCGAGCTGATCTCCCCCGAGGAGGCCCGCGACCTGTTCCCGCTGATGAGCACCGACGGCGTGCGCTGCGCCTCCTACCTGCCGAGCGACGGCTACCTCGACCCGTCGCTCTTGACGGGCGCGTTGGCGGAGGGCGCCCGCGAGGGCGGCTGTCGCATCTTCACCCACACGCGCGTGGAGTCCATCGACGTGCGGGACGGTCGCGTGCGGGGCGTGCGGACACAGTGGGGCGACATCGAGGCGGAGATCGTGGTCAACGCGGGCGGCATGTTCGCCGCCGAGATCGGCCGCCTGGCGGGGGTGCGCGTGCCGGTGATTCCGTTCGCGCACGAGTATCTGGTCACCCAGCCGTTCCGCGAGCGCGTCGCCGGGGAGCATCTGGCGACGTTGCGCGACCCCGACCTGCTGATCTACTTCCGCGAGGAGGGGGGAGGCCTGGTGATGGGCGGTTACGAGCGTGCCTCCGCGCCGTGGGCGCTCGACGCCCACCAGCTGGACGCGATCCCGGCGAACTTCAACGGGCGCCTGCTGGAAGAGGACTGGCCCCGCTTCGAGGAGATCGCCGCCAACAGCCGCCGCCGCGTGCCGGTGATGGAGGAGGTCGGGATCACGCGCCTGATCAACGGTCCCGAGGCCTTCACCCCGGACAACGAGTTCTGCCTCGGCGAGACGGACGTGGGCGGCTTCTACGTGGCCGCCGGGCTTCTGCGCCCACGGGCTCGCCGGTGCCGGCGGGATCGGGCGCATGATGGCCCAGTGGATCCTCGACGGGGAGGCTCCGATGGACGTCTGGGAGATGGACGCGCGCCGCTTCGGCGCCCGCTTCCGCTCGCCCAGCTACACGCTCAAGCGCACGAAAGAGGTCTACGAGACCTACTACGACATCCGCTACCCCGGCCATGAGCGCGAGGCCGGCCGCCCGCTGCGCGTCTCGAGCGCCTACCCCTGGCACCGCGAGCACGGCGCGGCCTTCGGCGAGAAGTCGGGCTGGGAGCGGGTCAACTGGTATGAGCCCAACGGGCAGCACGGGGACGAGGCTCTGCGTCCGCGGGGCTGGGCCGGAATGCACTGGTCGCCGGCGATCGGCGCCGAGCACCGCGCCGCCCGCGAGCGCGCGGCCCTGTTCGACGAGTCCTCATTCGCCAAGCTCGAGATCTCCGGTCCGGGTGCGGCCGGCCTGCTGGAACACCTGTGCGACAACCGCGTGGCGCGCGACGTGGGGATGATCACCTACACGCAGATGCTCAACCGCCGGGGCGGCATCGAGTGCGACTTCACCGTCACCCGCACGGGCGCGGAGAGCTTCTCGATCGTCACCGGAACCGCCTTCGGCGATCACGACCTCGCCTGGATCGCCAGCCACGCACCGGCCGACGGCAGCGTCCGCTGCGTTGACGTCACCGCGCGCTGGTCGTGCTTCGCGCTGTGGGGACCGCTGGCCCGCGAGATCCTCTCGCCGCTGACCGACGACCGGCTGGACTTCGCCTACATGCACATGCGCGACCTCGCCGTCGGCGACGTCCCGGTCCGCGCGCTGCGGGTGACGTTCGTGGGCGAGCTCGGCTGGGAGCTCTACTGCCCCTCCGAGTACGGCGCCGCGTTGTGGCGCACGCTGTGGGAGGCCGGTCGTGAGCACGGCATGCTGGCCGGCGGATACCGCGCGATCGACTCGCTGCGACTGGAGAAGGGCTACCGCGTGTGGGCCGCCGACATCACCGCCGACGAGACGCCGCTGCAGGCCGGGCTCGGCTTCTGCGTCAAGGACGGCGAGGCGTTCATGGGCGCGCCGGCGCTGGCCGCCGGCACGGCTGAGGGCGCGGAGCCGGTGCCGCGGCTGCGCTGCGTGGTGCTGGCCGATCCCCGCTCGGTCGCGCTCGGCAACGAGCCGGTGCGCGTCGCCGGGGAGGTCGTCGGCCGCGTCACCAGCGGCGGGTACGGCTACACCGTCGAGCGCTCGATCGCGTACGCGTACCTGCCCGCCGAGCTGGGCGTGGGGGCGGAGGTCGAGATCGACATCTTCGGCCAGTGGGTCCCCGGCGAGGTCGTGCGGGAGCCGCTGTTCGACCCCAAGGGCGAGCGCGTTCGGGGCTAGGCGGGCACGTTCGCGCCGCGGGGCGCGCGTCCGGGCTGGGCGTGTGCGTTCGCGCCGGGCCCGCGCGTCCTGGTCTACGCCAACGCGATCTCGGCGTTTGTGAAACTGCGGCCCGTGCGCGTGCTGTCGATCGTCCACGAAGACACCGCCGGCAGCGGTGTCTTCGGGACCGTGCTGCAAGAGCGCGGCGATGAGGTGCTCGAGTGGGTCCCGCCGCTGGGCTCCGCGCCGCCGGCATACGAGCCCGATGGGGTGCTCGTGCTCGGCGGCGCGATGAACTGCGAGCAGGAGTCCGAGCTTCCGTGGCTGGCGGGCGAGAAGGCGCATCTCCGGCGGCTGCTGGCGGCGGGCACACCGGCGCTCGGCGTGTGCCTCGGCGCCCAACTCCTGGCCGAGGCCGCGGGCGGGAGCGTGACGCGCATGAGCTCACCGGAGATCGGCTGGCGGGACGTGAAGCTCGACCCCGTCGCCGGGGGCGACCCCGTTCTCGGCTCGCTGCCGCAGCGCTTCGAGGCCTTTCAGTGGCACAGCTACGCGTTCGCGCCGCCGCGCGGGGCGCAGGTGCTGGCGCGCAGCCCGGCCTGCGTCGAGGCCTTCAGGGTGGCCGCCGCGCCGTGGTGGGGCATCCAGTTCCACGCCGAGGTCACCGGCGAGTCGATCGGCGACTGGATCGACGACTACCGCAGCGACCCCGACGCCGTCGCCGCCGGCATCGACTGGCCCGCCCTGCACGCGCTCTCGCAGCAGCGGATCGCGCGCTGGAACTCGTTCGGCGCGCAGCTGTGCACGCGCTTTCTGGAGCACGCCGCATCGCTGCGCGGCTAGAACCGGGTACACCGGGGGCAGGGATGCTGACAAGACCACTTCCACACGAAACGGGAGGAAGCACATGACCGCCACGTACACGATCAAGAACCTCCGCACGGTCGAGGACTCGGCGCCGCAGTTCGGCCTGTCGGACTTCCAGGAGGCGCGCTTTGCCTTCGAGGCGCTCGAAGCCTCCGATACGGGCCTCAGCCTGTACACGCTCAAACCGGACTGCCGCCAGCCCTTCGGCCATCGCCACGAGCAGGCCGAGGAGGTCTACGTGGTCGTGCGCGGGTCCGGGCGCGTGAAGCTCGACGAGCAGGTCGTGGAGGTCGGCCCGCTCGACGCCGTGCGCGTCGCGCCGGCGGTCATGCGCGCGTTCGAGGCGGGGCCAGAGGGGCTCGAGGTGCTGGCCTTCGGACCACGCCGCAAGGGCGACGGGGAGCTGGTGCCCGGGTGGTGGTCCTAGCGACGACTGCCGCGACGCGACGATAGCCTCGCGGCAACGGTGCCCAGCGCTCCCAGATCCCGCACCCGTCGTGAGCCGATCGCGCTGGTGCTCGCGGGCGGGGGCGCGCGCGGCGCATACGAGGCGGGCGTGCTCGAGGTGCTGGCGCCCGAGCTGGCCCGCCGCGGCCAGGCGCCCGACATCCTCATCGGGACCAGCATCGGCGCGCTGAACAGCGCCTTCCTCGCTGCGCGTGCGCACGAGCCCCTGACGGACGTGGCCGAAGCGGCGGTGCAGATGTGGAGTGAGCTCGGCTGGGGCGACGCGCTGCGCCCGCTCGTCTCCGGCCCCGAGCTTCGTCGCCTGCTCAGCGCCGGCGCGATGGTCGCCGGGCTGCCGGGCTGGCACCTGCCGGCGCTGCTCGATCCGTCCCCGCTGAGCCGCACCCTCACCCGGCTGGTCTCCTTCGAGCGCATCACCCGCAACGTGATGGACGGGTCGCTGACGGCGGCCGCGGTGGTTGCGACCTCATACGCCAGCACCCGCAGCGTCGTCTTCCATCACGGTGGCACGCCGCCCGCGGCGGACCCTGCCCGTGCGCTCGACTACGCCGCCACGCCGATCCTCCCCGAGCACGTGCTGGCCTCGGCCGCGATCCCGGGTGCCTTCCCGGCGGTGGAGGTGCACCGGCCCCGCGAGGCGGCCGGGTGGTACGGCGACGGGGGCGTGCGCCTGAACGCGCCGCTGGCGCCGGCGCTGGCGCTGGGTGCGCGGCGGGTGATCGTGATCGGGCTCAACTCGTCCGTCACCCCGCCGGGTCGCGAGCTGCGCCCCGACGCGCTCGACGGGCTCGCCCAGCTGGTCCAGGTCGCGCTCTCGGATCAGCTGGCCGAAGACGTGGACACGCTCGCGACCGTCAACGAGAGCCTGCCCGCGCGGGCCGCCGCCGGCAAGCGCCCGGCCCGCCGGCGGGTGCCGTACATCTTCGTCGCGCCCGCCGACCGGCTCGAGATCGGGCGCCTGGCCCGCGACGTCTACGCGCGCCACTACGCCGGCCTCGACAGCCTGCTGCGGGGCAGCAGCGTCGCGCTGCTGGGGCGCGCCCTCAACGCCCGCCGCGGGCCCGTGCACGGAGAGCTGCTCAGCTACCTGTTCCTGGCACGGGAGTTCCTCAGCGAGCTGATCGCGCTCGGCCGGCGTGACGCCGAGCGCTGGCTGGAGACCCGCCACGACGCCGGTCTGTGGCAGGTCGGCCGTCTGTGAGCGGGTCCCCGAGCGTCACCGTCGTCGGCTCCGCGAACATCGACCTCGTGGCCCGCTGCGAGCGTCTGCCGCGGCCCGGTGAGACCGTCACCGATGCGCGCCTGGAGCGCATCGCGGGAGGCAAGGGCGCCAACCAGGCCGTGGCCGCGGCGCGGCTCGGAGCGCGCACGCGCTTCGTCGGTCGCGTCGGAAGTGACGACTTCGTGCTGCAGTCGCTGCAGCGCGAGGGGGTCGACACGAGCGCGGTCGCGCGCGACGAGGGAGAGAGCGGGACCGCCTTGATCATGGTGGACGAGGAGGGCGAGAACGTGATCGTGGTGGCTCCGGGGGCGAACATGCGCCTCACGGCCGAGGACGTCCGCGTCGGCGAGCCCGACGCCGTCATGTGCCAGCGCGAGATCCCGGACGAGGCCGTGCACGCCGCCGCCGCGGGGGCCCGCTTCTTCTGCCTGAACGCGGCCCCGGCGCGGGGCCCGCTGCCGCTGGTGCCGGATCTGCTGGTCGTCAACCGCTACGAGCACGAGGCCGTCGGCGAGGTGGGCGGGCTCGTGGCCCTGACGCTCGGACGCGAGGGCGCCGTGCTGCTGCGAGACGGCGAGCAGATCGCGCGCGCGGAGCCCCCCGCCATACGGGCGGTGGACGGCACGGCGGCCGGCGATGCCTTCTGCGCCGCGCTCGTCGTCTCGATCCTGCAGGGGCGGGAGCTCGGCGAGGCGCTCCTGCGTGCCTGCGCGGCGGGGGCGCTGGCGGCGTCGCGGCTGGGAGCGCAGCCGTCGCTGCCCACCGCCGCCGAGCTCGAGGCGGTGCTCGGCAGATGATCCCGATCATCCACGACTGCGACCCCGGGCACGACGACGCGATCGCGCTGATGCTGGCGCTGGCCAGCCCGGAGGTGGAGGTCCTCGGCGTCACCACGGTGTCCGGAAACCAGACGCTCGAGAAGACCACGGCCAACGCCATCCGCGTGCTCGACCACCTCGGCCACTCCTCGCTGCCGGTGGCCGCCGGTGCGCGAGCGCCCGCTGGTGCGCGAGCGCAGCGTCGCCGCCCGCGTCCACGGCGAGAGCGGTCTGGACGGGCCCGAGCTGCCGCCGCCGTCGCGGCCGCCGGAGGAGGAGCACGCGATCGACTGGATCGCCAGGACCCTGAGCGAGCACCCGGCGCCGGTGACGCTGGTGCCGACCGGCCCGTTGACGAACGTCGCGCTGCTGCTGGCGCGCCACCCGGAGGCCGAGGCCCGCATCGAGCGCGTCGTGCTGATGGGTGGAGCGATCGGCGAGGGCAACGCGACCCCGGCCGCCGAGTTCAACATCTGGGCCGACCCGGAGGCGGCCCGGCGGGTGTTCTCGAGCTCCCTGCAGATCACGATGGTGGGTCTCGACGTCACCCACCGCGCCCTCATCACCGCGGCCCACGTCGAGCGCCTCGCCGCCACCGGCGCGGCCGGGCGGCTGGCGGCGGACCTGTTCTCCTTCTACGGGCAGCACCACCTACGCCACTACGGCTGGGCCGGCGCTCCCGTGCACGACGCCGTGGCGGTCGCCCACGTGATCGACGGCGGCATCCTCGAGACCCGCCGCTGCGGGGTGCGGGTCGACACCGGGCCCGAGCTCTCGCGCGGGCGCACGTACGTCGACCTCTGGGGCGCCGCCGGTTGGGAGCCCACCTGCGAGGTCGCCGTGGGCATCGACTCCGAGCGCTTCCTCGAGCTGCTCGTCGAACGCATCAGCCGGCTCGGCTAGCGACCGGCGCGAGCCACGGCTGCCCGATTACCTACAGGCGGCTTGGCCGGGCGGGCGCCGGGGTCAGATGGGAGCGTTCGGCTCCCGGGGGGCTGGTGGGCAGACCCCCCGGGAGCCGGCGCGGCTGTCAGTGCTCGAAGTCGTACGCGGCGGTCTGGATTGCGACCGTGTTCACCAGGTTGCCGAGCGCGATGTTGACGTCGTACAGGTGCAGCCCCCATTCGGGGCCGATCAGTTCCTCGGCGACTTCGTTGTGTTCGGCCAGGCTCGTCTGCGCTTCCGCCGTCACCGACGGCCTGAAGCTCGGCTGCAGCCACGTGGCGCCGTTTTCGTGCTTGCACTGGGCCTGGTAGATGCCGTTGGTCTGGACCCACGGCGTGGAGGCCGAGGGCGTCGGCACCCCACCGCCGTTTTCACCCGGGAACGGTGTGGTCGGCGCGTAGGGGAGCAGCGTGCCGGTGCCGCCGTTCTGCGTCAGGATGGTCGGGTTCACGCACGCGACTTCGCTGCCGGGCGGCGGAGGACTTCCTCCTCCGAGCAGCGGGCTCCCCGGCCTGCCGAAGAACGAGTTTGCGGGCGGTTCTTTGAGGTACGTCGAGAACGCGATCACGCAGCCGGTGTCGGTCGCGCTCGTGCACAGGGGCTCGTGTTCGAAGGTGACGCCCTCGAGCTGCCCTTCCGGAACCAGCACGTTGCCGCCGAGGATGATCGCCGAAACGAGCTGGCTGCGCAGCGCGGGGTTGCTGTCGAATTCGAGATGGATCAGGTTCTCGAGCATCACGGAACCCTGGGAGTGACCGATGAGCACGAACGGGCGGCCCTTGTTGTATTTGGTCATGTAGTCGGTGAAGGCCTTCGCCACGCCCGTGTACGCCTTGATCCCGTCTTCTTGGGTGATCACGCCTTTGATCGCTTTCAGCGTCAGCTGCGGGTACATCGGCGCGTAGACCTTGCACACCTGCGAGAAGCGCGATGCCTGGTCGATCGCGACCTGCGTCTCCTGCGGTTCGATCGTCAGGTTCGCGTTCGGGCCTTCCTGTTCGGAGACAGTCGGGTAGACGTAGAAGCAGTCGATCGGCGGCTTCGCCTTACCCGCTTCGACAACCGCTTCGTGTCTTGTTCGCGCCGGTGTAGGTCACCGTCGTGGAGTTGCGGCTTTCCTGGCACGGGTCCGGCTTCTTGCCCGGCTTGCACAGCCAGACGGTCTTTTCCTTCGCCGCGAGAGCCGTGCCGCCCATCGCGAGTGCGACGGCGAACGCCGCCAGCAAAGTCAACGCCGCGACGCGTGCGGCCCGCCCCGGACACCCCATACGCTCGAACATCCCCGTCCCCTCTGTCATGCGCCCCGGCACTCCCGCCGTGCGCGGTTACCAGCGAAATCTATCGCGCCACAGAAGGAAGTGTGACACGAGGGGACATGTGTATCAAACCACCCGCGCTTGCGGGTAACGCGGTGACGCCGGTTCGGCGATCCGTCCAGGCGAGCTCCGGGGGCCCGGCGCCACTGCTATCCCCGAGTGCCTGCTGGAAACCGCGCGTGGCGCTCCGCCCGATCGCCGCGTCAGCGCGGTGATCAGACCGTTCACACAGGGAGGCAAGATGACAGGCAACTCGCACGGAGTCGCGGCCGGTCGCTTCAGGCACGCCGCGGCCGGGCTGCTCGCGGCCACCACGATCACCCTCGCGGCGGCGGCCACGGCCGCTGCCGACCCGCCGGGTTACGGCCACGAGTGGCACGGCGGTCCGCCGCACGGGTACCCGTCCGGTCCCCCGCAGGGGTACCCGGCCGGCCCAGCCCCATCGGCCACCCGACGGGTCCCGCGGTCCGCGCCGACGCTGCCCGAAGAAACCGCCGTGCCCCCGGGCTGCACGAGCACGCTCACCGGCACCATCAACGGCGGCGTGGTGGTGCCCTCCGGCCAGCGCTACTGCCTCGTGCAGGCGACCGTCGAGGGCGGCGCGAAGGTCATGCCGGGCGCGGGCATCGTGGTCCAGGACTCGCGTGTCGACGGCGGCGTCCGTGCTGAGGGCGCGAACTACGTGCGCGTCTGCGACAGCATCGTGAACGGTCCCGTCAGCGCACACGACGGGACCAAGTTCGTGATGATCGGTGGTGCCGG
The DNA here is from genome assembly GCA_963773145.1 of uncultured Solirubrobacteraceae bacterium. GTDB lineage: Bacteria > Actinomycetota > Thermoleophilia > Solirubrobacterales > Solirubrobacteraceae > Palsa-744. Next base: position 59,574 of record CAVYZV010000006.1, read on the forward strand.
CGACGACGGCACCCCGGCGTGCGGCGACGACTACATACGCGGACCCGTCGCCCTGATCCACAACCAGGCGGGCGTCGAGGTCGGGGGAGACTCGATCACCGGGCCGCTGTTCCTGATCGGCAACCAGGGCACGGCCTTCGAAGGGACCGACGTCGGCGCGGAGGTCGAGGCCAACCACATCAACGGCCCGCTCGTGTGCAGCTGCAACTCGCCGGAACCCACCAACGACGGCCTGCCCAATGTCGTGGCCGGTCCGGAGTGGGGCCAGTGCAAGGGATTCTGACGCCGGCGCCGGCACCTCGGTAGGGAGCCCCCCGTCTCCCATCGCCCGTCCCGGGCCCGGCGTACCTCTCGCCGGGCCCGGTGCGGAGCCTCGCGCAACGCGCGACGCGCATTTGCGGCGTGTGATGCCCGTCACTGCAGTGCCGCCGCCGCGAGCCTAAGATCCCACCATGGCGCTACCCCCCGGACCACGCGCCCCGGCAACCGTGACGACCGCCCGGTTCGCCTACCGGCCGCTGCAGACGCTGCAGTCCTGGTACGACCGCTACGGCCCCGTCTTCAGCGTGCGCTTCCTGAGCTTCGGCCAGGGCGTGTACGTGGCTGACCCGGATGCGATCCGAGAGCTGTTCACCGGCGATCAGTCCGACATGCGGGCGGGCGAGGCGAACTCGTTCATGGAGCCCGCTCTCGGGCCCCACTCCGTGCTGGTGCTCGACGGGCCCGAGCACCTGCGCCAGCGCAAGCTGCTGCTGCCACCGTTCCAGGGCTCCCGCGTCGCGGCCTTCCGTGAGGTGATTCGCGACGTGGCCGAACGGGAGATCGCGCGCTGGCAGCCCGGCAGCGAGCTCGTGCTCCGCGAACGCATGCGGGCGCTGACGTTCGAGGTCATCTGCCGCGCGGTGTTCGGGGTGACCGAGCCGTCGCGGATGGCGCGCCTGCGCGAGAAGTTGATCGCCGTCATCGACAGCAACCCGCTGGTGATGCTGGTGCCCGCACTGACCGTGGACCTCGGCCCGCTCAGCCCGGGCGGGCGCTTCGCACGCGCCCGTCGCGACGCCGACGTGCTGCTGTACGAGGAGATCGCCCGCCGGCGCGTGGACCCGGAGCTCGAGCAGCGCACCGACGTGCTCTCGCTGCTGCTGCGGGCGCGCGACGAGAACGGCCGTGCGATGACAGACGAAGAGCTGCGCGACGAGCTGTTCACGATGCTCGCCGCCGGGCACGAGACCACGGCCACCGGGCTGGCCTTTGCGTTCGAGCTGCTGCTGCGTAACCCGCCCGTGCTGGCCCGGCTGCGGGAAGAGCTCGACGGCGGCGAGGCTGACGCGTACCTGGAGGCCGTGATGAAGGAGACACTGCGCTTGCGCCCGGTGATCGATGCCGTCGAGCGCAGGCTCACCAGGCCCCGCACCGTCGCCGGCTGGGAGCTGCCGGCCGGGATCAACGTGTTCCCCGGGATCGCCCTCGTCCACCGCCGTCCGGACCTCTACCCCCGCCCGCTCGAGTTCCGCCCCGAGCGGTTTCTCGACGAGGGCGCGGAGTCCTACACCTGGTTGCCCTTCGGCGGCGGCATCCGCCGCTGCATCGGCGCTGCCCTCGCGCAGGCGGAGATGATCGAGGTCCTGCGCATCGTCGTCCCCGCCGTGGAGCTGCGCCCGACACGCAATCGCCCCGACCCTGTGGTGCTGAAAGGGGTCACGCTGACCCCCCGCCACGGCGTGCCCGTCGAAGTGCTCTCGCGCAAGGCGAGGTCCGGCGGAGCCGCGGACGCGCAGTCGCAGCCGCTCGCCGGTGTGAGTTAGCCGACGCGGGCCAGCTGGCCGCCGTCCACCGGCAGCGCCACGCCGGTGATGAAGGACGCCTCGTCGGAGTGCAGGAACACGCTCGCGTAGGCCACGTCCCAGGCGCTGCCCATCTTCTGGCGCAGGGGCACCAGCTGGTCGCGCGCGGCGCGGACCTCCTCGCGCGGGCGGTTCAGTGACTGCGCCCAGGAGTCGATCGCCATCGGCGTGTCGAGCAGGCCGGGCATGATCGCGTTGACGCGCACACCGCGGGACGCGTTCTCGATCGCGAGCGACTGCGTCAGCGCGTTGATGCCCGCCTTCGAGATCTTGTAGGCGGTCAGCGACACGGCGGCCGCCAGGGCGGCGACCGAGGAGATGTTCACGATCGAGCCCGATTGCTGCTCGGCCATGACCGGCGCGACCGCCTGGCAGGAGAGCGCGCAGCCCTTCAGGTTCACGTTCATGATGCGGTCGAAGGCGTCCTCGGTCATGCGCCGCGGCGGGCCGTCGCCGCCGCCCCCGATGCCGACGTTGTTCTGCAGGAAGTCGATGCGTCCCCAGGCCTCCACACAGGCCGAGGCGAAAGCGCGGCAGTCGGCCGCGCTGGTCCAGTCGCCCGCCACGCACTCGAAGGAGCCGCCCTCATCGGCGATCAGCCTGCCGGTCTCCCGCGCCGAGTCGATGTCGCGATCGGCGAGCAGCACGCGCGCGCCCTCGCGCGCGAACAGGAGTGCGGCCGCGCGGCCGGTGCCGACCGTCTCGCCGGGCGACTGCCCGGCGCCGACCACGATTCCCACCTTCCCCTCGAGCCTCATCGCCTGGGTCAGCCTATAGTCCGCCGCCAGATGCAGAGCGGTGGAGCCGGGGGCGAGGAGCGCAGGAGGGCGATCGCACAGCACCTGCAGCGCGCGCTCGGGGAACCGCTCCAGGGCGAGCCGCGCAGGCTCAGCAGCGGAGCTTCGCGTGAGACCTTCCTCTTCTCGACGGCGGGACACGGCGCGCTGGTCGTGCAGATCGCCCGCGGCACCGACAAAGTCGTGAGCGCACCGCCCGAGACCGCGCTGCTGCGGGCGGCGGCCACGGCGGGGGTACCGGTGCCCGCGGTTATCGCCGAGGGGCCCGGCGAGGGACCGATGGGCAGCGGCTGGACCGTGCTGCAGGCGCTCGACGGCAGCAGCGACCCGAAGGCGATCCTGGAGGGCGACGGGGTACCGGGGCCGGGCGTGCTGATCGACCAGCTCGCCGCTGCCCTCGCCGCCGTCCACCGCATCGAGCTCGAGGGCGGCGCGATCCCCGGACTGCCCGAGGTCGAGGACCCGCTCGCCGGCCTGCGCGAGTGGCACGAGCGCCTCGGCGAGCCGCACCCGACGTTCGAGCTGGCCTTCGCGGCGCTCGCGGTCGAGCCTCCGCCACGGCTGCGGCGCACGCGTCGTGCACGGTGACTTCCGCATGGGCAACCTGATGGTGGCCGAGCATGGTCTCACCGGGGTGCTCGACTGGGAGCTCGCACACGCGGGCGACCCGGTCGAGGATCTCGGCTGGCTGTGCGTGCCGGCGTGGCGCTTCACGCGGCCGCGAGCAGCCCGGCGGCCGGCCTGGCCACGCGCGCGGAGCTGCTCGCGGCATACGAGCGCCACGGCGGCGTCGGCGTCGATCCCGAGGCGCTCGCCTGGTGGGAGCTCGCGGGGACCCTGCGCTGGGGGGTGATCTGCGTGATGCAGGCCTTCTCTCATCTCAGTGGCGCCAGGCGCTCGGTCGAGCACGCCGTCATCGGCCGCCGCGCCTGCGAGGTCGAGTGGGACCTGCTGGAGCTGCTCGGCGTGCCGCTGGCGGGCGAGCTCGCCCCGATGCCGCCGGCCACTCCAGCGGCCGCCCCCGCGGTCGCCCTGCACGACCGTCCCACGGCGCTCGAGCTCCTCCACGCCTCCCGCGAGGCGCTCGGCGATGACGTGCTGCCCCAGCTGCAGGGACGCGCGGCCTTCCAGCTGCGGGTCGTGCTGCGCGCGCTGGGGATCGTGGGCAGAGAGCTCGAGCACTCAGCCGAGCACGCCGCCCTGCACGCGGCGGCGCTCGCCTCGGTCGGATGTCGCGACGAGCGCGAGCTCGCCCTGGCGATCCGCGAGCAGCGCGCTCGACGCGCGCGATCCGCGGGTGCTGGCGGCGGTCCGCGACACCGTGCGCGCGAAGCTCGAGGTGGCCAACCCCACGTATCTCAACACAGACCGAACCAGCGACGGAGGAGCGATGAACGAAGAGCTGCCGCCACAGACGACGGCCCTGATCGAGGAGATCGACGGCTTCATCGAGCGGGAGGTCAGACCGCTCGAAGCGCAGGACGACAACGCGCGCTTCTTCGACCACCGCCGCGAGCTCTCGCGCACGGACTTACGAGAACGGCGGGATCCCGAGCCGCGAGTGGGAGGACCTGCTCGAGCAGATGGTCCGGCGCGCCGACCGCGCCGGCCTGTGGCGCTTCGCGCTGCCCGCCGAGCTCGGCGGCCGCGAGGGCACGAACCTCGAGCTGGCGGTCGTGCGCGAGCACCTCAACCGGCTCGGCATCGGCCTCCACAACGACCCCCAGAGCGAGATCTCGATGATCGGCAACTTCCCCACCGTGATCCTGCTGCACGAGTTCGGGACGCCGGCGCAGAAGCAGGCCCTGCTGGAGCCGGCGCTGCGCATGGAGGCGGGGCTCGCGTTCGGGCTCACCGAGCCCAACCACGGCTCCGACGCCACCTACCTGGAGACGGTCGCCCGTCAGGAGGGCGAGGAATGGGTGATCGACGGCGCCAAGCGCTTCAACTCGGGGATGCACCGCGCCAGCCACGACCTCGTCTTCGCCCGCACCTCGGGCTCGCCGGGGGAGGCCGCCGGCATCACCGCGTTCATCGTGCCGCGCGAGGCCGAGGGGCTCGAGCGTGGACTTCTACTGGTGGACCTTCAACATGCCCACCGACCACGCCGAGGTCAGCCTCAGGGGCGTGAGGGTGGGATCCGACGCGATCCTGGGAGAGCTCGGAGGAGGTCTCGCCCTGGCCCAGCGCTTCGTCCACGAGAACCGCATCCGCCAGGCTGCCTCGAGCCTCGGCGCGGCGGTGTTCTGCATCGAGGAGGCCGTCAGGTGGGCGCGTGAGCGGGTCGTGTGGGGCCGGCCGCTGTGGCGCAACCAGGGCATCCAGTTCCCGCTCGCGGAGCTGTGGACCGAAGCCGAGCTGGTGCGTGGGCTGGTGCGCCGAACCGCCGCCGAGCTCGATCGTCATCACCACATGGAGGTCACCCACCTGGTGGCGATGGCCAACTACCGCGCCAACCGCCTGGCCTGCGAGGCCGCCGACCGGGCGATGCAGACCTGCGGCGGGATGGGCTACACCCGCCACATGCCGTTCGAGCACATCTACCGCCACCACCGCCGCTACCGGATCACCGAGGGCAGCGAAGAGATCCAGCTGCGCAAGGTCGCCCAGGAGCTCTTCCGGGGCGCTGAGCTGGCCTGACGGGCTCGGTACGCTGGAGCGCGTGAGCACGCCCACATCCGAGGTCGGACGCCAGACGCCCGCCTTCAGCCTGCCGGACACGCAGGGAGCCACCCACGGGCCGCAGCCGGGCCAGGTCACGGTGGTCGTGTTCACCTGTAACCACTGCCCGTATGCGCTGGCGTGGCACGACCGGCTGATGGCGGTGGCGCACGACTACGACGGGCGCGGCGTGAGCATGCTGGCGATCAACCCCAACGACGCCGAGCGCTACCCGAGGGACTCGCCCGCGGCCATGCTCGAGCGCGTGCAGGCGGGCGACTTCGACGGCGTGCCCTACCTGCGCGACGAGGCCCAGGAGGTCGCCCGCGCCTATGACGCCAAGACCACGCCCGACGTGTTCGTGCTCGACGGCGAGGGCATCCTGCGCTACCGCGGTGCGCCGGACGCCGATCACGACGACCCCTCCCAGGACGCCGCCTGGCTGCGGGAGGCGCTCGACGCGGTGCTCGAGGGCCGAGCTCCGAGCCGGCCCGAGACGACGCCGGTCGGCTGCTCGATCAAGTGGCTGGCCTGAGGTCCGCGGGCCAGCGGCACGCCGATCGGCGGCACCGAGGAGTTCGAGGACCCACGCTACGACCTGGACCCCGACGGCAAGCGCATTCCCCTGACGGCGCACATCCGGCTGGCCAACCCGCGCACGGCGCCGACCGGAGACCAGCGCTTCCTGCGCCGTGGCTTCAACTACACGCGCGGCTTCGACGCCGCCGGCGCGCTCGACCAGGGCCTGGTCTTCGTGGCCTTCAACCAGAGCCCCACGCGCCAGTTCCAGACCGTGCAGAAGCGGCTGCTGGCGGAGCCCATGGTCGACTACATCACCCCCGTCGGCGGCGGCTACTTCTTCGCGCCGCCCGGCTCCCGGGGTGAAGGCGACAGCGTCGGCGCGGGCCTCTTCAGCTAGCCGGCCAGCGCCTCGCGCAGGTCCAGCGGATCCGGCGTGGGGGAGATGCGCCCGTCGCGGCGATGGTAGATGCGGCACGTGAGCCCGGTGGGCTCCCCTGCCGTCGGGGGCTGGACGTCGCGGCCGTCGATGCGGATCGTGGGCGAGCCCACGAAGCCCTCCGCACCTGCCTGCTCGTCGCTGGCGACCTCCCTCACCTGCACCGAATCCGGGTCCAGGCCGAGCTCGCCCATCGCCGCCCGCAAGTCCGCCAGCGCCTGCGGATGGGACGGACACCCCGACCAGAACAGGAGCTCTACGTGCGGCGGCGTCACCCCGGTCTCAACGCACCGCTCGCCTCAGCAGCGGCTCGTACCTGGAGGCGATAATTTCGTGACCGTGGTCGGTGGTGTGGATGTTCGGTTCGGCTTCGCACATGTGGGTCCAGTTGCAGATGTTGGCGACGTTCTGGGGCAGCGTTTTGCCTTCGTAGGATCCGGTCGTCCGCCAGTTGGTCGAGGCAAAGGACTTGGCGACGTTGGCCACCTTCACGTGGTATCTGCGGTAGGCCTTGAGCAGGTCGCGGTTGAGCGTCTTCAGCACGGCCACGCTTTCGCGCGCCGTCTGTTCGCCCGCCGGGCCTGTGAGGTAGAAGGCGAGGATCGGGTCGTAGTAGGTCATGCCCACGATCGGCAGCGATTCACCGCCGGCGGCTCGCAGCCCTCCGAGGATGATCGGCATGTTCGTGACGATGTGTTCGAGGGCCCGCTGGACGCAGGTCGGGTTGAGGGTCCCGCTGAGGCCGCAGCCGACGATGTCATCGCCGCCGACGTCGATCGTGACGAACCTGATTTGCCCCGCGTGGGCGGACAGGAATGCCTCAGCGTCGCCGAGCTGGTCGCCGGTCGCGTAGTCGTGGCACAGCCCGCCTTCGATCATGCGCGTGGTGGAGTCGCCCCCACAGCCGAGGTCTTCCAGCTGCAGCCCCGGCACCGACCTCCGGGCCCAGTCGAAGATGCGGTTCACATAGCCGTTGCCGGAAGTCGCCCCGCCGCCCGTCGAGAGCGAGTCCCCGAGCGCCACGTAGTACGGCCCCCCCGAGGCCGAGGCCGAGGCCGAGGGCGAAGCCGAGCCCGCCGCTGCGCCTGAGGCGCCGCCGCCACCACCTCCGAGCGCCGGAGCCGCCACCGCCAGGACGACGACGACGGCCGCCGTCGCGGCGAGAGGAGCGCGTGTGCACCGCCGGGCGGTGCTCATCGCTTCAGGAAGCGCTCCACGGCCTCTTTGTGCTCGGGGCTCTTCCAGCACTCGCGCATCAGCTCGTGCTCACGGGCCTGGACCACGGCGAGGTCCTCCTCGAGCGCGTTCTCGCTCAGAAGGCGCTTGATCATGCGCAGCTGGGGGCCCGGGTTGGCGGCCATCTCCTGCGCCACGGCGAGCGCAGTGTCGAGCAGCTCCTGCGGGTCCGTGAGGCGCTCGGCGAGCCCCACGCGGTGGGCCTCGGCTCCATCCACCAGCCGTCCGCTCAGGCACATCTCGCCGGCCACGCCGATACCCACGCGCTGGGCGAGCAGCCGCGAGCTCGCCAGCTCGGGCACGAGCCCCACCTTGATGAACAGCATCCCGAACTTCGCCAGCTCGGAGGCGACGATCACGTCGAAGGGCAGGATCATCGTCATCCCGATCCCGACCGCGGCGCCGTTGACGGCCGCGACCATGGGCTTGGACTCGCGCACCAGCGCGACCCAGTCGACCTCGGCCGGCATCCCGCCGGTGCGCTCGCTGTCGCCGCCGGGGTCAACGCCGTCCAGTCGGGTCTGGAAGGTGTCCTGCATGTCGGCGCCGGCGCAGAAGCCGAGGCCCGCGCCGGTCATCACGATCGCGCCCACGCCGGGGTCCTCGTTGGCGGCGCCGATCGCGTCGGCCTGCTCTAGGGCCATTCGCGGCGTCCAGGCGTTCAGGCGCTCCGGCCGGTTGAGCGTGATCAGTGCGACCGCATCGTGCCGCTGGACTGTGATCGTCTCGTAGTTCACGAGTAGACGTGGTGGAGCCTATCCCTACACTCTCGCCCCGTGCCCGAGATGCCGACCGCATCGCAGCTGCGGGAGCTGATGCCGTTCGCGCTCACGCTCGGGATCGAGCTCGAGCAGCCCTCCCCCGAGCAGGCCGCCGGCTCGCTGCCGTGGGCACCGGAGCGGTGCACGGCCGGCGGGGTCATGCACGGCGGCGCGATCCTCTCGCTGGCCGACACGCTGGGCGCGATCTGCGCCTTCATGAACCTTCCGCCCGGGGCCGGGACGACCACGATCGAGACCAAGTCGAACTTCTTCCGCGCGGTCCGGGGCGGCTCGGTCAAAGGGATCGCCAGGCCGCTGCACGTGGGACGCACGATCATCGTCGTGCAGACCGAGCTGAGCGACGACGACGGGCGTGCGGTGGCGCAGACGACGCAGACGCAGGCGGTGCTCGGAGGCTCCTAGCCGCCGGCGCGCAACGTGTCTGCAGCGCCCAGGTTGGCCGCTGCGGGAGAATTTATTTCTGGTTTTCGGGCGCCACCGCGGGTACTGTTGACGGTGCAGCTACCAGCGAGGGAACATCGAGGCGCAGATGTCGGAGGAAACGTAGGTGGCGGAGGGTCGGGGACGAATGATCGCCGGAGCACGGAGGCTGCTCGGACACGGTCGCGACGAAGCGCTCGTGGCCGGTGTGCGCCGCCGCGACCGCCGTGCCTTCGAGGCCATCTACGAGCGTCATGCGGCTCAGCTGCTGACGTTCTGCATCTACCTGCTCGGCTCCCGGCACGACGCGGAAGACGCGCTGCAGGCGACCTTCGCCTCCGCCTACCGCGCGCTGCTGGGCGACAGCCGTCCGGTCAACCTGCGCCCGTGGCTGTTCACGATCGCGCGCAACGAGTGCCTCAGCATCCTGCGCAAGCGCCGCCCGCTGGTCGAGCTCAACGGCGAGGTGGCCCTCACCGGCGACCCGGTGAAGCTGGCCGAGGTGCACGAGGAGATGGCCGACATGATCGGCGGGATCCGCGAATTGCCGGAGAAGCAGCGCGCGGCGCTGGTGCTGGCCGAGGTGCACGGGATGAGCCACGCCGACATCGGCTCGGTGCTCGGCGTGCGTCCCGAGCAGGTGAAGGCCTACGTCTTCCAGGCCCGCTCGAACCTGCTCTCCGATCGCCACGCCCGCGAAGCCGACTGCCGTGAGATCCGCGAAGAGCTCGCGACCTGCCACGGGCTCGTGCGCACGCGCGCGCGGCTGCGCCGTCACCTGCGCTCCTGCGACGGCTGCCGCGCGTATGCCAGCGGCGTTGAGCACCAGCACCGCCAACTCGCCTCGCTGCTGCCGATCCTTCCCTCGCTGACGCTCCGCTACCGGGCCATCGACCAGGCGCTGGGCCTGTGCGGCAGCGACGTCGCCAACTACGCCAACAGCGCAACCATGGCGGGCACCGCGATCGAAGTCGCCGGCGGCGGGATGAGCGCCCTGGTCGTAAAGGTCGCGACCGGGATCGTGGCCGTCGGCGCGAGCGCGGGAGTCGGCGTGTCGGTCATGGACACTCCCCCCGCAGCCCCGACGAGTCCCGCCGCGGACGTCCGCAGTCTGGCCTCCCACGGCGAGCTAGCGGCGAACTCAGCACGGGTCCGCGCGGCCCGCTACGACGGCCAGGTGAAGATCTCCGTGGGTCCGGGACCGCAGGGGACGGGCGGCGCGGGCACGGCCTCCTCGGGCGGCGGCGGCGAACGCAACAAGGGCTCCGGCCGCGAACGGCCCGAACGGGAAGGTGGCAGCGAACGCGTGCCCGCGGTGCGCGGTGAACGCACCCTCGGCGGAGGCGCCGGTGCCGGTGCCTCGGCCTCCCAGCCGGGCGAAGCCGGGAGGATCGACGCCGCTGCAGGAACGCCGCCAGGCGGCCATCGAACGGCGTGAACAGCGGACGGCTGCCCTCGAAGCGCGTCAGCGCGAACGCAAAGAAGGCAAGCAGCCCTCCGGCGGCAGCGGCGAAGGCGAAACCTCAGCCTCCAAGCCCAAGCACCAGCACTCCGGCACGGAAGGCGTGAAAGGCTCTTCGGGCGGTTCCGGTGGCGGGTCCACCGGGTCGACCGGTGGCAAAGAAGGGGCGCACGAACGCGAACACCCCCACGCCCAGGGCCCGAACAAGAACCGCAAACGCGCGGAAGAACGCATCGCCGAACGCAAGCGCCGGATCGCCGAACGCAAGAAGAAACACCAGAAGCCGCCGCCCGAACCGGCACCTGAAGCGCTGGAACAGGCCCCATGACCCGGCGCATCCGCCTCGTGTGCCTGCTGACGATGCCGGTGGTCCTCGCCTGCCTGGTGTGGGCCGCCGGGGCCTCGGCGATTGTGCTGCAGCTCCCCGGGCTGACGGTCGGCTATCAGCCGCCGCTCGGCCAGGGCGCCGCCCAGACCAAGCGGGCAAGTGCGGAAGCGAAGCAGCTGAAATACGAAGGGGGTCCGGTGATGACCTCGAACACGAACTACCCCCTCTACTGGGCGCCCGGCGGCGAACCGGCCTACCCCGCGGGCTACATCTCCGGCATCGACCGCTGGTTCACCGACCTCGCCCACGACAGCGGGAACCTGCTCAACACGGATTCGATCCTCACTCAGTACGGAGACAAAGAAGGCGGGTTCGCCAACTACAACTCCCACTTCGGAGGACCGCTGATCGACTCCGATCCGTACCCGGCGAACGGCTGCAAAGCCGCCGCCATCTGCCTCAGCGACGAACAACTGCGGGCGGAGATCCGGACCTACGCGGAAGGCCACGGGCTGCCCGGTGACCTCGCCCACGAGTACTTCGTGGTGACGCCCCCGGGGGTCACGATCTGCTTCGAAGGCAGCGGGCACCAGTGCTCGGAAGGGGCCGAAAACGTCAAAAACTTCAAGTTCTGCGCCTACCACAGCATTTTCAACGTGGGTGCCACCAAGTACGTCTATGCCGACCAGCCGTACGACGAAACGTCCGCGTGCGTGGCCCAAAGCCCCAACGAAGGCCCCTCCGACAACGCCATCTCCGGCGGTCTGGCGCACGAGCACAGCGAGTCCCTGACGAATCCCGAACTAACCAACGGGTGGATCAACGAAAAGGGCGACGAGGTCGCCGACATCTGCCGTTCGGCGAACCCCGAAAAGGAACTCGGCTCGCCGCTCGGCACCGCGCCCGACGGCGCCCCCTACAACCAGCTGATCAACGGCCACGAGTACCTCTACCAGCAGATGTGGAGCAACGAACGCGGCGCCTGCGTGCAGCGCGTGGCGCTCCCGCCGACGTTGAAGAAACTCTCCCCCAAGAAAGGCCCCACGACCGGCAAAACGCGCGTCACGATCGTCGGTAGCGGGTTCGTCGGGCCGGTCAGCGTGCTACTTCGGCGCCACTCCCGGGACGGAAGTCAAATTGACGGGCACGACCCAGCTCACGGTGCTCACGCCGCCGGAAAGCGCGGGCGAAGTGTCCGTCACCGTGCACACCGAAGCCGGCGTGACCGCGGTCTCCAAAAAGACCGTCTTCAAATACAAGGCGACCAAAGTCAAAAAATAGGCCGGGAGCCCCCGGATCGGGAAGCGGCGCCCCGAGCTCGAGCCTCCGCGCCGGGGAACGGCGTCCCGGGCTGGAGCCTCCGCGCCAGGGAGCGGCGCCTCGGACTGGGAGTCCTCCGCGCCGGAAATGAGTCGGCGCGGAGTCAGCCGCCCACTGACTCCGCGCCTTGGGGACAAGATTCGGAGGCTGGCGGCCGAGCCATCTCGGGCTTTCCCCGAGACCTCAAGCTTTGCGTCCCCGCCTCACGACGGGTTTGCCTTTGTCAGTTCGGTATGTCCGTGCTGCCACTCGAATATGCGCCTTCGGGGCGCGGCCGTCAAGCGAACTCGACGTTCGTTCGAGCTGAGGCGGCGGCCGCCTCGTGGTGGTGGCGGAGCGTCCGGAGCCCTGGATTGCCTGCGCACGCTCTCGGAGCCTCGCTGGCGGGGCTGTCACGCACGGGCGCCCGGACCGCGCTGTAATGCGAGAAGGCCCCGCGGACGCTGTAACGCAGAGCCGCCTGGCGAGACTGTTCCTATGAACAGAACGGAGGAAAGTTGACCGACAGCACGATCAAGACAGACGAGCAGTGGCGGGCCGAGCTGACGCCCGAGCAGTACGAGGTGCTTCGCCGGGGCGGCACCGAGCCGCCGTTCACCGGCCGCTACGCCTTCACGAAGGATGACGGCCTCTACCGCTGCGCCGCGTGCGGGCACGAGCTGTTCAGCTCGCAGGCGAAGTTCGAGTCCGGCACCGGCTGGCCGAGCTTCACCGAGCCGACCGTGGCCGAGAACGTCGAGCTGCTGTCCGACGGCAGCCACGGGATGCAGCGCACCGAGGTGCGCTGCCGTAACTGCGGCTCGCACCTCGGCCACGTGTTCGACGACGGCCCGGGTCCCACCGGCCAGCGCTACTGCATCAACTCCGTGGCCCTCGACCTGCAGCCCGACGGCTCGTAGGCCGCGGGGCGAACCCCGTGACGCCCGTGACGAGGCGCTCCTGGAGCGGCTCCGCGCGGGCGACGAGGCCGCCTTCGAGGAGCTCGTCGAGCGTTACCACGGCTCGCTCGTGCGCGTCGCGCTGATGTACGTCGGCGACCGTGCGGTGGCCGAAGAGGTGGCTCAGGAAACCTGGCTCGCGGTGCTCGAGGGCGTCGACCGCTTCGAGGGGCGCTCCTCACTGAAGACGTGGATCTTCAGGATCCTCAGCAACCGGGCCAAGACCCGCGGCGAGCGGGAACGCCGCCAGCTGCCGGTGTCCGCCCTGGCCGGCGAGCAGGAGCCCGAGGTCGCGCTGGACCGCTTCCTGCCGCCCGACCATCCGGAGCGGCCGCTGGGGTGGGCCGCGCCACCGCGGGCCTGGCCGGAAGAGCGTCTGCTCGGCCGCGAGACGGCGGACGTGCTGCGCCGGGCGATCGCCGAGCTGCCGGCGGCCCAGCAGGCGGTGATCGGGCTGCGGGACGTCGAAGGCTTCGCGCCCGAGGAGGTCGCCGACGCGCTCCAGATCAGCGCGGGCAACGAGCGCGTCCTGCTGCACCGTGCCCGCTCGCACGTCCGCGGAGCGCTGGAGGAGTACCTCGCACCATGATCGCGCTACGAGCACCGCAGATGAGCTGTCACGAGCTGGTGACGCTCGTGACCGAATACCTCGAGGGCACGCTCGGGGCGCGCGACCGTCGCCGCTTCGAGCGCCACATCCGTGGGTGCGACGGCTGCACCACCTACGTGGAGCAGATGCGCCAGACGATCCGTCTCGCCGGCAGCCTCAGCGAGCACGACCTCGCACCCCACGCCCGCGAGGAGCTGCTGGCCGCCTTCCGCGACTGGAAGCAGCGCTGAGCCGGCGCCGAACACGCCGGCTGATACCGGCGCGGACACCGCGGCCCTGACTAGCGCCGCTGGTCCGGCACGCCGTCGGGAAACGGTGCGATCGCCACGCCGTGGTCGCGCTCGCGCATCCCCAGCTCATACACGCCGCCGTGCGCGCTGTGGAGCTCCCGGGTGCCCGCACCGGGCCTGTCGACGCGAAGCTCCACCTCGGCCACCGAGCAGTTGACGACGTCGTGCTCGGCTCCGTCGGGGTCCGCGTAGCGCCAGCCCGCCGCCGAGCCCGCAGGCGACCGCAGATGGACATGCAGGCGCGTGTGGTGCGCCCCGGGGACCGTCAGCGAGCACTCCTCGGCGCTCTCGTGCACCTCCAGGCCGCGGGCGCCGAGGCCGCCGAGCCGGCACAGCTGCCCGTCCAGGTACAGGGCGCCGCTGGCGATCCAGGGCGTCATCCGGCCGGCGATCTTGACCCTCCCGAGGGCGAGGTCAAGCCACGCCTCGGGCGCCTCGGAGAAGCCGATCCCGTGCATCCAGATCCAGCGCTCCGCGTGCTCGGAGCCCCAGTTGTGGCCGACCATTCCGCGCCAGCCGTCGAGCTCGATGACGGCGCTCGCCGGCCAGCTCGAGCACCCCTTCGAAGACGGCGTCGGGGGCCGGGCTCGTGAGCTTGGTGCGCGGCAAGCGCGTGCGGTACAGCCACTCACGGGGTAGGTGGCGCAGTTCCGGGGCCTCCGCGCGTGAAGGCGAAGCTCCCAGCTCGCCGGGCCGCAGCTCCCGGTGGCGCCGCCGGGACCGAAGCTCGAGCGCTGCTCGCCGGAGCCGATCTCGATCCAGCCCCCCGGCGGCTCGGCGAGTGCCGTGCGTCGTGAGCTTGTGCATGAACGGGCGCCCGCGGGCGGCGTCGAAGACGGTGCACCACACCGAGCCGAGCGGCTGCTGCGCCCGGGCGCTTGTGGACCGTGTACCTGATCCACACCCCGACGGCCTCGGACGGGCTCACGGCGCGTAGGTAGAAGGACTCGTACCCGGCCGTCCGCGATAGGCATCCGGGGGAAGATCGCGCTCGCCGACATGCCTGATCGAAGTCCCCTTGGGACGACCGCGAGGATACCGTCCGTGGACCCTCGGCGGCCGCCCCAAAAAGCGGGGACTAGGTCCCAGTCCACGAGCATCCATGCTCTCGAGTCGAGCCTCCCTGCTCTGTCGCGGATACTCGCCGAGGTGCGACCCCCGCCACGGCCCACCCAAGGTGTGGACCCGCGACACCCCCTGACGACGCCGAACCCCGCGGCGTCCCCGGGAGACCCCCTGGTGCCCCACACCGTGGGCGGGGACCGGGGCTAGTGCCGGCCGCGGTGCTTCGGGCGCCTGGCCCTGGCCGCGTAGCGGCCGCCGGCCCCGACCGTCCGCGCGCGGTGGGTCACGAGGTTGCGCACGCGCACCCGGCCTTCGGTGACGAGCACCACCGAGCGCGCTGCATTCGTCGAGCGTCAGCCAGGTCGTGCCCTCCACGCTGGTGCTCACGTAGCGACCGTTGGTGCCCCAATGACCGCCTTTCTCGGTGACCCACAGATAGCGGGACCGCGGGCGATGACGGCGGCTGGCGGGCGGCGGCGGCCGCGCCGCGCGGGAGCTTCGTGCGCGGGCAGCCGGTCAGCGGCAGCGTGAGGATGAAGTGCGTTTCCCCGTTGCGGTCCTGGTGGATGCGGAACCTGCCCGCCGTGGACTTCGGCGCTCACGGTGTGACCGTCGGGGGTCAGCACCGTGATCACGACGCTGCCGTGGGTGGCGTCGATTTCGCTGCCGTCGGGGATCGTCGCGCCGCCGGTGAGCGCCACGAACGCGTTCGAGCCGGGCAGCTTGACGGTGACCGGTTCGTCGACCGACGCCCACCTGCTCGCTCTGGCCCATCGACCGGCGGACCTCCGCCCGTGGAGCCGGTCGAGCCCGGTCGGAACCCGGTTGAGCCCGTCGAGCCCGCTCGCTCCGGTCGAGCCGGTCGGGCCCGTGGGGCCGGTGGGGCCGGTGGGACCTTGTTCTTCGTAGGTGTAGCGGTCCGCTGCCGAGGTCACGCTGGTGCCAGCGGGCGTGGTGACGGTCACGTCGATGGTGCCGGCAGCCTGCGCCGGGGCGGTCACGACTACTTCGTCGGGAGCGACGCTCTCGATGGTCGCGTCCGCCGAGCCGAAGTGCACGGCGCTCGCGCCGCCGAGGTTCTCCCCCGATCGTCACCGTCGTCCCACCCGAGGCGGGGCCCGAGGCCGGGCTCAGCGACTCGACGGTGGGCGGCTGGCGGTGGAAGGAGACCTGGGCGCCGACCGAGCTGCCCGCTTCGTTCAGCGCGTACAGGGCGGCGCAGTATTCGAGCCCGGGCAGGAACCCGGCGAGTTCGATCGAGACTTCGTGGAAGCCGTTGTCGGTGAAGCCGAGCTGGGTCAGCGCTCCCAGTTCGGCGGGCGTGCCCTGAGCGCCGGAGCTCGTGCACCATTCCGAGGCGAGCGGCGCATACAGCACCCGGTATTCGGTCGCTTCTCCGTCCGGGTCGACTTCCGCCCGGAGCGTGTTGTCGGCGGCCACGTAGCGGGTGCCGGTGATGAGCGGGGCGCCCACGGTGAACATGACCTGCCCGCTGATGGCCACGCCGGAGGCGTTGAAGGCGACGAGGTGCGCGCAGTATTCGATCGCCGGGGTCGAGTTCGCCGACCTCCACCGCCGACGGCGTGGTCTTCGCGTCGCTGTAGCCGAGCGCCGTCGGCGGGCGTGGCGTGGGGGGGTGGGCTGCCGGAGCCGCCGATGTGTCCCCAAGCCAACAGGCCGATCGTCCGGCAGGCCGAGGCGAGTTCGAGTTCCAGTTCCAGCCACGGTTCCCGACGGAGGGCTGTTCGCCGCACCAGTGAGAGCCCGCGAGCCCGTAAGCGACGAGGAATTCGGTGTATTCACCGCGGGGTCGACCTCGCCGAGGATCACCTCCGTTTCACCGGGCGCGGGCTGCGCGCCAACGGCGATCGCCGACGGCTTGGCGGCCTGCGCGGCGGGCGCGGGAGCAGCCCGAGGGCGAGGACGAGCAGCGTCGCAGCTACGTGCGGCGCGGAGATCCGTCTGCCTTTTCGCCTGCAGTTCACTGCATCTCGTCCTTAAGCCACACACTCTGTAGCACGCGAGCGACCGTTCACGCGCTGCACGTGGCCACTACTACCCTTTTGAGGATGGGAGGCCGGCTACTCGAGAGGACGGAGCCTCGGGCTGCTCGCGGTCGCGCTGATCGCCGTGGGTGCGGGTCTGGCGGTGCACTTCGCGGCCGCTTCCAACTGGCTCGATCGCAACACGGTCGACACCCACTACTCGCTGCGTGGCTCGCAGGGCGCCCCGAATGATGTCGTGGTGGTCGGGATCGACAACCAGAGCCTGCGCACGCTCCCGCGGCCGCCGATCCCACGGCGCTACCACGCCCGCATGATCGAACGCCTGCACGCGGCCGGGGCACGGCTGATCGTGTACGACATCGCCTTCGACCAGGCGACCGACGAACTCGACGACGAAGCGCTGCTCGAAGCCGCCAGCCAGGACCCCCCGATCGTGTTCGCGACCTCGCTGATCTCGCCCACCGGCCAGACGCAGGTGCTCGGCGGCAACGCCAGCGTGGCCGGGATGGGCGACCGCGTGGCCGCGTCGGACCTGCCCTGCCGACGGCGACGGCGTGCTGCGCCACACGCTCGCCCAGGCCAACAGGCTGCCCACGATCGCAGCCGTGGTCTCGCGTGAGCTGCAGCGCCACCCCGTCTCGGCGGCGCAGCTCGAAGGGGGTTGGATCGACTTCCGGGGACCCCCGGGCACGGTCAAGAACGTGTCCTTCACGGACGTGCTCGAGCGGCCACTTCGACCCGGCCGCGGTGCGGGGGAAGGTCGTGGTGGTTGGAGCCACCGCCCCCGTGCTCCAGGACGAGCACGCCACCGCCGCCGGAAGCCTCATGTCCGGGCCCGAAGTGCAGGCCAACGCGATCGCCACGGCGCTCGCGGACTTTCCGCTGCGCAGCGCCTCCGACGCGGTCACGCTGCTGCTGATCGTCGCGCTCGGGGCGCTCGCACCGGCCGTGGCGCTGCGCCTGGACACGCTCGGGGTCGGCCTCACGGGCCTGGGAGTGCTGGTCCTCTACACCGTCGCCACCCAGCTCGCCTTCGACGCCGGCGTGGTGCTCGAGTACGCCGCCCCGGTGACGGCGCTGGTGGTGGGCACGGGCGGCAGCGTGATCCGGGGGATGTGGTTCGACCGCCGCGAGCGCCGCCGGCTGCGGGTGTTGTTCGCGGCCAACGAACCGCGGGCCGTGGAACGGGTCCTGCACGAGCCCGGCCCGCGCCACCTGGGGCCCACGGCCATCATCGCCGGCTACCGCATCGAGGCCCCTATCGCCAGCGGCGGCATGGGGATCGTCTACCGCGCCACCCAGCTCGCGCTGGAACGCCCCGTGGCGGTCAAGCTGATCACCCCCGATCACGCCCAGGATCCCGATTTCCGCGAACGCTTCAAGGCCGAGTCGAGGATCGCCGCCTCGATCGAGCACCCGAACGTGATCCCCGTGTATGAGGCCGGTGAGGACGACGGGCTGCTGTTCATCTCGATGCGTCTCGTGGACGGCGTCGACCTCGAGCAGGTGCTCACCAACACCGGCCCGCTGGAGCCGAGGCGGGCGGCGAGGGTGATCGCCCAGGTCGCCGCCGCGCTCGACGCCGCCCACGCGCGCGGCCTCGTCCACCGCGACGTCAAGCCGGCCAACGTGCTGCTCACCACCGACGAGCCCGAGCACGCCTACCTGACCGACTTCGGCGTCTCCAAGCGTGTCGGCGTGTACAGCCGCCTGACCAACGCCGGGCAGTGGGTCGGCACGCTCGACTACCTCTCCCCGGAGCAGATCCGCGGCGAGGAGGTCGGCCCGGCGGCCGACACGTACATGCTCGCGGGCCTGCTGTACCACTGCCTGACGGGCAGTCCGCCGTTCGTGCGCGACAGCCAGGCGGCCGCGCTGTGGGCTCACATCAGCGCGCCGGTTCCGGCTCCCAGCGTTTCGCAATCCCGAGCTCCCGCACGCGCTCGACGCGGTCATCGCCCGTGGGTTGGCGAAGGATCCGGCTGCCCGCTACCGCTCGGCCGGCGAGCTGGCGGCTGCCTGTGCCGAGGCCGTCGGGCTCGAGCCGCTGCCCACGCGTCGCGGGCCCAACCGCCCGGCCCGGCGGCGAGGGCGGCCGGATCGACCCCGACCACGGGTGCCGGTCGACCCCCGGCGCCCGCACGATCGTCTCCGACTAGCCGGCCACCGTGCGCGTGCGGCTCGGGCTCACGGCGCTGAGCCGTCTACTGCTCGAGCTCGCGACGGCTCACGAGGCCGAACTCCAGCGCCAGCTCGGCCAGCCGCGCGCGCTTGCGGTTCTGGGGTAGCTCGCTCAGCTCGAAGCCGCGCGAACAGCGTTGCGCAGGTTCATCTTCACCGTGTCCAGGCTCAGGTGCAGCTCGTCGGCGATCTGCTGGTTGCTCGCGGGGGTGGCGAAGGTGGCCGCCGTCGCGCAGCGGGCGGCACAGCGCGATCAGCACCCGCTGCTGGGTCTCGCTCAGCCGCGGCAGAGCCGGCCCCTCGCCGGCGATCACGGTGGCGTCGGCCGAGGACGTCTCACCGATGTCGTAGGAGAGCATCGTGCGCCCGACGCGGATCAGGTCGCCGTGCTGCAGACGCTGGCGCCCGAGTACCCGCTCGCCGTTGAGGAAGGTGCCGTTCCGCGACAGGCCGTCGTCGACGATCGTCCATTCGCCGCCCAGGCACTGGAGCTCGGCGTGCAGCCCCGACACCTCACCGTCCCAGGGGATCGAGAGGCTCGCCTCGGCCCGACGACCGATCGTGCGGTTGCCCTCTTCGCGTCCGAGCTCGAACAGCACGAGCCCGCCCGTCCCCGTTGCGCAGAGCCAGGAAGGGCTGGCTGGTCGCGCCGGGCCGCCAGCAGGTCCTTCAGCTCCCTCGGCGCCAGCGAATGCGGGGCGAGGGGGTCGTTGGGCTGCTGATGTGAAGCCGCGGCCACGCGGCCGTCAAGGCTAGTGCTTGAAGGCTTCGGTTTCGTCGAGGGATCGTTGTGGCAGCGGCCCGTCGAGAGCCTCCAGCGCGGCCGTCTGCTTACGCAGGCCGCGCGAGGAACAGGTCGGCCATGTCGCGGGTGAAGCCGGCGCGCACCACGACCCGCAGCACCGCGAGGTCTTCGCGTTTCTCCGGGAACGTGTAGGCGGGCACCAGCCAGCCCTCCTCGCGCAGGCGCGCGGAGACGTCGAAGACGGTGTAGTTCTTCACCTCGGGGCGCAGCGTGAACGCGAACACGGGCAGGTCGCTGCCGTCGGTCAGCAGCTGATAGGGGCCGATCTCGGAGATCTCCTTGGCGACGTGCTGGGCGATCGCGCTCGAGGCGGACTGGATCTCCCGATAGCCGTCGAAGCCGAGCGAGACGAACATGTAGTACTGCGCGATGACCTCGCTCCCCGGGCGCGAGAAGTTCAGCGCGAACGTCGGCATGCTGCCGCCGAGGTAGTTGACTTCGAACACGAGGTCGCTCGGCAGGCAGTCCTTTTCGCGCCAGATCGCCCAGCCCACACCCGGGTACACGAGCCCGTACTTGTGGCCGGAGGCGTTGATCGAGTGCACCCGCTTGAGGCGGAAGTCCCACACCAGCTCGGGTTGCACGAAGGGCGCGATGAAGCCGCCCGAGGCGGCGTCCACGTGGACCGGCACGTCGGGGCCGCCGCGATAGGCGAGCTCGTCCAGTGCGGCGCAGATCTCGCCGACCGGCTCGTAGCTGCCGTCGAAGGTCGAGCCGAGCACCGTCACCACGCCGATCGTGTTCTCGTCGCACAGCGCCACCGCCTGCTCGGCGTCGAGGTGGAAACGGTCCCCCTCCATCGGCGCGAGCCGCGGTTCCACGTCCCAGTAGCGGCAGAACTTCTCCCAGCAGACCTGCACGTTGACGCCCGTGACGAGGTTGGGGCGGTCCGTCGGCTTGCCCGCCGCCTGCATCCGTTCCCGCCAGCGCCACTTCAGCGCGAGGCCCCCGAGCATCGCCGCCTCGCTGGAGCCGGTGGTCGAGGTCCCCGTCACGTCCCCGTCGCCGGGCACGTTCCACAGGTGGCCGATCATGTTCACGCAACGCTTCTCGATCTCGGCCGTCTGCGGGTACTCGTCCTTGTCGATCATGTTCTTGTCGGCCGTCATGCCCATCAGGATCGCCGCGTGCGGCGGCATCCAGGTGCTGACGAAAGTGGCGAGGTTCAACCGCGCGCTGCCGTCGAGCAGCAGCTCGTTGGTGATCATGTCGAAGGCCACCTCGCCGCCCGTCCCGGGTTCCGCGAGCCTGTCCTGGGGCAGGCCCTGGAGGCGCTCCTCCTGCACCAGCGACGACACGACGGGTGCGTAGGCTTTCTCGTCCACTCCATCCTCCTTGGGTCAGAACCGGATCCGGGTGAGAGCCCGGCCTGCGGATACTCGCACGCCGGCGTCGCGCCCACGATCCCGACCGCGGCATCGCGCTGGGGGCGTCGGCCCCGGCGCTGCGATCAGGATGCCGCCGCCGGTGCCCGCGGCGCGAACGTCCGCGTCTCCCAGTGGCCGCCGGGGGCGACCGTCAGCGCCGTCGCCTCGGGGATCTCGTGCCAGTCCCCGGGTAGTTCGGAGAACGGCTCGGAGACCACCAGTCGGTCGCCGTCGCGCAGGCGCGCGATGCGCTCGTCGTCGGCGTGCAGGTGCTTGATCGTCTCGACGTTTTCGGACCGAAACAGGGTCCGCGAGTTGCCTTCGCTGGAGTACCGCACCGCCCACAGGTGCTCGCCGTCGCTGACGCCGATGCTCGCCTGCAGCGCCGGCGCGATGTCGTTGTCGCGCAGTGTCTGCTCGACGAAGCCCACCGCCTGCTCGAGCGCCCCGAGGGGATCGTGTTCCAGGCCGAAGCCCAACGCGAGATGAAACAGCACCTCCGAGTCGGCGGACCCTTCGATTTCCCCCACCGACTGCGCGTCGAGCGCCAGCGTCAGGTCGCGGCGGACGGCGTGGAATCCGTTCACGAGGCCGTTGTGGACGAACAGCCAGCGTCCGTGGCAGAACGGGTGGCAGTTGCTCTGCTGCACGGCCGTGCCGGAGCTGGCTCGTACGTGTGCCAGGAACAGCGGGGTTTCGACGTGCGCCGCGACGTGGCGCAGGTTCGCGTCCGCCCAACCGGGGGAGATGCTGCGATAGATGCCGGGACCCTCGCCGCTGCCGTACCAGCCGACGCCGTTGCCGTCGCCGTTGGTGGTCTCCGCACCCATCTCGGAGTGCAGGCTCTGGTCGATCAGCCCGTGCTTGGTCTTGTAGAGCAGCTCCTCCATCAGGACCGGCTGCCCGTGCCATGCCATCCAGCGACACATTCGCAGCACTCTCGCATACGCGCCTGCGCGGCGCGGGCGTCACTCGCTCAGGGCGAGCCGTCCGACGCGCTCGGGCGGGCGGCCGGCACCGCGTCGTCGGCGCGCTCCTCCGCGGCCGCCTCGGGCATCAGCAGCAGCGCCCCCACGAGGAAGCACAGTCCGCCGAGCGAGGTTCCTCCGTTGGCCAGACGGGCGCTGACAGGCTCGCCGCTGGCGGGCTCGATGAAGGACGCGACCGCAGAGATGCCGAAGGCGATCGATCCGAGCAGGTTCAGCGCCACGATCCGCCACGACAGCGAGTCCCATTTCCAGCCCACCCAGCGGTGGCAGACCTCGGCGAAGGCGAGCTCGCTCGAGACGAGGAAGGCGACCGAGCCGAATGCGTCGGGCGCCCACACGCGCGCGTTGGACTGGTGCACCGAGAAGCCGTGTTTCATGCCCGTGAAGGTGGTCACGTTGAAGAACAGGGTGCCCACGAACTGCACCAGCGCGGCCAGCCAGTCGATCCGGCGCGGTTCCCAGGACAGCGGCCGCCAGCGGGCCCTCGGCGCCCCCGGCGGCCGCCCCACGGTCCGCTCGACGTTGACCGCCTCCGCGTACTGGAGATACGCGGCGCTCGTGAAGAAGATCGATCCGACGAAGAACACGACGCCGATCGCGGGCCGGGAGGTGCGCGCCCACTGCGCCGCCACGCCTCCGACCAGGAAGCAGAACGACCCGATCACGAACAGGGCCGCCATCCACCACTGTCGCCTGCGCGGACGCCACCACACCGGTTCCCGCTCTGCGCCGTGCTCGCCGCGCGCCGCGCGACGGCGCCCGGGGGAGGACTTGCGGTGCGATCGCGATCGCCAGCGCACCACGCGGCCGTCGGGCGACCTGAAGAGCTCGGCCGTCACGAACGGGCCCGGCCCCTCCGCGCCCAGGCGCTCCCATCCCTCCGGCACCTCGACGTAGCCGCTCACGCTCGCCGGCGGACGGTACAGGCACGACGCCATGGACGGGGATTCGAGCGGGAGGACGCGTGCGGGTGGCGGGGGCTATGGTTGGGCCCACCTACATGGCGAGCACAGCACAGACGGCACCCAAAGCGGCGGCGGGCAAGGGCGGCGGCGGGCAGGCGCTCGCCGACCGGCTTGTGATCTTCGGCATCACCGGGGATCTGGCGAAGGTGATGACCTTCCACTCGCTCTACCGCCTCGAGCAGCGCAAGCTGCTGGACTGTCCGATCATCGGCGTGGCGGGCGACGACTGGAGCGTCGAGCAGCTCCGTGAGCGCGCCCGCACGTCCATCGAAGGGTGCGGGGAAAGCATCGACGAGGACGTGTTCGCACGGCTCGCTGGGCGGCTCTCCTATGTGGCCGGCGACTTCGGCAGCGAGGACACCTACGTGCGCCTGCGCGACGCGATCGGCGACGCGAAGCATCCGGTCTTCTACCTGGAGATCCCGCCCTCGCTGTTCGGCATGGTGATCGGGCACCTGGCCGGCGCCGGGCTGACGGGCGGCGCCCGCGTGGTCGTGGAGAAGCCCTTCGGCCACGACCTCGCCTCCGCCCGCGCGCTCGCGGCCGAAGTCCACAAGTACATCGACGAGAGCCAGCTGTACCGGATCGACCACTTCCTCGGGAAGATGGGCACCGACGAGCTGCTGTACCTGCGCTTCGGCAACACCATGATCGAGCCGATCTGGAACCGCAACCACATCGCCTCGGTGCAGATCACGATGGCCGAGGACTTCGGCGTCGAGGACCGCGGGCACTTCTACGACCCGGTGGGGGCCCTGCGCGACGTGGTCGTCAACCACATCATGCAGCTCGTGGCGGTCGCGGCCATGGAGGCACCTGCCGGCAGCGACGCGGAAACGCTGAAGGACTCCAAGTACTCGCTGTTCCGCTCGATCGAGGACGCCGATCCGGCCCACTACGTGCGCGGCCAGTACGACGGCTACCGCAAGATCGACGGAGTGGCGCCCGACTCCAGCACCGAGACGTACGCCGCCATGCGCCTGATGATCGACAACTGGCGCTGGTCGGGGGTGCCGTGGTTCATCCGCACGGGCAAGGACCTGCCGGTCACCGCGACAGAGCTGCGGGCCGTCTTCCGGGCGCCGCCGAAGCTGATGTTCATGGACCAGTGGCACCGCCGCCCGGACCCCAACCAGCTCGTGATCAAGCTCGACCCGTCCACGGGCGTGCGGCTGGTGTGGGAGGCCCACCGCGCCGACAAGGAGGGGCCGCAGGCCATCACGCTGGACATGGAGTTCGGGCAGGAGGGCGGGGAGGCCCCGACTCCCTACGAGGTGCTGCTGCTCGACGCGATCCGCGGAGAGAGCTCGCGCTTCACCCGCCAGGACGGCGTGGAAGAGACCTGGCGCATCTTCGAACCGCTGGTGGACGCGCCGCCGCCGGTGCACGACTACGCCCCCGGCAGCTGGGGTCCGAAGGAGGCCGACGCGCTGCTCGCCGGCCACGGAGGGCGCTGGCTCGGGCCGTGGGATCCGGACTCGTGGAAGCCCCAATGAGCCCCCAACCGAAGGGCAAATCCGCCGCCGCCGGCAAATCCCCGGCCAAGGGCAAATCCCCGGCCAAGGGCAAAGCCGCGGCCAAGGGCAGAGCCGCGGCCAACGGCAAAGCCCCGGTCAAACCCAGGGCGACGGCCAAACCCAGAGCCGCGGCCAAGAGCAGGGGCTCGGCGTCGCCCTCGCGCGCGAGCATCGACGGCCGCGGGCCCGAGATGCTCACCGGGGACGGCCAGAGCGCGGCCGCGATGTCGCCGTTCCCGCCGATCGCCGACTACGCCTTCCTGTCCAACTGCCACACCGGCGCCCTTGTGGCCCCCGACGGTGCAATCGACTGGCTGTGCGTTCCGCGCTTTGACTCACCCAGCGTGTTCGGGACCCTCCTCGACCGCCAGGGGGGCTCGTTCCGCTTCGCGCCGTTCGGCATCAACGCTCCCTCGGCACGCATCTACGAGCCGGGCACGAACGTGCTCGCGACCACCTGGAAGACGCCCACCGGCTGGGTGCTGGTGAGGGATGCGCTGACGATGGGTCCTCGCCAGGGCGTCGACCGCACGACGCCGCACACGCGCCCACCCGCCGACGACGACGCCGATCACATGCTCGTGCGCGTGGTCCTCTGCCTCGAGGACGAGGTCGAGATGGAGCTCAGCTGCGAACCGGTCTTCGACTACTGCAGCCAGCCCGGCGTGTGGACGCTCGGCGACGAGCCAGGTCTCGCGAACGTCACCGGCGGGGGCGTGACGATGTCGCTGGCCACCAGCATGGCCCTCGGCCTCGAGGGGGAGCGGGTGCGTGCCAGGCACGTGCTGCGCAAGGGCGAGCAGGCCTTCTGCGCGCTGTCCTGGAGCGATCAGGTTCCGCTGCCCGCAGACGTCGACGAGGCCAACGCGCGGGTTGCCGCGACCGTCTCCTTCTGGCGGCGCTGGATCAAGAACGCGCGCATCCCCGATCACCGCTGGCGGGAACACGTGCAGCGCTCGGCGCTGGCGATCAAGGGCCTCACCTACATGCCCACCGGAGCCACCGTCGCGGCGCTGACGACCTCGCTGCCGGAGACGCCCGGCGGGGAGCGCAACTGGGACTACCGCTACACGTGGCTACGGGACAGCACCTTCACACTGCAGGCGCTGCACTACCTGAACCTCGACTGGGAGGCCGAGGAGTTCATGCAGTTCGTCGCCGACCTCGAGCCCAACGACGACGGTGCGCTGCAGATCATGTACGGGATCGACGGCCGCCGCGACCTGACGGAGTCGATCCGCGCCGAGCTGACGGGATACGCGGGCGCACGGCCCGTGCGGATCGGAAACGGCGCCTTCGACCAGCGCCAGAACGACGTCTTCGGAGCCGCCCTCGACGCGGTCCTGCTGCACACCCGCCGCAGCCAGCGGCTACCGCGGCGGCTGTGGCCGATGGTCGAGGCCCAGGCCGGCTGCGCCGAACGTGTATGGAAGAAGCCCGACCAGGGGATCTGGGAGGCACGGGGCAAACCGCGCCACTACGTCTCCTCGAAGATCATGTGCTGGGTGGCGATGGACCGCGCCTCGCGCCTGGCGGCGATGCGCGGGGACTCCGAGCTGCAGTCCACTTGGGCGGCGACGGCCCAGAAGATCCACGAGGACATCCTCGCCAACGGGATCACCGAGCAGGGGGTGCTGCGCCAGCACTACGAAACCGACTCCCTCGACGCCTCGACGCTGCTGGCGGCGATCTTCGGCTTCCTGCCCAACGACGACCCGCGCCTGCACGCGACCGTGATGGCGATCGCCGACGAACTGACCGAGGACGGCTTCGTGCTTCGCTACCGCACCGACGAGACCGACGACGGCCTGAGCGGCAAGGAGGGCAGCTTCCTGATCTGCTCGTTCTGGCTGGTGTCCGCGCTGGCGATCGTGGGCGAGCAGCAGCGGGCGCGAGATCTGATGGAACGCCTGCTGCGCGTGGCCTCGCCGCTGGGCCTGTACGCCGAGGAGTTCGACACGACCACGGGTCGGCACCTGGGCAACTTCCCGCAGGCCTTCTCCCACCTGGCGCTGATCGAGGCCGCCGGGCGGATCATGCTCGCCGAACTCTCCCAAGAGATCTAGACGATGGAGCACTACGACGTGATCGTCATCGGCAGCGGCGCCGGCGGCGGCACGCTCGCGCACCGGCTGGCCCCGTGCGGGAAGCGAATCCTGCTGCTGGAGCGCGGCGACTGGCTGCCCCGCGAGCCCCAGAACTGGCTCGCCGACGAGGTCTTCGAGGCCGGGCGCTACCAGTCGCAGGACAGCTGGCTCGACGGCAGCGGAAAGCCCTTCCAGCCGCAGGTCCACTACTACGTCGGCGGCGCCACCAAGCTCTATGGGGCGGCGCTGTACCGGCTGCGGGCCGAGGACTTCGGCGAGCTTCGCCACTACGACGGCATCTCGCCGGCGTGGCCGATCTCCTACGAGCAGATGGAGCCCTACTACACGCAGGCCGAGCAGCTCTACCAGGTCCACGGGGCGCGCGGCGAGGACCCCACCGAACCCCCGGCGTCCGCTCCCTATCCGCACCCGGCCGTATCCCACGAGCCGCGCATCGCCCAGCTGGCCGACGACCTCGCCGCCACCGGCCACCATCCGTTCCACGCCCCCTGCGGGGTGCTGCTGAACGAGGCCGACATGGCCTACAGCAAGTGCGTCCGCTGTCCGGACTGCGATGGCTTCCCCTGCCTGGTGCACGCCAAGAGCGACGCCGAGGTGATCGCCGTGCGCCCCGCGATCGAGCACGACAACGTCACCCTGCTGCGTAACGCCCGGGCGGTGCGCCTGGAGGTCGACGAGGCCGGCACCAGCGTCAGCCGAGGTGCTCGTCGAGCGCGACGGTGAGCAGCGAGGCCTACGGCGCCGACGTCGTCGTTGTCTCCGCCGGGGCGGCCAATTCGGCGGCGCTGCTGCTGAACTCGGCCTGCGAGCGCCACCCCCGCGGTCTGGCCAACGGCTCCGACCAGGTCGGGCGCAACTACATGTTCCACAACAGCGTGGCCGTGCTGGCGCTCTCCAAGGAGCCGAACCCGACCGTCTTCCAGAAGACGCTGGGCGTCAACGACTACTACCTCTCAGGCCCCGACTTCGAGTTCCCGCTCGGGAACATCCAGATGGTGGGCAAGTCCCAGGCGCCGATGTTCCGCGGCGAGAAGCCGCACGAGACGCTGCTGGCGCCCAACTGGACGCTGCGCGACATCGCCAGCCACGCGGTCGACTTCTGGCTCTCGACCGAGGACCTGCCGATGATGGACAACCGGGTCACGGTGACCTCCGATGGGCAGGTCCAGCTCACCTACACGGCCACCAACGAGGAGCCGCGCAAGCGGCTGTACCACACCCTCACCTCGATGCTCGGCAAGCTCGGCATGGAGGAGCGTCACCTGCTCCACAACGCCTACCTGCAGAACCCGATCCCGGTCGCCGGCGTGGCCCACCAGGCCGGTACCTGCCGCTTCGGGAGCGACCCGGCCAGCTCCGTGCTGGACGTCAACTGCAAGGCCCACGAGCTCGACAACCTGTATGTCGTGGACACGAGCTTCTTCCCCAGCATCGGTGCGGTCAACCCGGCCCTGACGGCGATGGCCAACGCGCTGCGGGTGGGGGAGCACCTGCTCGAGCGGCTCGGGGTGAGCGGCACCGCGAGCGCGGGCGCCGATGGCGGCTGAGCACAACGGACACGCCCCCGGCTCCGGACGCCGGCGCGTGGTGATCGTGGGGGGCGGCTTCGGCGGGCTGTCCGCGGCGCGCTCGCTCGGCGGCGCCGACGTCGACGTGACGCTCGTGGACCGCCACAGCCACCACCTGTTCCAGCCGCTGCTCTACCAGCTCGCGTGCGGAGGACTGTCGCCCGCGGAGTGCGCCACTCCGATCCGGGCAGTGGTTCGTCGCCACGACAACGTCAGGGTGCTGATGGGCACCGCCGTCGGCCTCGACGCCGAACGGCGTGAGCTGTTGCTCGACCGTGACGAGCGGCTGCCGTATGACTCGCTGATCGTCGCCTGCGGTGCCGAGACGAGCTACTTCGGCAACGACGAGTGGCGCGAGCACTCCTACGGCCTGAAGACGCTCACCGACACGGTCGCCCTGCGCAACCGCATCTACAGCGCCTTCGAGGAGGCCGAGCGGGCCGAGGACCCCGCCGAGCGCCAGCGCTGGCTGACGTTCGTGGTCGTCGGCGGAGGCCCCACCGGCGTCGAGCTCGCGGGAGAGCTGTCGATCATCGCGCGACACACGATGAAGAACTACTACCGGCGCTGCGACCCCACTGAAGCGAAGGTGATCCTGCTGGACGCGGGCCCGCGGCTGGTGAGCGCCTTCAGCGAGCGCCTGTCGGCGAAGGTGGCCGGCTACCTCGCCGACCTCGGCGCGACCGTCCATCAGGGGGCCCGCGTGAGCGCCATCGACGAGCACGGCGTGAGCTTCGAGCTGGACGGCGCCCAGCAGCGCATCGACACGCCCACCGTCGTGTGGGGCGCCGGCGTGCAGGCGGCGGGCTTCACCGGCCTCGTGTCGGCGGCCACCGGCGTCGAGGGTGATCGCGGCGGGCACCTTCCCGTGGGCGAAGATCTTGGCCTCGCCGGCCACCCCGAGATCTCGGTGCTCGGCGACGCGAGCAAGGTCGCCGGCCCCGACGGGCACCCGCTGCCCGGGCTCGCGACCGTCGCGATCCAGCAGGCGCGCCACATCGCCCAGGGAATCCGGCGTGGGCGCCCGGGCGCGGAGGGGCCCTTCCGCTACCTCGACAAGGGTGCGCTCGCGGTCGTGGGACGAGGCAAGGCGATCTGCGAGATCCGTGGCCACGAGCTCTCTGGCCGCCCTGCCTTCTTCACCTACCTGACGGTGCACATGTACTACCTCACCGGGGTCGGTGGAGGGCACCGCCTGAAGGTCCTGATCGACTGGATCAACACGCGCTTCGGCGATCCCCAGGACCAGGTCATCGACGGGGAGCTGGACAGCATCGGGGCGCCACCCGGCGCACGTACCTGATGGGCGGCGCGGGCGCCGCGCTCGGTCCCGCGCAACCGGCACAGCCGCCGATTCGGGCCGAGCCGGGGCAGACCCGGCGAGGGGCTTCGCGGGTCGTGGACCCGAGGCTGCTGCACTACGCCCGGGCGACGCGGACCTTCATCCTCTCCTCGGTCGCCCTCGGCACGCTCGGGGCCCTGCTGATCGTCCTGCAGGCGTGGCTGCTGGTGGACGTCGTGTGCGAAGCCTTCCTGCACGGCCACGGCCTCTCCGCAGTGAAAGGAGCGCTCGTCGCGCTGCTGGTGGTGGTGCTCGTGAGGGCCCTGCTCGCGTGGGCGTCGGAGGTGCTCGCCGCGCGTAGCTCCACGCGCGCCAAGTCCGAGCTGCGCGGAAGCCTGCTGACCCGCGCGGCCGAGCTGATCCCATACGGCTCGCTCAGCCAGGGCACGGGCGAGCTGGCGGTGCTGGCCACGCGCGGGCTGGATGCGTTGGACGACTACTTCGCGCTGTACCTGCCCCAGCTCGTGCTCGCGCTGATCGTGCCGCTGGTGGTCGTGGTCGCGGTGTTCGCCGACGACTGGATCTCGGGCGTGATCATCATCTTCACGATCCCCCTGATCCCGCTGTTCATGGTGCTTATCGGCCAGCTCACGCGGGAGCGCACGCGAGCTCGAGCTGCGCTCGCTGCAGCGGCTGGCCGGGCACTTCCTGGACGTCGTCGCGAGGCTTGCCGACGTTGAAGCTGTTCGGGCGCTCACGGGCACAGATCGCGGCCATCGGGAGCGTCACCGAACGCTATCGCCGCTCGGCGGTGGCGACGCTCAGGGTCACGTTCCTGTCCTCGCTGGCATTGGAGCTGGTCGCAACACTCTCGGTGGCGGTCGTGGCGGTGGCGATCGGGTTGCGGCTGATGGACGGCGGCCTCGGCCTGCGCGCTGGCCTGTTCGCGCTGGTGCTCGCGCCCGAGGCGTATCTGCCCCTGCGCCGCCTCGGCGCCAACTACCACGCCAGCGCCGGTGGCGTGGCGGCCGCGGAGCGGGCATTCGAGGTTCTCGAAGCGGCCGCAGCCACCGGCGCTCGAGGGCGCGGCCGGCGTCGAATCCGCGGGTTCCGGCGCCGCACTCGCCGATCGTGCTCGCGGGCGTGAGCGTCAACTACGCCGGTCGCTCCTCGCCGGCCTTGCGGGACCTGGACCTGACGATCCACCCGGGCGAGATCCTCGCACTCGCCGGCCCGAGCGGTTGCGGCAAGTCGACCGTGATCTCGGCTCCTGCTCGGCCTCGTCGCGCCGAGCCACGGGACCGTGCTGGTGGGAGGCGTCCCGCTCGAGGACCTCGATCTCGAGGCCTGGCGGGAGCAGCTCGCCTGGATGCCCCAGCAGCCCTTCCTGTTTCGCGGCTCGATTCTCGACAACGTCCGCGCGGGGCGTGCCGGCGCCTCCGAAGAGGACGTCATCGGGGCGCTCGACGCGGCCGGTCTGCTGGAGGTGGTGCGGGCGCTGCCTCAGGGCCCGCACACCACGCTCGGCGAGCGGGGTGCAGGGCTCTCGGCCGGCGAGCGCCAGCGCCTGGCGCTTGCGCGGGCGCTCGTGCGCGACGCGTCACTGCTGCTGCTCGACGAGCCGACGGCGAACCTCGACGGGGCCACCGAGCGCGGCGTGATCGAGACGATCGCGCGGATGTCGCGGGGGCGCACCGTGGTCCTTGCCGCACACCGCCCCGCGCTGCTCGAGCTCGCCGATCGCGTCGTGCACCTGCAGGCGCAGCCGGCGGTCCCGTCGCCATGAGGGCGATGCTCACCGCGTCCCGGCCCGCGCTGCCGCGACTGCTGCTGGCGACGGTGCTGGGGGCCGGTGCGATGGCGTGCGCGATCGGCCTGACGGCCACCTCCGCGTGGCTGATCTCGCGCTCCTCCCAGCGTCCCGAGCAGTCGGCGGTGGCCGTGGCGATCGTCGCCGTCCAGGCCTTCGCGCTCGGGCGCGGGCTGCTGCGCTACCTCGAACGGCTGGTCTCCCACGACGCCGCCTTCGCCGTCCTGGCACGGTTGCGGGTGCGGGTCTACGAGCGCATCGAGCCGCTCGCGCCGGCCGGCCTGCGCGCATTCGGCAGCGGCGAGCTGCTGGCTCGCCTGGTCGGCGATGTCGACTCGATCCAGGATCTGCTGCTGCGGGTGCTGCCCCCGTTCGCGATCGCGCTGATCGTGGGGCTGCTCGCCGTGGCCCTCCAGACCGCGATGCTCCACAGCGCGGGGCTCGTGCTGCTGGCCGCACTCATCCTCGGGATCGCGGCCGTCCCCTGGCTGGCCGGGCGCCTGTCGGCACGCACCGCCGCCCGCCAGGCCGGCGCACGCGGGGAGCTCTCGGACGCGGTCGTCGAGCTGCTCTCCGGAGCCCAGGAGCTGACCGTGCACGGCACGATCGGGCTCGCCCTCGACCGGGCTCGTGCGGCCGACGCGGAGCTCGGCCGGTTGGCGTCCTCGAGCGCGCGCACAGCCGGGGTCGGGCAGGGTCTCGCCAGCGCGCTCTCGGGCGTTGCGATGTGGGGCTCCCTGGCCCTCGGAGTGGGCGCCGTCGCCGACGGCCACACCAACGGGGTCCTGCTCGCCGGTCTCGCTTTGGTGCCGCTCGCGGCCTTCGAACTGATCAGCCCGCTGCCGACCGCGATGCAGTCGCTGCAGGGCGTACGCCGCTCCAGCGCACGGCTGGCCGAGGTGCTCGAGGCACAGCCCCCGGTGGCCGAGCCCGCGCATCCGCGGGTGCGCGCCTCCGGCCCGGGCTCCCTCCAGATCCGGGGCCTGCGCGCTCGCCACCCCGGTCAGACGCGCTGGGCCCTCTCGGGCGTGGACCTCGACCTGGAGCCGGGGGCGCGGGTCGGGCTGATCGGGCCCAGCGGGGCGGGCAAGACGACGCTCGCGTGGGCGCTCGTACGATTCCTGCCCTACCGCGGGTCGATCGCGCTCGACGGCGTCGAGATCGACGACCTGCCGGCCGAGGAGGTCCGGGGTGTCGTGGGGCTCGTGGCGCAGGACGCGCACGTGTTCGACACGACGGTCGAGGAGAACCTCCGCCTCGCCCGCCGGGACGCCAGCCACGCCGAGCTGCTCGACGTGCTCGAGCGGGTGCGCCTGCTCGAGTGGGTTCGGGGGCTGCCCGACGGGCTCGCCACGGAGGTGGGGGAGCAGGGGCGGCGCATCTCCGCCGGCCAGCGCAGCCGCCTCGCGCTCGCCCGGGGCCTGCTGGCGCAGTTCCCCCTGCTGATCCTCGACGAGCCGGGCGAGCACCTCGACGCCCCAGCGGCCCGCGCGCTGACGAGCGAGCTCATCGACGCCGCCCGCGGGCGCACGCTGCTGCTGATCACACACCGGCTCGAGAGCATGGAGGAGATGGACGAGGTCGTGCTGCTCGAAGCCGGGCGGGTCGCCGAACGCGGGACCCACACGGCCCTGATGGAACGCGACCGCCGCTACGCGGCCCTGTTCCGCGAACAGCGCGCGCCGGACGCCGATGCCTAGGGCGTCAGCCCATTGCGAGCGCGGCGGCGGGCGGGGCGGGCCGTCGGCGCTGCGCCTGGGAGTGTGGATATGCTCCGCGCCGACCGTTAGGGGACTGGTGCCACTCAGCCGCGCTAATTCGCCGGGCACAAATGGCCGCCGGGGGCCAGCGGCACGTCGACCTCCATCCTCGCCCCGGGCCGTCCGGCCGCTCAACACCGTGGCGGTCAGCTGATGACGAACGAACTGGCGCGGTGGCAGTTCGCGACGACGAGCATCTACCACTTCTTCTTCGTACCGGTGACGATCGGGCTCGCGTTCCTGGTCGCGCTCCTGCAGACCGCGTACTACCGCAACGACAAGCCCGAGTACAGGCGGCTGACGAAATTCTTCGGGACGCTGCTGGTGATCAATGTCGCCGTCGGCGTGGTCACGGGGCTGGTACAGGAGTTCGAGTTCGGCATGAACTGGTCCTCCTACTCACGGTTCGTCGGCGACGTGTTCGGCGCGCCCCTCGCGATGGAGGGCCTCGCGGCGTTCTTCCTGGAGTCGACGTTTCTGGGCCTGTGGATATTCGGCTGGGATCGGCTGCCCAAGCGCGTGCACCTGGCCTGCATCTGGCTGGTCTCGATCGGGACGATGCTCTCTGCGCTGTTCATCCTGGCGGCGAACTCCTGGATGCAGCATCCCGTGGGCTACGTCATGAACCACAGTGGGCAGCCGGAACTGAACAACGTGGGGGCGCTGTTCACGAACCCGACATTCCTGTGGGGGTACGTCCACGTGATCCTCGCCTCGCTGGTCACCGGCTCGCTGGTGATGCTGGCCGTCTCGGCCTGGTATCTGCGCAAACAGAGGGAGGTCGAGACCTTCCGCAACAGCGCCAGGATCTCGGTGGTGGTGCTGCTGCCGGTGATCGCACTGCAGATGTTCGTCGGCAACAAGCTCGGGGAGATCGAGACGAAGTACCAGCCGATGAAGATCGCAGCGGCTGAGGCGCAGTGGTCAAACTGCCAGCCCTGCTCGTTCTCGGCGTTCCAGATCGGAGGCGGCAAGAACGACCACACGCCTTCGCAGATCATCGAAATCCCTCACCTCCTGTCGGTGCTGGCGACAGGCACCTGGAACGGCCCGGTCACGGGGCTGACGCAGCTGCAGAAGGAATACGAAAGGAAATACGGGCCCGGCGAATACGTTCCGAACGTGTTCGTCCAGTACTGGTCGATGCGCGTGATGGCCTATCTGGGGTCGCTGATCCTGCTGCTGGGACTTTGGGGTGGCTGGCTGCTGCACAAGGGGACACTCGAGCGATCCAAGTGGTTCATGCGCGTTTCGATCTGGGCGGTCGTGACGCCCTTCCTGATGAACACCGCCGGCTGGCTGCTGACCGAGAACGGCCGCCAGCCGTGGATCGTGCAGGGCCTGATGAAGACGATCAACGCCAACTCGCCGTCGGTGTCCTCGACCGACATATGGATAAGCCTGATCGCATTCGTGCTGATCTACATCGCGCTCGGAGCCGCCGATCTGCTCCTGATGCTGCGCTATTCGCGCAAAGGACTTGACGACGATGGCGAGGGCACGGGCACTCCCGGCGCCACACCAATCCCGACGCTGACCTACTAGCACACCGATGCTTCATCTACACACGCTCTGGTTCGTCGTCATCGCGGTTCTGTGGGTCGGGTTTCTTCGTGCTCGAGGGCTTCGACTTCGGCGTCGGCGTGCTGCACACGATCGTCGGCAAGACCGACGAGGAGCGGCGGGTCGCGATCGGCACGATCGGCCCCTGGTGGGACGGCAACGAGGTCTGGCTGATCGTCGCGGGCGCTGGGACGTTCGCCGCGTTTCCCAACTGGTACGCGACGATGTTCTCCGCTCTGTACCTGGCGTTGCTGCTCGTGCTGGCGGCGCTGATGGCGCGCGGCGTCTCGCTGGAGTACACGCGCAAAAGCGAGGATCGGCGCTGGCGCCGGACCTGGACGTGGTGCACGATCCTCGGCAGCCTGCTGATCCCGCTGCTGCTCGGGGTCGGACTGGGCGACCTCCTCAACGGCCTGCCGATCAACTCCCAACACGAGTTCACCGGCAACTTCTTCGACCTGCTGACCCCATACGGACTGTGGACGGGACTGACACTGCTCGGGCTGTGCCTGCTGCACGGCGCGACGTTCCTGAAACTGCGCACCACCGATCAGCTGCGCGACCGCGCGAGCACGCTGACGAAACCGCTTGGGTGGGTCGCGATCGCCCTCGTGGTGGGCTTCGTGATCTGGACCCGCAGCATCACCTCGGGCCCCGACGTGCCCGACCCGGTCGAGATCCTTGCCGTGATCGCGGTCATCTTCGCCGCACGACTGGCGAGCGCAGATCACGACGGCTGGGCTTTCACCGCCTCAGCGATAGCCATCGCCGCCACGGTCGGCTCGATCTTCATCAACCTCTACCCGAACGTCATGATCTCGAGCACCAACACGGCCTTCAACCTGACCGTCAGCAACTCGGCCTCCGGGTCCTACGCGCTGAAGGTCATGACGATCGCCACCGTCATCTTCCTACCGCTCGTGCTGCTCTACCAGGGCTGGTCATTCCACGTGTTCCGCGGTCGCCTCAAAGCGCCCCCGACGGGGGAGTCGAAGTCGCCGCCCGCCGCACCGGCCCCGACGATGCATTAGCGAAACCTCTCCCCGGGCCGCCTCGCGTGCGCGGGGTGTCAGCTGCCGACTGGCGGCGGGGCGGCGGTCAGCTGCCGACTGGCGGCGGGGGCGGGACCGGTGGCGGCACACCCGGCGCCGGTCCATCCCCGGCGGGAGGCCCGCCAGATCCTTCGCGGCGGTGCCGGCCGGCCATGAATGCTGCGACCACCGCGCCGACGACGCCGACCCCGATCAGCACCCAGGCCCAGGTCGGCACTTCCGATTCTTCGGATTCCCCGTTGGACTTTGCGGCAGCCCCGGCGGCGGCACCCGCCGCGATCGCGCCGGAGGGCGTTGTCTGGGTCACGGTTGGCGTGACGGTCGTCGTCGAGTGTGTCACCGTCCCGGTGGGCGTTGCCGGTTGGGTCACTGTCTGCGCGGGCTCCGTCACGGTTTTGGTCACTGTCTCCGGAGGCTGCGTGACGGTCTTGCTGGCGGTGCCGGTTTTGCCCGACGTACCTTCCGTCGCCGCGGTCGTGCCCGTGCTGGTAGCCGCGGCGCTGACGCCCGCCGCGAGGACGGCGCCGGCGATGAGCGCTACGAGCGCTGTGAGGGCTTGTGTGAGGTGCGAGGACCGCATTGTGTGCCCCGCCGCGTACGGCGGCGAGAGGATGGCGATCGTACCGAGTCCTCGGACGGCAGGCCGGAACCGGTTCGCACCGACGACCCCAGGGCCGTACAGTGGTTGGCCGACCCAACGCGACGGGCCTCTCCTCCGCTCCTGTCCGTGCGTTCGCCGACAGAGCGAGAGAACCGAGCGCTCGTGCCCGAAGTTCCTGCGCCAAGTCGCGTCGAGCGCGATCCGCTCGAAGCCTGAAGGCCGCGATGGGGGAGTGATCCAAAGAGACGCGCCCGTACCAGATCTATACGCAGGCTCAAACCACGATCGGAGCTTCTGTTGCTTTACGTCGGCCTAGGCATCATCTACGTGTTTCTGCTGGTGTTTCTCGGTGTCAAAACGATCCGGAACGGCCGGTGGATTCTGTTCATCGCCGGCTTCTTCATCCCGCTTCTCTGGATCATCGGAGGCATCCTGCCGCCGAAAGGCATGTCTCGCGTGGATGAGGCCTACGCGCGACGCGATCAGACGGAGTAGGGGTCAGGAGCTCGACCCCCCGAGCCTTCCCGTTGACGTCATCGCCGGCGTGACGGTGCTGTACTTCGTGGTGCGATTCCTGCGGCGCCCCGCGACCCGAAACGGGTTGCGAGCATGATCGAGCAGATGAGCAAGGTGGCCTCCTCACCGGTGATCGCGATCATCGGGGCCGGCGCCGCGCTCGCAAATCCCGGCGCGCTCATTCCGCTGGCCCTGAAGGACATCTCAGAGACGAATCCGAGCACCGGGCAGTACATCGCCGAGTGGGTCGGCTTTGCCCTCGGCTGCTGCCACTGTTGATCGCCCTCGTGGCGCTCGCAGTTGCACCCGAGTCGACTCAGCGTCTGCTGATGCGGGCTCGAGCGTGGCTTGCGCGCAACGCACGGACGATCGCCGCCGTGATTCTGCTCTTGCTCGCCGCGATCCTGATGCGCAACGGCATCGCCGGGCTCACCGGGCCCGGCTAATCCGACCGAGTAGGGTGTTGGTGAGGATCGCCACGAGGCGGTTGCGCATCGACCGGGTCAGGAGTCCGCCGTGGACGAGCAGCAGGCACAACGATTTGCAGAGCAACCAGAGGTCCTGCTCGACGCCGGCGAGTACACCCTGCAGATCGAGGATGTTCAGATCGACAGGACCTCAATCCGGCCGGTCTGCGTCGTCATCGGTGGCGACAGCGACGGCAAGAAGGTCTGTCCGGAGACCTACGATTTCAGCCAGGGCGGCGAGAACCGGGCCGCGATCCGCAACCTTTACGGATGGGGCGTCACGGAGGAAGAACTGACGGAGACGGGCGGCGACCTGAAGTCGCTTGGCGCGCTCCTCGTCGGTCGCGTTGGCCGGGTCACCTTGCAGAGGGGTGAGAGCGAGGCGTCAGGCGTCGTCAACACCCACGAGCCGGGCGCGATAGAACCGGTGGCCCAGTAACAACCGGTCAGCTGCGGACGGGCGGCATCAGCCCCCCGATGATCCAGAAGATCGGTATCGGGATGCCGATCAGGAACATGATCCAGTGCCCGTGTTTGATCGATCTGATGCCCAGGAACAGGAACACGAGCACGTACAGCAGCGCGAAGCCCCCGATGCCGAACGCCGAGATGGCCAGGGGCGTTGCGAGATGTCCCATCACGTTCATACCTCCGTCGTAGTGCAGACGCCTGCACGGTGAAGACGGTCAGTATGGCTGTAGCCGAGTTCCGGCAGCGTGGCGTCGGTTCCGGAGTGGATGGCGTGGCCGCGTCTGCGACGTGCGCGCCTGCCAGCAAGCCGCAGATCGTGAACTTCTGTGTAATGTCCGCGTGGCGTGCCAGCTGAGCCGGGGTGGCGTCCGCCAAGCGGGCGGCCAAGCGCCCCTTTCCGGCCCGCACGCGAGCCACGGGCCAAGGCGCCATGGACGAGCCTGAAGTCTCGCCCGAGCAGGTCGAAGCGACGATCCGGAGCCGGGGCTTCGTCGTCCTGCTGTTCCTCGCGGCGATCGTCGGCGTCGTCGTATCACTCGCCGCGTGGTGCTTCCTCGAGCTCGTCAATCAGATCCAGCGAGGGGTGTACGTCCACCTCCCGAGCGACGTCGGCTACCACAGCGGCCCACCGATCTGGTGGTCGCTGCCGGTGCTCGCCCTCGCCGGCCTGATCATCGCGTTCGCGATCGAGCGTCTTCCCGGCGGGGGAGGGCACATTCCCGCAAACGGCCTCTCGACGGCCGGTGGCTCACCGCTTCCGGTCGACCTACCCGGGGTCATCCTCGCCGCGTTCGCGACTATCGGACTCGGAGTCGTGCTGGGCCCGGAGGCCCCGCTGATCGCGTTGGGGGGAGGCCTCGGGGCCCTGACCATCGGCCTCGCGCGAAGGGACGCGCCGCCGCAGGTCGTGACCGTGCTCGCCGCGGCCGGCACCTTCGCCGCGGTGTCGTTTCTGTTCCAGTCGCCGCTGCTCGCGGCGGTGCTCATGATCGAGGTGATCGGCCTGGGTGGGCCGAAGTTGACGCTCGTGCTTCTCCCCGGCCTGCTGGCCTCCGGCATCGGTTCGCTCGTCTCTATCGGTATGGGCTCGTGGACCGGGCTGAGCACGAGCGCCTACGCGCTGGGTTCGGTGGAAGGGCTCGCCAAGTTCGCGCGGCCCGACATCGCGGACTTCGGGTGGACGATCGCGCTCGCGCTCGCCGTCGGATTGGTGTGCGTGCTCATGGTTCGCGCGGGCAGGCGCACCGTGGGCGTCGTGGCCGCCAGGCGCTTCGTGCTGCTGCCCGCGGCGGGGCTGATCGTCGCCGGGCTTGCCGTGGCATTTCAGCAGGCCACCGGTAAGCCTTTCCAGGAAGTTCTCTTCTCCGGCCAGAGCTCGATTCCGGCGCTGGTCACCAAAGCGGGCACGTGGTCGATCGGTGCGCTCGCACTGCTGATCGTTTGTCAAGGGCATCGCCTACTCGGTCTCGCTCGGCAGCTTCCGCGGCGGCCCGACCTTCCCGGCGCTGTTCCTCGGAGCCGTGGCGGGACTGATGGCCGGCCAGCTGCCCGGGTTCTCGATCACCCCGGCAATCGCCGTGGGCATGGCCGCCGCGATCGCGGCCGTGCTGCGCCTGCCGCTGTCGGCGATCGTGATCGCCGCAGTGCTCACAGAGGGATCGGGCGCGGGCAGCGAGCCACTGGTGATCGTCGGCACGATCGTGGCCTACATGGTCAGCCGCGTACTCCTCCCACCCCCGGCCACTGCGCCAGCCGCCGCAGCTGCGACTGCGACCGGGCCGCGGCGACGCCGGGGTGACCGTTGATCCTCCCGAGGACGTAGGTTTACGTGATCAAACCGCGGGGCGCGAGGATGGGTGAGCAGACCGACGACCGCCGTCCAGCGATGGGCGCGGAAGCCGATTCCTCGAGGCTGCCGGTGAGCGACGCCTGATGGGCTCTGCCGAAGTCGAGCTGTTCCTGACCGCGATCGCGGCGATGCTCTCGCCGACGACCCTGACGTTCTCGGTGCTCGCGCTGGTCGTCGGGGAGCGGCCGATACGTACCGGGACCTGGTTCTATCTCGGCGCGCTGGGAGCCACG
Source organism: uncultured Solirubrobacteraceae bacterium (assembly GCA_963773145.1). Lineage (GTDB taxonomy): Bacteria > Actinomycetota > Thermoleophilia > Solirubrobacterales > Solirubrobacteraceae > Palsa-744. Next base: position 99,395 of record CAVYZV010000006.1, read on the forward strand.
CTGCTCGTCGGCGTGGTGGCGGCGTTTGCGCTCGAAGACATCGCCGCCGCCCCGGCCGGGAGCTCGCAGCCCAAGACCTGGGTGGCGATCCTCGACCTCGTGCTGGGCGTGCTCGCCCTCTGGTACGCGGCCAAACTGGCTCGCAACCCGCTGAGTCGCGAGAGCGAACAGCAGATGGTCGACAAAGTCAGCGCCCTGGCCGCCTCGCCGGCGGTCGCCGTCCTGGGCGCCGGTGCCGCGCTCGCCAACCCGGGCGGCTTCATCCCGATCGCGCTCAAGGACATCTCGCAGCTGAACCCCAACGCCGGCGAATACATCGTGCTGTGGGTGGCGTTCGCCCTGATCTCGCTGCTGCCGCTGTCCATCGCCCTGCTGATGCTGCGGATCGCCCCCGGCGGTACGCTGCGCGTTCTTCACCGCGCACACGGGTGGCTGACGCGCAACGCGACGAAGATCGGGGCGGTGCTGATCGCGGTCATCGGAGTGGTCCTGCTCCGGGACGGCATCGCGGGCCTCACCGGCTGACGGGCGGCCGGCCGACGAGCTCAACAGACAACTGCAAGCCGAAAGGGAACTCCATGACCAAGGCAGCCAAGCTCACCCGACTGGTCCTCGTCCTCGCCGTCGCACCGTGCGCGCTGCTGCTCGCCGGGTGCGGGGAATCCGAATCGGAAAAGTTCGACAAGGCCAAAGCGGAAGTCTGCAAGTCCCGCTCCGCGATCGAAAAGCAGGTCGAAAGCCTGAAGTCGCTGCCGCTCAGCGTCGGTTCGGTCACGAGCGCCAAGACGAGCCTCGAAGCGATCGAGCAGGAACTGAAGAAGATCAAGGAAGAGGCGCCCAAGCTGAAGCCGGAAACGAAGACTCAGGTCGAAAAGTCGACCGGCGAATTCACCAGCGAAGTCACCAAGATCGCTGAAACGCTCGGCACCAGCCTGAACCCGTCGACCGTCGTCAAACAGGTCGAAGCGGCCACCAAAAAGCTGCTCACGAGCTACGAAGCGACGCTGAAGACGCTGAGCTGCAGTTGAGCCACGCGCAGCTGACGGACCCGTCGGCGCGCCCGTCACACCCGGCGGGCCGCCCGGCGAGCGCGCTGGGCGCAGCGCTGGCGGTGCTGGCCGCATCGGCGGCGCTGGCGATCCTCGCGGCCGGCTGGCCGGCGCCGGCCGCCGCCGCGGCGCACAAGAAGGCCAAGAAGCCCGCCGCGAGCACGCTCAAGCTGACCTTCGGGGCGTCGCTGCTGCGTGCGCCCGCGGTCGAGGTGACGATGGATCCCGCGGGCGTCTCGCTCGAGTACCCGGTGATGGCGGCCGACATGGGCAGCTCGGGCTGCCCGCCGCCGACGCTCGCGGCGGAGCTCGCGCGGCTCGGTTCGCCGCCGCTGCAGCTGGGCGGGGTGAGCCAGGACGAGACGGCGCCGCCCGGCGCGCTCACGCCGCCGCCGTCCTCCTGGCAGGCGGCGACGCTCTACCAGCTCCCGGCCGGCTTCTTCAATCAGCTCCACTGTCTGCTGTCGAGCACCCACGAGTCGCTGACCGTCGGCCTGAACATGCGCACCGGCAGCCTCGCCTGGGCGACCCAGATGGCCAACGAAGCCCGCGCCGCCTCCGTCAACGGGCTGGCCTTCTCGCTCGGCAACGAGCCGGACCTCTACGACCTGCCGAACTACGCCGCCCTCGACAAGCCGTTCGCGGGCGAAGAAGCGGCCTACGCAGCCCTCTACGAGCAGCTCGCGCAGTACCTCAAGCCGGCGCTGGGAAACCAGCCCGTGGTCGGGCCCGAACTGGCCGTCGCCTCGCGCTGGCGCCAGCAGCTGCCGCTCGTCGTCAGGGCACTCGGCCTCGGCACCGTGGGCGTCCACATGTACCCGCTCACCACCTGCCGCTCGGCGTCCGAAGCCACGATCAAAGGCCTCCTCTCCAGCCGCGCCGGCAACGCGCCCGCGCGCATGTCGTGGGTGGCGATCGCCGCCCACGCGCTCGGCGTTCCGGCGATCATCTCGGAGGCCAACTCCGCCTCCTGCGGCGGGGCGCCGGGCGTCTCGAACTCGCCCGCGTCGGCCGTGTGGGGGCTGCGCTTCGGGATCTCGGCCCTGGAACAGGGCTTCGACGAGGTGCGCTTCCACTTCAGCGGCAACTCCTATGACCCGTTCGCGGTCCGCGGCAGCCAGATCTACGAGCGGCCGCTGGCGAACGCGCTGGTGGCCCTGAACACCTGGTTTCCCCTCGGCACGACGCTGCACCCGGTCCCGTCCAAGGCCTTCGCGGCGCGGGGGCTCGTCGCCCACGCCGCCCTGCGGCCGGACGGCTCGGTGGTGCTGATCATCGACAACGAGAGCGCCCGCGCGGCGCGCGTGCTGCTGCGCGGCCTGTCCGTCGGGCAGCTGACGCTGATGAGCTCGAAGGCGGCCGGCCTGCCGACGCGCAACGTGGCCTCGCCGAGCGCCGATATCCCGGTCGCCATCCCGGCGAACGCGATCGTGGCAGTCTCCGCCCGGCTCTAGCCGCCGCCCACATCTAAAGGCGGCCCCGCGAACGGCCGAAGCTTGTGGAGGCCAGCAATGTCCGCCGCAAGGCCCCCCACCAACCGCCCCTGGCGTGGAGCGCGCGATGCTGCGCATGCCTGGATGCTGGTCGGCGTCGCGCTGGCGGCCGCCTCGGTAGGGGTGATCGGGCTACTGACCGGGGCCTGGAACGCGGTAGAGAACGCGTCCGTGGACGCCCGCTTCTCGCTGCGCCCGGTGCATCACCCGCACAACATCGTGGTCGTGGGGGTCGACGAAAAGACGCTCGACGCGATCAACGCGCACTGGCCGTTTCCGCGCTCCCTCGACGCGCGCGCGATCGAAGTGCTGCGCGCGGACCACGCCCGCACGATCGTCTACGACGTGCAGTTCACCAAGCCGGCGGCCGAAGCCCAGGATCTGCCCCTGTATCGCGCGGTCGCGCGCGCGGGCAACGTCGTGCTCGCCACCAACGAAGCGGGATCGCACGGCGGTGTCGCCGCGCTGGTGGGCCGTAGCGGCCTCGCCCGCGCCAATGCCACCGTGGCCGCAGCCGACTTCAGCCCCAACTCCAGTGGCGTGATCCAGCAGTACCCGTACTCGGTCGGCGGCCTCGACTCGGTAGCCGTGGCGACGGCCGAAGCCGCGATCGGGCGTACGCCGCCCAGCTCCTCCTTCCGCGACGGCTCGGCCTGGATCGACTTCCCGGGGCCGGTCGGGACGGTGACGAACGTGTCCTACGTGGACCTCATCCACGGCCGCGTCCCGCCCGCCGAGCTGGCCGGGAAGATCGTGGTGGTGGGTCCGACCAGCCCGGCGCTGCAGGACGGCCACTCCACCTCGGTCACCTCCAGCACGGGCATGTCGGGTCCGGAACTCCAGGCCGGGGCGATCGCGACCGCCCTGGCCGGCAACCCGCTGCGCCAGACGCCGGTGTGGGTGGCGGTGCTGATCACCGTGCTGGCCGGTCTGGCCACCCCTCTGAGCTGCCTGACGATTCGCCCCGCCCGAGCGCTGGTGATGGGAGCGGGCCTGGCGGTCGGCTACACCATCCTGTGCCAGATCGCCTTCCAGCAGGGTCTGATCCTGCCCGTCAGCTACCCGCTGGTGGCGCTCGCGATCGGGACCCTCGGGGCCCTGCTCGTGAGCTATCTCGCGGAGTCCTGGGAGCGCGAGCTGTCGGATCGCTACGGGGCGGTGCTCGAGGACACCGTCCGTGAACGCACGGCCGAGCTCTACGACACCCAGGTCGAGGTGATCCGCCGCCTGGCGCAGGCGGCCGAGCTCAGGGACGACGACACCGGCGCCCACATCGACCGCGTGGGCCGGATCTGCGAGCGGGTCGCGCGCCAGATGGGCATGGCTCCGCGGGAGGCCGAGCGGCTGCGCATCGCCAGCACCCTGCACGACGTGGGCAAGATCGGCGTGGCCGACCGCGTGCTGCTCAAGCGCGGCGAACTCGACAGCGCCGAGTGGGACGCGATGATGGCCCACACGACGGCCGGCGCAGCGCTGCTGTCGGGCTCCAACTCGCCGCTCCTGCAGATGGCCGAGGTGATCGCCCGGACCCATCACGAGCGCTGGGACGGAACCGGCTACCCCGAGGGTTTGAAGGGCGATCAGATCCCGCTGGTGGGGCGGATCTGCGCGATCTGCGATGTCTTCGACGCGCTCGCCTCGCGCCGTTCCTACAAGGATCCCTGGGCGTTCGACCGCGTCGTCAGGGAGATCGAACGCAAGCGCGGCAGCCACTTCGACCCTCGTGTCGTGGACGCCTTCCTGACGGTGATCGACGAGTTCCGCGACGAAGCCTGGGATCGGAGCGACGCGAGCGAGGAGCTGAACGCGCCCGCCGAGCCGTCCCCCTCTGAGGTTCCCGCGGGCGTCGACGCCGGCTGGAGCGACGCTGCCGGCGACAGCCGCGGCGAAGGGATGGACGCCGACCTCGACGAGGCCGAGATCGCGGCGCGGGCGATCGGCACCCCGCGGGGAGCACGCGGGCCCAGCGCGCGGCGCGTGTCGCGCTAGAAGGGCTCGCCGTCGAGGTAGAGCTCGCCGGGTGGCCAGTCGGCGCCCTCGCGCAGCGGCCGCCACATCGCAGCTCAGCGGCATCCGCACACGCCCGCCGGGCTGCTCCACCCACACGGGATCGGCGATCTCGCGGAAGCCGAAGTCGCTGTACAGGGCGATCAGGCTCGGCTCGCAGAACAGCATCGCCCGCTCGGCGGGGAGCTCGCGGGCAAGCTCGAGCAGGTCCGTCGCCAGCCGGCGCGCGAGGCCCCTGCCGCGCGCGCCGGCGCGGACCACCAGTCCACCCATGCCCGCCACCGCGAAGGGCGGGTGAGCCGCCGTGTGCAGCTCGGCCAGCACCACGCCGCCGGCCGCCAGCAGCGTTCCATCGTCGTCCCGCAGGCCGATGTTGCGCGTCTTGTCCCGCCAGGTGAGCTGTTCGCCGGTTCCGCCCCACGGTTCCTGCTCGCCCGCGAGCATCTCCTCCCAGTAGGGCTCGGCCTGCGGATCGAGCTCCACGAGCCTCATCGTGCGGCCATTCTCTCCGATCGATGGCGGTTCAGACCGGAGCTGCGAATTTGCCCTTACGCTCTGCGGCCATGACCGCACTTCAGAAGCTGCGCGAGCGCACCGGCGAGCTCGCCGACCTCGAGTGCGTGCAGATGCTGCTCGGCTGGGACCAGCTGGTGATGATGCCCTCCGACGGGGCCGGCGCGCGCTCGCAGCAGCTCGCCACGATCGCCCGCCTGAACCACGAACGGGCGCGCGACGAGGAGCTCGGCGAATGGTTGGCCGAGCTCGAGGGAGCCGAGCTCGACGGGCTCGAGCGCGACATCGTGCGGCTCGCGCGGCGCGACTGGGAGCGCGCGCGGCGGGTGCCGGAGGAGCTTGCCGCCGAGCTCGCCCGCGCCGCCGCGGACGGCCAGCAGAAGTGGCAGGCGGCCCGCGCCGCCGACGACTTCGCCATGTTCGCCGGTGCGCTGGAGAGGAACGTGACACTGGCCCGCGAGTACGGCGCCCGCGTCGCCGACGATGGCTCCTCGCCGTATGAGGGGCTGCTCGGGGACTACGACTTCGGGCTGCGCGCCGACGAGTTGCGCGGGCTGTTCGGAGCGCTCGCGGAGGCCCTGCCCCCGCTGGTGGAGGAGGCGGAACGCGTCTCGCCCCTGCGCACGCTCGACGTTCCGGTGACGGCCCAGCAGGGGGCCGTGGCGGGCACGCTCGCACGCCTGGGCGTCGACGACTCGAGCTGGCGCGTGGACGTCTCCGCGCACCCCTTCACGGCCTGGATCGGCAGCGGGGACACGCGTGTTACGACCCGCTACAGCGACGGCAACGTGGAGTCGCTGCTGAGCTCTCTGCACGAGTACGGCCACGCCCTGTATGAGCGCCAGATCGACCCGGCGCTGATCAGGACGAACCTCGGCCGCGGTACCTCGATGTCGGTGCACGAGTCCCAGAGCAAGCTGTGGGAGAACCACGTCGCGCGCAGCGCCGCCTTCGCCGGGCTGATGGCGGGCGAGCTGGCGACGGCCGGCTTCGCGATCGCGCCCGCGGAGCTGCACGCGACCATGGTCGGCGTGCAGCGCTCGCTGATCCGCGTCTCCGCCGACGCCCTCACCTACCCGCTTCACATCATCCTGCGCTTCGAACTGGAGCTGGCCCTGATCGAGGGCGAGCTCGAGGTGGCGGACCTCCCGGGGGCGTGGCGCGAAGGCGTGCGCCGGCTGCTCGACCTGGAGGTGCCCTCCGACGCGCTCGGCTGCCTCCAGGACGTCCACTGGGGAGCCGGCAGCTTCGGCTATTTCCCCAGCTACGCACTGGGCTGCCTGATCGCCGCCCAGCTGTGGGAGGCGCTCGAGGCCGAGCTGGGGTCACGTGAGCAGGCCCTGCGCGCAGGCGACGTGGGCGAGATCCAGGCCTGGCTGGGAGAGCGCGTGCACCGCCACGGACGCCGCCTGGACACGACCGAGCTGGTCGAACGCGCGACCGGCGCGCCGCTCTCGATCGACGCCTTCATCCGCTACGTGCAGCCGCTGGCGCAGCCGCACGGCTGATCGTGCGGCGGGCCACGGGGGCCCGGGTGTGGGGCGGACGATCCGCCCGCCACGGGACCCGGGCGCGGGCCTGCACGAACGCTCTCACGTGGTCCGGGGGCTGGCCTAGCCTCGCTCGACCGTGTCATCGACCGTGCCCGCCGAGCCGACCACGAGGCTGCTGGGGCGCCTCAACGAGCGCCAGCTCGAGGCCGCCACCTACGACGGCGCCACGCTGCTGATCCTGGCGGGCGCCGGCACCGGCAAGACGACGACGCTCTGTGGGCGGGCGGCGTGGCTGCTGTCGCAGGGGGTTGCCCCCGAGCGGCTGCTGCTCGTCACCTTCACCCGCCGGGCGGCCCGCGAGCTGGTCGGCCGCGCGCGCCGTCAGGCGCCCTCGGGGGCCCGAGCCGCCGCGACGATCGTGGGCGGGACCTTCCACTCGCTGGCCCACCGCTTTGTGCGCCTGCACGCGGGCGCGCTCGGGCTCACAGGTGGCTTCAGCGTGCTCGACGCGGGCGACGCCGCCGATCTGCTGGACCTGCTGCGCTCCGAGCACGGCTGCGCGGCCGGCAAGCGACGCTTCCCGCGCGCGAGCACGATGCTCGACATCTACTCGCGCGTGGTCAACGCGCAGCGGCCGCTGCGCGAGACGCTGACCGAATCGTTCCCCTGGTGTGAGGAGCACGCCGGGGCGCTCGCCGAGGTGTTCGGCGCCTACGCCGCGCGCAAGCGCGAGCAGGGGCTGCTCGACCTCGACGACCTGCTGCTCGGCTGGCGGGCGCTGATGGGCGAGGAACGCACGGCGAGGGCGATCGCCGGCTGCTTCGAGCACGTGCTCGTGGACGAGTACCAGGACGTCAACGCGCTGCAGGTGGACATCGTCGCGGCGCTGCGGCGCTGGGGTGGGGGCTTGAGCGTGGTCGGCGACGACTTCCAGGCGATCTACGGCTTTCGTGCCGCCAGCGCCCGTCACATCCTCGAGTTCCCGCAGGTCTTCGGCGACGCCCACACCGTGCTGCTGGAGCGCAACTACCGCTCCACGCAGGAGATCCTCGAGGTCGCCAACGGCGTCTCGGCGCAGGACCGCGGCGCCTTTCCGCGGCGCCTGTGGAGCGACCGCGACGGGGGTCTGCGCCCGGAGCTCGTGTTCCCGCACGACGAGGGCGAGCAGGCGCGGGAGGTGTGCGAGCGGGTGCTGGCGGCGCGCGAGGAGGCGATCGAGCTGCGCTCGCAGGCGGTCCTGTTCCGCACCGGCCACGACTCCGCGCTGCTGGAGCTCGAGCTGACCCGTCGCGGCATCCCGTTCGTCAAGTACGGGGGCCTGCGCTACCTCGACGCGGCCCACGTCAAGGACCTGCTCGCGCTGGCGCGCCTGGTTGACAACCCGGCCGACGAGCTGGCCTGGTTTCGCGTCCTGCAGCTGCTCGACGGGGTCGGCCCGGCCCGTGCGCGGCAGATCCTGCAGGCGCTGCGCCCGCACGGCGCGCGCACTGGCGCCGGCGGTGAGGACTGGGGGGCGGGCTGTGAGCGGGTGCCCGAGGGCTCGCGCAAGTCCGCTGCGCGCCTGTTCGAGGCGCTGAGTCAGGCGCGCTCGGAGCCCGAGCAGGGCGCGGGCGCGTGCGTGGAGCGCCTGTGCGAGGCGATCGCGCCCCTGATCCGCCTGCGCTACGCCGACGGGGAGATCCGCGTCGGGGATCTGGAGCAGCTGGCGGCCGCGGCGCGCGCGGCCGGCGACCTGCGCCGCTTCGTGGCCGAGCTGGTGATCGATCCACCCAGCTCCAGCGCGGCCCTCGCCGGCCGTCCCCACCTCGACGAGGACTACCTCGTGCTGAGCACGGTCCACTCCGCCAAGGGCCTGGAGTGGGAGGCGGTGCACGTGATCAGCGCCTACGACGGCAACTTCCCGGCCGACATGAACACCTCCTCGCAGGAGGGGGTGGCCGAAGAGCGCCGCCTCTTCTACGTCGCTCTCACACGCGCCCGGCGGCGTCTGCACGTGTACGTGCCGGCGATCTTCCATCACCGCCCGCACGGCAGCGACGACGCCCATGGGCTGGGGCAGGCCTCGCGCTATCTGAGCCCCGAGGTGCAGCGGCTGTTCACCGTCACGCGCCCGCCGGCGTACGCATCTGCGGCGACCGCGACGGACGCTCCTGGTGCAGCCGGACTCGGCGCAGCAGATGTCCGTGCAAGCCCTGTTCGAGGTGTAGCCGGGGCGAGCTAATAAGGTGGGGCGGTGCCGTACACGCCGCCCCAAGAGGTGCTCGAGCAATACGCCCGTGTGCTCGTGGACTTCGCCCTCGGCGGCGGCGCCGGGATCGAGCCCGGTGATGTCGTGCGGATCGCGGCCCCCGAATGTGCGCGGCCGCTGTATGTCGAGCTGAACCGCGCCGTGTGGCGCTCGGGTGGTCACGTGCTCGGCGCCTACACGCCCGACGAGGATGCCGGCGCGAACCTGCAGCGCGACTTCTTCGAGCTCGCGGGCGACGAGCAGCTCGAACACTTCCCGACCCGCTACATGCGCGGCCTGGTGGACGAAATGGACCACCAGGTGTCGGTGATCGCGACCACCGACCCGCGCGCGCTGGACTCGGTCGACCCGGCACGCATCATGCGCCGCGGGGAGACGCTGCGCCCGCTGCTGGACTGGCGCGGGGAGAAGGAGAACGAGGGTCGCTTCACGTGGACGCTCGGCCTCTACGGGACCGCTGCGATGGCGGCCGAGGCGGGCCTCGATCTGGAGCAGTACTGGGAGCAGATCATCGACGCCTGCTTCCTGGACAGCGAGGATCCGCTGGCCCGCTGGCGCGAGGTCGGCGAGCGCCTGGACAGCACCCGCGAGCGCCTCAACGCGCTCGAGATCGAGCACGTGCACGTCACCGGCGAGGACGTCGACCTACGCGTGCAGGTGGGCGAGACCCGCCGCTGGCTGGGGGGCAGGGGACGCAACATCCCGAGCTTCGAGATCTTCACCAGCCCGGACTGGCGCGGGACAGAGGGCTGGATCCACTGCGACCAGCCGCTGTACCGCTACGGCAACCTCGTCAGGGGCATCCGCCTGAAGTTCGAGGACGGGCGCGTGACGGAGGCCGGCGCCGATGAGAACGAGCGTGTCCTGCAGGAGATGATCGCGACCGAGGGGGCCGACCGCATCGGCGAGTTCTCGCTCACCGACCGGCGCTTCTCGCGCATCACGCGCTTCATGGCCCAGACGCTGTACGACGAGAACGTGGGGGGCGAGTGGGGCAACACCCACATCGCGCTCGGGCGCGCCTACCAGGACGCCTATGACGGCGACCCGGGCACGCTCAAGACCGAGGACTGGGAGCGGCTCGGCTTCAACAACTCGAGCGTGCACACCGACGTCGTCTCGACCACCCGGCGCACCGTCACCGCCACCCTCCGCGACGGCTCCGAGCGCGTCATCTACCGCGACGGCGAGTTCGTCCTCGACTAGCGCGACGGCCGGGGCGCGAGCGACGGCGCTCGCGCGCGGCTAGGCGGACAACGATGGAGCTCGCGCGCGGCTAGGCGGACAACGGTGGAGCTCGCCGCCGGCTAGGCCGGGAGCCGGGGCGAGAGCGTGCCGCTCTCTGTGCACAGCCGCTCGAGGATGGCGGCCATGCGCTCTCGCGGCTCCTCGTGGCGGCGTTCGCGCGGGCGCCCGCCGCGGACCTCGAGGAGGTTGCGCATCTCCAGCGGGTCCTCGTGCAGGTCATACAGCTCGAATTCGGGCTGGGCCCTGCCCTGCGGGTCCAGGTAGGCGGCGTACTTGTAACGCTCCTCGCGCACGCAACGCACGCGGTTGGGCTGGCCCGAGGCCTCCTGCAGGGCGGTCCCGGCCTGGTGGTCGTCGTAGGTGAACATCACCGCCTCGCGGACCGCCTGCGCGTGTCCGTAGATCAGCGGCGAGAGGTCCTCGCCGTCGAGCGCCTGGGGTCGGTTTCCGGGACCGGCGAAGCCGAGCAGGGTGGGGAGGATGTCGAGCAGCGACACCAGCGCGTCGCTCTCGCGCGGCTGCGGGAACAGGCGCGGGTTGGAGATCACCAGCGGCACCCGGATCGTCTCCTCGTAGGCGTTGAAGATCTTCTGGCGCAGGCCGCCGTGGGAGAGGCCCATCTCGCCGTGGTCGGAGGTGCGGACCACGATCGTGCGCGAGCGCAGCGAGTCCTCCTCCTCGGGCGGGCCGAGCGCGCGCAGCAGGCGGCCGATCTGGCGGTCCACGACCCGGTGCAGGTAGGCGTAGAAGTCGACGTAGTCCTGCTTGGCCTGCAGGTCCGGCAGCGGGCCCAGGTAGTTGTCCATGCCCAGCCGCGAAAGCGCGTGCACGGCGGGCTTCTCGCGCAGGTCCTCGTCCATGCTCGCCGGCAGCGGCACCCCGAGGCCGCGGAACTCCTCCACCCCGTAGCCACCGGGCACGTAGGAGTCCGGGAAGCCGAGCACGTCGTGGGGGTTCACGAGCGAGAACACGAGGCAGAACGGCTCGGGAAGGCTGTGCGAGGAGAGCCAGGACTCCATCTGGCGTGTGTAGTCCTCGTCCCAGCCCTCGTGGCTGGTGCCGGCGATGCCGCCGCCGAAGTTGTGCGCCTTGGTGTCGCCGCCGGCATCCGGCGGCTCCCATTCGCTGAAGCCGTAGTCGCGCTCGACCCGCTCGGAGTCCCCGGGCCCCCAGCGCTCGCCGTCGACGGGCTTGCTCAGGTGCCACTTGCCCTTCATCGCGACGTGGTAGCCGCGGTTGCGCAGCAGCGTCGCGAGCGTGTCGATGCCGGGCGGCAGTTCGGGCTCGTGGCCGCTCTTGGGCCCCATGCGCAGCGCGCTGCGCACGAAGCTGCGGGCCAGACGGGCGCGCGGGATCTCGCCGCTGGCGCCCATCTGCACCGCGGTCCGCAGCGCCGCCGGGGCGTTGCGGCGGTCGGGCCAGAGGTCGCCCTCGGTCATCGTCAGGGTGACGCCGTGGCGGGACGGGCGTTTGCCGGTCATCAGGCAGGCGCGGCTGGGGGAGCACATCGCCGAGGCCGTGAAGGCGCGCGAGAAGGACAGCGCGTGCCGGCGCAGCTGGGCCTCATGCGGGCACAGCTCCTCCAGCCAGCGGGGATCCTCGGGCCAGTGCTGGGTGGCGCGCTGCTGATCGGTGATCAGCAACACGAGGTTCGGGCGCTCGGGCAGCCCGTGGGCCTGGTGCTCCGGCGGGGTCTGTGCCTGGCCCTCCACGCGGCGGGCACGATATCGGTGCGCGATTATCCTCGGCATGGTGTGGTGGGGAATCGCGAGACGCCGACGGGGACCGGCTCGGGCACCCTCGCGGGCTCGGCGTCTGCCCGCGCTCAGGCCGCGCCGGCGGTCCGGGGCGCGGCGCCTCGGCGCCGGAGTGCTCGCGCTGCCCTGTGTGCTGGCGGCGCTGTGGCTGGGCGCCGCGGCGGCGCCTGCCCAGCCGGTGGAGCTCGCGGCCCCGTATGAGTACATGGGCTGGGGCGACCCGCAGCCCCCGGCGGAAGTGCTCGGCGACAGCGGTCTGCACTCGCTCACGCTGGCGTTCATCCTCAGCAAGGGCAGATGCAACCCGATGTGGGACGGCCACCGGCCGCTGCTGGGTGGCGTCGATCAGGCGGCGATCGAACAGGTCCGCTCCGCCGGCGGCGAAGTCGACGTGTCCTTCGGCGGCTGGAGCGGCAAGAAGCTCGGCAACGCCTGCAACAGCCCGGCGGCGCTGGCGGGCGCCTACGAGAAGGTGATCGGGGCCTACTCGCTGAAGGCGATCGACATCGACATCGAGCACAACGAGCTGCGCAGCAAGAAGGTGCGCCGTCGCGTGACCGAAGCGCTCGAGCTCCTGCGTGGCTCCGACCCCGGCGTGGAGATCTCGATCACCTTCCCGAGCTCCCAGTCGGGGCCCGAAGCCAGCGGTGCCAGCCTGATCGCCGACGCTGTCGCGGTTGGGCTGCACCCCGACAGCTGGACGATCATGCCGTTCGATTTCGGCCCACCCGTCGGCACGATGGCGAGCGCCTCGATCCAGGCCCTGGAAGCACTCGCGCATGAGCTGGCCTCGGCCTACGGCATCTCCGAAGCCGCCGCCTACGAACAGGCGGGGATCTCGACCATGAACGGCAACAGCGACGAACGCTCGGAGACGCTCAGCGAACAGGAATTCGCCCAGATCCTCGCCTTCGCCGGCGAACGGCACCTCGCGCGGGTGAGCTTCTGGTCGGTCAACCGCGACCGGCCGTGCAGCGGGGGCGCCCCCGAAGAAGAATGCTCCGGCGTCCAGCAGGCGCCGCTGGCCTTCAGCACCCTGCTGGCCGGCTACCGCGGCTAGTCACCCGCTCGGCCGGCGGCTAGTCCCTGCCCGTCGGCGGCTGGTCGGGCCAGCGCCCGTGACGGTCGAAGTACTCGCGGGCCGCGTCCTCGGCTTCGCGGTCGCGGTCGCCCGCAGACCCCGGCCCGGTACAGCCAGTTGAGGAAGAAGATCGCGAGGCCGGCGCTGACGATCGCGGCCCCGCCCTCGAGGTCCGTTTCGCTGCCCATCGCCATGATCACCAGCGCCGGCGATCGTGACCAGCGGCCGGCAGCACGTAGCGCAGCGCCACCAGCGACCACGGCCGTGCCTCTGGGGCACGCTGCCCACCCTCGCCGTCGGAGCTCATGGAGCCTTCACGTGGCCAGCTTAGGGCGCGGCCGGCGAGCCCGGCCCGAGCGGCAGCGCAGAGCATGTACGGTTCCGGAGCGTGAGCGAGGTCAGCATCGACCAGATCGCGCTGGCTGAGGATCCGGCCGCCTGGGAGGCGCTCGGCTTCACGCTCGACGGCTCCAGCTGCCAGGCTGGGGAGCGTGGTTCTCGAGCCTGCGTGGGTCCGGCGAGCGGGACGGGCGATCGTCGAGTGGTCGCTGCGCGGGGTCGACGAGCACCGAGCTCGACGGCCTGGCCACGCGGATCTCCGACCGGCCCCTGCCGGGGGCCGCTGCCGAGCACCCCAACGGCGCGATCGGCGTGGACCACGTGGTCGCGATGTCGCCGTCGCTGGACCGCACGGTTTCGGCCCTGCAGGCCGCCGGCCTCGACCTGCGGCGCATCCGCGAGGAGCCCACGCCCGCGGGCGCCCCGCGGCAGGCGTTCTTCCGCCTCGGCGAGGTGATCCTCGAGGTGGTCCAGGAACCGGACGAGGTCCTCGAGCGCCACGGCGGGCCCGATCGCCCGGCGCGGTTGTGGGGGCTGGCGCTCCTGTTCGCCGACCTTCCCCGCGCGGTGGAGATGCTGGGGGAGGACGTGAGCCCGGTGCGGGCGGCCGTCCAGCCCGGGCGCCAGATAGCAACCGTGCGCCGCTCTGCGGGACTGTCCGTGCCGCTGGCGCTGATGAGCACCCGCGATCACGCCGAGGCGCCCGCTTGAGCTGGGAGGTCTGGAACAGCGTCGACGAGTTCGTGGGGGAGACGCTGCTGGACAGCGACCCCGTGCTCGAAGCGGCCCTGAAGGCGAGCAACGACGGGGGTCTGCCGCCGATCGCAGTGTCTCCGCCGCAGGGCAGGTTCCTGCAGCTGCTGGCCCGCATCCACAAAGCCCGCTCGATCCTCGAGCTCGGCACGCTCGGCGGCTACAGCACCATCCTGCTGGCGCGGGCGCTCCCGCCCGACGGTCGCCTGGTGACGCTCGAGCTGAACCCCGACTACGCCGAGGTGGCCCGCGCGAACGTCGAGCGAGCCGGCCTGGGCGAGCGCGTCGAGTTGCGCGTGGGGCCGGCCGAAGACGGTCTGCGGGACCTGATCGCCGAGGGCGCCGGGCCGTTCGACCTGGTGTTCATCGACGCCGACAAGCGCAGCACCCCGGCCTACTTCGAGCTGTCGCTGCAGCTGGTGCGGCCGGGAGGGATCATCCTGGTGGACAACGTCGTGCGCGACGGCACGGTCGTCGATCCCGACAGCCAGGACGAGAACGCGCTCGGGATGCGGCGCTTCCACGAACTCGCCGGGCGTCAGCCGGGGATCGAGGCCACCACGATCCAGACCGTCGGCGTGAAGGGCTACGACGGCTTCACGCTCGTGCTCGTGGACGGCGCCTGAGCCGGTGAGCCGGTAGGGTCGGAGCTGGAGATGGGTGGCACGCTGAAGCTCGGCTTGAACACCGGCTACTGGGCCGGGGGGCCGCCGCCGGGCGCGGCCGACGCGGTGATCGAGGCCGAAAAGCTGGGCTTCGACTCGATCTGGACCGCGGAGGCCTACGGCTCGGACTGCCTCACGCCGCTGGCGTGGTGGGGGTCGGCGACCGAGAAGATGAAGCTCGGAACCGCGATCGTGCAGCTCTCGGCGCGCCAGCCGGCAGCCACCGCGATGGCGGCGATGACGCTCGACCATCTCAGTGGCGGGCGCTTCATCCTCGGCCTCGGGGTGTCCGGTCCGCAGGTGGTGGAGGGCTGGTACGGGATGCCGTTCGAGAAGCCCCTCGCGCGCACGCGCGAGTACATCGCGATCCTGCGCGACATCTGGGCGCGCAAGGGCCCGCTGGAGGCGCCGGGGCCGCACTACCCGCTGCCGCTGCCCGAGGGCACCGGCCTGGGCAAGCCGCTGAAGTCCTCGATCCACCCCTTGCGGGAGGACATCCCGATCTACCTCGGCGCCGAGGGACCGAAGAACATCGCGATGGCGGCCGAGCTGTGCGACGGCTGGCTGGCGCTGTTCTTCTCGCCGGGCCACCAGGACCTCTACACCGGCTCTCTGCAGGAGGGCTTCGCCCGCGAGGGGGCGCGCAGCAACGCCGAGGACTTCGAGGTCGCCGCCACGGTCCCGTTCATCCTCACCGACGACGTCGACGCGGCGGCCGACTCGCTGCGCCACTTCTACGCCCTCTACTTCGGGGGGATGGGCGCGAAAGGCACCAACTTCCACGCCAACGTGCCGATCGCGATGGGCTACGGCAAGGAGGTCGAAGAGATCGCCGAGCTGTACCTGTCGGGGCGCAAGGACGAGGCGGCGGCCACGGTTCCGAAGAAGCTGATCGAAGAGATGGCGCTGATCGGGCCGCGCGAGAAGATCCGCGACGAGCTCGAGCGCTGGCGCGAGTCGATCGTCACGACGCTGCTGATCTCGGGCGACGGGAACACGCTGCGTACGGCGGCCGAGCTGGTTCTCGGCTAGGGGGCACCGACGCCCAGGGCCATCTCCTCGTGGGCGGCAGACGAGGGGACGCGCAAGCGCCTGACGCTGGCCGCGACCATCATCGGCTCGAGCATCGTGCTGCTCGACGGGACGGTCGTGAACGTCGCCCTGGCGCCGATCCAGCGCTCGCTCGGCGGCGGCCTGGCCGCGCAGCAGTGGATCGTCAACGGCTATCTGCTGACGCTCGGCTCGTTCATCCTGCTGGGTGGGTCCCTCGGCGACATCTACGGCGAGCGGCGCGTGTTCGCGATCGGCGTGATCGGCTTCGGGGTGACCTCGGTGGCCTGCGCGCTGGCACCCAGCATCGGGGTGCTGGTGATCACACGGGCCCTGCAGGGCTGCGCCGGGGCGCTGCTCGTGCCGAGCTCGCTGGCGGTGATCGTGAACACCTTCTCCGAGGAGGAGCGGGGGGCGGCGATCGGCAGCTGGACGGCGTGGGGCGCGATCGCGGGGATCCTCGGGCCGCTGGTCGGGGGCGAGCTGCTGGCGCTCTCGGACTGGAGGGCGGTGTTCCTCGTCAACGTGCCGCTCGTGCTCGCCTGCCTGGGGTTGATCGTGATCGCCATCCCCCCTCCCGCCACGGGCAAGGTGCGCGGGCGGCGGGTCGACTTCCTCGGCGCCGCCCTCGCGGCCTCGGGCTTGGCGTGCACGGTGTTCGCGCTGATCGAGCAGCCGCGGCTCGGGTTCGGCGATCCAGCCGTCTCGGGGACGCTGCTCGGCGGCCTGCTGCTGCTGGTCGCGTTCGTCGTGCGCGAGGCGACGGCCCACGAACCGATGCTGCCGCTGCGGCTCTTCAGGCGCCGGAACTTCTCCGCCGGCAACGTCGAGACGTTCGCCCTCTACGCGGGGCTGGGGATCCTGTTCCTGTTCCTGGTCCTGTTCCTGCAGCAGATCGGGGGCTACACGCCGCTGCAGAGTGGCTTTGCGACGCTGCCGATGACGCTCGTGATGTTCCTGCTCTCGCGTCGCTTCGGCATGCTCGCCGACCGCTACGGTCCGCGCCTGTTCATGGGCCTCGGCCCGCTCGTGGCCGCCGCCGGCCTGCTCCTGTTCCAGCGCCTCGGCCACAACTTCGACTACGTGGGAGATGTGCTCCCCGCCGAGCTCGTGTTCGCGCTCGGCCTGTCGCTGACCGTGGCGCCGCTGACGGCGGCCGTGCTCGCCGGCTCGGAGGGGGAGGCCGGGATCGCCTCGGCGGTCAACAACGCCGTGGCCCGCGTCGCAGGCCTGCTGGGGACCGCCGCGGTCGGAGCGGTGGTGGCCGCGGTCTTCGGCTCGTCGCTGCAGGACCACGTGCGCGGGGTCAGCCTCGGCCCAGCGGGCCGGGCCGTGCTGGAGGAAGCCAAACGGCTGCCGCTGGGGCTGCCCCACACCTCCGCGCTGCCGCACGCTACGGCCGAGGCGTTGCGGTCCGGGGCCGAAGCGGCCTCGGTGCACGCCTTCCACGTCGGCCTCGGCGTGGCTGCGGTCCTGGTGGCCGCCGGCGGGGCGGTCGGGCTGGCCTTCATCCGCAACCCCGCGCGTGGCGACGTGCTGGCCGAGGAATGCGCCGGCGGCCAGCTGGTGGGCGTGAGCAGCCCGGAGTCGGCCAGGCACCGGCTGGCCGCCGGTGCCCAGTCCTCCTAGCTCGCCTCGCGGGCGTAGTCGCGCATCGCTTCGATGATCGGCGCGAGCCGCCTGCCGCGGTCGGTGAGGCGGTACTCGACCGTCGGCGGGCTTGAGGGGATCACGGTGCGCGCCACCAGGCCGGCCCGCTCGAGGTCCCGCAGACGCTCCGAGAGCATCCTCGGGGAGATGCCGGAGACCGCGTCGACGAACTCGTTGAAGCGCAGCGCACCGGTCATGGCCGCGTAGATGATCGACAGCTGCCAGCGCCGCTCGAGGAGGTCCGCGGTCTCACGGACCTCCTCGGGGACGGGCTGACACCTACGAGAGACGCGCGACATCTAGCGCGGGCTCCAGTGCGCGGTCGAGGACCTCCTGCACGGTCATCACCGGGTGGAAGGTCATCTGCTCGCGCACCTCCTCGGGGATCTCGTCGAGATCGCCGCGGTTGCGCTCCGGCAGGATCACGTCGGTCAATCCGGCCGCGTGTGCCGCCAGCGCCTTCTGCTTGAGCCCGCCGATCGGGAGCACGCGGCCCTGGAGGGTGACCTCACCGGTCATCCCGACCGTGTGCTTGACCGGCCTGTCGCTCAGCAGCGAGGCCAGGGCGGTGACCATCGTCACGCCCGCGCTGGGTCCGTCCTTGGGGATCGCACCCGCGGGAACGTGGACGTGGAACTCCTTGTTCTCGAAGGCGCTCTCGTCGATTCCGAGCTCCTCGGCGTGGCCACGGACGTAGGAGAGGGCGATCCTCGCCGACTCCTTCATCACGTCGCCCAGCTGACCGGTCAGCACCAGTCCGTTGCCCGAGCCGTTCTTCATCTGGGTCGCCTCGACGAACAGGACGTCTCCGCCGGAGCCGGTCACGGCCAGGCCGGTCGCCACTCCCGGGGTCGCGGTACGGGCCGCGGACTCCTGGAAGAACTTCTGGCGTCCGAGCGCGTCGCGCACGGCCTCCACGTCGATCGTGACCGGGACCTCGAGCTTGGACTCCTTCGCGGGGGCCTCCTCCTCGGAGGTCTTCCCATCGGAGCTCTGGCTCGAGGCGATCTTGGTCGCCGTCTTGCGCAGCAGGGTGCCCAGGTTGCGCTCGAGGTTCCGGACCCCGGCCTCGCGTGTGTACTCGGCGATGATCAGCCTCAGGACGTCGTCGGAGATCTCGACCTCGTCCTCGCGCAGGCCGTTGCGGTCACGCTGGCGCGCCCACAGGTAGCCCTTCGCGATCGCGAGCTTCTCCTCGGAGGTGTAGCCGTCGAAGTGGATCACCTCCATGCGGTCCAACAGCGGTCCGGGGATCGTGTCGGCCACGTTGGCGGTCGCCAGGAACATCACCTGGCTGAGGTCCAGTTCGACGTCGAGGTAGTGGTCGCGGAAAGAGTGGTTCTGGGCCGGGTCGAGGACCTCCAGCAATGCAGCCGAGGGGTCCCCGCGCCAGTCCGCGCCGACCTTGTCGACCTCGTCCAGCAGGATCACCGGGTTCATCGTCCCCGCGTCCCTGAGCGCCCGCACGAGGCGTCCGGGGAGCGCGCCGATGTAGGTCCGCCGGTGGCCGCGGATCTCGGCCTCGTCGCGGACCCCGCCGAGCGACATGCGCACGAACTCGCGCCCGGTCGCCCTGGCGATCGACTCACCGATCGAGGTCTTGCCCGTGCCGGGCGGCCCGATCAGGGTCAGGATCGCGCCCGACTTGGGGTCGGCCTCGATGCCACGGTCCTGGCGCAGCTTGCGCACGGCCAGGTACTCGGTGATGCGGTCCTTGACTTCCTCCAGGCCGGCGTGGTCGGCATCCAGCACCGCCCGCGCGGCTGCAGGGTCGAGGACCTCGTCGGAGGTCTTGCCCCACGGCACCGCGATCAGCCAGTCGAGGTAGGTCCGGATCATGCTGGACTCGCCCGTCTGCTCGCCCATCCGCTCGAGGCGGCCGAGCTCCTTCAGGGCCTGCTCCTTGACGGCCTCGGGCATGAGGGCCTCCTCGATCTTCGCCCGGTACTCGTCGGCGACAGAAGCCTCGTCGTCGCCGAGCTCCTTGCGGATCGACTCCATCTGCTTGCGCAGGAAGTACTCGCGCTGCTGTTGCTCGGCGCCCTCCTGGACGTCCTCGCGGATGCGCTTGCGCACCTGCAGCTCGGCCAGGCTCTCACGCTGGAGTTTGACCGCCAGTTCGAGGCGCTCGGTGACGTCGAGCGTCCGCAGCAGCTCGACCTTCTGCTCGTAGGACAGGGTGGGGGAGTAGCCGGCCGAGTCGGCCAGCGCTCCGGGCTCCTGGATCGCTCGCAGGAAGGCGGAGATACGCCCGTCGTCGCCTCGCAGCTCGAGGATCTCCTCGACGG
The DNA here is from genome assembly GCA_963773145.1 of uncultured Solirubrobacteraceae bacterium. Lineage (GTDB taxonomy): Bacteria > Actinomycetota > Thermoleophilia > Solirubrobacterales > Solirubrobacteraceae > Palsa-744. The sequence continues at coordinate 119,029 of CAVYZV010000006.1, forward strand.
TCGCCCGGTACTCGCGCTCGAGCTCGCGGGTGCGGCCGTCCCTGGGGATCTCGTCGCGGCGCTCGTCGGCCTCGACCCGCAGCTCGCCGCCGGGGCCGGTCTCCGCGGCGCCGATCAGCGCCCGGTACTCGCCGGAGAGGGCGACCGCGCGGCCGCCACCTGGCAGCCGGATCTGCTCGGAGACCTCGGCGATCGTGCCGACCTCGAGGAACTCGTTCTCGTGACGGGGGACGAGCACGACACGCGTGTCCTCGCCCACGTCGATCGTCAGCGTGATCCCCATGTTCGGGAACACGACCGTGTCGTCGAGGGGAATGAGCCTCAAACGGGGCTTGGGCTCCGTGTTTTCGGGGGGTGCTGAGCCTTGGGGGGCGTCAGGTGTCATAGGTACACGCTCCATATCTACTTACGAAAGTGTAGTTAGTATAGCGCGAGGTAGTTGCCTGTGCAAGTACTCTCGGACCGCCCTCCAGGAGGCGTCCGGACGGGCCTTCGGGCAGGCAGAAATGCGCCGCCGGGGTTGGTCCGGATGGCCCGGCCCGTCGAGGTTCAACGGCGCCGGTCTCGGGCCGAAGCGCTCGGCCGGGGCGCGGCAGCGGGGGTCAGGGCCGGAGCTCTCGCCCGGCCCAGCCGTTCAGGAGGGGCGAGCGCCCCTCAGCTCGCGCGCCGCTTGAAGGCCCGGTAGAAGTCCGGCCCTGCGAGCTGCTTCGGATCCTGGGCCGAGGCCTGGATCTCGAGGTAGATCTCCTTGCGGTGGACGGGAACGTCCGCCGGCGCCTGGATTCCTATCCGGACTTTCGAACCTTCGGTCGACACGAGCGTGATCTCGATGTCGTCGCCGATCATGATGCTCTCACCGGTCTTGCGACTGAGTACGAGCATGGGCTCTCAGCTCCTCTCCCGATCGAAGCGATCGTCGCGTCCATGATGCCGCTCCGTCATCATTGCCTCCGAGCTTACACGGGAAGGGAACCTTTAGGGCCGGAAGCCGTATGGTTTACGCAAGGCAACGATGATCAGGATGGTCACGGCGAGGCAGTGGTGATCGGGACGACGGTGAGTTCCCCCGGGAATAGGCGCTCGAAAGCGTGGATTTACGCGGCGCTGCTCGGCGCCCTCGTATGGCTCGCGCTGCTCCCCGTCGGCATCGCCAGCGCCTCCGAAGCGGGTTCCGGGGAAGCCTCCCCGGTGACCTCCGAAGAAGCTCCGTCGAGCAGCGGCACCGAAGCGGGGTCTACTGGTTCGACCGAACCGGCTGCGACCGAACCGGCTGCGACCGAACCCGAATCCTCGTCCGGCGGCGCACAGCCGACGGAATCCTCGAGCGGGTCGAGCGGCTCGGAAACTCCGGCCCCCTCATCACCGGGCGAAGCCTCGTCGGCAGGTTCGGAAGGCTCCTCGTCCTCCACGGCGGGCGCCGAAGGGACCCCGACGGGCGAATCCGGGACGACCTCCGAAGGGTCGTCGTCCTCCTCCCAGCCCTCCGGCGAGGGCGGGGAAATCGGCACGGCGCCCTCGAGCGGGGAAGCTGCGTCGGGAACGACGGCAGAAGGATCGCCCGCGTCGTCCGAAGGCGGGTCGAAATCGTCCGGTGGAGCAGCATCCGGCAGAGGGCCGGCGACCAAACAGCCACAACAAGCACCCGCCCTCACCGAATCGCCAGGGCCGAGTGGCGGCGGCGGAGAAACGCTGCTCCAGATCCTCGAAACGGAAGAGCCACCGGCCGAAGAAACCATCTCCGAAGCCCCGCCGCCCTCGGAACCGCCGCCTCCGACACCTCCGCCGGCGCCGAAACCCGAACCCGAACCGCAGCCGCCTCCGCGTGCGCCGGAAACCGAACCCGAACCGCAGGCGCCTCCGCCCGCGGCGGAAACCGAACCGGAACAGCCACCCCCGCCCGCGGCCGGAACCCACGCAGGAAGAACAGGAAGCAGCTGCGCCACGCTGAAGAAGCGCGGCAGGCGAAGCAGCGCTGCACTGCGGAAGAAGCGCTCCAGCAGGAGACAGCGCTGCAACGCTGAAGAAGCGCTCACGCTGAAGCAGCGCTGCAACTGCTGAAGAAGCGCTACAGGCCGCAGCAGCGCTGCAGCCGAAGAAGCGCTGCGAAGCCGAAGAAGCGCAGCAGGCGGCAGCGAAGAAGCGCTGGACGCAGAAGAAGCGCGGCAGCCGAAGCAGCGCTGACACGCGGAAGAAGCGCGGCGCGCGGAAGAACTGACCGGAAGAACTGATCCGGGAAGAAAAGATCCGCCAGGAAGAAAAGACTTCCGGCTCCAAAAACGCGACACGGGCGGCGAAGGCCATGGGAAGGACTCGAAAAGCGAAGCGATCGCGACGGTGACCGCCGCCTCCGTGTTGCCCGCGGAAGCTCCCAGCGCCGTGACGGCCCCGAGCCCCCTGGTGGTGTGGCCGGAAACCTCGAAAGTGAACCCGCTGGCGTTCCCGAAGCCCAGGTCGGGCTGGCTCGCGCTCGAACCGCAGGCGGCGCGTCAGGCGCTGGCCGCGACCCTGGCGGTGCTCGGGGTCCCCGGAGGGGAAACGCACAACTTCGGGCTGGTCGGGCGGTCGGCGCCTGCGTGGCGCGGGCCAGGCGACCGGCGTGAACGGCAGCTCCAGCACCGAAGGGCACAGCACGGCTCCCACGCCCGGGCCCGGACCGGGCGGAGCGGGCGGCTCCTCGGCCGCCGGCGGTGGCTCTGCCGGCGGCTCCTCGGCCGCAACGACCCTCGTTGCAGTCTTCTTCAACGTCCCCGTGAGCGTGATGCACCGACTCGGCATCGCCGAGCGCTCCGCGCGGCAGACGTTCTTCCTCCTCATCCCCGAGAAGCCGGACTAGCTCCTACCGGCCTCTCGAAACGTCCTGGGCGATCCACGCCCGGGACCGCTGTAACTCGGATGAAGACGTTTTGAAAGGAGCTTTCTCAAATGCAACGCAATCTCACATTCGCCACTTCGGTGTCCGCGGACAACGGCGTCACGACGCTCGAAAAGATGCCCGAGGTATCGCTCGCTGTCGCCGAGACGGCGCCCCCGGTATGGCGGCACACGCTGGCCCTCAGGGGCTGCCTGGACGCACAGTCGGGCCCTGAGCTGCAGGACGAGATCGAGTGTCTCTACCAGGAAGGCGTCACCAGCCTGGTGCTCGACATCCGGAAGTTGGAGACGATCGAGCTCGTGGGCGCCCAGGCGATCGCATCGCTGAGCGCGCTGTACGAGCGGCGTGGCCTGACGGTCGCGGTCCTCGGTGGGCCCGCGTGGGTGCACCACACGATGATCGAGGCCGAGACGATGAACAGGCGCTTCGCGTCCCGCCATTTCACGCACCTCACGGACGAGGGGCTGGGGACGAGGTCGACCGAAATGACAAAGGAGCTGGGGAGCTGACGGATCGAGTCAGCCATGAGAGCCCACAGCTCGCCCGTTGACAGACGGGCAGAGACTCGCGGGGGGCTGGTCGGATGCCCGTGGTCTACCGGTGGCGCGCGCTTGCGCCGGGGACCCGGGCTCCGACCGTCAGCTGGACGTGTCCTCGGGAGGGGAGAAACTCACGTCCACCTGCTCGGACTCGACGCGCTCCTCCACCACGGCGGATGCGGCGAGCGCCTGCTTGTCGGTCTCGAGCAGGCGCTCGGAGAAGAAGCTGCGTGGCCAGAGGTGGTACTTGCGCACCACGTTCACCTCGGCCGCGAAGATCGTCAGCTGCGCGCCGAGGTAGAGCCACGCGAGGAGTCCGAGCACGAGCGCGAAGACGCCATACAGGGGGCCCGTCCTTTTGAGGGCGTGATCGATGTAGAAGCCGCCCAGGTGCTGTAGGAGCTGCCAGAACACCGACGCCAGGATCACGCCGGGGAGCAGCTCGCGCCAGCCGAGATCGATGGCCGTGAGCAGTTTGAAGGCCAGCATGAAGAGGGCGAGGTTGAACGCCAGCGCGACCAGCACGCCGGCCACCACGGTCACGGCCCCGTGGGAGCTCGAGCCAACGAATCCGGCGGCGATCGTGGAGGCGATCGCGAGCGTTCCCAGCAGCGCCAGCATCCCGAGGCCGCGTAGCCGGGTCGAGACCCAGTTGGGGCGCTGCTTGAAGGGCACGTTCCAGATCCGGTTGAACGCGCTCTGGGAGGCGTTCATGATCCCCAGCCCCGCCAGCAGCGCAAACACGAGCCCGATCGCGAGCGCCGGAGCGCTGCCGGTGAGGGAGTGGAATTTGAGCTGGTCGCTCACGATCGGGAACTGCCCCAGCACGCCGTTGAGGATTTTTTCGCGCTCGTGCGGGTTGCCTTCGAGGACGAACCCGAGGATCGTCACGAACACGAGCATCAGCGGGAACAGCGAGACGAACCCGTAGTAGGAGATCAGCGCCGCCAGCTGCCCGGCCTGGTCGTCGCTGAACTTCTTCACCACGGCCGCCACGAAGCCGACGCGGCGGCTGCCCTGCTGGCGGTGGTCGAACCGTTCCAGACGTTCGCCGAGGCTCATCGGCGGCCCACGAAATTGGAGGGGGGTCTCGACGGCCCGGCGGTCGACATCCTCATGTGTCTACTCCATCGTCGTGTCGTAACCCGGCACCACTACCCGGCCGGGTGCTCCGGCAGCGATCCCGCAGCACCGCGGACGCCGTCCAGGAGGTTGCTCTGGTCGCGCAGGCCAGACGGGTCCTGCTGCTGCGTGCGCACCGCTTCCGCCTGCGCAAGGAGGATCTCGAGGACTGCTACTCGCAGGCGACGCTCGAGCTGATCGGTCAGGTCCACAGGGGTGCGCGCTTCGTGAACCGAACGCACCTCGCGCGGGTGCTCGAGAAGCGGTTTGTCTCCCGCATCCACGATCGCCGCCGCGCGGTCTCTGGGCGAAGCTCCACCCAGACCGCCCTCGAGCACGCCGCATCGCTGCTGCCCACGCCCGAAGAGGGGCAGCTCGACATCGCCGACTGGCGGCCCAGCGTCGAGCAGCAGGTGATCGCCCGCCAAGAACTGCGGGCGATTCGGGCAGCCGTGTCCTCGCTGAGCCCGGACCAACGGCTGGTGCTCAGCAACCAGCTCGAATCGATCGGGCCGGCCGAGTTCTGCGAGCGCCACGGCTGGAGCCAGGCCAAGTACCGCAAGGTCGCCCAGCGCGCCCGCGCCCGCCTGAGGGAGCTGATGGCTGCACGGGAGTCGCCTGTCCCGGCGCGCGCCGGCGGTCGGAACGGCAAGAAGGGACCCAGCCTGTGATCGGAAACGAAAAACCCATAGGCGCGTCCCCCGGGGGCGCCGGGGCTCGGTGGCAAGCACGAGCCTCCGGCGACCCCCGTCCGCGCGACCGCGGCCGGAGGCCGGCGCCCTCCCCCCGCCGGGCTTCGGCCGCTCGCGCGAGGGCGTCTCGCCGAATCCACGGTCGGTCTTGCTGAGAGCAAGCGCTGATACCTACCGACTGCTCTCTCCCGAGGAGTACCTGGGTGGCGGAGGCTGGGACGTCGGGTCTTCGCCGGAGCCGTGGCGTACCCGAGACGGGCGGGGTTCGTCAGCGCAGCGCCCGTTCTCCTCGCGCGGCAGCCGTAGGGCTCGCGTGTGGGTCGCGGCCTGCGTCGGCGGGTCGGCTGCGCGGCGGGCTTCTCATCGCGCTCCTGCAGCCACACGCTGTGAGAAACGTTCGGCCGCACTCGCCCTCCATCCCGTCAGTGCGTCCCGAGCGAGCGCCCGGGACCTCGCACGTGGCCACGGCAAGCGTCCGACAGCCTCGTGCACCGGATCTACGACGGGAGCGCCGGCGCGAACCCTCGCGCATGCGGGACTCCCGCGACAGCCGGCCCGGCACGACGACTTCAGCGCAGCCGACCCTCGCCCTCTCGGGGCCTGGCTCTTCATCACGCCCGTCCGTCGTTGCGGCCGGCGAGCGCTCCCGCGCCGATCGATCCGCACCGGAGTTCGGGTTTGAGCGCTGAGACTCCTGGTCCCGATGAGCGTGCACGCCCGCCGGCGCGATTCACCGCGGCGAGCATGCCCATCTGGCGGATCCGGCTCGAGCCGTGAACTGCCGCGCTACCTGCTGTCGGCCGCGGCGACCTGCGGCTTGCTGGCGAGTGCGCGTTTCGTGATCGCGCCTCCCAGCCCGGCCTCTCCGCGCGCGGTCCGCGGCCCCCAGCCCCAGGATCGCGCGGCGGAAGGCTACGCAGTCCTGTTCGTGCGCCGCTACCTGACCTGGGAAGCCAGCCGGCCGCAGTCGGGAGTGCAGGCTCTGCAGGCGTTCACGGGGCCGGGAATGGAACCGGACGCCGGTGAGGTTCTCCCCGCCACCGGCGAGCAGCGGGTCGAATGGGCGGAAGTCGTTCAGGTGCGCGAATCCGTGCCCGGGACACACGTTTACACCGTGGCCGCGCAGACCGATACCGCAGGTCTGCTCTACCTAGCGGTCGCCGTTGCACGACTGGCCAGTGGTGCGCTGCGGCTCGCGGGCTACCCCGCGTTCGTCGGGGCGCCCTCATCTGCCCCCGGGTCCCCGCCCGCGGCCGAGCACGAACTGGCCGAACCGGCTCTGAGCACAGTCGTGAGCCGCGCCCTTCGCAACTATCTCGCCGGCTCCGCCGGAGAGCTGGCCGCCGATCTCTCCTCCCAGGCGCGTGTCTCGCTGCCCACCGGCGGACTGACGCTCGACTCGGTTCAGCACATGGCCTGGACCGAAGCAGGGCGGACGGTCGGGGCCGTCATCCAGGCACACGAAGAGCGGGGGGTCGAGTACCTGCTCGCCTACGAACTGGATGTCGCCCGGCAGCAGGGGCGCTGGGAGGTGGCCGCGATCCAAACCGACCCCGACTCATAGGTAGAGAGGAGACCCGATGCGCCAAAACGCCACGTTGTTGGGCATTGCCCGCGTTGATGCTTGCCTGTCTGAGCGTCACGCCCCCACAGGCCACGGCCGCGGTACGAACCGGCGGCTCGCCGCCCACGACCTCGACGGCGGGCGGGTCGGCAAGGGGGACGAGCTCGCTCGAATCGGCGGCCGCCAAGGCGGGAGATACGGGACGCGCGGTGGCGATGAGTCTGATCGGGCTCGGCTTCGCGGTCGCGGGCACGGTGCTCGTGTTTCGCCGCGACTTCAAGGAGGCGGCCGGCGTCTTCGCCGTCGGAATCGTGGCGGTGTTGCTCGCCACGCCTGCGGGGGTGAGCGTTCTTCGCAGCACGGTCGCCTCGCTGTTCGGGACGGGCTGATGGAAATCCGTTCCTATCGCAGGGTGTTCGACCTGGAGCGGCGCGTGTACAGCGTCGACCGGTGGCGCCTGAATCCGTCGGGCGTTCCGGTGCGCGGTGTCGTCTACTTCGTCGCGAGCGTGATCACGCTCCTGGTCGGCGCCGGGCTCCCGCTGGTCGGGCACGCGCTGGATCTGGTCCCCTGGTATCTGCGCGATCTTCTGATCCCGGCGCTCGCGGCGACGTTGATGGCGTTGATCCGCGTCGAGGGGAGGACCTTCCACCACGCGGCCCACGCGTTGCTGCGGTTCGGCTCCTCGCGGCGACGGTTGGTCGGTGGCTACCGACCGTGCGTCACCCGGCGCTGGTACCCGCACGACGTGCTCGCCTTTCCCGACGGCTCGGAGCCACGTTTTCGGCGGCTGCGATACACGGGTCCCGGGGCGGTCTTCGTCGCCGTGCCGCACGAGCGCCAGGGTTCCCCGCGTGCGCGAAGCCGTGGTTGGAGGCTGAGCGGCCGTCGCGACGCGCTGGTCGTGCGCCGCGGTGGACGCGACGACGCCTCCGCGCAGCCGCAGGTGGTCCTGCTGGCAGCCGGAGCGAGCTTGCGTATCGACGGTGAGCGGGGCCGGAGCACCTAGCCGGGTGCGGCCGCCGATCGCGTTCATCTACGGCAACTGCGTCTTCGGCAGCGGCGTCGATGACGGTTGGGCGGCCTTCCGCGTGCAGACGAGCGCCTATGCATGGAGCAGCGAATCCGACAAGCGGGCGCGCCTGATCGGACTCGTGGGCGCGCTCGAGTCGCTCGAGGCCGACCTGCAGATTCTGCGGGTCAGCCGCCACTGGCACCTCGACGCGTACGAGCGGGAGATGGGCCGGCGTGGTGCAGGGGCGGCCGGGACACGCGCCGGCGCGCGGGCGCACTACGTACGCGAGCAGGCTCGCCGGCTGGAGGGGCGCGAGCCGTCACAGCCGGTCGTATTTCTGCTTGCGAGCCTGCGCGAACCCGAGCGGGACGTCGCCTCTTTCCTGTCCGGCGTCGTCTCCCAGCATCCGCGCAGGTCGATGCGCGAGCTGCGCCGGGTCTTGGCGCCCGGGAGCCGCCGCTTGCTAAGCGTGCAGGAGCTCGAGCGGGCGAGAGCTGCCGCCGAGCTGGCCCACGCACGGATCGGCGACTTCCTGAAAGTACGACCGGCGCGGGTGCCGGAGCTGCAGTGGCTGATCAGGCGGGGCTTCTGCCGCGGCGTCGGCGAACCGGAGGTCGACGGGCTTCACGAACCTCGGGCGCTGGCATTCGAGTGCAACGGCCGCGCCGTGCTCGCGCCGCTGGAGGGTGACGTCATGCGCTGGAGCGACGGCGTCGTCGAGCATCGAGGGCGCTCGCTGGTCGTCGACTCCGAGCAGGGTCGCAGCTGGCAGGCGCAGCTCGTGATCGGCGCACTGCCGGAGCGGCTGGACTTCCCGGGCGCCCGCGCGGAGCTCATGTTCGCTCCCGCCGAAAGCCTCCCGTTCGCGATCGACGTCTCGCTGAACGCGCGGTTCCTGCCGAACGAGCTCGCGATCAGGGTCGCGCGGCGGCGTGTTCAGGACGCCGATCAGATCCTGCGCGCGGAGTCCGAGGGAGAGCAGGGCGCGTCGGATCTCGGCCTCGAGCGCACCCAGGAAGCGAGGGACCTGTTGTCCTATCTGCAGGCCGCCAGCCGCCCTCCGTTGCTCCGCGCGACGCTGACGATCGCGGTTTCGGCGGAGAGCGAGGCCGAGCTCGAGCGACGCGTGGAGATGTGCCGTCGGGCCTACGGCGAGGTTCGCCTCCACCGGCCGCTCGGAGATCAGCTGGAGCTGTTCCTCCAGCACCTCCCGGGTCAGCGGACGAGGGTCGTCGGCTACGACGACACCCTCACGACCGAGCAGGTGGCGGCGATGATGCCGACCGCCGCCCATCTCGTCGGCTCGGGCAGCGGCTTCTACCTGGGTCACACCCTGTCGGGCTCGCGCCAGCCCGTCCGCTTCAACATCCGGGAGGGCTCGGAGAGCAATCGAAACACCGCCGTGCTCTGCGTGGGAGCCTCGGAACGGGCAAGACGACGCTCGCCCAGAAGCTCCAGTACGAGGGCTTTCTAGAGGGTGCACGAGTGATCGACTGCGACCCGAAGGGAGACCACCGCTTTCATCAGCTCGAGGAGGTACAGCCGCACGTAGAGCTGCTCACGCTCCGACCAGACCCGAAGCTGCGAGGCATGCTCGATCCGTTGCGGATCGCGCCGGCTCACTTCCGGCAGGACCTCACGGTGTCGTTCTTGCGCGACCTGCTCCCAGGAAGGGCCGAGCCGACCTGGGAGACGTCGCTCGTGGGAGCGGTGGACCGCGTCATCACGCGGGCGCGCGAGCCCACCTGCTCGGAGGTGGTGAACGCGCTGCGGGAGGGCGACGAGACCGACCGGCGCGTCGCGAAGGCGCTCGAGGTCTACGCCCGTTCCGGGCTCACCCAGCTCGGCTTCGCCCACCCGGAGGTCAGGCTCCCCGCGGTCGGCACCCGCCAGGTCACCTACCTGCCGATCCGCGACCTGCCCGCGCCCGAGCCGGGGGTCAGGCGAGGCGAGTATTCCCAGTCGGAGCGCGTGGGCCAGCAGATCGTGCGGCTGATCGCGATCTTCGCGATGCACCTCATGAGCGCCGAGCGCGAACGCCTGAAGGTGTTCTCCTTCGACGAGGGCTGGCGGCTGCTCGGCGACCCCGTCGGCCGCACGCTGCTCAGCTCGCTCCAGCGCATGGGGCGTTCGGAGATGGCCGTTCCGATCATCAGCACGCAGCTCGTCACCGACGCACTGGTCGGGGACGGAAGCTCGATCGAGAACCTTCTCGGCGCGACGTTCGTGTTCGGCATGCGATCCGAAGCCGAAGCCGGTCGTGCCCTGGCACTGCTCGGCCTGGATCCCGACGACCGTGGCATGCGTCAGACGTTGCTGAGCTTCGAGGCGGGTAGCTGTTTGATGCGTGACCACCAAGGCAGGGTCGAGGCGGTCCAGGTCGATCTCGTCCTGCCCGAGCTGCGACGAGCGTTCTCGACGACCCCCGCCGGCGTTTGAGAGCCCCATGGGCGCACAGGGCGTCATGGCTTCTCGCGTTGCTGGTTGGCGCTCTCGCCGGGGGGCCGGCGTACGCCCGTGCCGAGCCAGAGCGCTCGCATCGGCCGGGGGCAGGGCCGGCGCGAGCCCAGCCGGCGACCACCCGGCCGGCGCGCGTCCGGCCGGCGGACCAGCCTGCGCGGGCACCAACCGGGCCGGCGCTCAGCTCAACCGGTTCCGATCTGACGACCGGTTCGGAAGAAGCGGCGAGCGCGCCCGCAGAAGTGGGTGGCGATCCCCTCGTGAGCAACGGGTTGGGGAGCCCCCTGTGCCGGGGACGGGTTCCCGAAGGGGCACTCGCGGGCTCGGCGCGTCGCAACTGCATCACTTCCGGATTCGTCGCCAGTGCGGCGCCGACCGGCAACTACGGACTCGACGTCCACATCGACACGGGGGTCTTGGGGCTCAGCCACGGCGGCCTGATGAGCGCACTGCAGGACCTTCTCGTCACCCCGCTCTGGATGGCGCTCGTGTGGGTCGTCCATGCGCTCTGCGTGATGCTCGAGTGGTGCTTCACCTTGAACCTGCTCGACAGCCCGGCGAGCGGGCAGCTCGGCAGCGGTCTGCGGCAGATGCAGCAGGCTCTCACCGATCCATGGATCCCCCTGGTCCTCGCGGTCGCGTGCGTGTTCGTGCTCTACGACGGGCTGATCCGCCGTCGCGTCGCGGACACGCTCGGGCAGGCGCTGATGATGACCGCGATGATGGCCGCGGGGCTGTGGGCGATCGCAGACCCCGGCGGGAGCGTTGGCGCGCTTGGCTCGTGGGCCAATGAGGCAAGCCTCGGAACTCTGGCCGCGGCGGCGCGGGGAACGCCGTCGGGAACCCCCGTGGCGCTCGGCCAGAGCATGGAGGTCGTCTTCTCGGCGGCGATCGAAGTTCCCTGGTGCTACCTCGAGTTCGGGAATGTCGGATGGTGTCGCGACGGGGGGCGCACGGAAGGGCGCCTGCGGGCGGCCGCTCTCAAGATCGCCTCGCAGGAGCTCTCCGAAGCGGGCTGCGGCTCGCAGGGCGCCGGCGCTTGCCCGTCGGGTCTCGGCGCCAAGGGACTTGGGCTCGTGCACAGCGCTCAGCTGCTGCGCGAAGCGGACAGCAACGGCGCGATCTTCCTCGCGTTGCCGGCCAACGGCTCGCAGCGCAACTCGATAAACGACGAAGGCTCGCTGCTGCGGACCATCTGTCAGAGCAGCGACGCGACCGACTGCCGTGGGCCGGCGGCGGCCGAGGCCCAGTTTCGGACGAGCGGTGAGACCTGGTCGAGGATGGGAGGCCTTCTGCTGATCCTGGGTGGAGGCCTCGGGATGGTGCTGTTGTTGGGGTTCATCGCGCTGCGGCTGCTGGGCGCGGCCATCTTCAGCCTCTTCTACCTTCTGATCGCGCCGGGGATGGTGCTGGCACCGGCCCTCGGGGACGGCGGCCGAGCGCTGTTTCGCCGCTGGGCCGGTCACCTGCTGGGCGCGGTGTTCTCGAAGCTGCTGTTCTCATTCCTGCTCGGCGTGGTGCTCGCTGTGTTGGGCATCCTCGCGAGCCTGCGCGCCCTCGGCTGGTGGACGCAGTGGCTGCTGATGTCGGCCTTCTGGTGGGGTGCGTACCTCCGGCGCCACCAGGCGCTCGGAATCGCCCAGGGGGCGTTCGGGGAGCGCCCGCTCCAGGGCTCGAGGGCGTGAGCCGCGTTCGATCGCAAAGCGCGTGAGCGACACGCTGGAGACGCGCAAAGCGATGGCGGCGATGCGCTGGGCCAGGGGGCGACGTTCGCGGGCGGCCTCGGATGGCGATCGTCCGGCGCCCGTCGTCGCGCGACTCCACCAAGCGACCGGCGGGCGGTTCGCGACCAGGCGGCGGCGCCGGCCGGGCACGCCGGGCTCTGGCGTCGACCCGGCGCGATGGAGGGGCGGCGCCTGAGCGAGCAACTGGAGCGCGTCGAGAGCGAGCGCGAGCGGGCCGAGCTCGCCGGGGACCGGCGTCGTGCCCTGCGGCTGCAGGTCCGAGCCGCTCGCATCAAGGCGGAAATCAACCATGGCGCCGCAGCCCGAGCGGCAGACGGCGAGCCGGCATCCCGCCCGGGTCGCGCACCGCGCCCACAGCCGGACCGTGAGCCGGGTCGACCGCGAGTCGGCCCTCGGCGGCGTGACCGAGAGCGACCCCAGGACGGGCCTGCAGATCCCGAGCGGCGTCGCCGCGCTCGACTGTCCGTGGACCGTGAGCTGGCTCGTCTGCGGGAGCGTCTGAAAGCGGAAGGCCGCATGCCCCCGCCGGCCAGCGACCCCTCGGACTCGGTCGTGATGCGCGACGCGCGCGAGGTGGAGGCCGGACGCAAACGCTTCCTCGGGCCGGACCTCCCGTGAGCGCGTTGCGAAGCCCGGCACCGGTCTCCGGGGCCGCCGTCGGCGCTGCCGGGCTGGGCGCCTCGGTGCTGTTGACGCTGATCGCGCTCGTGGTCGTGGGTGCGCTCGGGGGCGTCAGCTGGAGCACGTCGGCGGCGGCCTCCGGTGGCGGCGAGACGGTGGCTCCATCGGGGCTCGCGTTGAGGGATATTCCGCCGCCCTATCTGCGGCTGTACGAGCAGGCCGCGGAACGCTACGGGCTGCAGTGGACCGTGCTTGCCGGAATCGGCAAGGTGGAGTGCGATCACGGGCGTGACCCTTCGCCGTCCTGCCGGGTTGAAGGATCCGTGAATGGAGCGGGAGCGGGCGGCCCGATGCAGTTTCTGGCGTCCACCTGGGTCGTCTACGGGGTCGACGCCGACGGTGACGGAAGAGCTGACCGCTGGGATCCGGCCGATGCGATCTTCGCCGCGGCCAGGTTGCTCCGCGCCGCGGGCGCCCCGCGCGAATCCGGGCGCGCGATATTCGCGTACAACCACGCGCAGTGGTATGTCGAAGAGGTGGAGCGTTGGGCACAGCTGTACGCTGCCCCGGCTGTTCCCGAACGCACCGGCGATGCGGGCACGGGTCCGGACTTCTCGCTGACGCGCGAGACCACCACGCCCGTCCGTTTCATCTCGGGCACGAGGGCGCTGCTCAACCCGGACGACGGCCACGCGGCGATGATCCCGGTGGGGGTGCCGGCCGTTGTACAAGCGATGCTCGTGGCGGGCAACGAGCTCCAGGGTCTGCCCTATGGCCCGCTCGGTCATCCCGATCCGCTGGGAGCCACGCAGGAGGACTGCTCGAGCACCGTCAACTACGTCCTCTATCGCTCGGGCGTCAGACCGCTCCCGGAAATTCTGAGGGACAATCCGCTCGCACAGGCCTATGTCGGGTGGGGTGACCCAGGCCCCGGGCGCTGGGTCACGATCTACGCCACCGACGCTCCGACGCCGCACGTGTTCGTCGTGATCGCCGGACTCCGCCTGGACACCTCCCACGACGGGACCGACATCGGCCCCAACCGCGCCCAGGGCGGCCCTCGCTGGCGAATCCTGCCGACGCTGCCCACGTGGGCCCGCTGGTCCGTCCGCCATCCACCCGGCTTATAAGGTGGGAGGCGCCATGAGCGCCAGGGAGATCGACTACCTGCTGATCGGCGGAGGGCTCGCCTCGGCGAACTGCGCGCGCTGGCTGCGGGAGGAAGGGGCGGAGGGGGAGGTGCTGCTCGTCGGCCGCGAGCTGGACCCGCCCTACAACCGCCCCGAGTGCTCGAAGGGCTATCTGCGCGGGGAGGAGACACGGGAGGACCCCATGTTCCGCCCGCCCGAGTGGTGGAAGGAGCAGAAGATCGAGCTGCTCACTGGCACGACCGTGACCGGCTTGGACCCGGCGGCCCACACGGCCAAGCTCTCCAACAAGGAGGAGGTCCGCTACGGCAAGGCGCTGCTGGCCAGCGGCGCCAACGTCCGCCGCCTGGACGTCGAGGGCGCTCAACTCGAGAACATCTTCTACCTGCGCACGCTCGGCAACACCGACGCCATCCGTGTCGGCGTCGAGGACGTCGAGGACGTGGTGCTGATCGGCGGCTCCTACATCGGCTGCGAGGTGGCGGCCTCGCTGACGATGCTGGGCAAGCGCTGCTCGATAGTGATGCTCGAGCAGGTCACCCTCGAACGCGGCTTCGGGCAGCAGGCCGGGCCGCTTCTTCCAGGACCTGCTCGAACAGCACGGCGTCCAGGTGCATCCCGGCGAGGAACTCGACCACTTCGAGGGCGAGGGCCGCGTGGCCTCGGTGCACACCAAGAGCGGCCTCGAGCTCCCCGCCCAGGCGGTCGTGATCGGGGCGGGGGTCACCCCGGATCTCGGCCTCGCACGCCGTGCCGGCCTCGAGATCGGCGAGCGCGGGGGGGTCGCGTGCAGCTCGCGCCTGGCGAGCTCCGCACCGGACGTGTTCGCCGCGGGCGACATCTGCGAATACGAGTCCGTCGTCCATGGGGGCCGCAGGATTCGCATCGAGCACTGGGACGTGGCCTTCAACCAGGGCAAGACGGCCGCCCTGAACATGCTCGGCCGCGACGTCCCCCACGAGGTGGTGCCCTACTTCTACTCCGTGCTCGGGGACTGGGGCGAACTCGAGTACGTCGGCCCCGCCTCCGAGTGGGACGACGAGATCGTCCGGGGCTCCACCGACGCCGGCAGCTTCACCAACTGGTACCTGGCCGACGGGCGCGTGGTGGCTGCGCTGACGGTCGGACGCTCGGACGATCTCGACCACGCGCGCCGGCTGCTCGCCGCGGGAATCCAGCTCGGCGAGGAGGACCGCCGCACGCTGGCAGACCCCGACGGCGATCTTTCCTCCGTCGGGTAGCATCCGCTCTCGTTAATAGGTCGGTGGTCAAGGGAAGCCGGTGAGATTCCGGAGCGGTCCCGCCACTGTGACCGGGGATGCCCCCCGCAGCGCCCGCCATCGGTGAGCGCAGCCACCGGAACGCCGACGGCGATCCGGGAAGGTGCGAGAGGGTCGGCCCGGGAGCCAGGAGACCTGCCGCCGACATAGCCCACAAGCCCTCGCGGAAAGGGGTCGGCTCATGCATCCCAATTCTCGTCTCGCGTCCGTAGCGATCGCCGCGCTCGCGGCGCTCCTGTTCTGTAGCGCTCCAGCGCTCGCTTCCGGATCCTCGTCGGTGATCGTGAGGGTGGAGGGCGAGTCCCATACCCTCGTCGGACCCGTCCAGGTGCAGACCCCGGAAGCCCCCGTCAGCGCCAGCTCGAGTCCTGAACACACGTGCGCCGGGGACAGCGCCCTCGGGGCGCTCGCGGTCGCCACGGCCGGCGAATGGGGGGGAGCGTTCTACGAAGAATTCGGGGGCTACGCGATCGAATCCGTCGCCGGCGAGAGCCACACGTTCGCCAGCGGGAGCTTCTGGGATGTGTGGTTCGGCCACCGCGAAGCCACGGTCGGGCTGTGCGACATCCTCGCGCCGGAATCGGGCTCGGAAGTCCTCCTGTTCCCGTGCTCGGCATCGGCCCCCAGCTGCCCGAGCCCGCTTGCGATCTCGGCCCCTGCGTCGGCGAACGTGGGCGAACCGGTCACCGTGCACGTCATCTCCTATGACAGCTCGGGTGCGAGCGCTCCGGCCTCCGGCGCCTCGATCACGGGCGGCGCCACGCCCGCCACGACGGCCTCCGACGGCAGTGCAACGGTGACGTTCGCGACCCCGGGGCAGGTGACGCTCGCGGTCAGCTCGCCCGAAGCCGTGCGCGACGAGGTGCAGGTGTGCGTCCACCGCGGCGAAGACGGCACCTGCGGGACGGTGACGCACTCTCTCCCCGGGAAAGGCCCTGCGACCGGGTCGGGGCCGGCGTCGGGCACCGACGCCTACTACACCGGTCCGTACGCGCTCGTCGCGAGGCTCAGCAGCGTCCGCAACGGCGCCACTTACACGCGCGCGGGAGCGCCACGGCTACTGGCCGGCACGATCACCGCGCACACCGCCGTCACCTCAGTCTCACTCGAGCTGCGGCGCAGCTTCCGGGGTCGCTGCTACTCCTACGACGGAGTGCGTGCCCGCTTCGCCGGTGCCCGCTGCGGGAGGGGTCACTCGTTCCACGTTTCGAGCAGCGCCTCTTTCTCCTACCTGCTGCCCAAGCGCCTGGACCCCGGCCGCTATGTGCTCGACGTCTCCGCGCTCGACGCGGCCGGAAATCGCACGACGTTGGCCAGGGGCACCTCGCGGCTGGTCTTCCATGTCCGCTAGCGCCGCCCCTCGGGGGTGGCGTGGGCGTGCCGGGCGAGTCGTGGTTGAGCCCGGTGCTGGTGGCGCTCGGGTGCCCCGCCGGCACCGTGGGTGCGACCGCTCGCCACGCACGGACGGCGAGCGCACGGGGCGTGAGCGTCCAGACCATGGTCGTGGGCCGGGGCGGGGTCGTGGTCTCGCGCGCCCGCACCGTGCTCGCGTCGGGCACCCATGTCCGCCTCGGCGGACGCAGCTGCGCGGTCGCGTCCGCAACGCCGCTGGCGGTCCTCGTCGCCCTGCACAAGTCGGGTGGTCCCGCCTTCACCCTGCGCGACTATGGCCACTGCGACGGGTCCGCGGCCGACTCCTCGCAGCTGTTCGTGAACTCCGTGGGCGGGCAGCGCAACAGTGGCCAGAACGGCTGGGTGTACGAGGTCAATGGGGTCGCGGGCAGCACCGGGGCCGCCGACCCCAGCGGCCCACTCGGCAACGGCAGGCGCCTGGCGGCGGGTGCGAAGGTGCTGTGGTTCTACTGCCAGATGGGCGCCCAGGGCTGTCAGCGGACGCTCAGCGTCGCCGCTCAGAACACCGTCGCAGCCGGAGCGCCGTTGACGGTCAGCGTTGCGGGCTCCGACGAGGAGGGGAAGCGCACGCCGGTCGCGGGGGCCACCGTGACGTTCGGCCCGAGCTCGGCGGGCACGGCGACCGACGGCGTCGCGACCGTGACGGCCCCGTCGGTGCCCGGGAGCTATCAGCTCACCGCCTCGGCCCCGGGAATGGTGCCGTCGTTCCCGGTGGCGGTGCAGGTGCGGTGAGCGGGGTGTCGCGTCTGGTGAGCGGGGCGCGGGCGCGCGCCGTAGGAGGCCGCGCACCGGGCCCGGTCGCGCCTTTGCTGGCGTTGGTGGCGCTCGCCCTGCCGCTCGCGGGCTGCGGCCTCGGCGCCGGCGCCGCGCCCGGCAGCGTCGCGGTCACCGTGAGCGACGAATTCGGTCAGCGCCAGCTGCCCTCCCCGGCGTCCCTGAAGGTCGTCGGGCAGGAAACCGTGATGAGCCTGCTCGAGCGCAACTACAAGGTCAGCACCCGCTTCGGGGGCAAGTTCGTTCAGAGCATCAACGGGCTCAGCGGCGAAAGCGAAGGCGCCCAACCGCTCGACTGGTTCTACTACGTCAACGGTGTGGAGGCCACCAAGGGGGCCGCCGCCACGAACGTCCATGCCGGCGATCAGATCTGGTGGGACCGCCACGACTGGAGCCAGACCGAGAGCGTCCCCGCCGTCGTCGGCTCCTTCCCGGAGCCGTTCCTGCACGGCATCGACGGCGTGCGCTACCCCGTGCGGGTGCAGTGCACCTCGGTCACGGGCGCCGCCTGCAAGACGGTGCTCGGCCGGCTGCGCGAAGCCGGCGTGCCGGCCGCGGTGGCGGCCACCGGCAGCGGTGCCGAGCCCGACGCGCTGCAGGTCCTCGTCGGTCCCTTCCGCTCGATCGCCAGCGACCCCGCCGTCGCGAGCCTCAAGCGCGGTCCCGCGGCCAGCGGCGTGTACGCCACCTTCTCCGCCGACGGCCGGCGGCTGAGCCTGCTGCACGCCGACGGCCACACCGCCACTCCGCCGCCCGGCGAAGCCGGGCTGCTGGCTGCCACCCGGGAAGGCGAAAACGCGCCCGTATGGGTCGTCACCGGGGCGACCGATGCGGGGGCGGCGCGTGCGGCCGAAGCCTTCGGCCAGGAGTCCCTGCGCGACCACTTCGCAGTCGCCGTGGCCGCGGCCGGCGTGGTGCCGCTGCCGGTGCCCGGACGATGAGACCTCCGGCTCCGAGGCTCCGATGAGCGCTCCCGGCCGCGCACGCATCGCCTACCGGCGCCGCGCCAGCCCCCTGCACGCGGCCCGCGGCACGGTCGTGTCCGCCTACTGCGCCGCGATCGCGCTGGCCGCGCTGCTGACCGAACATCCGCTGCTGCTCGGGAGCCTGCTCGCGACGGTCCTGGCCGCGGGCGCGGCGGCGGGGGTGGGGCCGCAGCTGCTGCGCGCCCTGCGCCGCAGCGCGATCCCGCTGATCGGGTTGAGCATGGTCGTCAACCTGCTCGTCAGCCGCGAGGGCCTGACCGTGTTCGCCCGCCTCGGCGACTGGGGCGTTCTGGGGCAGGTGAACCTGACGCTCGAGGCGCTCGTGTACGGAGCCGTGTTCGCGCTGCGGCTGCTCGTCGTCGGCCTCGCCTGCCTGCTGGCCGTGTGCGCCGCGGACCCGGACGAGCTGCTCGGCTCATGCAGGCGGCTGAGCCCGCGGGTGGCGCTCAGCGCCACCGTTGCGCTGCGCCTGGTGCCCGTCCTCGCGGCGGACGCCGGCCGCCTCGCCGAGGCCCAGCGCTGCCGGCCCGGAGCCGGCGGGCGAAAGCCTTCGACCCGCGAGCGGCTCGCGGTCCTGCGGGCCACCGTCGCCGGTGCGCTCGAGCGCTCGCTCGACGTCGCCGCGGTACTGGAGATGCGCGGCTACCCATCGCCGCGGCGCGCCCCCGGCGGGCACGGCGGCCGCTCGCGCCACGACCTTGCCTTCGCCGCCTCGGCCGCCGCGATCGCGCTGCTGGCGATCGGCTGCTCGCTGGCCGGGGCCGCGCCCTTCGATCCCTACCCGCTCGTGAGCGCCCCGCTCAACGCCACCGTCATCGTCCTCGCGCTCGTGCTGCCCGCGCTCGCGCTGGCCCCCTTCCTCGACCGCGCCGGGATCGAGCCATGAGCATCCTGCGCTTCGAGAATGTCTCCTACAGCTACCCCGGCGCCGGCGCTCCTGCGCTGCGCGACGTCGGCCTAACGATCGAGCCGGGAGAGTTCTGCGTCGTGGCCGGGCTCTCCGGCTCGGGCAAGTCCACGCTGCTGCGCGCCGCCTGTGGGCTGGTGCCGCACTTCCACGGCGGCAGCTTCGGTGGCACCGTGCTGACGGCCGGGCTCGACACCCGCGAGCACACCCCCGCTGAGATCGGCGTGCACGCGGGCACGCTGCTGTCCGATCCCGAGACCCAGGTGGTGATGGCGAGCGTCCGCGCCGAGATCGCCTTCGCGCTCGAGAACCGCGGGCTCGCGGCAGGAGCCGTCGCGCGCTCGGTCGAGGAAACCGCGCTCGCGCTCGGCATCGCCGACCTGCTGGACCGCTCCACCGAGGAGCTCTCCGGCGGAGAGCTTCAGCGCGTGGCGCTGGCGGGCGCGCTTGCCGCAGGGCCGGAGCTGGTGCTGCTGGATGAGCCCACCTCGCAGCTGGACCCCGTCGCGGGCGACGAGCTGATCTGGCAGCTGCGGCGGCTCAACCAGGAGTGCGACACCGCCGTCGTGCTGATCGAGCAGCGCTTGGAGCGCTGTCTGGCCGCCGCCGACCGCGTGATCGCGATGTCCGGCGGGGAGATCGTCTGCGACCGCGACCCCGCCGGCTTCCTGGCCTGGGCGGCCGAGCACGAGCCCGCCCTGCAGACCCCCGGCGCGCGCATGTTTGCGGGCGCCGGCCTCGGCCCGCTGCCGAGCGGCGTCAAGCAGGCCCGCACCACGCTCAGGCGCGAGGGGCTGCTCGGCGCCGCGGAGGCTCCGCAGACAGACACGGCCGCGGCGAGCTCGCAGGCGGGTTCGGTTGCCAACGCGCCCGGCAGGCGGCGCTTTGGCCGGCGCTCCGGAGCCGGCGGTGACGCCGATGGAACGGCGCCCGTGCTGCAGCTGCGCGGTGTCTGGCACGAGTTGCGCGACGGCCCGGCGATCCTGCGCGGCGTCGACCTGCAGCTGAACAGCGGCGAAGCGGTTGTGCTGATGGGGCGCAACGGCGCCGGCAAGTCCACGCTGCTGCGGCACGCGGGCTCGCTGATGGCACCGACGCGCGGGCGCGTGCAGCTGCACGGCGAGCTGGCCCTGCTGCTGCAGAACCCCGGAGACCTGTTCGTGCACGAGCACGTCCGCGACGAGGCACCCGCCGAGGCGCTGCGCGAGTTGGGCCTCGCCGGGCTCGAGGAGCGCAATCCACGCGACCTCTCGGGCGGGCAGCGCCAGCGCCTGGCGCTCGCTGTGGTCCTCGGCGGCGAGGGCAGCACGCCTGCCGCGATCGCCCTCGACGAGCCGACCCGGGGCATGGACCGCGGCGCCAAGCAGCGCCTCGCGGACTGGCTCTCGGAGCGGGCGCGGCAGGGGGCGCTCGTGCTGGTGGCCACCCACGACTGCGAGTTCGCGGTCGAATTCGCGACCCGGGCCGTGCTGCTCGCGCGCGGGCGCGTGATCGCGGACGGGCCGATCAACGAGGTGCTCGGCGGCGGTCGCTACTTCACGACCGAATCGGCCCGCATCCTCGGTGGCGCCGGTGGCGCCGTGCGTGTCGAGGAGGCTGCCGCGCTGCTGCGGGCGCGGCAGGGGGCCCTCGCCGGTCACGGACGGGTCTCGCGTGCCGGCGCAGAGATCGCGGGCGCCGCCCCCGCCGACACCGCCTTCGCCGAGCTGGACGGGATCGCGGGGTCGGGGCGATGAGCTGGCAGCTGGCGGCGTTCGCGATCGTGCTGGTGACGCTCGCGGTCGCCTTCTGGTGGTACGAGCGCTCCCACCCGCCGGCGAAGCTGGTCGCCCTGGTCGGCGCGCTCGCCGCGCTGGCGGCCCTCGGCCGCGACGCCTTCGCCGCGGTCCCGGATGTCAAGCCGATCACCGCGATCGTGCTGGTCACCGGCGTGGCCTTCGGAGCCGCGCCGGGGTTCGCCACCGGCGCGCTCGGCGCGCTCGCGTCCAACGTGCTGCTCGGCGAGGGTCCCTGGACGCCGTGGCAGATGCTCGGCTGGGGGATGGTCGGCCTGCTGGGAGCGGCCCTCGGGGCGCTCGCCGGCCGGCGCCTGTCGCCGCTGATGATCGCGCTCGCGTGCGCGGCCGCGGCGGAGGTGTTCAACCTGCTGCTCGACTTCTACACCTGGACCGGGACCGGCTCCCATACGCTCGCCGGCTTCGGCCTCGTGCTCGGCTCGGCGCTGGCGTTCGACGTCACCCACGTGGTCGCCAGCTTCGCCTTCGGCCTGGCCTTCGGGGCGGTGCTGCTGCGGATGCTGCTGCGGGTGCGCTCCCGCATGCACGTCACCTGGAGCGCACCGGCGATCGGTGCGGTGCTGGTGGCGGTCGCGGTCGTGCCCGCGCTCGGCGGTTCCGGTGGGCGCGCGCTGGCGGCGGGGGCCGCGAACGCCGCGTCGGCCGCGAACGCCGCGGGGGCAACCGCCAGAGCAAGCGGGTATCTCGAGCGCGCCCAGAACCCCGACGGCGGCTTCGGCGGCGCGCCCGGGCAGTCCAGCAGCGAGCTGTACACGGCCTGGGCGGCGATCGGACTCGCCGCCGCCGGGCACCAGCCGCGGCAGCTGCGCCGCGACGGCCACTCGGTGCTCGACGCGCTGCGCGCCGGGACCGGCTCACTGCAGGGCGCGGGCGACCTCGAGCGCACGATCCTCGCGCTGCACGCCTGCGGCGCCTCGGCCCACTCGCTGCCGGGCGGCGACCCCACGGCGAGGCTGCTCGCCGACCAGGGCAGCGACGGCTCCTTCCAGCACCTCACCAACTTGACCGAGTTCGGGATCTTCGCCCTGCGCGCCGCGGGGCTGCCCGCGAGCTCCCGGCAGGTGCGCGCGGCCGCACGCTGGCTGGCGGCCCAGCAGGAGCCCGACGGGGGCTTCGGCTTCGCCGCGCGGCCCGCCGGCGGAGCCGGCGCGAGCGATGTCGACGACACCGGGGCCGCCATCCAGGCGCTGGTCGCGGCGGGCGTCCACGGGCGCACGATCGCGCGGGCCAAGACCTACCTGCTGGGCGCCCAGAACCTCGACGGCGGCTTTCCCCAGCAACCGGGCGAGGGCTCCAACGCCCAGTCCACCGCCTGGGCCGTGCAGGGCCTGGACGCCGCCGCCACCAACGTGTCCCGCGTGCGCCGGCGCGGGAGCGTCTCGCCGCTCGAATACCTCGAGGGCCTGATGGGCGCCTCGGGGAGCGTGCGCTACTCGCGCACCAGCAGCCAGACGCCGGTGTGGGTGACCGCGCAGGTGCTCTCGGCGCTGGCCGGCAAGTCGCTGCCGGTGGCGCCTCCGCCGCGCGCGTGCCTCGTCCGCCACGAGCCGCGCCCGGGCGCATGCAGAGGGCGCCGGTGCGCATCACGCGCACCACCCGCGGCCGGCCCGCGCCTCCCGGCCCGCCGTCGCGGCGGGGGCCGGCGAAGCCGAGCGCGCGAGCGCCACCGCCCGCGCGCTCGGGACGCTGGCGGCGCTGATGCTCTCGCCGCTGGAGGGCGTTCGCGGCCGCAACGGCCCATGAAAGCCGTTGGGCGGCGTTTGTACTCGCCTTAGGCCGCTCTCTACGCTGTACGCGTGACTGGAGAGGCCTACGCTGCCACCGGCGCGCGGGCCGGCAGCCCGCGCGGGGAGGGCCGCACCGGCGCCCCGCCGAGCCCGTCCGCACCGCTGATGGTTGCCGTCGGCTGCGCGGTGGCGCTCGCGCTGGTCTGGTGCCTGGCCGAGCTGGTCCCGGCGGTGCACACCCGCGACGCGATCGTGCTCGGCCACTTCACGCAGTTGAGCGGCCCCAACGTCAATCCCGCGCTGCGGACGCTGCTGCACCTGCTCGACCCGTCCCTGTACGTGCTGTGGGGGATCGCGCTGGTGGCGCTCGCGCTGGCCCGCGGCCGGCCGCGAGTGGCACTCGCGATCGCCGTCGTGCTGGCCGTCGCGCCGCTCTCCGCCGAGGTGCTCAAGCCGCTGCTGAGCCACGGCGACGCCGGCTACCGCGGCACCCAGCTCGGCATCTCCTCCTGGCCATCCGGCCACGCCACCGCCGCCCTCACGCTGGCCCTCTGCGCCGTGCTCGCGGTGCCACCGCGTTGGCGCGTGCTGACGGCCGTGGTCGGGATCCTGTTCGCCGGCCGTGGCGGGAGCCGGCCTGCTGATCCTCCTCAAGCACATGCCCAGCGACGTCGTCGGGGGCTACCTGCTGGCGACCATGTGGGTGGCGCTGGCCGTGGCCGCGCTGCGGGCGGCCGAGGGCCGCTGGCCCGTGCGGCGGGCGAGCCCTCCGAGCTAGGGCGACTCCGCGGCTGACCGGGGCGCCGGAGCGCCTCCGCCGGGCTCGGGGCTAGTCGGCCTGGCTGTCGCCGGGCGCCGAGCCGCCGTGCGCCCCGGGCTCCCAGAGCGGCTCGGCGGACCCGTCCGCGGGCACGTTGGCGGCGCGGGCGAGGATGAACAGCAGGTCCGAGAGCCGGTTCAGGTAGCGGACCACCTCGGGGTTCCCGTCCTCGACGGAGATCGCACGCCGCTCCGCGCGGCGGCAGACGGTGCGGGCGAGGTGCAGGTGGGCGGCCGCCGGGGTGCCGCCGGGTATCACGAAGGAATGCAGCGGCTCCAGCGTGGCGTTGACCTCGTCGCAGGCCTCCTCCAGCCAGGCGGTGTAGGAGTCGTCCACGCGCAGGCGCGTGCGCGTGGCGGAGGCGTCATCGGGGGGCGGGGGCACCGACAGATCGGCCCCCAGGTCGAGGAGGTCGTTCTGCACGCGTGCCAGCCACTCGGCGAAGCGGGCCGGGAGGTCCGGTTGGATCAGCGTGAGCCCGACGACGGCGTTCAGCTCGTCGACGGTGCCGTACGCCTCGACGCGCGGGTGGAGCTTGGAAACGCGGCTCATGTCGCCGAGATCGGTGTCCCCGGCATCGCCGCGCTTGGTGTAGATCCGCGTCAGGTTGACGGTCATCTCGGCTCGCCCCGAGTGTCGCACACCGGCGCCCCCGCACGGGGGTCTGGGAGGCACCCCTGCCGGCGTCACGCTGGTGGATCGGGTACGTTCCCGCCCCTGTAATGCGGATCGGAGTCCCGAAGGAGACCGCCGCGGGCGAGCATCGCGTCGCGCTCGTGCCGGAGGTCATAGCCAAGCTGACGGCCAAAGGAATCGACGTATCCGTGCAGCGTGGCGCGGGCGAGGACGCCCTGCTCGACGACGCGGCCTTCACGTCGGTGGGGGCCCAGATCAGCGACGACGCCCAGGCGATCTGGGGCAGCGACGCCGTGATCACGATCGCCCCACCCGACCCGCAGTCGATCCGCGGACTCGGCCAGGGCTCGGTGCTGATCGGCTTCCTGGCCCCGCTCACGAGCCCCCAGACGATCAGGGCGCTCGCCGACGCCCGCGCGACGGCGCTGGCGATGGAGGCGATCCCGCGCATCTCGCGTGCCCAGTCGATGGACGCCCTCTCCTCGCAGAGCAACGTGGCCGGCTACCGTGCCGCGCTGCTCGGCGCGCAGGAACTGGGGCGCTTCTACCCGATGCTGATGACCGCCGCCGGCACGATCCCGCCCGCCAAGGTGCTGGTGCTGGGCGTCGGCGTCGCCGGCCTGCAGGCGATCGCCACGGCCAAGCGCCTGGGAGCACGCACGACCGGCTACGACGTGCGCCCCGAGGTGGCGGAGCAGGTGGAATCGCTCGGAGCGCAGTGGCTCGACCTCGGCCTGGAGGCCAGTGGCGAGGGCGGCTACGCGCGCGAGCTGACCGAGCAGGAGCGCGAGCGCCAGCAGCAGGCGCTGACCGAGGCGATCGGAGGCTTCGACGTGGTCATCACGACCGCGCTGGTGCCGGGGCGCCCGGCGCCGCGGCTGGTGACGGCCCAGGCCGTCGAAGGGATGAAGGCCGGGTCGGTGATCGTCGACATGGCGGGCGAGGCGGGCGGCAACTGCGAGCTCACCGAGCCGGGCCAGACCGTGATCCGCCACCAGGTCAAGATCCTCTCGCCGCTCAACCTTCCCGCGACGATGGCCGAGCACGCCTCGCAGCTGTTCGCCCGCAACGTGCTCGCGCTGCTGGAACTGCTGATCGGGGAGGACGGGAAGCTCACGCTCGACTTCGAGGATGAGATCGTCAGCGGCGCCTGCGTGGTGCGCGACGGCGAGATCGTCAACGCCGGCGCCCGCGCCGCCACGGAGGCCGCCGCATGATCCTCGCCAGCGTCCTCACCACCAACCTCGCGATCCTCGTGCTGGCCGGGTTCATCGGCTTCGTCGTGATCTCGAAGGTGCCCAACACGCTGCACACGCCGCTGATGTCCGGCACCAACGCGATCCACGGCATCGTGCTGCTCGGCGGCCTGTTGCTGATCGGCCTGTCTGGCAACGACACCTTCAACAAGGTGATCCTGGTGATCGCGATCATCTTCGGGACGATCAACATCATCGGCGGCTTCCTCGTCACGGACCGCATGCTCGAGATGTTCAAGGCCAAGCCCAAGCCGAAGCCCGAGGAGGGCGAGGACGGGCGGGGACCGGGGAGCGGCTCCTCATGACGGTGCCGATGGCGAGCAGCTTCCTGCAGAGCGAAAGCTTCATCTACGTCCTCTACATCGTCGCCTTCTCGCTCTTCATCCAGGGCCTGCGCGGGCTCGCGGGGCCGACCACCGCGGTGCGCGGCAACCGCATCGCCGCCGTCGGCATGGCGATCGCGGTCATCGCCACGCTGCTCAAACCCGACGAGGGCGAGTGGGGGCTGATCGCGCTGGGGGTGGCGCTCGGCACGGCCGTCGGGGTCCCGGCTGCGCGCCAGGTGAAGATGACCGCGATGCCGCAGATGGTGGCGCTGTTCAACGGCGTCGGTGGCGGCGCGGTGTTCCTGATCGCCTGGGCCGAGTTCCGTCGCACCGGCGGCTTCGCGGGGATCGCCACCTACATCACGATCTTCTCGCTGTTCGCGGCGATCGTCGGCTCGGTCTCCTTCTGGGGCTCGAACATCGCCTTCGGCAAGCTCCAGGAAATCATCCCCGGACGCCCGATCACGCTCGGGGCGGGCCAGCAGGCCGTCAACGGGCTGCTGCTCGTGCTGGCGCTCGCGGGCGCGATCGACATCGCCGCCGGCGACCACTCGGAAGCCATCTTCATCGGCGTGCTCGTGTGCGCGGCGCTGCTCGGCAACGCCGTCGTGCTGCCGATCGGCGGCGCCGACATGCCCGTCGTGATCTCGCTGCTGAACGCCTTCACCGGCCTCTCGGCCGCGGCCACCGGGGTCGCGCTGAACAACCCCGCGATGATCGTCGCGGGCATGATCGTGGGCGCCTCCGGGACGATCCTCACGAACCTGATGGCGGTCGCGATGAACCGCTCGATCCCGGCGATCGTGGCTGGGGGCTTCGGCGGTGGCGGCGCCGTGGAGGGCGCCAGCGGCGCCGGGGAGCACGCCGGCACGGTGCGCAGCACGACCGCTGCCGACGCCGCGATCCAGCTCGCCTACGCCAACCGCGTCGTCGTCGTCCCCGGCTACGGCATGGCCGTCGCCCAGGCCCAGCACGCCGTGCGCGAGCTCACCAAGGAGCTCGAAGGACGCGGCGTGGAGGTCAGCTACGCGATCCATCCGGTGGCGGGGCGCATGCCGGGCCACATGAACGTGCTGCTGGCCGAGGCGGACGTGCCCTACGACCAGCTCAAGGAGATGGACGACGCCAACCCCGAGTTCCAGCGCACCGACGTCTCGCTGGTGATCGGGGCCAACGACGTCACCAACCCGGCGGCCAAGAACAGCCCCTCCTCGCCGATCTACGGGATGCCGATCCTGGAGGTCGCCGACAGTCATTCCACGATCGTGATCAAGCGCTCGATGAACCCCGGCTTCGCGGGCATCGAAAACGAGCTCTACTACGACCCGAAGACGACGATGCTGTTCGGCGATGCGAAGTCGGCTGTGAGCGAGATCACGTCCGAGCTCGCCCAGATCTGAGCTTCTCCTCTGCGACACTGCGCTCGTGATCGAGCGCAGCCAGGCCCTGGCCGCCCTCTCGCAGGAGGAGTTCGACGTCGCCGTGGTCGGGGGCGGAATCACCGGTGCGGGCGTGGCGCTCGACGCGGCCAGCCGCGGCTACAGCGTGGCCCTGCTGGAGCGCAACGACTTCGCCTCCGGCACCTCCAGCCGCTCGAGCAAGCTTGTCCACGGCGGCCTGCGCTACCTGCAGAACTTCGACCTCGGCCTGGTCCGCGAGGCGCTGCTGGAGCGGCGCCTGATGGTCCAGCTGGCGCCGCACCTGGTACGTCCCCTGCCGCTGGTGGTGCCGGCCTTCGACGGCGCCCGCCCGGACCGCCTCGTCGGCATGGGCCTGAACCTCTACGACGTGATGTCGGTCGAGCGTGGCGGGCGCCGCACGCGCCGCTCGCGCCGCGCCCGTGGCGAGCGCGGCAGCGGGGCCGCCGCCGGTGCCGAGGAGGCGGCGGAGTCCTGGAGCCCCGAGCGCCACCGCGTGATCAGTGGCGAGGAAGTGCTCGAGCTGCTGCCCGCGCTGGCGCCCCGCGAGCCCACCAGCGGCTACCTCTTCTACGACTGCCAGACCGACGACGTGCGCCTGGTCCTGACGGTGCTCGGCGAGGCCGAGCGTTTCGGGGCGGTGTGCGCGAACCGCCTCGAGGTGCTGGGCCTGCTCGAGCACGAGGGGCGCTCGCGCGGCGTCGAGGTTCGCGACAGCGAGAGCGGCTCGCACTTTCAGGTCCGCGCCGCCAACGTTGTCAACGCCACCGGCGTGTGGGCCGACCAGCTGCGCCCTCAGGAGCTCCACGAGGAGGCCGAGCTGCCGAGCATCCGCCCCAGCCGCGGCACCCACATCCTGCTGCGGGACTCGGAGCTGCCGCTCAAGGGCGGGGCGATCGTGCCCGCCGGCGGGGGACGCTCGATCTTCGCCCTGCCGTGGCTCGGGCACGCGCTGATCGGCACCACCGACAACGACTACGAGGGCCCGCTCGAGCACGTCAGCCCCTCGATGTCCGACGTCGAGTACCTGCTGGACGCCGTCAACGGCTTCTTCGGCACCGACTACGGGCCCGCCGATCTGTCCGGCGCGTACGCGGGGGTGCGCCCGCTGATCTCGACCGGCGACCCGAAGAAGTCGGTCGACATCTCGCGCAAGGCCGAGCTGTACGAGACCTCCTCGGGTTTGATCACGATCACCGGCGGCAAGCTCACGACCTGGCGGCGGATGGCCAAGATGGCCGTCGACCGGCTCGTCGAGCGCGACGCCCGCGACGCCCCCTGCCGCACCCAGGAAATCCCGCTCGGACAGGCGGTGCCCGCCGAGCAGCTGCCGCGCGTCGAGGGCGTGGCCGAGGATGCCTACGCGGCGCTCGCGGGACGCTACGGCTACGCCGCCCGCGACGTGCTCGAGCTGGCCGCCACGCGCGGCGAGCTGGCCCAGCCGATCCTCCCGGGCCTGCCCGACCTGCTGGGCGAGGTCGCGCTGGCGGCGCGCCGCGAGCAGGCGCGCAGCATCGGCGACGTGCTGTTCCGGCGCACGCGGCTCGCGCTGCTGGCCGGACGCGACCTGGCGCCGGGCGAGGACGGCAGCCCGTCCGCGGTCGCCCGCCGCACCGGGGACGTGCTCGCGCGCGAGCTCGGGTGGGACCAGCTGCGACTCGGGCTCGAGCTGGAGCGCTTCGGCGAGGAGGCCCGCGCCGAGGGCATGGTGCCGTCCAGCTGGGGCCCGGACACATCCTCCGGGCGCGAGCCGACGAGTACCGCCCCCGCGCTTTGAGCGCCCCGCCGCGCACGCTGGGCGCGTGCGAGCTGGAGATCGAGCTGGGCGAGCGGCCCTGGCTGATGGGTGTCGTCAACGCCTCGCCGGACTCCTTCAGCGACGGGGGCCTCCACGCCGACCTCGAAGCCCGCCTGGAGCTCGCCCGGCGACTGCTCCGCGAGGGCGCCGACATCATCGACATCGGTGGCGAGTCGGCCACCACCGGCACCGCACCGGTGGACGTGGACGAGGAGCTCGAACTGG
Organism: uncultured Solirubrobacteraceae bacterium; assembly: GCA_963773145.1. Lineage (GTDB taxonomy): Bacteria > Actinomycetota > Thermoleophilia > Solirubrobacterales > Solirubrobacteraceae > Palsa-744. The sequence goes on from CAVYZV010000006.1 coordinate 148,169, forward strand.
TGGTGCCGCTGGTCGAGGGCGTCGCCCGCGGCCTGGGGGCGCTGGTGTCGGTGGACACCTACAAGCCACAGGTGGCCGCGGCCGCGATCGCGGCCGGGGCCCGCATCGTCAACGACGTCAGCGGCCTGCGCGACCCCGCCCTGGCCGACGTCTGCGCCGCCAGCGGGGCGGCGCTGGTGCTGATGCACACGCGGGCGGCTCCGCGCCGGCGCCTGCAGGACCCCGAGCTCTACGACGACGTCATGGCCGACGTGCTCGAGTTCCTGCGCGAGCGCATGCAGATCGCGCTCGCGCGCGGCTGCCGTCCGGAGCAGCTGATCGTCGACCCGGGCCCGGACTTCGCCAAGACCCCGGCCCAGACGGTGCAGCTGCTGCGCGAGCTCGATCGCCTGCACGAGCTCGGGCGACCGCTGCTGCTGGCGATCTCGCGCAAGGACTTCATCGGCGCGCTCAGCGGCCGCTCCCCGCGCGAGCGTCTCGCGGGCACGCTGGCGGCGCTCGCCCACGGGGTCGAGCACGGCGCCCACATCGTGCGCGTGCACGACGTCCGCGAGGCGGCCGACTTCCTGCGCGTGCGGGCGGCGCTGGCGGGCGAGCTGCCGGTCGACCCGCAGCTCGTCTTGCAGGACGAGCTCCGTCACGAGCGCTAGGCTGACCGCACAACGGGTGCCCCGGGCTGTCCAACGCCCGCGGGACGCCAACCGCCCAGCAACAGAAAGCGAGATTCCCCATGCCAGTCCTCGAGCGCTCCGAGCTGGAGCAAAGCCCGCTCGCCGACCTACACGCGATCGCCGACCAGGTCGGCCTCGACGGTTTCAAACGTCTGCGCAAGGCCGACCTGATCGACAAGATCCTCGCGATCCAGGGCGGCGGCGACGGTTCGGCCTCGGCCGCCGGCGAGACCACAGCCGACGGCGAGGAGACGTCCAAGCCGAGCCGTAAACGCCGCCTGATCCGCCCCCGCCGCGCCAGCAAACGCCAGGAGGAGGAGTCCCAGGCCGACCAGGACGGGGGAGAGGAGGCCGAGGGGGCGTCCGCTCGCTCGGCCGCCGAGGACTCCCCCGGCGACGCACCCGCCGAGGAGGTCGCCGAGGACGAGGTCGACGACGAGCCGGCCACGGCTCGAAGCTCCTCTCGCAGCGCCCGCGGGGAGCGCGGCGGAGCAGGCTCGCGCGGCGGAACCCGCTCGCGCGGAGGCAGCTCACGCGGGGCCGCGGGCTCGCGTGGCGGGACCGGCTCGCGTGGCGGGACCGACTCGCGCGCAGGCGGCGGCTCGCGAGCAGGACGCAGGGAGGGACGCGAGGAGGAGGAGGAGCGCACCGCGGAGGGTGTCGTGGAGGTGCTGCCCAACGGCTCGGCCTTCGTGCGCGTGGACCCGCCCGAGCAGTCCCCCGACGACCTCTACATCTCCTCCGCCCAGGTGCGCCGCTGCGAGCTCGTAAACGGCGACCGCGTGAGCGGCCCGGTGCGCAAGCCGCGCCGCTCCGAGCGCTACGCCTCGCTGCTGCGCATCGACACGATCAACGGCGCTCCGGCCGACGAGGTGTCCGCCGGCACCCGCTACGAGGACCTGCCCGCCGCGTGGCCCAGCGAGCGCCTCGCCCTCGCCGCGAGCGACCCGACGCTGGAGGCGATCGAGTGGCTGACGCCGCTCGGCCGCGGCTCGCGCGCGGTGATCACCGGCGGTCGTTTCGCCGGCAAGAGCGAGATCCTGCGCCGCATTGCCGCCGCCCTGCAGAGCCAGCCCGAGCTGACCCTCAGCGCCGCGCTCGTGGGCGTGCGCCCGGAGGAGCTCACCGAGTGGCAGGACGGTCCGCTCGCACCCGAGGCCGCGCTCAGCTTCGCCGCCTCGGCCGACACCCAGGGGCAGGCGCTAGAGCGCGTGCTCGAGACCGCCCGCCGCTCCGCGGCCCGGGGAGCGCACGCCGTCGTCCTGATCGACACGCTCGACGGGCTCTCGCCGCACGCTGCCCGCAAGGCGCTGGCGTCGGCGCGCAACCTGCGCGACGGCGGATCGCTGACGGTGATCGCCACCGCCGCCGGCCCGCTGGGCGGCGAGACGACCGTGATCGCCCTCGATCCCCAGGCGGCCTCGACCGGGCGTCAGCCGATCGTGGACCTGGCCGCCAGCGGCACCCTGCGCCCCGACCTGCTCGTGGGCGAGGACGGCGCGGCGGCGATCACGCGTGCCCGCGCGGCCGCCTTGGAGGACTGAGGCCGGGGCAGGACGGCACGGCCGCGATCACGCGTGCCGGCGCTCGCCCTGACGGCTGAGCCCTACAGCGAGCGGGGGCGGTAGGCGACCCGGGTCCAGGACGGCTCGGGTGCCAGCTCGATCGGTTCCGCGCGCCGGCCGGCGCCGGCGTCGGCCGGCTGCACGTAGGCGAAGGTGCCGCCCTCGGCGTCGAAGTGGACCGCCAGCTCGCCCTCCTTGACCCGCTGGTCCAGCCACGCCCCACGGAACACCAGCCGCCGCAGCCAGTGGACCAGCGAGCGCTCCGCCGGGCCGACCAGCTCTGGCCAGCACTCGTTGACGTGATCGCCGAGCGCGGAGGCCGGCTCCAGGATCTCGCCGTTGACGGCGAGGTTGACGAGGTCTTCGAGCTCCTCCTCTTCGAGGCGGTCGCGCACGAAGCCGAGCTTGATGGCCGCCTGCTCGCAGCGCTCGGAGAAGTCGATCTCGTTGAAGGTGAAGCGCAGCTCCCCGTATTCGAGGACGAAGTGCTCACCGGAATCGTAGTTTTCGCGTCTTGCGGTTTCCATTCCACCACCGGGCCGTCGTTTTGGGAGCCCGGTCCCCGTCGGGATCATAAGCTGAGATCCTTCTCAGGCGACTGCCCTGAATGGGATTTTGCACCCTCAGGCGAGCGCGGAGCGCAGTGCCTCCTCGAGCTCGGGGTGGCGGAACTCGTAGCCGAGCACCAGCGCCTTGGCCGGAACGATGCGCGCGCCGGTCGTCACGATCTGCGCCATCTCGCCGTACATCGCCCGCAGCACGAGCCCCGGAACGGGGAGCACCGCGGGTCGGTGCAGGACGCGCCCGAGCACCTTCGAGAACTCGCGGTTCTCGACCGGCGCCGGCGCGGTGCCGTTGATGGGCCCGTCCCAGCGCTCGTCCTCGAGCGCCCGCAGCGCGATCGCGAGCAGGTCGTCGGTGTGGACCCAGGAGATGTACTGGCGCCCGGACGCGACGGGCCCGCCGATGCCGAGCCGGAAGGGGCCCAGCATCTTCGCCAGCGCGCCTCCCGATGCGTCCAGCACCACCCCCGTGCGCAGCATGCACACGCGCACACCCAGCGCGCGGGCGGCGGCAGCCTCGCGCTCCCATTCGACGCATACCCCGGCCAGGAAGTCGCGGCCGGGAGGGGCGTCCTCGTCCAGCGGCTCCTCGTTGCGGGGCCCGTAGTAGCCGGCCGCGGAGGAGCTCAGCAGCACCCGCGGCGGCGCCTCGCAGGCACGCAGCCCGTCGATCAGGTTGCGCGTGCCGAGCACCCGGCTGTCGCGGATCGCGCGCCGTGCCTGCCCGCTCCAGCGCTGCGCGACGGGCGCCCCGGCCAGATGCACGACCGCGTCGCGCCCGGACAGCGCCCCCGCCGGGGCGGCTTCGGCGAGCGGGTCCCAGCGCACGACCTCCACGTCATCCAGGCACGAGGCGGCCCGCTCAGGGTCGCGGCTCAGCACGGTGATCGCTGCACCCTGCTGTGCCAGCAGCTTGACGAGCTGCGGGCCGATCAGTCCCGTCGCCCCCGTGAGGGTGACGCTGCCCACGCTCATCGGCGGGCGATCAGGCGCCGCCGTCGGCCGTCGGGGCGCTGGTCGAGGTCATCGCTTCGGTGGGCGCGAAGCCCACCTCCTGGCCGGCCAGGGCACTGCCCGCGGTCCGTGCCTCCTCGGCCACGGCGGCCGCCACCGCCGGGGCGACGGCGCGGTTGAAGACCGACGGGATGATGTAGTCCTCGCGCAGCTCGCTGTCCTCGACGATCGCGGCGATCGCACGGGCCGCGGCGATCTTCATCGGCTCGGTGATGGCGGGAGCGCGCACGTCCAGGGCGCCGCGGAAGACGCCCGGGAAGCAGAGCACGTTGTTGATCTGGTTGGGGTAGTCCGAGCGCCCGGTGGCCATGATGCGCACGTGCGGCGCGGCCTCCTCGGGGTCGACCTCGGGATTCGGGTTGGCCATCGCGAACACCATCGCGTCGTCGTTCATGCGCTCGAGGGCCTGCGCCGGCAGGGCCTTGGCGCCCGAGACGCCGATCAACAGGTCCGCGCCCTCGATCACGTCGGCCGGGGAGCCCGCGCGGCAGTCCGGGTTGGTGGTCTCGGCGATCCAGCGCTTGACCGAGTTCATCGAGCCGTCGAGGTAGTCCTCGCGCTGGACGTGAAGTGCGCCCCGCGAGTCGGCGCCGATGATGTGCCGCACGCCGGCCTCGAGCAGGATCTTGGCGACGGCCACGCCGGCCGCGCCGAGGCCGATGATCAGCACCTGCAGGTCCTCCAGGCGGCGGTTGGTGAGCTTGACGGCGTTCAGCACCGCCGCCATCACGACCACGGCCGTGCCGTGCTGGTCGTCGTGGAAGACGGGGATGTCGAGGGCCTCCTTGAGGCGATCCTCGATCTCGAAGCAGCGGGGGGCGGCGATGTCCTCGAGGTTGATGCCGCCGAACGTCGGCGCCAGCGCCGTGACCGTGCGCACGATCTCCTCGGTGTCCTTCGTCGCCAGGCAGATCGGAAACGCATCTACCCCGGCGAACTCCTTGAACAAACAGCACTTGCCCTCCATCACCGGCATTGCCGCGAGCGGGCCGATGTCTCCCAGCCCGAGCACCGCGCTGCCGTCGGACACGACGGCCACGGTGTTGCGCTTGATCGTGTACTGGAAGGCCCGGTCCGGGTCCTCGTCGATCGCCAGGCAGACGCGGGCGACGCCGGGTGTGTAGAGCATCGAGAGGTCGTCGCGGGTCTTCAGGGGGTGCCGGTTGAGCTGCTCGATCTTGCCCCCGAGGTGCAGCTGGAAGGTGCGGTCGGTGGTGTCGATCGTCTCCGCCCCGGCGACCCCGTCGATGGCCTCGATGATGTGGCGCCAGTGCTCGCGCGACCAGGCGTCCACGACGATGTCCCGCAGGCTGCTGGTGCCGTCCATCTCGACGACGTCGACGGCGCCCACGACGCCGCCCGCGGCGCCGATCTCGCTCGTGACGGCACCGAGGGTGTCCTTCGACCCGTCGAGCTTGACGCGGATCGTGATGCGGTATTGGGCGCTCGGTGTTGCGCTCACGTCGATGGTGCTCCCCGGTAGTTGGCGGCAGGAGATGTTAGGCGGTATCTCGCCTCGCGCCCGCCGTGGCGGGGCGGAGCACCCGCCGGGACGGCCGCGGGCGTGTCCTCGTAGAGTGCTCGATGAATGGCCGTCGGGACGAAAGCGCGCACGGGTGCCGGGGCGGCCGGGGCCGCGAAGCAGCCGTCCGGCGGCGATCGGCGCCTGTTCCTGATCGACGGCCCGAGCCTCGTCTACCGGGCCTTCTACGCGCTGCCGGAGTCGATCGCGACCTCGACCGGCGAGCCCACCAACGCGATCTTCGGGTTCGCCTCGATGCTGGTCAAGATCGTCACCGAGTACGGCGTCTGCCCGACCCTGGTCGTGTGGGACGCCGGTACCTCCGGCCGCTCGGAGGTCTTCTCCGAGTACAAGGCCCAGCGCCGCTCGCGGCCCGACCTGCTCAAGCAGCAGTGGCCCGCGATGGAACCGCTGGTGGAGTCGTTCGGCTACGGCAACGTGCGCGTCGAGGGCTACGAGGCCGACGACGTGATCGCCTCGCTGGCGGCGCGTGCCACCGGCTCCGAGCCGCCGGTGTCGGTGATGATCGTGACCGGCGACCGCGACGCCCTGCAGCTGGTCGACGAGCCGGGGCTGATCAAGGTGATGGCCACCTCGCGCGGGATCACCGACACCAAGGTCTACGACCGCCAGGCGGTGATCGACCGCTACGGCATCCCGCCCGAGCTGATCCCCGACTTCTACGGGCTCAAGGGCGACACCTCGGACAACATCCCCGGTGTCCCGGGCATCGGCGAGAAGACCGCCGCCGACCTGATCCGCGCGCACGGCACGCTCGAGGGGGTGCTGTCGCACATCGACGACATCAGCGGTCCCAAGCGCAAACAGAACCTGCTCGAGCACGCCGAGGACGCCCGCATGTCCAAGCAGCTGGCGACCGTCCAGCGCGACATCGACGTCGACGTCGACCTGGCCGCCGAGGCGGCCCGCGAGCCCGATCGCGTCCTCGTGCGCGAGTTCTTCCGCCGCTACGAGCTGCGCGACCCGCTGCGGCGCCTGGAGGAGGCGCTCGGCGATCCCGACGTCGCCGCGCCCGCCCCCTCGGCCGAGGTCACCCTCACCGCACGCCTGCGTGAGGGGAGCGTGGCCGACCTCGCCGGCCTGCCGGACGACGCCGAGCTGGCCGTGCTGGCCGACGAGCGCGAGGCCCCCGACGGGGAGCTGTTCGCCGAGGGACGGCCATGGCGCTTCGCCGTGGCCCACGACGGCGAGGTCCTGAGCGGCGAATGCGAGAGCAGCGAGGAGCTCGTGGCGGCGTGCGGCGAGCGTCCCGTCACCGCCCATGACGCCAAGGCGCTGGGGCTGGTGCCGCCCCGGCTCGTGCACGACACGCTGCTGGGGGCCTACCTGCTGGAGCCCGCCCGGCGCGGCTACCCGTTCGAGGAGCTGACCGAGGAGCGCGGTCTGGGGAGCGCGCTCGAGGACCCGCTCGCCGGCGGTGCGCTGATGCTGGGGGCGCTGGCCGACTGGCAGCGCGAGCAGATCGCCGAGCGCGGCCTGGAGCGTGTGATGGAGGAGATCGAGCTGCCGCTGGTGAGCGTGCTGCGCGACATGGAGCTGCTCGGCGTGCGCCTCAACGTCGAGCGCCTGGGGGGAATCACCGAGCGCGTGCGCGCCGAGCTCACCGAGCTGGAAAGCGAGATCTTCGAGCTCGCCGGGACCGAGTTCCTGATCGCCTCCCCGCAGCAGCTGGGGGAGGTGCTGTTCGAGAAGCTCGGCCTCTCGCGCAAGCGCCGCGGCAAGACCGGCTTCTCGACCGACGCCCGCGTGCTGCAGGCGATCCGTTCCGAGCACCCGATCGTGCCCAAGGTCGAGCGCTTCCGCGAGCTCTCGACGCTGGTCAAGACCTACCTCGACGTGCTGCCGGAAATGGTCGATGCCAACTCCCGCATCCACACCACCTACCTGCAGGCGGTGGCGCAGACCGGGCGCCTGTCGAGCACCAACCCGAACATGCAGAACGTCCCCATCCGGACCCCGCTCGGCCGTGAGATCAGGGGCTGCTTCGAGGCCCAGGAGGGACAGCAGCTGATCAGCGCCGACTACTCCCAGATCGAGCTGCGGGTGCTGGCCCACGTGGCCGAGGAGGACGCGCTGATGGAGATCTTCGCCCGCGGCGAGGATGTCCACACCGCCACCGCCTCGCGCGTGTTCGACGTCGAGGCTCCGGACATCGACCCGGGCATGCGCTCGAAGGCCAAGATGATCAACTACGGGATCGTCTACGGCCTCTCCGACTTCGGCCTGGCGGATCGCCTGAACATCCCCCGCGAGGAGGCGAAGGAGTTCATCGACACCTACCTCGAGCGCTTCCCGGCGCTGGCACGCTTCATGGTGGAGACGGTCGAACGGGCCCGCGAGCAGGGCGAAGTGCGCACGCTGTGGGGCCGCCAGCGTCAGATCCCCGAGCTGCGGGCTCGCAACTACCAGGTGCGCACCCAGGGCGAACGGCTGGCCGTCAACACCGTCGTGCAGGGCACGGCGGCCGACATCATCAAGCTCGCGATGGTGCGCACCCACCGTGCGCTCGCCGACGCCGGCCTCGACACGCGCCTGCTGCTGACGATCCACGACGAGCTGCTGTTCGAAGGCCCGCCGGAGGAGACCGCGGCCGCCCGTGAGCTGATCGAGCGGGAGATGGTCGCGGTGTGGGAGCCGCGCGAGCCGCCGCTCGGGGTCGACATCGGTCAGGGCGCCACCTGGCTGGACGCGAAGTGACGCCGGTGCAGCCGTGAGCCGGCCGCTGGCCGTGCTCGTGGGCGTGGTGGCGGGGTGCCTGGTGGGGATGCAGGCGCCGATCAACTCGCGCCTCGGCAAGGCGATCGGGACGCTGCCCGCGGCGAGCTTCTCGTTCCTGGTGGGCACCGCCGTACTGCTGGTGATCACCTCGATCGTCAACGGCGGCCTCGGCGCGCTGGGCAACGTCGGCAAAGCTCCCTCCTGGGCCCTGATCGGCGGCCTGCTGGGAGCGGTGTACGTGTCGGTGGCCCTGGTGGTGGTGCGCACGCTGGGCGCGGCCGGCCTGACCGCCGTCGTGATCACCGGCCAGCTGGCGGTGTCGGTCGTGATCGACCGCTTCGGGCTGCTGGGGGTCGCCAGGCAGGAGGTCAGCGCCCAGCGCGTGATCGGCCTCGCGCTGCTGGTGGCCGGCGTCCTGCTCGTGGTGCGCAAGTAGCAGCGCCGGCCGGGGCGCCGGAGCCCGCGCGCGGGGGCGCCACAGCCGACGCGCGCCGGCGCGCCGGCGCGCTACAGCCCCGTGCGGAAGCCCTCGCGCCAGGACGGGTAGCGCGGGCTCCAGCCGGGGAGCTGCGCGCGGGCGGCGGCGTTGGCGGCTCCCTGGGAGCTGGTCATGACGGCGGTGCCGTAGCTGCCGGCGGCGAGCTTGGCGACCAGCGCCGGGACGCGGCGCGGTGCGGGCGCGCCGAGCGCCTCGCTCAGCGCCGGGATCCACTCCGACACCCGGGCCGGCTCGTCGTCGACCACGTTCAGCACCTTCGGGCCCTGCAGGGCGAGCGCGGCCACGGTCGCCGAGGCCGCGTCGGCGACGTGGATGAACGACCACACCCCGGCGCCCGAGCCCACGATCGGAAGCCGCCGGCGCGAGACGTCGGCGCCCATCGAGCCCTCGCGCGAGACCGAGCTCCCGGGCCCGTAGAAGTAGCCGTAGCGGAGCACCACGCCGCCGGCGCCCAGCACCGCTCCCTCGAGCGCCGCGATCGCTCCCGCCGAGCGGCGGAACTCCTTCGGTGCCCCCTCCGGAGCGATCAGGGGGTCGCCCTCGGCATGGACGGTCCCCGGGGGGCCGGGGGCGTAGGCGAAGGCGATGCTCTGGGCGATCAGGCGCTCGGCCCCGGCCGCCTTGGCGGCCGCCACGAGGTTGGCGGTCCCCTCCGTGCGCAGGCGGTCGTTCTGGGCGAAGTCGCGCACCATCTTGCGCGGGTTGATGCGCGCGGGGATCGCGGTGAGCTGGTGGATCACCGCCTGCGGGCGGGCCGCGGCGACGGCGCCGTGGAGCGCGGCGGCGTCGAGCGCATCGGCCGCCACCGCCTCGGCGCCCTGGGCGCGCAGCCCCTCGAGCTTGTCCGGGGAGTGGCACATCGCCACCACCTCGTGGCCCTGCTCGAGCAGCTGCGGCAGCAGCGCGCGGCCGATCACGCCGGTGGCCCCGGCGAGGAGGACCCTCACGCCGCGCTGAGCGCCGCCGGCGGCGACTCCGGCACGATGCAGACCCTGCCCTCCGAGAAGCCCGCGGGGTCCATGTCGAAGGCGATGTTGAAGCGCGAGCGCAGGTTCTCGAGCGCGATGATGTTCGTCAGCTCGACGATCTGGCGCTCGTCGAAGTGCTCACGCAGGGCGGCGAACAGCTCGTCGCCGATCTCCGGCGGCGTGCACGTCATCGCCACGGCGTAGTCGAGCACGAGCCGCTCGAGCTCGTCGAAGGCGTCGCTTTCGCGATAGCGCGGCAGCGCCAGCAGCTGCTCCTCGGTGATGCCCGCGGCGCGCCCCTCGGCCGAGCCGATGTCGGCGCAGAAGCGGCAGCGCAGCAGGGCCGCCGCCTTCAGCACGGCCAGCATCTTCAGCCGCTCCTCGACGGCATGCTCCCTGGCCGTGGCCTGCTCGTATACGCAGTAGCCGATCAGCATCCCCGGGGCGTGGGCGTAGACGCCGATCGGGTCCACGTCGCGGCCCATCTTGCGCCGCACCTGACGCTGGATCACGCGCACCGGGAGGGGGGCGTCGCGCCCTTCGCGCGTCTGGATACGGGTCATCGGGGGATCTCCCTTCGGTTGTGGGGTCTCGCGGCCGCCCGCTCGTACGTGATCGCGGTGCGCAGCAGCCATGCCAGCGCCAGCGTCGCGAGGAGGAGCGAGAAGAAGTCGAAGAAGCCAGTCCAGCGCGGGTGGGCGATGTCGATGTCGACCAGGTGATTGATGCTGTGCAGGCCGTACTGGAGCGTGCTCACCGCCAGCATCGGCACGCGCCACGAGGGCCGGACGACCGCCACCGCCAGGCCGGCGCCCAGGGCCGCGGAGAAGGTCGCGTTGTCGCGCAGGTAGTGGGGGTTGTAGGCGTTGAAGGGGCCGATCGAGGTGTAGAAGGCGTGCGGGCTGATCGTCATGAACAGCGCCTCGGCTATGTACACGACCGCGAACACCGCCAGCCCGAGGTCGAGCAGGCGAGGCGCCGGGGTGGCGGTTGCGGTGCGCGCGGCGGTCGGTGTGATGGCACTCATCGGACCCCACGATATGCTTTCGATGGTGCACCGTAAAGCACCAATTGAAGGCTTTTGATGGGTACCAATTCTGGAGGAGACCTGCTCCTGCGACTCGACCGCGGCGCGCCGCGGGGGCTCCGCGCCCAGCTCGAGGAGGAGTTGCGCGGGGCGATCCGCGACGGCCGCCTGGCCGCCGACTCGCGGCTGCCGCCGTCGCGCTCGCTGGCCGCCGATCTCGGCGTCTCGCGCCGGCTGGTGGTGGACTCCTACGCCCAGCTGCTGGCCGAGGGCTACCTGACGGCGCGCCCGGGCGCGGGGACGTTCGTGGCCGCGGGCGCCCTCAGCGCGGCTGCGGCGCCCGCCTCGGCGCCGGCCCGGGCGCTGCGCTACGACTTCTTCCCCGGCAGCCCCGACCTCGCCGGCTTTCCCAGGCGCGCCTGGCTGCGCGCCCAGCGGGCGGTCCTGCGCGAGGCCCCCGACAGCGCGCTCGGCTACCCCGACCCGCGCGGGGCGGTGGAGCTGCGGCGGGCACTCGCCGGTCACCTGCGCCGCGTGCGGGGGGTCGTCGCGGACGAGAGCACCGTGCTCGTGTGCGCCGGCGCGGCACAGGCGCTCACGCTGCTGGCGGGCGTGCTGGGGAGCGACCTCGAGGTCGCCGTCGAGGATCCGGGCCTGCCGCTGCACCGCGAGATCTTCACCGCCGCCGGCGCCTCGCTGCTCGCGCTGCCCCTCGACGAGGACGGCGCGCGGGTGGAGGCGCTCGAGCCGCTGTTCCCGGCCGCCGTGCTCGTCACCCCCGCGCACCAGTCGCCGACCGGGGTCGCGCTACCGGCGGGCCGGCGGGCGGGCCTGCTGAGCTGGGCGCGCTCGCGCGAGGCGCTCGTGATCGAGGACGACTACGACGCCGAGTTCCGCTTCGACCGCCAGCCGCTGGGCGCCCTGCAGGGGCTCGCTCCGGACCGCGTGGCCTACATGGGCACGGTCAGCAAGACGCTGGCGCCGGCGCTGCGGCTGGGCTGGCTGGTGCTCCCGGAGCGGCTGGTGGACGCCTTCGCCGAGCAGAAGCGCCTGGCCGACGCCGGCTCGCCGACGCTGGACCAGCTCGCGCTGGCCCACCTGATCGAATCCGGTGACTACGACCGCCACCTGCGCCAGGCCCGCCGCCGCTATCGCGCCCGCCGGGACGCGCTCGTCGCGGCGGTCGCGCGTCACCTGCCCGGCGCGCGCGTGACCGGTGTGGCCGCAGGCCTGCACGCGATCGTGCGCCTGCCGCGGGCGGTCGACGGCCTCGCCCTGATGCGCGCCGCCGCGCGGCGCTCGGTCGGCGTCTACCCGCTCGGCTATGCGTACCTGAGGCCGCGCCCGCTCGACGACGGGCTCGTCCTCGGCTACGCCAACCTGGCCGAGCCGGCGATCGAGGAGGGCGTGCGGCTGCTCGCGCTGGCGCTCGAGGACCTGGCGGCGGCGCCGGCCGCGACGAACGACGGCGGCGCGATCGCGAGGTAGTGGGAGAACGCCCAGCGCGTCAGGCGCCGGTTCTCGAAGCCCTTCACGAGCGCGCTGGCGGCGCGGCTCGGGGTGATCTGGCCGACGGCGCGCTGGACCGCCAGCAGCCAGCGGAACTTGCGCGCGTGTGCGTCGGAGAAGGCGGCGTAGCGGGCCAGGGCCTGCTCGCGCGTACGACTTCCGTCGAGTACGGCCCTCAGCTCACGGCCGCACGCGAGCCCGAAGTAGAGCGCGGTGCGGATGCCCTCGGCGGTCAGCGGCAGGCAGTGTCCGGCCGAGTCGCCGACGAAGAAGACGCCGTCCTCCACCGCGCGCCGCAGCTGGTGCGGGATCCAGTTGCCCTGGTAGCCCTGGGCCGGCAGGCCGAGGTCGCCGGCCAGCCGCACGGTCGGCTCCTTGACGTGATGGCTGGGCCAGAAGGAGCCCACGCCGACACGCAGCTCGTCGCCGGCGGGAAAGCTCCACGAGTAGCCCGCGCGCACGTAGCCGGCGTCGAGCCACAGCTCCATGTCGCGGCCGGTCCCCGGCGGGTGGACCTCAAGGCCGCGGGATAGACGCGCGCGCGGGGGCTGGATCGGCTGGGCGTTGGAGAGCACCCGGCGCCAGCCCAGCCCGTCCACCACCAGCGGCGCGCTCAGCTCGCCGCGGTCCGTTTCGACGGTGTGGCCCCGGCGGCCGGTCACCGTCGCGGTCTCGAACTCGAGCGTCGGCGTCTCGGCCTGGGTCTGGGCCTGCTCCCACATCAGCGCGCACAGCTCGCGGTAGTCGAAGGTCGAGAAGGACCAGGGCAGCTGCCAGCGGGAGGTGCGGAAGGGGGTGTGGACGACGAGCGCGTCGAAGCTCTGACGCAGCGAGGAGTCCAGCTCCAGCGCCATCAGCCACGAGGTCGGGATGCCGCAGGCCGAGGTCTGGCGCTCGCCGATCTCGTAGCGGTCGACCACCATCACGTGGGCGCCGGTGTCGGCGAGTTCGCGCGCCACGGCGAGCCCCGCAAAGCTCGCTCCGCACACGAGTACGTCGCAGTCGCGCTGCAGGCGGGTGCGCTCCACGCCCCGCTTCGTGGCTCGAACAGGCATTCCCCCGCAATGATACGGCTGCGCTACGCTTCGCCCAGTGCAGACAGTGACGGAAGACGCGGCAGCCCACGTGGTCGAAGGGTCCAACGGGCTGCTGCTGGAAGTGGACGGCCAGATCGTCCCGAACTACGAGGCCACGTTCCGCCCGATCGAGGAGGGCGAGGTCGTGACCGGCCACGTGGTGCGCATCGACAAGGACGAGGTCCTCGTCGACATCGGCTACAAGTCCGAGGGCGTCATCCCCGCCAACGAGCTGTCGATCCGCAAGGCCGTGGACCCCAGCGAAGAGGTCCACCTGGGCGAGGAGGTCGACGCGATCGTCCTCACCAAGGAGGACCAGGACGGGCGCCTGATCATGTCCAAGAAGCGCGCCCGCTTCGAGAAGGCGTGGCGGCGCATCGAAGCGGCCGCCGAGTCGGGCGAGCCGGTCGAAGGGACCGTCATCGAGGTGGTCAAGGGCGGCCTCATCATCGACCTCGGCGTGCGCGGCTTCCTGCCCGCGTCACTGGTCGACATCCGCCGCGTCCCCAACCTCGACGAGTACATGGGGACCAAGATCGAGACCAAGGTGATCGAGCTCAACCGCTCCCGCAACAACGTCGTGCTGTCGCGGCGCGCGGTGCTCGAGGAGGAGCGCAAGGAGGTCCGCCAGCAGATCCTCGACCGTCTCCAGCCCGGCCTCGTGGTCGAAGGCCAGATCTCGAACATCGTCGACTTCGGCGCCTTCGTGGACCTCGACGGGATCGACGGCCTGATCCACATCTCCGAGCTGTCCTGGTCGCACGTGAACCACCCCAGCGAGATCCTCTCGATCGGCGACACCGTGCGCGTCAAGGTGCTCGACATCGACCGCGACCGCCAGCGCATCTCGCTCGGTCTCAAGCAGACCCAGGAGGACCCCTGGCAGCGGATCGTCGACACCTACAACGTCGGCGACGAGCTCGAAGGCAAGGTCACCAAGGTCGTCACCTTCGGCGCCTTCGTCGAGATCCTCGACGGCGTCGAGGGCCTCGTGCACATCTCCGAGCTTGCTCCCCACCACGTCGAGAGCCCGCGCGAGATCGTCCACCCGGGCGATGAGATCCGCGTGAAGATCCTCGAGATCGACTCCGAGCGCCGGCGCCTGTCGCTGTCGGCCAAGCGTGTCGAGGACCAGATCCTGCCCGTCTCGCGCCCCGGCCAGCCACGACGTTCCGGCAGGCGAGGACGCCACCGAGCCACTGGACGGCGAGGCCGCCGAGCCCGCCGCAGAGGCCGCCGAGCCCGCCGCTGAGGCCCCCGCGGCCGAGCAGGCCGCCGCCGAGGTTCCCGCCGCTGAGGCCGCCGGCCCGGAGGCAGGCGTGGCCGCGGTGGACGCGCCCGAGGTGGACGCGCCCGAGACCGCCGATGTCGCTGCGCCCGCCGGCGAGGACGTCGCCGAGGCGCCCGCGCCCGAGGCGCCCGCCGCGGAGGCTCCGGCCCCCGAGGCCCCGAGCGCCGAGGCCGCCGCGCCTGAGGCGCCCGTGGCCGAGGACGCACCCGCGGTTACCGGCGACGGCAACGGAGCAGCGGCGCCCGAGGATGGCGGCGTCGCCGAGCCGGAGCTGACGGCGGACTCCGCACAGCAGGACTAGACCACGGCGCGACCGCTCGAAGGGTTCCGCCTGCGTGGGTCGCTGCCGTGAGCGCCGCGGTCCCGTTCGTGGGGCTCACCGGCGGGATGGGCGCGGGCAAGTCGACCGCCCTGGGCGCCCTGCGCGAGCTGGGGGCGGAGGTGATCTCCAGCGACGAGGTCGTCCACGAGCTGTACGAGAGCCCGGAGGTGGTGGCGGCCCTGAGCGAGCGCTTCGGGGCCGAGGTCGCGCCCGACGGTCGCATCGACCGCCCGGAGCTCGCCCGGCGCGCATTTGCCACCCCGGAGGACCGCGCCTGGCTGGAGGGGCTGGTGTGGCCACAGGTGGGCCGGCGGATCGCCTCCTGGCTGGAGCGGGCGCGCTTGCTGGAGCCGGCGCCGCGGGCGGCGGTGGTCGAGGTGCCGCTGCTGTTCGAGGCGGGCCTGCAGGAGGGCTACGACGCCACCATCGCCGTGCTCGCCGACGAGTCGCTGCGCCGCTCGCGGGCGGCCGCTCGCGGGCAGGTGCTGCTCGAGGAGCGCGACGCCCGCCAGCTCAGCCAGCAGGAGAAGGCCGCCCGCGCTACCTTCGTGGTTCATAACGACGGGACGGAGCAGGATCTGTCCCGTCAGCTGTCGGAGGTGCTTGACAAGCTAGACCGACCATGAGTCAGCGCGCGCTCGGAACCTGGCTGGTGCTCGGGGCTGTGCTGCTGTGCGGCGCGCTGGCGCTCGTCGTGCTCGGCGAGGCCGACCGCGGCCACACCCTGCCGCTGGCCGACACCCAGATCATCCGCGCGCAGGCCGCCGAAAAGCGCCTCGACCCGGCGCTGATCGCCGCGGTCATCTACGCCGAGTCGAAATTCGAACCGCGGCCCTCCTCCGCCGGCGCCGAGGGCCTCATGCAGATCCTGCCGGAAACCGCCTACTACCTGGCAAAACTGTCTGGCGGGCGGACCTTCAGCTCCAGCGACCTGGCCACCCCGAGCGTGAACGTGGCCTACGGCAGCTACTACCTGCGCTACCTGCTCGACCACTACGGCGGCAACGAGGTGCTGGCGCTCGCCGCCTACAACGGGGGCCTGGCCAACGTCGACCGCTGGGTGGCCCACGCCGACGCCTCCGGCCGCGAGCTGACGATCGCGGACATCCCCTTCCCGGAGACGCGCGAATACGTCCACCGGGTGCTCGACGCCGAGCAG
Source organism: uncultured Solirubrobacteraceae bacterium (assembly GCA_963773145.1). Lineage (GTDB taxonomy): Bacteria > Actinomycetota > Thermoleophilia > Solirubrobacterales > Solirubrobacteraceae > Palsa-744. Next base: position 164,094 of record CAVYZV010000006.1, read on the forward strand.
GTGTATCGCAGCGACTACGCGCGCGAGCTCGGCCTCGCCTGAGCCCGCCACGCGGCGGCTAACCTGCAGGGGACCCGCGACGCATGCCAGATTTCAAGCTCGATCCCGCCTTCACGCCGACCGCCGACCAGCCGAAGGCGATCGAGGAGCTGGCCCGCGGGGTGGGGGCCGGGGAACGCTTCCAGACGCTGCTCGGGGCCACCGGAACGGGCAAGACGATGACGATGGCCGGGGTGATCGAGGCCGTCCAGCGCCCGGCGCTGGTGATCGCCCACAACAAGACGCTGGCCGCCCAGCTGTGTAACGAGTTCCGAACCTTCTTCCCCGACAACGCGGTCGAGTACTTCGTCTCCTACTACGACTACTACCAGCCCGAGGCCTACGTCCCCAGCCGGGACCTGTACATCGAGAAGGACTCGGCCATCAACCAGGAGGTGGACCGCCTGCGACACGCGGCCACCGCCGCCGTGTTCGCCCGCCGGGACGTGATCGTGGTGGCCTCGGTGTCGTGCATCTACGGCCTCGGCTCGCCGGAAACCTACGAGATGAACATGCAGATCCTCAAGCGGGGCGAGTCCGTCGACCGCGACGCCCTGCTGCGCAAACTCGTCTCGATCCAGTACACCCGCAACGACTCCGTGCTCTCACGCGGAACCTTCCGCGTCCGCGGTGACACGCTGGAGGTGTTCCCGGCCTACGCCGAGACGGCCTTCCGGGCCAGCATGTTCGGCGACGAGGTCGAGCGCCTGCAGCACTTCGACCCGCTCACCGGCGAGCTGATCGCCGACGACCTCGAGCACGTGGCGATCTGGCCCGCCACCCACTACAACGTCCGCGAGGGCACGATCGAGGCGGCCGTCGAAGCGATCGGCGCCGAGCTCGAGCAGCGCACCGAGGAGCTGATCGCGGAGGGCAAGCAGCTCGAGGCCCACCGGCTGCGCCAGCGCACCCAGTACGACATGGAGATGCTGCGCGAGGTCGGCTTCTGCTCCGGGATCGAGAACTACTCGCGGATCCTCGACGGGCGCCGGCCCGGCGAGCGGCCCTACTGCCTGATCGACTACTTCCCCGAGGACTTCGTCTGCTTCATCGACGAGTCCCACCAGACCGTGCCCCAGATCGGGGGCATGCACGAGGGCGACCGTTCACGCAAGCAGACGCTCGTCGACTACGGCTTCAGGCTGCCGAGCGCGCTCGACAACCGCCCCCAGACCTTCGAGGAGTTCCTCTCCATCACCCCCCAGCTGATGTTCGTGTCGGCCACCCCGGGGGAGTACGAGCGGACGCGGTCCACGAACGTGGTGGAGCAGATCGTCAGGCCCACGGGCATCGTCGACCCGGTGGTCGAGGTGCGCGAGACCGCCAACCAGATCGACGACCTGATGAACGAGGTCCGCGCCCGTGTGGATCGCGACGAGCGCGTGCTCGTGACGACGCTCACGAAGAAGATGAGCGAGGACCTGTCCCAGTACCTGCTCGAGATGGGCTTCAGGACCCGCTACCTGCATTCGGAGATCGACACGCTCGAACGGATCCAGATCATCCGCGACCTGCGCCTCGGCGAGTACGACGTGCTCGTGGGCGTGAACCTGCTGCGCGAGGGGCTCGACCTGCCCGAGGTCTCGCTGGTGGCGATCCTCGACGCCGACAAGGAGGGTTTCCTGCGTGGCGAGACGTCGCTGATCCAGACGATCGGCCGGGCCGCCCGCAACGTCGGCGGGACGGTGCTGATGTACGCCGACAAGGAGACCAAGGCGATGCGGGCGGCGATCTCGGAGACCGACCGCCGGCGCGAGATCCAGGTCGCCTACAACGAGGAGCACGGGATCACCGCGGCAACGATCGTGAAGGGGATCTCCGACATCGCCGAGTTCCTGCAGGCAGAGTCCAAGGTCCCCCGCGGACGGCGGCGCTCGCGCCGTAACAGCGCCGCCCGCTCGGCCGAGGAGCTGCCCCGCGACGAGCTCGAGAAGATGGCCGTGGAGCTGGAGGAGGAGATGCTGGTGGCCGCCGAGGAGCTGCGCTTCGAGTACGCCGCCCAGCTGCGCGACGAGCTGCGCGAGCTGCGGCGCGACCTACGGGACATAGATGTACACTCGCAGCGCGCTCCAGCCGGGCGCGAGACCCCCGCGAAAGAGATCGCCTAGGATTCCCCCGCCTTGGACCTCGACCGACAGGCAATCGAACGTAAGGATTTCCCGATCGGCCGCCGTGGCTATGACCCGGACGCCGTCGACGCACACCTGAGGGCGCTCGCGGGCGAGTTCGAGGACATCCAGCGGACGGCCGCCCACGGCTCCCCCGACCTGTCGCTCGCCTCCTCGGCGGCCACCCAGGTGCAGAGCATCCTCGAGGCGGCCGAGGCCACCGCCGCCGACATCGAGCACAACGCCCTCGAGGAGGCCCGCGCGGTCCGCGAAGAGGCCGACCGCGACGCCGACCAGAACCGCGAGGAATCGCTCGAGCGCGCCCGCGCCCACGTGGCCGCCGTCGAGCAGGCCGCCTCCGGGCTGCTCGACCGGGTCGGCTCGATGGAGGGCGAGGTGGGGGCCCTGGTCGAGAGCCTCCGCGCCGGCGCCCGCCGCCTGGCGAGCGACCTCGCCGCGGTCGAGACCGGCATGCACGAGCTCTACGACGCCGCCTCCGGCCACGGCGGCGGGCCCGTCGCGAAGGCGCCGGCAGCCGCCGCCCCGCCGCCCGAGCCGGTCCGGGAGCCCGCGCCCGCGAGCATCCCGGCCGAGCCCCCTGCCCCGCCCGAGACCCGCCCCCGAGCCCGCCCCCGCCGCCGAGGCGGCCCCGCCGGCCGCGGCTCCCGAGCCCGACCCGGAGAAGGAGGCCGTCCCCGGAGACCTCGACGGCGCCCGCCTGGTGGCCCTCAACATGGCCCTCAACGGCGAGTCGCGGGCCGAGACCGAGCGCTACCTGGCCGAGAACTTCGAACTCCCCGACCGGCTCAAGCTGATCGACGAGGTCTACGCCGCCGTCGAGGGCTGAGCGGCGCGGCCGCTCACGGTCCCATGAGGGGCCAGGCGAACATCTGTTCGCATTTATAGAATCGCTGGAACGATGGCGGCCGGCGACCAGATACCGGCGGGCAACCAGATCCGAGTCTCGGGTGCCCGCGAGCACAACCTCAAGGACATCTCGCTCGAGCTGCCCCGCGACGCCCTGGTCGTGATCACCGGGCTGTCGGGGTCGGGCAAGTCGAGCCTGGCCTTCGACACCATCTACGCCGAGGGCCAGCGCCGCTACGTCGAGTCGCTGTCGGCCTACGCGCGCCAGTTCCTGGGCCAGATGGACAAGCCCGACGTGGACTCGATCGAGGGCCTCTCGCCGGCCATCTCGATCGACCAGAAGACCACCTCCCGCAACCCTCGCTCGACGGTCGGGACGGTGACCGAGATCTACGACTACCTGCGCCTGCTGTGGTCCCGTGTGGGCAAGCCCCACTGCCCGATCTGCGGGCGCCCGATCGTGGGCCAGTCGGCCGAGCAGATCGTCGATCAGGTGATGGAGCTGGGCGAGGGCACCCGCTTCATGGTGCTCGCACCGATCGTGCGGGGCCGCAAGGGCGAGTACGGCAAGCTGCTCGACGAACTGCGGTCGGACGGCTTCGCGCGGGTCAAGATCGACGACCGCGTGCGCATGCTGGAGGAGTCGATCGTGCTCGACAAGCGCTACAAGCACGACATCTCGGTGGTCGTGGACCGGCTCGTGATGCGCCACGACCTGCGCAAGCGGCTGGCCGACTCGATCGAGACCGCGGTACAGCGCGCGGAGGGCCTCGTCGAGATCGAGATCGTCGGCGCGGGCAAGGCAGGCAAGGGCGGCGACGGCGAGGAAACGGACGGCACCCACGCCACCGGCGCGAAGGGCACCCGCGCCCCCTCTGGGCAGATCCTCCCCGGCGAAGTCCCCGAGCCGGGCACCGTGTTCACCTACTCGGAGCGCTTCGCCTGCCCCGAGCACGGCCCCTCGCTGATCGAGCTCGAGCCGCGCGTGTTCTCCTTCAACTCCCCCCACGGCGCCTGTGACCGCTGCACCGGGCTGGGCTCGATGATGGAGATCGATCCCGAGCTGGTGGTGCCCGACCCGTCGCTGTCGATCGGGGAAGGGGCGATCGCGCCGTGGGCCTCGAGCGCCTCCAACTACTACGCCCAGATGACCGAGGCGATCGCGGAAGAGTACGGCGTCGACCTCGACGCCCCGTGGGAGGAGCTGCCCGAGGAGCAGCGCGACGTGTTCCTGTACGGGACCGGGGGCGAGCCGATCCAGGTCACCTACCGCAACCGCTTCGGCCGCCGGCGCTCCTACGCCGCCCGCTTCGAGGGCATCGTGCCCAACCTCCAGCGCCGCTATCGCGAGACGGACTCCGAATGGTCGCGCGAGAAGATCGAGGAGTACATGTCGCTGCGGGCCTGCCCGGAGTGCGGTGGCGCCCGCCTGCGACCCGAGTCGCGCGCGGTGCTGGTGGCCGGCACCCGCATCGAGGACTTCACCGCGCTCTCCGCCCGCCGCGCCCTGCAGTGGCTGGAGGAGGTAGAGCTGTCCGAGACCGACCGCCACGTGGCGCGCCTGATCCTGCGCGAGATCTCAGAACGGCTGCGCTTCCTCGACAACGTCGGCATCGGCTACCTGTCGATGGACCGGGCCGCTGCCACGCTGTCCGGCGGGGAGGCCCAGCGGATCCGCCTGGCGACCCAGATCGGGTCCTCGCTGGTGGGCGTTCTGTACATCCTCGACGAGCCCTCGATCGGCCTGCACCAGCGCGACAACTCGAAGCTGATCGCCACCCTCGAGCGGCTGCGGGACCTCGGCAACACGGTGATCGTGGTCGAGCACGACGAGCAGACGATGCGCGCCGCCGACCACCTCGTCGACCTCGGCCCGGGCGCCGGCGAGCACGGGGGTGAGATCGTGGCGCAGGGCACCGCCGAGGAGGTCCAGCGCGTGCCCGCGTCGCTCACCGGCCAGTACCTGTCGGGCGCCGCCACGATCGAGACGCCCACCAAGCGGCGCACCCCGAGCGGCTACATCGAGATCCTCGGCGCCAGCCAGCACAACCTCCGCGACATCGACGTCCACGTCCCGTTGGGGGTGCTGACGTGCGTCACCGGGGTCTCGGGGTCGGGCAAGTCGACGCTCGTCAACGACGTCCTCTACAAGGCCGTCGCCAACCGCCTGCACCGCGCCCGCCGGCGCCCCGGCAGCCACCGTGCGATCCACGGCCTGGAGCAGCTCGACAAGATCATCGCCGTCGACCAGTCCCCGATCGGGCGCACGCCGCGCTCCAACCCGGCCACCTACACGGGCCTGTTCGACGTCATCCGGGACCTCTTCGCCAAGACCCAGGAGGCGCGCGCCCGGGGCTACAAGCCGGGTCGCTTCAGCTTCAACGTCAAGGGCGGGCGCTGCGAGGTCTGCCGCGGAGACGGGCAGATCAAGATCGAGATGCACTTCCTGCCGGACGTGTACGTGCCCTGCGAACAGTGTCACGGCAAGCGCTACAACCGCGAGACGCTCGAGGTCCGCTTCAAGGGACGCAGCATCGCCGACGTGCTCGACATGCCGGTCGAGGAGGCGTTGCACTTCTTCGAGCACATCCCCAAGGTGCGCCGGCGCCTGGAGACGCTCGACGCCGTGGGCCTCGGCTATGTGCGCCTCGGGCAGCCCGCCACGACGCTCTCCGGCGGCGAGGCCCAGCGGGTGAAGCTCGCCACCGAGCTCTCCAAGATCGCCACCGGCAGGACGCTGTACATCCTCGACGAGCCCACCACCGGCCTGCACTTCGCCGACGTCCAGCGCCTGCTCGAGGTGCTCCAGCGGCTGGTGGACGCGGGCAACAGCGTGGTCGTGATCGAGCACAACCTCGACGTCATCAAGAGCGCCGACCGCATCATCGACATGGGCCCGGAGGGGGGAGAGGAGGGCGGCATCGCGATCGCCACCGGGACGCCCGAGGAGGTGGCGCTAGAACCCGCCTCCCACACCGGCCAGTTCCTCGTCCCGCTGCTCGCGCCCGCCGCGCGGCGCGGGCGTCCCCCGCGCAGACGGCGCACGAAGGTCGCCGCCTGATGGTTGCCATCTAGCGATGGCGCAGACGCTCGCGGGCCGGCTGCGCCTGTGGGCGCAGAAGTGGCGCTGGTACGAGCGCGGCACGCTGCCCTGGAACCGGGCGGCCGTGCACTGGGAGTTCATGCGCCGCGAAGCCTTCGTGCGCTGGCCCGTGCAGGGCAACGTGCTCGAGGCCCTGCGCGAGGGTCGCCTGGAGCTGGGGCCGGGCGTGCTGCTCGAGCCGGGTGTCTGGATCACGGCGCCGGGCAGCGCGCGCGTGCGCATCGGCGCGGGGAGCTTCCTCAACAAAGGCGTGATGGTGGCGGCCCAGGAGCTGGTCGAGATCGGCGAGCACTGCATGCTGGCCAACGGCTGCTTCGTGTCCGACGCCGACCACCGCTTCGACGACCCGCAGCGGCCGATCACCTGGCAGGGCTTCACCAGCAAGGGCCCCACCCGCATCGGCTCGAACTGCTGGCTGGGAGCGAACGTCGTGGTCACCAGCGGCGTCACGATCGGCGAGCGCTGCGTGATCGGGGCCAACTCCGTGGTCACGCGCGACATCCCCGCCTTCTCGGTCGCGGCGGGCGCGCCCGCGAAGGTGCTGCGCTCGGTCGAATACGGGTAGCGTCCGCGGGCGCATGGACCTGTACGAGGCGATGCGCTGCGCCCCCACCACGAGGCGCTTCGACAGCGAGCCGGTTCCACCCGAGATGCTCGCGCGGGCGCTCGACGCCGCCCGCTTCGCCCCCAGCGGCGGCAACCGCCAGGGCTGGCGGGTGATCGCGGTCCAGGACCCCGAGCTGCGCCGCAAGCTGGGCGAGCTGTACCTGCCCCACTGGCGCGCCTACGTGCGCAGCCTGGGGATGGAGAAGGTGCTCGAGGACCCGGACGCCGACCCCGTCATGCGCCGGCGCATCGAGGGGGCGGACATGTACGCCCGCTCGCTGGCGGAAGTGCCCCTGCACCTGGTCGTGGGCGTGCGCCTGGACGACCTCGCGGTCACCGACGCCGAGCTGCCGCGCCGCAGCATCGTCGGCGGCGCCTCGATCTACCCCTTCGTCCAGAACCTCCTGCTGGCGCTGCGGGCCGAGGGCCTCGGGGCCGCGATGACCACCCTGCTGGTGCCGGCCGAGGAGGCCGTGCGCGAGCTGCTCGGGATCCCGCAAGACGTGATCCTCGCCGCCCACATCGGCGTTGGCCGCCGCAGCGACCCGTGGCCGCGCAAGCTGGCCCGCCGGCCGGTGTCGGACTTCGCCTTCGGGGACCGCTGGGGCCAGGCGCTGCAGGCGCCGTAGCGCACGGCGGCCCCTCAGGTGCGGTAGCGCAGCGCCAGCAGCTCTTGCAGCTCGCCCAGCTCGACCGGGTCGATCGAGTAGGTGTGCTCCGGTGCCGGGTAGCGGCGCGTGCGAACGTCCTCCGCGAACGCGCCGACGCCCTCGTTCATCTCCTGCTGGAGGTTGGCGTAGCGCTTCACGAAGCGCGGCCCGAGGCCGTCGCGGATACCGAGCAGGTCGTGGAACACGAGCACCTGGCCGTCGGTGGCGGGGCCCGCGCCGATGCCGATCACGGGCACCTCGATCAGCCGCATGAGCTCGTCGGTGACGGCGCTCGGGATCGCCTCGAAGACGATCGCGAAGCAGCCCGCCTCCTGCAGCGCGAGTGCCTCGGCGGCGATGCGGGCGGCCGCCCGGGCGTTGCGCCCCTGGGCCTTCCAGCCGCCGAGCGCGGTCGAGGTCTGGGGGGTGAGGCCGACGTGGCCCATCACCGGGATGCCGGCGCCTACGATCGCTCGCGCACGGCTCGCCGGGGCTTCGCCGCCGCCCTCCAGCTTCACGACCTCGCAGCCGCCCTCCTTGACCATCCGCATGGCGGTCGCGATCGCCTGCTCGTCGGAGATCTCATAGGAGCCGAACGGCAGGTCGCCGACCAGCAGCGGGGTGCTGAGGCCGCGGCTGACGGCGCGCGTCAGCACCAGCATGTCGGTCAGCTCGACCGGGGTCGTGGCGGTGTAGCCGAGCACGGTGGTGGCGGCCGAATCCCCCACCAGCACCAGGTCCACGCCCGCGGCCTCGGCCGCACGCGCGCTCGGGTAGTCGTAGGCGGTGACCATCACGATCGGTTCGCCGAGACGCTTCTTCTCGGCCAGCAGCGGCAGCGTCATCGGCAGCCGCACCGGGTCGGCAGGTGTTCTGATGGCGGGGTGGCTTGACATGGGGGACTCCTATCCGGACGCTGGTTGACGCCGCCTTCAGAGAACGGCGGTCGCCACCCCGTCCTCGTGGATTGACTGGCGGGCCCTCGGCCCCACGATCTCGTTGTCGATCAGGCGCACGCCTCCCACGCGCGCGGCGATCAGCAGCAGGCCGTCCCCCTCGAGCTCGCCCAGCGCCGCCAGGCTGTCGGGGTCGACCAGCGCCACGTACTCGGTCTGCAGGCCGTGTTCGGCGAGCACCTCGCGGGCGCAATCCAGCAGGGCCTCGGCGGAGCGCTCGCCGCCGGCGGCGAGCTCGCGCACGGCTGTCAGCGCGCGCGGGATGCCGAGCGCCCGCTCGCGCTGCTCGGCGCTGAGGCGCCGGTTGCGGCTTGACAGCGCCAGGCCGTCGAGCTCGCGCACGGTGGCCACGGATGCGATCCGCACCGGCAGGTTGAGGTCGGCCACCAGCCGGCGGATCACGAGCAGCTGCTGGGCGTCCTTGCGCCCGAAATAGGCGACGTCGGGGAGCGCCATGCAGAGCAGCTTCGCGACGACCGTGGCCACGCCCCGGAAGTGCGCCGCTCCGCGCCACTCGCCCTCCAGCGGCTCGCTGACGCCGGCCACCTCGACCGCGGTGGCGAAGCCGTCCGGGTAGACCTCTCGGGCCGAGGGGGCGAACAGGATGTCCGCGCCGGCTCGCGCCGCCAGCAGCGCGTCGCGGTCCTCGTCCCGCGGGTAGCGCTCGAGGTCGGCCTGCTCGTCGAACTGGGAGGGGTTCACGAACAGCGTCACCACGACGAGATCGCACTCCTCACGGGCCCGCGCCAGCAGCGCGAGGTGGCCGTCGTGGAGGGCGCCCATCGTGGGGACCAGACCGATCGAGAGACCGTCCCGGCGCGCCGGAGCGAGCGCCGTCCGCAGCTCGGAGACGGTTCGCAGCGTCCTCATCGGGGAACGCTCGCGGCTGCGGGGATCGGGTGTCTCATCGGCTTCGTCCAGTTCCTGGGTGGATACCGGCGTGCTTTAAGTCGGGTCCTGCATTTGGTCTTCGAGGTCCACCCCGGAGGAGCTCCGGTGGCCGCCTCTGAGCGGGATGATACCCCCGCTTCTGGCTTTCGCAAGCGGGATCCGGCGCCGCCGGGGGGAGGCCTCCGCGGCCGGGCCGCAACCTGCGCGAAATCCTCCTGCGGGCGCCGCGCGCCCTACCAGGCGTCGACGTTGGGGCGCTTCTTGCCGGCGCGCTCCCACCACGCGGGGGCGTGGTCGTCGAACAGGGTGGCGATCCAGCGGCGCGAGTCGGCCGGGTCGATGACGTCGTCGATCTCGCCGTAGGCGGCCATGTTCAGGCCGCGGCCCCGATCGTAGGCGGTGGCCACCATCTCGCCGAACACACGCTCGCGCTCATCGGGGTCCTCGATCGCCTCGAGCTCGCGCCGCATCCCCAGGCGCACGGCTCCCTCCAGGCCCATCGCCCCGAACTCCGAGGTGGGCCATCCGACCGTGAACAGGGGGGCCTTGAAGCCACCGGCCGCCATCGCCTGGGCCCCCAGCCCGTAGCCCTTGCGCAGCACGATCGTCCCGATCGGAACCGACACGTTCGCCCCGGCCAGGAACATGCGCGCGAAGTGGCGCACGGTGGCGGTCCGCTCGGCCGCGGGCCCGACCATGAAGCCGGGCGTGTCGCAGAGCAGCAGCACGGGCAGCTCGAAGGCGTCGCACAGCTGCAGGAAGCGGGCGGCCTTGTCGGCGGCCTCTGCGTCGATCGCCCCGCCGAGATGGTGGGCGTCGTTGGCGATCACCCCCAGCGGGCGGCCCTCCAGGCGGGCCAGCGAGGTCACCATCCCCGGGCCCCAGCCGCCGCGCAGCTCCAGCACAGAGCCCTCGTCGAACAGCTCCTCCACGACGGCCCGGATCTCATAGCGGCGCTTGCGCTGCTCGGGCACCAGGGTTCGCAGCCGCTCGGGGTCCGACAGCGCGCCGGGCTCGGCCGGGCCGTAGAAGTAGGACAGGTAGCGCCGGGCGAGCGCGACGGCCTCGCGTTCGTCGGCTGCGCGCAGGTCGACCACGCCGTTGCCGTACTGGACGTCGATCGGCCCCACCTCGGAGGGATGGTGGACGCCCAGGCCGCCGCCCTCGATCATCGCCGGCCCACCCATCCCGATGCTCGAGTCCTCGGTCGCGATCACGACGTCGCAGCACCCGAGCAGGGCGGCGTTGCCGGCGAAGCAGTAGCCGCCGGCCACGCCCACGAGCGGGACCAGGCCGCTGAGGGAGGCGAACAGGGCGAAGGCGCGGCAGTCCAGGCCGGCGACGATCGGCATGTCGACGTCGCCCGGGCGCCCGCCGCCGCCCTCGGCGAACAGCACCACCGGCAGCCGTCGCCGCTCGGCGAGCTCGAACAGGCGGTCCTTCTTGGCGTGGTTGCGCATGCCCTGCGTCCCCGCCAGCACGGTGTAGTCGTAGGACATCACCACGCAGGGATGCCCCTCCACGTCCCCGACGCCGCCCACGAGCCCGTCGGCGGGCGTGCGGGCGATCAGCTCCTCGCGCGTGCGCCGGCGCTCCTGGGCGGCGAACAGCAGCGGCCCGTACTCCACGAACGTGCCCGCGTCGACGAGCTCGGCGAGGTTCTCCCGCGCGGTCCGGCGCCCGTGCTCGTGACGGCGGGCGACGGCCTCGCCACGGGCGGGGTCGAGGCCGATCTCGTGGCGCTCGCGAACGGCGCGCAGGTCCGTCCGCTCGCCCTCGGATTCGGGCTCCTCGGTGCTCTCGGCCACCTGTCCTGACACCGCCCGCGGCTCGAGGGTCGCCAGCAGCTGGCCCTCGCTGACGGCTTCGCCCACCGCCACGGCAAGCTCGCGGATCACCCCGTCGACGTCGGCGAGCACCTCGTGCTCCATCTTCATCGCCTCCAGCACCACCACCGGGGCCCCGGCCCGCACCTGCGTGTCGGCCTGCAACGGCAGTGCCACGACGACCGCGTCGAACGGCGCCAGCACGGGATGCTCGAGGGGAGCGCTCACCGCAGGATCATCCCCGACGGCGACCCCGCGCGCCTGGTCGGGCAGGGGTTAGCATCCCGGCGATGGCTGCCCAGCCGCAATCCGCGGCCGCCCGCCGGGACTCGCTGAAGGAGCTCCTGATGAGGGCCCGCGCCTGCGAGCGCTGCCCCGAGCTGGCCGCCACGCGCAAGACGGTCGTGTTCGGGTCCGGCAACGCCGACGCCGAGCTGATGTTCGTGGGGGAGGCCCCCGGCGCCAACGAGGACGAGCAGGGCCTGCCCTTCGTCGGGCGCGCCGGCGGGCTCCTGGACCAGCTGCTCGAGGAGATCTCGCTCGAGCGGGCCAAGGTGTGGATCTGCAACGTGCTCAAGTGCCGTCCGCCGGGCAACCGCGACCCCCAGCCGGTGGAGATCGAGAACTGCCAGGAGTACCTGCTGCGCCAGGTCGAGCTGATCGAGCCGACGGTGATCTGCACGCTCGGGAACTTCTCCACCAAGCTGCTGCGAGGCGACCCCACCGGCATCACGCGCCTGCACGGTCAGCCCGAGGTGAGGATGCTCGGAGCTCGGGCGGTGCGGCTGTATCCCATCTATCACCCCGCCGCCGCGCTCTACACGCCGCGGATGCTGCAGACGCTGCGGGAAGACTTCGCCCGCATCCCCGAGCTGCTGGTGCTCGGGCCCCCGGAGCAGCCCCCGCCGCAGGAGGCTCAGCCGGAGGAGATCCCTGCGCCGCCCGAGGATCGGCGATGCCGGCCCCGCAGTGCCGGCGCGGGAGCGCATCGTGCAGTCGCCGGGCGCGGACTCGCAGCCCGACCCGGCCGCTGCCGGGCCCGAGGATCGCGAGGCCGAGCAGCTGGGCCTGTTCTGAGCCCGGTTTGGGGCCGCTTCGAGGCCCGTCCAGGCCGTTTCTGGACGCACTTTCGGAGCTTTTCAGACCCGCGAATCAGGCGTATTTGCAGGACTTTCCGGGGTGAGGGCGAACCCAGGTGTCCAGCAGGCCCTAAAGTCGCATGCAGGGACTGCCGATGAAGGTCCTGTCTCCATCCCTCCAGGAGTAAACGACCGGCCCGCGCCCCCCCATTCTCCCGCGGGTCGGTCTTTTTTAATGCCCGCATCCGAATGCGGCGGAAGCCTCCTGTTGATGGTTGATTCCACGGTTATCTAGGCTCCTGATGTGCCGAGCCGCACGGTGCATAGCTCGTGTGCCCGCCAGACCGAAGACCTGGGGGCGGAGATCGCGCGGGCGCTGAGGCCCGGCGACGTTGTGCTGGTCCAGGGGGAGCTGGGCGCGGGCAAGACCACTTTGGTGCGGGGCGCGGCACGGGAGCTGGGCGTGCGCCAGCCCGTCACGAGCCCCACCTTCACGATCGGCAACCGCTACGCCGCCGACGGCACGACGGTGTCCCATCTCGACCTCTACCGGATCGCCTCGCTGCAGGCCGAGGATCCCGACCTGCTGGCCGACTATCTCGGCGAGGGCCGGATCGCATTCGTGGAGTGGCCCGAGGACGGAGCCCGCGAGCTCGACGGCGCGCGCCTGGTGGTGAGGATCAGCCACCGCGGGGCGGACAACCGCGAGGTCGAGTTGGAGGACCGCCTGGAGCCCGTCGCTTGATCGTGCTCGGACTGGATACGGCGACCGCGGCCACGGCGGTGGCCCTGCGGCTGGCGGACGGGACCGTGCGCGAACGCCGTGACGACCCCTCCCAGGGTGCCCATCCCGGTCACGCCACGCGGCTGCTGGCGATGGCGGCGGAGCTGCTCGCGGACGCCGGCATGCCGTGGGAGCGGATCGAGCGCGTCGCGGTCGGGCTGGGCCCCGGTACCTTCACCGGCCTGCGCGTCGGCGTGGCCACCGCGCGCGGGCTCGCCCACTCGCGCGGGATCGAGCTCGTGGGGGTCTCCAGCCTGCAGGCGCTCGCGCTGCCGGCGCTCGGGGGCACCGGCGGGCAGGACGCGGGCGCGCACACCGGCGGCGAGCCCTCTCCTCACGCGCGTCCCGACGTCGCCCTGGCCGTGATCGACGCTCGCCGGGCTGAGGTCTTCGCGGCCGCCTACGAGCGTGGCCCGGGTCGCGTGCCGAGCGAGCTGACCCCTGCGGCGGCACTCGCGCCCGAGCGCCTCGCCGAGCTGATCGCGCAGGAGCAGGAGCGGGCAGGGGGGAGCTGGTTGCTGGTCGGCGACGGTGCCGAGCGCTACCGCGAGCTGCTCACCCGCGCGGGCCTCACGCCGGCGGGGGAGGGCTCGCCGCTGCACCGGGTCTCCGCGGAGGCGATCTGTGTCCTGGGGGCGGATCCCGGCGTGCAGCACGGCGCGGGCGGCGCGTTGCCCGACTACGTGCGCCGCCCCGACGCGGAGCTAGCCTTGGAGGGCGCCTAGGCGCCTTCAGAACACGTTCATGACCGAACCGACACTCTCAGAGCAGCCCAGTCCGCTTCCGCCGGGCATCGAGATCCGGCGTCTCAGCTACCCCGACCTCCCCCAGGTGACGGGCATCGAGCGGCGCGTGTTCCCGACGCCGTGGTCGCTGGCGATGTTCGTGCTCGAGCTGTCCAAGACCTCCGGCATCTGTCTCGCCGCCGTCCAGGGCGAGACGCTGGTGGGCTATCTGATCTGCTCGCGCTACGACACGGTCTGGCACGTGATGAACGTGGCGGTCGACATCGATCACCAGCGCAAGGGCCTGGCCTCGGCGCTGCTGGCCGACCTGTATGAGCGGGTCGGTGACGAGAACGCCCGCTTCACGCTCGAGGTGCGGCCCTCGAACGAGGTTGCCATCCACCTGTACGAGCGGGAGGGCTTCCGCGCCGCGGGGCTGCGCCGCCGCTACTACCAGGACAACGGCGAGGATGCACTCGTGATGTGGCGCACGCCGGCGACCCTCGCGGGGTCGCTCGAGGACGTGCCCAACGCCTCGCCGCCGTGAGCATCCTCGCGGTCGAGACCAGCTGCGACGACACCTGCGCCGCGGTCCTGGAGCACGACGGAACGATCCGCTCCAACGTGATCTCCTCCCAGGAGCAGCATTCCCGTTTCGGCGGCGTGGTTCCGGAGATCGCCTCACGCCACCACCTCGAGCTGATCGACGCCGTCGTCGACGAGGCCCTGAGCCGGTCTGAGAGCACCCTGGACGAGGTCGAGCTCGTGGCCGCCACCCAGGGGCCGGGCCTGATCGGAGCGCTGCTGGTGGGGCTCTCGAGCGCGAAGGCGATCGCGGCCGCAAGGGAGCTCCCGTTCGCCGCGGTCGACCACCTGCAGGGCCACGTGGCGGCCAACTTCGTGCGCGCCGACGGCGCCCCCTTCGAGCCCCCATTCGTGTGCCTGATCGCCAGCGGCGGGCACACGCTGCTGGCCCGGGTCGAGGGTCACGACGGCTTCGAGGTGCTCGGCAGCACGCTCGACGACGCCGCCGGCGAGGCCTTCGACAAGGGCGCCCGGATGCTCGGTCTCGGCTACCCCGGGGGCCCGGCGCTGGAGCGGCTGGCGGCCGGGGGAGACCCCGAGGCCTTCTCCTTTCCGGGCTCTCCGTCGGAGCGCGGCCGGGGGCGCTCGCCTTCGCGGGCGGCGTTCGCCGCGGGGCTCGACTTCTCCTTCGCGGGGGTCAAGACGGCGCTGCTGTACCGGCTGCGCGAGCTGTCCGAGCAGGAGCGTGAGGCGCGCGCGAGCGATCTGGCGGCCTCCTTCCAGGCGGCGATCGTCGAGAGCCTGATGGTCCGCACCGAGCGCGCGCTGCGCCAGAGCGGCAGCGGTCGCCTGGCGGTCGGCGGTGGGGTGGCCGCCAACGGCGAGCTGCGCCGGCGTCTGCAGGAGCTGGACGCCGATGTGCACGTGCCCGAGCGCTCGCTGTGCACCGACAACGCAGCCATGATCGCCAGCGCAGCCAGGTTCGCCGAGCGCCTGGAGTACCCGCGCTACCTCGCCCTCGACGCCTACGCCAGCGGCGAGCGCCCCCAGGCGGCGTGATGGCGCTCGTGACCGTCTACTCCAAGCCCGACTGTCACCTCTGCGAGCAGGCGATGGAGGCCCTGCGGGCACTGCAGCCAGAGCTGGGGTTCGAGCTCGAGGAGCGGGACATACGCCTGCAGGAGAGCCTCCACCGGGCCTATTTCGAGCGCATCCCCGTGATCGCGCTCGATGGCGAGGAGCTGTCCGATTACTTTGTCAACGAGGCCCTGCTGCGAGAGCGACTAGAGTCACGGCGATGAACTATGGAGAGTCCATCAGCGGGGCCGTTGAGCAGGTTCGGGATGGAGCTCCCGCCACAAACGACCGGCTCTCGCTCGGCGTCGCCGCCCGCCTCTCCCGCTACCTGCAGGTGCTGACCCAGGCCAAGAAGATGGGCAAGGAGACGATCTCCTCGCAGGAGCTCTCCGATTACACCCACGTCAACTCGACCCAGATCCGGCGCGACCTGTCGGGTTTCGGCAAGTTCGGCAAGCGGGGGGTGGGCTACAACGTCGAGGCGCTCGTCTCCCAGATCCGCAAGATCCTGCGGACCGCCGGCCAGCACAACATCGCCCTGATCGGCGCGGGGCACCTCGGCAAGGCGATCGCCTCCTCGGAAATCTTCGCCGACCACGGCTTCCGGGTGGTCGCGATCTTCGACAGCGACCCCGCCAAGGTCGGCACGCAGGTGGGCAACCAGACGGTGCGCCACATCGACGAACTGAGGCCAGCTGGTGGAGGACGAGGACATCGTCGTGGGCGTGCTGGCGGTGCCGACGCAGGCCGCCCAGGGCCTCGCCGACGAGCTCGTGGACGCCGGCGTGAAGATCATCTTCAACTACTCGGAGTCGTTGCTCGACGTCCCCCCGGAGGTGACCGTCCACACCTCGAGTCCCGCCGTCGATCTCCTCTACGCGCTGTACTTCTACCTGACCTAGGACCCGCTCACCCGGCGAGCAGCAACACCGCTCTCCCATCCTCGGACATACACCGAACACCGCTCCGATGAGCAGCATCGACCTAGACCGCGCGGCCCAGATCTTCTCCGTCGCCTCCGACCTGACGATCGGGATCGAGGAGGAGTTCGCGATCCTGGACCCCGAACACGCACGAACTGGCGCCCCGCTTCGAGGAGCTCAGGGACGCCGCCCAGGCCGATGAGATCCTGCGCGACGCCGTCGCCGGCGAGCTGATCTCCTCTGAGATCGAGATCATCTCCGGCGTCGGCAACGACCTGCAGGACGCGATCTCGCGCCAGCGCGAGCACCGCCGGCGGCTGTTCGCGCTCGCCGAGGCCCACGGCGCCTCGCTGGGGGCCACCGGCACCCACCCCTGGGCCGACTACCGCCGCCAGCCGATCATCGACACCGAGCATTACCACCGCGTCGAGGACGGCCTCAAATACGTGGCCTGGCGCAACAACACCTTCAGCCTGCATGTGCACGTGGGCGTGCGGGGGATCGACCGGGCGGTGCGGACCTGCGACCGGCTGCGGCCGGTACTGCCGCTGCTGCTGGCGGTCTCGGCCAACTCGCCGTACCTCGACGGGCGCGACAGCGGCCTGCATTCGGCCCGCACCCAGGCCTTCACCAAGAGCTTCCCCCGCTGCGGGATTCCGGACGCGTTCGGCGGCTGGGATGCCTACCGCGAGTACATCGAGTTCCTGATGCGGACCAACTCGATCGTCGAGTTCACACAGATCTGGTGGTCGATCAGGCCTCACTTCGCGTTCGGCACCGTGGAGCTGCGCATCTGCGACGCCCAGGCAACGGCAGCAGAGTCCGAGGCGCTGGCCTCGCTGATGGTCGCCTGCATCGCCCAGGCGACCCGCGACGAGGACGAAGGCCTCCCACTCCAGGCCCCGGCGCCACGGCTCATCGAGGAGAACCTCTGGCGGGCCATCCGCTACGGCATGGACGGCCGCCTGATCGACCTCGAGCGGGCGGAGGAGTTCCCGGCCCGCTCCGCCATCGAGCGGCTGGCGGCGTGGACCGAGCCGGTGCGCTCGGAGCTCGGCATCCCGCTGTCCTTCCCTGAGCTCAACGGAGCCCAGCGCCAGCACCGCATGATCGCCGCGGGAGCAAGCCGCGAGGAGGTCTTCGCGGCCTCCGTGCAGGAGACCAGGCAGAGCTATACGGAGGTGGTCGAGGTTTGAGCTCCCCGGAGGACTTCGCCGCAGCAACGCCGCCCGGCGAGCCGAGCGAGGAGGAGCTGCGGGCCGCCTACGAGGCGGAACTGAGCCGCATCACGACGACCGACATGATCGCCCAGGTGACGATCTCGCTACTCAACCTCGGCGCGCGCAAGCTCGCGCCGGCGGGGGAGGGGCCGCCGGGGGGCAGCGGCGACCAGGACCTCGAGCAGGTCCGCGACGCGATCGACGCCGCGCGGGCCCTGCTGGCGATCCTCGAGCGGCGCATCCCGCAGGAGCTGCCGCCCCTTCGCGACGCCCTCTCGCGGCTGCAGATGGCCTACGCACAGGAGGTCCAGAGAGCCCCCGGCGGCGAGGGCGCGCAGCAGCCGGGCACGCCTGCCGGCGCTGGCACGGACGCCCCCGGCGCCCCCGGCAGCGCGGGCGAGGGCGCAGAGCCCGGCGGCTCCGGCGAGGGCGGAGGGGCGGGCGGGCCGCCGCAAGCGGGCGATGAGCAGCCCCGGCCCGGGCCGGCTGAGTCGAGCGGGCGCCTGTGGGTGCCCGGCAAATAAGCGGCAGAGCGGCATGGGGGTATCGCCTGGACCGGCGTGCGGGGGGGCGGCACGATAGACTGCGCCCGCGTTTGACCGGACCCTGCCTGCGGCTGCAAGCAGTCCGGCTCTGACGAACGTGCGCGCGACATCCTCGCGCGGCTGAGTAAATCGACACCGCGGAGGATTTCTTTTGAGCAGCTTCCTGACGAACCATGGGATCGTCGTCGCCCTCGTGTGCGCCGCCTGTGCGGTCGCCTATGGACTTCTGACCACGCGGTCCCTGCTCGCACTCTCGCCAGGCAACGAGCGGATGCAGGCGATCTCGGGGGCCGTTCAGCAGGGTGCCCGCGCGTACCTGAACCGCCAGTACACCACGATCGCGGCCGTGGGGGTGGTCCTGTTCGTCGCGCTGATCTTCATCCAGGACATCGCCGTGGCGTGCGGCTTCTTGATCGGCGGTGTGCTCTCGGGCTCCGCCGGCTATATCGGCATGAACGTGTCGGTGCGCTCCAACGCGCGCGTGGCCGAGGCCGCCCGTGGGGGCGTGTCTCCGGCGCTGGCGACCGCCTTCCGCGGAGGCGCGATCACCGGCATGCTGGTGGTCGGTCTCGCGCTGTTCGGCGTGGCCGGCTACTACGGGCTGCTCACGGCCGTCTTCAACGACTCCCAGAAGACCGCTGTCGACGCGCTCATCGGGCTCGGCTTCGGAGGCTCGCTGATCTCCGTGTTCGCGAGGCTCGGCGGCGGCATCTTCACCAAGGCCGCCGACGTGGGGGCCGACCTGGTGGGGAAGGTCGAGGCGGGGATCCCCGAGGACGATCCCCGCAACCCGGCCACGATCGCCGACAACGTGGGCGACAACGTCGGTGACTGCGCCGGCATGGCGGCCGACCTGTTCGAGACCTACGCCGTGACCGCGGTGGCGGTGATGCTGCTGGGCGTCCTGACGTTCCACGAGGCCACCCGCGTGGCCCTCTACCCGTTGGTGCTCGGGGGCGCGGCGATCATCGCCTCGATCATCGGCACCTTCGCGGTGCGCTCACGGGCGGGCAACGTCGAGCGGGCCCTCTACCAGGGCCTCGTGGCATCCGGGGTGATAGCGGCGGCGGCGTTCGCGCCGATCACCTACTGGATGATGAACGACCTCACCTACAAGGCTGCCGGGGCCCCGGTCCAGACCCCCTCGTGGGAGGACTTCTACCTCTGCGCGCTGATCGGGATCGCGGTCACGGCCTGCCTGTTCGTGATCACCGACTACTACACCTCGACGCGCTTCTCGCCCGTCAAGAAGACCGCCAAAGCTTCGATCACCGGCCACGCCACGAACATCATCCAGGGCTTCGGCTCCGGTCTGCAGGCGACGGCTCTGCCGGCGCTGGTGCTGGTGCTGGGCGTGCTCGGCGCCTGGAAGCTCGCGGGCGGCGGGCTGGTCGGCATCTACGGCGTCGGGGTGGCGGTCATGGGCCAGCTCTCGCTGACCGGCCTGATTGTCGCTCTCGACGCGTTCGGGCCGATCACCGACAACGCCGGCGGGATCGCCGAGATGGCCGACCTTCCGGAGGAGGTGCGCAACGTGACCGACCCGCTGGACGCGGTCGGAAACACGACCAAGGCCGTCACCAAGGGGTACGCGATCGGCTCGGCGGTGCTCGCCGCGGTGGTGCTCTTCGACGGCTTCCGCCAGGAACTCGAACTCGCCGCAGGACACGTGACGAATTTCGGGATCAACGAACCCCCGGTGCTGATCGGGCTGCTGCTCGGCGGCTTGATGGTGTGTCTGTTCGCCTCGCTCTCGATGGAGGCCGTGGGCCGGGCCGGCGGGGCGGTGGTCGAGGAGGTACGGCGCCAGTTCCGTGAGCACCCCGGGATCATGGAGGGCACCGAAGAGCCCGACTACGCGACCTGCGTGGACATCGTGACCAGGACCGCCCAGCGGGAGATGATCCTGCCCTCGCTGCTCCCGATCGGGCTGACTTTGATCGTCGGGCTGATCGACACCCAGGCGCTCGGCGGCCTGCTGATCGGCGTGATAGTGGTCGGCTTCTTCTTCGCGGTGCTGATGACGGCCGGCGGTGGCGCGTGGGACAACGCCAAGAAGCTCATCGAGGATGGCGCCTTCGGGGGCAAGGGCTCGGAGGCCCACGCCGCCGCGGTCACCGGCGACACGGTCGGCGATCCTTTCAAGGACACCTCGGGTCCGGCCATCAACCCGATGATCAAGGTCGCGAACATCGTTGCGATCCTGATCATCCCGATCATCACCTGAGCTTCGGCCCCGCCCCGCCCCGCCCACGCGGCGGGGCGCCACGGGTCGGGCGCGCGCCCGACCCGGTGTCAGTGGCGGGGACCCGCGCCGCGAGGGTCCCTAAGCTCCCGCCGATGGACCCCCGGGGGGTGCATAGGGCGAGCTC
Organism: uncultured Solirubrobacteraceae bacterium; assembly: GCA_963773145.1. Classification (GTDB taxonomy): domain Bacteria; phylum Actinomycetota; class Thermoleophilia; order Solirubrobacterales; family Solirubrobacteraceae; genus Palsa-744. The sequence continues at coordinate 184,390 of CAVYZV010000006.1, forward strand.
GCTGGTGCTGTCCGCGGCGGTGGCCGCGATCGGCGTGGCGCTGATCGTGCAGGGCGTTACAGCCTCGCACGGGGTAAACGTCACGAAGCTGGTGCTGGGCGTGCTGTTCGTCGCAGCCGGGACGGCGCGCCTGGTCGTGCAGCTGCGCCGGGGCCGCGACGGCTAGGCATCCCGCTCAGCCCACCTCGAGACCGGGTCACCATCGTCTAATCTCCGCCTATGGGCTCCGTGCGGGCGCAATGTTCGTCCTGATCGTCGGCGCCGGCCGCGTGGGCTCGGCGCTGGCGAAGGCGACCCTCGCCTCCGGACACGAAGTCTCGGTGCTCGACACCGATCCGCTCTCGCATGAGCGCCTCGACGCGGGCCAGACGAAGACCTGGGAGGAAGCCGAAGGACAGTTCACCGTCGGCACGGCGCTCGAGACCGACGCCCTGATCCAGGCGGGAATCGAGCGCGCCGATGTGTTCATCGCCTCCACCGCCGGCGACAACACCAACCTCGTGATCGCCCAGATCGCCCAGCGCCGCTTCGGCGTCGAGAAGGTGATCGTGCGGGTCATGGACCCGGCGCGGGCCGATTGGTACGGCGCCCAGGGGCTGCACACGATCTGCCCCACCAAGCAGGCCATCGAGGGGTTCGAACTGGCGCTCGCCCCGGAGGCGGCGTAGGGCATGTACGCAATCATCGCGGGAGCGGGGAAGGTGGGGCGAAACCTCGCCAGGGAGCTGATCGCCAAGGGTCACGAGGTGACCATGATCGAGAACTCGCGGGCCAGCTACCTGGCCAACGAGGGAGAGTTCGAGCACGCGGTCCAGTACGGGGACGCGACCGAGCTGTGGGTGCTCGAGCGGGCCGGGATCCAGCGGGCCGACCTCGTGATCGCGGTCACCGGTGATGACGAGGACAACATCCTCGTCTGCCAGGTCGCCAAGGAGAAGTACCTCTGCGACCGCATCATCGCGCGCGTCAACAACCCCCGTAACCACGACCACTTCAGGCTCCTCGGGATCCAGCCGGCGGTCTCGGCCACCGACCTGATCCTGCGCCTGATCGAGCACGAGGTGCCGCGCTACGGGCTCGTGCACCTGCTCGCGCTGGAAGAGGAGCGCCTGGAGATCATCGAGCTGGAGGTCAGCGACGACGCCCCCGCCGTGGGCCAGAAAGTGGTCGACATCTCCCTGCCCGAGGGCAGCCTGATCATCTCCGTGCTGCGCGGGGGCGCGGGCTTCGTGCCCAAGGCCGACACGGTGATCGAATCCGGGGACGAGGTCCTGCTGGTGCTGGACCCGGGCCTGGAGGAGGCGATCACCGCCTACTTCTCGCCCGAAGGTCAGCCTGCGCGCATCTGAGGGGCGCAACCGAACGCCCCCGAGCGGTCGGCCGGATTGGCTATTCTTGGCCTCGAATCGCTGTCCGGGATAGTCCAATTGGCAGTGACGCCCGGTTCTGGTCCGGGAGATTGGGGTTCGAGTCCCTGTCCCGGAGTACGCGAACGCCCTGCAAATCGCGGGGCGTTCGCGTTTCAGGGGCCGCTCGCCGCAGTTCTCGCCCCAGTTATGCAGTTGGTCCTGCATGATCCGGGTAGCCTGCCGCGACGATGCCCCCGCGCCGGCGCAAAGCCCGGTGCCCGGGTCACGCTCGAAGTCCTCAAGCGCGACCGCTACACCTGCCGCATCTGCGGGCGCAGCCCCGTCACCGTGGACGGCTTGGACCTTGAGGTCGATCACGTCCAGCGGTTCTCGAAGGGTGGCGCTGACGCACTCGCCAACTACCAGACGCTGTGCCAGCGGTGCAACCGCGGCAAGGGGAACCGCGAGGACTTGAATCGGACGCTCGCCGCGGAGATCGCCGTTCTCCTGGACGACATCAACCCGGAGATTCGACCGCTGATCGAGCGATCCGGGTCAGCCAGCGTAGTAGCGAACAACGAGGACTACGTGCTCGACCCGCTCAGGGTGGTCTACCGGCGCGCGCTTCGCCGTGAAGAAGTCGCGGTCGATCCGACGAAGGGGCTCGAGCTACGCCGACCGGACGGCAGGCGGGAGCGGATCGCCTCACCGGCCGAGGCTGGCGAACTGCTGGCTGCGCTCGATGACGACTACCGCGCGCTGTGGGCGACCGCGTTCTACGCGGGGCTCCGGCGCGGCGAGCTGCGCGCTGCGCTGGAGCGACGTGGACCTTGCGGGGCGGGTGATCCGCGTGCAGCGCGGTTGGGATGCATCGAGGGCGAGCAGGAGGGCAAGAGCGCCGCCGCGAACCGCCGCGTACCGATCCTCGACCCGCTCGCGCGGGAGCTGGCGGCGCTGAAGCTCAGGACGGGTCGTGACGGCGCGACTTCGTGTTCGGCGTACAGGGTCGAGGCCGTTCACGCCGGAATCGCTGCGTCGCCGGACGCTCGCGGCGTGGGAGGCCGAGAACGTGCGGCGCAGGAACGGGCGACGGAGCCGGAGGGCGCAGAACTGCTCGCGCCGATCACGCTGCATGAGGCGCGGCACACATGCGCGTCGCTGATGATCGCGGCCGGAGTGAACGCGAAGGCGCTCGCGCCATCATGGGACACGCGACGATCGCGATGACGTTCGACACCTACGGGCACCTGCTGCCGGACGGGCTTGACGAGGCGGCGGCGGCGGTTAATGCCTACCTGGCGCAAGAGGGGGGACGCCTGGCAGCGGTCTAGGTGCCCCACCGACGCGACTGCCAGGGCAGCTTGCGCCTCGGGACGCTAGCCCTCTTGTTTCGTCCCGTTCGCCGTGGTTCTGAATCCTGACGCACGGGGCATGACGCGTCAGGAGCAAGGACGTAAGGTCCGCCACTCAAAGCGAGGACCAAAGGGGGTTGAAGTGTCCGTCGGTCAGGGCGAGCGCACCGGTGCAAGATTGCCGACACCCGGCGAGACGAGGGCAGCGTCTTGGGCGGGATGGTTCATGGCGATCACGTTCGTCACGTCGATCCCGGCGTTGCTGCTGTACCACCCGATCCTGCACGACCACAGCTACATCCTCGGGGCAGGGCACGACACCCGCATCGAGTTCGCGGCGGTTCTGGAGGTCTTTCTGATGATCTCGGCGATCGGCGTGGCGGTCGTGATGTTTCCGATCCTCCGACGCGAGAGCGAGAGCCTCGCGCTCGGATACGTCGCGTCGCGGATCGTCGAAGCGACCATGATCGGCGTCGGCATCATCAGCCTCCTCGCGATCCTGACGCTGCGTGGCGACTTGGCGGGGTCCGTTGGCGCGAATGGCGGGTCGCTTCAGATCGCGGGTCGCTCGCTGGTAGCGATCCACGAATGGACGTTCGTGATGGGACCAGGGTTCTGTGTCGGCGTGAACGACATTCTGCTCGGCTATCTGATGTACACCACCGCGCTGATGCCACAGCGCCTCGCGCTGTTTGGCCTGGTCGGCGGTCCGCTGATCTTCGCTTCGAAGATCGCGGTCGTGTTCGGTGCCTTCAGCATCACTAGCTCCGCCGCAGGCATCTTCGCGATTCCCGTGTTCATCTTCGAGGCTTCGTTTGCGCTCTACCTGATCGTCAGGGGGTTCAGGCCGTCCCGAGTCCTCTCCGGAGAACCAGCAACGTAGGCCGACCCTAGGGCGCGCAGGCCCCGTCCGCGAGGCTCGCCACAGTCCCGCGAGGCGCGGGCTCCGACCCCATGTGGCCCGGCCTCGATGACCGGGCCGTTCGCCGGCGGGCAGCCCGGACTCTCCGGCGCGGCCACACGCTGAGAGGGCTGAACGTGACCGTCTGGAGATGGGTATCTCCCCGGAGAGCCCGAGGTCGCGCCGTGGGCCGTCCGTTGGGTGGACGTCCACGGTTGCCGCGAGCTTGTGGTTCGCCCTCCGACACGCCTATCCCTCGAAGGGCGACCTGCACGGGATCGTACGCGCGAGGACACATGAGAGGCCTCTCATGAAGCGCGCGGCGCGGCTGACGGTGTCGCGGCGCAGCGGTCTGGTCGCCGGCCGGCTCGGGCCGGCCGGCGAGGAACAGAGCTCAGGCCGCCAGCCTGCGCGGGCCGCTGGCTGCCACGACCGTGGTCACGGGAACGCCCATGGCCGCAACCTTGCGGGCGAGATCGAGGTGCAGCCAGTGCGAGAGCCGCGGCTGCAGCATCGAGATGATCACCTCATCGAAGCCGCGCAGGTTGATCGCATCCGCGATCGCGGCCAGCGGGTTGTGGGAGCCGATCATGCTGTCGACGTCCCGACCGGCGGCACGGCTCAGTATCGGTATCGCGGAGGCGATCCGGCGTTGGGCGTCATCGGTGCCGTGCTCCTCTGGGTCCACCACGCGATGCAGGCCGCGGACTTCGGCCGGCACGAGCAGGGTGAACACGCACCTTCCGCGCTGCGCGCGCTCGGCGACCGCCTGCTGCAGCTGCTCGCTCTGCGCCGTCTGCCGCGCCACGATCAGCACTCGCGCACCGCCGGTTTCGACTGAGGTAGTGGAAATCATCGGAATCAGTATTCGTATGGTTTCGGCGTGGGTGTGGGTGTCGGTGTGGGAGCCGGCGACGGTGCGCTCGGGGCGGGCGGTGATTCACCTGTTGGAGTGACTGTGGAGTGAGCCACGCTGGTGACCGCGTGCCAGGTACCGCCGAAGGCCATCAGCCCTTCGCCATTTGCCTGTCCCTTCGCCGTGTCACCCACGAAGCGATAGAGGGGCATCCCGCGCAGCGTCACCTGCCATTTCCCACCGGCACGCCGCAGGAGGCCGAGGTGGCCGTGCACGCCCGCTCCGGCCTGCAGCTTCAGCTTGGAGCTGCGCACCGTCAGCGGGGGCCAGTTCGACAGGCACGCTGCGCTCTTGCAGAGAAGGTGGTGTGTGGTCTCGGGAGAGAGCGCGTAGAGGGTATGGCCGTGGCCTTCGACCACGACGGTGGTGCCCAGCTTCTGGTTGGCGGCGGAGGACACCACGCGGGTGCCGCCTGCAGCGGCCGTCACGGCCGTCACCAGCAGCATGGCCGCTGCGGCAACGAGGATCGCGAGGGCGCCGGTCCGGCCGAGGCCGCGCCGCTCGCCGGGGGAGAGGAGGTTGCGGGACGCCGGCATGAGGTCTCCTTGGGGTTGCTGTTCGATCATTGCAACCTCAACGACGCCACACGACCGAGAACCTTCCCGCTGGGTCGGGAATGTCAGAGTGGCTGGGCGAGGCGCCCGCCACGGAAGGAATCGGGAGGCGCCGGAGTCCTCTGTATCGAGAGGCGACCACAAGCAGGCCGCCCACCATGCAAACATCGGATGCGGAGTGTGACGGATGCGTAATCAAGCGAGAATCTCGGCCCTGGCGCTCGCCGCCGGCCTGCTGTTGGCGGCCTGTGGCAGCAGCTCGAGCAGCTCGAGCAGCACGACCGGTGCATCCACGGCACAACCGGCAGCGAACACCTCGGCGTCCTCGAGTGAAACAGTGAAGACCGCGTCCAGCTCGCGCGGCACGATCCTGGTCGACTCGAGCGGAATGACCCTCTATGCCCTCAGTGCCGAGAAGGGCGGCAAGTTCATCTGCGCCAACTCGGCCTGCACGGGCATCTGGCACCCGCTCACGGTCACCGCCGGAAGCACTCCGAGCGGCGAAGTCGGTTCACTCGGAACCGTCAAGCGCCCTGAAGGCGTCACGCAGGTGACATACAAAGGAGCGCCGCTGTACACGTTCGCCTCCGACCACCAGGCAGGTGAAACGAACGGTCAGGGCATCAAAGACGTGGGCACGTGGAGCGTCGTCGTCACGACGGCCGCCCCGAGTTCCAGCGGCGGGACGCCCTCGAGCACGTCTGAAGGTGGCGGCTCCTCCGAAGCTGGGGGTTCCTCCGAAGGTGGTGGCGGCAGCTACAAGTATTGATCCGCAGGAGTAGATTGACGCGGCGATGCCGCTCGAATCCCTCGTCGTCGCCTTCAGCGGAGAGAACACTGCCAGCGTGAGGTTCGCCGACGCCCGCGACCAGGCGGGCCCGCACGCGAAGTGGTCGCAGGACGTCGGACTCGTCGAGCATTTCCACAGCGGGCGGCTCCTGTTGCGGGGTATGTTCGCGGGCCACTACCTGGACGTCGACGAGCTCGACCACGTCTCGCAGACGGGTGCGGCCGAGGGCGCCATCGCAGGCGGTCTGATCGGTGTGCTCGCCGGCCCGGCGGGGATCGCCGTCGGCCTTCTGCTCGGGGGCGTGATCGGCTCACAAACGGGCACACCCAGTGACAGCGAGAGCGAGCCGCAGGAGCTGGCCGAGCGTCTGCGGGCCACGATCCCGCGGGGAAGCTCGGCGATCGTCCTGATCTCGGAGGGCACGGAGATCGATGAACTGCTGCAGGCACTGGGCGACGGCACAGAGCCTCAGCTGCGCGAGCCGCTCACGCCGACCCAGGCCGCCGCGCTCGAGGCGTCCCTGGACGGGGGAGCCAACCCCTAGGCCGCGGACCGCGGCGATCGCTGGTCCCCGCGGTAGCGGGAGCTTTCGCTGCCAAGCTCGAGCGCGCAGCGACAGTGCTGCTCGTCGGAGACCTGTGGGTAGTTTCCGCGCCGCCGGTACGTGGAAATCACGGCTTGCGTTTTCCGCGGATCCGGTTATGGTCGGGTTCGCTCGGGGGAAGTCATGCGCTCACCTGATGCGAGTGCCGTCCGGGGTCCTACCCCGATTTCCGGACATTGGTCCCCTTGGCCTGGATGGCGCGGGCGTTTGGCATCCACCCCTCAGGAGCTGAGCGTCACGCGCCGTCCGCCTGCCGTCCTGGCCCTCGCGTGCGGGTAGGCGGCGCGGAGGCCGTGGGCGAGCACCTATGCTCAGCGGCGCCCGACATCGGCTCCACCGACGCCACGAAAGGGGATACGAGGTGATGAAGGCGCTGCGACGGAACCTCAGCTACGCGAACGTGACCGCCACGCTCGCGCTCCTGTTCGCGATGAGCGGCGGTGCCCTGGCGGCCAAGCACTACCTCCTCAACTCGACCAGCCAGGTCAATCCGAGGGTGCTGCGGTCGCTGGAAACGACCGACCGCAAGATCTTCGTGCAGCTCTCCCGGAGCGTCACGGTGGCCGGCGCGATCAACGCCGGTACCGCGACCAACGCCACCCACGCGGAAAGCGCCGGCACGGCCGGGAACGCGTCCTCCCTCGGAGAAGTACCGGCGTCGGGCTTCACCCGCAGCGACTGCACCTCCCAGACCGGCCAGGTGAAGGGATTCGCGCTGGTTCCGGCGAGCTCCGGCTTCTCGGAACGATTCACGAGCGTCGCCACGGCCTACAACTGCAGCGGAGCCGCCGTCGAAGCCCGCAGGCTCGAAGCGGGCGAGTACGAGGTCCACTTCATCGGCAACCCCGAGCTCGTGGCGCTGGCCACGGCCGACGCCGGCAAATCGCTCCCGAACCCCGACGCGGTGTCCGTCAAGGGCGTGGGCCCGGGCGACTGGCGGGTTGCTGTGACCGACGTGCCGTCAGGCAAACCCGTCGACGACGGCTTCGAGCTGCTGGTGCCCTGAGGGCCGACCGGGGGGCACCCGGCCTAGGCCGCTTGCACCGCCCAGTCCTGGTACAGCTCGCTGTAGCGGCCTCCCGCGGCGAGTAGCTCCTCGTGGGTGCCCTGCTCGACTATCCGCCCGCCGTCGAGTACCACGATCCGTCCCGCCCCGCGAATGGTGGACAGGCGGTGGGCGATCACGATCGAGGTCCGTCCTGCGAGCAGGCGGCGCATCGCCTTTTCGATCCTCGTCTCGGTCTGCATGTCCACGTTCGAGGTGGCCTCGTCGAGGATCAGGATCCGCGGGTCGGCGATCAGCGCGCGGGCGAAGGCGAGCAGCTGGCGCTGTCCGGCCGACAGCTGGGCCCCGCGCTCGCCCACCTCGGTCTCGTAGCCGTCCGTCAGCTCGGCGATGAACTCGTCCGCTCCGACCGCCTGGGCGGCCGCGCGGACTTCCTCATCACCGGCCTCGGGGCGTCCGAAGGCAATGTTCTCCCGCACCGTCCCGGAGAACAGGAACGCCTCCTGCGGCACGATCCCCATCTGCGAGCGCAAGGAGCTGCTGGTGACTCCGCGCAGGTCCTGCCCGTCCACGAGCAGGCTCCCAGCGGTGGGATCGTAGAAGCGCGCGACGAGCTTCGCCATCGTGGACTTGCCGGCCCCGGTGGCGCCGACCAGCGCGACCGTCTGGCCGGCCGGGATCTTCAGGTCGACGTGCTCGAGCGCGAGTGCCGGCTCGTCGACGGGCGCCGGCGTGTTCCCGTTGCTCACGTCCGCCACGGCGCGGCCACCGGACCCCGGCTTCGGCCGGCGGACGGCGCGGGGCTCGTAGCTGAACGAAACGTCCTCGAAGTCGATCTCGCCCCGGATCGGCCCGAGCGGGCGCGCGTCGGTCGCGTCCTGCAGGCTGGGCTCGACGTCGAGCAGGCCGAAGATCTTCTCCAGCGCGGCCATCCCCGACTGATAGGTGGTGTAGAGCTGAGAGAGCTGCTGGATCGGTTCGAACAGGAACGACAGCGTGGCCACGAACGCGACGATCGTCCCGACCGTGATGCTGCCGTTGATCGCCTGGTAGCCCCCGTAGAGGACGATCACGGCCAGCGCCACGCCCGACATCATTTCCACGGCCGGGAAGTAGGTGGCGTTGAGGCGGACGGTGACCATGTTCGCCTCGCGGTTCTCCTCGTTGAGCTCGGCGAAGCGGGTCTCGTGGCTGGGCTCCTGGCCGAAGCTGCGAACGACGCGGATACCCGACAACGTCTCCTGCAGGTAGGCCGTGATCCCGCCGATCGTCTCCCGCGTGCGCCGGAAGGCGCCCGCCGACACGAGCCGGAACCAGATGCTGGCGGCGCCCACGAACGGCACGACACAGAACGTCAAGAGCGCGAGCTTCGGGTCGAGGTACAAGAGCACGCCGATCGCCCCGATCAACGTCAGTCCGGCCTGGAACAGCGTCACCACCGAGTCGGTGACGAGGCTTTCCAGTGCCTCGACGTCGTTGGTGATCCGCGAGATCAGCACCCCCGCCGGGCGGCTCTCGTAGAAGCCGATCGGCTGGCGCTGCAGGTGGGTGAAGATGCGGATCCGCAGGTCCGCGAGCGCGCGCTGGCCGACCCACCCCACGAGGTACGTCTGGGCGTGGGTGGCGCCCCACACGATCACCGCCGAGACCATGAACGCCAGCACCGACAGCCACAGCACTTCGGGGTCGTGGTGCGTGATCCCGTTGTCGATCGCGAGCCGCGCGAGCAGCGGCGGGACGAGCGACGCCGCGGTCCCGAGCACCAGCGCGAACACCATCGCGGCGACGCGCACGCGGTAGGGCGCCAGCAGGGCCAGAAGGCCCCTCAGGTTGCGCCCGCGGCTGCCGCGGGAGGCGCGCTCCCCGGTCCACTGGCTGCCGCGATGTGCCCCGGGGCCAAACACGACCCTGGGTCCGCCGCTGGGGGGTGCCGTGCCCGTCCCCCTGGTGCTCATCGCTCGCCTCCCGCCTGGCTGCCGGCGAGCACGCCGAGGCTGTCGGGCTCGGAGGCGCCAACCAGCGCGGGCCTGGAGTCGGCGGCGACGATCTCGCGGTACACGGGCGAGCTCTGGAGCAGCTTCGCGTGCTCTCCACGGGCGACCAGGCGGCCGTGGTCGAGCACCACGATCTCGTCCGCCAGCGCGATCGTCGAAAGGCGGTGGGCGATCACGAACGTCGTGCGCCCGGCCATCGCCTCGGCGAGCGCGAGCTTGATGCTCTGCTCGGTGGACGCGTCCACCGATGAGGTCGCGTCGTCGAGCACCAGCACCCGCGGGTCCGACAGCAGCGCGCGGGCGATCGCCAGGCGCTGGCGCTGGCCCCCGGAGACGGTCAGGCCCCGCTCGCCGACCTGGGTCTCGTATCCCTGCGGCAGGCGGGTGATGAAATCGTGCGCCTGGGCTCGCCGGGCCGCCTGTTCGATCTCCTCGCGGCTGGCGCCGGGGCGCGCGTAGGCGATGTTCTCCGCGACGCTGGCCGAGAACAGGAACGGGTCGTCGCTGACCACCGCGACCGCCTGGCGGACGCTGTGCATGCGCACCTCGCGGACGTCGACGCCGTCGAGCAGCACCTGGCCCTCGCTGGGGTCATACAGCCGCGAGATCAGGGCCACGAGGCTCGTCTTGCCCGAGCCCGTGGCGCCGACGATCGCCACGTTCGTGCCGGCGGGGACGTCGAGGTCGATGTCGTGCAGCACGGTGCGGCCGGTGGGGAGGGGCTTCGCCGGGTCCGTGCTCAGCTCGTCGTGGGCGGGCTCGTAGCGCAGCGTCACCCCGCGCAGCTGCACGTGACCGCTGCCCGGGGGCAGCTCGGCGGCGTCGGGCGCGTCGCGCATCAGCGGTTCGCGGTCGAGCAGCTGGAAGATCCGCGCCCCTGAGGCGGTTGCCCGCTGGGCGAGGTTGAGCGTCACCCCGAGCGCGCGCATCGGGCGTGATCAGCATGTTCAGATAGAGGTAGAAGGCGGTGAACTGGCCGAGCGTGAGGTGGGAGTGGATCACCGCTTCGCCGCCGATCAGCAGCACGGCCGCCAGCCCCAGCTGGGGCAGGAAGGCGATCATGGGGTTGTAGCGGGCTTCCAGCCGGGTCACCCGCATCGCCTGGTCGAAGACCCTCCCGACGGTGCTGCGGAAGCGCGTGAGCTGGCGGTCCTCGCGGGCGAAGGCCTTCACCACGCGCACGCCGGAGATGTTCTCCTCGGCGTCCGCGGTGAGTTCCCCGATCCGCTGCTGGGTCTCCTGGATCGCCGGCCTCGCGCGGCGGCCGTAGCGGTAGGAGATGACCACCACGAACGGAACCGGCACCAGCGCGATCAGCCCGAGCCAGGGGTTGACGTAGATCATCACCACGCCGGCGAGCGCGATCGTGAGCACCGACTGCAGGATGAACACGAGGCCGTAGCCGAGGAAGAAGCGCACCGCCTGCAGGTCGACCGTTGCGCGCGACATCAGCTGCCCGGTCTGCTGGTGGTCGAAGAAGCCGAGCTCCAGGCGCTGGAGCTGTCCGTACATGAGCCGGCGCAGGTCGTACTCGACGCCGAGCGAGACGCGCCCGGCGATCATCCGCCGCCAGACGGTCAGTCCCCAGCGGACCAGGACGACGGCGAGGATCGCCAGCGCGAGCGTCAGCAGCACGTCGCGCTCGTGGGAGCGCGCTGCCGCCTGATGGTGTTCGGTGGCCAGCGCACCGCGCCTGATTGCTTCGACGGTCCGCCCCGTGAGCGCGGGCAGCGCGACCGTCCCGACCATCGCGATGCTGGCAAGCCCCCAGGAGGCAGCGAGCCCGCGACGGTAGGGGCTGAGGAAGCCGAGCAGGCGCCGGAAGATCTTCATCGAGGGAGACTCATAGTTGTGCGAGCAACGATTATCGCATTGCTGGCAACCCCGCGGCGGGCCGCTCGTTGCGAGGCCCGGCGCCTATCGTGGCGGTACAGGTGAGCGAGAAGGCCGACCGAGCAGACGCCGGCGAACGCCGGCGGGTGGGGCTGTGTGCGACGTGTGTGCACCGGCGCGAGGTGCCCAACCGGCGCGGCTCGGTGTTCTATCTCTGTCAGCGCTCCAAGAGCGACCCGGCCTACCCGCGCTACCCGCGCCTGCCGGTGCTGTCCTGTCCGGGCTATGAGGAACACCGCTAGGCCCGGGCGGCTCTAGCCGGCGGCGCTCATCACGGGCTCGCCCTCGGGAGCCTCGCTCGGCGCGTATGAGGCGACGAAGTCCTTGCTGCGCACGAGCACGAACGCGGCCACCGACCCGATCAGCGCGATCGCCGCGGCGACGGCGGCGATGGTCGTGAAGGCGTCCACGAAACCGATCCGGTACGCGTGGCTGAGCGTGGTGCGCGCGGCGGCTCCGACCGAGCCCTGCAGGCCGCCGAGGGAGCCCGAGCTGAGCGCCTGCCCGAGCTGGCCGTGCGCGGCCGCCACGACTTCACTGACCGTCCTGCCGCCCGGCGCGAGCTGCTTCAGCGCCGAGGTCGTGGAGCTCACGATCTCGTGTTGGAAGATCGCCCCCAGGCCGGCGATGCCGGTGGCGATCCCGACCTGGCGGAAGGTCGCGTTGATGCCCGAGGCCATCCCGCTGCGCTCGTGCGGCACGACGCCGATGGCGGTCGAGGCCAGCGGCGGGTTGACCAGCCCGATGCCGGCCCCGCCGAGCACGAACGGGATGATCAGGAAGGTCCATTCCGAGGTCGAGGTGAGCGCCGTCATCATCAGCAGGCTCACCCCGCACAGCAGCAGCCCCGAGCCCAGCAGCAGCCGCACCGGCATCCGCACGCTCAGGCGGCCCGCCACCGGAGCGACGATGAACGACAGCAGCGTGATCGGCAGGAAGCGCAGGCCGGCCTGCAGCGGCGAGTAGTGCAGGACGTCCTGGATGTAGAGCGTCAGGTACAGGAACATCGCGAAGTAGGAGGCGGCGAGGCAGAAGGCGACGATGTTGGCGCCCGTGAACGCGGGGCGGCGGAACAGCGCGAGGTCGAGCATCGGACGCCGCTGGAGCAGCTCGGCGACCAGGAACAGCACCAGCAGCACGATGGCCCCGGCGAGCATCGAGACGATCTCGGTCGAGCCCCAGCCCTTGGCGTTGCCCTGGACGAGCGCGTACACGAGCAGGAAGAGGCCGCCCGAGAAGGTGATGAGCCCGGCCCAGTCGACTCCCGACGCGTCCGGGTCGCGCGACTCCACCACCTTGGTGAGCGTCACGAACACCGCGGCGATGCCGATCGGGACGTTGACGAAGAAGATCCATTCCCAGCCGATTGCTGAGGTGATGACGCCGCCCACGACCGGGCCCACGGCGACGGCCGCCCCGTTGACGGCGCCGAAGACCCCGAAGGCGGTGCCGCGGTCGCGACCGCGGAAGGCGTTGGCGATCAGCGCCAGCGAGGTGGCGAACATCATCGCGCCGCCGACGCCCTGTACGGCGCGGGCCAGGTTGAGCATTCCGGGGCTCGTCGAGAGGCCGCAGAGCGCAGAGGCGCAGGTGAAGACGACCAGCCCGGTGGCGAAGATCAGCCGGCGGCCGAAGAGGTCGGCGAGCGAGCCGGAGGTGAGCAGGAAGGCGGCGAGCGTGAGCGAGTAGGCGTCCACCACCCACTGCAGGTCGGAGAAGGAGGAGTGCAGCGAGCGCTGGATGTCGGGCAGCGCGACGTTCACCACCGTGATGTCCAGCAGCAGCATGAAGACGCCGAACGAGACGGCGATCAGGGTCCACCACTTGCGGTCCACCGGCTAGGCCTCCTGCAGGTGGCGGCGCAGGAAGGGCACGATCTGCCCCCACAGGCGCGCCGCCGGCTCGGGACGGTAGGTCGGGCGGTAGTCGGCCAGGAAGGCGTGGCCGGCGCCCTCGTAGACGTCGACCTGCACCTCCTGTCCGGAGCCCGAGGCGCGCTCGCGCAGCTCGGCGCCCATCTCCGGGGAGGGATTCTGATCCTCGTCCCCGACCGCGGCGAGCAGGGGGCAGTGCAGCTGCCCGGCCAGCTCCAGTGGAGGGGTGGGACGCTCGGGCGTGGATCGGTCCTCGGGCGTGGCGCGGTCGATGAAGCCGCCCCAGCAGTCCACGGCGGCGTCCAGGCGGTCGCTGCTGACGGCCATCAGCAGGGTATAGCGCCCTCCCATGCAGAAGCCGATGCAGCCGACGCGGCCGCTGGCCCTGGAGAGGCCGCGCAGGTGGTCGGCGGCGCCCTCGAGGTCTCCCCGCACGGTGGCGTCGGACATCGAGAACAGCCGCTTCATCAGCGCCGGTCCGTCACCCGGCGGCGGCGGGCCGCCTTCGCGCGTGTAGAGGTCCACGCCGAGGGCGCAGTAGCCGAGCTGGGCGAGGCGGTTGCAGATGTCGCGGATGTGCTCGTTGAGGCCCATCGCCTCGTGGATCACGATCATCCCGGCGCAGGGCTCCGTTCCGGCGGGGGAGGCGAGATAGCCGTTGATGGCCTGCCCGCCGCTGCCGGAGAAGGTGAGAGATTCGCCCTGCAGCCCGGAGGTGTCGGTGACAGCGCCCGGGACTCCCTCGGGGCTGGGCTGCACCGCCGTGCTCGTCATCGCGGCTTGCGCTCCTTTGGCTTGGGGGTGGACACGGGCCGGGGCCCGCTCTCGAGGTCCTGTTCGCGCAGCTTGCGTCGTACCCGCTTGCGGGTCTCGTTCAACTCGCTTTCGAGCTTTCCGAGCTCGCTCGCGCGGCGGCGCACCAGCTCGAGCTGACGGTCGATGTGCCCGAGCGCCTCGTTCAGGAGCTCGCGCCGGCGGGCGGGGTCGACGTCATCGCGGCGCAGCTGGGCACGCACGGCCGCGCGTGCCTCCTCGGCGGCCAGCAGCGTCCCCAGTTCCTCCAGGGACAGCCCGAGCAGCTCTTTCAGGCGCATCACCTCCCGCAGCCGCTCGACCTCCTCGGGTGAGTAGGTGCGGTGGGCTCCGGCGGCTCGCGAGGCGGGCGTCGGCAGCAGCCCGAGCTGCTCGTAGTAGCGGATCGTCCGTGGGGTGGTTTCGACGAGCTTGGCGACGTCGCCGATCCGCAGCTGCTCGCCGGCCGCGGGGGGCGGCGGTACGGCCTCCGGGCGGGCGGCGCTGGCGCTCACGCCCCGGCCCCCTGCGAGCTCTCGGAGAGCGCGGCGGCGGCCGCAGCGGCTGGCGTCTCGGGGGCGTTGTGTGCCGGGCGCAGCAGGCACACGAGCGCCCCCAGCACCGAGACGGCCGACAGCGCCCAGAGGGCGACGTGCATGTTGGAGATGAAGGGCGCGAGCTTCTCGGGGGAGAGGCCCTTGGCGAGCCCGGAGAAGACCGCGAAGAGGGTGCTTTTGGGAATCGAGGAGGTCACGACCGCGAGCACGAAGGCGATCGACAGCACCGCCCCCGTGTTCTGCAGCAGCGTTCGCGCGCCGGCGGCGATACCGCGGCGCTTGGCAGGGACCACGCCCATCATGGCGGCCGTGTTGGGGCTGTTGAACATCCCCGACCCGATCCCCACCAGCGCCAGCCACAGCGCGCTCTGGCCATAGGCGCTCGACACCTGCAGTGTGGTCATGCCCGCCAGCCCGGCGGCCGTCACGAGCATCCCGATCGAGGCCAGGGCCCGCGAGCCGTGCCGGTCGGCGTACATGCCCGCGATCGGGGACGCCACCAGCATCCCCAGTGCCAGCGGCCCCAGCTTGATGCCGGCGTCGATGGGGGAGTCGCCCTGGGCGCCCTGGAAGTAGAAGACGAACAGGAACATCAGCGCGAAGCGGGCCAGGCCGTTGATGAAGGCGGCCGCACTGGCGGCGGCGAACAGGCGGTTGCGGAACAGCGTGAGGTCGAGCATCGGCGCCCGCGAGCGGCGCTCGATCGCGACCCACAGCGGCAGCAGCACGGCCGCGGCCGCCAGCCCGATGATCACCACCGGGTTGTTCCAGCCGCTGATGCCACCCTTCGAGACGCCCAGCACGAGCCCCGTGAAGCCCACGATGAAGGTGCACGTTCCGAGCACGTCGTAGCCGCGGACGTCGTCGGGCTTGGCGAGCTCGCGCAGGATCACGGCCCCCCAGGCCGCCCCTGCGAGGGCCAGCGGGACGTTGAACCAGAACACCCAGTGCCACGAGATCGCCACCAGCGCGCCGCCCAGCACGGGGCCGAGCACCAGCCCGATGGCCGCGACCATCGTGTTGGCGCCCATCGCCAGGCCGAGCTGCTCCTTCGGGAAGGCGTCGGTGACCAGCGCGGCCGCGTTGGCGAACAGGAACGCGGAGCTGATGCCCTGCAGGATCCGCCACAGGATCAGCTCGGTGCCGTTGCCGGCGAAGCCCGCTCCCAGCGAGGCGAAGGCGAACAGCAAGAAGCCGCCCACGTAGGCCCGCTTGCGCCCGAACAGGTCACTCAGCCTGCCGGCCATCAGGACGAGCACGGTGGCCGCGATCAGATACGCCAGGATCACCCACACCAGCGCCAGCAGGCTCGTGTGCAGGGAACGCTCGAGGTCCGGCAGCGCGATGATCAGCGTGCCCGAGTTGGTGGCCGCGAGCAGCATCCCCAGGCTGGTGCAGGACAGGGCCCACCAGCGGTAGTGCTCGTCGCCGCCCGCTGGTCCGAGCCGCGGCGCCCCCCGGGAACGGAGCCGGGGCCTGGTCCTCGTTACCGTCGCCAACACGTCACCCCTGGTAGCCGAAAATTGACGTGAACGTAAGGATCAAGATATCAGCCGCGGCCGAGTGACCCGGATGGGGGAGGGGTGGAGCTGCGCGGCGCGGTCGGTGCTAGAACCACTACCCGCTATGGGCATCGCCGAGCGGGGAGGGCCGCGATGATCATGTTCGAACAGTCGCGGCGGCTGTCGCGGCCGCTGCGCTGGGACCGCCGCGAGAAGACGATCGTGGGGATCCTCGCCGTGTGCGTGGTCCTGGCGCTGATGGGCGGCGGCGCCTACGCCATCTGGGGCGAATCCTCATCGGGCAAGGACTGCATCTCGGTGACCTTTGCCAGCACCCTCGGCGGCGCCCAGCTGCACGCCTGCGGCGCCCAAGCCAGGAACATCTGCGCACAGCCCGCCAGCTATCGCTCGATCGGCCCCGATCTGGCCGTCGCCTGCCGGCACGCGGGCTACCCGTTCGGCCGCAGATAGGCGGCTAGACAAATGTCGAAACCCGGGCCGGAAGATCTGGCCAGGGTGGCCCTACCGGGGCTCTCGGCGGGCTGGCTTTCATATGCCTGCGGCGCTCCGCCCAGTGTTTGGCGGGCCCGTGCGTGCTGGGAATTTCGACACAAAAGGAGGCACATGACCTGGTTGCCGTACCAAAGCTGGCTTAATCCAGGGGACAACGCGTGGCAGATGACTGCCGCGACCTTCGTGGGGCTGATGAGCCTGCCGGGCCTTGCGGTCCTGTACGGCGGCGTGATGCAGAAGCGCTGGTCGGTGAACAGCATGATGCTCACGTTTGTGGCCTTCTGCGGTGACCCTGATCGTGTGGGTTCTGTGGGCGTTCAAGATGGGATTTGGCGAATCGATCGCCCACAGCGGAGGCGGGACGTTCGGGGCCCACGGGTTCCTGGGGACGGCCCTGGGCAAACCCGGGAGTGTCCTGGGCGACGCGGCCGAGGAGGGCCAGGCGCTGATCCCGTCGATCTCGACGGGGCCGCCGTTCCACTTCCCGATGTCCTCGCTCGTGTACTTCCAGTTCGTGTTCGCCGCCATCACCCCGATCCTCGCGTTGGGGTCGGTGTTGGGGCGCGTGAACTTCAAGGCCTGGATCCCCTACGTGGCGATCTGGATCACGGTCGTGTACACGGTCAACGCCTTCCTGATCTGGGGTGGCGGCTACTGGTGCGGCCCACGGAGCACTCGACTACTCGGGTGGTTACGTGATCCACCTCGCGGCAGGGATCTCAGGGTTCGTGTTCGCGGCGGTGATCGGGCCTCGATTGCAGCGAGATCGCGAGATCGACGCGCCCAACAACCTGCTGATGGTGGCCTGCGGTGCGGGTCTGCTGTGGCTCGGTTGGAACGGCTTCAACGGAGGTGACTCCTACTACGCGGGCAACAACGCCTCGGCGGCGGTGCTGAACACCAACCTCTGCACCGCGGTGGCGATGATGGTGTGGATCGCGTGGGACTACATCTTCCGCGAAAAGCCCTCGTTGATCGGGGCTGTGAACGGCATGATCAGCGGGTTGGTGGGCATCACGCCGGCCGCCGGGTTCGTGAACGGTTACGGCGCGATCATCATCGGCGTCACCGTCTCCACGATCGTGTGGATGGCGATCCGCTTCCTCAGCCGCGCGCCGATGTTCAGGTCCGTGGACGACACCCTGGGGGTGATCTATACGCACGGGATAGCGGGGTTATGCGGGGGTCTGATGGTGGGGCTTGTCGCCAACGATCACATGATCGAGTACTTCCCGGTGAAAGACTCGCCCGTGATCCCGAACTTCGCGGGCGTGTTCTACGGCGGCGGCTGGACGCTGTTCCGGTGGCAGCTCGAGGCCGGGCTGTGGGTGATCGCCTACACGGCGATCATGACCTTCATCATCCTCAAGCTGATCGGCATATTCGTACCGTTGCGGCTCTCCGATGAGGAGCTGGAGATCGGCGACCACGCGATTCATGGCAACGAGGTCTACCCCGCGGACGTGCCAACGCTCGGGGGCCCTCACGCTCCGACATGGGAGCCCGGCGGCGGCGCGCTGCCCGCCGGAGCTGGAGCCTAGGCGCCAACCAAGTCCTTCCGCACCGGAGCGTCTTCCCCACGGACGCTCCGGTAGCGGGAGCACGAGTGCTGCGGCCTCGCGTTCCACGCGGGGTCGCAGCCGTTAAGCGGCAGCCTACGCGGCGGCCCGCCGCTTCGTTATGCGGCCGAACCGCGCTCCCCGCCGCCCTACGATTCGACTGGCTCGGCGTCCTCGGAGGGGTCGCTGGAGATGCCGACCCCGATCGGGCAGCTCACGCCGGTGCCGCCGAGGCCGCAGTAGCCGCCCGGGTTCCTTTGCGGTTCGGTTTTTTCGGCCTTGTTTGAGCCGATCCCGGTCGAGGTCGAGCGGTGAGTCTCGCGAGTCCGAGCGCTCGGACTCTGGCGCGACCGACGCACCGACTGCTTAGTAGATGAGGAATCCGAACGGCCGTCCGGGCTCGTAGGGGCCCGCCGGCAAGGTTCGAGGACGACCTACGGTCCCGAGGGCCGGGTGCGCTCCTCGTTGAGCTCCTGGCGTCGCTGCACGAGCGACTGTAGCTGGCCGCTGACCTCGGTCGAGATGCGCTGGAGGTCCCATTTGCTGAGGGTGATCAGACGCATCGGGAAGTCGCGACGACATCGGCCGTGCGCTTGCCGCCGGAGAGCATCCCCATCTCCCCGAACACGTCGCCGGGGCCGAGCGAGCCGATCACCTCGCCGGCCTTGATCACATCGGCGGTGCCGTCCTCGATGACGATGAGGTCGTATGAATAGTCGCCCTCGTGTACGAGCCGCTTGCCCGCCGAGACGGACGTCTCGCTCGCGAACACGCTCACGGTTTCGAGAGCCTCATTGGACAGAGACGAGAACAGCGGAATGGTCTTCAGACGGTCGGAATCCATGGTCTCTCAAT
This sequence comes from uncultured Solirubrobacteraceae bacterium, assembly GCA_963773145.1. Classification (GTDB taxonomy): domain Bacteria; phylum Actinomycetota; class Thermoleophilia; order Solirubrobacterales; family Solirubrobacteraceae; genus Palsa-744. The sequence continues at coordinate 203,401 of CAVYZV010000006.1, forward strand.
CGTTCGGGATGGCGGTGAAAAGCGGACCGCGGCGATACGCGGGGCGACGCAAAGCGCCGGCGAGCTGCACGCTACCGCGGCAGGCGGGTGCGCGGCCGCGTCACGCCTCCTCGGCCGAGACCCCGGCCTGCGAGTCGGCGGCGTTGATGAAGCGGGTCTTGGCCTTGGTGTATCCCATGCGATCCTCCTTGTAGTTTGCGGCGAGGGCTCGCTTCAACGCCACGTAGTCGGCCGCGAGCTGCGAGTTGGCTCGCAGGCGGTCCCGAAAGTGAAGGCACTGGTCCATGTCCTCGCGCGTATCGACGAGGTGCAGGTGATGCGTGCGATAGGTGGCCGACGGATAACAGAGAAAGCGTCGGTGCACGAGATCCACGTTGAACTGGCCGGGTAGCTGGTATCCGGCCCGCTGCGTGACCGTGGCACTGCTCGCCTCCAGATCCTCAACCAGCGCGATCATGTCGATCACGGCCTTGCCCGCGAGCCCACGAACGGCACTCGAACCGATGTGGTGGATCGGGACGCCGGGCAACAGCGGGGACAGCCGTTCGCGCTCTGCGACGTACGCGGTGGGCCAGCGAGGGTCGTACTCGACGATCTCGATTGGTCCGTCGTCGGCCCCCAGGCGTGCAGCCATGCCGTGCCGCTCCTTTGATCCCGTCGCCACCGCCCGCTCTCAGGCCGCGCCCCAGCCACACCTGACCTTGTGCGTCATGCCGCGAGCTTAGGCGATAACCGAGATCCCGGGGTCGTCGCCGGGCATCTTCGTGGCGCCGGTACCGCTGACGACCCTCTCAACGTCCTCGTGCGCGGCCGCGCCGTGGGCCGGCGCCGGGACGCTGGCGGCTGCGGGCCCGAGGTGCTGCGGCTCGTGCTCGATGTGGTCGACGACGAGGTCGCCGCGCCGGCGATCGCCAAGCCGCGGAGGGCCAGCGCAGCAACCACCTACCGCTTTCGATGCCCTCGGCGCGTGTTCGGGGTCCTCGGCGCCGATCGTAGGACGGCTTCCAGGGGCTCCGAGGGGTTTGAGTAGTGTCCACTCAAGTGCATTGGCTCAGGGACAGGGGTGGCGGGACTCCGACCCTCTCCGGCGGCGACAGGAGAGTTGACATCGATCCTGACGCCCCATTCTTGGGGATCCGAGACGGGATGTGAACCGCGAGCGTCGGCACTCTCGCTTCGCAAGGATGCGGTAGCGGGAAGACCGCCGTGGAGGACTATCGCTAATCGTCCGCAGCGGTCGTCTCCCGCGGCCCTTCGCGAGAGTGCTGCTTTCGCGCAAACCGCAAGCCGAGCCCGGGTTGAAGTCAGCTCGCCTGGGCGTAGCCCTTCAGCCCGCCGAAGTCGAGCATGATGCATGCCTCGTCGCCGACGATCCACGCATCGTGTCCGGGCGGCATGTGGAACGTGTCGCCGGCGCCGAACTCGCGCTCGGTCCCGTCATCCATCTTCAGTGCCATGCGGCCTTGCAGGATGTAGCCGATGTGGTCGACTTGACAGGAGTCGGTACCGGCAATCGGCTTCACGTGCTCCGACCACCGCCAGCCGGGCTCGAAGGTTCCCCTACCTACAGCATGTCCGTTCAAGTCCACGAGCTCCACCCGGCCCTTGCCGTCGAGGAACTCCCGGACCTCATCCGGACTCTCGAAACGCTTCCCAGCAAACTTTGCCATGACGATCTCCTCCATCTTCGGGTCCGGAACGAGTATCGGCACGACATTACCGGTCAGGACGAGACGCGAGAGCGCGACCCCGGCCAACCTCAACCTTGCCGCACCTCCGGCGTAAGCGAGCGTTTCGCCAAACCAACGCAGCGGCAGGAGCCGCGTCTGATGCGGGTGCCTGCTTTTCGCGCAAAGCGACAGTCAGCTCGGCCTCGGCTCAGGCCGCTGCTTGTCGTCCAATCCGAGCGTGTGAGCCGCCTTCGCCGAGGCGCTCGCTTCCCACACAAACCGGCAGCGTGGGGTCTGTGTTGGCTACGCGTGGGTTGCTGCGAGGGCGGCGCGGCACTCGGCGACTTCCCGAGTGACGAGCCCTCCGCCGAGACGCTCGGCGGGCTGCTCCGCCTGCTCGAGCATGTGCTTTGCGCGGTCGAGATCGTCGGGGCGGCCGCGTGCGATGAGCGCACGGGCCCAGCTGACGTGGGTGCGGGCCAGCAGCAGTGGCGCGCCGAGGCGCTCCTCGATGGCAGCTGCCGCGCCGAAGTGAGCCTCGGCCTCCTCGTAGCGCCCCAGGGTCGTTGCGAGGTTGCCGAGCTGGGAGGGGATCGAGCCCGACACCATGGAGCCGGAGACCGCGAGCTGGTCTGAGAAGGGGGCTAGGCGCTCATAGAGTTCGGCTGCGCGATCCGACAGACCCAGGCGCGAGCAGGCGTCGGCCCAGAGGAACACGGTCGCAGACCACATCAGGTCCCACGGCACGCCCGCCAGGTCCTCTGCGAGCGCCAGCTCACGCGCCTCAGCGACCCGCCCGTTGTCGAGAAGGGCCAGCGCCCACATCGCGCGAGAGACCGAGATTTCGTCGGCGCTGCCGGCGAACCGTTCGAGCTGGTCGACCAGCTCGCCACAGCGACCCTGCATGTGGCGGACACTGAAGTGGAGTCCGCCGAACACCGATCCCGCGTCGGGCTGGCCGGACGCTCTGCCGACCTCAAACCCGGTGAGCGCCCACTGCTCAGCCGTCTGAAGATCGCCCTGAACCAGCGCACGGGCGGACTCCGCCCACGGTCGCAGCCAGACGAACGTCGGGTGCGCCACGGAGGCCCCGATCGTCCTGATGGTTGCAATGCCGGACTCGATCTGTGAGCGGTCTCCGGTTATGTGACCCAGTTCCACTGCGACGACCGCGAGAACGTAGGTGAACCACGGGTCATCCAGATAGTGCGCGAGCTCGACAAGCTCGCCGTTCAGCCGACTGCGCTCCGTCACCGTGTCGGGCGCCGATATGGCCCCGGAGGCGTTGCTGAGCGTGTGGGTCAGCGTCTCAGGATCGCCAGCAGCTCGGGCTATCTCGATAGCTTCGGCGGCCAGGGCCCGGCGGCGCTCGGGCTGACCTGCATAGTGCAGCTCGCTGGCCAGCATCGCGATCACACGCGCGCGCCGCCGGTCGTCGTCGGGAAGGGCCTCTGCGGCTGCTTCGAGCGCCTCCACGCGCTCGGCGTCAACCGTCCCGACCTGACTCCAGTATCCCCGGCTGTTCGCCAACACGGCGCGGCAGAGGCGGTCCGCGTCGGCAAGCTCCTGCGCGAGGTGGGTGGCCTCAAGCAGCGTCTCGCGAAACTCGCGATTCCCGACCTGGAGCTGGGCTTCCCCGAGCCCGATCAACAGCTCGCAGCGCTCAGAGCGCTCCCGGCCGGAGGCCTGGTCATGGAGCTCGAGCGCCTTGCCGTACCAACGCGCGGCCTCGTCTGGAGCGAGCTGCTCCAGGGCGCGCTCGGCGGCCCGTCGGGCATAGTGGATGGCCTTGGCGGCGTCAGCGCTCACGACCGCAGCCGCCCAGTGGCCGGCGAGCTCACCGAGGCGCTCGCCAGGCTCCTCGCCGCACTGCACCTCTAGCGCTTCACCAACGCGCCTGTGAAGGCGAGCGCGGCGCGTGCTGCCCAGATCCTCATACAGCGTGTGCTCGACCAGCCCGTGGGTGAATGTGAAGCGTCCACCGTGCTCTGAGCTCTCGTTCAGGAGCGAGGCTGCGACGGCCTCCTCGAGCAGATCCAGAAGACGATCCTCGGAGAGATCTACAACCGCGAGCAGCAGGTCGAGCTCGAACTCTCGCCCGATCACGGCAGCGGCGCTGAGCGCAGTACGGGCATCTGAGCCCAGTCGTTCCACGCGCCTGCCTATGACCTCGCGCACGCTTTCGGGCAGGCCGAGCTCGGACAGTTCTCCCGCCAGCCGCCAGCGCCCGTCGTCCGACTGCACGATCGCCCCAGACTCGGTGAGGTGGAGCAGGAGCTCACCGGCGAAGAACGGATTGCCGGCCGTCTCGCGCGTGATCTCCTCGGCGAGCGCGCGCCCAACCTCGTCCATCTCCTGGCCGGCCGCCGCCTCCATCAGCGCCACGACATCCTCCACGCCGAGGCCCTCGAGCTTCACGCGCTCCACACCCTGCTCACGGCGGAGGTCAGCGAGCAGCGAGGTCAAACGATGCTCGCGTGAGAGATCGGAGTCGCGGTATGTCCCAACAACCATCACCCTCATCGAGGTGCCCGAGGCCACGACATGGTGAAGAAGCGACAACGTTGGCGCGTCGGCCCAGTGCAGGTCATCGAGGATGATGAGCAGCGGCTCCTTCTCACCTGCTCCCTCGAGCAGCCCCGTCACCGCGGCATACATCAGGTAGCGCTCTGTCTCGGGATCGCTCTGGCGCGGCGCGGGCAGCTCGGCCGCACGATCGGAGAGGGAGGGGACGAGGCGCGCGATGTCGCCGCCGAAGCGCTCCACATGCGCATCGAGAAGCGGTTGTGCCGCCTGTTCGACCAGGTATCCGAGCGCCTGTGCCCACGGCTGGTAGGGCACGCCGAGGTCCTCATCGCAGCGCCCGAAGAGCACCGTCGCTCCCTCCCCGTGCGCCGCGAGCGCGAGATGCGTCGAGAGGCGTGTCTTGCCGACGCCGGCCTCTCCGCTGATCAGAGCCACCCGCAGTGATCCGTCACGGGTTTGGTCCCACAGCTGACCCATGCGCTCGCGCTCTGACTGGCGCCCGACATATGCGGTGGCCGGCAGCTCGCGCAACCGCTCGGGCAGCGGCATCGTGCCCTGCACGGCGGTTGGCTCCCAGCGCAGCTCAAACGCCTGCACGGGCTCTGAGATGCCCTTCAGCTCCAAGTCGCCAAGGGACTCGAAGACATGACTGTCTCTCGAGCCGCCGAGCCGATACACCAGGTCTGTGACGATGATCTGCCCGCCGGCCGCGCGAGCGCACAGCCGAGCGGCCTCGACCACGGGCTCACCGAAGTAGTCCCCCTCCTCGACGGTCGTGTCGCCGACGCTCACGCCGATCCGTACCCCGAGCTTCTCCTCGGCGCGGCGGTTGCGCGCCTCGACAGCCTGTTGCATCTGGGCTGCGCACGCAAGCGACTGAGCAGCACCGTCGAACACGACCATCAGCCCATCGCCGAGGTTCTTGATCTCTCGGCCGCCGGTGCGCTCCAGCGCGCCCCGGAGCAGGGCGAAGTGCTCAAGGCGTAGCTCATCAGCGGCGGACGGACCGAGACGGTCGGCCATCGCCGTCGAACCCTCCAGATCGGTCATTAGCACAGCGACCATCTCGGTAGCAGTCGTGGTCATCGGAGCATCATCCACCGCTCCGCACGTTGCTGCAGCGACCTCAAGCCCGGCGTGCACCCCCTGACCGACACGCGCAGCGCGACAGCTCTCGCCCGAGACGCCTGCCTAGCGAACATTGCGAGCGCCGGGCGGGAGCTGCGCCACACTTGCGCTCGGGACGATGAGCACTCGTCCGACCGTCGGTATGGCGGACTTCTGCTTCGCCATGGCGAAGCAGGCGTCTTCGGCGCGCCCAGTGACACGCCTGCGTCTCGTCCGATCCGGTCGTCTCGGCTGAGCGCATGAGGACGCTCGCTCCAGAGGTCAAAGCGGTCGTGTCGCGAAGAGCGCCCGCGTGTCGCGACAGCTCTCCCGGCGGGAGCCGGTCGGCGACCAGGTTGTGCGTCAGAGACATCTGGAGCTCTTCGTGGAGACTCGGCTGGCGGCGCAACCGAGAGTGGTAGCGTTCGCGTCGTGATCACCTGGCATCACACGGCGCGCGAGGTGTCATTTGACCTAGCCGCGTTAAGCGGATAGAAGAGGCTCGAATGGCCATCAGAGACCACGGTCGCTCGGCAGGCGCGGCGCGGAGGACTCGCCGCTTCGCACTTGGCGGTGCTTTGTGCGCGTGTGCACTGGGAATCCCTCTGGTGGGTGTCGCAGATGCCTCTGTGCTCATCGTCTCGAGCACCGCCGATTCCGGTGCGGGCACGCTGCGCGACACCCTCGCGGCCGCGAATCCCGGGGACGCGATTTCGATCCCCACCGCCGGCGACTACCTGGTCACTTCTGCTGAGCTCGCCGTCTCCAAGGACGTCTCCATCGAAGGTTCGGGCGCGGCGGTCCGCATCGTGGGCGACGGCAACAATCGGGTCTTCAACGTGACCGCAGGCGCCGTGACTCTTTCTGACCTGACGGTCACTGGTGGCGGCCTATCGGGTGCCGTGGTGAGCGGCGGGGGGATCGCCAACGATGCGGGCACACTGGTGCTACGCAAAGTCACGGTCAAGGGCAACTCGGTCAGCAACAGCCCCTCCGGCGGAGTCCCGCAAGGCGGCGGCGTGTTCAACAACACCGGCACGCTCAACATCGTCGACTCCACGATCAGCGGCAACACGGCCTCGATCGGGCCGAAAGGGGGCGGCGTACCGGAGGGAGCGGGAATTTCCAACGCCACAGGCTCGGTGATGATCACCCGCACGGTGATCAGTGGCAACACAGCGTCGATCGCCGAACCCGGCGGCGTGCCGGAAGGCGCCGGCATCAAGAGCTCAGGTGGGCAGCTGACGATCGTGGACAGCGCCGTTAGCGGCAACTCGGCGACTGGTGGATCGGTCGCTCAGGGCGGTGGAATCGACGCATTGCATACGACGACGACACTGACCCGCTCGACCGTGAGCGGCAACGCCGCGTCCGAGAGCGGCGCTGCCACGGTCAGCGAGGGCGGAGGGATTCTGCAGTACCAGGGATCGCTCGCGCTCGTGAACAGCACGATCGTCGGCAACACCGCCGCAGGCGAATTCAGCGAAGGTGGCGGCGTGCAAGCTCTAGAAACGAATCTCGAAACGGCAGACACCACGATCGCGTCGAACGTCGCGTCGGGCCCGAAAGGACTAGGCGGCAACGTTCTCGCCTCCAGCGAATCAACGGTCAAGCCTCACAACACGATCGTGGCGGGCGGCACCGCCGCGACGGGCCCGAACTGTGCGGTGACGGCGAAATCAGCAATCCAGTCGCAGGGCCACAACCTCGACAGTCTCAATGACTGCGGGTTCACGGCCGGCGGCGACATCGTGAGCACCGACCCGCTGCTGGGGCCGCTGGCGGACAACGGTGGCATCACCCAGACGATGGCGCTCGCACCGGGCAGCCCGGCGATCAACGCGGCAGCAAGCGCGGCCTGCCCGGCGACCGACCAGCGGGGGGTGCTGCGCCCGGCGGGCTCGGGATGTGACATTGGAGCCTTCGAGCTCGCCATGCCGACTGCAACGAGCGGGCAAGCCAGCACCGTTGCCACAGCCTCGGCCACGCTCAACGGCCTCGCCACCAACCCTGATCTCGCCGGAGCAAGCTCCTTCTTCCAATACGGCACCACGGCTGCCTACGGCCTGCTCGCGCCTGCGCAGATGATCGGGCCGACAACGGCCCAGGCGGCAATTACTGCGCCTATCGGAGCGCTGACGCCAGCAACGCTCTACCACTTCCGTCTCGTCGTGCAGAACGGCGTCAGCACGGCGTACGGCGCCGACCAGACGTTCACGACGTCGGCTCCAGCGCGCACGGCGTCTGCGGCACCCGTATTGAGCGGCCTCGCGGTGCGCGCCTCCAAAGTCCTGCCGGAATTGGGTCGAGGCGCAAGCATCGCGCGTAAGACGCGCCGCCCGCGCGGCGCAAAGATCAGCTACTCCGACAGCGCGCAGGCGACGACGACGTTCACCGTCTTGCGCGCGCGGCCCGGCTTTCGCGTCGGTAAACGCTGTCAGGCAAACCGCCCGCGCCGGCACACGGGCAAGTTGCGGCCCTGCACCCGCTACGTCAACGTCGGAGGGTTCACCCACGCGGATGTTGCCGGCGCCAACAGCTTCCACTTCACCGGGCGTGTCAATAGCGCGCCGCTGCCCGTCGGGGGCTACCGCCTACAGGCCAGAGCGCGCAACGGCACCGGTCAGACCAGCCGTACCGTGACCGCGGGCTTCCGGATCATTCGCTGAACGGGGACCCAGGCCGTCTCGTTACGGTCCATGCCGGAGGGTCGGCATCACCGGCGTCTTGGCGGCGGCGGATCGTGTCCTGACTGTGGCCGAAGGGCGCCCTCGAAGAGCGCCTTGGGGGGCTCGTCTCAAAGGACTCTGTCCGTGGCTGTCTGTCAGCGGGGCGCGGATCCGAGCTTCGAGCGAACGGCTCCAGGCTACTATCGGCTTACGCGCTCGATCTGAGCTGGGTTGCACGTCGGCCTTCAGCTTGAGCTGGGTTGGCGGCGCATAAACCAGCAGGACACGCCGATGACCTGCGCCTCCGCTACCACCCGATATCCGAAGCGTTCGTACAGCCGAACGTTCTCGGGCTTCTCGGTCTCCAGATAGCCCAGCATGTCGTGTTCGTCGAGGCGTCGGCAGTGCTCGGCGAGAATCTGGCTTCCGATCCCTCGACCTTGGAGATGTGC
>CAVYZV010000007.1:0-351574 GCA_963773145.1 uncultured Solirubrobacteraceae bacterium
GCACCAGGGCGCGGTTGCCCTCGAGGCCGGGCAACTCAAACATGGCCTGCTCACGTATACAATCCTCCGCCACTGGGGGCCGTCCCCAAGGCCGGGGAACCGAAGGAAGTCGCCGAGCTGAATTTGAGAAATGACGCCGACTTCAACAACGACGGTTCCCTCGCCACCAGCGAGCTGGATGCCTACGTCAAGCAGGTTCTCCCGCAGCTTGCTGCCATTTTCAGTCCGAAAGATGACAAGAATGCCCCCCGCGACCGAGGGCTCCGTACGGGCACGCCCGAACGGAAGCCTGACCAGGCGGCCCGGATCCAGACGGCAGAATCATCGTTCAACCTGGTCCCACTTCGGTAGACGCGGGGTGGGCGTGACGAAGAACGTCGCCTCACGGCTTGGCGAACCAGGTCTGCTCGGGCAGTTCGAGTGGGATGTAGCAGGACGCCTCCTGCTGGCGTCCGCTGAGGTTCAGGACCGCGTCGCGCAGCGCCGTCTTGAACTGGTCCAGCGTGTAGGGGGCGGTCCGATCCTTGCGGGCCCCGGCCAGGTCCGCCCCCTGGAACACCTGCAGGAGGCCCAGCGCGAAGAGGCCATGCTCGTTGGTGACATCCACGTCGCTCGGCCCCTCCTTGGAGGCCACGAACGTGATCACTCGCCGCTTCTGCTGGAGCTCGCGCACGAACGGCTTGATCTCGCTCGTCAGGGGCTCGTCCAGCTTATGGACGCCGTCGAGGAAGAGGATGACACGGCAACCGTAGTCGGTCAACTGACCCAGGAGTCGGCAAGGTCTCGCGTCGTGGACGACCGGCCGCGGAGGCTCGCCGATCTGGCTGTCGGCACGTCGCGATCACCGTGCGAGTCCTTGGACTCCAGGACGATGCGACGCGATCACGATGGCCACGACGTCCCGCTCGTGGATCTGCTTCTTCTCGATCAGATCGTGCAATCGGTCGAAGGCGTCCGGGATCGAGCTCGTCGGACGCTTTCGCGCCGGTCAGGACTCGGGGCGGCTCGGGCACGGTCTGGGCCCGGTCTCGTCGGTCGAGACCAGGTGGACGGCGAGGAACTTGGCGAGGTCGCCTGGCGTCTTTGTCGGCAAACCTCACGGGCGGCAGTGGGGTCGGGAACTGTCTCGCTACCGATGCTGAGTACGAAGAGGCGCGGGGGCAGAGCGGGAGGCTTGACGGCCTGGACAGTAGACCATGTCGATCGTCTCGGTCCGCCGGCTGCCGTTGACGTTGCTGGCCTCGACCGCCAGGCGCACCCGGCGATTCGGGGATCAGCTCGACCTGCAACGTCCTCGGAGAATTCGGCCACGGCCCTGGCGATCGGGGCTGACGCTAGCAGGCCGCTCGTCGAAGATGATCCGGCGGTCGCGGATCTCGGACTTTCCCCGCCGAGGAGATTTTCAGCGACAGCCGGGGATTGGCGATGCTCACCGCCCAGAGCACGCCCGGCGCGGGGAGCCGGATCGCCTCCTGCGATCGAGGCGAAGATGATGCGGGGAGGCTGATCTGCGACGGCCACGGCGGCCGGCGGTGGCGTACGGCCGGCAGCGGCGCCGGCGCCAGGTCCAGGTCGCCGGTGACGCCAGAGCCGATCCAGGACGTCGCGGCGGTTCATCGTGCCGGCGTAGGTGACGATGGGCACGAAGTCGGTCGGCCGGACCGTGGTGAACGGCGGGTTCATGTGCCAGCCCAGGAACCGTGTATCCCCTTCGATCGACGTGTCGTAGTAGCCTTGGGGCGTCCAGAGCTACCCACTCCCTGTCCGTGTCCGAGCAGGAGGGTCAGGGCGGCGTTGTCCCGCTTGGTGGTCGGCAAGGGTGGCCTCGAGCGCCACGGCACCGACCGCCGGGATGAGAACCGTCCTTGCGCACCTTGATCCCGATCGTGGAGAGTCGAGGGCTCCAGCCGTCGACCCGCTTGACGAATTCGGCGATCTCCTCGGGCTTTGGGTAGAGCTTCGTGGTGTCCCGGCCTGTGCCGATGCCGGCCTCAGGATGACGTCGCCGATCTTCAAGCCCATCGCGGCGGCGGGGCTCCTGGCGCTTGACCGAGGCGACCGTCCACGAGCCGTCGGGCCGTTGCCGGAAGGTGGCGCCGAGCCCGGGCCGGGTGTCGCAGCCGGCCAGGGGATAGATCATGACGGTCTGGTCCAGGGAGCTGCTGGCCAGCCATCGGCCGTCGGGCGAGGGCACCAGGGAGACGACCGGGGCGCTGTGGCCGGCGAAGACGCGGGTCCGCTGGCCCGTCTCGAGGTCGAAGACCGCCACGCCGGCCTCGGTGCCGATCGCCACGGTCGCGCGCGGGTGCCCGGGACCCGGCGGCACGAACGTCGACGACCACCAGAGCCGCTCGGTCGCCGGATCGATCGTCGACCCGAGTGGTCCGGCCGTCGGCGTTGACTGCTTCCAGCCCGAGCGGATTGTAGGCTCGTCTGCAATGTCCACCCCTGATACTCCCGGATCGCGCCGTGGGGGAGCTGGTCCCGAGGCACCGTCCGCGATCTGCGCACGGCCGAGGTCGAACCCCTCGTACAGCCGGGGGAGGATTGGCCGGGTCGAACGGCTCGCGGGTGAAGCCGACGACCTGGCTGTCTTCGGTGAAGCCGAGGTCGAACGGAGTGCGTCCCTTCGCCCTTGAGCTCACGCGGGGGCGTCGGGTCCAGCGCCGCCGTGTCCTGGATGAAGATGCTTGGGCCGGCCCACCCGCGTAGGCCAGGCTGCTGCCGTCGGGGCTGAAGGCCATGGCTCGGACCAGCCCGTGGACCCGCGGCGCTGCCGCACGATGCTCCCCGTCGGGCATGCTGCGGATCTCGATGTCGCAGACGATCGTCATGGGATCCGGCACGGGCGACCGCGTCGCTCTTGACGCTGACGGCCAGCCGCTGACGCTGGGGGTCGGAAGGCCACGACTTCGACGGCTTCTGATCGGGAGCGTCGGGAGCCTTGCGGCCGATTCCTGGCGAGATGCTTCGCGCTTCAAGCCGGACCAGTGCTCCCGTCTCCTGGCCGACGACGATGAATCGCCCGTCGGGGCTGTAGGCCACGGTATTGATCGTGGGGACTGCGGGTTCCGCCAGGGCGTCCGCCGGTTGCGCCTGGGCGACGTCCCAGAGCCGGAGTGAGGCCGTCGGCACCGCCGGTGACCAGGCGATGTCCGTCCGGGCTGAAGGCCAGGGCGCGGATCGGGCCGTTATGTCCGTCTCAGGACGCTCGATCGGCTGGAAGTTCGGGTCACGTCCCAGAGGATGACGGTCGTATCGTTGCCCGCGGAGGCGAGGATGCGTACCGGTCGGGTCGAAGGCCAGGCACGTCACGGTGTTCGTGTGGCCGATCGACTGGGGTTGATTCTCCGGGCGGCCGACCAGCCGCTTCACGACTTCGCCGGAAGGGTTGCGCATCCACTCCCGGGACGCGGAAGATCGTGATGATCGCCTCCACCGACTTCGATGCCATAGCCCGCGACGGCCAGCAGCGACTGACCCTGGGCGTCAGGCTTGGGCGTCACGGCCATCGCATAGATCGCGCCCCGCCGGGCCCCGCCAGATCATCGGCCGGATCGACCGGACCAATCGGGCGTCGTCGTGGAAATCCCAGACCTTGACCACCTTGTCCTCACCACCGGAGAACAGGTTGAGCCCGTCCTGCCAGACCAGGCTCCGTACCGGAGCATGATGGCCGCCGGTCTCGACCATGAGGATCGGCGTTCTGTCGAAATTGCGCACCTCGTCCTGTGCCGACACCGGCTGAATCCCGACTGCCGCGAGCCACGAGACCATCACCGCGACGGCACAATGCCAGACGAAGCATCGGGGACACCGTCGTCGCGCCTCACGGCTGCGACTCCGATTACCGTTGAAATAGCGACAAAACGTTAGCAGCCAGCCGAATCTGGCACCCTCTCCCTCGGGGAGAGGGCTGGGGTGAGGGGTTTTCTTACTTCGCCCAAGTCTGGAAATCCCCCTCACCCCAGCCCTGTCCCTCGGGGAGAGGGTGCCGGAAGAGCTGCATCCACATTGGTTTGCCAATAATTCAACGGTATTGCCGCTGATCCTCGTGAATGGATCGTGCACCGCCGATCGCCACGGTCGCCGGAGTCGCTCTCGAGACGTCATCTGCTGTCGGATCATCTTCCGGACTCCCGTTTCAGATCTGGGTGACCCGTGGTATCTGTCGCCCGGTGCGGTCGCGGAACCAGAGCGCGAGCCGCTCGGGCCTGGTGCGCCAGGGCTCTGGTCGGGATCAGCGAGCCGCACGCAGACGCGGTGGCGTCCGCCCATCCCGCCGGCGCGGCGGACTTACTCCAGTGAGTACTTGAAGGCGCCTTTCTCGTCAACCGTCACGTGGACTTTGCTGAGCGACTCGCCCCGGGTCATGCGGCTGAGGACCTCCTGCGAAATCTCGGGGAGCAGCGTGCGGGTCAGGATGTGATCGACGTTCCGCGCACCGCTCTCGACTTCGCGGCAGCGGGAGGCGATGCTCTCGACAAGCTCGTCGCTATAACTGAACTGCGCATTGTGGTTCTGCCGCATTCGCTGGCCGATCCGGCCGAGTTGGAGGCGGATGATTTGCGACATCACCTGGTCGGAGATCGGATAATAAGTGACCACGATCAACCGGCCGAGAAACGCCTGCTTGAAGATTTGGACGCCGCGCTCGGACGGGCGCCGAGCAGGTCGGGGCGGATCGCTTCGCGCAAGGTCTCCGGCGCGGGGATTCTGTTCGGGGTCCTTGCAAAGTTTGAGGATCGTGTCGGTGCCGACGTTGGACGTGAGGAGGATCACCGTGTTCTTGAAGTCGATCTCGCGTCCCTCGCCGTCCTCGAGCGTCCCCTTGTCGAAGACCTGGAAGAACAGCTCCAGGACGTCCGGATGGGCCTTTTCGACCTCGTCGAGCAGCACGACGCTGTACGGCTTGCGGCGGACGGCCTCGGTCAGCACGCCGCCCTCGCCGTAGCCGACGTAGCCGGGCGGCGAGCCCTTGAGGCGCGAGACCGTGTGCGCTTCCTGGTACTCCGACATGTTGATGGTGATGAGGTTGCGCTCGCCGCCGTAGAGCGTGTCGGCCAGGGCCAGGGCGGTCTCGGTCTTGCCGACGCCGCTGGGGCCGACCAGCAGGAACACGCCGATCGGCCGGCGCGGGTCGGTCAGGTTGGCGCGCGACGTGCGGATCCGCTGGGCGATGGCCTCCAGCGCGTGGGATTGGCCGATGACGCGCTCCTCCAGCTTGGTACCTGAGCCGGAGTACGGTCTTGATCTCGTCGGCGACCATCTTGCCGACGGGGATGCCGGTCCAGCCGGCGACCACCTCGGCGATCGCCTGCGAGTCGACGGAGACCTGGATCAGCGGCGACTCGCCTTGAATGGCGCAGAGCGCATCCATCTTGGTCTGAGACTCGGCCTGCAGTGCGACAAGCTCGGCTGAGGGTTTGATGAGTCCTGGCGTCGCCTTCGCCGTCGGGTCGGCAGCGGGCTTGCCCTTCTCTTCGAGGTAACGGGCCTCGATCGTCCTGGCCAGACCGCGGATCTCCTCGACGCGCTTCCGCTCGTCCTCCCATCGCGCTTCCAGCGCGGCGAGCCGGCCTGGGTCTCTTCGAGGGCCTTCTGGACGCTCGGCCATCCGCTCGCCGTGCTGCGCCTCCGGTGGCACTTTCGCGGTCGAGGATGCCGATCTCGATCTGGAGGTGATCGATCTGGCGGCGGCAGTCCTCGACGGCCGGCGGGATGGCGCTCTGGCTGATCGCCACCCGTGCGCAGGCGGTGTCGAGCAGGCTGACCGACTTGTCCGGAAGTTGCCGGGCGGGGATGTACCGATGCGACAGCTTGACGGCGCTCGTCGACGGCCTCGTCCAGGATCCGCACGTCGTGGTGCTTCTCCAGCATCGCGGTGAGCCCGCGCATCATCCGGACTGCGCGTTCCTCGTCGGGCTCCTCGACCTTGACGACCTGGAACCGGCGGGCCAGGGCGGCGTCCTTCTCGAAGTATTTCTTGTATTCGGCCCAGGTCGTGGCGGCGATGGTGCGCAGCTCGCCGCGCGCCAGGGCCGGCTTGAGCAGGTTGGCGGCATCGCTCTGGCCGGCCTGGCCGCCGGCCCCGATCATCGTGTGGGCCTCGTCGATGAACAGGATGATCGGCACCGGGGACGCCTTGACCTCGGCGATGACCGACTTGAGCCGATTCTCGAACTCCCCCTTGACTCCGGCCCCGGCCTGGAGCAGCCCGAGGTCGAGGGTGCGAGAGCATGACATTCTTGAGCACGGCGGGCACGTCGCCCTGGGCGATCCGCAGGGCCAGACCCTCGACGACGGCCGTTTTGCCGACGCCGGCCTCGCCGGTCAGGATCGGGTTGTTCTGGCGGCGGCGGGTCAGGATATCGACCATCTGGCGAATCTCGGCATCGCGGCCGATCACCGGGTCGATCTCACCCTTTCTGGCCCGCTCGGTCAGGTTGATCGTGAATTGATCCAGGGCCGGCGTCTTGCTCACTCCGGCCGGCTTGGCCCCTGCCCCGAACTCCGGCGACCGACTCGGCAGCCGGCCCCGAGTCCTCGCTCGAGCCGGCCACCAGCTTCATCAGGTTCGGCCTGGAGTTCTTCGACCTTGATCTTGCCCAGCTCGCGGGAGGCGTCGCGTGCCAGCCTGCCCAGCTCTTCGTCATCTCAGGAGCGCCAGGAGGAGCACGCCCGACCGAACCTCGGCGCCATGGATAGTGGATCGACGCCAGCACCCAGGCATCTCGGATCAGCTTGTCGATTCGGTAGCGATAGCGTCGGTGTTCGCTCATTGCCGGTACGGAACCCGTCGATGCACCTGAGTCAAGTCGCGAAGAACTCGTGCGGTGTCGACTTCGAAGTGGCGGAAGACACGGGTCAGATCAGCGCCGGACGCTTCGATCAGCTTGACGAGCCAATGCTCGATCTCGACACTAGGGTTGGTTCTGGACAAGCAGAGCCCCGCCGCCCCCTCGAGAGCATTCCGGCAGGTTGCGTTCAGAACCTTGATCAGGGCTCCGGTGTCCACGCCCATCGTCTGCCCTCATCGATTGGTCGTTCATTCGCGGCCAGACCCACATCCCGACGTCGCATCCTAGTCGACTGCCGAATAGGATTCAACGAGCCGGCTCGGCGGGTCGGCCCGCGTGGGTGAATTCGTGATCTGCAATCTCGTGGCCGCGTTCGTGAAGAATTCCTTGACGCGGGTGTCGCGCCGGTGAAAATTGAAGAGTCGTCCGCGGCGTGAATCTACAATTTGCGTAGTTCAGCTCGCCCGAGTCCCGATTTGCGTGAATGTAATCCGCTTTCGTTTGACTCGGATCGAGCGAGGCGAAGCTCCATGGATCGCAAGAGCGACAAGCCGAAAAGCGGGTCTGGAGAAGAGATCGTCGTCTTCTCCGTAGTTCGTGCCAGCAAGTGCACGGAATGCGGTGCGGAACTGTGGAAGGGCAGTCTGCTGCGTCTGGAGGGGGAAAAAGCCCTCTGCATGGGCTGTGCGGATCTCGACCGCTTGGAGTTTTTGCCCGCCGGTGATGCAGCGGTGACGCGCCGGGCCAGCAAATACTCAAAGCTCCGCGTCGTCGTCGTCCGCTGGTCGCGTACGCGCAAACGCTATGAGCGGCAGGGCATCTTGGTCGATCCCGAAGCGCTTCGCCGTGCGGAAGAGGAATCCCTGGCGGACTCGGAAGTACGGGCCCGGCGTCAGGCACGAGCCGCCGAACGCCGCGAGGTTGAGGATCGTGAGTTTGTCACCGCGTTTGCCAGCGCGATCCGCGAGCAGTATCCCGCGTGTCCGACAACGGAAGCGACGGAGATCGCGGAACATGCCTGCCGCAAGTATAGCGGCCGCGTCGGCCGCACCGCGGCAGCCAAAGAGCTCAGCCCGGAGGCCATTCGCCTGGCTGTGATTGCCCATATCCGGCATGCCCATACCGAACTATGACGAGCTGCTGGCGCGGTACGCGGATCGCGACACGGCACGGGAGAGAATCCGGGGTAAGGTTTCGGCAATCCTCGACGATTGGCAACGGCCCGGCGGGCCCAAAAAAACCGACGATTGAGCCACGCCGGGCCAAGTCCCGCATGCGAGTCCCATCTCCCGCGTTTCGGCGACGCGGAGCAGCCCCCGTCAGTTATTTAAATGCCTTCAGTGCGGCCAGCAACCCTTCGGGGTCGGCCGGACTGATCAGGAGGGCGTAGCCGTCAGTCGTTGGCAGGTAGACGGCTCGGGAGGGGTCGGTCAGGAACAGCAACCCCTTGCCGCGGTCGTTCAATCGGAACCACCCCGAGCTATAGCCCGGCAACCCCACGCCCATGGTCCGAAGACAGGGCCGGTGGCTCGGCTCTTTCTTGAGGTCGAGGATCTCCGCATTCTCGACCAGCAGCGAGCCCCTGGGAATTAGCCGGCCGAACAGATCGCCGCGGACGCGCAGGCCCTCGTTCGTGACCTCGAAGGTGACGCCCCGCGTGGAGTAGGCCAGGTAGCCCATCAGGGCCGCGATCGCCAGCGGAATCAGCACGCCGACCAGGATCAGCAGCCCGGAGATCGACTGAGGAGCGCGACGAAGCGGCGGTTGAGAGCGCGAAGGTCGCGGCGGATCGCGTTCGGACGGTTGAGCGCGGTCAGGAACGCTTGCGGGTCCGCCGGGCTGACCAGGAGGTCGAAGTGTTCCGTCGTCGGCACCACCACCGCCCGGCTCCAGTCGGTCACGAACAGGAGGGCCGCCGAGCCGTTCGCCAGCCGGAACCAGCCTGATTGGTAATTCGGCAGCCCGATGCCGTTGGTCCGGCTCGACCGGCTTGTACCCGGATTCGACGCCGAGGTCGAGGACCCTCGCCTGAGCGACCTGCAGTTCCGCCGTCGGGATGAGCCGCCCATAGATGTCGCCGTGGACGCGCACGCCCCGATCAGACACCTCGAGCGTCACGATCCGAGATCCGAGGAAAAAGACCGTCCCGAGAAAGGCCCCGAGCGCGAACGTCAACACGCCGATGACACCGCAGAACCAGCGGGCCGCCGAGGATCCCCTCGCGATCGGAAACACCGCGTGATCCATGACGCGCCTTCCGCCTGACACGACGAGCCATTCTCAACTTGCCCCTCTGCATAGACGATTCGCGTCAATCATAGTCTAGATCGTGTTCGTCGCCGCGTGACATCGACCCCGCTCGGCCGCCTGACATCGTTCAACGATGCGACTTGCCCGACAGCGCCGCGTCGGTTGACAGCCGGGTCGGCTCAGCGCGAGACTACGGCGAACGTGACGCCTCATGGGTCGAGGCGTGCCACGAAGGAGCCCGTAGCCGTGAAGTTCGTGCTTTTCACCGACAACCTCGCGGACTTGACGGTCAGCCAGGCGTGTGAATCTGCGAAGGCCGCTGGATTCGACGGCCTCGACCTGACGCTTCGCCCCGGCGGACACGTCCGCCCGGAGGCAGCGGAGGTCGGCCTGGCCGAGGCAAAGCGAGTGGCCGACGCAACCGGCGCTATCATCCCGATGGTCAGCACGGCGGTGACTGACGTCGACAGCCCTCACGCGGAGGCGATCTTCGCCGCTGCCGCCCACTATGGCGCCAGGCTGATCAAGCTGGGCTACTGGGACTACCGGCCCTTCGGGACGCTCGCCGCTCAGATCGATCAGGCGCGCGAGAAACTCCGTCGTGTGGTCGAGCTCGGACGGAAGTACCACGTCTTGCCGTGCGTCCACTGTCATTCCGGACCATTCCTCGCCTCGGGTGGCGCGCTCTTGTACCTGATTCTCCGGGGCTTCCGGCCGGGCGAGGTCGGGGCCTACGTCGATCCCATGCACATGACGATCGAGGGGGGACGTTCGGGGTGGGAGATGGGGCTGGACCTGGTGGCCCCATGGCTGGCGCTGGTTGGGGTCAAGAACTTTCGGTGGCTTCCGGCCGGGCGCGACACATCGCGGCCAGTCGCGCTGGCGATGGGAATACTGCCCCCTCGCCGATGGCCAGGCTCCGTTGCCTGAGTTCATGGACCATCTCCGCCGTCTGAAATACGACGGCGTCGTCTCGCTGCACAGTGAATACAAGGGCGAGACCAGCTTCCGCCGGATGAATACGCCGGAACTGCTCGCCCAGTCTGGAGCGGACTTGCGGTATCTTAAAAGTTTGATCACATAACTTAGGTTCTGGAACCGAGCCATGACTAGTTAAAAACGTCAGTACATCAACGGTCCGGCATGTTGTGTCTGCTTTGGACTGCGGCCATTGCCTTGGTTACGGCAACGTCGGGCTCTCGGCCGCCGATTCGGGCTGATCAGAGTCGGCAGGAGTTCTCTTCCGCGAGACCTTCGATGACGCCGGTCTGCTGGAGCGCGGCTGGTACGACGGCCGGACGTTCGCGATCTCCCGCGAGGGGGCGTTCGCGGGCGGCGGCTGCATCGAGTACCACTGGAAACCAGGCACGACGACGCCGAGCTCGACGTCGGGCCTGCGCCGGCTGTTCGAGCCGACGGACACCGTTTACTTGCGATTTTACATCAAGCTGTCACCGGGATGGGGCTGGACCGGCCGCTCGTATCATCCCCACCTGATGCACTTCATGACCACCGAGAACGACAAGTACCACGGGCCGGCCGCCAGCCATCTGACGGTCTACGTCGAGCCGCAGGAGGGCAGGCTGCGCCTGGCGGCCCAGGACATCCAGAATCGAGACACGCCGCACGGGCTGACCCAGGGCCCGCTCCGCGGCGGCTACAACGGCAAGTTCTACGACAGCAAGGACGTGCTCTTCACCGACGACGCGTGGCACTGCGTCGAGGCCATGTTTCAAGCTGAACAGCCTGGACCCGGCCCGGGATCGGGCCAACGCGCGACGGCATCGTGCGCGGCTGGTTCGACGGCAAGCTCGTCGTGGAGCGTACGGACGTGGTTCTCCGCTCGATCGATTTCCCGAACATGAAATTCAATCAGTTCCTGCTCGCGCCCTACTTCGGGCCCGGCCTGCTTCCGCACGAGCAGACCTTGTGGATCGACGAGCTGGCGGTCGGGACCGAGCGGTTGGGGCCGATCGCTCGGGAAGCCGGCGCCACCGCGCGCGACGTCCCGCTCCGGCCAGGCTTCGCCGAAGAGCAAGCGCCCGATGCGCGTGGCCGCGGCCCAGCCCAGGAATCGGACGATCGACTTCCGGCTGAAACCCGCCGAGGTCCTGACCGAGGTCGATCGCTCGCTCGCGGAACTGGAGCAACTCGTCCGCAAGGCCGGCGAGGCCGGCTGCGACGCGCTGGCGCTTCCGGAGGACACCCTGGGCCTCCTCAAATGGGAGACGGCGAACCCGGAGTCTCTGGGCGCGGTGCTCCCCGAGGCGGTCCGCCGAATGCTCGACCGGCTCGGCAGGGCGGCGGCGGACCACCGCATGTATCTGGTCGTGTGCAATGACACCATCGAAACGGACGGTCGCGTGTACAACACGTCGTTCCTGCTCGGCCGCGACGGCAAGGAGATCGGCCGTTATCACAAGGTCAACCTGCCGCTGGCCGAGCAGAGTCACGCGCGAGGCCGATCGGTTCCCGGTCTTCCCGACGCCGGACCTGGGGACCGTCGGCATGCTGATCTGCTACGACATGGTCTTTCCCGAGGCGGCGCGGTGCCTGGCGTTGCAGGGAGCCGACGTCGTGTTCCATCCCACGCTCGGCGGCGCCGCCGATCGGCGACGACGACATCAGCCTGGCCGCGTTTCGCACGCGGGCCGTCGACAATTTCGTCTACCTCGTCGTCGCGATGCGCGGGCAGGCGGCAGCATGATCATCTCGCCGCAGGGCAAGGTCATCGCCACCGCGAACGGGCCCGACGGGCTGGCCATCGCGGACATCGACCCGTTCGGCGGGCGCGAGGGCGGAGACGCCTTCAACACCCAGCGCGACATGCGCGGCCGGCTGTTCCGCGAACGCGTGCCGGAGGCCTACGGCATCCTCACCGATCCGAATCCGCCCGTGCTCGCCAAGGTGCCGTCGAACGTGACCAGGGAGGAGGCCATCCGCATCATGGCGACGGTGCTGACCACCGGCGAGGAACGATTCAACGAAGCCGAGGCCCTCGCGCGGGCGGGCAAGAAGGAAGAGGCGATCCGGCTCTTCGAGCGACTCTGCGAGGAATGCCGCACCTCCTGGATCGACCGCCTGTCACAGTCGCGATTGCAGCGACTGCGCACGCCGGCGAAGGCGAACGCGCAGTCGCCGGTGGGTCCATGATCGCTGTGGCGCGATAGGGTACCGCGCCCATGATGGCGAGCCGTTCGGGGTCAGCGGCCCCCGGCCGGTTTCCGCAGAGATGTGTCGTCGCTGGCGAAGTGTGAACTACAAGGATGTCTTTCAGGGAGAGACTCGCGCGATGAAACCCGGATCGGGCCGCCGAGATCATGCAGGGCGTTCGCATCCTCACCCGGAAGCTTCTGCCGGAGATGTCCGCCCGGACGAAGGCCATCGACCTAGCCAAGGTGCAGGAGACGGCGGAGCGCCTGGTCGGCGAGCGTTCCATCGCCGATGCCTCCCCGGGCCGGGCCGCCCAGGCGGAGAAGAAGGCCTCGAAGGAGACCCTCGACCTGCTGGCCAGGGCCGCCCGGGAGCCGAACGAGCAGAACCGGAAGGAGCTCGCCGCGGCGGCCTGGGACGCCTACGAGGTGCAGCTCATCAACCACTACGTCTACCTCGAGGCGAAGCGCGTCCGGGAGGAGGGCGAGACCCTCCGCGGCAAGATGCAGCGGCTCGCCGGCGACGCGAACATGCGCCGCCTCAGCGAAGGCCGGGGACGAGTACGTCGACCGAGTGAAGAGCCTGCTCGGCACCATCGAGTTCGGCGCGACCGCGTCATGGCAGCCGTCGACCGCCGGACCGAGTACCTGGTGGCGGCGAACGGCGACATGCAGGCGGCCGGCGCCATGGTCGCCTGGCTCGAGAAACAGCGCGCGCTCAACCGCGACCCCTACGTGCCGCAGGCGGTCATCGACATGCTCGGCCGGACCGTCCACTGGAAGGACCTCCGCCTCGAGCAACTCCAGGACCTCCACGACACGGTCGCCAGCATCTCCCACGTGGCCCAGACGAAGGACCGCGTGAAGACCCGGGCCGGCGAGGTCGAGAAGACGAAGGCGATCGAGGAGATGGCCGCCCGGCTCCGGGAGACCTACGGGACCGAGCAGATCATCGTCGACCGCAACACCCTGGCCTGGAAGAAGCGGGCGCTCCGCGCGCTCGCGCGGGCGAAGGCCGGCATCATTCGGCCGGAGGAGCTCTTCCGGGAGATGGACGGCGGCAACCCCGAGGGGCCGTTCACCCGGCTGCTCTGGCGTCCGGTCTCCGAGGCCTCCGACAGGTGGAGCGAGAATCGCGAACCGGATGGCGAAGCCCATCCTCGAGGAGGTCCAGAAGCTCACGAAGGAAGACGTGAAGCGCTGGCAGGACACCCGCTTCACCGTGAAGGGCCAGCCCTACACCCTCGAGGCGGCCATCGCCGTGCTGCTCAACAGCATGAACGACTCCAACCGGAACAAGCTCGAGAAGGGGTGGAGCGGCGCGTGGGTCGACAAGTACGGGATTCCAGCGCTGGGACGCCTCGACCCGGATGGAGTTCGTGAAGCAGTTCCACGAGCGGGACGCCGACCTGGCGCAGCGGATCGTCGATTCGCTCGAGTCGGTGTGGCCGGAGGCCGAGGCGCTCGAGAAGCGGCTCGTGGGCGCCACGCCGCCGAAGATCAAGGCGAAGCCCTTCACCCTCTGGTTCAACGCCGACGGCTCCTCCGCCGAGCCGAACGCTCCGGGCGCCCACGCCAAGGAGTACGCCGGGGGGTACTACCCGATCGTCTTCGACAAGCGTTTCTCCTCCGCCGGCTCGCGCCAGGAGGAGAAGGCCATGGCAGGGGGCGACTTCCAGCTCTTCCAGCCGGGCGTCGAGCGCGCCATCACGCCCCACGGCTACCTCAACAAGCGCATCGAGGACTTCGCCCGGCCCGTGGAGCTCTCGCTCACCGGTCTCTTCCGCCACCTCCCGGCCGCCTCGAAGGACATCGGGATGCGGGAGGCGCTCATCGACGCGCACGACATGGTCTCCGACTCCCGCTTCCGGGCCGAGGATCCTGAAGACGCTCGGCGAGCCGGGCCTCGACTACCTCGACAAGTGGGTCCAGGACGCGGCGAACGACCTGGTCGTGAAGGACGGCGGCGCCGGCTTCTTCCTGGCGATGGCGAACCAGACCCGGCGCGGCGTCACCGGCGCGGTCTTCGCACTCAACGCGGCGCCAGTCCCTCCAAAACCTCACCGGCGTCCTGAACGCGATGACCAAGGTCGACGCCGGCTACATGCAGAAGGGGATCTCGAAGGTCCTCTCCGAGCGGAGCGGCGCTTTCGACCAGATCCACGAGCTCTCGCCGTACATGAAGAGCCGGAAGGTCACCTTCGACAAGGACCTCGCGCAGAACCTCCGGGAGAGCCTGGGGAAGACCGGCGTCCTCCACCGGGCCAACGAGATCGGCATGTGGGCCTTCCAGGCCTCCGACGAGCTCGTGGCGCACGCGACCTGGTGGGGCGCCTACGAGCAGGCCCAGGCCGGCAAGGTCGAGGGCGTGAAGCCGGACGACCAGGCGGCGGTGACGGCCTGGGCCGACTCGACGGTGCGCCTCACGCTCATGAGCGGCCGGACCATCGATTTCTCGGCCGTCCAGCGCCACGTCGCTGCGAAGTGGTTCACGATGTTCTACGGCTGGGCGAGCGCTCAGGTGAACCAGATGATGGGCGCCGGCGCCGACGCGAAGGCGCTCTGGAGCGACGGCCAGAAGCTCAAGGCGATGCGCCGGCTTTCCCGGGTCTTCTTCTGGGTGCTCTCCGCCGCCGTAGTCTCCGACCTGGTCACGGGCAAGGGTCCAACCGACGACGACGAGGACGGCAAGGTCGACGGCAAGGACTGGTCCAAGTGGATGGTCCGGCGGGCGGCGATGCAGCCGCTCTCGGGCATCCCCCTCGTGGGTCCGACGGCGCGCGCCTTCCTCGATAACCGGAAGGACGTCTCGCTGTCGCCGACGGAGCGGGTCTACTCCGGCGTCGCGCAGACGGCGAGCTCGGCCTGGCGGGTGGGCTCGAAGTGGGCGGACGACGACGAGTGGCAGGACGAGATGAGGCACTTCGGCCAGCTCGCCGCGGAGACGGCGGGAACCATCGCCGGCCTACCGACGGGCCAGGCGAAGGCGACGCTCGGCTACTGGATGGACGAGGAGCGGGACCGCTCGGCTCCGGCAGGCGAGGACGTGCTTGGAAGCATCTACGGCAAGAGGCGCAAGGGCTCGTTGCTCGGCGCCGTCTACGAGGAGTGACGCATGAGTGTTTCGACGACGACGACCGAGGTCGAGTACACCGGGACGGGCGCGGCTCCGATGCCGGTGCCGTTCCCCTTCTTCGAGGAGGGGGACCTCGAGGTGATCGCAGGCGGGACGCCGGTCGCGTTCTCGGTCACGGGGAACCCGAGGACGGCGAGCGCGTCGGTGGTCCTCGACGCGGTGCTGGGGTCGTCGCAGGCCATCCTCATTCGCCGGGCGATGGACATGCTCCAGCCGACCACGTTCGGGCTCCAGGGGACGTTCAGCCCGAAGGCGCACGAGGCGGCGTTCGACCGGGCGGTGATGCTGGTCCAGGATGAGTATACGAGGCGGGTGAACGCCGTTGGGGCGGAGGCGGCGGCTCGAATCGCTGGGATTGCCGTCGAAGCCGCTGCCCGAGCCGCGGCCGATGCCACGATCATCGCCTCTGGCGCTGCCCCCGCAAACGTCGGCATCGCTCCGGTCGTTGCGACCGGCTCGACCGAGCTTCGCACGGTCCAGGATGTCTTCGCTGATGTCGTGACGCCGTCGCAGTTCGGCCCGGTGGACGCGCCGCTCGCAGCAGCGTGGGAGGCGGGAACGATTGTCTGGCCCGCGGACTCCTACTGCGTCAACGAGAACCGGCTGTATCACACGGTCGCTGGCGGCACGGCTGGGTCCGAGCCTACGGGAACCGGGACGACGGGCGGGGCGGTCACCTGGGACTACGTTCGCGACGTGGCCGACTCTTCGGTCGCGGTCCAGGCAGCCATCGACGCGATGACTTCGGCGGGGAAGATCGCGCTTCCCCGTGGCGCCCTTCGGATCGACACGGGGCTCACTGTGAGCGTGCCCGGCGTCGTCGTCGAAGGGGCGGGACGAAACGGCGGGACGACGCTGCTCGCCGCTGCCGGGATCACGGCGCTCCACCTGGACGCCGACGGCTGTACGGCGAGGGCGTTCAAGGTCCACTTCCAGGCCGGGCACGCGAGCAACGTGGGCGTGCAGACCGGCCACGACGGGAACGCGGCGGGGTACGTCGCGCAGATGACGCTCGACAACGTCGCGGCACGCACGGGCCTGCCCGATGGCGACTCGGTTCTAGGCACCGGGTTCCTCTGCTACGGCCTGAAGAGCTCGGTCCTGAATTGCCAGTCCGAAAACTTCCGGTATGGCCTGAACATCTCGGAGCAGAAGACCGGCGCGGTCGCTGGCGGCGCGTCGTCTCCGAACGCATGGTTGGTGGTTGGCGGGTCCTACCGCACGAACCTTTACGGAGTGCGGTACGCGGGCGGCCTGGTGATGCACGGCGTGACCGTCGAGGGCAACGCGGTCGGCATCATCGACGAGGACTACCTGTGGACCGGGAGCGCCTACGGTTCGGCGGCGGTGCGCGGGTTTGGCTGCCACTTCGAGAACACCGACTGGGGCCACATCGACGCGAACGGCGCCCCAGTGAGCGGGCCGAATTACGTCGGCGGGTGCTCGACGAACGCGATCATCACGGCGCCCAACCAGGGGACGACGTTCTACGGTTGCGGGTTCAGTGGGGCGCGCCTGTCGGACGGGAACGGGGTTTCGGCTTCGTCCACCCCTCGCGACATCGTCACCGGTTCCACGGTGATGATGGCCGGGTGCGCGACCGAGGGCGGCGTGACGGTGACGGGCACCGGAAGCATCATTCGGATGCACGACTACTCGAACCCGGCGCTCGACGTGAAGCCTGGACTCGGGGCGGTGATGTTCCTGAACGCTGGCGGGAGTTGGCCGCTGCGCCTGGGGACGTACACGGAATACCCGCCGATCCTGTCGTCGTCTAAGGAGTCGAAGACGTCGATCGACGCCTTCACGGTGGGCGCCAACTCCAAGGTCTGGAAGACCGAGGCCCTGCTGGCAGGGACGACCTGGCCGGTCAGCGCGACGGCGTCGGAGCGGTGGACGCTCATGTCGCACTTCTTCTTCAACTGGAGCACGGGACTGCCGTACCTGCTCCCGGCGGGGATCCAGGTGACGGTGCGCCAGAGCGCAGCCGACGAGGTGACGGCCTGCTTCGAGAACACGACCGGCGCCCCCGTGGACATCGCGGCGACCGGACTGGGTTTGCTCCTCTTCTACGTCCGGTGATCTCATGAGACTGCTCGCGCTCCTACTTCTGCTTCCCACGCTCGCTACGGCGCAGGGCGTGTCCAAGTTCCCCCGCACGGGTCCGGGGACGCGACGCAACTTCGCGGTGCAGTCCAACTCGGCCACGACAGGGACGGCGGCAACGGCGCCGTATGCGCTCTACCTCGCAACGGTCGCGACCGTTGCCGGGGCTCCCGCGAGCGTGGGCAGCGGGACCTGGGCGGAGATCACCGGGACCAACCTGACCGGCGGGATCGTCTACGCGACGTTTACGACACCAGCCTCCCAGTCCTTCGTTGGCAGTTCCTACGTCGCCCGGGGAACCGGCGGAGACGGGACCGGAACCGTGGCTGTCCGATGCGGTGGCGCGGGCCTGGGTAGCTGCCTGTGCGGGCGCAGCGACGGGGCGGCCTGCATCGCCTCGTCCCTGGTGGGAGCGACCGACTGCGAAGCGAGCGCGACCGGCCTCGGGACCGGACCAGTCCGCTTGTGGGCGATTGCGACGTGCAACAGCCCGATCACGACTCCCATGATCATCCTGTACGGAGGCCGCGCCGGAACCACGATGTCGGTGACGCGGCACGCCGGGGTTCAACTCGAGGCCCGTGCAGGAATGCCGTCTCCTCTCTGCGTCACAACGACTGCGGCCAGGACGTGCCGCTGAAAGGAATCACCATGAAGAAGCTCATCCTCGTCGCCGCGGCCATCCTCCTCCCGTTCGCATCCAGCGCCTCCACCACCTACGCCGTCACCGCGTCCGGCGTGAAGGCGACTGCCACCACCGGCTCCGAGTCGGCGCCCACCGTCGTCACCGAGGGGCTCTCGCTTGGATCGGGGCCTTCCATCTGTGGCATCGCCGTCATCGCCGAGACGGCTGGCACCATGACCGCGGGCGGCCTGCTCAACGCCTACGTCTGGAACCCCGAGTCGACTTCCTGGGTTCGCCTTCCCGACCGCGACCTGACGGTGGCGGCGCTTGCGAAGCAGGCCTTCGATGGAGTGTGGGTCCCGGTCGCGACTGCCGGGTCGCGCATCACCTGGGTGCCAAGCGGAGTCGGCGTGGCGGTGACGATCTACATGAATGCGCAGCCCTGCAAGTAGGAACGATGCGCGACATCCGTTTGGCCTACGAGGACGCGGTGAGGATCCAGGCCGATATCATGGCCCGGAATCCGGGCGCGATTGTCGCTGGCGACGCCGCGGCGCTGGGGGGGCAGCCTCCGGCGTACTACGCCCCCGCGTCGTTGGCGGTCTACACGACTGCTGCCAGGCCAGCGGCGAGCGTAGGCAACGAGGGAACGCTCATCCGCGTGAAGGACGCCTCCTCGCCCGAGCAGGTCCAGGTCTGCGTCACCACTTCAGCAGGAGCCTACGAATGGGTCGTCGTCGCGCTGGCCTCTTCCTGATTCTCGCGCTGCTATCGGCAGACGTGGCCGCCGACCAGGGGCCGCCGGTCTACGCGGCGACGGGCACCCAGCCCGTGGCCGGAGGCGCCTGCGCGGGACCTCGCGTGCAGGTGGGCGCGACGACCGGCTCGACCTGGTGCTGCGTCGCCTCGGTCTGGGTCTCATGTGGAGCGGCGGCGGGGAGCTCGCCCGGTGGTGTCTCGGGCAACCTCCAGACGAACAACGGCTCCGGCGGGTTCGGGGCCTACGCTGCGACGGCATGCGGCGGGAGCCAGTACGTCACGGGGGTCTCGGCGAGCGGTGCGCTCACCTGCGCGACGGCGACGGCGAGCGTGCCCGACGCGACGGCCTCCGTGACCGGCGGGGTCCGGCTGACGGGCGACCTGGGCGGGACAGCCACGTCGCCTACGGTGCCCGGCCTGGCGGGAAAGGCGGCGAGCTCGCACACCCACGGCGGCAGCGACGTGACGAGCGCCGTCGCGAACGCCACCGCGGCGACGACGGCCGCCGGTGTCTCGGGCACCACCGGCACGCCGAGCTCGAGCACGTTCCTCCGGGGCGACTGGTCCTGGCAGGCCCCTCCAGCTCAGGACTGGGCGGTCATCACCGGGAAGCCTTCCACGTTCCCAGCGACGACGCCGGTCGCCACGGCCTCCGCTCTCGCTGCGAACGGCTCGAACTGCACCTCGGGCCAGGCGGCGCTCGGGGTAGACGCTGCCGGAGCTGCGGAGGGGTGCTGGACCGTCCAACAGCCAGCCTCGACGACGGCGCTCAAGGCGGGCACGGTGGGCGGCGCTTTCGCCGACTACGCAGGATCGACGTGCAGCGCCGGCCAGGCGCCGCTGGGACTCACCGCGGCCGGTGCCGTGTCCGGGTGCTTCACGCCCGCCGGGACCTACACCCTGCCGGCGGCGAGCACGACCCTCGGGGGAACGAAGATGGCGGCGGCGTGCGGCGCCGGGAACCACGTCTCGAGCATCGGCGCCGGTGGAGAGCTCACCTGCTCGGCGGACTCGGGGGGCGGAGCTCCGACGACGTCGACCTACTGGACTGCCACGTCGGAGGCGGGGCTCTCGGCGGAGGTCAACCTGGGCGCGCTCACCACCGGCCTCCTGAAGCACACCGTCACGGCGGGCACATCCGCTCCCGCGACGGCTTCGGCCGGGACCGATTACGGGCCTCCCACCTCGGGCAACGCGACCGGCCTGGTCATCTCGACGACGACGACCGGAGCTCACACGGCCTACGGCGGCACGAGCTGCACGAACCAGTTCCCGCGGTCCCTGTCGGCGGTGGGCGCCGCGACCTGCGCCTCGGTGGTCGACGGGGACTTCTCGGGCACGCTCACGCAGGGGAAGGGTGGCACCGGAGCCGGCGCGCTCACGTGTTCCGCCGGCCAGCACCTCACCTCCAACGGGACGGCGTACTCCTGCACGGCGGACACGGCCTACACGCTTCCGGCTGCCACGGCGACGGTGCTCGGCGGGGTGAAGGGAACCGGGACCGGGACCGCTTGCACCGGCGGACAGTATTCGACCGGGCACGACGCGGCCGGGGCTCTCCAGTGCGGCACGCCGGCGGGCTCCTACACCCTCCCGGACGCGACCAATCTGGTCACCGGCGGCGTGCGTCTCACGGGCCAGCTCGGCGGCACGGCGACGAGCCCGACCGTGACCGGCGTCACCGGCGCCGTCGTCGGGGTCGCGAACATCAACGCTACGGGCACGCCGGGGTCGGGCAACTTCCTCCGAGGCGACGGGACCTGGAACCCGGCGAGCGGATCGGGAGCTCCGACCACGGCCGGCTACTGGACGACGGTCGCCGACGCCGGCCTCTCGGCTGAAGTGGTGATGGGGGCGCTCGGCACCGGCCTGGTCGTCAACACGACCACGACCGGAGTCCCCACCATCTACGCGGGGAGCTCCTGCACCAACCAGTTCGCGAGGAGCACGAACGCGAGCGGGACGCTGGCCTGCGCCGGCGTGGGCGTCGCCGACTTCACGGCGAATCAGGGCACGATCTGGCAGAGCCTCCACGGGAACGCGGCGGGCCAGCCAACGTGGGGTATCTCCTCCGCGCACACACTCACCACGGCGACATGGGCCTCGTCGGCGACGGCGAACACCCTCGGGATCGTGGGCACGGGGGCGACTCCGCTGACCTCGCCCGTCTATGCGGCGGTTGCCCGTTCTCGTTCCGGTGTGTCGTCCCAATGACTCGGCCCTCGACGGCGAACCAACCTCGGTACGGCATCCAGTCCACCGGCACGGTGACGACCATCATCGCGACTGCGGTCATCGGCCTCGCCGGCACGGCTCCGGCGCGGACCGAGGCGCTGCAGGACATCACCACCCTGGCGACCGCGTTGTGCGCGGCCGGCTGCACGGCCAACGTCATCACCGGCGGCGCAGCTCGCGCCTTCATCGACACCATCGAGGGCTCCGGGGTGATGAACGCCTCCGGCACGATCTCCCTCGTCATGGCCCCTTCCGCTGCCGCTGCGCATACCGCGCAGATCGGCGCACGTTGCGTTTGGTACTGAGGGAGGGCGGGCATGAGCGGCGCAACGGGTGCTGTCGATCCAACTCTGGCGGTGAGCGTGACGTTCATCGTCGTCGCGCTGGCCGGCGGGCTCCTCTCGGTCATCGGCGTGATTTGCGCGGGGTTTCGTGTGGATGGACCGCCGCATGGACCAGCGCATCGCCGGGTGGAGCTCCTCGGCAGGGTTCCGGGCCGCGGTTGCGGAGGTGGTGACGGCCGCCTTCGCGCCGGCCGCCTGCGGACTACCAGAACCGCCTCCACGAGGAACACCGTCGAGCCTTCGCCGAGCTTCGGAAGCGCGACGACGAGCTGGCCAAGCGTGACGACGAGAGAGCGGACGCGGTGAAGCGGCTTCACGGCCGGATGGACGATCTCTGGAAGACGGTCGCCAAGTGAGCGAGCGCCTGATTCACACACTGGCTGCCCTGAAGGTCGTCGCCTACGGCGGGCCGGTCGCGCTCGCGCTCTCGATCGTGGATCGACGGTGCTCGGCGTCGCCTTCTGGGACCGCGCCGGCGAGCACTACGACGTCCTGGTCGTGGGCGGCGTTACGCTCATCGTCCTGGATGGGTAGAAATCGCGCTGGCCCGGCGGTTTCGAGCGCACGAGGAGGTCGAGCAACGCCAGTACGCATACGTCGCCAGCATCGCCGATTCCGCGGCTCAGTCGCTCACGGCGATTACCGGGGCGACGCGCCAGCACGCGGCGGCAGTCGATGGGTTTCGAGCCGACGTGGGGGCGGTCCGGGTGGACCTGGCGGCCCTGACCGGGCGCGTGCAGGCCATCGAGGACCGATACATGCGGCCGGGGTTTACGTTGCCTCGCCGGTCTGGCGGTCCCGGCGCTCCCGAGGTCGTGCGGGCCGTGGGTTCGCGCCGCGGGCATCGCGATCTGCGTCGCCTCCCAGGGCGAGCCCGAGAAGACCGAGCTGACGCTGACACTCACCGGCATGCGCGAGCTGTTCGGCGCGCACGCGCTGTTTTCAGCGCAGCTGGTTCCGCGCGGCAAGCCTCACCCCGATCTCTTCCTTCACGCCTGCGCGGCAATGGGCGCCGAGCCTGCCGGCTGCGTGGTCGTCGAGGACAGTCCCCTCGGGGTCACCGCGGGCGTGTCCGCGGGAATGCGCGTGATCGGCTACGCGGCCGAGTCCGATGAGCTCGAGCTTCGTGACGCCGGCGCGGAGGTTGTGGACTCCATGGCGCGAATCCCCGCGCTGCTCGGAATCGCCTGACGGGCAACTGCTGCTCAGGCCGCGGCGAGCCGGGCGGCGGGCTCACCTCAGATCGGCTGCCGTGCCCTTCCCGGTGGCCACCGGCGCCCCGCCCCCGACCCGTTGGCCGGGGGCGACGCCGGAAGCTGTCAGGAGCCGTTGTTGGTGTACGCCTGGTAGGCGCGGCAGGGCTCGTTGCGCAGGCTCGGGCAGGCGGGCAGTTCCGTCGGCACGCTCACGCCCGGCACGACCGGCAGGATCACACTCGACGGCTTGCTGTGCGAGTACGCGATCGACACCGTCGAGGTCCCGCCTTCCGGCTGCGTCTTGCTGAACGACCAGATCGGCTGCGTTCCGTTGGGTGCCGCGATCGTGATCCTGATGCGCGAACCCGCCCGGTAGGCGTGTCCCTCGAAGTACAGCGGGACGACCACCGGCACGTACCGGTTGGTGGGCATCGGCCGCACGTTTTTCGGGCGAGCATCGTGGGGATCGGTTCGAGCTTCGGTCGGCTGCTCCTTGAGGATGTTGTTCGGCGTTGGTGGCGAGCTTGCGCTCACTCGCCCGCAGCCAGCCGTCCTGCACGAACGTTTCGTTCCCGTCCGGACGCACTTCGCTGACCGTCGCCTGCAGATCGACGTCGGGCGTCGAGGACTTCACCCACAGGTGCACGGCGCCGCCGCCGATCGCGACCGTGTTGCTCGCCAGCGGTTCCGACACGATATGACACCGCCGAGCCCGCCGGAGGCTGCTCCCAGTTCCATTCCCACTGCGAGGCGTTGCCCCACAGACCGCCGGTCCCGGTGTTGCTCCCGAAGTCGGTCGGCGGCAGGGCACTCGCATCGGAGGTGTAGGTGTCGGTGTCCGTTCCTTTGATCGTGGGCTGCTGTTCGGTCAGCGTGCCTCCCGGTCCGAAGTACCAGGTCTGGGGAGTGACGCCGGGAATCGGGTAGGCCGAGAACGAGTCTTCGAAGCCCGGGTACGGATCGCCCGCCGTTTTGCTCGACGTCGGCGAGGTGCCGGCGCCGTTGTCGAACAGCACCCGGATCGCCGGTAGCGCTTCGAAGGCGGCCAGAGCCGTTTCATACGTCGGTTCCGTCTGCACCGGGTCCGACGGCAGCGTGACGATCTCCGTTTTGGGCAGGCCCATGGCTTCGTCGTAGATGACCGGGGCCGCGGCTTTTATGACCGCCGAGTTGGTTATCGGTGCCTGTTGGGCCACGTACAGCTCCAAGAAGTCGTACATGCGGTTGAACGTGGCCGGATCCAGCGAATCGACGTGGGCGCCGTTGGTGAACGTGAACCATTTCTTGGTCGTGCCCGTGAAGTGCTCGGCCAGATCGGCACAGTGGCCACCGGTCTGCTCGTCCTCCCACTGGCACGCCATGAACGTCGGCACGTTGATTTTGTTGACGAACGTGACCGGATCCAGCGGGTCGGCAACCTTTGGGTTGTAGGTCGAGTTTTCTTTGATCTTGTTCAGCAGATTCGATGCCTCGCCGTGCAGATCCTGGTTGGCGGCGCAGGTCTGGTCGCCTTCCTGGACCCGTTCGTAGGCCCACGCCTGGCCGTGGCCGGGTCCGGCCGGTTCGGCGTTCTGCTGGCGCTGTTCGGCCCACGCCACCGCGAATCCGGTGTTGAGGATGCCGCCCGGGTAGAGGGTCGTGGCGGTCGCGTCGATCACCGACAGCGGCGCGATCGCGGCGAGGCCCGGCGGCTGCAGCTGAGCGGTGAACAGCTGGCTGATCCCGCCATAGGAGATGCCCATCATGCCCACCTTGTTGTGCAGCACCCACGGCTGGTGGGCGATCGTTTCGATCACGTCGTAGCCGTCGAGGTTCTGCAGCGGTTCGAAGAAGTCATACGCGCCGCCCGAGCAGCCGGTCCCGCGCATGTTCACGTCGACCACCGCGAAGCCCATCAGGTTGGCGAGAATCGCGATCCCGTTTTCCGGGCCCGCCGGGTTCGCGTACCCGTAGCCGGAGTACTCGATCAGCGTCGGATACGGCGCGGTGTAGCTCGGCGTCGGCACTCCCGGGATCGGCAGGGTCGGGAAGTGGAATGCCGAGGGCACGCCCGGCTCGCCCGCCGGGCTGGTGGGCGGGTGGACGTCGATCGACAGCTTGGTGCCGTCACGGGTCGTCAGATACGTGTAGCCGTTGTCCGCGATCGACTGGTTGTAGATTTCCGGATCCCACGGCGTCGCGGCCTGCGTGTGAACGGTGATCGGTTCCGACGATTCATTGTTGGACGCAAGGCGAACCCGGTATCCGCTCCCGGGCTTGACGTCGCGAAAGAGGAGGCCCCCGAGCGAGTCCGCGCTCTGCGTGGACAAGGTCTTCCCGTGCGAATTGAGCAGCGACATCTGCGCGTTTGCGGCCAAGCCTGTGACGTCGATCTGTTCGACGCTCCCTTTTGCTTCGAACGCGGATGCACCCGCCGCAGAGGCGAGTGCGAGGACCAGGGCCAACAGCACCGACACGATGGCGACCCGCGCGGCAACCCCCGCGCGCGCTCGCCCAACGGACAGCGCCCCCCCTGTTTTTGGCATGCATGAATCGATGTACTGGTCCGCTTCCCGCAAGGCTTGGTCCCCTTCCTACGGTTCGGTGGCTGGTTCGAGAATCGAACCAACGCGAGTGCACGCCTAATACCCGCGTGACGGCGTTGTAAACGTCAGCGGGAGCGGGCGCGTCGTCGCGCGCCGGGATGCGCGGGGTTTCCGCGCCTTTGACGCTCGAGCGCTCTCAGCCGCGCCAACGGGATCGCGAACCAGAGGGCCGAGAACACCACGATCGAAAAGGCGGCCGTGTAGAGGCCGGTCGCGAGGCCGAAGAGCTTTGTCGCGACCCGGTCAGCCGCGGGTTGTGAACCAACCCCGACCGTTTGCTCCAAATGAGCCTGGGTAGCAAAACCGTGTAGGCGAAAACAGGAGGCTGAAATGGTTGCTTTGATCGTGTTGTTACTACTCATCGCGCTGCTCGGCGGTTTCGGATTCGCCGCGCACTTCCTGTGGTTCGTCCTGCTCGTCGCGGTCGCCCTCTGGATCGTGGGCTTCTTCGTGGGCGGCGTTGACGCGACCATGGGCCGTCGTCGCTGGTACGGGCGCTGGTAGCGATGAGCCTCACCGTCGCGATCATCGTGCTCGCCCTGCTGGCCGCCGCCCTGGTGGCGGTGCTCGCGGTGACGATGGCGGGACCCCGCCACCTGCGCGGCCACCGCACGAGACGGTGGCTGCGCGCCCGCACGCGCGGGAGCCGGCGCGGACAGGAGTCGATGCCCGACGCCGGGCACCGCCCCTCCTAGGCGGGAAGGGGGCTTGCGGGCGTCCTAGACGAGGACGGCGTCGGGCGTCTCGATCACCGTCAGGTGGTCGCCCAGCCGTGTCAGGCTGAGCAGCCGCTGCACCTGAGGAGAGCCCGGCGTCACCGCGAGCTGCTGTCCTCGCTCCTGGGTCGTGTTGCGCGCGCTGAAGATCGCCTTGAGCCCCGTCGAGTCGAGGAAGCTCACCCCGCGCAGGTCCAGCACGACGGTGGTGGGCCCGTTCTCGGCCAGCTCCTCGAGCGCCTCCGCCAGCTGTGGGGAGGTGGCCATGTCGAGTTCCCCATGGAGCTCGAGGATCAGCCGGTCGGCTCGCTGCTGGGTGTCGATTCGCAGCTGCTCGTGTACGCCCATCAGAGTTCCGAGTCTACCCCAGCGCTGCCGGCGGTAAGTCGAATGCCGAGCAGCGCGATGTCGTCGTGGGGGTGGCCGCCGCCGCTCGCCACGGCGGCCCGCTCGATCAGCCCGAGCATGTCCCGGACCGGGAGGTGTCGTGATCTCCTCGCCAGCTCCTCCAGCTCGACCGCGCCCCGCGCGTCCGCGCGCGCCGCCTCGGTGACCCCGTCCGTGAACAGGATCAGCGTCTGCCCCTCGCCCAGCACCACGGATGTCTCGCTCACGGTGATCGGATCGACCATCCCGAGGACGGTGCCGGGCTCCCCGACGGGGTGCGCCTCCTCGCCGGGGCCGACGAGCAGGGGACAGGGGTGGCCGCCGAGGGCGATCGTGAGGTTCACCGCGCCGGCGGCCTCGCTCACGAGCACCAGGCACACGGTGCACATCTGCCCGTCGGGATCCTGCTGGCGGAGCGCGCGGTGCAGCAGCTCGAGCATTGCTGCCGGGCCTGCCTCCAGCATCGACACGGCTCGCAGCGTGTGGCGCGCGAGTGCGGTCACGCTGGCGGCCTCGGGGCCCTTGCCGCATACGTCCCCGATGACGAGCATCCATGTGCGCTCCCCGCACGGGATCACGTCGTAGAAGTCGCCGCCGACCTCGTTCAGCTCGCCCGCCGGACGGTAGGAGGCCGCGACCTCGAAGCCCGGCATCTCCGGCAGCGAGTCGGGCAGCAGCGCGCGCTGGAGAACTCGGGCGATGCGGCTGCGCTCGGTGTAGAGACGGGCGCTTTCGACGGCGGTGCCCGCGCGGCGGCCAAGCCTGATCGCGATGTCCAGGTCCGTCTCGCTCAGCCGCCCTGTTCGGCGCGAGGAGAGCAGGGTGATGGCGCCGAGCGTGCGCGCCGGTGCCGCCAGCGGCACGATGATCATGTCGCGTGCATCCATCGCCGTCAGCAGTCGCAGGTGCTCGTCGTCGCGCGCATACCTCGCAAGCGCCTTCGCCGTGATGTCGTGGAAGACCCTCGCCTCGCCGGCCCTGATCACCTCCGGCACGCCGATCTTCTCCTCGAGCGAAGGGCGGTAGTCCCGGTCGAGTCGCTCGGCGAGGGCCAGCATCTCCGGGTCGGCGTGGTGGACGGCCACGCGTTCGAGCTCTCCCCGCTCGCCGAGCACGTCCACCGCGCACCACTCCGCCAGCTCGCTCGCGGCCAGGCGCGCTACACGCTGCAAGGTCTCGTTGTAATCCATCGAAGAGGCGAGCACCCGGCTCGCCTGGGCCATGAAGGCCTCGGCCAGCTGAGCCTGCTTGACCTGGGTCACGTTCTCGAACACGTTCGCGACGTATGCCAGCGCGCCGCTCTCCGGATCCACGATCGGAGACGCTCGCACCACCACCCAGCGCTCCTCGCCCGTGGCCCGCACGATGTTCCTCACCAACAGCGGCGGAGCCTCTTCGTCGCGGAACAGGCGCCTGGCCGGCATCGCGTCGAGGTCGAGCTCACGTCCGGACTCGTCGAGCACGATGAAGCGCTTCATGATCTCGCCCGGCCGCGCGCGCAGGAACTCCTGCGCGGACTCGAGGCCGAGGAAGTCCAATGCCGCCTGGTTGGCGAACACGGTGCGCCCGGACGCGTCGACGACGGTGATCGCCTCGGCCAGATTCCGGAGCACGCCCTCCAGGCGCCGCTCGACGCCGCGCGCCTCGGCTCGTGATGTTCGGGCACTCATGCTCGTGGTCTCGCAACACCGTAGACCGGGCGTCGGTGCGCCAGCAGGCCCGGCCGCTCGTGGTAGACGCTCACCGGTCGAGTCTCACCACCAGGCGCTGGCCCGCGCCGAGGCTCTCGGTGGAGGTCGACAGCCGTGGAGCGATGGGGAAGACGGCAATGGCGAGCCGTGAGGCGGCCGCCTGCGTCATCGGCCCCACCGCCAGCTCGATGCATCCGCCGGTCACGGCGAGCCGCGCCTGGACCGCGCCCGACGGCGCCCAGCTCGAGACGTCCGCGAGCAGCACCGAAACGACGCGTTGGGCGGAGGAATGACGCTCGAAGGAGAATCCGGCTTGGGCCGCGGTCGCACGCAGCACCCGGGGCAGAACTCCTCGCGTGACTGCCAGCGGCGCCATGCCGAGCTCGATCGTGCGGGCGCGCTCGTCCTCGGCGATCGCCGGGCGCTCCAGCTGGGCGAGATCGCCGTCCCCGGTCCACGACATCCCGTCGGTCGAGAACCACATCTCGACAAGGGTCCCTCCGTCGGATGGCTCGCTCCAGCGTGCGCGCTCGGCCAACCCCTGGATCGAGGGCAATCCGATCCCCAGCAGCTCCCCGTCGAGATCGGTGGGAAAGGAGGCCTGCGAAACGTCGACCCCGA
Source organism: uncultured Solirubrobacteraceae bacterium (assembly GCA_963773145.1). Taxonomy (GTDB): domain Bacteria; phylum Actinomycetota; class Thermoleophilia; order Solirubrobacterales; family Solirubrobacteraceae; genus Palsa-744. The sequence continues at coordinate 28,604 of CAVYZV010000007.1, forward strand.
AGCCGACCCCGCGGTCGCGAACCGTGGCCAGCATGGTTCTCTCGCCGGCGTGGAGCTCGACCTCGAGCACCCCCTCAGCTCCGTCGTAGGCATGGACGGACGCGTTGTTGCAGGCCTCCGTCACGGCGATTCCGATGTCGTTCAGGTCGGCGGGGGAAAGGCCGGTCGCGTCGGCCAAGCCGCCCAGCGCCTGGCGCACGAGCGAGACGTTCGCGGCCCTGCTCGACAGGTCTAGGCGGACCCGCGCTGCAATCGACATCGGGGCCGCTTGCGAGCGATCCGGCAGCTCGTCGGACCCGCGGGCCGACGATCAGCGTGGACGGGTGCCAAGTGGTGGACGGCCGGCCTACTGAGTCTCCGCGGGTGCACGCGTGAGAAGCTGCAGCTTCTCCACCGACCGTCGCAGCAGCCGTGACACGTGCATCTGCGAGACGCCGATCCGGCTTGCGATCTCGGATTGGGTGAGCTCCTCCACGTAGCGCATCCTGAGGATCGAGCGATCGCGCGGCTTCAGCTCTCCGAGCGCCGTGCACAGGGTCGCGTCGCACTCGATCAACTCGAACCGTTCGTCCTCGACTCCGAGACTGTCGGCGTAGGTGACACCGGCACCGTCTTCACTCGGTCTCGGCGCGTCCAGCGAGGACGTCTCGTGGGCGTCCATGGCCGCCATCGCGTCCAGGACCTCGTCGATCTCGAGCTCCAGATATTCGGCCAGCTGGTTGGCCGTCGGGCTGCGTCCGTCGCGCGCATGCAGCTCGGCCGCCGCGTCGCGCACCTGCAGCGCCCGCTCTTTGGCCGTGCGCGGCACATGCAGCGCCCAGCCCGCGTCGCGGAAATAGCGGCGCATCTCGCCGAGGATCGTCGGCACCGCGAAGGCCGGGAACGGCCGTTCCCGTGCGACGTCGAAACGGTCGATGGCGTTGACCAGACCGATCGACGCCACCTGCAGCAGGTCGTCCATCGGCTCCGTGCCCCTCACGTAGCGTCTCGCGAGCCTGCGCGCCAGCGGCATATAGCGCTCCACGAGCCTTTCCCGTGCGCGCTGGTCTCCGTGGCGCTGCCACGCCACGAACAGGGCTCGCGCCTCGGCCTGTCCGCCCACGCGCGTGTCCCGACCGGAGGGATCTCGGGTCGGCGAATCGGAGCTTCTCACCTCAGAGGCCATGTTCGGCTCCTTTCCGGATTGCTCCACGTCTCGTCGTCGTGCCCGCCCGGAGGCCTGCACGACCGTGCCGGATTCTCTACCCCCGCTCAGGCCCCCCTAATCGCGCCACCCCCGGTGTGCCCGTTTGGGGGTTTCGTGGAGGGTTGGGGGGACCCCCACGATCCGCAAGCTTGGGCGGGATACTGCAGCGGCGATGCTGGGCGAGAACGTCGAGCTGGTGCGCTCGATCTACAGCAACTGGTCCAGCACAGGGGGGGCGACCGTGTTCCATCTTCGCGACGGGAAGGTGGTGCGGCTGATCGCTTACCCGCAGGGCGAGGAGGTGGCGCTGGCCGACCTGGGCCTGAAGGGCCGCTGAAGCGGTTCCGGCTAGCCGCCGGTGACCGTTTCGAGGACTTCTTTGATGAGGCCTTTTCCTTCTTTGGCCTGTTTTTCTTCCCTGGCTTTGGCTTCTTTGGCTGCCTTTTCTTCCCGGGCCTTCAGTTCTTTGGCTTCTTTTTCTTCTTTGGCCTTGGCTTCTTTGGCTGCTCTTTTCTTCTCTGGCTTTGGCTTCTTTGGCTTCTTTGGCTTCTTTTTCTTCTTTGGCCTTGGCTTCTTTGGCCGCCCTTTCTTCTCTGGCTTTGGCTTCTTTGGCTTCTTTGGCTTGCCTTTCTTCTTTGGCCTTGGCTTCTTTTTCTTCTTTGGTTTCTTTTTGGTCTCCTCCGTCTTTTTTGCCTTCGGTGGAGCTTTTGCCTTCTTTCGGCCCGGAGACCGGCTTGGGCCCTCCGGTGCCGATCGGCGTGCCTTTCACTTCCGAAGCGGGCGAATTGCCGCCGCTGGGCGTTTCGGTCGGCGATGAGGAGCCTTCGTGGCTCATCTGGTCGCCGCCGCCGCTGCTCCCGGACGCGGTGTCGCCGGAACCGCCCTGTGAGCTCGAAGGTGCGCTCACGGTGGGCGTGGAGCCGCCCGGTCCCCCGGCCGAGGTCGGCCCGGTGTCCGGGGACCCGGGCCGCGTTCCGCCTACGACCGAGGCCGAGCGCTTGTGGTTCGCGCCGGCGGCCCGTGGAGTGTGCCTCGAGGTCGTGTCGGCGTACGTGGCGCCGCTCAGGCCGTGGCTGGCGACCTCCGCGATCTGGACGTGGCCGCCGCGCGTAGACCTGTCCGAGGCGTGGTGGGGCTGCATCGCCGCGGTGACACTGACCGCCGCCGCAGCTGCCACGGCCGCCACCTGGGCGGCCGACGCCGCGGTCGCCGCTCCGGCGCCGAGCCACGAGAAGACCTGTGAGGGAAGGCTGGTGAACGAAGCCCACATTGCCAGCGGGCGGCGCCCCGAGTAGATCGCGCAGAAGGCTTTCACGACCCCCGGGTCGAGCTGTGTGCCGGCCTCGTACTTGAGGATGTCGAGCGCCTTCTTGTGGGCGCGGGCGGGACGGTAGGGACGCGCCGAGGTGATCGCGTCGAAGGTGTCGGCGACGGCGATGATGCGTGCGCCGATCGGGATCTGCTCGCGCGTGAGGCGGTCCGGGTAGCCGGTGCCGTCGAGGCGCTCGTGGTGGTGACGGACGATCGAGACGAGCTCCTCGTCGCCGAGCGCCTTCACCAGCTCGGCGCCGTCCACGGGGTGGCGCTTGATGACGTCGAACTCCTCGTCCGTGAGCTTGCCGGGCTTGCGCAGGACCGACGCGGGCGTGTAGACCTTGCCGACGTCGTGGAGGGACGCGGCCGTGCGCACGCGGGCCACGGTCTCGCCGTCCAGGCCCATGCGCTTGGCGATCATCCAGCAGTGGCGCGCGACCCGGCGCGAGTGGCCGTGCGTATAGGGGTCGGTGGCCTCCAGCGCGGCGCTCAGTTTCTCCAGCGCCTCGGCCTGGTCGTTGGGCCCGTGGCCGTCGCCCACCGCGCCGCGGGGGTCGGCCAGTGAGCCCAGGACCGAGCGCGCCGAGTTCAGGCGTCGCTCGCTGTTGCAGCGCCGGATGAATCCCCACAGCAGCAGCTCTCCGAAGAGCAGGTCGCCGGGGTTGGTGCGTTTTTCCCAGTAGCCGGTGCCGGCCCGTGAGGCCGCCAGCGTTGCTACGAGCGCGATCACGAGCGTCAGCAGGGGAGAGCGGACGATGCCTTCGCTGCGCAGCCACCACACGAACGCGGTTGGCAGGATCACGACAAAAGACGTCGCGCCCACGACCCATCCGACGTATCGCCCAAACTCGACACGTCCGGCTTGGCTCGCGGGCGCCTGGAGGGCGGCAGCGAGCTTTTGCTCCTGCGACTCGTCGCGAGCCTCGGGGGCCGGCGACGTCTGACCTGATTCGCACTCGCGCAAAGCTTTCACTGGCCTACCTTCCGTGAAGTGGCTGGCGGCCGAGCCGTCTCGCTGACGAGACCTCTTGCTTTGCGTCCCCGCCTCGCGACGGGTTTGCCATGAGCAGCGCGTTTATCTGTCCGGCACTCGTTCGGCAGCCCCGCAGCCGTGGTTTAGCCCTGGGCCGCCGGACTGGACACGTGGCCCACCATTGGCGGACCGGGGGCGCTACGCCGACTTCGCGCGGCGTGTTTGGTCGCGGCGGCGCCCGGCGCCGGTGCATGTCGGCGCAAATCGGTTGGTCTGCGTGCGGCATGCTCACCGTGGGTCGATTTGTGCAGCCCCTTGAAAGGGGATGTGTGCGCTGACAAACCCATTGCAGTCAGCGCCGAACAAATAGCTCCCCGGCGGCCACGCGCATGGGCGTGTCCCCTCGCCGCCGGGGTCAATCCACGGGCCTCAATGCCCCTTGGAGGTCATCCGTGTCATGGCCTACCCCCCATCGGGCAGGAGGTCGAGCCTAACCGGCCGCGTATGGCTCTGTAAACCCTAATTTGCGGCTCCCCGGCGCGGATGCCACGGTCAAAGGGGGGCTGACTGTGGCCGCTCGGAAGAAACCTCGCGCCGGGGAGCCGCGCCAAGCATAAAGGTTTGGCTCCCATACCACCAGCCGAAAGAGCCCGAGCCGTAGTTGCAGACGCCACTTCCGTCCTACGTGACCCGGATTCTCAACGGCAGCCCTCAGGCGAGGGCTGCCCATCCACTCGGCCCCTGAGAAGGAAAGCGGATGGGCAACCGAAGCCCAAGGTGGTGATGCCGATGAACGCAGCTGCAGCCAACGCCGCTAACGCCGCGAGGTCAGGCCTCATGCCGACGAGCTGCGCCGCGTGCCGTGAGGCACGCCGCAGCTGGGTAGCGGGTCCGCTACCCGTCTAGCGCGTCGCCCTGGTCCTTCAATGGCTCGTCCTGCGGCACCGGCTCGTCCCGATCCTTGCCCAGTAGGTCCCGAAGCACGTCCTCGGGGTCCTCGTCCTCGATCGTGAAGCGTTCGTCCTGGTCCACAGGCTTCTCCTCGGGGTACTCGGGCATCAGTAGGGAGGCTAGGGCATCCCAGCCTCGGTCTAAATCCCGGGGTTTGCAATGGGTTTGTCAAAGTACACGTCCCCCTTGAAAACTCTTTTTGGCACGCCTAAACTTCGCGTATGGCTGATGTAGGATCTGTTTCTCCCAACGTCCAGGACTACGCCAAGGCGGTGTACGCGCTCGAGTCGCGCAGTGACGGCGGGACGGTCTCGACCAACGATCTGGCCGAGCGCCTGGGCGTCACACCCGGTTCGGTATCGGCGATGCTGCGCAAGCTCGCGGACCTCGGCCTGGTCGAGCACGAGCCCTATCGCGGGGTGCGCCTAACGGGCGAGGGCCGCGCGGTGGCGCTCGAGGTCCTGCGTCACCACCGCCTGATCGAGCTGTTCCTGGCGCAGGAGCTGGGGATGGGCTGGGATCGGGTCCACGCCGAGGCGGAGGTGCTCGAGCACGTCCTCTCCGAGGAGCTCGAGCAGCTGATCGCCACGCGCCTGGGGAACCCGACGGTGGATCCCCACGGCGATCCGATCCCGACGCAAGAGTTCGAGATCGAAGAGCCCTACACCCGCAGCCTCGACGAGCTCGGCGCGGGAACGGCCGGACGGTTCGTGCGCGTATCGGACTCCGACCCGAAGATGCTCCGCTACCTGACCGGCCAGGGGGTAACCCTCGGCGACCGGCTCGAGGTGACGGGCCGCCAGCCGTTCGGGGGCCCGGTGTTCGTACGGATGGGCGACTACGAGCTGGCGCTCGGTGGCGACCTCGCCAAAGCAATGCGCATCGAGGTCGAGGTGGAGCAGGCGTGACGCCGCCGCCCCCGGGCGAGCTGCGCCCGGCGCTCGAGGGCGCCGTCGCGGAGGGCGCCTCGGTGCTCGGCGAGCCCGTTGTACTCGGCCCCAGCGCGCTCGAGCAGCTGCTCGCCAAAGGCAGCCTGCGGGCCACGCTGGCGATGCTCGGTCCGGCCTTCGTCGCCGCCATCGCCTACGTCGATCCGGGCAACTTCGCCACCAACTTCCAGGGTGGCGCCCAGTTCGGCTTCCTGCTGCTGTGGGTCGTGGTGCTCGCCAACGCGATGGCGATGCTGATCCAGTACCTGTCGGCGAAGCTCGGGATCGCAACCGATCACAGCCTGCCCGAGAGCGTTCGCGCCCACTATCCGCGCGCATTTTCGTGGATGATGTGGGTGCAGGCGGAGATCGTCTCGATGTCCACCGACGTCGCGGAGTTCGTGGGCGCGGCGCTGGGGTTGAACCTGCTGTTCGGAGTACCGCTCCTGACCGCCGGCCTGATGACCGGCGTGATCGCGTTCGGAATCCTCGAGCTGCGCGTCAAGGGCTTTCGCCGCTTCGAGCTGGCGATCACGGGGCTGCTGGGGATCGTCTTCCTGGGGTTCGTCTACGAGACGCTGAAGATCGGTCCTTCGGCCTCGGGCGCCGCCCAGGGTCTCGTCCCTCACCTGGCGGGCAGCCAGTCGCTGTACCTGGCGGTGGCGATCATCGGGGCGACCGTGATGCCGCATGCGATCTACCTCCACTCCGCGCTCACGCAGGGGCGGATGCCCTGCCGTAATGACTCCGAGCGCCGCCGCGTGCTGCGCTTCGAGCGCACCGACGTGATCCTCGCGCTCGGCATGGCCGGGGTCATCAACGTGGCGATGCTGGCCGTCGCCGCGCAGCTCTTCCACGCCAGCGGCCACACCGGCGTCGACACGCTCCAGGGCGTGCACGCGGGCTTCGCGCAGCTCGTCGGCGGTGGCGCGGCGCTGGCGTTCGCCGTCGCCCTGTTCGCCTCGGGGGCCTCCTCCTCGAGCGTCGGCACCTACGCCGGACAGGTGGTGATGGCCGGCTTCATCAAGGTGCGCATCTCCCTGTACGTGCGAAGGGTGGTGACGATGATCCCCGCCCTGGCCGTGCTGGCGTTGGGCGTGAGCCCGACCAGCGCGCTGGTGCTGAGCCAGGTCGTGCTGGCCTTCGGCATCCCCTTCGCGCTGATCCCCCTCGTGCTGCTCACGAGCCGCCGCGACGTGATGGGCGTCCACGTCAACAAGCCGCTCGTCACCGGGCTCGCATGGGCGATGGCGGCGCTGATCACGGCGCTGAACGTCTTCCTGCTGGGCGCGCAGGTGTTCGCCTGAGGGCGGACCAGGCGACGCGCGAGCGCGCGTCCGTTGCCGCTGCGGGCTGACTAGGCCACGCGCGAGCGCTCCTGCGCCCGCGCCCGCTCTTCATCGGCTCGCCGTTCCTCGAGCGCCAGCGCTTCTTCGCGCACCCTGGCTCGCCGCAGGAGCACCGATTCGGCGTCGTTCAGGAGGTCGTACCCTTCGACCGTCAGCCACAGGCTGCCCTCGGGACCGTCGCGTTCGACGTAGCCGAGCTCCTCGAGCTCGTCCAGCAGCGAGGCGGTCCTCCGCGCATCGGTGTCCAGCCGCTCGGCGAGCTCGCCCGCGGTGAATCCCTCCGGACCGGGTGGACAGAAAAGGGGCACGTGCTCGATCGAGAGCTCGTTCGGGCGCCGGCTACGCCAGCACGCGAGGATCTCCTCGAGCGTCGGCTCATCGAGGCGCTCCTCCGCCATCACCCGCGCCACGTCCCGCTCCCGGGCGCGCGTCATGCGGCGCCCCACCAGGTACAGCACGACGACCGGAACCACGAACGGGAGCCACTCCTCGACCGGGATGTCGCCGATGTGGGCCAGCACCACCACGCCTCGATTGTGGCGCATCCCGGCGTCCGGCGAACGGGCTCCCCCGCCGGTGGGACTCCCTAGACTCGCCTCGCGATGAAGCTTCCCCGGCGGCTGCCAGCGCGTGCCGCGCTTGCGGCTGCGGTGCTCGCGCCCTGTGGCGCGGCTCTCCTGTTCCCGGCGATTGCCGCGGCCCACGGGATCGTCGGCCGTGCCGACCTGCCGATACCGGTGTGGCTGTTCAGCTGGGCGGCCGGGATCGTGTTGGTCGTCTCGTTCGTGGCGCTGTCGGCGCTGTGGACCCGGCCGCAGCTCCAGACCGAACGCCGCGAACCCCTGCTCCATCTTCCGCGCGCCGTGGAGGTGCTGGCGAGCTTGGCCGGCGTTGGCCTGTTCGCGCTCGTCCTCTACAGCGGCTTCGCCGGAACCCAGGTGTGGTCGGCGAACTTCAGCGTCACCTTCATCTACGTGATCTTCTGGATCGGGATGCCGGTCGCCAGCGTGCTGCTCGGCGACATCTTCTCCGTGCTCAGCCCGTGGCGCTCCTGCGCCCGGGCGATCCGCGGGCTCGGCGCTCGCCTGGCGCCGAAGGCCTTCTCCCGCCCGCCCCTGCGCTATCCGGAGCGGCTCGGGCAGTGGCCGGCAGTGGCCCTGCTCGTCGGCTTCGCGTGGCTTGAGCTCGTCGTACGTGGAACGCGACAGCCCGTCGATCCTCGCGGCCCTCTCGCTCGGCTACTTCCTGCTGATGCTCGCCGGCATGCTTGCCTTCGGGGTGGAGACGTGGGCCACGAGCGCGGACGGCTTCGGCGCCTACTTCGGACTGCTCTCGAAGATGTCGCGCGCTGACGGTGGGCGAGGACGGCGAGCTGTATGCCCGCCGTCCCCTCAGCGGCCTGACCGGGATGCCGGTCGCGCGCCGGGACGGTGATGCTGATCTGCGCGGTGATCGGCACCACCACCTTCGACGGCTTCTCCAACGACGTTGTGTGGCGCAAGCTCGAGCCTCACCTGCAGAGCATCTTCTCCGGACTCAGCTTCCACCCGACGCCCGCGATCGAGCTCGCCTACACCGCCGGGCTGCTGCTGTGCGTCGCCCTCATCAGGGGCATCTACGAGCTCGGGATCACGGGGCGTCCAGAGCGTGAGCTTCCGCTACACGAGGACAGAGCTGAGCCGCGCCTTCGCCCACACGCTCGTCCCGATCGGCTTCGCCTACGTGCTGGCCCATTACTTCTCGCTGCTGATCTGGCAGGGGCAGGCGATCGGCTACCTGGCCTCGGACCCGCTCGGCAACGGCGCCAACATCTTCGGCACCTCCACCTACCGGATCGACTACACGATCATCTCCTTCGCGGCGATCTGGTACGTCCAGGTGGCCGCCCTGGTGGCCGGGCACGTGGGCGGTCTGACGCTGGCCCATGACCGCGCCCTGACGATGTACAACGGGACCCAGGAAGCGATCCGCTCGCAGTACTGGATGCTGACGGTGATGGTGGCCTTCACGTGCTTCGGGCTGTGGCTGCTGTCGGCCGTGGGAACCTGAGCGGCTGCCGGTCGGGAGCAAGCGCCCCGCGCTGCGCTGCGGCGAACCGCAAGTAGTCTGTTCGGGCATGGCACCCCCGCACCAGAGCCCGGCACGACCCCGATCCCCGCTCGCGAGCTGGAGCAGGGTGGCGCTGCCGGCACTCGCCCTCGTGGCCGTGCTGCTGGCGGCGATCGTGTCGATCGACCCGAGCGTCCTGTGCATCCTGCCCGCGCTCGCGCTCGCCCTGCTGCTGTCGTTGCGCCGCTATCCGGGCGAGCGGGTGCTCGTGGCGCTTGCCCGGTCGCGTCGTCACGAGCCCCGCTGGCAGAACTCCATCCGCGCTGAGGCTCCTTCGCCGCTGGACCGCGGCCCGCCGTTCCGCGCGGCGGGCTCCTGCTCGCCTGCTCGCTGGCGAACCGCCCGCCGCCGCTCGCACTGCTCGCGGCGCCCTGAGCAGCCCCGGCAGGGGCGTGCCTCCGTCGCGTGCCCGGCCGGCCTGGGGCGGCCGTAGACGTCCTCGCCTTCGAGCTTTACGAGGAGCCCCAATGTCACGACGCATTCTGCCTGCCCTGCTCGGGGTATCGGCGCTGATCTCGGTGGCCATGCACCGCGGCCGCGGCCGCGGAAGCGTCCTCCTCCCAGGAGAGCGGCAACCCGATCAACGACCAGGGATCCAGCTACCACTACCGCACCTACATCACCTCGATCACCCCGAGAGCTCCGGGGCTGAGCGTGGAAGTGCTCGAGTTCGCCGACCGCCTGCTGCTGCGCAACGGGACCGGCAAGACCGTGACCGTGTACGGCTACTCCGGCGAGCCCTACGCGCGCGTGCTCGGAAGCGGCGCCGCCGAACAGAACAAGCGCTCGCCCGCGGTCTATCTGAACACGAACTTCTACGCGAACGTGACCGTGCCGCCCATCGGCCGAGCGCCACCGCGCCGCCGGAGTGGGAAGCGGTGGATCGCACCGGTCAGTTCGAATGGCACGACCACCGCATCCACTGGATGAGCCCGGTGACGCCGCCCGAGGTCAAGGACACCTCCAAGCGCACGAAGATCTTCAACTGGACCGTGCCGATCAACGGTCGGCAACCAGCCGGGGGAGATCAAGGGACAGCTCTTCTGGGTGCCCAACAGCTCGCAGCGCGCCGACCGGCGCGATCGTCGCCGGCATCCTGATCGTGCTGCTCGGGTTGGGACCGTCGTGGTCGTGAGGCGCCGGCGGACGCGAGGCGGAGGACCGCCCTCGGACGCAGGTCCGGAGGAGTCCGCGGGCGCGCCGAGGAGGCGTGGTGAGCGGTGCCGGGCGCCCGCCGGCAGGCGACGCCGCTACCCGCTCCTCGCAGTGATGGCGGGCTGCCTGCTGTTGGTGCTGACTCACCCGACGCCGGCGCTCCGCCCACGCGCAACTGCTGGGTACCACGCCGGCAGTCGGGGACGCACGGTTCCCAAGCCAGCCACGCGGAGGTGATCTTCCAGTTCAACCAGAACGTCGGCGGCACCGCCGGCGCCGTGCGGGTCTACAACGCCGAGGGCGAGCGAGGTTGACAACCTCGACGTGTCCCACCCCGACGGCAACGAGCACTGGATGGGCGTGGGGCTGAAGCCACACCTACCCGATGGCACCTACACGGGCACCTACCGGGTGATCTCGGCCGATACCCACATCGTCTACGGCGGCCTCGTCTTCAACATCGGTCATGCCGGGGCCGCTCCCAAGGTACACGGTCGCGGGCCTGATCGGGCGCAACGAGGCCGGCCGGGTCACGAAGATCGCCTTCGGGGTGGTGCGCGCGCTCGACTACCTCTCGATCGCGCTGATGATCGGCGGCCTGCTGTTCATGCAGGCGGCGTGGGGGCCTGCGCTGGGCGAGCTGGCCGGTCGCCGGAGCGTCGCTGGTCGCAGGCCTCGGCCGCGTTCTCCACGACGAGCCGGCCGGCTGCTCGTCGCCGCGGTCCTGCTCGGCCTGCTCGTGAGCGTGCTCGGCATCCTGTTGCAGGGAGCGACGCGCCGCCGGGGTGTCGCTGTGGAGGTCGCTGAAAGCGACGCTCATCGAAGAGCACGCTCGAAAGTCGCTTCGGCTGGGTGTGGGCTCCTACGCGCGCTCGATTGGCTGCTGCTCGGCGTGCTCCTGCTCGCGGTCAGCGCCGAGGGCGGGGCCGCCGGTGCCGCGGGTGGGGCCGCCTGACGACGGCGAGGGCCGCGCAGGCGCAGAGGATCCCGGCAGCGCGGCAGGGCCGGGGCGTGCCGAGGGCGGCGCCGACGGCCCGGGCGGCGCAGAGATCAGCCGTCCACCGGGTTGGCTGCTCGCGGCGCTGACGCTCGGCTGCGCATACCTCGCGGTCACTCCCGCGCTCGCGGGGCACGCGAGCGTGCAGAGCCCCACGGGCGTGTTCTTCCCCGTCGACGTGCTCCACGTGCTGGCCGCCAGCGTGTGGGTGGGCGGGATCGCGTGTCTCCTGCTCGCCCTTCCCGCCGGCGACGCGGAAGCTTCGAGGACGGCGAGCGCACCCGGTTGCTGTTCGGCAGCCTGCGGCGCTTTTCGCCCATGGCCCTCGCAGCGGTGATCGCGATCGCCGCCAGCGGCGTGATCCAGGCCTACATCGACGTGCGCTCGGTGCACGGCACTGCTGCACAGCGACCTACGGCGCGCTGATCATCGCCAAGACCGTCCTGCTCGCGATCCCTGGTCGCGCTCGGCTGGCTCAATCGCGAGCGCTTGATCCCCGCGCTGCAGCGCATCGCGGGTCGCCGGCGAAGCCCCGGGTGGCGCCGGGGCTCATGGCACGTCGCACGCTGCGCGGTGAGCTGGTCCTGATGATGTGCGTCTTCGGGGTGACGGCCGCACTGGTCACCTATGCCCCGCCGATCGACGCGGCGCTCGGGTCCGTTCTCCGTCGACACCACCCTCGGCCCGGCCCTGTTGGAGATGACGGTCGAACCGGCGAAAGTCGGGCCCAACACGATCCACCTGTATCTGATCGACGCCAGGACCGGCGCCCAGTTCAGCGCCACCAAGGAACTGACGGCGCGGCGCCCGCGTTTAGGCTCCTCTGCCAGACTGGGCCTCGATGAGCACCGAGGCGCCCGGCGACATCCGCCCGCCCGGTTCGTCGGACGGCGAGCCCGACCACGCGCCACCCCCGGAGGACCAGCGCCGAGCGGGGCGCGGGTTCGTTTACCTCCCGGTCGCCATCATCGTGCTGCTCGTCGGCGCGGCCGCGCTGCTGGTGGCGACCGGCTCGAGCAGCAAGCAGAAGCTACCCGGCGGCGATAAGAGCATCCATAGCGCGCGGTTCGACGGCTTGCTGCTGCAGCCCATCCGCCAGGCGCCGGCGCTCGCCTCCCTGCACAACTCCTCGGGTCAGCCGGTGAACCTCGCCAACTACGGCGGCAAGGCCGTGTTCGTGACCTTCCTCTACACGCACTGCCCGGACGCGTGCCCGCTGATCGCCGCCCAGCTGCACAACACCCTCACCCGGCTCGGATCGAAGGCCGACCAGGTTCAACTCGTGGCCGTGTCCGTCGATCCGCGCGGCGACACGTCCGCCAACGTGGCCCGCTTCCTGAAGGAGCACCAGCTCAGCGGCCAGATGCAGTACCTGGTCGGCTCCGCCGCCGAACTCGCACCGGTGTGGCAGAAGTGGGGGGTGGGCTCCGCCAGGGACGCCGGCAATCCTGAGTTGATCGACCACTCCGCCCTTGTGTACGGGGTCGGCGCGAGCGGCAAGCTCACCACCGTGTACCCCGCCAATCTGAGTCCAGCCGAACTCGACCACGACGTCCCGCTGCTGCTGGCGAGCTGAGGCGGTGATCCGTATACGGCACCCGGCCGTATAGATCACATGGGCCTCGACAATCCGATCCACATCTTCTTCGTCGTGCTGGTGGTGCTGCTGGTGTTCGGCGCCAAGCGCCTGCCCGAGCTCGGTCGCTCGCTCGGTGGCGGGATGCGCGGTTTCAGGGATGCGCTCAGCGCGGAGCACGATCACGCCGGCAACGGCGCCGGCGTGGCACCCGCGGGCGTCCCCGCCGAGCTGCCGCCGCCCTCACAGGCGGCACCCGCCCTGCTCGAGACGCACGAGCAGCACGCGGCCTGACGGGCCGTCAGCTCACGTGGGCGTCCGGCGGCCTGACGGGCCGTCAGCTCACGTGGGCGTCCGGCGGCCTGGCGGACCGTCAGCTCACGCGTGTCCACACGGCCTCGCCGTGTGAGAGCCGGCGCGGGAGCGCCGCATCCGATCAGGGGACGCGGTGCCGTGCCCGGGACCCCTTCTCTCGCTCCCGGCCCGGCGCGGTCCTTCGCCCCGGCGGCGGCGCGGTGGGGCACGGGCGGGACGTAGGATTGACCGCATGGCGATCCGTGGGGCACCGCTGTTCGCTCTCCTCGCAGTGGCCGTCACGCTGACGGCGCCCGCCTCAGCCGCCGCCGGGAACGCCTCGGCCACGCGGACCTACCTGAACGCCAACTACGCGCTGGTCCACGCGGCCCAGACGCGCATCCACCAGGTGGAATCCACGCTCCAGGGACTGCTCGCCAAGGTGCGCGCCGAATGCCCGCTGGCGGCCGCCGGGTCACCCGAGGAAAGCCAGTCCGAACAGCTCAGCGACGAGGTGATCGGCACGATGGTGCTGACCGCGATCCGTGTCGACCTCGCGGCGGGACGTGCCTACGTGCGGGCCGTCGGCTCGTTGCGCTGGAGCAACTCGTCGCTCACCCGCTCCGTGCATTCGTACGCCCAGAAGGTCGCCAAGATGATCAGCCTGCCGGTGCCGGCGCTCTGCCAGGACGTTCGCAGCTGGGCCGCCGGGGGCTTCAAGGCCCTGCCCGCCGCCACGGAGCCGTTCGACGCCGCCTTCCTGGCCTCGTGGGTGTCCCCGGGGTTCCTGCCCTCGGGCCTGCGGCCCTACGAGGGCGGCTCGCTGCGCTCGCTCGTGCGGCGCACCGAAAAGCAGGAAAGCGACATCGTGGAACTCGAAGCCCGCGAGGTCGAAACCTGGGGCAAGATCATGGACAGCATGGAACTGCTGCCCTGAGGGGCGGCGGCCGGCGGGCTACTCCGTCAGCGCGGCGGCCATCTCGGCGAACACGCGGATGTAGTCGTCGATGGCCTCGTCGGTGTGGGTCACCGACAGGGTCCACTCCTCCTCGCGGCCCGGGGTCATGTAGATGCCGCGGTTCATGTTCCACAGCCAGGCGAGCTCGGTCACGGGGACGTCCTGGTTGGCCTTGAAGGTTTCGTAGTCCACGATCTTCTCCGGCGAGAAGGTGACGCAGCCCTTGGGGCCGACCCCGACCGCGTAGCCGGGCAGGCGGTGGCGGTCGATCACCTCCTGGCAGCCGGGGACGATGCGGTCGTTGAGCGCGTCGAGGTGCTTGTAGGCGTCGGGCGTCAGCACCCGCTCGAGGCTCGCCCGCGAGGCGGCCATCGTGAGCGGGTTGCCGTTGTAGGTGCCCACCTGGTAGACGCTTCCGTCCTCGACCACGCTCATCACCTGCTCGGTCCCGCCGATGGCTCCTGAGGGCAGCCCCCCGCCGAGCGTCTTGGCCAGCGTCACCATGTCGGGCTTGACCGCCCAGCGCTCGGTCGCGCCGCCGGCCGCGATCGCCAGCCCGGTCTTGACCTCGTCGAAGATCAGCACGACGCCATGGCGCGCGGTGAGCTCCCGCACGGCCTCCAGGTAGCCCGGCTCGGGGAGCACCACCCCGAGGTTCATCATCGCGGGCTCCATGATCACGCACGCGGGCGGGCGCCCTTCGGAGATCAGGCGTTCGATCCGTTCCTCCATCGCGGGCGCGTCGTTGAAGGGAACCGGGATCGTGAGGTCGGTGACGGCTTTCGGAATGCCGGCCCCGTAGGCGAGCGAAGCCAGGTTCTTGCGGTCGCCGATTTCCGCGTAGGCGACGCCGATCGAGACCATCACCGCGTCGTGGTGGCCGTGGTAGGAGCCGAAGATCTTCACGATCGTGTCCCTGCCGGTGAGCGCCCGTGCGATCCGGATCGCGTCCATCGTCGCCTCCGAGCCGGAGTTCACGAATCGCCAGCGTTCCAGGCCGAAACGCGAAGCGAGGTTCTCGGCCACCGCGACCGTGTCCTCGGTGACGGCCGCGAAGTGGGTCCCCAGCGGTGCACGCTCCCGCAGGGCCGCCACGATCTCGGGGTTGGCGTGGCCCTGCACCATCGAGCCGAAGCCGTTGTGGAAGTCCCAGTAGCTGTTGCCGTCCACGTCTGTGACGCGCGGCCCCTCGCCGGAGACGAGGTAGATGGGCCACGGGTCGCGCAGCTGGTAGGAGGACGCGACGCCCCCGCTGAGCGAGCGACGGGCGCGCTCGTACATCGCCGCCGAGCCCTGGGTTCGCGCGTTCAGTGCAGCGAGCTCCTTGCGCGTGAGCTCCTCGACACGCTCGTGATCGATCTGCACCGTACTGCTGACAGCCATGACGATGGGCCGCCTTTCTTGACCAAGGGAAGCGGCGCGACGGCGCCGGGAGACACGAGTTGGGCCCCGCGTGTCAGCTTAGCCGCGCCGAGGTGCCACGCGCGGCAGCCGCCGCCGCGCCGTCGTCAGCCCGTGAACTTCGGCGTCTTGTGCTCCACGGTCACCTTGTGGTGATGTTTTTTGGAGCTTTTCGCGCCCAGCGTGCCGCTTTTGGGGTCGCTTTTCGAGCCCGTCGAGCCGGTGTTGGTGGTGCTGCCGCCGAGAGTGCCCGTGGAGCCCGTTCCCGAGCCGGTGTTGGTGGTGCCGGGCGTGGGCGTCGACTGCGTGCCCGGCGCCGGGGCGCCGACCCTGACTTCGACCGCGTTGCTGGCCGCTTCCGCGCGAGACCCGCCGACCGCCGTGCCCGCGATCGAGGCTACGTTCAGGTAGCGGCCGTTTTCGGGGATCTCCGAGAGCTTGGCGCTGCAGGCGTAGGTCGTGCTGTTGCCCGGTGCCAACATCGCACCCGCCGGGAGCCCGCCCGAGATCGTGTGTTCGTCGCAGTAGATGTCGGTGAATTCGCTGAGCGTGAGCGGCACGTTGCCGGTGTTCTTGGCGGTGATCTGGTAGAGCACCGTCTGACCCACGGTCCCGCTCAGCGTCGAGGCGGTGAAGCCGGTGCCGGAGCCTTTGATTTCCTGGGCCTTGGAGAGCGTCAGGCGCGGTTCGAGGACCACGTTCACGACCACCGTGTTCGACTTGTGCGCTTCGGAGCCGCCTTCGGTGTACTTGGCCGTCGCCGAGGCGACGTTCGAGTAGGAGCCGCCGCCGGTGATCAGGTGGCTGCAGGTGAACACGACCTTTTCGCCCGGCGCCACGCTCACGCCCACGGGGCCTCCCTGCTGCGTGCCCAGGTCGCAGTTGGGGTCCATGAATTCGGTCAGCGTGAAGGCGACGTTGCCGGTGTTCGAGACGGTCATCTGGTAGTCGACGGTCTGGCCGATCTTGCCGTTGAGTTCGGTGGCCGTCCAGCCGCTGCTCGAGCCGGCTATCTGCTGGAGCTTCTGGATCGTGAAGCTCGGCTTCGGTTCAGCGCCGCATTTGACGTGTTCCTTGTGTTTGCCGCTCTCGCCGATGACGCCGTTGGTGTTCCAGTGGGCTTCGGCGCTGAGCTTGTGCATGCCCGCTGCCAGGGCCGCGGGCATCTGCACCGCGTTCACACCGGAGGAGCCGTTGAATTCGAACTTGTCGACGAACTGGTTTACGCCGTCGGCGCGCAGGCGCTCGTTGACCGTGTTCTTTTCGACTTCGGGGAAGCCGCTGTATTCGAACGTGATGGTGTTGCAGGAGAAGACGATGTTGACTTTGCGGGTCGCCAGCGCCGGCGAGGCCAGTAGGCCGCTGAGCGTGAGCGCGCCGAGCAGGGCGAGCAGCAGCACGCGACGTGCACGCCGAGAGCGCGCCGCCATGGCCTGCGTGGCTGGTCCCCCTGGGCTATCTGTGGCGCCGGGGCGTCGCCGACCGCTTCCCACGTCTCCTCCTTGAGGTTCCCCTCTGGCGGGCTGCCAGGTCGACGGCAGCTCGCTCCAAGCCTTGAACAGTCAGCCGAGAATACCACCCCGATGGAGCCCGGATGCAAGTACCCCGTCGCCCTCCGAAGACCCGATTTTGGGCTCTACTGAGCGGCTGGGGCGCCGAAGCGCGCGTACAGCTCGGGGAGCAGCGCCCCGAGGTTCGCGTACTCCTCCACGCAGTGACGCGCCAGCGCCGCCGGAGCGCGCCGCGGAAGCATCCGTCGGCGCACCCAGCGGCGGTTCAGGAGGCCCTCGAGCAGGCCGCCGGCGGGACCGTAGGGACGGATCGCCGCACCGAGCCAGAAGCGGCTGCGCAGAACGAGCCCGTCGTCGCTCGCGCAGGAACACGTGGAACATCAGCGAGTGGCGCACGTGGCGGCGGTCATCGCCGACCTCGGCCGCCAGCACCGTCCCGACCTGCGGAGCGGCCAGGGCGGCCGGGATCATCCCGAGCAGGGACGGGTCCTGGAAGCAGATGCGTGCGTGCACGACCCCCACGCCGACGTCCTCGACGGGATGGTGCACGGCTCCCCAGTGGGGCTTGGCTCCCGGCTCGGGCGGCGCCTGCAGGGAGTTGTCGAAGTGGGCCGGCGGGTGCCAGATGCGGTAGCGGATCGCCTCGCGCGGGTGCCAGTCGAACCACCAGTCGACCATCTCGGCGCTGACCCGCGGGCATCGGCGTGCGGGCCGCCACCTGGGCCGTGCCGTCGGGCAGCAGCCACCAGCCCGTCTCCACCTCGAGCGGCTCGGGGTCGAGCAGGCGATCGAGCTGCGAGAGCGCCAGCGCCGTGCGCGGGTCCCGTCGGTCCCGCTTCCGCGCCCGCCAGCGCCTCCTCGTCGGGAGGGGTGAGTGCTCGCTCCAGGTAGGCGACTGAGGTCGGCCGCGCTCACGCCGGCGCCTGCGAGGGGCGGTCCATCCATGGGCAGAACAGTCCGTCGGGGTCATATCGTGCGCGCAGCTCGTCCAGGCGGCGCATGCGCTCGTCGCTGACGAACCTCGCCGGGCGCCGGCCGAGGTTCTCGTCGGCCAGCTGGATCCCGCTCGACAGCGGCTCCATCTCGCGCATCCTCTCGGTGGCCCAGCTCGTCACGGCGGCCTCCCCGGACTGCTCGGCGCTGGAGCCGTAGAGGGCGATGTAGGTGTCGTCCTCGACGCTGTAGGCCATCTCTGGCCGCGGCGGGCTGGGTCCCCAGTTCATCCACAGCATGTGGGAGGGCCCCGGCGGGAGCGTGTCGGCGATCCGCCGCAGGCCCGGCAGCAGCTCCTCGACCGGGGCGTGGGTCCACATGTTGTCCGCCACCCAGCGGTGGCCGTCGCGGGTAGATGGCGGCGCTGCCGGCGAACAGGTCCTCGAAGCTCACGGGCACGTAGGGGACCGACAGCTTGGCGTCCGCCAGCAGCGGGCAGCTCTCGAACAGCGACAGGTCCGCCCGCGCCTGCTCCTCGGACTCGGCCAGCACCGGCGCCGTCATCGCGATCTCCGGCTGCGCCCGTCTCGTCGCGGTGCACGAGCAGCATCAGCTCGATGCTGCGCGGCACCTCGGGCCCGATCGCGGCCACCCACGTGAAGAGGTCCTCGAGCACCTCGAGGGGAAAGGTGTGGAGCGCGTTGGCCGCCACCTTGGGCCGCTCGTAGAGGCGCACGTGGAAGGCGGTCACGACCGCGAAGAAGCCGGGGCCCGATCCGCGGGCCGCCCACAGCAGCTCGCTGTGGTGCTGTTCGTCGGCCCGCAGCTGCTCACCGGCGGCGGTGACCACGTCGATCGCCTCGACGCTCATGCAGGCAGGTCCGTGGATGCGCCCGTTCCAGCCGAACCCGCCCTGCAGCAGGTAGCCGCCCACGGCTACGCCGTTGCAGTGGCCGACCGGGAAGAACAGCTCGTGCGTGGCCAGCGTGGCCAGCAGGTCGGTGCCGTGGCAGCCCGGGCCCACCACGGCGCGCGCCGCCGCGGGGTCCACGCGGGCGGAGTCCAATGCGGCGAGGTCGATCAGCATGCACGCCGTCGCGGAGGTGGTTCGCGGCCCAGCTGTGCCCGCCCGAGCAGACGGTCAGGCGCAGGCCCTCGCGGCGGGCGAGCTGCACGGCGTCGGCGACCTCCTCGGGGTTGCGCGGGCGCACGATCAGCTCCGGATAGCGCTCCGCCGTGAGCGCGTTCCAGAGCCTGCCCCGGCGGGCCTGCTTCGTATCCGTGCTCCCCACGGCGCAGGGTCTGCGCCGGCTGCGATGCCATCAGCCCACCTCGCGGTCGGGACGTTCAAGGGTCCAGGGCGCGCACACCGTATCTGGCCGGGGCGCGACGGTCCCGGCGGGGCGCAGCGGTCCTAGGATGGTCCGGTGGGTCGCCGAGAGCTCTCCGGGCCGGACGGCGAGCGCTCGCCGGCGCAGGAGCTCGCAGGCGTCGAGCGCTCCGGGCGGGCGCACGGGGGCACCTCCTGGGATGCACCCACCTACGACCGCGTCAGCGAGCCCCAGCTGGAGTGGGCCGCCGACGTGCTGGAGCGGCTGGGGGGCCTCCCCGCCGACGCCACCGTGCTGGACGTCGGATGCGGCACCGGCCGCGTCACCGAGCTGCTCGCCGACTGGTCCCGCGCGGGCGCGTGCTGGCCGTGGACGCCTCCCGCGAGATGGTGGAGCTGGCCCGGCAGCGGCTCGGCGATCGCGCGCAGGTCTGCTGCCGGGACGTGCTCGACCTGCAGCTCGACGGGGACGTGGACGCGATCGTGTCCACCGCCACGCTGCACTGGGTGCGCGACCACGAGCGGCTGTGGCCGACCCTGGCGCGGGCGCTGCGGGGCGCCGGTCGCTGGAGGCCCAGTGCGGCGGCGAGGGCAACATCGCGCGCGTGCGCGAGACGATCGACGGGGTTGCGCGCGAGCTGGCCCCGGAGCTGCTGGGCTTCTCGCCGTGGCACTTCGCCGCGGCCCGAGGAGACCGAACAGCGGTTGCGCCGCGCGGGCTTCGAGCAGGTGCGCTGCTGGCTTGAGCCCCGGCCCACCGAGCCGGAGGATCCGGCGGCCTTCATCCGCACTTCGATCCTGGCCGCCCACCTCGAGCGCCTGCCGGCGCCGCGACGCGAGCCCTTCGCCGCCGCGGTCGCCGAAAACGTGCGCCTGCCGCTCGACTACGTGCGCCTGAACATCTCCGCCAAGCGTGCGATCCTTGGCTGATGGCCAGCACCTTCCCCGAGATCGACGAGCGCCTGGAAGCTTGGATCGCGGCGCAGTCGATGTACTTCGTGGCCAGCGCGCCGCTGGGCGCCGACGGCCACGTGAACGTGTCTCCCAAGGGCCCGATCGAGACCCTGCGGGTGCTGGATCCCCACACCGTCGCCTATCTGGACGTCATCGGCAGCGGCGCCGAGACGATCGCCCACGTCCGCGAGAACGGACGCATCGTGATCATGCTGTGCGCCTTCCAGGGCCCGCCGCGGATCCTGCGCCTGCACGGCGAGGGAGAGGTCGTCCTGGCGGGCGACGAGCGCTTCGAGGCGCTGATGGAGCGGGCTGGCTTCGAGCAGCCCAGCGTGCCCGCCTCCCGGCGCGCGATCGTGCTCGTGCACGTGAGCCGGATTGGCGACTCGTGCGGTTACGGGGTGCCGCTGATGAGCTTCGAGGGCAGGCGCCCGCACATGAACGCGTGGGCCGAGAAGAAGGTCAGGGTGGGGGGTACCGAGGCGCTGCAGGACTACCAGCGCGAGAAGAACTCGCTGAGCCTCGACGGGCTGCCGGCGGTCGACCTGCAAGAGGTCCCCTCGCAGTAGGGCCGGCCGTGCGCTCGACCGGCGCTCCGCGCCGGCAGCCGCCCCTTGAAATTCGGTGGGGGCACTGGACGGAGGCACGCGCGAGCGGGTCGTGGGCGCCGGCGAGACCTTCTCCTTCTCCGCCAGCGACATCCACCGCGTGCTGCACTGCGGCGGCGATCCGGCCGTCACCCTGCACGTCTACTCGCCGCCCCTGCTGCGCATGGGCGCCTACTACCTCGACGAGGACGGCCTGCTCGCCCGGCGCGCGATGGCTCCCGAGGAGGAGCTGCGCCCGCTGGCATCGTCGCGGGCCGCCTGAGCCGACCGCCGCCGGCCGGCGGGCAGCCTGTATAACCCGCCACCGTGGGTGAGAGAGTGGCGCTCCTCAGCGGTGGGGCCCGCGGCATCGGAGCGGCCGCCGCGCTGGCGCTCGCGGCCTCGGGGCGCGACGTCGCCGTTGCCGACATCCGCGAGGCCGAGGCGCAGGAGGTGGCCGCGCGGGTGAGGGACCTGGGGAGACGCTCGCTGGCCGTCACGCTCGACGTGACCGACGAGAACTCGGTCGCGGCCGCGGTGCAGGCCGTCGAGGAGCGCCTCGGGGCGGTCGACGTGCTCGTCAACTGCGCCGGCTGGGACGAGTTCCTGCCGTTCCTGGAGACCGAGGAGCAGTTCTGGCGCAAGGTGATCGCGATCAACTTCGAAGGCGCCTGCGCACCACGCGCGCGCTGCTCGGGGGGATGGTCGAGCGCGGCTGGGGACGGATCGTCAACGTCAGCTCCGACGCCGCTCGCGTGGGCTCCAGCCAGGAGGCCGTGTACGCGGGCGCCAAGGCGGGCGTGATCGCCTTCACCAAGACGATCGCCCGTGAAGCGGCGAGCAGCGGGGTGACCGCCAACGTCGTATGCCCCGGGCCGACCGAGACCGGGACTGCTGAGCGAGATGGCGGCCGCCACGCCCGACTCCGAGCGGCTGCTGGCCGCGCTCACCCGCGCCGTGCCGATGCGCCGGCTCGGGCGCCCCGAGGACGTCGCCGCGGCGATAGCGTTCTTCGCCGGTGAGGACGCCGGCTACATCACCGGTCAGACCCTGTCCGTCAGCGGCGGGCTGACGATGGCGTGAGCCGGCGGCAGAGAAAGGGAGGAGGGTGTCCGAGCGGGAGCTGACCGACGTTCGCTATGAGGAGCAGGACGGGCTCGGCGTGGATCACGATCGACCGCCCGCAGCGCCTGAACGCGTTCACCGCGCACACCGTCGAGGAGCTGATCGACTGCTTCAAGCGCGCCTGGGCCGACCCCGAGGTCGGGGTGGTCGCGCTCACCGGGGCGGGGGAGCGGGCCTTCTGCGTGGGCGGCGACCAGAAGCAGCGCCGCAGCAGCGGCGACTACGGGCCCTCGCGCGAGCGGGCTGTTCGAGATCGAGGAGCTGCACCGCGTGATCCGCGAGGTCCCGAAGCCGGTGATCGCCGCCGTCAACGGCCTCGCGATCGGCGGCGGGCACGTGCTGCACGTGATCTGCGACCTGTCGATCGCCGCCGACCACGCCCGCTTCGGTCAGGCCGGGCCCGCGCGTGGGGTCCTTCGACGCCGGCTTCGGCACCGGCTACCTCGCACGCGTCGTCGGCGAGAAGCGCGCGCGGGAGATCTGGTTCCTGTGCCGCCAGTACGAGCGCCGAGGAGGCCGAGCGCTGGGGTCTCGTCAACCGCGTCGTGCCGCTCGCCGAGCTGGCGCGGCGAGGTGCGCCGCTACGCCGATGAGATCCTCGCGCTGTCGCCGACCGCGCTGCGCTTCCTCAAGCAGTCCTTCAACGCCGACAGCGAGCACCTCGCCGGCCAGGCGGCGCTCGCCTTCAGCGGCCTCGAGCAGTTCGTCGCATCCGAGGAGGCGCAGGAGGGCGATCAGCGCCTTCGACGAGAAGCGCCCGCCCGACTTCGGTCGCTTCCGCGGACGCCACTGAGCACCGCCGCCGCCCCTACAGATGGGGTCCCGACCCGATACGGACGCCCGCGTCCGTGTCGCATCGTGTGAGACGAGAACACCCTCACCCCAGAAGGGAGCCTCAGATGGCACGAATCCTGATCACCGCAGACCCCGGCGAGACGCGCGAGGGCCCGGTCTTGCTCGACGAGCGCGTGCTCCCGATCCACCTCACCGACGGTCACGCGGCCGAACAGCTGGTCGAGCGGATCGGGTGGGCCATCAACGACGCCGAGGAGCTCGGCGGCCCGGGCGGGCGCGCCCGCCCGGGAGCGAGCCGGCGAGTCCGATCCGAAGGGAGCCGGCGATGACGAGCATGCTCGACAGCCGCGGCGCGGACCGGGACCCCCGGCCGGGCGCGCCGGAGGAATCTCAGCCGACCACCTTCCAGCCGGCCGCCTCGCGCCTGACCAGGGTGCTCGTCGTCGACGACCACCCGGCGGTCCGGTGGGGCCTCGTACAACTGCTCGAAGACCAGCCGGACCTGAAGGTCGCTGCGGTCGCCACCACGGCCGAGGTGGCCGTCGGGCAGGCCGAGACCGAGGCCGTGGACGTGGCGGTGGTCGACTACCAGCTCGGTGGTCGCAACGGCCTGTGGGTGACACGCAAGCTGCGCGCGCTGCCGGCGCCGCCCCGGGTCGTGATCTTCTCGGCCTTCGCCAACGATCACCTCGCGGCCAACTGCGTCGTCGCGGGCGCCCACGCGCTCCTGAGCAAGAGCAGCCTCGGCGAGGATCTGTGCAGCACGATCCGTTCGGTGGCCCACGGGCGCGTGCTGCTCCCGCGGATCCCGTCGGCGATGGTTCAGCTGCTGCGCGGCCGCCTCGGCCAGGATGAGGAGATCACCTTCGGGATGCTCCTGGCCGGGATCCCGGAGCCGGAGATCCGCCGCGTGCTGGGGCTGAGCGAGCAGGCGCTGTCGGAACGGCGCACGCACATGCTGGCCGGGCTGGAAGCGCTGCCGGGCGAAGCGCCGAGTGACGACGGCGCCGAGCGGCGCAGGCGTGCGGCCAGCCCCTGAACCCGGGAAGTTGAGCGCTCCTGACCGGCACCTTCTCGCGAGAGGGCGACAATGTCCTCGTGAGCGATCACAGCGATCTGCGCACGGCGGACGGCGAGGCGCGGCCGGCCGGCGGTGAGGCACGGCCGGCCGGCGGCAGAGCACGGCCGTCCCGCGGTGGCGGAGGCGGGGCTGTCCGGCGGCGAGGAACAGCCGTCAGGCGGCGAGGCGGGGCTGTCCGGCGGCGACCCCCGGTCCGCCTCCGCCGAGCACCACCGCGGCTACCTGCCGCTGTTCGGCAGGATCGTGCTCGCCAACCTCGCCGTGCTGCTGGCGGCGTGCTTCGTGATCTACGTCGTCGTCACCCCCGCGCGGCTCTCGAAGGTGGCCACCGACGAGGCCCTCGTGGTGACGCTGGTCCTGGTGACGCTCGTCAATCTGATCCTGGTGCGCCGCGTGGTCGTGCCGCTGCAGCAGCTGACGCTGTTCGCGCGCGGGAGTGGACGCGGCGCTGCCGGGGACCCGCTTCCCCAGGTGGACGAGCACTCCGAGGCCGGCGAGCTTGCGCTCACCTTCAACGAGATGCTCGCGCGCCTGGAGCACGAGCGGGCGCAGTCGGCCCGCTCGGTGCTGGCCGCCCACGAGGGGGAGCGGCTGCGCGTGGCACAGGAGCTCCACGACGAGGTCGGCCAGACGCTGACCGCCGTGCTGCTGCAGCTCAGCCGCGTCCACGGCAGGATTGACGGGGAGTTGACTCCGGTCATCGGCGAAGCCCAGGATGCGGTCCGCGCGAGCCTCGAGGACGTGCGTCGGATCGCCACCGAACTGCGTCCCGAGACGCTCGCGGAGCTGGGGCTCGTGAGCGCGCTCGCGACGCTGTCGGAGAACTTCAGCCGCCGCACCGGGATCGTCGTGAGCCAGGACCTCGAGCCCCAACTGCCGGCGCTCTCGGAGGAAACGGAACTGGCCGTCTACCGGGTCGCGCAGGAGGCGCTCACGAACGTCGCCCGCCACGCCCGCTCTGAGCGCACCGACCTGGAGCTGGTGGACGGCAACGGGCGGTTGACGCTGATCGTGCGTGACTACGGCCGCGGCCTGCAGGGGCCGCGCGTGGACGGGAACGGCATCCGCGGGATGCGCGAACGGGCGGGCGCGATCGGCGGGCGGGTGCGTGTCGGGCCGCCCCGCGAGGGTCCAGGCAGCGAGGTGCGGCTCGAGGTGCCGCTCGCGCCGTGACGCGGCTGAAGTCACGCATCCTGCTGGCCGACGATCACAACCTCGTGCGGCGCGGGCTGCGCCACATCCTCGACGCCCAGCCCGACCTCGAGGTGACGGCGGAGGCCGCCGACGGCGCCGAGGCCGTCAAGGCCGCGCTGGAGAACGACCTCGATCTCGTGATCCTCGACATCTCGATGCCGCGGATGACCGGCCTGCAGGCCGCCAGGGAGCTGCACAAACGCTGCCCTGAGCTGCCGATCCTGATCCTCACGATGCACGAGAACGAGCAGTACCTGCACGAGGCCCTGCGCGCGGGCGCCTCCGGCTACGTCGTCAAGAAGGTGGCCGACCGCGATCTCGTCGAGGCCGTCCGGGCGACCCTCCGCGGGGGCGAGTTCCGCTACCCGGGAGCCGGCCGGGAGACGATCGAAGGCGCGCTGCGGGCCGCGCGCGAAGGCGAGGACCCACGCCAGCCGCTGACCCCGAGGGAGACCGAGATCGTCAAGCTGGTCGCGGAAAGCTACACCACCAAGGAGATCGCGCAGGCCCTGTTCATCGCCGAGAAGACGGTCGACAGCCACCGCGCGAACGTGATGGAGAAGCTCGGGCTGCACGACCGCGTGGAGCTGACCCGCTACGCCATTCGCAACGGCCTCGTGGAGGCCTGAGGGCAGACCCGGCCGGTCGTCCCGGCGGCGGCGTGCGCGCCCGCCTCGAGCGTGGGATCAGTCGCCCAGGCAGCGGGCCGTGTAGCCGTTGGCGAACACCCGCTTGGGGTCCAGCCGCTCACGGATCGCGAGGAAGTCCTGGAAGCGGGGGTAACGGTCTTCGAGGGTCGACCGCTGCGAGCATGTGGCGCTTGCCCCAGTGGGGCCTGCCCCCGTACTCCCCGGCGATCGCCTCGACCGCCTCGAAGTACGGGCGCCACTCCATGCCCTTGTACTGGTGGACGGCCATGTAGAAGGTCTCGCGCTCAGACGCCGGGCTCAGCATGGCGTCGTCGGCGGCCACCACCCGGCACTCCACCGGGAAGGCCACCGGGTAGCGCTCGCGGGCGACCCACTCGAGCACTCGTCGCAGCGCCTCGGCGCCATGCTCGAGCGGCAGCGCGTACTCCATCTCGGTGAAGCGGAAGCGGCGCTCGCTGGAGAAGACCCGGAAGCTGCTGTCCACGTACTCCCCCTCGGACACCATCGGCGCGGCGCGGCGGTTGAGCGCTGGGATCAGGCCGTGGAAGCGGCGCGTCAGCCGGAACAGGCCTTCGGCCAGGTAGTAGCCGAGCAGTACCTCCGAGATGGCCTGCGAGAACCGGCCCCGCGGTTTCGCGGCCGCCTCGGTGCGGTTGCGGCTGATCGTGCAGGCGTTGCTCGCATACGGGAACACGAAGAACTCGTAGTGGTCGTTGTCGCGGATGTCGCGGTCGAGGCTCCCGAGCACGTCCTCGAGGTCGCGGACACGGTCGACGCGGTGCAGGTTGAAGGCCGGCACCGTGCGCAGCGTGACCGCGCTGATGACCCCCAGCGCGCCGAGCGACACGCGCGCCGCCAGCAGCCCGTCGGGGTCGCTCTCGCGGGTCAGCTCGAGCACCTCGCCCGCGCCGCTGACCAACTCGACGGCGGTCGACCTGGGCCGAGATGTTGGGCAGTGTCAGGCCGGTGCCGTGAGTGGCCGTCGAGATCGCGCCCGCGAGCGTCTGCTTGTCGATGTCGCCGAGGTTTTCCTGCGCACGGCCCCGTCGCGCGAGGGCCTCGCTGAGGCTGCGCAGGACGATCCCGGCCTGCACCTTGACGAGCTCGCCGTCGGCGTCGAGCACCCCGTCGAGGGCGTCGAGGTGCACCATCACGCCGTCCGTCAGCGCGCACTCGCTGAACGAGTGACCGCTGCCGGCGACCTTGACCGTGCGTCCGCGCCGCGCCGGCGCGAGCGACCACCTCGACGAGCTCGTCCCGGCTGCGGGGTCGGACCTGCTCGACCGGCGCGCAGCGTCTGATCGCCGGCCCAGTTGCTCCAGCTCACAGGAAGCTCTTGCCCTCGCCGCGATAGGTGGGCAGCTCGTCCACGACCTCGGATCCCGCCAGCAGGTAGAGGCGGTCGAAGTGCTCGCACAGCTCGCCCGCCTTGACGTGGCGGAAGAAGACGTGGTCGCCGAGGCGCAGGCGTGCAGCGGCGGGCCCGTGCAGCGGCGTCTGCACCTCGCCGGTGCCCTCGAAGCCGTCGAGCTCGAGGCCCTGCGGCAGGTAGGGACGGGGCATGCGGTCGCGCGCGCCGACGCCCGAGGCCAGATAACCGCCGCCCAGGACCGTCACCGTCGGGGCGCGGGCCGGCGCGAGACGGGCATCGCGAACATCGCGGCCGGCTCCAGCCGGAAGGCGCGGAAGCCGTCGAACAGCAGCGGCGCGTAGAACCCCGAGCCGGCGGTCGCCTCGGTTATCGCGGGCTCGGCTCCGACCAGCTGCAGGTCGCCTGTGCCACCGGCGTTGACCAGCTCGAGCTCGGCCACCTCGCGGACCGCGGCGATGGCGGCCGCGCGGCGCTTGCGCGAGCTCGCGGTAGGAGATCCCCTGCATGCGGTGGATCAGCGGCCGAGCGCACGGCGCCGGCTGCCCGCCCGTCCCCGACGCCGGCGATGTGGCCCTCGTAGCTCATCAGGGCCACGAGCGAGAACGTGCTCCTGCGCGCGATCTCCTCGCGCCAGCGCCCGCGCCTGCGCGACCGTGTGCACGGGCGTGCGCTTGGGCCCGACCTTCACCCGCGCGCCGGCCAGCCACAGCGAGGCGTCGAAGTCCAGGCACACGCGCACGGGACCGGCGCCCCCGACGGCGGACTCGATCAGGTCGAGGTGCTCGCTCGAGTCGACCATCACGATCGGAGCGCCGACCGGCTGCTCGCGGGTCCTGCGAGCAAGCTCGTGCAGGGCTCGCACGGTCGACGCTCGGATAGGCCAGCAGCAGGTTCTCGAAGCCGGCCCGGAGTGCGAGCCACAGGGTCTCCGGCAGGGTGTAGGTGAGCTGGCCCCGCAGCCCCGCGTAGCGGTCCAGCAGCAACCGCTGCACGCCCCGGCAGCGCAGCGACTTCGACGCCAGCCGGATCGGCTTGCCGCCCACACGGGCGAGCATCTCCGCCGCGTTGGAGTGCATGAGCGTCCAGATCCACGAACGCGAACGGGGCCTCCAGGTCGGCGAACGCCTGCGTATAGCGGGCCAGGCGAGCCTCGGCGCCGAGGTCGGCCGAGGGCGCTGGGCTTGTGCTGGTCGTCGCCATCGAGACGACACTACCGCCGCGCGGCGGCAGGGTGGGAGGGGGGGCGGGGCACGAGTGCATAGCCTGTGGCCGTGCCCGACGTGCTGAGTCACAGCCCTGCCCGCCCGATCGCCGACGAGCGCACGCTTCGCGAGGTCGTCGAGCGCCTGGCGGGGATCGACCGCACGCCCTGCTCTCCCGGCGAGCGCGAGGCGGCCGGGTGGATCGCCGAGCGCTCCGCAGGCGGGCCTCGGACGAGGTGGTCCTCGAGGAGGAGCCCAGCTGGGGGACCTTCCCGCCACAGATCACGACGCTGGGCGCGCTCGGTGTGGTCTCGCGCGCTGCTCGCTGCCGGCGGGCGCCGGCGCGCGGCCGCGTGCTGTGCCGGGATCGCCGTGGCGGGGATCGTCGACGAGGCGCAGAACGGCCCGCGCCTGCTGCGCCGGGCCGTGCGCCGGCGCCAGAGCACCGCGAACGTGGTGGCCCGCGCCGGAAGCCCGCTCGCCCGCCGCACGCTGGTCGTCCACGCACACCACGACGCCGCCGCAGACCGGGCCGCTTCTACGACCAGAGCCTGATGATCGGCCCTGCACCGCCGGCGCCCGCAGCTGACGGCGAGGCTGAAACGGCAGCTGCCGCAGTGGTGGCTCGGCCTGGTCGCGCCGCTCGGGGCAGTCGCGACGAACGCGCGCGGACGCCGTGCTCCCGCGCTTCTCGGCGCGCTGCTCGGCTCGCTCGGAGTCGCGGCCGCGGCCGACATCTGGCGCAGCCCGACGGTGCCCGGAGCCAACGACAACCTCTCCGGAGTGGCCGCGCTGGTCGCGCTCGCCGAGATGCTGCGCGAGCATCCACGTCGCGGACCTGCGCGTGCTGCTGGTCTCCTGCGGGGCCGAGGAGACCCTCCAGGACGGCATCCGGGCCTTCGTCGCCTCCCACCGCGACGAGCTGGCACCGAGCGAGACCTGGTTCTTGAACCTCGACGGCGTCGGCTCGCCGCACCTGATGATGCTCGAGGCGGAGGGGCCGATCTGGATGGAGGAGCACACCGACCCGGGCTTTCGCGACCTGGTCGAGGAGGTGGCCCGCGAGCAGCGACACGGAGCTCGAGCGCGGCCTGCGCGCGCGGGCCTCGACCGACACCGTGATCCCGAGCCGGGCGGGCTATCGCAGCGCCTTCATCGGCTCGCTCACCGACTGGCGCCTGCCGGCCAACTATCACCTGATGACCGACACGCCCGAGAACCTCGACTACGGCACCGTCGGGCGCGCGACCGCGCTCGCCTACGGCGTCGCGGCGCGCCTCGCCGAGCGCCCGCCGCGGCGCGGGCAACGCTCGTAGGGGCCCCGGCGCACCCCCTCGATGATCAAGGCAGCAGCCATCGTCCTCGCGATCGCCGCTCTGGGCTGCGGCATCGCGGCGACTCGTCACGGGCTCGGCCGGTCTGGGCTTGAATCCGCCACGGCCGCCGCGCCCGAGTGCCTGCCCGCGCAGCCGGCGGCTCGGCGGAGCTCGCGGGCCTGCGGGTGTCCCCGGCACCCGGGCAGCGTGATCGCCAACCCGCACACCACGGTCAGCCTGCTCGGGGCGGCCCCCAGCCGCATCGGCCGGCTCGACGTCGAAGGCTCGAGCAGCGGCCGCCACGGGGGACGAACTGGTGGGGTTCTCCCAGGGCGACGGCGCGAGCTTCGTGCCCGACAGCCCGTTCCGACCGGCGAGCAGGTGAGCGTGCGGGCGCAGCTCGCGGGGTCCTCGCCGCGGCAGCTCAGCTTCAGCTTCAAGGTCGACACGCCCGTCGTGACCAGCAAGATCGCCTCGTTCCCCAACCCGGCTGCCGCCGGAGCGGACGTGATGAGCTTCTACACGCACCCCTCCGCCCACCCGCCCGTGCTCACCGTGACGACCCCCGACCACGACGCGGGCGCCGGCGACATCTTCACCACCAACGGTCCCGGGCCCGGCCAGTACGGGCCCCTGATCTACGACGCCCCAGCGGCCGGCTGGTGTGGTTCGAACCGCTCTCCGGGGGGCAGGTCGCGGAGGACCTCAGCGAGCAGACCTTCAACGGGCAGCGCGATCTGACGTGGTGGAAGGGCAGGGTGCTGTCGCTCGGCTTCGGCCAGGGCGAAGACCTCGTGATGAACTCGCGCTATCAGGTCATCGCACGGGTTCGCGGCGGCAACGGCCTGCCGGCCGATCTGCACGACTTCCAGATCGTTTCCGGGAACGTCGCCTACATCACGGCCTTCAACCCGATCCGCTGCGATCTGCGCTCGCAGAAGGGGCAGCGCGAAGGCGCGATCGTCGATACCGCCATCCAGCAGATCGACATCAGCACCGGCCTCGTGCGCTCCGAATGGCACAGCCTCGACCACGTCGGGCCGGACGAGTCAGAGGTCGAACTGCCCAAGGACTCGACCCCGTGGGACTACTTCCACCTCAACTCGATCGACCCGCCTGCCCGGCGGCGAGTTGCTGATCTCGGCCCGCAGCACGTGGGCCGCGTACCTGCTCGAAGGCGCCGGCGGGCGCATCATCTGGCGCCTGGGCGGCACCAACAGCTCCTTCAAGATGGGCCCGGGAACCAAGATGGCCTGGCAGCACGACGGACGCATGCTCCCCGACGGCGAGCTGACCTTCTTCGACGACGGCTCCAACCCGCCCATCCACAGCCAGTCCCGGGGGGTGCGCCTGCAACTCGACACGACCCACAAGGTCGCCCGCCTGCTGTTCGCCTACACGCACCGCAACCCACCCCTGCTGGCCGCCAGCCAGGGCAACATGCAGACCCTCCCTGACGGCAACGCCCTGGTGGGCTACGGCGGCGTGCCGGCGATCAGCGAGTTCGCGCGCGACGGCTCGCTGCTGTTCGACGCCCACATGCCCTTCGACATGTCCTTCTACCGGGCCTTCCGCTTCCCCTGGCAGGGGCGCCCGGCGGCGCCGCCCGCGGTCGCGGCAAGCGTCAACAACACGGGCGAAGAGACGATCGTGCACGCGAGCTGGAACGGCGCCACCGACGTGGCCTCCTGGCGCGTGCTCGCCGGCGCCGCCGCCTCGTCGCTGAAGGCGGTCAGCGAGATCCCCTCGCAGAGCTTCGAGAGCTCGCTCACGCTGCCCAAGCGCTACTCCTACGTGCAGGTCCAGGCGCTCGACGCCTCCGGAGGGACGCTCGCGAGCTCCGGCGCCGTCCACGTGGGCAGCTACGCCGCCTCCCTGTAGGGGTTCCCAGCGGTCCGAATGGGCCGGCGGGCCTGACGCGCGCCGGACGGGATCGGCTCCGGCGGCCCGTCAGCGGGCCGGTTTGCTGCCGCAGCCCGTCAGTAGGCCGGCTTGCTGGTGTGTTTTTTGGTGGTGGTCGTCGGCGTCGTCGAGCTCGGCGTGGTGGTCGGCTTGCTCGTCGTCGTGGAGCTGCTTTTCCCGCCGCAGGCCGCGAGCACCAAGGTGCTCGAAAGCGCTGCCAGGAGCGTTAGCATGGCGGTCAGTGGCAATCTGCGCATCGGCCGGGCTCCCATCGTCGCTCGAGGGCTCGGGCGCCCACCCTACCAGGCGCCACCCCCGCCCCCTGCTGCTCAAATCGCTGACATGAGCGTCGAGACCGCCCCCACTCCGAGGGCGCCCGAGCTGCCCTCGGAGGGCGCCGCGCGTGGGCCCTCCTCGCGGTGGCTGCTGGCCGTCTGCTGCGTGGCCCAGTTCATGGTCATCCTCGACCTGAGCATCGTCAACGTGGCGCTGCCGCACATCCAGCTGGACCTCGGCTTCTCCAACCCGGCCCTGCAGTGGGTCGTGGACGCCTACGCGATCACGTTCGCCGGCTTTTTGATCCTCGGCGGGCGCGCAGCCGACCACTTCGGGCAGCGGCGGACGTTCGTGCTGGCGCTGCTCCTGTTCGGCGCCGCCTCGCTGTTCGGGGGCCTCGCTCCGAACCAGGGCGTGCTGGTGGGAGCCCGCGCCCTGCAGGGGTTCGCGGGGGCGCTGATGGCGGCCTGCTCGCTGGCGATCATCACGGCCTCGTTTGCGCCCGGCGCCCAGCTGAACCGGGCGATCGGGATCTGGGCGGCGATGAACGGGCTCGGCGGCGCCGCCGGGGTGCTGCTCGGCGGGATCATCACCGAATTCCTCAGCTGGCGGTGGGTGCTGCTGATCAACCCGCCGATCGCGATCGCGGCCGCGCTGGTGGCCTACGCGGTGGTGACCGAACGCAGGGGCACGCGCGGGGAGGTGCCGTTCGACCTGGCGGGCGCGGTGACCCTGACGCTGGGCCAGATGGTGCTCGTTTTCGGGGTGGTGGAAGCAGGCCTGAAGGGCTGGAGCACGCCCGAGGCGCTCGGGCCGATCGTGCTCGGGATCTTGATGCTGGTGGCGTTCGGCGTGATCGAGGCCCGCATCGCGAAGGCGCCGCTGATCCCCTTCAAGGAGCTCACCCAGACGCTGAAGAACGCCAACACGATCGTGCTGCTGTTCAGCGCGGCGCTGTTCCCGATGTGGATCCTGAGCACGCTCTACCTGCAGCAGGTGCTCGGGCTGACGGCGCTCGACACGGGTCTGATCTTCCTGCCGATGACGGTGGCGATCGGGGTCGTGGCGCGCAGCGCGGGCCGGCTGGTGAGCGCGCTCGGGGTGCGCGAGGTGCTCGGCAGCGGCCTGATCATGATGACCGTGGGGATGCTGCTGCTGACCCGGATCGCCCCCAGCGGCAGCGGGATCGTGTACGTGATGATCCCGGGGATCCTCACCGCGGCGGGCATCGCGCTGTCGATCGTGCCCTCGACGATCGCCGCCACCCAGGGGTCCAAGGAGGGGCAGGCGGGGCTGGCCTCAGGACTGGTGAACACCTCGCGGCAGGTGGGTGGCGGCCTCGGCCTGGCGATCCTGATCACGCTCGCCACGCAGCGCACCTCGAACCTGATCGGCGCGGGCGAGCAGGTCGACGAGGCGCTCACGCACGGCTTCCGCCTGGGCTATCTGATCGGGGCGATCCTGTGCGGGCTGGCCGCGCTGATGACCTTTCTCACGCTGCCCCGAGGGCACCACACCGCGCGCGCCGGGCGGCTGATGGCGCTGGGGGTGGGCGGAGTGCTGGCGCTGTTCCTCGGGCTGACGGCAGCCTTCGCGGGCAACAAAGGACCTCCGCTCGGCCAATACAGCATGAGCGGCGCCTACAGCTTCGTGTCGGCGCCCTCGCTGCACCCGCCGCAGATCAAAATCGGCACCCACGCGCCGGCCTCCGAGCTCGCGCCGGGGTACATCTTCACGACCAACTTCTTCGACCTCAACGAACCGCCGATCATCGGCCAGAGCGGCCCCCTGATCCTCGACCGCCAGCTGCAGCCGGTGTGGTTCCAGCCGGTGCCCGAACAGGTGGTGGCTGCGAACCTCAGCCCGCAGAGCTTCCACGGCAAGCCGGTGCTGTCCTGGTGGCAGGGGAAGGTGACCAACACCGGCGCCACCGAAAGCGGCGAAGACGTGGTCGTCAACCAGCACTACCAGCCGGTCGCGCACCTGAGGGCCACGAACGGCTGGGTGCTGACGGTGCACGAGTTCCTGATCGACGGCGACCACGCGTGGGTGACGGTCAACAAGAACGTGCCCAAGGACCTGTCGAAGTACGGCGGCGCCTACAACGGCGCGATGATCGACTCGGCCGTCCAGGAGTACGACCTCAAGACCGGCCGGCTGCTGTTCAACTGGGACGCGTTGAAGCACATCCCGCTCGGCGAGTCGATCGCCTCGCTGCCGACCAACGGCTTCCCCTGGGACGCCTACCACGTCAACTCGATCCAGCTCGTGGGCCCGGAAACGTTCCTGGTGTCGATGCGCAACACCTGGGCCGCCTACCTCGTCAACGCCCGCACGGGCGCGATCGAGTGGACCCTCGGAGGCCGCAGGTCCGACTTCACCTTTGGTCGCGGAGCCGCCTTCCAGTGGCAGCACGACGTGCGCCTGCGGAACAACTCGACGGTCACGATGTTCGACGACCACTGCTGCCAGTTGACCGGCGGTGGCTCGCAGGTCGACGCCTCGGCTCCGTCGCGGGGGCTGGTGCTGAAACTCGACCAGGGTGCCCGCAAGGCGACGCTGCTGGCCAGCTACGGGACCGGGCAGAAGGTGGAAGCGGCCTACATGGGCGACACCCAGCCGCTGCCCAACGGCAACGTGTTCGTGGGCTGGGGCAACCAGCCGTACTTCTCCGAGTACAGCCGCTCGGGGAAGCTGCTGTTCGAAGGTGAATACCCCGGGCCCGATCTCACCTACCGGGCCACGGTCGGGCACTGGGTCGGGTTGCCGTTGAGCAAGCCCGCGGGCGCGGCTGTGCACAGCGGCGCGGCGACGACCGTGTACGCGAGCTGGAACGGCGCCACCCAGACGACGGGGTGGCGGGTCCTGGGAGCCGCTAGCGCCGGCGGTCAGATGAAGGTGCTCGTGTCGAGCCGGCCCAAGGCCGGCTTCGAGACCCCGCTGGCGGTGCCGTCCGGCTACGGCAGCTTCGAGGTCCAGGCACTGGACGCCGGTGGGCACGTGCTGGGCACCTCCGCCGCCTTCGGCTGAGCGCCCCGGCTGGGCTGAGCGCCCCGCCTAGGGCGTCACGATCGCGAAGCCGCGATCCGGAGGGTCGACCAGCGACAGCAGCTGTCCCAGTGCCGCGGCGTCGCCGTCGACCTTGAGGCGGCCGGAACCGAGCAGCTCTTCCGGTGTGGCGCGACCGAGGATCAGCTGGTCCAGGGCGCTGCGCTCGACGGTGACGGTCGCCTGCACCTGCTCCTGGGGCGGACGACCCGCACGGTGGCGCAGGACGCCGTTCTCGAGCGCCAGCAGGAACTCCTCGCCGGTGTCCGGCAGCGACCAGCGCATCGCGAGCTTCGTCTCGCCGGCGCGGGGACCGTCGATCTGGACCGCGATCGCGTCCAGCAGCTGGCTCGTCGAGAGCCCGCCGAGGACGTCCGGTGCGAG
The DNA here is from genome assembly GCA_963773145.1 of uncultured Solirubrobacteraceae bacterium. Classification (GTDB taxonomy): domain Bacteria; phylum Actinomycetota; class Thermoleophilia; order Solirubrobacterales; family Solirubrobacteraceae; genus Palsa-744. The sequence continues at coordinate 63,456 of CAVYZV010000007.1, forward strand.
CGTGGCGGCGCTCCCGGTGACGCCCCTGCGCAGCTCGAGGGCGCCCATCAGGAAGAAGTTGCGCCAGGTCGCGTTCTCGGCGCCGAAGGCGAGCTGCTCGAGCGCGCGCGCCTGCAGCTCCTTCGCCTCGGCGTTGTCGGGGTCGGCGAACACGAGGTGATTGACCAGCTCGGCGACCCAGCGGAAGTCGCCCTCGTCATAGGCGCGGCGGGCGCTCTGCAGCAGCTCCTGCGCGCCCCCCGCGAGCGCCACGTAGCGCTCCCCGGCCGCCTGCGGTGGGTGCGGCCAGAGGTGGGCGGGGTTGCCGTCGAACCAGCCCAGGTAGCGCTGGTAGACCGCCTTCACGTTGTGGCTCAGCGATCCGTAGTAGCCGCGGCAGTGCCACGCACGCTCGAGCCCGGGAGGGAGCGCGAGGGTCTCGGCGATCTCGGCTCGCAAGAGGCCCTTGTTCAGCAGCCGCAGCGTCTGGTCGTGGATGTAGCCGTACAGGTCCCGCTGCTTGGCGAGGAAGTCGACGATCCGCTCCCGTCCCCAGCGCGGCCAGTGGTGCCCTGCGAAGACGACGTCGGCGTCGTCGCAGAACATCTCGATCGCGTCGTCCAGGTAGCGCGCCCACACGTGCGCATCACGCACCAGCGCTCCCCGCGGGGTCAGCACGTTGTGCATGTTGTGGGTGGCGTTCTCGGCGATGCACAGCGCGCGCCGTGCCGGGAACAGGAAGTTCATCTCGGCCGGCGCCTCGGTCCCGGGGGTCAGCTGGAAGACCATCTCGATGCCGTCGACCGTCTCGCGCTGGCCCGTCTCGGTGATCTCGACGGTGGGGGCGATCAGGCTGACGGTGCCGAGCGAGGCCGTGTGTCCGAGGCCGGCGCCGACCTGTCCGCGCGGTCCCTTCGGCAGCCAGGCGCCGTACATGTAGCCGGCTCGGCGCGTCATCGCCGTGCCGGCGAACACGTTCTCACTGACCGCGTGCTCGAGGAAGCCCTCCGGCGCCAGCACGGGCACCTCTCCGGAGGCGACCTCCTCGGGCGTGACGACGCCGCGTGCCCCGCCGAAGTGATCGACGTGGCTGTGGGTGTAGAGCAGGCCCCTGACCGGGCGCTCGCCGCGGTGGCTGCGGTACAGCGCGAGCGCGGCCGCCGCGCACTCGCAGCTGATCAGCGGGTCGATCACGAGCACGCCGCCCTCGCCCTCGACGATCGTCATGTTCGAGAGGTCAAGGCCCCGCACCTGGTAGATGCCCTCGGCCACCTCGAACAGGCCGTGGACCGCGTTCAGCTGCCCCTGGCGCCAGAGGCTGGGGTTGACGCTCGGCGGGCACTCGCCGGCGAGGAAGTCGTAGGCGTCGAGATCCCACACGACGCGGCCCTCGGTGCCCTCGATGACGCCATCGGTCAGCGTCCCGAGCCGTCCCCGCAGGGCGTCCTCGAAGTCGTCGCGGTCCTCGAACGGCAGCTGCATCGCGACCGCCCGGTTGGCCTCCTCGATCGCGGGCGAGAGCCCGGGCCCGGGGCCGGCGGCGTCGCTCACGACTAGGCCACCGTCGCCAGCGCCGGCCGGCGTGCGGATCCCGCCGGCAGCGGGAAGTCCATCTCGTCGTCGATGGGACCGTGGCGGAGCATGCGGATGTCGCGGATGTAGTTCTGGTGTAGCCGCCACGGCAGCGTCCCCGCCTGTTTGGGCAGGTGCTCGGCGGAGCGCAGCACGTAGCCTGATTTGAGGTCGAGGATCGGGTAGGTGGGGAGACCCTCGCGGGGGCTGCGCGGTACGCAGATCGAGCTTCCGTTGGCGCGCATGTGCCACAGCAGCCGGCACACGTAATCGGCCACCAGGTCGGCCTTCAGCGTCCAGGAGGCGTTGGTGTAGCCGACGGTGAAGGCCAGGTTCGGCACACCGCCGAGCATCATGCCCTTGTAGGCGATCGTGGAGCCGAGCTCCACGGGCGCGCCGTCCACCTCGAGCTCCAGCCCCCCGAGCATCATCATCCGCAGGCCGGTGGCCGTGACGATGATGTCCGCCGCCAGCTCGCTGCCGTCCGCCAGGCGCACGCCGCCTGGCGTGAAGCGGTCGATCGAGGCGGTCACGATCGACGCGCTGCCCTCGCGCAGGGCGGCGAAGAAGTCACCGTCCGCGGCCATGCACACGCGCTGGTCCCACGGGTTGTAGGTGGGGGAGAGGTGGGTGTCGAGGTCGAAGTCCGCCGGCAGCTCCGCGGCGGCCATGCGCCGGAAGCGAGATCGCATCAGCCCGGGTGCCCGGCGGCAGAGCTGGAAGATGAGGATCATCAGCAGTACGTTGCGCCAGCGCACCAGCGCGTAGGCGCGCCGCGGCGAGATCCACCGGCCCAGCACTTCGGCCATCCGCTCACGGGCGGGCACCGGCACGATGTAGGTCGGCGAGCGCTGGAGCATCGTCACGTGCTCGGCCCCTTCGGCCGCCAGCGACGGGATCAGCGTGACGGCCGTTGCGCCGCTGCCGATCACCACGATCCGCCGCCCGCGGACATCGAGGTCCTCGGGCCAGTGCTGGGGGTGCACGATCTGCCCGGCGAAGTCCTCGCTGCCGGCGAACGCGGGGCTGTAGCCCTCGTCGTAGCGGTAGTAGCCGGTGCACATGTACAGGAAGGAGCAGGTGAGCTTCACCTCCTCCTGGGTGTCGGTGCGCTGCACCGTCACCGTCCAGCGCGCCTGCTCGGAGGACCAGCTGGCGCGGACCGCGCGGTGGGAGAAGCGGATCTCCTCATCGATCCCGTAGGCCTCGGCGGTGTCGCGGATGTAGCTCAGGATCGAGGGCCCGTCGGCGATGCCGCGGGCATCCTCCCAGGGGCGGAACGAGTAGCCCATCGTGAACATGTCGGAGTCCGAGCGGATGCCGGGATAGCGGAACAGGTCCCAGGTCCCGCCGATCGCCTCGCGGGCCTCGAGGATCGCGATCGAGGAGCGGGGGAAGCTCCGGCGCAGGTGACAGGCGGCGCCGATTCCCGACAGGCCGGCGCCGAGGATCAGGACGTCGAGGTGCTCCTCGCAGTCGGGCTCCTCGCCCGCGGGAGTCTGGACGTGTTGCGGCTCGCTGAGCAGTGCCAAGAGGGCTTCTTCTACCAGCCGCGGCGACCGAGCGCGCGTGTGAGCCTGCGCGAGAGCACGGCGTGCCACGCCAGCAGGGCGGTGGTCGGGAGCAGCACCACCGCGGGCCAGAAGGTGCCCACCCCGGTGACCGCCCAGATCCCCAGCGCGGTGGCGTTGATGGTCGCCCATGTGGCCGCGTGGAATCGCAGGACGGTCGCCTGCACGCGGCGCACCCGCCGCAGGGCGTACCAGCGCATGGTCTGCAGCGGCATCGCCCACAGGAAGGCGAGGACCTCGCCGCGCCGGACGCTCGAGTACACGCGCTCGACCCGTGCCTCGAGCTCTTCGGTGGTGAGTCGGCCTTCGCTGTAACGCCGCTTGAGGGCGTCCAATGCCCGGTCCTGCTCGGAGGGTGACGGGCGCGTTCCGGCCAGCGCCCGTTGCATCGACGCGAACATCGTCCCCCAAGTATGCCGCGCCGGCGGCTGCGCTCGCCGATAGGCCTCGCCGCTAGGCTCCTGCTCGTGTCGGGGGCGGCCAGCTGATGCCCGGCGGCTACTGGCCGCAACCATGGACCTGCGAGGACGGCGGGCCCAGACGCCACGGCTCCCCCGACGGGCTGCCCGGTCTCGGGCTCGCCGCCGGAGAGCGGCTGGAGGTGACCGCGGCCAGGGACGCCTGGGCGACGGACGCGCTCGTGTGGCGCGAGCCGGGAGAGCTGTACGCGCTGCGTCACGACATCCCGCTCGGAGGCCCCCAGTCCTCGCACGTGGAGGCCTGGGTCGAGCGCCTGGACCCGAGCACGCTCGGCGTTCGCGCCAGCACGCCGCGGCTGCCGGGGGGCCCTTACTGGCCGGGCGGGATCGCCGCCCATCGCAACGGCAGCCTGCACATGGTCTTCGGCTGCTGGGCCCACCGGCTCTCGGCAGAGCTCGAGGTGCTCGCCTCCCACCGCCTGCCGGTCGAACGGCCCTACAACTCGTTCGTCGTGCTGGACGGCGGGGAGCTGGTGACGAAGGACTGCGACGCCCCGCGCGGGCTGGAGCCATCGACGGTATCGGTGCTCGATCCGGACACCTTGGCGCCGCTGGCGCCGCCCCTGCGCCTGGGCGAGCCCTCGATCGCGAGGCTTGCCAGCGACGGCGAGAGCGTGATCGTGCTGGGGGCCAACACCGCCTTCCGCGTGCGCCTGGACCGCGACGCCGGGCGGCTGGTGCTCGACGACCGCTGGCGCCCGAGCTACGGCCCGAGCCCAGGTCGCAGCTATGGCTGGGATCCCGTGATCTGCCGAGCACCACGTGCTGTGGATGGACAACGGGCGCAACGACACCGACCGCGCGATGCTCGGCACGGGCTCCTCGCCGGACCCCGTTCGGCTGTGGTGGGTCCGTCAGGACGACGCGGGCTCGATCCGCAGCGTGGAGATCAGCGGACTGCCCCTACGGGACCGAGTCCAACCCGCCCGCCTGGGACCATCGCGGCGGCGTGGTCATCGCCTACGACGCCGGCAACGCCGTGCTGCGGGCGTGGCGGCTGGCCGGCGACGAGCTCGAGCCGCTGTGGCGCCGGGACGGCTTCGCCCACGCCGGGCACCTGATCCACTTCCCCGACACGCGGGAGCTCATCGCCGGCGACTGGCAGGACCGTGGCACGCCGTCCAACCGGCGCCTGAGGCGTGCGATGTCGCTCGCCGGTCGCCCTGTGTTCACGCGCGTTGCGGCCGCGCGGCGGGCGGCACTGCGGCTCGGTCACGACGAGCTCGTGGTGCTGGACCTCGACACCGGCGAGGAGAAGGCGCGGACCGCGGTCCCCTCTCCCACACAGGGCTTTCTGTTTCCGGCGCCAGGCTACCGGCGCGACCTCTACTACCAGTCGCTGTCGACGATCGCGCGCATCGAGGTCGTGCGCTGAGGGCGCAACCAGAGCTCGTCCGCAAACGCGGACGAGGAGCTTCACGCAATCCGAATCCAGGAGGACCCAAATGGCAGAGCAGGTAATCCCCAGCACCGACCCACGCGAGCTGCTCGCCGGGCTGGCGCCGGACGAGCCGGTCGTGATGATCAACCTGCTGCAGTTCAAGCAGCCGGACGGCGTCGAGCACTACAAGCTGTACGCGCGTGGTGTGGTCGTGCACCTCGAGGGTGTCGGCGGACGGGTGCTGTACTCGGGGGGCGCGAGGGCGTTCGTCATCGGCGAGGGCGAGCGGCCGTGGTGGGACGCGATCCTGGTCGTCGAATACCCGACCCCGGCAGCCTTCCTGAAGATGGTCGCCGACCCGGCCTACCTCGAGGTCCACAAGCACCGCGAAGCGGCGCTCGATCGCGCCGAGCTGATCGCCACCAGCCGCTGGCTCGGCTGATCAGCGCTCGAGGTAGCTGGCCGCCGTCACCCGCTCGACCGTGATCGCGATGATCACGCGGCCGACGCCGGCGAGCGCCTCGTCGGTCTGGGGCTCCGGCAGCTCCTCGGTTCCCATGAAGCGCTGCGCGAGGGCAGCCGTGGCGGCGCCGATGTCCTCCGTGAGGATCTTGGCGGAGCCGGAGAAGGTCGCGGAGGGAAATGGTCTCACGAAGCCCATCACGCACAGCGAGGCCCAACCCGTCCGCTGCACGTCGCGCACCTTGCGCCGGTGGGTGACGCTCGAGATCAGCAGGCGCTCGTCCTCGCGCACGTAGTAGACGACCGACTGCAGGGGCGGGCCCTCGGCCGGCTCGGTCACGAGCACCCCCACGATCTGCGCGTCGAGGAGTTCTCGCAGCCGCGGAGTCAAAACGCTCATCGCGCGGCGCGGGCGGGTTCTGCGTGCACGCGGCCGATCGTAGTCCTCGGCGCGCCTGCGCGCGCACACGCTAGGAGCCCGAGGGCGACCCGATTGCGACCCGTGCCCGGGCGAGCTCCCCCAGTGAGCTGACGTCACCTCCTCGGCGCGCGGATCCCGTCCGGAGCTCCACGGCGCACGACGCCGGCGAGCGGTAGTGGCGCTCGATCGCCTCCTGATCGCTCCAGCTCTCCCAGCAGCGCCACGAAGTGGCCGGGGTCCTCGAGCACCTCGGCGAACACGAACGAGAGGCAGCCGTCCTCTGCGAGCGCTCGCCGGGCTGCCGCCGCCATCGCCCCTTCAGCCTCCCGCCGGTGGGGGATCTGGACATGCACATCGCCGACGCCGAGGATCACCGCTGCAGGGACGTTAGCCTGCGGCGCCGGACGGCGCCATGCAGTCGGCGCCGGGCCGGAGAGGCGGGTCTCGGTACCCTCCGGCGGTGGCGTTGGACCCGAGGCTGATCATCGAGCTTCCGCGGGGCGGGGCCCTCGAGCAGCAGCTCGAGCGCGCGGGACTCGACTCGATCGCCAGCGGGGAGGTGGTCGTGGCCGCAGGGCCCACCGACGAGGACGGAAACCTCGAGGCCGCCGTCGCCGGGCAGGTGGTGCTGTCCGTCCCCTCCCCGGAAGCCCTCCGGCGCCAGGCAGAGGACGCGGGGCGCGTGATCAGGGAGGCGGGTACGGGCGTGGAGCCGCTGGTCGTCTCGGTCGCGGTCGCCGAGGAGCTGCGTGAAGAGGAGATCACGGCGCTGCTGGAGGCCGCCGGGCACGCCCGGCGACCGGTGATCCTGCGCGTCGAACGGGACGCCTAGGCGCCTTCGATCTCGCGCAGGTCTTCGGCGCTGAGCTGCAGGTCCGCCGCGGCGAGCACCGGGTCGACCTGCTCGGCGGAGCGGAAGCCGACGATCGCCCCGTCCACGGCCGGGTTCGCCAGCGTCCAGGCGACGGCGACCGCACCCGGGGTGGCCTGGTGGCGCTCGGCCACCCGTTGCAGGCGCTCGACCAGGGCGAGGTTCTCGGACAGCTGCGGCTCGTTGAAGCGCTCATCGCGCCTGCGCCAGTCCTCGGGGGCGAGCCCCTGCACGCGCTCGCGGGTCATGGCGCCGGTCAGCATCCCCGAGCCCATCGGCGAGTACACGATCACGCCGATCCCCTCCTGCTCGGCGAACGGCAGCAGCTTCGGCTCCGCCGCGCGCTCGATCAGCGAGTACTCGGGTTGGAGTGTTTCGACGGGCGCGATCTGCTGGATGCGCTGCAGCTTGCCGACGCTGAAGTTGGAGACGCCGATGTGGCGCACCAGCCCTTCCTGGTGCAGCTCGGCCAGCGCGGCCCATCCCTGCTCGATGTCCTCGGGCGGGATCGGCCAGTGGATCTGGTAGAGGTCGATCGCCTGCACGCCGAGGCGCTCGAGGCTCGCGTGGGCCTCGCGCATGATCGAGTCCCGCTGCAGGCTGTACTCGACGCGCCGTCCGGGGCCTTCCAGCAGCGAGCACTTGGTGAACACTAGGGGCGGGTCGGCCAGACCCTGCAGGGCCCTTCCCACCACCTCCTCCGAGTGGCCGAAGCCGTATGCGGCCGCCGTGTCGATCCAGTTGACGCCGAGCTCGAGCGCCCGCTGGATGGCGGCCAGCGACTGCTCGTCCTCCTGGGGTCCCCACCCGAACTCCCACTCACCACCGCCGACCGCCCACGCTCCGAACCCGAGTCGTGTGATCTCCAAACCGGTGCGGCCGAGCTGGGTCGTCTGCATCGCCATCCCGGCACGCTACAACGCGCCGCGCGCGGGCGGCCTAGGGCGAGGCGGGCCCCGCGACCCGGGTCAGTCGCGGGGCGGTAGTCCTCAGGGACCCGGCTGCGGCGGCAGCAGGGTCAATTTTGTCGTGTAGGTGGTGTACGGCGCTTGTTCGAGGCTGGCTTCGATGTCGCTCGTCCCGGCGGCGCAGGAGAACGCGCCGAACACGACCGCGAAGGCGTTGCCGTCGTTGTCGAGCTGCACCCTGGCCGAGGATTCGGCTCCGAACCCGAGCAGTTTCAGGTTCGGCCCGAACCAGATCAGGTGCGGGGGTATCTTGCAGCGCGACGCCAGCTGTTCGGAGTTGATCGTCACCCAGTCCTCGGCGAACACGGGCGGGAACTCCACCTGCACGATCGCGCCGAATGAGCTGGCGAGATCACCGAGGGTGATTTCATTGGGCAGCACCGACGCCCCGGGTGGGGTGACGCGTGGCGCGAGGATCGTGAAGCCTGTGGTCACGGTGGAGAAGGGGGGCGCTTCCAGGTGCGAGCTGATGAGGCTTTCACCGCCGGCGCATCCAGGCCCGGCGAACACGACCGCCCAGGTATTGCCGGCGTCGTCGAGGCGCAGCGTGACGCTCTTGCCGATGCCCACGAGGCCGAGGAATTTCAGGATCGGCCATTCCACGCGGCCGACCCACTCGAGTTTTTCCGAGCAGCGATTGAACAGCTGGGTGGCGCTCACCTTGACCGCGCGGCCCGCGTATTCGGGGTTGCACGAGACTTTCACGTAGTCGGCCACGCTGGAAGCGCTGGCGAACTCGCCCTGGTCCACGAACGAGGGCAGCGAGCTGATCCTGCAGGGAGATTCTTCGACCGCGGGCACGGCTGCGGCGCGTGATCGCGCGAGCGCGGGTGCGCTGCATGCGAGTAGGACGGCGGCCGTGATCGCAAGGCCCAGGAGCGCTTTCCTTCTCGCCATCGGTCCTCCAGTGACTAGTCGTGTTCCGTGGCCGATCGCTCGCCGGCGATGGCCCGGCTGCCCCGCTGGCCCCGCACGACGAAGCACCCGAACACGGCAGGCGCGAAAGCACGTTAAACCGCAACGCGGCGGAAGATGCAAGCATTCCGGCACTTAAGGGCAACCACCCTCCTCCCAGAGGGCCAGCGTCCCGGTCTGTGAGAGCCAGCGTCCCGGTCTGTGACGGCCGGCGTCCCGGCCTGTGAGGGCCAGCGTCCCGGTCTGTGACGGCCGGCGTCCCGGCCCGTGAGGGCTAGCGGCCCCGCCTCGCGGCGGTGCTCCGGCGTGGGAGGATCTTTACGGGTGGCGGGCGCCCGATCGGGTAGTTTGGACCGGAGCGGATGGCGCTCGCCGACAACACCACCGCCCCGCCCGTCGCCGGGGTACCGGTCAGGGCTCGAGGGCTGATTCGCCGCTTCGGCGAGGGCGCCACGGCCGTGGAGGCCCTGCGGGGCGTCGACCTCGACGTGAAGGATCGCGAACTGGTCGCGGTGATGGGCCCGTCCGGGTCGGGCAAGTCCACACTCATGCACCTGCTCGCGGGCCTCGACACGCCGACGGCGGGGTCGGTGAGCATCGCCGGGACCGAGCTCGCGGGGCTCGGGGACGGCGAGCTGACGCGCCTGCGGCGCGACCACATCGGCTTCATCTTCCAGTTCTTCAACCTGCTGCCGATGCTCGACGCGGAAGAGAACGTGACCCTGCCGCTGGCGATCGCGGGCGAGCACCCCGACCGCGAGTGGGTCCACGAGGTGATGGCGAAACTGGGGCTCGCCGAAAGGGCCAGCCACAGGCCCTCCCAGCTCTCCGGCGGGGAGCAGCAGCGCGTAGCGATCGCGCGGGCTCTGATCTCACGCCCGACGGTGCTGCTCGCCGACGAGCCGACGGGCAACCTCGACTCCAAGACCGGAGCCGAGATCCTCGAGCTGCTGCGCTCTTCGATCGAGGACTACGGCCAGACGACGGTGATGGTCACCCACGACCCGCGCGCGGCCTCGATCGCCGACCGCGTCGTCTTCATCGCCGACGGCCTGGTCGTCAAGGAGCTCACACACGTGAGCGCAGCGCAGGTGCTGACCGTGATCGGAGAGCTCGCCGATTGACCCGCTTCGCTCTCAAGAGCCTCGGATCGCGCAAGCTGCGCGCCGCGCTCACCGCCGTCGCGATCGTGCTCGGCGTCGCGATGATCAGCGGCACCTACATCCTCACCGACACCATCAAGTCCGCCTTTGGGACGGTCTTCCAGGAAGTCTATAAGCGCACCGACATCGTCATCTCGGCGCAGAGCGCGATCGAAGAAGAAGGCGAAAGCGAACACAACGGGCAGTCCGCGCCGTCCTTCTCGGAATCGCTGCTCACGCAGGTCCGCGCGCTGAAGGGGGTCCAGCAGGCGCAGGGAGGCATAACCTCGACCGCCGACCTCGTCGGCCGCGACGGCAAGGTGCTGACGGCCGGCGGCGCCCCGGGACTGGCCTTCAGCGTCCATCCCCACGGCAACCAGCGCTTCAACCCGCTCACGCTGGTGGCGGGCACGTGGCCCTCGGGCCCGGGCGAGGTCGGAATCGACGACAACACCGCCGAACGGCACGGCTACCGCGTGGGGCAGACGATCGGCGTGATCGCGCGCGGGGCCGAGCAGCGGATGCGCATCGCCGGGGTCGTGCGGATCGGCGGCGTGGCGTCGCTCGGCGGAGCCACGATGGCGATCTTCGACTTCCCCGTGGCCCAGCGCCTGTTCAACCTGCAGGGCCGTCTCAATTCGATCTCGATCGCCGTCAGCCCCGGCTACACCCGCCAGCAGGTGCTGCGGGAGATCCGGCCCCTGCTGCCGCCCGACGCGCAGGCGCGAACCGGGACCGCCCAGGCCAAAAAGGCGACCCACGACACGAGCGGATTCCTGAACATCATCCAGAACTTCCTGCTCGCGTTCGCAGGCATCGCGCTGTTCGTGGGCAGCTTCGTGATCGCCAACACGCTCTCGATCACGATCGCCCAACGCACCCGCGAGCTGGCCACGCTGCGCACACTGGGGGCTACCAGGCGCCAGGTCCTGCGCACGGTGATGGTGGAAGCGCTCGTGATCGGGCTGCTCGCGTCGGTCACCGGGCTGCTGGTCGGAGTCGGGCTCGCCAAGGGTCTGAACTCGCTGTTCAAGTCGTTCGGCATCGACCTTCCGCAGGCGTCGACGGTGCTGGCCACGAGGACGATCGTGGTCTCGCTGGTGGTGGGGATGGTGGTCACGCTGCTCGCCGCCCTACGCCCGGCGCTGAGGGCCACCCACGTCCCGCCGATCGCCGCGGTGCGCGAGGGCGCGCTGTTGCCGCCCTCGCGGTTCGCCCGCCTGGGCCCCTACGCCGCCCTGCTCACGCTGGCGGGCGCTCTCGCGCTGATGCTGATCGGGCTGTTCGTGGGCGGGCTCAGCAGCGGACAGCGGCTGCTCGCGATCGGCGTCGGAGCCGGCGCCTTCTTCCTGGCGGTGGCGATGCTGGCGAAGAGGCTCGTCCCGCCGCTGGCGGCGGTGCTCGGCTGGCCCTCGACGCGCATCGCGGGCGTCGCCGGGCGGCTCGCGCGGGCCAACTCGGAGCGCAACCCCACCCGCACGGCCTCCACGGCGGCGGCGCTGATGATCGGCCTGGCGCTCGTGACCTTCGTGGCCGTATTGGGAGCGGGGCTGAAGTCGACCTTCGGGACGGCCGTGGACGAGACCTTCAAGGGCGACTACGCGATCACCGCCACCAACAACTTCTCGCCGATCTCGACGGCCTCCGAAAAGGCGGTCAGCGCCGTCCCGGGCGTGCTGGCGGTCTCGGGCGTGCGCACCGGCTCCGGTCGGGCGTTCAACAACAACCTCACGGTCACCGGCGTGGGGCCGGACATCAGCCGCGTGGTGCGGGTCCACTGGCAGGCCGGCTCGCCGGCCGTGCCGGCGCAGCTCGGCGAAGACGGCGCCTTCGTCTCCAAGGAATACGCGAAAGAAAACCACCTCCACGTGGGCTCGCCGATCAACGTCGAGACGCCGGCGGGCAACACGATGGAACTGCGGCTGAAGGGCATCTTCAAGCCCAACAAAGGCGGCTCGCCGTTCGGCGACGTGACCGTCTCGACCGGTCGCTTCGACGCCGAGTACCAGGACCCGCAGAACATCTACGCCTTCGTCCAGACCGCGGGCGGCGCGAGCGCGGCGAACACGCTCCGGCTGCAGCGGGCGATGCAGGCCTTCCCCAACGCGAAGGTCCAGACCGAGGGCGAATTCAAGAAGAACCAGGAGAAGGGCATCGACACGCTGCTCAACCTCCTGTACGTGCTGCTGTCGTTGTCGATCCTCGTGAGCCTGTTCGGGATCGTCAACACGCTGCTGCTGAGCGTGTTCGAGCGCACCCGCGAGCTGGGCATGCTGCGCGCGGTGGGGATGACCCGCTCGCAGCTGCGCTCGATGATCCGTCACGAGAGCATCGTCACCGCCCTGATCGGCGCTGCCCTCGGCATCCCCCTGGGGATCCTGCTCGCGCTGATGGTGGGTCAGGCGATCGAATACCCGGCGTTCAGCGTGCCGCTGGGAACGCTCGTCGTGTTCGTGCTGGCGGCCGTCGTGTGTGGGCTGCTGGCGGCGGTCTTCCCGGCTCGGCGGGCGGCGCGCATGAATGTGCTGGAGGCCCTGCAGTACGAGTAGGGCCGCGGCGGGCGCGGCCGTGGCCGTGCGCCGCGGTGCGGGCGGCCGCTACGCCGGGGGCCGTGCGGGCTCTACGTGCGCTTGAGCGCGTGCGCCGTCAGGATCGCCGCGCGCGGGCAGGAGTCCTTGATCTTCTTGAACGTGAGCGACGAGCCGGAGACTCTGAAGTTGTAGGTGCCGGCCGACGTGCAGCTGGCGCTGGGGCCGTGCAGGGTGATCTTCGAGCCGGAGATCGAGTAGGTACCGTGCCCCGTGATCCCGTAGGGGGCATGGAGGGTGAACTTGCCGGGCTGGAAGGTGATGTGGTAGGTCCCGCTTAGGGCCCCGTCGTTCTTGACCGTCGTCACGTAGGTGCCCGACAGGCTGGAGGCCGCGGCGGTGGCGGCGCCGAGCGCCAGCAGGCTCAGCACGAGGGCGGTCACACGGGCGAGTCTTGTCATCGTCTCTGCTCCCTCCGGGACGCGGTCGGTCGCTTGCGGGCGTCGTTGTTGCTTATATCGCCACTCTGCGCCGGGGTGGCGCAGCACCTTAGGCTCGCCGATAGGCCCGGTCAACGCGTCTTGCCCCTTTGGGCAAGGTTCGCGGGGAGCGCTTGACCGCCTCCCCACCCGTGGGCGAGAGTCCGCAAGCTCCGAGGTGGAGAGCCCGCAAGCTCCGCCCGTCGTCGCCCTACGGATTGGTGCGCGCTTGTTCGAATTCATAGTGATGTGCCCGCTGGGCTCCCCCGACGCAGCGGTCCCGATCGCGGGCAGCCGTGCCGGGGAGCTCGGGGTCGTGAGCCTCGCCTTCGCCGAGGACCCCGCGGCCGCACAGGACCAGCTCCATAGGCTGTGCGAGCTGGGCCGAGGTCACTGCGGCCTACTGGTCGAGGAGGACCAGCTCCTGGAGGCCGCCCTCGAGGCCGAGGGGCAGCGGCTGCAGGCCGTGCTGCTGGCCGGCCCGGCGGCCGCCGAGGATGGCGCCGGCTCGCTTTCCCGGAGGGTGGCGCACATACGCGCGGCCGGCCCGCGGGTGATCGTCGTCGCCGCTTCGCTGCCGGAGGCGCTCGCCGCCCAGGAGGCCGGCGCCGACGCCGTCGTCGCCAAGGGCCAGGAGGCCGGCGGCTGGATCGGCGAGAGCGGCGCGTTTGTGCTCTCCCAGCAGCTCGTCGGGGCGCTGAAGATCCCCGTCTTCGTGCACGGCGGGATCGGCCTGCGCACGGTGGCCGCGGCGTGTGCGGGCGGTGCCGCGGGAGCGGTGCTCGACTCGCAGCTGCTGCTCAGCCGCGAGTCAGCCGCGCCGAGCGAGCTGCGTCTGGCGCTCGCCGGCGCCGACGGCAGCGAGACGGCGATCGTGGGCGCCGAGCTGGGCGCGCCCTTCCAGGCTCATTGCCGTCCCGGCCGGGACGCGCTGGAGGCGCTGCGCGGCGCCGAACGCGAGCTGACCACGCAGGATGGGGACGGCGCGCGCGATCGCTGGCGGGCCGTTGTGGGGGAGGCCGTCGCCCGCGGCGAGGTGCTGCCGCTGGGACAGGATCTCGCCCTCGCCGGCGAGCTCGGCCGGCGCTTCGGCACCGTCGCGGGGATCATCGACGGCCTGCGGGCCGCGATCGACGCCGCGGCGCAGGCGCTCGCACGCGAGAACCCGCTCGCCGAGGACAGCCCGCTCGCGCGGTCACACGGCACCCGCTACCCGATCGTGCAGGGTCCGATGACGCGGGTCAGCGACCGCGCCGAGTTCGCCGCGGCGGTCGCCGAGGGCGGAGCGCTGCCGTTCCTGGCGCTCGCCCTGATGCGGGGCGAGGAGGCGGACTCGCTGCTGGAGAGCACCGCGGCACTCTTGGGCGAGCGCTCATGGGGCGTCGGCATCCTCGGCTTCGTGCCCGCCGAGCTGCGGGCCGAGCAGCTCGCCGCCGTACACGCGCACCGGCCGCCGTTCGCGCTGATCGCCGGCGGACGGCCCGATCAGGCGCGCGAGCTCGAGGAGGAGGGCATCGCCACCTATCTGCACGTCCCGTCTCCGGACCTGCTGCGGCTGTACCTCCGTGACGGCGCCCGCCGGTTCGTGTTCGAGGGGCGCGAGTGCGGCGGCCACGTCGGCCCGCGCACGAGCTTCGTGCTGTGGGACACGATGCTCGGGCGTCCTGCTCGAGGAGCTCCGGCGACGACGCCTCGGACTGTCACGTGCTGTTCGCCGGCGGCATCCACGACGGGCGCTCCGCGGCGATGGCGGCGGCGGCTGCCGCGAGCGCGGCCGCGCGAGGCGCCCGCGTCGGCGCGCTGATGGGCACCGCCTACCTGTTCACGCGCGAGGCGGTGCAGGCGGGCGCGATCACCGAGCGCTTCCAGAACGCCGCGCTCGCCGCGGAGCGAGACCGCGCTGCTGGAAAGCGGACCGGGCCACGCCACGCGCTGCCTGGCGTCGCCGTTCGTCGACCGTTCACAGCCGAGCGCCGCCGGCTGGAGGACGCCGGCGCCGACCCCGAGCAGCGCCGGATGGAGCTGGAGGCGCTCAACATCGGGCGCCTGCGGATCGCGGCCAAGGGCGTCGACCGGCTCGCCGGCGCGAATACCGGCGCCGACACGATGGCCGCCGAGGCGGCGAGCAGCAAGCCCGAGCTGGTAGCGGTCTCCGAGCAGGACCAGTGGGAGCGCGGCATGTACATGATCGGCCAGGTCGCCGCGCTGCGCGACTCGGTCACGACGATCGCCGAGCTGCACCGCGAGGTCTCGGATGGTGCGGCGGAGGCCGTGGGGAACCTCCGCAGCGAGAGCGCTCGGCCGGCGAGGGCGCCAGAGCCGCCCCCGCCGGCCGACGTCGCGATCATCGGGGTCGGCTGCATCCTCCCCGGCGCCCCGGAGGCGGAGAGCTTCTGGGCGAACATCCTCGACAAGGTCGATGCGATCCGCGAGATCCCGCCCGAGCGCTGGGACTGGCGGCAGATGTTCGACCCGGACCCCGCGACGCGCCCGACAAGGTCTACTCGCGCTGGGGCGGCTTCATCGACCCGGTCGCGCTCGACCCGCTCGCGCTCGGCATGCCGCCGAAGTCGCTGCAGTCGATCGAGCCGTTCCAGCTGCTGGCGCTGCTGTGCGCCCAGGCGGCGCTCGCGGACGCCGGCTACGCGGCAGCGTCCGTTCGACCGCGAGCGCACCTCGGTGATCCTCGGCGCCGGCGGCGGCGGCGCCGACACCTCGGTCGGCTACACCGTGCGCTCCGCGCTGCCGTCGCTGTTCGGGGGCGCCCACCCCGAGCTGCAGGAGCAGCTGTTCGAGCGGCTCCCGGAGTGGACCGAGGACAGC
Source organism: uncultured Solirubrobacteraceae bacterium (assembly GCA_963773145.1). Lineage (GTDB taxonomy): Bacteria > Actinomycetota > Thermoleophilia > Solirubrobacterales > Solirubrobacteraceae > Palsa-744. The sequence continues at coordinate 79,047 of CAVYZV010000007.1, forward strand.
TTCGCCGGGCTGCTGATGAACGTCGCCGCCGGCCGCATCGCCAACCGGCTCGACCTCGGGGGCACCAACTACACCGTCGACGCGGCCTGCGCCTCGTCGCTCGCGCGCGATCGGCCTCGGCGCGCGCGAGCTGCAGACGGGCACCAGCGACATGGTGCTGGCCGGCGGCGTCGACGCGATCCAGAACCCCTTCGCCTACCTCTGCTTCGCCAAGACGCAGGCGCTCTCGCCGACCGGCCGCTGCCGGCCCGTTCGACGCCGCCGCCGACGGGATCGCCATCAGCGAGGGCTTCGCGACCGTCGTGCTCAAGCGCCTGGCCGACGCCGAGCGCGACGGCGACCGCATCTACGCCGTGATCCGCGGCGTCGGCGCCGCCAGCGACGGGCGCGACCGCAGCCTCACCGCGCCCCGGCCCGAGGGCCAGATGCGGGCCCTGCGCCGGGCCTACGCACAGGCCGGCGTCTCCCCGGCCACGGTCGGCCTGGTCGAGGCCCACGGCACCGGCACGGTCGCCGGCGACGGCGCCGAGGTCGAGGCGCTCAGCACGGTCTTCGCTGAGCACTCCGACGAGCGCCAGTGGTGCGCGATCGGCTCGGTCAAGTCGATGATCGGCCACACCAAGGCCACGGCCGGCGTCGCCGGCCTGGTCAAGGCGGCGCTGGCGCTCCACCACCGCGTGCTGCCGCCGACGATCGGCGTCACCGAACCGAACCCGAAGGCCGACTTCCCCGCCAGCCCCTTCTACGTCAACACCGAGGCCCGTCCGTGGCTGAGCGGCGGCGCTGCCCACCCGCGCCGCGCCGGCGTGAGCGCCTTCGGCTTCGGCGGCACCAACTTCCACATCGTGCTCGAGGAGTACGCGGGCGGCTTCCTGGCGCAGCCGGACGCCGCCGTCGACCGCGCTGGCCGGCCGAGCTGCTGCTCTGGCGCGGCACCCGCGCCGAGCTGATCGCGGCCGCCGGGGCGCTGGCGGACGGGCTCGAGCGGCAGCGAGCCGCCGCTCTGGCCGATGCTCGCCCACGACGCTGGCCGCGAGGATGGCCGCTCGCCGAGCCCGGCGGCGCCGACGCTCGCGATCGTCGCCGAGTCGCTCGAGGACGCTGCGCGCCAAGCTGGCCCGCTGCCGCGAGCTGCTGTCCGCAGCGGACCCCGACCGTGCACGCGCGCGAGGGCATCCACTTCGCCGAGCGCCCGCTCGCCCGCGAGGGACGGCTCGCCTTCCTGTTCCCCGGCCAGGGCTCGCAGGTCCGTCGACATGGGGCGCGAGCTGGCGATCGCCTTCCCCGAGGCGCGCGAGCAGTTCGAGCTGGCCGACCGCGTGCTCGCCGGCCGTTACGAGCGGCCGCTGTCGGGCTTCGTCTTCCCGCCCCCGGCGCTGGCGGCCGACGAGAAGCGTGCCCGCCAGGCCGCGCTTACCGACACGCACGTCGCGCAGCCCGCGCTGGGCGCCGCGGAGCTCGCCTGCCTGGGCGTGCTCGACACGCTCGGCGATCGCGCCCCAGATGACGGCCGGCCACAGCTACGGCGAGTTCGTCGCACTGGCCGCCGCGGGGGCGATCGACGCCGACCCAGCTGCTGGAGCTGTCCGAGGCCCGGGGCCGCTTCATGAAGCAGGCCGCGTCCGCCGAGGCCGGCGCGATGGCGGCGGTCGAGGCCGACTCGCGAGCAGCTCGCGCCGCTGCTGGAGGGCTCGGAGTGGTGATCGCGAACCTGAATTCGCCCCCGCCAGACCGTGCTCTCGGGGCCACGGGAGCACGTCGAGGCGGCCGTCGAGTGGTGCGCCGAGCGCGACCTCACCGCGCGCCTGCTGCCGGTCGCGTGCGCGTTCCATTCCCCGCTCGTGGCGGGCGCGCAGCAACGGCTTGCAGAGGTGCTGCGCGACGCGACGATCACGCCCCCGCGCGTGCCCGTGTACTCGAACACGACCGGAGCGGCCCACGGCGACGATCCGCGGCGATCGTCGAGATGCTCGCCGAGCATCTGATCCGCCCGGTCGAGTTCGTGCAGCGAGATCGACGCGATGTACGAGGACGGCGCGCGGGTGTTCGTCGAGGTCGGCCCCCGCTCGGTGCTCAGCGGCCTCGTCGATCAGATCCTCGAGGACCGCGAGCATCTCGCGGTTCCGGTCGAACGCTCCGGCAGCTCGGGCCTCGTGTCGATGCTCCACGGCCTCGCCGCGCTGGCGGCCGAGGGAGTGCGGTTCGACCCGAGCCCATGTTCCGGGGGCGCCCGGCCGCGCGGGCCGAGCGCACGGAGGCCGCTCGCGCCGGCGCCCGCCCATCCACGGCGTGGCTGCTCGACGGTGGCCGCGCATGGCCCGCCGGCGAGCCGCGTCCTTTGCCGGAGCCGATTCACGCAACCCATCAACAGGAGCCAGGACCCATGACAACGAGCATGAACGGGGGCTCGCTGCAGGCGGCGCCCCCCGCGGCGGGGGCGCTCGCGAGCGCCCATCCGTCCCACAGCCCGCCACCGGCGCCACCCGCGCCGGCCGGCACCCCTGCGGCGGCAGCCGTCGGCGGCGATCGCGTCGCCGAGGTGATGGCCGCCCACCAGCAGGTGATGCAGCAGTTCCTCGAGACCCAGCGGGCCGTGATGCTCGGCTACCTCGGTGGCCAGGGCAGCCGCTGGCGCCGCTCCCGCGGACCGCACGCGCGGCGTCGCCGGTGCTACCGGCCAGGGCCGCGCTCGGGCAGGCGGCCGCCCCCGCCGCCGTCCCACCCGCGTCCCCTCCGCAGCTGCGCCAGTCGCGCCGCCGGTGGGAGCCCCGGCGGCCGCTCCGGGGGGCGCGGGCGACGCCGCGCCGGCCGTCGGCTCGGCTCCCGCGGCGAACGGGCCGGTGCCCGCCGGCGCCGCTGGGACGCTGACCCGCGAGGCGATCGCAGGCGCGCCTGCTCGAGATCGTGAGCGAGCGCACCGGCTACCCGGCGGAGATGCTCGAGCTCGACGCCGACCTCGAGGGCGACCTCGGCATCGACTCGATCAAGCGCGTCGAGATCGCGGGCACGCTTCACCCAGAGCCTCGCCGACGGCGATCGCGGTGCGATCGACATGGAGGAGCTCACGGCGAGCAGGACGCTGCGAGCGGTGATCGACACGCTCGAGGCATCGCTGGCAGCCGGCTCCGCAAACGGCAGCACCGCCGCCCCGGTTGCGGGCGACGCCGGGGGCGAGCGCCCTTTTGAAAGCGGACCGGCCGAGGAGGAGCGCATCGGCCGGTTCGTCCTACAGGCAACGAGCGCTCCCGTCGATCCGGGCCACCGCCGGCGCTCGCGGGCGACGGGCGCGTCGTGATCGTCGACGACGGCACCGGTGTCGGGGAGGCGCTGTCGAGCGCCCTCACCGGCGAAGGCGCACGATGTCCGGCGCCTGCCGGTGGAGCGAGCATCCGCTCGAGGAGGAGCGCGCGCGCAGCCTCGCCGAGGAGCTGCGGCGGGGCAGCGGAGTCAAGGCGCTGGTGCACCTCGCCGCCCTGTCAGCCGATCCCCCTGCCTACGGCGCGGTGCGACTCGCTGTTGGTGCTCGCCGCGCGCCCTGGGTCAGGACCTGGAGAGCGCCGCCGCGGCGGGCGGCGCGGCAGTGCTCGCCGCGACCGGCTCGGCGGGGACTTCGGGGTGGGCACGGGCGCCGCGACGGCGTCGGAACCGAGCTCGACTCGGACGGCGCGCCAGGGTCGGACGCCGCGCCCGAGCGTGCCGCGCCCGGGTCGTTCGAGCAGGGCGCGATCCCCGGCTTCCTCAAGACCCTCGCCCACGAGTGGCCGCAGGTGCGGATCAAGGCGGTCGACCTCTCCACCGCGGACCCCGCGCAGGCGGCCGCCGACAGCTGCTCGCCGAGCTGACCGCCGCGGACGGGCTCGTCGAGGTCGGCTACCGCGAGGGCGTGCGTACACGGCTCGAGCTGCGCTCGGCGCCCACCCGACGGGCGCGCGCCGGGGAGTCCTGCTCGACGGACGGCTCGGTCGTGCTCATCACCGGCGGCGCCCGCGGGATCACCGCGCAGGTCGCGCAGAGGCTCGCCGAGCCGCCACCGGCCGACGCTCGTGCTCGTCGGCCGCACGCCCGCGACCGAGGAGGATGAGGCCACCGCCGGCGCTCTCGAGCCGGCGCGCGCTGCGCGCCCTGCTGATCGAGCGCCGCCGCGCGCGGGGCGGCGAGCTGACGCCGGCCGTCGTCGAGCAGGAGTGCCGCCGCATCATGCGCGAGCGCGAGGTGCGCGAGAACCTGCGCAGCCTGCGCGAGACCGGCGCCGCGCGTCGAGTACCTCGTCTGCGACGTGCGCGACGAGCAGGCCTTCGGCGCGCTGATCGACGACGTCTACGCCCGCCACGGCCGCATCGACGGCGTGATCCACGGCGCCGGGTCTGATCGAGGACAAGCTGGTGCGGGACAAGGAGCGCGACTCGCTGCGAGCGCGTGATGGCCGCCAAGGCCGGCGCCGCGCGGACGCTCGCGCGGCACGCTGCGGCCCGGACTCGCTGCGCTTCCTCGTGCTTCTTCGGCTCGGTCTCCGGCCGCTTCGGCAACCGCGGCCAGGCCGACTACGCGGCCGCGAGCGAGGTGCTCGACAAGCTCGCACACGAGCTCGACCGCCGCTGGGCCGCGCGCGTCGTCACGATCGACTGGGGCCCGTGGCGCTCGGCGGGGATGGTCTCCCCGGAGCTCGAGCGAGGAGTTCGAGCGCCGCGGCGTGGCGCTGATCGGGCTCGAGCAGGGCTGCGCGCTGCTCGAACGAGGAGCTCCTGCGAGGGACGAAGGGCGAGGCCGAGGTGGTGATCGGCGCGGCCGGCGGCCTGGACGCGGCGCCGCGGCGACGGACAGCCGGCGGGCGCGCGCAGCGGCGATCAGCCGCTGCTGCTGGCCGCCCACGAGCGTCGCTGCGCGCCTGGAGGGCGTTCGCGGGAGCGCGCTGCGGCTGGAGGTCGAGCTCGACCCGCGGACGGCATCGCTTCCTCGACGACCACCGCATCGACGGTCGCCCGGTGCTCCCCTTCGCGGTCGCGATGGAGCTGATGGCGGAGGCCGCCGCGGCGGCCGCGTCCGGGACGCGGGTCGCGGGCCTGCGCGACATCCGCCTGCTCGACGGCGTGGCGCGTCGAGGACGACCGTCCCGTGACGCCTGCGGATCGACGCCGCGGGTACCGCACGAGGGCGGCGAGATCGAGGCCACGATCAGCCCCGCCGCCCTCGGGCGTCCCCACTACCGGGCGTCGTCGAGCTCCGACGAGCGAGCAGGCGGTCGACGAGCCGCGTCGAGCGCCCCGGAGGCGCTCGACGGGCCTGACGCCCGTTCCCGATGACCGTCGCCGACGCCTACCGCGAGCTGCTCTTCCACGGACCGCTGTTCCAGGGGATCCAGGCGATCGAGGGGATGGACGAGCGCGGCGCGCGCGTCGCTGCTGGCGCGTTCGATCCCGGCCGAGCTGCGTCGACGGGACCGACGGGCTGCGTGGCTGCTCGACCCGGTGCTGCTCGACAGCGCGCTGCAGGTGCAGGTCCTCTGGGCGCGGCTGCAATGGGACGTGACGCTGCTGCCCGCCCAGATCGGCGGCTATGGCGGCGCACGGCGGCCCGGCGCCGGGCGAGCCGGTGCGCCACGAGCTGCGGATCCGGCCCGAGAGCGGCGCGCCGCTGTGCCACGCCGACCACTGGTTCTACGACGCCGACGGCCGGCTGCTCGCGACGCTCGACGGACGTCGTCGGCGTCGGCAGCACAGGCGCTCAACCGCCTCGCGGGCGGCCGCGATGACGCGTCGAGCAGCGCGACGGCGTCGCGATCATCGGCATGTCCTGCCTGTTCCCGGGCGCGCCGAGGACCTCGACGCGTACTGGCGCAACATCCTCGGCGGGCGTCGACGCGATCTCCGACCCGCCGCCCGAGGCGTGGGATCCGGACGTCTACTACGACCCCGAGTTCGCCGACACGGATCGCACCTACTGCAAGCGCGGCGGCTACCTCGGGCGACCTGCGCCCGCTTCGACCCGCTCGCCCACGGCATCCCGCCGGTGTCGGTCGGCGGCGAGCCCGACCAGTGGCTCGCGCTGCAGGTCGCCAGCGACGCGCTCGCCGACGCGCGGCAGCGGCGAGCTGCCCGCAGAGGTGCGCGCCCGCACGGCGATCGTGCTCGGCAAGGGCACCTACCTCAACGGCGGCAACGCGATCGCCGTCCAGCGCGGGCTGGTCATCGGCCAGACGCATCGAGCTGATCCGCAGCCTGCATCCCGAGCACCAGCGAGGAGGAGCTCGAGCTGCTGCGCGAGGAGCTGCAGGGCGCGCTGCCCCGATCTCGGCCCCGAGACCGTCCCGGGCCTGATCCCGAACATCATCGTCGGGCAGGATCGCCAACCGGCTCGACCTGATGGGCCCGACCTACACGGTCGACGCCGCCTGCGCGTCCTCGCTGGTCGCGGTCCAGCAGGCGGTGCGCGACCTGCTCGCCGGCGACTGCGACCTCGCGCTCGCCGGCGGCTCGCAGGTGTGGATGCCGGTTGCCGACGCATGAACCTCTTCTGCCGGCTCGGCGCGCTGTCGCGCCGCGAGCAGCTCCGGCCGTTCGACAAGGACGCCGACGGCACGCTGCTCGGCGAGGGCATCGGGATGGTCGTGCTCAAGCGCGCCGAGGACGCGCTGCGCGACGGCGACCGCATCTACGCGGTGATCCGCGGCGTCGGCGTCGCCAGCGACGGACGTGGGATGAGCGTGATGGCTCCCCGCGTCGAGGGCGAGGAGCTCGCGCTGCGGCGCGCCTACGAGGCGGCCGGCGTCGACGCCGCGCACGGTCGGGCTGATCGAGGCCCACGGGACCGGCACGCCGGTCGGCGACGTGGTCGAGATCGCAGGCGCTCACACGCGTCTTCGGCGAGCGCGAGGGCGAGCTGCCGCGGTGCGCGCTCGGCACCGTCAAGTCGATGATCGGCCACACGATCCCGGCCGCCGGGCGTCGCCGGGCTGATCAAGACCGCGCTGGCGCTGCACCACCGGGTGCTGCCGCCGACGCTGAACTGCGAGCGAGCCCAACCCGAAGCTCGGGCTCGAGCGCACGCCCTTCTACATCAACACCGAGACGCGCCCCTGGATCCACGGCGGCCGGCGAGCCGCGCCGGGCCGGCGTCAACGCGTTCGGCTTCGGCGGCATCAACGCCCACGCGGTGCTCGAGGAGTGGGGCCAGGAGCAGGACGCCGAGCACCGCGCCGCCCTGGGACAGCGAGGTCTTCATCCTCGAGGCGCGACTCGCCCGGAGAGCTCTCGCGGAGCGCGCGCAGGCGCTGCTGCGCCGCGCTCGCGGACGGCGCCCGCGCCGGCGCTCGCCGACCTCGCCTACACGCTCAGCCTGCAGGCCGGGGCGATCGCCGAGCCGCGCGCGGCTGGCGGTCGTGGCGGCCTCGCTCGAGGACCTGCAGGAGAAGCTCGACGCAGGCCGCCGAGCAGCTGGGCAGACCCGGCCTGCCGGCGCATCAAGACGATCTCGGGCATCTACTTCGAGGCCGAGCCGCTCGGGCCGCGAGGGCGAAGGTCGCGTTCGTGTTCCCCGGCGAGGGCGCGCAGTACCCGGGGATGCTCGCCGACCTGTGCCTGCACTTCCCCGAGGCGCGCGAGGCCTTCGACCGCATCGACCGGCTCTACGCCGACCACCCGCGCGGCCACGTGCTCAGCGACTGGGTCTTCCCGCGGCCGGCGTTCTCCGAGCAGGAGCGGCGCGCGCGCGAGAGGCCCGCCTGATGGAGCTCGACATCGCCGTCGAGTCCGTGCTGACGGCCAACGCCGCCGTCCACGCGGTGCTGCGGCGCCTGGTCGGCCGCTGCGACGCGCTCGTCGGTCACAGCACCGGCGAGCACTCGGCGGCGATGGCGGCGGGCGCGCTCGACCTCGACACCGACGAGCGCCTGGCGGCCTTCTGCCACGGCCTGTACGCGTCCTACGCGGACGCGGCCGGGCGCCACGAGGTCCCGGCCGCGGTGCTGCTGGCGCTCGGCGCCGACGCGCGAGGCCGCGCTGCGGATCGCGCGGCGAGGCCGGCGGCGAGCTGTTCCTGGCGATGGACAACTGCCCGCACCAGGCCGTGCTCGTGGGCGAGGCCGGCGCGGCCGCCCGGGCGCGCGAGCTCGCCGTCGGCGAGGGGCTGATGTACGAGCAGCTGCCCTACGACCGCGCGGTCCACACGCCGCTGTTCGCCCCCTTCGCCGAGGATCTGCGCGCCACCTTCGCGCGCCTCCCGGTCGCGCCGCCGAAGGTGCCGATGTGGTCCTGCACGACGGCCGCGCCCTACCCGCAGGACCCCGAGGAGATGCGCGAGCTGCTGGTCGAGCACTGGACCCGGCCGGTGCGATTCCGCGAGACGATCGAGGCGCTCTACGACGACGGCGTGCGCGTCTTCGTCGAGGCCGGCCCGCGCGGAAACATGACCTCGTTCATCGAGGACATCCTGCGCGGCGTCCGATGCCTGCGCCGTCGCCGCCGACATTCGCCGGCGCTCGGGCACCGACGCAGCTCAACCACCTCGTCGCGCGTGCTCGCCGTGCACGACGTCGAGCTCGACCTCGGTTACCTCTTCTCCCAGCGCCGCCCGCGGGATCTCGACTGGCGCCCGGGGCTGGCGCTCGACGGCGGCGCCGGCGCGGAGCCGGGATCGCCGGCCGGGCCGGGGTCGGGCGCCACAGCGCGCCTGGAGGTGCCGCTTTCGACGAGCTGGCCGATGCTGCGCCTGTCCGAGGAGGCGCTCGAGCGCGTGCGCCCGACGACACCCGCCGATCCGGTGCGCAACGGCCACGCGCCATCGCCGCCCGAAGTCGTGCATGCGGCCGCGTCCGCCGCGCCGCCACAGGCTGGTCGGACCCAGCCGGAGCCCGACCCGGTGCACGCGGCCGCGCTCCCGGCGGCGCCGCTCTCCGATGCGCCTGCGTGGGAGCCGGGTGCGGCGGGCGACGACGTGGCGCTGGCCGTCGAGGAGCACCTGCGCACGATGCAGCAGTTCCTGCGTCACGCAGCGGAGGTGATGGACGCCTACCTGACGGGCGGAACGGCGATCGCCGGCGAGGCCTCGGCCTGGCCGCTGCTCGGCACCGTCGTCGCGCACGTGCCCGAAGCCGAGCTCGTCGCCCAACGGGTCGTGGACCCGGCGAGCGACCCCTACCTGCTCGACCACACGCTCGGCCGCAGCGTCTCGCGCAGCGACCCCGGACTGCACGCGCTCGCGCTGATGCCGCTGGCGATGAGCATCGAGATCCTCGCCGAGGCCGCCTGCTGCCTGCTGCCCGGGCGCGTCGTGACGGGCATGCGCGAGGTGCGGGCGCACCGCTGGCTCGCCTTCGGGCCGAGCCGCAGACGCTGCAGGTGAGCGCCGTGCGCGCTGCGCCGACGAGGACGGCCTCGAGCGCGTGCAGGTCGAGCTGCGCTGCCTCGGAGCCGGCGCGGAGCCGCGCGTGGCGAGCAGGCCGCCGGGGAGCGCGAGCGGCGGCTCGCCGTCGAGGCGACCGTGCTGCTGGGCGCCGAGCTGGCCCCGGCGCCCGAGCGCACGGCTCGGCGTCTTCGCGGGCGAGGCTGCCGTCGCGGCTCGACGCCCGGAGCGGCTGTACGAGACGATGTTCCACGGACCGCTGTGGCAGGGCGTGCGCAGCCTCGAGGCGATCGCGCCCGACGGCGTCCGCGCGCGGCTGCGAGGTGCCCTCCGCGCAGCGGCCTGCTCCGCGGCGATCCCGCGCCCGCGCTTCGCGCTCGACCCCGTGCTGCTCGACGCGGCCGGCCAGGTGATCGGCTTCTGGGCGGCCGAGATGCTCGATCGCGGCCGCGTCGTGTTCCCGTTCCGCCTGCGCGGCGCTCGACCTCTACGGCCCCGCCGGCGCCCGAGGGCGAGCAGCTGGACTGCGTCGCCGCGATCGCGCTGCAGCGGCGACCAGCTGATGAGCTCGGACATCGAGGTGATCGACGCGAGCGGGCGCTGCGTGATGCGCCTGGAGGGCTGGGAGGACAAGCGCTTCGATGTGCCCGAGCGCTTCGAGCCGCTGGTCAGGCCGGGCACGCGCCGGGCGCATCTCCGAGCCGTGGAGCGCCCCGCTCGCGCCCTACCCGGCGAGCGCGTCGCTCGCGTGCCGCCGGCTGGACGGCCGCATCGCCGCGGACAGCTCGCTGTGGATGCGACGTGTGGGCGGGCCGCGTGCTCTCGCGCCGCGAGCGCGAGCTGTTCGCCGCGCTGTCGCTGCCCGATCGCAGCGGAGGCTCGAGTGGCTGGCGGCGCGAACGGCCGCCAAGGAGTGCGTGGCCGAGCTGCTCGCCGCGGCTCACGGCCTCGAGCTGCCGCCGGCCGACGTCGAGATCCTCCCGGACGAGCGCGGGGCGCCCCGTCGTCCACGTCGCGGCGCTCGAACGCGCAGCGCGCCCGCCGTTCGTGTCGCTCTCCCACACGGGCGGCGCGCCGTGGCGCTGGCGATGCTCGAGACCGACGGCGTCGACGGCGTGGGGATCGACGTCGAGCTGCTTCCCGGCCCGCCCGAGGCTGGGTCCCGGCGGCGCTTCGCCGCGGCGGAGCTGCGCGCTGCTGGAGGGGCTGGATGGCGAGGGACGAGTGGCTGCTGCGCCTCTGGTGCGCCCGCGAGGCGGCGGCCAAGGCGCTCGGGACGGGCATCACGTCGCTCGCGAGCACCAGCCCCGCGCACGGCGCTCGACCCGGCTCGGGGCGACGTGGTGGTCGAGATCGGCGCACGGACGCTGGTGGCGAGCACCGCAGCGCGACGGAGACCTCGTCGTGGCCAGCGCGCTGAGCGCGAGCCGCGGTCCCGGCGGAGGAGGTACCGAGATGAGCGCGATTCGACCCGCACGTGATGGACGGCATCCTGGCGCTGCTGGAAGAAGCGCGCGGAGACTGGGAGTACGACGGGCGAGATCGGCGCCGCGAGACACGTTTCGTCGCCGACCTCGGGCTCGAGTCGCTGGAGATCGTGGTGCTCTCGACGATGGTCCAGCAGCAGCTACGGCAAGCTGCCGTTCCCGCAGTACTTCGAGGAGATCGGCCAGCGGCCCGTCGAGGAGCGCGACCTGACCGTCGCGGAGCTCGCGCAGTTCGTCTGCGAGCACCGCCAAGCCGAGCCGCGCTGGAGGTGTGAGATGGGACCGACGCTGCTGATCGGCCTGGACGGAGCGACGTTCACGGTGCTCGACCCCTACATGGAGCGCGGGCGTGATGCCGTGCCTGGCCGGCGTCTGCGAGCGCGGCACGCGCGCCGTGCTGCGCTCGATCATGCCGCCGCTGACGCCGCCGGCGTGGACGTCGCTGGTGACCGGCAAGCACCCCGGCCAGCACGGCATCTTCGACTTCTTCCAGAAGGACGAGCCGGGCAGCGTGTACTTCTCCTTCGCGAGCTCGCAGGAGGTCGGCAGCGGCGACGATCTGGACGCTCGCCAGCGAGCAGGAGCGGCGCGTCATCTCGCTGAACTTCCCGCTCATGTTCCCGGCGCCGCCGGTCGACGGGCGCGGTCGTCCCCGGCGGGATGATGCCGTGGCGCCAGCTGCGCCTCGGCTGCCACCCGCCGGGGCTGTTCGACCGTCTGAAGGCGCTGCCCGGGCTTCAACCCCAGGAGATGCTCGACATGGAGCTCGAGATCAAGGCGATCGACGGCTGCCCGGAGGACGAGCTACGCCGAGTTCATCGAGCTGCACATCCGCCGCGAGCAGCGCTGGGGCGAGGTGCTGCGCCACCTGATGGAGCACCGAGCCGGCCGACCTCGTCGCCGTCCTGTTCGACGGCGTCGACAAGCTCCAGCACCTCTGCTGGCGGTTCATCGACCCGGCCTGCCGCCCCGACCGTCCCGATCGCCGTGGGAGCGGCGAGATCATCGAGCTGTGCGAGCGCTACTTCCGCTCGCTCGACGACGCTGATCGCGCGAGATCGTCGAGCTCGCCGGCCCCGAGGCCGACGGTCGTGCTCGCCTCCGACCACGGCTTCGGCCCGACCCGCGAGGTCTTCCACGTCAACTCCTGGCTCGAGCAGCAGGGCTACCTGTTCTGGGCCGACCGAGGACGCAGCGCGAGCGGGCCGCCACCGACGTCGGCTTCGCGGAGATGACCCGCCACGTCAACGCGCTCGACTGGACGACGCACGGTCGCCTACGCGGCCACCCCGTCCAGCCAGGGGATCCACATCGTGGACCGCGTTCCGGGCAGCGACGAGCCGCTGCCCGAGCAGGTGCGCGAGCAGCTCACGCGTCGAGATCGCGCAGGCGCTGCGCGAGGTGCGGCGCCCGCACGACGGGCAGCCGCTGGTCGAGGAGGTCTGGACCCGCAGGCAGGCGTTCTCGGGCCCGTATCGAACAGCTCGGCCCCGATCTCTCGCTGGTGCTGGCCGACGGCGGGCACGATGTCGATCCTGCCCTCGCGAGACGATCGTGCGCCCGCCGCGAGGAGCCGCACGGCCACCATCGCTGGGAGGGCATCTTCGATCGCGGACGGGCCCGGCGATCCGCGCCGGACGCGAGCGTCGAGGAGGTCTCGATCGTCGACGTCGCGCCGCTGCTGCTGCACCAGCTCGGCGTGCCGGTGCCCGAGCGACATGTCCGGCAGCGTGCCCGACGGGCTGTTCGAGACGGGCGAGCTGGAGCGCCGGCCGGTGCGCAGCGCGCCGGCCTCGGATCCCGCTGCAGCGCGGGCCGGCCGTCGACGGTCGAGCTCGCGCCCGAGGAGCAGGCGGCGGTGATGGAGCGACTGCGCGCCCTGGGGTACGTGGAGTGAGCGGCGAGGGTGGGGAGCTGATGCCGAAGGCGACGCTGACGAGCGGGCTGCGGCTCCACTACCAGCAGGTCGGCGAGGGCCCCGACCTGGTGATGGTCCACGGGCTCACCGGCAACCTCGCGGTCTGGCACCTGCGGATCGTTCCCGAGCTCGCGGACCGCTACCGGGTGCTGACCTACGACCTGCGCGGCCACGGCCACAGCGACGTGCCCGCCGACCGGCTACACGCGCCGACGACGATGGCCGGCGGACCTGCTCGGGCTGCTCGACGCGCTCGAGATCGAGCGCCCGGTGGTCGTCGGGCACAGCTACGGCGCCGACATCGCGCTCTACTTCGCGCTCAACGCACCCCGACCGCGTGCGCGAGGTGATCGCGATCGAGGCGGCGCTTCCGGCGCTCGAGCACACGCCGCAGCCACGACGACTGGGTCGGCTGGAACTACTGGGCGCAGGCGCTCGAGGACGCGGGCCACGACGTGCCCGCCGGAGCAGCGCTCGGACCTGCGCTACATGATCCGCGCGACGATCGACCTGCCGAAGCAGTGGGGGCCGCTGAAGGGCCTGCCGCGCAACCCGCAAGCCGCTGCTGCGGCTGCTCGAGGAGACGACGCTGCCGGAGGACTACCGCCGCGTCGGCTCGCTGACGCTGGAGCGGGTCGGCGAGATCGACGACGCCGGTGGTGCTGATGTACACCGAGCAGTCGGCCTTCATCGACACCTACGAGTTCCTGATCGAGCACCTGCCGAACGCGCACGGGGTGCTGATGCCGCGCACCGAGTGGGGCCACTTCGGCCCGCTCGAGCAGCCCGAGGTGGTCGGGCGGATCATCGATCGCCTGGCGTCACCGGATCGCCGGGCCGCCGACGCGATGGCCGAGACCGGGCGAGGGGCCTGATGCGCGGGATCCGCAAGGGCAGGCCGGGACGGCCCGGGGACGCGGTGCTCGTCACCGGCGCCGGCACGGGCATCGGCCTGGAGACCGCGGTGCACCTCGCCGGGCAGGGCTTTCGCGTGTACGCGCACGGTGCGCGACCCGACCGGAGCGCGAACAGCTCGAGGCGGCCGCCGCCGAGCGCGGCGTGCAGCTGCGAGGCGCTGCGAGCTGGACATCACCGACCGCGACAGCATCGCCGCCGGCGGTCGCGACGGTGGTCGCGGAGGCGGGCACCGTCTACGGCCTCGTCAACAACGGCGGCATCGGCCTGCGCGGGCTGCCTCGAGGACTGCAGCGAGGAGGAGATCGCAGCCCTGTTCGAGACCAACGTGCTCGGCACGGTCGCGGTCACGAGGGCGGTGATCCCCCACATGCGCGCCGCCGGCTGCGGGCGGATCGTCACCGTCTCCTCGGTGGGCGGACGCGTGCTGCGGCTTCGGCGTGACGCTGTACTGCGCGAGCAAGTTCGCGCAGGAGGGGCTCGGCGAGGGCCTCGCCCAGGAGCTCGCGCCGATCGGCATCCAGTCGGTCATCGTCGAGCCGGGGATCCTCAAGACCACGCGCTGGTCGCTGCACCGCGGCACCGCGGCCGGGGCGAGCGATCCCGACAGCCCCTACCACGGCCTGTTCTGGGCCAGCGAGGCGATCGCCGACAAGCTCGTCGAGCGCTCCCCGACCCGCCCGGAGGACGTCGCGGGGGCGATCGCCAAGGCGCTGAGCGGCCGAGCCCGCGGATGCGCTACGTCGTCGGGCGCGGCGCCTCGGTCGTGATCGCGCTGCGGCGCTACCTGCCGCAGAGCCTGTTCGAGCGGCTCTACTTCGCCGGGCACATCCGCCGCGTGGAACGCCGCGCGGCCGCGGGGGACCAGGCGCCGGTCGCGGAGACGCTGCCATGAGCCGCGTATCCTGTTCGCCGCTGTGGCCGTTGACGGGACACCTGCTGCCCCATCTCGGGCATCGCCGCGGCGCTGCGCGAGCGTGGCCACGAGGTCGCGTTCTACAGCGGCGAGCGGGCGCGCGCGACGCTCGAGCGGGAGGACTTCGAGCTGTTCCGCTTCGAGCAGGTCGACGTGAGCGGGCCGCTGCGCAGGCTCGAGCGGCTCGACACGGGCGGCCGGCGCACGCGCCCCGGCGGCGGGCGGATGATCCCGATGATGCGCGACTGGCTCGTCGAGACGATCCCGGCGCAGGTCGCCGACCTGCGCGGCGTGCTCTCGCGATGGCCGGCCGACGTCGATCGTCACCGACCTCTCGATGTGGGGGCCGATCGTGGTGCTCTGGGAGGCCGAGCCGATCCCGGTGGCGATCGCCTCGACGCTGATGGGCCCGCTGATCCCCGGGCCCCAGGCCCCGCCGTTCGGCTTCGGCCTGCCGGCGCCCCGCTCGGCGCCGGGGAGGCTCGGCTCGTCGACGCTTCACCCGCCTGGCGGAGCTCGCCGCGCGCGGCATCTGGCGGGCCGTGGACGACGTTCGCGCCGCCAACGGCCTGCGGGCCGCTCGGGGAATCGGTCAACCGCTTCAGCGCCCGCGTGCCGCTCTACCTCGTGGGCAACATCCGCGAGCTCGACTACGACCGCCGCGACCTGCCCGCGAGCGTCCACTACGTGGGCAACTTCAGCTTCTACCCGCGCCGGGACGAGCCCTCCGCGCTGCTCGACTCGATCCCCACCGAGCGCCCGTGGGTGCACGTGACCGAGAGCACCCTCGCCCACGGCGACCCGTTCCTGCTGCGGGCCGCCGTCGAGGGCCTCGGCGGCGAGCCGGTCGAGCTGATCATCACGACCGGGCGAGCGGCGCGCGGAGCCGGCGCTCGGCTCGGCCGGCGCTGCCCGCCCAACGTCCACGTCGACGCGACTGGCTCAGCCACGACGAGCTGCTGCCGCGCTGCGCGGCGATCGTCAACGTCGGCGGCAAAGGCGACGATCCTCGCGGCCGCCGAAGCCGGCGTGCCGATGGTCGTCGTGCCGACGACCTGGGACAAGCCCGACAACGCCCGCCGGGTCGTCGAGGCCGGCGCCGGGCTGCGGCTCTCGCCGCGCCGCGCGACCGCGCCGAGCGGCTGCGCGCGGCGGTGCACGAGCTGCTCGCCGATCCCTCCTACCGCGAGGCCGCCAGGCGCCTGGCGGCGAAGCTCGCGGCCGCCCCCGGGGCGCCCGGGGCGGCGGAGCTGCTCGAGCGCTACGCGGGCGAGCAGCCGGGCGCGGCGCCGGCGCTGTCCGCCGGAGGGCTGCGGTGAGCGTCGCACGTCGACGGCGCCCCCGAGCGCTCCCGCCGACCCCTTCGCGGGCGGCTACGGCGCAACCCGGCCGGCCGGCCGCGGCTGCTCTCCTACGCGGGCCGCTGGGGTCGCGCCCGGCGCTGGCTGCCGGCCGACGCGCTGCGCGTGCTCGACGTCGGCTGCGCCTGGGGCTACGGGTCGGCCGCGATCGCCGCACCCGGCCCGGATGGGCGGGTGGTGGTGGGCGTGGAGCGCGACCCCGAGCTGCTCGAGCAGGCCCGCGAGCGGCTCCGGTGGCTGACGGTGATCGACGCCGACGCGACGCGAGCTGCCGCTCGCGGACTGCAGCGTGGACGCGGTGCTGCTGCTCGAGGTGATCGAGCACGTCGCCGACCCGCGCCGGGTCCTCGCAGGAGGCCGCACCGCGTGCTGCGCCCGGGCGGCACGCTGATCGTCACCGTTCCCCACCGCGGGGCCACGAGCGGCCTCGACGCGCTCAACCTCTACGCGGCCGCGCGCCGGCGGCGCCCGGCGCTGCCGCCGCTGGAGGAGGGGACGGTGGCCACCGAGGAGGACCACCACCACTTCGCCGTCGACGAGCTCCGCGCGGCTGCTGGAACCCGACTTCGCGGTCGATCGCGTGGCGCGCACCGGGGTCGGGCTGCAGGAGCTCGCGACCCTGGGGATCATCGCCCTGCGCGTGGGCCTGCGGGCACCGCGTGCCGCTCGGCTGCTGATGCCCGCTGCACTTCCTCGCCTACCTCGTGGATGACCTTCTGCCGACGGGGCCGCTCGCGTACCACCTCGCGGTGCGGGCCCGCGCACAGAAGCCGATTGAAAGGAATCCGTCGTGAAGCTCCGTTCGTCAAGCACCCTGCGGGTCGCGTGCCTGCTCGCGCTGGCCACGATGATCGCGCTCGGCGCCTACGCCAGCGCCGCCGCCCAGCCGCTCGGACCCGGCGAAGAGCGCGTGATCGCCCAGAACGGGTTCGGCGAGCCGTCGAACTCCTACGCGTGGTCGATGGGCTGGTTCAAGGGGAAGCTGTACGTCGGCACCGGCCGCGACGTGCTGTGCGTCGAAAACCAGACGGTCAACTACTTCCTGCCGCTGACCAACAAGTACACGAACACGCCGCTGCCGAACGTGCACTGCCCCGCCAACCCCTACGCGATGCACCTGCGCGCGCAGATCTGGCAGTACACGCCGAGCACGAAGGTATGGAAGCGCGTGTACCGCTCGCCCGCGACCGCGCGCAACCCGTTCGAAACGAGCCGCAGGTCGCCAGCGACATCGCCTACCGCGGGATGCTCACCTACACCGGCCCGCACGGCCGCAAGGCGCTGTTCGCCGCCGGCGTCAGCGCCGACGAGTACCTGCCGCCGCTGCTGCGCCACCACCCGCCGCAGACTGCTGCGCAGCTACGACGGCGTGCACTGGCAGTCGCTGAACCTCCGCAGCGTGGTCGTCCACTATCCGCAGGGCGACACGCGCGCGATGGGCTTTCGCTCGCTGCTGGAGTGGCGCGGACCATCTGTACGTGACGGCGACGCCGGACCTGACGGGCGACGGCGCGCTGTTCGAAGTCACGCACCCGTTCTCCAACCACGCCGGGCTGCGTCCAGGTCAGCCCGTCGAACCTCGACATCTTCGAAGCGACGGTGTTCGACGGCGACCTGTACGTCGGCTGCGGCAGCGCCACACAGGGCTACTCGGTGTGGGAGGCCAGCGGCCACGGCCGTCCCGTTCATCCCGGTCGTCACGGGCGGCGCGGGACGCGGCGCGATCATCACCTCGGTCGTCTCGATGCACGTCTTCCGCGACGCGCTGTACGTCGGCGCCAGCGGCTGGTACCACGAAAAAACGCTGCCCCTGTCGGAGATGATCAGGATCAACAGCGACGGGCCAGTGGACGCTCGTGGTGGGGACGCCGCGCAAGCTCGCGAACGGGCGCACGGCGTACCCCACGAGCGGCCTCGCGGACGGCTTCGACAGCCTCTTCAACGCCCACTTCTGGCGCATGGCCACGACCGGGCGGCGGGCTGTACGTCGGCACCAACAGCTGGGCCTACCTGGTCAAAAACGGGCGCGGCAACGGCTGGCTCGCGCGACGTGCTCGCCGGCGCGTCCGGGTATCAGCTGTGGGGCACCTGCAACGGCGAAGACTGGTACGCGATCACGCGCAACGCGTTCGGGACCAGCGAATACGACTTCGGCGCGCGGACCCTGCAGCCCGAACCCGGTGGCGGGAACCTGTACATCGGCAGCGCCAACCACGCCCAGGGGACGATGATCATGGACGACCGCGATCCGCTGCTGCGGCTCGCTGATCCACAACCACGTCGCGCGCCCGAGCGCGATGATCGCCGACACCGTCCACAAGGGCACGCTGCTGTCGTGGAAGGCCTCCGCCGCGGCGACCCGCTACCAGGTGCTGGCGGCGCCGGAAGTCAACCTGACGGTGTGGCTGCAAGCCGCCCCCGACCCTCCCGAGCGGCTTCCAGCTCGAAGGCGCCACCCCCACCGTGACCGCGCCCGAAACGCCCGGCAGCGTGCCGGTGCAGGTCGGCGTGACCGGCCAGTTCGAACCGGTCGGCAGCACCACCGGCTCCTCCTACATCGCCCGCACCCACGCCCACCGTGTCTACGAGGTGGTCGCCGAGAACGCGGCCGGAGAAGCCTCCGAACCGTCGAACATCCAGATCGGTCCCGCGCCGGAGCCGCCGTCCACCTTCGCCTCGGTGCGCGCGCAGCTGCGCCCCGCCTCCGGCGGCGGCAGCGGCGCCTTCGCGGCGCGGGCCGGCCACGCCTCGCCGGCGGCGCGCGGTGCTCGACGCCGCCGAAGCGGACTGGTGGCACGGTCACCGCGCGCGGGCGCTGCGGCGGCTGGCGCAGCTGCAGCGGATGGCGGGCTCCGGCGACGAAGAAGTCGCCGCGCTGGCGACTGCGCCTGGAACGGCGCCTGCGCTCCGGTGCGGGAGCGCCATGAGCACGGCAGGAGCCCCATGAACCGGGCGGGAGCCCCATGAGCGCCATGAAGGTCACCGTCCTGGCCGTCGGGCACGCGCGGCGACGTGCAGCCACTGCTCGCCTTCGCCGCGACGCTGGATCGTGCCGGGCACGAGGTCAAGGTCGCCGCCTTCCCGTCCTTCGAGGGGCTCGTCCGCGATGCCGGCCTGGAGTTCGCTGCCGCTCGCCGAGGGGCGGGTGAGCCGGGGCCAGGACACGGCCGAGGGGCGCTGGTGGTGGCGCAGCGGCTCGCGCCGGATGCCGTCCTGGGTGGGCTTCGTCGTGGACGTGCGCTCGGTCGCCCGCCGGCGCCTGGCCGACGCCCTGGCGGCGGCCGACGGCGCCGATGTGATCGTCGCCAACGAGCTCGCGGTGCTGCTCGGCTGGCAGGCCGCCCGCCGCGACGACACGCCCCTGGTGCGCGTGCGCCTGTGCCCGGCCCCGCGCTGGGCGCGCGGCCCGCTGGGGGCGCCCCTGCGCCGGCTGGCGTGGCTGGCGGCGCTGCCGTGGCTGGCGTGGGTGCGGCGCGGCAGCGGCCTGCGGCGACTCCCGCTCGGCGAGCCGCTGAGCCACCTGGCCGAACGCGGCGCGCTGGAGCTGAACGCCTTCAGCCCGGCCGTGGCGCCACCGGTGCGCGGGGCCGGGGCTCACGTCACCGGCTACTGGCAGACCGAGTCCGACCACGACGAGCCGCCGCCGGCCGGGCTCGAGCGAGTTCCTGCACGACGGGCCCCGCTCCGGTCGCGATCGGCTTCGGCAGCATGGGCGACTCCGACCCGGCCGCCACCGTCGCGCTCGCCGTCACGGCCCTCGCCGGCTGCCGGCGCGCGCGGCGTCCTGCTCGGCGAGCAGTATCGCGGGCACGCCGCCGGCCTACCGGAGGGGGTGCTGTGGGTGAGCGCGGTCGACCACGACTGGCTGCTGCCGCACTGCGCCGCGGTCGTCCACCACGGAGGAGCGGGCACGGTGGCGGCCGCGCTGCGGGCAGGCCTGCCGTCGGTCGTGGTCCCGCACATGATCGACCAGTACACCTGGGCCAGGCGGCTGCGCGAGCTCGGGGCCGCCGCGGCGCCGATCCCCCGTCGGCGGCTGACAGCGCAGCGCCTGCAGAAGGCGCTGACGGAGGTGCTCGGCGACCGGGCCGATGCGCGAGCGGGCAGGAGAGCTCGGCGAGCAGATCGGCCAGGAAGACGGGATCGCGCGGGCAACTCGACGTGTTCGAGACCTATATGGGGGTACTGTCGCCCTCGCCGACGTGAGGGCGTCGCCAATCGCAACAACACATGGAGGTAGCCGGATGTTCCCCAGAAGTGCTCTGATCGGCCTGCTCGCAGCGGCGGCCGCCGCGTCGTTCCCCGCGGCCGCGACCGCGTCGATCGCGCCCGGCATATCGCTGGAACAGAGCGCGGGCACGACGGCGCGGCTCGACCGTGCCGACCGGCTTTGCGATGAACTTCAAACCGTCGGTGGGCGACTCCCTCAGGAACCTCACGATCTCGTTCCCGGCCGGCTTTCTGATCAACCTCCAGACCAACGGCGGCGTGTGCCTGGGATCGAGCCACGCCCGAATCCGCTGTGCGAAATCGGCTCCGGCACGGTCAACGGCCCGACGGGCAGCGGCCATGCGCCTGTACCTGGTCGCCCCGCCCGCCTTCGACGGACGTCGCGGGCGTGGAGCTGGTCGGAGGAAGGCGGGGGCACGAGCACCGGCGGGATCACGCTCACGGGCTCGCCCAACGTGGCCTGAGCCTCGCCTTCACGAACCTCCCCGGCGGCATCGGCGAACTGCAGTTCACGCTCAAAGCGCCGCGGCTTCCGAGCGGCTGCACGACCACGCCGCTGGTGAAGATCCAGGCCACCTCCTACTTCGACCCCAGCGGCGGCTCGGCCAGCGCGCCGATGAGCGTCACCGGCTGCAACTCGACTGGCTATCGCGCCGGCGATCTCCGCGACCGTCGCCAAGCAGCCGAAAGGCACCGGCGCGGTCGTGACGATCGACTTCAGCCCAGGGCGCCGGTGACTCGGCCGTCTCGGCGCTGCAGTTCGGGACGCCGACGGGGCTCAAGATCAACAAAGTGCTGGCGCCGTGCTTCGGGGGCACGACCTGCACGGTCGGCAGCATCGCGATCTCCTCGCCGCTGCTGCCGAGCTCGGCGCTCGCCGGCGGCGCGCTGACGCTCGCCGGCGCCGATCAACTCGGCCTCGCGCAGCGCGCCGATCACGGGCGCGCTGACGATGGCCTTCCCGCCGCCCGTACCAGTACTTCGTGGAAGGCCCGATCAACCTCGCCGAACACACGATCACGTTCCTGGGGCTGCCCGACATCCCGATCACGAGCATGAACCTCACGTTCACCGGCACCACGGCCGGGCCGGCCTTCGTGACCAACTGCGAAGCGGGCACGATCACCGCGACGGCCACCCCGCAGGACGGGGCCCCGGCGGCCAAGCTGCGCGGCACCTCGACCGTCGTCGGGCTGCCCGCCGCCGGGTTCGCGGCCGGTCGCCAGCGGCTCGCTGGGAGGGCTCGCCTCGGGCAAGCCGAAGCTGCGTCTCACCGCCTCGCGTCGCGGCAGCGGCACGCCGCTGACGTCGCTGTCGGTGGGCCTCCCGGGCGGGCTCAGCTTCAAGAGCAAGGCGCTCACGAGCTCCTGCCGGCGCGGCCGGCACGGCTGCGGGCTGTCGCTGTCGGGCGCGGCGGTCAAGAGCGTGCGCGTGTCCGGCGGCAAGCTCGTGATCTCGTTCGCGGCCGGCGCCTCGCGCGTCTCGCTGACGGCGGCGGGGCCGCTGCTGAACGAGAGCAAGACGCTGCACGCGAAGGCGCGCCGTCATCGTGCCGGCCACCTTCGTGCGAGCGTGACGATCGCCGACGAAAGCGGGCTGTCTACCGCATTGCGGGTGCCGTGAGCACCCGCCCGCGCGGGGCCTGAGGCTCAGGCCCCGCGAGCGCCGACTCCGCGGGGTGATCCGGGCGGGGACGCGCCTGCGCGGTGTCGGCCAGCCCCGCCTGGGCCAGGATCGTCGGCGCGATGTCGAGGATCGCGAGGTCCTCGCGGCGGCCCGCGGGCACGCCGGGGCCGGCGATCACGCAGATGCCGTGGCGGTCGTGGTTGGCGTCGTCGGGGCCGGTGTCGTTCTCGAAGGTCCAGTGGCGGCCGTGGCCGAGGCTGCCGTTGCTGCGCCAGCCGAGGTCGCCGAAGTACACGACCAGGTCCGGCGGGATCCCGCGCTGCTCGCGCCACAGCTCCGCGGGGCGGAACACGCGCGTGCCGATCGGCTCGCCGTCGGGCCCCGGGAGCTGCTGCCAGGCGCTCGGCGAGCTCCGCCAGCAGCCCCTCGTACTCCTCCGGGGCGACGCGCTCCCGGGGCTCGCGCCCGGCGACGTTGAGGCACAGGCGGCAGTAGTAGCCGCCCTCGCCCCAGGCGCGGGTGCGGCTCCAGTCGACGTGCGCCTCGGCGAACGGCAGCGGCGCTCGGTCGGGCAGCGGCTGCTCGAGGACGAGGTAGCCCTCGTCCAGCAGCCACTCGTTGACGCAGATCGCGCCCACCATCGGCCGTGCGCCGTGGTCGGAGACGACGATCACGGTGTCCTCCTCGTCGAAGCGCTCGAGCAGCTCGCCGATCTCGTCGTCGAGGTAGTGGTAGTAGCTGCGGATCACGTCGCCGTAGCGGTGGCCGGGCTCGTAGCGCGGGTGCGCTGCGTCGAGGAAGCGCCAGAAGGCGTGGTGCATGCGGTCGAGGCCGATCTCGACCATCATGAAGAAGTCCCACGGGCGCGTGTCGAGCAGGTGCCGGCAGACGGTGAAGCGCTGCTCGGTCATCTCGTAGACCTCGGCGAGGATGCGGTCGCGGTCGTCGCTGCGGAAGTTGCGCACGTCGACCCGGTAGGTGCCCACGAGCGACTCGATCTCGGCGCGCAGCTCCGGCGGATGGGTGTAGGGGTCGCGTGCGCGTGTCGGGCGTCAGGAAGCACGAGACGAGCTCGCCGTTGACCTCGACCGGCGGCGAGGTCTGGGGGACGCCCACGACCACGACGTGGCGCCCGGCCCTGGAGAAGTGGTCCCAGACGCGGTCGACGTGGACCGCGCGGGAGTCGGCCACCGCCATCGAGGAGTAGTCGTGGCGGGTGCGGTTGCGAAAGCCGTAGATGCCGAGCTCGCCCGGGTCGCAGCCCGCGAGGTCATGCAGCTCCAGGCCGGGCACCGTGATCGGCGGGTCGACGCTGCGCAGCGGTCCCCACATGCCGCGCTCCATCAGCCCGTTGAGGTTCGGCAGCTCCTCGCGCCAGCGCTCGAAGACGAGCTCCGGCTCGGCGCAGTCGAGGCCGATGACCGCGACGCGGCCGCTCACCAGCCGCCCCGCGGTGGCACCCTCAGATCACTCCCCGTCTGGCCGCCAGTGCGACGGCGTGGGCGCGCGTCCTGCAGTCGAGCTTGACGAGCAGGTCGTGCACGATGTTCTTGACCGTGCGCTCGGAGTAGTTCAGGCGCTGCGCGATCCCGCGCGTGCTCTCGCCCTCGGCGAGCAGGCGCAGGACCTGATGTTCACGCTGGGACAGCTGTGGGACCGCGGGAGCCGGCAGCTGCGCCGCTCCCAGCAGCGTGCTCGGCGCGGCGGCGCGGCGTCCTTGTGGCTGCAGGCGCTCCGCGGCGGTGCGGACCGTGCCGAGCAACTGGGAGGCCGTGAGCGAGCCGCGGTGCAGCACGGCCAACACGTCGTTGTGGAGCATTTCCGAGACGTAGCGCAGGGGCTGCTCGCTGACGATCACGATCGGACACTCGAAGCGGATGCGCCCGGCACCGCGACTTGAGACGATCGCGAGCTCGACGCCGCGGCCGTTGACCTGGTCGGGCGCCATCGCCGTCACGGCCAGGGCCGGTTCGCGCGCCAGCAGCGCCAGCAGGCCGGCTCTGAGGATCTCGTGCTCCTCGCAGACGGCGACCGTCACGGTCAGGGCCTGCGGCCGGGCGCGTCGGTCGGGGTGCAGCCTGCGCCACTCCGCCGCGGGGAGGGCGCCGAGGCCGCCGCGGGGCCGGCTGAGCGCGGAACCGCCGTCTTGAGCGCGCTTCATGCCCGCAGCAGTGTCCATTCCGTCTTCACCATCCCTAGTCCGTGGCGACTGCCCTCAGTCGCGCGTTATCGGTTTGCCGGATCCTCCAATCCGGCCGCGCGCCCCTCATGGACTCGTGCGCGCGTGTGCTCCTTGCTACCAGCCGTCAGGCGGAGGTATAACACCCGCGCGGCGGTTGTCAACATGGTGCGCCTCGCCACATGAGAGGCCTCTCACCGGGGGCGCCCGGTACAGGTCGGCGGGGCGTCGCGGGAAGCTAAGCTGCGCGGTCGAACGATGGCGACGAGCGCTGGCAGCGATACACGTGACGAGCAACTCGAGGCGGCGGCCTGGGATCTCGAGCAGCTGGTCGACGGGGACGGCGAGCAGGGTGCCCGCCAGCGGCTGGCGGAAGCACTCGAGCGCGCCCGCGCCTTCGCCGAGAGCTACTCCGGGCGCCTGGAGCAGCTCGACGGCGACGGCCTGGCCGCCGCCATGCGGGAGCTCGCCGAGATCCAGGAGCTGGCGGCCCGGGGCGGCTACTTCGCGGCGCTGAACTTCTCCACCGACACGGCCGACCCGCAGCGCGGCGCCCTGCTCGCCCACGCCCAGGAGCAGGAGACGGCGATCCAGACGGCGCTGCTCTTCTTTGAGCTGCAGTGGGCGGCGCTCGCCGACGAGCGCGCGGAGGAGCTGCTCGCCGGCGAGGGGCTGGACTTCTGCCGCCACCACCTGCGCAGCGTGCGCCGCTACCGCGACCACCTGCTGAGCGAGCCCGAGGAGAAGATGCTGGCGGAGAAGTCGCTCACCGGCGCGGGCGCGTGGACGCGGCTGTTCGAGGAGCTCACGGCGGCGGTGCGGGTGCGCCTGCCCGACGCGCCGGACGGCGAGGGCGTGGCGCTCGACGTCGCCCTCAGCCGGCTGATGAGCCCCGACCGCGAGCAGCGCCGGACCACCGCCGAGGCCGTCACGGAGGCGCTCGCTCCGGGGCTGCGCACGCGCGCGTACGTGTTCAACACGCTGCTGGCCGACAAGGCGGTCGACGACCGGCTGCGTCACTACCCCCACTGGCTGGCGGCGCGCAACCTCGCCAACGAAGCCAGCGACGAGTCCGTGCGGGCGCTGCTGGAGGCGGTCCGCGGGCGCTATGAGATCCCGCGCTCGTGGTACCGGCTGAAGGCCCGCCTGCTGGGGGTGGAGCGGCTGGCCGACTACGACCGCATGGCGGCCGTCACCGAGGACGTGGTCTCCTACCCCTACGCGCAGGCGCGCGAGATCGTGACCGACTGCTACGGCTCCTTCTCGCCCGAGCTCGGGCGCCTGGCGGAGCGCTTCTTCTCCGAGAGCCACGTCGACGCTCCCGTGCGACCGGGCAAGCGCGGCGGTGCGTTCTGCGCGGCCGCCACGCCGTCGGTGTTCCCCTACGTGCTGCTGAACTACACCTTCCGCCGCCGCGACGTGCTGACGCTCGCGCACGAGCTCGGCCACGGCGTGCACTTCGCGCTCGCCGCCGGGCAGGGGATCTTCCACCAGGCCACCCCGCTGACGCTGGCCGAGACGGCCTCGGTGTTCGGCGAGACGATCGTCTTCGGGCGGCTGCTGTCGGAGGACAACGCCCCGGCCTCACGGCTGGCGCTGCTGGCCGAGAACCTCGAGGACACGATCGCGACCGTGTTCCGGCAGGTCGCCATGAGCCGCTTCGAGGAGCTCGTGCACACCGCCCGGCGTGAGCAGGGGGAGCTGTCGGTGGCGCGCATGGGGGAGCTGTGGAGCGAGAGCCAGACCGAGTTCTTCGGCGACTCCGTCGAGCTGACCGAGGGCTACCTCAGCTGGTGGTCCTACATCCCGCACTTCATCTCCACGCCCGGCTACGTGTACGCGTACGCGTACGGCCAGCTGCTCGCGCTGTCGGTGTACGAGCGCTACGAGCAGGCCGGCGAGGAGATGGTGCCGAGCTACCTGGAGCTGCTCGCCGCCGGCGGCTCGCGCACGCCCGAGGAGCTCGGACGGATCGTCGGCGTGGACCTCGCCGACCCCGGCTTCTGGGACGCGGGCCTGGACCTCGTGCAGCGCCAGCTCGAGCAGGCCGAGCAGGCCGCCCGCGACGCCGGGCGGGTGTAGGCGCTAGAGCCCGAGCGTGCCGGCGGCTTGGCTGACGAGCTCGAACAGGGGCTGGGGAATCACGCCGAAGAAGATCGTCGCCGCTCCGCACACCAGCGCCACCAGCAGCACCTCGGGTTGGGGCCTGCGCGCGCTGAGGGCCTCGCTGGGCTCCTCGTCGAGCTCCGGTGAGCCGCCCGCGAGCACCGGCAGCGGTCCCGCGCCGGGCGGCGCCGGCCCGGATGCCGGCTCGGGTTCGCCCTCGCCGGCGGACGCGGGCGCCTCGCGCATCCACATCGCCGCGATCACCGGCAGGTAGTAGCCGAGCGAGATCATCGAGCCGACCACGATCACCACACCGAGCCAGGCGTACCCGCCGCTGACGGTGGCGTCGATCAGGTAGAACTTGCCGATGAAGCCGGCGGTGGCGGGGATGCCCGCGAGGCCGAGCATCGCGATCGTCAACGGCCACGCCAGCAGCGGCCGCTGGCGGCCGAGACCGGTGACCGCGGCGATGCTGTCGCCGAGGTCTGTTTCGCGCTCGCGGGCGAGGATCACGGCGAACGCCGCCATGTTCATGAACAGGTACACGGCGAGGTAGAAGACCGTCGCCTTCACGCCCAGGCTGCTGGCGACGACGACCCCGGCGAGCATGTAGCCGACCTGGCCGACGGAGGAGTAGGCGAGCATCCGCTTCAGCGAGGACTGCCCGAGCGCGCCGACGTTGCCGACCAGGATCGTGATCGTCGCGAGCGCGGCCAGCGCCGGCGCCCAGCTGCTGCGGGTGCCGATCAGGGCGACCTCGAACAGGCGGATGAATACGCCCAGCGCGGCCACCTTGGTCGTCACCGCCATGAACGCGGTCACCGGCGTCGGTGCGCCCTCGTACACGTCGGGGGTCCACTGGTGAAACGGCGCCACCGAGGCCTTGAAGGCGAGGCCCGCGGCGCACAGCGCCACCCCGGTCAGCGTCAGCGGGTCGGTGGCCAGGTCGCCCTTCGACAGGGCGTCCGCGATCCCCGTGAAGTCCGTGTGGCCGGTGGCGCCGTAGATCATCGCCAGGCCGTACAGCAGTGTGGCCGAGCCGACCGAGCCGATGATCAGGTACTTCAGTCCCGACTCGAGCGAGTGCTCGCGGCGCATTTCGGTCGCGCACAGCACGTACAAAGGAATCGACAGGAGCTCCAGGCCGACGAACAGGATCACGGTGTTCTGGGCGGTGGCGAGCAGCGACATCCCCGCCAGCGAGGTCAGCAGCAGGGCGTGAAACTCACCGTGGGCCGCTTCCTTGGCGGCCAGCGAGCGCCACGCCAGCAGCACCGCACAGGCGCCCCCGGCGATCAGGATGATGCTCAGCACGAGCCCCAGGCGGTCCACCCGCAGGGCTCCGGCGGCCACGCCCTCGTGCGTGTTCCACTGCCAGATCGTCAGGCCGAGGGCGGTCCCCAGCGCCACGCAGGCTGAGCAGCGGCACGAGCGTGCGCCGGGCGAAGCCCGAGCCGAGCATCCCGAAGCACAGCACCACGACGGCGCCTCCCAGCAGGGCGATCAGCGGCGACAGCGCACCGAAGTCGATGTGCGGTCCGCGCAGGTGGGCGGTGGCGAGCAGCAGGCTCACGGGCGCGCCCCCGGGATGATGGTGGTGGACAGGACGAAGCCGCGGGCGCCGGTCGCCGTGTGGACGGGCGCGAGCGCGTAGGCGCGCTGCCCCGACGGCCACCCTGGCGGGCGCCACGGCGCTCTTGACCGAGGCTTCGCTGCGGTGCAGCGCCAGCTGCGGGTACAGCGCCAGGAACAGCACGACGGCGATCAACGGGGCGAGCACGGCGGCCTGGGGGATGGCCACCTCACGCGAGTCCACCGCCGGGCCGACGCGGTTGTGCATCGCGGTGATGAACAGCCGCAGCGCGTACACGCTCGCCAGCACGACCCCGCTGAAGGCGATGATCGCGATCACGAGCTTGGCGTTGAAGACGCCGAGCAGGATCAGGAACTCGCCGACGAAGTTGGCCGACCCGGGGATCGCCAGCGTCGCCAGCGCGACGATCAGGAACAGGCTCGCGAGCACCGGTGCGCGGAAGGCGATGCCGCCCATCTCGCGGATGTCCTCCGAGCCGCCGGCGCGACGCGCGAGCAGCACCACGATGAACAGCAGCGCGCCCACGACGAGGCCGTGGTTGACCATCTGCAGCAGCGCGCCCTGGGCGCCCTGGGCGTTGAGCGCGAAGATCCCCAGCGTGATGAAGCCGAGCTGGGCGACCGAGGAGTAGCCGGCGATCAGGCGCGCATCGGTCTGGGTGAAGGCCTTCGCCGAGCCGTACAGGATCGAGACCAGCGCGATCACGAGCATCAGCGTCTGGAAGTGCGCCGAGGCGTGGGGCATCAGCGGCAGCACGATCGCCAGGAAGCCGTAGGCGCCGACCTTCGAGAGCACGCCCGAGAAGACCATCAGCACCTCGATCGGCATCGCGCGGTAGCCGTCGGGCATCCAGCCGTGCAGCGGGAAGGCCGGCATCTTCACCAGGAAGGCGGCTGCGAAGCACAGGAAGATCCAGTTCTGGGAGCCGTTCGGCAGGCCCATCGCCTGCAGCGTGGAGAGCACGAAGGTGATGTGGTGGCCGGAGTGCTCGGAGGCGATCACGCCCAGCGCGACGGCGCCCGCGAGCATCAGCAGCGAGCCGACGAGCGTGTAGATGACGAGCTTGATGGTCGCCCGCACGCGCCCCGGCTCGCGGCCCCAGCCACCGGTCAGGAAGTAGAACGGGATCAGCATCAGGTCGAAGAAGGCGACGAACAGGGCCAGGTCCTGGGCCAGGAAGGCGCCGAGCACGGCGGACTCGGCCAGCATCAGGTTGAAGTAGAAGAGCCGTGGGCGCTCCCAGGTGCGCAGCGTGGCGGCGAACACCGCGACCGCGAACAGCAGCGTCGTGAGCGCCAGCAGGAACAGGTTCAGCCCGTCAGCGCGAGCTTGTAGTGGATCCCCAGTTCGGCGATCCAGACGACGTCGGTGACGTCCTGCAGCCCGCCGCCGGCTTTGTACTGCGCGATGTAGGCGACCGACAGGCCGAAGGCGCCCAGCGCTCCGACGAGCGCAAAGGCGGCCGGCAGCCAGCTGCGCGCGGGGCGCCTTCCGGCCGCCAGCGCGGCCAGCGCTCCGAGCACGCCGCTCGCGGCGGGCAACCAGAGCATGATCGAGAGCGGCGCCATCGTCAGCTCTGCAGCAGGAAGTAGAAGCCGATGCCGGCGACGCCGACGATCAGCAGCGCGGCGTAGTAGCGCACGAACCCGTTCTGCACGGCCCGCACGGCGGCCGAGCCGGCACGCACGATCCCGGTGGTGCCGCCGATCAGCGTCTCGTCGACGAAGATGCGCTCGAAGGTGTTCTGGGCGAACGCCCCCGCGGCGCGCGTCGGGCGCACGACCAGCGCGTCGATCAGCTCGTTGAAGTACCAGGCGTGGCTGAGCAGTCCGTACAGCGGCTGCAGCCGCTCGCGCACGCGCGTCGAGGTGCCCGGCTTGACGACCCAGATGCGGTGGGCGATCGCGATCCCGACGAGCGCCAGCACGGTGCCGAGGCCGAGGCCGAACACGAGCAGGCCTTCTTGGTCGGCTCCACGTACTCGCTGCTGTGCTCGAAGGAGCCCTGCAGGAAGTTGGTGATGACGTCGTCCACTTTCGGGATCTGCACGATGCCGGCGCCGATCGCGCCGACCGCCAGGACCGCCATCGCCACAGCCATCGGCCACGCGCGTTCGGCGATCGCGTGGGTGGGGCCGGGGAAGCCGACGTCGAGGTCCTCCTCTTCGCCGTTGGCCGGGTTGAAGGGCGCCGCAGCGTGGTGCTGGTGGCCTTCTTCGAGCTCGCGCGCCTCGGGCACCGGCTCGCCGTGGAAGGCGCGGAAGATCATGCGGAAGGTGTAGATCGCGGTCAGCAGCGCGGCGAGGTAGCCGATCCCGTACAGCGCCCAGTGCCAGCCGCCGAGCTCGCCCGTGTCGAGCAGGATCTGGTCCTTGGAGAAGAAGCCCGAGAACGGCGGCACCCCCGACAGCGCCAGCCCGCCGATCAGAAAGCACGCGTAGGTGAACGGCATCGCCTTGCGGAAGCCGCCCATGCGGTCGAGCGACTGCTCGCCGGCCATCGCCCCGATCAGCGAGCCGGCGCCCATGAACAGCAGCGCCTTGAAGAAGGCGTGGGTCATCAGGTGGAACAGCCCGGCGGCGTAGGCGCCCACCGAGACGCCCATGATCATGTAGCCGATCTGCGACATCGTCGAGTACGCGATCACGCGCTTGATGTCGGTCTGCACGAGCGCGATCGTGGCCGCGATCAGCAGCGTCGCGCAGCCGATCGTGGCGCCCACGTCCTGTGCCGCCGGGGCGCGTTCGAACAGCGGGTGCATGCGCGCGATCAGGTACACGCCGGCGGTCACCATCGTGGCCGCGTGGATCAGCGCGCTGACCGGCGTGGGGCCCTCCATCGCGTCCGGAAGCCATGTGTGCAACGGGATCTGGGCGGACTTCGCGAAGGCTCCGACCAGCAGCAGCACACAGCCGGCCACGAGGTCGCCGTTGTCGGGGCTGAACCCGAAGGCGCCGTGTTCGACCGCGTGGAAGGTCTTCAGGAAGTCGAGCGTGTGGGTGTGCTTGAAGATGAAGAAGGTCCCCAGCACGAGGCCCGCGTCGCCGACGACGTTGATCACGAAGGCCTTGATCCCGGCCGCCGTGGCGGTCGTGCGCCGGTACCAGAAGGAGATCAGCAGGTAGGAGGCGGCGCCGACGAAGGCCCAGCCGACGATCAGGATCATGAAGTTGCCGCCGAGGACCAGCAGCAGCATCGAGAAGACGAAGAAGTTCAGGTAGGCGAAGTAGCGCGCGTAGCCGCGGTCGCGATCCATGTAGGCGACCGAGTACAGGTGGATCATCGAGGAGACCCCGGTGACGATCAGGATCATGAACACCGACAGCGGGTCGACCAGGATCGAGACTTCGGCGTCGACCCCGACGGTGGAGGCGTAGCTCCACAGCGAGGACACCAGCTGCCGGTGCTCGGGCGCGTGGCCCTGCAGCTTGATCAGCGTCCCGACCGCGGCCGCGAAGGAGAGCAGGATCGCGGCTGTCCCGATCCAGCCGGCCGCTGCGCCGATACGTCGGTACGACAGCGAGATCGCGAGCGTTCCCGCGAGCGGGAAGGCGAGCACCAGCCAGGCGTAGGTCGTCGCGCCCAAGGCCTAGCCCTGCAGCTCTCGCAGCTCGTCCACGTCGATCGGGAGCCGGCGGCGGTAGAGCGCCACGATCATCCCCAGCCCGATGCACACCTCGCAGGCCGCCACCGTCATCACGACCAGCGCCAGGATCTGCCCGTCGCCGTTGCCCCACATGCGCGAGAAGGAGATCAGCGCGAGGTTGCCGCCGTTGAGCATCAGCTCCAGGCACAGCAGCACCACCAGCGGGTTGCGGCGCACCATCACCCCGACCGCGCCGAGCGAGAACACGATCGCCGACAGCGCCAGGTACCAGGCGATGCTCATCGCCGCCCCCTGTGGGTACCGACCGCCTCGGCCATCGTCCCGGTCTTGCGCGGGCGCACCAGGTCCAGCGGCGTCAGCACGTCCTCGTCCTGGTCCTCGTCGATGCCGCCCCGGCGGCGCGCCAGCACCACTCCGCCGACGGCCGCGATCAGCAGCAGGAAGGAGGCGATCTCGAACGCCAGCAGGAAGCGCGTGAGCAGCAGGTTGCCGATGTAGGCGGGGGTGCCGAAGGTGTGGGCTTCGCCCCCGGCCGTCGAGAAGGGCGCTCCTTCGTGGGAGATCGCCTCAAGGCCGGTCCCCAGCAGGGCGATCAGGAGCTCGACCAGCACCGCCGCCCCGAGCACGGCGCCGACGCCCCGCAGGCCGGAGGCGACCGGGCCGACCCCGTTGGAGGAGCCGCGCAGGCGCTCGCCTATCGCCTCGCCCTCGCCACCCACGTAGGCGACGACGAACACGTACAGCACCATCACCGCGCCGGCGTACACGACCACCTGTACCGCCGCCACGAACTGCGAGCGCAGCAGCAGGAACAGCGCCGCCAGCGAGACGAGGTGCACCACCAGCGCCAGCACGGCGAAGAACGGATCGCGCAGCAGGACCACGCCGACCGCGCCGGAGATCACGCCGATCGCCGCGATGAAGAAGAACACGCTGCTCATTCGTCCTCGTTTCTCAGCGGCGTGCGCTCGAGCGGCTCGGCGAGCAGCATCTCCTTGGTGAAGATGAGGTCATCGCGGTGGTAGTCGGAGAGCTCGTAGTCGTGGCCCATCGTGATCGCGTCGAAGGGGCAGGCGGCCTCGCAGTAGCCGCAGAAGATGCACTGGGCGAGGTTGATCTCGTACACCGCCGCGTAGCGCTCGCCCGCCGAGACGCGGTCCTCGGGCGTGTTCTCGGCGGCCACCACGCGGATGCAGTCAGCCGGGCAGGCGGCGGCGCACAGCGAGCAGCCGACGCACTTCTCGAGCCCGGCCTGTGCCCCGTTCTGGGGTATGTCCTCGAAGCGGTGCAGCTTGTGACGCCCGCGAAAGCGCGGGAACACCGGCACCTTCTCCTCCGGGTACTGCACCGTGGTGGTGCCCGCGAAGATCTGCGCGAAGGTCGTCTTCAGCCCGCGGGCGGTCTCGCGGAATGTGCGCCAGGTGCCGCGCGTGGCTCCCGGCTTGGGTGAGCGCACGACCTCGATCACATCCTCGGCGGGGCGCCAGTCGCCGAGCCGCTCCGGCAGGGCACCGGTCGTGGCGGGCGGCTCGGGTGCGCCCGCGGTGGCGCCCGGCGGGGTGGCCGGCGGCTGCTCGGAGCCGGGGTTGCTCGGTGCCTCGGCCATCAGTCGGTCGCCACCACGATGATCGCCGTCACCAGCGCGTTGAGCGTGGCCAGCGGCAGCAGCACCTTCCAGCCGAAGCTCATCAGTTGGTCGTAGCGCAGGCGCGGCAGGGTGGCCCTGGCCCAGATGAAGAGGAACGTGACGATCGCCATCTTGGCCAGCACCACGAACGGGTCGACCCAGCCCGGCGGGTGGATCCCGAACGGCAAGAGCCAGCCGCCGAGGAAGATCGTCGCGACCACGCCGGCCACCACCAGCACGTTGAGGTACTCGGCGAAGTAGTAGGAGGCGAAGCGCCCGCCGCCGTACTCGGTGTTGTAGCCGCCGACCAGCTCGGCGTCGGCCTCGGTGAGGTCAAAGGGCGCACGGTTGGTCTCCGCGAAGCCGGCGACCAGGAAGATCAGGAAGCCGACGACCTGAGGGATGAAGAACCACATCCCCGTCTGGGCGTGCACGATCTGGGTGAGCGACAGCGTCTGCGCGGTGATGATCACGCCCACCAGCGCCAGTCCCTGGGAGACCTCGTAGGAGATCAGCTGGGCCGCTCCCCGCATCGAGCCCAGGAACGAGTACTTCGAGCCCGAGGACCAGCCGCCGAGCATGATCCCGTAGAAGGCGATCGCGCCGCAGGCGAAGAGGTACAGGGGCCCGATCGAGACGTCGATCCCGTACAGGCCGACCTCGGTGCCGAAGATGTTCTGGGTGTCGCCGAAGGGGATGATCGCGAAGGCCGCGCAGGCCGTCAGGATCGAGATCACCGGGGCCACCGCGAACAGCACTCCGACCGAGGTCGTGGGCCGGAACTGCTCCTTGGTCAGCAGCTTGAGGATGTCGGCCATCGGTTGCAGGATCCCGAAGGGGCCCACGCGGTTGGGGCCGTAGCGGTTCTGCATGCGGCCCAGCAGCTTGCGCTCGGCGAGCAGCACGATCGGCACGAGCTGCAGGGCGACCGCGAAGATGATGATCGCCTTGATGACCTGGATCCACCATTCTTCGGCGTAGTCGACGGTCGCGAGCACCATCTCAGGCAAGCTCCCGCGAGGCGTTGAGGAACTCAAGGGCGGGGGAGAAGCGGACCTCGGGGGCGTCCCACAGCGAGCGGTATCCGAGCGGCTCGCCGCCGGCCCCGTTGGCGCCCTGGGAGAGCACCTGAGCGGCCACGTCGGCGAGCGGCCCGGGGTCGCCCGCCGGGAAGGATGCGGCAGCCTCGCGCTGCTGCCAGCGCACGCCGCGTCCGCCGATCTCCTCGAGCGTCAGGCCCGCATAGAAAGGGACTGCCTCGAACAGCTGGCGCGAGGCCATCGCGGCGCCGAGCACGTCCAGGTCGGTGCCCAGCCGCAGCGCCAGCTCACACAACACGTGCCACTCGGCGTCCACCTCCCCGGGGCGCGCGATCGCCGGGCGCAGGCGCTGCAGGCGCCCGTCGGGGTGCACGAGCGTTCCTTCCTTCTCGGCGTACACCTCGGCCGGGAACACGACGTCGGCGTGGTCGCGGATGCCCTCCGTCAGGAATGCGCTGTGTGCGATGACGCTGCCGGCGCCGTGCAGGGCCCGCTCCCACAGCTCGCGCTGGGAGGAGTCCTCCAGGGGATCCACATGCAGCAGGTAGAGGCAGCTCAGCTCGCCGGCGGCGAGCGCCGCCGCCATGGCGGGTGAGTCGTGTCCGGATGCGGCTGCGGCGCCCCGGGCGTCCGCCGGCGCGCTCAGTCCAGGTCCAGCATTGGGCAGCACTCCCGCCTCGCGCAGGCCGCGGCCGTTGCTCGCGAGCGGCACTTCCAGCAGGCCGGCTCCGGGTGTGGAGGCCATGCCCAGCGCGTCCGCGATCGCCAGCAGCGCGCGGGCGCCCGCCGCTCCGCGTGGCCCGGCGGTCAGCCGCTCGCCCCACAGCAGCACCACCTCGCGGGGCTCGCCGCCGTCCTCGCCGCGCAGCAGTCGGGCCAGGCGCTGCACGTCCGCCACCTCGCAGCCGGCCGCCTGCGCCAGCTGCGCCGTCTGGGGCTCCTCGCGCAGTGCGGCGGCCAGCGCCGCGGCGAAGGCGGCACCCTGTCCGAGCTCGTAGCGGACGTTGAGGGCGGCGCTCTGCTCGAGCGTGCTCGCCCGCGGGGAGGCGACGGCCACCTGCAGGCCCCGCCGGCGGGCGCCCTTGCGCAGGCGCAGGTCGAGGATCGGGGCGTCGTCGACGGGCTCGAGGTCCAGCACGAGCGCGACGTGGGCGAACTCGAGATCGGATGTGCTCGCCTGCAGCGAGGGGTTCCCGAGGGCGCGGTGCAGCTCCAGGGGCAGCGCCCCCGCACGGCGCGAGTCCAGGTGGGGCGAGCCGAGTCCCTCGCGCAGCAGTCGCGAGAGCAGCAGCCCCTCCTCGTTGGTCGTGCCGGAGCCGGCCAGCGCGGCGGTCGCGGCCCCGGCGCGCTTCAGCGTGGTGGCCGCCTGCTCGAGCGCGCGCTCCCAGGGGACCGGCCGCAGCTGGCCGCCGTCGCGCACCAGCGGCTGCGTGATGCGCTCGTCGACGTGGAAGGACTGATAGGCGAAGCGGCCCTTGTCGCACAGCCAGCCGTCGTCCACCTCGGGGTTCTCGCGGCCGAGTACGCGCAGCGCACGCTCGTCGCGCACCGTCACCGTGACGTTGCACTGCGACGGGCACAGCGTGCACACGGAGCCCGCGTCCTCGATGTCCCACGGCCGCGCGCGGAAGCGGTAGGGGCGCGAGGTGAGCGCCCCCACGGGGCAGAGCTCGATGATGTTGCCGGCGAACGGGGCGACGTACGGGTGGCCGTCGAAGGTCGCGACGTAGGAGTGGGCGCCGCGCTCGAGCAGCACCAGTTGGTAGTCCTCGGCGACCTCCTGGGAGAAGCGCACGCAGCGGTAACAGAGGATGCAGCGCTCGCGGTCGATCGCCACCAGCGGGGAGAGCTCGAGCGGCTTGACGAAGTGGCGCTTGGGTTCCACAAAGCGCGAGATCCCGCCGCCCCAGCCAAAGGTGATGTCCTGCAGTGGGCACTCCCCGCCCTTGTCGCACACGGGGCAGTCGAGCGGGTGGTTGATGAGCAGGAACTCGACCACCGAGCGCTGCGCCGTCTTCACGCGGTCGGTCTGCGTGTACACGACCATCCCGTCCTTGACCGCCGTCGAGCAGCCGGTCTGCAGCTTGGGGATGCCCTCGATCTCCACCAGGCACATGCGGCATGCGCCGACGGGGGCGCCGAGTTTCGGTTCGTAGCAGAACACCGGTATCTCGACGTCGCCGTGCTTGGCGGCGTCGACCAGCATCGAGTTCTCCGGCGCGGTCACCTCGCGGCCGTCGATCGTGAAGGAGATCATGCGCTGCGCCGGCCGCGGCATCTAGACCCCCGCGCGCGCTTCGCGCGCCCGTTCGATGTGGGCTTCGAACTCGTCGCGGAACTTCGCGATCATCGAGCCGATCGGCATCGCCATCGCGTCGCCCAGCACGCACAGGCAGTTGCCGATGATGTGCTCCTGTACAGAGGCCATGATCTCGAGGTCCATCGGCGTGGCCTCACCGGTTTCGATGCGTTCGAGCATTTTCACGGTCCAGTTGGTGCCCTCGCGGCAGGGGGTGCACTTGCCGCAGGACTCGTGGCGGTAGAACTTCGCCACCTTCAGGGCGACGTCGAGGATCGGGGTCGAGTCGTCCACCACGATCACGGCGCCGGAGCCGAGCATCGATCCGGCTTTGGCCATCGAGTCGAAGTCGTAGGGAACGTCGAGGTCCGCCGCGGTCAGCACCGGCGATGAGGATCCGCCCGGGAACCAGCACTTGACCGCCCGCCCTTCCGGCGGCCCGCCGGCGAGGTCGTAGATCAGCTCCCGTGAAGGCATCCCGAGCTCGATCTCGTAGTTGCCCGGGCGCTGGACGTGGCCTGAGACCGACACCAGCTTGGTGCCGGTCGAGTTCTGCACGCCGATCTCCGCGTAGCGCTCTCCGCCGAGCCTCACGATCGTGGGCACGGTGGCGAGGGTCTCGACGTTGTTGATCAGCGTGGGACCCTGGTAGAGGC
This sequence comes from uncultured Solirubrobacteraceae bacterium, assembly GCA_963773145.1. GTDB lineage: Bacteria > Actinomycetota > Thermoleophilia > Solirubrobacterales > Solirubrobacteraceae > Palsa-744. The sequence continues at coordinate 115,943 of CAVYZV010000007.1, forward strand.
CCTGGTTGGCGGGGAACGGGGGCTTCAGCCGCGGGTTGCCGCGCTTGCCCTCGAGCGAGTCCAGCAGCGCCGTCTCCTCGCCGCAGATGTAGGCCCCCGCGCCGCGATGGAGCACCAGCGAGAGCGAATGGCCGGAGCCGAGGATGTCCTCGCCGATGTAGCCCGCGGCGCGGGCTTCGGCGAGCGCCTGCTCGAGCGCGCGGGCGGGCTCGACGTACTCACCCCGGATGTAGATGAACGAGCGGCTCGCGCCGGCTGCGTAGGAGGCGATCACGATCCCCTCGACGAGCATGTGGGGGTTCTTTTCGAGCAGTTCCCGGTCCTTGAAGGTCCCCGGCTCGGACTCGTCCGCGTTGCACACCAGGTAGCGCTCGATCGCCCCCTTGGGCAGAAAGGAGATCTTCTTGCCCATCGCGAAGCCGGCGCCGCCGCGCCCGCGCAGGCCGGAAGCTTCCAGCGAGGCCAGAACCTCCTGGGGCTCCTGGGCCAGGGCCTTGCGCATCGACTCGTAGCCGCCGCGCTGCTGGTACACCTCGAGCGTGCGCAGTCCCGGCACGTCGATGCCGTCGAACAGCAGCAGGGGAGGGGCAGCCGCCACTAGGAGCCACCTCCCAGGGACTCGCCCGAGGACTCCCGCCCGCGCGGGTCGGCGACGGGGCGGCGCGAGAGGTGACGGTCCGGCAGCACTTCGCGCCCCTCGCGCAGGTCGTCGAGCAGGGCCGGCACGTCCTCGGGCGCGAGGGGGCCGATGTAGGCGCCGTCCACGCTCGCCATCGGGGCGATGTCGCAGGCCCCCAGGCACTCGAAGGCGCGCACGTTCGCGATCTCGCCCGCCTGTGCGCTGAGGGCCGCGAACAGCTCGTCGGCGCCGCGCAGCGAGCAGGAGATGTTCGTGCACACGTACACGCTGTGGGCGGGCACCGGGTGCAGCTCGAGCATGTCGTAGAAGGTGGCCACCGATTCGAGGTAGGCGGGCGTCACCCGCATCACGCAGGCCACCTGCTCGAACGCCTCGGGAGAGCACCAGCCGTGGAGCTCCTGGGCCGCCATCAGCGCGGGCAGCACCGCCGAGTGCCGGTCGGGGTAGTCGCCCATCCGCGCCTCGATCTGCTCGCGCAACGAGGCGGGCACGTCCACCTGCTCGGGGTCGGGGATCAGGGCCGGATCCTTCTCCAGGTCCGCGGCCTGGTCCCAGCCGGGCACGCGCGAGCCGTGCTCGAAGCGACGCACCTGGGTCGGCTCCGGGCCATAGGAGGACCCTCTCGGCGAGACGATCTGGCTGATCGGCGCGCCCTCCTCGCGGGCGCTCACCTGTCGATACCTCCGAGGATCGGGTCGAGCATCGCGACCGTGGCGATCATGTCGGCGATGTAGCTGCCCTTGACCATGTGCGAGAGCGCCTGGAGATTGACGAAGCTGGGGTCACGCATGTGCACGCGGGCCGGCTTGGACGAGCCGTCCGAGCGCACGTAGCAGGCGAGCTCCCCGCGGGGCGACTCGATCGGCAGGTAGATCTCCCCCGGAGGCACACGGAAGCCCTCGGTGACGAGCTTGAAGTGGTGGATCAGCGCCTCCATCGAGGTGGCGAGCTCGTGGCGCGGCGGCAGCGCCACCTTGCGATCGGTGGTGATGAAGGGTCCTTCGGGCAGCCCGTCGATCGCCTGCTCGATGATCTTCACCGACTCATAGATCTCGGCCAGGCGAACCGCGAAGCGGTCGTAGTTGTCCCCGACGGTGCCGACCGGGATCTTGAAGTCGAAGTCCTCGTAGGAGCAGTAGGGGTCGGCCTTGCGCAGGTCCCACGGGTGGCCGGCGGCGCGTAGCAGCGGTCCGGTCACCCCCAGCGACAGCAGCGTCTCGGCGTCCAGCGGGCAGGTCCCGCGCAGCCGCTGCAGCACGATCTCGTTGGAGTTGAGGATGTCGCCGTATTCGTCCGCCCGCGCGGGCATCTCGCGCAGGAACTCGCGCAGCCGGCGCTCGAACCCCGGCGGGATGTCCTCGAAGACCCCGCCGACCTGGAAGTAGCGCGTGTGCATGCGCTGGCCGGAGGACATCTCGAACAGGTCCAGGATCAGCTCCCGCTCGCGCAGGCAGTAGAGGAAGATCGAGACCGCGCCGAGGTCGAGCGCGCTCGTTCCCAGCCAGATCAGGTGCGAGGCGATGCGGTTCAGCTCGAGGTGGATGACGCGCAGGTACTGGGCCCTGGCCGGCACCTCCACCTCGGCGAGCACCTCGACGGCCGAGCAGTAGGCCATTGCGTTGAAGTAGTAGGCGAGGTAGTCCATGCGCTCGATCACGGGGATGACCTTCCAGTAGGACTTGTCCTCGGCGGTCTTCTCGATCCCGGTGTGCACGTAGCCGACGATCGGTTTGAGGTCTCGCACGATCTCGCCCTGGAGGGTCACCAGCAGGCGCAGGACCCCGTGTGTGGCCGGGTGGTGGGGCCCGAAGTTGAGCGTCAGCAGCTCGTCGTGGGTCTCCTCGGCGCCGACCTGCGCGATCTGCTCCTCGACCGGCGAGAGCGTGATGCCCTGCTCGCGGCGGCGGTACTCGGAGAGGGTTGCTGCGCTGCCCTCGCTCGGCGTCGGCTCGCTCACGCGCCGCCGCCGCTCGCGGTGTGCTCGTTGAAGGTGAACCTCACGGGTTCGCCGCCGATGGGGAAGTCACGCCGCAGCGGGTGGCCCTCGTAGTCCTCGGGCATGAGGATGCGCCGCAGGTCGGGGTGACCCCGGAACACGACCCCGAACATGTCGTAGATCTCGCGCTCCTGGTGGTCGGCCGTTGGCCAGCCCGGTCCGTCCTCGCCGTCCGGGTAGACGGAGTCGACCTGCGGCTGATCGCTGGGAAGCAGCACCTTCACCGTGATGCGGTCCACGCGGCTCATGTCGAGTAGCTCGTAGACCACGCCGAGTCGCGGCTCGTGCGGATAGTGGTCCACTCCGTGCACACTGCAGAGGAAGCGGTAGCCGCGGTCGCGCAGGTGCGCGAGGACCGCCCGTACGCGCTCCGGCTCGATCGTCAGGGTGGCGCGCCCGCGGAAGAAGATGGTGTCGGTGACGGGACTGCCGCTGGCGGCCTCCGACCCGGCTCCCTCGGCCGCCCTCAGCTCCCGGGCGATGAGCTCGAGGCCGGTGGCGTCAGGCAAGGTGTCCCCTCTCGGGCGGGACGTCCGCGGCTGCGCCGCGGTGGTCCTCCGCTCCGGGCTCGGGCAGCACCTCCTCGGTGCCGCGCGCCCCGTAACGCTCACGCCAGCCCATGTCGGGGTCGTCCTGCACCATCTTGCGCAGCTTCAGGACGCCGTGCATCAGGCCCTCCGGGCGCGGCGGGCAGCCCGGCACGTAGACGTCGATCGGCAGGAACTTGTCGGCCGGAACGAGCGCGTAGTTGTTGAACACCCCCATCGAGCTGCAGCAGGCGCCCATCGAGATCGCCCACTTCGGCTCGAGCATCTGGTCGTACAGCCTGCGGATGATGGGGGCCATCTTGACGGACACGCGGCCCGCAAGGATGATCAGGTCCGCCTGCCGGGGCGAAGCCCTGAAGGCCTCGTAGCCGAAGCGCGCGATGTCCATTCGCGGCCCCGCGGCGTGGAACTGCTCCATCGCGCAGCAGGCGAGCCCGAAGGCGAGCGGGAAGAAGGAGTTCGAGCGCGCCCAGGCGACCGCTTTGTCGAGGCTCGTCGTGAGCACACGTTCGTGGACGTGGCGTTCGAGCTCGGCCCCTTCGAGCAGCTCGGCCCCGCTCAGGTGGGCAGGCTGGTTGAGTCCGAGAAGCTCGCTCCCGCGCAGCAGCTGGCGCGAGCTGAGCTGGGTCACCAGCGGGCGCGTCTCATCCGGGCCGCCCGCATCGGCCGGCAGGCGCTCGCGTTTCACCTCCAATCCAACGCCCCCCTCCGCCACACGTAGACGAACGCGACGAACAGGAGGGCGATGAACACGATCGTCTCGACCAGGGCGTAGCTGCCGAAGGAGCGCAGCTCGACCGCGATCGGGTAGAGGAAGATGACCTCGATGTCGAACAGGATGAACAGCATCGCGATCAGGTAGAAGCTGATCCCGAAGCGCATTCCCCGCTTGATCTCCGAGGGCAGGCCGCACTCGTACGGCTCGCGCTTTTCGGGTGCCGCGCGGCGCGGGCCGAGCACCGAGTTCAGATATACGAAGGTGGCCCCTACCGCCCCGCCGAGAACGAGGAAAACGATCGCCGGGAGATAGCTTCTCAGCACCTCGGGTGTTTATATCACTGCTTGTGGCAGAGTGTTACATAGTGGCAATCGGCTCGAGACCGTCCAGTGAATGAGGCGGTCCTCGCCGGTGCGCTGACGGTCGCGGCGCTCAACCTGCTGGCGGCCCTGCTCGGCAGCTGGGCGTGGTGGACGGGCGACGTGCGCGGCGCCCTCGGGCGTGCCTTCTGGGTGTCTCTGCGTATCGGCCAGGGCAGCGTCGTGGCGCTCGCGATCGCCCTCGCCTCGCTCGCCGCGGCCGGCCACAACGCCAAGGAAGACCTGTTCTACCTCTACGCGCTGCTGCCGCTGGCGGTGGCGTTCGTGGCCGAGCAGCTGCGCGCGCTCTCGGCGCAGGCCGTGCTCGACGAGCGCGGCCTGGAGGGGGCGGCCGCGGTCGGCGCGCTGCCGGAGTCAGACCAGCAGCGGGTGATCACCGAGGTACTGCGGCGCGAGCTCGGTGTGATGACCATCTCGGCCTACGTGGTCGCGGGGCTGGCGCTGCGCGCGGCATCCACGGCGCACGGATTCTGAGCGGGGGTCTGCGTGCCAGTGGGATTCCGGGGCCCCGGCGGCCGGTATATTCCCGGCGCATGAAGCTCGCCGTGACCACGGTCCTGCTGGCGTGCGCCACGGCGCTGTCGGCCTGCGGATCCCAGGGCATCCAGCTGAAGAAGAGCAATCCCTACTACCAGGGTGCCGTGATCTTCCGCGAACACTGCTCGGGCTGTCACACGCTGGGCGCAGCCGGTGCGCAGGGCTCCGCCACCAGCATCAACAACCGCGTGAAGACGAGCGGGCCGAACTTCAACATCCGCAAGGAGAAGGCCGAACAGGTGCTCTACGCGCTCCGAAACGGCGGCTTCTCCGGGGCGATCATGCCGCAGAACATCGTCGTCGGCGAGCAGGCGCAGGCGGTGGCCGAATTCCTCGCGAAGTACTCCGGCCGCGACGCCCAGCACGTGCCGGCGACCGAAATCACCCAGGCCGACAAGTAGGCCGCACTCGCGTCTGAAGCGGCGTGCTCGACCTCAAGCGCATCCGCGAGGACCCCGACGGCGTGCGTGCCGCCCTGGCCCGCCGCGGCGAAGACTCCGTTGCCGGGCTCGAGCAGGTGATCGCTCTCGACGCGTCCAGACGTGCCCTGCTGCCGGAGCTCGAGGGCCTGCGCGCGGAGCAGAACGAGGCCAACGCGCGCATCCGCTCGGCCGCCGACCCGGCCGAGCGCGAGCGCGAGATCGCGGCGATGCGGACCGTCGCCTCGCGCGTGAAGGAGCTCGAGGGGCAGCTGGCCGGCGTCGAAGAGCAGCTGGGCGGCGCGCTGGCGCCCCTGCCGAACCTGCCTGACCCCAGCGCCGCGCCGGGACCGGACGACGAGCTCGTGCGCGAGGTCGGCTCCCCGCGCGAGCTCGGCTTCGCACCCCGCGATCACCTCGAGCTCGCGGGCCCGCTGATCGACATGGAGCGCGGCGCGAGGCTGTCGGGGACCCGCTTCGCGTATCTGCGCGGAGCGCTGGTGATGCTCGAGCTCGCGCTCGTGCGCTGGGCGCTCGAGCTGCTCGCCGGCCACGGCTTCGAAGCGGTGATCCCACCCGTGCTGGTGCGCGAACGGGCGCTGTTCGGCACCGGCTTCCTGCCCGACACCGAGCAGCAGATCTACACGCTCCCCGCCGACGACCTGTACCTGGTCGGCACCTCCGAGGTGGCCCTCGCTTCACTCCACGACGGCGAGATCCTCGAGGCCGATCAGCTGCCGGCCGCGCTACGCGGGCTTCTCGCCGTGCTTCCGGCGCGAGGCCGGCGCGGCGGGCAAGGACACGCGCGGGATCTTCCGCGTGCACCAGTTCGACAAGGTCGAGATGTTCGCCTTCGTGGCGCCCGAGGACTCGCCCGCCGAGCACGAACGGATCCTGGCGATCGAGGAGGAGGTGCTGGCGGCGCTGGAGCTTCCCTACCGGGTGATGAACATCGCGGTCGGCGAGCTCGGCAACTCGGCGGCCAAGAAGTTCGACTGTGAGGTGTGGCTCCCCAGCCAGGAGCGCTACCGGGAGCTCACCTCGTGCTCGAACACGACCGACTACCAGGCCCGCCGCCTGAACATCCGGGCTCGCCGCGAGCGCCCCGGCGGAGGGCGGTCGGTCGAGACCGTGCACACCCTCAACGGCACCGCCGTGGCCGTCGGGCGCACGATCCTGGCGTTGCTCGAGAACGGCCAGCAGCAGGACGGATCGGTCGAGCTGCCCGCGGCGCTCACGCCCTTCGGGGCGCCTGCGCGCATCGACGCCTCCTCTTAGCGGACGTGCAGGAAGACCGACCGCGCGGGGCCGTGCGGTGTGGTGAGCGTCAGGCGATAGGCGCCCGGCGCCAGCGAGCCGGTGGCCAGCTTGCCGCTGTTGTGACCGCTGGCGGCCGAGATCGTCGCGCTGCGGCGCAGCGTGTGCCAGTGCACGTGGTGGTGAGCGGTCGTCTTGCGCGAGAGGGTCACGTGGACATGCACCGGGCTGCTGGCGTTGAACGTGAAGGCGAGCCCTGTGAGGTGGTGCCGGGCCGCCCCTGCCGTGGTCGCGGGGCTCAGGGCGAGGGCCGAGATCGTGCCCGCTTCAGCTGCGGAGGCCAGTTCTTCTTCGTCTTCTTCGCCTTCGCCTTCCGGTGTCCCGGCCCCGGGGGCTTCGCCGCCGGGTTTCGATGAGCCCGGGGGAGAGCCGGGAGAGCCGCCGCCTCCCGAGCCTGCGGGGGGTTCTTCTTTCCCGCTGCCGGGCTGGGGCTCGAAGGCGCTCAGGCCGGCGGGCGTCCCGAGCCCTGAAGGTCCGTCGTAGCCGCTGCCGGCGAGGCAGATCCGATGGCTCGAGCAGGCGCCCGCCTCCTGTTCGATGCTGCAACCCGAGATCCCGTTGGAGGGGTTGAAGGGTTCGGGGCATTCGCCGTTGGAGCCGGAGGTCACGTCGTGCAGGGCCGTCGGCGCGGTGGGCGCGTTCGCATACAGCGTGGAGGCGGGATAGGACACGCCTCCGCTGCCTCCCGCGAGGGCGAACACCGAGGCGATGATCGGCGAGGCGAGGCTCGTGCCGCCGAGCGTGCACCAGTGCAGCACGTGTTTGACTTTGGCTTCCGTGTAGCTCGTTTCGCATTCCGCGCTGGTCGAGTCCGACACGGCCACGCCGGTGTAGGGGTCCGCGTCGGCGGAGATGTCCGCGACCGCGCGCGTTGCCGGACATCCGACCGCCGACCAGTTGGACAGCGCCAGCTGCCAGCTGGGGGCTCCGAAGATCGTGCTGCAGCCGCCGCCGCCCGCACCGTCGCCGTTCCAGATCGTCTCGCCGCTCCAAGAGCTGCCGGCGCCGAGTTTCAGCCGCGTGCCGCCCACGGCCACGACATGGGGGGAGGCCGCCGGAAATTCGACCGCGCCGAGCCCGGAGTTCCAGTCGAGGTAGCCGTTGTCGCCGGCCGAGGCCGTGATCACGGTGCCCGCGTGGTTGAAGGGGCCGGCCAACTCGTGGGCCACGCTGCCTTCCTCGGGGCCACCGTAGGAGTTGGAGATCTCGGTCGCGCCGAGGGTCTCGGCGGCGTGCTCCGCGGCTTCGAGGTCGAGGTCGACGGGTTCGTTGGCCTCGACCAGGAGGATGTCGCAGGACTGGCAAACGGCGTGGGCGGTCTCGATGTCGAGCGAGATCTCAAGCCCCCAGCCGGTGGCTTCTTCGGCGTTTTCGGCTTCGGCTTTGCTTCCTTTGCGCGCCGCTTCCAGTTCTCCGAGGGTTTTCGGAAACGGCAGGTTGCCGGTTTCGCCTTTCTGGTTGACCTGCTTGAAGCAACCGTTTTCGGTCGTGCAGGCCGGCAGCGAGAGGGCTTCGTCGTAGGTGCGCAGGTCGGCTTCGGCCGCCGGGTCGTTGTAAGCGTCCACGATCGCGATCGTCTGGCTCGTGGGGGCGCTGGTGGGGAGCGAGTAGGCCGCGTGCAGGTCCTGGGGACGAAGGCCGAAATCGCCCGCGGCCGGCGAGGGGGCGGCGGGTTGGCTCACCGCTGGAAGCCCCAGCGGGTGCAGGTGGGCGCGAGCCGCGGCGGAGCGTGCCACGAGGACGCTCGCCATGCAGCTGACCCGGCCCGGGCGGCGGGGTCTCGCAGACGCGCCTGGTTTCGTATTCGCCCACCGGCAGCGGCGAGGCCGTCCCGCTTGCGGCCGGCGCGGCCGCGAGCGCGCCGGGGGCTGCTGAGAGCAGCGCAACGGCGACGCATGCGAGCGCGAGGAGGAGTGGGCGTGCGACCGTGGTCGCGCGCCGGATGTCGAAGGGGGGAGAGTGCACGCTCAGGCGCTTGGTCGGCCGGCGGCCCGCCGCACTTGAGCGAAATCGCCCCATGACGGCCATTTGGGCCGACGCGGGAGTTCCCGTAACGGGATCGTCACAGCCTGGTCACGGCTTGCTCACGAGCCGTGGCGGGGCTGCGGGGATCATCTGCATCACCGGCGAGCAGCCGCGGCCCGACCAGCCACGGCAGCGCATGGAGGGATGAGCGCCGGCCAGTGCAGTGCGCACAGAACGGGGCGGCCCCCAGACGCCGCCCCGTTCGTCATCTACGCTGTCGGCAGGGTCATGTCGAGGTCGTTCGGGTTTCTGATCGCCAGGAATCCGCCGTCACGCACGGCAGGGGTGCTGACCGCGGGGGCGCTCGTCGCGCTGTGCACGCTGATCGTCTACGCCCTCGCCCGGGTCGCGCCCGTCGTGTCGCTGTCGGTGGTCTACCTGCCGGCGGTGCTGCTGGTGTCGATCACCTGGGGGGCGTGGCTCGGCTTGCTGACGGGCGTCGCGAGCGCCGTGGCGTTCGACTTCTTCCACCTGCCTCCGGTCGGGCAGCTGACGATCAACGACTCGAGGATGTGGGTCGCGCTGGCGGCCTTCGTGGTCGTCGCCGCGGTCGCCAGCTCCGTCGGCGAGATCGCCCGGGCGCGCACCCGCGACGCCGAAGATCGCCGCCTGGAGGCCGACCTGGCCGCCGAGCTGGCGCGGCTGCTGCTGTCGGGAAACAGCCTCGCGGAGGCGCTGCCGACGGTGGCGGCGCGGGTGGCGTCGACGCTCGGGTTGCACTCGGCCGCGATCGAGATGCGCCCGGTGCAGGGCGACGGGCGCACGATCGCCTTCCCGCTGCGTGATCGCAGCGGCACGATCGGGACGCTGCTGGTCGGGGCGGACTCCCCGGCGGTGAGCGTGCGCAGGCTGAAGGAGAGGGTCGTGCCCTCGCTGGAGGCCGTGCTGAGTCCTGCCCTGGAGCGCGAGCGACTGATGGCGGGAGCCGTGGAGGCGGCGGCCCTGCGCCGCGCCGACAACGTCAAGACGGCCCTCTTGCGGTCGGTCTCCCATGACCTTCGCTCGCCGCTGACGGCCATCTCCGCGGCCGCCGAGGCGCTGCAGTCGCAGTCGCTCTCCGAGGAGGAGCGCGCCGACATGGTGTCGGTGATAGGCGGCGAGAGCCGGCGCCTGTCGCGGCTGATCGAGAACCTGCTCGAGCTCTCGCGCCTGCAGGCCGGCGCAGCCCGGCCGCGGCGTGACTGGTGCTCGATCGAGGAGCTGCTCGGCGAGGCCGTGGGTGAGCTCAGGGGGGAGGAGGGGCTCTTCAGCCTGTCGATCGATCCGGAGCTGCCGCTGCTGAGGCTCGACCCCGTGCAGATGGCGCGGGCGCTCGTGAACGTGCTCGACAACGCCCGCCGCCACTCGGGCGGGCACCCGGTGTCGGTGCGGGCCCGCGCGGTTCACAACCTGCCCGGCGGACGTCGCTCCGCGGCGCCCGACGGGCACGCCGGTGGGGCCGGCGCCGGGCGCGGGGACCGGATCGTGATCCGGATCACCGATCGCGGTCCGGGTATCCCGGCGGGGCAACTGGAGGAGGTCTTCGAGCCGTTCTACCGGGCGGCGGGGCCCACCGACCACGGCGGCTCGGGGTTGGGGCTCGCGATCGCCAGGGGGTTCACCGAGGCGAACGGCGGCACGCTGGGTGTCGAGTCGCTGCCCGGACAGGGCGCCACGTTCGTGTTCGAGCTGCCGCTCGCGGACACGCTGGAGCCGCAGGCGCCGCCGCCGCCCGGCGCTTCTCCCGGGCAGGCGTCGTTGTTCGGCGAGGACGACGGCGTGGCGCACGGGGCCGCGGAGCCCCCGGCCTCCGGCACGGGCGAGCGAACGCCCTCAGGCGTCGGCTAGGCCGAGGTGGGCGCAGGGGAAGCAGAGCCGCCCGCAAGGCCGGCCCGCGTGCTCGTCGTCGACGACGAGCCCCAGATCCTGCGCGCGCTGAAAGTGGTGCTGCGCGACGCGGGCTTCGAAGCCGTGGCCGCGGAAAGCGCGGGCGAGGCCCTGGACATCGCGTCCCTGCGGCCTCCCCAGGCGGCGATCGTCGACCTGGTCCTCCCCGACGAAGACGGCGTGGCCCTGACGCGCCGGCTGCGGGAGTGGAGCGAGATGCCGATCGTCGTGCTGTCGGCCGTCGGCGAGGAGGAGGAGAAGGTGCGGGCGCTGGAGGCCGGTGCCGACGACTACGTCACAAAGCCGTTCGGGGCGAGGGAGCTGGTGGCGCGCCTGCACGCCGCGCTGCGGCGCAGCGCCCCGGCCGAGGAGGAGCCCAAGGTCGTGGTCGACGGCCTCGAGATCGACCTCGCGGCCCGCGTCGTCCTGCGCGACTCCGAGCCGGTTCACCTCACCCCGATCGAGTTCGACCTGCTGAGGGCTCTGGTCCGCAATCGCGGACGCCTGCTGACCCACCGCGCGCTGCTGAAGGAGGTGTGGGGACCCGGCTATGAGGACGACGTCCAGCCGCTTCGCACACACATCGCGAGGCTGCGGGCCAAGATCGAGCCACTCGGGGCCTCCGAGCCGCGGCTGATCGTCACCGAGCCGGGCGTGGGCTACCGCTTCGGCGCCTGACGCCGCGGGCCGGCTCGCCCGCAAGCGAAAACGCCCCGAGACAGAGGGTTGGACGCGTCGCCGTGTGAGGTGAGGCGCGTCGCCTGTGGAGGTGAGGCGCGTCGCCGCGCGAGGGGCCAACGCGCCGTCACGAAATCGTTATGCGGACCGGCGCGATCGTAATGGGACCGTGACACGCGGTCGCCAATAGTGCCTGGCATGGACGTGCTCGCAATCGTGTTGGGCCTCGTGATGTTCGTGATCCTGCTCGCTTTGATCGAGGGGATCGACCGGGTATGAGCCCCGAGCTCGCACCCGCCTTCTTCGTGGCGCACATGAGCGGCGCCGACTTCTTCGGGCTGGTCGTGTCGGTGCTCTTGATCGCCTACCTGTTCTACGCGCTGATCCGCGGGGAGAAGCTCTGATCCGCGCCGGCTCGCGGCTCGAGGCTGTGAACCGATGACGTTCCTCGGCTGGCTCACGATCGTGCTGTTCGCGGTCATCCTGACCGCGCTGGCGATGCCGCTGGGCAGCTACATGGCGCGCGTCTACAGCGGCGAACGCGTCTTCCTGACGCCGCTCTTCGCCGGGCCGGAGCGTCTTCTCTACAGGATCTTCCGCACCGATCCCGAGCGCGGACAGGACTGGAAGCAGTACGCCAAAAGCCTGATCATCTTCTCGCTCGCGGGATGGCTGCTGCTGTATCTCATCCTGCGCACCCAGCCACTGTGGGACTGGACGGGGCTAAACCCCCAGGGCTTCAAATCGGCGCCCTGGAACGTCACGTTCAACACCACCTCGTCGTTCCTGACGAACACCAACTGGCAGTTCTACGGCGGCGAGACGACCATGAGCTACTTCAGCCAGATGGTCGGGCTGACGGTGCAGAACTGGCTCTCGGCCGGCATCGGGATCTGCGTAGCGATCGCCCTGATCCGCGGGATCGTCTCGCGCAGCGGCAAGAGCATCGGCAACTTCTGGGCGGACATCGTGCGCACGGTGCTCTACGTGATGACGCCGATCTGCGTGATCGGGGCGCTTGTGCTCGTCTCCCAAGGGGTGATCCAGAACTTCTCGCACTACCTCACCGCGCACACCGTCACGGGACTGACCCAGAGCCTCGCGATGGGGCCGGTGGCATCGCAGGAGGTGATCAAGGAGCTCGGCACCAACGGCGGCGGCTTCTTCAACGTCAACTCCGCGCACCCGTTCGAGAACCCGAACGGGTTCACCAACCTGTTCGAGATGCTGCTGGTGCTGATCATCCCGGCGGCGCTGGTGTTCGCCTACGGTCGCATGACCGGGAACCGCCGCCAGGGCTACGCGATCTACGGCGTGATGATGTTCATGTTCCTCGGCGCCGTGATCGTCGCTTATATCGCCGAGGCCCACGGCTCGCCGGCCCAGCACCACGTGGGCCTGCACACCCACGCGATCGCAGGCTCGGCCGGGGGAAACATGGAAGGCAAGGAGCAGCGCTTCGGCGTCGCCGGATCGGCCCTGTTCGACGTGATCACGACCGTGACATCCTGCGGCGCCGTCAACAGCGCGATCGAGTCCTACACCGGGATCGGCGGGGCGGTGCCGATGGCGAATCTCAGTGCCAGCGAGGTGATCTTCGGCGGCGTGGGCACCGGCCTGTACTCCATCCTCCTCTACGTCCTGCTGGCCGTCTTCATCGGCGGCCTGATGGTGGGGCGAACGCCGGAGTGGCTGGGCAAGAAGCTCGAGGCGAGGGAGATAAAGCTCGCCGGCCTGGGGATCCTGATCACCCCGCTGGCGGCGCTGCTCTGCACCGCCACGGGAGTGGCGACCAAGGCGGGGCGCTCCTCGATCAGCGAAGGCGCGACCTCGGCCTCCGGCGGCCACACGCCTCAGGGCTTTTCGGAGACCTTCTACGCCTACCTCTCGCAGGCCAACAACAATGGCTCCGCGTTCGCGGGCTACACCGGCTTCATCCAGCCGAACGCCGGGAACGCCGGCTCGCACGGGGTCACGCTCGCCAACCTCCTGGGCGGCTTCGACATGCTCGTCGCCCGCTACGCGCCGATCCTCTTGGCGCTGGCGGTAGCAGGGGCGCTGGCGGGCAAGCGCGTCACGCCGGCGGGCCTCGGCACGATGCGCACCGACAACCCGACGTTCGCGGTGCTGCTGATCGGGGTGATCGTGTTCGTCGGAGCGCTCACCTTCTTCCCCGCCCTGCTGCTCGGACCGATCGTGCAGGGCCTGACCGGACACCTCTACTAGCCGATGCGCCGCGACATCCTCACATCCGCCATCGCCATCCTCGTGCTGACGCTGCTGATCGGGGTCGCCTACCCGCTGCTGATCACGGGCGTCTCGCAGGTCGCCTTCCCGGGCAACGCCAACGGGCAGCAGATCAAGGTCGGGGGCAGGCTGATCGGCTCGAAGATCATCGGACAGAGCTTCGCCCGGCCGGTGATCGGCCCCAACGGCAAGCCCAAGGAAGAAGAAGAAGAACTCGTCACCGAACCGGTGCCGCGCTACTTCCAGAGCCGCCCGTCGGCGACCGAAGGCGGCGCCTACAACGCCGCGGCCAGCACCTTCTCCAACCGCGGGCCCAACAGCACCCGCACGGCGGAAGCCGACGCCGAAAACGTCAAGGCCTACCTCGAACTGAACACGGCTCTCGGCGGGCGCAAGTACGACCCCTCGCTCACAGTCGCTCGGATCCCGGTCGACGCGATCAACACATCCGCGTCGAACCTCGATCCTGAAATCTCGAAGGCCAACGCCTGGATCCAGGCGTACCGCGTGGCCGTGCTCCGCCGGCTGCCGCTGAGCGTCGTCGACGGGCTGATCGCCAAGTACACATCCGGCCGCGGGCTCGGCTTCTCCGGCGAGGAAGGCGTGGACGTACTCGAGCTCAACCTCGCCCTCGACCGTCTCACGGGAGGACCCGGGCGATGAGTGCACAACCGCAGACCGCACACGAACGCCAGGCGGTCTCGCTGTTCCAGCGAGAGATCGTGGGCCGGGCGCTGATCGACAGCGTCAAGAAGCTCGACCCGCGGGTGCAGATTCGCAACCCGGTCATGTTCGTGGTCGAGATCGGCTCGGTGATCACATCCGTCACGTGGCTGATCCAGGCGTTCGGGGGCAAGCCCCTCGGCGGCGGCCACGAGCCGGCGTGGTACACGTTCCTGATCGCCTTCTGGCTGTGGCTGACGGTCATCTTCGCGAACATGGCGGAGGCCTTTGCCGAGGGCCGTGGCCGCGCACAGGCCGACACGCTGCGCTCGATGCGCAAGGAGACGGTGGCTCGCATGAAGGACGGCTCGAGCAAGCCCGCGGCCGAGCTGTCGCGGGGCGACATCGTGGTTGTCACGGCTGGAGCGCTGATCCCGGGCGACGGAACAGTGATCGAGGGCATCGCGACCGTGGACGAGTCCGCCATCACGGGCGAGTCTGCGCCAGTCATCCGCGAGTCCGGGGGCGACCGCAGCGCCGTCACCGGCGGCACGCGCGTGACCTCGGACGAGATCGTCGTGGAAATCACCCAGGAGCCGGGCAAATCGTTCCTGGACCGGATGATCGCGCTCGTCGAGGGCGCCGAGCGGCGCAAGACGCCCAACGAGATCGCGCTCAACATCCTGCTCGCCGCGCTGACGCTGATCTTCATGATCGTGGTGGTCACGCTGCGCCCGTTCGGGCTGTTCTCCGGGACCCCGATCTCTGAGACGACGCTGATCGCGCTGCTGGTGGCGCTGATCCCGACGACGATCGGCGCGCTGCTCTCGGCGATCGGGATCGCCGGCATGGACCGCCTCGTGCGCCGCAACGTGCTGGCGCTGTCGGGGCGCGCGGTCGAGGCCTCCGGCGACGTCGACGTGCTGCTGCTCGACAAGACCGGGACGATCACGATCGGCAACCGGCTGGCCTCGGAGTTCATCCCGATGCCGGGAGTGCCCGAGTCCGAGCTCGCCGAGGTGGCCCAGCTGGCCTCGCTCGCCGACGAGACCCCCGAGGGGCGCTCGATCGTCGTGCTGGCCAAGCAATACGGGATCCGCGAGCACGACATGTCGACCCTGAACGCCGAGTTCGTGCCGTTCACCGCCCAGACGCGGATGAGCGGCGTGGACCTCGACGGGCGCAGGATGCGCAAGGGGGCGGGCGACGCGATCGTGGAGCTGGTGCGCAGCGAAGGGGGCTCGCCGCCGCCGGAGCTGGAGGCCGAGCTCGACCGCATCGGCCGCGAGGGCGGCACGCCGCTGGCGGTCGCCCGCGACAACCAGGTGCTCGGTGTGGTCTATCTCAAGGACACGATCAAGGAGGGCATGAAGGTCCGCTTCGACCACCTGCGCGCGATGGGCATCAGGACGATCATGGTCACCGGCGACAACCGACTGACGGCGGCGAAGATCGCCGAGGAGTCCGGCGTGGACGACTTCCTGGCCGAAGCCACCCCCGAGCGCAAGCTCGACCTGATCCGCGAGCAGCAGCAGGAGGGGCGCCTGGTGGCGATGACCGGCGACGGCACCAACGACGCGCCCGCCCTCGCCCAGGCCGACGTCGGCGTGGCGATGAACACGGGTACCCAGGCCGCGCGCGAGGCGGGCAACATGGTCGATCTCGACTCCAACCCGACGAAGCTGATCGAGATCGTCGAGGTCGGCAAGCAGCTGCTGATCACCCGCGGGGCGCTCACGACCTTCTCGATCGCCAACGACGTGGCGAAGTACTTCGCGATCCTCCCGGCGATCTTCATCACCACCTGGGCGGCGACCCCCGGAGGCGAGGGGCCGCTGCACGTCCTCAACGTGATGGACCTCGGCTCGCCGCGCTCGGCGATCATCTCGGCCATCATCTTCAACGCGCTCGTGATTCCGCTGCTGATCCCGCTCGCATTGCGGGGAGTGCGCTACCGTCCGATCGGCGCGAGCGCGCTGCTTCAGCGCAACCTGCTGATATATGGCCTCGGTGGGATCATCGCGCCCTTCATCGGAATCAAGCTCATCGACCTGATCATCCATAACCTGTTCGGAGGATGACCGCAGAGGATGCGATAAGGCCGAACCTGCTCACGTGATGAGCGCAGAGCTCGCGACCCGTTCCGAAGCCCCAGGGGGTGCGTCCGGGGCGTCGAAAAGGGGGCGGCTGAAGCTCTTCATCGGCATGGCCGCGGGCGTCGGCAAGACCTACCAGATGCTCCTGGAGGGGCACGCCGAGCAGGAGGCCGGGCGCGACGTGGTGATCGGCTTCCTGGAGACCCACGGGCGCGCCGACACCGCCAGGCTCGCCCAGGGCATGGCGATGGTCCCCCGGCGGCGGGTCAGCTATCGCGAGACCGTGATCGAAGAGATGGACCTCCCGGCGGTCCTGCAGCGGGCGCCGGAACTGTGCCTGATCGACGAGCTGGCCCACACCAACGCCCCGGCCGTCGAGCACGCCAAGCGCTACGAAGACGTCGAGGACGTGCTGGCCGCCGGGATCGACGTGTTCTCGACCGTCAACGTCCAGCACCTGGAGTCGCTCAACGACCAGGTCACCGAGCTCTCCGGCGTGCGGGTCCGCGAGACGATCCCCGACGCCGTCGTCGCGCGCGCCGACGAGGTGGTGCTCGTCGACCTGACCCCGGAGGCGCTGCTCGAGCGCCTGCAGGCCGGGAAGATATACCCCCGTGAGCGCATCGACGCTGCGCTGAACAACTTCTTCCGCATCGAGAACCTCTCCGCCCTGCGCGAGGTCGCCCTGCGTCAGGTCGCCCAGGAGGTGGGCGCCAAGCGCCGGCCCAGCGAAGTCGTCTCCGCGCGCGAGGAGAGCCTCGCCGAGGGGACCCCGCAGGCGGTCGGCGAGCGGCTGCTGGCGCTCGTGGAGCCCTATTCGGGGGCGCAGCGGCTGGTGCGGCGGGCGTGGCGCTCGGCCCAGCGCCTGAACGCCGATCTGGATCTGCTGTGGGTGCGCCGGCCCGGCCAGCGCCTCGAGGAGGACAACGAGCGCTCGCTGACCGCCCTGCGCCAGCTGGCCGCGATCCTGGGGGCGAAGATGTACGAGGAGGAATCCGACGACGTCGCCGCCGCGGTTGCGGACTTCGCCGTCAGGCAGGGCACGACCTACATCCTGCTCGGGCGCTCACGTACCCCGCGCGGCGTGGCGCGCTTCCGCACGCCGCTTCCCCAACGCCTGATGGCGCGGCTGCCCGGGGTCGACGTGCGGATCGTCGCCGACCGAGCGGTGCGCGCCAACGGCGAGGCGCGGATCGCCGCTCCCGGGGGGGTCACGTGAGCGCGTTGGCCGTCGTCGGGATCGCGGTCGTGGCCATTCTCATCGGCGTCGCCGGCGGCTACTGGGCGACCCCTCACCGCCGCCGCGTGAAGCGCACGGCCCCCACGGCCGTCAGACGCATCCTGCTGCCCTTCACCGGGCAGGCGATCTCCAGACGCTCGTTCGAGGCGGCGGTCCGCCTGGCGAAGGCCGAGAACGCCGTGATCATGCCGGCCTTCCTGGCGAGCGTGCCGATGAACCTGCCCCTCGGACACGGCCCTGCCGGTGCAGTGCGCCCGCGGCATGCCGCTGCTGGAGGCGATCGAGCAGCGCGCCACGGTCCAGGGCGTGCCGGTCGACTCGCGCATCTCCCGCGGGCGCTCCTCACGCGACGCCCTGCGCAAACTGATCGAAGCCGAGCACTTCGACCGCATCATCGTCTCAGCCGACGAAGACCCCCACTCCGGCCTCAGCTACGAGGACCTGCGCTGGATGCTGGAGCGGGTTCCGGCCGAGATCATGATCCTCCGCCCGGCGCCCGAGGACACCCGCCGCATCTCGCTGGAGGCGGTCGGGGGGCACTTCTAGCCGCCACGAGCGCCCACCTCGAGCCGGAGCGAGCTCTCTACGTCGCCCGCGGCTGCTCGGCCTCCCCCGCGGCGTCCGGCTGGCGGGCCAGCCAGCGGATCCCCGGGGTCTCGGTGGCGCCGTGCACGAGGATCGAGCAGAACACGACCAGCGCGGCGAGGTCGAATATGCGCTCCGCGCCGTGCACGCCCTTCGACAGGATCAACAGGGAGAAGGTGATCGTCGCGACTCCCTTGGGGCCGAACCAGGCCATGAAGATCCGGTCGGGGCGGGGGACCCTGGTCCCGGCCAGAGCCACGAAGATCGCGATCGGCCGGGCCAGCAGCAGCGTGCCCGCAACCAGGCCCACGCCGGCCCATCCGTCGAGCAGCAACTCGTGGAAGGTCAACAGCGCGCCGAACACCGCGAAGATGCCCAGCTTGACGATCTCGATGATCTCCTCGCCGTGCTCGGCGAAGCTCTCCCGCAGGTCCGCACGCCGGTTTCCGACCACGATCGCCGCCACGAAGACGGCGATGAACCCGTTGCCGCGCGGCGGCAGCACGGTGATCCCGTAGGTCGCGAAGGCGAGCCCGAAGCTGTAGAGCGCCTTCTGGCGGCTGGAGACCGCCGTGCCCGGCGGCCCGCCCTGCGGCATCAGCAGCGAGCCAACGAGGCCGCAGACGACGCCGTACACGAGCCCCAGGCCGATGTCCTGGAGCACGAAGTGCCACCACACGAAGTCGTGATTGCCGGCTTCGAGGGCGGCGGCGAACGCGAGCACCGCGGGCAGCGCCAGCCCGTCGTTGAGGCCGGACTCGAGGTTGAGCGTGTGCCGCACGGGTGCCGGTACCCGCTCGTCGGTCACGACCCGTGAGGTGAGCACCGGGTCGGTGGGGGTCAGCAGGGCCCCGAGCAGCAGCGACTCCGTCCAGCTCAGCCCGACCAGCACGCGGGAGAGCAGCGCGACCACGATCGCCGTCACCGGCATCCCCACGGCGAGGTGGCGCAGGGGCACCTGCCAGTGGCCGCGGAGGAGCTCGCCCTCGACCTCGAGGCCGTCACGGAACAGGATCACGACCAGCGCCACCGTCGCCAGGTCTCCGACGAAGCCGGAATTCGCGTGGAACGTGACGACGCCCGTTTCGCCGAGCACGAAGCCCGCCAGCACGTATAGAGCGGCCAACGAGAGGAAGCTGCGTCGCGCCCGCACGGACACCAGCGCGCCGATCAGCAGCAGCCCGCCCAGCGCGGCCGCCGCGGTCTGGAAGGAGGTCACCGGCGTAAGCCTGCCACGGCCGGGCCCCGTCCCTCGTCCGGCCGACCCCACGCGGGGCTCGGCCGGCGGCCGGACCGGGGCAGCGGGCGCTGCGGCGGGTGCCGCTGAGAGCGACCTTGCAGCCGGAGCGCAACCGGCGTGGGACGCCCGCGGTGTGCTCTACGATCGTGGCTCCGCGCCTAGGTCGTTTCTCGCGGACCGCCCCGAACCCCACCCGGAGGGATGTGGAGGATGTTCAGCACCCGCCGCCGATCCAACCGTCTGACGACGCGCCGTACCGCCGTGGCACTGGTCCTTGCCCTGCTCGGCCTGGCCCTGTGGCTACAGCCCGCCAGCGCCGGCACGGGCGCTCCGCGAGCGCACGCCGCCTCCAGCTTCATCACGGGCATCGGCGACGAGCACGTGGCGATGTTCAGCCAGCCGATCTACCAGCGCCTGCACACCAAAATCGTGCGCTACATCGCCCCCTATGACGCCGTCAGGCACAAGGACTCGATCGCGCTCGCGACGGCCTTCATCCGCTCGGCCGAACTCGACCACCAGCAGGTCCTGGTCGCCTTCTACCACTCCGAGCACACGCCCACGGTGCTGCCGAGCGTTAGCACCTATCAGCACGATGTCGAACAGTTCGTCAAGCGCTTCCCCCACGTGCGCCAGTACCAGTCCTGGGACGAGTCAAACCGCGGCAACGTCCCGCACGCTTTCTCGAGCCCCTCTGCGGGTGCCTCCGCGCGCTACTACCAGGCGCTGCTGCGTGTCTGCCACGGCTGCACGGCCATCGGCCTCGACGTGCTCGACGCCTACAACATCGGCCCCACGCTCAGGTACATCTCCGAATTCAAGAACGAAATCAAACACCTGCGCACGATCATGCCCTCGATCTGGGGCTTGCACAACTACTCCGACATCAACCGCCTGCAGAGCTGGCGCACCCATCAGCTCGTGCATGCGCTGGGGGGTCAGGTGTGGCTCACGGAGACCGGTGGGCTCGTGAAATTCTCGGGCTCTGGCTCGTTCACCAACGTCCACGGCGCCGGGCTGCGCCGCGCGGCCAACGTGCTGAAGTACATGTTCGCGGTGGCCGGTGCGATCCCTCAGATCAAGCGTCTGTACATCTATGACTGGACGGGCGGAACCGCCAGCACCCGCTTCGACGCGGGTCTCACGAACTCGCACAACCAGCCCCGCGAAGGCTATGCCGTCGTCTGCAAGGCGCTTCGCGCGAGCGGTTGTTCCAGCGTGAAGCTCGCCAAGAGCTAGTCGGCGGACCGCGGCGGCTTCGTGTCGGTAGCGCTCGTCACCGGTGCCAGTCGCGGGATCGGGCGGGCGATCGCGCTGCGCCTCGGCGAGCAGGGCCACGACGTGGCCGTGGGCTACTCCCGTGGCCACGAGCAGGCCGAGCAGGTGGCGGGCGAGATCACCGCGCTCGGACGGCGGGCGCTGAGCGTGGGTGGAGACCTCGGCGACCCCGAGGCCCCGGCAAGGGTCATCACCGAGGTCGAGGACCGGCTCGGGGGCGTGGACGTGCTGGTCGCCAACGCCGGCATCGGCAGCGCGCCGACGGGAATCCTCGACGTCGCTCTCGAGGATTGGCAGCGGACGCTGGCGGTCAACCTGACGGCTCCCTTCCTGCTGGCCCAGCGGGTCTTTCCGGGGATGCTCGAGCGGGGCTTCGGCCGGATCGTGTTCCTGTCCTCGGTGGCTGCCTACACCGGCGGGCTGATCGGCGCCCACTACGCCGCCTCGAAGGCCGGGCTGCACGGGCTCGCCCACAGCCTGGCCCGCCAGGGCGCCGCCCACGGCGTGACCGTCAACGTGGTCGCGCCCGGCCTGATCGACACCGACATGCTGCCCGCGGATGAGGCCGTGCGCGAGCAGCTCGCAGCCAGCCGGGCGGTCGGACGTCTGGGAACCTCCGAGGAGGTCGCGGACCTGGTCGCCGCGGTGGTGGCCAACGCCTACCTCAGCAACCAGTCGATCGTCATCGACGGCGGCACCCTCCCGACCTAGTCACGGTGGCCGGCCCGGACGCGGTCGTTCTCGGCGCCGGCGTGATCGGACTGACGAGCGCCGTCTGCCTGGCGGAGTCGGGGCTCGCGGTGGAGTGCTGGACCGCCGATCCCCCGGCTGCGACGACCTCGCGCGTGGCGGGCGCGCTGTGGGCCGCCGCCCCGCTCGCCGACCCGGACGGCGAGCTGGAGCGCTGGGCCGGGGTCTCGCTCGGGGTGTTCGGCGAGCTCGCCGCCGAGCCCTCCAGCGGCGTGCGCATCGCCCACGGCACGGTGGCCTCGCGCGAGCACTCCGGCGCGCCGCGCCAGATGTTCCCCGGGCTGCAACTTCGGGCAGCCGATGCGCCGGAGGGCTGCGTGGCGGCGTTCGAGCTCGACGCGCCCCTGATCGACATGCCGCCCTACCTGGAGTACCTGCAACGGCGGCTGCTGGAGGCCGGCGGGGCGATCTCCGCGGGGCGCGTGCGCTCGCTGTCCGAGCCCGCCCGGCACGCCGCGCTGGTCGTCAACTGCAGCGGACTCGGAGCCCGCGAGCTGGTGGGCGACGACTCGCTGGTGCCGGTTCGCGGACAGCACGTCGTGGTCGAGAACCCCGGTCTGGAGGACTTCTTCATGGAGGATCGCGGGGCGCCGGAGTGGGCCTGCTGGTTCCCACACGGCGGGCGGGTCGTGCTGGGCGGCGTCGCGCAGCCCGGCGAGGTCGATCCCGTACCGGACCCAAAGGTGTCGAGCGGCATCCTCGAACGCTGTGCCGCGCTGGAGCCGCGGCTGGCGGACGCCCGTGTCATCGACGAGCAGGTGGGGCTGCGCCCGGTCCGGCCGTCGGTCCGGCTCGAGGCCGAGGAACTGCACGGCGCGCGCTGCGTGCACAACTACGGTCACGGCCGCAGCGGCGTGAGTCTCTCGTGGGGCTGCGCCCGCGAGGTCGTGCGACTGCTGCGCTCCTAGCCGGCGCGCGAGCGTCGGCGTCGCCTCGCGGACGTTAGGCTCCGCCGCGAGCGCGTGGACCTCGCCGACTACACCGCATACGACGCGACCGAGCTGTCGCGACTGATCGCCGGGCGCGAGCTCGACGCCGCCGAGGTCCGGGACGCGGCCCTGCGAGCGATCGAGGCGGTGGAGCCGCAACTGAACGCCGTCGTCAGCGGTCCCTATGAGGACGCCGACATGGTCGCGGACGGCCCGCTGGCCGGCGTGCCGTTCGCGGTCAAGGACACGCTGCCGGAGGCGGGCCGGCCGCTCGGCTTCGGGAGCCGTCTGCTCGACGGCTACGTGGCCCGGCGCGGGGCGACGCTGGCGGAGCGCTTCCGCGACGCCGGGCTCGTCTCCCTGGTGCGCACCGCGACGCCCGAGTTCGCCTTCAACATCGACACGTCCGCCGTGGTCCACGGGCCGACGCTCAACCCCTGGGACCCGACGCGCAGCCCGGGCGGCTCGAGCGGCGGCACGGCTGCGCTGGTCGCTGCGGGAGCGCTGCCGATGGGGCACGGCAACGACGGCGGCGGATCGATCCGCATCCCCGCCGCCTGGTGTGGGCTGGTCGGACTCAAGCCCTCGCGGGGCCGCGTGCCGGTGGGCCCGGCCGTGGGGGAGGCCGTCGGCGGGTTCGCCCACGAGTTCGCGCTCACCCGCACCGTGCGCGATGCCGCGGCCCTGCTCGACGCCGTCGGTGGTCCCGCCCCGGGCGACCGCTACTTCGTAGCGAACCCGCTGCAGTCGTTTACGAGCGGGCTCGAGGGCCCACTGCCGGCGCTGCGGGTGGCGGGCTGCACGAGCTCGCCCTTCGGCACGCCGGTCGACCCCCACGTTCGAGCCGCGGTCGAGGACGTGCTCGGCGTGCTCGAGCAGATGGGCCATCGCGTGGTCGAGTCCTGCCCGCCGGTGGACGAGCAGCGGCTGCGTGACTGCCTTGAGACCACCTGGTCGGTCGACCTCGCCTCGCTCGCGGGGACGTTCGCCCGCATCGGGGGCGGCGGGGAGGAACTCCAGGACTCGGTCGAGGCGGCCTCCCGCGCCTGCATAGCCCGAGGTCGCGAGGTCAGCGCACTCGAGCTCGAAGCCGCGGCCGCGAGCGTGAACTCCGTCTCACGCCGCTGGGGCGCCTTTCTCGAGGAGCATCACCTGTTCGTATGCCCGACCACGCCCGCCGGTCCGACGCCGTCCGGCACCCCGGCCCAGGACGACGAGCGCTTCGCCACCGCGACCGAGTGGATCGACGCGGTCTTCGCCCCCAGCCCGTTCACCGCCCTCTCCAACCTCTCGGGCCAGCCTTCGATCTCGCTGCCCCTCGGCGAGTCTCCCGACGGCATGCCGATCGGGGTCATGCTGACGGCCCAGACCCTGCGCGAGGACCTCCTGCTCGCGGTCGCCGCCGAGCTCGAGCGCACGATGCCATGGGCCGGGCGCCACCCGGCGATCCATGCCGCGTCACCGGGGCCAGTGGTCGGGGCGGCGTGAGCGTGGGGGCGGCCTGAGCGTGGGCGCGGCCTGAGGACCCATCAGGGCGCCGCCGCAACGCGGACCACGACGCCGCTCGAGCGAAGACCCCGACGAGGAGGACAGCCAGATGCAGATCACCAGGAACAGCCTCGAGACGGTGTCCGGCCCCGCCGACTGGTTCACGGGCGAGGTCTTCCTCGACGCCGTCGCCGTCCCCACCGGCCCCTCGCGCGTGGCCGCGGCCAGCGTCCACTTCACCCCGGGCGCCCGCACCGCCTGGCACTCCCACCCCAACGGCCAGACGATCTTCGTGACCGAGGGCATCGGGCGCTGCCAGCGCCACGGCGGTGCGGTTGAGGAGATCCGCCCCGGCGACCGGGTGTTCTTCGAGCCGGGCGAGACCCACTGGCACGGCGCCGCCCCGAACCGCTTCATGACCCACATCGCGATGCAGCAGGCCGACGAGGAGGGCAACGTCGTCAGCTGGGGCGAGCACGTGAGCGACCAGGAGTACAGCGCGCCGCCGGCCGAAGCGCCCTGAGCAACGTGGTCGCGCCCGGCGTGGCGCGGTGTCGCCGGGGCTAGTGGGCGAAGTGCCCTGAGAGTGGCCGCGGTGGTGCTGCGCCCCGGCGCCGGGAGAGCGGCGCGGCGTGGCTAGTGTGAGGGGAAGTCGCGCGGGGCAGTCCCCCGGCCCCACGGCGTCGCAGGCACGTTGGCGCGGCACCCGAACCCGCAAACCCCCCAGTTCGCAGGAGTCCAAGGATGCTGAAGCTCGCCCGCTGGTGCAGCACTCACCGGCGCCTCGTAGTCGTTGGCTGGATCGTCGTGTTCGTCGTGGCTCTCGGCCTGTCCTCGGCCGTCGGACCCAACTACGGCAACAGCTTCTCGCTGCCGGGAACCGACTCCCAGCGCGCCGCGGACCTGCTCTCGAGCGGTTTTCGAGCCCAGGCCGGGGATGTCGACCAGATCGTCTTCCACACCACCGATGGCACCCTCGCTGCACCCGCGACCCGGGCCCGCGTCGAGGCGATCCTCGCGCGGGTGGGGCAGCTGCCCCACGTCGACTCCGTGCTCAGCCCGTACAGCAGCGGCGCACGTGCGATCTCGCGCGACGGGACGATCGGCTTCGCGACCGTCAACTTCGATGAGCGCGCGGACGTGGTGCCCAAGTCCGCCGTCCAGCGGGTGATCGACACCGCCCAGGGCGGGGCGACGAACGCGCTGCAGGTAGAGCTCGGCGGACAGGCGATCGAGCAGGCCACGAACGGGTCGGTGAGCTACACGTTCGTGGTCGGGATCGGCGCGGCGATCGTGGTGCTGCTGATCAGCTTCGGCTCGCTGCTGGCGATGGGTCTGCCGGTCACGACCGCGCTGCTCGGCCTCGGCACCGGTTTCGGCCTGATCGCTCTCCTCAGCCGCGTGATGTCGATGCCGGACTTCGCGGGCGAGCTCGCGCTGATGATCGGCCTCGGCGTGGGCGTGGACTACTCGTTGTTCATCCTCACGCGCTTTCGCGAGGCCTACCGGCGCAACGGCGGCGACGTCGCCGCTGCGGTCGGGGAGGCCATGAACACCGCCGGGCGCGCCGTGATCTTCGCGGGCATCACGGTCGTGATCGCGCTGATGGGGATGTTCGCGCTGGGCGTGGGCCTGCTCAACGGCCTGGCCGTGGCCGCCGCCCTCGCCGTGCTGCTGGTGCTCGCCGCCTCGCTCACCCTGCTGCCGGCGCTGTTGACCTCCTTCGGGGCGCGCATGGGGCGGCCCGGCGTGCTGGCTCGCCGGCGCAAGGCGTCGCCCGAGGCCGCGACGGTGCTGGCGGATGAGCGCAGCAGCTTCTGGACGCGCTGGATCACGACCATCCAACGCCGCCCCTGGGCCGCGTTGATCGCTTCGACGGCGATCATGCTGACGCTTGCCGCCCCGGCACTGGCGCTGCGCATGGGCAACACCGATGCGGGCAACGACTCCTCCGGCCACACGACCCGCCGCGCATACGACCTGCTGGCGAAGGGCTTCGGCCAGGGCTTCAGCGGGCCGCTGCTGATCGCCGCGAGGCTGCCCCACGCGGGTGAGACGGCGCCCGCCGAGGAGCTCGCCGCTGCCGTGCGCGCCACGCGGGGTGTGGCGCAGGTCGCGGCGCCTCGCCTCAGCCCGAGCGGGGAGGTGGCGACCATCTCCGCCTATCCCACCACCTCCCCCCAGAGCAGGGACACCGAACAGCTCGTCAAACACATCCGCGCCGATGTCATCCCGGCACTTGCCCGCAGCTCGGGGATGACCGCTCACATCGGCGGTTCGACCGCGACCCAGATCGACTTCTCGCGGGTGCTCGCGGAACGGCTGCCGTTCTTCATCGGTGTGGTCGTGCTGCTGTCGGCGCTGGTGTTGATGGTCGTGTTCCGCTCGCTGCTGATCCCGCTGCAGGCGGCCGTCATGAACCTGCTCTCGATCGCGGCCTCGCTCGGGATCGTCGTCGCCGTCTTCCAGTGGGGCTGGCTGGGATCGCTGTTCGGCATCTCCGGAGGGCCGATCGCGGCGTTCCTGCCGGTGATGGTGTTCGCGATCGTGTTCGGGTTATCGATGGACTATGAGGTCTTCCTGGTGAGCCGCATCCACGAGGAATGGACCCACGGCGCCGACAACTCGACCGCCGTGCGCGAGGGGCTGATCCGCACCGGCCGCGTGATCACGGCGGCCGCCGCCGTGATGGTGGTCGTGTTCGCGAGCTTCATCGGCGGCGGGGAACGGGTGATCGAGCTGTTCGGCCTCGCCCTGGCCAGCGCGGTGTTCCTCGACGCGCTCGTGATCCGCGTGCTGATGCTGCCGGCGACGCTGCAGATCCTCGGGGAGCGCACCTGGTGGTTCCCCGGCTGGCTGGACCGCATCCTTCCGCGCTTCGCGCTCGAGCCCGACGAGGCCGTCCATGCAGGGGCGCCCCTGCAGCCGCCGGGTCATCCCCCGGCCGGCACGACCCAGCCGGTCGTGAGGCCGTCCTCGAGTCCGTCGAGCAGCGCCACCTGAAGTTCAGCCGGTCCAGAAGTCCTCGATCAGCTCTCCGTCACCGCCCTCCGGCCGGGCGCTGCCCGCCACGATCAGCTCGAGCCCGTCCGCACCGGCCTCGAATGCGCGGCCGACCTCCGGAGCCACCCGCACCACGTCCCACCGGCGCAGCTCGCGAACGTCGTCGTCCAGCTTCATGCGGCCCGAGCCCGAGAGGACCACGTACACCTCCTCCTGCTCACGATGGCGATGGCCGCTGGGGGCGCGGAAGCCGGGGGCATACTGGAAGTAGCTGATGCCGAGGTCCCGCGAGTCGAGGTGCTTGCGCGCGAAGCGTCCCTCGACGGAGGACGACCTGGCACCCGCGGTGTCCTCGACGTCGTCTTTGAGGTTCGTGATCGTGTAGTTCGCCATCGACTTCCTTTCGGCTCGTTTGCGAATGCCCGAATGCGGCCCGCCGGCTGGGCGTAGGCCTGCTGCCGGGATAGCAGCACCGCAGCCGCGGCGCGAAGCCACCAAACTCGCGGGGCGAATAAGGTGTCGGCGCGATGAACCCCGAGGGAAGGATCGTGGTCGTCACCGGAGCGGCCGGAGGTATCGGCGGCGCGCTCGTGCGCGGCCTGCTGGCGGGCGGCGCCCGCGCGGTCGTGGCGACCGATCTCGACGGCGAGGGCGTGAAGCGCCTGAGCGAGGAGCTCGGTCCCGACAAGGTGCTGCCACGCGAGCTCGACGTCTGCGACGAGGCCGCCACGCTGGCGCTGGTCGGGGAGATCGAGTCCTCGGTGGGGCCGATCGACATCTGGTTCGCCAACGCGGGACTGGCCACCGGCACCGGCCCCGAGGGTTCGCTCGAGGACTGGGACCGTCAGTGGCGGGTCAACGTGATGTCCCACGTGTTCGCTTCGCGGGCCCTGCTGCCGGGCTGGATCGAGCGCGGCGAGGGACACCTGATCACGACCGCCTCGATGGCCGGCATCCTGACCTCGCTGGGCGACGCGGCCTACGCCTCGACCAAGCACGCGGCCGTCGGGTTCGCCGAGTGGCTCGCCATCACCTACGCCTCCGAGGGCGTGAAGGTCTCCTGCATCTGCCCCGGTGCCGTCGACACGGCGATGCTGCGCGCGGGCGGCGAAGGTGACGCCGCCAAGGCCAGCGCGATCATCGGCGGCGGCGAGGTGCTGGGCCCGGAGGCTGCCGCGGAGCGGATCCTCGAGGGCGTGGGGGAGGACCGCTTCCTGATCCTCACCCACCCCGAGATGCACGAGTTCGCGGTCGGCAAGGCGCAGGAGCCCGAGCGCTGGGTGCGCGGCATGAGCCGCCTCTGGGTACGCGCCCAGGCGCTGCTCGGCTGAGTCGCCCACGCGCGACGCCGCGCCGCAGGCCATCCGCTTCGCTCGCTCATCGCCCGCCGCCCTCGCGGCGACGGCGTGGCGGCCGGTTTCGTTGGGTGTATGTTCGTGAGGGTGGGCAGGATGGGGATCTCAGGCACGGTCATCGCGGGCGCTGTGCGACCGGCGGGCGCCCTCGCGCTGGCGGCGGCGTGCTGGCTGGGGCCGGTGAGCGCCGGCGCCCGGGCCGCCACGGCGGCATACGTCCGCGTCGATCAGGTGGGCTACCAGCCGAGCGCGCCCAAGCGCGCCTACGTGCTGTCGCGCAAGCCCGAGGCGGGTGTGAGCTTCACCGTGCTCGACCAGGGATCGAATGTCGTGCTGAGCGGCTCCGTGGGGCCCGCGCTGGGGAGGTGGAGCTCGCGTGCCGGAGAGGTGTACCCGATCGACTTCGGTGCGCTCACGGCGCCGGGCACGTACACGATCGAGATCGCCGGCAAGACGCCGGCGACATCTCCGCCCTTCGAGGTGGCGGCTGCGGCGCAGCTGTACGGGGCGCCGCTGGCCGACGCGCTGAGCTTCTACGAGAACGAGCGTGACGGCCCCGAATACATCCCCTCGGCACTGCGCTCGGCGCCCGCCCATCTCAACGACGAGCACGCGATGACCTACGCGACCCCGAAAGCGAACGCCGAAGGGGAATTCAAGGGCGAACTTCCCGCCCTCGGCGAAACGATCGACGCCTCCGGCGGGTGGTGGGACGCCGGCGACTACCTGAAGTTCGTGCAGACGACCAGCTACACGGTGGCGTTGCAGCTGGCCGGCGTGCGTGACTTCCCCGGCCAGATGGGCGCGACGGCCGGGTGCCTCGGACTTCACCGAAGAGGCCCGCTTCGGGGTCGAATGGCTGCTGAAGATGTGGAACGACAGCACCCACGACGCTCTACTACCAGGTGGGGATCGGCTCGGGCAACGGCGAAGCCGCCGGCGACCACGACATCTGGCGCCTGCCCCAGGCCGACGACAGCTACGGCGGCTCGAGTCCTCAGTTCCGCTACATCCGCGAACGGCCGGTCTTCCGCGCCGCGCCTCCCGGCGCACCCGTCAGCCCCAACCTCGCCGGCCGCGACGCGGCGGCGTTCGCGCTCTGCTTCCAGGTGTTCGCGGCCACCCGCCCCGAACTGGCCGCGCGCTGCCTACGGTCCGGCGAGCACATCCTCGAACTGGCCAACACCGACCCCCAGGGCAACCTGCTGACGGCGCTCCCGTATCGGCTTCTACCCCGAGACCGAATGGCGCGACGATCTCGAGCTCGGGGCCAGCGAGCTCTCGATCGCGCTGGCCGGCGCGGACGGTCTGCCCGCCGGGCTGCCGCACACCGAAGCCGGCTACTACCTCGAACAGGCGGCCCACTGGGCCGGCGCCTACATCTCCCGGTCGGGCCAGGAAGGCGAAGGCCTGAACCTCTACGACGTCTCGGGTCTGGGCGACTACGAGCTCGTCCGTGCGATCCGCGAGCAGGGCGATCCCGCCGGCCTGGAGGTCGGCGAAGCCGGCCTGATCGGAGACCTCGACGCGCAAACTCGAACGCGCCGTGGCACAGTCGCAGAGCGATCCCTTCGGCTTCGGCTTCCCGTGGGCCGAATCGGACACCGTCGCCCACGGGCTCGGCCTGTCGGTGATGGCCTCCGAGTACGACCAGCTGGTCGGAGAACCGACGTACGCGACCTTCTCGCAGCGGTGGCTGTCGAACGTGCTCGGCGCCAACGCGTGGGGCTCGTCCTTCATCATCGGCGACGGCACCGTGTTCACCGACTGTCCCCAGCACCAGGTCGCGAACCTCGTGGGCGCGCTGAACGGCGCGCCGCCGATCCTCGCCGGCGCGGTCGTCGAGGGTCCGAGCGACGAAAAGAGCCGCGGCAAGGTCTCCGGGATGCGCAAGTGCCCCACTTCCGGCGGCGACGCCTTCGCACGCTTCGACAACGCCGCCGTGTACCGCGACAACGTGCAGTCGTTCACCAACACCGAGCCGGCGCTCGACCTGACCGCGCCCTCGATGCTGGCCTTCTCCTGGCAGAGCGCCGAAGCGGCCGAACTCGAGCCCGGCCCGTGAGCGAGGTGCCGGTCATGGCGCCACGCGCGGGCCGCGGCAGTCCGGCGGTGAGGACATGAGCGACGTCACCGTCGTCCTCGAGGACGGTCACCTGGCCACGGTCGAGATCCACCGGCCGCCCGCCAACTACTTCGACGCGGCCCTGATCAGCGAGCTGGCCGACGCCTACGAGCGGCTCGACGCCGACCCGGAGTGCCGCGCGATCGTGCTGTGCTCCGAGGGCAAGCACTTCTGCGCCGGCGCGAACCTCGGCTCGCCGGGGAGTCCGGCCGACGAGCCGCGCTCCCTGTACCGGCAGGCGCTGCGGCTGTTCGCGAGCACCACGCCGGTGGTCGCCGCGGTGCAGGGCGCAGCCGTCGGGGGCGGCCTCGGGCTCGCGCTGTCCGCGGACTTCCGCGTGGCTTCGCCCGCGTCCCGCTTCAGCGCGAACTTCGCGCAGCTCGGCTTTCACCACGGCTTCGCCCTCAGCGTCACGCTGCCCGCCCTCGCCGGGCAGCAGGCGGCGCTCGACCTGTTGCTGACGGGACGGCGCGTGCGGGGCGAGCAGGCGCTGTCGCTCGGACTCTGCGATCGCCTGGTCGAGGACGATCAGATCCGGGAGGGGGCTCGCGCCCTGGCCGCCGAACTGGCGCTGAGCGCTCCCCTGGCGGTGTCCTCGATTCGCGCCACGCTGCGGGCGGGGCTGCTGGAGCGCGTGGAGGCGCCCTCGAGCGGGAGGCGTCCGAGCAGGACCGCCTGCGTGCGAGCGACGACTTCCGCGAGGGCGTGGCGGCCTCGATGGAGCGCAGGGCGCCGCGTTTTCAGGGGCGCTGAGCGCGGGGCGCAGCGGCGCTGTTCATGCGGGCGCCCGATTCTCGCTCGTCGCCGGCGGAAGCGGCCGACGGGCGATCTCGGCCGCCTCCTTGCGATCGAGACCGAAGCTCCGCAGCACCAGCTCGGCGTGCTCGCAGTCGGCGTCCTCACCGAGTTCTCCCACCAGGCGGGCGTGGATGACGGCGAACAGCGCGCCCGCGCTGGCGTTGAGCGCGAGCCGCTCGTCGCCGACCTCGAAGCGGCCGGCCCGGATACCCTCGCGGAGGTCTCTGCGGGCCGCCTGGCCGAGTACCGACCACGCGATCCGGTAGGGGGCCTCGAGGCGCACGAGCAGCCAGGCCCAGTGCGAGTCCTCGACGGCCACGCGCACCAGATGGCGGTGGGCGACGCTGATCTTCTCGGCCGGGTCCGAGACGTTCGCCTGACGTTCCTGCAGCCGGTTGAGCTGGGTCGCCAGCTCGTCCGTGAGCAGCGCGTCCAGCAGCTCGTCCTTGGTCGCGAAGTAGTTGTAGAAGGACCCGATCGCGATGTCGGCGTGGCCGGCGATCTCGGCGATAGTCGTCTGCGGGACGCCGTTGGCGGCGAACAGCTCCCTCGCCGCGGCCAATAGCCCTGCGCGGGTGCGGGCCTTGCGGCGCTCGACCCTGTCGCTCACGCGCGGCGCATCTGCGCCCGAGCCCGGTTGCACCGGTCGATTGTCGGGCATCGCCCTAACGGTCACAGAATGAATATAACATCAAGATTGAATCAGGATTCATTTCCTGTTACGGTGCGCTCCGACAGACCCCCAACCGCGTGCTGACGGGAGGTAGGAGATCGATGGACACCGAACAGACCCCTGTGTTGATCGTGGGCGGCGGCGGCGCCGGGCTCACTGCCTCGATGCTGCTGGCCAAGCTCGGTGTCGAGCATCTGCTGGTCAGTGCCAAGCCCGGTACCTCCGATCTGCCGAAGGCCCACGTCCTCAACCAGCGCGCGATGGAGATCCTCGAGGACGTCGGCGCGGCCGAGGAGGTGACGCGGCGCGGGACCCCGGCGCAGAACATGGCTGCGACGGCCTACTACGCGGGTCTCGCAGGACCGACCGAGGAGTACGGGCGCCGGATCGCACGACTCGAGTGCTGGGGCGCGGGCGGGGCCGACGAGAACTGGCGCGCCGCAAGCCCGTGGGTCCAGCAGAACCTGCCTCAGATCCGCCTGGAGCCGATCCTGCGCCGGCGTGCCGAAGAGCTCTCGCCGGGACGGGTTCGCTTTCATCACGAGCTCCTGGGGCTGGAGCAGGACGGCGAGGGGGTCTCCGCCCAGATCCGCGATCACGCCGGCGGGCGCGACTACGAGGTCCGCTCGCGCTACCTGATCGGAGCCGACGGCGGGCGGCTGGTCGCCCGGGAGATCGGCGTCGAGTACGAGGGCCTCGGCGTGCTCACCGAGACCGCCACCCTCCACGTCAGCGCCGACTTCTCCCCGTGGGCGCGCGACCCCGATGTCCTGATCCGGTGGCTGCTCCCGCCGCAGGGCGGCGTCAGCGCGGTGATGGTGCCGATGGGCCCGGAGCGTTGGGGCCCCGAGTCCGAACAGTGGGTGATCCACATCAACTACCCCGTCGAGGATCCGCGGGCTCAGTCCGACGAGCAGGTCGAGGCCGACGCCCGCCGTGCGCTCGGCATCGGCGAGCACCCGATGGAGATCCACAAGATCACACGCTGGTCGGTGGACGCGGTGATGGCTACCGCCTTCGCCGCGGGCCGGGTCTACCTCGCCGGCGATGCCGCCCACCGGCACCCACCCACCGGTGGGCTCGGACTGACGAGCGCGATCCACGACGTGGCGAACCTGTGCTGGAAGCTCGCGGCCGTGCTCGCCGGCCACGCCGCGCCGGAGCTGCTGGACACCTACGAGCCCGAGCGCCGCTCCGCCGACGAACGCAACGCTCAGCGCTCGCTCGAGAACGCCGTCAACCAGTTCCTGATCGTGGGCGCGGCCGGGATCTCGCACGAGAACACCGAGGAGCAGAACCTCGCCAGTCTGCGTCGCCTGTGGAGCGGTCGACCCGAGGACGCCCAACACCGGTCTGAGGTGATGCGCCACATTCGTGCGCAGTCGATGGAGTTCTGCGAGCTGAACGTCGAGTTCGGCTACCGCTACGACTCCGCCGCGATCGTCGCCGAGCGGACGTCCCCGTCGCCGGCCACGGATCCGATCCGGATCTACGAGCCCTCCACGCTGCCGGGCTCGCCGCTGCCGCATGCCTGGATCGACGACGAGGACGGCCACCGTCGCCCGCTAAAGGATCTCGTCGCCCCCGGCTCGTTTCTGCTGATCGCGGGCGAGGATGGGGAGGACTGGTGTATGGCCGCCCGCCGGCTCGCAGACGCCGCGAGCCTGCCGCTGCAGGCCGTCCGGATCGGGCATCTCGACGGCGACCTGTTCGACCCGCGTTGCACCTGGCTTCGTCACCGCGAGATCGGCCCCGAGGGTGCCGTCCTCGTGCGTCCCGACCGCTACGTAGCCTGGCGCAGCATGGGCTCGGCGGAGGATCCCGCCCAGGCCTTGTCCGCGGCGCTGGCGCAGGTTCTCGCCCGCCCGATCGACCTCCCCCTTGCGGCGGCCTAGGCGCCTCACCCTGCCGTCCGGGTCACGCCCCGCGAAGCTGCCGGGCCGCGCAATTTCCGACGAGCAGCGCCACCGCCGGGGCGCTCTGCAATACCGTGGGTAGCGAGTGAGCACTCCCGTGCCCGCACCGCAGGGGTTCCTCGACCGCCCGGCCGGCACGTTCGCAGCCGGGAGTCCCGAGCGCCCGGCGTCCTGGGTGGTGGACTTCAAGGACGGCTCGCGCGAGATGCGCGACCTGCTCGGCGGCAAGGGCGCGAACGTCGCCGAGATGACGCGCGTGCTCGGCGCCGAACGCGTGCCGGCCGGCTTCACGGTCACGACCGAGGCGTGCGTCGCCTACCTGCGCTCGGGCGCCTTTCCCGAGCGGGCTCGCTGGATGAGGTGCAGGAGGCGCTGGAACGGCTCGAGGGTCTGGCCGGGCGCAGCTTCGGCGACGCCGCCGACCCGCTGCTGGTGTCGGTCCGCTCGGGGGCCCGCGAGTCGATGCCCGGGATGCTCGACACCGTCCTGAACCTCGGTCTCAACGACGACACCGTGCGCGGTCTCGCCGCACGCTCGGGCGACGAGCGCTTCGCATGGGACTGCTACCGGCGCTTCGTGCAGATGTACGGCAACGTCGTCGAAGGCATCCCCGGCGAGCGCTTCGAGGACGCGATCGCCGGCGTCCAAGGCGCGGCGCGGCGTGTCGCTCGACACGGAGCTCGACGTGGACGCATTGCGGGAGCTGACCCAGCGAGTTCAAGCGCCTGTACGAGTTCCCCGACGGATCCGCAACGAGCAGCTCCGCGAGCGCGATCCGCGCCGTGTTCGACTCCTGGCAGGGCGCGCGCGCGATCGCCTACCGGCGCATCAACCACATCCCCGACGACTGGGGCACGGCGGTGAACGTGCAGCAGATGGTGTTCGGCAACCTCGGCGAGAGCAGCAGCAGCGGCGTGGCCTTCTCCCGCGACGAGCTCACCGGGGCGCCCGAGCCCTCCGGTGACTTCCTGCCCAACGCCCAGGGCGAGGACGTGGTCTCGGGCGTGCGCACACCCCGCGACCTCGCGGAGCTGCGCGCGTGGATGCCCGAGGTCCACGCTGAGCTGCTCGGGATCCTGCGCACGCTCGAGCGTCACTACGGCGACATGCAGGACACGGAGTTCACCGTCCAGGAGGGCCGCCTGTACATGCTCCAGACACGCAACGCCAAGCGTCCCGCACAGGCGGCGGTGCGCTTTGCCGTCGACGCCGTCGCCGAGGGCCTGCTCGATCGCGAGGCCGCGCTGCTGACCGATCGACCCCTCCTCGCTCGACGCGCTGCTGCACCCGACCTTCGACCCCGCGGCCGAGATGCAGGTGCTCGCGCGGGGCGTCGCCGCCTCTCCCGGTGCGGCCAAGGGCGAGATCGCGCTCAGCGCGCAGGCGGCGATCGCGGCGGCCGCCGAGGGGCGGGACGTGATCCTCGTGCGCGCCTTCACCGAGGCGGACGACGTGGCCGGCTTCCACGCGGCACGCGGGATCCTCACGAGCGAGGGCGGCAAGGCCAGCCACGCCGCGCTGGTCGCGCGCGGGATGGGCCGGCCGGCGGTCACCGGAGCGGCGGAGGTGGTGGTGGACGAGGCGCGCGGGGAGGTGCGGATCGGCGAGCGCGTGGTGCGCGCCGGCGAGCGGATCGCGATCGACGGCAGCCACGGCACCGTCACCACCGACGACGTCCCGCTGGTCGAGCCCGAGATCTCCGAGCAGCTGCAGATCGGTGCTCGCCTGGTGCGACGAGCTGCGCACGCTGGGGGTGCGCGCGAACGCCGACACCGGCGCAGGATGCCCGCAAGGCGATCGAGCTGGGCGCCGAGGGCATCGGCCTGTGCCGCACCGAGCACATGTTCCTCGGCGAGCGCCAGCCGCTGATGGCGGCCGTGATCATGGCCGCCGACGAGCAGGAGCGCGATGCGGCGATCCGAGCGGCTGCGCGCCGCTGCAGCAGGCCGACTTCGAAGAGATCCTGCGCGTCGCTCGACGGCCGCCCGGTGACCGTGCGCCTGCTCGACCCGCCGCTGCACGAGTTCCTGCCCCACCCCGAGTCGCTGCCCGAGGGCTCCCCCGAGCGCCGGCGCGTCGAGCAGCTGCAGGAGTCCAACCCGATGCTCGGCACGCGCGGCGTGCGCCTCGGCCTGCTGTATCCGCGCCTGTACGAGATGCAGGTCCGGGCCCTGTTCAGCGCGGCGGCGCGGGTGCCGGGCAGCGACGTCGAGGTGATGGTGCCGCTGGTCGCCTACGAGCGCGAGCTCGAGCTCGCCCGTGAGCTGATCGAGCGCGTCGCCGCCGAGGTCGGCACAGCGCGCGTGAGGGTCGGCACGATGATCGAGCTTCCCCGCGCGTGCCTGCAGGCCGACCGCATCGCCGAGCGCGCCGACTTCTTCTCCTTCGGCACCAACGACCTCACCCAGACCGCACTCGGCTTCAGCCGCGACGA
Organism: uncultured Solirubrobacteraceae bacterium; assembly: GCA_963773145.1. Classification (GTDB taxonomy): domain Bacteria; phylum Actinomycetota; class Thermoleophilia; order Solirubrobacterales; family Solirubrobacteraceae; genus Palsa-744. The sequence goes on from CAVYZV010000007.1 coordinate 151,887, forward strand.
CATCGAGGCGAGCCTGCTCGGTCGCTACATCGACATCAAGATTCTCGACCGCTCGCCGTTCGAGACGCTCGACACGCCGGGCGTCGGGCAGCTGATCAGGATGGGGGCCTGGCTCGGGCGCCAGGCGCGCCCGGAGCTCACGCTCGGCGTCTGCGGCGAGCAGGGCGGAGACCCGGACTCGATCGAGTTCCTGAATGCGTCCGGCATCGACTACGTCTCCTGCTCGCCCTATCGCGTGCCGATCGCGCGGATCGCCGCCGCCCAGTCGGCGATCCGGGCCCGCGTGCGTGATGACGCGCCGGAGTCGGGCGAGGTGTCGGCGGGCACCGCGGGCGGCGGCCAACCGCGGGGCTGAGGAGCAGTGGCGGGGGCGCGGGGCGCGCGGCGGCCCCTGGTGGTCGTGACCTTCCGTGCGGGAGCCGAGCTTCGCGAGGCGATCTCGGCCACGCTCGAGGACGAGGCACAGGTCGTGTACCTGTCAGACCTCGAGCAGGCGGAGCGGGCGGGTGCGCTCGGCTCGGCCCGGGCGCTGCTGGCGCTGAGCCTGGAGCGCGAGCTCGACGGACAGGGGGAGTTCGAGGAGATCGCGAACGTGGGGCTCGTGCAGCTCGAGTCGGCCGGCGCCGACGGGGTGCCGTTCGAGCGCCTCGCGCCGGCGGTGCCGGTGGCCTCCAACGCGGGCGCCTACGCCCGGCCGATGGCCGAGCACGTGCTGGCCCTGACGCTGGCGCTCGCCAAGCGCCTGCCCCAGAACCAGGCGGCGATGGCACGCGGCGAGTTCGACCAGGGCACGCTCAATCGCGAAATCCGCGGATCGGTGGTCGGAATCCTCGGCTTCGGGGGCATCGGACGCGAGAGCGCGACGCTGTTCAGGGCGCTCGGTGCGCGCATCCATGCGGTCACCCGCGCGGGCCATGCGACCGAGGGGGTCGAGTGGACCGGGACGCCGGCGGATCTCGACACGCTGCTCGCCGCCGCCGACGTGCTCGTGATCACGTTGCCGCTGACCCGCTCCACGCGCGGCCTGATCGGCCGCCGCGAGCTGGAGCTGATGAAGGAGGACGCGATCCTCGTCAACCCCGCGCGGGCCGCGATCGTCGATGAAGACGCGCTGTACGAGCACCTGCGTGGGCACCCATCCTTCTCGGCGGGCCTCGACGTGTGGTGGCAGGAGCCCCGCAGGCACGGCTCGTTCGCCACACGCCGGCCCTTCTTCGAGCTTCCCAACCTGCTCGGCTCGCCGCACAACTCGGCGATCACGCAGGGGACGTTGGCGTCGGCTGCGCGCGAGGCGGCCGAGAACGTGCGGCGCTTCCTCCGGGGCGGGCCGCCGCGCAATCTCGTGGACCGCTCCGAGTACGCAGATCAGCCCTGAGTCGCCGCCCTGCGGTAGGGGTCCTGCGGCCCGCGGTCGGCTGACAGCGAGTCCTGGGAGCCCTCGACGAGCTGCTCGATCGCGTCGGCGAGGTGGATCGGAGCGATGTTGTAGTCGCCCCGTTGCACGCGGATGCGGTGGGCGGCGAGCAGCACCTCGGCGTGGGTGTGCCCGGCCGGCGGCTCGAAGCGGTAGGAGGCGAGCTCGATCAGGAGCCCGAGCGGGTCTTTGAAGTAGATCGAGTCCATGAAGCCCCGGTCCTTGACCCCGCTGTGCTCGATCGCGCGCTCGTCGAGCCGCTCCACGGTCTGGGCGAACGTCGCCTGCGAGAGCGCGAAAGCAAGGTGGTGGACGCATCCGGGATCGGTGGGGGTCCGCTCCGGATCCGGCGTTCGTCCCTCGTTGGTGAAGACCGTGATCAGGCGGCCGTCTCCCGGGTCGAAGTAGAGATGGCTCTCGTCGGGGTTGTCGAGGTTGGGCTGCTCGAACACGAAGGGCATCCCGAGCACGCCCTCCCAGAAGCCGATCGAGGTCTCGCGGTCGGCGCCCACGAGCGTGATGTGGTGGACACCCTGACTCTGGATCTTGCGCATTTGGGTCATCGGCCTTTCTGGGTCGCGGCGGCGGATCGCGGCACGGAGTGTTGCGGATCATCGTGCTTCGTCACAGGATCGGCGCTCGGGGCAATCTTGTGGTGATGGCGGACCCCGACAGCTTCGTCGCCTTCTACCGAGAGGAGGCCGAGTTCGTGCTCCTGTTTCTGACCCGTAGGACATTCGACGCCGAGGTGGCACTCGACCTGACGGCCGAGACCTTCGCCCAGGCGTGGCGCGGATGGCCCGGCGTGCGCACGGACAGCCGCGCGGAGATGCGCGCCTGGCTGCTGACGATCGCGCGCCGACAGCTGTCCCATTTCCTGCGCAAGGGCCGCGCGCAGCGCACGGCCTTGCGCCGGCTGGGGATGAGCACGCCCACCGCGCACGAGGACGACCTCGTGGCGATCGAGCGTGCCGCCGGCCTGGAGGGTGCCCGGGAGCTGCTCGGCGAGGCCCTCGACGGACTCACCCGCGACCAGCGCGACGCGGTCAGGATGAGGGTCGTCGACGACCTCCCTTACGAGGAGGTGGCGCGCCGCCTCGGTGTCTCCGAGCCGACGGCGCGGGCACGCGTCTCACGCGGGCTGCGAGCGCTCCAGGGTGCGCTGGGTGCGAGCACGGCAGGGGAGTGGAGCGTCTGATGGGTCACAGGTTCCAGGCCTTGGAGGATCTCGAGCTTGAGCTGCGGCGGGCGATCGAGCGTCCGCAACGCGGCACGCGCGCGTCCCTGCGGCGGGCGCCGCGGCTGCTGCTGGCGGCCGCCGCCGTGCTGCTGCTGCTGGGCGGCGCCGCGGTCGCGCTGGCTGCCTCCGGCGTGATCCTCACGGGCGCGGCGGTGCCCGCCCCGCAGTTCGCCCGCCCGACCGTGGGCGCGGGCCTGCCGCAGCCGGGGAAGTGGAAGCTGCTCTCACTGCGGGTGGCGGACCCGGCCGGTTCGCCGCCGTGGGGGATGCGCGTGGTGCGGACCACCCGGGGACTCGTGTGCGTCCAGCTCGGGAGGGTCCAGGAAGGCGTCCTCGGCGAGCTCGGGATCGACGGCGCCTTCCACGACGACCTGCGCTTTCACCCGGTCGGCCCGGGCGTGCTGCCGACATATGCCGGCGGCGCCGCGGACGGCGGCATGACCAGTGAACGGGGCAGCTGCGTGCTCGCCTACGGCGACGTGGTCGCCGGCGGGCAGGCGTGGGGCAGCGCCGTGACCGCCGAAGTGTCCGGCGCGGACGAGAACGCCGCCTTCCCGGAAGCGTTCTCGGGTGGCCCGCCGCAGAGGACCCACCAGCCCGCCGCTCACCGGCGCACCCTGGTGTACGGGATCCTCGGTCCCCACGCCGTGAGCGTGACCTACCGCGCGGGCGGCTCGTTGCACGTGGTCCCGGTCGTGCGTGGCCTCGGCGCCTTCCTGATCGTGCTCCCTGCCGCCGCCGGCGGCCACGAAGGCGAAGGACACGGAGAGGCCCCTGGCACCGACACCCCCGGAGAAGGGCCGGGCACGGTCGGGCCGCTCGTGAAGATCACCTACGACGATCACGGGCACACCTGCGAAAACGGCTCGGACGCGGAAACGGGGCGCTCGGCCGCCGTAGAGCACCCCTGTACGCGCGCGAATCCGTACCCCCCGGACCTGCGGGTGACGCCGCCGGGAAGCTTCAACCGTGTTCCGCGGGCCAGGCTCGAGGTCCGCCACGGACGCGTGGTCGCGGCCGATGTGACCGTCAGCGCGCCCTTCGCCGTCACCAGCGCGGCCGAGGAGTACTCCGTCGAGAGCGAACCGTGCGGCCCCCGGGCGGAAGGGCTCCGCAGCGCTGTACTGGACCGCAACGTCGCCGCCGGCCAGACCGTCCACCTGCGCCTCGAATACCCGTTCAGCGACCCCTGCACTCGCCGCGGCGTGACGGTCGCGGTCGTCTACCAGGCCGCGGGCCCCGACGCCAAACGCTCCTACGGCCGCGCCCCCGGGGAACTGATCGTGGGCAAGGTCAAGATCCGGCTGCCGAAGGGCGACCGCGCCGCGCAGCCCCCGGGCGCTGCCGCGCTGCGCCGCCGGCTTCACGAGAAGGGGCCCGTGGACTAGTCCCCCCGTCCCACCCCGGGCGCCCCGCGGGTTGCCGCGGCCGGCCGAGTCCAGCGGCTAGAGTGGCGCGCGTGCTCACCGACGGCAGCGCCGGCGCTGCAAAGCGCCATTCGTCGTCGACGTCCCGGTGACCGACCGGCTGAAGGGGAAGGTCGCGCTCGTGACGGGGGCCGCGGGCGGGATCGGCACGGCCACCGCCGAGCGCTTCGTGGCCGAGGGTGCGCTGCTGGTCCTCACCGACGCCGACGGTGAGCGGGCCGCGCAGCTCGCCGGACGGCTCGGCACGGGAGCGCGTCGGGCTCGCCCAGGACGTGACCAGCGAGGACGCCTGGAGCGAGACCGTGGCCGCGGCGCTCGAGCGGCACGGCCACATCGACGTGCTCGTGAACAACGCGGGCGTGTTCCTCGCCGAGCCCCTGGCCACAACCTCGCTGGCGCAGTTCAACAAGGTGCTGGACGTGAACGTCGTGGGCGTGTTCCTGGGGATGCGCACGGTGGCCGCCCACATGAGCTCCCGCGGCGGCGGCTCGATCATCAACGTCTCCTCGCTGGCGGGCCTCACGGGCGGGCCGCTGCTGAGCGCCTACGCGGCCAGCAAGTGGGCGGTCCGCGGCATGACCAAGGTCGCGGCGCGCGAGCTCGCACGGGCCGGGGTGCGGGTCAACTCGGTGCACCCGGGCCAGATCGACACCGACATGAACACCCGCCAGCGCGAAGCCACCCCGGAGCTGATCGACCGGCTCGTGCGCACGATCCCCCTCGGACGGATCGGCACGCCCGAGGAGGTCGCCCACGCGCTCGTGTACCTCGCCTCCGACGAGAGCCTCTACACCACCGGCTCCGAGCTGGTGGTGGACGGCGGCAGCAACGCCTGAGCGGCCCGCGGCGCCCTCGTCCTCGATCCCGAGCAGCTGAGCGCGGCCGCGTCCGCGGGGCGGGGACGCCGGACTGTGGCTCTTGCGGCCCCGGCGGCGTGCTGCGGCCGCGGCGGCGGCGTGCGTCGGCCCCAGCGTGCGTGCGGCCCCGGCGGCGTGCGGGTAAGGGGAAGGTGGGCCGATCTGCTAATAGTTAAGTGGATGCTTCAGTATTCGCCCTCGCCTTCCCCCGAGCCCTCCGTCGAGGTCGTCTTCCACGCGCTCTCGGATGCCAACAGGCGCGCGATGATCGACCGGCTGCTGGATGGGCCGGCGTCGGTCAGCGAGCTGGCCCGGCCGCTGGCGATCTCGCTCCCGGCCGTCGTCCAGCACCTGCACGTGCTCGAAGACTCGGGTGTGGTGCGCTCGCACAAGGTCGGCCGCGTGCGCACCTGCGAGATCGAGCCGCAGGCGCTCAGCACGGCCGAGCGCTGGATCAGCGAGCGGCGGGCGCAGTGGGAGGCACGCCTGGACCGCCTCGGCGAATTTCTCGCCGAACAGGGCGATGAGTCCGGAGCCGCAACCGCAGTCAAAGACAAGGAGACAGACATGAGCAAGCGATCGGCAACCCACGCGACCTTCGTGATCGAGCGCGACTACGACGCCCCCGCCGGCGCGGGTGTTCGCGGCGTGGGCGGACCTGAGCGCCAAGAGCCATTGGTTCGGGCCGCCCGAGGGCGAGCGGGGCGCACGAGCTCGACTTCCGCGTCGGCGGCCGCGAGCACTTCGTCGTCAACGCAGGAGACTCGGTGTACAGCTACGACGCGCTCTACGAAGACATCGTCGCGAACGAGCGCATCGTCTACACCTACAACATGCACCGCGACGACGAGCGGATGAGCGTGTCGGTCACGACGGTCGAGTTCCTCGCAGGCGGGCGCCGGCACGCACATGCGCTACACCGAGCAGGGCGTGTTCCTCGACGGCGATCGACACGCCCGCAGGAGCGCGAGCACGGAACCGGTGAGCTGCTCGACAAGCTCGGCGAGGCGCTGGCTCAGGGAGCCGGCGTATGAGCGCGGCACCCGCGCAGGCCCCGGAGACGGCGGCGACGGACGCCTCCGCGAGCGCCGCGCTGGCCCTCTACGTGCTGTGCGTGGGGATGCTGATGATCGTCCTCGACGTGACGATCGTGAACGTCGCGCTGCCCGTCGATCCAGGAAGACCTCCACTTCTCCACGTCGAGCCTGGCCTGGGTCGTGAACGCCTACCTGATCGCGTTCGGCGGCCTGCTGCTGCTGGCCGGCCGGGTCGGCGACCTGATCGGCCGCCGGCGCATCTTCCTCGCAGGCGTCGCGCTCTTCACGGGCGCCTCGCTGCTGTGTGGCGCCGCGCAGAGCTCCTCGTGGCTGGTGGCCGCCCGCTTCGTGCAGGGGGTCGGCGGCGCGATGACCTCGGCGGTGATCCTGGGGATGATCGTGACGATGTTCCCCGAGCCCCGCGAGCAGGCGAAGGCGATCGGCGTGTTCGCGTTCGTGGCCTCGGCCGGCGGCTCGGTCGGCCTGCTCGCGGGCGGCGTGCTGACGCAGTCGATCAACTGGCACTGGATCTTCTTCGTGAACCTGCCGATCGGCATCGCCACGATCCTCGCCGCGCGGCGCCTGGTCACCGGACCTGCCGGGCATCGGCCTGCGCGAGGGCGCGGACGTTCCCGGCGCCGTGCTGATCACGAGCGCGCTGATGCTCGGCGTCTACACGATCGTGGACCCGGCCGCGAAAGCACGGCTGGGGCGCGAGCACGCACGCTGCTGCTCGGCGCGGGCTCGCTCGGGCTGCTGGCGGCCTTCTTCGTGCGCGAGGCGCGTGCCCGCAGGCCGCTGATGCCGCTGCGCATCTTCCGCTCGCGCCCGATCGTGGCGGCGAACGCGATCCAGATCCTGTCGGTCGCGGGGATGTTCGGGATGTTCTTCCTCGGCGCGCTGTACCTGCGACGAGTGCTCGGCTACGACGCGCTGAAGATCGGGCTCGCCTTCCTGCCGGTGACGATCGCGATGGGCACGCTGTCGATCCGGCTACTCGGAGCAGCATCTTCATGGCGCTCGGGCCGCGGCGGACGCTGTTCGCCGGGCTGACGCCTGATCCTCGCCGGTCTGGTCCTGTTCGCGCTCGCACCCGTCCACGCGCACTACGTGACTCCAGGTGGCGCCGTCGATGCTGCTGCTCGGGCTCGGGGCGGGCACCGCCTTCCCGGCGCTGATGAACGTCGCGATGACCGGCGCGACCCAGCAGGACGCGGGACTCGCGTCGGGTCTCGTGAACACCACCGCACAGGTCGGCGGGGCGCTCGGGCTGGCGATGCTCGCCACGCTCTCGACGTCGCACAGCAACAGCCTCAAAGCGAGCGGGGCCTCGACGGCCTCGGCGCTCACTTCGGGCTACCACCTGGCGTTCTGGGTCGCGGCCGCGCTCGTGGGCTGCGCGCTCGTCGTCGTGCTCACGGCGATCGACGGCGCGAGGGCGCCCGCCCACGCCGGGGCCGGCGAGGCGCACCGGCCGGCCGGCGAGCACGGCCTCTCCTCGGCCGAGGGCGCCGGCGCGTGACCCCGGAACTCACGCGGTAGCGGCGGCGCGGACCGTCCGCGACGGACCTGTTGCGAGGGAACGGCGGCAGGAAACGGCTGCGGCGGCGGGGCCGCGGTACTCAGTTGCTGCGCCGCTCGGCGCGGTTCTCGCGGATCCGGCGCGTGCCGAGGAAATCCGAGGCGGCGGTGCAGGCCCAGATGATGAGGGTTGCGGGGATGTATGTGCCCGGTCCGCCGACGTGCATGCCGCTGACGATCACGTTGACGATCAGCAACGCGACGATCGTGGAGGCCAGCGCGAGCAGGCCCGCCATCGCCACGGAGGGTTGGCGGATCAGGACTTTGATCGCCAGGAACTGGACCACGATGTGGATGATCCAGAACAGCAGCGTCGCCTCGACGAGTGCGGTCGCGCTGACCGAGAAGCTGCTGAGCAGCGCGGTGCAGAGCAGCAGGCCGATCGCGATGCCCACAAGTGAGAAGGCCAGCCTGATTGCCCACCTGCGGAACATCCGAGGAGCATACTTCCGGCCTCAGTCAGCCGGGACGGGTGGCTCGCCGCCATCCGCGACGGTGGCGTCGGGGCGGGCGCGGAACACGGCCTGCAGGGCGATCGCGAGGTACACGAAGGCGGCGGCCCTCGGGGCGGGGACTGCGAGCGCGGTGGCGCCGAGGTGGAAGCCGACGTTGGGCGCCGATGCGAGCGTCACCGCCCTGACCTCGGTCTCGTCCACCTCGGGTTTGAGCAGCTTGCGGTCGCGGAGCACCGCGGTCCAGAGGGCCGCCATGGTGAACGACACGACGGTGAGCGCGAGGCCGTAGAAGATCACGGCGGTGCGCTCGGCGTTGGAGTCGCGGATCGCCTCGGCCATCAGCCGCGTCGGGAACGGCAGGAAGGAGACGACGAGCAGGAGCAGGAGGTTGATCCGCATCACCCGGCTGTCGACGAACTGCAGGCGGCGGAAGATGCCGTGGTGTGCCAGCCACAGTCCTCCGATCGTGACGAAGCTCGTGACGTAGGCGAGGTACTCGGGCCACTGGTGCAGGATGCCGTGGGCCAGGTGGTGCAGTTCGTCTGAGGGCACCGTCAGGTCCAGCACCAGCAGCGTGATCGCGATCGCGAACACGCCGTCGCTGAACGCCTCGGTGCGGCTCGTGTCCCATCGGCTCGACATCGGCTCGCTCGCGCGAGAAGCTACCTGGCGGTGTGGGCGTCACGGCCGCGGGTGGTTTGTGCGCGCCGGGATGGATATCCTCGCCGCCGCGATGGGGGACGCATGGGACAGGCGATAGGGCAGGCGCTCCCGTTCGCGGTCGCGATCGCCCTCAGCCCGATTCCGATTGTGGGAGTCGTGCTGATGCTGTCGACCCCCGCCGGGCCCACCGAGGGGATCGCCTTTCTGGCCGGCTGGGTGCTCGCGCTGGCGGTCGGGGGTGCCGTTGTGTTGCTTCTGGCCAGCAGCCGCGACGCCAGCGAAGCCGCGGCGCCGGCGGACTGGGTGAGCATCCTCAAGCTCGTGCTGGGAGTCGTGCTGTTGCGGGTCGCCGTGCAGCAGTGGCGGGGACGCCCGCGCGCAGGCGCCGAAGCCGAGCTGCCGAGCTGGATGCAGGCGATCGACAGCTTCAACCCGGCGAAGGCCGCTGGCATGGGCGTGCTGCTGGCCGTCGTGAACCCCAAGAACCTGCTGCTGCTCGTGGGCGGCGCCGCCGCGATCGCCCAGACGGGCGCGAGCACCGGGGACCAGGCCGTCGCGCTCGCGGTGTTCGTGGTGATCGCGACGATCGGGGTCGCGGCGCCGATCGCGATCAAGTTCCTGATGGGTGGTGAGCGTGCCGTCGAGCTGCTCGGCCGGCTGCACGAGTGGATGGCGCGCGAGAACGCGACCATCATGGCCGTGATCTGCCTGCTGATCGGAGTCAAGCTGATCGGGGACGCGATCAGCGGCCTCTCGACCTGATCGATCGTGGGCCGAACCCCGGGCGCGGGTTCGGCGGCCCGACGGCGGGCACGGTCCGCACCCGTTGCGAAGCTGACAACGCCAGGCGATCGGTTTCATCGTGCCCCTGATCGGGGGGCGATCGCCTACCTGTTCCTGCGCCGGGAGTTCGGGTCCCGCAGCCTCGCCGACGCGCGCTGAGGGCCCGTCAGCCGGGCTTGCGGATGGGGTCGCTGCCGTCCCAGCCGGCCGCGGTTTCGCGCACGTGGTCGAAGAAGGCGCCCTTGGGACCGCTCACGTCGGAGATCTCGATCAGCGTCTCGCTGGCGCGCGCGTCCTCGCGCTCGAGGTAGGCGAAGCGGCCCCGCTCGCCGCCGATCGATCCCTCGTGCCCGACGGCGTAGCCGAGCGACAGGGCCCGGTCGTAGAGGTCCTGGTAGTCGGTCGTCCAGTAGGAGATGTGCTGGAAGCCCTCGCGGCCGGAGTCCAGGAACTCGCGGTACAGCGAGGGCGCGTCGTTGCGCTGCTGGATCAGCTCGAGCTGCAGCGGCCCCGAGTTCGCGATCGCCACGCTCATCTGCAGGGGCGAGTCGACGCCCCGGTGGCGGAAGTAGTCGGCCTCGACGTTCTCGATGTAGAACCACGGCCCGACGCCGTGCCGGGTCCACGCGTCCATCGCCGCGCGGATGTCCCGCACCACGTACCCCAACTGGCAGGGCGCGCCGAAGATGAGGCTCATCGCGCGCCCGGCACGGCTAGCGCGGCAGCTCGAGCACGATCTCGCCCACCGCACGGTTGCTGCGCATGGTTGCGCTCACCGGCGCCTACGCCGCATCGAAGCCGTGACGTGACAGCGCGCGCTCATAACGCGACCGCAGCTGTCCGTCGGCGGTGAGCGCGGCCGGGGCGGCGGCGCCCCTGATGATCACGCGGATTCCCGCGCTGACGGTGGCGACCGGGTCGGCGTCGGCGTCGTGACGGGCTTCCATCGTCAGCACCCCGGCCCACGCCGCGATGATGAAACGCGAGGTCGCGTGGATGTTCAGCGCGCGGAGCTCGCCGGCGTCGATGGCCTCTTCGAGGTTGGTGGCAACGCGCTGCAGCTGCTGTTCGCGGCGGGCGGAGATCGCGGCCCCGGGTGCGGTGTCGGCCGGGAACAGGCCGAGCGGGCGCAGGTAGGAGAGCGACATCGCCTGGAACAGGGTCGGCTGCTCGCTCGCGAACGCGAGCGTCGCGCCCGCCGCCGCGATCAGCCTTTCCAGCGGCGACGCCTCGAGCGCCCAGGTGGCGGCCACGTAGGAGTCGTGTGCCGCCAGGGCGTCCTCGGCCAGTGCCTGCGCCACCCCGGCCTTGCTCTCGAAATGGTTGTAGACCGACGCCGGCGCCGTGCCCGCGGCAGCCGCTATCGCGTCGATGGTGGCGGCGCCGTAGCCCTCTCGTGCGAAGGCGTCGAGGGCGGCGGCCAGGATGCGCTCCTTGGTGACCCGCACGCGCCGCGCATGCCCGTTCTCCTGGGCGAGGGCCTCGCTTCTCTCACCGACGGCTGGCACGCGACGGTGAAGTATAGAGAAGTGTCCAATCTTTAGTACTCTCCAAACATCGACACCGGCTGGAGCCGCGCACGCGGCCGCACTCCGGCCCCACGAGCATCTCGTACATAGGGAGGTTTCAATGGCGACCGTCGACGGCGACATCCGCAGCATCGAACTGACCGAGGAGGAGCTGTGGGAGGAGGGCCCCCCGCACGAGGCCTTCAAGCGCATGCGCGCGGAATGCCCGATCCATCGCACCGAGCAGTTCTTCAGCGACCTGCCCGCCGAGGACGGCTTCTGGTCGGTCACGACGGCCGAGGATGTCCACACCGTCAGCCGCGACTGGCGCACCTACTCCTCCGAAGTCGGCGGCGTTACGGCCGGTGGGGTGCTGCCGATGGAGCTCTCGCGCGCGATGTTCATCGGCATGGACCCGCCCAAGCACGACCGCGTCAAGGCTCTCTTCCAGGCCGGCTTCACGCCGAAGCGGATCGCCGACCACGAGGAGCGCATCCGCGAGATCGTGGGCGAGGTGCTCGACCGCCTTGACGGCCGTGAGAGCTGCGACCTCGTCACGGAGGTTGCCCAGCCCGTCGTCGCGCGCGTGATCGGCAGCTTCATGGGCATCTCCGAGGAGGAAGACGTGATCTGGGCCGAGCTCATGAACGCGCTCCTCGGCGGAGGCGACGAGGACCTCAACCCCGAGGGCATCGACGGGATCATGGAGACGCTCGTACCGGAGCTGTTCGAGCGCTGCGGCAAGCTCATCGCCGAGCGCCAGGAGAACCCCACCGACGACCTCACGAGCGTGCTCGTGCACGCCGAGGTCGAAGGCGAGAAACTCGAGGAACACGAGATCGTGATGGGCTTCTTCCTGCTCATGGCCGCCGGCAACGACTCGACCAAGGCGACCTACTGCAGCGGCATGCGCGCGTTGATGGAAGACGAGGAGCAGCGTCGTCTGCTGCTCGAGGATCCGTCGCTTGTCGGAGATGCGGTCGAGGAGTCGCTGCGCATGTTCCCCGCGTTCGCGCACTTCCGTCGCACCGCGACGTGCGACACCGAGCTCCACGGCCAGCAGATCAAGGAGGGCGAGAAGGTCGTCATGTGGTACGTCTCCTCCAACCGCGACGAGACGCGCTACGAGGACCCCGACCGCTTCGACCTGCGGCGCAAAGCCGAGCACCAGGCCTTCGGCGCCGGGGGGCGGCACTTCTGCCTCGGCACGGCGCTGGCGCGCCTGGAGCTGAGGATCCTGATCGAGCAGACGCTCGCCCGCTATCCGGAGATCGCGCTCGACGGCTCGCCCGATTGGGTGCGCTCCGCCTTCATCAACCAGCTCAAGACCCTGCCGGTGAAGCTGGGGGCGCCGGCGGGCGCCGCCTGAACCGAGCTCGGCCGCCGGCGCCGAAAGCCGGCGGCGGCGCAGTGGCTCCAGGACCGTCTTCGCCCGCGCGGGGCGGGGCGCCTCGCATGGCGCCCCACCCGCGCAGGCACTGCGCTAGGCGGCTTGCGAGCCGGCCGCTGAGGCGAGGAGATCCTTGTTCTCGGCGACGAACTTGCTGGCAGTGAAGGTCGCGCCCTGCGGGTCGGTGAGCACGGTGGTCCTGACCCACGGCGCGTCGAACGGCGCCACCGTCACCTGACCGCCGAGCTCCGCCGTCCTGCGCGCGATCGCGTCGGCGTCGTCGACCGCGAAGGTCACGCTCCAGTGCGGGGTCTCATCCGCCTCGCAGGGCACGACCGACGCCACCACGTCCTCGAAGTGGGGCGGAGCGCCGAGTGAGCCCATCTGCTCGCGCAGGCCGGGCGTTTTCGCTTCGAGGTGGTCGCCGTAGCCGGGCAGCGTCCACATCGCCATGCCGGGACCGAGCTCGAGCGTGTCCCAGCCGAACACCGTCCGGTAGAAGGCCTTCACCGACTCCACGTCGCGGGTGTGGAGGGTGTTGAAGTTCACCGCGCCGTGCTCGTTGACGATTGCGGCTCCCTTGTGCTGCTTGGGCTCCCAGACGCGGAACACGGCGCCATCGGGGTCCGCGAACACGGCCATCCTGCCCGCGTCCCCGGTGTCGAAGGGCTCGGCCACGATCGTTCCGCCCGCAGAGCGGACCCGCTCGGCGGTGTCGTCCGCGCGTTCGACCTGTATGTACGTCCGCCATGCGGCCGGGTCACCGGGCTGTTCGGGTTGGGTGACCGCCGCCACGTCGCCGCCCCGGATGCGGCCGATGAAGTAGGGGCCGGCGCCCGGGGGCATCACGTCCTCCAGCTCCCAGCCGAACAGCTCGCCGTAGAACTTGGTCGCTGCGCCGGGGTCGGGCTGGCCCGTGTCCGTCCAGCAGGGCACGCCGGGGATGTATCCGTCTCGCTCGGGCATCTCAGAAGTAGCTCCTTGTGTCGGTGATGGGGATGGCGGACACGCTATGGCCTATTTAGGTCAATATCGGTCCTCAATGGCCGTCATCATCAAACCCCTGTGATCCAGACCTCGAGCCGACTCCTGGAGCTCCTCACGCTCCTCCAGGGCCGCCGCGAATGGCCGGGCAGGGAGCTCGCGGAGCGTCTCGAGGTGTCCGCTCGCACGATCCGCCGCGATGTCGACCGCCTGCGCCGGCTCGGGTATCCGGTGGACTCGCTCACCGGCCCGAGCGGCGGCTACCGCATGCGCGCGGGCAGCGCGATGCCCCCGCTGCTGCTCGACGACGATGAGGCGATCGCGATCGCGGTCGGCCTGCGCACGGCCACGCGGGCCTCGGTCACCGGCATCGAGGAGACCGCGGTGCGCGCTCTGCTGAAGCTCGAGCAGGTGCTCCCGAGCCACCTGCGCCGGCGCGTGGCGGCGCTCGGGTCGGCGACGGTCGCGCTGCCGATTGCCGGTCCGACCGTCGATCCCCAGCATCTGACCGTGCTGGCCGCGGCATGCCGTGACCTGGAGCTCGTCCGCTTCGGCTACCGCCGCCGCGACGGCACCGCCAGCCGCCGCGAGGTCGAGCCCCACTCGCTCGTCAATCACGGCCGTCGCTGGTACCTGCTCGCCTGGGACCGGCGGCGCGAGGACTGGCGCACGTTCCGGCTCGACCGGCTCGCGAAGCCCGCCGCGACGGGTGTGCGCTTCACGCAGCGGGCACTGCCGGCCAAGGACGCCGCCGCCTACGTGGCAGAGAGCATCACCAATGCACCGAACCGCTTCGAGGCGGTCGTGACGCTGCACGCGCCCCTCGACTCGGTCGCTCCCAGCGTGCCCTCGCACTGGGGCACGATCGAACCCCTGGACGCAGGTCGCTGCCGGTTCCGCACCGGCGACGACGACCTCAGCTGGCTGGCGTTACGGATCGCGATGATCGGGGTTGACTTCGACGTCGACGAGCCCCCGGAGCTCATCGAGCAGCTGCGCTCACTGTCCTCGCGACTGGCCCGCGCGGTCGGCTGACGCCCTCACCACCCGAGCGGGGCCAGCGCGCGACCGTCGACGTACTCCCAGATGGCGCTGATGCGTTCCTCGGAGAAGGCGAACACGATGCACACGTCGATCGCGTGCTCGCTCTCGCCGACGCGCACGTGGAGCACGTGGCGCTGCATCGCGCCGCCGTCCCAGTGGCGGCGCTCGAGCACCTCGTAGCGCGCGCTCGTCACCCGTCGCAGGAAGGAGCGCAGTACCCGCAGGCTGCCCGTGCGGTCGATCGTGAGCCCCGAGGCGTTCGTCCAGAAGCGCATGTCTGCGTGGTAGAGGTCATCGATGGCGTCGACGTCGCGCGCCGTGATGGCCGCGAACAGGCCGTCGAGCAGCTCTTCGGGCGTCACGGCCCGGCGAGCGCCGCCGCGGGCGCAAGGCCCCGCGCGATCAGCCATTCCGTGCACGCGGTGGCGGATCGCCCGAGGTGCTCCCGCTGGTCGGGGCCGATGTAGTAGTGGTTGGCCTTCGCGATCCTGAGCTCGGACTTGTCCTCGCTGGCGAGCGCCTCGAACACAGCCGTGGCGTAGCCGGGCGTGCAGATGTTGTCGGCGCCGTTGCTGACCACCAGCGCGGGCACGGTCACGTCGGCGGCTGCCCGCACGCCGTCGGCGTTGGCGTCGTCCACGCTCCATTGCGAGAGCCAGCTGCGCAGGCTGCAGAATCGCGCGAGCCCGATCGGGCCGTCGTTGACGACGCGCGGGTCGCCGAGGAACGAGACGCCGGGCTGGCGTTCGTTGGGGTCGATCGTCGGGTCGAGCACACGGGGGTCCGCCAGCGTTCCGTGGACCACGAAGGCGCGCTCGTCGTGGGGGCGGTCCGTCGGCGCGCAGCGAGCCGAGCCGGTCCTTGACCGCGGCGGTGATGCGGCGCACCCGCGCGAGCTGTGCCGTCCGGTAGCGCTCGAGGAAATCCGGGGCGTAGGGCGGCTGGTTGGGGTTGGCGGCCGCGTACAGGTCCAGCTCCGGGTCGCGCCGGTCGGGGTCGGACTCGTCGAGGATCGACGGATCGATGCAGTCGCACAGCACGCGGTGGCGGCTCGGGTGGGCGGCCAGCAGCAGGATCGCCTCGGCGGGGACGAGCTCTTGGTCGAGCAGGCTCGGCGGGTCGCCCGCCGGGGTGCAGCCGACGCTCGGCTTGACCGCCTGCTGCTGGTAGAAGAGCGAGAGTGGGCCCCCGCCGCTCCAGCCGCCGAGCACGATCCGCTCGTAGCCGAGGCGCTCGCGTGCGTGACGGATCGCCGCCGCCAGGTCGAGCACGACCTTCTCCATGATCAGCGCGGAGTCGTTGCCGCGGTAGCGGCTGTTGGCGTAGATCACGTGGTTGCCCCGCCGGGCCAGCTCGGTGACCATCGGCAGGTACCCGCCGCCGCCCACGGGATGGCTGAAGATCAGGACGGTGTCGGAGGGGATGCCCTTCGGGACGAGCTGGTAGCACTCGAGGAACACGATCGCCCTCGACGCCGCCGTAGGTGTCCTTGAAGGCGGCCTGCTCGGTGTAGGCCACGCCGTATGCCCGGCGCTCGATCTCGTGCCGGCTCACGGGGCGCGCATCAGCAGCTCGAGGATGTGCTCGTGCTCGCCCGTCTCGCTCGCCGTGGGGGCGCGCTCGGCGACGTGGATGAAGCCCACCCCCAGCGACGAACGCCGCCCGCGCCCTCAGTCCGGCCTCCCTCGGGGCGAGGCCGGCGTCGAGGAACGCCCGCCGGACCTCCTTGTAGATCGAGCGATCGGACGCCCGCACGCGGGCCGCGACCTCGGGGTCCTGAGCGCGCCCACTCGCGCATCGCGCGCTCGAGGATCCACTGTCGCGGGCCGGTGAGCTGGCGCATCATGCTCGCGAGGCGTTCCTCGGGCTCCAGCTCACGCAGCGCCTCCAGCGAGGCCTGGCTCGAACGCTGCTCGCGCGCCCAGGCCTCGGCGAGCGCGTCCAGATAGCCCTGGATGTCGCTGAAATGCCAGTAGAAGCTGCCCTTCGTCACGCCCAGCCCGCTGCACAGGCGCTCGATCTTGACCGCCCGCAGGCCCTCCTGCGGCGATCAGCGTCAGCCCGGCGTCGATCCAGTCATCGACGGTCAGGCGCGAGCTGCCGCGCGCGCCGGAGCGTGCGGGGGAGGCCGTGGTGGAGCTTCGCGCCATCGCGGGGCCGGAGCGAAGCTCAGCCGCGGACCGCGAGCCCCGCTCGCAGCTCGGCCGTGGTGGGCACGGGCGTCAGCGACCATTCGTAGAGCTTGCGCCGCTCCTCCAGCCAGGGTGGAAGGCTGCAGCTCGTCGCCCATGCGCTGCATGTCGGGCTCGCCGATGGCGAAGCCGGGCCCGCCGTGCTCGGCGATCTCGAACAGCACCCCGCCCGGCTCGGTGAAGTAGGTGGAACGGAAGAAGTGGCGATCGATGATCCCGGTCGCATCGGGGCACAGCGGGTCCACGCGCTCGCTCCAGCTCTCGATGTCCTCGGGCAGGCAGCCCCAGGCGATGTGCTGGACCACGCCCCCACCGAAGCGCCGCCTCTCCGACGGAGCCGGGTCGAGCTGATACCAGCCGCCCCGCAGCGTTCCGCGCGCCTCCCAGCGGCTCTTGCCGGCCGGCTCCATGTCGAGCGTCTCAGCGAGGAACGCGCTGCTGGCGGCGTCGTCGGTGGCGTAGGCCTGCACGCCGTCGAAGCCCTGCAGGGCGTACTCGCCGGGGACGTCGGGCGACTCTCCCGTGAGCGGCGGGTCCGGCGTGTCCACCACCGCTGAGCCTGTGCGCGAGGCCCTCGGGGTCGCTGAAGTCGAGCTCGTGCTCGGAGCGGGTGGCCTCGACGCCCTCGCTCGGCCAGGCGCCGCTCCCAGAAGTCGAGCGCGCCGTCCTCGCCCACGCGCCACACGATCGTGTGCACGTTGCCCGCCCCGGCGCGCCCATCGGGACGTCCGCGGTACTCGAAGAAGCTGATGTTGTTCCCGTAGGAGGCCTGCTCGTCCCCGTAGAAGAGGTGGTAGGTCGTGCGGTCGGTCTGGTTGATCGTCTTCTTGACGATCCGCAGGCCGAGCACCCTCACGTAGAAGTCGGCGTTGCTGGGGGCGTCGGCGGTGACGCAGGTGATGTGGTGGATGCCCTCGAGTTTCACGATCCGGCCCTCCCTCGTTGACTGCTGATGCCGAGGCGACTGCTGCGACATACTAATAGGTATGGGTGATCCCGTGGCAGTCGACGAGGGACGCGCGCCGCAGGTCCTCGTCTGTGAGGTGTCGCCCCGCGACGGCCTGCAGAACGAGGCCGTGACGCTGTCGCCGGAGGTCCGGGCGGAGCTGGTGCGGAGCCTGCTCGCCGCCGGCTGTGAAGCCGTCGAGGCCGGGAGCGTGGTGCGCGAGGACGTGGTGCCGCAGATGGCCGGCTCCGAGGAGGTGGTCGAGCGCGTGGACGACGCCGCCGGGCGCCTGGCCCTGCTGGTCTTCAACGAGCGTGGCCTCGCGCGCGCGAGTAACAGCGGTGTCGCGGCGGTCCACGTCGCGCACCCGGTGACCGACGAGTTCGCGCGGCGCAATCAGGGGCTGGGAGCCGCAGCGAGCCTCGAGCGCAACCGTGGACTGATCGCCACCGCGCGTGCCGACGGGCGCCGGACGGTCGGCATCCTCGCCGCCTCGTTCGGGTGCCCGTTCGAGGGCGAGGTGGCGCCCGCGCGGGTGGCCGAGCACGCGCGGGCACTCGAGGCCGCCGGCTGCGAGGTGGTGGTGCTGGCCGACACCATCGGCGCCGCCACGCCACGGTCGATCCGGGCCGTGCTGGAGGCGGTCCACACGACCACCGACGTGCCGCTCGGCCTGCACCTGCACAACACGCGCAACGCCGGCTACGCCAACGCGGTGGCGGGACTGGAAGCGGGGGTACGCCGCTTCGACGCCAGCGTCGGTGGCTTCGGCGGCTGTCCGTTCGCTCCCCGCGCCACGGGCAACGTCGCGACCGAGGATCTCGCCTGGCTGCTCGAGCGCGAGGGCGCCGAGCACGGGCTCGACATCGACGCCCTGTGTGCGACCGCGGAGTGGCTGTCCGGGCAGCTCGGGCGGCCCGCGCCCGGCCTGGTGCACCGCGCCGGCAGGTTCCCGCCCCCGGCCACGGCGTGACGGTCGCGGCCGCGGCCTGAGCCGTCGCGTCTACGGCGCGACGATGGCGCCGCGCTCGCGCAGCGCGGCGATCCGCTCCGGCTCGAGGCCCAGCTCCTGCAGGACCGTGACGGTGTCGGCTCCCACCTGCCATGGCGCCGGCCGGCGGATGGTGCCCGGCGTGGCGCTCAGCTGCGGGACGACGCCCGGCATCGGCATCGCTCCGTGGTACTCGTCCTCCACGTCCACGATCAGCCCCCGCTCGCGGAAGTGGGGGTCGGCGAGGATGTCGCGCGCATTGTTGACGGGCGCGCACACGACACCGCCGGCGCCGAGCAGCTCGTCGAGCTCGCCGGCGGTGTGCTCGGATGCCCACGCCCCGATCAGCTCGTCGAGCTCGTCCTGGTGCTCGCCGCGGGCGGCGTGGCTGGCATAGCGCGGATCCTCGGCCAGCTCGGGACGACCCATCGCCGCGGCCAGGCGCCGCCACAGCGGGTCGTGGTTGGCCGCGATCACAACCCAGCGCTCGTCGCGGGAGCGATACACGTTCGACGGCGCGATCCGTGGCAGTCGCGATCCGCTCGGCTCGCGCACCACACCCCCGAGCGCGTAGTCGGGGACGAGCGACTCCGTCATCGCGAAGCAGGCGTCGAGGATCGCGGCGTCGATCACCTGCCCGCCCGCGCCCTGGGTGTCGCGCGCGTACAGGGCGAGCAGGATCCCCTGGAAGGCGCTCCAGGCGGCCAGCGAGTCGCCCAGCGATATCCCTCCGCGGGGCGGCGCCTGTCCGGGGTAGCCGTTGATGTAGCGCAGCCCCGAGATCGCCTCGCCGCCGGAGGCGAAGCCCGGACGGTCGCTGTAGCGCGAGTCCTGTCCGTAGCCGCTCACGCGCGCGTAGATGCAGCCGGGGTTGGCCGCCAGCACCTCCTCCGGTCCCAAGCCCCAGCGCTCCATCGCTCCGGGGCGGAAGTTCTCGACCACCACGTCCGCGCCGGCGGTGAGCTGCAGTGCGAGCGCCGCCACCTCGGGGTCCTTGAGGTCGAGGGCCACCGAGCGCTTGTTGCGTGCCAGGACCGACCACCACAGCGTCCTGCCCTCGTGGCGCACCTGGCCCCAGTCGCGCATCTGATCCCCCGCCGGGGGCTCGATCTTGATGACCTCGGCACCGAAGTCCCCGAGCAGCGTCCCGACGAGCGGACCCGCGATCAGCTGGCCGAACTCCAACACCCGCACGTTCGTCAGGGGGCCCTGCACGCGGCGCGACCATAACATAAGGTACGTTTGTCGGGGCCGGCCGCGGATCCTCTAAGGTGCCGCCTGCCCGCCGCGCGGGTCCGGGCGCCCGAGTCCCGCACCCGGCGAGGGGAGAACCCATGTCCACGCGCGTCGCGATCGTCAACGGCTACGTCCTCTCGATGGACGCGGGCATCGGCGAGCTCGAGCGGGGCACGGTGCTGGTGGAGGACGATCGCATCGCGGCCGTCGGCAGTGACCTCGGGGAGCTCGACGCCCGCACGATCGACGCCCGCGGCGGCGTGGTGATGCCGGGCTTCATCGACACCCACCGTCACACCTGGCAGACCGCGTTGCGGGGGATCTGCAGTGACTGGACGCTGATGGACTACTTCCTCGGCGTGCGCTCGACGCTCTCGCCCCGCTACACCGCCGAGGACGTGTACGTCGGCAACTACGCCGGCGCGCTCGAGGCGCTCGACGCCGGCGTCACCACGATCCTCGACTTCTCCCACTGCAACAACACGCCGGAGCACGCCGATCGCGCGATCGAGGGCCTGCGCGAGGCCGGCATCCGCGCGACCTTCGCGTACGGCTACTTCGCGCCCCCGCGCGCCGAGCCGCACTTCACCTCACACGCCATGCGCCTGGAGGACTCCAGGCGGGTGCAGCGCGAGCTCGAGGGGCTCCCGGGCGATCTGGTCACGATGGGCATCTCGCTGACCGAGCCGGGGCTGGTCCCGTTCGAGGACACCAAGAGGGAGGTCGAGACGGCGCGTGAGCTGGGGGCCGTGATCGCCACCCACACGGCGTGCATCTGGGGGATGCCCAGCGGCCTCGACCAGTTCGCCCACCACGGCCTGCTCGGCCCCGACATCGTGCACGTGCACTGCAACGCCTGCACCGAGCGCGACTGGACGTTGCTGCAGCGTTCCGACGCGAAGATCTCGGTCACCCCGGAGACCGAGATGCAGATGGGCATGGGACACCCCCCGATCCGCCAGGCGATCGAGCGCGGGCTCGTCCTCAGCCTCAGCTGCGATGTGACCTCCTCCAACTCCGGCGACATGTTCAGCCAGATGCGCCTCGGACTGCAGGACGCGCGGGCGCTCGAGAACGATCGCTCCCACCGCCGCCGCAGCGACCCCACCACGCTGGCCTTCAGCACGCGCGACGCGCTCACGTGGGCGACCCTCAACGGCGCCAGGGCGCTCGGCGCCGACGATCGCCTCGGCTCGCTGACGCCGGGCAAGCAGGCGGACGTGATCGTGGTCGGTGGCGGGAGAGGAGCGACTGAACATGCTCGGGCTCGCCGAACCGGTCGGCGTCCGTGGTGCAGCAGGCGAACCCCTCCAACGTCGAGGCGGTGCTGGTGGCCGGCCGCCCCGTCAAGCTCGACGGCAGGCTGCTCGACGTCGACTTCGGGCGCGTGCGCGACATGCTCGATCGGTCACGTGAAGGCGTCCTCGAGCGCACGCTCGCCGACGGCCCGCTGTTGCCGGAGGTGAAGCCGTCGTTCGACGACCTCGCGTTCGGGCTGCTGCCGAACCTGAACGTGCCCGCGCCGGGCTAGAGCCCGCGCAGGAACCCGAGGATGGCCGCGTTCGCCTCGGCCGGGTGGGTCAGGTTGGAGGCGTGTGTGCCGCCCTCGATGCGGGTCACGCCCGCGCAGCCCGGACAGGCCCCCGCACAGCTGCTCGGCGAGCTCCATCTCGATCGAGATGTCCGCCGTGCCGTGGATCACGAGCGCCGGGCAGTCGATCTCCCCGAGGCGGCCGCTGATGTCGTCGCGTTCGAAGAGGCAGTCGGCGGGCGCCTGCATGGCCGTGGGCGAGAGCTGCTTCCACTTCTCGATCCACGCCCCGTTGAGCTTGGGGTCGCCGATGATCAGGTTCGCGATCGTCTCGACGAGCTCGTCCACCGGTCCGACGTCGAGCCAGGTCTGCTGCATCTGGCGGTAGGCGGGCAGGCGCTGCGGGTCCTCGACCCCGGCCTGGGTGTCGATCAGGACCAGCGCGCGGACACGCTCGGGCGCCGTCAGGGCGGCGCGCAGCGAGAGGAAGCCTCCCTGCGACATCCCTCCAACGACCGCACGATCGATCCCGAGATGGTCGAGCAGCGCGAGGCAGTCCGACGCCGAGTCCCAGTAGGTGAACGCCTGGCCGTCGAAATCGGTCTCTCCGAAGCCGCGCTCGTCCCAGGTGATGACGCGGAACTCCGGGGACAGGGCCTCCACCTGCGGCGCGAACATCTCGCGATCCATCAAGAACCCGTGCCCGAGGATCACCGGGGGGCCGTCGCCGCCGCTGTCCTCGTACCTGATCCGCTGACCGTTGATCTCCGCGTACGCCATGTCCCTCCTCGGGTCCCGCCGATGATGGCGGGTGTTGTTCACACCGGGTTCGTCTCGCACCCTACGCGGCGCCGCCGCGGCGTGTCGGTCGGACGGGGCGCGAATATGATCACCGCACACCAAACGGGGGGCGCATGCGCAGGATCATGGTCGCGGGGCTGATCACAGGCTTCGCACTTGCGACATTCACGAGCAGCGCGCAGGCGCGCGTGAGCTGCCGCTCGGGAAGGACGGAGTTCAAGCGCGCCGGGATCCGCGCGTTCAGCATCGGGCGCGTGGAAGGAAACCCGCGGGCCGAGGGCTCCCACTACCGGCAGTACTACGTCTGCGGGCGCGGGGCGCGCAAACCGCTGATGTTCGACCCCGGCCAGCCCTTCAACATCGAAACGGTCTCCGAATACAAGGTCTTCGGCGATCGCCTCGGCTTCGTGGTGTCCGACCGGGGCATCCAGAGCGGCGCATCGGTGTCCGTCAACTGGGTGCGGCTCCCGCGCGGACCGGTGAAGGAAGGATTGATCTGGGCCGAGGAAGACCTGCCCGACGAACAGGAACTGCAGGAACACGTGCCCAAGTTCCCGGCCGAAGATCTCGAATACGCGATCGCCTCCGACGGGGTGGTGGCGGTGGCGGGAGAAGCCCACGCCCAGACGGCGGGCGAACCTCTCGAATGGGAGGTCTACGACCTCACCGTCAAGGGCCACGGCCTGTCGCTCCCGAAGGTGCTCTTCAAGACGACCTCCAAGAGCGAAGCGCCCGTGCTGAAGACGATCACGATCAACGCCACCACAGTGAGCTGGCGCAACGTGGCCGGTGCCACGGTCTCGATGCCCCGCTGAGCGTCTCGCGCGCTGAAGTCCCGGCGAGCCGGCCGGCCGCGTCGCTAGCGACCTCCGCGCAGCGCCGCCGCGATCCGCGCGGCCGTCGCGAGCACCCGCTGCGCCATCTCGGCCTCGTCGCGGTCGTCGATCCAGACGGTGCTGACGCTCGCCTGCACGCCTCCCTCGGGCGATGCGACGGCGGCCGCGACTCCGGTCGCGCCCGCCAGCAGCTCGCCGGCCGAGTGCGACCACCCGCGCTCGCGAGCCTGTGCGACCGCATCGCGCTCGCCGGCTCGAGGCGGGAGTGCCGCGAGGATCGCTATCCCCGAGGCGGCCTGGTCCAGGCGGTGGCGCAGGCCGGCCCGATAGGCGATGTGGATATCGGAGCTGCGCGGCTCGCACACCGCCGCGACCACCGCGTGGTCGCCGTCTCGGATGGTGAGCGCCGCCGTCGCTGCGATGTCGTCCGCCAGCGCCTGCAGCTCGGGCGCTGCGATCTCCTGGAGCCGAGCGCGGACGCCGCCGGCGAGCTCGATCAGGCCGACCCCGAGGCGGAAGCGGGCATCTTCGCCGCGCACGACCAGCCGCCGATCGGACAGCGGGCCGAGCAGGCGGTAGATGCCGGCGCGGTGGGTGGAGAGCTCGCGGGCGAGGTCCGACACGGACAGCCCGTCCGGGTTCTCGCAGAGCACGGACAGGACGCGAAGGCCCCGCTCGAGCGTCAGCGACCCCTGTCCGTCTGTTGTACGCATCGCACGCTTATAGTACGGTGACTGCTCGTCGCAGTGTTGGCGTGGATGCGGCCTTGCCGTGAGGGCCTGGGAGGATGAGGTGGATGAGCACCGCCGTGGATCACGAGATCGTCGTCATCGGCGCCGGCTTCTCCGGAATCGGAGCCGCGATCAAGCTCGCGCGCGCGGGCTTCTCGGATTTCGTCGTGCTCGACGAGGCCGACGGGGTCGGCGGCACATGGCACTGGAACACCTATCCCGGTGTGGCGGTGGACATCCCCTCCTTCAGCTACCAGTTCTCCTTCGAGAAGCGCAGCGACTGGTCGCGCGTGTACGCGCCCGGACGCGAGCTGAAGCAGTACGCCGAGCACTGCACGGACAAGTACGGGGTCCGCGACCACATGCGCCTGAACACCAGGGTCACCGGTGCGAGCTTCGACGAGGACGCGAACGTGTGGCACGTGGACATCGCCGGCGGCCGCCGCCTGACGGCGCGCTTCGTGATCGGCGCCACGGGCGTCTTCACTCAGCCGAAGCTGCCCGACATCGAGGGCGCAGAGGCGTTTGCCGGGCCGACGCTGCACACCGCGCGCTGGGACCACTCCGTGCCGCTGGAGGGCAGGCGCGTGGCCGTGATCGGAACCGGCGCCTCAGCGATCCAGCTGATCCCCGC
Source organism: uncultured Solirubrobacteraceae bacterium (assembly GCA_963773145.1). Classification (GTDB taxonomy): domain Bacteria; phylum Actinomycetota; class Thermoleophilia; order Solirubrobacterales; family Solirubrobacteraceae; genus Palsa-744. Next base: position 176,168 of record CAVYZV010000007.1, read on the forward strand.
GGTGGCTCCCGAAGTGAGCCGGCTGACGGTCTTCCAGCGCACGCCGATCTGGTGCCTGCCGAAGCTGGACGCGCCGCTGAGTAAACGCGCCCGCGCGGTCCTGCGCTGGGTTCCCGGCGCGATGCTCGCCGCCCGCTGGCTCAGCCAGACGTTCGTCGAGCTGACATTCGTGCTCGTGGCCCACTTCGCGGGCACCTTCCCGTTCCTGCCCAGACGCGGCGAAGCGGAAGCCCGCAAGCTGCTCGGAGACGTGGCGGACCCGAATGTGCGCGATCAGCTCACCCCGAGCTACAGGCTCGGCTGCAAGCGCCCGAGTTTCTCCAACGAATACGTGCAGAGCTTCAACCGCGAGAACGTGGAGCTCGTGACCTCTGCCATCGAGTCGATCACGCCGCGGGGAATCCGCACCGCCGACGGGGTCGAGCACGAGGTTGACGTGCTCGTGTTCGCGACCGGCTTCAAGGTCTTCGAGAAGGGCAACATGCCGCCCTTCGCCGTGCGTGGCGTGGGCGGCGTCGAGCTGGCGGAGTGGTGGGGCACCAATCGCCAGCAGGCCTACGAGGGAGTCAGCGTTCCCGGGTTCCCCAACTGGTTCTCGATCCTCGGCCCTTACGGCTTCAACGGCCAGTCCTATTTCGGGCTGATCGAGACGCAGATGCGCCACATCGTCCGCTGCCTGCAACGGGCTCGGCGCGAGCATGCCACGCGCGTGGAGATCACCGCGGAGGCCAACCGCCAGTACTGGGAGTCGGTGCTCGCGCGCCGCGGCAACCAGGTCTTCTTCCGGGGCTCCTGCGCGAACGCCAACAGCTACTACTTCGACGAGCACGGCGACGTGCCGTTCCGCCCCAGCCTGTCACTCGAGGCCGCCTGGCGCAGTGCGCGCTTCGACCTCGACGACTACGCCTTCGCCGGGGCCGGCGCCCCTGTAGTGGCCGATGTAGGTGGCGCCCTTCACGCTGCTTGGCCGCGAGCGCGATCCCTCGCCTTCGTCAGCGTGGCGCGACCGCGACGGCTGCTCCCCTTGCTGCTCTGCCGCGGAATGCGGTCGTGATCGACACGTCCCCTCCTTGCTCGCTCGGAACCCGTGGTGGCTCGAACGGATCACGATCCGCGGGCCCGGCTGCCTTGAGCGGCGCTCTCGGAGATCGACACCGCACGGTGTGGCCGTGACTCGCGATCACGGCCGCCCTCCGTACCTGGCTCTCGGTTGACGAAAACGCATTGGGGAGGGGCGTGTCGCGCCTCTCCCCAAGCGGTACGCTCGTGCCAGCCAACTAACAGGAGGAGCCATGCCAGACAGCGTGTATCGGGTGACAGAGATCATCGGCGTCAGCAAGGACTCTTGGGAGGCCGCCTCGGCAAATGCGATCAAGGTCGCGGGCAAGTCACTGCGCGATCTGCGCATCGCCGAGGTGGTGCGCCAGGACGTCACGATCGAGGACGGCAAGGTGGCTGAGTACCGGGTGCGTCTGAACGTGTCCTTCAAGTACGAGTCCGGGGACTGACGGCGACCGCCCTCCCGCGTGGTTAGGGGTTCGACGGCCGAGAGCACTACGCTCGCCCGGTGACGCCGGAGGAGCTCGCCAACCTCGCCCATCTGCGTCGGGCGCGCGACCTGATGGACCGCGAGTACGCGCGCCCGCTCGACGTCGCCGCGCTCGCCCGCGCCGCGCTGATGTCGAGCGCCCACTTCTCGCGCCAGTTCCGGGCGGCCTACGGGGAGACGCCCTACGCCTACCTGATGACGCGGCGAATCGAGCGGGCGAAGGCGCTGCTGCGCCGGCGGCGATCTGTCGGTCACCGAGGTCTGCACGGCGGTCGGGTGCTCGTCGCTCGGCTCCTTCAGCGCGCGCTTCACCGAGGTGGTGGGCGAGACGCCGACGGCCTACCGGGCTCGCGACCACAGCGCGCTCGCGAGCGTGCCGGGCTGCATCGCCAGGGACCTCACGCGGCCGGCCCGCAAGCGAGCAGGATCGGAGAAGCGCAGCGGGCGACGGCTCCCTAGTGTGGGTTCACATGAACCTCACACTCTCAACCTGCTTCGTCCTCGTACATGACCCCGACGTCGCGCTCGGCTTCTACCGCGACACACTCGGCCTCGAGCTCCGCAACGACGTCGCCCGCGGAGACTTCCGCTGGATCACCGTCGGCGCCGGCGCACAGCCCGAGGTCGCGATCGTCCTCACCAACTACCTGAACGGCAGCCCCGCCGACGGCGACGCGGTCGCCGCGCTGGTCGCCAAGGGCGCGCTGAACGGCGTCCACTTCCACACCGACGACCTCGACGGGACGTTCGCGAAGCTCCAGGCCTCGGGCGCAGAGATCGTGCAGGAGCCGACCGAGCAGCCGTGGGGCACCCGCGACTGCGCCGTCCGCGACCCGTCGGGCAACATGGTGCGCATCGACCAGCCGCCCGCCGGGTAGTAGTCCGCGCCTGGTTCCGGTCAGCCGAGCAGCAGCCCGGAGATGCGGTGGCCGCGGGAGCGTCCGAGCACGGCGTTGGCCGCCTGCAGCCCCGACGACGGTCGCCGCCTCGATGCAGCCCGCGTTGAGGCCGTTGTCGGTCCAGTCGCCGGCCAGCACGAGGTTGTCGTAGCCGCTCTCGTCGGGGCGCAGCCGGTAGGCGTCGGTGCCCGGGGCGAACTGGACGTAGCGGTCTGATGGGTCGACGTTGGCGAGGTAGAACTGCGTGTCGATCGCGTCCGCTCCACCGTGCCCGTCACGTCCGCAGAGCAGCTCCCAGCGGAACGCTCCGTCGGTCGAGGTCCCGGGCAGCAGGTGCGCAAGGTGCTTCTCGAGCAGCTCGATCGAGTTGCGCACGGACCCGGGCGGTCTGCTCGGCCACGTAGGCCCGGCCGTCGCCCGCGGGCGGGTCGGGGGCGTTCAGCGAGCCGCAGAAGTAGGCGATCGCACCCGGGCGCGCGTGCTCGGGCCAGCACTCGACGTCGATCAGCTGGGGCATCGACGCCCAGGTATGGAGCGGCTGCTCATACGCGCTGACGGTCGCGCCGGGATGGGGCCAGCCGAGCGCCTGCTCGTCCTCCTCGCAGCCACACCTGCAGCGCCTGCGTCGCTGTCGTCTTGACGTTCTCGACCATCGCCCGCCACTCACGGCGATCCTCGATCAGCTCGCGGCAGAGGTAGGGGACCATGCCGAGCGAGATCGCGAACACGAGCACGTCGTAGTCGACCCCGTCGCGCAGCACCCGCGTCTCGGCGTCCGGCCACTCGCAGAAATGGGACTCGAGCGGCTGGCCTTCGATCTCCGGGCCCGCGTCGAGCTGGTCGAGCAGGGGAGCGGAGGGGAAGCAGGGAAGACCGCCGAAGCGCGACCAGCGGCTCGTAGCGCTCGCGCCCCGGCGCCAGACGCGACCTGACGGCCGACCGTCACCGTCTCGATCCTCGTGCGATCGGCCGACAGGTGGAGGTGATCGACGCGGTGGAAGAACTCGAAGTCGACGCCCCGCTCGCTGAGCGCCTCGTAGAAGCGGGGCGAAGACGATGTCGCCCATGCCCGCCGCCATCTTCCAGAAGATCGCGCCGCGGTACTCGAGGAACATCTTCGTGGTCAGGAACACGGCCACGCCGGCGCTGACCCCGCGCCGGCTGCGCGCCGCGCCGGCCTCGGCGAAGCCGAGGTCGTAGAGGCCGCGGATGAAGGCGAAGTCGGCCACCTCCGGAGGAGCGCCGTGGCGGCCGATCCAGTCGAGGAAGTCCTCGTCGTTGAGCGCGCGCAGCCCCCGCCGATCGGTGACGATGCCGTCGGCGAGCATGCCGCGCGCGACAGCCGTCATGACCGCCACCAGGTGCCAGGTGCGGCGCAGATCGGGGTCCTCGTCGGCGAGCCCGCGGAGCGCATCGTTCATGGCCCCGATCGCGCGGTCCAGCGCGGCCACCGACGAGCTCACCCCGGTGCGGTCGAGCGCGCCCTCCAGCTGCGAGGACGCCTCGAGGACCGCCGCCAGGATGCTGACGACGCAGATCGCTCGCGATGGAGGCCGAGCTGCGGGGCGGCACGGAGGACCCGCTCAGGGAGAGCGCTCCCGTGCGCAGCCGCTCGTCGGGGAGCGAATCCAGGAAGTCGGTGATCAGCTGCAGCGCGCGGCGCAGCACCTCGCGCGGGGTGAGCTCCCAGACGCCGGTCCTCGGGCTCGCCCGGGGTCGAGGTCGTTGGGCGCGAACTGCCCGAGCCAGTGGTGCCAGCCCTCAAGCCGGCGGTCCTCGAGGCCGACCGTCCCGGCGGGCAGCATCGCCTCGCGCCAGGTGCGGATCGGGGCCGCCGGGTCGGTCGTGGGGCGGTCGAGCTCGGCGTAGCACTCGCGCAGGAGACGGAAGGAGTTCTCGTAGTAGCCGAGCCAGAGGTGCAGGCCGTGCTCCTCGATGCGTCCGTTCGGTCCCCGGCTGCTGGCGCCCTTGCCGCCGAGGCGCCAGCCGCGCTGGTAGACGGTTATGGCCTCGAACTGCTCCCGCCAGCCGGGCTCGCTCAGCCGCCAGGCCGCCGCCAGGCCGCCCATGCCGCCGCCGAGGATCGCGACGCGCGGCCTGCGGGCACTCACCGTGGCGTGGACACGCGTGCCCGCGCCTTCTCGAGCTCGACCGTCGAGGCGTCGTGGGGAAACGCCCCCAGCGCTCGTTCGAGCGGCTGCAGCGCCCGCTCGCCGATCAGCTCGTGCAGGTCGAGTGCGATCCGCAGCTCGAAGGGCCGGGCGCCCTGCGCGCGGGCGAGCTCGAGCGCGTCCTCGAGGGTGGCCAGCTTCGTGTCGGGCTCATCCGACAGGTGGGCCACTCGGCGCGTTGTCTCGGCGTCGTAGAAGCGCATACCGGTATCGGCGGCCAGCGCGAGCGACTCCTCGTACCGCCGGCGCGCGCCGTCGCGATCTCCGGAGGCCGCCAGCAGCGCGCCACAGACGGTCAGGTAGAAGGGGAGGAAGACGAGCAGCTCGAGCGCCTTCCACAGCTCGATGAAGCCGCCCAGCGCGTTCGCCTGCTCCGCCAGCGCGGCCGGATCGGGGTCCTCGGCGCCGAGTGCGACGAGGCCCTCCACGGCCGCCGCGTGCGTGGCCCCGATCAGCTGCCAGGTGCCGAAGCCGTGCAGGGCGCTCGAGGTCAGCAGCGCGCCCACCGCGGCGCGGGCCTCGTCGACGCGGCCCGATTCGATCCAGGTCCAGGAGCCGAACCAGTGGGCATAGTCGATGCTCCACGGGCCCTGGGGGAAGTCGAGCGTCTCCGCGACCGCGCGGCAGCGGGCGAGGCTCGCGTCGGCGCCGGAGAGGTCGGCTGCCATGAAGCGCGCCACGGCGAGGTACACGTGCATCGCGGAGGTCGCGTCGTGGGGCACGAACCACAGCTGGGACACTTCGTGGTCGCCCACCGCTGCGAGTTCGTGGGTCGCTTGGGCGAGCGTGTCGAGTGCACCCGGGAAGCTGCCTTCGAACCAGTCGAGCATGCCGAAGCCGGCCAGGTTCTGGGGTTGGAAGTAGCCGCGCGAGTCGCCCAGTGCGGAGCGCAGGATCGTGCTGAGCTCCCGCGCGCGCTGGAGCTCGGCACGGGAAAGGTGGTAGGCCCACAGCGAGATCAGGGTGCTGAACATCGCGTCGCCGCGCGGGTCTGCCTCCGTCAGCGCCAGGCAGCACTCGTAGTCGGCGGCCGCGTCGGTGCTCGCGACGCCCTCGAGGGACATCGCCAGGAAGCCGCGCCGCAGGCGCAGGTCGACCTCGAGATCGGTCTTCGGGCTCTGCAGTGGCTGGATCAGGCCGATCGCGCGGGCCAGGTCCGCCCGGGCCTCTTCGAGCGCTCCGCGGCGCCGAGCCTGCTCGGCCGTCTGCCGGTACGCGTCGGCTGCCTCCTCGTAGCGCTCGGCGCGCTCGAAATGCGAGGCCACCACGAGCCAGTCGCCGGGCTCCTCCAGCGTCAGCAGGTCGCACAGCCGGCTGTGCACCTTCCGTCGCCAGGACGGGGGTTGCAGCTCGTAGGCGACCTCGCGCAGGAGCTCGTGGCGGAACTGGTAGCGCTCCCGGCGGCCCGCGACGAGTTCCAGGATCTGCGCGTCGAGCAGCGCCTGCAGCGTGGAACCGAGCTCCTCGGGCGGGAGCGTGATCGTGGCTGCCAGCAGCGAGCGGTCGACCTCCTGGCCGGCGGCTGCGGCGGTGGCGGCGACCGGCAGCGCCGACGGTGTCTCATACAGGCGCGCCACGAGCGGCTCGTACAGGGCCGCCGGGACCGAGCCCGGCACCGGCGCCGCGGCGGCCACGTCGGTCAGGCCGCGCTCCGGCCCGGCGCGCACGAGCTCCTCGACGTACAGCGGGATGCCGCCGCTGCGCGCGGCCAGGGCGAGGCGGTCCTCCTCGGCGAGGCCCTCGTGGAGGGCGTCGATCAGCGCGAGCCGGCCGGACTGGGTCAGCGAGGCCAGCTCGATCACCTCCCACGCGCCGTCCTCGCGGTTGCGCGAGGTGCCGAGGATGAGCACACCGGGCATCTGTGACTCGGCGAGCGTCTTCAGCAGGCCGCGCGTCGCCGCGTCGAACCAGTGCAGGTTCTCGGCCACGATCAGGGTGGGACCGCCGGCGACGCAGGCGATCACATAGCTGCGGGCGGCCTCGGCGATCTGTTCTTCCAGCCGCGGTCCTTCGGCGGCGACCGGCTCGTAGCCGGCCCCGGGCGGGATGCCCGCAAGTGCCGCCAGTAGCGGCAGCGCGGTGGGGGAGTCGAGGCCGATGCTCGCCACCTCCGCGGCGAGCTGGTCCAGGCGCGTGGCCGGATCGGCGTCGTCGCTGACGGCGCAGCGGTACTCGATCAGGCTCCGGACGGGGTGAAAGCCCGCCTCGACGTGGAATGGGGAACCGTGGAGTTCGAGCACCCGCGCGCCGGCCGCGGTCACCTCCTCCGCGAACGCAGCCACCAGCCGGGACTTGCCGACGCCCGCCTCGGCGCAGAGCAGAACGCCGGTGGCGCGCCCGCCGCTGCCGTGTCCGGCCTGCGCCCACGCCGTCCGCAGCGACTCGAGCTCGGCGTCGCGCTCGACCAGTGGCGTGCCCCATGAGCGCTGGACCGGGACACGGCGCTCGCCGACGACGCGAAACGGTTGCAGGGGGTCTGTGACCCCTTTTACGAGCTGGGGGTCGCCGGGCACGATCTCGAAGCGGTCCTCGACGAGTCTGCGTACCTCTTCCGACAGCACGACGGTTCCCGGCTCTGCGATCGTCTGTAGACGGGCACCCACGTTGGCAGCGAGGCCGTAGACGTCGTCGTCGTCCAGATCGACGTAGAGCGGACCGTTGTGGATACCGACCCGGATCTCGATGGGCTCTTCGACGGTTCCGTCACGCCGGGACAGCCTGTCCACCGCCCGCACCAGCGCGAGCCCGGCCCGTACGGCCCGCTCGGCATCGTTCTCGTGGGCGACCGGGAACCCGAACACGGACAGGACCCCGTCGCCCTTGATCGAGACGATGTGGCCCTCGAACTCGGATTCGATCACTTCGCGGCAGACGGTGCGGTAACTCGTCATCAGCTCGCGGTAGCTCTCCGGCTCCCAGCGCTCGGAGAGCTCGGTTGATCCGACGACGTCGCAGAAGAGGATCGTGAGACGGTGCAGCTCGCCGACGCGAGCCCCGAGCCCGTCGTCGCCGACGGGAGCCGTCTCGGTCATGCCACGGTGATCCACACGACCACTTTCTCGGGTTCCCCCTGGCCGGTGGTGGCGTTGACCTCCCCTACATACGTGGCGCCGTGACAGCCGCCGGCGTCGACACGGATGGTGAACTCGGTCTCGCCTGCTGCCAGCTGTTCGGGCTGCACGGTGACGGCGTCGGCGGGTAGCCCCTCCATCCCCGGTCCTTGCAGGAGCGACCCCGCGATCTCCAGCGTTGCTCCCGCCGGGGCGTGGAAGGGGTGCGACTTCACGATCCTCTCCTCGGCCTCGAGGCCGCTGAGCTCGGCGAACACGTCCCACCAGCACATCGCCCAGCGCCAGCCCGCCTCGGCGCCCAGCAGCGCGCCGGCCGCCGCGTCTCCCGCGGCGCTGGCCGGCGTGTACCTCCCGGCCTCCGCCCTGGACGCGGCGCCTGAGGCGAGCTCACCCCAACGTTCGAGCAGCGAGGACGTGAGGGTGGTGTAGCTCTGGACCGCCTGACTGACCCGGGAGGACATCGATCAGCTCCTCCTTCGGCGTTTTCCCGTGCTTCGATGTTGGGCTTCGCCGAGGCCGCGTTCAAGGACTTTGGCCCCATCGCGCAGGGCGCGGATCCAGACCTCCGCGGCCTCTTCGAAGAGGCCGCCGGCATCTGCCTGTTCGCCGCCGCCCGGCGCCCCGGCAGACGCCCCGGCCCGCTTCTTCTTGCCCTTCTTCCCGGTCGCTTCGTTCGACGCCACGCCCGGGAAGTTGCTGCCGGGCCCCATGCGGACGCCGTGGCTGGCGGCGCAGGCCAGCAGTTCCCCGCTGACGTCGGCGTACCCGAGCGCGCACACCACCATCGCGAGCGCCTCGGTGGCGAACGGGTAGCTGAACTTGACCCGCTTGGTGGTCGTGATCCGGATTACGTCACGGCGCAGCTCGCCGTCTTGGGTGCCGGCGAAGGGAGCCTCGCCCCAGCCCTCGCGCTGGTCCGGCGCATCCTCTTCGACCCTCGACACGACGAGCGTTCCTTCGTCCACCTGAATGCGGTCTCCCGGCTTCGGGCGCCCTTCGGCGAACCTGTAGTTCGCCACCGCAGCCTTGGCGCCGTGTTCTTCGGGCACCCACATGAAGTTGAACAGCAGGTCGGTTTCGGCCCAGAAGCCCGCCCCGGTGTTGGCGTCCGTTCGTGGCCACGACCTCGTGATAGGTGCGCTGGCCGTTGGGCAGATTGGCGGTGATGTGCATGTCGCGCCAGAAGCTCGGCATGCAGGTCCTCCAGTTGACCGGTTCGATGAACTTGACGGCGTCTTCGAACTTGATTTCGTTCGTTTCGAGCTCGGTCCGCAGTGAGGCCACCGGGCCTTCGATGCCCGGCACCTCTACCAGACGGCCGGCGCAGGGCTGCGGGAACATGCCGGCCGGGCTAGCGATCCATTTTTTCCCCAGCCCCCCGCGCACGACTTCGCTCCACCAGCCGCCTCTCGGCGACGCGTCCGCGACGGCGTTACTCACCGGCTCGCCGCCGAGGGTCAGAAGCGCGTACAGACCTTCCGCGCGCAGCTGCGCCAACCCCTCGACTTTCTCTTTCTCTTCCTCTTCCGCTTCCTCTTGCGGCGTGGTTTTCGCCACCGGCGTCAGGGCGGCGACCGCCTTTTCGTGCAGCTCGCTCTCAGGGTCGCTCATTTCGGGAAAGGCGCGACCGGCGAGCGCGATCGCGAACATCCGCCGGGCGCCCATACGCGGGGGCGGGGCCATCCCCTCTTGGGGCGCGAGCTCGTCCAGAGCACCCACCAGTTCGGGGTACGCGGGCGCTGCGGTGCCGGGTTCTGCCGTCTCCGCGAGCCAGTCCAGGAAGTCGTCGTACCAGTGCAGGTTGGGATCGAGGTAGTGGGGAAGCACTTCGGCCACCCTCATGCGTGCGGCCGCGTCTTCCTGTACCGCCCGGTCGACGGCTCCGTGGATGCCTACGATTGCCTCTGCTTCGGCCACGTGTCCCCCTGCTGCAGTGCGTAATGTACTCCCTGCGGGCACGACCGGAAAGGGGGCCGCGGTGCAGGACGAATCGGACGCGGATGGAGCCGACCGCCGCAGGCGCTCGGTGCCGCTGTTCGACCCCGTGGCCGGGATGCGCGCGATGGCCGACGTGCAGGCCGAGGGCCTGCGGGCGGCGAGCGATCTGCTCGAGCGGCTTCTCACCCCGGAGGAGCACGGGCCGGGGGCTCGCTCGGTTCCTCCGCAGCCCGACTACGCACCCCTGGTCGACGCGTGGGCGCAGCTGCTGGAACGTGTCGCATCCGGCCTTGCGCGTCCGGGCGAGTCGGGCTCGGTCACGGTCCCGATCGACTCCAGCGGCGTTGGTCCGTCCCTGCGACTCGTGCTCGAGCGCGGCGAGCGGGGCGCGAGCGCGGACGCCGAGGTCTGGCTCCACAACGGCACCGCGGCGCCCGCCGGTCCCCTGGCGCTGCGCTGCGGGGCACTGACGGCGCCCGACGGGGAGGTGCTCGAGGCGGCGGTGGGCTTCGAGCCGGCGCAGATAGCGTCGCTGCCGCCGCGGTCGAGCCGGGGCGTGGTCGTGACGGTCGCCGTGGACGGCCGGCCGAGCCCCGGTATCTACCGCGGCACGATCCAGGCGGACGGGGCGCCCACGCTGTGGCTGCCGGTGGAGGTGGCGGTGGAGCCGTGCTGAGCGCGCCCGTCATCGAGCTCGTGGAGAGCTATGCGGACGGCGTCAGCCGGCTCGTGCGCCGCGCGATGCTGGACGCGATCCCCGACGGCGAGCCCCACCGCTGGCTGTATCGCGTCGCGCGCGTGTATCCGAGCCGGCCGGGGAAGGCCCTGCGCCCGGCCCTGTCGGTCGCCACCTGCCGGGCGTTCGGGGGGAGCGACAACGAGATCCTCCCGGTCGCCGTGGCGATCGAGCTGCTCCACAACGCCTTCCTCGTCCACGACGACATCGTCGACGGCAGCGAGCGCCGCCGCGGCCGCCCCACGCTGCCGGCCGAGTTCGGACTCGGCCTGGCGTTGAACGCGGGCGATGCCCTGGCGGTGTTGTCCAACCAGATCCTGCGCCGCCACGCGGCCCGCATGGAGCTCGAGCTCGCGGAGCGGCTGCTGCACGAGTTCGACGCGATGGCGCTGCGCACGCTCGAGGGCCAGGCCACCGAGCTCGGCTGGCGGCTCGACAGCGTCGAAGGGCTGACGCCCGAGGACTACCTCGAGCTGATCATGTACAAGACCTGCTGGTACACGACCATGCATCCACTGCGGGTCGGTGCGCTGATCGGCTCGGCGGGGTCGGCCGACCTGCAGCCGATCGCCCAGTTCGGGTTCTTCCTCGGGGCGGCCTTCCAGATCCAGGACGACCTGCTCAACCTGCGGGGCACGGAGCGCGAGTACGGCAAGGAGATCAACGGCGACCTCTACGAGGGCAAGCGGACGCTGCCCTTGATCCATCTGGTTCACAACGCCCGCGGCGCGGATCGCCGTACGGTGGCCGGCTACCTGGAGCTCGAGCGCTCCGAGCGTACGCCCGCGATGGTCTCCGAGGTCCGCAGTCTGCTCGACGACTACGGCAGCATCGCGTTCGCAGAGGCGTACGCAAAGGGCATCGCCGACGCGGCACTGCAGGCGTTCGACGCCGCCTTCGAGTCCGCCGAGCCCGGCCCGGACAGGGACTTCGTTCGCGCGGTCGTTCCGTACATGGTCGACCGCCGCACGTGAGCTCGCCGGCTCAGGTGCCGTCGCCCGGCGCCAGGGCGTGGAGCAGCTCGACGAGCCGCTCGCGGCAGTAGGTCCACTGCCTGCGGTTGCGCCCGCTGCCCGGGTGGAGCGTCTCCAGCAGCGCCAGGCCCCGCATCGTGGCGGTGGCCATCTCCAGCAGCCGCTCGAAGCCGGGACGCTCGGCGAGGTCCGCGAACAGCTGCCGCGAGACGTGTGCGGTTTCGCGGTCCAGCCTGCGCTCGACGGTGACCAGCCGCTCGCGCAGGTCGGGGTCGGTGCGCGCGTGGGTCCAGAGGTCCAGGGCGGCCTGGTAGAGCGGGCTGGCGTAGCCGGACCACAGCAGGTTGAGGCCCTCGACGATCCGCTCGCGGCCCTCGGGCAGGTTCTCGGCGGCGGCGAGGAGGTTCTCGCCGCGGCGCTCGGCGAGGTGCTCCATGGCGGCCGCCACCAGCGCCTGGCGGGTCTGGAAGTGATGCAGGTGGGCGCCGCGGGAGACCCCCGCGCGCTCTGCCACGCGGCTGGTGGTGGTCTTGGCGTACCCGTCCTCGACCAGGCAGGCGATCGTGGCGTCGAGCAGCGCCTGGCGTGTCGAGGCACTGCGGGCGGCCTGGCTGCGACGGGTGGTGGGGGTGGTGGTCGTGCCCATCTCGTGTCGCGACCATGTTACTTGCGTTCACGCATGAACGTTTCTGTGGTAGCGTCCGCCCGACAGACCGTGACCCGCAGACGGCGGGACGACGACCCCGGGAGGTCCCAGAAATGTCAGCCGCAGAGGCGTTGGTGTTCGATGCGATTCGAACCCCACGCGGCAAGGGCAAGTTCAACGGCTCGCTGCACGGCACCAAGCCGGTCGACCTCGTCGTCGGCCTGATGCACGAGACGCTGGTGCGCAACGAGAAACTCGACCCCTCGCGCGTGGACGACGTGGTGCTCGGCTGCGTCTCGCCCGTGGGCGATCAGGGCGCGGACATCGCCAAGACGGCCGCCATCAAGGCGGGGCTCCCGGACACCGTGGCCGGCGTGCAGCTAAACCGCTTCTGCGCCTCCGGCCTGGAGGCCGTCAACGTGGCCGCCCAGAAGGTCGCCTCCGGCTGGGAGGACCTCGTGTTCGCGGGCGGCGTGGAGTCGATGTCGCGCGTACCGATGGGCTCCGACGGCGGCGCCTGGGCGATGGACCCGGAGACCAACTACGACACCTACTTCGTTCCCCAGGGCGTCAGCGCCGACCTCATCGCCACGATCGAGGAGTTCAGCCGCGAGGACGTGGACGCCTACGCCGCGCGCTCGCAGGAGCGGGCGGCGGCGGCCGAGTCCGAGGGGCGCTTCGAGAACGCGGTGATCCCGGTCAAGGACCTCAACGAAAACGTCGTCCTCGACCACGAGGAGTTCATCCGCCCGGGCACGACCGTCCAGACGCTCGGCGGCCTGAAGCCCTCGTTCGCCGCCATCGGCGACATGGGCGGCTTCGACGCCGTGGCGCTGCAGAAGTACCACTGGGTCGAGAAGATCAACCACGTACACACCCCCGGCAACTCGTCGGGGATCGTGGACGGCGCCTCGTTGCTGACGATCGGCAACGAGCAGACCGGGGCCGAGATGGGGATGAAGCCGCGCGCGAGGATCCTCGCCACGGCGCTGTCGGGCGCGGACCCGACGATCATGCTGACGGGCCCTGCGCCCGCCAGCCGCAAGGCACTCAAGAAGGCGGGGCTGACGGTCGAGGACCTCGACCTGGTCGAGATCAACGAGGCCTTCGCCGCGGTGGTGCTGCGGTTCGTGCGTGACATGGGCCTGGACATGGAGAAGGTGAACGTCAACGGCGGCGCGATCGCGATGGGGCACCCGCTGGGTGCGACCGGGGGCATGATCCTCGGCACGCTGATCGAAGAGCTGCACCGCACCGGTGGCCGCTATGGGCTGGCGACGCTGTGCGTCGGCGGCGGTATGGGAATCGCGACCGTCGTGGAGGCGATCTGATCATGGCTGAGAGCACGACCATTCGCTGGGAGCAGGACGGGGACGGCATCGTGGTGCTGACCCTCGACGACCCCAACCAGTCGGCCAACACGATGAACCGCGCCTACGCGGAATCGATGGCCGCCACGCTCGAGCGCCTGGAGGCGGAGAAGGACACCGTCACGGGCGTCGTCATCACCTCGGCCAAGAACACGTTCTTCGCCGGCGGGGACCTCAACGACCTCAAGGCGGCGGGCAGGGACGACGCCCCCGAGCTGGCCGTGATGGTGCGTGAGGGCAAGCGCCAGCTGCGCCGCCTGGAGACGCTCGGAGTGCCCGTGTGCGCGGCCATCAACGGTGCCGCCCTGGGCGGCGGCCTGGAGCTGTGCCTCGCCTGCCACCACCGCATCGCCCTCGACGACCCGAAGGTCCAGATGGGCTTCCCCGAGGTGCAGCTCGGCCTGCTCCCGGGTGCCGGCGGTGTGGTGCGCACGGTGCGCATGCTCGGCATCGCCGACGCGCTGTTGAAGCTGCTGATGCAGGGTCAGCGCCTGCGTCCGGCGCAGGCTCTGGAGACCGGCATCCTCGACGAGGTGGTGGCCACCCCGGAGGAGCTCGTCCCGGCGGCCAAGGCCTGGATCAAGCAGCGTGCGGCACAGGAGGAGCCGGTCGCGCAGCCGTGGGATGTGAAGGGCTACAAGATCCCCGGCGGCGCGCCGTCCAACCCCAAGCTGGCCCAGAACCTGCCGGCCTTCCCGGCGAACCTGCGCAAGCAGCTGAAGGGCGCCAACTACCCGGCCCCGCAGCACATCATGGCCGCCGCGGTCGAGGGCGCGCAGGTCGACTTCGACACGGCGATCGAGATCGAGGGCCGCTACTTCGTGGATCTGCTCACCAGCCAGGTCGCCAAGAACATGATCCAGGCGTTCTTCTTCGACATGCAGGCCGTCAGCGGCGACCGTGGCCGCCCCGAGGGCCTCGAGCCCTACAAGGCCGAGAAGGTCGTGGTGCTCGGCGCGGGCATGATGGGCGCCGCGATCGCCTACGTGTGCGCCAAAGCCGGCATCGAGGTGGTGCTGAAGGACGTCTCGATGGAGGCTGCCGAGCGCGGCAAGTCCTACTCCGCGGGACTCGTCGAGAAGGCCGTCTCGCGCGGGCGCTCCACGCAGGAGAAGGGCGACGCGCTGCTGGCGCGGATCACCCCGACCGACGACCCCGCGGCGGCCGCGGGCGCGGACCTCGTAATCGAGGCCGTGTTCGAGGACCCGGCCGTCAAGGCACAGGTGTTCGCGGAGATCGAGCCGCACCTGGCCCCCGACGCGCTGCTGGGCTCGAACACCTCGACGCTGCCGATCACCGAGCTGGCCGAGGGCGTGACGCGGCCGGCGGACTTCATCGGCCTGCACTTCTTCAGCCCCGTGGACAAGATGCCGCTGCTGGAGATCATCAAGGGCGAGAAGACCAACGACGAGACCCTGTACCGGGCCCTCGACCTGGCGAAGCAGATCAAGAAGACGCCGATCGTGGTCAACGACTCGCGCGGCTTCTTCACCAGCCGCGTGATCGGCACCTTCATCAACGAGGGCGTCGGCATGCTGCTCGAGGGCGTGCCGGCGGCTTCGATCGAGCAGGCCTCCAGCCAGGCGGGCTACCCCGCCCCGGTGCTCCAGCTCAGCGACGAGCTCAACCTCAACCTCGCCCGCAAGATCCGCGACGCGACCAAAGCCGCGATCGAGGCCGAAGGCGGAGTGTTCGAGGAGCGGACCTCCTTCCAGGTGGTCGATCGCCTGCTCGAGCAGGGACGTGGCGGAAGGCTCGCCGGTGCCGGCTACTACGACTACGAGGACGGCAAGCGGACCGGCCTGTGGAAGGGCCTCAAAGAGCTCTTCCCGGAGATCGAGGACCCGTCCTCGCTCTCGCTGCGCGACCTCGAGGAGCGGATGCTGTTCATCGAGTCGATCGAGGCCGTCAAGTGCCTCGACGAGGGCGTGATCGAGACCGCGGCGGACGCCAACATCGGCTCGATCCTGGGGATCGGCTTCCCGGGGTGGACCGGCGGCGTGCTGCAGTACATCGACGGCTACGAGGGTCCCGCCGGCAACGGCCCCGCCGGCTTCGTGGCCCGTGCGCGCGAGCTGGCCGGTCTCTACGGCGAGCGCTTCGAGCCGCCCGCGTCGCTCGTCGAGAAGGCCGAGCGCGGCGAGCTCTACAGCGAGTCCGCGGCGCTGGCTGCGGCGCCCGCCTGAGAAGCCCGGCGATCGGCCGAGCGAGGAGGAGCTGATGTACGGATTCACCCTCAGCGACGAGCAGCAGGCGTTCGTCGAGGCCATTCGCGACCTCGCGCGGCGCGAGTGCGGCACGCGCGAGCAGCGCGACGCCCTCACCAAGCACAACACCGAGCCCCACAACCCGGATATGTACAAGCGGGTCGCGGAGCTCGGCTGGCTGGGGGTGGCGATCCCGACGGAGTTCGGCGGCTCCGGCGGCGGGCCTGGTCGACCTGTGCCTGTTCCTGGAGGAGATCTCCCGCGGACAGGTCCCGATCGGCGGCTTCTCGGTCAGCGCGATCAGCGCCGGCCCATACGAGCGCTTCGGCACCGACGAGCAGAAGCAGGAGATCCTCACGGGGATCGTCGGCGGCGCGGTGGAGGCGATCGCGATGTCCGAGCCCGAGGCCGGCTCGGACGTCGGCAACCTGCGCTGCAAGGCCGAGCGACGCAACGGCGGCTACGTGATCAACGGCCAGAAGACGTGGATCTCCGAGGCGCAGCACGCCGAGCACATCCTGCTCGTGTGCCGCACCGAGACGGGCTCGGACAAGCACAAGGGGCTGACGATGCTGTCGGTCCCCGCAGGCTCCGAGGGGGTCGAGATCCGCGGCATCGAGACGATGGGCGGCAAGGTCGTCAACGACGTGTTCTTCAACGACTGCGAGGTCCCGGCCGACAGCCTCGTGGGTGTCGAAGGCCAGGCCTGGATGCAGCTGATGAGCGGCCTGAACACCGAGCGGCTGATCATCGCCGCGCAGTCCACCGGCCTCGCCCAGCGGGCGCTCGACGACGTGCTCGCCTACACCAAGGAGCGCGAACAGTTCGGACGCCCGATCGGGTCCTTCCAGGCGCTCAGCCATCGACTCGCCGACCTCGCCACCGAGGTCGCGTGCACACGCCTGCTGACGTACGCGGTCGCGCGTCAAGTGCGACGCGAACCCCGGCGTGCTGTTCCCGCAGGAGGCCTCGATGGCGAAGCTGAAGGCGACCGAGACCGGCAAGAAGGTGGCCCTCGAAGGCATGCAGATGATGGGCGGCTACGGCTACGCCACCGAGTACGACATGCAGAACCACGTGCGCATGAACCTCGTCTCCACGATCTACGGCGGCACCTCGGAGATCCAGCGCGAGATCATCGCCAAGACGCACGGGCTTGTAGGTGCTGCGACGGGCGAGCCGGGTGCTCGCCCCTGCCGGGGCGGTTACCGGTCCCGGCTCAGGCTGCGACCGGTGCCGTCAGCGGCTCACTGTGTGCCGCGGCCGCCGAGCGGCTGGCCAGCACGACCGTGGCCTCGTTCGCCGGGGTGATCGTGATCCCGCGCCGCGCCGCCCGTTCCTGCGCCCCGTGCGCCGGGGTCAGCGAGTAGCGCGTCAGCGCCTCGCGCAGCACCGCCTGCATCTCGAGCATCGCGAAGCTGGCGCCGATGCACCTGCGCCGGCCTGCACCGAACGGAAGCCACGTGAAGGTGCCGGGCGGCGAGTCGATGAAGCGCTCGGGCCTGAAGGAGTAAGGGTCCGGGTAGATCGCGGGGTCGTGGTGGAGCAGGTAGGCGCTGGGGAACAGCGTCACGCCAACCGGATAGGTCCTGTTGCCGACGCGCGCCGGCTTGTGGACCACCCGCGGCTCGGCGTTCGGTATCACCGGGCGGACCCGCATGAGCTCCTGGATCGTGGCCTTCAGCAGCGGCTCGCCCTCGCCCCGCTGCAGTTCGTCGCCGAGCCTGCGTGCCAGCTCTGGTGTGTGGGCGAGGATCGAGAACGCCCACGCGAGCTGTGACGCGGTCGTCTCGTGTCCCGCCACGAGCGTCGTCACGAGCTCGTCGCGCAGCTCGAGGTCGCTGAGCGGGGTGCCGTCCTCGTGCCGCGCCTCGAGCAGCATCGAGAGGACGTCATCGCTCTGCTCGCCGCGGGCACGGCGGCGCTCGACCAGCTCGAAGATCAGCCGGTCGGCGTGTTCCAGTCTGCGACGACGCCGACGCGCCGGCGCAGTCCACGCCAGCGCCGGCAGCGTCCACAGGATCTCGACCGGTTTCGCGCCCGTCCCGAGCATCGCCGTCAGCGAGTCTCTGATCGCCTGCAGTTCCTCGCCCCGCTCGAGCCCGAACACGACCCGCAGGATGATCTCGAGGGTCACGCTCTGCAGGCGGCCATGGAGCGCGAGCGGCTCGCCGATGGGCCACGAAGCCACCTCTTCGGCGCAGCACTGGTCGATCAGTCCCGACAGCGCCTGCAGCGCTTCGCCGTGGAACGGCGGGAGCATCAGCTTGCGCTGCTCGAGGTGGGCGTCCTCGTCGAGCACGATGACCGATGTCGGCCCGACCACGGGCTCGATCACTTTCGCCCCCTCGCCGGGGTGGAGCACCTCCGGTGGGGCGGTCATCAGTTCCTTGATCTCCTGCGGGTCGGAGATCATCACGATTGGGCCTCCACCGATCACGCGCACCGTGAAGGACGAGCCGTAACGGCGACGGCAGCGCTCCAGGAACGCCGTGTGCCGGGTCACGAAGCCGAGCGTCTGGACGGCGGCCGGGAGCCTCGGGCCGGGCGGTAGCTCTTCAGTCATCACTGATCACCTCCGATGTGCTCACCTGCATGGCCGCTTCACCGCTCACCCTACGGAACCGAGTCGGTGCGTCGCAGCCTGGCGCTGAAGCCGAGGTAGTTCCAGACCACTTCCGGTCCCTCGCGGCGGCGGGTGACCTCGATCGGGAAGCCGACCGGCCGCAGCACGTGGATGCCGTCCTCGTAGGAGGCGATGACCGTGATGGGGGTCTGCTTGTCGAGCTCGGCCACGTCGTGCACGCCGTGCTCCTCGGTGCCGTCGCAGCGCATGTCGTGCACGATGCCGCCGCCGGTGACCACGAGACGGTCTCCGCACTGCTCGATGCGCTGTACCGACCCGAGCGCCGGATGGTCTGCGACGACGGCGCCGTCGGAGACGACCTCGACGACCTCCCAGGTGCCACGCAGGTCGGGCGCGCCGGCGACGATCTCCTCCGTGCAGCCCGCGAGGACCGGCGCCGGGAAGTCCTGTCCGTACCCGCCCGGCGGTGTGTGCGCCACCGGTATCTCCGCTGCCGTGCGTCCTGGTCCGGTCGTCACGGGCGGCACCCTATCGCCAGTTCCGAGCGCGATCAGACGCAGTAGAGTCAGAGGCGATCGTGGCTGTCTCGGAGGCTTCGCACTCGCCTGAGGTGGACATCGGCTCGGTCGAGTTCTGGGGCCGGCCGGCCGAGGAGCGCGACGTCTACTTCGCGCGAGCTGCGCCGCGACGCGCCGATCTCGCGGCACGAGCCGCCCGAGGACATCCTCGACCTGCCCGACGAGGGGCACCCGCTACTGGGCGATCGTGCGCCACGAGGACATCCGCCGCATCTCCCGCGACCCGCAGACGTTCTGCTCGGGCCAGGGCACCCAGTTCGGCGACGCCCCGCCGGAGATCCTCGAGGCCTCGCAGTCGTTCCTCGCGATGGACGCCCCGCGCCACACCAAGCTGCGGGGGCTCGTCTCGGCCGCGTTCACGCCGCGCCAGGTGGCGCGGATCGAGGAGGGCATCCGCGTGAACGCCGAAGCGGATCGTGGAGGAGGCCGCGCCCGACGGGCGGGCGGCGACTTCGTCGAGCTGATCGCCAAGCGGCTTCCGCTGGTGACGATCTCGGACATGATCGGCGTGCCCGGAGGCCGACCGCGAGCGCGTGGTCTCGGCGGCCGACGTGCTCGTGTCCGTGGCGGACCCCGAGTTCTTCGGCGATCGCCGCCCGGTCGAGGTGCTCGGCGAAGCGCTGTGGACGCTCACCCAGTTCGCCACCGAGCTCGCGGCGCACCGCGAACAGCACCCCGGCGACGACCTGATGACCGCCCTCGTGCAGGCCGAGGTCGACGGCGAGCGGCTCACCCACGCCGAGATCGGGGCGTTCTTCGTGCTGCTGTCGGTGGCCGGCAACGACACCACCCGCCACACCACCTCGCACGCGATGCGCGCGCTCACCGTCAACCCCGACCAGCGCGCGCTGCTGATGGAGGACCTCGACGCGCGGCTGCCCGCCGGCGGTCGAGGAGTTCGTGCGCTGGGCCTCCCCGGTGCTGACCTTCCGCCGCACCACCACCCGCGAGGTGGAGATCCACGGCCAGCAGCTGCGGGCGGGGGAGAGGGTGGTGCTCTTCTACCACTCGGGCAACCGCGACGAGCAGGCGTTCGACGGACCCGTGGCGCTTCGACCTGACGCGCGACCCCAACCGCCACCTCGGCTTCGGCGGGGGCGGGCCCCACTTCTGCATGGGCGCCTCGCTGGCGCGCACGCAGCTGCGCTCGATCTTCGGCGAGCTGCTGCGCGTCGTGCCGGACATCGAGGCGCAGGAGCCCGAGATGCTGCACAGCAATTTCATCCATGGCGTGAAGCGCATGCAGGTCAGCTTCACCCCCGAGCCTGAGGAGGATCCCGATGAGCAGCACCGAGACCATGATCGAGAGCGACAAGCTGTTCATCGGTGGTGAGTGGGCGAGCCCGTGCGGCTCGGACCGCATCACCGCCATCGCGCGAGCACCGAGGAGCCGGTCGGCTCCGTGCCCGAGGGGACGAACGCCGACATCGATGCCGCCGTCGCGGCCGCGCGCGCCGCCTTCGAGGACCCGTCGGGGTGGTCCTCGTGGACGGCCGAGCGAGCGCGCCCAGGCGATGGAGCGCCTCGCCGCTGCGCTGGAAAGCCGCAGCGAGGAGACCGCGCGGCGCGTGTCGATGCAGAACGGCATGCCGATCTCGCTGGCCTTGGCGACAGAGGCGGTCTACCCGGCCGTGCTGGCCCGCTTCTACGCCTTCCTGATCCGCGACTTCCCGCTCGAGGAGGAGCGTCAGGGGATGCTCGGAGGACAGATCCTCGTGAGCCGCAAGCCGGTCGGTGTGGTGGGTGCGATCGTGCCCTGGAACTTCCCCCAGGCGCTGGCCATGTTCAAGCTCGCGCCACTGCTGGCGGCGGGCTGCACGGCCGTCATCAAGCCCAGCCCGGAGACGGTGCTCGACAGCCTGCTGCTGGCCGAGGCGGTGGAGGAGGCGGGGCTGCCGCCGGGCGTCGTCAACATCGTCCCCGCGGGCCGCGAGGTGGGCGCGTATCTGGTCGAACACCCGGGCGTCGACAAGGTCGCCTTCACCGGCTCCACCGCCGCGGGCCGCGCCATCGCGCGCCGCTGCGGTGAGCTGCTGCGTCCGGTGACGCTCGAGCTGGGCGGCAAGTCGGCGGCGATCCTGCTCGACGACGCCGACCTCTCAGAGGCCGGCGAAGCGCTGTTCGCCGCGACCCTGCTGAACAACGGGCAGACCTGCTACCTCGGCACCCGCGTGCTCGCACCGCGCTCGCGCTACGAGGAGATGCTGGCCGTGTTCGCCGGGATGGCCGAATCGCTACAGGTCGGTGACTCGCTCGATCCAGAGACCCAGATCGGACCGCTGGCGAGCGCCCGTCAGCGTGACCGTGTGGAGGGCTATATCGAGAAGGGGCGCAGCGAGGGGGCCCGGCTCGTCGCCGGAGGCGGGCGCCCGCAGGCGATGGAGCGCGGCTGGTTCGTGCAGCCGACGGTGTTCGCCGACGTCGAGAACACGCAGACGATCGCGCGCGAGGAGATCTTCGGGCCGGTGCTGTCGGTGATCCCCTACGACGGCGTCGACGACGCGATCGCGATCGCCAACGACTCCGAATACGGGCTCGGCGGAAGCGTCTGGACGAGCGACCCGGAGCACGGCGCCGAGGTCGCCAAGCGTGTGCAGACCGGAAGCATCGGCGTCAACCACTACGCCCTCGATCCGGCCGCCCCGTTCGGCGGGGTGAAGGCCAGCGGCCTGGGCCGCGAGCTCGGCCCCGAGGGCATCTCCGCCTACGTGCAGCTGCAATCGGTCTACAAGACCCCGCCGCCGCAGCCGGAGGTCACGCCGTAGGGCCCTGGCCCGGCCGGCGGCCTGCACCGCCGGGCCGGGCCGGATTCACCTAACGCGCACGAGGCCCGCGAGCGCGGGCCCGCGCTCGGGGCGCCCGCTGAGCTCGCCTTCCAGACGTCGAAGTGTGAAGGTCCGGATCCCGCCCGTTTGTTAGGTGCGGGATCCAAATTTCACCTCACAAGAGCGTCGTCACCGTCGCGCGGCTCGAGCGCGCTCCTCGGTCGCGCGGTGACGCCCGCCGATCGACGGCGCCGGACGGAGAGCCTGCGGCCTAGCCCTGCTCGGACGCGCCGCCCTGTATCGCCCCGCCCTTCGTCGCCCCGCCCTCTATGTGTCCCGCGATCTGGCGCGAGGCGAGCGTGACCTGCTTGGCGGCGAGCTCGCTCACGGCTCCCCTCAACTCGGGGGCCACGAGCTTCGCCGTGTCGGCGAGCGCCAGGCCGGCGGCCAACTGGAGCACGAAGGGGTTCCACGGTTCGACGGGGCCGCGCCCGGTGGGGCCGCCGCCGTCCACCTTCACGCCCCAGGAGACCCAGGTGCCGAGCTCGCTCACGTTCGGGCGGTGCGTTTCCGGGCTCGGGGGTGTCTGGTAGAAGGCGAAGGCGACCGCCGTCTCTTCAAGCGGGGCGTGGAGATCCTCGCCGGTAACCACCTGCGGCGACGGCTGGACGAACTCCGTCCAATCCAGGAACGGCACACCCTCGATCGAGGACACCGCGGTGATGTCCTCCGCTGTCGCCGTGGGTACGACGCCGGTTTCGTTGGCGTTCGCGGACAGCGACCCGTCAGGGCTCACCGTGACGAAGTCCTCATTGAAGAAGCGCCCTTCGTTGACGTCGAAGGCGTCCACGTAGAAGGCCGGCCCGCCGTTGCCGCCACCGCCCGACGGCAGGTACCAGGCCGAAGCCTGCACGTCGGAGCCGCCGACGGTGATGTCGAGGCTCTGCTCGGTGGTGACAGAGGCGCCACCCTCCGCTCCCACCACCGACCAGAAGGCGAAGTCGGCCGCGTGTTTGCCCTCTTTGTCGGTCCATTCGATCGTGGGCGGGGCCCACGCCTCGTACGGTTCGCCGTTGGCTGCGCCGGTCACGAGCGGGGTGACGATGTCGTCGGTCGCCGTCCCGGAGTGCAGGCGCCGGCCGCCCTTGCGGTCGTAGGTGACGTAGTGCGTGTGAACGGTTGGCATGGGTTCCTCCACTCAGATGGCTGACGGGCTCCCCGCACAGGAGCCCTCCCGAACGCGTTGCTGCTGGCGGACGCCTCGTGGTCGTAAAGCCTGCGCCGATTGTCATGGGCCCTGCCCCCGACGACGCATCCGAGCCTCGCGTTGCATTCACACTAAGGAGCGCCGCTGGGCGCCCCGGGTGGTTTCGACGATTGGTCTACACCGAGGCCCGCGAGCATCGCGTCGATCGCGAGCTCCCAGCGCCGGTCGACCGCCGTGCGCGTTGTGCCCAGCCGGCTGGAGATCTCTGCCTGTCCGAGTCCCTGGATCAGCGCGACGAGGGCGTGGGCGATGTCGGTCGCGTCGCCCTGGAGGATCCCGGCGTCGACGCATCGTTGGACCCGGCCCACGACGAGCGTCCTCACCGACGTGCCGGCATCGAGCTCGGACGGGGCCGGATCGAAGTCGCTGAAGGGCCGCGAGAACATCACCCCGGCCAGTTGCGGTTTCTCGTTCATGAAGACGCGGTAGGCGAACCCGAGCGCCTTCAGGTCGGCCACCGGGTCCTCGCTCTCAGCGGTCGCCGCGAGCTGCCCTCGCAGGACCCGGAAGCCCTCGAAGAACACCTCCCGCACGAGTCCGGCCCTGTCGCCGAACAGCTCGTAGACCGCGGGGGTGGACGTCTCCGCCGCGCCCGCGACGCCGCGCGTGGTGAAACCGCCGGGCCCCTCCCGGGAGAGCACCTCGACCGCTGCGTCGGTGAGCCGCTGCTTCAGCTCGGGCGTCCTCAGCTTCCTGCGCGGCATCTCGGCAGAGCATATCGTGACGACGTCACGAAATAGGTTATGCTCGTACCCCAGCCACCCAAGGAGGCACGATGAGCGCCCTGACCACCTACGAGCGCAGCGACGGGATCGCGACCATCAAGATGGACGACGGCAAGGTGAACGCCCTCGGCGTGCCCATGCTCCGAGAGCTCCACGCGGCCTTCGACCGCGCCGAGGAGGACGAGGCGATCGTCATCCTCACCGGCCGCGAGGGCCGTTTCTCGGCCGGCTTCGATCTGAAGGTCTTCAGCGACACCCCGGAGCAGCTGCCGGAGATGCTCACGCTCGGGGCGACGCTGTGTGAGCGCATCCTCGCCTTTCCCCGGCCGGTCATCACGGCCTGCACCGGCCACGGCGTTGCCGCGGGCTGCTTCATCCAGCTTCCCGCGGACCTGCGCCTGGGGGTCGACGGACCCTTCCAGATCGGCCTCAACGAGGTGAAGATCGGGCTGACGATGCCCGGGTTCGTGATCGAGCTGGCGCGCTCCCGGCTGACCCCTTCCCACTTCGACCGGGCGGTGAACAGCGCCGCCATGTACACGCCGGCGGATGCGGTCGGCGCGGGCTTCCTCGATCGCGTCGTCGCCGCCGAGGAGCTGGGGGCGGCCGCGCGCGAGGCGGCGGCGGCGCTCGCCGGTCTCAACCCCGAGGCTCACCGGGCGACGAAGCTGAAGTCCCGCGCCGGTGTGATCGACGCGGTCCACGCGGCGATCGAGGACGAGTTCAACGTGACCGTCTGAGGGCCGGGGCCGCCTTCTGGCGGCGACCCGTCGGCTGAGGCGGCTTCAGCTCGTCACCAGGATGATCAGCGCCGCCGTCACCAGCGCGCCCGCGGCCCCGGCCAGCACGCGTCGCTCGTGTCCCGCGTGATGCTCGACGAACACGAGCGCGGTCAGCGCCACCATCCACAGCAGCCGCTCGCCGCTCGCCAGCGCCATCACGAGCATGATCGCCCAGCACGAGCCCAGGCAGGCCGCGCCGTTACGGGCGCCGTGCGCGACCGTCTCCAGCGAGCGTTGTCCCTCTGTTGCGCGAAGGGGCAGCGGATCCCTGGTGGCGCGCAGGAAGCGGGCCTTCGCGTGGCTCAGCTGCCAGCCCGCCGCGAGCGCGAGGGCGCCGCTGAACGCGGCCGGCCCCACGGCTCTGTCCAGCACCGCGGCGAGCGCCAGTGCGAGCGCTCCATACGCGGCCCAGACCAGGAGATAGCCGCTCACGAACCCGCCGGCCGCCAAGTGGCCTGCGACGCTCGGGCTTGCGGGCATCAGGCGCCTCACCGCGGTGGAGGCCAGCGGCAGCATCATCGCGCAGCACATGCCGATCCACATCGGCATCCCGGCGAGGACCCCGGCCGCCAGCGCGCCGCCGGTGCCCGGCCTCTGCATCCCGCTCATGCCGCCGAGGCCACACCACCAGATCGAACCAATCGGCGTGGACACCGATCAAGCGGCGTCGTACTCGTCGTGGCGGCGCCACCACATGCCGGCCTCATTGCGTCCGAGTGGGGCGCGATCGAGCCACGGGTACATGCCCCAGAGGGCGTCGACGCCCCGCCCGTAGGCCGAGTAGGTGTGGAACACGACGCCATCCTCGAGGGCGAACGCGCTCATGCCCGGCCCCTCTTTGCGGTAGGTCACCGGATCCGTGCCGGCGCCCGCCGCGACCTCGATCAGCCCCGCGCTCTTCTCGAGCGGGCGCAGGTCGGCGCTGCTGAAGTTGTAGTCCACGTCGCCGGACTCCCATTCCTGCTCGGTGTGGGTGACGTGGTAGTCGTAGTTGAAGTCGCCCTCGAACGACGATGCCCACGGAAAGCTCCAGCCCATCCGCTTCTTATATGCCTGCAGCTTTGCCAACGGCGCCCGCGACACGGCGGTGAAGGCGACGTCGTGGTTTGCGAGGTGCACGACCGAGCCCGAGAAGCCGTCTGCGATCGCCGAGCACGATGGGCACCCGGCGGTGAAGTCGGGCCCGAACATGAAGTGGTAGACGATCAGCTGCGAGCGCCCGCCGAACAGGTCCGCGAGCGACGCGGGTCCGTCGTCGGTGTCGAAGCGGTACTCCTTGTCGACCTCGACCCACGGCAGGCCGGCGCGCATCCGGGCCAGCTCGTCGCCGCGGCGCGTGAGCTCCTTCTCGGCGTCGAGCAGCTCGAGCCTCGCTGCCAGCCACTCCTCACGGTTGCCCGTCCTGTGCTCGGTCATCGCATCCTCCTTGTCGGTGTTGAAGGTCGTTGTTCGGATTCGGACTGCAGTGACTCGGCCAGTCGCTTGATCCGCGCCAGGCGGCTGTCCCAGCCGGCGGCCACGCGCGCCATCGCCTCGGCGGCGTCGTCGAGGCGCTCGGGACTGACCGCGTAGCGCACCTCTCGTCCGTTTCGCCGGCCGGCCACGAGGCCGACACGGCTGAGCACGGCCAGGTGCTTGGCGACGGCCTGCCGGGTGACCGGCAGTCCCTCCGCGACGGTGGTCGTGGTCGCCTCGCCGTGCTCGAGCAGCGCATCGAGCACGCGCCGCCGGGTGGGGTCGGCCACGGCTGCCCAGAGGGCGTCGTCCTGTGCCACCGCGGTTGGTGTCACCGCGCCGCTCCGCGTGCGTCGGTGACGATGTACTGGCGCATTTCGCCCAGGTGCCTGCCCCAGCCGTTTTCGTGGCTCTCGAGGTAACGCTCCCTGTCCTGGGCGTCGAGCGTGACCTTGTCGATCCCGCTCTCGAGTACCGTCAGCCTCGTCCCGCCGGCCTCAGCGGAGAGGCTGAACTCGACCAGCGCCGAGTTGCTCTCGTCGGCTGCGGAGCCCTCGGGATGGTTCCAGCGGAAGCAGAAGCGCCGAAACGGTTCGGCCTCCACGACCTCGATCTGCACGGTCACGTCGGAGTCTTTCTCGCTGCCGCGGCCTCCCGGCCGCCAGGTGAGGCTGCCGCGCGCGCCGACGCGGGCCTCGACCTCGGCGTCGTCGCTGAACCAGTGGCTGATGTGCTCGGGTTGCGTGATCACCCTCCACACCGCCTCCGGGCTGGCTTCGATCAGGATGTCTCGTTCGACGCTGTCCGCGCCCACGCGGGCTCCCTTCCGTTGATGTGCAACCGATGGTTGCGGGACCCGCAGAATAGCAACCCGGGGTTGCGTGTCCCGGGCCGCGCCCGCCGAGCCTGTGGCCGCGCAAGGGGTCGAGCGGGGGGGGGGCGCTGCGCAGGCCCGGGCCAGCCGGTCGCATCTCAATACGATGGAGCCATGCCAAGCCCGAAGGTGCCCGGTGGTGTGGTGCACGAGTTGCCCGCGGACCTGCGCAGCGCGCTGGTCGCCAACTCCGAGGCACTCGGCCTCTGGAACGACATCACCCCGCTGGCCCGCAACGAGTTCATCTGCTGGGTCGAGGATGCCAAGCAGCAGACCACGCGCGAGCGGCGCATCCGCCGTACCCAGGAGGAGCTCGAAGAAGGTAAACGCCGCCCCTGCTGCTGGCCGGGGTGCAGCCATCGCGAGCGCAACGGGCGAGCTGCCTAGGGAGCTACATCCAGGCCGCGGCGGGCGGCTTGGCCGCTAGTCGACCGGATGGCGGAGCGGGATGCGCTCCCAGGTCACGTTCCGGTGGACGGCCGCTTCGGTGAGATCACCGCGGCCGCCGCTGCACCCGACCGGCCGGTTGGCCGACCGGTCGAGCGTCGCGGCGCCACGGACTTGCGGTCTGGCTAGATCGTCTGGATGTTGACGGCCTTGGGACCCTTGTCCCCGGCCTCGGCCTCGTAGGAGACCTTCGCGCCTTCTGTGAGCGAGCGGTAGCCCTCACCGACGATCGCCGAGTGGTGAGCGAACAGATCCTTGGATTCGTCGTCGGGCGTGATGAACCCGAAACCCTTGTCGTCGCTGAACCACTTCACGGTTCCTGTAGGCATTGCATCTTCCTCCTGCGTTTACTCGCGTGCCGCGAACGCGGAGATTGCTCAAGCAACAGCTACGACCGCCAGCACTTCTTTTGTCGGACCCTCGGCCCGACCCAAGTGGCCAACCGTAGCAGCGACCGCGCCGTTCGCGCGTCGAGCGCTGCCCACCACGGGCGAGGGCCCGACGGCCGGCCGGGCGGATTTCAGCGGGCCTTGGCCGCCGCCCGCGCCGTCTTCGGCCCTCTCGGGTGCCCCGCTGCGGAGCGCCTGTTGCTACGGCGGCGCGAGTGCGGCTGCCGGGCCGCGTGGCCCTGGGTGTGGCGGGGCTTCTCGGTGGCGGGCAGGCCCGCTGCCTGCAGCTGCCGATGCAGGCCGAGCCCGGATCCGATCGCGACGAGCTCGCCGATCTGGTCGTCTCCCACGAATGTGATCCCTACGCCGCTGCTGCCGGCGCGGGCGGTGCGGCCGACGCGGTGGACGTAGTCCTCGGCCGCTGCCGGGAGGTCGAAGTTGATGACGTGGGTGATGCCGGTGACGTCGATGCCCCGTGCGGCGATGTCGGTGGCAACGAGCGTGTCGATGCGGCCCTTTTCAAACGACGAGAGTGCCCGCTCGCGCTGGCCCTGGGACTTGTCGCCGTGCATCGCCACGCACTCGATCGAGTGTCGTGTGAGCTGCTTGGCGAGGCGGTCTGCGCCGCGCTTGGTGCGCACGAACACCAGCGTCCGGCCACGGCCGGGTGCCTCGAGCTCCCGCACGAGGCGCTCGGTGCGCCGCTGTGCCTCGACGCGCACGAAGCGGTGCTCGATCGCCGGGCGAGACTCCTGTGACGGCTTGTGCTCGTGGCGGCGGGCGTTGTTCGTGTAG
Organism: uncultured Solirubrobacteraceae bacterium; assembly: GCA_963773145.1. Classification (GTDB taxonomy): domain Bacteria; phylum Actinomycetota; class Thermoleophilia; order Solirubrobacterales; family Solirubrobacteraceae; genus Palsa-744. The sequence continues at coordinate 204,393 of CAVYZV010000007.1, forward strand.
GCCTTGGCGAGTCGACCCGCCTCACCGTCCAGGGTCGCCGAGAAGAGCAACGTCTGGCGGTCCTCCGGGGTCAGGGCGACGAGCCGGTCGACGACGGGCCGGAAGCCCATGTCGAGCATGCGGTCCGCCTCGTCGAGCACGAGCATCTCGACCTTGCCGAGCGAGACCGCGCGGCGGTCGAGCAGGTCGACGAGCCGGCCGGGCGTCGCGATCAGCACGTCCGCGCGGCCCGCGGCTCTTATCTGCCGGTTGATGGGCGCGCCGCCGTACACGGCCGCGACGGAAAGCCGGCGCGCGGTGGCGATCGCGGTCAGCTCGTCGGCGATCTGGATCGCCAGCTCGCGCGTGGGTGCCAGCACCAGCCCGGCGGGTGCGCGAGCGCCGCGGCCGGCGCTGGAGAGCGGCTCGATGAGGTCCACGAGCGGGATCCCGAACGCGAGCGTCTTGCCCGATCCGGTGGGGGACTTGACGAGCACGTCGTGACCCTCGAGCACGTCTGCGATGACGAGCTGCTGGACGGGGAAGGGACGCTCGATCTGCCGCCTGCGCAGGGCGCTGGTGACAGTCTTGGACACGCCGAGTTCGGCGAAGGTTTGTGGCTGCATATGATGCTCCTCAGGCCGCGCGCAAGCGGCGCGTGCCGTTGATGGCTTGGGGGGAGATTCGACGTCCCCAACCGCGCGTGGCGCCCTCAGGAGCAAGAACCTCGTGAACGGCAGACACCGTCCACGCGGCTCACCATAGCAACGCGGGAGCAGGCCGCCCGGTGGTGCACCGCAAGCTGTCGATATCCGGCTCGGGCTCCCCGATGTGAAGGAGGAATGCGAACTGCCGTGGTGAACTCGACCATCACCTACAATTTCCGTAACCACTTTGGCACGCTCCGACGCTTGGTCCGTGTGCCCGTGGGCACGTCCAGGGATAGGAGCTCAGAGATGCCGGGCCCGCAGCAGATTCGCCAGCAGGAACGACACGAACAGAAACTCAAAGAGATGCGCGCGCAGGTCGCCGACGGCACGCTGGTGATCAGGAAGATGACGGCAGCGGAGCGGGCCCGCTTTCCGAAGCGCGACGCGCCTCCGCCGCGGAGACCGCGCAAATACTGACTCAGTCGCCGCGCTGAATCTCGGCGGCGATGCCGGCTGCGAAGTCCTGCGGTCGCGACAGAAACGGGTGGTGGCCGGCATCGAAGTCGACGGTGCGGGTGTTCTCCCTGACGCGACGACGCTGCGCCTTGGCGGGGACGGCGAGGTCTTCAGTGCACACGAAGTACGAGGACGGCTTCTGGTGCCAGGCGATCTGCCGTGGGGCCTGCGTGAACGGGGCCAGCGACTGACGAGTGAGTCGCTCGAGCGCTTCGTTGGTCGTGCCCTCGTCGCAGTCCTGTAGGAAAAGCGCACGGATCAGCTCGGGGTCAACGCCGACGGTGCCGTCGTCGCTGGGTGCCAGCCAGGGAGCGGGCTCGGAGCCGAGCAGCTGGCCTTGAGACTGTCCTGCGTCCGGCATGAGCGAGGTCACGTAGAGCAGCTTTGTGACCCGCTCGTGGGCACCGGCCTCCGTGATGATCACCCCACCGTAGGAGTGTCCGCAGAGCACCACCGGTCCCTCGGCCTCTGCGATCGCGCGGTTGCATGCGCCGACGTCGTCGTAGAGGTCGCCGAGCCCACCGCCCGCCTCGCCACAGCTCGGTAGCGCCACGGCGACGCTCGCGATCCCGTGGCCGGCGAGCGGCTCGACCATTTTGCTCCACCACCAGGCCGCGTCGCGCACGCAGGCACCGTGAACGAATATCAGCGTCGGCACGTCCGGCAAGCTAGCGCAGCCCGATTGCGGCTCCGACTCAGGGGCCGGGCAGGCTCGGCCCCGCCCGGCGTCGACCCTGGGCATCCATTCGATCGAGCGAGCCTAGGAGAGCTCGAGCAGCGACAGCGGGGGCCCGAGGATCTCGCAGTCGTGGCCTGCAAACTGCCTCGCGAGCTCGTCGATCGGTGGCATCTCCCAGTCCGTCGGCGGCTCATCGCCGGTGACCGGAGCGCCCAGGCCGACGAAGACCTGCTCGACTCCTCCCGGGCTGGCCGTAACGAGCATTCGTGCGTGCTCGGAGCGAACGACGTAGGCGTGTGCGATGCCGCGAGGGGCGAAGCAGTAGTCGCCGGCGCTGAGGTCGATCCGCTCCTCACCCACGGCCATGGTGACCTCGCCCTCCAAGATGTAGAACGTCTCGTCCTCGTTGTGGTGCACGTGCAGGGGCGGGCCGCTGCCCAGCGGGTCGTGCGTTTCGATCTGAGCGAATGCGTGGCCGGTCTCGGCGCCCGCAGCCTTGACGGCGATACGTCCGTCCTTCCACCAGACGTGGTCGATGCCCTCGCCGGATGCAACTCGATAGGGGCTGGTGATGGTCTTGGTCATTTCGTCGCTCCTCCTCTGGGTTGTCGTGCTGATGGGAGAGAGACTTGCGGATCAGCATCATTCCTGCAAGGAAGAGATGACATCGATACCATTCCTCAGCAGAATGGAGTTGAAGCAGCTTCGCGTTCTGCAGGCAGTCGGCGAGATGGGCTCGTTCTCAGCGGCGGCGGACCGACTCGACTACACGCAGCCCGCGGTGTCGAAGATCGTCGCGAGCTTGGAGCGGCAGCTGGGCACAACGCTCGTCGATCGTGGCATCCGCCCTCTCCGCCTCACCGAGGCCGGGAGTGCGCTGGCGTTTCGCGCCGCTGCCGCGTTCGAGCAGATCGCCGCCGCCGAGCTCGAGGTGGAGGCCATCGCCAACCTCTCTGCCGGCAGGTTGCGGGTAGGGACGTTCTCGAGCGCGGGCGCCGCGATGGTCGTCGATGCACTTCGCGCCTTCCGGGAGAGCCACGGCGACGTCGACGTGTCGATCGCGGAGATCGGGATGCCCTCGGCCGTCACTCGCTCGCTCCGAAATGGAGATCTCGATCTCGGCGTCTCGTTCGACTATCCGGAGCTCGGGGATACGTTTGCCGACGATCTCGCCGTCGTTCCACTCGTCGACGATCCGTTCGACGTCGTGCTGCCGCGCGGGCACAGGCTCGAAAGCGACCAGACGCTTCGTTTCGCCGCCCTGGCTGGAGAGAGCTGGTTGCTGGGAGACTTCGGTCCCGACAGCCCCAGCTTCCGAATGATCGACCGTCGCTGCCGCGACGCCGGCTTCGACCCGCACGTCGCCTTTCGCATCAACGACTGTCAGATGGCACAGGCGCTCGTGGCCGCCGGTGAAGGCGTCGCTCTTCTCCCACGCATCATGCTCCAGGCGAGGCATCCGGGTGTCACGATCCGGCCTCTCGCGACCGACCCGCCGCTGCGCAGGGTGTCGGCGGTGCGCCTGTCAACGCGATATCTGACCCCTGCCACCGAGTGCTTCATCGCGCACCTGCAGGCGGCCAGCGCAGACTACGCGGCGGCGTAGCGTCCGGCCGCGTCGCGCACGCGCGCGGCGTGACCGACTGAGCCTCGACGCTGCTCTCAGACGTTGACGTCGAATCCGAGGTCGACATCGCAGGCGGCGGCGCCACCGCGGATCCCCCAGTTCTCGAGCGGAGACTCGCGCAGCAGGATCGAGACGTGATCCCCTGGGATGCCGAGCGGCTCGAGGCTCTCGACGATCTCCCGATATAGGGCGCGCTTCGCGTCGAGGGAGCGTCCCGCGAACGCGTCGATGCTCACCTGGGTGAACAGGTCCGGCTCGGCCGTGCCGGGCGGGACGGCAAAGCGGTGCGGCTCATGCACCAGGAGGCGGACATGACGGTCGGTCGGTGGGATCCGAAACGCCCGTTCCAGCGCGCCGTGAACAGCCTCGATCAGCGCCACCTCCCCGGCCTTCGAGGCCTCACGCCGCGTCTCGATCAGCACGTGTGGCATTCGCCAACCCTAGCGGCGTATACCGGCTGCTCGATCGACTGCGTTTCGCATCACCGATAGGACCTGGTTCGCCACCCGCAGCGGGTCCGCAATTTGCCGCAAACGGCTGTGGATGACAGCGGATCTCAATGGGCGTGTGGCGGCACGAGACTGTGGACATGACACTCACTGCGGTCGAACGCCACTCGGCGACGCTCGCCGACGAGTTCCTTCCGGTCTATGACGTCTCCGATGCCGTGGCCGTGGTTGTCGAGGCCGATCTAGGCGTCACATGGCAGGCGCTGCTGCGAGCAGATCTGATCGAGGTGGGCCGGCGCAAGCCGCTCGTCGGTGTGCTCGGGGGGATGCGAATGCTGCCGGACCTCGCTGCCCAGATCCTCCACGGCGAGAGGCCGTCCACGCCAGAGCAGATGACGCTGCACGACATCGCCACGGTTCCCCTCGGCGACGGTGGATGGACCTTGCTGGGCGAACGCCCGAACGAGGAGATCGCGCTCGGCCTGGTGGGCAGGTTCTGGCGTCCCGTGATCGAGTACGCCGGGGTGGGCGCCGCCGACTTCTCGGACTTTGCCGAGCCGGGCTACGCCAAGACCGTCTACGCGCTCGCGGTGCGGGACCTCGGCGGGCGCCGAACTCTCCTCTCGGGCCTGATGCGGACGGCGACCACCGACGAGCACGCCCGCCGCTGGTTCCGGCGCTATTGGACGTTCGGGGTCGGGTCGGGCGCGCATGTGCTCGTCAACGGGCTGCTCGAGGTGGTGCGCGAGGATTCCGAGACGGAGCCGAAATGACCGATTTGCGGCGCGAGCACTCATGCACGGGTTCGCGCCAGGGTCTGCCGCAGAGCGGTAGCGGTCCAGCCTCCGGTCGTCGTGCGCGGCGCGTCATCAGCGGGACGACGACCGCGCGGGTAACCGGCCCATGATCACCCTTCGCGACGCAGCCGACGACTTCCTCGCCCAGCGAAGGCTCGCAGTGGCCGGCGTATCTCGCGATTCCAAGCAGCCCGCGAACCTGATCTACCGCCGGCTGCGCGCCGCCGCGCGCGAGGTCTACGCGGTCAACCCGAACGCCGAAGATGTGGAGGGCGATCGTGCCTATGCGACCGTCACGGCGATACCCGGCGGCGTCGACGGCGTCGTGATCGTCACGACGCCCGAGGTCGCCGAGGAAGTGGTCGTCGACTGCGCGGCAGCCGGCGTGCCACGGGTCTGGCTGCACCGTGGCATCGGCCCCGGGAGCAGCTCGGAGGCGGCGGTGGCCTACTGTCGGGAGCACGGCATAGACGTCATCCCGGGCGGCTGCCCCAACATGTTCGGCCCCTGCTCGGATCGGGCTCACAGATGCATGCGTGTGATGCTTCAGGTGAGCGCGAAGGTACCCCGCAAGGTCGACTGCTACGACCTCGCGCCGACCGCTTAGTCCGATGTCCATGCGTCGTACGGTTGCGACGCTCGTAGGGCTGTTCGTGTGTACGTACGCCGGCGATCGCGCTCACCTGTCGGCGGGCTCCGGTCGGAATCGTTCTGCCACCGCCCGCTCGCGGTAGTCGAAGACCCGCTTCAGATCACGCTCGACAAGCGCCGCGTGGGCGGCCCGCCCGAGCAGGCCCAGCGGAATTGCGTAGCGGACCCGACGCTTTCTCTCAGCCCTGCACGAGCAGGCCACCGATCGCGTCGATCGCGAGGAGCGCGGCGAGCGCCAGCAGCGCGTTGACCGTGATACCGGGTTGGCGGTGCGCCATGTCTGCCTGGACCTCCTTGATCCGCGCGATCGCTCGGTCGCCGAAGAGCACGAAGACGATCGCCGGCCCCCAGGCGAGCGCGGTCGCGATTGCGGCGTAGAGGACGACGAGGGTCGCCTCGCGCGAGTCCTGAAGGCCCGCGGTGGTGATCGTCGTGGCAGCGAGCGCCGTAAGCACGAGGCGCTTCGGTCCGCCGATCCCCAGGAGCAGGCCCGCGAACAGCGTCGTCAGGAAGCGCAGTCGGCCGAGCCGCTCGAGCATCGCCCGCGTCCGTGGATTCGAGCGCTCGCTCGCTACCGGAGGCCTTCGACGGACCTGGACGGCGAGCCAGGCCAGGGCGGCCGCCAGCCCAACCTCGAGCACGGCGTGAAGGTCGGGGTGGCTCTGCCTGCTCGAACCGGTTGCGGCAACGCCGATGACCACGAACAGCGAGCAGGTCAGCAACTGCGCCATGACGAACGCAATCCCAAAGCCGGTCACCTTCAGTCGTCCGGCGGGCATCACTGCGATCGTCGCCCCGAGGGCGATCGGGCTGAGGCCCGCCAGGAGCGCGTAGAGCAGAAGTTGAATCGCGGTATGGAGCACTTGCAGGTCTCGCGTTGGCCGACGCGCCCTCCGGAGTTCAAAGCCATCATCGCGCGGCGGCGCACCGCCGAGTTGCGCCATGCCCGAGCCGCGCGCGCCTCGTCGAGGCCGCCGCCCACGCAGGCCACCCCAATTCGGCGTGCCGGGTCCCGATCAGCCGCCGCCTGCGTCGCCGCCTCGCCAATCTGCGCCCGGCGACGCGCCGATCAGGGCTCGACCCCGGCGTAAGCCAACCGGCCACCTGGAGATGGAGATCGTCATGGCCGCCGTCCGTGGGGGTCGAGGATCGAGGACTTGAGGGAGAGCCGTGCACGTGCCGGCCTCGAAGCACGCGCCGCGTCAGGCGTCCTTACTGCGCGACCTTGGTCGTGCCGGAGCGAGCAGGGGGTCCCGGAGCTCTCGGACGAGCGCGGTGATTTCGTTGCCGTCGAGCCGCTTCTCGGGCTCGTCCTGCGCCAGGACCAGTAGGCCGATATAGGTCGCGTAGGCGAGGCGTGCCCGCCGCGCGGCGCGTTGCGCGCTGAAGCCGGCTTCGCGGTATGCACCGGCGAGTCGCGCGATTCGCCTCGCGTCGACGCGCGCGACCGCTCCACGCACAGCCGGATCTGACATCTCGCCCAGGAGGCGCAGGTGTGCGGATGGTTGCCCGCTCTGGCTGAATGCGATCGCTGCGGCCAGCACCAGCTCGAGGCGCTCCGCCGGGTCCTCGACCGCCGAGAGGTCCGCGAGGCTCGCGCCGTGCGAGCTCTCCCAGCGCGCAAGCGCTGCGTCGACGAGCTCGCGCCGGCTGCCGAAGTGGGCATAGAAGCTCCCCTTGGTGACGCTCAGCGAGGCGGCGAGCGGCTCAACCGCCACGGCTGCGAGACCGCCGGCGGCAATCGCGTGGATCGCGGCGTTCTCCCAGTCCTCGCGGCTCAGCCGCGGTTTTTCCGACGCGCTCATCCAGCACAATCATACGCCACCGTACGGATACGCTATAGTATCAATACGGCACCGTATGAATGGAGGAAGAGATGCGCGAACTCGCGGACGGCGTATGGCGGCTCTCACAGCGGCTGGGGCCGATGGTCAATGTCTATCTCGTGGGGGACGTGCTGATCGACGCGGGCCGCCGTCAGGATCGAGGCCGCATTCTGGATCAGATCAGCGGGCGGCCGCTCTCGATGCTCGCGCTCACCCACGCCCACGCGGATCATCAGGGGTCGGCGCATGACGTGTGCGAAACCCGCTCCGTGCCGCTGGCTTGTCATGCGGACGACGTCGACGCGATGGAGGGACGTCGCCCGATCTCGGGCACGAGCGCGATTGGACGATTGGTCACCCGATCGTGGGGCGGCCCGCCGCACCGCGTCGATCGCGTGCTCACGGACGGCGACGATGTGGCCGGCTTCCGCGTGGTGCACGCCCCGGGCCACTCTCCTGGTGAGGTCATCTTCTTCCGCGAGTCCGACCGCGTGGCGATCTGTGGCGATGTGATCCGCAACATCAGCTACGCGACGGCGCGCAAGAAGCTGCTCGAGCCGCCGGATGCCTTCAACGACGACTCTCGGCAGAACCGCGAATCCATCCGCCGGCTGGCACGGCTGCGCCCTGCGCTGATCCTCCCGGGACACGGGGGCGCCGTAGACGACATGCAGGCGTTTGACCGCTTCGTCGCACGGCTCCCCGATGACGGTGCCGACCGCAGGGCCGAGGTGTCGGAACTGGACGCGGCAGCCACACCAGCGCAACGCAATGAGCAAACGAGAGCCGTCAGCTGAGCGACGGGGGAGGAGCAGGAGATGTCCAGCAGCAAGGTCGTTGTCAACCTCGCCACCGGCCACGAGGACGCCGAGCGCGTCACGATCGCGTTTCTCGTAGCGGTCGCGGCCCTGGAACAGAACCGGGAGGTGGCCATCTTCGCCACCAAGGAGGCCGTTCGTCTCGGACTACCGGACTACGCGCACGCGATCGAGGCAGGCGGGTCACCGCCGGTGGCCACACTGTTCGACCAGTTCGTCGAGCACGGCGGAGAGCTGCTCTTGTGCCCGGTCTGCTTCAAGGCCCGCTCGCTGGACGAGGAGGCGATCCTCGACGGCGCCCGCCTCGCCGGGGCCACCCCGTTGTGGGAATGGATCGGGGACGAAGGAGCCACCGTCTTCAGCTACTAGCGCCGGAGGCCAGGCGCGGGGCTCCTCAGCACTGGCCCTGGGAGTGCGTATGGGGTCATGTCTCCTTACTCGTCACCGCGCCCGGCCAAGCCGACAGGGGTTTCCCGCAGGCCTCATCAGTGGAACCCGCGCTCCCGAATTCGCGGCGCGAGCTCACATAGCGTCCAGCAGCCGTCCGTCCTGCGAGCCGCCCGGCAGTCGCATTTCACCGAGGCGCCGGCATGTACATCGCGGAAGGGGGCTAGCCGGTCAGCTGAGCAACTCGGAGTCGTGAGCGCGGAAGATGGCGCCATAGTCGTCCGCAGCTGGCTCGTGCAACGCCGCCACGAGGGCATGGATTCTCGGCGTCATCACGAGCAGATAGCGCGAGGGCAGGCCGGGCCTTGCATTTCCGTAGGCGTGTGGTGTCCCCTTCGCTGCGAGTACCGCGCTGCCCGGATGAGCCTCGCACACCTGGTCCCCGATGCGGAAGCGCAGCACACCCTCGAGCACGTACCACGCCTCGTCGTCGGCGTGATGTACGTGCAGCGGTGCGATCCACTCCCGCCGGGACTCGCCCGAATCCGTCCACTCGACGACCACGAAGTCGTTTTCGGGTCCTCCGAGCGTCGCCGTCGACCACGTGACCGCGAAGCTGCCGTCCGACATCGACGAGGATCCTAACTCGTGTTCGAGTGGCCGCTGCCACTGCGCTTGAGTGGACACTGCTCAAATCCTCCAGAAGCCTTTGAGACTGCTCTGGCGGCCTGCTCAGAGGGCCGCATGGGAGATCCACGGCGAGCATCAGAGTTGGCCCTAATCGGATGCGGTGATCCGCGGCCTGAATAGGCGATCGCGAGCTTCAGCTGGTATGCCGAGGCGTCCCAGCCCCGGCCGGCGGTCCGGCTGCGCCTGGGGGAGACTACGGGCTGGACCTCGGCTGGCACGCCGCCGAGCTCTGAGGGCCGATCACCAAACCGACATCAAGGGGCAGCGGAGGCAAACAGATGAACGACACGACGATGACGATCCATTCGCTGGTCACGCCTGACGGCGAGCTGCGGTTGACGCTCGAGGACGACCCGATCGGCGCAGTCGCGTCCGACGACGTCGTCGTTCAAATCGAAGGCGCTCCGATCAACCCGTCCGACCTCGGCGCACTGCTTGGCCCGGCGGACCTGTCCACCCTCAGCTCCGACGCGTCCGCCGGACAGCCCGTCGCCACCGCCACAGTCCCACCCGATCTCCTGCAGTTCGCCGCCACACGCGCCGGCAAGTCACTGGCGCCGGGGGTCGAGGGTGCCGGAACCGTGGTCCATGCGGGCGAGGACGCGCAGCACCTGCTCGGCAAGGTCGTGGGGGCATGGGGAGGAGGCATGTACACCCGCTTTCGCAGATTGCCGGCCCGCGACGTCGTCCCGTTCCCCGACGGCGTGAGCCCGAAGCAGGCTGCGGCTGCGTTCGTCAATCCTCTGACTGCGCTGAGCATGCTCTCAACGATGCGGTTGGAGGGTCACACAGCTCTCGTGCACACCGCCGCCGCGTCCAATCTCGGGCAGATGCTGAACAAGCTCTGCATCGAGGACGGCGTCGAGCTCGTGAACGTCGTCCGCAGCGAGGAGCAGGCCGCCCTGCTGAAGGACATCGGGGCTGAGCGCATCGTCGATTCGACCTCAGCGGACTTTCGTGAGCAGCTGACCGCCGGAATCGGCGACACCGGGGCGACGTTGGCATTCGATGCGGTTGGCGGTGGCCCGTTGGCGGGGCAGATCCTCGCCGCGATGGAGGCAGCTCTCCTGGCCAAGTCCCCACCCGTCACCCAGTACGGCTCGCCAACCCACAAGCAGGTCTACATCTATGGGCGCCTCGACCTGGCGCCGACGACGGTGATCGCCGGGGCCGCCGGCATGGCCTGGGGCATCGGTGGCTGGCTCGTTCGCGCCCACCTGGCTCGGATCGGCAGGGATGCCAGCCAGGAGCTCATTGAACGAATGACGCGCGAGATCACGACGACCTTCGCGAGCACGTTCACGCGCGAGATCTCGCTCGAAGAGGCCCTCGATCCCGAGGTCATCCGCGGATACGAGCGCAAGGCGACTGGTGAGAAGTACCTGATCGTGCCGTCGAAGACCTAAGGCTTGGCCGGCCCGGTCGCCGCGTAACGTCGACCGGAAAGAACCCCGCGAGCGATGCGTTCCCGGGGCGGTAGTCGGGAGGGGATAGGCCGCTACGAAGCCGCGCCTGGAACGTCGGGCGGGTTCGTCTCGGGAGCGTTGTGGTCCAGGGGTCGCGCGTCTCAGACCGTCGCCGCGGGGGTGCCGGCGGCCCGCGTCGCGTCCTCGCGGATCATGTCCACGGCTTTCTCGGCGATCATGATTGTCGGGGCGTTCGTGTTGCCGCGCGTGATCGTCGGCATCACGGACGCGTCGACGACCCGCAGGCCCGGCACTCCGTGTACGCGAAGACGGGGATCCACGACTGGGCCGATCGCGCAGCTCGACGTCGGGTGATAGATCGTCATCGACTGGTCCTCGATGTAGCGCCACAGCTCCTCGTCGCTGGCGTCCGGCTTCGGGGCGACGAACCCGCCGGTGATGACCGGCTCGAGCGCCGGCTGCTGGGAGATCTTCAGCGCGATCCTCGCGCCTGCAAGGATCGTCTGGCGGTCCTCAGGGGTCGTCAGGTAGTTGTGCAGGATGCGCGGCTTGGAATACGGGCTCGGCGTGCGCAGCGTGACCTCGCCGCGGCTGGTGGGCTTCACGACGCCTGGCCCGAACGCGATGCCGTGCTCGACCGCCGGGCCGAGGCCTTCCTCGTAGAACAGCGCCGGGGCGCAGTGGAACTGGCAGTCCGGCGCGTCGAGCCCCGGCCGCGTGCGCACGAAGCCACCGGACTCGGCGATGTTCGAGGACAGCGGACCGCGGCCCTCGCTCTGCAACAGCTCCAGGTTCTCGGGCGTGAGCGCGGTCATCAGCCCCTCGACGTCGGTTTTCCAGTTCATCAGCGTCATGCAGTGGTCCTGCAGGCCCTGGCCGACCGGAAGGTCCTTGCGAACCTCGATCTGAAACAGCGGCAGCTGGTCGGCCGGCCCGATGCCGGACAGCATCAGCAGCTGCGGGGACTGGTACGCCCCGGCCGAGACGATGACCTCGCGCGAGGCCTCCACCTCCTCGACGGTCCCCGCATGGTCGATCTCCACGCCGCAAGCGCGCTCGCCGTCGAACAGGATCCGCAGCGCGTGTGCGTCGGTGATCACGGTCAGGTTCTCGCGAGCCATCGCCGGGTGCAGGTAGCGCACCGATGTGCTCGCGCGCATCCCGTTCTCCTGGGTCGTCTGGTAGCGGCCGAAGCCCTCCTGGCGAGCGCCGTTGAAGTCGGGGTTCTCCTCGTGGCCGGCCTGCTTGGCCGCCTCGACGAACGCGCTCGCCAGCGGGTTCATGGAGCGGCCCTCGCGGACCGGGAGCGGCCCGCCGGTGCCGTGGTAGTGATCCTCGCCGCGCTCGTTGTCCTCGGAGCGCTTGAAATACGGCAGCACGTCCTCGTAGCCCCAGCCATCCGCACCCATCGCCGCCCATTCGTCGTAGTCGGCGCGGTTGCCGCGGATGTAGACCATCGCGTTCATCGAGCTGCAACCGCCAAGCATCTTGGCGCGCGGCAGGTACGCGCGACGGCCGCCGAGGCCCGGCTCGGGCTCGGTGGACATGTCCCAGTCGCGCCGACCCTTGAAGAGCGCTCCGAACGCGGCCGGAATGTGGATCTCATCGTCGCTGTCGGCGCCGCCCGCCTCGAGCAGCGCGACCTTCACATCGGGGTCCTCGCTCAGCCTCGCAGCCAGCACACACCCCGCCGAACCCGCACCCACGATCACGTAGTCGTACATGCTCCAAACCTCCCACCGCCGGACCAAACGGCCGGGCGAACTTGAGTTATCGACACGATGCCAGACCCGGCGCCGAAATCCACGGCAAGCCCGCTGCGCATCATCGCAGCGAGAAGCGGACGAAGCTCTCTATGCCCTGCCGTTCCAGTCGCGCACGAGCTTGGGTGTAAGCAACCAGAACGCGTCGGGACGCCGATCTTGACTCTTTCTGTCCCCTGCAGAGAGGGTGTGGTCCGGCACCCCTGTTCCGCCGCCAATGCACTTGAGTGGACACTACTCAAACCCTCCAGAAGCACTTGAGGCTGCGCTCGGCGCGCTCCGGTAACGACAGTCCTGGCGCCGTGAGCCGCCGATCTCGCCCTCTCCGGGGCAAGCGAGGAACGACTCTACGCGGGCAACCCGCCACCTTCGGACAGGTCTGCGCGCGAATCGTATCGATGTGCCAAAGATCGAGCCTGGTTGAGCGCCGCTGCTCCCGCGGCAAGCGCGACAGCCGGCTCGCAGAGCGCGGTATCGCGACCGTCATCGCGATACCGCTACGCGGCTCGCAAGCTCGCGCCGCCGACGGCTGAAAGCTTTCTCATCGAGGGCTGAAGGCGACTTTAGCCGCCCGGAGAACACTGCTCGCGTGCGTACGGTCGCGCGCGAGTAGATGACGTGATCAAGCTGAAGTGCACCCTCATCACCGCAACCGCCGCACTCGGTATCACCGCGTGCGGTAGCACGCAGCACGTCGCGTCGAGTCGAACGACCCACACCAGTGGGCTGGCCGCGAATGCGGCCGAAGCGGCGGCCAATGAGGCGGCCATCCTGCCGCCGCCGATCAAGCCGATCTTCCCGAATCGTCTACCCGAAGAAGGGACCTGGAAGCCGACGGGGCCGCCGATCAACGGTGGACCACCGGTGCTGGTCACGACCTATCGCCCCGATCTTGAATCTCCGAGCACCGTCGCCTACGTCGCCTGGTTTGACCACACGCGCACCGAGCTCGCCTACTACCCGGGCGCCCTCGAGCCGCCTAGCGCCATCGAACGCGGGCCGACGATGGTTCCGCAAAGCCAGCGCTCGCGGCTGCTTGCGACTTTCAACGGCGCCTTCACCTACGAATTCGGCGAAAACGGCTCGACCGTCAACGGCCGCACGAACGAGCCGCTGAAGGACGGCAACGCCACGCTGGTCGGCTATCGCGACGGCCGTGTCGACATCGTCAAGTGGAGCGGCGGCTCGAACGCCGGACCGGACGTCGTCTGGGCCCGCCAGAGCCTGGCTCCGATCGTCTGGAACGGACAACTGAACCCTAACTTGGACGAAAACCCAGACAGCCCGCAGTGGGGCTACACGCTCGGCGGAGTTTGCTGTGTTCCGCGCACCGGTGTCGGCATCGACCATCACGGCAACCTCTTCGTCGTTGTCGCCACCAACCAGACTGTGATCACCCTGGCAGAGATCCTCCAGCACATCGGCGCGGTGCGTGCGATGGAGTTCGACATCAACTACGAGTGGCATACGTTGATCACCTACACCCACGGCCCCAACGGTCTCGTCCCGCACCTGGTCGAGCCCCAAAACCAGCAGTCGCCCACCCGCTACCTCGTCCCCGACAGCCGTGACTTCTTTGCCGTCTACCGACCCGTGCCCGGTCCGGTCACCGTCCCCTTCAAATAGGAACCTCGCCGCTTCGGCGGACCAGAACGCCGGTCGACAAGGCCCAATGCGCTCGAGTGGACTCGAACCACCACGTGGAAACTCCGCACGCGGGGCGCTTGTTCTCATGGCGGCCTCACGCTCCGCTGGCCGCAGAAGGCTACGTTGATGCTGTCGAGCGCTCCGTCGTTGAGCGATCTGGCATGTAGCTAAGGCGGCGAGCCGGACGACGTCACCCGGGGCGAGCCCGAGGAGCCGGGGTCTCGCTGGTCGACCTCGCGTGACGTTACGGCGTCCAGTTATCGAGCGCGGGCGTGACCTGGAGTTCGCGGGTCATCGCCCGTGGGCTCTGACGGGAGTTTCAGGCGTGTTCGAGGATCCAGACCGTCAGCGGTTCGTTGCCCCAGCCGACCTCCCGGAACGATCGCACTGCATACCTGTGTCCACCGAGCGCCACATAGCCGGACGGCGGGAGCCGAACATGGGCGGCGGCGCCCAGCGACGTCCGCACGTGGCCGCTCCCTCCGCGGACGAGAACCTCGGCGCCGGTACGCCTGTGCACCAGCTTTACGAAGCCGGTGACATCCTGGAGTGACACCAGAAGCGTACCCAGTACGTGCCCGTGCGACCGCAGGGTACGTGTCCCTGGAGCGACGACGAATACCCCGTCGCTGTTGACGGTCGCGTTCACGAGCACCCGCGATCCACGCGTCACGCTGATCCGTGTCACATGGGCGAAATGGTTGGCGGGGCTCGCCAGCCGGGCGTCCGCCGCGGCCTGGGCGGCCGTCAGTTCGCCTCGGCTCAGAGCCTTCAGCAAGGCGCCGTCGCGCGCGATCAACCGGAGCTCCTGGGAAAGCTTCCATCGCTTGGTCTCGTTGTCGTAGGTCGCCTTCGCGGCGATGACCGCTTCGTCCACGCGCATCCGGCGCCGATTGGACGCGGCCCTTGTCCCAGGACCGGCGGGCGACGCCGCCGACGGGTGTGGTTGGGTCACGGTGTGTGCCGCCAATGCGAGCGATGACGTCGGCTGCCGGGCCGGCTGACTCGAGCCGCATGCGGCAAGGGCGACCGCGAAGGCCGACGCCAATACGGACGCCGGGGCGACAGCTCGGCTGCGGCCTGAGCGACGGGCGTCCGCCATGAGGGCACGCGCGGGATCGTTCACGAAGGGCCGACGACCCCTACGACCCGCCGGAGATCACCGGTGCTTCGGACTGGGTTTCACTGCCTGTTTCCGACACTCCCTGTTGCGTTTCACCTGATTCCGGCGCCGCGGTGGGCGGTCCGAGTTCGCTCGACCCTCCGCCGGTTTCCGAGACGCTGTGGTTGTGTCTCGCAGCGAGCGCCGCCGTGGTGCTCTTGCCTGGGAATGAGTTTGCGGCAACGGCGGCGAGGGCCCCGGTCAGCGTGACGGATCCTGCGAGGATCCACCGTTTGGCAACGGCGACCTTCCGCAGTCCTGCGTCCCTGATGTGTACCGGGTCGGGTGACGACATGAACCGATGCTCTTGCCCAAGCCCAAACCCAGGCTAAGCCACGCGTGAAACTGCTCTTACGGTTCGACGCGCAGCGAGGCGATGCCGGCGGCATTTCCCAGGCGCGGAAGTTCCCTCAGTGCAGCGGGCTCGTGCTCGAGGTAGCCCTTCAGGAACGCCGTGGTGACATGCTCGACGATGGTGAGCTGAGGTTGCTCGTCGGAGTACGGCGGCAGGTGTTCCGCACCCAGCAGGCTCAGAAGGTACTTAGGGCGTTGGGCCGCTTCGAAGAAGGTTTTGGTGGCGATGGGGGGGTTGATCGTGTCAGCGGTGCCCTGTGTGGCGAGCAGAGCGGGGCCGTTCGTCGGAAACACGAAGCTTCCCTCGGCCGGGATCTCGCCCCCCGACAAGATGATCGCGGCGTCCACTCGTTCGTCGCGGAAGCGCGGATCGTAGGCCACGGCGAGCGCGCTGTCGCCGCCATCGGACTGCCCCGCCACGGCGACCCGGCGCGGGTCGATGAGACCTGCGAGTGGGCCCGTCTTCGCGCCGCTCGCCGCGAGCAGGCGCGAGATCACAAAGCTCATATCCGCCGGCTGGTTGACGAGATCCGACTCGTCCGGTCCTCCTGGGGCGTGCGCATTCTCGAGCGGGAACACCGGTGCTGCCACCACGAAGCCCGCACGGGCCCAGGCCTGCAGCAGCCATGCGTAAAGCGCAGGAGTGACGTCGAAGCCGTGACCGAAGACCACGAGCGGGAACGGACCGTCGGCACTTGCAGCGGGGGCGTCGCGCAGATCGACCCGCGTCGGGCTGCCGAGCGTGGGATATCGAACGACGGTGACAAGCACGCGCGGCTCTTCCGTACCGTCCGGCAACAGGATCTTGCGCGTGTCGTCCACCAGCCGCAATACCCGGAGCCCGACCCCGTACTCCAGTGGCCGCAGTGGCCGGCTAGCGCTCAGCGTTGGGCGATGTCCTGACTGGCCCGTGGTCCTTGCACGAGACCGGTGGGCTGGGGAGCGTGTCGTCAGCCACGCCGACAATGCGGCGGCGCAGCACACCAGGACCAGCGCACCCACAGCGAGGCCGCGTCGCCTGCGAACAACGCGGTTTTCGGGTTCCCGCTCACCCCCTCCCGAGGGTTCTCGCGTGTGCAGTTCAGACATGCGTGTTGGAGTGTTGGGGGAGCTGCGGTTAGAAGGCTCTCACGCAACGGCGTTAGTGAACTCTCACCCGACCTTTAGCCCGCGCGGGGTCCGGCGATGCTAGGTATAACAACATCGCGCATTTCGGTGAATCACCGCGCTCCAAGAACTGGAACGCCCACGTCGGTGACGTCGAGCAAATGGCGGCCAGTCCCGGCTTTGTCGAGCTGCGCGAAAAGATCCTCGAGCGGGCGCATCTGAGCTCAGGCGAGTGCGTCCTGGACATCGGCGCCGGCACGGGCCTGCTGGCGCTTGTGGCGGCGCCGCACGCCGAGCGGGTGATCGCGCTCGACTCATCGCAGGCGATGTGCTCCTGCCTGGCTGACAAGTTCACCCGACTGGGCATCCCCAATGCCGAGGCCGTATGTGGCACGGCGACCGCGCTGCCCATCGCCGATCGCTCTGTGGACGTGGTGCTCTCGAACTACTGCTTTCACCACCTCACGGACGAGGACAAGCTGCGGGCGCTCGATGAGGTGCGACGTGTCCTGCGCCCCGGAGGTCGACTGGTCTTCGCCGACATGATGTTCAGCTTCGGCCCGCTGGCGCGGCGAAACCGTGAGGTGATCGCGCTAGTCGCCGGGCGCATGATCCGCCGCGGGTGGTCCGGCGTGCTCCGGCTGTGCAAGAACGCGATCCGCGTCCTCGTCGGGCGTGGGGAGCATCCGGCGAGCGCTGCGTGGTGGCAGGAGGCGCTGCTGAAGGCCGGCTTTGCTGACATCCGGGTGACGGTGCTCGCGCATGAGGGGGGTATCGCGAGCGCGAAGGCTCCGGGCGGGATCGACCAACCGATTCTCACGCCGCTGCGGACTCCCCCCGCCCTCCGACGCATCGGAGCGCGGCTCGATCCGTCCTCTGCCATGGTCTGGACCTCAGGGCGAACGCGAGCGCGATCTCTGCCGTGCCAGCCCGTCTTAGTTGTAGAGGGCCGCGGGCGGTTTCGACGCGGCGCAATCACGACCAGGAACGGGAGCGAACATGATGCGTAGGCTGCTCGCACTGGCTATCAGCGCCACCGCACTCTGCGCCGCAGGCGCAGCCGCCGCGAGCGCGGCGAAGATCACCTGGTGATGAGCGAAGGGGCGGCCTTTACCGTTCTCGGCCACAAGCAGGTCTACATAGATGGGCGGCTCGACCTGGCGCCGACGACCGCGGCGGCGCTGGTCGAGACGCAGTCGCCCGCCGGGGCCTGACGCACGCCGCCCGGACACATCCACGGGCGTGTGCGCAATACGCGAGGACGAGCAGTCTTGCAGTCCCCGTGCAAGACGGCCGCAAATACACGAAAGCAGTAGCGGAGCTGCCGTCGCGCCGCAGCGCCTCGCGATGGCGTGATGGCGGCATCCACCGAACACTCAGCCAAGGCCCTGCCCTGAGTGCGGACACCTTGGTCCCTCGCCAATGCACTTGAGTGGACACTACTCAAACCCCTCCGAACCACTGGAAACCGTCCTTGGATGGGCTCTTGGGCGATAGAGCACCGCCAGAGCGCGCCGAAAGTGCTCCTGCTCGAGGAGACGCGGCTCGGCCACGGTGTGATCCCGAGGGCCACAAGCGCGGAACCGTCCCCGCCCCTACACGACGGCACGGGCGATGACCAGCGGGGCCTAGAGTGATGGCCGCGGTGACGTCCATTTCCACTGAGGATCATCGAGTGCCGCTTTCGCGGCGAGTCGTCAAGCCCAGCATTGGCGTCGTAGTACTGGGGGCCGTCGTGCTCGGCAGCGTGGTGTTATGGGTTCTCGCTCGACCAGGGGGCCAGCCAAATGGCCGCTACCTGGCGGAGGTATTCGGCGTCGAGGCGGTGCTTCTGTTTTCGTGCGCGCTCGTGCTCGCGACTGTGCTGCCGGCAATCGAGCGCGCGTTCGGCGGCCTCGACAGGGTGGCGCAGTGGCATCGACACGCCGCCGTTGCCGCCGTCATCCTCATGGTTCTCCACGCTGGGCTCGTGGGATCGAGCGTTGTTCCCAAGCCGTCGGCGTTTGGGATGGGCCTAGGATCGGCCGCCTTCGCCGGACTTCTGATCCTCGCGGTCTGGTCGTTAGCGCCGAGCCTGCGAGCCGCGAAGTGGTCGCACCTGGTTCGGCGGCTGGCCCGCATCAGCCACGAGCGCTGGCTGACGGGCCACCGCCTGACGGGGCTATTCGTCGCGGCCGCCGTGGCGCACGGCGCAATCGTAGATCCCGTGCTGAAAGCCTCGACCTCGCTGCGGGTGGCCTTCCTGGTCATCGGAGGCGTCGGCGTCGTCGCGTACGTCTACCGCGAGCTGCTTGCTCGGTTCGTCATACCCGTCTACGACTTCACGGTCGCGGATGTGCAGCGACCCAACGCGACGACGGTCAACGTGTCCCTCGAACCGGCTGGGCGGCCCTTGAGCTTCGAGCCCGGCCAGTTCGTCTTTCTGGCATTCGGCGGCGTAGACGGATGGCAGCGCCACCCGTTCTCCGTCGCCAGCGCACCGACCGAAAAGCGGCTAGAAGTGTCGATCAGGTCCGCGGGCGACTACACGCAAGACCTGCACGACAAACTGCAACCCGGGACCGCCAAGGCAGCGGGACCCGGCTTTCGAGCGATGGACGAGGGCTTTGATCGAGACTGCATTCTTCTATTCGGTTGCCCAGAATCAGAAGCCTTGTATCGATGAGATCAGCGCGCGGGGGCGGCCATGCGGGCCTGACATCCGCAGTGGACTCGACTCGCGGGCTTTCTCACGGCTGCGCAGGCAAGGCGGTCTGCTGGCCAAGCCGGAGGTAGGAGTTGGGATCATTCCGTGCGGCGGCGAGCACACACCACCGTGGCCGTCGGCTGAGTCGTGGAGCGCGTCGGCGCGTCGGGCAGTACCTGCGCTGGCGGCTATAGGCCCGTCTCGGCGGAGACGCGGCCAGACTTGACGGCCGCCTGCAGGGTCTGGTAGTCGCGCTCGTTCTGCTCGGCGTAGGCGTGGGAGAACTCGACGATCGCGCGGTCAAAGGTGGCGCTCTTGCCGAGGTAGGCGGCGATCGCGATGCGGTCGCCGCTGCGTGCGTGAGCGCGGGCCAGCGTCCAGCCGCAGAGCCTGCCGTAAGCGGCCATGGCCTTGGGGACAGCGAGCTGCGCAAGCACGGGACGGTGGCCCTCTGATGAGCATGACCGTGACAGCCCGCCGCATAGGCGACACGCTCAGACATGAGGTGGACGTGAACGGACGCCACGTCATCGTCACCGACGAGCCCGAGCGCCTCGGCGGCACCGACGAGGGACCGGCACCGCACGAGCTCATGGCGGCGATGCTCGCCTCGTGCGTAGCGACGATGATCTGTATGTACGCCCAGAATCGAGGTTGGGACATCGGCCAGACGGCAGTCGACGTCAGCTACGACAACGAGAGCGCCCCCCGTCGCGTAACCGTTGACGTGCACCTTCCCGAGGACCTCACGCCCGATTAGCGGCGGCGCCTGGAGCGCGTCGCTGAAACGTGCCCTGCTCGCCGCGCGCTCGAAACGGGCTTCATCTTCGAGGAGGGGATCGTCCCGACCCCTCGCACCTCGAGAGATGCGGCAAAGCCGGCACGGTTCGCAACGTAGGGTGCTCACGCACTCTCTGTCGTGGGCACATCCACGATTGGACCGCTCTCGCTCGACCGATAGAGATGCCTTCCCCATGAGGGCCTCTTGCCGGGTGCCCGGGCAGCTGCGCTCGAGTACGAAGTATTCCGCAACAACTGAGCGGCATGCCCACCTTGGTAGAGGGGCCGCGAACGGCGAGGATGCCGGTGACATGGCCCACAGGCTCGTGATTCTCGGTGGGGGAACCGGTGGCACGCTGGTCGCGAACCGGCTGCAGCGCGTCTACGGCGACGCAGCGACCATCACAGTCATCGATCGCGACGATGCCCACATCTACCAGCCGGGCCTGCTGTTCGTTCCCTTCGGACTGGCCGAGCCGAGCGAAATCGTCCGCCCACGCCATGCGCAGCTTCTCGACGGTGTCGACTTTCGCCTCGCCGAGGTTGACAGCGTCGATATCGCCGAGAGCACAGTCCGCCTCATGGACGCTCCAGATGTGCCTTACGACGTGCTCGGTGATCGCCACCGGCGCCTCGCTTCAGCCGCAGGAAACGGACGGGATGACCGGGTCCGAGTGGGGCAGGTCGATCCACAGCTTCTATTCACTCGAGGGCGCAAGCGCTCTGCGGGGCGCCCTCGATCGGTTTGAGGGGGGCCGGCTCGTGGTCAACGTGATCGACATGCCGATCAAGTGTCCGGTCGCGCCACTGGAGTTCTGCTTCCTCGCCGACTGGCAGCTGCGAGAGCGCGGCCTGCGAGAGCGGGTCGAGCTCACCTACGTCACGCCACTCGATGGAGCCTTCACGAAGCCCGTCGCGTCCGCGCAGCTGGAGAGCCTCCTCAAGGACAAGGGCATTCGGGTGGAGTCGGAGTTCGCGACCGGTCGCATCGATGGCACCGCGAAGCGGCTCCGCAGCTGGGATGAGCGCGAGATCGCCTACGACCTCCTCGTGGCGGTTCCCATTCATGGCGGTTCCGAGTGTCTCGCGCGCTCGGCGGGTCTGAGCGACCCCCTCGGATTCGTCCCGGCCGATCGCCACACGCTGCAGTCGAAGGCCGCTCCGAACGTCTTCGCGATCGGCGACGCGGCCGATGTCCCGACATCGAAGGCCGGCTCGGTCACCCACTTCGAGGGCGACACGGTGGTCGAGAACATCCGCCGGTTCCTCGAGGGCGACGAACTCACCGGCTACTACGACGGTCATGCCAACTGCTTCATCGAGACCGGCTTTCACAAGGCGCTCCTGATCGACTTCGACTACGACACCGAGCCGCTCCCGGGCCGTTTTCCCGAGCCGCCGTCTGGGCCCGCTCCCGTTGCTGTCCGAGTCGCGGCTTGAACCACCTCGCGAAGCTCGCCTTCCAGCCGCTCTACTGGCACGTGCTGCTGCCCGGGCGCGACATCCCGGGCGTCGGCTCGCAGTTTCATTCACCCACCGCGGCGGCCGCGCAATGAGCGGATCTGGAGGATCACCATGAGCACCATCACGCTGGCATGGCTCCGCCGTCGAGGTCGACCCCGAAGGCTTCCTCATCGACGCCCGGCAGTGGAACGAGCAGATGGCCACGGAGATCGCCCGCGATAACGGGATCGACCAGCTCACCGATCGTCACTGGCAGGTCATCAACTTCATGCGCGAGACCTATCTGGAGAGCGGCTCGGCACCCTCGATCCGCAGCCTGGGCAAGACGTCGGGAGTGCCAATCAAGGAGCTCTACGAACTGTTCCCCAAGGGCCCCGCCAAGCTCGCTGCGAAGATCGGCGGCATCCCCAAGCCCCGTGGCTGCATCTAGACACCCGAAGAAATCGAGGGACGACATGAGCGACACAATCGAGAAGGTCTCCATCATCATCTCCAAGGGCTCTCTCGAGGGGATCTACCCGGGGCTGATCATGGCCAACGGAGCGCGCATGGAGGGGATCGAGGCGAACCTCTTCTTCACGTTCTTCGGTCTGGATGCGATCAACAAGGCCAAGCACGAGCACGTCAAGGTGGCGACAGTCGGCAACCCCGGCCTGCACCTGGCCACGTGGGCCGGCGGCGTTCCGGGGGTGTCTCGCGCTCGTCACCCGCCAGCTCGCAGGCGAGATGGAGAATCTCGACATCCCGCCGATCCCCGAGTTCGTCGAGATGATCGCCGACTCGGGCGCCGGGCTGTACGCCTGCAAGGCATCGGTTGACCTATTCAAGCTGAGCAGCGAGGACTTCATTACGCAGGTGCAGGACATCATCACGGTCGGCGAGTTCTACGGGCTGGCGGGCGGCGGGCAGATCATCTTCACGTGAGTCCACGGCCAACGCTTGCTTGCCCCAGCGGTCAGGCTTCTGCTTTGCCGTCGAAGCGGAAGCGGAAGCGGAAGCGGAAGCGGCCGCAGGCCGCAGCCGTCGCGCGCTGTGGATGGCATCCTCTGGGTCTACGCTGGCCCGTATCGGGGCCGAGCGACCGGACATCAGAAAATGCTCCTTTGCAGCGGGATCGTTGTGATTTCGACAACGAAATGCGCTCGAGTGGACTCGAACCACCACGGGGAAAACTCCCCACAAGGCCCTCAACCTTGCGCGTCTACCAATTCCGCCACGAGCGCAGCGGGGGCCGAGTATAGCCCCGGTCCGGGGCTATCTATGGCCCTCGGGCGGCGACGAGCCCCGCCACCTCGCGCCCGCATCTTGCGTCCGTCCAGGGGCGGCGCTACAGTGCGAACACATGTTCGTTGCAGCGCCCGAAACCGCAACCATCAGGGGCCGCCAGGAATGGATCTGACGAGACGCCAGCAGGAGATCTTCGACTTCATTCGCCGCTACTCGGCGAAGTACGGCTATCCGCCCACCGTGAGGGACATCGGCAAAGCGGTGGGGCTCGCGTCGTCATCGACCGTGCATGCCCATCTCGCCAACCTCGAGAAGATCGGCCTGCTGCGCCGGGACCCGTCGAAGCCGCGTGCGATCGAGCTGCTCGAGCGCGGCGTCGGCAACGCCGTGGACAGCGTCCGCGGGATGGTCAGGGCGGAAGGCCTGCCGCTGCTCGGCTCGGTGGCTGCGGGACAGCCGATCCTGGCCGAGGAGAACATCGAGGAATACGTGCCCGTGCCCCAGCTGGCCGGCGGCGAAGAGGGCGACTACCTGCTCCGCATCCGCGGCGAATCGATGAAGGAAGCCGGGATCCTCGAAGGCGACTACGTGGTCGTGCATCCTCAGGACACGGCCACCGACGGCGACGTGATCGTCGCCCTGCTGGGGGAGGAGGCCACGGTCAAGCGGTTCTTCCGCGAACCGGACCACATCCGCCTGCAGCCCGAAAACGATGCCATGGAGCCGATCCGCAGCAAGGAGGTCAAGGTGCTGGGACGGGTCGTGGGCCTGCTCAGGAAGGTGTGAGCGCCCTCTCGGGCGCGAAACACACGCTGCGAGCGCGGTTGCGGGAGTCCTTCCCGCTCGCGCCGGCGCTACCGTGTCGGTGCAGGCCAGGCAGCCGCGGGGGCAAGTAGCCCTCGAGGAAAGTCCGGACATCACAGAGCAGGGTGGTCGAGCTATCGACCCGGGGAAACCCGCGGGAAAGTGCCACAGAAACAAACCGCCTAAGGCCGCCGTCCCACGTGAACGGCGGAACGGCAAGGGTGAAATGGTGCGGTAAGAGCGCACCAGCGTCGCGGCGACGCGGCGGCTGGGCAAACCCCGCCCGATGCAAGGCCAAATCGGACCGTTTGCAGGCTGCTCGCCGAGGTCCAGGTAGGCCGCTCAGATGGATGGCTGCCCAATGACAGAATCCGGCTTACCGGCCTGCTAAGGGAAAGCCCCGCTCCGGCGGGGCTTTTCTATGGGTCGACTCGCCGGCCCTCCCGAGGCTTGCGCGAGTCCTCAGCCGAGCTCGTGGCGGGCGACCGCGCCGCTCTGCAGGGCGGTCTCCGCCAGTCGCGCCCGCTTCTGGTTCTGGGGCAGGTCGCCGAGGGCGAACTTCCCGAACAGGGTCCGCAGGTGCATCTTCACGGCGTCCACGCTGAGGAACAGCTCACCGGCGATCTCCTGATTGGTGGCCGGCGTGGCGAAGTCGTTGTCACGGTACGGCCTGCAGAGCGCCACCAGGACGCTGCGCTGGGTGTCGGTGAGCTGCACCCTGGGCGCGCTCGTGGCCACGACGGTCTCGCCGATCGCCGTCGCCTGTGCCGCCCGGTAGGCGAGCACGGTGCGCCCGACGCGCACGCGGCTGCCGTCCTGCAGTCGCTGGCGGCCGGCAACACGTCGCTCATCCACGTAGGTGCCGTTGGTGGAGAGCCCGTCGTCGGCGATCGTCCATTCACCGCCGGCGTGGTGGATTTCCGCGTGCAGGCCCGACACCTGGGTGTCCCAGGGGATGGACAGGTTCGCCTCCGCCCGGCGGCCGATCGTGCGCCCCGTCGCGATCGCCCGGCGAGAAGAACTGCAGGCTCCCGCTCTCATCGCGGTAGGCCAGGAACGCCGCTCCTTCCCGCTCGGCCGCCATCAGCTGCTGAAGCTCGCTCGGGGTGAGTGAGTGCCGCGCGATCGGATCGCCGGCCGGCGGCTGGTCGGACACCGCAGATCCTCAGGCCGCTGTCCGCAGGTGTACGTGAGAGGTCCCGGGCACCCGCCGCCGCGTGTCGGCCCCGTTCTCCGGCAGCGGCAGACCGCAGATCGAGAGTTCGGCCGCCGTCACCCGTGTCGGGTGCAGGGCCGCGGTGAAGGTGACGGGCCGCCCGCCGGCGTCGGCGAGCGCCGGTGGCCCCGTCAAGGGGCCCGCACAGCGCGGGCGCCGTCTGGGTTGCGAACAGCTGCTTGTTGAGGTCGCTGCGGTCGAGCACGCCGGTGTATGCGCCGCTGCCGTCGTAGTCGATTCCGTGGATCACGATCACGGCGTTGTTGTCGCGTATCTCGGCCGCCACCTTGGGCGGCAGTTCGATCGTGCGTGAGTACCTGATAGTGCCGCCGACCGGGTACCGCTTGAAGACGAGAATGCTCGCGACGCCCGTGTTGCCGCTCGTCGTGAGTGATTGCACCGGCGGCCCGTAGAAGGCGATGCCGTCGTTGGTGTCGATCGCTAGGTGTCCGTTGTGCAGCTGGGCGGCGGAGGCCGGCGGACACTCACCTCTGCCGCCGGCGTGGATGTGCATCGCGTGCGCCAACTCGGCGTCGCCGTCGAGGCCGTTGGTGGCCAGCGACACGGTTGCCTTGTTGCCGACCAGCCGCACACTGACCTGTCCGGCGCCGGTGACCCGGTTCGCAGGCACCGGCCTGAGGGCCGCTTGCGCCGTCGGCGCGGGCGTCTTCGAGGATGAGCCGCCGAGCGCGAGAACGACGCCCACCGCAGCCGCTGCGAGCACCACGACGCCCCCGATCAGAACGGCCGTGGGGGGCCGGCGCCCGGGGTGCTCCGGCCGGGTGGGGGCGGCAGGCGTCCCGGCGCCCGCGACGTCTGCGGCACCTGCGGGGGCGGGAGGGGCGTCGGCGGGTGGTGCGCCGGCGGACGGCGTGCTCTCGGGCGTGAGTTCGGTCGCTTCGAATGGACCGGCGGAGGCGGCCCCGGCGAGCGCTCCGCCGGCCGCGAGCGCCTCTTCACAGGCGCTCATCAGGGCCCCGCAGGACGCGTAACGATCGGCGGGCTGCGTGCGAGGGCCTTCGCCAGGACCGGGTCGAGCTGCGCCGGGAGGTCCGGGCGGGCGCTGCTGACCGGTTCGAGCGCCCCGACCGGCGGGCGCGCCCCTTCGGCCAGTTCGCGGTGAAACGGCAGCCGGCCGGTGAGGCACTGGTAGACGGTGGCTCCGAGCGCGTACACGTCGGTCTGGGCGCTCACCTCGCGGCCTTCCATCTGCTCGGGCGCCATGTACTCGATCGTTCCGATGAACATGCCCGTGCTCGTCAGCCCGCTGAGTGCGGCCGAGCTCTTCGCGATCCCGAAGTCGGTCAGGTAGACGTGCTCGATCTCCCCGCCCGGAGCACGCTGGATCAGAACGTTGGCGGGCTTGACGTCGCGGTGGACGAGTCCCCGGGCATGCGCGGCATCGAGCGCCTGGGCGATCGGCGTCAGCACGCGCATCGTGAGCTCGGCGTCGAGATTCCCGCCCGCCAGCAGTGCCTTCAGGTCCCCGCCCGCGACGTAGCGCATGACGATGTAGAGCGAGCCTTCGTGCACGCCCATGTCGTGGATCGGGATCACGTTGGGGTGGTCCACCGCCGCAGCCATCTGGGCCTCGCGCAGGAAGCGCTCACGAAAGGCGTCGTCGGAGCCGAGTTGGGGCGCGAGCACCTTCAGCGCCACCCACATCCCCAGCCGCGAGTGGTGCGCGCGATACACCACGCTCATGCCGCCACGGCCGATGACCGAGTCGATCAGGTAGTTGCCGAGCTGACCCCCGATGGCAAGCTGGTCGTCAGTCACGCGGACAGTCTAAGAGCCGCAAGCACGGGAAACCTCGCGCCCGCTGTTGCTCGGCGGCCCGTCCGCGGGGAGGCCCCAGGCGACCGGGCGAGGCACTACGCCACGTAGAAGACGATCCCGATCACGACGTACAGGGCGAGCAGCTGAACGCCCTCAAACCACGTCGACTCCCCGTCGGCCACGACCGCCGAGGTCACCAGGCCGGCGGCGATGAGCCCCGCGATCTCATACGGGTTGAAGACCGCCGCCATCGGGAACGGGCCCACGAAGAACGACAGCAGGATCAGGATCGGCGCCACGAACAGGCCGATCTGGGCGGCTGACCCGAGCGCGATGTTGACAGCCAGGTCCATTTTGTCCTTGGCCGCGGCGACCACGGCGACGTAGTGCTCGGCGGCGTTGCCCACGATCGCCACCACGAAGGCCCCGAGGAAGAACTGCGACACGCCCAGCTGGCTGGCGGTGTGCTCGATCGAGTGGACCAGGATCTCGCTCATGGCGGCCACCAGCCCGCCGCTGACGGCGAGCACCGCCACCGAGCGGCGTGCGCTCCAGGTGTCGGTGAGGTCCTGCTCGCGTTCGTGGGGGTTGAAGAGGTCGCGGTGGGTGCGCAACGAGAACACCAGGCCGGCGAGGTAGGTCCCGATCAACACCAGCGCGACCGCGAAGGAGACCGTTTCCAGGTCGCCGCCGTAGGTGTGGCGCAGCTGTCCGACGGCGGGCAGGCTGCCGTGGCGGGCGAGGACGAGCACCGAAGGGAGCACCAGTGCCGCAACCGTCACCAGCAATAACGCGGACTGGGTCTGGGCGGCGGTGCGACCGAAGGTCTGACGGTCGCGGCCGAGGCCACCCGCCAGCATCGCCGCCCCCAGGACGAGCAGGCAGTTACCGAGGATCGACCCCACCAGCGAGGCCTTGACGACCTCCTGCAGGCCGTCCGCGAGCGCGAAGATCGCGATGATCAGCTCCGGCGCGTTGCCGAAGGTCACGTTCACGAGTCCGCCGATGCCGGGGCCCGAACGCGCGGCGAGCTCCTCGGTGGCGTGGCTCATCAGCGCCGCCACCGGGATCATCGCCAGCGCAGAGGTCGTGAACACCAGCACCGGCGAGACGCCCGCTAGGTCGAGCACAACGGCGACCGGGACGAAGGCGCCGAGGAGATAGACGGGCCTCATCCGAGCAGAGGCTATAGAGCGGTGCCGACCCGGCCGCGGCGCACCGGCGCCGCCCGGGCGGGAGCGTCAGTCGGGTTTCTGCTCCTCGTCGGCTTCCCCGTAGAGCTCCTCCACCGCCCCCTCCTCCTCGGTCACGCCCTCGGCGTCGCGGAAGATCGGGGTGGTGTTGTGTTCGTCGCCGTGGGAGGCGTGTTCGATCAACTCCTGCTCGGCCTGCTCGAAGCCCTCGGCCTCGCCGCCGCCGGCTTCCTCGACCGCCCGCCGGGCTTCGGCCCGTCGCTGCTCGAGGTCGTGGATCGGGTCGATCTCCTCCATCCTTCCTCCCGCTTACCCGCCGTGCAGGCGTTTGCGCGCACTGTCGGCCAGGGTGCCGGTGCTCTTGAGCTCGTTCAAGGCTCCCATCATCGCATCGACCTCGCAGTCGATCTTCGCCGGCCAGGGCTTTTCCGGGTGGTCGTCGAGGGTCTTGAGGCCGTTGCCGGTGATGATCGCCACCACCGTGTCGCCGGGCGCGAACTTGCCGGCGGCCGCCAGCTTCTCGAGCACCGCCACGGTGGTGCCGCCTGCGGGCTCCGTCAGCAGCCCCTCGGTGGCCGCCAGCAGGTCGATGCCGGCGAAGATCTCGGGGTCGGTGGCGTAGCCGGCGCTGCCGCCGCGTTTGAGCACCGCGTCGATCACCAGGTAGCCGTCGCCGGGGGCTCCGATCGCGAGCGAGTGGGCCGCTGTCTCCGGCGTCACGGGGTGGACCTCGGCTTCCTCGGCCAGGATCGCGCTGGCGATCGGGTTGCACCCGCTGGGCTGGGCGATGTGGATGCGCGTGCCGTCGGTCTCCGCCAGCTCCAGCAGTTGCAACTCCAGGAGGCCCTTGTGCAGGCGCGAGGAGAGGGTGCCGCCGGCGGCGGCGGTGATGATGTGGTCCGGAGACTGCCAATCGAGCTGCTCCACGATCTCGAACGACGCCGTCTTGGCGCCCTCGGCGTAGAACGGCCGCAGCGTGATGTTGGCGAAGTCCATCCCGGTGGCTTCAGCCACTTCCCGGCAGCGCCGGTTGGCTTCGTCGTAGTTGCCCTCGACCTGGACCACCTTCGCTCCCAGCGCCATGCAGGCCCTGGCCTTCGTGTCCTCCAGCCGGTTGGGGTAGAAGACGTAGGAGTCGACGCCGGCCTTCGCGGCCAGCGAGGCGACCGCCGTGCCGACGTTGCCGGTGGACACGCACCCGATCTCGCTCTTGCCCCGCTCCAGCAGCCTCGCGACCGACATCGCCACGACGCGGTCCTTGTAGGAGAGGCTCGGCCGGTTGGAGGAGTCGTCCTTCACCCAGAGGTTGTCGATGCCCAGCTCGGCCCCGAGGCGGTCGGCCCGGATCAGCGGCGTGTAGCCGGAGTGCTGGCCGACCCGCGCCTGGGCTCCGGCGTCGACGATCGGCAGCAGCTCCTCGAAGTGCCAGATGTTGCGCGGGCCGCTCGGAGGTGGGGAAGTCGCGGAAGTGGCTGGCCGCCAACTCGTAGTCGTAGACGACGTCCAGGCCCTTGCCGCAGTCCGGGCAGGAGAAGATCGTGTCCTCCAGCGCGTAGCTGTGATCGCAGCGGTGGCAGCGCAGGCCGGTCGCGCACGAGCGCGTCCGCTGCCTGGATCCCCGAGTCGGCTGTGCGGTGTGGGTGCTCATGCCGGTACCTGGAACGATACGACGGGCCACGGCGTTTGTGCGGCGCTCTCCTGGCCCCCGAGATCGAGCCACAGCTGCTCGGAGATGTGGGGGCACATCGGGCCCAGCACCTGGGTGAACATCCGCAGGGCCCCGAGCAGGGCCTCCGAGTTGGCCTTCGAGAGCTCGGGCTGGCGCGCGAGCACCCGCTTCTCGAAGTCCTTGATGCGGTCGAACATGCGCATCACGTTACGGACCGCGCTGTGCATCTCGAGCTGCTCCATGTCCTGGGTGATCCGCTTGACCCCGTTCTCGGACCACTCGGCCAGTTTCACGCGCAGGTGCTCGGTCTTGTCCTTCTCCTCCTCGCCTGCGCCCTCGGCGTCCTGCGCTGCGCCCGCCGCAGCGAGCCTGGTCTGGGTGTAGTCCCACACCCCGTTCAGGAAGCGGTGGCAGCGCAGCACCGCGGAGTCGCTCCAGTTCAGCGACCGCTGCGGCCGGGCGGCGTAGAGCACGGCCAGGCGCACGGTGTCGGCCCCGTAGCGCTCGACCAGCTCGTCGGGGTCGACCACGTTGCCGAGGTGCTTGCTCATCTTGCGCCCGTCGCGGATCACCATCTCGTGGAACAGGCAGCCTGCGAACGGCTCGCCGTCGGCGAGGAAGGCGAGTGGGCCGATGTCGCGCAGGGCCTTCGTGACGATCCGCTGGTCGAACACGAAGTTGCCACTGTCCGAGCCGGCCACGAGCCGCTCGGAGGGCAGCCAGTGGCGCAGGTCCGGCAGCGCGAGGATCTCCTCGAGCGTGCCGTCCCGCTCCTGCGGGGGAACGCATGCCGGAATCCACAGCCACAGCGCGTCGAAGTGGCAGTCGAGCGTGTCCGTCTCCCGTCTGGCCGCCCCGCCGCAGGTGGGGCAGGTCGTGTTGACGAAGTCCTCCAGCTCGGCCAGCGGGTTGCCGGTGCCCGTGGGGCGCACGTCCAGCGGCAGCAGCACCGGCAGCTGCTCCCGCGGCACCGGGACCGTCCCGCACTTCTCGCAGTAGACGATCGGGATCGGGGTTCCCCACGAGCGCTGCCGGGAGATCGTGAAGTCGGCCGCCTTGTAACGAACGGCGGCGGTGAGGGGAACGGCGGGAGTGGGGGGAGCGGCGGAGGCGGGAGCCGTCGAGGGCTCGCCCGGCTCGGCGCCGAGATCCTCGAGCTCGATCCCAAGGCGCCGTGCGAGCACCTCGTCGCTGCGGTCCTCGGCCGGCACGCCCAGGACCGCCGTGGGCCCGAAGCGGGAGTCCACCAGTGGGGAGATCGCGACCGGCAGCTCCCGTCCATCGGGGCCGATGAGGACACGCCCCGTGTCGAGCACGGGGATCGTCTCGGCCTCCCGCGGCGCTGCGCTCCCAGCCGCCGGACCGAAGCCGCTCCAGCTGCTCGGCCACGTCAGCGCCCGAGGCCCACGCCTCGGCCGCGGGGTGGCGGGGGCTGAGCAGCGCGAAGCGGGCCTGTCCGAGCGAGCCGGGGTAGGGGGTGAAGAGCAGCAGCGGCTCTCCTGCGGGGTCGCGCAGCTCGAGCTCGACGCCGTCGACCCGCCCGAGCACGTACTGCTGGGAGGCGAGCGCCACCTCGTCCCAGATGCCGCTCCCCTCGAGCTCGGCCAGGCGCGCGTCGTTCTCGGGCACGTAGGCGCTGATGCCGAGGTACCACTGGGGCAGGCCGATCAGCTTGACCGGCTCGTGACAGCGCCAGCAGGTGCCCCCGGGCTCGACCTGGATCGAGGCAAGCGTCGTCTGGCAGTTCTCGCACCAGTCCACGGTGCCGGTGCCCTGGTAGATGAGGCCGGCCTCGAGCAGCTCCAGGAACAGCCACTGCGACCAGCGGTACATGCCCGGATCGGAGCTCATGAACGAGCGCGACCAGTCGAAGGAGAAGCCGAGGCGCTCGAGCTGGCCCTGCATGTGCTGCGCGCGGCTGTTGACCCACCCGCTCGGCGGCTCCCCGCTGGTGATCGCCGCCAGCTCGGCGGGCAGGCCGAAGGCATCGAAGCCGAAGGAGAACAGCACGTCGTCCCCGCGGGCCCTGCGGAAGCGGGCGTAGGCGTCCCCGATCGAGTAGCTGCGGACGTGTCCGATGTGGACGTTCCCGGAGGTGAACGGGGCGGACGGCTTTATGTAGATATGGGGGGCGTCATCCGACAGCGGCGGGGTGGCCGAGGCGTCGTTGTCCGACCACGCCGCCTGGCGGCGCGGCTCGAGCTCCTGAGGGTCGTATCTGGGCCTTGCCGGATCGCTCATTTTTCAACGGGTTCGAGCATACCCAAGGGCCCTGGGCGCCCTGTGACCGTTGCTATGCTCAGCGCACCCTTGGCGACGCTCCTGCACACGGCCGCATCGGGGTCGTCGAACCCCACTTTTTGGCCTGCTGTGCGCGTTTTCGGCCTCGTGGACCTCGCCTGCCGGCGCCCGCCGATCGCCTCCCCGCCGTCCGCGCGGGAGCATAGGATCGACCGATGGAAATAGAGATCGGACGCGGCAAGAAGGGCCGGCGGGCCTACGGATTCGATGACATCGCGATCGTGCCCTCCCGGCGCACCCGCGACCCCGACGACATCGACATCTCCTGGAAGCTCGGGCCCTACCAGTTCGCGCTGCCGATGCTGGCCTCCGCGATGGACGGCGTGGTCTCACCCGAGACGGCCGGGATCGTGGGCCGCCTGGGGGGCCTCGCGGTACTCAACCTCGAGGGCATCTTCACCCGCTACGAGGACGCCGAGGAGCAGCTCGAGCGCATCGCCCTGCTGCCGAAGGACCTCGCCACCCGCGAAATGCAGGAGATCTACCGCGAGCCGGTCAAGGAGGAGTTGATCGCCCAGCGGATCCAGGAGATCAAGGAGCAGAAGGTCGTGGTGGCGGCCTCACTCACGCCCCAGCGGGTGCTGCGCTACCACAAGATCGCGCTCGAGGCGGGGCTGGACGTGATGGTGATCCAGGGCACGGTCGTGTCCGGCGAGCACGTCTCCACGGTCTCGGAGCCTCTCAACCTGAAGGAGTTCATCCCCACGCTCGACGTGCCGGTGGTCGTGGGCGGCTGCGCCTCCTACCACACCGGGCTGCACCTGATGCGCACCGGCGCCGCCGGCGTGCTCGTGGGCGTCGGGCCCGGCGCTGCCTGCACGACACGGGGCGTGCTGGGGATCGGCGTGCCGCAGGCGACCGCGATCGCGGACGTGGCCCACGCCCGCTCCACGCACATGCTCGAGACCGGCGAGTACGCGCAGGTGATCGCCGATGGCGGCATGCGCAACGGGGGGGACGTCGCCAAGGCGATCGCCCTCGGCGCCGACGCGGTCATGATCGGCTCGCCGCTGGCGCGTGCATACGAGGCCCCCGGCCGCGGCTTCCACTGGGGCATGGCCACCTTCCACCCGAGCCTGCCGCGCGGAGCCAGGGTCGCCACCACCCAGAACGGGAGCCTCGAGGAGATTCTCGTGGGCCCGGCCCGTGAGAACGACGGGACCTTCAACCTCTTCGGGGGCCTGCGCACCTCGATGGCCACCTGCGGCCACAAGGACCTGGCCGAGTTCAACCGGGCCGAGGTCGTGGTGGCTCCGTCGCTGCAGACCGAGGGCAAGGCCCTCCAGCGCGACCAGGGGGTCGGCATGGGGGCAACCAACGGAAAGGTCGCCGCGCTCGTCAATGAGTGAGGCGGGGTCTTCGCCGGGCGCCCTCGCCGAGCCCGGCGCCGTGAGCGAGCGCCCGTCGGGCGCTGAGACCGCCGGCGGCGTCACGGCCGGGTCCCTGCCAGGGGATCCCGGGCCTGGAGAGACGGTCGTCGTGCTCGACTACGGCGGCCAGTACTCCCAGCTGATCGCGCGCCGGATCCGCGACTGCGGGGTCTTCAGCGAGCTGCTGGCCCATCACGTCCCGATCGAGCAGGTCGCGGCCCGGCGTCCGCGCGGGATCGTGCTGTCGGGCGGGCCCGCATCCGTGTACGCGGACGGCGCCCCGCGACTGGACCCGGCCCTGCTGGAGCTGGGCGTGCCCGTGATGGGCATCTGCTACGGCATGCAGCTGCTCGTGCACTCGCTGGGCGGGCGGGTCGAGCAGGCGGAGGTGGGGGAGTTCGGGCGCTCGGAGCTGCTGGTCGGCGACGGCGGCATGCTGCTCGGCGGCCTGCCGGCGGAGCAGACCTGCTGGATGTCCCACCGCGACACCGTCTACGAGGCGCCCCCGGGGTTCGTCGCGCTGGCCTCCTCGACGGCCTCGCCGGTGGCCGCCATCGAGGATCGCGCGCGCTCGATCTTCGGCATCCAGTTTCACCCCGAGGTCGTCCACACGCCCTATGGCACCGAGATCCTCACCCGCTTCCTGACCGAGGCCTGCGGCTGTGAGCTGACGTGGTCGCCGGCCGGCATCGTCGAGGAACAGATCCGCCGCATCCGCGAGCAGGTGGGGGACGGCAATGTCATCTGCGGCCTCTCCGGTGGCGTGGACTCCTCGGTCGCCGCGCTGCTCGTCCACCGCGCCGTGGGGGACCGGCTGACGTGCGTGTTCGTCGATCACGGTCTGATGCGCAAGGACGAGGGTGAGCAGGTGATCCGCACCTTCCGCGACACCTTCAAGGTGCCGCTCGTGGCCGTCGACGCCGAGCAGCGCTTCCTGGCCAAGCTCCAGGGCGTCGTCGAGCCCGAGGCCAAGCGCAAGGTGATCGGGGCGGAGTTCATCCGCGTATTCGAGGAGGAGGCCAGGAGGCTGTCGCAGGCGGGCGACGGCGAGGAGGCCCGCTTCCTCGTCCAGGGCACCCTCTACTCGGACGTGATCGAGTCCGGGGGCGGGACCGGCGCGGCCACGATCAAGTCCCACCACAACGTCGGCGGCCTGCCCAGCGACCTGGCCTTCGAGCTCGTCGAGCCACTGCGGGCACTATTCAAGGACGAGGTCCGCGCGGTCGGCGAACAGCTCGGCATGCCCGAGCGGCTGGTCTGGCGCCAGCCCTTCCCGGGCCCCGGCCTGGCGATCCGGGTGGTCGGCGGCGAAGCCACCAGGGAGCGCCTGGACGTCCTGCGCGAGGCCGATCACATCCTGCAGGAGGAGATCCGCGCGGCGGGCCTGTATCGCGAGCTGTGGCAGTCCTTCTGCGTGCTGCCCGATGTGCGCACTGTGGGGGTTCAGGGCGATGAGCGCAGCTACGGCCACGTGGTCGTGATCCGGGCGGTCACCAGCGACGACGCCATGACGGCCGACTGGGCGCGTCTGCCCTACGACCTGCTGGAGCGGATCGCCTCGCGCATGATCAACGAGCTGCGGGAGGTCAACCGCGTGGTGCTGGACATCACCTCCAAGCCCCCCGGCACGATCGAGTGGGAGTAGGCGCCGCCCGCGCCGGCGCGGGCGCCCTCGTCGTCGGTGTGAAGGACGGCGGGCGAAAGCGCTGCTTTGGCCTATGATGGGCGCTTCGCCGCGCGAGCGGTAAGCGCAGCGGCTGCCTTGGCGCGCCGCGCGTCGGCCGCGCCGCCCAGATGAAGCTGATGGCCCCGTCCACGAAGACATACGTCGCCACGCCCGCCGACCGCGAACGCAACTGGCTGCTGGTCGACGCCAACGGCAAGACCCTCGGGCGGCTCGCCACCCAGATCGCCGATGCCCTGCGCGGCAAGCGCAAGCCGGAGTACACGCCCCACATCGACACCGGCGACTTCGTCGTGGTCGTGAACGCCGAGAAGGTTCACGTGACCGGCAACAAGCGCCAGCAGAAGCTCTACCACCGCCACTCCGGCTATCCGGGGGGCCTGCGTACCCGCAACTTCGAGCAGATGCTCTCCCGCCGCCCCGAGGAGGTCCTGCGCCTGGCCGTGAAAGGCATGCTGCCCCGCAACCGGCTCGCGCGCAAGCAGCTCACGAAGCTCAAGATCTACGCCGGCCCGGAGCATCCGCACGTCGCCCAGAAACCGCAACCGCTGGAGATCGAGGCCTGATGGCAGACTCAGAGGACAACCGGGACGAGACCGAGCAGCCCGACGGGCACGCGGTGCCCACCGAGGACGCCCGCGAGGTCGCCGGCTCCGCCGAGGACGCTGCCCTGGAGGCATACGAGGAGGCCGCCGAGGCCACCGTCGATGTCCCGCCCGCCGAGCCGCAGGCCGCCGCCGAGGCCCCGGAGCCCGCCGCGGAGGCCCCCGCCGCCGAGGTCCACGAGGCCCACGCCGTCCCGAGCGAGGACGCCCGCGAGATCGCCGGTTCGGCCGAGGACGCCCCGCTGCAGGCATACGAGCAGTCCGAGGACGCCGCCGCGGCGGCTGAGACCGAGGACGAGGAGTGGGAGCAGGAGCCCACCCCGCGCGAGAAACCCGTCGTCCCCGGCGCGCACCTGGAGGTGGACATCGTCCCCGAGGGCGCGGATCCGCTCGGCCGCGAGGCCCAGGAGTACGTGGACCCGTACGCGATCGTGGAGGCCGAGGACGCCGTCGTGGAGGGCGGCGAGGAGCCGCAGGAGGCCGACGAGGAGGTCCTCACCGAGCCGATCGCCACGGCCGCCATCGACCTCGCCTCCGGAGCCCGCTACCGCGCCACCGGCAAGCGCAAGACCGCGATCGCCCGCGTGATCCTGCGGCCCGGCAGCGGCACCTACGTGATCAACGGGCGCACGCTCGAGGAGCACTTCCCGCGCGCGACCCTGCAGCGCAACATCCGCCAGCCGCTGGAGACGGTCGGCTACCAGGAGCGCATGGACGTGGTCGCCCGCCTGCACGGGGGCGGGATCTCCGCCCAGGCCGGGGCTCTCCGCCACGGCGTCTCGCGAGCGCTGCTGGAGGCCGATCCCAACCTCCGCGGGGAGCTCAAGCGGCGCGGCTTCCTGACGCGCGACTCGCGCGCCAAGGAGCGCAAGAAGGCGGGCCTGAAGAAGGCGCGTAAGCGTCCGCAGTTCTCCAAGCGCTGAGCGCCGGCGGCGCGCTCGCCTGACGTAGAGATGGCCCGCAAGCTGTTCGGGACGGATGGGGTTCGCGGTGTTGCGGGCGAGGAGCTGAGCGCCGAGCTGGCGCTGGCGCTGGGCCGCGCGGCCAGCTCCAGGGTCCACGGCGAGCGTCCCCGCGTGCTCGTGATCCGCGACACGCGCGAGTCGGGCGAGATGCTCCAGTGCGCGCTCGCAGCGGGCGCCAGCGAGGCCGGGGCCGACACGCTGCTCGCCGGCGTACTGCCGACGCCGGCCGCGCCGCTGCTGATCGGCCGCTACGGCTTCGACCTGGCGGCGGTCATCTCGGCCTCCCACAACCCCTACCGCGACAACGGCATCAAGTTCTTCGGCGCGGACGGCTACAAGCTCACCGACGAGCAGGAGCTCGAGATCGAGGGCGACCTCGAGAGCGGCCCGCCCGCGGCCGGCGCGGGGAGGGACCTCCACCCGGGCCGGGTGCGCGAGCTGCACGGCGCCGGCGAGGACTACCTGCGCGAGCTCCACGGGCGCTTCCAGGAGCTCCACCTCGACGGACTCGACGTGCTGCTCGACTGCGCCAACGGCGCCACCTACAGGGTCGCCCCGGAGATCTTCCGCAGGCTGGGGGCGAAGGTCACGGTGCTGGCCGACGAGCCCGACGGGCGCAACATCAACGACGGCTGCGGCTCGACCCACGTGGAGCGGCTTGCGGAGACGGTGGCGAAGGGCCCACACGATCTCGGCTTCGCCTTCGACGGCGACGGCGACCGCGTGATGGCGGTGGACCGCGATGGGGGGGTCGTGGACGGCGACGAGCTGCTCGCACTCGCGGCCCTGCACCTGCGCTCGGGCGGGCGCCTGCCGGGCGACGGGGTGGCGGTGACGGTGATGACCAACTACGGCTTCCACGCGGCCATGGAGGCGGCCGGCATCGAGGTCGCCGTGACCGCGGTCGGCGACCGCTACGTGCTCGAGGAACTGCGCCGGCGCTCATGGACGCTCGGCGGCGAGCAGTCCGGCCACATCATCGAGGCCTCCTTCAACAGCACCGGCGACGGGATCGCCAGCGCGCTGCTCACGCTCGAGGCGCTGGGCGGGCGCGACCTGGCCGAGCGCGACGCCATGCACAAGCTCCCCCAGCGGCTCGTGAACGTACGCGTGCGCGACCGCGGTGCGCTCGCCGAGGCGGAGCTCCTCAACGCCGGCGTGGAGCTGGCCGCCCAGGAACTCGCCGGCCGCGGACGCGTGCTGGTGCGCCCAAGCGGGACCGAGCCGCTGGTGCGGGTGATGGTCGAGGCGCCCACCGACGAGGAGGCCCAGGACGTGTGCGGGCGCCTGGTCGAGCTGGTGCAGCGCGAGCTCACATAGCCGTCCAGCACCGCTGCACCCGCTGTTATCGTCAAACGGGTGTGCGGGATCGTGGGTTACGTGGGGGGGCGCTCCGCCCGTGAGGTTCTACTTGCCGGACTGAGCCGGTTGGAGTACCGCGGCTACGACTCCGCGGGGATCTCGGTCGTCACGCCTGAGCGGATCGAGTCGGTGCGCGCCGTCGGCAATCTCAGCGCTCTGCGCGCAAAGCTCGCCGACGGCTCCCCGGAGACCTACCGCGGCGGCTCCGCCGTGGCCGTCGCCGAGCGTCCGCCGAGCACCGGTATCGGCCACACCCGCTGGGCCACCCACGGGCGCGTCTGCGAGGAGAACGCCCACCCCCACTGCGACACCTCCGACCGCGTCCACGTGGTGGTCAACGGCATCGTCGAGAACTACGTGGAGTTGAAGGAGCGCCTCGCCGCCTCGGGCAGCGTGTTCAGCTCCGAGACCGACGCCGAGGTCATCGCCCACCTGATCGCCGAGCACTACGAGGACGACCTGGCCGCGGCCGTGCACGCCGCCTACGCCGAGCTCGAGGGTCACTTCGCGTTCGTGGCGATGAGCCTTGACGAGCCCGAGGTGCTGGTCGGGGCGCGCCGCGAGTGTCCCCTGATCGTCGGCCGCGGAGAGGGCGAGCAGTTCATCGCCTCCGCCGTGCCCGCCTTCCTCGAGCACACCCGCCGCGTCCAGCTGATCGAAAACGGCGAGATCGTCGTGCTCACGCCCGATGGCGCCGCCATCACCACCGCCGCCGGGGAGCCGGTCGAGCGGGACATCGAGAGCGTCGACTGGGACGCCGAAACCGCCGAGAAGGGCGGCTACGAGACGTTCATGCTGAAGGAGATCTTCGAACAGGCCGACGCGATCGCAGACGCCATCTCCGGGCGCACCGCCCAGGTCGACCACGTCGATCTGGCCGAGGAGGGAGCGCTCGACGAGTCGCTGCTGCGCGACGTCTCCAGGATCGTGATCGTGGCCTGCGGGACCAGCTATCACGCCGGGCTGATCGGCCGCTACGCGATCGAAGAGTGGGCGCGCGTGCCGGTCGAGATGGACATCGCCTCCGAGTATCGCTATCGCAACCCCGTGATCACCAGCGGGGACCTCGTGATCGGCATCACCCAGTCGGGCGAGACGGCGGACACGCTCGCGGCCATGCGGATGGCCCAAGAGCGCGGAGCGCGCGTGCTGGCCGTCACCAACGTGATGGGCTCGCAGGCCACGCGCGACGCCGACGGCGTGCTGTTCACCCGCGCGGGCCTGGAGATCGGCGTAGCCGCCACCAAGACCTTCATCTGCCAGGTGGCCGTGATGTACCTGATCGCCCTGCGCCTGGCCGAGCTGCGGGGCGAGCTCCCGCCCGAGCGCCTGCGCGAGCTCGTGGGTGAGATGAAGCGGCTGCCGCACTGCATCGACCAGGTGCTGAGGACCGTCCAGGAGCAGGTGCGCCCGATCGCCGCGGCCCAGTGGCGGGCCGAGTTCTTCCTCTACATCGGCCGCCATATCGGCCTGCCGGTGGCGCTCGAGGGTGCCCTGAAGCTGAAGGAGATCTCCTACATCG
This sequence comes from uncultured Solirubrobacteraceae bacterium, assembly GCA_963773145.1. Lineage (GTDB taxonomy): Bacteria > Actinomycetota > Thermoleophilia > Solirubrobacterales > Solirubrobacteraceae > Palsa-744. The sequence goes on from CAVYZV010000007.1 coordinate 243,549, forward strand.
CCACCGACGCCTACGCGGCCGGTGAGATGAAGCACGGACCGATCGCCCTGCTGGACGAGTCCACGCCGGTCGTCAGCGTCGCCACCGACTCTCCGGTGCTCGAGAAGGTCGCCTCCAACATGCAGGAGGTCCGCGCCCGCGGCGCGCGCGTGATCGCGCTCGCGAGCGCCGACAACACGCGCATCTCCGAGTACGCCGACGACGTCATCACGCTCCCGCCGATCGACTGGATGCTGCAGCCGATGCTGGCCGTGATCCCGCTGCAGGTGCTGGCCTACCAGATCGCCCGCCACCGCGGGCTGAACGTAGATCAGCCGCGCAACCTCGCGAAGACGGTCACCGTCGAGTAGCGACGTTCCGGCGGCCGCGGCCGTGCGGTCCCTCTGGAGGGCGGGGGCACCATCTAGGATCGGCAGTCGTGGATGAGCTGCCGAGCTGGCTCGAGCCGCTGCTCGACGCGGAGACGATGCGCGGCACCGATCGCTGGGCTGTCTCCGAGCGCGGGGTGCCCGGGCTCGAGCTGATGGAGAACGCCGGCGCGGCCGTCACCCGCGTCGCCGAACGGATGGCGCCCGACGGGCCCGTCACGATCCTCTGCGGCAAGGGCAACAACGGCGGCGACGGCCTCGTAGTGGCGAGGATGCTGCGCGAGGGCGGCAGGGAGGTCGACGTGGTCTGCGTGGCCGCCCCCGAAGAACTGACCGGGGATGCCCGTGCCAACCTCGAGCGCCTTCCCGGCCCGGCGCCGCTGGATCTCGACGGGGTGCCGTGGACCGAACACGAGCAGCGCGATCGCGATGGGACGGTGGCGGGCTCCGGGGCGGGGCCGCTCGGCCCGCAGCAGCTGTTGGGTTCGCAGGCGCTGGTCGTAGACGCGCTGCTGGGCACCGGCTTTCAGGGCCAGCCCCGCGGAGAGGTGGCGCGCGCGATCGACGCGCTCGGCAGCAGCCCCGCACGGGTGTTGAGCGTCGACGTCCCCAGCGGGGTGGACGCGTCGACGGGGGAGGTTGCGGCCGCGGCCGTGCAGGCGAGCGTCACGGTCACCTTCCACGCCGCCAAGCCGGGGCTGTGGATCAACCCGGGCAAGGCCCGCGCCGGGACGGTAGAGGTGGCCGACATCGGCATCCCCCGGGGGGCACCCGGAGCGAGCCGCATCGGGCTGATCACCGAGGCGCTGCTGGCGGAGCTCCCCGGCCGCGGAGCCCACTCGACCAAGTTCAGCTCCGGGCACGTGCTGCTGGCGGGCGGATCGAGGGGGCTCACCGGGGCGCCGACGATGGCGGCGCGGGCGAGCATGCGCGCGGGCGCCGGCTACGTGACGGCCTGTGTGCCCGACTCGCTGCAGCCGATCGTCGCCTCCTCCGGCGTGCCGGAGCTGATGACACGCGCGCTCGAAGAGGATCCTCCGGGGTCGGGGAACGTCAGCGAGCGGGCGTGCGAGGCCGTGCTCGAGGCCGCCGGGCGCGGCGGTGCGCTCGCGCTCGGACCGGGCCTTGGGCGCAGCGAGCCCGCGGGCGCCTTCGCCCGCGTCCTGGCGCGCGAGGCGCAGCTGCCGACGGTGATCGACGCGGACGCTCTCAACGCCCACGCCGGGCGCCTGGGGGAGCTTGCCGGTCGCTCGCATCCGACGGTCCTGACGCCGCACGCGGGGGAGCTCGCCCGCCTGATCGGCTCGGACAGCGCGGAGATCGACGCGCGCCGCCTGGCGCATGTGTGCGCGGCCGCGGCCGAATCCGGAGCGGTGGTCGTGCTGAAGGGCGACGACACGCTGGTGGCGAGTCCCGACGGGCTGGTGGCGGTGAGCCCCGGCCGAGCTCCGGGTCTGGCCACGGCCGGCACGGGGGATGTGCTCACGGGCGTTCTCGCCGCCTTGCTGGCCACGGGCCTCGACGCCTTCACCGCCGCGGCGGGGGCGGTGCTGCTGCACCTGCTCGCCGGGCGTCTGGCGGCCCGGCGGGTCGGGGCCGCCGAGGGCGTGATCGCGGGCGACGTGATCGAAGCGCTGCCGGCGGTGCGGGCGCGCGGCGCCGCCCGAGCCGAGAACTCCGGCCCGGGCGCCGGTGATGGGCGTGGCTGACACGCTCGCCGGAGCTGTCGCGGGGGCCGCGGTCGATGCGCCCGCCCGGGCGCGGGCGAGCGTCAACCTCGCCGCCCTGGAGCGCAACTGCGCGCGCATGCGCCGCGAGCTGCGCAGCGGCGCCGAGCTGTGCGCGGTCGTCAAGGCCGACGGGTACGGCCACGGCGCGCTGCCCAGCGCACGCGCCGCGCTCGCCGGCGGGGCGGGCTGGCTCGCGGTCGTCGAAGCGGGCGAGGCGCTCGAGCTGCGCGCGGGCGGGCTGACCGAGGTGCCGCTGCTGGTGATGGGCGCGCTCGACGCCGGCGAACTGGAGCGCGCGCTGTCCGTGGGCGCGGACGTGGTGGTGTGGCGCGAGGATCAGGTGCGGGCCGTGGCCGACGCCGGCGGCGGGCGTGTGCACGTGAAGCTCGACAGCGGCATGGGCAGGCTCGGCACGCGCGAGGCCGGGCAGGCGACGGGCGTGGTCAATGCGGCGCGTGCCACCCCCGGGGTCGTGCTCGCGGGCCTGATGACGCATTTCGCGACCGCCGACGAACCCGACGACGGGGGCTTCTTCGAGCAGCAGCTGCAGACCTTCACGCGCTGGGCCGGGCCGCTGAAGCGCGAGCAGCCGGAGTTGGTCGTGCATGCGGCCAACAGCGCCGCCGTGCTGCGCAGCCAGGAGGCGCACTTCGACATGGTTCGCTGCGGGATCTCGATCTACGGCATGGATCCGTTCGGCGTCGACGCCCCCGCCCAGGAGCTCGAGCCGGTGCTCGAGCTGTCCTCCTACGTGGCGGACGTGAAGCCGTGTGGGTCCGGGCAGAGCGCCGGCTACGGGCGCACCTTCCGCGCCGCCGCGGACACCGCGATCGCGCTGCTCCCGATCGGCTACGGCGACGGCTGGAGGCGATCGCTGTCCAACAACGCCGAGGTCCTGATCGGCGGCCGGCGATATCCCCTCGCCGGGACCGTGAGCATGGACAGCATCACGGTGGAGGTGGGCGAAGACGCAGGCGAGGCCGGACTGCGCGGCCGGCGGGCCGTCCTGATCGGCTGCGACGGGGACGAGCGGATCAGCGCCGAGGAGGTCGCGCGGCGCCTCGGGACGATCAACTACGAGGTCACCTGCGCGCTCACGCGGCGGGTGCCGCGCACCTATCACCGCGACGGCGCCGCGGTTGCCGGGCCGCCCGCGGGATGAGCCCGGGCCCCACCGACGTCGAGCGCTCGCCCGTCGAGCTCGCCCGGCGCGCGCTCGCCGGCCAGGAGGCCTGGCTGGTCGGGGGCGCTACGCGCGACCGTCTGCTCGGCCGGCCCAGCGCCGACGTCGACGTGGTCCTCGAAGGAGACGTCGAGCAGGCGGCCCGGGCGCTCGCCCGGGCGGCGCCCCGCAGCGCCTGCTTCGAGCTGTCCTCCGACCACCGCGCCTGGCGCGTGGTCAGCACCGAGCACGGCTGGCAGGCCGACTTCGAGCCGTTGCGGGCGCCGACGCTCGAGCAGGACCTGCGGCTGCGCGACTTCACCGTCAACGCGATCGCCGAGCCGCTCGCCGGGGGCGAGCCGATCGACCCCCTGGGGGGGATCGAGGACCTGCGCGAGCGGCGTCTGCGCGCCGCCTCACCGGGAGCCTTCCTGGAAGACCCGCTGCGGGTCATGCGCCTGGCCCGGGTGGCCGTCGAGCTCGACCTCGAGGCCGAGCCCGAGACGCTCGCACTTGCACGGACGGCGGCACCGAGGCTGGGGGAGGTGTCGGCCGAGCGGGTGTTCGCGGAGCTGCGCAGGATCCTCTCGGCGGCGAACGCGCGCGGCGGCGTGGAACTGCTCGCCGACGTCGACGCGAACGCGGCGGTGCTGCCCGAGCTCGAGCAGCTGCGGGGGGTGCAGCAGAGCCGCTACCACCACGCCGACGTGTACGTGCACACGCTCGAGGTGCTGGAGCACACGGTCGCGCTCACGCGCGCTCTGGCCGCCGCGGCCGGCGACGTCGACGCTCCGGCCGGCGACGACGCCCGGGCGGCAAGCGCCCCGGCCGGCGAGGCCGGGTCCGATTACGGGAGCGTCGCGGAGCAGGTGGGGGCCGTGCTCGAGGAGATGGGCCCGCAGCTGCGCTCGCGCCTGGCGGCCGTGCTGGCAGAGCCGCTCGCCGACGAGCTGACCCGTGGCCAGGCGCTGGCGTTCGGCGCGCTGCTGCACGACGCGGCCAAGCCGGGCACCCGCAGGACGAGCGCCGACGGCGCGCGGGTGACCTTCATCGGCCACGACGTGGCCGGAGCGAAGCTGGCCCGCGAGGTGTTGGGCAGGCTTCGCGCCAGCGAGCGGCTGCAGTCCTTCGTGGCGGGGCTGGTCCGAAACCACCTCCGCCTCGGCTTCCTCGTGCACGAGCCCCAGCCGCTGTCACGGCGCAGCGTGTTCGGCTACCTGCGTGCGTGCTCGCCGGTCGAGGTCGACGTCACGCTGCTGTCGATCGCCGACCGGCTGGCCACGCGGGGAGATCGTTCGCAAGAGGCGATCGCGGCGCACGTGCGGCTGGCGCTCGCGACCCTCCCGGACGCCCTGGAGTGGCACGAGCAGGGGCCGCCTGCGGTCCCTGTACGCGGCGACGAGCTCGCCAGCGAGATCGGGATCGCCCAGGGCCCACGCCTCGGCGAGCTGCTCGAGGTGCTGCTAGAGGCCCGCTACGCGGGGGACATCACAAGCCGCAGCGAGGCGGTAGCGTACGCGCGCGAGCTGCTCGCCGAGGGCGAGTCCTCGCCGCCGTGATGCGCGACCCTGACTGCATCTTCTGCAAGATCGTCGCGGGCGAGCTGCCCGCCCTGATCGTCGACGAAGACGAGCGCACGATCACGTTCATGGACATCGCCCCGGCCACGCGCGGCCACGCGCTCGTGATCCCGCGCGAGCACAGCGTCGACCTGCTCGAGGTCGCGCCCGAGGACCTGGCCGCGAGCACCGCCGCGGCACAGCGGCTGGCGCAGCGCCTGGGCGAGCGCCTGGGGGCGGACGGCGTCAACCTTCTGAACGCCTGTGGGTCGGCCGCGTGGCAGACCGTGTTCCACTTCCACGTCCACGTGATCCCCCGTTACGCCGACGATCCGCTGCGCCTTCCGTGGACTCCGCAGCAGGGCGATCCGGACCAGATCGCGGCCGCCGCAGAGGAACTCGCGGCGCATTAGCGAATACTGGACCGCTACAAACGGGGCTCGCGCGTGTTTGGATCCGGCATATGAGAAGAATTTGCACGATCGCCCTGCTCGGATTCGCCATTGCGCTGGCGGTTCCCGCCGTTGCCCCCGCCACGCTCGCCGAAATCGGCGTCGTCGGCGAAGCCAAGACACCCGCCGTCCCCAGTTGCCCCGCCAGCCCCTGCCTGGCCGTGAGCCGCACGACCGGCTTCCAGATCAAGGTCGGCAGCACCAAGAACCCGATGAACATCGCCCGCGACGGCTCGATCGTGGCCTGGACGGTCACGCTCGCCAAGCCCACGGCGGCGCAGGTCAAGTACTTCAACTCCAGCGAGGGCGGACCCGCCGAAGCGGGGATCGCGGTGCTGGCGCCGCAGAAGAAGCCCAACCTGGCATACAAGCTGATCGCCCAGGGCCCGACCGTGAAGCTGGAAAAGTATTTCGGCCAGACGGCCCAGTTCCCGCTGCCGACCAGCATCCCCGTGAAAAAGGGCGAGCTCATCGCCCTCACGGTGCCCACCTGGGCCCCCGCGCTGGCGCTCAACTTCGGCAACGACACCTCGTGGCGGGCCAGCCGCTCCAAGGCGCAGTGCACGAGCACGAGCACCCAGACGGCCCACACCCAGATCGGCAGCCCGGTCCAGTACTACTGCCTGTACCAGACCGCCCGCCTCACCTACAGCGCCACGCTGGTCTCGACGCCGTAGCCGGGGCGGCGGCCCTCCCGGAGCGACGAGCCGGCCCCGCGAAGCTGCGCGGCCGGCGAGCTGCGCGGCCGGCGCCAGGACGCGTGCGGCGCTAAGGCGCGCTGGCGCCGCCGGTGGGGCTGGAGCCTTCTTCTTTCGCCGCGCCGGTTTCGCTGGCGCCTTTTTCGCCCCCGGCGGAGGCCCCGCCCGAGCTTTCGGACGAGGAGGATTCACTGGAGGCTTCCGAGCCCCCCGATTCCGATTCGGAGCCCGAGGAGGATTCTCCAGAGGATTCCGAGGAGGTCGAGGTCTTCTTGGGGGTCGTCGTGCTGCTCGTGCCGGCGGCCTTTTCCGCGCTGGTGTCGTTCGGAGGCGTGATTTCCGGCGTGTTCTTGGGGATCGTTTCGGAGACCTTGGTCCCGCCGCACGCGGCCAGGGCCAGCGCCGCCAGCACCGCAGCGGCCGCCGGGAGCCAGCGGCGGGTGCTCACAGCGGGTCCATCCGTCGTCCGCAGGTGGGGCAGTCGTTGAGGTCCTTCTGCGAGAGCTGGTCGCACCAGGGGCAGAAGCGGAGGTTCTCGACCGCCCACGGCAGCCGCGAGCCCGAGGGCGCCATCGGCAGCTCCATACCGACGATTTCAAGCGGCTCGTCGGTGTCGCGGTCGCGGTAGACGCGTCCGGGTTCGGCCTCCACCAGGACCTCGCGGCCGGAGGCGCGGTTACGCAGGCGATAACGCTGGTTCGGGCTCACGGCTGGGAGACTCTAGCGGAGCAGATGGCTGAATCACCCAACTAGTGGCGCGCATCCTCATCTTCCACGGCTACCTGCTGGCCGGGACCGGTTCCAACGTCTACAACGCGCGCCTGGCGCAGGCGCTCGCGCGCCTGGGGCACGACGTCCACCTGCTCTGCCAGGAGCGCCACCCGCAGCGACTGGAGTTCGTGGACGCGGCCGGCGACTGGGACTCCGGGAGGTTGGAGGTCAGGCGCCTGCGATCCCCGGAGGGTGGCAGCTGCACCGTCTACCGGCCCGACATCGGCGGTCTGCTGCCCGTGTACGTGGCCGACCGCTACGAGGCGATGGAGGCTCGCACCTTCGCCGAGCTGAGCGACAAGGAGCTCGCCCACTACCTGCGGGCGAACGTCGAGGCGGTCGCCGAGGTGGCCGCCCGCGCGGCCCCCGAGCTGGCGCTCGCCAACCACCTCGTGATGGGGCCGGTGATCCTGGCCCGCGCCCTCAAGGCGGACACGCCCTACGCGGTGAAGGTCCACGGCAGCGCGCTGGAGTACACCGTCAAGCCCGAACCGGAGCGGTTTCTCGGACTGGCGCGCGAGGGGCTGGCGCCCGCCAGGACGGTGCTCGTGGGTTCCCGCCACACGGCCGAGAGCCTGTGGGAGGCGATCGCCGACCCCGGCCTGCGACGGCGCACCCGGCTCGGCCCGCCGGGCGTCGACGTGGCGCGCTTTCGCCCCCGCGAGCGTCCCGAGGCGATGCGTGAGGTGGCCGCCCTGGCGGGTGCCCTGGAGCGCGCCCCCGAGACGGACCCGGAGGCGGAGCAGAGCGCCTTTGCAAGCGATCCACGGCAGGCCGGGGCGGCGCTGGCGCGAGTGGAGGAGGAGGACCTGCTGGTGGCGTTCGTGGGCAAGCTGATCGTCAGCAAGGGCCCGGACCTGCTGCTGGCGGCGTTTCCGCTGGTGCTCGAACGCCTGCCCCGGGCGCGCCTGCTGGTGGTCGGCTTCGGGGCCTTCCGGGAGGGCCTGGAACGGATCGCCGGCGCCTTGGGGGCCGGCGATCTGGAGCGCGTGCGGGAGCTCGCCCGTGCCGGGCGCGCGCTGGAGGGCGCAGCGGCGGCTCAGCCGCTCACCTACCTGCTGGAGTTCCTGGAGGGCCTTCGTGGCCCGGCCGCGGAGCGCTACCTGCTGGCGGCCCGCTCGCTCTCGGAGCGGGTCCTGTTCACCGGCCGCCTGGAGCACGAGGAGCTCGACGCGGCTGCTGCCCGCCTGCAGCGCGATGGTGGTGCCGAGCACCTTCCCCGAGGCCTTCGGGATGGTGGCCGCCGAGGCGGCCGCCTGCGGGGCTCTGCCCGTCAGCGCGGCCCACTCGGGGTTGGCCGAGGTCAGCCGCGCGCTGGGCGAGGGAGTGCCGGAGGCGATCAGGCCCCTGCTGTCCTTCGAGCTAGGTCCCGGTGCCGTGGAGGGGATCGCAGCACGGCTGCTGGCGTGGCTGCAATGCGAGCCGGCGGTGCGGGAGCGCACGCGCGCCGGTCTGGTGGCGACGGTCCGCGAGCGGTGGTCGTGGGAGAGCGTCGCGGCCAGCGTGATGGCGGCCGCCCGCGGCGAACTCGAGGGGCTTCCCGAAGCCTGACCGCGGCCCATCCGGCACCGGCGGCCCCCTACGGGCCCACCGGCCGTTCGGATAGTCTTCGCCCCCGCCAGTGCTGAGGATCCCCCGCAGATCTACCCTCTCGTGCTCGCGGCCAAGTCAGGCTGCGTGGCCGCGAATGGCGATGCTGCCGCTCGCGGCCCTCGCCGTGCTCGCCGCCAGCGGGTGCTCGGTCAAGGGCGCCGAGAACGCCAACCTGATCACCGGCAAGCAGCAGTTCGTGGCCAAGTGCGGGGCCTGCCACACGCTCGCCCGCGCCAACACCAAGGGGATCGTGGGGCCGAACCTCGATGTCTCCTTCCAGCAGAGCATCAAAGAAGGGCTGGGGCGCAACGCGATCCGCAGCGTCGTCGAATTCCAGATCGCCTACCCCAACCCGCTGGGGGCGATGCCGAAAGACCTCGTGGCCGGCGCAACCGCGAAGGACGTCTCGGCCTACGTCGAAAAATCCGCCGCCACGACGGGCCCCGACAAGGGCCTGCTGGCGAGCGCCGTGGAAGCGCCCGGCGCGGGCAAGCCGGCGGTCGAGAAGGCCGGCAAGCTGGCGATCGACGCCAACCCCGCTGGGCAGCTCGCGTACACCTCCACGAAGGCCGTCGCGACCCCCGGGCCCGTGACCGTGACGATGGCCAACACGTCCGGCGTGCAGCACAACATCGCCTTCGAAGCGGGCGAAAACGGCGCCGCGGCCAAGGGTGCGAAGATCGCCGCCAGCTCCTTCATCTCGAAGGGCAGCACCTCGGTCACGCTGACCCTCAAGCCGGGCAAGTACACGTTCTTCTGCGAGGTCTCCGGACACCGCGCGGCGGGCATGTACGGCGCTCTGACCGTCAAATAGGAGCCCGCGGGCGAGGTCGGGCGAGGTCGGGCGCCGAGGGACGCCGTCGGGCGCCGGGGACGCCGTCGCCGGCCGGGGTGGAGCGCCGCTGGGCCTGTGCGCGTGCGTTCAGGTAGCCGCGCGCACGAGCAGGATCACGGCGATCACGACGACCGCCACCACGAGCACGTAGAGGAGAAGCTGGAAGGCCTCCCGCTCCGAGCGCAGCGGGTTGAGCAACGAGCCCGCCGGCCTACAGGATGTAGACGGTCGTGTACACGACTATCCACATGATGTCGACGAAGTGCCAGTAGATCCCGGGCACCTCGACGCCGCGATGCTGCTCGGGGCTGTAGTGGCCCCGGAAGGCACGGACCGTCACCGCCAACAGCAGGCACAGGCCGATGAACACGTGCGCTCCGTGCAGACCCGTGAGCGCGTAGAAGATCGTCGCCTGGGCGTGGTCGGCGGGCGCGAAGCCGATGTTGGCGTACTCGTTGATCTGGATGAAGAGGAAGGTGCAGCCGAGGAGCAGGGTCGTCAGCATCCCCGCCTTCAGGCCCCAGTGGTTGCCCTTCTTGATCTGCTGCTCGGCCCAGTGGATCGTGAACGAGGAGGACACGAGGATCGCGGTGTTGACCCCCGCCACCTCGACCGGCAGCGTCGTGCCGGGGTCCGGCCACGGCTCCCCCTGTGCGATGCGGATGAAGAAGTAGGCCGTGAAGAAGGCCCCGAAGACCATCACCTCGGAGATGATGAAAAGCAGCATCCCGAGCAGCGGGGCGGGGACCCGCGAGCTGGCATTGGCGGGCGGGGGCCCGTGGTGTTCGTGCGCTTCCGCGTGGGCGATGCTGGCGGCCTCCATGCTGTCCTCCTAGGCCGCCGTGGCGCTCTGGGGGGCGCTCTCGACCACCACGTGCTCGACCGGCACGCGGCTGGCGCTGCGCACCCGTCCGATCAGGTCCGAGCGCAGCCAGCCGGAGCGCTCGTTGGGAAGGGTGGAGATCACGACGTCGTCGACCGTGAACAGCTCGAGGGCGTTCATCGTGGCCGTGTAGGGGTCGGGGTCTCCGATCATCCCCGAGATCACGAGACCTTCGCGGCGCAGGCGGTCGAGCATCCGCGCCAGCCGCGCCCGGGCCTCGGCCGTGGTGGGACCGGTGCCGTCGCCTTTCGGCAGCACCGCGATGAAGACGTGGGTGCCCTCCTGGGCGTTGCGGGCCACCAGCGCCTGGCTGAGCTCGTCGCCGCTGGAGGTCTTGTTGGCCACCACCAGCACCACGTCGAAGGGCACGCCCTCGCCCTCGAGGTCCACGGTCACGTGCTCGACCGGCAGCCCGGAGGCGTTTTCGATCCGTTCGACGAGATCCCGGCGCAGCCAGCCGGAGCTGGTGGCCGGGTGGGTGGAGACGATGATCGCGTCCGGCCGGTGCTCGGCGACGGCGTCCATCGTCGCCAGGAACGGATCCGCGTCGCCCACTTCGCCGGAGGCCTCGATGCCCTCGCCCGAGACGATCGACAGCGCCAGGTCGACCCGCACCTGGGCGGATTCCCGCACGGCCTCGTCGTAGACGACCAGCCCGGCCGAGGGGGTGCTCTGGGGCACCACCAGGCGAAACCTCGCTCCGCCCGGCTCGGCCGCCCGCCTGCGCACGGCCTCCAGCAGCGGCGCTCCTCCGATCGTGCGGTTGGCGACCACCAGGATCTCCTTCATGCGCTCACCTCGAGCGTCATGGGCCGTGCGGGGTCGCGGCCCCGGAGTCGGCTCCGACGGTGGCCGGCACGGGCGGCGGCGCGAAGATCCCGTGCACGGCGCCCGGTACGCCGTACTCGTAGGGACCTCCGACGACCGTCGGCACCCGGTCGAAGTTGAACACCGGCGGCGGCGAGGACACCTGCCACTCGAGCGTCATGGACCGCCAGGGGTTGCTGGCCGCGCGTGGGCCACCCCGCCAGCTCGTGATCGCGTTGTAGACGAAGATCAGCGTGGAGGCTCCGAGGAAGAAGCTCGCGATCGAGATGAACAGGTTCATGCCGGCAAATTCGGAGGCATACGTGGCAACCCGTCGGGGCATCCCCTGCAGCCCGAGCACGTGCATCGGCGCGAAGGTCGCGTTCAGGAACACGAACGTGGTCCAGAAGTGCCACTTCCCCAGGCGCTCATCGAGCATTCGTCCGGTCATCTTCGGGAACCAGTAGTAGACGCCCGCGAAGATCGTCATCAGCGACCCCCCGAACAGCACGTAGTGGATGTGGGCGACGATGAAGTAGCTCGCGCTGACGTGGATGTCGAACGGGATCATCGCGAGCATGATCCCGCTGATGCCTCCGAGCGTGAAGGTCAGGATGAAGCCCAGCGCGAACAGCATCGCCGTGTCGAGGTGCAGCACCCCTCGAAACAGGGTCGCCAGCCAGGAGAACACCTTGATGCCCGTCGGCACGGCGATGATCGAGGTGGTGATGGCCATCGGGATGCGAATCCAGGACGCCATCCCCGAGGTGAACATGTGGTGCGCCCAGACGGTGAAGCCCAGTCCGACGATCGCCAGCAGCGAGAAGGCCATCATGCGGTAGCCGAAGATCGGCTTGCGGGCCTTCACGGCGATGACTTCGCTGATGATCCCGAACCCGGGCAGGATCATGATGTAGACCGCGGGGTGGGAGTAGAACCAGAAGACGTGCTGGTACATGAGCACGTCGCCGCCCTTGGCGGCGTTGAAGAAGTTGAACCCCAAGCCTCGGTCGAGCAGGATGAAGAACTGCGAGGCGGCGATGAAGGGGGTCGCGATCACGACCAGCAGCGAGGTCGCGAAGTTGGCCCACACCAGCAGCGGCATCCGGAAGAAGCTCATGCCGGGGGCTCGCATCGTGATGATCGTCACGAGGAAGTTGAGCGCCGTCATGATCGAGGAGGCGCCCAGCGAACTGGACCGCGACGGAGAAGAACACCTGCCCCACGGGCGCTGTATCCGACAGCGGCGTGTAGGCCGTCCAGCCGTCGGCGAAGGCGCCGCCGGGGGCCAGGAAGCTCCCCAGCATCATGATCCCGGCGATCGGCAGCAGCCAGAAGGAGAGCGCGTTCAGGCGCGGGAAGGCCATGTCCGGGGCGCCGATCATCAACGGGATCACGTAGTTCCCGAAGCCCGCGAACACGGGCACCATGAACAGGAAGATCAGCAGCGAGGCGTGCACCGAGAACAGCCCGTTGAAGGTGTTCGCGCTGACGAAGTGCGACCCGGGCTGGGCCAGCTGGGCACGCATCAGCATCGCCAGCAGACCGCCGATCAGCAGGAAGATGAAGGAGTTGACCAGGTACTGGACCCCGATCACCTTGTGGTCGGTGTTGATCCGGAAGTAGTCCTTCCACGTGTAGGCGCCGTGACCGGAGTGGTCCTCCGGGCGCGTCTTGCGGCCCGACGCCCAGTAGAACCAGTAGTCGAAGCCCCCGAGGCCGGCCAGGAAGACCAGCGGGGCCGCGATCAGGGCGACCGGTCGTGATCGCGTCGCCGGAGATGTAGTGGTGGAAGGTGGCGTGGCCGCTGGCGGCGCGGATCACCCACGTCAGGAAGAACGCGAACACGATCCCGCCGAGGAACATCAGCGCCCCGCGGATCATTCCGGGGGCTTTCAGCTGCGCGACCAACGCGACCTCCCTGTGCACCTGCGGCTAGGCATGCTCGGGGCCAACATTATCCAGCCGGCCCCCCGGTAGGGGCAGCGCCCGCCGTGCTGCTCGTCGCGCTGCCCACCTGGCTTTTGAGCCACGCCTGGAACTGCGTCTGGCTGACCACGTGTACCGCTGATCGCATCAGCGAGTGCCCGGCCCCGCACAGCAGGTTGCAGATCACGGGGTAGGTCCCGAGGTGCGTGGCGGTCACGCGCCACTGCGTGGTGATGCCCGGCACGGCGTCCTCCTGTAGGCGGAAGGCGGGCACCCAGAAGGCGTGGATCACGTCCCGGCTGTGGATCTGGAACTGGACCGACTCGTTGCGCGGGATGTAGAGGTCGTAGCTGTTCAGGGGCGCTCCGCCGGTCAGTGCCCGCGGGTACTGGTAGGTCCACACGAACTGCTGCCCGGTGACGCCGATCTTGATCTCGTTCGCGGGCTTTTTCTCGTTTTCGCGCAGCACCACGAACGAGTAGCCGACCAGGCCCAGCAGCAGCACGGTGGGGATGGCGGTCCAGAACACCTCCAGGCGGGTGTTGCCGTGGATCGGGGCGCCGTCCTTGAGCTCCTCGCCACGGCGCATCCGGAACTGCCAGACGTTGTAGATGATGGCCGTCAAGACGAGCACGAAGATCGGGATCGAGGCGATCACGAGGACGTGGTAGAGGCGGTCGGTGTTGACGGCCTGTTTGGAGGCCGCGACCGGGAACCAGCGGATTTCGTAGCTCAGCCAGATGCCGATCGCGACGGCAATCAGAGCCAGGACGAGCGTGATCGTGACCGAGCGGCGCCGGCTCATGAAGCGGCGCTGCGGGGGCTGCGGTGCTTGTGCTGCTCGGCGATCCAGTCCATCGGGGGCACGGATCCTAATGCCTGGGGCCACGGACCGTCACCCGTGAGCGGCCGCAGACCGTCGCGCTTGACGCCTGCGCCTCGACGCTCTAGATTGAGGCAATAGTTGCTAATTGCCCGTAGTCGTGTGACGCCGTCGGTGCCGCCCGGCCGCGGGCCTCGAGACTCCAGTGGAGGCGAGAGATTGATGCAGGTTCGCGACGGCATGACTGACACGGTTCTGACGGTCGGGCCCGGCCACGCTCTGAGATCTGTGGCAAGGCTGATGAGCGAACGGGCGGTCGGAGCGGCCGTGGTGATGGACCCCGACGCCAACGGCCCGGGGATCATCACGGAGCGCGATCTGCTGGTCTCAATCGGCGCCGGCCAGGATCCCGACCGCGAGGTGGTCGCCGATCATCTGACCCATGACGTCGTATTTGCCTCGCCGGAGTGGTCGCTGGAGGAGGCGGCCGCTGCGATGGTGCGGGGAGGCTTCCGCCACCTGATCGTCCTGGACGGGGCCGACACGGTCGGCATCCTGTCGGTCCGCGACGTGGTGCGCTGCTGGACCGATGATGGGGCGATCTGCCCGGTTCCGGACAGGGTGGCCGTGGGGTGAGAGGGGCGGTCGGCCCGCTTTGGGGAGTGGGTCGCCGTCGGTCGAGATGGCCGGGCGCGGTCGGGGGACCGCGCCCCCCACTCACGGAGCGTCGAGCGGTAGCTCGTCGACTTCGCGGCGCGTGTCTTTGACCCAGCGCAGCACGCACCAGATCGTCATCACGCCACCGATGACGCTCAGCTCCCAGAAGGTCGTCAGGCCGATCAGCGCGAGCGTGATCCCGACCGCCGTCAGCGCCGGCAGCACGCTGGGCCCGGGCAGGTGGATCTCCTCGCCCGCGGGAGGCGGCTCGGGATCGAGCTCGCTCACGAGATGTAGGCGGCCGCGACCACGAACGTGATCCCGAACATGAAGAAGCAGATCGCTGCCACGATCAGGCCGGTGCGGATGTTCTTGCGGGCCAGGCGGCGGTTCATGGTCGAAGGCGGGTCATCCTACAGGTGCTTGTCTGCGACCATCGCGCAGAACAGCAGCGCCAGGTAGGCCAGCGAGTAGAGGTATAGACGCAGCGCCGTGGGCCGGTCGGCGCGCGAGACCAGCCGCTGGGCGCCGAAGATGAAGCCCAGGCCGAGGACCACCGAGGCCACCAGGTAGATGGTGCCGAAGCCGCCCGCACAGAAGGGCAGCTGGGTGACCGCGTACAGCAGCACCGCGTAGAGGGCGATCTGCCGGCGCGTCTCGGCCTCGCCGCGGACCACCGGCAGCATCGGCACCCCGACCTTGGCGTACTCGTCCTTCATCAGCAGCGACAGCGACCAGAAGTGGGGCGGGGTCCAGAAGAAGATGATGAAGAACATCAGCAGCGCGGTGCCGCTCAGCGAACCCGTGACCGCGGCCCAGCCGACCAGCGGCGGGACCGCACCGGCGGCGCCGCCGATGACGATGTTCTGCGGGCTGCGCCGCTTCAGCCAGATCGTGTAGACGAACACGTAGCCGAGGAAGCCGGCGAACGACAGGCCGGCGGCGAGGGGGTTGACGGCCAGCCACAGCAGCACCACCGAGCAGGCCGCCAGCGTGCATCCGAACAGCAGCGCCGTGCGCGGGGCGATGCGTCCGGACGGCACCGGGCGGTTGGCGGTGCGCCGCATCTGGGCGTCGATGTCGCGGTCGAAGTAGTGGTTGATCGCCCCCGCCCCGCCGGCCGACAGGTAGCCCCCGAGGCAGGTCAGCAGGACGAGCCCCAGGGAGGGGTCGCCGGCCACGTACATGCTCGCCACCGTCGTCAGCAGCAGCAGCGACTGGACCTTCGGCTTGGTCAGCTCGAGCAGGTCGCTGAGCAGCTGGCGGGTGCGTGAGGCGAGCGCCGGCTGGGGGCGGGCGACCGTTCCGGCGCTGGGCACTCCGGCCATCTAGGTCCCCACCTGCCTGGCCCCGGCGGGCACCGTCGCGGCCCCGGAGGCGTGGGCGGAAGAGCTGCGGCGCTCGATCTCGCGGCGGATGTCCTTCATCGGTTCCACCGAGCGGACCAGGGGGATCACGTCGAAGTTGTTGGCCGGCGGCGGCGAGCTGGTGAACCACTCGAGCGTGTTCGCGCTCCACGGGTCGGGCCCGGCCACGACCCCGCGCTTGAGGCTGCGGGCGACGTTGATCACGGTCACCAGCACGCCCGCCGCGAGGATGAACGAGCCCAGGGTGGAGATCGAGTTGTAGAGCTGTAGGTGCCCGACGTTGTCGTACTCGTAGATCCGCCGGGGCATCCCGTCGAGGCCCATCACGTGCTGGATCAGGAACGTCACCAGCACGCCGATGAAGATCAGCGCGAAGCTCAGCCGTCCGGCGCGCTCGTTGAGCTTGCGCCCGGTGATCTTGGGGAACCAGTAGTAGATGCCGGCGAAGATCGGCATCACAGCGCCGCCCCACAGCACGAAGTGCAGATGGGCGACCACGAAGTAGGTTTCGTTGACCTGCCAGTCGATCGGGAAGGTGGCCAGGAAGATGCCCGAGATGCCCCCGATCAGGAAGATCGAGACCCCGCCGACGGCGAACAGCAGGGCGGTCGTGAATTCGACCGTCCCCCGCCACAGCGTCGCCACCCAGTTGAGGACCTTCACCCCCGTGGGCACGGCGATCAGATAGGAGCTCAGCATCACGAAGATCAGGATCGCCTCGGGAATCGGGGCGGTGAACATGTGGTGCGCCCAGGTGAGGAAGCCCAGGAAGGCGATCGCCACGGTGGAGGCCGCGATCGCTCGGTATCCGAAGATCGGCTTGCGCGCGAACACGGGCAGGATCTCGGAGATGAGCCCGAACCCGGGTAACACCATGATGTAGACCTCGGGGTGCCCGAAGAACCAGAACAGGTGCTGCCACAGCAGCGGGGAGCCGCCCTGGGCCGGGTCGAAGAAGTGGGTGCCGAAGTGGCGGTCGGCGAGCAGCATCGTGGCCGCCGCCGCGATCACCGGCAAGGCGAAGATCAGCAGCACGGCGTAGGTGAGGATCGTCCACACGAACAGCGGCAGGCGCGCCCAGCTCATCCCGCGCGCCCGCATGTTGGCGATCGTGACGTAGAAGTTGACCGCCCCCAGCAGCGAGGAGAGCCCGGTGAGGTGGACCAGGAAGATCCAC
Organism: uncultured Solirubrobacteraceae bacterium; assembly: GCA_963773145.1. GTDB lineage: Bacteria > Actinomycetota > Thermoleophilia > Solirubrobacterales > Solirubrobacteraceae > Palsa-744. The sequence continues at coordinate 260,360 of CAVYZV010000007.1, forward strand.
GCGTCCTGGCCCCCGGAGGGCGAGAAGGTGCTTTCGGCCAGCGGCACCACGCTCACCCAGCCGGCTTCCGGAGGGCTCCAGAAGATCGACGCGTAGAAGACGACCCCGCCCGCGAGGAGCAGCCAGAAGGAGAGCGCGTTCAGGCGCGGGAAGGCCATGTCGCGGGCGCCGATCATGAGCGGCACGAAGTAGTTGGCCAGGCCCGCCATCATCGGCACGACGAACAGGAACACCATCGTCGTGCCGTGCATCGTGAACAGCTGGTTGTAGGTGGTGGGGCTGACGATCGTGTTTTCCGGCGCCCCCAGCTGCAGGCGGATCATCAGCGCCTCGACCCCGCCGAGCAGGAAGAACACGAAGGTCGCGACCATGTACATGATCCCGATCTCCTTGTGATCGGTCGTGGTCAGCCAGCGGGTCCAGCCGCTCGGCCTCCTCTCCACCTCGTGGGCGGTTACGTGGGGGACGGGGGCTACGTAGGTGGCCATCTTCGGTTCGCCGCTCTCCTGCCGGTCCTAGGGGTTTTCGACCTGTCCCGCGCCGGTCGCGGCGCCGAGTTTTTCACGTGCCACCTTCGCCGCCAGGTTGGCCGCCGAGAGGAGCCGTTTCTGGTTCGCGAGCCAGGCTTCGAACTGCGCCGGCGGCAGGGCTCGTACGGTGGCGAGCATGCGGGCGTGCAGGCGTCCGCAGAGGAACGCGCACTGGCCCTTGTAGACGCCGGGCTTGGGGATCTTGAACCAGGTGTAGTTGTGGTAGCCCGGCACCGCCTGGAACTTGCCCCCGAGTTCGGGGATCCACCAGGCGTGCACGACGTCGGCGGAGACGATGTCCAGCGAGACCGTGGTTTCGGTGGGTACGACCATTTCCACGTACGAGTAGGGGGCTCCAAGGCCGTCCGGTTCGGTGGCGCCGGGATAGATGTACTGCCAGATGTACTGGCGGCCGATCACGGTGATGTTCAGCGATTTGCCGTTCGGGGGCAGCTTCTTCTTGGTGCTCGCAAACAGGACCTGGCCGTCGCCGGAGGCGTTGTAGCCGGCGGCGCTCGAGTTGGGCGGGTTCTCGATCGAGGACAGTTTGCTGAAGGTGAGCAGGGCGAGTGCGACCAGGATCACCGCGGCCCCGATCGTCCAGCCCCACTCCAGGTTGCTGTTGCCGCGGATCTGGGCGGGGACGGCGCCCTTGCGCTTACGGAAGCGGATCAGCGCGTAGATGAGCGCGCCCTGGACCGCCACGAAGATGATCAGGGCGATGACGAGCTCGACCTTGTAGAGGCTGTTGATTTCGTTCGCGTTCTGTGAGCCGCCGGACTCGGGGGTGAAGAACGCGAGGAGAGTGCTCAGCTGGCCCAAGGCGCGCAGGATTCTATTGGGAGCCTCGCGGTCCCGGCTTGATAACAAATGCCACGAGAGTCCTTCAGGCGCCCGTGAAGCGTGGGGGTCGCTTCTCGATGAACGCCAGCGCGCCCTCGAAGAAGTCCTTGCTCTGGGACATCTCCCGCTGGATCTGGGCCTCGAGCTCGAGCTGCTCGTCCATGCGCTGATACAGCCAGTTGTTGAGCTGCCGCTTGGTGCCGGCGAACGAGCGGGTGGGGCCCGCGGCCATCCGTGCCACCAGTGCCTTGGCCTCTTCGCCCAGCAGCTCGTCGACCACGACCCGGTTGATGAGTCCCCATTCGAGGGCCTTCTGGGCCGGCAGGCGCTCCCCGAGCATCGACAGCTCGGCGGCGCGGGCCATGCCGATGCGGGTGGGCACGAACAGCGAGGAGCCGCCGTCGGGCACCAGGCCGATGTTCACGAACGCGAGCAGGAAGTAGGCGCTCTCGGCCGCCAGGATCAGGTCGCAGCACAGCGCCAGCGAGCAGCCGATGCCCACGGCGGGGCCGTTGACGGCCGCCACCACCGGCTTGGGCAGCTCGCGGATCGACTTCATGATCGGGTGGTAGCGCTCGGTCAGGGTGCGGTACACGTCCGGGCGCCCGTCGTCGGTCGTGAAGCCCCCGCCGACGTCCTTCAGGTCGGCCCCGGACGAGAACGCCCGACCGGCGCCCGTCAGCAGCACAGCTCTGATGTCGTCATCGCCCTCGATCTGCTCGAAGGCCGCGCGCAGGTCGTCGCCGAACTGCCCGTTCCAGGCGTTGAGCACCTCCGGGCGGTTCAGTTCCACCGTCGCCGCGCCGTCGCGGACGTGGAGGTTGACGGTCTCAAGCTCGGTCGTGGTCTCGCTCATGGTCTCCTCTGCAAAGCCGAAAGGACCGGCCGGGACGAGCGCCGCAACGCCCGCGCTGCTTGCCGGCTCGCGAGGATCCTATGGTTTGTGGGGTGAAGAGGCCCGTGATCGGTATCTGCGCCGCGCTCGAGCGAGCGCAGTGGAGCGTTTGGGACCAGCGTGCGGCGCTGGTCCCGCTCGGCTACGCCGCCGCGGTCCAGCGCGCCGGCGGGCTCGCGCTCGGGCTGCTCCCCGACGAGCACTCGGTCGGCGAGCCCGGCGAGATACTCGAGCTGATCGACGGGCTGATGCTCGCCGGGGGCGCCGACATCGATCCCGCCAGCTACGGCGAGGCGGCCCACCCCGAGACCCACGACACGGTGCCCGAGCGGGACGCCTTCGAGATCGCGCTGACGACCGCGGCGATCGAGGCCGACCTGCCGGTGCTGGGGATCTGCCGCGGGATGCAGCTGATCAACATCGCCCTCGGGGGGACGCTGGTGCAGCACCTGCCGGATCTCGTCGGGCACGAAGATCACCGACGCGTGCCCGGGTCCTTCGACGGGGCCGAGCACGACGTGATGCTGATCGAGGGCTCGCTGGCGGCGAGCGCGGCGGGAGAGCTCGCGCACGTGACCAAGTCCCACCACCACCAGGGCGTGGACAGGCTCGGCGAGGGCCTCGTGGTGAGCGGGATCTCGGACCTGGACGAGCTGCCCGAGGCGATCGAGCTGCCCGAGCGGCGCTTCGTGCTGGGCGTGCAGTGGCACCCCGAGGCCGATCCCGAGAGCCCGGTGGTGAGTGCGCTGGTGCAGGCCGCGATCGACGCCAGGGCCACGCTCGCGCGCGACTAGCTGGTCGAATCGACCATCCAGGACCCGCGGACCCGTCCATATACTCCCGCCCCTTGTCGCGGTCGAGCGCGATCCGATCAGCCGCGTGGGGGGTCGTGCTCGCCGGTTTCGCCGCCCCTCTGCTGCGGCGTCGCATTCCGGCTCCCGCGCTGGTCACGCAGACGGTCGCGTTCGCGGCGCCGGTCGGGCTGTGCGTCGCCGTGCGCCCGTCGCGCCGGCGCGACATCGCCGTCTGCTGCCTGCAGATGTGGGCCTACGTGGCCGCCTACAAGACGCCCCACGACGACAGCCGCACGCAGGCCGAGCGGGTCCACGTCCGTTACCCGATCGTGGCGGACCGGGTGCTCGGGCTGGGTCAGCTGCCGAGCGTCCGGCTGCAGCGGGCGCTGGCCCGAACCGGCCCCGAGGGTCCCCGCTGGACGGCGCTCGACCGGGTGCTCGTGTGGGCCCACTGGAGCTGGTTCGCCGTGCCCCACGGCGCGGTCCTCTACATCATGGTCCGCCACCCGCGCCGCTTCGTGCGCGCGGCGGCCCTCACGTATGCCGTGTTCGATGTCGGAGCGGCCTTCTACTGGGTGCTTCCGACGGCGCCCCCGTGGTACGCGGCCACCCAGGGAGAGGCGGGGGAGGAGGCCCTCGAGGTGCGGCGCATGATGGTGGAGTACGGCGAGTTTTTCTGGCGAGACGGCTGGGGCTCCCTCTACAGTGTGTTCGGCGGTAACCCTCTTGCTGCGATGCCTTCTCTGCACTTCGCCACATCCCTGATGGCCGCGTCGCTGCTCGCTGAGACGGGCAGAGGGGCAGGGATGGTCGGATACGGGTATCTCGTCACGCTCGGCTTCGCCCTGGTGTACCTCGGCGAGCACTACCTCGTCGACCTGGTCGGGGGGGCGGCGCTGACGGTCGCGGTCAAACGGCTCGCCCCACGGGCGGCCGAGCCGGTGAGGCGTGCCGCCGGCATCGTCACGCGGCTGGAGGAGATGGCACACGGGGAGGTCTGAGCGGAGTGCGGGTGAGAGCCGCCGTTCGGCGGGCGGATCGCGGGGGGCGCGAGCGCGATGCCAGCGAAACCTCCTCCGAGGAGGTTCGGGTTTCTGCGCCCGAAGCCGGCCTGGAGGACCCATTGGACCCCGCTGAGCAGCCGCCGGAGGTCCGCCTGCAGGGGCGCACGACGCCCCCCGCGCCGCCTCAGGAGCCGGAGCCTCAGGTCGAGCACGCCGGCGAGGACGAGATGCCGCGTGTGCGGCTCACGCGCCGTCAGCTGCTGGCGTTCGGCCTGTTCGCGGTCTCGATCGTCGCCTTCCTGTACCTGGTCCTGCCCAAGCTCGCGGGCGTCGGCCAGGACGTCAAACGGATCGAGAAGGGCGACAAATGGTGGGTCCTGATCGGCGTCGCCTTCGAGATCGTGTCGTTCGGGGGCTACGTGGTGCTGTTCCGGACGGTCTTCGCCCGCGGCCCTACGCGGATCTCCTGGCGGGTCAGCTACCAGATCACGATGGCCGGGCTCGTGGCCACGCGGCTGTTCGCCGCCGCCGGCGCGGGCGGCATCGCACTGACGGCCTGGGCGCTGCGCCGGTCGGGGATGCCCCCCCGGCTGGTGGCCTGCCGCATGGTGGCCTTCATGGTGCTGCTGTACGCCGTCTACGCGGCCTCGCTGTTGATCGACGGGGTGGCGCTGGCGACCGGGGCCTTCCCGGGCGGAGGCTCCTTCGCGATCACCGTCGTGCCGGCGATCGCCGGCTTCGTGCTGTTCGTGGTCACCGGCGCGATCGCGCTGCTGCCGAAAGACCTCGAGCGCCGCCTGAACACCTGGGCGGAGGGCCCCAGTCGCGGAGCACACCTGCTCAACCGCAGCGTGGCGGCGCCCGCGCTGGCGGCCAGCGGGGTGCGCACGGCGATGGACCTGATCCGCGAACGGCGCCCGGGGGTGCTGGGGGCGGTCGTGTGGTGGACGTTCGACATCCTGGTGCTGTGGGCGATGTTCCACGCCTTCGGCACGCCGCCCCCGTTGTCGGTGATCTGGATGTGTTACTTCGTCGGCACGCTCGCCAACCTGCTGCCGCTGCCCGGCGGCCTGGGGGGTGTCGAGGGCGGCATGATCGGCGCCTTTGCCGCGTTCGGAGTGTCGTTCGACCTGGCCGTGCTGGCCGTGCTCTCCTACCGCGCGATCTCGTTCTGGCTGCCGACCATCCCCGGTGGCATCGCCTACTTCCATTTGCGCAAAACCGTCGCCCAGTGGAAGCTCGAGCAGGGGCCCTCGGCGCCCGGTCCGGTCCCCGCCGTTGCCGGCCAGGCGAGCGCCCTGCAGGGCTCCTAGAGGTGGCCGGAGGCGTCCACGGAGCGCCGGCCGCCTGCCGCGATGCCCAGCCCGTGGTACACTATACAAAGTAAAGTGCAGCGAGATTTGAGAGGCTGTTGCGCCTCGAAAGCCGACCAGGAGGCCAGATGAGCGACGTCGAGGACGTGATCATCATCGGAAGCGGACCCGCGGGATACACCGCCGCGCTCTACACCGCGCGGGCGAACCTGCGGCCGCTCGTGTTCGAGGGCTTCGCCTGGGGCGGGCTGCTCCAGCAGACGACCGATGTCGAGAACTACCCCGGCTTCCCGGAGGGCGTGATGGGGCCGGAGATGATGCAGAAGTTCCGCGACCAGGCCGAGCGCTTCGGCGCGCGCCTGGAGACCGAAGAGGCCGACCGCGTCGAGCTCGCTCATGAGCCCGGCGGTCTGCACCGCGTGTGGGTGGGCGATCAGGAGTACGCCGCCCGCACGATCGTGCTGGCGATGGGCGCGGAGCACAAAAAGCTCGACGTCCAGGGCGAGGCGGACCTCTCCGGCCGCGGCGTGAGCTACTGCGCCACCTGTGACGCAGCCTTCTTCAAGGGCGCCCCGACGCTGATCGTGGGCGGCGGCGACTCGGCCATGGAGGAGGCCGTGTTCCTGTCGAAGTTCGCTTCCAGGGTCACGATCGTGCATCGCCGCCCGGAGTTCCGTGCCTCCAAGATCATGCTCGAGCGGGCCCGCTCGCAGCCCAACATCGACTTCATGGTTCCCTACCGGGTGAGCGAGTTCGTGCCCGGCGAGAACGGCGCCCTCGGCCACGCCACGCTCGTCAACACCGAGACCGGCGAGGAGCAGAACCTGGCCGTATCGGGCAGCTTCATCGCGATCGGACACGAGCCCCAGTCGGAGCTCGTGCGCGGCCAGGTGGACGTAGATGAGAACGGCTACGTCGTCACCGAGGGCCGCTCGACCCGCACCAACCTGCCGGGCGTGTTCGCTGCCGGCGATCTCGTCGACCACACCTACCGCCAGGCGATCACGGCAGCCGGATCGGGCTGTCAGGCGGCGCTGGACGCGGAGTGGTACCTGCGCGACACGCCCGAGGTCCCCCGCCCCGCCGGGATGCCCGTCGGCGACCCCGCGCTGGCGGAGTGGACGACGATGGCCAAGACCGAGTAGACGCCGGCCCGGCGACCAGCCGCAGGAGCGCGCGGGCCGGCGCGATCAGCGCTCGAGCGCGCCCTCCAGCTCGAGCAGGAAGCGCTTGCGGTCCAGCCCGCCGCCATAGCCACCCAGTCCGCCGCCGGCGTGGAGCACGCGGTGACATGGGATCACGATCGGGATCGGGTTCGACCCCAGGGCGTTGCCGGCGGCGCGAGCCGCGCGGGGGCTGCCGGCTTCGGCCGCGATCTCCCCGTAGCTCGAGTGCCCGCCATAGGGGATCTCCGAGGTGCGGGTGAGCACGCGCGTGGCGAACGGTCCGATCAACCGCCAGTCGAGCTTCAGCGAGAAGCTGCGCCGGCGGCCGGAGAAGTACTCGTCCAGCTCTCGTTCGAGCTCCTGCAGCGGCTGGGGGCTGCGCACGACCCGCGGTGAGATGCGCCGGGCGAGCTGTTCCACCATCGCCTCCTGGAGCTCCTCCGGGAAGGCCAGGCGCACGAGCCCGCGTGAGGTGACCGCGGCATGGAGGGTGCCGAAGGGCGAGTCGACCGGCGCGTAGGCGACGTCCGCGAGGTCCTCCTCGGCGATCCGCTGCAGCAGTCGCTCGCCGGCGGCGGCCGCCGCGGCGGCTTCGGCCCGCTTCGGGCCGGGACCCGCGCGCAGCGCGCGCCCGATCGCGTCGTCGGTCTTTGACGTCATGTGAGCACCTCCGCTCTGAGCTTTTTTAGACCCTCGTGCAGGGAGCGCCGCGCCGCGTCCTCCGAGCATCCGATCGCGGCGGCGATGTCGCGGTGGGCAAGGTCGGCGCGGAAGCGCAGCACGACCGCCGAGCGCTGTCGCGGCGGCAGCTCGCGGACGGCGTCCCACAGCTGCGCGTCCGCCGGGTCACTGCCGCCGCCGGCGCGGGTGTCGAAGGTCTCGACGTCTGACACCGGGAGCGCCCGGCGGGCGCGGCCGCGGTGGCAGTCCAGGGCCTTGCGGTGGGCGATCGTCAGCACCCACGCGCGCAGGTTCGAGTTCGCACGCAGGCGTGGGTACGCACGCAGGGCGGAGATGAACGTCTCCTGGAAGCAGTCGTCGGCGTCGGAGGCCCCCACCGAGGACACCAGGAAACGCCACACCGCGTCCCGGTTCTCGTCGAGGAACACCTGAAAGGGGGGAGGCCCTGCGCTCATCTGCCCCGTTAACGCCGGGGCGTACCCCGGATGTGAGATCGGGCGGCCGAGCTCATTTACGGGCGGGCAGAAAGCCGCCGCTGCCGCCGCTGCCGACCCTGCTGGCCGCCGCCAGCCGCCTCAGCGCCGGGGCGGGCCGGTAGCGATCCTCGCGGTACTCGTCGCAGAGGGCATCGAGCACCGCCAGCACGTGCTCCAGGCCGATCAGATCGGCCCACGCGAACGGTCCTCGCGGGTGGCCCACGCCGAGTTCCATGCCGAGGTCGATGTCCTCGGCGCTGCCGACCCCTTCGCCGAGCGCGAAGGCGGCCTCGTTGATGACCTGGCAGACGATCCGCCCGAGCACCAGCCCGGGCGCGTCTCCGACCCAGGCGACGTGCTTGCCGAGCGTGTTGAAGAAACGCTCGGCGCGGGCGGCCGCGACCGGCGAGGAGCTCTCGGTGCGGGTGAGCTCGACCAGGTGGGCGTCGGCCAGCGGGGGCAGGGCGTGGAAGCCGACCGCGCTGCCGCCCGGGTTCAGGCGGGACAGGGAGGCGCGCGCGCACAGCAGCAGCTGGGCGCCCCCGGAGCCCGGCTCGAGCTCGCCGTCCGTTTCCGAGGGCGAGCCGGTGCAGTCGATCGCCAGCGACGGCAGCACGCCGCCGCTGGGGGCGTGGGGGGAGCGGACCTCATAGCCGGCCGCGGTGGCGGCCTCGCGCAGTTCGCCCGCCAGCGCGTCCCCGCCGGAGATCACCACGACCCCCTCGCCGCCCTGCACCTGGGCCTCGATCGGTCCCGGGTCCTCGGAGCGGTGAGTTGGCGCCCTCGGCGGTGCCCGAGTAGTCGTAGTAGCCGCGGCCGCTCTTGCGCCCGTGCAGGCCGGCGGCCACGTAGCGGGCGGTGATCGGCGACGGTTTCCAGCGCGGCTCGCCAAAGCTCTGGGCGTAGAAGCTCTTGGAGACCTCGAAGCCGGTGTCGACCCCGACCAGGTCCATCAGCTCGAAGGGCCCCATCCGGAAGCCCCCGGCCATCCGGCAGATGCGGTCGATCGTCTCGATCTCGGCCAGGCGCTCCTGCAGCAGGCGCAGAGCCTCCAGGCCGAAGGGGCGGTTGGAGCGGTTGACGAGGAAGCCAGGGCCGTCGGCGGCACGGATCACGGTCTTGCCCATCGCCCTGCCCGTCGCCTCGGCGATCAGCAGCGGCTGCTCGCCGGAGCGCTCCCCCGCCACCACCTCCAGCAGGCGCATCACCGGGGCGGGGTTGAAGAAGTGCATCCCCACGACTCGCTCGGGTGCGGTCGCGGCCCGGCCGATCTCGGTCACGAGCATCGAGGAGGTGTTCGTCGCCAGCACGCAGTCCTCGGCCACGATCGAGCTGAGCTTCTCCAGCAGCTCGTGCTTGAGCTCGAGGCGCTCGGGGACCGCCTCGATCACCAGCTCGCAGGCGCCCAGCCGCTCGAGTTCGCTCACCGGGTGCAGGCGCTCGGACGCGGCCGCGGCATCCTCCGCGCTCAGACGTCCACGGGCCGCTTCCTTGCCGTGACCGTCGCGGGCCTTGCGCAGGCCCGCCTCCAGGGCGGCCTCGATCGGGTCATACAGCAGCGTCTCGGCGCCCGCTTTGGCAGCCAGCTGGGCGATGCCGGCCCCCATCGTGCCGGCGCCCAGGACGCCGATCACGCTGGGGACGAGATGCTCCGCGCCGGCGTCGCCCGCGGTCACGCCGGCACGAGCGCGCTGATGCCGGTCATGGCGCGCCCGATGATCAGTTTCTGGATCTGGGAGGTCCCCTCGTAGAGGGTGGTGACGCGGGCGTCGCGGAAGTAGCGCTCGACGGGATGGTCGTCGACGTAGCCCGCTCCGCCGTGGACCTGGATCGCGAGGTTGGCGCATTCCAGCGAGGCCTCGGTGGCGTGGAGCTTGGCGACCGAGGTCTCCAGGGTGTTGGGCATGCCCTTGTCCTTCAGCCATCCGGCCCGCCACACGAGCATCCGCGAGGCGTCGGTCTTCAGGACCATGTCCGCGATCATCGCCTGGACGAGCTGGAAGCTGGCGATCGGGCGGCCGAACTGTTCGCGCTCCTTGGCGTAGCGGACGGACTCCTCCACGCAGCCCTGGCAGATGCCCACGCAGCCCGCCGCCACCGAGTAGCGACCGGAGTCCAGGGCCGACATGGCGACCTTGAAGCCGTCGCCGATCTGGCCCAGCATCTGCTCGTCGGAGACCTCCACGTCTTCGAGTGCGATCGACGCGGTGTCGGAGGCGTGGAGCCCCATCTTGTGCTCGATCGGCTGGGGTTTGTAGCCCGGCTGGTCGGTGTCGACGAGGAAGCAGGCGAGGCCCTTGTGGCCGAGCGAGGGGTCGGTCTGGGCGAAGATCAGGGCGACCTTGGCGTAGTCGCCCATCGAGATCCACATCTTGCCGCCGTTGATGACCCAGCCGTCGCCCGTTGCGCACCGCGCGGGTCTTCTGGTTGGCGGCGTCGGAGCCGGTGTCGGGCTCGGTCAGGCCGAAGCACCCGAGCCACTCGCCGGAGCAGAGCTTCGGCAGGTATGTCAGGCGCTGCTCCTCGGTGCCCCATTTGAGGATCGCCGAGCACACGAGCGAGGTCTGAACCGAGATGACGGTGCGGATCGCCGAGTCGCCGCGGCCGATCTCCTCGACGATCAGGCCGTAGGTGCGGTAGTCGAGCCCGGCCCCGCCGTACTCCTGCGGGACGATCGCCCCGAGGTAGCCCTGGGCGGCGATCTTGGCCACCAGGTCGAGGTCGAAGTGGTGGTTGCGGGCGTTGATCTTGGTGCGCTCGACGAGCTCCCGGTCGGTGAATTCGCGGGCGGTCTCCTTGATCAGGCGCTGCTCGTCGGTCAAATCGAAGTCCAACTGGAACTCCTCTCGGCTAGAGCTTTGGCGTCCTCCACGGTGCCGCAACACGCCGCGCGATCTCCTCGTCGATGCCGTCGATGGCGACCCGCTGCTGCTCGAGCGAGTCGCGGTCGCGCAGCGTCACGGTGCGGTCCTGGAGGCTCTGATGGTCGATCGTAAGGCAGAAGGGGGTGCCGATCTCGTCCTGGCGGCGGTAACGGCGCCCGATCGCGCCGCCCGCGTCGTACTCGGCCTGGACCTTCTGGCGCACCGCCGCGTAGACCTCGCGGGCCAGCTCGGGCTGGCCGTCCTTGCCGACCAGCGGCAGCACGGCCGCCTTCACGGGCGCCAGCCGCGGGTGCAGCCGCAGGACGGTGCGGCGCTCGCCCTCGCCGGTGCCCTCGCGTTCGACGAATTCTTCGTCGTAGGCGTCGACGATGAAGGCCAGCATCGCCCGGTCGGCGCCGGCGGCGGGCTCGATCACGTGGGGGACGTAGCGCTCGCCGGTCGCCTGGTCGAAGTACTCGAGCTTCTCGCCGGAGAACTCGGCGTGGCGGGAGAGGTCGAAGTCGCCGCGGTTGGCGATCCCCTCGAGCTCCGACCAGCGCCGGTCCTCGGGGTTGGAGCTGGACGGGAACAGGTACTCGACGTCGCTGGTGCCCGAGGAGTAGTGGGACAGCTCGTCGGGGTCGTGGGCCCGCAGGCGCAGGTAGTCGGGGCGGATGCCGAGCTCCACGTACCAGCGCTCGCGCTCGGCCAGCCAATGCTCGTACCAGCTGCGCGGCCTCGGCCGGCGGCACGAAGAACTCCATCTCCATCTGCTCGAACTCGCGCGTCCTGAAGATGAAGTTCCCGGGCGTGATCTCGTTGCGGAAGGACTTGCCCACCTGGGCGATCCCGAAGGGCGGTTTCTTGCGCGAGAACTGCAGGACGTTCTTGAAGTTGATGAAGATCCCCTGGGCGGTCTCGGGGCGCAGGTAGGCGGTCGAGCCCGGACTCCTTGACCGGTCCGATGGTGGTCTCGAACATGAGGTTGAAGTCGCGCGCCTCGGTCAGGTCGCACTCGTCGGCTTCGCCGGGATGGCGGGAGGGTTTGCGCCCGCACTGCAGCTCCTGCAGGTGGTCGGCCCGGAAGCGCTGCTTGCAGGTGCGGCAGTCCACCAGCGGGTCGGTGAAGCCCGCGAGGTGCCCGGACGCCTCCCACACGCGCGGGTGCTGGAGGATCGCCGAGTCGATCGCCACGATGTCGTCGCGCTCCTGCAGCATCGCCCGCCACCACTCGTTCTTGAGGTTGTTCTTCAGCAGCACCCCGTAGTGGCCGAAGTCGTAGGTCGAGCCGACGCCGCCGTAGATCTCCGAGGAGGGGAACACGAAGCCGCGGCGCTTGCAGAGCGCGACGACCTTCTCCATCGTGACCGTCTCCTGCGGGGTGGGGGACTCACTCGCGGCCATTGAGCGAGCGATCATAATGCCCGGCCGTGGCGCGGATTCTGGTCGTCGGTGGCGGCTGCCGGGGACGGGAGCTGGCCGGCTGGCTGACGGGGCAGGGCCACGCGGTGCGGATCACCACCCGCTCGCCGGACACCCGTGAGCAGATCGAGGGGGTCGGCGCCGAGTGCTGGCCGGGCACTCCCGAGCGCCTGGCGACGCTGCGCGGGGCGCTCGACGGGGTCGGGATCGCGTGCTGGCTGCTGGCGGGAGCCACGGGCCCCGACGGAGGAGCTGGCGGAGCTCCACACCCGGCGGCTCGAGTTCTTCCTCACGCAGATGATCGACACGACCGTGAGGGGATTCGTGTACGAGGCGCGCGGCAGCACGGCCGCCGCCGCGGCGCTGGCCGAGGGCGAGGAGATCGCGCGGCGGACGTGCGAGCGCAACGTGATTCCGTTGGCCGTGCTCGAGGGTGAGGCCGGCGACGGTGAGGCCTGGCAGCGCCAGGCGCGTGCGGCGATCGAAGATCTGTTGACCGGACGTTAGAAACCGGCACGGTTCAAGCTTCGACGAGTTTGTGCCGAAAAGCGCAACATGGCAAACGACCGTTCGCGATACGGGCTGCTCGTGTCCGCTCTCGGGGCCGTGCTGCTGGCGATCTCGGTGTTCCTGCCCTGGTACGCGGTCAACCTCACCCCCGACGGGGCGAGCTTCGCGGCCAACGCCTTCCAGAGCCTCGCCGGCCAGTTCGGCAACGCCTCCCTGCAGCAGCTGGCGTCCGGTGTGCACGGCACGGTGACCTCGCTGAGCGGTCAAGAAATCGCGGCGCTGAGCGCCCACCAGGTGCTGCACGACCTCAACGTGGTGCTGCTGGTGCTCGCCGGTATCGCCCTGCTCGACGCGCTGACGGCGCTCGCCCGGGGCACGGCGCCCCCGGGGGCCGGGGCGGGACGCGCGATCGCACTGGTCGGCGTGCTGGCGACAGTGTGCGTGATCTACCGCATGGCCCAGCCGCCGGTGCCCGCCGGAGGCCTGGTGGCGCTGTCGCTGCGTGAGGGCAGCTGGCTGGCGCTGTTGGGGTCGCTGATGATGGTCCTCGGCCCGATCTGGCCGCGGGTCAGCCTCGAGCCCGCCCAGGCGGGCGCGCTCATCCGAGTGTGAGCGGAGCCGCCGGCGGCCCGCCGTCGCGCAGGCGCTCGAGCAGGTGGTCGATGATGCGGGCGGTGGCGCCCCAGATGAGGTGCTCCTCGACGACGTAGGCGTCCGTTTCGAAGGTGAACCCGCGCCGGGTCAGCTGCGTGGTCGTGCGTCCGTCGCGGATCGCCTGCAGCGGTAGCTCGAGCACGGCGTCGACCTCCCGCGGCGACAGCTGCCAGGCGGTGCCACCAGGGATCGTGGCCACGAACGGGTGGATCAGATAGCCGGTGGCGAAGGTCGAGGTGGTGGGCAGCTCCCCGATCACGTTGGCGTCGGTGCGTGGCAGGCCGATCTCCTCTTCGGCCTCCCGCAGGGCCGTCACCTGAAGGCTCGCGTCCTCGTCGTCCCGGCGTCCGCCCGGGAACGAGATCTCGCCGGCGTGGCGACGCAGGTCGGCCCGCCGGCGGGTCAGCACGAGGTGGTGCTCTGACTCGCCGACCAGGAACAGCGGCACGAGCACGGCAGCCGCGGTCTCGACGCGCGCGGGCACGCCCGCGGCCGCCGGAACCCCCTCAGGCGGCCAGGTGAACTCGCTCAATGCGCTCCTGGAACATCACGTCGCCCTCGAGCGCACGGTGGACGGGGCATTTGGCGGCGATCACGCGCAGCCGCTCGGCGTGCTCGTCGGGCAGGTGGTCGGGCAGGCGCAGGACCAGCTCGAACTTGGTCATGCAGCCGCGCTCGGGCGGGCTGTACTCGACGGACACCTCGACGTGGCCGATGTCCCAGCCCTTGCGCTGCGCGTACATCTCCATCGTGATGGCCGAGCACGACGCCAGGCTCGCCGCAAGCAGCTCCTGGGGATCCGGGGCCGAGTCGTCGCCGCCTGCCGCCACGACCTCATCCACGACGACCTGGTGATCGCGCACCTGGACGGTGTGCCTGAAACCGGTCCCATCCCTGCGTGCCGTCGCGCAGATCCTTGAAAGTCCTCGCGCCTCAGCCATATCGACCCCTCTTCTTTTGCCGTTGCCACCTATTCCGTTGCCGCACAGGATATCCCCGGGGCCGACTAGTCGAGCGGGTTGAAGAGCAGCCCGGTGAGCAGCTTGGGGAAGAAGAAGGTCGACTTCGGCGGCATGTTCTCTCCGGCGGCCGCCAGCTCGCGCACCTGCTCCACACGCGTGGGGCGCATCAGGAAGGCGGCATCGAAGTTGCCGGAGCGGACCATCGCCAGCGCCTCCTCGGTGTCGCGGGCGTAGAACATGCCGTTGAAATGGGAGATGTCCTCGTCGCTGAAGCCGAGGGCCCCCTTCAGCACGAGCGCCTCGAGGACCCCGGTGTCCAGCTCGAGATATGGGCTTGCGTGGCCGGCCAGGGCGCGGTCGGCGATCCGCTGATCCTTCAGCGTCAGGCGCCTGGGGACTTCGTCGGCGCGGTTGAAGTAGCCGAGCCGCAGGATGCCGTCGCCGGGGTCGGGGGCGATCCGCTCCAGGGGGACCTCCTCGCTGTCGAAGTCCCGCTCGAGCTCCTCCTCCAGGGAGTGCTGGCGACCCTCGTCGAGGCCGCTCACGAGGCGGTGGGTGGGGAAGATCGTCAGCCCCGGATCCTCGAGCGCCACCAGGCACATGAGGATGTAGTGGTGCTCGTCGCCGGGCGCCCCTTCGCGGTCGCGCTCCTCGGCGTAGGCCTGCATCGTCTCGTAGCGGTGGTGACCGTCGGCGATCAGCAGCTCGGCGGTCGCGGTGGCGGCCTGGACGGCCGCGATCGCCTCGGGGTCGGAGACCCGCCAGATGCGGTGGACGGTGCCGTCGGCGTCGGTGACCTCGGCCCACGGCGGATTCCTGGTCGCGCCCTCGAGCGCCGCCCAGGCAGCCTGCTCGGGGTCGGAGTAGAGGGAGAAGATCGGCGAGATGTTGGCCCTCGTGGCCCGGGTGAGGCGCAGGCGGTCCTCCTTGGGCCCGGGGTGGGTGCGCTCGTGGGGGCGCACCCGGCCGGGACCGTAGGGCTCGATCCGCACCCGGCAGAAGAACCCCCGGCGCGTGCGGGCCACGCCGTCCGGCCCGGTGTACTGCTGGGTGTGCGCCCACAGCGCCGGCTCGGGGTCGCGCACGAGCACCCCGTCCCGCTGCCAGGCCTCGAAGCGCTCGCCGGCCTGCCCGTAGATGTCTCCGTCTCCCTTCGGCAGGTCCACCGCGACGACGTTCTCGGGTGAACGCTCCAGCAGGGCGGCCCGCTGGGAGTCGTCGATCACGTCATAGGGGGGAGCGACGACGTCGGCGAGCGTCCCCACGACCGCCTGGTCGTAGTGCAGCGCCCGCAGCGGCTGGATCTCGGCCATGGCGGTGGCGAGGCTAGCAGTGCCGCCGCCGACCCCGGCCAGCCGAGCCTCTACCCTTGCGGACAACGGGGCGTGGCGCAGCCTGGTAGCGCACCTGCTTTGGGAGCAGGGGGTCGTGGGTTCAAATCCCGCCGCCCCGATCTAACGAATCGCCTGCTAATCGGCTAGTTCTGGCGCGTCCTCGATGTACGCGGCTTCGCCCCGAGCACCGCGCTGCTGCCTTTTCGCTTCCTTTCCCTGCCGCCTCGACGAGCTACTCACCGCTGAGCCGCGCGCCCGCCCCTGGGCCTAGGGAGGGTTCCCGGCGCGGAGACGCTGAGGGGTGACATCTCCGCGCCGGACCCCTGGGAGGGACGAGCTTGGGGCCAGTATTCAGGCTGCTGCCGACCGTCTCCAGTGGCAGCCATGCGGGCCATGGCCAACAACCACGCAGCGGCCGACAACACGACACCTGCCACGATCGCTATCGCGACAATCAAAGCGTGCCCCCAAGCACTAGACCCCCGAGCGACCCACGACATTAGCCAAGACGGACTACGGGGTCAAATAGGAGTGCATTGCTGAGTCATTGTTCTTGCTTATGGCATGAGATAGAGGGAAACCGCCTGCTAATCGGTCAGTTCGGCCGCGTCCTCGACGTACACCGGCTCGCCCCCGATCACCGCGCCGCTCCCTTTTCGGTGCCTGTTCGCGACGCCCACGAGCTGCGCCAGCGGGCAGCGGTCAGCTCGATACTCGACAGAGCGCTACTCGTCCTCGGACTCGGGGCCCTGACACTCGCGATGGTGCGTAGTTCACGTGCTCGCAGAGACTTCGGGGGCCCAACAGGGGCTCCGTACTCATGCGTCCCAGTTGTCCGGGGACACCAAACGTGGTGTCCCGCCTACCCGGCTAACCTGCGGCGGGCGTTCGCACCTCTCTGTAGTACGCGATCGAGGACGGGACGATGTGGACCATCGTCCCGGTCGTGTCCTTCAGGGATATCGGGAGCCCGTTCGCCTCGCGAATCTGCAGCGTGATTTCGGATGCAGACTCCTCGACGTGGACAACATGCTGGGAGTCGCCGATCAGCCAGATGGAGCACGCCATCAGCTAGTAACCCTACCGCGGGCCGCTGACGCGCTGGACGCATCGCGGCGCCGGCGGCCGCATCAGGAGGAGCCTTCGGACCCCGAGATCGCGGTGAGCGCTTCCGCCGGCCCGCCGTGAGAGCCGCTGCTCTGCCGTGCGAAGGTATCGCCGGAGCCCTGGCCGCTGCCGTCGGGTCCGCTGGGCGAGCCCGAGCTCGCGCCGGACCCCGATCCGCCGGTCGTTTCAGCCCCGCCCTGAGAGCCCGACCCTCCGCCCCCCACTTCGTCACTCGGGCCCGAGCCCTCGCCGGACCCCGCGGCGCTCGTCGGGTCCGACCCACGCCCGAAGTCGCTCGAGCCGGACACACCTTCGTCATGGCCACCGCGCGATCCGTCACCGCCATCAGAGCCGGAGGACGAAGCCGATCCCCTGCCGTTCCCGGCGCTCGAGGGGTCTGCACCGCCGTCCCCGCCGTGCTGCCCGTCTCCGCCTGGGCCGTCCGAGCGCGAGTGGCCTCCGTCGGTGCCCTGCGAGGTGGCTTCCTGCTCCTGGCCATCCGCGCCCGGGGAGCCGCGCTCGCCGTCGCCGGAGCTGCCGTCCCCGGGCCGGGTGCTCTGTGCGGGAGTAACCGCCCGGTCGTGGTTCGATCGTTGTCCCTCGTGATCGAGCGCCCTGCTTCCGGCAAGGGCCCGGTATGCGCCGGAGCCGTCTGCGCGCGTCGGAGTGACGCCCGCCGCCGTCCGTGCCGTGGCTCCGAGCTCGCCGGTCCCCGCGAGCACCGCCGCCCGGTGGTGCGGATGGCTGAAGTGACCGACGACCTGATGACCGGCTGCGGCCACCCCGACCGCCAGTGCGCCTGCTGACATCACGGCGGCTCCGCGCTCGAGGAGCGGCTGAGCGCCGGCCTGGCCGCCTGCGATGCGCAGGGTCGCAAGACGGCGATGGGCCGCCGCCGGCCATCCGAGCAGTGCCGGGGGCACCAAGGCGCTGGCCGCCGAGCGCAGGTTGGTGCGCGCGCGGTAGACGAGCCCACGGACTGCCGCCGCGCTGATGCCGAGGGCCGAGCCGACGCGCTCGTGACTGTGGCCTGCGAGCGCGGTGCGAAGCAACGCTTCGCGCTGCACATGTGGCAGCGCGGCCACACCGGCGAGCATGTCGCGCACGACCTCCTGCTGCTCGACCTGCGCGTCGACGGCCCGCTGGGCCCCGCCCAGCCCGCTCAGCTCGGTCTGCTCGGTGTGCTCGTGGCGTGTGCTTCTCAGCATGTCTACGGCGGTGTTGTGCGCCACGCGAAAGAGCCAGGCCCGCGGGTTACGCACGTCGTCCCCCCGTTGCAGTGCGATCCACGCGTTCAGTAACGCCTGCTGCGTCGCGTCCTCGGCACGGTCCCCGCCGAGCATCTTCCTCACATACCTGTGCAACGCCGTCCGGTGGCGCTGCACGAACATCTCGAACGCCCGGTCATGGCCCGCGGCGGCCGCGCTGAGCAGGCGGTCATCCGACTGGGTGCGCAGGAAGCGATGCGAGATCCAGGGGCTCATGTGCGGAGCGGGTCTGCGGAATTCATCTCATCAGAGATAGACACCCGCCGCGCCGGAAGCTTCCGGATGTGGACGAACAGGGGCGACGGGGTGGCTCGCTCGGCCCACCTCCGCGTACGAGCACACGAATGCGGGCGACGCCGGGGGGTAGCGTCGCCCGCGAGACGTGCCCGTGGCTCATCGTGTCCGAGCACGGGCGCGGACCCAGTCCTCGGGCCGTGCGTCGGTCGCGACTAACCGACCAGCTCTATCTCCTTGAACACCGCGCCGCTCGAGCTGAGACGCAGCTCCGCCTCACGCACGAGCGCGCCCGGAACGAGCGACCCGATCCCGCACTGCGGCTGGTTTTCTTCCTGGTCGCCCTGGTCGTCGTCGCCTTGGCCGTTGTCGTCGCCGCTCTGCTGGTCATGACCGCTTTCGCCGTGGTTGCCGCCCTCTCCGGGGGAGTTGTCGGATCCCCCGTTGGACGAGTTGTCCCCGCCGTCAGAGCCATGGTCGGCCGCGTGGGCCATCGGCGGACCGCCCTCGCAGTGGATCTCGGTCTGTTCGGTGACCATCCCCGAGACCTTTGACCCGCCGTTGAGCGTCACTGTCAACACCCCTCCTTCGAATGAGGCGACGGTGCCCGCCGTTTCACCCTGGGGGTTGCCCGGGCTCTCGGACGGGCTCCCTATGGTGCTGCTCTTCGACGCCGGGCGCAGATGCACGATCCGCGAATGGTGAACGTGCCGCTGGTGGGTGGCGTGATGGGTCCTGGCCTGTGCGAGAGCCGGCACGCTCACAGCAAACAGAGCGGCCAGCGATCCGATCGCAAGCTTCCTCATGGTTGCGAAGCCTCCTTTCCGGCCCTCGGGGCCGGGTGTGGGGATGGGGTCGTCTGTTCAGACGGGCGCGCCGTGGAGAGATCACGCGGATGGACGAAAGATCCCCTGCCCGCATGGCAGGCCAGTGTCTTTCCGGGTCCCGGAACCCGATCGAACCGGCCACCCCGATCAGCGATGACCTGCGGGAGGCCTAGTGATCCGTTTGTCGCCCGTGGTGCGAATAAGGGTTTGGCAGGCGGCTGTGCCGCCGCACCAGACAGCTTTCCGCCCCCAACAGACGAGGAGCATGGCGATGGGCACCACACACAACGGGGCCGAGGCCGATCACGCGCTGACGACCACGGCAGATCCACTGACAGCAGCGTCCACCCGCAAGGACTTCTTCAAGGGTGCCGCGGCGGTGGGGGCCGGAGCGGCCGGGATGGGCCTGCTCGGACCCGCTGCCGCGCTGGCACACAAGAAACCGAAGCACAAAGCCGGCGGCGTGACGCACACCGACATCGAAATCCTCAAAGCGGCTCAGATCGCCGAGGCACTGGCGGTCACCACCTACACGAACATCATCAACACGGCGCCGTTCTTCAAGAACATCCCCGACGACGACCAGGAGTACCTGATCGCGGCGCGCCAGGAGGAGATGTCCCACTACCTGCTGGAGGAAGGCGTCACCAAAAAGCCCACTCCCTTCACCTCCTTCTACTACCCGCCGAAGATGTTCACGGACGCGCAGACGACGCTCAACGTGCTCGTCACGCTCGAGGACGCCTTCATCGCCGCCTACCTGGTCGGGGTGCGCGACTTCAGCACCGCGGACCTGAGGGTGACGGCAGCGCGCATCATGGGCATCGAGTCCGACCACCGCACGCTCGCGCGGGTCGTGGGCGGCGATGTGGCCGGCGGAGACGGTGGCCCGATCGGCGCGATCACCGGGATCCAGAAGACCTCCGAGCCGATCTCGCCGCCGAACAACAACGGCTACGAGCGGACCCTGTCGCTTGAAGAACATCGGCCAGGCGGTCGAAGCCCTGCTGCCGTTCGCCGAACCGAAAGCGGCCGAAAAGGCCGGCTTCGACGCCACCAAGCCGTACAAGTTCGAACCATTCACGCCGAAACTGGCGATCGCCCTCGGCGAATTCCACTCGTTCAAGGGCTGACCGCGACCGGCGCGCCTTGGCCAGGGAGGCCGGGCGGCAGGCTAGCCGGCGTCGGAGGTGACCGGACGGGTCACGCCGGCGTCGGCTGTCGCCCGCCGCTCGCTCGCGCCCAATCGCCCGGTCCCCGGCGCCGCGTGGCTCGGGATCAACGGCCCGAGAGTGCCGGATGGTCCGCGTAGACTCAGGCGCCGTCGCGCGCTGGCGGCTCTGATCGAGGGCCAGGTCCTCACGCCCGGCAGCCCGTCCGGCCCAGCGCTTCCACGCGCGTCGCCTCGAGCCTTGACGGTGTGCGCGGGCCTGGATAACCTCGCTCATAGGACTGGTGCGCCCGAGGGAGGGGATTGCAGGATGCAACGAGGGATGAGGATCACCTGGACGATGCTGATCGCTGCGGGCGCGTTGGCCGCAGCCGTCGTCGCGCCGGCCTCGAGTCTGGCCGGCGGCGCGTTGAAGCTCGAGACCTCAGGCACGGGGCTCGTCGGGGGCGCCCCGATCTCGCTGGCCAGCAGCAACGTCACGATCACGAACGCCTTCTGGAGCCTCGCCTGCTCGGAAGTCTCGATGAACGGCGTTCTGGCCCAGAACCGCAAAGGCAAGGGCAACTCCGTCCAGATCACCGAAGGCGGCGCCTTCGGCGGTGGGGGCAACGAAGGCCTGTGTGCCTCCGGGCCGGAATTCGTGGCGAAATTCGAACCCGAACAGACGCCCGAACTGACGCTCAACACGAAAGGCAAGGCGCTGCTTCACTACACGCGCCTGCGGCTCGTGCCCGAGGCCAACATCGAAAAGGTCGAAAACAAACAGGAAGCGTGCGTCATCTCGGCTCTCACCCTGCGAGGCACCTTCCCCGTCACCACCACCCCGCAGCCGCTGGCGGTGACGTTCACCTCCTCGAAAATGAAGCTTGACGCCAAAGGCCCCGAGTGTGGGGTCGGCCTCGAAGGCAAACCTCACTTCTCCGGCACGCTGACCGCCACCTCGCGGGGTTCGACCGTCGAAGTGCAGCTGTTCGGCGGGCACTGATCCGCCGCCGTTGAGGTTGCCGACGCGGCGCGACGCTCGGTCGCGCCGCGGGATCACATGGCGCGAGGCGACGTTCAGTCGGGCTGCCCACTCGCCCGACCTGAGGCGGCGCTCAGTCGCGGCCCGAGACGACACGGCGCCACGCGACGTCCAGTCGCGCTGCGGGAGCACATCGTGCCCGTCCGGGCCCAGCGCCTCGCGGCCGCGTGAGGCGGGGTCGCTGACGCGGCGGGCCTCACTCGTCACGACCGGCTGCACCGACATGCCGGCGTCACCCGCGGTCGCACCGCTGCTGCGCCGCGGGTGCGCGTGCTCCGGCGGCTAGTTGTGTTCGAAGATCACGTCTTCCACCACTTCCCCTTCGGAGGTGAAGGTGAACGTGCCCGACAGGGTCGGGGAGTGGCCTTTTTTGCCGCCGCACTCGGCACCGTGGTCGGCCTCGAGGTGCATTTTGGCGTTCGTGAAGGTGATCGTCAGCGGCTGGGGTGTCGCGCTCAGCGGGAACGTGCCCTTGATCACGGTGGACGCGGCCACGCAGGCTTCGTGCTGTCCCGGCGGCTTGTTGATGTCTTCCAGCGGCGTCAGCCTCACGCGGAAGAACCGCAGCTGGGCGTTGCCCTTGCGTTCGAGGATCAGTTCCGGCGGCGATTTGGGCATCCAGGCCGCGACGAATTCGAACGTGGACGCGCACAGCCCTTCGTTGCCGCCTCCGCCGAACAGGCCTTCACCGAGCGGGATGAAGTCGTTTTTTGCCTTGTTGTTCTGGCCGACCTGGCCGGACAGAGAGCTTTCCGAGCACGCGAAGCTCCAGAACGCGTTCGAGATGGTCAAATTCGAGCTCGACCCCACGATCGGAGAGCTCACGGTCATGGGGGTCCCGGCGACCTGAAGTCGCAGGGCCTTGATCAGAGACGCGGACGCCGTGCCGGTGCAGCCGATGACGAACACCACGGCCGCCGCAAGCGACGCTCCCAAGATCCTCTTTTGCATCCTGCAAACCCCCTCCTGAACGACCCTCCCAAGACTGAGGACACTAGCCGGGCCCGAGGCGAGCGTCAAGGGCGAACGCCGCGCCGTGGTTCGCACGGGCGGGCGCTTTCGGAGCCGCCATCGCCGGGCCGAGAGGTGTCACGCCGGCCGCCGGCATAGTCCGGCGGGCGGGGACATGACGGAGCTCTGGGGCCGACCGACCCTCGCAAGGGCCCGACCGTCCTCCGCGGCGGGGGCACCTCGCCCCAAGAACGCCCGAAGCCCGGCGGCAACGGCCGGGCTTCGTCCCTCTCCCTCCAGGGGGTCTGGCCTCCAGTGCCAAGTTGGGCGGCAACGATCACCGGGAGGGCTGGCTGACCGCTGCTAGTGCAAACGTCTATCCGCAACGTGGGGGTTCTGTCAAGACCCCTGAGCGGAAAAAGCGCGGAATGTCTTCGAGCCTTCGGGTGGCCGCTAGATTGGCTACCCGTGGCCGGCGAGGCGCCAGCGCGGGACGAGACACGGGCACGCCGCCTCCCGGGGGCGGGGGATGGCGACAGCAGGCCCGCCGTGAGCGTGCAGGGGCTGGTGAAGTCCTACGGCGAGGTGCGGGCCCTGGACGGCGTGGACCTCGACGTCCAGGAGGGCACGGTGCTCGGCCTGCTGGGCCCCAACGGGGCCGGCAAGACGACCATGATCAGGGTCCTCACGACGCTCCTGAAGCCGGACGCAGGCAGCGCCAGCGTGGCGGGTCTGGACGTGGTGCGCGACGCCGCCAGGCTCCGCGCGCTGATCGGGCTCGCCGGGCAGTACGCGGCGGTCGACGAAAACCTCACCGGCCAGGAGAACCTGACGATGGTGGGCCGTCTGTACGGGATGGGCCGGGGCGCCGCGAAGCGCAGGGCCGGAGAGCTGCTCGAGCGCTTCGAGCTGGCCGGGGCGGCGCACCGGGTCGTAAAGGGCTACTCCGGCGGGATGCGCCGGCGGCTCGACCTCGCCGCGGCGCTGGTCGCGAACCCCCCGATCCTGTTCCTGGACGAGCCCACCACCGGGCTTGACCCGCGCAGCCGGCTGCAGCTGTGGGAGACGATCGAAGCGCTGGCCGCCGAGGGGGCGACCGTGCTGCTGACCACCCAGTACCTGGACGAGGCCGACCGCCTGGCGGGGGCGATCGCGGTCATCGACCGCGGCCGGGTGATCGCGCGCGGCAGCCCCGACGAGCTCAAGGACCGAGTCGGTGGAGAGCGCCTGGAGGTCCACCTCCAGGAGGCCGCCCGCACCGGGCTGGCGACGGAGGTGCTGAGCGTGATGGGAGACGAGGCCCCGTCGGTGGACGGGGAGCTGGTGTGCGTAGCCGTGCGCAGCCGTCCCGGGGCGATCGTGGAGGCGGTCCGCCTGCTGGACGACGCGGGCGTGGGCGTCCAGGACATCGCGCTGCGACGCCCCACCCTCGACGACGTCTTCCTCGCCCTCACCGGCCGGGCCGCCGAGGACGAAGAGGCGGCGGGGGAGGGGAACGGGTGAGGCGCCTGCTCAGCGACACGCTGGTGATCGCCGAGCGCAACCTCGTGCGCCTGCCCCGGGCGCCCGAGTTGCTGCTCGCGTTCACCGTCCAGCCGATCATGTTCGTGCTGCTGTTCCGCTACGTCTTCGGGGGCGCGATCCGCACGCCGGGCTACAGCTACGCGGACTTCCTGATCCCCGGGATCACGGTCCAGAACATCGCCTTCGGTGGCTTCGTGACCGCGATCGGGCTCAACGAGGACCTCCACAAGGGCATCATCGACCGCTTCCGGTCGCTGCCGATGGCGCGTCCCGCGGTGCTCGCCGGACGGACCTCGGCCGACATCGTCACGAACCTGCTCTCGGCCGTGATCCTCGTGATCACGGGCCTGCTCATCGGCTTCAGCTTCCACACCAGCGTGGGGGAAGTGCTCGCGGGCTTCGGCCTGCTGGTGTTCTTCGGCTACGCCTTCTCGTGGGTGTTCGCGTTCGTGGGGATGGTCGTCTCATCGCCCGAGGCCGCCAACTCGGTGGGCTTCATCGCGATCTTCCCGCTGACCTTCATCTCCTCCGCCTTCGTGCCCGTCAGCTCGATGTCCGAACCGCTGCGGGCGTTCGCGGAAGTCAACCCCTTCACGATCATGGTCGACGCGCTGCGCGCGCTGTGGCTGGGGGCTCCCGCCGGGAACAACATCTGGGAGGCCTTCCTGTGGGCGGCCGCGATCGTGGCGGTGTTCGCCCCGCTGGCGGTCTCCCGCTACCGCCGCGCGGCCACCGTCTGAGTTCGTCACAGCCGCTCGCCTCGGGGTTCGCCGGCGGCGCCCTGACGAGCTCGATCTTCGTGATGCTGTTACGAGGGGTTGGAGATGGCGGTGATGGTGTTAGGTTCGTGGAGAACTGCGCAGAATCCGAGAAAGGAGCAGGGCCCGTGGCGTTGCAACTAGGAGATGAGGCACCCGACTTCGAGGCTGACACGACCGAGGGTCGCATCAGCTTTCACGACTGGCTGGGGGACTCCTGGGGAGTTCTCTTCTCGCACCCGAAGGACTTCACGCCGGTGTGCACGACCGAGCTCGGCTACATGGCCAACGCGAAGCCCGAGTTCGACCGCCGTGGCGTGAAGATCATCGGCCTCTCCATCGATGCGGCGACAGACCACGAACGCTGGGCGAAGGACATCGAGGAGACACAGGGGACCGCGCCCAACTACCCGATCATCGCCGACCCCGACTACAAGGTCGCGAAGGCATACGGGATGCTCGCGGCGAGCGTCAGCGGGGACGCGTCGGCCCGCACCCCGGCCGACAACCAGACCGTCCGCAACGTGTTCGTGATCGGCCCTGACAAGAAGATCAAGCTGATCCTGGTCTACCCGATGACCACGGGGCGCAACTTCGACGAGGTCCTGCGGGTGATCGACTCGCTGCAGCTGACCGCCAAGCACAAGGTCGCCACGCCCGTCAACTGGCGTCCCGGCGAGGACGTCATCATCGCCGGCTCGGTCTCCAACGACGAAGCCAAAGAGCGCTACCCCGATGGCTGGAAGGAGCCCCGTCCCTACATCCGCATCGTGCCGGAACCCACGGGGAAATAGGGCTCGCGGCAGCGCCTGGGCCGCCCGCGTCGAGAATCTCGGCGACGCCCCGGGCGCGCGCCGGCGACGGCTAGGCGCCGGTCGAGAGCGAGAACACCGGCCAGCGGCCGGGCACGCCTTTGAGCTCGTGGAAGCCGCGGTCCTCGAACACGAAGGGGCCGCCCACGACGGTGCCGAAGACGGTCCCCGAGACCAGCACCTCGCCGGGGCCGGCGAGGCCGGCGATGCGGGAGGCGATGTGGACGGCCATCCCGCCGACGTCGTCGCCGATCAGCTCGCACTCGCCGGTGTGGATGCCGATGCGGACCTCGAGCTCGAGCTCGCGGACCGCCCGGTTGATCGCCAGGGCACAGCGCAGGGCACGCGAGGGGGGCCCCTCGAAGGTGGCCAGGAAGCCGTCGCCGACCGTCTTCACCTCGCGGCCGCCGAAGCGCCCCAGCTCGGCGCGGACGATCGTCGTCGTGCTGGGCCAGCAGGTCGCGCCAGCGGCCGTCGCCCAGCCTCGCCGCCAGCGTGGTGGCGTCGACGATGTCGGTGAACATCACCGTCAGCAGGTCCCGCGCGGGGGCCATGCCGGTGCGCCCGCCGGTCAGGAACTCGTCGATCTCCTCGACGATCGCCTCGCTGTCGCCGACGAACGGGAACGAGTCGGCCCCCTCCAGCTCGACGTAGCGGGCCCCGGGGATGTTCTCGGCCAGGTAGCGGGAGTGGCGCACGTCCCACACCAGCTCCTGCGGGCGGTGCATCACCAGGGTCGGCACCGTGATCGTGGGCAGCAGCTCGCGGACGTCGAGTTCGGAGGTGGCCTGCGCGATCGTGAGGGCCTCTCGGGGGCTGGCCGCCAGTCGCTGGGTGCGGGCGAACCAGGACAGCAGCGCCGGGTCGCCGTCCATCGACGGCGCCAGCCGGGCCAGCAGCTCGCTGTCCTGTTCGCCCCAGGTGGAGGCCGTCATGGCGTTGATCTGCTGGCGCTGCTCGATCGTCATCGCCCAGTCGTAGTCCGGAGCCCACGAGGTGCGTGAGACCGAGGCGTACATGACCAGCGCGCCCGACCCGGTCGGGATGCTCGGCGGCCAGCTTGGCACCCACGAGCCCGCCCACGGCGTAGGTGAAGAGCGCCACGCGCTCGCTGCCGGCCGCGTCGAGCACGGCGAGCGCGTCGCGGGCCTCCTGCTCGAGCGTGTAGGTGTGCAGCGAGCGCTCCGACAGGCCGGTGCCGCGGCTGTCGAACAGGATCAGCCGGGTGAAGGCGCCCAGCCGCTCGAGGAAGCGGCGCAGCGCCGGCGCCTCCCAGAGCTGCTCGATCTGCGAGATCCAGCCCGGCAGGAACAGCACGTCGAGGTTCCCTTCGCCGGCCACCTGGTAGGCGATCGATGCCCCGTCGCTCTCGGCGTAGCGGGTTTCGGGCGGCATCAGTCGCCTTCGATCAGGGATCGGAAGGGGCCCGCCGGCTCGACGCTCGCACCCGACCGCGTAGGCGCGGTCGGCGAGCCACTGGTCGGAGGTCACGACGCGCACGGTCCGCGGTTCGCCGTCGGCCCGCAGCAGGCGGATGATCTCGTCGTCGGCCGAGTCCCGGCGGGGCTTCGGGGCGTGGGCGACGACGATCACGGTCGAGCGGATCGGGGGAGAGGGGGGCTTCTCGAACACGACGGTGACGTCGGCGCCGCTCTCGGCGGCCCAGCGCTCGAGCATGTCCACGAGCTTCGTCATGGCCGCGTGACGGTCCCTCCACCAGGCGTCGGGACGGGTTCCGATCACGTTCATGCCGTCGACCAGCCAGCGCACCGGTGCCCGCCCTAGCCCTGGATGGTCCCGCCGGCGCCCCCGCCGGCGGCGTGGGCGGCCTCCTCGAGGCGGTCATCGCCCCAGAACAGCTGCTCCCCGAGGGCCACCGTGGGGACGCCGATCACGCCCAGCTCGTGGGCGCCGTCGGTGGTGGCCCGCAGCTGCTCCTTGACGCTCGGGTCCTGCAGCGCAGACTCGAGCTCCGCCGCGGGGATGCCGACTCCGGCTGCCGACCTGCAGGAGGACCTCGTGGCGTTCGAGGTCGGCGCCCTCGCGGAAGGTGGCCCGCATCGCTGCCAGCGCGTACTCGTGGAGCAGGCCGCGGCTGTCGGCATAGGTCATCGCGCGGGCCACGTGGACGTCGTTGGTGGGCCACGGCTGCGGCCAGGAGATCGGGCCCAGCCCGTGCTGGGCGGCGCGGCTCTCGCACTCGCGGATGTTCTCCTCGCGGCGCTCGTCCAGGCCCCACGATTTGCGCCCCGCGGACCTGAACAGGCCGCCCGCGAACACGGGCTCCCAGCGGGCCTGGGGGAGCAGCCCGCCGATCCGCTCGGCCGCGAACCACGAGTACGGCGACATGGCGGCGAAATAGAACACCGGCGGCGACTCGGGCATGGCCCCATCTTTGCGTATCGGAGCGGCCGGCCGGCGCTGTGGCCGGTAGGGTGCCGTGGATGAGCGCCCGCGTGCTCATCCTGTCCTGGGAGTACCCGCCGGTGATCGAGGGCGGCCTCGCGCGCCACGTGCGCAAGCTGGCCGAGGCGCTCGTTCGCCAGGGCGTGAACGTGGACGTGCTGACCCGCGGAGTGGGGGCGAGCGCCGAAGTGCAGAGCCATCCCGCGGGGGACGGGTCGGTGACCATCCACCGCGTGCCCGAGCCGGGCTGGCCGCGGGACCTGAACCGCTTCGTGGCGTGGGTGGAGCAGATGAACGAGGACATGCTGGCAGCCGGCGAGACGCTCGCCCAGGAGCACTCCTACGACCTCATCCACGGCCACGACTGGCTGGTCGCGAAGGCCTCGGCCGCCCTGGCGGACAGGCTCGAGGTTCCCTACGTGACGACGATCCACGCCACCGAGCACGGCCGCCACCAGGGCTGGGTGCAGGATCAGCCGCAGTCCCACATCCACGCGGTCGAGCGCTGGATGGCCCGGCGGGCCGACGAGGTGATCGTGTGCTCCTACTACATGCGCGGGCACGTGGCCGACATCTTCGAGATCGACGAGCGGC
Organism: uncultured Solirubrobacteraceae bacterium; assembly: GCA_963773145.1. GTDB lineage: Bacteria > Actinomycetota > Thermoleophilia > Solirubrobacterales > Solirubrobacteraceae > Palsa-744. The sequence goes on from CAVYZV010000007.1 coordinate 288,484, forward strand.
GGGTGTCGGTGATCCCCAACGGCGTGGATCCCGCCGAACTGCGTCCCACCGGCGACCTGGCGTCAATGCGGGCGAGCTTCGCCAAGCCCGAGGAGCGCCTGGTGCTGCTGGTGGGCAGGCTCGTCTACGAGAAGGGCTTTCAGCTGGCCCTCGATGCCCTTCCGGGCGTGATCGAGCGGGTCGGCAAGGTCCGCTTCCTGGTGGCCGGCAGCGGCACCCACGAGGGCGAGCTGCGCAGCCAGGCCGAGCGCCTCGGGCTCTCCGCAGCACGGCACCTTCCTCGGCTGGATCGGCGACGACGTGCTGCACTCGCTGTATCGCATCAGCGACCTGTGCGTGGTCCCCTCGATCTACGAGCCCTTCGGGTTGGTGGCGCTCGAGGCGATGGCCTCGGGGTGCCCGTGCATCGTGGCCGACACCGGCGGCCTGCGCGAGGTGGTGCCGCGGGGGGAGCGCGTGGGCCTGCGCTTCAACGGCGGGGACGCCGAGCACCTCGGTGTGATGATCGAGCGGCTGCTCGTGGATGACGGGCTGCGCGACCGGCTGGTGGCAGAGGCCTCCGAGCACGTGCTGCGCTTCGACTGGGACGAGATCGCGCAGCGGACCGCTGCGATCTACGATCGGTTCGCCAAGGTTGCCTACAGGGAGGGAGCTAGAGGGGCATGAGTGAATTGCTGCCGGGGATGATGCAGGACGACTTCCAGCTGACGCTGAATCACATCCGCCGCCGCATGCGGACGTGCAACCACGGGGCCGAGGTCGTGAGCGTGACGCCGCAGAAGACGATCGAGCGTCTCAGCCACGCGGAGCTGTCGGCTCGTGTCGACCGTGCGGCCCACGCGCTCGCGGGGCTGGGCGTCGAGCAGGGCGACCGGGTGGGGACCTTCGCCTGGAACAACCAGCGCCACTTCGAGCTCTACATGGCGATCCCGTGCACCGGGGCCGTCCTGCACACGCTCAACGTGCGCCTGTTCTCCGAGCAGCTGGTGTACATCGTCAACCACGCCGAGGACCGGGTGATCTTCGTCGACGACGTCGCTCGTGCCGCTGATGGAAGAACTCGCGCCCGAGCTGGAGTGCGTGGAGCACTACGTCGTGATCGGAGACGGCGAGGCGCCCGGCCTGCCCGGCGCCCTGCGCTACGAGGAGCTGCTGGCGCAGGTGGGGCCCGAGCCCTTCGAGTTCCCCGAGCTCGACGAGCGCCAGGCCGCCGCGCTGTGTTACACGAGCGGCACCACCGGCAACCCCAAGGGGGTGCTCTACTCGCACCGCTCGATCAGCATGCACTCGACGGCCACGCTGATGCGTGACGGCACCGGGCTGGCGCGCGAAGACCGGGTGCTGGCGGTGGTGCCGATGTTCCACGCCAACGCCTGGGGCCTGCCCTACGGGGCCGCCCTGGCCGGCTCGGATCTGATCCTCCCGGATCGCTTCCTGGACGCCGAGTCGTTGGCCTCCCTGATCAACGCCGAGCGCCCGACCCTGATGGGCTGCGTGCCGACGATCTTCGCAGGACCTGCTGCGTTACGCCGACGAGCACCCGGAGCTCGACCTGAGCTCGCTGAACAACGCCGCCTGCGGCGGCTCGGCGGTGCCGCGGTCGCTGATGAAGGACTTCGAGGAGCGCCACGGCGTGCGCATGTTCCAGGCCTGGGGGATGACCGAGACCAGCCCGGTGGCCACCTACTCGCGCCCGCGCGAGGGAGAGCACGACGACACCTACTGGGACAACCGTGCCCGTCAGGGCATACCGCTGCCGTGGGTGGAGCTGCGCCTGATCGACGACGACGGCAGCGAGGTCCCATGGGACGGGGAGTCCACCGGGGAGATCCAGGTCAGCGGACCATGGGTGGCCTCCGGCTACTTCCGCGAAGGGGCGACGGCGGACAAATTCGACCGCGGCTGGCTGCGCACCGGTGACATCGCGGCGGTGGACGAGAACGCCTCGGTGCAGATCACCGACCGCTCGAAGGACGTGATCAAGTCCGGCGGCGAGTGGATCTCCTCGGTGGAGCTCGAGAACGAGGTCATGGCCCACCCCGACGTGATCGAGGCCGCCGTGATCGCCAAGCCCGACGAGCGCTGGGCCGAGCGCCCGCTGTGCTGCGTGGTGCTGCGGGAGGGCTCGGACGTGGGCGCCGATGAGCTGCTCGAGCACCTGCGGGGCCGGGTGGCGAAATGGTGGCTGCCGGACGAGTTCGCGTTCATCGACGAGGTGCCCAAGACGAGCGTCGGCAAGTTCGACAAGAAGGTGCTGCGCAGCCGGCTCGCACAGGGAGAGCTGCAGGGCCGAGTGACCGCCTGAGTAGCCTCCAGGGCCATGCGCCGGCCGCGCCCTGGACGCAAGCTGCGGATGCCGGCGCCGCGCTGGGACGTGGTCGGCCGGCGTCTACTGGTGCTCGCCACCGGGCTGCTGGCGGCGCTGCCGGTGATCAGCTCGACCGTGAAAGCGGTGCGGGCGGGCTGGATCCCGGCGGGCGACGACGGCATCATCGCCACGCGTGCCTGGGACGTCCTGACCTCCCACACGCCGCTCGTCGGCCAGTACTCCGAGGCGGGGCTCGTGGTCCACGGGCAGGTGATGCACAGCCCCGGGCCGATGCTCTACTGGCTGCTGGCGCTGCCGGCCCGTTACGGCAGCGTGGACAGCCTGGCGGTGGCGATGTGCGTGCTCAACACGCTCGCGATCATCCTGTGCGTGGCGCTCGCCCGCCGCCGGGGCGGGTTCGTGCTCATGTTCGCGGCCGCCTTCGGCATCTCGCTGATGTGCCAGTCGCTGCCGGGGGAGGCCCTGCACGACATCTGGAACCCGGCGGCGGCCCTGTTCCCGTTCCTGGCGCTGACATTCGTCGGCTGGTCGCTGGCCTGCGGGGAATACCGGCTGCTCCCACTCGCGGCCCTGCTGAGCTCGTTCGTGCTGCAGACCCACCTCATGTACCTGGCGCCGACGCTGGTCGTGCTGGGGGTGGGCCTGGGAGGGCTCGTGCTGGGGCTGGCGCTGGGGCGGCTGCGGGCGCGCCGGGCCGCCGGTACGGGCCCGGAGCCCCCCACCACGCCCCCGGACACCACCACGGAAGGCCTCGTGGCCACTACGACGGCCCCAGCGACCACCACGGGCCGGCGCCGGGTCTGGCCGTGGGCGCTGGCGGCGGTGGTGGTCGTGTGCGCCTGCTGGACGGCGCCGGTGATCAACCAGCTCGACGAAAGCCCCGGCAACTTCACGATGATCGCCCGCACGGTGGAGCACCGTGGGCACACGCTGGGCACCACGGTCGGGTGGCACGCGCTGGTGCGGGCGGTGGGGGAGAGGCCGTGGTGGCTGTACGTCCCGGCCAGCGAGTGGGAGCGCAAGCTCGACGTGCGGCACACCCCGAGCTCGGCGCAGACGAACTCGGCGCTGGCGGTGCTCGCGGCGCTCGCTGCCGTGCTCGTGTTGGCGGCGCTGCGGCGGCGCTGGGATCTGTGCGCGGCGGTCCTGATCGCGCTCGGGCTGTGTGTGGCGATGGTCGAGCAGGTGGCCAACAACCCAGCCTCGCAGACTGCTCGCGGAAACCCTCGGCTACACGCTGTGGTGGGGCTCGGAGCTCGGCTTCTGGGTGGCGCTGGTGCTGTTCTGGGGGCTGTGGCTGGGTGTCCGCGGCCTGCTGAGGATGCTGCTCGCCCGCACCTCGATCGGCACGAGGCTGCGGAGCGCGTGGCCCGGCGGCCGGGGGGCCGTGGCGGCGGGTCTGGCGGTGGCCCTCGCCGGTCTGGCCGGTCTCGCCCTCGTGGGTGCGGCCGTGGCGCGCGAAGAGCGGCCGGACTCGCACGTCTACGAGTACCGGGCGGTGACGGCCACCGCGGCGGCGCTGAGGCGGGTTCTGCCCCCGGGCCAGGGCGTCGACCTTCGCTTCGGGGCGCTCGACCTGGGGACCCAGCCGATGGAGCCGGCGATCCGCTTCCTGCTCGTGCGCCACGGCGACCGTGTGATGGCTCCGGGATCCTTTCCCCGCCTGGGCACCTACTACGAGCTGCGCGGACACCCCTACCGGTGGGTGGTCTACCTCAGCGACGGCATCCGCGCCGCGGCCCATATGAAGCTCGTCTCACGGGTGGCGTTCCGTAGCCCGTGGGGGCAGGAGGTCTTCAGCGCCTGGGTGCGCCGCGTGGGGAGGACCGAACCTGCGCGGCAGGGCGTGCACGGGACCGCAACCGCAAGCGCCACCGCGCGCTCGTGAGTCCCCTGAAGCTGTCAACCGGCGCCGCGCGCGTACGCTCGGCGCCGGCAGGACCCTATTCGAGGGTCATGTAGCCTTCCCAGGTCCCGCCGCCTTCGCTCGTCCACCAGTAGTTCTTGCCGAGCAGGATGTTGTTTTCGCCGTGCGGGCCGCAGATCGCCGGGAGCGTGGCTTTGCCCTGGTAGACGAGTGCGTTCGACTGTTCGCCGCTGGGGAACCATTCGTTGATGAAGACGCTGTTGTATACCTCTTTGGGCAGCGGGATTTCGAGCAGTTCTTTGAGCGGCGTTTCGCCTTTTTCGCAGGCCACGTGACGGAAGATGATGCGGCCTTCGGCGAACGTGACGTTCCATTTCGTGGTGTGGAAGTCGGTGATCTTGAAGTCCCAGCCACCTTTGATTTCGGTGCCCGGTTTGAGCCGCTGTTCGCCTTCCATCGCCTGCGGGCCGAAGCTGATCTGTTTGCCGCACACGATGTCGCCGGTGTTGCTCCAGTTGCCCGGGCTGCCGCCGGCGCTGTAGTGCCAGCGCGCGTCGACCTCGTACGGAACTTTTTTGCACGACGCCGGGACGGTGACTTCGACCTTGTTGGATTTCCTGGCGCCTGTGCCTTCGGAGCCGGTGATCGAGGCTTCGTTGCTGAAGGAGCCTTTGGTCTGGTCGGTGCTCGTGACCACGTGGCTGCAGGTGTAGGTCGCCGATTCGCCCGGTTTCACGGCCCCGCTCGGGCCTCCCGCCAGGGTGCCGGAGTCGCAGTGTTCGTCGGCGAAGGCCGAGAAGGTCAGCGAGACGTTGCCGGTGTTCTTGATCACGATCTCGTATTCGACCGTCTGGCCGACCGTCACGCGCGCGCGTTACGTTGCCGAAGCCTTCGGCGCCGACCCGCTGGAACTTTTCGATCGAGTAGTTCGGTTCGGGTTTGACCGTCGCCGTGACTTTGTTGGAGGTCTTGGTGCCGGCGCCTTCGGCGTTTTCGATCGAGGCTTCGTTGGAGTAGCCGCCCGTGCTCGCCAGCGTGTGTTCGCACGTGAAGGCCTCTTCTTTGCCGTTTGCCAGTTCGGTGGCGCCCGACGGTGAGATGTTTTCGCAGGCGGTGTCTTTCAGCGCGCCGAATTTGAGCGTCACGTTGCCGGTGTTCTTGACGATGACCTTGTATTCGACCTTCTGGCCGAATTTGCCGGAGAGTTCGTTTTTGGTGTAGGCGCTTTCGCCACCCAGCCGCTGGAGCTTTTCGATCGTGTAGGCCGGTTTCGCCGCGATTTTGACCGTGACATTGTTCGAGCTCTTGGTGCCGGTGCCTTCGTTGCCTTCGATCGAGGCTTCGTTCGTGTAGGTGCCGGCGGTCGTCAGCGTGTGGCTGCAGGTGAAGCTCTCTTCTTTGCCCGGCGCCAGTTCGGTGGTGCTGCTCGGCAGGATGCCTCCGCAGCCGCTGTCTTTCAGGGCGCTGAATTTGAGCGCGATGTTGCCGGTGTTCTTGACCACGATCAGATAGTTGACGCTCTGGCCGACTTCGGCGCTCTTTTCAGCGCTCGAGTAAGAGAGTTCGCCCGCGACCTTCTGCTGCTTTTCGATCGTGAAGGACGGTTTCGCGGTGACTTTGACGGTCACTTTGTTGGAGGTCTGGGTGCCGACGCCGCAGGCTTCGATCGAGGCTTCGTTGGAGTAGGACCCGACCGAGGTCAGCGTGTGGGTGCACGTGAAGCTCTCTTCTTTGCCCGGCGCGAGTTCGGTCGCGCCGGACGGGGAGATGCTCGAGCAGGCCGTGTCTTTGAGCGAGCCGTACAGGATCGAGACGTTGCCGGTGTTCTTGACCGTGATCTTGTATTCGACGACCTGCCCGACTTCACCGCTCAGTTCGGAGCTCGTGTAGGAGCTTTCGCCTTTGATCCGCTGTTCCTTGGTGATCGTGTAGGCGGCTTTGGTCGAGACTTTGACGCTGACTTTGTTGGACACGCGGGTGCCGGTGCCTTCGTTGCCTTCGATCGAGGCTTCGTTGCTGTAGGTCCCGGTGTTGATCAGGCCGTGCGTGCAGGTGAAGGACTCTTCGGCGCCGGCGGCGAGTTCGGTGGACCCGGACGGCGTGATGCCTTCGCAGCCGCTGTCTTTGAGGGCGCCGTATTTGATCGTCACGTTGCCGGTGTTCTTGACGATGATCTTGTATTCCATCGTCTGGCCGCCCTGGGCACTCCGTTCGGCGCTCGTGTAGGAGCTTTCGCCGTTGACCCGCTGCTGCTTTTCGATCGTGAAGTTGGGTTCAGCGTTGACTTTGGCGACGACTTTGTTGGACGTCTTGGTGCCGGCGCCTTCGCCGCCTTCGATCGAGGCTTCGTTGGTGTAGGAGCCGACCGCCGACAGTTTGTGCGTGCAGGTGAAGGACTCTTCTTTGCCGACCGCGAGTTCGGTTGCGCCCGACGGCGAGATGCCTTCGCAGCCGGTGTCTTTGAGGGCGGCGAATTTGATCGCGACGTTGCCGGTGTTCTTGACGGTGACCTTGTATTCGACGGTCTGGCCGACTTTGCCGGTCCGTTCGGTGTTCGTGTAGGAGCTTTCGCCGGCGATCTTCTGGAGCTTTTCGATCGTGAAGTTCGGTTCGGCGTTGACTTTGGCGGTGACTTTGTTGGAGGTCTTGGTGCCCGTGCCTTCGTTGCCTTCGACCGAGGCTTCGTTGCTGTAGGAGCCGAGGGCCAGTTTGTGCGTGCAGGTAAAGGTCTCTTCGGCGCCGGCGGCCAGTTCGGTGGTGCCGGACGGGGTGAGGCCTTCGCAGCCGGTGTCTTTGAGGGCGGCGAATTTGAGCGGCACGTTGCCGGTGTTCTTGACGACAATCTTGTATTCGACCGTCTGACCGAAGGTGCCGGTCTTTTCAGCCACGCCGTAGGGCGATTCGCCCGCCAGGCGCTGGAGCTTTTCGATCGAGAACGACGGTTCGGCGGGCACCGACGCGGTGACTTTGTTCGAGGTCTTGGTGCCGGTGCCTTCGTTGCCTTCGATCGAGGCTTCGTTGACGTAGGAGCCGACCGCGGTAAGCGTGTGGGTGCAGGTGAAGAACTCTTCGGAGCCCGCGGCCACTTCGGTGGTACTCGTTGGGGCCAGGCCGGTGCAGGCGGTGTCTTTGATGGCCGCGAATTTGAGGGCCACGTTGCCGGTGTTGCGGACGATGATCTTGTATTCGACGACCTGGCCGACTTTGCCGGTGTGTTCAGCGGAGGTGTAGGTGCCTTCGCCGGCGATCCGCTGCTGCTTCTCGATGATGAAGGAGGGTTCGGCCGGCACTTTGGCGGTGACTTTGCTGGAGGTCTTGCTGCCGGTGCCTTCGTTGCCTTCGATCGAGGCTTCGTTGCTGTAGGAGCCGATGCCCGTCAGTTTGTGGCTGCAGGTGAAGCTCTCTTCGGCGCCGGCGGCCAGTTCGGTAACGCCGGCCGGGGAGATGCCTTCGCAGGCGGTGTCTTTGAGGGCGCCGAATTTGAGCGTCACGTTGCCGGTGTTTTTGACGACGAGCTTGTATTCGACTTTCTGGCCGGTTTTGCCCGTCTTTTCGGCACTTCCGTAGCTGGCTTCGCCTTCGATCTTCTGTTCCTTGCTGATCGTGAAGTTGGGTTCGGCCGGGACTTTGGTCGTGGCTTTGTTCGAAGTCTTGGTGCCGGTGCCTTCGTTGCCTTCGATCGAGGCTTCGTTGACGTAGGAGCCGACCGCGGTAAGCGTGTGGGTGCAGGTGAAGAACTCTTCGGAGCCGCGCGGCCACTTCGGTGGTACCCGTTGGGGCCAGGCCGGTGCAGGCGGTGTCTTTGATGGCCGCGAATTTGAGGGCCACGTTGCCGGTGTTGCGGACGATGATCTTGTATTCGACGACCTGGCCGACTTTGCCGGTGTGTTCAGCGGAGGTGTAGGTGCCTTCGCCGGCGATCCGCTGCTGCTTCTCGATGATGAAGGAGGGTTCTGCCGGCACTTTGGCGGTGACTTTGTTCGAGGTCTTGGTGCCGGTGCCTTCGTTGCCTTCGATCGAGGCTTCGTTGCTGTAGCTACCGACCGCCGTAAGTGTGTGGGTGCAGGTGAAGCTCTCTTCTTCGCCGGCTTTCAGTTCGGTCGTACCGGATGGCGTGATGCCTGTGCAGCCCGTGTCTTTCAGGGCCGCGAATTTGAGCGTCACGTTGCCGGTGTTCTTGAGGTTGATCTTGTATTCGGCGTTCTGGCCCAGTTTGCCGGTCGCTTCGCCGGTGGCGAAGATGCCTTCGCCGTTGACCCGCTGCTGCTTTTCGATCGTGAAGCTCGGTTCTGCCGGGACTTTGGCAATGGCTTTGTTAGAGGTCTTGGTGCCGGTGCCTTCGTTGCCTTCGATCGAGGCTTCGTTGCGTGTAGGAGCCGACCGCCGACAGTTTGTGGCTGCAGGTGAAGGTCTCTTCGGCGCCGGCGGCGAGTTCGGTGGCGCCCGATGGGGTCAGGCCTTCGCAGCCGGTGTCTTTGAGTGCGGCGAATTTGAGCGTGACGTTGCCGGTGTTCTTGACGATGACCTTGTATTCGACGGTCTGGCCGAGTTTGCCGGACGCTTCGCTGACGCCGAAGGTGCCTTCGCCGTTGACCCGCTGCTGCTTTTCGATCGCGAAGTTGGGTTCGGCGTTGACTTTGGTCGTCGCTTTGTTGGACGTTTTGCTGCCGGTGCCTTCGTTGCCTTCGATCGAGGCTTCGTTGACGTAGCTGCCGACCGAGCCCAGCGTGTGGGTGCAGAAGAAGAACTCTTCGGAGGCGGCGCCCGCGTTGGCCGGAAGTTCGGTGGCGCCGGTCGGGGTGAGGCCGGTGCAGCCGGTGTCTTTGATGGCGGCAAATTTGAGGGCCACGTTGCCGGTGTTGCGGACGATGATCTTGTATTCGACGACCTGACCGAGTTTGCCGGTGTGTTCAGCGGAGGTGTAGGTGCCTTCGCCGGCGATCCGCTGCTGCTTCTCGATGATGAAGTTGGGTTCGGCGGCGACTTTAGCGGTGACTTTGTTGGAGGATTTGGTGCCGGTGCCTTCGTTGCCTTCAATCGAGGCTTCGTTGCTGTACGTGCCGACCGCGAGTTTGTGCGTGCAGGTGAAGGTCTCTTCGGCGCCGGCGGCGAGTTCGGTGGCGCCCAATGGGGTCAGGCCTTCGCAGCCGGTGTCTTTGAGTGCGGCGAATTTGAGCGTGATGTTGCTGGTGTTCTTGACGATGATCTTGTATTCGACCGTCTGATTGAATTTGCCGGTTACTTCGCTGGCCCCGAACGTGCCTTCGCCGGCGAGCTTCTGGAGCTTTTGGATCGTGTAGGAGACGGCGACTTTGACGGTTACTTTGTTGGAGGTCTTGGTGCCGGTGCCTTCGTTGCCTTCGATCGAGGCTTCGTTGGTCGTTGCGCCGACGGCCAGCACGTGGGTGCACGTGAAGGACTCTTCTTTACCGGCGGCGAGTTCGGTCGTGCCGGACGGGCTGATGCCTTCGCAGCCGCTGTCTTTGAGGGCGGCGAATTTGAGCGGCAGGTTGCCGGTGTTCTTGACGGTGATCTTGTATTCGACGGTCTGACCGAATTCGCCGCTGACTTCGCCGGGGCTGTAGCTGACTTCGCCTTTGATCCGCTGCTGCTTTTCGATCGTGAAGTTCGGTTCGGCCGCGACGTTGATCGTGACTTTATTGGAGGTTTTGGTGCCGGTGCCTTCGTTGCCTTCGATCGAGGCTTCGTTGGTCGTTGTGCCGACGGCCAGCACGTGGGTGCACGTGAAGGACTCTTCAGCGCCGACGGCGAGTTCGGTCGTGCCGGACGGGGCGATGCCTTCGCAGCCCGTGTCTTTCAGAGCGCTGAATTTGAGTTTTAGGTTGCCCGTGTTCTTGACAACGATCTTGTATTCGGCGGTCTGGCCGAGTTTGCCACTCAGTTCGCTCGTGCCGAAGGCGCCTTCGCCTTTGATCTTCTGTTCCTTGTTGATCGTGAAGGACGGTTCGGAGGCAACTTTGACCGTGACTTTGTTGGAGGCCACTTTGCCGGTGCCTTCATTGCCTTCGATCGTTGCTTCGTTTGTGGTCGTTCCGACCCCGAGCACGTGTGTGCAGGTGAAGGACTCTTCTTCGCCGACTTTCAGTTCGGTGGCCCCGGAGGGGGTGATGCCTTCGCAGCCGCTGTCTTTGAGGGCGCCGAATTTGAGCGTGACGTTGCCGGTGTTCTTGACCACGAACTTGTATTCGGCGGTCTGGCCGAGTTTGCCGCTCAGTTCGCCCGTGCCGTAACTGCCTTCGCCCGCGATCCGCTGGAGCTTTTCGAACGTGAACGAAGGTTCGGAGGGGACTTTGGCCGTGACTTTGTTGCTGGTTTTGGTGCCCGCGCCTTCGTTGCCTTCGATCGAGGCTTCGTTGGTGTAGGTGCCGACGGCCAGCACGTGGGTGCACGTGAAGGACTCTTCTTTGCCGACGGCGAGTTCGGTCGTGCCGGCGGGCGTGATGCCTTCGCAGCCGGTGTCTTTCAGCGCGGTGAATTTGAGCGTGACGTTGCCGGTGTTCTTGACCACGATCAGGTATTCGACCGTCTGGCCGAGCGCGCCGGTGTGTTCGGCGGCACTGTAGGTCGGTTCGCCTTTGATCCGCTGCTGCTTTTCGATCGTGAAGGCGGCTTTGGTCGGGACTTTCACGACCACTTTGTTGGTGTTTTTGGTGCCGCCTTCTTTGAGTTCGATTGAGGCTTCGTTGGTGTAGCTGCCAACGGTCCCGAGCACGTGGCTGCAGAGGAAGGTCTCGCCGAAGCCGACCGGGACTTCGGTGGCGCCCGACGGCGTGATGCCTTCGCAGCCGGAGTCTTTCAGCGGCGCAAATTTGAGCGGCACGTTGCCGGTGTTGTTGACGATGATCTGGTATTCGACCGTTTCGCCGAGTTCGGCCGTCAGTTCGGAGACGGTGAAGAACGGTTCGCCCGCGATCCGCTGCTGCTTTTCGATCGTGTAGGCGGCGTTGGCCGGAACTTTGACCGTGACCGCGTTGGAGGTTTTCGTGCCCGAGCCTTCGTTGCCTTCGATCGTGGCTTCGTTGGTGCTCGTGCCGACGGCCAGGACGTGGCTGCAGGTAAAGGTCTCTTCTTCGCCTGGTTTCAGTTCGGTGGTGCCGGAGGGGAGGAGGCCTTCGCAGCCGGTGTCTTTCAGCGCGGCGAATTTGAGCGTGACGTTGCCGGTGTTCTTGACCGTGATCTTGTATTCGACGGTCTGGCCCAGTTTGCCGGTTTTTTCGGCTGCGCTGTAGCTGGCTTCGCCTTTGATCCGCTGTGCCTTTTCGATCGTGTACGAAGGTTCGGCGGGCACTTCGACGACGACTTCGTTCGATTTACCTTTGATCGGGTCATTGGCTTCGATCGAGGCCGAGTTGGCGTATTTGCCCACGCTCGTGAGCACGTGCGTGCAGGTGAAGGACTCTTCTTTGCCGGGGTTGAGTTCGGTCGTGCCCGACGGGCTGATGCCTTCGCAGTTCGGGTCTTCCAGCGGCGTGAACGTGAGCGGCATGTTGCCGGTGTTTTTGATGACGATCTTGTATTCGACCGTCTGGCCGAGTTTGCCTTTGAGTTCGGAGACGGTGTAGTTGGCTTCGCCTTTGATGCGCTGAAGCTTTTCCATCGTGAATTCGGGTTCTTCGGGGATGTTGACCACGACGGTGTTGGAGCTGTGCGTGATCGGCAGGCCGTCTTCGACGGGCGGGTCCCCTTCGACCGAGGCCTGGTTGGTGTAGGGGCCGGCGACCGTGAGGCGCGTGTTCGCAGGTGTAGGTGGCCGATTCGCCCGGGTCCAGCGCTTTCGCGGGCGCGCCTTTGATGTTCGTGCAGTTGGCGTCGGTGAAGTTGGCGAACGTCAGCGGCACGTTGCCGGTGTTCTTGACGATCACCTCGTAGTCGACGGTCTGGCCGACGTTGGCGGTGTGTTCGGCCGCCGTGAAGGTGGGTTCGCCGACGATCTTCTCGAGCTTTTCGATCGTGAAGGCGGGTTCGGCCGCGACCGTGATGGTGACTTTGTTCGACGTCTCCGTGCCGGTGCTTTCGTTGCCTGTGATCGAGGCTTCGTTGGTGGTCGTGCCGACGTCGAGCACGTGCGTGCAGGTGAAGGTCTCTTCCGCCCCGACGGCGAGTTCGGTCGTGCCGGCGGGCGTGATGCCTTCGCAGCCGGTGTCTTTCAGGGCGGTGAATTTGAGCGGCACGTTGCCGGTGTTCTTGACGATCACCTGGTATTCGGCCGTTTCGCCGGCTTCGCCGCTGAGCGGCCCCGTGGTGTAGGAGCCCGCCGCCGCCGATGCGCTGGCGCTTTTCGACCGTGAAGGACGGCGCCGACGCGCTTTTGACGGTCACGACGTTGGAGGTTTTCGTGCCGGTGCCGTGGTCTGCCTTCGATCGAGGCTTCGTTGGTGTAGGAGCCGGCGTTGCCGAGCACGTGGCTGCACGTGAAGGTCTCTTCGGTCGCGGGCGCGAGTTCGGTCGTCCCGGCGGGGGAGACGCCTTCGCAGTTGGCGTCGGTCAGGGCGCCGAATTTGAGCGCCACGTTGCCGGTGTTCTTGACGACGATCTCGTATTCGACCAGCTGGCCGGTTTTGCCGGTGACTTCGCTTTTGGTGAAGGTAGGTTCGCCCTGGACGCGCTGGAGCTTTTCGATCGTGAAGCTGGCTTCTTCGGTGACCGAGACCGTCACCTTGTTGGACGTTTTGGTGCCCGCGCCTTCGTTGCCTTCGATCGAGGCTTCGTTGCTGTAGGGACCCACGGCCGCGAGCGTGTGGGTGCAGGAGAAGGTGGTTTCGGCGCCCGGCGCGAGTTCGCTCGCGCCGCCCGTGATGAGTTCGCAGTTGGCGTCTGTGAGCGTGCCAAATTTGAGCGGCACGTTGCCCGTGTTCTTGACGACGACGTGGTATTCGACCGCCTGGCCGATTTTGGCGCCGGTAATTTCGGTTTTGACGAAGCTCCCGACGCCGCCTACGCGCTGGGTCTTTTCGATCGTGAAGGCCGCTTTTTTCGCAACGTTGACTTCGACCTTGTTGGAGCTTTCCGTGAGCGGGAAGCCCATGCCCATCGGCGGCGTGCCCGTAACGGTGGCCTGGTTGGCGTATTTGCCGACGGTGTTGTCGGTGTGTTCACACGTGTAGGTGCCGATTCGCCGGGTTTCAGTTCGGCTTCGCCCGGGCCGCCTTTGATGTTTTCGCAGTTGCCGTCGATGAATTCGCTGAATTTCAGGTTTACGTTGCCGGTGTTCTTGACGATGATCTTGTAGCTGACGACTTTGCCGAGTTCGGTCGTGAGTTCGCTTTTGGTAAAGCTCGGTTCGCCGACGATCTTCTGTTCCTTGGTCAGCGTGAATTGCACTTTCGGGGCGACGTTGACCTTGACCGTGTTGGAGCTCTGTTTGCCGACGCCCTGGTTGGCTTCGATCGAGGCTTCGTTCGTATAGAGGCCGAGCGCCGTGAGCGTGTGTTCGCAGGAGATCGTCGCGGCTTCCAGCGGCTGCAGTTCTTTGGTCGGGAGGCCTTTGACTTTTTCGCAGTTCGGGTCCAGGAAGTTCGAGAACGTCAGCGGCTTGGGAGCCGGTGTTCCTGACGATGACGTGGTATTCGACGGTCTGCCCGATTTTGCCCTGGAGTTCGTTGCTGGTGTAGGAGGGTTCGCCGGCGAGGCGCTGTTCCTTTTCGATCGTGAAGGCGGCGTGGCCGGTCCCCGGTGCAGGTCAGTTCGCTCTTGGTCGTGGTGGTCTCGCCGACGACTTCGTTCGTGTTCCAGGTGGCGCCGGCCTGGATCAGGTATTTGCCGGTGACCGGGATTTCGACCGGGATTTCGAATTCGGCGATCGAGCCGTAGAAGGTGATCCCGGCCTTGAAGTTGTTGATCGCTTTGCCGTTGACCTTGACCTTCGGGTGGATGGTGTTGGTTTTGCCTTCCGGGAAGCCGAGCATCAGGAACGTGACTTCGGAGCACGTGACGTGGACGATCCCGTGCTGGCCGGAGGTTTTACGCGCCTGGGCCTCGGTTGAGAGGATCGCGCCGGTCGCCGTGACGAGGGCGATCAGCAACGGCGAGCGCATACGCGCGCGGGCGCAGGCGGCGGAGCCCGGACCGTTGCGAGCCGGCGCTGGGACGAGGTCTGGTGCTGCGAGCAGGCAGCGATCGACGAACGTGCCCCCCATCTCGACGTCCCATGTCGCCCCCTCGCCCCATTTAGTCCTTTCGGGATGATCCCCATCCTCAGCGGGTTCCGTGGTCGAGACGGACACCGCGCCGACCCCTGACCAGCTCAGAGTGCGGCGGTTGCATCGTAGGGGAACGGGAGCGTCCCCGTCAAGGGGCAATTTCGTCGCACTTTGCGGAGGTTTGGCCGTTCCGGCACCCCGCGCCGGCGTGAGTACCATCCGCGCCGGGAACCCTCCGAGGAATGCCGCCAGACGCCCAACCCGCCCGTAGGTCGAACGCCTCCGGACACCTCGAGATCGCGATCCGGGCGACCGGCGGGCACGCCACGGTAAGCCTCGATGGGGAGCTCGACCTCGCGGCCGCTCCGGAGGTCAGCGCGCTGATGCAGGGCGTGGCCGAGGAATCGACGGCGGTCGTGCTCGACATCGAGGCGGTGACCTTCATGGACTCTGCGGGCCTGCACTGCGTGCTGGTGTGCGAGCGCGTGTGCCGCGACGCGGGGGTCGCCTTCGCGTTGACGCCCGGATCCCCGCGGATCCGCAGGCTGTTCGCGGTCGCCGGGCTGCTCGACTGGCTGCCCGCCCTCGACGAGGACCCCGGCGCCGGGGGTTGAGCGGCTCGCCGGGCAAACGCCGCAGGGGCAGCGGCACGGGCGGGCGGCTGCGCTCCAGGGTGGCCCTGGTGGTGGTCGCCGGCGCGCTGCTGGTGGCGACCGGCGTCGCGCTGCTGCTCGCGAACACGGTGGGGCTGCGGGGCGACGCGGAAGCATCCCGGCGCTCGGATGACTACCTCGTGCGCGTGATCGAGGTGGAGCGCCTGGTCGTGGACGTCGAGACGGGCCTGCGCGGCTATGTGATCACGGGCCGGCCCCAGTTCCTGCAGCCGCTCTACCGCGCGGGGACCGAACTGCCGGAGGCGGAGCGAGAACTGGAACGCGCCGCCGCCGCCAACCACGCCGACGTGCACCAGAGCCAGGAACTGATCGCCGCGGTGCGGAGCTACGGGGCCGGCTATGTGGTGCCGCTGCTCGGCGCGGCCCACCGCGACGCGGCGCACGAGCGCTCGTTGGCCGTCACGCTGCGGGGCAAGCGGCTCGTGGACGCGATCAGGGCGCGCACGGCCGCGCTGCAACTCGACGTGTCTCGCCGCGAGGCCGCACGCCAGCGGGACGCCCACAACGCCGCCGACCGCTCGATCACCGAGGCGATCGTGGCGCTGGTCATGCTCACGCTGCTGACGCTCGTGCTCGGTGTGATCCTGGGGAGGCTGGCGGTCGAGCGCGACCGGGCCGGGCGCGCAGCGAGGCCATCAGCGAGACCCTGCAACGGGGCATCCTGCCCTCCGCCCTAGCCCCGATCCCCGGCTGCGAGCTGGCGGCCCGCTTCGTCCCCCTCAGCGGTCTCGTCGGCGGGGACTTCTACGACGCCTTCCAGACCGGGCCCCAGAGCTGGGCGCTGATCATCGGCGACGTCTCCGGTAAGGGCGTCCCGGCGGCGGCCCTGACCTCGATGGCGCGCTGGACCCTGCGCGGCCTGCTCGAGTGGGGGGCCTCGCCCGCGGAGGCGCTGCGCATGCTCAACGACACGATCCTGCGCCAGGACCTCGACCGCCGCTTCGTGACAGCCGCCTGCATGCAGCTGAGCGCGTCGAACGGGGGCTTCGGCCTGACAGTGGCCTGCGCCGGGCATCCGCCCCCGATCCTGGTTCCGGCGCAGGGCCCGCCGCGCGCGCTGGCGAGCAGCGGCACCCTGCTCGGTGTGCTGCCGAGCATCGAGCTGACGCCCGTGCACGCCGAGCTTGGTGAGGGCGACGCCGTCGTCGCCTACACCGACGGGGTCACCGACCAGGGCCCCGAGGAGGGGGTCCCGCCCGAGCGTGCGCTGGCCGACCGCCCGGCCGAGGCCGAGGCCGGGGCCGAGGCGCTCGTGGACGCGCTCGAGGCCCTTTCCCGCTCCGCCACGGGCCCCTACCGCGACGACGTGGCGATCCTGGCGCTCCGCTTCGTCGGGCAGCGCCAGACGTGGCACGGCGAGATCGCGCCTCAGGATCCCGGCGCGGGGGGCACCTCCGGGCAGCCTACGGACGGATCGGGCGCCGGCATCGGGGTATAAACGGCGCACGCCTTTCGGCACCGGCGGGAACACCCCCGACAACGGCGCGGATGGTGATGTCCGATTCCGGCCAGACAGCGGTGCCGGGGAGTGCGATGCTCGAGGGGTGTTGGGCTTCGAGGACTGCTACCGCGCGATCGAGGCGAAAGACGCCCGCTTCGACGGCCGCTTCATCATCGCCGTGAAGACGACCGGCATCTACTGCCGGCCCAGCTGCCCGGCGAGGACGCCGCACGCCCGCAACGTGCGCTTCTACGCGACCGCGGCGGCGGCCCAGGAGGCCGGCTTTCGCGCCTGCAAGCGCTGCCGCCCGGACGCGGCGCCCGGATCCCCCGAATGGGACGTCAGGGGCGACCTTGTCGGGCGCGCCATGCGTCTGATCTCCGACGGGGTCGTCGACCGCGAGGGCGTGGGCGGTCTCGCCCGCCATCTCGGCTACACCGAGCGCCACCTGCACCGGTGCCTGTCGGAGGCCCTCGGCGCCGGCCCGCTGGCGCTCGCGCGGGCATCGAGGGCGCAGACCGCGCGGATGCTCCTGGAGCGAACGGACCTGGCGGTGGCGGACATCGCCCTGACGGCGGGGTTCTCGAGCGTGCGGCAGTTCAACACGACGATGCGGCAGGTGTTCGCGATGACGCCGACCCAGCTGCGGGCCGCGCGTCGCGAGGCGTCCGCAGCCGGCGCGGGCCTGACGGTGCGGCTGCCCGCGAGGACCCCGTTCGACGGCGACGGGCTGATCTCGTTCCTGGCGGCACGCGTCGTGGCCGGGGTCGAGGAGGTCGCGGACGGCGCCTACCGGCGCAGCCTGCGCCTGCCCCGCGGCTTCGGCGTGGTCGAGCTGGCGCCGGCGAGCGACCACGTCAGGGCCACGCTGTGGCTCGAGGACCTGCGCGACTTCGCGGCCGCGGTCAACCGCTGCCGCCGGCTGCTGGACCTGGACTCCGACCCCGTGGCCGTCGCGCAGCGACTGGGCTCGGACCCGGTCGTGGGCGAGCTCGTGCGCGCCGCCCCGGGACGGCGGGTCGCGGGCAGCGTCGACGGCTGTGAGACGGCCGTGAGGGCGCTGCTCGGCCAGCAGGTCTCGGTGCGCGCTGCGTGCGGGCTGGCGGGCCGCCTGGTGGCGGCCCACGGCGAGCCGCTGCGCCGGCCCGTCGGTGGTGTCTCGCACGTGTTCCCTTCGGCGGCGGCGCTCTCGAGCATCGACCCGGCCTCGCTGGCGATGCCGCTCAGCCGCGGCCGCGCGCTCGTCGGGCTGGCTCGCGCGATCGACAGCGGCGAGCTGGTGCTGGACGGGGGCGTGGACAGGGGAGAGGTGGTCCGCACACTGCTCGCGCTGCCGGGTATCGGGGAGTGGACGGCCGGCTACGTCGCGATGCGCGAGCTGCGCGATCCGGACGCCTTCCTGCCGGGCGACGTGGGCGTGCGCCGGGCATTGGTCTCGTTGGGGCGCGATGGAAGCCCGCGGGCGGCCGCCGAGCTGGCCGAGCGCTGGCGTCCCTACCGCGCCTACGCCCTGCAGCAGCTGTGGTCGCACGACCGCTCGACCGCCGAAGACCACGCGGCCGCGAAGCCCGTCAACGGAGCCCGTCCCGCCCACGCCAGGCGGCGGACCGGCGCTGCTCGGACGCCGGCGCTGGCTAGCTGAAGCGCCAGCCGCCGAGGATCTGCGAGAGGGCGCTCTTGCTCGTGGCCTGCAGGCGCGGTTCCGCGTCCAGCTCGACCAGGAACAGGCGCCCGCCGTGCTTGGCCAGCACGTCGACCTGGAGGTTGGCACGGCCCTTGTAGCCGTAGAAGAAGGCCTCTTCGCCCGCCTGGGCGCCATCGAGCGTGGTCGGGGTGGCGTGCTGGCCGACCTGGACGCCTTCGGCGCTGGCCGGCTGGCCGACGGTGAAGGGAAGCAGGGCGGCCGCGCTGTAGGTGCTTGCCGGCTTGCCCGCGATCCGGCCCTTGGCGAGAACCGCGGGGGTGTATTCGGTGATCGTCACGGCCACCGTCCCGCCGGGGCCGATGCCGAGCCCGTTGATCTGCGCCTTGGTCGAGCCGAGCTGGAATTGGTTTGCCCCTTTGCCGTTGGAGTGCTCGCGGACGGTCCAGCCCGTCGGTACCGGCAGGGTGAACGAGGCGGTGTTGATCGAGGTGGTCGAAGCCGCCGGCGTGCCCTGGGCGCTCGCGTCGTGCTTCGAGGGCATCAGGACGAACACGGCCGCGGCCCCTGCCACGAGCGCGAGGACGGCGGCCAGGACTACACGGGTGCGGCTCATGCCGGCCGTATCGGCGCGCCGCAGACCCCGCTTGAACCCCGAAACGGCGCCCCGCCGACCGCGCCTGAACCGCGATACCTATGCGGATGAGAGGACTCGAACCTCCACCTGGTTGCCCAGACACGGACCTGAACCGTGCGCGTCTACCAATTCCGCCACATCCGCGTGCTGGCCGGGTCGCCGACGATACCGCACGAACGGGCTGCGATCGAGCGTCCCCAGGGCGCGTTTCCGCCCCCGCTCAGAGGGCTCCCGCCCCGGACTTTCGCGATAGCGCTTTGCTAGCCTGCGCGCTACTCGCCGCTATCGTCCAGGGGACTAGGACGCCGCCCTCTCATGGCGGAAACCCGGGTTCGAATCCCGGTAGCGGTACTGCAGAAGGACCCGTATTTCGGGGCCTTTCGTGTTCGAGCCTTGCGTGACTGGGCCGGGAGGGCCAGGATGGGCGATCATGCCCTCCGGCCGGACCATCAAGCCCCGGCAGTCCTGTGCCTG
The DNA here is from genome assembly GCA_963773145.1 of uncultured Solirubrobacteraceae bacterium. Lineage (GTDB taxonomy): Bacteria > Actinomycetota > Thermoleophilia > Solirubrobacterales > Solirubrobacteraceae > Palsa-744. Next base: position 307,708 of record CAVYZV010000007.1, read on the forward strand.
GACAGCTGGCGTCGTGTTCGTGCTCTCGCTCGTCGGGGACTCGGTGATCGACGCGGTGATCGACGACCGAGGTAGGCCCGCACCAGAACCCACTCGGCGGCGAAGATCGCGTCCGGCCTCGGTGGACACAGAGGCCGCGTACCAGCCTGAACGGTCGAGGTCAACAGCCATGAGCCACGTTGGGCCGGGTGTGTACATCTGCGAAACAGTGCGCTCCGGAGCCGGCGCCACCGACTGCATATGACGAGCGGTTCGACACAGTTCAGGCGCCACGCGCTGCGCTACTTCGCGACCGTCGCGGAGGAGGGCCAGTTCTCCCGTGCGGCGGAGAAGCTGCATATAGCCCAGCCGGCACTGTCGCAGGCGATCGCGCGCCTGGAGTCGGATTTGGGCTTCAGGCTTCTTGACCGTCACGCACGAGGCGTGACCCTTACCCCAGCCGGCGAACTGTTTCTCGAGAAGGCGAGGGAGGCCCTCGCGGCCGAAGACGACGCGCTCGCCACGGCCGGGTCGCTTGCGCGGAGTCGTGAGGGTCTGGTCGCCTTCGGGTATTTGGGCCTGCCGCCCACCCTGACGCATCCAGGCCTGATGGAAGCGTTCGCAAAGGCTCGTCCCGAGGCTGAGGTTCGAGCGCAGGAACTCCCGTTTCCGACCGTTCCTACTGCGTCGTGGCTGCGTGAGGTCGATGCCGCGATCGCAACTAGGCCGACCGCCGATCCGGAGGTTCGGATGCAGCCGCTAAGCGCCGAGCCGCGTGTCGTGGTGGCGCCGAAGGATCACCGCTTCGCGGACAGAGGGGATCTGTCCGTTCTTGAGGTGCTCGACGAGACCTTCATCGGGTTCGATCCTTCAGTCGACCCGGCATGGGCCGGCTTTTGGAGCCTCGACGACCATCGCGGCGGTCCGGCCCCTCACGTTGTCGGTCACGCCATCACCGCACAAGAACGCTTCGCCTACCTGCTCGCAGGCAGCGGCATCGCGGTCGTCCCCGCCTGCCACGCTGCGGTGCTCATCAACGTGCTCCAAAACACCGTGGCAATCCCGCTCACTGACGCGGCTCCGGCGATCCTCACGCTGGTGGCGCGAAATGACCGCCAGAACACGCTCGTCGAGGCTTTGTTCGCGACGGCTCGCGAAACAACCACAGGGGACGAGCCGCTCTAGATCTCTCCTCGTCCGTCCGGGGCCTTCGCGTTTTCCGGGGGATCGGAGTCTCGTTCGCGAGGTTGGTAGGCCCCGCCGGGCCGGCGTTCGCTCAGCGGGCCGCCTGGTGGTTCGCGGCGAACCACGCGCCGAAGTCGACCTTGCCGATGCGGGCGCACTCGCCCGGCGTCAGCTCGCCGCCGTGCAACTCCGTGCCGTAGTAGAGGGCGTGCGGGTCGGCGATCACTTGCCGATCATCGCCGGTGAGCCCGAACAGCCGCCGCGCCCAGGCGTCGATGCCGAGCGCCTCGGGCCCGCCCAGCTCGACGCGGCCGCCGACCGGCGCGCCCATCGCGAGCTCGGCCACGGTGCCCGCGACCTCGTCGGCCGCGACGAACTGAATCAGGCCGGTCGACAGCCGCACGCTGTGGCCGTCGGCACCCGCCTCGACGATCTGGCTCAGGAACTCGAAGAACTGCGTGGCCCGCAGGATCGTGTACGGGATCGAGCCGGCCTCGATCTCGGCCTCCTGGGCGACCTTGGCGCGCAGGTAGCCGCTGTCGGGCAGGCGGTCGCTGCCGACGATTGACACCGCGACATGGTGGCCGACGCCGGCCTCGCGCTCGGCCGCGAGCAGGTTGCGCGAGGAGGTCGTGAAGAACTCCATCACGGCGTCGTCTTCCCAGTCGGGGGAGTTGGAGACGTCGACCACGACGTCCGCGCCCACGAGCACGTCTGCAAGGCCCTTGCCCGTGATGATGTCGACGCCCGTGGCGGGCGAGGCCGGCACCGGATCGTGCCCGTGTGCGGCCAGCCGGCCGACGACTTTGCGGCCGATGAGCCCGCTTCCACCGATGATCACGACCTTCATGACACTCCTTCCTGCTGTGGGGATATCCAGGATCCCGAGTGCGAAAACATCGCGAAGGCCCGTCAAGCGATCCAGGTTCGGTTCTGTCGTACGCTTCGCGGATGGACGCTCCCGCTACGCTCGTCATGTGGTTTCAGCTGCGCTCGCCGGAGATGGCGGAGGACTTCGAGAGCTTGATGGCGGGTGACCGCGATGTCGTACGCGGGTCGCTCGACACGGTGTCGGATTGGCGCCTCATGCGACCAGCAGACGTGCCCGGCCAGTCGATAGGTCAAGCCGACTACGTGCTGATCGCGGAGATCGCCGGAGTGGACCGCTGGGAGCAGCAGGCGAGCGACCTGGTAGCGGGTTTGGGAGACGACCTGGCGCATCTCGTCTCACAACGGGGGATGCTCGTCGTGCGCCCCGTTCTCTGAGGTCCGCGGTCGGTTGAGGGCGACCACAGCCGGGTACAGGTCTGAGGTGCTTGCACCATGCAGCCGATGAGCTTGCGAGGCGGGGTTGCGGGCGCCGTCGCGACGGTGGTGATGACCCTCGAGCAGCCGCTCGACAAGCGCCTCTTCGATTCCGAGTACGACGACATCGAGATCCTCGGCAAGCTCATCACGCGCGGCGAGCACTGGCGATCGATCGGCGTCGTGCTGCACGTGCAGAACGGCGCCTTCCTGGGCGCCGCGTACGCGCGCATGAAGCCGGCCCTGCCGAAGTCGGCCCTCCTGAGGGGCCTGCTGGTCGGGCTCGTCGAGCACATCGCGACCTGGCCCATGACCACGCTGGTCGACCGTTATCACCCTGCCCGCAGGGAACTGCCGAAGCTGGCCACCAACCGCCGCGCCTTCGGCCAGGCGACGATCCGCCACGCGGTGTTCGGCGCCGTTCTCGGGGTCCTCGAGCAGGCGCTCAACGACGGCCGCGGATCGCTCACGTCGTAGCGATCGAAGCGGCGCGTAGTTCCTGCAGAGGCAGTTCGCGCAGCGGATGGGCGCCGACACGGTCGAGGTCGCGAGCGGACACTGCGCGATGGTCTCCCACCCGCAGGAGACCTACGAGCGGATAGTGACCGCGGCGAACGCCGTCTAGCGGACCGAGCCGGGGCTTCGCGGAGGCGGCGGGACGCCGGCAGCTTCACCGGAATCTCGGTCCAGCTCGGCAAGCAGCTGCTCGACGCGGCTGCGGATCTCCTCGCGTATCTCCCGCACGGTCTCGAGCGGTTGGCCCTTCGGATCAGGCAGGTCCCAGTCGATGTAGCGCTTCCCAGGTATGTAGGGGCAGGCATCGCCGCACCCCATCGTCACGATCACGTCGGCACGCTCGGCGAGCTCGTCCGTCAGCGGGCGGGGTCGCCGGCCGGCGAGGTCGATGTCCAGCTCGCGCATGACCTCCACCACCTGCGGGTGGACGCGATCGGATGGCGTGGAGCCCGCGGACAGCGCGGTGTGACGGCCCCGGGAGGCGCGCTCGAAAAGTGCCTGACTCATCTGTGAGCGGCCCGCGTTGTGCAAGCAGACGAACAGGACGGTCGCCACTAGGGCTTGTCCGCCTCGGGCGCGGGACGGGGAAGCCGGGCGAGCCCCGAAACGCTCACAGCGTGTCGAGCGGGACGCCGATGATCTCGAGCCTGCGGGTCAGTCCGTCGAGCGCGAAGGCCCGAATCTCCTCCTGCGAGGCGCCGAGCTGGGAGGCGTCGGTCCCCTCTGGAACCGAGAGGGACTCGGCCACGGCCGGCAGCAGATCGCGCAGCGTGCCGCGCACGACCTCGGCCATGGCCGGATCTTCAGCGACGGCCCGGCGCAGAAGCCAGATCCCGTATCCGATGTGGCGATGCTCGTCGTGGTGGATCTTCGTGTAGCCGGCGACAAAGCCCGGGAGCAGGCCCTCCGCCTCCATGAAGCGGGTCGAGAACTCGAAGGTCGTGAGCCCGAGCGTGGCCTCCAGGATCAGGTGGTAGGTCGTCACGAACGCGACCTTCGCGGCCACATCGCCGGGGTTGGCGGTCAGCCGCTCGTGCGCGGCGACGAGCTTCTCGTCGAAGATCGTCCGAAAGGCCGGCGAGATCTGCTCGCGGGCTCGCTCGACGTGGGCCGCTATCGGTGCGGGGTCATGGACCACCTCGTCCTGGTAGCGCGCGTAGAACTGCATGTGCCTGGCCTCGTCAACCTGCTGGGTGCTCAGGAACGTGACTTCCTCCTCGCTGCCGTCGGCGCCCACCAGGCCCGAGAACTTCGTGGTGATCCGCTCCTCCGCGACCATCAGTGAGCCGAGCACGAAGGACATCAACGTCCGGTCCTCCATGGCCGTCCACTGGTCGCGATCGATCGAGAGGTCGAACTCCCACGGGCTCCACTGGCTCTCCTCCCAATGCCGGTAGAGCGTCTGTGGGTCGTGCAGATGGATCTCGCGAGCGTCGCTCATGTCGAAGAGCCGGGCGTCCCTAGCTCAGCCACGAGCGGAGGTCGTCCAGGGCATCGGAGTCGGCGTAGTAGAACGACCACAGCCCGCGGCGCTCGCTGTGCACCACCCCGGCGGCGACGAGCACCTTCAAGTGCTTCGCCAGAGCGGGCTGCGACATGTCGAAGAGGGGCAGCAGCTCGCACTGGCAGACGGCCTCCGGTGATGCCTTTCGCAGAGCGTCCACTATTCGAAGCCGCGTGGGGTCGGCGAGGGCCTTCGCCCGTGCGGCCAGGTCGAGCGCGTCCTCAGCGGTGAGATCGGGCTCGACGAGTGGTCTGCAGCAGCCACCCGGCTGCCGCTCGCGCTCGGAGATCACGGGAAGATCGACGGCCACGGCGCCGGCGACGATACCAAACTAACTGGTTATGGATAGTGTCGCCGCGAAGGCGAGGCGATCTCAGCCCGAGTGGCTGGTGAAGGTTCTCGTCAGCCGCAGCAGACCGGCGGCGGACACGAGCCCCCACACGGTCTCGAGCAGCAGGAATCCCCATTGCTGTTCCACCCATGCAAGGACGGCAAGGATCGCCGACCCAGCCGTGTTGAGCGCGAGATACGGCAGCGACGTCACTGACATCGAGCCTCGCTGCGAAGCGACGAAGGCGGCCAAGATCAGCAACGACCCGGCCACCTGAACGATCTGATCCATGGCGCACCTTTGGTCTCGCGCCGTCGTCGGTCCGGGTACGGCGCGAACTCTCGTCCGGGCGGTCCGCCGATGCGGCCGCTCGATCAACATAGCGAGCCCCAAAACCGCCTTCGAAGCGCTGCGCCGCCCCGCGGTGGCCGTCCCCTGATCTGGCTCCCGGGTCTAGCCTCGTGCGCCGTCTGTTGGCGCCAGCTGCTTCCTGACGACGGTCGCCACCGAGGCGCGGCTGTCGTTGCCGGCGACCGTGGCGCGCACCGCGGGCGGCAGGTCGGGGACGCCGTAGGCGAGCCGGCTGTCCTCGTGCATGTCGCGCTCGGCCACGAAGCTCACGTGACGGCGCCCGCTGTAGTCCCAGTCGAACGGGTACTCGCCCGCGTATGCCCGGGCCGCGCACAGCACGTGGTCCGCCGCCCGCGCGCACTCCCTCGCCCGGTCCCGGTCCCGGCACACGAAGACCACCTCCGCCGAGACCTCGCCTCCGTGTCCGTAGCGCCGCGTGTGCAGCGACCAGCCGGTGAGGAAGTGGTCGTAGCGCTCGAGCTTGGCGGCGTCGGTGCCCTTCGGCAGGCGGTCGTCGAGCTCGACGAGGATGTCCCTTCCGGCCGCCCTCACGACCGCGTCCGGGCGCACCGTCTCGAACTGCTCGACCTCCGGGCGCCGAGTGGACGAGGACCCATTCGGCAGACCACGGCTGGAGAGGAAGTCGTGCGGCACCCGCCCACCTGGCAGGCGCAGCTCTTCGGGGCCATAGAAGGCCCGAGACCCGCCCGCCCGCAGGACCGGTGGGGTGAGCGCGGATCCGTTGCGGCCGCGAACGTCGGTCCCACGAAGCTTCATCGCGCCCATCAGCGACAGGACCCAGCCGGCCACGTGGATCTCGCGGCGGATCCCCCGCAGCACCCGGCGCGCCTGCGCGGGCTCGCGCGGAAGCCCCGTGAGCCTGCACGGTGAATCGGGATCGGTCCTGAGCACCTCCTCGGCCGCGCCGAGGGACGTCAGCAGCGCGCGGCCCTCGGCGCTCAGGCGGTAACACATGGGCGCGCCGGCGCCGTCGCGGCGGTGGAACTGCAGTCGCTCCACGAGGCCCGCGTCCGAGAGCCGCTTGAGCCTTCGCTGGGTCGTGGTGGGGGACCGGGCGGGGTTGAACCAGCGGTGGATCTGGCTGCTGAGCAGGTGCCCGAGGGCGCCGACCAGGACCAGCATCTCGAGGTCCAGAGGCTCCGGCTCGAAGTCCTTGCGGACGGTGCCGCGGCGGCCCCATCTCACGCTGTGCGCGCGGTCGATATCGAGCAACTCCCGGTAGCCCGCCGCGACCGTCTCCGGAAGCGACGGCTCGAGGGCCTCCGCGTTGTCCGCGGGCGACTGTGCCGGCGCCGACGCCTCGAGGACCTCGTGGCGAGGGGCGGGCGAGTGGACCTGCGGCACCGCCTCGGCGGCGGGCCGGTCCCAGTGGCGCTGCCGGAGGTCGGTCTGATGTCTGCCGCCGCGGGCGTGCTGGCGGGTGGCATGCAGGGCGATCCGGGCCGGGTCCACGCGCAGCGGGATCGTCCGTCCCACGAACGCCGCCTGCCGGCCCCCTGTGGTGCTCCAGCTCGCGATCGCGTGGTGCTTGGGCAGGTGCAGACGGACGTCCGGGCGCCCGAGCGCGGACACGCTGCCGACACCCGCCCGCACGTTGTCGGAGAACTCGCTCATCGTCAGCGACGCCGCCGCGCGCGCATCACTCACCGACGCCGTCGCGAAGTACACGCGGTGGGCGAACAGCGCATCGAGCTGGTCGCGCACGGCGGCGTCCGACCACTGCGCGTCCGTCTGCCAGCAGGCAACCGTCTCCAGGCCCGCCGATCGCTTCAGCGCCATCGTCTCGGCAAAGCCGCGGTTCAGGACCAGCGGCGCCTCGTCGACCTTCAGCGCGACCGCCACCCGCCGCTCCGCCGCGACGAGATCCTGCTGGCGTGCAAGGGCGGCGTCGAGCATCCCCACGAGCAGCTGCATCAGCACCGAGGTGTTGCCAGCGCCCATCACGCCGAGAGCTCCCTTGACTACGAGCACCTCGCCGCCTGCGATGACGCGATCGAAGTCCACCCGCAGCGACTCGTTCAGGAGCACACGCTTGATCGAGGGCGAGTTCAGCAGCCGGGCCAGCTTGTTCACGGGCGCGTCAAGCTTGGAGGTGGTCATGCTGCGCGCATCTGCGAGCTGGGCCCCGATCTCGGCCGTGAAGAACGCGCTGATCTCGCTGAACTCGGGCAGGCTGCGCACGGCCGCCGCCACGCGCTTGCGAAACGCATAGCCCTCCTCGCCGACCGACAGCAGCCTCGCGGCGTCCCACAACGTGCAGCGACGGTCATAGGCGAGCACCGCGATCACCGCGTTGCGCAGATAGCGGTCCGACGACGCCCGGATGTCGGCGTCTGAGAACAGGTTCCTGAGCGCCGCCACGACGTAGTCGGCGATCACGTCGGCCGGTGCGTCGATCGCCAGCGGGTTGAAGCCGCATGTCGGACGCGCGAGGTCGAGCACGGTGCACGTGCGCGAAGGCTCCACGAGGCTGATGGCGGCGTCCGCCGCGTCGCCCTTGGGGTCGAACAGGATCAGAGCGCACCGCTCGCGCTCGAGGTCCTCGGCGAAGGTCGCGACGAGATAGCTCGTCTTGCCCTGCTCGACCGTGCCGGGCACCGCCGTGTTCTGCTTGCGCAGCTTCGGCTCGATCGAGACCGGGCCGTATTCGTCGCTCAGCACACCCGGGCCCGCCGTCGGCCGATGGACGCCGGGTGGGGCGGGGGCCACCGGCACGCTGCCGCGCAACACCGGGACGGTCGCGTACTCGCAGCTCGGCAGATGCCACAGGCAGGCGATCTCGCCGGGCGCGAAGATCCTCCGCCACGGTGAGCGCAAGGGAGAGCACTCTCCGCGCTGGACTCGCCCGCCCATCCCGTGACCTGCGCCCCTCGCCGTCCGTGCACGTCCCGCCACCAGCCGGTTCTCCGCGGCCCCGACCTGGAGCTCGGAGGCGATCTGGCGGCAGGCACGTCTGCTCGCCGCGGCGACCCTCAGCTCGACCGCGAACAGCGGCACGTGCACGAGGTCCATCCCCCCGCGCAGCTCCGCCTCGTCCGCCAGCGTGGGGCGCCGGGGAGCGCCGCCGCCCGGACCGCGGGGGCGGGGCTGGCGCCCCGTGTGCAGCTGGCGAGCCAGCGCCCGGTACACGTCGGGGGCGGGGGTGAGCACGAGCTGTACCAGCGAGGTCGTCCCGCAACTTCCCATCACCGTCAGCAGGCCGTCGACCGGCAGCCCGCGGTGCTCCTCGAAGCGCTCGAGCGCCTTCGCCCGCAGGATGAACAGGTGGCGCTTTCGCAACCCAAGGACGACCGGCGGGGGATCGTACGGACCGTTGAGCGGGCGTAGGCGGCAGTTCGGATAGGCCGACCTCAGGATCGCCTGGACCGAGGCCTCGCTGCCCACCGGGACGCTGACCGCGAACCAAGCGCAGGACGCCGGACGGCCATCGCTGCGATGGACCTCGAGGGCGATCGACGGTTGCCCCGAGAGGAGACGCCTCCACCACGGTCGGCGCAGAAGCAGGTGCAGCGACTCGAGCATCCTCCGCACGGCCTCGGCCTCGGCGTGGTCGGCGCGGTATGGCTCGACGCACATGCGCGTCCAGCGGCGCCTCCTTCGCGCGAAGGCCCGCGTCAGGCCGAGACCGATCAACGTCACGCCGGCGAGCACGAGCGCGGCGTCGCGCTGCTCGGAACCGGTGAGAAGCTGCGGGATCGTCAGCGCGAGCATCACGCGATGCACCGCGCTCTGCTCCGACGGCCGGGCCAGCGGGGCGACGGACTCGCGTGCGAGCCGCCGGGAGCGCGCTAGTCCTGCATGCCGAGGCCGCGCCGAATCGACGCCCGCAGCAACAGCCGGTAGGCGACATCGCTGGCGGCGATCACGGTGATGATCAGCGCGCCCCGGCGACGCAGCAGCTGTGGCAGGCCGAGCATCGTCCTCATCGAGATCGCTTGGCCCCTCCGCGTATTCATGGTCCCTCAACCCCCCACATGTGCATGGTCCCTGTAGGCATGAACGTTTCTCGGGTCCATGAAGTTCCGCTCTTTCGAACGCGGCTCGCCGGCGGTCGAGCGCCCGCGAGGCCACCTCGCACCCCCGAGTGGAACAATGCCGGTGATGCCCTGGTTCCTCTGGTTGATCATCGTGGCGATCGTGCTGACGGTTCTGTTCGGAGCCATCGGCCGTGGCCTGCAGCGCAAGGGCCGCGACATCGAACGCCACCGCGACTGACCGCGGGTCCGTAGGCCCCGGCCGGGGAGATCTGGCGCGAGGTCGCTCGCGCGGTTGCCCACCGCGATCCGGCAGTCGCCCACCCAGCCGCTGCAGTCGCCCCGCCGCTGACGACGCCCGCGGCGCCGTCGCCCCGGGCCGGCGCTCACCCCCGACGGCACGCCGGCGACGCCAGAACTCCCGTGCTGCGCAGCTCTTCCGGTTGGCGAGACGGGCGACTGCACGGCGACCCGCGAGCGGACAGGAGGCGTTCGCGGGACCTCTCGCCGGGCGCCGCTAGCTTCACGCGCTCCACTTTCTCCCGCCCCCTCGGTCACCTCCCCGCAGTTCCACACGCCACACCCTCCGAAGCTGCCTCGGCGCACCTTCGGCCACACAACTCTCCATCCAACTCGCGCCACGCGAGAGGAGCGGGCACGCCCACGTCGGTGGTGGTTCCAGAGAGCCCCGGCCGCCTCCCCGACACGTCCGCCCGCGGTGGCTCCGAGACCAAGACCGGAGGAGCAGATGCCCCAATCCCCGCCCGTCACCCGCCCCCGGCTGCTGACCCGATACCGCGATCGGGAGATGCGAGTGCGAGAGGTGATCACCGTGTCTGGCTCAGGGGCGACGATGCTGCTCGTCGACCGCAATGCGTACTCGGGTGGGGACTGCCGCCTGCTGGCCCAGCTCGGCCCGGAAGAGCCTTTGCGCAACGCCTCCCTTGTCTGCGCGGACTACATCGCGCGGCTCACGCGCGAACCGCTCGCATGCCGCCGGCTGCGACGGTCGGATCTGGACGGAGACCCGGCCGACGCGGCGCTCGCGGACGAACCCTCGATGGCCGCGACGCCTGGTCTCGTGTCCGACCCGGCGCTCGCCGCAGACGACCTCGCGCTCGTTGCAGGCGACGTCGCGCTCGTTGCAGGCGACGTCGCGCTCGCCGCAAGCGACCGGGCGCTCGCGGATGGGCCGGGCCCGGATGCGCGCGTAAGCGGGTCGCTCGCGGAGGACGCAGCGGCTGCGCACTTCGAGCTGCATCCGCAGCCGACGGCCCGCAATCCGATGCAGCTGCGCTGGTGGCGTTGTGACGCTCGGGGTCCGCTGCATCCGCTCAGCCTGCGCGACGCGATCGCGGCGCTCGAAAGCTACGAGCCGATTCGCTCCCTGTCCGTGGACGCTTGCCGACGTGCCTCGCCGGCGAAGGGCAGCGGCGCGATCTCCGTCACGGTTCTCAGATCGGAGTTGAAGCGGGTGCTCGCCAGCCCGATCGTGCTCAACCGCGGGCTCCGTGAAGCGGTGCTCGAGTGTCTCGAGCGCGGGGACGCCAGCATGAGCGAGATCGCCACCCGCTGCGGCCGGGTGAAGTTCGACGCGAACGGCAACGAGAGCGGCGAGACGAGCTGGCTCGGGCGCCGTCTCGGCCTGCTTCCCGAGGGGGGCAAGAGCGCACCGACGCCGTGGATCCACAGCGACGTGCTCGCCCTGATCGCGAGGTCCGGTCTCGGGATACCGCCGCGCGAGGTCGAACTCTGAGGTGATCCACCCTCCGCCCGCGGCACGCGCCGCCGAGCGGACAAGCCCAGCTCTGCGCGCCGCCGGCATTCGCGCGCGTCCAACCAAGTTTGACCGGGGGGCACTGAGCTTCCCGGCCTGCTGACGCGCGCCGGTCTCGCACCGGAGCCCGTCGAGGCGGCTGCCGCGATGTGCGCCGCCGCCCGATCCATCAAACCGGCCGGTCAGCGACCGGCCCCATTGGCCACCTCCTGATGGAGGCGGCGCGAAAGGAGGGGCTCATGCCCTCGCTCGTCCCTGTACGCCTGGCGGTGCAGACGCCGCCCGAACAAATACTCGAGGCGCTCGGGCGCCTGACTACGATCGCCGGGGAGTCCATCCTCGCCGTGGCCGTAGGCCTCCTCGCTGCGCGCCTGATGCGCAGGCAAGGTTTGCACTGGAGCTGGGCGGCCTCTGCATCCGCGCTGGCGGTGCTCGCACGCGGGCCGCTCGGCGATCTGGCACTGCCGATAGCGCTCGCGGGGCTGTCCGCGGTCTGGCGTCTGCGGCGCCGGCAGCGCATCGACCGGGAGGACGGGATCGGGATCGCCTGCGCCCTCCCGGGCGGCCGCACGCCGCTCACGCTCGCTGCCTGGCTCCTGGCCCGGGCCGGCGGCGGGTCCGGCGCCGGCGGCGGCGCGGGTCGCGAGCTGCTGCTCGGCCACGACGAACGCTGGCGCAGGGTGACCGTCCCCTTCGGAGGCGACACCGGCGGCACCCACACGCTCGTCGTGGGAGCCACCGGGTCGGGCAAGACCGTCACCCAGACGCGGATCGCCGTCGCCGCGATCGCCGCCGGCATGGGCGCGGTCGTGGTCGACCCCAAGGGCGACGTGGCGCTGCGGGAGCAACTCATCGCCGCCGCGCACGCCGGCGGCCGGCGGTTCCTCGAGTGGACGCCCGAGGGCCCGAACATCTACAACCCGCTCGCACGCGGATCGGAGACGGAGATCGCCGACAAGGCCATCGGCTCCGAGCGCTTCACCGAGCCCCACTATCTCCGCCAGGCGCAGCGCTACCTCGGCCACGAGGTGCGCGCGTTGCGCGCGGCCGGGGAGGACGTCACCCTGGCGCGGCTGGTCGAGTACCTCGAACCGCCGAACCTCGAGCAGCTCCTGCGGCGGCTGCCGGATGAGCTCACGCGAGCCTCGTTCGCCTACCTCGACGCGCTGGGCGCGCGCCAGCGTGCCGACCTCGCCGGCGTGCGCGACCGGCTCGCGGTGCTGTCGGAGTCGGACGCCGGCGCCTGGCTGCGAGCCGGAGACCGGGGATTCGGAGGCGATCGATCTCCTGTCCTGCGCACGCGAGCGGGCGGTCGTCCTGTTCACGCTGCACTCGGACAGCAGGCCGTTGCTGAGTCAGATGCTGGCCGCGGCGATCGTGCAGGACCTGCAGACCGTCGTCGCCGCCTCGCAGGGCCGGCCGGTGAGGCTGCTCGCCCTCATCGACGAGTTCTCGGCCGTCGCCCCCGAGCACGTCGTGCGGCTGTTCGGGCGCGCGCGCTCGGCGGGCATCAGCCTCGTGCTCGGCACACAGGAGCTGGCCGACCTGCGGCGCTTCGGGAACGATCCGCTCGCCGAGCAGGTGATCGGCAACCTCAGCCTGCTGATCGCCCACCGCCAGGTCGTACCGGCGTCGGCCGACCTGATCGCGAGCTTCGCCGGCTACCGGTCGGGGTGGAGGATCAGCCGCCACAGCGGCGGCGCCACGACACACACCAGGACCCACCACGCGCTGCTGCAGGCGAACGACGTGATGCGGCTCGGGACCGGCTGGGCGGCCGTGCTGGCGCTCGCGCACACGCAGGGTCCGCCCGTGCGCATCACACGGATCCTGCCGACCGACGCCAACCACCGAGAGGAGCAGCGATGACCATCGAGAGCCGCAGGAAAAGGTCCAGCGGATCGAGCCGGAGCGGATCGAGCCGGAGCGGATCGAGCTGGTCCGCTGGATGGCCGGTCTCGGGGCGGTCACCGCGGAGGCGCTCGCGGAGCTCGAGGGGTGCAGTCCAGCATCGGCACGAGGCCGGCTGCAGGCGGCGGTGCGAGCGGGTCTCGCCGTGAGGGCACGCCCGCTGCACGGTGCGCCCTCGCTGTTCGCCGCCACGCGCGCCGGCATGGCCCTCGCGGGCATGCCCGGAGAGGAGCCGACGCGCGTGTCGGCCGCGGGTGCGCGTCATCAGATCGCCTGTGCCCATGCGGCCGTGGCGCTGGCCCGGCGCTATCCCCAGCACCTCGTGTGCGGCGAGCGTGATCTGCAACGCGACGAGCGGGCGCTCGGCTCGGCTCTTGCCAGCGCCGGCATGTCGTGGCGCTCGCGATGGGGTGACTCACACCGTCCCGACCTCGTCATCTGGCCACCCGCTCGGGGCTCTTTACCGGTCGCGGTAGAGGTGGAGCTCACGGTCAAGGCTCCGGCCCGCCTGCTCGAGATCTGCCGCGCCTGGGCCCGAGCCGGCCACGTTGCCGGCGTCCTGTACGTGGCCTCCGAAGAGGCGTTCGGGCCGGTGGCCCGCGCGATCTCCCGGGCGGGTGCAGAGGATCGCATTGCGCTGCTGGGATTGGAGGCGCTGGGGCGGGCAGCGTGAGCGCAGCCGCGCCGCGTGATCGGGACGCCGGTGCGCGCTGGGGCGCGCGTGCCGGCGAGTCCCGTCACAAGCCCCGCGTAGCGTGGGCGAGGGGGTAATCGCTACGACTGGAGGACCACCCGATGAGCAGTTTTTCCGTCAACCGAGTGGTGTTGGTCGGCAGGCTGACACGCGATCCCGAGCTGCGATCTCTGCCGTCCGGGACATCCGTGGCAAGCCTTCGCCTCGCCTGCAACTCGAGCCGCAAGGACGCCGACGGGGAGTACCAGGAGCGCCCCAACTTCTTCGACGTGTCTGTGTTCGGGGCGGCGGGCGAGAACGTCGAGCAGTACATGCGCAAGGGCAGCCGCGTGGCTGTCGACGGCAGGCTCGAGTGGCGCGAGTGGGAAACGGCCGAGCAGCAGAAACGCCAGGCCGTGAGCATCGTCGCCGATGTCGTTCAGTTCCTGGACTCCCCGGGCGAGCATGACGGCGAGCTGGTCGGCGCCGGCGCCTCGGGCGGCGGGGACGAGCCCGGCTTCTAGCGGCCCGGCCCGGCCCTTCGCGGGCCGCGATGCGCGTCGGGCGCGGCCAGGGCGGCCCCAATAGACTGGGCGCCCGCTGCCGCGTCCGGCGCATCGGCCGGGCTTCGGAGGCGCGAGAGCGATGCCCGTCAAGACCACCGCCATCGGCAAGAGCTACGACCCCGTCGTGTACGCGGTGGGGCGCGAGAAGATCCGCGAGTACGCCCGCGCGGTCGGCGAGACGAGCCCGCTCTGCCTCGACGTCGAGGCGGCCCGCGCGGCGGGGTACGCCGACGTGGTGGCGCCCCCGATGTTCGCCGTCGTCTACAGCGCCCCCGCGGTCGGGCCGCTGATCTTCGATCCGGAGATCGAGATGAACTTCGCGATGATGGTCCACGGCGGGCAGGAGTTCGTGTGGGAGCAGCCCGTCGTGGCCGGCGACGAGATCACCACCACCGCTAGCGTGAAGGACATCTCCGAAAACGACGGCCGCGGCTTCTACGTGTTCGAGTCGGTGTCCGACAACCAGCGCGGAGAGCGGGTCTGCACGGCCACCTGGACCAACATCGTGCGGGGGGTGTGAGACGGTGACGCAGATGCAGGCCGGCGATCAGATCCAGGAGCTGCGGGTGACCCCCGACAAGTACCTCACGCTCCGCTACGCGGGAGCGTCGGGCGACTTCAACCCGATCCACGTGGACGAGGAGTTCGCGCGCTCGGTCGGGCTACCTGGGCGCATCCTGCACGGCCTCTGGACGATGGCCCAGGTCGCGCGCGCGCAGACTGAGGCCGGCGGGGACCCCGAGCGGTTGAAGCGTCTGTCGGTCCAGTTCCGCGGCATGGGGTTGCCCGAGCAGGAGGTCGTGGTCACCGGCACGGTCACCGAGATCAGGGACGGTCGCGCGATCGTGGACACGGTCGCCGAGCAGGCCGGCAACCAGATCATCCGCAACGCCGAGGCCGAAGTAGAGCTGTAGAACCGACCCCCGGTGGGCACGCGGGCGTCGTCGCAAGGAGGTCGTGGCGGACGGTCCAGGGAGGGAGCGCGGCGCGGTGGCCGGGAGGGGCGGGCCTAGAATCAGAGCATGCTGAGCCCCCGCCAGGAGAGGATCCTGTGCAAGGTGGTGGAGGAGTACCTCCACACCGGTCAGCCCGTTCCCTCACGCACGATCGCGGCCGATCCCGGCCTCGACTGCGGGCCCTCCACGGTGCGCAACGAACTCGCTCTGCTGGAGGAGCACGGCTTTCTCTCCCATCCCCACGTGTCGGCCGGACGGGTGCCCACCGACGCGGCCCACCGCTACGTCGTGGACCGTCTCCTGAGCTCCGGTCAGGTGGCACTCACGCCGCCGCGGCGGATCGAGCTCTCGCTGATCAGACGGGAGATCGACGAGGCCGTACAAGCCACCTCGGAGACCCTCTCGCGCATGACCAACCTGGTCGCGATCGTCTCCGCTCCCTCGCCCAACGTGGCCACGATCCGCCACGTCGAGGTGCTCGCCCTGCAGCCCCAGCTCGTGCTGGTGGTGATCATCACCTCCACCGGCGGGGTCTCGAAGATGCTCGCCACCTTCGAACGGCCCGTCGATCCCGGGCTGCTGGCGTGGGCCGGTGAGTACTTCAACGAGCGCCTCGTCGGGCTCGAGCTCGGCGCGCGCATGCTGCAGCAGCGCCTGATCGACCCCGGCCTCTCCGTCCCGGAGGTCGCGTTTCTCGAGCGCTTCGCTCCCGCCTTCGCCGAGCTCGCCTCCGAAATGGAGGAGTCGCTGTACGTGGAAGGCACCGCCCGCCTGCTGGGGAGCAGCGACCTGGGCGACACCACCAAGGTCAACCAGCTGGTTGACCTGCTCGAGCGCAGGGTGGCGCTGCTGCGTGTGCTCCGCACCGCCCTGGCCGAGCCGGGCGTGTACGTGCGCATCGGCCACGAGAACGAGCTCCCGGCGATGCACTCGCTGGCGCTGGTTGCGGCCGGCTACGGGCTCGCCCAGCGGCGGCTGGGGACGGTGTCCGTGATCGGGCCCGTGAGGATGGACTACGCGGGCGCCATCGCGACGGTGCGCGAGGCGGCCGCCGAGCTGTCCCGCTTCGTCGAGGACAGCTACGGCGATAACTAGACCGGTTGATCGCGCGGCTAGCCTCTAGCCCATGCCCCGCGACCCCTACGAGGTCCTCGGCGTCGAGCGCGACGCTTCCGAGCAGCAGATCAAGAAGGCCTTCCGCCAGCTCGCCCGCGAGCTGCACCCGGACGTCAACGCCCACGACCCCGACGCGGAGGCGAAGTTCAAGGAGGCCGCGGAGGCCTACGAGATCCTCTGCGACGAGGAGCGCCGGGCGACCTATGACCGCTACGGCCACGAGGGTCTGCGCTCCGGGGGCTACGCCCCCAACTTCGACGGCTTCGGCTCGATCGGCGACCTCTTCAACGCCTTCTTCGGCGGCGCCGGCTTCGGCAACCAGGGCCCGGCTCAGGGGGGCGACCTGGCGGTGGCGATCGAGATCGAGCTGCTCGAGGCCGCCCACGGCGTCCAGGCACCGGTTCGCTACGAGGTCGTCGACCGCTGCGAGCGCTGTCACGGCAACACCGCCGAGCCCGGCACCCCGATCCATACCTGCGAGCGCTGCGGCGGCGCCGGACAGCTGCAGACCGTCACCCGCACCCCCTTCGGCCAGATGATGCGCACGATCCTGTGCGACGCCTGCGAAGGTCAGGGCAGCGTCCCGGCCAAGCCCTGCCGGAGCTGTCGTGGGCGGGGCCGCAAGGCCGTCACGCGCGAGCTGCAGGTCGACGTGCCCACCGGCATCTCCGACGGTCAGCGCATCCGTCTCAGCGGTCATGGCCACGCCGGCGAGGCGGGCGCCCCAGCGGGAGACCTGTACGTGATCGTGCGTGTCACCCCCGACGAGCGCTTCGTGCGCGAGGGCGACGACCTGATCACCGCTCTCGACGTGCCCGCGCCGCTGGCCGCCATCGGCGGCACCCTGGAGGTGCCGGCGCTGGAGGGGCCGCTCGAGGTCGAACTCGCGCCCGGTACCCAGCCGGGAGAGGTGATCACGATCCGAGGCGCGGGGATGCCGGGCCTGCGCCGTGGACGCCACGGGGATCTGCGCGTGGTCGTCAACGTGCTCGTGCCCCGTCGCCTCAGCGACGAGCAGCTCGAGTTGATGGAACGCCTCAACGACAGCCTCACCGAGGAGAACCTGCGCTCGCAGGAGTCGGTCTTCGCCAAGCTTCGCCGGGCGCTCGGCAGCCAAGCCGCTTGATCAGGCTCGCGGTCCGCGTCGAGCGCTCGAGCGCCGAGCTCGTGCTGGCGGAACTGCTGGAGCTGGCGCCCGGCGGGGTGGAGGAGGTCGACCAGGGCAGCCACGTCGAATATGCCCTCTATGGAGCGCCGGGAGAGCTCCCGAGCCTGCCCGCGCTGAAGGCCGCCGCCGTGGCCGGGGGCGCGCTCGTCGACATCCACACCAGCGAGGTGGCCGACGACTGGAGCGAGCGCTGGCGGAGCTTTCACCGTCCCGTGCTGGTGGCCCCGCCGTCGTCCCCGGGCGCCCCCTCGCAGCCGCCGGTGCCGGCGATCCGCATCCGCCCGCCGTGGGAGCCCGCGGAGGCCTTCGGCTCAGACGTGCTGGAGGTCGTGATCGACCCCGCGCAGGCGTTCGGTACGGGCGCGCACTTCACCACCCGCCTGTGCCTGCAGCTGCTGCTCGAGCTCGCCTGCGAGCGTCCTGCGGCGGGGCCCCTGCTCGACGTCGGCTGCGGCTCGGGGGTGCTCGCGATCGTGGCCTGCAAGCTCGGCTACGGGCCGGTGGTCGCGCTCGACAACGACCCCCTCAGCGTGCAGGCGACGCGCGAGAACGCAGTCGTCAACGAGGTCAAGCTGGACGTCCGCAAGGCCGACCTGCGCGGCGGGGAGCTGCCGCTCATCGGCGACCGCGGGAGTGGGGAGGAGGCTCCGGTCGTGGTCTGCAACCTGCTTCGTGGCCTGTTGCTCGAGCTCGCCGCGGTGCTCGAGCATCCGCCGCCGCAGCTGATCGCCTCGGGGCTGCTGGAGGGGGAGGGTGAGGAGGTCGCCGGCGCGTTCTCCGCGGCCCTCGGGATGCGCACGCGCCAACGCGCCGCCTCGGGCGGCTGGGAGGCCCTGTGGCTGGAGGGGCCCGGCGGTCCCTAGCCCGGCAGGGCGGTGGCGGCGAGCACGTTCGAGCGGTACACGAGGTCGATCGCCGGTCGCACGCCGTCGTCGCTCGCCAGCAGCTGGTCGGCCGCCGAGAGCGCGAACCCGATCGTCTCAAGAGCCTCGCCGACGTCGGCCGGGTCCGGGTCCCGGCAGGACGCGATCGCCATGTCGAGCATCGCCCGCGCCTGCTCGCGGGCGCCCGTGAACAGCGCCGGCCCGACCAGGCTGGCGTAGCCGTAGACGCGCGCCAGACGCCCCGAAAGGGTGATCGTGGACGGCCTGCGGATCGTGCTCGTGGGCGGCAGCCCGCCACCGTCGAGCAGGCTCGCCATCGTCCCACCGAGGATGGACCGCGTGGTCGACTCCTCCAGGCCGGCCTGCTGCGCCACCCGCAGGGCCATGTAGAGGGTCGTGGCCGGCAGGCCGTAGGGCGGGTCCGAGGCGAACACCACCCGCTCGGGGGGCACCCTCGCCAGCAGCTCGATCACGTCGAGGGGAAAGAAGCAGGAGATGTCGTAGAGCACGCCCGGGTGGTCGGCCAGGAGCGTGGTCAGGATGCCCTGGTCACAGATCGCCCCGTGGGCGAGGATCAGCGCGGCTCCGGGGTGGCGCAGGGCCAGGTCCACGAGTCCCTCCGCCAGCGGCGGCAGGCCACGGCCGGCGTGGATCAGGATCGGCACCTTGGCGTCTTCGGCCAGCCCGAAGATGCCCTGCATCTCCTCGCCGTCGAAGTCGAAGTCCTGGGCGCGGGGGTGGAGCTTGATCCCTTTCGCGCCGGCGGCCAGGCAACGTTCGCCCTCGGCCAGCGGCCCTTCCGACGGGTCCAGCCGGCAGAACGGGGTCAGGCGTCCCTCGCTCTGGTCCGCCCACTCCAGCACGCGGTCGTTGGGTAGGGAGTAGGAGGGCACCCGCTCGGGGTCGTGCAGCGGAAACACGCACGCCCTGCGGGCCTCGGCCGCGTCGAGCTGGCCCAGCAGCTGCTCGAGCGTCAGCGAGCGCCCGTCCTCGTCCAACCCGAGATGGGTGTGGGCGTCGATCACTTCCGCCCCCTCGGGCCGAAGCGCCTGCACCTCCTGCAGAAAAGGGGCGAGCGCCTGGGCGTAGAGGGAGTCGTTCACGGACCCCAGCCTATTCTGTCGGCGTGGCGTGGCAGGTCGTGATCGCGGGCGGCGGCTTCGGCGGCTTCTACGCCGCCCGCGCACTCGAACGCCGGCTGCCGCAGCAGAGCGCCCGCGTGACGCTCGTCAACGAGTCCAACTTCCTGCTCTACACCCCGCTGCTCCCCGGAGCCGCCGGTGCCACGCTCGATCCCCGGCACGTGGTCGTCCCGCTGCGCTCGCAGCTGCGCCACACCGACCTCGTGATCGGGCACGTCGAGCGCGGCGATCCGGCGGCGCGCACCCTCACGGTGACGAGGATCGACGGGGAGGAGCTCGAGCTGTCCTACGACCACCTGATCGTGGCGCTCGGCTCGGTCTCGCGCACGCTCCCCATCCCGGGCCTGGCCGAGCACGGGATCGGGCTGAAGTCGCTGGCCGACGCGGTCGCGCTGCGCAACCAGGTGCTGAGGTGCTTGGACATCGCCGAGACGCTCGAGGATCCCCGCAGTCGCGCGGAGTACCTCACGTTCGTGTTCATCGGCGCCGGCTATGCGGGCGTGGAGGGGCTCGCCGAGCTGCAGGACTTCGCCGCCCAGGCGATCGGCTTCTATCCCCGCTGTGCCGCCCAGGGGATGCGCTGGGTGCTCGCCGAGGCCCGTGAGCGGATCATGCAGGAGGTGCCCTCGAGCCTTTCGACGTTCGCCGAAGCCGAGCTGCGCGGGCGTGGCATCGAGGTGCTCACGTCGACCACCCTGGAGGAGCTCCGCGTGGACTGCGCGCGGCTCTCACGGGGCGAGCCGATTCCCGCCCGCACGGTGGTGTGGACGGCCGGGGTGAGGCCGAGTCCGGTGGTGGCGAAGCTGGGCCTCGAGCTCGACGCGGGCGGCCGCGTGCCGGTCGACCGCACCCTGCGCGTGGCCGGTCTGCCGGTGTGGGCGATCGGCGACTGCGCGGCCGTGCCCGACCCCGCGCATGCCGGCCAGGCGTGTCCGCCCACCGCCCAGCACGCCATCCGCCAGGGCAGGCTGGCCGCCCACAACGTCGCCTGCGCGCTCCGGGGGCTGCCGGCGAAGCCGTTTCGCTACAAGACCAAAGGCGTGGTCGCGGAGCTCGGCGCCGGCCAGGCCGTGGCGATCACCCTGGGAGTGCGCTGGCGTGGATTTCCCGCGTGGCTCATCGCCCGCACGTACCACCTGCTGCTGATGCCCGGCCTCGGCCGGCGGCTGCGGCTGCTGGTCGACTGGAACGTGGCGTTGCTGTTCGGCCGCGACTCCTCCTCGCCCGGACGGCTGGGAACGCCGCCGCCGCTGGAGGGTCCCTGACAGACCTCGTATCCTTGCTCGAGAAGCGCATGGGGATCCGCGAGCAGATCGACGCCGACCTGAAGGACGCCATGCGCGCTGGCGAAAAGCAGAAGGTGGGCGCGCTGCGTCTGGTCGTCTCCGAGCTGCAGAAGGCCGCCAAGGAGGGCAACGACGACGAGGTTGCGGTCCTGCGCCGCGAGCGCAAACGCCGCACCGAGGCCGCCAGCGCGTTCCGCGACGGCGGCCGCGAGGAACTCGCGGCCGGCGAGGAGGCCGAGGCCGAGCTGATTGCCGCCTATCTCCCTGCGGAGCTGTCCGACGATGAGCTCCAGTCGATCGTGACCCAGGCCGTCGCCGACAGCGGCGCCGCCGGCCCCAAGGACATGGGCAACGCGATGCGCCAGGCGATGGCCGTGGTCGACGGTCGCGCCGACGGCAAGCGGGTATCGGGCATGGTGCGTGCGGCCCTTCAGGGATGAGGACGCAGATCGAGCTCTCCAACGAAGTGGCGGCCGAGCTCGCCGGCAGCCAGGACGCCGTCCTGCGCGCGCTCGAGTCCCATCTCAGCTGCCGCGTATACCTGCGCGGCAACCTGCTCACGCTCGACGGTGAGGAGGTCGAGATGCAGCTCGGCGAGCGCGTCGTGCGGGAGCTCGCGGACCTGATCGCCCGCGGGCACCAGATCGGTCCCGGCACGATCACGGCCGTCACCGGGGCGCTCGACGCGCACGAATCCCCGGCCCGCGTGCTGGAGGACGTGGTCTGGAACCACCGCGGCCTGCGGGTGGCTCCCAAGACGGTCAACCAGAAGCGCTACGTCGACTCGGTGCGGGCCAACACGATCACCTTCGGGGTCGGTCCGGCCGGCACCGGCAAGACCTTCCTGGCGGTGGCGATGGCGGCCGCGGCGCTCTCCCGCCACGAGGTCAACCGCATCATCCTCACCCGTCCCGCCGTCGAGGCCGGCGAGCGGCTCGGGTTCCTGCCCGGCGACCTGATGGCGAAGGTCGACCCCTATCTGCGCCCGCTGTTCGACGCCCTCCACGACATGCTCGACCCCGAGAAGGTCGCCTCGCACATCGACCGCGGCGTGATCGAGATCGCGCCGCTCGCGTTCATGCGCGGACGCACCCTGAACGACTCCTTCGTGATCCTCGACGAGGCCCAGAACACGACCCCCGAGCAGATGAAGATGTTCCTCACCCGCCTCGGCTTCGGCTCGAAGATGGTCGTCACCGGCGACATCACCCAGGTCGACCTGCCGCGCGAGCAGAAATCGGGTCTGATCGTCGTGGGCGACATCCTGGACCGTGTCGAGGGGGTCCAGTTCGTGCGCTTCGGCGGCGAGGACGTGGTGCGCCACAAGCTCGTGCAGCGGATCGTCGAGGCCTATGACGAACACACCCAGCGAGACTCCCCCGCTGTCGAGCCGGCACCCCGCTCCGGCGGCGACGGCGTCCAGCGACCGGCCATTCGCAGCGCCTGAGCGACCGATGCTCGAGGTCGAGCTCCTCGGCGGCGAGCGGCTCGGCGGGACGCTGACCGAGCGGGACGTCGTCCACCTCTGCACGGCCAGCGCGCAGCGGCTGGGCGTCGAGGGCGGCCACGTGGCCGTCGAGATCGTCGACCCCGCGACCATCGAGGAGCTGAACACGCGCCACCGCGGCCGCGCCGAGCCCACGGACGTGCTGTCGTTCCCCATCGACGGCGCCGATCCGCTGGCCGCAGATGCGATGCGTGAGCTCGGCGACATCGTGATCTGTCCCGAGCACACGACCGACATGCGGGCCGCGGTGGTCCACGGGATGCTGCACCTGCTGGGGATGGACCACGAGCGTGACGACGGCGAGATGCTGGCCCTACAGGACGAGCTGCTGCGGGCGGGTGGCGCGTGAGCGCCAGCGGCATCGTGGCCCTGGCGGGACGCCCGAACGTCGGCAAGTCGACGCTCCTGAACTCGCTCGTCGGCCAGAAGCTCTCGATCGTCTCCGACCGGCCCCAGACGACGCGCCGGGCGATCCGCGGGGTGATCAGCCGTGGCGACTCGCAGGTTGTGCTGGTGGACCTCCCGGGGATCCAGCGCCCGCGGGACCCGCTCACCGCGAGGCTCGCCAAACGGGTCCAGCAGGAGCTCGAGGGCGCCGACGGCGTACTGCTGATGCTCAACGGCCTGCAGGGTGTGGGACCCGGTGACCGTCACCTCGCCGGCGTCCTGGCGAGCACCTCGGTGCCCGTCACGGTCGCCGTGAACAAGGTCGACAAGCTCTCCCGGGCCCGGCTGATGGAGGTCCTCTCCGGCGCCGCGGCGCTGGTCCCCGAGGCCGAGGTCTTCCCGATCTCGGCGCTGCGCGGCACGGGCGTTGCCGAGCTCCTGGACCACCTCGCCGCCACCATGCCCGAGGGGCCGTTCCTGTTCGAGCCGGGCGTCAGCAGCGACCAGCCGCTGGAGCAGCTGGTGGCCGAGCTGATCCGGGAGGCCGTGATCCGCAGGACCTTCCAGGAGCTCCCCCACGCCGTCGAGGTGGTGGTCGAGGAGCTCGAGCGCCCGCGCGAGGGGCTGACCCGCGTGCGCGCCCTGATCTGGGTCGAGAGCGAATCCCAGAAGGCGATCGTGATCGGCGCCCGGGGCAACATGATCAGGGCGATCGGGAGCGCCGCGCGGGCCGAACTGGAGCGCGAGCTGGGCTCCCAGGTCCACCTCGACCTGTCCGTGCGCGTGCGCCGCCGCTGGCGCAACGACGAGGCCCTGCTGGACCGCCTCGGGATGAGCTGAGCGGGCACGGCCCGCCGGCAGGGCGAGCGCCCGGGTTGGCGCGCGCGATGCTTCCCCGCGCCGCGGCCGGCGCCTATTGCAAATTGGCCGCGATACGGTCGGCGATCTTGCCGATCCCCTCCAGCTCCAGGTGCGTCTCCCACACGAACGGGACCGCGATCACGTCGAACTGGCGCCGGCGCAGGCGGGCGAGCTGGTTGTGCTGGAAGCGCGCCCGGTCGTGGACGGCGCGGGCCGCGTGCAGCGCCGCGTGGCGAAGCTCCGCGCGCGAGGAGCGCTTGGCGGCGGGTCCCGGCGCCAGGACCCGGGTCGAGCCGTCGCCGTCTCCGAGCGCCTCGATCTGCTCCATCTCCCGCGCCGAGAAGCGCCGTGGCAGCAGGCTGTTGACGATCACGCTCGAGAGCTCTCGCTCGAGCTCGCCTTCGAGCCCCTCCTGCAGCTCGATCGCCTCGGTGACGGCCATCTCGGTGCCGAGCGCCACCCCCACGTAGCCGGTGCGGCTCTCGTCCTTGAGCAGTTCGAGCAGCTGGCGGGTCTGCCCCGCGATCGGCCCGATCCGGGCGATCGCGCCGAACGTGCCCGGCGAGCCGAGCATGCCGAGCGCGTGTCCGGTGGCGGGCGCGTCCACGATCACGAGGTCGTAGCCGCCCCGGCGCTTGTGCGCCCCGCGCGTCAGCTGCCAGATCTTCACCATGCTGACGAGCTCCTTCGCGCCCGGCGCGGCGGCGGCGAAGTAGGGAACGTGCTGCTCGAGGCGAGCACCCGCCCGGGCACGCGCCCGCCCAGCGCCTGGAGCCATTCCAGCAGCGCCCGGTCGGGGTCGATCGAGATGCTCGAGATGCCGTCCTGCAGCTCGGCGATGGCGCCCGGGGAGGGCGCCTTGACGCCGAACAGGGTCGGCAGCCTGCTCTGCTCGCCGACCTCCACGACGACCGTCCGCAGTCCTTCCCTGGCCGCCAGCAACGCGATCGCGCACGACATCGTGGTCTTGCCGACGCCGCCCTTGCCGGTGACGAACAGCAGCTTGCGGTCCAGTAGCGAGGCCATGCTGGGGCGGTGGGGTACGCGACGTTGGCTGGGAGCCGGGCGGCTCCGCGCAGAACGGGCTGCCCGCATGGCTGGACCTACAATCGGCAGCCATGAGCGGAGCTCACCTCGATCCTATAGATGAGCCCGTCGCCTACGACGGCGACGGCCTCGTGCCCTGCGTCGTCCAGGACTGGAGCACGGGCGAGGTGCTGACGCTCGCCTACATGAACGAGCAGGCGCTCGTGCGCACGCTCGACAGCGGCGAACTGCACCTCTGGAGCCGCTCCCGCTCCGAGCAGTGGCACAAGGGCGCCACCAGCGGCAACACCCAGCGCGTGCGGGCCCTGCGCCTGGACTGCGACGGAGACACCCTGCTGGCGCTCGTCGAGCCCGCGGGCCCCGCCTGCCACACGGGCGAGCGGACCTGCTTCCACCGCGGCGAGCTCGAGCCCGCTGGCGCCCCACGAGACGCTCCCGGAGCTCGGGCGCACGCTCGCCCAGCGCGCCAGCGAGCGCCCCGCCGGGCTCCTACACGGTGGAGCTGCTCGACGACCCCGCACGCATCGGCGAGAAGGTGATGGAGGAGGCCGAGGAGGTCGCCCGCGCCGCCCGCGAGGAGTCCGACGAGCGCGTCGACGAAGAGGCCGCCGACGTGCTCTACCACCTGCTCGTGCTGATGCGCAGCCGGGGGCGCTCGCTCGACGACGCCGAGCGGGTGCTCGATGGCCGTCGCTCCTAGCTCCTCCTCGGGCGCCGTCCCGCCGCCGGGCCCGGGAGCGTCCGGGGCCGGAGCGCCGCAGATCACACCCGGCCTGGAGCGGGCGCGCGAGCTGGCCCGCGACCACAACCTGATCCCGCTCAGCTACAGCTTCATCGACGACTGCGAGACGCCCGTCTCGGCGTTCCTGAAGCTGCGCGCGCTCGCGCCCGGCGAGCCCGCCTTCCTGCTCGAGTCCGCCGACCAGGGCCAGCGCGTGGGCCGCTGGTCGTTCATCGGCTTCGGCCCCCGCAGCGTGCTGCGCTGGTCGCTCGGCGACGGCGGGGATCCGTACGCGCTCGCCGCCGCGCGAGCTGAGCCGCTTCGTGCAGGCTCCGATCGAGGACGCACCGCCCGTTCACCGGCGGCGCGGTCGGCTTCTTCGGCTACGACCTCGTGCGCACGGTCGAGCCGCTCGGCGATCCCGCCGCGCGATCCGCTGGGGCTGCCCGACATGGCGCTGATGCTCTCCGACGCGCTCGTCATCTTCGACCACCTCAAGCACACCGTCACGATCCTCGCCAACGCCGACCTGGTGCAGGAGCCCGACGTCGAGCTCGCCTACGCCAAGGCGGCCGCCACGATCGAGCGAGCTGCGCGACACGCTGGCCGGGCCCGTGCCCCGCCCCGCGGCAGCGTCCAGCAGCGAGCCGCCGGCGTTCCAGTCGAACATGCCCCGCGGAGCAGTTCGAAGGGATGGTCGAGCGGATCGTCCGCTACATCCACGCCGGCGACGCCTTCCAGGTCGTGCCCTCCCAGCGCTGGTCGGCGCCGGTGCCGGTGGAGGCCTTCTCGATCTACCGCGGCCTGCGCGCGGTCAACCCGAGCCCCTACATGTACTTCCTGGACTTCGGCGACTTCCAGGTCGCCGGCGCGAGCCCGGAGCCGCTGCTGACCGTCACCGGCCGGCACGTCTCGCACCAAGCCGATCGCCGGCACCCGCCCGCGCGGCGCGACACGCCGGAGGAGGACCGGCGGATCGCCGCCGAGCTGCTGGCCGACGAGAAGGAGCGCTCCGAGCACGTGATGCTCGTGGACCTCGGGCCGCAACGACCTCGGCCGCGTCTGCGAGTACGGCAGCGTGGCACGTCGACGAGCTGATGGAGATCGAGTTCTACAGCCACGTCATGCACATCGTCTCCTCCGTGTCGGGCACGCTGCGCGAGGGCGTCGGCGCGATGGACGCGCTGCGCTCGGTGCTGCCCGCGGGGACGCTCTCGGGAGCGCCCAAGGTGCGCGCGATGCAGATCATCGACGAGCTCGAGCCGGTCAAGCGCGGCGGCTACGGCGGCGCGGTCGGCTACCTCACCTACGGCGGGCGACCTCGACACCGCGATCCACATCCGCACGGTCGTCGTCAAGGACGGCGTGGCCCACGTGCAGGCGGGCGGCGGCACGGTCGCCGACGCGCAGCCGGACTACGAGTACGAGGAGTCGGTCGCCAAGGCGCAGGCCGCGATGCGCGCGATCGCGCTGGCCTGCGAGCAGCCGGAGTGGGCATGAGGGTCCTCGTCCTCGACAACTACGACTCCTTCACCTACAACCTCGTCCAGTACCTCGGCGAGCTGGGCGCGGAGGTGGAGACGGTCCGCAACGACCGCGCCACCGTCGAGGAGCTGCTCGAGACGGCGGCTACGAGCGCTGCGTCGTCTCGCCCGGGCCCTGCACGCCCAACGAGGCCGGCATCACGCTCGAGCTGGTGCGGCGGCTGCCCGAGGCCGGCGTGCCCACGCTCGGCGTCTGCCTCGGCCACCAGGCGATGGCCCAGGCGTTCGGCGGCGAGGTCAAGCTGAATCCGCCCGTGCACGGCAAGGCCACCACGATCGAGCACGACGGCCGCACGATCTTCAGCGGCCTGCGCTCGCCGCTGACGGTCGGCCGCTACCACTCGCTGGTCGTCGACGCCGCGCTGCCCGACTGCCTCGAGGAGTCGGCGCGCGGCGGCGGGGTGCTGATGGGGCTGCGCCACCGCGAGCTGCCCGCGGAGGGCGTCCAGTTCCATCCCGAGTCGGTCCTCACCGAGCACGGCCACGAGCTGCTCGCCAACTTCCTCGGCCAGCCGACGCCGCCCGCCGGGGGCTAGATGCCCAACGAGGTCCTCACCAGCGCGATCGACACGCTCGCATCGCGCGCGACCTCGCTGACCGAGGATCAGGCCGCCGAGGTGCTCTCGGAGATCATGCACGGCGAGGTCTCGGAGATCCAGATCGCCGGCTTCCTGATCGCGCTGCGCACGAAGGGGGAGACCGTCGAGGAGCTCGCCGGCCTGGCGCGCACGATGCGCGAGCTCGCCGCCCACGTCCCCGTCGAGCGCGACGACCTGCTCGACACGGCCGGCACCGGCGGCGGGCGCAGCACGTTCAACGTCTCCACCACCGCCGCGCTGATCGCCGCCGGGTGCCGGTTGCGCGGTCGCCAAGCACGGCAACCGCTCGGCCACCAGCCGCTCCGGCTCGGCCGACCTGCTGGAGGCGCTCGGCGCGCGCATCGACCTCGCTCCCGAGCAGGTGGCCGAGTGCATCGAAGAGGCCGGCTTCGGCTTCATGTTCGCGCCCGACCCACCACCAGGCCACGCGCTACGTGGTGCCGGTGCGCCGCGAGCTGGCGGTGCGCACGATCTTCAACATGCTCGGACCGCTGACCAATCCGGCCGGCGCGCGGCGCCAGCTGATCGGGGTCTCGGATCCCGGCTTCCTGGAGACGATGGCCGGCGCGCTGGCACTGCTCGGGGTCGACCGCGCGCTCGTCGTGAGCGCCGAGGACGGCCTCGACGAGGTCTCCGCGAGCGCCCCCACCCAGGTCGTCGAGGTCAACGGGGAGGAGATCACCAGCTACGTCCTGACGCCCGAGCAGGCCGGGCTCGGCGCCGGCGCGGAGGCCCCGGCGGGGGGCACGCCGGAGGAGAACGCCGCGCTCACGGAAGCGATCCTGCGCGTCGACGGCCGCGTCGACGGCCCGGCGCCGGGCGAGGAGGTGGCGCTGATCAACGCAGGCGCCGCGATCTACGTCGCGGGCGCCGCCGACACGATCGCCGAGGGCGTCGAGGCAGCGCGCGCGGCCCTCGCCGACGGCCGTGCTGCCGAGGCCCTGTCGCGCTACGTGGCCGCAACCCGCAGGTTCGCGCCGGCGGAGAGCGCGCGATGAGCGCGGGCGGCGAGCAGGCTACCGGCGAGCGCACGACTCCCCGCGGCGCATCCGGTGCCGGCGTTCCCAGCGTGCTCGAGCGGATCGTCGCCCAGACCCGCGCCGAGGTCGAGCGCCGCAAGCTCGAGCTGCCGGTGTCGCAGCTCGCCGCTCCCGCGCAGGGCGAGGACGCCCGTCCCCGCTTCGAGGCCGCGCTGCGGGCACCGGGGCTCGGCGTGATCGCGGAGTTCAAGCGCCGCTCGCCGTCGGCCGGGACGCTGCGCGAGCAGGCCGACCTGCACGAGATGCTCGACGCCTACGAACGCGGCGGCGCCGTCGCCTTCTCGGTCCTGACGGAGGAGGCGAACTTCGACGGGCGCCTGCGCGACCTGCACGAGGCTCGCGCCCGCCACCGCCTGCCCGTCCTGCGCAAGGACTTCATCGTCGACCCCTACCAGCTCCACGAGGCCCGCTCCGCCGGGGCCGACGCGGTGCTTTTGATCGTCGCAGCGCTTTCTCAGGAGCAGCTCCTCTCCTTCTCACAGCAGGCGCGCGAGCTCGATCTCGACGTGCTCGTGGAGGTTCACGACGCGCCGGAGCTCGAGCGTGCGCTGGCGGCGGGATCGTCCCTGGTCGGGATCAACAACCGCGACCTGCGCGACTTCAGCGTCGACGTCTCCCGCACCGAACAGCTGCTGGGGCAGATCCCCCCCGACGTTGCGGTCGTGTCGGAGTCGGGCATCGGTACGGCGGCGCAGCTGCGCGGGCTGCGCCAGGCGGGGGTCGCGGCGGTGCTGATCGGGGAGTCGCTGATGCGCGCCCCAGACCCGGCGCAGGCGCTGCGAACGCTGCTCGACGGCCTGGAGGGCGGGCCGAACTAGGCCTTTATGGGCTCGGGGTGAGACTTTTAGTTCGGCTTCACCCCGTCCGATCATCCTCGCCAACATGCAACGTTCATTCCTAGTCCCGTTCGGCTGCGCCCTACTCGGGGGCGCCCTCGTGGCCGTAGTGATCGCCGCCTTCGGCGGTCTCAACTCGAGCCACGCGACCGTCACAACCGTCACCACGACCGCCCCGGCGGCCGAAACCAAAAACGCCGCGCAGGTGACGCACGGCTACACCCCGCACGAAATCTATGAGCGGGACGCACCCGGCGTGGCGTTCGTCACGTCCACCGTCGTCCAGAAATCCGAATCGCCCTTCCTGTTCGGTGAAAGCCAGCGTCAGGGTCAGGCTTCCGGATCGGGCGTCGTAATCGACAGCAACGGCACCATCCTGACCAACTACCACGTGA
This sequence comes from uncultured Solirubrobacteraceae bacterium, assembly GCA_963773145.1. Lineage (GTDB taxonomy): Bacteria > Actinomycetota > Thermoleophilia > Solirubrobacterales > Solirubrobacteraceae > Palsa-744. The sequence goes on from CAVYZV010000007.1 coordinate 337,290, forward strand.
TCGAGAATGCGATCAAGGTCAACGTGAGCTTCGAAAAAGGCAAGACCGTCGAAGCCCAGGTGCTCGGCAAGGACCCCTCCAACGACCTCGCCGTGCTGCGCATCCCGACCGACGGCCTCACACTCCACCCACTCGTGCTCGGCGACTCGAGCGCGGCGCAGGTGGGCGAACAGGCGTACGCGATCGGTAACCCGTTCGACCTCCAGCGGACGCTGACCGCGGGCGTCATCTCCGCGCTGCAGCGTGAAATCACAGCCCCCAACGGCTTCACGATCAACAACGTCCTGCAGACCGATGCGCCGATCAACCCCGGCAACTCGGGTGGCCCGCTGATCAACACCCAGGGCCAGGTGATCGGCATCAACTCCCAGATCGAGACCGGCGGCAGCGGCAGCAACGGCAGCGTCGGCATCGGCTTCGCGGTCCCGATCAACAAGGCCAAGTCCGAGATCGCCCAGCTCGAGAAGGGCGGCACCGTCCGCGGCGCCTACCTCGGCCTCACCTCGCTGACCATCGACGGCTCCCTGTCCGCCCTGAACCTGCCCGTCAAGTCGGGCGCCCTGGTCCAGAGCGTGCAGAAGGGCACCGCCGCCGAAAAGGCCGGCATCAAAGGCGGCACCGTCACGACCAACACCGAAAGCGGCCAGGTCGCTGTCGGTGGCGACATCATCGTCTCGGTCAACGGCAAAAAGATCAACGGCTCGGAAGAACTCGCGGCCGCGATCTCCGCCCACAAGCCCGGTGAGACGGTGAAGGTCGGGCTCAAGCGCGCCAACGGGAGCGGCGGCTACGAAAGCAAGACCGTGTCCGTCACGCTCGGCGCCCGTCCCAACTCGGTCCCCAACCCCAACACCCCCGGCGGCTAAGCACTTCCTCCAGTGCAGCGAGGCCTCGTCCCAGGCGGCGGGGCCTCGCCGTTCGCCGCTACCGTTGGTCCATGTCCGCGACCGGGCCAACCGCCGTCAAGATCTGCGGGGTCACCACCCTGCCGGACGCGGAACTGGCCTGCTCGCTGGGGGCGTGGGCGGTGGGGATGATCTTCTACGAGCCGAGCCCGCGTCGCTGCTCGATCGAGCAGGCGGCCGTCATCTGCGCGCCAGCTCCGCCGTCGCGTCGAGCTGTGCGGGGTGTTCGTCAACGCGCCCCCCGACTTCGTGGCGGCGACCGCCGACGAGCTGGGGCTGACGCTCCTGCAGCTGCACGGCGACGAGGGCCCCGCGATGTGCGCCGAGCTCGCCCGCCGGACCGGCGCTCGCGTGATCAAGGCGATCCAGGTCGCGACCCCCGGAGACGTCCGCGACAGCGGACGCTTCCATACCGACTTCCATCTCTTCGACGCCCGCCCGAGCTCGCCGGCGAGCGCCCAGCTGCGCGGCGGCACCGGGGAGAGCTTCGACTGGGAGCTGCTGGCGGCGCGACGCTCGCGCACGCCGATGATCCTCTCCGGGGGCCTGCACGCCGGCAACGTCGGCGAGGCGATCGCGGTCACAAAGCCCTGGGGGGTCGACGTCGCGAGCGGCACAGAGCAGTCCCCGGGACGCAAGGACACCGAGCGGATGCACGCCTTCTTCGCCGCCGTCGCGGCTGCCGACGAGCAACGCGCGCAGGCCGCGCAGGCGGCGCAGCCTGCGGAGGCGGGCGACACTGCGGACGCCGGGCAGCCTGCGGAGGCGGGACAGGCCGCGCAGGCCGCGGAGACGGGCCAGCCCGCGGAGGCGGGACAGGCCGCGCAGGCCGGGCAGCCGGCGTGAGCGCAACCCGCTCAGAACCTCTCGTAGAGCAGACCTTCGGCCCCTACGGGGGGCAGTTCGTGCCGGAGACGCTGATGCCCGCGCTGGCCGAGCTCGAGCAGGCCTGGCGGCAGGCGAGCGTCGACGAGGGCTACCTGGGCGAGCTCGCGGTGCTGCTGCGCGACTTCGCGGGCAGGCCCACGCCGCTGTACCTCGCCACCCGCCTGTCCGAGCGCGTCGGGCGCAGCGTCTATCTCAAGCGCGAGGACCTCAACCACACCGGCTCGCACAAGCTCAACAACGCCCTCGGCCAGGTGCTGCTGGCCCGGCGGATGGGCAAGCGCAGGATCATCGCCGAGACCGGCGCCGGCCAGCACGGCGTCGCCACGGCGACGGTGTGCGCGCTGCTGGGCATGGAATGCGTCGTCTACATGGGCGTCGAGGACACCGTCCGCCAGCGCCCCAACGTGCAGCGCATGCAGCTGCTGGGGGCAAGCGTGGAGCCGGTCGACGCGGGCTCGCGCACGCTCAAGGAGGCCACCTCCGCGGCGATCCGCGACTGGGTCGCCAACGTGCAGAGCACCCACTACGTGATCGGCTCGGCCGTGGGCCCCGCGCCCTACCCGGCGATGGTGCGGGAGCTGCAGCGGGTGATCGGCGAGGAGGCCCGCGCCCAGCTGCTCGAGCGCGAGGGACGCCTGCCGGAGCGCGTGGTGGCGTGCGTGGGAGGGGGGTCGAACGCGATCGGGATCTTCTCGGCCTTCATCGAGGAGGCGTCGGTGCAGCTGGTCGGCGTGGAGGCCGCCGGCGACGGGATCGATACGCCCCGCCACGGGGCGCCACTGACCGTCGGAGGTCGTCCGGGCGTGCTGCACGGGTCCCGCTCGGCGGTGATGCAGGACGAGGAGGGGCAGATCCTGCAGGCCCACTCCATCTCAGCCGGCCTCGACTACCCCGGCGCCGGGCCGCAGCACGCCCACCTACGCGACAGCGGCCGCGCACGCTACGTGGCCGTGACCGACGAGCAGGCGCTGGCCGCGTTCAGAGAGGTGACGCGGCTGGAGGGGATCATTCCGGCGCTCGAGACGGCCCACGCGCTGGCGTGGGTGCTCGAGCAGAGCGACGGCGAGCTCGACCTCGTGTGCCTGTCCGGGCGGGGCGACAAGGACCTCGCCCAGGTGCTGGGCGAAGGCCCCGCGTGAGCACCACCGTGCAGGCCGGGCACGAGCGCATCGCCGCCGCGTTCGCGCGGGCTCCGGGCGCCGCCGCGCTGATGCCCTACATGATGGGCGGCTTTCCGAGCCCGCGGGAGTCGCTGCGGATCGGCGAGGCCTGCGTGGCCGCCGGCGCGGACATCATCGAGCTCGGGTTCCCCTACTCGGACCCGCTCGCCGACGGGCCGGTGATCCAGGCCGCGGACACGCGGGCGCTGGAGGCGGGGACCAACGTCGCCGCGGTGCTCGAGATCGCCACCCGGCTGTCGCAGAGCGTCCCGGTGGTGGCGATGTGCTACGCCAACATGGTCTTTGCGCCAGGGGCGAGTGCGTTCGTCGAGCGCCTGCAACGCAGCGGCGCCTCGGGGCTGATCGTGCCCGACCTGCCTTACGGCGCCGCGCCCGAGGTGGCAGAGGCGTGTGAGCATTTCGGGCTCGCGCTGGTGCCGCTGGTGGCGCCCACCACGCCGCCGGCCCGCCTGAAGGAGATCGTGTCCTCCGCGCAGGGGTTCGTGTACGCGGTCTCGGTGGTCGGCACCACCGGTGAGCGCGACCAGGTGCAGGACAGCGCCGCCAGGCTGATCGCCGACGCGAAGGCCTTCGCCAGCGCACCGGTGGCGCTCGGTTTCGGGATCTCCACCCCCGAGCACGCCGCCCGGGCGGCCGCCGCCGGGGCCGACGGGGTGATCGTGGGGACGCGCCTGGTGCGGGCCGCGGCGGAGGATCCAGACCCGGCCGCGGCCGTGGGGGAGATCGTCGCCGAACTGGCCACAGGCCTCGGGCGGGCCAGGTAGGATCCGCGCCGATGGGTCTGATACTCACAGTCACCGCGGGACTGATCATCTGGATCGTGCTGTGGTCGATCAGCGACAAAGGCCTGGACGCCTTCCTGCTGACCGCCGCCATCGCGTTGGTAGGGGCGTCGCTGAGGATCCTCGCGAGCTACCTTCCGGGGCGCCGCAGCTAACCCGCGGTGCTCGCCCGCTGGCTGGGTCTCGCCGCCGTCCTCGCGGCCTTCCCAATTCTGTCGGGGTGCGCCGCCAGTACGGCGCCCGACACCGCCGAAGCGACCGGCGGCTCGCTCACGGTGTACTCGAGCCTGCCGCTGCATGGGCCCAGCAGCCAGGCGACGCAGCAGATCGTCGACGGCGAGAAGCTCGCCCTCGCCCAGGCCGGAGCCCGCGCCGGGCCGTACAAGATCGCCTACGTCTCACTCGATGACGCGGACCCCAAGACAGGGGTGTGGAACCCCGGCATCACCGCCAGCAACGCCAAGCGCGCCGCCCAGGATCCGAGCACGATCGCCTACCTGGGCGACTTCGACTCGGCCGCAACCGCCATCTCGCTGCCGCTGATCAACGGCGCGGGCGTCCTGCAGGTGAGCCCCGCCAGCCCCTATGTCGGCCTCACCTCCTCGCTCGACGCGGGCCAGGACGAGCCCGGGCGCTTCTACCCCAGCGGGCTGCAGACCTTCGGCCGCGTGATCCCGGGTGACCTCGGCGAGGCCCAGGCCCAGGTCGCGCTGATGCGCTCGCTCGGGGTCCACAGCGTGTACGTGCTCGACAACCTGGACCCGTTTGCCAGCGCCCTGGCGACGATCGTGGCCGGCAAGGCCCAGGCCGCCGGGATCCACGTGCCGGCCCACGAAAGCGTCTCCACGGCCCCCGGGAGCAGCTACGAAAAGCTCGTCGAAACGATCACCGCCAGCGGCGCGGACGCGGTCTTCATGGCCGGCGAAGGGAGCGCCTCGAGCGCCCGCCTGTGGCGGGAACTGCACCGCGCCGATCCGAGCTTGAAGCTGCTGGGCGACAGCGCCATGACGAGCGGGCCCTTCGCCTCTCACCTCGGCCCCGCGGCCACCGTCACCTACCTGACCACACCGCTGCTGTCGAGCGCCTCCTACCTTCCACAGGCCCAGAGCGTGCTCGACGCCTACCGGCGCGAGTTCGGCTCCTCGGCCGGCCCGTGGGCGCTCGATGGATACGCCACGATGCGGATGGTGCTCGACGCGATCAACTCCGCCGGGCACGACGCCACGGACCGCCGCACGGTGATCGCGCGCCTGCTGGGGGCGCCGCCGCAGGAGTCCGTATTGGGCCCGCTCGCGATCCACTCCGACGGCGAAAGCAGCCTCTCCAGCTACGGCGTGGACACGATCAGCAACGGCGCGCCGAAGTTCCTGCGGGCCGTTCCGCTGCCCGCGAACACCGCCGCCAGCGGCTGATCGCCCGGCGCGCCGGGCGATCGTGGCCGCGGCTCAGCTCCCGGAGCCGGTGAGGCCGACGACCAGCTTCACGCGCTCGATGCCCCCGCCCAGCTCACGCGTGCCGCCGCTCACGATCGAGGCGGCCTTGAGGTAGCTCATGAGGGGAGAGCTGCTCGTTTCGGTCAGCCCCAGGCCTTCCAGCAGGGCCAGCAGCGTCGGCACCTCGACGATCAGGGAGGGCTGGATGCCTTCCCCCAGGGCGTGCGCGGCGGCGGTGGCACGTTCGCTGCCGGAGAGCGTGGACGGGGGATTCAGCGCCGTCGACACCGAGTTCGCCCCCAGCCCCATCACGAAGGTGGCCTGACCCGTGGAGTTCGTTCCGGAGGCGATCACGACCGGGAGCGGCAGCCCCGAGAGGCCCACCGAGGCGGCCGTTTCGGCCCCCGGGACCGTGGCCGCCGATACGGTCGCGCCCTGGCCGGCGAGCTGCGCGGCGAGCTTGCCCACGGCGGCCTTCGAGCTGGCCGCGTCGGAGGACTCGATCACCACTCCCGCGCGCAGTTCGAGCAGCCCCGCCCCGGAGGCGAACACGCCCGTCGGCCCCATCCAGCTCGCGTAGTCGGCGCGCGCCTTGGGGGTGTTGGCGGCGAGATCCTCCAGCGGGGTCAGCAGCGCCTTCAGCAGCCCTCCCAGGCCACCCGACAGCAGCCCCGATGTGCCGCCCGAGGAGGAGCTTTCGCCGCCGATCGACCCGAGCAGCGAGCCGAGGTGCCCGAGGTTGGCGCCGAGCGCGGCCTGGGTGTTGCCCACGCCCAGGGCCAGCCATGATTCCCCCGGCAGAGCGCCCAGCGCCTGCGCGCCTTCGGAGCCCGCGCCGAGGAGCCCCTGCGAGCCCGCGGGGGACAGGACGTCGAGGTCGACCGTGACGGCGTTGTGTTCCGGTGTCAGCGAGGCCAGCGTGGCGCCGCGGCCGATCAGCGTTCCCAGCGCTTCCCCGGCCGCACCGGCGGCCGGCCCGGACGCGGCGCTGGAGACGTACAGGTGCGCGAGCGCCTGCTGGGGCGAGCTCTTGCGCAACGCCGCGTAGTCGCTCGAAGAGGACAGGGACGCGCCGCCGAGCGAGGTGTCGACCACGCTCTGGACCGCCGCCTGGCTGCCCAGCACGACGAACCCCTTGACGATCGCGAAGGCGTCCCCGGCGCTCGTGACCATCAGCGTCGTGCCGCGGTAGCTGCTCGGATTCGCGCCCGCGCTCCTCGCGGCCTGGTTGACGAACTTGCGGGCGGCGTCGATGTCATCGGTGCCGAGCACCACGGCCCCCTGTGCCCCGCCGGGCGTGAACGGGAACGACACGTGCTGCCCCCCGGCGAGCAGGATCTGCCCGAGCGCGTCGGCGCCCTTCAGCGTGCTGAGGAAGACCGCTGCGTGGTGGCCGAGCCAGGGCGCGACGTCGCGGCTGTAGTCCAGTGGCGGCGAGCCGGGGGTCTGGAGCGCACCCAGCAGGCCGGCGAATGGTTCGTTGCGGCCGGTCAGCCTGCGTCCGGCGTCGAGCGTGGCCTGCTCGAGGGCACCCTCGGGGCGCACCTCGGCCCCCAGGTACACGGGCGTCGAGGCGGGCACCACGGTGGCGGGGTCGGCTGAGGTCCCGCTGCTCTTGCTCGACCCGCAGGCCGCCAGCACAAGCACGAGGCCCAGCAGCGCGAGGGCCGCGGCGGCACGCGCGGCGACACCGCGAGAATCGCGCTTCAACGTTGCGGTACCGGAGTGCGTCAAACCTCTGAGTCGCTTTCTAGCTCGCCGGCACCGGGGCGCGGGGAGCCGCCGGCTGATGGTACGCGCTCGGGTCCACGGCACGCGCAAGTTCGGCTTTCCGGGCGGCCGATCGCAGGGCAGGCGGCCGTGTGGGAGGGGGGGAGGGGGCGATGTCGGCGTGTGGCGCTGTGGGTGGTCTTGTGGGAAAAAATGTGTGGAAGGGTTGCAAAGTGGGAGAAGGTGGGTTATGTTCGCGCTCAGCGAGCCCGGGTGGAGGAGCTCCTCCCACTCCTCCACCCCGGCTCGGTATTCAGCTTGGAGCGCTTCCTTGGTCCCCTTCCGCGGCACCTTCGACCACACACTCGACGCGAAGAGCCGCCTCACCGTCCCGGCCCGCTACCGCGCGGCACTGGCCGACGGGGTGGTGCTGACGATGCCCCTGGACCTGAAGCCGTGCGTGGGCGTGTGGCGGCCCAGCGACTATGAGCGCTACACGAGCCGGCAGATCGAGGCGGTGCCCGCGCTCTCGCCGCGACTGCCCGAGCTCGAGCGCTTCTTCTTCGGCAGCTCGCACGAAACCGAGCTCGACGGCGCGGGGCGCGTGATGATCCCGTCGTTCCTGGCCGAACACGCCGCGCTGCAGAAGGAGGTCGTGGTGGTCGGCGCAGGAGAGAGGATGGAGCTGTGGAACAAGGCTGCCTGGAGCGACTACCGCCCGGCGCTGCTGAGCAGCGTTGCGGAGGTCACCGCGCGTGTCGATGCCGGTTCTTGAGATGAGCAAGCCAGGAGGGCGCCGGGGAAGCCGCGAGGGACCCGAACGGCGGGAAGCCTCCCGCCCGCGGCGCGAGCGGCGCCCCGGCCGGAGCTCTGGTCCGGTGGTGCCCGGGGCCCCACACACGCCGGTGCTCGCCCGCGAGGCGATCGAGCTGCTCGACCCCCGGCCCGGCCAGCGCGTCGTCGACTGCACGTTCGGCTGGGGCGGCCACGCCCGGCTGATCGCCGAGCGCCTCGGCGACACCGGCACGCTGGTGGCGATCGACCGCGACCCGCTGTCGGAGGCCCGCTTCGCCGAGCTCAGCCGCGAGGTCGGCTGCCGGATGCGCTTCATCCGCTCCGGCTATGCGGAGGCCCTGGGGCAGCTCGCCGAAGAGGGGTTCGTCGCGGACGCGGTCCTGTTCGACCTCGGCACGTCCTCGATGCAGCTCGACACCCGCGAGCGTGGCTTCTCCTACTCCTACGACGCTCCCCTGGACATGCGCATGGACCCTGACTCGGAACCGAGCGCGGGCACCCTGCTGGCCGAGATCGACGAGCGGCGCCTGGCCGGGATCCTGCGCGACTACGGAGAGGAGCGCTACGCCGGCGCCATCGCCCGCGCGATCGTCAAGCGCAGGGAGACCGCGCCCCTGCGCAGCACCCAGGAGCTGGTGGAGACGATCTCCCAGGCCATACCCGCGCCCGCCCGCTTTGCCGGCGGGCATCCCGCCAAGCGCTCCTTCCAGGCGATCCGCATCGCCGTCAACGACGAGCTCGGACAGCTCGACCGCGCGCTCCCGGCGGCATGGGAGCTGCTGGACACGGGCGGCGTGCTGGCGGCCATCTCCTTCCATTCGCTCGAGGACCGGCGCGTCAAGCGCTTCCTCGCCGAGCGCGCCCGCGGCTGCATCTGCCCACCCGATCTGCCTGTGTGCGGCTGCGGTCGCGAAGCCGAGGCGGCGCTGCTGAACCGGCGCGCTGTCGTTCCCGGCGCCGAGGAGCTCGACGCCAACCCCCGCGCCTCCTCCGCGCGCCTGCGCGCCGCCCGCAAGCTGCAGCCGGGAGATGCCTCATGAGCCCCGCACCGGCGACCGCACCGTCACGGCGGACGGCGGCGCCCGCCGGGGGTCGCGGCCTCTCGAGCGTGAGGGCTCCCCGCCGTGTGTCGGGACCTTCCCCTCCTCGCCGCACCACGCCGGCGGCTCCGCAGCGCCGTCTGCCGCGGCCGCTGCTGGCCCTCGGCCGCGGCCTCGCCCGGCTATCCCGGCACCCGCTGACCGACCGCGTGATCAGCGGCCGCTGGTCGATCGCGCTGATCGCCTTCGCCCTGATCGGGATCGTGACCCTGCAGCTCGGCCTGCTGAAGCTCAACGTCGGGGTCGGCCACTCGCTCGAACGCGCGCAGACACTCGAGCGCGAGAACGCCACGCTCGGGATCGAAAATGCCGAACTCGCCTCGCCCGAACGGATCCGCCAGCTGGCCGTCCGCCTGGGGATGAGTCCGGTGTCGCTGACCCAGCTGCGCTTCCTCAGGGCCTCTCACGGGCATGCTGCGGCAGCGGGCGCCGCCGCACGGCTGCACGCGCCCGCACACCCGGCGGGCGAAACCGGCGCCACGTCAACCGGCAGCGAAGCCTCGAGCAGCGAAACCTCGAGCAGCGAAGGCTCGAGCAGCGAAACCTCGAGCAGCGAAGGCTCGGGCAGTGAAGCCTCGAGCAGCGAAACGTCGTCGAGTGCCGAAGCCTCGAGCGGCGAAACGGCGAGCAGTGAAGCGCCCAGTAGCGAAGCGTCGAGCGGGGAAACCGCGAGCGCGGAAGCGTCCTCGCCCTCGGGCGCCGAAGGGCAGGTCTCGGAAACGGGCGCGGGCGGCTAGCGAAGCGTGGACTTCGTCCAGCACCGCGCCGGGCCGATCTTCGCGCTGTTCTTCCTGCTGCTGGCGCTCGCCTGCAGCCGCACGATGTACCTGGACGTCTTCCGCGGCGCCACCCTGCGCAAAGCCGGCAACACCGAGCATCTGAGCGAAGAGGCCGTCAGCCCGCGCCGGGGGTCGATCACCGACCGCGCCGGTGTCGAGCTGGCCGTCTCCGAGCCCGCCCAGGACCTGTCCGCCGACCCCTACCTGGTCCAGAACCCGCTCGCGCTCTCCAAGCGGCTCGCGCCGCTGCTGGGGCAGAGCAGCCCGGCGATCCTCGAAAAGCTGAGCGAGCACCACGGTTTCGTGTACCTCGCACGGTCGCTGCCGCAGTCCCAGGCGGAAGCCGTGCTGGCGCTGAAAGTGCCGGGGATCGCCGGCACGCCGGTGATGCGCCGCGTGTATCCGCGCGGCTCGCTCGCCGCCCAGGTGCTCGGCTTCGTGGGCACCGAAGGCCAGGGCCTCTCGGGACTGGAGTACGCACACAACCGGCTGCTCGCGGGCGACGCGGGCAAGCGGCGCGTCGTCAGCGACGCCCTCGGCCAGCCGCTCTCGATCAGCGAAAGCCGGCCCGAGCAGCCGGGCACGAACGTCTCCCTCACGCTCGACTCCAACATCCAGGAGCGCACCGAACAGGTGCTGGCCGCGGTGGGCCGCGTGTTCGAACCGAAAGACGCCACCGCGATCGTGATGGACCCCCGCAGCGGCGAACTGCTGTCCGTCGCCAACTGGCCCCAGGTCAACGCCAACAACCCCGGCGCGGCGTCGCCGAGCGCGCTCGAGGACCGTGCCGTGAGCTTCGACTACGAACCCGGCTCGACCTTCAAGGTGATCACGGTCGCGGGCGCCCTGCAGCAGGGCCTCATCACCCCGAGCAGCGGGTTCGCGGTTCCCGACCAGATCCAGGTCGCCGACCGAACGATCCACGATGACACCGAACACGCCGAGGAAACGCTCTCGGTGAGCGAAATCCTGGCTCGTTCGAGCAACGTCGGAGCGATCGAGATCGGCAAAGTCGAGGGCGCCTCGAGCTTCAACAGCTGGGTCCACCGCTTCGGTTTCGGCACCACCGCCGGGGCCGGCCTGTCGGGCGAAGAACAGGGCCTCGTGCTGCCCCTACAGAAGTACTCCGGATCCTCGATGGGGAACCTTCCGATCGGGCAGGGCGAGCTCGTGACACCGATGCAGATGGTCGAGGCCTACGCCGCCGTCGCCAACGGCGGGATCCTGCGGCCTCCCCACATCGTCAGCGCGATCGGAGGGCGGCCCGTGCCCGCCCAGCACGGACGGCGGGTCATCTCGACCGCCACCGCGGCCGCGGTCAGCCGGATGCTCGAAGGCGTGCTCGGCCCCGGGGGAACCGCCAGCGAGGTCGCGATACCCGGCTACAAGCTCGCCGGCAAGACCGGCACCGCCAGCAAGATCGACCCTGCCACCGGGGAATACTCACACAGCGCCTACGTGGCCTCGTTCATCGGCTTCGCTCCCGCGAAGGATCCGAAGCTCCTGTGTGCGGTCGTCGTCGACGAACCCCGGACCGGTTCCATCTTCGGCGGCACCGTGGCCGCGCCCGCCTTCGGTCAGATCATGAGCTTCGCCCTGCCCTACATGGACGTCGCCCCGGGCCAGTAGCCGGGCCGCGCCAGGCGCCGCGCCCGGCGGGCAGCCGCGCGGGCGGGCGGCGCACCGGCCACAACCGCCCCCCTTCTCCGGCGGGGCCGGAAACTACACTCACTCACCGATGTCCAGCCGGGCGCCGAGATGAGGCTCGAGCAGCTGCTCGAGGGAGCGCAGGCGATCGGCGCCGGCGCTTGCGGCGAGGCCGCCGGGGTCGAGCTGACCGGCCTGGCCTACGACAGCCGGCAGGTGCGCGGCGGCGAGTTGTTCTTCTGCGTCAGCGGCTTTCGCCGGGACGGTCACGAGTTCGCGCCCCAGGCCGTCGCCGCGGGCGCGCGGGCGCTGGTCGTGGAGCGCACCCTGGGCCTCGGCGTTCCCGAGGTGATGGTGCCGTCGGTGCGTGGCTCGATGGCGCCGCTGGCGGCGAGCTTCTACGGGCACCCCTCCAGGGAGCTGAAGGTGGTGGGGGTGACGGGCACCAACGGCAAGACCACCACGACGTACCTGCTGCGGCGCCTGCTCGAACGCGCGGGCGGCTACTCGTGCGGGCTGCTCGGAACGGTCAAGTCGGTGATCGCCGGGCAGGAGCGGGAGGTGCTGCGGACGACCCCCGAGGCGATCGACCTGCAGGCGGACCTGCGGGCGATGCTCGACGGTGGCGACCGCGCCTGCGCGATGGAGGTGTCCTCGCACGCGCTCGAGCTGGGGCGCACCGACGCGATCGCGTTCGCCGCGGCGGTGTTCACCAACCTCACCCAGGACCACCTCGACTTCCATCCCACGATGGAGGACTACTTTGCGTCCAAGCGCCTGCTGTTCCGGCCTGCGGCCGGCCCGCCCCCGGCGCACAGCATCGTCAATCTGGGCGACCCCTACGGCCGGCGCCTGGCGGCCGAGCTGGGCGACGCGGTCACGTTCGCGATCGATGCGGAGGCCGACTACGCGGCCGCCGGCATCCGCTGCGAGCCGGGCCGCTCCAGCTTCACGCTGAGCGCCGAGGGGCTGCGACGCGAGGTCGAGCTGCCGCTTCCGGGGCGCTTCAACGTCGCCAACGCGCTCGCCGCGCTCGCGGCGGGGCGCTGTCTCGGGCTCGAGCTGGAGCCGCTGCTGGCGGCGCTCGAACAGGGGGTGACGGTGCCGGGAAGGCTGGAGCCGGTCGACGAGGGACAGCGCTTCGCCGTGCTGGTCGACTACGCGCACACCCCCGACTCGCTCGAGAACGTGCTCGTGGCGGCACGCGAAATCATCGCCCGCCCCGGCGGCGGGGGAGGCCGCGTGCTGTGCGTGTTCGGCGCCGGCGGCGACCGTGACCGCGCCAAGCGCCCCCTCATGGGCGAGATCGCCGCCCGCCTGTCCGACCTCGTGGTCGTCACCTCCGACAATCCCCGCTCGGAGGATCCCGGGGCGATCATCGCGGAGATCATGTCCGGGATCCCCGCGCGCACCGGCGCTGGTGCCGGCGCCGACCCCGCCGAGGCCGTCAGCACCGAGGTGGACCGTCGCGCCGCGATCGGGCGGGCGCTGGCGGCGGCGTCGCCCGGCGACGTGGTGATCATCGCCGGCAAGGGCCATGAGCAGGGACAGGAGCTGGCCGGCGGGCGCAAGCTGCCCTTCGACGACGTGACCGTCGCCAGGGAAGCGCTCCGCTCCCTCGCCCGCCCGCTGGAGGGGGTTCGCTCCGGATGAGGAGCTGGGACGCCGAGCACGTAGCCCGTGCGGCAGGGGCCACGCTGCTGAGAGCGCCCACGGGGGAGCACCCCCCCGGACCCGCCGGGGTCAACATCGATTCGCGCGCCACGGTGGCGGGAGAGCTGTTCGTCGGCCTGCAGGGGACCCGCTCCGACGGTGGCGAGCATGCCCCGCAGGCGCTGCTGGCGGGGGCCTGGGGGGTCCTCGTCGGCCCCGGGCACGCCGCCGCCGCGATGGCCGCGGCAGAGCAGGGGGCGGTGCTCGAGCACCCCGACCCGCTCGCCGGACTGCAGACGCTCGCCCGCGCCTGGCGGGAGCACCTCGGCCGCGGCGGGACGAGGGTGGCGGCGATTACGGGGTCCGCGGGCAAGACCTCGACCAAGGACATCCTGGCCGCACTGCTCGCGCCCTACGCGCGGACTGCCGCCAGCCCCAGCAACCACAACACCGAGATCGGGCTGCCGCTGGCGATCCTGGCGATCGGCGAGGAGGTGGAGGTGCTGGTGCTGGAGATGGCGATGCGCGGCCCGGGCCAGATCGCCGAGCTGACGGAGATCGCTCGGCCGGAGGTCGGCGTGATCGTCAACGTCGGGGCCGCCCACCTCGAGCTGCTCGGCTCGCTCGAGGCGATCGCGGCCGCCAAGGCGGAGCTGATCGCCGGCATGGCGCCCGGCAGCACCGCCGTGGTCCCGTACGGGGAGCCGCTGCTCGACGGACATCTGCGGGCCGACCTGCAGACCGTGACCTTCGGCGAGGAGGGGGCGGACGTGACGCTCGGCGAGCGCCGGCCCGACGGCGCCGTCGTGATCCGCGAGCGCGGCGAGGAGCTCGTGCTGCGGCCCTCGTTCTCGCAGGCGCACAACCTGCGCAACCTGCTGGCCGCCGTGGCGGCGGCGCGGACGCTGGGGTACACGCCCGAGGGCGAGGTGCGGGTCGAGTTCTCGGAGATGCGCGGCCAGCGCCACGCGCTCGCCGGCGGCGGCCTGCTGATCGAGGACTGCTACAACGCCAACCCGATGTCGATGCGGGCGGCGCTCGAGGACCTCGCGGCGAGCGCCGCGGGCCGGCGCGTGGCGATACTCGGGGAGATGCTCGAGCTCGGAGAGCAGGGCCCGGCGCTGCACCGCCGGCTGGGCCGTCAGGCCGGCGAGGCGGGCGTCGAGCTGCTGGTGGCCGTGGGGCCGCTGGGTGCAGAGATCGCCGCGGCCTTCCCGGGCGAGGCCCACACAGTGCCCGACGCCCCCGCGGCGTCGCAGCTGGTGCCGGGGCTGCTGCTCGGAGGCGACACCGTGCTGGTGAAGGGCTCGCGCGGCGTCGGGCTCGAGGTCGTCTGCTCGGCGCTACGGGCGGATCAGGCGAGCCTGCGGGCACACGGCGCCGTTTCGGGGCCGCGCTGAATGGGACGCATC